>NZ_CP136594.1:657500-3229167 GCF_032852305.1 Parasphingorhabdus sp. SCSIO 66989
GGAGGGTGTTTCCAATGCTGTCATTGGTGGTGTGGATTCTCAAGCGTGAGGTAAGAGCATTTGGTGGATGCCTTGGCATGTACAGGCGATGAAGGACGTGGCACGCTGCGATAAGCGTGGGGGAGCCGTGAGCAGGCTTTGATCCCGCGATTTCCGAATGGGGAAACCCACCTTCACCATTTCATACAATTTACGGGCTTGCCCCGTATGTTGGATGAGGTGTGTAAGGTATCACCTTAGTGAATATATAGCTTTGGTGAAGCGAACCCGGAGAACTGAAACATCTCAGTACCCGGAGGAAAAGATATCAACCGATATTCCGTTAGTAGTGGCGAGCGAACGCGGATCAGGCGAACAATGTAAGTGAACGGGAAGTTTCTGGAAAGGAACGCCATAGTGGGTGACAGCCCCGTACCGGCAGCAAGCATTGACATATTAAGTAGGGCGGGACACGTGAAATCCTGTCTGAACACGGGGGGACCACCCTCCAAGCCTAAATACTCGTACATGACCGATAGCGAACAAGTACCGTGAGGGAAAGGTGAAAAGCACCCCGATTAGGGGAGTGAAACAGTACCTGAAACCGGATGCTTACAAGCAGTAGGAGCCCCATATGGGGTGACTGCGTACCTCTTGCATAATGGGTCAGTGACTTAATCTAACATGCAAGCTTAAGCCGTTAGGTGTAGGCGCAGCGAAAGCGAGTCTGAATAGGGCGAATGAGTATGTTGGATTAGACCCGAACCCCGGCGATCTAGGCATGGCCAGGTTGAAGGTGCGGTAACACGCACTGGAGGACCGAACCGTTTAATGTTGAAAAATTATCGGATGAGCTGTGTTTAGGGGTGAAAGGCCAATCAAGCCGGGAAATAGCTGGTTCTCCGCGAAAACTATTGAGGTAGTGCCTCGGATGTTTTCCTATGGGGGTAGAGCACTGGATGGGCTAGGGGGTCGCGAGATCTACCAAACCTAACCAAACTCCGAATACCATAGAGACAAGTCCGGGAGACAGACGGCGGGTGCTAAGGTCCGTCGTCAAAAGGGAAACAGCCCTAACCTACAGCTAAGGTCCCCAAGTCATATCTAAGTGGGAAAGCATGTGGGAATCCCAAAACAACCAGGAGGTTGGCTTAGAAGCAGCCATCCTTTAAAGAAAGCGTAACAGCTCACTGGTCTAAATAAGGGTTCCTGCGGCGAAGATGTAACGGGGCTAAAGATATGCACCGAAGCTTAGGGTTCATCGTAAGATGAGCGGTAGCGGAGCGTTCCGTAAGTTGATGAAGCCGTCTGGTAACGGGCGGTGGAGATATCGGAAGTGCGAATGCTGACATGAGTAGCGATAAACAGAGTGAGATGCTCTGTCGCCGAAAGACCAAGGGTTCCTGCTTAAAGCTAATCTGAGCAGGGTAAGCCGGCCCCTAAGACGAGCCCGAAGGGGGTAGTCGATGGGAACCACGTTAATATTCGTGGGCCTGGAGATGTGTGACGGATGGCGTGTATCGTCTGAGCTTATTGGATTGTTCAGGCGGTGAAGTTGTCCCAGGAAATAGCCTCTCCGTATAGACCGTACCCGAAACCGACACAGGTGGTCAGGTAGAGTATACCAAGGCGCTTGAGAGAAGTGTTCTGAAGGAACTCGGCAAATTACATCCGTAACTTCGGGATAAGGATGCCCTGTCAGAAGGCAACTTTTGGCAGGGGGCACAAGCCAGGGGGTAGCGACTGTTTAGCAAAAACACAGGGCTCTGCTAAGTCGGCTTCAAGACGACGTATAGGGTCTGACGCCTGCCCGGTGCTCGAAGGTTAAGAGGAGGAGTGCAAGCTCTGAATTGAAGCCCGAGTAAACGGCGGCCGTAACTATAACGGTCCTAAGGTAGCGAAATTCCTTGTCGGGTAAGTTCCGACCTGCACGAATGGCGTAACGACTTCCCCACTGTCTCCAGAACATGCTCAGCGAAATTGAATTCTCCGTGAAGATGCGGAGTACCCGCGGTTAGACGGAAAGACCCCGTGCACCTTTACTGCAGCTTCAGAGTGGCATTAGGAAAGAACTGTGTAGAATAGGTGGGAGGCTTTGAAACTTGGGCGCCAGTCCGAGTGGAGCCAAAAAGTGAAATACCACCCTGTTGTTTTCTGATGTCTAACCTGCACCCGTGAAACCGGGTGAGGGACCCTCTGTGGCGGGTAGTTTGACTGGGGCGGTCGCCTCCTAAAGAGTAACGGAGGCGCGCGATGGTTGGCTCAGGACGGTTGGAAACCGTCTGTTAGAGTGCAATGGCATAAGCCAGCCTGACTGCGAGACCGACAGGTCGAGCAGAGACGAAAGTCGGTCATAGTGATCCGGTGGTCCCTCGTGGAAGGGCCATCGCTCAACGGATAAAAGGTACGCCGGGGATAACAGGCTGATGATTCCCAAGAGCTCATATCGACGGAATCGTTTGGCACCTCGATGTCGGCTCATCACATCCTGGGGCTGGAGCAGGTCCCAAGGGTTTGGCTGTTCGCCAATTAAAGTGGTACGTGAGCTGGGTTCAGAACGTCGCGAGACAGTTTGGTCCCTATCTGCCGTGGGCGTCGATTGTTGAGAGGAGTTGCCCCTAGTACGAGAGGACCGGGGTGAACATGCCTCTGGTGTACCTGTCATCACGCCAGTGGTGCAGCAGGGTAGCTATGCATGGACGGGATAACCGCTGAAAGCATCTAAGCGGGAAGCCTCCCTCAAGATAAGCAATCATCGAGTCGTGGAAGACTACCACGTTGATAGGCCGGGTGTGGAAGCGCAGTAATGCGTGTAGCTAACCGGTCCTAATTACTCTTTTCGCGCTTGCAGAATCCCACCATCAATGACAGCCTTGGAAAGAAGGTTGGTGTTGATGCGATGATTATTGCAGCCGGATACGCCTGAACAACAAACACCATCGATTAAAAAACTTCATGCACCTGCTTCATTGCTTGGTGGCCATAGCGTCTGTGACCCACCCGATCCCATCCCGAACTCGGCCGTGAAACCGGACAGCGCCGATGGTACTATTGCTTAAGCACTGGAAGAGTAGGTCGCCGCCAGGCATTGCAGCCGGTGCATGAGGGTAAAACCCATTTACAATCTCTTTGCAAAGCGGCCTGTCCGGCACCGGGCCGGTCGCTTTTTGCATTTCTGGGCTAGCGCATGCCCAGTTTGGTGGCGCGGGATGGAGCAGTCCGGTAGCTCGTCAGGCTCATAACCTGAAGGTCGTAGGTTCAAATCCTACTCCCGCAACCAAATCTTCCCAAAAACACCATCGCTATAACGAACTGATTCCCTCTTTGGAGGCCCGGCGGCGCATTGTGCAATTGCGAAATAGGCTGACTGCCCCTATTTTGCTCCCATGATATCCACTCCCATCTTTGCCGCCATCTTATGGGCCGTCATTCTCGGCGGTTTGGGTGGCGCGCTGACCAAGATCGGGCCATGGTATCGCAACCTGAAAAAGCCGAGCTGGCAGCCGCCGGATTGGTTATTTGGTCCTGCCTGGACGGTGATATTGGGGCTGGCGGCATGGGCTGCGATATTGTCATGGAATGCGGCAGGATCTGATGTTGAGCGGCTTTCCATCATCATCGCCTATGCGGTGAATTTTCTCTGCCATTTTGCCTGGTCGCCGCTTTTCTTTACATGGCAGCGTCCCGATTGGGCCTTGATTGAGGTGGTCTTTCTCTGGTTCTCGGTGCTGGCGCTGCTGATTGTCACCAGCGGACTGTCCACCCTCGCGGGGGTAATGATAGTGCCCTATCTCCTCTGGGTATCCTTTGCCGCGATACTCAACGCCAAGATCGTGCAGCTCAACCGCCCGTTTTCAGGACTAACGGCATGACCCAAGCACCGCCATCTCCCTGTATCAGCATTTGCACCATCGATAAGGCGAGTGGCTGGTGCGAGGGCTGTGGTCGGAGCATAGCGGAAATCACCGAATGGGCGTCTGCCTCGCCTCAGCGCCAGCAACAGATTGTTGATGACCTGCCTGCGCGAATGACCGAACTGCGCCGCACTTCCGAAAAGAAGAGTGCAGGATAGCCACAGCTTTTCATGACATCCGCGCCGCCCCTTGTGCTTGAATCGCTTGGCAAGACTTTGCCCAATGGACGCCAGCTCTTTGCCAATCTTTCGCTGACGGTATCGGCCGGAGAATGTGTCTCGATTCAGGGAGAATCGGGGATTGGCAAGTCGACCTTGCTCAATCTTGCTGCTGGCCTTGATACGCCCAGCGCGGGAATGGTGGAGGTAGCGGGGCGGAAATTGGCCGATTTGTCCGAGGCTGATCTAACCGCGCTGCGCGGGCAACAAATCGGCTTTGTGTTTCAGTCCTTCCATGTCCTGCCCTATCTCACTCTGGCGCAAAATGTTGCGCTGCCCGCGATCCTTTCCGGCGATCCGCGTGATGCGGCGCTGACCAAGGCCCGCACCCGGCTGAGCGAGGTCGGGCTGGGCGACAGGCATGGTGACTATGTCGCTGCCTTGTCCGGCGGTGAGTTGCAGCGAGTCGCGATTGCCCGCGCGCTGGTACATGATCCGGTGCTGATCCTTGCCGATGAGCCGACCGGCAATCTTGATCCTGATACCTCGAACGAGATTATGGACCTGCTTGCCCGCACGGTCCGCTCTACCGGCGCGGCGATGGTGCTGGTGACGCATTCCCCTATCGATGCAGCGATGGCCGATCGGCAATTGCGGCTTACGGCCAGTGGCATGGAACCTATTGCATGACCGCCATGGCCACCAGCAAAGCTAGCGGCACCATTTGGCGCTGGCTGCTGGCTGGCCAGTTTCGCAGCTTTCCTTTGCGCTATTTGCTCGCCAGCCTGGCGATTGCGCTCGGCATTGCGCTGGGCTTTTCGGTGCATCTGATCAATGCCTCGGCCAGCGATGCCTTTGGCGATGCGGTGCGCAATATCTCTGGCAGTGCCGATGCGCAGATCGCAGGGACCACCGGTCTCGGCTTTGATGAAGCGCTTTATCCCGAGGTGTTTCGCCTGACCGAAACCGCCGATGTCAGCCCGGTTATCGCCATGTCTGCCGTTATCGAACCGTCGCGATTGCGGGTGCGGTTGCTTGGTACCGATATCTTCCGCGCTGCCGGGATTACGCCACTGCTCCTGGGGCGCCAGGAAATTGCAGAGGATCAGTCACGTGGGCGCGGCGATGCCGACAGCGGCTTCGATATGGACGCCCTCTATCTCAGTCGCACCGCTCTGAACGAGGCCCAACTGGCGATAGGCGATACCGTCACGCTGCGTGCCAATGGGCAAAGCCATGCATTCACCATCGCTGGCGATCTGCCCGGCATGGAGACAGGGCAGGCGGTGGCGGTGACCGATATTGCCACCGCGCAATGGCGTTTTGATCGGCTCGGTCAGATTGATCGGCTGGATATTCGCCGCGCCGATGGCGTGACTCAGGCTGAGCTCAATCAGGCGCTGCAAGCCATATTGCCCGATAATGCGCGCATTACGGGGGCAGAACAGGAAACCGCCAATCGCGCGCAATTGTCGCGCGCCTATCGCGTCAATCTTGAGATGCTGGCGCTGGTGGCGTTGGTGACCGGCGGCTTTCTCGTCTATGCCGCGCAATCGCTCTCTGCCGAGACGCGCCAGCAGCAATTTGCCTTGCTGCGGATATTGGGTTTGCAGCGGGCCAGCCTGCAACGCCAATTGCTGATCGAGGGACTGGCTCTTGGCCTCTTCGGCTCGCTTGTCGGGCTGGCGCTCGGCTATGGCTTTGCGCTGCTTGTGGTCAATCTTGTCGGTGCTGATCTTGGCGCGGGCTATTTTTCCGGGCGCAGCCAGCCGCTTGCGGTGTCGCCATGGGCGATAGCGGTGTTCCTTGCCTTCGGGATTGGTACTGCGATTATCGGCAGTCTCGCGCCGGGCAGACGGGCGGCAAAGCTGGTTCCAGCCCAGGCGATCAAATCCTCGGCGGATAATTATCACAGCGATGATGCACCGCGCTGGTGGCCCGGCCTGTTATTGCTGCTGCTTGGCGGCGCTTTGACATTTGCGCCGCCGGTCAATGGCCTGCCGCTCTTTGGCTATCTCGCTATTGCCGCCCTGCTGGCCGGGGCGATCTGGTTGACGCCTTGGCTGGCGCAGACATTGCTCAAACCGCTGACCCGCTTATCGGCGGGCTATCTGCCCTTTGATATGGCGCTTCGGCATCTGATGCGTTCTCCCTCGCGCGCTGCGGCAGCGCTGGCCGGGATTGTCGCCAGTGTCGGCTTGATGATGGCAATGGCGATCATGGTCTCCAGCTTCCGTACCTCGGTCGATGGCTGGCTCGGCTCGATTTTAAGCGCGGACGTTTATGTCACCGGCGGCTTTTCCGGCGCAACCTTTGACGCCGACCAGCAGCGGCGCATCGCCGCGCTGCCCGATATCGCCCATGCCGAGTTCAGCAAGACCGTCTCGCTCAGCCTTGATGCGGAGCGGCCTGCAGTCAATTTGATTGTCCGCCCGGTAAAGGGCACTCGCTTTCCTCTGGCACTTATCCGTGAGTCAGGGGCCTCTACCGAAACGCTCCCCATCTGGGTGTCGGAGCCTGCTGCCCGGCTTTATGATCTGGAGATTGGTGACACGCTGACCCTGCCGCTGGGCGATGATGGTGCGATCGCGACTGTGGTCGGCATCTGGAGCGACTATGCCCGCCAGCAGGGGGCGATTGTCATCGAGGCAGAGGATTATGTCCGTCTGACCGGCGATACAGTGCGCAGCGATATCGCCATCATGCTGGCGGGCAATGATGCGCCCGAAGCCGTGATTGCGCGTATGCGGCCCGAAATTGAAATCATCACCGGCAGCTCTGTCGATATCTCCGATGCCAGCGGCATCCGCGCGCTGGCGTTGCAGCTTTTTGATCGCAGCTTCGCCATTACCTATGGCTTGGAGGCGGTGGCGATATTGATCGGCATGGTCGGTGTCGGCGCAACCTTTGCAGCACAGGTTACTGTTCGGGTGAAGGAATTTGGCATGTTGCGTCATATCGGCTTTGGCCGCGGCCAGATTATTGCGATGCTGGCCAGCGAGGGTTTTCTGCTCGGGGTAATAGGGCTGATTGCCGGGCTGGCCGTGGGCCTCGCCATCAGTCAGGTGCTGATCCATGTGATCAATCCGCAATCGTTCAACCTCACCATGACGACGCATTTCCCTTATGCGCTGCTGATTGGGATATCGCTGGCGCTGTTGGCGACATCGGCGCTCACCGCGATATTTGCCGGACGCCGCGCCGCCTCTCAAGACGCCCTGCAGGCGGTAAGGCAGGATTGGTGATGCGCGCTTTTCTGGCCCTGTTATTGGCACTATTCGCCGGGGCGGTGGCATGGGCAGCGGCGAGCGTCACCTATCCGGAGGTGCGCCAGGGCCAGACCATCAGCTTCCCCAAAGACCATGGTTCGCATGATAACTACCGCACCGAATGGTGGTATTTTACCGGCTGGCTGGAGACCGAAAGTGGTGACCCGCTGGGTTTTCAGATCACCTTCTTCCGCAGCCGCCCGGATATCCCGCAAGATAATCCCAGCCGCTTTACGCCAAACCAGATTGTCTTTGCCCATGCTGCGATTTCGGACCCGAAAACGGGCAAGCTGATCCATGATCAGCGCATGGGCCGCAAGGGCTTTGGCATTATCGATGCGGCGAGCGGCGATACTGATGTGCAATTGCTCGGCTGGTCGCTGGAGCGTGATACTGCAGGCGCGTTTGTCAGCCGGGTCGAAAGCAAGGATTTTGTGCTGGACCTTAGCTTCAATCCATCGCAGCCGGTTATGCTTAATGGCGATCGGGGCTATAGCCGCAAGGGCCCGCAGCCGTCTCAGGCCAGCTATTATTATTCCATGCCGCATCTCGACGTCAGCGGATCGGTGACGCGCAAGGGGCGTCAAGAAACGGTGCGTGGCAGCGGCTGGCTGGATCGCGAATGGTCCTCCGATGTGCTGCCTGAAAATGCCGTCGGCTGGGACTGGACCGGGCTGAACTTTGATGACGGCAGCGCGCTGATGGCGTTTCAGGTGCGAGGGCGCGATGGCAAGCCGGTTTATGCGGGGGGCAGCTATCGCGATGCGGATGGCGAGCAGACGGTGCTGGGTTCCGACGATGTCCGCTTTGTACCACGGCGATATTGGACCTCGCCCGAAACCGGCGCTTCCTATCCGGTCGAAGCGGAATATGTCATCATGGTGCGGGGCGAGGAAAAGCGCTTTGTGTTGACCCCGATGTTTGATGCGCAAGAGCTGACCGGCGCTTTGACGCCTACCTATTGGGAAGGCGCGGTGACGACCAAGGGGGGACGCGGCTATCTTGAAATGACTGGCTATGCCGAGGATATTTCGCTCTAAAGTTGCCATAGCTGGCTACTCCGTCATTGCGAGGAGCGAAGCGACGCGGCAATCCAGAGCAGGTGCGTGTGGCTCTGGATTGCTTCGCTGCGCTCGCAATGACGAAATCAAACTATCTAGCTGACCCGGGATTGAGAAAGAATGACAGGCAAGGCCATTATTGCAGGCGGCGGCATAGGCGGATTGACCGCAGCATTGTGCCTGCATCATTTTGGTTGGGACGCGTGTGTCTGTGAACAGGCCGAGGCGATTGCTGAGGTCGGCGCGGGTATCCAGATCAGCCCCAATGGCATGAAGGTGCTGCGCGCGCTGGGGCTGGATGAGGCGGTGCTGGCGGCAGGGTTTCGACCCAAAGCGGCAGAGTTTCGCGGCGGCACATCGGGGCGGTTGATCTTTCGTGAGTCCATGGCCGGATATGAAGCCAAATATGGCGCGCCCTATGTCCATATCCATCGTGCCGATCTGATTGCGATATTGCAGCAGGCGGTGGAGGAGCGGATGCCTGGGGCCATTCACACCCATAGGCAGGTAACCGGCTATGGTCAGGGGGCGGATAGCGCCTGGCTCACGCTTGCGGATGGTCCGCAAATCTCTGGCGATGTGGTGATCGGCGCTGACGGCATCCACTCGGCAATCCGCACCCAGATGCTGGGAGCGGAAAAGCCGCGCTTTACCGGCAATATTGCCTGGCGCGCGGTGGTTCCGGTTGAGAAGCTGGGGCTGCATGTCCCCGATCCGGTTGCGGGGGTGTGGTTTGGTGAAGGCAAACATGCCGTTACCTATTTGCTTCGCGGTGGCAAGCTTGCCAATTTTGTAGGCGTGGTCGAGCGTGATGAGCGGCAATCGGAAAGCTGGACCGAGCAAGGCACGCGTGAGCAGGTTTTGGCGGATTTTGCCGACTGGCATCCGATTGTTACAACACTGATCGAACAGGCCGAGGCGCATTATCGCTGGGCTCTGTTTGATCGCAAACCGCTTAGCCAATGGGTTGATGGCCGCGTCGTACTGCTCGGCGATGCCTGCCATCCGATGCTGCCCTTTATGGCCCAAGGCGCGGTGCAGGCGATGGAGGACGGCTATGTTTTGGCGCGCCTGCTGGCTGAGAGCGATAGCGTCAGTGACGCACTGACCGGCTACTTTGCCAAGCGCCATGATCGCACCAGTCGTGTGCAAATGGCGGCGCGGCGCAATGGCGATTTGTTTCATCAGAGAACACCGCTTGGGAAGCTGACTACCCACGGCCCGATGATGGCGGCTAACAGACTGAAACTCGATGTCGCGGATCGGCGCTTGGCCTGGTTATATGGGCATGATGTGACAGCATAAATCCTACCCGTTTACGGGGAGGGGGACCAGCGAAGCTGGTGGAGGGGCACAGGCGTAGTATTCCATTGTTTGGAGTATTGTCTCGCCCCTAAAGCAGGCTCATTGTATTGTCACATGGTCTGCGTCATGCCGAAGGTGCCCCTCCACCGTCTTCGACGGTTCCCCTCCCCCAAGGGGGAGGTTCAGCTACAACGCCTTCTCATACAGCCGATATTCCTTGTTGATATGGCTATCAATCGCATCGGCAATCGCGACCATCCCCTGATTATCCTCCAATATCCAGCCAATCTCGCCACGGGTCGCGCCATAGCGGCTGGTGGCACTGCGCTTGATATATTCGATCATCATAAAGGCCAGCTGACTCGCCAGCCGCGAATTTTGCAGCTCCTTCTTCACCCCCATAAGCGGTACCCGCATGGTGTTGGACCGACAGCTGCGCAGCCACCACAGCAATTTGGCCCAGCCAAAGGGAAAGAGATTGCCGTTCAGCGGTTTGATCGCTTCATTCAGGTCCGGCAGCGTCATCATAAAGGCGACCGGTTCGCCTTCGACCTCGGCAATCATGATCAGATCTTCGCGCACAATGGGCTTCAGCTTCTTGCCGACGTGCGCGATCTCATCATCGGTAATCGGTACAAAACCCCAATTGTCTGACCAGGCGTCGTTCAATATGCCCAATATCGTTGCCGCCTCTTCGTCAAACCGGCTTTTATCAACGCCGCGGACATTGATCTTGCTGCTGCGCTCGCCTGATTTGACGATACGCTGGATCAGCGGGGGAAAGTCCGTGGTGATATCAAGCTCATAGGTGAACAGCGATTTGACCGGCTTATAGCCAGCGGCCTGAACCCATGTTTCCTGTGCCTGATTGTGATGCCCCATCATGAAAGTCGGGTCTTGCTCAAAGCCTTTGACCAGCAACCCCGGCTCATCCCAGACTGACAGGCTCAATGGGCCAAGCGCCCGGTTCATTCCCTGTTTGCGCAGCCAGTCTTCGGCGGCAGCAATCAGTGCGCTGGCAACGTCACCATCTTCTGCTTCCAGCATCCCCCAATTGCCGGTGCCCGGGCCCATGCCCTGCTCTACCGGCTGTTCTGCGGCCAGATGATCGATATGCGCCGAGATGCGCCCGACGACGCGCCCGTCGCGCGTTGCGATCATCGGTTGCACCGTTGCATGGCCATAAAAAGGGTTTTTGGCCGGGTTGAACATGTCGAACACGTCCTGTTTCAGCGGTGGCACCCAATGCGGATCGCTGCTGTTCAGCTGAAAGGCGATATTGACGAAAGCGGCCATGGCGGCCTTGCTGTTCGCCTCGCTTACCTGGATTTCGCCTTTGCCGGACATATATAACCCCCTGTACCATCATGGAATGAAGCCGTATCCGGGCCTCAGACCTTTGTCTGGCTGGCCTTGTGAAGAGCAAAGCGCCATCCTGTCAAGCATCGCGAAATAGCGCGATTTCGCCATGATCTTGCCATGTTGCTCTGCTTCAGGCACGGCGTTGAAATGGATAAAAGCGATATGACTGCACCCACATTGCCACTGGATCGCGCCGCGCATGATGCGGCGGCTAAAGACCAGAGCAGCGCCAAGCAAGCCGTGAAGCTGAGCGAGATTGCCGATGATCAGGATATGATCCGTCTGGCGGCCAAGCTGGCGCGTGATCTGAGCAAGGCAAGTCCGAAGGTTTATTGGACCGATTTTCTGGCCTCGACGGTTATCGGTTATGCTGGCCTTGCGGCAGCTATTTTCGCCGGATCGACGGCCATTGCGGTTATCGGCGGCGTGATTGCGGTTCTGGCGCTCTATCGTGCGGGTAGCTTTATCCATGAGCTGACCCATTTGAAGCGTGATGCCGTTCCGGGCTTCCGCACCGTGTGGAATGCGCTGATCGGTGTGCCGCTGCTGGTGCCAAGTTTCATGTATATTGAGGTGCATAATCTGCACCACAACAAGACCCGCTATGGCACGGTGCGTGATCCTGAATATCTGCCGCTGGCGCGGATGAAGCCGTGGTCGGTACCGCTATTTGTTGTCGTTGCCGCATTGGCACCGATTGCGCTGTTGTTCCGCTATGCGGTGCTGACGCCGCTCTCTTTCCTCATCCCGCCGCTGCGGACTCTGGTGGTGGAGCGCTATTCGGCGCTGGCGATCAACCCGGATTTCCGCCGTCGTATGCCCGAAGGCCGCTTTGCCCGCGAATGGACGACGGAAGAAGCCGCTGCCAGCATCTGGGCTATTGCTCTGATTGCGCTGACCGCGACCGGTATCATCCCTCTCAAGGCCTTTGCGATCTTTCTCGGCATCATGTCGGCCTCAATCGTGCTCAACCAGATCCGCACATTGGTGGCGCATCTGTGGGAGAATGAGGGCGAGGCGATGAGCGTCACCGCGCAATATCTCGACAGCGTCAATGTGCCGCCGCCGGGCCTGTTGCCGGAACTTTGGGCTCCGGTGGGCCTGCGCTATCACGCACTGCACCATCTGCTGCCCAGCGTGCCCTATCATGCTCTGGGTGAAGCGCATCGCCGCCTGATTGAGGCCCTGCCGCAGACATCGCAATATCATGGCGCCAATTACAAAGGTCTGCCCGGACTGGTTTCGCGGTTGGTGCGCAATACTTTTCGCGCCTAAATATCACCTTTCTCCGTTCGGGCTGAGCTTGTCGAAGGGTGGCTCTTTTCTAGGCCCAGAACCTATTGAGCCCGGTGAATCCCTTTTCCCATTACAGTCTTTGCCATCTCGTCGGCCCCGCGCAGGCGGGGCCAAGGCTTTTTTTGACTCACGCAAAGACGCGAAGGCGCAAAGAAGGTTCCTATTTGCACGATCTCTTCGTGTCTTTGCGTCTTTGCGTGAAACTATAGCCCTGGCCCCGCCTGCGCGGGGCCGACGAAAACGCATGTAGCGATTTAATGGGTTCTGAGCCTAGAAAGCTAATTATAGGGCTTCGATACTGCGACAAGCTCAGCACTCAGCCCGAACAGTTTTAGCTATAGATGCAAAATCTTGCTGGCTCGTCCCAGTGCCGCTTTGTCGTGGCTTTCCAGTCCCCATTTCAGGCCGACCCAGACAAGCAGCAACAAGCCACCAATAACAATGCCCAGTCGGATGGCGATGCTTTCCTGCTCCACTATGCGCGCTACAAAAGCCAGCATTGCGCATCCCGCGAGCTGCTGCGCCACGGCCCAGACCATATGCCGGTCCCAGACGGGCATTTTGTCAAACTGGCTAAGCTCCCATGCCGCGATCCAGCTTGCGGCCGTAACGCCCAACGCGACGGCAACCGCCATGCCGACAGCGCCGCTATTCTCGGGCAGCAACATATAGGTTATCGCCGCAACCAATAGACCCAACAGGCTGTTGACCAGCGGTAACAGACGATGGCCGGTCATCTCGACAATCGGCGTCGCGGCCCCCAATAAGGCCTCACCGGCCCGACCGATCAGCAGCACCACCAATATCGGTAGTGCTGCCAGCGCGTCCTTGGTAAAGATCAGCAGGATGATATCGCCGATGAGGATCATCGCTAAAGTCAACGGGATAACCAATATCGCCGCCAGCCGATTGGAGAATTGGTAGAGTGGCAGGATGGCGGCGCGATCAACCTTGGCCTGTGCGGCGCTAAGCGGGGCGAGCACATAGAGAAATGCCTGCCGTACGATCAGCGGCACTGACGCCACCTTGCGCGCTATACCATAGAGGCCAGCAGCAATTGCACCACCTGCACCCGGCAGCGTAAGGTTGAGCAGGACCGGCGGCAGATCGTTAAAGGCGCGCCGGGCGATATTGGGCGGCAGCATCGCCATGCCGGTGAGGAGCACATTGCCCGCCATGCCCTTGGGGCCGGGCGCTCGCATTAACAGACCCCAATCATAATATTTGCCGATCAGCCGCAACGCCAGCACCGCCGTGACTGCCAGCGAAGCGATATGCGCGATAAACAGGCCGAAAACGAGGAACCCCGCAAACCAAGCCGCCACCGCCAGCGCCAGACGAACGCATTGCTCCCAGAAAATGCGCAGGCGTATCTCTGGGCCAAAAGCGCGTCTGGCACGTGCGGCTGCGGTGGCGACTTCGAGCAGGATCAGCAACGGCAGCGACCAGCTGAACAGCGCGATGATTTGCGGCAATGCGCTTGAGGCTTCCTCGCTGCTGGAGATAGCGGGAGCGATTATTGGGGCTAATGCGGTAATGAGTATTGCGACGGCGCAGGCGGGCAGCACCGTCACCAATAGAGCAAAGCGCAATATGGCATGCGCCTCTTCCTCATCATCCGTGCCGGGAATCAGCCGCTGCAGGGCCTGGTGCATCGCCAGGTTGAAGATAAAACCCAGCACATTCACTGCAGACCACAGGCTGATATAGAGCCCATAACCCGCCAAGCCATAAAGCCAGACATAGGCAGGCTGGGCAACAACCTCGATCAGCGCACCGAGGCGGGCAAGCGCGGCCATAGCGGCGCCCTTGCCGACATCACCCCGGCTGATACCAGAGCCCGACACTGCCTCTGTACTATTCTTCGGTTCGGACAAGCACCGTCTCACCGATCAGCAGGAACAGAACGAAGGGTGCCCAGGCCGCGAGCAGCGGCGGGTACACTTCCAGATTGCCCATGGCGAGGGCAAAATTATCGACGACAAAATAGGCAAATCCCAGAGCCATGCCGATCACCGCACGGAAGAACAGCCGTCCAGAACGCGCCAGACCAAAAGCCGCCACCGCGCCCAGCAACGGCATCAGGATCGACGACAAGGGCTTGGAAATCTTGTGCCAATAGGTGGTCTCCAGATCGCTGGTACGCCGCCCGGCAAGCTGCATATCCTCAATCGTCTGGCCCAGTTCAAAAAAGGAAAGGCCCGACGCATTGATATTGCTGAGAGTAAATTGATCGGGCGTCACCTCCGCGCCGACAACCCGGTCGGGCATTTCGGTCACGGTGCCGGTCAGCAGATCAAAGCGCGACACGTCCTTGAGCAACCAGCCCTTGCCAGTGAAGCTGGCCGAGCCAGCCGAAACCGTCTCGCGCAGGCTGTCCTCATCATCGCGGAAAAAGGCGGTCACATTGCGTAGCTGCGTATTGGTACCCTTGCCGATAACCGTTTGCGCCTGAATGATAGTGTGGCCATCACGCACCCAGACATTGGTGCGGCTGTTCGGGTCCTCCGGTATTGGCCCATATTCCGCCGCTTCCCAGGCCTCAAGCGTCGCGGTGGTGCGCGAGACGACGATATCATTGAACAGGAAGGACAGCACAGCGATGATCAGGCTCATCAACAATAAAGGGGCCAGCACCTGATGCGCAGATAGCCCTGCCGCCTTCATCGATATGACTTCGCTATTTTGGTTCAGCGTGGCAAGCGTGATGATGGTTGCCAGCAACACGCCAAAAGGCAGGAAGAACTCTATCAGTTGGGGAATACGCAAGGACACATAGGTCAGTAATTCGCCTTCGCCATTGCCGGGATAGGCCAGGATTTTGCCGCTTTCGCCGAGCAGATCGAGCGTTTGCAGCACCAGCACCAGCAAAGTCACCACGGCTACGACACGGATGACGAACATCCGCGCCATATATTTGGCCATTGACCGGGACGGGAAGAATTCGAGCTGCAAGACCTAATTCTCCATATGTATCTGGCGCTTGCGGCCGATGGAGAGCATGCCTTTGAGGAAGCTGCCCGATTTGGCAAAGAAACGTTCCAGCGCGCCGATCGGTTGTCCGCCGGGGACATGGGACACCTGATAGTACATCCAGATAATCAAACCGGCAAAGAGGATAAACGGCCCCCATAAAGCGATAATCGGGTCAACCCGCCCCAGCGCGCCGATATCCTCGCCATATTGATTGATCTTGTGATAGGCGACGATCATGATGATCGACAGGAATACGCCAAGCGCCGAGGTTGATCTTTTGGGCGGAATGGCGAGCGACACCGCCAGCAGCGGCATTAGCAACATCATCACCACCTCAACGATACGAAAGTGAAAGCTTGACCGGCTTTCGGCTCGTTCAATCGCCGGTGTACTGGGGTTGGTGCCGATACGCACCAGTTCGGGCAGGGTATATTCGCGCTCCTTGCCCCCGCGCTCGCGAAACGCCTCTATCCGTGGCAGATCAATGGGCAAATCGTGGTTGGTAAAGTTAAGGATACGCGGTGTTTCATAATCGACATTTTCATGCACCAATGTGCCATCGCTTAAGCGCAATATGATAACATCCGGGTCGTCAGTAGCCATAAACTGACCCTGTTTGGCAGTAACGGTGAGGATATTGTCGCGGCCACTTTTGACACGGACGAAGATGCCGGAAAGCTGACGGCCTTGCTCTTGGCTGCCCTCGATCCTGATCGTCATATTTTTGCCTAAATTGGTGAACTCGCCGACTTTGATCGACGCGCCCAAAGCGCCAGACCGCAGCTCAAAGCCTAGCCGTTCATAGGCATAGCGCGATTCCGGCTGGATCCAGCCGACAATCGCGAGGTTCACTCCGGCCAATATGATGGCGAAGATAAACGGTACGCGCAAAAGCCGACCATAGCCCAGGCCAACGGCGCGAAACACGTCCAGCTCTGATGATAGTGAAAGCTGCCTGAAAGCCAGCAATATCCCCAGCAACAGGCCAATGGGGATACCCAGCGAAAGATATTCGGGCAGCAAATTGGCGAGCATCTGCCAGACGACACTGACCGGACCGCCTTCTGCCGCGACGAAATCAAACAGGCGCAGCATCTTGTCGAGCACCAGCAACATCGCCGCGATCACCAGTGTGGAGACCAATGGAACGATGACCAGCCGCGCAATATAACGGTCAGTGGCGGTGAGAAATTTCAACTTCTTGTCTCCCTCTCACCATGTTTTGGCCGCAAATGCTTCCCAAATAGATTGATACGATTGGCAAAAATCGGTTTTGCGCCGGTTTTTCATAGCCCTTTACCGGGCCTGATATAGTCTTTGGGAGCGGAAACGCCATGCACAAATTTCGCCTGTTTGCGCCATTTGCGGCTGTGTTGCTCAGCTTTACAATGGCATTGCCCTCTGCGGCGATGGCACAACGGCAGAAAATCTCCAATGATATGGGCAAATGCAGCAGTAGCGCGAGTGGCCCGGCTGTGTTGGTTGAAGTGGTTGGGTTCAAGAATGCCAATGGCCGCATCCGGGTGCAATCCTATAGCGCAACCAAGGCAAAATGGCTGAAGAAAGGCCAATGGATCAACCGCATTGACACGCGGGTGGCGCTACGCAGCGGCAAGATGCGCTTTTGTGTGCCGGTACCGGCCAATGGCAATTATGGCATTGCGGTGCGCCACGACACGGATGGCAATGGCAAGTCCGGCTGGAGCGATGGCGGCGGCTTTTCGCGCAATCCGGATATCTCGCTGACCAACCTCAAGCCTTCGGTGAAGAAGACGAGCATTTCCGTAAATGGCGGTGTGCGTCGCATCACCGTGGTGCTGAATTATCGGCAGGGCCTGTCGATTGAGCCCTGGAAAGCCTCATGACACTCGTCGCTTTACTCTCCAACCCGATGTCTACCGGCAATCGTTCCGGTCTTCCTGAGGTGCGTGCCTATTGTGCCCGTCACCCCGATATCTTCCACTATGAGGTGGAGGAAGTGGACCAGATTGCCCGCGCGCTGGAGAGTATTGCCCGGGTGAAACCCAAAGTTTTGGTCATTAATGGCGGTGACGGTACGGTACAGGCTACCCTGACCGAAATGCACCAGGGCGGCCATTTTGGCGACAACCCGCCGCCGGTCGCGGTGCTGCCTAATGGCAAGACCAATTTGATCGCGCTCGATCTTGGTGCTGATGGTAACTCGCTGGCGGCGCTGGAACGCATTGTCGATATCGCCGCCAATGATCTCGATAGCCATGTGATTGAGCGCCAGATGATTGCGCTGAGCGATGGCGCGGACAATAGCCGCCCGGTGCTCGGCATGTTCCTCGGCGGTGCTGGCCTTGCAGAGATTATTCTCTATTGCCGTAACAAGATTTATCCGCTTGGCCTGTCCAACAATCTCAGTCACTTCCTCGCCGCCTGCGCCACCATTGTCGCCATGTTGTTCAATGTCAGCGCGCGGTTTCTGCCCAAGACATCCTCAACCATGCGCATCTCGATGATCCGCCATGGTGAGATACAGGGCAGCTTCGCTTTGCTGATGGTGACGACGCTGGAAAAGCTGTTGCTGCGCAGTACCACTAAGGAAGATGCAACGCTTGACCCAGTCGGCAAGATGAAATTTGTCGCGGTGGAGAATAATCGGGCCGGTCTATGGACCATGGTGCGCGACACGATTTTCGGCCGTTTCGGCACGCGTCCGGGCGCGGGGCTGCATCTGGAACGCGATGATGTTATCCAGATTGAAGGCGAGCGCGGCTGTGTCGTGCTCGATGGCGAATTGTTCGAGGCAAAGCATGGCAAGCCGATCACCCTGCGCACAACCGAGCCAATGCCGTTTTTGCGCATTGCCGCCTGAGGCTCGCTTGATAGCATATAAGGTGCGCTGATGGCGTCGCTCACAAAATCGGTAGCCGAAGAACTGGCGATACCGGTTGATCCGCGCATTGCCGTATTCGCCGCCGATATCGCTGCGCGCTATCCAGACGGCGCGGCGCAGGCTGTTATCTTTTATGGCTCCTGCTTGCGCTCAGAAAAGCTCGAAGGCGAGATGCTCGATTTCTACTTGATCGTCTCCGACTATCGCGCTGCTTATGGCGACAGCTGGATGGTGCGCGCCAATGAGATGATCCCGCCCAATGTCTTCCCGGCACAGCATGACGGGCTTGCGGCGAAATATGCGGTGCTGAGCGAACATGATTTTCACCGGCTGAACCGGGTTGAGGCTGATACTGTCTCGGTGTGGGCGCGCTTTTCACAACCGACGCGGCTGATCTGGTCGCGCGATGAAGCGGCAGCAGATCGCGCCGCTGAAGCGATTGCCGGTGCGGCGCCGACACTGCTCACCGGCGCCTTGGCGCATATGGAAGGCGATGAATGCGATGCGCTGGAACTATGGGAGCGCGGCTATGCGCTAACCTATGGCGCGGAATTGCGGGCCGAACGTAGCAACCGCTCGCAATCGGTGGTGGATTTCGACCCGGACCGCTATCGGCGCTTTACCCGCGCGGCATTGGCGGATGCGCGAATACAGGCCGAGTTAGATGGCGATAGCGTCCGCCTGCTTCCGGGCCAAGAGGCGACCATCGCCGCGGAACAAAAGCGTTGGCCGGCCCTGCGGCGGCGCGGAAAATGGATGACCCTTGCCCGCCTCGCCAAGGCGAGCGCCACTTATGCCGGCGGCATTGATTATCTCGCCTGGAAGATCAACCGCCACGCCGGAACCGAAATCGCGATCAAACCCTGGCAACGCAAATGGCCGATATTGGGGGCGCTGGTGCTGCTGCCACGGTTAATCGCGGGCGGGGCGATCAAATAGGGGTAATCAGCGCGGTCAAACGCGCTTGGCTTACCGGTCCTGATAATCAGCTTTGCGCTTGGCGAAAAAGGCTTGGGCAGCCTCACGGCTGTCGTCGGTCATTGAAAGCATGACCTGCTGGCGGTCTTCAATGGCCAAAGCTGCTTCAAAGCTTTGCGCATCGATATTGCGGTTCAGCGCATCCTTGGAGAGGCGCAGGCCCATTGGCGCGGTATCGAGCATTTCATCAGCCAGAGCCAGCCCGGTGCCGAGCAGTTTAGCTTCCTCAACCACTTCGCTTATCAGGCCATGTTTTTCGGCACGATCCGCATGGATGAAGCGCCCAGTCAGGATCAGTTCCGCCGCGATCGACGCACCGACCATGCGTGGCAGGAAATAGCTCGACCCCATGTCACAGCCGCCCAGGCCGATCTTGATATAGGCGGCATTCATCTTGAGATCCGGCGCGCCATAGCGCACATCGCTGGCGAGCAGCAGTGAGAAACCGCCGCCACAGGCTGCGCCCTGAGCGAGTGCGATAATCGGCTGTGGACAGGCGCGCATCAGCTGCATGACGGTCGCGATGGCGCGCTGGGTGCGCCAGTCATGCTGGACTGCCCCGCGCGAGCCATCATTTTGCCAGCTGCCCATGTCCAGTCCGGCGCAAAAGGCGCGGCCCTCCGCGCGAAGCAGCACGACCCGGATGTCGGTGCGCTGCTGTATATCACGAAAATAATCCTGCAATGCGAAGATCATTTCCTCGTTCATTGCGTTGAGCTTGTCAGGCCGATTGAGCGAAAGAATTTCAACCGCACCGCGTTGTTCAATGGCGAGGGGCGGTGCGTCAACCATGCTCAAATAACTCCAACCTCTTTACCGGCTTTCTCGAACATTCCCAGAATCTGCGTCACCTGCTCGCTGGTATGTTCCGCACAGAGCGAGCAGCGTAGCAGTGTCATGCCCAGCGGCGTCGCTGGCGGGCGGGCGAGATTGACGTAGAGGCCGTTTTCCAGCAGCGCCTGCCATAGCCTTGCGCCTTCAAGCATATCCTCCACCATTACCGCGATAATGCCGCTTTGCGCTTCGGGGGTGCCGAGACGGTAGCCCATGTCACGCAGGCCCTGGTGCAGCCGCTTGGAGTTTTCCCAGAGATGCGCACGCTTGTTGCCGGCATGCATCAGCTTGCGGATGCTGGTTGCGGCAGTGGCGACGACGCTTGGGGGCAGGCTGGCGGTAAAGATATAAGGGCGGCAAACGAGGCGCATAATCTCAAACTTTGGATGGTTTGAGACACAGAAACCACCAACGGTGCCAACGCTTTTGGAGAAGGTGCCGAGAATGAAATCGACATCATCGATAACGCCCGCCGCTTCGGCGACGCCACGGCCATTTTCGCCGATAAAGCCCATGCTATGCGCTTCATCGATCAGCGTCATCGCGCCATATTGTTTGCACAGCGCGATCATTTCCTTGAGCGGCGCGACATCGCCCAACATCGAATACACGCCTTCCAGCACCACCAGCTTGCCCGCCTCTTCGGGCAGACGGCGCAGGCGTTTCTCCAATGCTTCGACATCATTATGGCGGAAGGCGACAATCTCGGCATTGCCCATAGAGCAGCCATCATAGATGCTGGCATGGCTGTCGATATCGATGATGACATAATCGCCCTTGCCCGCCAGCGCCGATATCATGCCGAGATTGGCCTGATAACCGGTGGAGAACACCATGGCATGGTCCATGGCGTAAAACTCCTTCAGCGCGTCCTCGCACTCCTTATGCGTCTGGTACGTGCCGTTGAGCACCCGGCTGCCGGTGGTGCCGGAACCGAAATCATCGAGCGCCTGTTTGCCCGCATGCAGCACATCATCGTCAAAGGTCATACCCATATAATTATAGGTGCCGAGCAAGATGGTCTCGCGCCCGTTGCAGATGGCAACGGTGGGTGATTTCACCTCTTCCATCACCACCGCATAGGGATCAGCCACACCGGTCGAGAGCAGCGCTTCCCGTTCCTGAATCAATGGATCAAATTTGGAGAGTAGGTCGGTCATATTGGTCTCAAAACTTCGTCATGCTGAATTCATTTCAGCATCTTGTTGCGGGAGATCCTGAAACAAGTTCAGGATGACGAGCTGTCTCAGCTATCCGCCAGCTTCATCACCGCATCGACCAGCTGGCCGACATTCTCAATCTCGGCTTGCATGTTCATGGTGATGATGATGTCAAACTCATCCTCAATCGCGGCGACAAAATCCATGACCGTCAGGCTGTCCCATTCCAGATCATGCTGGAAGGTTGTGGCTTCGGTCAGCTCTATGCCCTTTTTGTTGAAAGGGGTGATCTGTTCGGTCACTTTGTCCCATGTCGCGCTGCGATCGGTCATTGCGTGTATCTTTCTGTTTCTTGCACTTGGCTTCAGCCTGTAGCGCCATGCTATTGGCAAGACAAGGCAGCGGCAATGCGGCAGTGTGCGGCAGCATTGGGGCAATCGCCAAGCCTGTTTTGCCGAATGCCAGAGCATAGGAGGAGATTGACTTTTTGTCGCGCAATCGGCTCAATGACGGAGAGGGGAATTGTATGTCTGAAGACAAGCAGGAAGCGTCTGAGCAAAGCATCTATCTGCTGCGCACCACACAGCAGCATCATGTGCAGCTCAGCCTGATGGCGGACCACAAAGCCAATATGCTGATCGGAGCGGCTTTTGTTGTATTCTCCATATCAGTCAGCCAGGTTCGCAGCGGCACAGAGCTTAGCTGGCCGCTGCTGGTTCTGGGCGTCAGCGCGGCCATTAGTGCTTTACTGGCGGCCATGGCGGTTATTCCGACTTTCGAGGCCTCGCCAAAAGACGCGCATGAGCGGCCCAATCTTCTGTTTTTCGGGGCTTTTCATCGCATGGCCGAAGCGGACTATATTGATGCGCTCGAAAAGCAAATGGCCAGCGATGACGATGTCTATCGGGCGATGCTGCACGATATCTATCAAATGGGGCAGGTGCTGGCGAAAAAGAAATATCGCTATCTGCGCTGGTCCTACAGCATTTTCATGATCGGCATAGTGGCGACGCTCTTGCTCTTTGCAGTGGATTATCTGGCTCGCCTCTAACCACCTGCAGCCAGCTCTATTTGAGCCACCCGGCTTCGCGATACCAGCGCGCGGTCTGTTTCAGCCCTTCCGGCGTGGCGATTTGTGGTGTCCATAGCCCCTCTGGCGGTCGCCGTGCCGCGTCCACCGTCCAGTCCGGGTGGGAGAGATAGCGCGCACGATCGGGGGTCAGCTTGGCCTTGTCGCGGCGTAGCAGCCGGTCGCCACGCGCGGCGAGATTGAGCATAGCAGCGGGTGCCGCCACAGTGCGCGCTGATCGCCCGACGGCATCGGCGATGGCATGGGCGAAACCCTTATGGCTCCAGCCATTTTCCACGCCATCATCGGCTTCCCAGATGGCCTGTGTCGGTCCAGTCACGGGAACCGCCAAGAGCAGCCGCGCCATATCATCAGCATGGATGATCGACACCCGGCCCTTGGGCGGCAACAGCATAAGGCCGCGCTTTGCCATACGGAACATGTCGAGCATCTCGGTATCGCCCGGGCCATAAATGCCCGGCGGGCGGATCACTGACCATGGCAGATCGGATTCGATCACCTGTTGCTCGGCCTCCGCCTTGGACCAGCCATAGATGGACAGCTCCGGCTCGCGCGCGGCGAGTGATGAGACATGGATAAAATGCGTGGTTCCCGCTTTTTGTGCTGCGGCCAGCATATTGGCGGTGCCGGTGATATTCCCCGCGACAAATCCGGCGCGATCCGGGGCGTTCACCACCCCGGCAATATGAAGCACGCAATCGGCACCCTGAACCAGCGCGTCGAGTGCATCCGGGTGGTCGAGAGCACCAGCGACCCATGTGACACCCGGCTGGTCCTCCTGCGGCCGCCGCGTCAGTGCGCGCACCGCAAAGCCTTGCTCCAGCGCCGCCATCAGGGTGCGCTTGCCGAGAAAGCCGGTGGCGCCTGTCATGGCGAGTGTCATGCCCTGTTTGCTCTTGGCGCTCATAACAGCACCATATGGTCGCGATGGACGACGGCGCGGCGCGGTGTGGTGCCTAATATCGCCTGATGCTCCTCGCTGCGGCGACCCATTACCTTGCGCGCAACATCCGCATCATATTCGCTCAAGCCCTGGGCGATTGCGGTGCCGTTAGTGCCGCAAAGCCGTATCAGATCACCACGGAGAAACTCGCCTTCTATGGCCGTTATCCCGGCGGCAAGCAGGCTAGCCCCGTTTAGCAGGGCGCGCACCGCACCATCATCAACGGTGATTGTGCCACGGGCGCTTTGGCGCGAAGCGAGCCAGCTTTTGCGGGCCTTTGGGCTCATACTGGGCGCGAAGATGGTGCCGCTATCGCCCTTGGTGAAATGCTGCAGCGGATGGTCATGCCGACCCGAGATGATAGCGGTCGCAATTCCGGCTTCGGTGGCCAGCTTCGCCGCCGCCAGCTTGGAAGCCATGCCGCCGGTTCCCATCAGCGAGCCCTCGCCATCATCGGCCAGACCCGTGGTGCTTGAATCGATCGTCTCAACCGTGGCGATGCGCTTTGCCGCTGAATCCTTTGCCGGGTTGGCGGTGTAGAGGCCATCGACATCGCTCATCAGCAACAGCCCGCCCGCGCGCACGGCCTGCGCCACACTGGCCGCCAGCCGGTCATTATCGCCAAAGCGGATTTCCTCGGTGGCGACGCTGTCATTTTCGTTGATCACCGGTACCGCTTGGGTTTCCATCAGCCGCTCCAGCGTCGCGGTGGCATTGAGATAGCGGCGGCGGTCTTCCATATCATCGAGCGTCAGCAATATCTGCGCCGCGATAAAGCCGTGATCCGACAGCGCTTCCTGCCAGAAACGCGACAGCGCGATCTGCCCAACCGCTGCTGCGGCCTGCGCATCGGCGAGCGTCGCACGCCCGCCCTGCGCCAGCCCAAGACGGCGCGCGCCCAGCGCAATCGCGCCAGAACAGACAATGATGAGCTTTTGCCCGGCCTTAATGCGCTCGGCGATATCGGCGCACAGGCTCTGCATCCAACTTTCGCGCAACGCGCCGCTGTCATCGACCAGCAGCGATGAGCCGATTTTGATGACCAGACGCGGGCAATGTTCGGGCGCGAAACGCGCGGCGGTCAGATCGGCGACCATGGCTTTTCGTCGCTCTCGCCGCCCTCTGCATCGTCTGTCAAAGGCACACCTTCAGGCTGCTCGGTCGCGGTTATTTCAGGCAGATAATCGAGCAACGTATCGAGCAGCGTTTCCACGCCTTTGCCGGAAGCGGCGGAGACCGGAATGACCTTTTTGACGCCTTCCTCGGCAAGCAGACCGGCGATAAAATCGGTAAGATCAGCATCGAGCGCATCGGCCTTGTTGAGCGCGACGATCTGCGGCTTGTCGGCCAGTCCAGCGCCATATTGCTCCAGCTCCTGCTGCACCGTGCGATAGGCGAGCGCCGGATCATCGCCATCGCCGTCAATCAGATGCAGCAGCACGCGGCATCGCTCAATATGGCCAAGAAAGCGATCGCCAATCCCGGCACCTTCTGCCGCGCCTTCGATCAGCCCCGGAATATCGGCGAGCACAAATTCGCGATGGCGGTGCTGCACCACGCCCAACTGCGGCCGCAAGGTGGTGAAGGCATAGTTGCCGACCTTGGCCTTGGTATTGGTCACCTGATTGATAAAGGTCGACTTCCCGGCATTGGGCATACCCACCAGCCCGACATCGGCAAGCAGCTTCAGCCGCAGCCAGACCCACATTTCCTCGCCCGGCTCGCCCGGCTGGTGCTGGCGCGGGGCGCGGTTGGTGGCGCTTTTATAGCTCAGATTGCCGCGCCCGCCCTCGCCGCCATGCAGCATGGTAAGGCTTTGCCCGGCATGGGTAAGATCGGCGAGCACCGTCTCCTTATCCTCGGACAATATCTGTGTGCCGACGGGAACTGCGATCACCAGATCATCCGCGCCCGCGCCGGTGCGTTGTTTCCCCATACCGCCTGCGCCGCGTGCAGCCTTGAAATGCTGCTTATAGCGAAAGTCAATGAGCGTATTGAGGCCGGACACCGCCTCAAAGACAATATCCCCGCCCTTGCCACCATTGCCGCCATCGGGGCCGCCATATTCAATATATTTTTCGCGCCGAAAGCTGACCGCACCGGGGCCACCCGCGCCCGATTTCAGATAGATTTTGGCCTGATCAAGAAAATGCATGGAAAGCGCTTTATGCGAGAGATGGGCATAAAGCCAGACTTTGTCGCGCGATGCTATAGCAACCGCAGCGCCGCCTCTGCTGTACTCTTTGGTCCACCGTTAAACCCTATCTTTGCTTTTGGCGCATGGGCATGGACGACGTTGATCAGCGCCTCGAATAGCAGAAACTCATCCGGATCAAGGCGAACACCTGCACCGATGATAATGCAATCAAATGTCTTGCTGTCCAGCAATGCCGCCACTTCGGCAGCTGCCCTTGCGCGATCAGCGAGATAGCAAATCTCGGCATCAAAGCCATTGTCCAGCAGCGACTGTACCTCGGCATTCAGCATGGCCGTCAGCGACTCTTCGCTCATATCCGGCCAGCGGCTATAATCCACCACGGCAGGATCAAGACCGACAAGCAGAACGGAACCTTTGGACATTGGTTTTGGCCTTTCTCATTGCTTGGCGCGCTTCTGTATCGCTCCACATCGCCAGAATCTTTTCGCGTCAGTGTAACCGATGGAGACACTTGTGCGAAACCCATTGTGAACGCGGTTTGCCGCTTCTCGCTCTCAACTCCTCCCTCACCCTCAAGAGGAGCGGCAAAACAAAGAAACCCGGTGACATCCCCCTTGAGTCACCGGGTTTTTTGTCACCTGGTTTTTTGTCACCGGGTTTTTGTCGTCAGGCTCTGCTGCCGACTGGCTTTAGCCTTGCGGTCCTTGCTGCCCGCCGGTTGTGTCTGCGCCGGTCGTATTGGTTGGAGCAGCGGTTGTGGGAGCGGCCGTTGTCGGTGCGGTTGGTCCAAAGGGATTGGACTGCATGGGCTGGCCCAGCGTGCCATTCATGCCGTCCGCCGCCTGCATGCGCTGCGCGCCCTGGCCATAGGTAGCATTCCATGCGGCAAGATCGCGTTCATATTGCTCATAGGCAGTAAAGAAGCGGTTGAAGATGCTCTCCAGTTCGGGCAGCGCCGTTGCGGCGAAGCCGACCAACTCAGCCGAGGGAACGGTACTCGCCTGTTGACCCAGACGATAGGCATTGTTGCAAAACTCTTTTCGCACCGGCGGTAAGGCAAAGAAATTATAGACGCGGGTTGAATGCGTATCGCGCACGCGGCGGTAATTGCCGCCATGGTCACGACGATATTTGCTCTCAATTGCCCGGTTTGCCCGGGTAAGCTCGCGGCGATGGGTTT
Organism: Parasphingorhabdus sp. SCSIO 66989; assembly: GCF_032852305.1. Lineage (NCBI taxonomy): Bacteria > Pseudomonadati > Pseudomonadota > Alphaproteobacteria > Sphingomonadales > Sphingomonadaceae > Alterisphingorhabdus (ex Yan et al. 2024) > Alterisphingorhabdus coralli. Next base: position 684,027 of record NZ_CP136594.1, read on the forward strand.
TGAGAAACTGGTTATACTCATCTGCCATGGACAGATATATACTGTCCTGGCAGTTGAGCGCAGCGACATTATAGGCGGCGCGGAAATGCCACAGCGTTTCCAATGGCCCGATGCCACGATTGGGTGTGAGCCTCAGGCCATCGGCACCAACAGGCGGAATAGCCATCGAAGCCGTGGCCCCCATGGGCGGCACCGGCTGCGGCGGCGGAACGAAGACCGGCGGCGGCTTGGGGGCAACGACGACAGGAGGGGGCGCTGTTGCGGTACATGCCGCCACTATTGCCGTAAGCACGGCAATCACGCCGAATTTCATCTGCCTCAGAGCCATTAGGGTCCTCACTATTTTGGTAGGTGTAGCGCCATTATGACGTAACATAGCTTAACCGCCTATTGCCGGGCGCAACCAAGCGCAAGCATTAGTGCGACGAGACGAGTCGGAAATGGCATGAAAAAGCCCGGCAGGCAAAATGCCGACCGGGCCTTTTACCGGGTTTGGAACCCTGGTGGGTTTCGCTCTTATTCCTGACTGCCCAAAAAGCTGAGCAGGAACTGGAACATATTGATAAAGTCGAGATACAGGCTCAATGCGCCGAGGATGACGGTTTTGCCCATCATGTCTGTGCCAGCAACATAAGCATACATGCTCTTAAGCTTCTGCGTGTCATAGGCGGTCAGGCCCGCAAAGATCAGCACACCCAAGCCGCTAATGACCAGGTTCATTGTATAATTCGCCTCTGGCGGGAGGAGAAATGTATTAAGCAGCATTGCAACCAGCAGGCCGATTACGCCCATGATCAAGAAGCTGCCCCAGCCGGACAGGTCTTTCTTGGTGGTGTAGCCCCATAGGCTGAGGCCAGCGAACGCCGCAGCCGTCGAGAAGAAGGTCAGAGCGATGGATTCCCCGGTATAGACAAGGAAAATCGTCGACATGCTGAGGCCCATGAGCGTTGCAAAGGCCCAGAACATGAACTGCAAGGCCGGCGTCGAGAAACGGTTCTGTCCGAAGCTCATCGCGAAAACGATGGCCAATGGTGACAGGATAATCACCCATTTCATGATGCCAGGGCCGCCAAAGACCTGCGCTGCCATGCTTTCTGCGCCGCCCCAGGAGAACAGCATCGCCACCAGACCGGTGAGCAAGATGCCGCTGGCCATATAATTGTAGATCGATAGCATATAGCTGCGCAGCCCGGCATCAAAGGCCTCGCTGCGGACATCACCAGCATAGGTTGGTCCCGGCTGCCGACTGCCGGTCATGCGCGGATCAAACTGATCGGCCATAAAATCTTACTCCTAAAAATCAGCATCATTGCCAAATTACCTGCAATATCGCTACTTTCTTACCAATTTTCAAGTAAAACCGCCCATCCATCATAGTTGATTTTCGATCCATTCCGTGCGCCTTTTCCTCGCCCTTCGTCCGCCTCAAAGCGTCATTGAACAGCTGCAAATGCTGCAATATGGCGTCGATCATGCGCATTGGCAGAGTGCGGAGCAGCTGCATCTCACCGCGCGTTATATCGGCAATACTGACCGGCATCAGGCTGAGGCTTTGGTGGACATGTTGGACCGCGAGTCTTTCCCGGCGATTGAGGCCCAATTGGCGGCGATGGGGTGCTTTACCCGCAAGAACCATATTGACCAGATCTGGGCCGGGGTGACGCCGAAAGAACCGTTTGTCGCACTGCATCAGCGCTGTGAGCGGATCGTCACAGGGCTTGGCTTTGCGCCCGAACACCGTAGCTATGTGCCACATATCACTTTGGCACGGCTGGGCAAAAAGGCACGCGGTGCAGCCGACTATGTCGCCCGTCATGCTGATCTTTCCAGCGCGCCCTTCATTTTCGATCAGCTGGTTCTGTATGAGAGCCATTTGGGCAAATCTGGCAGCCATTATGCGCCGCTTGCCAGCTGGCCGTTGTCGTGACGCAGGGATGCGACCAAACCGTTAGAATAGATTTCATTTACATTGAATCGTCATTGCGAGGAGCGAAGCGACGCGGCAATCCAGAGCAGGTGCGTGTTGCCCTGGATTGCTTCGCTGCGCTCGCAATGACGAATGACGTGTTTCAAGCTAAGTGAAGAGCAGCCTAGGGCTGAGCCTGTTGGGCCGAAGGCGACCGAAGGTCAGCCCAATCTCTCCGTTGGGCACGAATTGGAGAAACGCCGTTGGTGCTGCGCACCGTCTCCGACTCCGACGAGCTCAGGGCTGACGGTTAAAGCGTTATAGCAAAGTAATTCAACCGTGTTGAATATAGTCGCGCAGGGCTTCGGCCTCGCGTTCGATCTTGTCGATGCGATATTTGACCAGATCGCCGATTGAGACAAAACCGATCAGCGTATCGGCATCGACCACGGGCAGATGCCGAATGCGCCGCCGGGTCATCAGGGACAGGGCGGCCAAAACGCCGGTATCGGATGTGACGGTGACGGCGGGCGAGGTCATCGCCTCCTGCACCTCGCTGTCCAATATGCCGTCGCCCTGATCGGTGACGCGATAGACCAGATCGCGCTCGGAGAATATCCCGACAACCTTGCCATCGCGCAACACCGGAACCGCACCAATGCGGTTTTTCGACAGCATCGCCACCACTTCGCGCACAGTGTCGGTGCAGTTGCAGCCGACAACCTCATGTTCGGAATGCTGTTGCAATATGGTCGCGATGGTCATGGTCTATCCCCTACCTTGTTGTTCTGATCCTCTCACTGATCATAGAGGAGCATAGCATGCCGACTCGGCCGGTGTGTATGCCTATCTTACTGTATCCTATCGGTTATGACCTGAATTGCAGCGGGAGCGGACTCATCCAAGCGCGCTGGTAACCCTTGGCAGTCATGCCCATTGAGCCTATATGACGTGCACCGTGCCCCCACGTTCCGTCAGGAGCAAAAGCCTTGCCCAAACCATCCAACCTTGATGACCCCGAAATCGCGGCCCATGCTTGGGGCCGCTATTGGCGGCTGATGCGGCTTATGGGTCTGGTGACGGTAGCGTGTATCCTACTCGCTTTTGGCCTGCTATATTGGGAGCATGGCTTTGTTTCGATCCATCTCTATATCGCAAGCGCGCTGGGCATTGGTGCGACGCTGATGATCACCGGGGCGCTGATGGGGCTGGTGTTTCTCTCCAGCGGCACCGGGCATGACGAGGCGATTGATGATCGCGTCGATGCTGGCTGGGATGAGAGACCTTAGGGCTGTATTATTCCGGCAACACAGCACCTATTCCTGCAGCGTGCGAGCGTAACTTTTGTAACCTTCGTCAAGCTGGCCTGACACTATCCATCATCCGGCCCATAGACTCTGTACCGTAGCTCGACCTCATCATTGGCAGGCACCGTAGTACGCCAGACGGTTTTGCCGTCACGCTCAAAGGTGCGGCGTTTGAATTTGCGATAGGTGAAATCTGTCTCGTTCTGGAATTCGGCTTCAATGGTCACCGGCTCGGCATTGGCATTGCGGATGGTCAGTGTCTGCGCCTGCCAATTTTTGCCGGTCTTGGGACTAGTCTCGATCTCATGCGTGACATTATCCGCGCCACCCAGCGCCAGCTCAATCTCCTCGCCCACAGCCTTGTCGCTCATGCCGTCTTCGCCGACAAGCTGGCGTAAGCCAAGTGCCTGCTGGAAAAAGGCGAACTGGCCCGAAGGCATGGGTTCGCCCAAGCCTTCCTCGCGCTTGTTCTGCATGCGGAAGATGCGGTCCAGCCCACCGCCGCTGTAACGCGGGAAGATTTCCAGCATATAGACAATCTCCCCCGGCACCGCCTGTTTGCGCAGAAAGGCCACCTGTTTCTGGCTGTTTGCCGCGACCGTGGTGGGGAAGGGGATGCGGTAGAGTTTAAGGTCGCCAAGGTCTTCCTGTTCGGCACGACGCTGGGCGGTGACCATGACTGAATCTGCCGCCGCCATTTCCATCGCCATTGGCGCAGGCGGTGGTGGCGGTGGCGGTGGCGGCGAGACGGCACCGCCGCGATAGCGCAATGCATATGTGCGTTGCTGGTAGCGATAGCCCTGAAAAGCGCCGGTGGTTCCGGCGGGCCAGCATTGATAGCGCACCGGCGCCCGGCCTTCGGCAAATACTGTATTGGCATAATTCTGGTCGCGGAAAACCGTCCCGGCAATGGCATTGGTGTTGGCGTCGATAAAGCTGGTGGCGTCGCCCGAGGCCATGGTCATCCAGCCGAGCAGATCAATCGCCGACGCATCCTCGTTAAACTCGGCGACATAATTGGCCTGCCAATCGAAATTCTGCGCCAGATAGGTGAGGGTAAGGGTATATTCACCCCCCGGCTGATTACCAATGTTAACCGAAAGCGTTGGCTTGGCCGAAAGCTCTTCCGGGGCACGGTCAAACACCAGTGTCTGGTTAAGTCCGGTACAGGCCACCGCCTCAAATCCGGCAACGGTCTGGACAATCAGCCGGTCGCTGCCTGAGCGGATGGTGGCGCTTTCCTCACTGGTTTCCCCGGTAGCCGGATCGGTGCGGCGCAGGGTGACGCGCTGGCCGGTAAAATGGTCGAGCAGACCGCGCTGGGTCAGCAGCCGTGCATCCTGATTCTTTTCCTCAACCCCGATACCGGTGACGAGTGCGCTCGCCGGATCAATGCCGCTGGCGACGCCCTCAAAGCGGATGGTCGCCGCGCCAGCGGGCAGGGTGACGCGGCGCGTCTCGCTGATCAGCGCAAAGCCTTGGAGATATTTGAGATTGAGCTTGCCATAATCGCCGCGGCTATTGTCGCGATAGATCGAGACCTCAACCGCATCGGGGCCATCGGAAGTGACCACCGATTGCGCCGCTGCTAGAGCGGGAAACAGCAATATCATCGTCATTGCGAGCGTAGCGAAGCAATCCAGTGCGTATCGTGCGGCCCTGGATTGCCGCGTCGCCTGCAGCTCCTCGCAATGACGGCTGAAAGCCATCAGTCTCAATACCCGGTATCAAAAGTAACCGTCAGCACCGTCTCGCCATTGGCGGGCACCGGCACTTGCCAGACACGGGTATCGGCATTGCGCTGCGTGCCCGGGATGCTTTCGCTCGGAACCCGGGTATCGCTATAGTAAAAGCGGCGCAGGCCACGTTGCGCCAGATCGACGGTCACCGGGCGATTGCTGGCATTGGTGACGACATAGCGCATCTCGCTGCGGAAATATTGTTTCGGTCGCTCGACGGTCATCGTCTCGCTACTGCCATCTGAACGGCGGATGCGATAGCGGGCCGAGCTTTCCCATTCATCCGATGTGATGCGCGAGCGCTTGACCAGAATCGGCTGTACCTTGATGTCAAAGGCCTCGCCTGTGGTCAGCGCCAGCTCCGATCCGCCCGGTGTATGGCCGATACCACTTTCGCCGATAAACTGCGCATTGCCGCGGGCATCACGCTCATAAATGCGGATGGTTCCGGCGGGCAGGGCATCGCCCAAGCCGCCCTCATCGCTGGTGGAAAATTTGATGACGGAATTGACGCTGCGCGCCTCATCGCTGCTGTTCAGCCAGCCATTGGTAAACTGATAACCGCGCTGCGACGGTGCGCCCGACACATCGAGGAAGCTCACCTGTTTCTGCTGCGCATTGGCGATGGTGGTGCGCTTTTCCAGCGGATAGATATAGAAGTCGCCCAGCCGCTCGCGGTCGGCGCTTTCGGTGCCGGGGCGATTGCCGCGCGTCGATGATCGTCCGCGCCTGCGATTGACCTGGCCGACACTGCCCGCCACCAGCAATGTGCGCGCATTCTCGAAGGTCGTACCGGTATTGTTGGTCAGCGTGATCCAGCCCTGCACATCAATGCTATTGGTGCCCTCATCAAACAGCGCGACATAATCCGCGCCCCAGCCCAACCCTTGCGAGAGATAGCTCAGCGCCAGTGGGCGGGTGCCGCCGCGTGCGGAATCAAGGGTGATGGAAAGCGTCGGCTTGGCGCGTAAATTGGGCGGGATACGGTCAAAGATAACCCGCACCGGCAAGCCGTCATCGCGCAGCACCTCGATACGGCTGCCAATCTGCATCACCACGCCGCCATTGACTGCCAATATCTTTGCGCGCTCGCGGGTTTCCGCGCCGGTGGCCGGGTTGGTGCGCAGCAGTGTGACCGTCTGCCCCACTGCCTTGGCCATTAGGGCGCCGGGGGAGAGCAGATCATAGTCGAAATTCTGTTCGACGATATCAAAGCCATCGCCGTTCAGAGTCACTGTCTCGGGTCGGATCTGCGCCGAGACATCGGGGAAGGGGATTCGGGTGGTGCCGGCGGGCACATTGACCCGCCGCTCATCGCGAATCAGCGCTTGATTATTGTTGTAAATGGTAACCGCAACATCGCCCTGTGCGCTCTTGTCCGTTGGCGCGGTCTGGGCGGAAAGGGCGGTAAAGACGACGATCGCCGCCGCAGATTTTGCAAAGGAATTGAAGCGCATGAATATCTCCCCTTGTTCGGACCATGCCGTAATGCGGGAAAGATGAACAGCGGATTATGCGGGGTATTGCCGTTAAACTTCTATCGACATAGACCGTTAGCCCTGAGCTTGTCGAAGGGCGTTTCTCGTTACGAGAGGCGGGCTTCGGCAGGCTCAGCCCTAACGGTACTGTTCTGCTTACTCGGCCGCTACCGCTTCGGTTGCGGCGTCATCGGCGTCGGGTTTGCGGCGACGTGGCGCGCGCTTTTTGGGGGCGGGCTTGTCTTCCTCATCGCTGGCGATAGCGGGCGGCAGAGCATCCATGCTCAGACCATTATCCTCGCCCTCACTGGCAACGGCCTCGGCAGGCGCAGCCCTGGGCTTGCGACCACGCGGGGCGCGGCGGCGGGGCTTGTCTTCCTCGCCCTCGGCTTCGGGCTGTGCATCGTCGGCGTTTTGCGCCTCGACGGCCTCGTCATCACCCTGACCATTAGCTTCGCGACGTTCCTGCCGTTCTTCCTCGCGCTTGGCGCGGGCCTCTTCCTGGCGTGCCTTATTGTCGGCCAGCACCCGGAAATAATGGTCGGCAAATTGCAGATAATATTCGTAATTGACGCGATCACCGGCCATTTGCGCGTCATGCGCCTGCTTTTTGTATTTTTCCATCAGCTGGTTGGCGTTGCCGCGTGCCCGGCTGTCGATACGATTGCCGCTATCGACGCCACCGCGATTGCCGCTGTTATTGCGGTTGTTGTTGCGGCCGCGACGGCGGTTCTGTCCCCGGTTATTCTGATTCAATTGTTCGCCTATCCTAAAATATCTGTTGTCGGGCGATATCCCGCCGCGTCGAATGTTTATGGTCCATCGTCTCTAACGCATAGTAACCAACAAATTCTTGCCAGCGCATAGTCCGGACAAGCCGGGGCCAGCAGATATGCCAGGCTAACACTCATGCAGATGCGTCAATGGGTCCAGAAAACATCCTTCATGGTCGGGACCAGCTAAAACAGGGACCATCTGGTCTACGCTGTCTCGCTAATCAAATGCCTAACGGGCGAATCTGGCCTTGCCAAGCAAAAAGTGCATTATTGATCTTTGCTATTGGCCGCATGTGTAAATGACAAAGCGCGCGGTTTCCCGGCAAGATCGTGATAAAGCTGTGATCGCAAAGTGTTTTCTTGCGCAATATTCTGGACAGACTCAGCCTGCGTTGCGCCAATCTCAAAAATCGCTGCGCCATCGGGATCAAGCAATTGCGGCATATAGGGCAGTAAATGGCGATAGTCATCCAGCCCTTCCGGCCCGGCAAACAGCGCCTGATGCGGTTCATAATCGCGCACTTGCGGCGCAAGGGTAGCATTGCTTTCGACATAGGGTGGGTTGCACAGGATCAGGTCGAACTGGCCAAGGTCTGCCCAGTCCATGTCATGCCAGCTTTGGCAGACAAATTGACAGCGATCCGATAGCTGCAGATGATCGGCGTTATTGTGCGCAACGGCCAGCGCTTTGGCGGACTGATCCATAGCCAGGCCATGCGCCTCGCGCCATTCGCTGAGCGCCGCGAGTAACAGCGCGCCTGATCCCGTGCCAAGATCAAGGATGCGCCGCGGGGATATGTTCGCGAAATAGTCCCTAGCGGCTTCGATCAGCGTTTCGCTATCGCCGCGCGGGATAAGCACATCGGGCGTTACCATCAGCGGCAGGCTCCAGAATTCAGCCTTGCCGGCAATATAGGCCACAGGTTCATGCGCCAGGCGCCTTAGCAGCATCGGCCCGAAAACCGCCGGAGCCGGATCGCGCATTTTGTTGAGCAGCATCGCGCCGCGCTCCATATCCAGCGCATGTGCCATCAGCAGCTCGGAATCAAGTCGAGGGGTTTCGCTCACCGCCTCGAGCTGTTCGGCGGCGTGACGCAGGGTTTCGGCGATATTGGTCATTCGCCTACGAAGCCCATAATCTAAAACCAAGCCGTTAGGGCTGAGCTTGTCGAAGCCCGTTTCTCAATATGGCACGAACTCGATAAGCGCCCTTCGACAGGCTCAGGGCTACCGGTGGTGTTGGCAATGTTATGATGTTCAATCATTTGCCAGATTCGCCAGACGCTCGGCCTGATCCTCGGCGATCAGCGCATCGGTGAGCTCATTGAGCCCCGCGCCCTCCAATATCTCGGTCAGCCGGTGCAGTGTCAGGTTGATGCGATGGTCGGTAACGCGCCCTTGCGGGAAGTTATAGGTGCGGATGCGCTCGGAACGATCGCCGGACCCGACCATGGACTTGCGCGCACCTGCCTCGGCCTCGGCAATGCGCGCACGTTCCTGCTCATAGAGCCGAGCACGCAGGATTTTCATCGCTTTTGCCTTGTTCTTATGCTGCGATTTTTCATCCTGCTGTGTCACCACCAGCCCGCTGGGCAGATGGGTAATGCGCACCGCGCTGTCGGTGGTGTTGACATGCTGACCGCCTGCACCCGAGGCGCGATAGACATCGATTTTGAGGTCATTATCGTTAATCGCGACATCGACATCTTCCGGCTCGGGCAGCACCGCCACTGTTGCCGCCGATGTATGGATACGTCCGCCACTCTCGGTAACCGGCACGCGCTGGACGCGGTGCACGCCGCTTTCAAATTTCAGCTTGGCAAACACCCCGGTGCCGGTGACATTGGCGACGACTTCCTTGAACCCGCCCTGATCGGCAGCATTGGCGCTGATCATCTCGACGCGCCAGCCCTGTTCCGAGGCGAAGCGCTCATACATGCGATAGAGATCACCGGCGAATAAAGCCGCCTCATCGCCGCCGGTGCCAGCGCGGATTTCGAGCATGGCCGGGCGGTCATCGGCGCTGTCCTTGGGGAGCAATTTGATGGCCAATTGATGCTCGGCATCGGGCAATGTGCCTTTGAGCTCGCCCAGTTCCTCTTCGGCCATGGCCTTGATTTCCGCGTCCTGATCCGGCTCGGCGACAAGCCCATCCAGCACTTCCATCTCGGCACGCAACCGGCGTACCTCTGCCGCTGCCTTGGCCACCGGTTCGACCTCGGCATATTCCTTCGAGACCGCGACGAATGCATCGCCCTCGAGCGTCCCAGAGGCCATTTTCGCCTCCAGCTCAGCAAAGCGCGCCTCAATCTGGGCGATACGTTCAGCGGATATATGCGGGGTGGTCATACGTTTATCCCCTCTCCTTTAGGGGAGGGGCAGTGAGACTTACCGAGCGTAGCGAGGTCTAGTCGCAGCGGGGTGGGGGCTATCGGCTTGTGCTGTGGTTGCAACTCCACCACCCCAACCCCTCCTCTGAAGAGGAGGGGCTTTAATCCTGACTCACGCGGAGACGCGGAGACGCGGAGGGTCTTATCTCCGCGTCTCCGCGTCTCCGCGTGAACACAGAAAGCCCAGTCCCCGCCTTCGCGGGGACGACAAGTAGTGACTGTAGAGCGAGACGCCATCATTTTACGCGCCGACCACTTCGTCCAAAATGGCCTGAACCTGTGCATCTTCATCACTGCTGACCGCATTTACTCCAGCGAAATTCTCACCATCACGAATATCGAGCGACACGATAAAGCGCGGCGTTGCTTTTACAGCGCGGTCATAGCGCTTGCGCGGACTGCCGCTTGCGAACAGCTCTGTGGCATAGCCTGCCCGTCGATAGTGCGTGGTGAGCGCCATAGCTTCCACTTCACGATCACGATTTTCGGCAACGACAGCGATATCAAGGACTAGTGCTTTGGCGTTTTCCACTAGCATTGCCAGCCGCTCAATCCCTGCAGCCCAGCCAACCGCCGGGGTATGCGGTCCGCCGAGATTTTCGATCAGGCCATCATAGCGTCCACCGCCGAGCACTGTCCCCTGCGCACCGAGGCGATCGGTCACAAATTCAAACGCGGTGTGACGATAATAGTCTAGGCCGCGCACCAATCGGCTGTTGCGGGTCCAGGAAACGCCTGCGGCATCCAGTCCCGCCGTCACGGCTTCAAAAAACTGTCCGGCTTCATCGGTGAGAAACGCATCAATATCGGGCGCACTATCGGCAATCGGGCGATCGCACGGGTCTTTACTGTCGAGGATGCGCAACGGATTGCGTTCCAGGCGGTCTTGGGAATCCTCGGAAAGATCACTCCTATGCGCCGTGAAATGCGCCACCAGCGCATCGCGCCAGGCATCGCGGCTGGCGCTATCGCCCAGCGTATTGAGTTGTAGCGTCACGCCTTCGCTGATGCTCAACTCCTCTAGCAGTTGATCCGCCATGACGAGAAGCTCAACATCTGCCTGTGGCTCTGCAGCGCCGATAATTTCTGCGTCAATCTGGTGAAACTGTCGATAGCGCCCCTTTTGTGGCCGTTCGTACCTGAAGAGCGGGCCATGCGTAGCGAGTTTCAGCGGCGCAAATTGGCGCCAGCCATTGGTGAGATAGGCACGCGCAATCCCGGCGGTAAATTCCGGGCGCAAGGTGATGGAATCGCCGCCACGGTCTTCAAAACTGTACATTTCCTTGGAAACGACATCGGTGGATTCGCCGAGCGAGCGGGCAAAAACACTGGTCGCCTCAATCACCGGCAATTCGGCGCGGCGGAAATTATACAGGCGGCGCACCCGTTCAAACGTCTCGACAACATGGCCGAAACGCTCCTGATCCTCGCCAAAAATATCCTGTGTGCCCCGCACTGCGCCGGGGATATTATGCTTTGCCATTATCTTCCATGTCCAAATTTGTGCGCGCTCTAGCGTGTTTTTTGCAAAATCCAAAGCGGCGCTTTATGGCCTATGCCCGGCGCAGTCGTGCCGCTATGATCAAAAGTCCTGTTTTATGCGTTTTGCCCGCCTTATTGTTCCCGCCTTGATCGCCAGCTATTGCCTTATTGCGCAGCCTTTGACGGCACAGCAGGGCAATAGCAAGCCGTCAGAAGAGGTGTATCCGGATCGTATCCCGGAGGCGCAAGATAAGCCTTTTCCCGGCAGCATGACGCTCAAAGTCGACGCGCGTGATGTGGAGCGCGGCATATTCAACGTCGAGCAGACCATTTCGGTGCCCCAACCCGGCACGTTTACTTTGCTCTATCCCGAATGGTTGCCTGGCAAACATGCGCCGCGTGGTGAGATTGAAAAGCTGGCAGGCCTGATGTTTTTTGCCGGTGATCAGAAACTGCGCTGGGAGCGTGATCCGGCATATGTCTATGCCTTCCATGTAACAGTGCCCGAAGGCGTGGATAAGATAACCGCGCGATTTCAGTTCACATCCGCCACAAAGCCGTCCCAGGGCCGTGTTGTCGTCACACCCAAGATGATGAACCTGCAATGGAATTCCATGTCGCTCTATCCGGCGGGCTATTATGTCCGCAACATCCCGGTGACCGCGACCGTCGCATGGCCTGATGGTTGGCGGGCCGGGACCGCGTTGCGGCGTGAAAGCAAACGAGATGACACGATAACCTATGGCACGGTCGATTATGAAACACTGGTCGACAGTCCGGTCTTTGCCGGGGCGTATTTCAAACGCTGGAAATTGTCTGACCGGGTGTGGCTGAATGTGGTTGCCGACGCGCCCGAATATCTCAAGGCCAGTAAGGAGTATATTGACGCGCATCGTCGGCTTGTTGCCGAAGCGGTACATCTTTTCGGTTCGCAGCAATATGATGAGTATGATTTCCTGCTGGCGCTAACCGATGAGATGGGCAGTATCGGCCTTGAGCATCACCGCTCGAGCGAAAATGGCGTTGACCGCGAATACTTTACCGAATGGGACAAGGGCGTCGGGCGGCGCGGGCTGTTGCCGCATGAAATGACGCATAGCTGGAATGGCAAATATCGGCGGCCATCGGGGATTTGGACCCCCGATTATCGCACCCCCAAACGCGACAATCTGCTCTGGGTCTATGAGGGGCAGACCCAGTTTTGGGGCTATGTGCTGTCGGCTCGGTCAGGTCTCTATTCCAAGCAGGATGTATTGAGCGCGCTTGCCTCAATCGCCGCGACCTTTGATCTGCGTAAAGGACGCGAATGGCGTCCGCTGATTGATACAACGCACGACCCGGTTGTCGCGGCACGTAAGCCCAAGCCCTGGACCAGCTGGCAGCGGACTGAGGCCTATTATAATGAGGGGATGCTGATCTGGCTCGAAGCCGACGGCATTATCCGGCGCGAAAGCGGCGGTACGAAGTCGCTGCAGGATTTTGCCCGGGCATTTTTTGGCGGGCGTGATGGCGATTGGGGTGTGGTCACTTATGATTATGGCGATATCATCAACACGCTTAACCAAATCCAGCCTTATGATTGGGATGGCTTCTTCCAACCACGTCTTTATTCCACCACGAGCGAAGCCCCGAAAAACGGCCTGGCACTAGGCGGCTATAGACTGGCCTATACTCCAGAGCAGACACCCTATTTGCGCGATCGCGAGCGCCGTGGCAAAAATGCCGATCACAGCTATAGCCTGGGCATGACGGTGCGCAGCAATGGCAATATCAGTTCGGTGATATGGGATTCGCCTGCATTCTACGCCGGCTTGACCAATGCCCATAAGATAATCGCCGTGCATGAAGAGGATTTCTCGCTTGATACACTCAAGGCTGCGATCAATGCCGCAAGAGACGGCGATGCGCCGCCGATCACGCTCCTGGTGAAAAAGGGCGAGCGATACAAAACGGTAACCATGGACTATCGTGGAGGCCTGCGCTATCCGCGCCTCGAGAAGATCACGGAAGAGCCGGGTGGTCTTGATCTGTTGCTCGCACCGCAGGTGACTGCGCAGGAGCAGGGCGCAGATTAAGTCACGCTGTCTCGTTCACCAAATGAAAGGCCATCCATGCGGATAAGTGAAATTCCAGTGGGCAAAAATCCGCCCAATAATCTGAATGTTATCATTGAAGTGCCGTCAGGCGGCGAGCCTGTCAAATATGAGTTTGACAAGGCGTCTGGTGCGATCTTCGTTGACCGCATCCTGCATACGCCGATGCGCTATCCGGCCAATTACGGCTTTGTGCCGCATACATTGTCGCCCGATGGCGATCCGCTTGACGCGTTGGTGGTGGCGCGTTCACCCTTTATGCCGGGCTCGGTGGTCCGTGTGCGTCCGATTGCGGTGCTCAATCTGGAAGATGAACATGGCGGTGATGAAAAGCTGGTCTGCGTTCCCGACACCGCGACATTCCCCTATTATACTGATGTGCGCGAGCGCGAGGATTTGCCGGATATCGTGTTCCAGCAGATCGAGCATTTCTTCACCCACTATAAGGACTTGGAAGCCGAAAAGTGGGTCCGGATCGGCAAATGGGGCGATGCAGAAGAGGCGCGTCAGATCGTGGTTGAAGCGATGGACCGCGCCAAGGAGAAGGGCGCAGCATGATGCGTGTAGCGGTGTTCGCAGCCATGGTGGCGCTGCTTGCGGGCTGCGCAACACCCGAAAGCCGGGTACGCTCGGCATTGATGAATGTTGGCCTTTCCCGGCCCATGGCGACCTGTATGGCGGATCGGATGGCGGATCGTCTTTCGCTGGCTCAGCTTAATCGGCTTGGCGATCTGGGCGAGTTTGAGGGGCGCGATCCGGGTGATATCAGTATCAACCAGTTTGTTGACATGACCCGGGCTCTGCGCGACCCGGAGATCATTGGCGTCACTACTAGCTCCGGGGCGATCTGCGCCATACGGTCCTGAGGTTCAGGCCAAGGCGGCTTTGCTACTCAGGCGTTGGCCAAAGCTTTAGCATTTGGTTCGTACACATCGTTTCTATCAGAATGGCGAATGCAGTTTCTTCCGGCCATTTTGGCGCGATAGAGCGCGTTGTCGGCCGCGCGATAGTGCCGATCAAAGTCCAGAGAATCGACACGAATGTCAATTTCGGTGACGCCGATGCTGACCGATAAGGGGCCTATCTGCTGTGCGTTATCGCCGAATACCATGGCGGCGATGTCCTGCTTGATTCTTCGCGCGAACTGATCAATGCCCTGACTGTCGCCACAGCGCGCCAATATGGCAAATTCCTCACCGCCAAACCGGGCCAATACATCGCCTCTGCGACAGCATTGCTGCATCAGCGCTGCCATCTGTGTAAGCACTATATCACCAACCTTATGGCCATGGCGATCGTTGACGCGCTTAAAATGGTCGATATCGACCAGGATTAGTGCGGTCACCTGGGCCGGGGCGCGCGGGTCTTGTTCCAGCGCACGGAAATGCTCCATAAAGCCGCGGCGGTTCATGACTTTGGTCAGCGGATCGGTGCGGGCCAATCGGGCCTCGGCTGCGCGCTGGCGCAAGGCATCATCATGGCGTTGGCGCAATTGCCAGACTTTCAGCCCGACAATGAAGCTGCTGACCAACACCTCCAACAGCACCGCTATCGGGAATGTGTTGCTATCCTGTAGTGGCGCCCGCCCCATGCCATTCAGGCCGTTGATAAACCATTGAATAGCCAGCGATAAAAAGCCCGACAGTCCGATCATCTGAAGCGTGGCCAAGCGGTCGCCGCGCAGTGTCGCATGGACCAGGCTGAACAACACCGCCAGGACCATGACAGCATAGCCGCCCATAAACAGATTGCCACCAGCCTCTGCTCCGGGGGTAAGGAAGATGGTGGCGAGGATGGCTGAACCGAGACCAATGATCCCCGAGGCCAGCAGTGCGGATGATGCAATCTCGCCCAGCTTCTGTGGCGCACATAGTGCGCGCACCAGCATGCAGATGGAGAATCCCATAAGGGCAAGGAAAAGGTTCACCGCTTGGGAGCTATCAATCGCCATGGCTCCCGGAACCAGATCGTAGAGCAGGCCAGTCGAGAATAGGTGCGTGCCCAGTATCGCCGCCAGCATAAGGCTATGGAACAGGATGAAGCGCTGCCGCAGAGTTGCAAAAAAGACGACATTTAAAAGCAGCGGCGCCGTCAGCAGTCCGGCAAACAGCGCGTTGAGTATTTGATCGCGTTGCAATGTGGCATCGGCAAGCGACTCGGAAGCCATAGCCCAGGCGGGGCTGAACGCCATTGGGCAGAGGCAAAACAGCACGAGAATCTTTAACGTAAAAACAGGCCTTTGCGGTCTTTTCCCGGTGTTGATAGTTATCCGCTGTCCGGCCATAGTCCCCAATCCAAGCCTGTGCCTGAAACTATATTCATAATGGACATAAACTAACGCCACAATGGATATAGCGCGCTGCGCTGCCGGATATTGCAGGCTTTTACAGAAGAGACGTTCTGTTACGCTCAGAAACGGCATATTGTTTGGCGTAAGCATGGATTTACGCGCTGTGAGGTGTTCGGCTGCTTTAGTTTTGATGCGACCGAATCATCTTCGCAAGTCTGGTCCAGGTGATACCACTTGGGCATGCTCACGATACGCGTTTTGAGCGCTTTCTCGAAAATTGCCCGTCGCTACTGGCAATCCCCTGCGGTCTATGCTTTAGGAGGCAGCGCAATTTCTCTGAGTCCTTCTTTCGGGCCAGTATCGCGCCGGGCTATCCGGTCGATTTCTCCCGGACCTACAGCATATAGAAAGGCTGCTCTTCCCCATGAACATTCATGAATATCAGGCCAAGGAACTACTGGCGAAACACGGCATCGGCATTCCCACTGGCCATGCGGCGCTTACGGTTGATGAAGCCGTCGCTGCGGCGGAAAAACTGCCCGGGCCGCTTTATGTGGTGAAGGCGCAGATCCATGCCGGTGGCCGCGGCAAGGGCAAGTTCAAGGAACTGGGGCCTGATGCCAAGGGCGGTGTGCGTCTCGCCAAGTCGATTGACGAAGTGCGTGAAGCAGCGACCGAGATGCTGGGCAACACATTGGTGACGATCCAGACCGGTGAGGCAGGCAAGCAGGTCAACCGCCTTTATGTTACCGATGGTGTCGATATCGCTTCGGAATATTATCTCTCGATGCTGGTTGATCGCGCCACTGGCCGCGTTGCCATGGTGGTTTCGACCGAAGGCGGCATGGATATTGAGGCGGTCGCGCATGACACGCCGGAAAAGATCACCACCATCGTAATCGATCCGGCCCAAGGCTTTATGCCGCATCATGGCCGTTCGCTGGCCTTTGCGCTCAAGCTGAAAGGCGATCTCAACAAAGCAGCACAGAAGCTGGGCAAGCAGCTTTATCACGCGTTCATGGAAATGGATTGCGAGATGCTGGAGATCAATCCACTGGTGGAAACCACGGATGGTCAGTTGCTCGTGCTCGACACCAAGATGAGCTTTGATGGCAATGCGCTGTTCCGTCACAAGGATATTGCCGAGCTGCGTGACGAGACCGAAGAAGATCCGGCCGAGGTTGAAGCCAGCGAATATGATCTCGCCTATATCAAGCTCGACGGCAATATCGGCTGTATGGTCAATGGTGCCGGTCTCGCCATGGCGACGATGGACATCATCAAGCTGAATGGCGCATTCCCGGCCAACTTCCTCGACGTTGGCGGGGGTGCTACCACCGAGAAGGTAACCGCGGCGTTCAAGATCATTCTCGCCGATGATGCAGTGGAAGGTATTCTCGTGAACATCTTTGGTGGCATCATGCGCTGCGACACCATTGCCGAGGGCATTGTCGCGGCAGCGAAGGAAGTGGAACTTGACGTGCCGCTGGTCGTTCGTCTGGAAGGCACCAATGTCGACAAGGGCAAGGCCATTCTCGACAATAGTGGCCTGCCGATCGTCAGCGCCAATGATCTGGGCGATGCCGCGCAGAAGATTGTCGCACAGGTTAAAGAGGCGGCTTGAGCAAATAAGCCCCTCCTCTTCAGAGGAGGGGTTGGGGTGGTGGAGTCACAAGGTGGAGCATGTACCGTAGTACCACCCCGCTGCGACTAAGGGCCTTGCGGCCCTAAGTCTCGCTGCCCCTCCTCTGGAGAGGAGGGGAAAAGGTGATAGAACGAGAATTGACGTTTACGTGAACGTAAGTTAAGGCAGCCACAAATCTCGATGGCGCCAACTGGATAGGAAGGAAGTCACATGAAAATCCTCGTCCCCGTGAAGCGGGTGATTGATTACAACGTCAAACCACGGGTCAAGTCCGATGGGTCGGGTGTTGATCTGGCCAATGTCAAAATGTCGATGAACCCGTTTGACGAAATCGCGGTCGAAGAGGCCATTCGTCTCAAAGAAGCGGGTAAGGCGGAAGAAGTGGTCGCCGTATCCGTCGGCCCGGCCAAAGCGCAGGAAACGCTGCGTACCGCGCTCGCCATGGGCGCTGATCGCGGTATCCTTATCGAAACCGACGAAGACGTCGAGCCGCTGGGCGTTGCCAAGCTGCTTGCCAAGGTGATGGAAGAGGAATCACCGCAGATCGTGCTGCTCGGCAAGCAGGCGATTGATGATGACAGCAACCAGACCGGCCAGATGCTCGCGGCTCTGACCGTAACCGGCCAGGCAACCTTTGCCAATACGGTTGAGGTTGAGGGCGATGCCGCCACGGTAAAGCGTGAGATTGACGGCGGCCTGCAGACCGTGAAGGTCAACCTGCCCGCGATCATCACCACCGATTTGCGTCTCAACGAGCCGCGCTACCCCACCCTGCCCAACATCATGAAGGCGAAGAAAAAGCCGATCGATACCAAATCTCCTGCCGATTATGGCGTCGATATCGCGCCGCGCTTGAAAACGCTGAACGTCAGCGAACCGCCGGTGCGTCAGGCCGGTATCAAGGTGGAAGATGTCGACCAGCTGGTCGGTAAACTCAAAGAATTGGGAGTGGCCTGATGAAAACGCTCATACTCGTAGAACATGATAATGCGTCGATGAAGGACGCAACGCTGGCGGTTGTTACCGCTGCCTCCAAGCTCGGCGAAGTCCATGCACTGGTCGCCGGTACCGGCTGCGGCGCGGTTGCTGAGCAAGTCGCCAAGGTCGCTGGCGTCGAAAAGGTGCATGTGGCCGATGATGCCGCCTATGAGCATGCTCTGGCGGAAAATCTGGCGCCGCTGATTGCCGATCTGATGGGCCATCATGACGCATTCCTCGCGCCTGCCACGACCACCGGAAAGAACGTTGCACCGCGGGTTGCTGCTTTGCTTGATGTGATGCAGATTTCCGACATTCTCTCGGTCGAAGGCGACAAGACCTTCACCCGTCCAATCTATGCCGGCAACGCCATTGCCACGGTTGAGAGCGCAGACGAAAAGCTGGTTATCACTGTGCGCGGCACCGCGTTTGACAAGGCCGCAGCCGAAGGTGGTAGCGGCGTGGTCGAAGCCGTTTCGGCTACGGGCGATAAGGGCCTGTCGAGCTTTGTCAGCGAGGAAATCGCCGAGAGCGAGCGCCCTGAACTGACCAGTGCCAAGATCATCGTTTCCGGTGGCCGCGCTCTGGGTTCAGGCGAGAAGTTTGAAGAAGTCATCACCCCGCTGGCGGACAAGCTTGGTGCCGGCATCGGTGCCTCGCGTGCCGCCGTCGATGCAGGCTATGTCCCGAACGACTATCAGGTCGGCCAGACCGGCAAGATCGTCGCCCCGGAAGTCTATATCGCCATCGGCATTTCCGGCGCGATCCAGCATCTTGCGGGCATGAAGGACTCCAAAACGATCATCGCGATCAACAAGGACGAAGACGCCCCGATCTTCCAGATCGCCGATATCGGCCTGGTCGCCGACCTGTTCGATGCGGTTCCCGAGCTGACCGGGAAAGTCTGAGCAACCGACAAGCAGTAAATGAAAAGGGCGGCCCGATGGTCGCCCTTTTTTGTTGCCGGGTTCCTGTTATACATCATGCCGATTCTGGGCCGTTATGAGAGATGACGCATGGCAACCGCAGCAAAGGCTCCCAAAGGCAAGACCGATACGCGCAGCCTGTTGGCCGAGGCGCTGCTTGATGGCTGCGATGAAGCGGAAATGTTTCAGCGGCTGCTGGCTGCCGGTATGAGTGAATCCAAGGCCCGCTATGAGCTATCGCGCGCGCCCAAAGACCCGCTTTTCGTCGCGGCGAAAAGGCTTAACGCTCGCCTCGGCAAGCGCGACTGGACGCTGGGTATTTATGGCAAGCTGGCCGCGATGGATGATCGCCAGACGGCTATTCCGACCGTTGATGCGATTGATCCCGAGCAGTTCTTCCGTGAGTTTTACTATAGCAATCGCCCGGTCAAGCTCACCGGGCTGATCGATCACTGGCCCGCACTGGAGCGCTGGACGCTCGACTATCTGGAAGAGAAGGTAGGCGATGCTGTGGTTGAGCTACAGGGTGATCGGGATTCCGGTGAGGATTATGAAATCGCCAAAACCCGGCACACCCGCCATGTCCGCATGGCCGATGTAATCCGTGACCTGCGCGCCGACGAGGTCAGCAATGATTTCTATATCACCGCCTATAATGACACCACCAACAAACAGGCGCTTTCTGCTCTATGGAGTGATCTCGGCGATCTGCCGCTTCTGGCTGAAGACGGCGTTGCCAATGGCTTTTTCTGGATGGGCCCAAAGGGCACAATCACACCGTTCCACCATGACTTGACCAATAATCTGCTGGTTCAGATCGATGGCCGCAAACATATCCGCATGGTCGCCGCGCATCATGTCGCCCAGATGCGCAACCATGAGCATTGCTTCAGCCAATGGACTGCCGAGGATTTCGATCAGGCGGAGACTGAAAGCAACACCATGCCAGCTATGCTCGAATGTGAAATTGGACCCGGCGAGGCGATCTTTCTGCCCGTCGGCTGGTGGCACCATGTCACCGGCCTCGACCGCACCATCAGCATGTCCTTTACCGGCTTTGCCAGGGGCAATGATTTCTACAGCGACTATATCAAAGACACGGCATTTTAGGCTCGGATACAGACGCCAACCGGCCCGCTGTCATTTTTCTGACATATAAATACTTCTTTATATGCGATTTTTTTGTTGCGCTCTGAAATCAACGCGCATAGACGGCGCGTCCCCCGGTCATCGGATGGGGCGGACATCAACGGTAAGGGTCTCTGCAGGGCCCACCCGCACAGGGTTCTGATCGGGCCTTTGTGTACGGATGCTGCACCGTCAGATCGGTTGCATGAGTAGCTCAGTTGGACAGAGCACTAGCTTCAGGTGCTAGGAGCGCGGGTTCGATTCCCGTCTCAATGCCCTTTGGATAGCTCAACGGTAGAGCACGGAAATGATAATTCCGGTGTTGCAGGTTCGATTCCTGCTCCGCACTCGTCCTTAACATGGACAACAGCCTTTTAAGCTGTTTGCAATTTTGAGGGGTTGGGGATCGGCATGTGACGGAAAGCCGGTGGCGGGCGGCAAAGGTGCTTTCGGGTGCTGGCGCGGCCTCAAGCCCGCTTCCTGATCCATGCCAAATGGACCGGTGCGCAGCGAAGGCAAAGCCGCACCCGGATCGACAAGGCCAGTTTTCGAACCGGCTGGCTCTGTCCGGGATGCTGCCAAGCCCGCTCCTGCGTCACCCGCCATGCGGCATGCCACCGATCCCCGGTCCTTTTTATCGGGGGGAAGAGAAGAGGCGGAAAATGGTTTCCGTCACAAAGTGAAGAAGAAAGGAAATCCGAGTGACTTAGCCGGATAGAATTGGTGAATGATATGATAAAGCGATTGATTGACAAGCTGATGGGGCGCAAGCGCGTGCTCATCAATGAAAATGAACGGGCCGTCTGGCTCTATAAGGGTGTGGCTAAAGGCATTATCGGACCGGGTGAGCACATGCTGCCCAATTGGGACGGTAGCCTGATGGTCGAAAGGCAAATGCTGGATCGCCAGCTGTTTGTCTCCGCCTATACCCAGGCTGTGCTTGACCGGCTGGAAGACGATGTGGCGACACATCTGACCCAGGTCCGCACGAGCGAAAACGAGATAGCTGTCATCGAACGCGACGGAATGATCAACACCATTCTCAAGCCGGATGCCAAGCTGATCCTGTGGACCGATGCTGGTCCCTGGACATCGCAGCTTATCGATATTGCCGATGAGCCGCGAGTCTCGGCCAAGTTGCTCAAGCGGCTGATCAAGGCGGGCCAGATGCAGCAGGTGATGCTGGTCGAGGTTGACGAGGGCAAGACCGCGCTCGTCTCGATCGACGGTCAGCTGGCTGATACGCTGGCACCGGGTGTCTATGGTTACTGGACCCCGGGCCGCAAGGTCACTGCGCGCCAGATCGATCTGGCGCGGCAGTCGCTCGATGTGGCGGGGCAGGAAATCCTGACCCGTGACCGGGTAACGCTGCGGGTCAACATTGCGGCGGAATACCGCGTTGTTGATCCGGTCAAGGCGGTGACCGAGGTGCGTGACTTTGTCGATGCGCTCTATCGCGGATTGCAGTACGCGTTCCGCAAGACGCTCGGCGCCATGACGCTCGACCAGATCCTCGAAAAGAAGGTCTCGGTTGATGCCGAAGCGGCAGAGAAGGTCCGTGCCGATATGGCCAATATCGGTATTGAGGTTTCGGACATCGCGCTCAAGGATGTTATCCTGCCGGGCGAGATGCGCGAAATCCTGAACCAGGTCGTCGCCGCCCAGAAGGAGGCGGAAGCCAATGTCATCCGGCGTCGTGAAGAAACGAACGCAACCCGTTCGTTGCTGAACACGGCCAAGGTGATGGCGGACAACCCGGTCATGCTCCGCTTGAAGGAGCTGGAATCGCTGGAAAGCATCGCGACCAAGGTCGACAAGCTGACGGTTACCAATGGTACGGTTGGCCTGATGAATGACCTGGTCAAGCTTTCCGACGATTGATCGGGCAGCCGACTGACCGGCCCAAAAAGAAACCCCGGTGCGCTTTAAGGGCGTGCCGGGGTTTTTAATTCGTGAACAATCTACCAGATATTATTTGAGTTTATTCCTGAAGATATTGTACTCTGGCCTCATGATTAGACACTGCTCAAATACTATATTGCTGGGTGCCGCCCTGCTTCTTGGTATCACGCCGCTTTCAAGCGCCGTTGCAAAAAAAGAACCATTGGTTCTTAAACCAAGTGGGAAATGGATTCTGAGTTATGATGAAGATGGGTGTCGCATGCTGCGGCAATTTGGTGAAGGCGACGAAAAGACTATTTTTAGTATGAGCCGTTATGCGCCCAGCTTAAGCTTTTCTATGCTAGTTGCAGGAAAACCCGTCAGAACACGCCGTGATCAAAAATCCAGCAATATACGCTTTGAGCCGACCGGTAGTCTATTACAAGTTCCCTTTTTTTCAGGCGATTTGGGTGAGTTGCCAGCGATGGTATTCTCTGGCAGTGGCAATGGTTTATACACGACTGAAGACTCAGAGAGTATTCCTGATGTCGCTATCAGAGCAAGTCAGAATGGGATATCAGCATTGTCCATTGGCAGCCCACTGAGGCGAGATGTAAGGCTTGATCTTGGTCTCATGGAAAAGCCGTTTGCGGCTATGGAACAATGCACAGATGATCTTGTCACATCTTGGGGCCTTAATCCTGAAACGCAAAAATCCTTAAGGGAGAAAGTTACGCCTCTCGTCGAGCGCTCCAAATGGATCAGACCTTCTGATTATCCGTCTGATATGCTGCAGGCCGGGCAGCCTGCTCTTGTTACTGCGCGGATAATGATTGATCGGGAGGGGCAGATTACTGGTTGCCATATCCAGCGCACGACCAGACCTAAAGAATTTGATAAAGCGGTGTGCGGCTCAATTATAAGGCGCGCGAAATTTTCTCCCGCAATCAATGCAGACGGTGAAACCACTGCCTCTTACTACATTATCAATATTCGCTTTCAGATACCATAATAATGCACTTCCCCTTGAGGCTGTACCCTCAAACCTTCCCATATTTCGCCTCAAACCCGGCGATATCATCCTTGGCCAAAAATCCCGCCTGATCGACCCAATTGTCGCGGGTGATGCGTCCGGCGAATTTGCCGAGATAGCCGTCAACTTCAACAATATCGGCCTCGCTCCAGGCGGCGATCTGGTCGTAGCGGGTGATGCCCAGCGTCCCCAATAAGGTGCTGAGCTTGGGGCCGAGGCCTTTGATCTTGGTGAGATCATCGGGTTCGCCAACTGCAGCGGCGATATTGAGCTTGCCTTCGGCTGCGGGTTCTGCGGCAGCCGCTGTGGGGGCGGGCATGGCGGCTATCGGATTGGCTTTGGCCTCGGGCTGTTTCTCGATGATCAGTTCATCGCGGCCCTGATCGAGCGTCTTCTCCTGTTCCAGCGCGGGCGTTTCGCTCTCGTCCAGCGTGACCGCGCTATCGCCTTTGCGGCGCAGCATCAGCCATAGCAGCAGCGCCACGAAAATCGCGACGGCGACCGCTATGACAATCCAGTTTTCGTTGATCCAGTTTTGCGTTGTCATTTCCTGCCCTTCTCAAAGCGTCAGCGCATATGCGCGGGGCAGGTGGGGCAAGTCAATGGCGGTCCCGCGCAATCTCGCGCCAACCGATGTCGCTGCGCCAGAAACCGCCCGGGAAATCGATCATGTCGAGAGCGGCATAAGCGTCCTCGCGCGCCTGATTCAGGGTTTCGCCTGTGGCAGTTACGTTAAGCACTCGGCCACCATTGGCGACAAGCTGACCATCCTGAACCTTGGTACCTGCATGAAACACTTTTGCGCCACGCGCTTCGGCATGGTCGAGATCGTCCAGCGGTGCACCTTTTTCGGGGGTGCCGGGATAGCCTTTGGCGGCCATCACAACGGTGATCGCGTTGGTATCGGCAAAGGTGGGTGCATCCGCATTGGCCAACCGACCCTCCGCAACGGTCAGCATCAACGCTGCGAGATCGCTCTCCAGCCGCATCATCAGCACCTGACATTCCGGGTCACCAAAGCGGCAATTATATTCGATCAGCTCGGGCCCGTCGGCGGTCAGCATCAGTCCGGCATAGAGTACCCCGGAATAGGGCGTGCCGCGCGCCGCCATTGCCTTGACTGTCGGCGTGATAATCTTCTCCATCACCTCAGCCTGCAGCGCATCGGTAAGCACCGGCGCAGGGCTATAGGCCCCCATGCCGCCGGTATTGGGGCCGGTATCGCCCTCGCCGACGCGTTTATGGTCCTGGGCTGTGCCAAAGGGGACTACCGTCCCGCCATCGGTAAGCGCAAAGAAGCTGGCCTCTTCGCCCTTTAGAAATTCCTCGACTACCACCTCGGCACCAGCGTCTCCAAAACCACCGGCAAACATATGGCCGATCGCGTTTTCGGCTTCCTCGGCAGTCTCGGCGATAATCACGCCTTTGCCAGCGGCCAGTCCATCGGCCTTGATCACCACCGGCAGGCTGAAACCGCTCAGTGCCGCGCGGGCTTCGGTTATATTTGAGGCGCGGACATAGGCGGCGGTGGGAATATTCGCTTCATCACACAGCGCCTTGGTGAACGCCTTTGAGCCTTCCAGTTGTGCCGCCGCTGCTGAGGGCCCGAATACCGCAATATCCGCCGCGCGCAGGCTGTCAGCGAGGCCATCCACCAGCGGTGCCTCCGGTCCAATCACCACCTGATCAATCGCATTTTCCTCGCAGAAACTGACAACCGCCTGATGATCGCCAACAGCCAGCGCTACACAGTCCGCATCCTCAGCCATCCCCGGAT
The DNA here is from genome assembly GCF_032852305.1 of Parasphingorhabdus sp. SCSIO 66989. Classification (NCBI taxonomy): domain Bacteria; kingdom Pseudomonadati; phylum Pseudomonadota; class Alphaproteobacteria; order Sphingomonadales; family Sphingomonadaceae; genus Alterisphingorhabdus (ex Yan et al. 2024); species Alterisphingorhabdus coralli. The sequence goes on from NZ_CP136594.1 coordinate 708,856, forward strand.
TGCCGGGTGCGGCAAAAATTTTTGTGACACTGGGCGATTGCGCCAGCTTCCAGCAAAGGGCATGTTCGCGCCCGCCACCACCGATTAAAAGGATATTCATGCCCGCTCCCAGTGATAATTCCGGTCCTGTGTTAGCCAAGAGCCCGGCGGGCGACAATGCGCCGCCGCTCTCTGTCACCGAATTATCTGCCGCGCTCAAGCACACGGTGGAGGACCGTTTTGGCCATGTACGCTTGCGCGGTGAGATTTCGGGGTTCAAGCGCGCCGCTTCTGGCCATGTCTATCTGGCGTTGAAGGATGACAAGGCGGTAATTGATGGCGTGATCTGGCGCGGCAATGCCGGGCGCCTGGGCTTTGCGCCAGAGGACGGGCTGGATGTTGTCGCCACCGGCAAGATCACCACCTATGCCGGGCGTTCCAAATATCAGATTGTTATCGACCGGCTCGAAATGGCGGGCGAGGGCGCGCTGATGCAGCTGTTTGAAAAGCTGAAAGCGCGGCTCGGCGAGGAAGGGCTGTTCGCGCCCGAGCGCAAGCAGCCGCTGCCGTTTTTACCGCGCACCATTGGCGTGGTCACATCGCCGACCGGTTCGGTGATCCGCGATATCTTGCACCGTCTCGCTGACCGCTTCCCCAGCCATGTGCTGGTCTGGCCGGTGCTGGTACAGGGCGAGGGTGCGGCAGAACAGATTGCGGGCGCGATACGCGGCTTCTCCGATATGGCCGAGGGTGGCGAGATTCCGCGGCCTGATCTGGTTATCGTCGCGCGCGGTGGCGGATCGATTGAGGATTTATGGAGCTTCAATGAAGAAGTCGTGGTCCGCGCCATCGCCGATTGCACCATTCCGCTGATCAGCGCAGTCGGGCATGAGACCGATACCACATTGGCCGATTATGTGGCCGACCGCCGCGCACCAACACCCACGGCTGCAGCGGAAATGGCGGTGCCAGTGCGTGCCGAGATTGCGGCCCAGCTTAATGAGCTCGGCCTGCGCGCCAGCCGTGCGGTGCGGCGGCAACAGGCGCTGGCTACCGAGCGTTTGGAACAGCGGGCAAGATTGCTGCCCAGACCAGAAGCGCTGTTCGCTCCGGCGGCACAACGGCTTGATGATCAGGGTGAAAGACTGGGCAGGGCGCTGGGCTTCAGCCATCAGCGTGCCAATGATCGTCTGCGCGGGATATCGGGTCGCTTCAGTCCGGATATGCTGATGCGCCGCACCGAGAATGCCGCGCGTGATCTGGCGCGTGTGCCTTTGCGTCCGGCTTTGGTCACCGCACCATTGCAACGCGGCGCAGAGCGATTGGGAGCACTCGAGCGGCTTTTGGCGCAATGCCATCCTGATGCGCCGCTGCAGCGCGGCTATGCTAAAGTGACTGACACAAAAGGTGCGATTGTGGCTTCCAGCAGCTCAGCAAAGACTGCCGGCGAGGTCCATCTCCACTTTGCCGATGGCGCGGTTGCCGCGCGGATTGAAGGTGCGGCAGAGCCTGCGAGAACGCCGCCTGCTGCACCTGCCAAGAAGCCGACTAGACGCAAGCCATCAGCTCCAAATGCGGATCAGCCGAAACTGCTTTAAAGGCAGTTTGCGCAACAGACGGTTCCCAATCGGGCTTGTAAAGGCTATAGTCAGAACAAATATCGTAGGGATACAATATGTTGCTATCGAACAAAAACCGTATGGCGAAATTGCAATATCTGCCCGGCACCTTCCGTATCGTGTCCTCGGGCGACCATGTGGTGTGCGCGGTTTCGGGCGAGCGCATCCCGCTGGAGGATTTGCGCTATTGGAGTGTTGATAAACAGCAGCCCTATGCGACGGCCGAGATTTCGGTACAGGCGGCTCTGGCGGGAGCAGGCCAATAATGCCGGTTCGTAAATCGGTCCTGGCACTGGGGTTTGGCGCTCTCGCCATAGGCACCGCTTTTGCCGCGCCCGAGATTGACCCTCAGGGCGTAGATACGTCTTCATCCACGACACCCGCGGTAGCGGATCGTGCGTTGGCCATTGGCAAGGCGCTGCTTCCCGCGGAGAAGCTGGTAATCGATAGCAGCTCGATTCAGGGCGGTGTATTGCTGGGGCAGGTTCAAGGTGATCTCTCGTCGCTGATGCTCAACGGAGAGCCGGTGAAGGTGGCGGATGATGGCCGCTTCATGGTCGCATTCAACCGCGATGCTGAATCCTCGGCGCTGGTCACCGCTGAATTCGCTTCAGGCACACGCCAGAATCAGCTTATCTCTATCGCCAAGCGCAAATGGGTGATTCAACGCGTCAATCTGCCTCGGCGCAAGCGCACTGCCAGTGCGTCCTGGCTAAGCCGTCGCACACCGGAGCTGGAAGCAATCGCTGCAGCGCGGGCGATGGACACGGGTTCTGAAGGTTGGCGACAGGAGTTCACCTGGCCAGCAAGAGGGCGTATTTCCGGTATGTTCGGCAATCAGCGCATCTATGCGGGCACGCCCGGCGGCTATCATACCGGAATCGACATCGCTGCGCCCACCGGAACGCCGATTGTCGCTCCCGCCGATGGCGTGGTCACACTGGCCGCAGCCAAACCCTTCTCGCTGGAAGGCAATTTGCTGATGCTCGACCATGGCATGGGCCTCAATAGCGCTTTTCTGCACCTTTCCAAAATCGCGGTGAAGGAAGGTGATACTGTGCGCAAAGGCCAATATATCGGCAATATCGGCACCACTGGCAGCTCCACCGGCCCGCATCTCCACTGGAGCATGAAATGGGGCGCGGCAAGGCTCGACCCGATCTTGCTGACGGGGCCCATGGGTTGAGCTAAATCAGCTTGGATGCGGCCTAGTTAAGCCGTTTGACCTTAAACGCGCGACCACCTTCAGGCTTAGCGACAAAAGCACCGAATGCGCCGCGCGAGATCTCGATGACATCACCCTTTCGCGGCCCCCGGCGTGTGCGTCTGGCCTCGGTCTGCATCCACCTTGCCCCGGTATCCAAAGCCATGATCCACTTGCCATCCCGCGTTTGCCGAACCGCGGTGACGGTCGCGGTAATGCTGTTGACGCCTTCATCATCCTTGTCGGCAAATAACGGATTCTCGCTAAGGCTTAATCCGAAAAGTTCGCGTCTTGCTTGCTCGACATCCTTGCGCTCGGCAACAATGACCTGACCGGAAGTCTGCGCCTGACTAAAGGACCGAACTTCCCGGTCGTAGCAAGTCAGCCTTTGAGCATCGTCTTCAATCTCGAGGCAGGCATAGAGTTTCTTTGCTGCGTCAGTTGAACCAGATCGCACGCCCTCCTGCGCCTCTAAGGGAGCGGTAATCGCCAGAGCCCCGGACAGCGAGCCTCCAAGCAGTATGAGAAACATGAGACTCTTCTTAGTCATAGATCCCTCCAATCAGACAATTGCTCCAAAACCAGTTTCGCCCGTTTCAGGAGTTGTGCCTCGCCATAATCGAGTCTGAGTGAAAGGCAATTATTACTCTTGAAGTAATGGGGAATCCAAATGAACCATGGGTGAAATGTAAAAAAGAGGTGCATTTTGCTGCAGCCAGAAATCTCTGCGGGCGCCATTTTGATGACCTGAAACGTGGCTGCTCCATCGCAATAAAACCGCAACAATGGCGGCTTTTTTCGCCAAATGTGGCCAGTGAATCATTATCTTCCACAACCGACGCAATTGTTGCAATTTTGCCTCACCGGGCCCTGAAAGTGCCATTTTCCGGCGTCCCGTGCTTTACAGCCAATGAATGCGACGGCAAATGTAAAGCATGGGTAGCGGAACAAGGTGTTCGCTTCACTATTGAGGGAAAGCACCAGCATTTTGTTCAAGCATAGCCGCGCGGCCACAAAAGCGCTTTCGCATGTCGCGCGGCGCATCAGATAACCAATAAGGGGAAGTTTACGTGAAAAAAGAAGATTTTGCTCAGCAGCTTAAAATGGGTGCGGCGCCACTCGTATTAGGCTTGGCGCTGATAGCGGCGCCTGCTTCTGCGCAGGACCAAACGCCTGACGATGTTCAGGGTGCTGAAGACGAGTTTGCTGATGATGATCCGATTGTCGTCACAGGCACACTGATTCAGAACCCATCCATTGAGTCTTCCAGTCCAGTTGGTGTTATTACTTCTGAAGAACTTGACTTGCGTCAGACCAACCTTGCTGAAGACTTTTTGCGTGAGTTGCCGGCCTCAGTCCCAGGCATTGGCTCTGCAGTGAACAACGGCAATGGCGGTGCGTCTTTTGTGAACCTCCGTGGCCTTGGCGCTCAGAGGAACTTGGTTCTTCTCGACGGCAAGCGGTTCGTTCCTGCTGACTTTTCTGGACAAGTCGACTTGAACTCCATTCCGCTGGCTGTTTTGGAGCGTACAGATATCCTTACCGGTGGTGCTACGACAACCTATGGTGCCGATGCAGTATCCGGCGTAGTCAACTTTGTTACTCGTCGTGATTATGCTGGATTGGACATCAATGTTTCCAATCGGATTACTGAACAAGGTGACGGCAACATATTCCGTGCCGACGTGACGATGGGCGCCAATTTTGACGATGGGCGTGGTAATGCGGTTTTGAGCGTTGGTTATCAAAGTGCTGACGAAGTGCTTCAAGGCGATCGCGACTTCTCGGTTTTCAATATCAGTTCGTTCTCCGGCAACCCTGGCGGTTCTTCTAACGCTGTTCCGGCAACCGTCACCGGTCCGGGGACTGGCGGATTGCGTCAGCTTACGCCCGATGGACAAGCATTGGGGCCGTTTGATCGCCCATTTAACTTTAATCCATTCAACATTTTCCAAACACCGTTCGAGCGTTTCAATATTTTTGGTTCTGCTCGCTATGAAATTAGCGATAATGCTGAAGTTTACACGCAGGGCACTTTCTCTCGCCAAACCGTGTCGACGATCATTGCGCCGGGTGGTTCGTTCTTCAATACCTATCGTTTGAACCTCAACAACCCGTTTATTCCTACTGCAGTGGCCAACACTTTCTGTCAGGGTCTTGGCCCTGCTGGCGCTGACGGGAATCCGACAGCGCTGACCGACGCTCAATGCCAGGCGGGTATCAACACCCAATTTGGCGCTACTTTGCCTGATGGTTCTGCCAACCCCGACTATCGTGAGTTCGATGTCGGTATACGCCGTCGTACTGTGGAAGCTGGTACGCGTAACTCAGACTTCACAACGACCTTGTTTAATATTGTAGCGGGTGTTCGCGGTAACATTACTGACTCTATCCGTTATGACGTTTCAGGTACCTATGGTGAGAGTGAGCGTATTCAGCGCCAGAGCGGTTTTGCCCGGTTTGAGCGTTTGCAGCAAAGCCTGCTCGCTATTCCTGGTGCTGGCGGCCCAGCTTGTATTGATCCGTCAGGCGGTTGCGCACCGATTAATCTTTTTGGTTTGCAGGGGGATCTCGGTTCGCAAGAGGCCGTTGATTACGTCTTTAACTTGACACAGCAGGTTGCCAACACATCCACCGTAGCTACCATAAACGGAACCATCTCAGGGGACTTTGGCGGTTTTGCTATCGCAGATACCCCAGTCGCTTTTGCTGCGGGCGTTGAGTATCGCGAATTCACCGCGACTCGTCGTTCGGACGAAGCCTCTCAAACCCCCGGAGCGGTCGTTGGCGGTGGTGGTGCCGATCCAGACCTCGATGGTGGCTATGACGTGCTTGATGTTTTCGGTGAGTTGATCGTGCCGTTGATCGAGGGTCAGGCTTTCGCTGAGGAATTGATCCTTGAGGCGGGTGTTCGCTTCTCTGACTATTCAACTGCGGGTACCGAATGGACGTGGAAGCTAGGCGCTAGCTGGACTCCGGTCATCGGATTGACCTTCCGTGGTAACTATCAGCGTGCGGCACGTGCTCCGAATATCGGTGAACTGTTCACGCCGGTAACCACTGGTCTTGACAATTTGCAGATTGATCCTTGTCAGGGCGCCGTAACCGGCGTGCTTTTGGATACTTGCCTGGGTCAGGTTGAGGCTGGGAGTCCTGGCGCATTGGCGATCCAGAATGGTCTGGTTGAGCCACCTGCGGCGGGCCAGATTAATGTTACCCAGGGTGGCAATGCCAACCTAGGAACAGAAGAGGCTGAAACATGGACAGTAGGTGCCATTTTCCAACCGGATTTTGCTCCTGGTCTGACGGTCACGCTGGATTACTGGAATATCACTGTCAATGATGCGATCACAATTCCAACTGTAGGCGATATTATCGGCGCTTGCTTTGATGATCCATCGCCAACCAATCCTTCATGCTCAATTGCCAATATCTCGCGTAACCCGCTGACCGGCGGCCTTGACGGAGCTCCAGATGATACGCTGGGTCTTATCCGTCCGTTGACCAACAATGGTACGATTCAGACAGATGGCTTCGATCTTGGCATCAATTATGGCACAGATCTGACCGATAATATCGCGCTTAACCTGTCATTCAACGGCACATGGACGTTGAATAGCGAATTGCAAGCGCGTGATGATCTTGTCAATCGTGAGTGTATTGGTTTGTTCAGCGTTAACTGCGGCTCCGTTGCAAGTGCAGATGGCACAAGCGGTTCTCCACAGTCCGAGTTTGCCTTTAACCAGCGCACATCATTCATCTTTGATGACTCGGTTACTATTTCGCTGTTCTGGCGTTTCCTGAGCGGTCTCGATTATGAGCCGCTACAGTTCGAGCGTGAGTTGGCTACTGCTCAGGCCCTTGGCCCTGATGAGTGCCCTGATCCATTGGGTGCTGATGGCGGTAGCTGTATCGTTGATGAGGACTTCCGCTTCATCCCGGATGAGCATTATTTTGACCTGACTCTGCAATGGGATGCGACTGAGAATCTGCAGTTTACTTTCCTGGTGCAGAATCTGTTTGACAACCAGCCTCATGTCGTTGGATCAAACATCGGTACGACCGCGTTTAACAGCGGTAATGTCTATCCTTCGTCCTATGATCCGCTTGGCCGTCGCTACACTGCAAGTGCACGCCTGCGTTTCTGACCACTGATTGGTTTGACGAAAATTAGGAGGGCGGGCCTGAGGGTCCGCCTTTCTTTTTATGGTCAGATCATGTTAGGATGGAGCCATAAAAAGAGTTAGGGGAATCAGAGTGACGATTTCATTCATAGTGCCTGCTACTGTCCTTGGACTAGCATTGGCTGCTCCTACGGGCACTTCGGAACAATCCACGGATTCCGCTGCCGAGGAAGCCAAGGCTGAGGAAAAGAAAAAGAAGATTACAGATCGCAACCACCCTGATTATGTCCGTTGTCGGAGTGAGCCTGTGATAGGTTCTTTGGCCAAGCGGCGTAGAATATGCATGACAAATGCGGAATGGGCGGAAGCCCTTAGAACTGGCAATGATAGTTCGCGTGACTTCATTGATATGCACCAGCAGGGCAGCACCAGCGGGGTACCGTAATTCACAATTGCTTGGCTGTTAAGCGTTCCAGTTTAACTCAACAGTTGCCATGCATTCTAGGCTAACGCCGCTAATCGCCTTAGCCTTCTCTTACATCCTTAGCCTTTTCTATATACAGCGCAATTGCCTTTAAAAGAAAGCTGCGCGCTTCGAGGCATTGCCCGAGGTTGTGGCCACCGAATCCTCTGAAAGGTGCATTGCATTCACTGGTGGATGGCACATGTGCCGCATCCAGCAATCAGCACTGTGACAAAAAAACGACAATTGCAGGAAAACCTGACTTCGATTGTCACAGCTACTTTACACCTACTCGTTCATGTCGCATCAATGTGGCTATATCGGAGGATTGGGACGGCATGAGCTGGCCTCCGTGTAGTCTGCCTTCCGCCTCGGCGTAAGGTTTCAAAGGGGTTAACAAATGAAAAAGATGACAAGCTTTATGGCTGGTGCTGCGCCAGTCGCGTTTGCGCTGGCAATGGTTGCATCACCTGCATCCGCTCAGGAACAGGAAGTGTTGCCAGATCAAGATGCCGAAGAGATTGAAGACGACGACGATGTAGGCATCGTTGTCACTGGTACGCGTATCCGTCGGCCAGACTTGGCCTCAACAACTCCGACTATCAGCGTTGCCGGTGACAACTTGTTCCGACAAGGTGAGGCAAATGTCGGTGATTTTCTTAACGATCTGCCGGCGCTTCGACAGACGGTTTCACAATCGAACCCGGGTCTCGGTATCGGTATTTCCGGTCTAAACCTTCTTGACCTTCGTGGTCTTGGTGTTCGACGGACATTGGTCGTGGTCAACGGTCGCCGCCATGTTCCTGCTGATATCCAATCAACAGCGTCGGCGGTTGACATCAACTCGATCCCCGCTGCCTTAATCGAGGGCATTGATATCGTAACTGGCGGTAGCTCGGCTGTTTACGGCTCTGACGCTATTGCAGGCGTTGTTAACTTCCGTCTGAGAGACGAATTTGACGGAATAGATATCCGCGCGCGCGCCGGTATTCCTGAATTTGGCGATGGTGCTGACTTCCTGGTGTCAGGTGTTGCCGGCATGGACTTTGCCGACGGTCGAGGTCACATTGTAGTCGCTGGTGAGTATTCGCGTCAGAATCGTATCTTTGCCTCCGATATTCCGCAGGCAGCCAATGCTGGCCAGTTCGTTCGTACCAATGTTGATGAAAACGGGCGTTTCGACGGCATTCCCGATTCGGTTTTCACAAATGTCCCGACCCGTTCGGGTACAATCCATCGCTTCGGTCTGGTTGGTTTTCCGCAAGCCGACCCTCAAGCTCGCTGCGGTGGCACCATCCTCGGGGGCACTACACCCTATAACTGTAACTATATTTTCCAGCCTGATGGCTCGCTCGTGTTTCAAACCTTCGATGGTCGCTCAAGTACGTCACAGTTTGGCGGCTTTATTGGTGGCAATGGCCAAATCGGTACGGAAGATGAGCTAACCTCGATCTTGCCGTTTCTTGAGCGCTACTCTGCAAACCTGTTGGCCAAATATGAGTTCTCGGACGCATTGGAAGTATTCCTGGAAGCGAAGTACATTCGAGCAGACTCGCTTGGGTCAAACTCTGGTCCAGCCTTCCTGCAGAGTATTTTTACTGGTGGTTTCAGCGATGGGCGTGTCCGCCCCCGACTGGACAATCCATTCCTGCAACCTCAGGCGCGGGCTGTTATTGAACAGCAGCTCCTTGCTGGCGGTCAATCACGCAATGACCTGATCAGCTTTTTTGGCCCTCTCACGGCTGCAGATGAGGCAGCCATTGCAGATGGTTCATATCGTTTTGCGCTGAATAAGAGCTTCCTTGATCTAGGTATCCGCGATCAGGATACGTCGCGTGAGACATATCGCATTGTTCTTGGTGCGCGCGGCGATATCAGTTCCAATTGGGGTTATGAAGTTGCATTCAACTATGGCCGCACAGACGAGAATATCGAGAATCTGGGTAACATTCTTACCCAGCGTTTGATTCTTGCCCTGGATGCCGGGGTTGATCCAGCAGATGGTCAGATCAAGTGTCGTTCGCAATTTGATCCTGCTTCTGCGGTTCCGCTTGGAGCTTTCGGGGACAATGATCAGCTTGCAGGCGATATCGCTGCCTGTGTGCCTTATAATCCCTTTGGCGCTCCGGATAATAGCGCTGCCGCGGCATACATCACTGCAGATGGCGGTACACAAGGTACACTTGAACAATATAATGCCTTGGCATTTGTGTCGGGTAATACGGCCGACTTCTTAGAGCTTCCAGGTGGCCCAATAGGGGTCGTGCTGGGTCTGGAATATCGCCGTGAAGAAGCTTTCTTCGAGGCGGATCAGATTATCGCAGACAATCTGACATTCACAAACCCGCTACCGGTATTTGATCCGGATCCTTTTGAAGTTCGTGAAGTGTTTGGCGAGATCAACATTCCGATTTTGGCTGATAGGCCGTTCTTTGAAGAGCTTTCGATTTTGGCCGCTGGGCGTCTGTCCGACTATAACGGTCCGGTTGGAACAGTGTTTGCGTGGAATGTTGGTGGCCGTTGGGCTCCGACCAAAGACCTTGCTTTCCGGGCACAGTTTGCACGCGCTGTTCGTGCTCCAAACTATACGGAAACATCGGGTGATTTGACTCAGACATTTATTAACGGATTTAGCGATCCGTGCGGCTCTAACCAGATTGATGAAGGTTCGGCCAATCGTCGGGCGAACTGTGAGGCTGATCTGGGAGCAATTCTCAACGACCCTGCTTTCCAGCAGGTGGCAAATGCTGCAATTTCGGTTGAAGGACGCAACGGTCCTAACGCAAATCTATTCGAAGAAACCTCGGACTCATTGACGCTTGGTTTGATTTACCAGCCTAGCTGGTTGCCCGGCTTCGCTGTCTCTGTTGATTACTATGATATCGAAGTTGACAACGTGATTGCGTCTGTCGCTGGACAACAGATTGTGAATGTGTGTTACGATCTTCCGGATCTGAACAACCCATTCTGCGGCAACTTTGAGCGTAATGGCGCAACACAAGGGCCGCAGAATGAAGCGCCTGGACAGCTTCTTCAGGGTACATTGCTTCAATCGCCGGTGAACTTTGCAAGCCGTCGCCGCGAAGGTATCGACGTTGATGTGTCATATCGTAGTGCGATTGGCGAAGATGCCTTCATCAATGCACGACTGATTTACACCCATGTTTTGACGTCAAGTAACTTCCAGGATCCGACCAACCCTGATTTCGAAAATCGCCTTTTGGGTGAACTGGGTGATCCACAGGATCAGTTCGTGTTTAACCTTGATTTTACTCTTGGTCAGGTGACCTTCAGCTATGATGCGCGCTACATTGGCCCGCAGCTGACGACACTTTACGAAGAGCAGTTCCCGTTGAATGGCGAGCCTCCGCAGAATCCCGACCGTTTCGATATTCTCGAATATCCTGAGATTCTGTATCACGATTTCCGGATCGGTTGGCAGATCGAGAATGCGGCCGGCGACAACACCTATGAGTTCTTTGTTGGTGTTGACAATGCATTTAATGAGCGTCCGCCGCTTGGCCTTCTGGGTACGGGTGACGGCAGCGCGATTTATGATCCGATTGGTCGTCGCTTCTTCACCGGTCTTCGCGCCTTGTTCTAAAGCAGAGCCGAAGATGCATGAAAAAAGGGTCGGCAGTTTTGCCGACCCTTTTTTTACGTGTGTCCATTTTGAGAATCTAATGCGGTCTCAGCTTCTTCGCATGTTAACATCAAATGCCAGCGTCATTCGCTCTCCCAAGCCAAAGGGCTGGGTGCCGTGATAAAATGTGCTGGGAAACAACACCAGATGGCCAGCTTGCGGCCTCACGCTCGTGCTTGGCTCGATATCCAGGGCGAGGTCATGGGGCGGCCTGCCTAACTCGAACCAGCCGGCAAATCTGTCCGTATCGCTTTCGTCTGGCAACACCCAATAACTCGCTGATGAAATATGTCCTTCCGGATGGATATGCGGCTTGTGGTGCCCGCCATCGGTCAGGCGCACGGACCAACTACCGCGGAAGCGCCAAGCTTGTTTCTTCCAGCGGAATAGCGGGTGACTGCTGTCCTGCTCTGGCCATCCCGATATAAAGCGGTTGACTGCGGCAGCTATTCGGTCGCGCAGCAGCCGTGCCATATCAGCATCAAAGGTCAGTATCGCACCACCTGTCTGTGTACCATGTCGCAGCGATTGGCCGGTGGGGGCGGCTTTGGCCTTGTGTTGTGCACGCAGCCAATTGGCGGCTACTTCTATGTCATCGGCTGACATTCCGAGATCGAGATTGGCAGTCACCTTGTCAGGGTCATGCAACCATAAGTGCTTCTCGTTTTGGCCGGTTACGCGCCAGATACAGTCTATCAGCGCCCAAGCACTTATATCCCCGCCATGTCGCTCCAATTGCTTTTGCAACAGGTTTTCTGCGTCGCCAAAACGCCGCCGCCGAATCAGATGGCGCGCCAGCGTGAGCGGTGGGATGGGGTAACGGCTTTCGTCCAACCCCGCCAAAAGCCGCTCCGCATGGTCCAGCTCTCCCGCCATGCCTGCGGCGCGGGCCTCGGTGAGCCGAACCTCTGGATGAACATTGGCCTGTCGCTGACCGGCCAGCATGGCCAATGCCTCTGCTGGGCGATCCTGTTGCATGATAAGGTCCGCAAGCGCGATGCGCAGCTCGCTATTTCCACGGGCCTGTTCTGTTGCGGCGGCCAGCGCATCTTCCGCCTCCTTCTCGCGTCCCGCCTCGCTTAGTAAGGCAATATGATCGGTGATCAGCTCCGCGACCAACGGATTGTCGGCCTTCGTATCACCGAGCGCTTCAAGCGCTGCCGCATAATCACCCTGGCTAGCCAGTGCCCGAGCATGATCGCGAAGCAGCGCAACATCGCTCAAATTCTTTTCCCGGGCCCGTTCGAACAGCGCTGGCGCTTCTGCCCGGCCTCGACGCATGGCGAGCCGCGCCTGCATTGCGAGTGCGTCTTGATGCTGCGGCTCTTGGGCAAGCAGATCGGCCAGATGTTGCTCGGCGTGTTCCTCCTGACCATTGGCCAGGGCCAATTGGCTGCGTAGCCACAGATGCTGTACATCTATGCCAGCCGTCGCGTGATCGCGCGCCATAAGCTGCTCAGCGCCAGCCAAATTCCCGTCCGCTAGGCATAGCCGGAACAAAGTCGCAATGGTCGCGCGATTATGGGGCTCCAATTGCATCGCTGTCCGCAAAAGCTGCACCGCCATCTTCGACTGGCCGCCCATTTCTGCGGTTTGTGCCGCCAATTGGATCAGACGGACATTGCAATCATCCTGCGCCAGCGCCTTTTGCAGCAGCGTTCGCGCTGTGGCGATATCACCCTTGGCTATAGCCGCCTCGGCTTGATCTCCAAGGCGGCTGCTATCGGTCACGCTGCCTCAGTCACCGCCATGGAGAGCGCGCCATCGCCATCGGCTATGGTCACGGTCTGTCCATCGCCAAGGTCGCCGCGCAGGATCATGTCTGCTAGCGGGTCCTGCACATAGCGTTGCACCGCGCGTTTCAGCGGGCGGGCACCATAGACCGGGTCATAGCCGACCCGTGCCAGCCATTTGCGGGCGCTTTCCTCCAACGCGATGGTGATCTTGCGGTCTTTGAGCAGCTTTTGCACCCGCGCGACCTGCAGATCGACAATCGGGGCCATATGCTCTTCGCTCAAGCGATGGAACAGGATGATCTCGTCCAGTCGGTTTAGGAATTCGGGACGGAAATGGCCGCGCACGACTTCCATTACCTGCGGTTCGACATCATCGACCGTCTGATCGTCGGTCATAGCGGCGAGATGCTGCGCACCAAGGTTCGAGGTAAGGATGATCAGCGTGTTCGAGAAATCAACCTTGCGTCCCTGTCCATCGGTAAGATGGCCGTCATCGAGCACCTGCAGCAGCACGTTGAACACATCATTATGCGCCTTCTCGACCTCGTCGAACAGCACCACTTGATAGGGGCGGCGGCGCACCGCTTCGGTGAGCACCCCACCTTCATCATAGCCGACATAGCCCGGAGGCGCACCAATCAGGCGGCTGACCGAATGCTTCTCCATAAATTCGGACATGTCGATACGCACCATCGCCTGATCATCATCGAACAGGAACCCGGCGAGCGCCTTGGTGAGCTCGGTCTTGCCGACACCGGTGGGGCCTAGGAACAGGAAGGAACCGAGAGGACGGCCCGGATCCTGCAAGCCGGCGCGCGAGCGGCGTACCGCCTTGGCGACGGCGCTTACCGCATCGCTCTGGCCGATAACACGCTTGCCGAGATGTTCTTCCATTTTAAGCAGCTTGTCGCGCTCACCTTCCATCATCTTGTCTACCGGAATGCCGGTCCAGCGCGAGACCACCGAGGCGATATCCTCATTGGTGACTTCCTCGCGCAGCATCGCGCCTTCGGTGGCTTCGGCAGCTTCGTCGAGTTGGCGCTCGAGATCCGGGATGGTGCCATAGGAGAGCTCACCCGCCTTGGCGAGGTCGCCCGCACGCTGTGCTTGGTCCAGCTCTATCCGAGCAGCATCAAGCTGTTCTTTCAGAATCGCTTCGGCCTGAATCTTGTCGCGCTCATTCTGCCAGCGGGTGGTGAGTTCGCTTGATTGCTGCTCAATCTCGGCCAGCTCTTTTTCCAGATTGCTCAGACGGTCGCGGGCGGCATCATCGCTTTCCTTGGCCAGCGCTTCGCGCTCAATCTTGAGCTGGATGATACGGCGATCCAGCGCCTCAATCTCTTCGGGCTTGGATTCCACCTCCATGCGGATACGGCTTGCGGCCTCGTCCATCAGATCGATGGCTTTGTCGGGCAGGAAACGGTCGGAAATATAACGGTGCGACAGAGTGGCGGCGGCGACAATCGCACCGTCGGTGATCCGCACACCATGATGCAGTTCATATTTCTCTTTCAATCCGCGCAGGATTGAGATGGTGTCGGGTACATCGGGTTCATCGACGAACACCGGTTGGAACCGGCGTTGCAGCGCCGCGTCCTTCTCGACATGCTTCTGATATTCATCAAGCGTCGTCGCACCGATGCAATGCAGTTCACCGCGCGCGAGTGCTGGCTTAAGCAGATTGGAGGCATCCATCGCCCCTTCAGACGCGCCGGCACCGATCAGCGTATGCATCTCGTCAATGAAGAGGATCATCTCGCCCTCGGCACCGCGCACCTCGTCGAGCACGGATTTTAGCCGTTCCTCAAACTCGCCGCGATATTTCGCACCCGCGATCAACGAGCCCATATCGAGCGACATCAGGCTGCGGTCCTTCAGGCTTTCCGGCACATCGCCATTGGCGATACGCAGCGCCAGCCCTTCGGCGATCGCGGTCTTGCCGACGCCCGGCTCGCCGATAAGCACCGGGTTATTCTTGGTGCGGCGGGCGAGGATCTGCACCGTGCGGCGGATTTCCTCATCGCGGCCGATTACCGGGTCGAGCTTGCCTTCGCGTGCGGCTTCGGTGAGGTCGCGGGCATATTTCTGCATCGCTTCATAGCTGTCCTCTGCACCCGCCGTCTGCGCCGTGCGCCCGCCGCGCAGATCGTTAATCGCCTTGTTGAGATTGTCTGGCGTCACTCCGGCTTTGTGCAACACCGTGGCGACATCCTGCCCCTTGACCAAAGCCGCAGCCAGCAGCAGCCGCTCGACGGTGACAAAGCTGTCTCCGGCCTTCTCGGAAATCTGTTCGGCCTGATCGAGCAGGCGCACCGCATCATTGTCCAGCCCCGGCGTCTGTTGTGCGCCGCCGCCGGAAACCTGCGGCACCTTGGCCAGCAGCGCGTCAATCTCTTCCTGTGCGACCCCGGCATTGCCGCCAGCACGTGCGATCAGGCCAGCAGCCATACCCTCTGAATCCTCGAGCATCGCCTTGACGATGTGCGCTGAGGAAATGCGCTGATGGTTCATGCGGATGGCGACCGTCTGGGCGGACTGCAAAAAGCCTTTGGCGCGGTCGGTAAATTTGTCGATATTCATTTGGGGCGGACTCCTTCTCTACCTCTCCAGATAGTGTTGTATTTTTACAACACAAGATGCTGGTGGCATTTCCCTTCTCAAAAATTGAGCGGCGCCATATTGGCTATGGACCGCATTCCTGCCCGCCGATAATGTGTCTCCTATGACACTGATATTCAAGCGCCTTGGGGCCACTCTTTTCATCCTTTTGCTTCTTGCCGCTATCGCGCTGGCTTTTTGGGAGCCATGGTTTGCCGATGAAGCCAGCGCTCCGGCAGAACGCAGCTATGATGTCGAGATATTTCGCGATGATTACGGCGTGCCGCATATCTATGGCAAAACCGATGCAGACACCGCCTATGGCATAGCCTGGGCCCATGCCGAGGATGATTTTGCGACGCTGCAGGAAGTCGCGGCGATGACGCGGATGCGACTGGGCGCGATCACTGGTCAGGATGGCGCGCAGGTGGATTATGTTGCACATCTGCTCGATGTGCGCGGCACGGTGGATCGCAAATATGATGCGCTGCCCGAGGATGTGCGTGTTTTGCTGGATGCCTATGCGGCAGGTATGAACCGCTATGCCGAGACGCATCCGGAAGAGGTGCGGCTGTCTGGCCTTTTCCCGATCAATGGCCGGGATATCGCTGCCGGTTTTGCGCTGCGCTCGCCATTTTTCTTTGGCCTGAACAATATTGTTGGCCCCCTTGTCGCTGGCAAGGAGTTGAGAGTTGATGGTGGCCCGCCGCTTGGGAAAGGGCAGAAGGCTCTAAAACAAGAGACGGCTGAGAGGCGTATTGAGACCGAGACCGCACGGATGACTCCGATAGGGCGCCATCCTGAGCTGAATGGCTCCAATGCCTTTGCGATTTCGCCCGACCGTTCTTCTGATAATATCACCCGTCTCGTCTCCAATTCTCATCAGCCATGGGAAGGGCCGGTCGCATGGTATGAGCTGGTGGTGCATAGCGAGCAGGGCTGGGACTTTGCCGGGGCGACCTTCCCCGGCTCACCTTATCCATTTTTGGGCCACAACAAGAATCTCGGCTGGACCAACACCGTAAACCGTCCCGACTTGATCGACGTCTACGAACTTGAAGTCGATGAAGCAGGCGAGAAGTACAAGCTCGATGGTGAGTGGAAGCCGCTAGAGAGCAAGCGGGTCTGGTTGCGCGTCAAATATGGTCCGTTCACCATTCCCTATCCGCAAATAGTCTATCGCTCGGTGCATGGTCCGGTGATCAAGAATGACAATGGCTATTTCGCCTTCCGCTATGCCAGCCTCGATGACCTGACTCAGCTGACGCAATATTTCCGGCTGCAAAAGGCGAGCAATTTCGACGAATGGCAGGCGGCCATGGCGATGCAGGGCGTGCCAGCGACCAACTTCATTTACGCTGACAAGGATGGCAATATCGGCCTGTTCTACAATGCCCGTTTCCCCGAGCGTAAAGCCGGTGTCGATTGGCGCTCCATTGTTCCGGGCGATCGCTCTGATCTGATCTGGCAAGGGCCAGTGGACTGGGCGGTGGTACCCAAGCTGATCAACCCGGAGTCCGGCTATGTGATGAACGCCAATAATACGCCCTATATGGCCGCGGGCCCGGGCGATGAGCTGGAGCGCAGTGACTTCTCGCCGCTGCTAGGCATTGAGGAGAATTGGACCAACCGCGCCGAGCGCGCGATTGCGCTGCTGGAAGCGGTCGGACCGATTGGCCGCACGGAGCTGGAGCGGGTCAAATATGACAAGGGCTATGCCCAGAGCCATTATCCCAAACTTTGGATGGACAAGCTGTTGGCGGTCGATCCTGCCAGCGATGATGATCTTGCCGAGGCACAGCGCCTGCTCAAGGCCTGGGACTGGACCATGGACGGGGAAGGCGAGGGTGATGCGTTGGCGGCATGGCTGATGAATGTCGCTCTGTTCAATGCGCCGGAAGGCCGGCGTCTGGCCGATGATCTGGATGCGAAAGAAGAGCTGCAAAAGGCGGTCGACCATCTCAACACCCATTTCGACTCGATCGATCCTCCGCTGGGCGATTTGATGCGCCTGCGTCAGGGCGATGTCGATTTGCCCTATCTTGGTGGCAGCGACGCGCTGCGTGCCGCGACTCGCTGGGAGGTGGATGATGATGGCAGGATTTACATCATTCATGGCGACAGCTTCCTGATGTTCGTTGAATGGGATGAAGAAGGCAATGTCCGCTCAGAGTCGATCCAACCCTTTGGTGCCGCTACGACACGGCCAGATAGCCCTCACCATACCGATCAGGCGCCGCTGTTTGTGAAGCAGCAATTGAAGCCGGTACTGTTCACCCGCGAGGCTTTGCTCGCAAGTGGCGCCAAGCCCTATCGCCCGGAATAGAGCGATAAACGGCTTGAGCCGGGCGCATCCGATGCTAAGACAGCACGGTGCTTAGACAATTTGAGTAAGGAGAAGATTATGTCCGTAGCAGGTTCTTATGATTGCGTAACCAAATCCCCCATGGGCGACCAGACCTCTGTACTGACCGTCAATGTTGATGGCGACAGCTGGACCGGCGAAAATGCAGGCCAGATGGGCACGCTGGAAATTACCGACGGCAAGGTTGATGGCAACACCCTGACCTGGACCATGGACATGAAAGTGCCGATGCCGATGAAATTGGAATGTGAAGCCACCGTCGATGGTGATTCGCTGACCGGTACCGTCAATGCTGGCGCGTTCGGTAAAATGGCGATGACAGGTACCAAAAAAGCCTGATTTCGCTGAGAAGCAACAAGTAAAAAGCCGCGCGAACCAGAGAGGTTCGCGCGGCTTTTTCTATGCGTCTATTGCGGCTGGTTACTGCACGGTCACCGTCACTGCACGACGGTTCTGCGCCCAGGCGGCTTCTGTAGAGCCGAGAGCTTCGGGGCGTTCCTTGCCATAGCTGATCACTCGGATGCGCGAGGGCGCAACGCCGAGTGTTACCAGATAGTTCTTTGCCGCATTGGCGCGCCGCTCGCCAAGAGCAAGGTTGTAGTCGCGGGTGCCGCGCTCATCGGCATGGCCTTCAATTACAATCTGCTTGCCGGGATAGCGTGACAGCCATTGTGCCTGACTCTGCAAGGTAACCTGATCATCGCTGTCAATATTGAAGCGGTCGGTGTCAAACAGCACCCGGTCTGAACGCACTGACGCAATAAAGTCAGCCTGACTGCCGGGGACCGGGCCGGTCTGGACCGGCAGTTGCCCCACCGGGCCCTGCGAAGTAGGAGTTTGCGCCACGGGTTCGGGTGGCAGCTCGGGCGGGGCCTTCTTGCCACAGGCCGCCAGCGACAGAACTGATACAGAAATCAGGGCAGCTCGACCGAGATGCCGACTGGTGAGTGTGTTTGAGACGGTCCGTATCATTACTCTTCTCCTTGACTGTGATCAGCTAGCCTATGCTCGTATCATAGTATTGCTGATAGATATTCCCCTGAAAACTGTGGCCTCTTATTGCCTGAACCTTGGCCTAATGGACACAGACTGCACTATTATGACTTTGCTTATGGCAGCACCGGACCCCAGCTCGGGTCTGAGCCACTGACTGGTGTGCGCAAGCGTCGCTCGCTGGCGCCGGTCAAGTCCACCTGCCACAATGATGTCCTTCCTGACCCGCGCTCAGTGCGAAAAAACTGGATGATACGTCCATTTGGTGCCCAGGTCGGTGCTTCATCCTGCCAGCTATTGGTGAGCAGCCGGACATTGCCGCCACTGGGTGTCATAACGCCGATGCGGAAATTACCAGAGGTCCGAGTAAAGGCGATAAGGTCTCCGCGGGGACTCCATTCGGGTGTCGCATAGCGGCCACCACCAAAGCTGATCCGGCGTTGATTGCCGCCACTGGCATTCATCACATAGATTTGCTGCGAGCCGGAGCGATCGCTTTCAAAAACGATCCGACTGCCATCGGGCGAATAGCTGCCGCCGACATCAATGCCCGGCGAATTGGTCAGCCGTTTCGGGCGGCCACCTTGGGCCGAGATGCTGTAAATATCGGTGTTGCCTGCGACCGCCATGGAAAACAATATGGTCTCGCCATCGGGTGACCAGCGCGGCGCAAAGGTGGCGTTGGTTGTGGTGAACACCCGCCGCTGTTTGCCGCTGCCGACATCATAAATATAGATGCTGGGGCTGCCGTTGAGATAGCTGAGATAGACAATCGACTGGTAATCGGGCGAGAAACGCGGGGTTAGCGCTGTTGCCTGCCCATTGGTGATAAAGCGGTGATTGGCCCCATCGCTGTCCATAATCGCCAGCCTTTTGGTGCGATTATCCTTGGGCCCGGTTTCGGCGATATAGGCGATACGGCTATCAAAAAACGGGCTTTCTCCGGTTAGCCGCGAATAGACGGTATCGGCGCATTTATGCGCGGCGCGGCGCCAATCGGCTGGCTCGACGACAAAGCCCTGGCGCGTCAATTCACTGCCGAGTGCGACATCATAGAGATAGCAGCCGACGGTGATCCGGCCATCGGGCATGGCGCGGACAAAACCCTGAATCAGCGCCTCGGCATTGCGTCCCTGCCAATAGGGGAATTGCGGGCTGGTAACCTCACCAAAGCTGATATTGCGTACTGCATTGCGGCCTTGCGGTTTGAACAGGCCACTGGAGCGCAGATCGGATACCACGACATCGCTGATCCGCTCGCCCAGATCATCGGTATCACCTGCCGGAGTTGGCGCATTTTGCGGCGTTGGCAGTGCAGGCACGGCGATGGAGATTTCCGCATTGGCGCTATCATCGGTGACGCGACCCTCCAGCGGGGTACCGGTCTGTGCTTCCTCGGTGGGTTGCGCTTCGTTTCCGTCCTGAGCGGATACCGGGGTGGATAGCATCATCAAACCAGCTATGAAGCCGAATGTACGCGAGAAGAGGGACATCACAATTTCCTGTCAAACTGGTAGCGGACGGATTTCCAGCTATCATAAAATTTTTCGGGCAATGTATCGAAAGGCTGGGCATCAAGCACGGCCTTTATCGCGCGCTCGCAATGGAGTGCCTTTTGCGGTCGGTTGCTGGCATTGACGCCGGACTGGTTGACACAGCGCGGCTTACCGGAAACGCGACCATCGCGGCCGAGCGACCATGATACGGTGGTCACCAGCTTTTCAACATCAGCGCCCGAGGGGGCGCGCCAGCGGGGTTTGAGCTTGCGGGTGATTTCGCGCTGTAGAGAGGCCGTCACCGCCGGGCCCGCCTGTGCTCCCGGGGCATTGCGGCTGCGGCTGAGCGATTCTTGGTCGGTCACGCCATCGAGAAAATCATTGCCCAATCGCGAGCCACGTTGCCTCCGGTCGGGGCGGCGGCGCTGGCTGCGGTCAACCGGCCTTGGTGGCGGTTTGGGGGCAGCGGCGAATTGGGTCTGCGTCGTTGGCTTGGTCACTTCGGGCGGCGGCACCTCATCCGGGGTTTCTTCCGCAAATTCATCGGGGGCAAAAGGTTCTATCTCGCCGACCTCCGGCGCCATGCTGGTGGCGGCTTCGACATTGGGTGTGGGCGAGGTATCCACCAGCCCGACTTCATCGGCGAGCACCACGGCTACCGATTGCTGCGGGACGCTCAACCCAGCGCGCGAGGCAATGCCCAGCGACAGCACCGCCAGCAATATGGCGTGACCGGTAACGGCAACGCCCAGTCCGATGGCTTCGGATTGCCTCATGACAGCGCCATTATCTAGCGTCACCAGATGAACCACCTGTGACCAGATCAGGATCAATCGTGTCGATGTCTGCGGCTGGGCGTGACGGGCCGGAAGTTTCGCCACCGGCTTGTGTTACCAGCGAAATTGTGTTCAGACCTGCGCGATTCAGCTCGCCCAGTACCAGGGCAACGCTGCCATAATCGAGGGCCCTGTCGGCGCGTAATGTGATCTGGGGTGCCTCTTCGCCCCCATCGGCTCGGATCGCCTGCAAGGCGGCGGGGAGGTCGCCGGGGCTGACTTCATCGTCATTGATATAGATGGCATTATCGCTGGTGAGCGAGATCTGCACCGGCTCGCGTTCCTGCTCAATCGGGTTGGCGCGGCTTTCGGGCAGTTCAATCGGTACGCCCGCCACCAGAAGCGGCGCGGTGATCATGAAGATGATCAACAGCACCAGCATGACATCGACAAAAGGCGTGACGTTGATCTCGGACATCGGCGCACGACCGCCGCGACCGCGCCGCCGTCCATTGCTTTGTCCGCCGCCCAGTTGCGCGCCCATAACTCTATGCGCCCTTTTCCAGCTCGCGGCTCAGCGTCGCATGAAAGCCATCGGCAAAGCGGAACAGCCGTGCTTCGAGCATATTCAGCTTATGCGAGAAGCGGTTATAGGCGATCACCGCCGGGATCGCGGCAAACAGGCCGATGGCCGTGGCAAACAAAGCCTCGGCAATGCCCGGCGCGACCACGGCAAGCGAGCTGTTCTGCTCGGCGGCAATGGCCGAGAAGCTGCGCATAATCCCCCAGACGGTGCCGAACAGCCCTACAAAGGGCGCGACACTGCCGACTGTGGCGAGAAAGTTCAGCCGTTCCGACATGCGGTCAATCTCTTCGGTAACGCTGGCATTCATCACCGTGGAAAGCCGCTGACGCGTCCCTTCGCGGTCGAGCTTGCCATTTGAGGTAGAACGCCGCCATTCGTCCACCCCGGCAGACAGCACCTTGGCGGCCGGGATATCATCGTCGCCGCGGGTCTTGTAAAAGGCATCAATATCGTCGGTCTTCCAGAAATCCGCCTCATATTTCTCGCTGTCACGCCGCGCACCGCGCAGCCGTCCGGCAACGCTGAAAATGATCGTCCAGGTCCAGATACTGGCCAGCGCCAGGCCGATCATCACCAGCTTAACGATGATATCCGCCTCCATGAACAGGGCGATGGGGGAGAGGGTGACGGTCTCGGTCGATAACCCCATTTGGTCGAGCATAGGCTGGTTGGTTCCTTTGGTTTATCGCGTTTTATTCGCTGACAAGAACGGAGTTGAACGCCTCAACCCATTGTTTTGGCTGCCGTGTCGGGCGGCCCTTGGGGTTGAGGAAAGCGGCTTTGACGTCGGCGGTGAAGATCAAATCATCATCGCGCATGACTCGTTGCTGAATATGGCACCCGGCGGCGCGGATTTGCGTCGCGCGGCTGGCAATGATCAGCGCATCATCAAATTTTGCCGGCAGATGATAACGGATATCCATGCCCATAATCGCATAGGTGCCGATACCGGCCTCATGCGTCGCGCGCTGATCAATGCCGATAGCGCGCAGCATATCGGTGCGCGCGCGTTCGCAGAAGCGCAGATAATTGGCGTGATAGACGATCCCGGAGAAATCAGTGTCCTCATAATATATGCGCACCGCAAACCAGTGCGTCCGGTCAACAAAGCGCCCGGCAAAGGGGGCGAGGTCCGCAGGTGGTTTCGCTTCGGTCATGAACAGGCAGATAGGCGGAAACACAGCCCATGAAAAGCGGCATCTGGCGCGCCAGAGTCACTGATCGCAATCGTGACTCAACTGGTCGCAATGGGCTGTGCTTAGCCGCTCAAGGCAATTTCGTTCATATTGAATCGTCATTGCGAGGAGCGAAGCGACGCGGCAATCCAGAGCAGAGCGAGATGCCCTGGATTGCTTCGCTTCGCTCGCAATGACGCTTTTGAGCATGATTGCAGTTCGGGAAAACGCGCCGCACAATGGTCAGCCCCGACGTTGGTAGCCAGACTAACCTTAAGATACCTCAATCGCTCAAAGGCATTTGCTGGGTTGCGCAATGGATGCCGCCGCCGACCTCACCTATGGGGTCGACATTGAGCAGGACAATCTCGCGGTCAGGGTAAAGGTCGGCCAGGATTGATCGGGCCTCTGTATCGGCCTCGGCATCGCCAAATTGCGCTCCGATCAGCGCGCCGTTGCAGACATAATAATTGACATAAGAGGCGACAAAATCCTCTGCCTTGACCCGGATATCATAGGGTTGCGGGATGGCTACCATCTCCAGTTTACGGCCCTTGGCGTCTTTGGCGGCGGCGAGAATATCATAGGTCTCATAGGCAGAAGCTGCGAACGGATCATCCGTAATATCGGACTCATCGGGCAGTTGGATCAATATGGTGCCGGGCTCTGGGAAACGGGCCAGCGCGTCGATATGATAGTCGGTGATATCCTGATCATAGACACCTTCAGCCCAGATCAGCTTCTCCGCACCCACTGCTTCGAGGATCAGCGCGGCAATCTCATCTCGTGAGCCGCTATTGCGATTGGGGTTCACCCAGCTTGATTCATGCGCGATCACGGTGCCCTCGCCATCATGCTCCAGCCCGCCCGGCTCGCCGACAAGGCCATTATTCAGCACCGGCAGGCCAAGCCGCTCGGCGACGCGCGCCGCCACGTTGCCGTCATGGCCATGCACCTGTTTGCCACCCCAGCCATTAAAGTTGAATTGGCGCACCGCCAGATCACCCGCATCATTGCGCACAAAACATGGGCCAGAGTCGCGACACCACAGATCATCGGTGGGGATGTCCCATATCTGCACCGCATCGCTCAACATCCGCCGCGCCGATGCTTTATGCTCGGCTGCCATCAGCATGGTCACCGGCTCAAAAGCGGCAATGCTGTTGGCGACATTGGCAATGCTCGCCTGCAGCATCTCGAGAAATACCGGATCGGGATGGACGCTGCGATTCACCGGCCATTGCATAAAGGTGCATTGATGCGGCTCGGATTCTTCTGGGAGGTAATAGCCTTTAGGATCAGCCATAGCGGCTTCTCCGGTGCAGGCAGTGAGAGCGGACACGGCGGCAAGCAGTGTCGCGCCGCCCAGCATCTGGCCCGCCTGCCTTCTGTTTAGCATGGGCGGGCGCATCGCGGATCACTCGGAGAAAAGATCGCCATCGACCGTTCCGGCTGGTGGCGTCAGGCCGAGATGCTTCCAGCCGCGATCATTGAGCTGGCGGCCGCGTGCTGTGCGGGCGATCAGGCCGAGCTGGATCAGATAGGGCTCAATCACATCCTCAATGGTATCGCGCGGTTCGCTGAGGCCCGCTGCTAGCGTCTCGACGCCCACCGGGCCGCCCTTATAAATATCGGCGATCATGGTGAGATAGCGCCGGTCCATCGCATCAAGGCCGAGCGCATCGACCTCCAACCGGGTCAACGCCGCATCGGCGGTTTTGGCATCCACAGTTTCGGCGCCCGCGACATTGGCAAAATCGCGCACTCGGCGCAGCAATCGACCGGCAACGCGCGGGGTACCGCGTGCGCGACGGGCCACTTCACGCGCGCCGTCCTCGGCGATAGCAAGGCCGAGCAGGCGGGCCGCCCGGGTAACGACGAGGAGCAGTTCCTCAACGGTATAGAAATTGAGCCGCACCGGGATCCCGAAACGATCACGCAGCGGCGTGGTCAACAGTCCCTGCCGCGTGGTCGCGCCGACAAGGGTAAAGGCGGGCAGATCAATCCGCACCGAGCGCGCCGATGGCCCCTCGCCGATAATGATATCGAGCGCGCGGTCCTCCATGGCGGGGTAGAGCACTTCTTCGACTACCGGATTAAGGCGATGGATCTCGTCGATAAACAGCACGTCGCCTTCTTCGAGATTGGTCAGGAGCGCCGCCAGATCGCCCGCCTTGGCAATCACCGGGCCGGAAGTCGCACGAAAGCCGACGCCCATTTCCTTGGCGACAATCTGGGCGAGGGTGGTTTTGCCCAGCCCCGGTGGACCGAAAAACAGCACATGATCCAGCGCCTCACCGCGCGCTTTGGCGGCCTCGATAAACACCTGCAAATTCGCCCGCGCCGCCTCCTGCCCGATAAACTCGGACAGGCTTTTGGGGCGTAGGGCGGCGTCGGCATCTTCTGTGGCACGCTCGGCGGAGATCAGGCGGTCTTCAGCTTCCATGGCCTTCACCTAGACAATATGGCCATGTGGTGAAAGCGGGAATTGGGTCGGGAATGTCCGCAAGGCTAATTAGCAAACTGCCGCTTAGCATCCATGGCGTCATGGAGTATGCGCAGTATCAACACCTGCTCAGCCTCAATGCGATAAAAGATGCGGTGGCGGCGATGGGTTAGACAGCGCATGTTTTTGCCCAGTTCTGTCGCGGGTTGACCGGATCGGGGATAGTCCTGCAATTGAGCAAATGCTTCCTTAAATCCGTGCATATAGCTTTGCGCAGCATCTTCGCCGAATTGCTCTATGCTGTAATCGTCGATTTCGTCCAAATCCGCTATGGCGGCGTTCGCGAATTCAACCAAGGCCATGGCGCTGTTTCCGCCGCGCTATCACATTCTCGATGACCGTTTCGGGCGTTTCATCGCTTACCCCCGAATCCAGCCCAATCTGAATCTGCTCGCGCAGCCATTCAGTTTCGGCATTGATGCTGTCCTGATCGCGGCGGATGATATCGCGGATATAGTCGCTGGCCGAGGCATAACGGCCTTCGGCAACACGGCTGTCAATCCACTCTTTCAGGGCGGGCGGGATGGAGACGTTTAGCTGAGTCATAGGTTTACTATAGAGAATTATAGGAAATTGTCGAATAAATATAGAACTTACGGTTAGCGTCCGACCTTTTTCAGCGCCAGCTTTACCAGGCCATCCAGATCGCTCGCATCGCCCAATTCCGCCTCTGCTGCGGCAACGGCGCGGGTGGCTTCGACCGGCTTGAAGCCGAGATTGGTAAGAGCCGAGACCGCATCGGCGCTGGCACTGCCTGCGGGAGCGGTGCCGACTGCACCCGTGCTGCCCAGATCAACGCCACCCATCTTGTCTTTCAGTTCATTGACGATGCGCTTGGCGAGTTTCGGGCCAACGCCCTGCGCGCGCGTCACCTGGGTCACATCGCCCTGGGCAATGGCGGTGCCCAGCTCTTCCGGAGTTAGCGCTGTCTGGATCGCCAGCGCGACCTTGCCGCCGACGCCCTGAACGCTGATCAACAGCCGAAAACCATCGCGCTCGGCGGCGCTGGCAAAGCCGATCAGCCGCATATCATTTTCGCTGACCTGCATTTCGGTGTGTACGGTAATGCTGTCACCACGCGCGCCCAGATTGGAGAGGGTGCGGGCTGAAGCATGGACCAGATAGCCGACGCCCTGTACGTCGATTATCGCGGTGTCGCTGTCGACATCGTCAAGTTTTCCGGTGAGTTTGGCGATCATCTTGCCGCTATAGCCGTTCGTGTCGAGCGAAGTAAATCCTCCCCGGGACGGGGAGGGGGACCATCTAAAGGATGGTGGAGGGGCACACTCGTCATGTTCAAGGTTGTGATAATATGCACGATTTCCATTCAGCACGTCTAGAAAACTGAAGACTATCAAGACAGAGTATTATGTTGCCTGTGCCCCTCCACCAGCTTTCGCCAAGGCTACAGCTGGTTCCCCTCCCCCAAAGGGGAGGATTTATCGATGATGCGCATGGGTAATCGCCACTGCCAATGCATCGGCGGCATCGGGGCCGCTGAGGGTCGCGCCGGGAAGCAACACTTTCAGCATCGCCTGTATCTGCGCCTTGTCCGCGCCGCCGGTGCCAACCACCGATTTCTTCACCAGCCGCGCTGCATATTCCGCCACCGGCACCCCGGCCCGCGCCGCGCCGAGTAAGACCACGCCACGGGCTTGGCCCAGTTTCAATGTCGATTGCGGGTTTTTGTTAACGAACACTTCTTCCACCGCCGCTGCATCGGGGCGGTGTTCGAGGATGAGGTCCTGTAAAGCACTGTCCAGATCGAGCAGTCGCGATGCCAAGGGCGCTTTGGCATTGGTCTTTATCTGGCCATTGGCGATATGCGCCAGCCGATTGCCATCTGCCTGAATCAGGCCCCAGCCGGTGGTGCCGAGACCGGGATCAAGGCCGAGGATGATCATGATGTCTTCCGTTCGTGTCGAGCGAAGTCGAGACACAGCTCTCTGTTCGCAATGGCCTCTCGACTACGCTGGAGGCGAACGGCTGTTGGCACCGTTAGGCCCCCAATTTCTCCATCACCTCGTCGGAAACATCATAATTGCCCCAGACGGTCTGCACATCGTCATCATCATCGAGAATGTCGATCAATTTCAGCAGTGTCTGCGCTTCGCTTTCGCCCACTTCTACCCTCGTGTGCGGACGCCAGGCCAGTTTCACGCTTTCCGCCTCGCCCAGTGCCTTTTCCAGCGCGCCGGCGACTTCGTGCAGATCATCCATGCTGGTCCAGATGTCATGGCCATCTTCGGACGATTCAATATCTTCCGCGCCCGCTTCCATCGCAGCTTCGAGAACCTTTTCCTCATCGCCGGCACTGCCGGGATAGGAGATCAGGCCGAGCCGATCAAAGCCATGCGCGACCGAGCCGGCCGAGCCCATATTGCCGCCATTTTTCGAGAAGGCGGTGCGCACGCTGGTGACGGTGCGGTTGCGATTGTCAGTGAGTGCCTCAACGATCAGCGACACGCCGCCCGGGCCAAAGCCCTCATAGCGGATTTCCTCATAATCATCGCCTTCGCCAGCGGTGGCCTTGTCGATGGCGCGCTGGATATTGTCCTTGGGCATGGACTGCGATTTGGCATTGTTCACTGCCAGCCGCAGACGCGGGTTCATATCCGGATCGGGCATGCCCATCTTCGCCGCCACGGTAATCTCGCGGCTGAGCTTGGAAAACATAGCCGAGCGCTTCTTGTCCTGCGCGCCCTTGCGATGCATGATATTTTTGAATTTGGAATGGCCTGCCATTTTAGTCTTTTCGCTTCAATATTTCAGATATCAGAATGGAACCGCGCAATAGCGGCAAAATTGCGGTGCTGCAATCACTCGACGGGTTATAGCCGCTCCGCCGTCACCGCCGTACCGGTCGCCGAGACCATCAGCATAGAGCCGTTCTGGCCGACCACCTCATAATCGAGATCAATGCCGACAACCGCATTGGCGCCCATATCGGCAGCGCGCTCCTGAATTTCGGCCATGGCTTCAGCGCGTGCGCGTTCAAGGACATTTTCATAAGAGCCCGAGCGCCCGCCCACCATATCGCGGATATTGGCAAACAGATCGCGGAACAGATTGGCCCCGACAATCACCTCGCCGGTGACGACGTTGAGGTATTCGGTGATGCGATAACCTTCCAGCGAAGGCGTAGTGCTGATCAGCAGCTTTTTATACATGGCCTTTCCTCCCTCTTCGATTGCCCCGCAACCATAGCAAAGCGGCTCGCTTGCGGCCATCATTGTAAGGGTTCAAACTACTCCAGACCCAGCGCAGATTTATAGGTGTCGAGCACGGCTTCCATTTCCTGCCGGTCATGCGTTTCCATTTTGCGCAGACGCACGATCTGGCGCATGATTTTGGGGTCATAGCCCTGCGATTTAGCTTCGGCATAAACATCGCGAATATCATCGGCGATGCCCTTTTTCTCTTCCTCAAGCCGCTCAACCCGCTCAATAAACAGGCGCAACTGGTCCGCGGCGACATTGCCTTCGCTCATTTCTTATCTCCTGCAAGAACAAGTCCGTGTTGCTATGCCAGCGGCCATGATTCGACCATTGGCTTGAGCGCGCTTTGCACAGATTTATCTTTCATTGCGTCGCTATTGGTGTTGATCGACAAACATACGAATGTGTCACGCTATTGACATGACGGGCTGACAGATATTCGCTAGCGCAGCGCACAAACCGGATTTTGAGGGGGCTGGATGACACAGGCTAAGACGGACAGCGCATCGGTCAGCGGCAAGCGGGCCGGGCGGCGCCATCGCAAGGTTAAGATCCTCGCCACATTGGGTCCGGCCAGCAACAGCCGCGATATGATCGAAGCGCTGTTTCGCGCCGGCGCCGATGCCTTTCGGATCAATATGAGCCATGGTGAGCATGAAGGCCATGCCGCAGCGATCGCGCATATCCGCAAGCTGGAGCAGAAGCTGCGCCGCCCGATCACCATATTATGCGATCTGCAGGGGCCAAAGCTGCGGGTTGGTAAATTTGCCGGGGGCGAGGCGATTATCCGCCATGGCAGCCACTTCACCCTGGACCGCGATGAGACACCCGGCGATGAAAACCGTGTCTGCCTGCCGCATCCCGAGCTGTTCGGGATATTGGAGAAGGGTGACCGGCTGCTGCTCGATGACGGTAAGCTGCGGCTGCGGGTCATCCGCGCCGACAAGGATGCTATTCTGACGAGTGCAGAGGTCGGTGGCAAGATATCCGACCGCAAGGGGCTGAACATTCCCGATGCGGTGATCCCGCTCGCGGCGCTGACCGAAAAAGACCGCAAGGATATGGCTTTTGCGCTCGATCAGGGCGCAGACTGGATCGCGCTCAGCTTTGTCCAGCGCCCTGAAGATGTTGCCGAAGCGCGGCGGCTGATTGATGGCCGCGCCGCGCTGATTGCGAAAATTGAAAAGCCGAGCGCGGTTAACCGGCTTGATGAAATACTGGAACTGTCCGATGCGGTGATGGTCGCGCGCGGCGATCTGGGCGTCGAAATGGCGCCCGAAGAAGTGCCGCCCTTGCAAAAGAATATCGTCGCGGCCGCACGGCGCTCTGGCAAGCCGGTGGTGGTGGCGACGCAGATGCTGGAGTCGATGATCACCGCGCCAACGCCGACCCGCGCCGAGGTTTCCGATGTGGCTACGGCGGTCTATGACGGTGCTGATGCGGTGATGCTGTCGGCGGAAACGGCAGCGGGCGAATGGCCGGTCGAATCGGTATCGATCATGGACCGTATTGCCGCGCATGTAGAGGGCGATCCGGGCTATCATGAGCGGGTCCACCTCACCGAAACCCTGCCCGATGCCACCACCGCCGACGCACTGGCGGCGTCCTGTGCACAGATTGCCGAGACTGTCAGTACATCGGCGATCGTCTGCTTTACCGGCTCGGGCTCCACCGCCCGCCGGGTTACGCGCGAGCGGCCCCTTGCACCGGTCCTGGTGCTGACCCCCACACGTGCCACGGCGCGACGGCTAGGCCTGTTATGGGGCGCACATGCCGTTGTGACCAAAGATATCGGCAGCTTTGAGGAAATGATAGGCAAGGGCAAGCGCATGGCGCTGCGCCATGGCTTCGGCCAGGCAGGAGATCGCTGCATAGCGCTGGCCGGGGTACCCTTTGGCACACCGGGTTCAACCAATGTGCTGCATATCGTCACCCTTACAGGCGATGAGCTTAAAGGCTATGAGCGCTAGGGTCAGGCCCCTAGAAACAGCGCGATGTTGTGAAACCGGTTCAAATTTTGTGCGTCGACAGCTAACAGGCGGGAGATATGTTCGCCATTGCCCGTCACTATCTATGCACTCTCTTTTGCCTCGCCATTCTGGCCTTTTTGTCGCCTTCGATAGCAGAAGCACAGATCATCTATCAGGATGACTTTGAGGATGGTGCCAGTGGTTGGAGCAACAACAGTACCGAAACCCACCCCAATTTCTCGCGCTATCTTGGCCGGTTTGACAATAGCCCGAACCAGACATCGCGTACGTTCACCGTGCCGGATGGATCGCAATCGCTGGTCATCGCCTTCGATTTCTACCGTTTCGATAGCTGGGATAATACCTCGCGCTGGGGTTTTGACCGCTTCCAGATCGACATTGATGGCAACCAAATTTTCTCGCTGCCGTTAACGCCTAATCCCCCCAGCCTGACCGGCAGCAACGGCAATGTCTCCTGGGTTTTCCAGCCCGTAGGCCCCTATAGCAATCAGGCCTATGGCCGCTGGCAGGATCAGCGGTTTCGCGTGACGATCACCATTGCCAATCCGCCCACAACGGTCGCCTTTACCCTGCGTACTGCGATCAATCAGGGGGGTAATGATGAATCGGGCGGGTTTGACAATATGCTGGTCGAGGCGATTCCGTTTCCTGCCGATGTAAATGTTACCAAGACCTCGGCGCTTGATCCGACCGCATCCTATCGCCTGCCCGGCGAGGCGGTGATCTATACTATAGAAGTAACCAGCGAGGGCGGGCCGCTGGATAGCGATACATTGCGGATTACCGACTTTCTGCCACCGGAAATAACCATGTTCACTGGCAACTTTGACGGCGCTGGTAACCCGGTATCATTCACCGACTTGTCCTCACCACCTTCCGGGATTACTTGCTGCACCAGCGCCAATCTGTCTTACTCTGACGACAGCACACCGCCGCTGACTTTCAACTATGCTCCCAATGGTGGCGAAGACCCCAATGTGACAGGGTTGGAGATTGCACCCAGCGGCCAGCTTAGACAGGGAACCACCAGCCCGGTTCGCCTGCGTTTTCAGTTGCGCGGCGTTATCAAGTGAGTACTGATCTGCGCAATGAAGAGATTGAGGCTAACGCCTGCCTAGCAAATCATGGCTTTCCAGTTCAGCCCGCAGGGCATCGGCATTTTGGAATTGATGCCCGACAAAGCCGCAGGCGCGGGCACTGTCGACATTGTCCTGACGGTCATCAATGAACAGCGTTGCCGACGGATCGACCTTAAAGCGGCGTTGAGCCAATTGGTAGATACGCGGATCGGGCTTCATCATTTTCTCTGCGCCGGAAACGATAATGTCGCCGAACAGATCAAATATTGGTGCTGTTGGACGGAACATGGCCCAGAATTCAACGCCGAAATTGGTGATACCGAAAATTGGCACCTCACGTGCATGAAGTTCTTCCACCAATGCCAGCGACCCTGGCACCGGTCCCGGAATAGTCTCCAGCCAGCGTGGGACATAGGCTTCGATCAGTTCTCGTTCCTCCGGCCATTCAGCGACCAGCTCGGCCACCATCGGCGCCAGTTCGCGACCTGCATCATGCTGAAAATGCCATTCCAGCGTCACGACATTGTCGAGAAACCAGTCAAGCCGCTCGGGGTCGTCGATCAGCTTGCCATAGAGTGCGCGAATATCCCATTGATAGAGGACATTGCCGACATCGAAAATGACATTGGATATCTCAGTCATAACACGCCTTGATGACTATTTCGGACAATAAAAAACCGCCCGGTCAAGGGGCGGTTTCTTATGGATTAACCGGTCGTCGCGGGCTTAGCCCTGACGCGCCTTGAAACGGCGGTTGGTCTTGTTGATCACATAGGTGCGGCCACGACGACGGATAACGCGGTTGTCGCGATGACGGCCCTTGAGCGATTTAAGCGAATTGCGAATCTTCATCTGTCATCTGCCTTGTTGTTCGCAAGCCATGAGCGCCGAAAACTCTTGATGGTCCGGCGGATCAGGTGACTCGCGTGTAATGCGAAGCCGGGCGGATAATGCAAAAGCGGGGGGCAAGTCAAGCGCGCATTGCGCTTAGCGACCGTGTTTTTCCGCCAGTTTCCGTTCCCATGCCAGCGCATCGCTGACAATCTGATCGAGATCATCATGACGCGGTTGCCAGCCAAAGCGTGCCTTTATCGCGCTATTGTCGGAAATCAGCGCATCAGGATCGCCAGCGCGGCGGCCCGCCATTTCGCGGGTTATCGGCCTGTTGGTGACGCGATCCACGGCATCCAGCACCTCCAGCACCGAATAGCCATGGCCATAGCCGCAGTTGAGGAAATGGCTTTCTTGCGGCGATTCGACTAGCTTTTCCAGCGCCAGCACATGCGCATTAGCCAGATCGGTAACATGGATATAGTCGCGCACACCGGTGCCATCGTCTGTATCAAAATCGGTGCCAAACACCGCGACTTTGTCGCGCTTGCCCAGAGCTGCCTCGACCGCGACCTTGATCAGATGCGTCGCCCCGGCAGTGGACTGGCCGGAGCGGCCCTCAGGATCGGCGCCAGCGACATTGAAATAGCGCAGCGCACAGAAATTGAGCGGATGTGCTGCAGCCACATCGCGCAGCATGATCTCGGTCATCAGCTTGGACATGCCATAGGGGTTGATTGGGCGCTGCGGGCAATCCTCGCGCACCGGTATCGCTTCGGGAATGCCATAGGTCGCGGCGGTTGAGGAGAAGATGAAATGCTTGACGTCGTCCTTCACCGCCGCCTCGATAAGCGCCCGGCTTTTGGCGGTGTTGTTGTGGTAGTATTTCAGAGGATCGCTGACCGATTCCGGCACCACTACCGACCCGGCAAAATGCATGATCGCGCCAATCTGATGTTCAGCGATGATTTTGCTCACTAAGCCAGCATCAGCAATATCGCCTTCATAAAACGACACATCATCGGCCACCGCCCAGCGAAATCCGGTGACCAGATTGTCGATCACCGCCAACGGCCATCCGGCATCGCGCAGTGCCAGCACCGCGTGGCTGCCAATATAGCCAGCACCACCAGTGACCAGAACGGTTGGACGTGATGGCTTGCTGGAATGTCCTAATGCCATAATAGACCCTTGGTAAAGAACGCTTTTGACTCGATAAAAGTCAGTAATCCGCGCTTAATGCGCAACCCTCTATAGCGCTAATGCCAAATGGTGAAGAACCAGTTGTTACAAGTCTGTACCCCATTTGGATCGCGCATTTGGGCCTTTTGGTCTATGCTGTCGCGATCAGGACAAGGATGAAGTCATTATGTTGAAGAGCCTTTCTGCCCGTAGCATCGCCCTTTTGCTCGCGCTTTGCGGCGCGCTTGTGGTCAGCGGATGCACCACACCTGTTGGCCCGGTCGAGGTGCGGCGATTCCATGTGATGGACCAGACGCCTGCTGCAACATCGGGCAGCATTGCTGTGGTCCCGGCAGATGGATTTGATGGCAACAGCCTTGAATTTCGCGCCTATGCCGCGGCGATTGCGCGTGAGCTTTCCGGCCTTGGCTATACAGTGGTCGATGCGGGTAGTTCGCCGGATCAGCTAGCGACATTGGCCTATGAGAGCCAGACGCGCAGAACCGGCAATGCCCGCAGCCCGGTCAATGTCGGCGTTGGCGGCGGCGGGGGCAGCTTTGGCGGCCGTGGCGGCGGCTTTGGAGGCCTGGGCGTCGGCTTTAATCTTGGCGGTGGCAGCAGCGAGCGTATCTTCACCCGCATGGAAGTGATCATTCAGCGCGCCGCTGATGATGTCCGCCTCTGGGAAGGCCAGGCGATCAGCGAAGCCAAGCCTGGTTCGCCCGAAGCGGAGCCGCAGCTCGGTGCGGCCAAGATTGCCGCGGCGCTGTTTACCGGGTTTCCCGGTGAGTCCGGCGCGACAATCGAGGTGGACTAACGGGGCCGCATCCGGCAACACAGCGCTATGCGCTTTTCCTGTCTGATATTGCTGGCATCTGCCGCATTGGTCACAGCCTGTACCACGCCCATAGCGCCGGGCGAGATAACCCGTTTTCATCTGCCCGAGCGTGCAGCGGAACTGGGGCGGGGCAGCATTGCCATAGTCCCGCTTGATGAAACCCAGCTATCGACCAGCGGCTATGCGGCCTTTGAGCAACGGCTGGCCCGGATATTGATCGGACAGGGCTATGATGTGGTCAATTCCGCCCAGAATAGCGACCAGATTGCCACTATAGACTATCGCCTGCTGGACACGCGCAATGCCGATGACCGGGCGATATTGACCGGCGGCGGCCCTGCGGCCATCGGCACGGGCGGCTCCGTTGGCGGCACGCTGACCATCCCTTTTGGCGGCAGCCCGCAACGTGTCTATTGCCGCTTGCGCGTTTCCATCAATGATCGTCAGCAAGGTGATGCGCTATGGGAAGCACGCGGCCAAAGCGAGGCCAAGCCCGGGACACCCGAGGCCACCCCTGCGGCCTGTGCCGATAAAATGCTCTCAGCGGTATTTAGCGACTTCCCAGGCCGCTCGGGTGAGACTATCTCGGTGCCATGATTCATGACATTTGCAGCGCATTCGATTCCGGCAATATTGTTGTCGTCGAGCAATCCGATACTCACGCCCGACTGACCATCAACAAGGACCGCGAGTCCGATTTCTTTCAATGGTTCCATTTCCGCCTCGCCGCCGATCCGGGCGAGGAGGTGGTGCTGGAGATTACCGGCCTCACAGACTCCGCCTATCCGCAGGGCTGGCCTGACTATGCCGCCTGTGTCAGCGAAGACCGAGACTATTGGGAGCGTGCCGAGAGCAGCTATGACAAGCAGAGCGGCACGCTGACCATTCGTCATATACCGGCTTCGGGCATCTGCTGGTTCGCCTATTTCGCGCCCTATTCTATGGAGCGGCATCATGATCTGGTCGCGGAAGCGGCGTCAGCGGAAGGTGTCGATTATCGCTGTCTCGGCCATAGTCTCGAAGGCCAGCCGATGGATTGCCTCGAAATGGGCGAGGGCGATATTCCGGTCTGGCTTTATGCCCGCCAGCATCCGGGTGAAACCATGGCCGAATGGTGGATGGAAGGGGTTTTGGAAAAGCTCACCGATCCCGCCGATCCCCATGCCCGGTTGCTGCGCCAAAAATGCCGGATTTATGTTGTTCCCAATATGAACCCCGATGGCAGCCGCCGCGGCCATTTGCGCACCAACTATGCCGGCGTGAACCTCAATCGCGAATGGCACGATCCGACGCCCGGGCGCAGCCCCGAAGTGCTTTGTGTTCGCAACGCTATGGATAAAACCGGCTGTGCTTTCGCCATAGATGTCCATGGTGACGAGGCGATCCCGGCGGTGTTTATCGCCGGTTTTGAGGGCATCCCGTCATGGACTGAGAAACAGGGCGAACTCTATCATCGCTATCGCAATCTGCTCGCCGCGCGCACGCCCGATTTCCAGACCGAACTCGGCTATCCAGTCGCGCCCAAGGGCAAGGCCAATCTTTCCATGTCGACCAATCAGGTCGCCGAGCGCTTTGCCAAAAGCCATGGCTGTGTCGCGATGACGCTGGAAATGCCGTTCAAGGACAATCGCGACCTGCCCGATGCAGAACAGGGCTGGAGCCCGGAACGCTGCAAGCGGCTGGGGGATGACTGTCTCGCGGTGCTGGCGGAGATGGTGGACGATTTCGCCTGAAGCGGTTTTGTCGCTTTCTTACAAGACCGGGAATAGGCTGCGTCATATCCTCCCATATGGGAGGATATGCCATGGTCCGAAGCGATACTTTCAGAGTTTGTGCCGCATTTCTCAGCATATGCCTGCTGGCGGTCACCGGATCGGCAATGGCAGCGGACAATCCCAAATTCAAAAAAGTCCCCGCCGCAAAATATGAAACCAAGGCACCCGCCAAGGATTTCAGCTTTGCCAGGCTGCGCAATTATGAACCCAAAGAGCATAGCGGCACCGAGCATCTCAAAAGGGTCGTCTATACCGCCAAGGGCAAATACTACACGATTAACGGCGTCATTGATCTCTCGGGCGCGCAACCGCGCTGGGTCGTCGAACCACGATATCGCGACATTGAAGCGGGCGGTCCCGATTTCTCCTTCGCGCGGAAAATGGACGGGACCTGGTGCATAAAGCGCCATATGGAGAAGGGCTGTCAGGATATCGGCCGGGTAAAGCTCAGCGCCTTTCTCTATTCGGAAAATGGCAGCGGCACCGGGCGACGCGGCGCGCCGTTCTGGGCCGCACCGGTTTATGCTCTTGCCATAGGTGAAGACAAGCGGACGGCGACAGCCACGCTGTTCACGCCAGAAGGCGCGATATTGGGCCAGATCAATAATCTGGTGCTCGCCTCCTATAATGCGGGCGGCGGGCATGGTGTGAAATTCAGTCAGATATTCTCTGTTGGCAGCGCGGCGATTGCGCGGGTTCGCAACGCCGATGGTGTCGTCCATGACGTTGCCGTTCTGCCCGATCCGGAGACGGGCGCGCTGACTTTCAACCAGACGTCCGATCTGACGATATTGCCTGGTTACAAGGTGCTGACCCTAAGCGGGGTTCCAAGTAAGAAGCATGTGTTGTTTTTTACCGCCGATAGCGACGATCATCTCTACTTCCCAATCTATACCGATCAGCTCGGCTATAAGGCAGCGCCGGGCAATTTGATCGGGATCAGGCCGATGGGGATGTTCCCGTTTGAGCGGGAATATACGAACGACTATTATGTGCCATTTGAGCTTAAGCTGATCGAGGCGACCCATGGCGATATCCTCTGCTGTAGAAAGAATGAAAGAGTGCCTGCAGGCTGGGTCGCCAAATGGCAGACCGAGGTTGGCGATCGTTGGGCGATCGTCAGCCTGAAAGGCACGCTGCCGAGTTATGACGAGATTATGCGCTCGGTTACTGGTGCGCATTATCGCGACGTCGGGACGATTGTCAGCGATCGTAATCCTGGCAAAAGCTATGGCAAGATGCGGGATCGCAGATGGATAAATGGCCTGTATCTCGTGCATGAAAATGGCACTGCGGAGATTTACAAGCGCGGTTGTGAAGACCGTTCCTGTAAGGTGTTCACCATGTCTCGGTCCAAGACCATGCCGGCGCGCAATCTCGAGAGCTATATGATTGCCACCATAAGGGAATCGGAGCAATGGGCGGCGCAGCGGGAAAAAGACCGTATAGCCCAGTTCAAGGCGCAGATGGAGGCACGCAAACGGGCAGAACGGCAACGTGCCATCCAGCGCTCTGCAGCGATGGCAGAGCAACGTCGCCAGAATGCGGCCTATGCCGCCTATCAGCGGCAACAGCGGATTGAAAAATGGAACGCCTATGTCGCTGAACGCAACCGCTATATTGAAGCGACACGCCCTGCGCCGCCGCCGAGCAGCTCAAGCCGCACGTGGTACACGCCGCCCGACATTGATTATTGGAGCGGCGTCAGCAAGTTCAACACCAGCGGCTATTATCTGTCCCGTTCCGGCGCACGCACCAATTGCCGCATCGGTTCGGGGCAATGCTGATTCCGCGCGACCAAATCCAGTATCTTGGGACGTTGAATACAGAAGAGTTCCTCTCCCCGGCGGGGAGAGGTTAGGTGAGGGGGAGCGAGGCCGCAGGCCGAGCGCCCAAGCCATCAGCATCGCACACCCCCATCCAACCTTCCCCCTTCAGGGGGAAGGCTATGAAACCTAATCTAACCTTGTGCCGGATTTCTTAGTGCCGTTACCATTTTGAGAATGGCCGATTGCGCTTCCACCAAAGCGCTCTCTTTGTCCTCCGAAGAGGCCACCATATGTGCCGCCTCGATAATCGCGCCGAGCAGGATTTTGGATGTCAACTCCGCATTGGGGGCATCAATCACCCCGGC
This sequence comes from Parasphingorhabdus sp. SCSIO 66989, assembly GCF_032852305.1. Classification (NCBI taxonomy): domain Bacteria; kingdom Pseudomonadati; phylum Pseudomonadota; class Alphaproteobacteria; order Sphingomonadales; family Sphingomonadaceae; genus Alterisphingorhabdus (ex Yan et al. 2024); species Alterisphingorhabdus coralli. Next base: position 747,167 of record NZ_CP136594.1, read on the forward strand.
CTGAGCGAGCGCGCCGATTTCCATACAGACTTTGCCAAAGGCATATTGCATCTCGATCTCGCGCCAGGTCACCGGGTCGATAACACTCGGCGCTTCTTTGAACACGATGCGGGCAATATCCGGGCGAGCACAGATCTCGAGCGCCCCGCCTATGCGCTGGGCGAACGCCTCCCAGGGATCATCCAATGGCGGCAGGGCAGCGACATGATCGAGTATCTCCTGCTCCAGATGTTCCGCCACCGCCTGAAACAGGCCCTTTTTGTCTGCAAAATGATGATAGATCGCGCCGGTGGTGACATCCGCCTTACGCACAATGGCGGCGAGCGAGGCACCGCCAAAGCCATGTTCGGCAAATTCATCGCGAGCAACGGCAATGATGCGCGCCTGCGTCTCGGCGCTGCGGTTCGCCCGGCCATCTGAAGTCGCGTTGTTATCTGTCATCCATACCCACTTGCCAACTTTGCCAAGCTATGCCAACTAACATAACATAATTTTGTTATGTAAATAAAAGCCATGATTCCAGCCCTGAGTAGGAGAGTCCTCATGTCCGAAATGCCAAAAAATCTCGCCGACACCATGCCCTTCTCGCGCCTGATGGGCGTCTCTATTACCGATGCCAGCGCCGAGCGTGTGACCGGAGAGCTTGTCGTGCGTGATGATCTGTGCACGACCAACAATATCATGCATGGCGGCGCAATCATGGCCTTTGCCGATGCATTAGGCGCGGTGGGTGCGTTTCTCTCGCTTCCAAAAGGTGCCAATGGCACCACAACGATTGAGAGCAAGACCAATTTTCTGGGTGCGGCGAAGCAGGGTAGCACGGTGACGGGTGTGACCAAGCCGGTGAAGATTGGCGGGCGCATGTCGGTCTGGCAGACCGAGATCAGAACGCAGGCTGACAAGCAGGTAGCGCTGATTACCCAGACGCAGCTGGTGCTGTGAGAGGCTGCAGGTTATAGCATCCGCGAACAGGCGGAGGTTGTCACCAGTTACAGGCTAACCAGCTTGGCACTCAACTCCCAAAGCTGTTCTGATCGCTTCGCATCGGTCGCCTTGTCTGACAGACCCTGGGCAAAGGCATCGCGGCCTTGTTTCTGGCGATTGCCCCAACTCCAATGCACGCCTGATTGCGCAAAGTCCGGGTCATCGACCACCTGCGCAACCCGCTCGCCAGACAGTGGCTGGGAGACATAGCCCTTGGTGATATTTTTCTGGAACCAGGGGAATATCTTCTGAAACAAAGGCGGCGCATTGCGGAACAGCGGGGTGTCAGCGACGCAGCCGGGATAAAGCGTGTTGAAGATAATGCCGGTCTCCTGATGGTAGCGCGCATGCAGCTCGCGGCTCATCATCATGGTGCACAGTTTGCTGTCCTTATACGCCTTGCCCGCCTTGAAATCCTTGCCGTCAATCATCGCAACCGGGGCTTTGAAGCCTGTCTTCAGCCCATCAAAATCGCCCAGATCAGCCGGAGCCGGGATCGGTATCTTGCCGCCAAACTCTTCGGAATTGGCGGTGACCGTACCCAGCGTCACCAGCCGCGGCGTGGGCGCGGCCTGCAAGTCTTCAAGCATCAGATTGGCTAACAGGAAATGGCCAAAATAATTGGTCGCCACGCTGAGTTCATAGCCCTCTGGCGATCGCAGCGGTTCCTTCAGCAGCGGCATATAGGTGGCGGCATTGCATACCAGCGCGTCAAGCGCGCGAGGGGCATCCGGATTGTCACCGCGAAACGCCGCATGAAAGGCGCGCACGCTGTCGAGCGAACCGAGATCAATATGCGCAATCTCATAGGCTTGTTTGGGCAGGCCCAGCTCTTGGGCCGCAGCTTCAGCCTTGGCCAAATCGCGACAGGCCATGATCACATGCCAACCCCGGTCGATTAGTGCCTTTGTTGCATGCAATCCAACACCAGACGACGCACCGGTTATGATCGCCAGCTTATGGGGGGAAGAAGCCATGGCAGTCCTACACTGTTGCAATTAATGATCAAACTTGCGCCAGAGTAACGTAAAATCTGCGATATGATAGAGTAAACTGCCAACGCCATTCATGTTAGAGTTGGCGCACCCGAGAGGATTCGAACCTCTGGCCTCTGCCTTCGGAGGGCAGCGCTCTATCCAGCTGAGCTACGGGTGCGTGATGCTATGTGATCAGCGAAGGAGCGCCTAGCAAAAGCTTTGGCGGCGCGCCAGTGGGAATCTTTCTTGGATCGGCAAGGGTGCAATCGGGCGAAAGCGCCGACATGTGTTGACCCACCTATTGCCGCCTCGCTATATTGGACGCCTGTGTTGCAAGGCGGATCGGCATTGTTCCGGGCCGCCTTTGCTGTTTTCGGGTGGTTGCATGCCAGCGCCCGGCCAAGAGAAGTAGAACACCAGGAGTTTGCCGCCCATGACCATCACCCCGCTTATGCCCGTTTATCCGCGTTGCGATGTGCGGCCCGTCAAGGGCGAGGGCTGTTATCTGATTGGCGAGAATGGCGAGCGCTATCTTGATTTTGCCAGCGGCATTGCGGTAAACTTGCTGGGGCATAACCATCCGCATCTGACCAAGGCGATTCAGGAGCAGGCGGCGACGCTGATGCATGTGTCGAACATGTATGGCAGCCCGCAAGGAGAGCGGCTGGCGCAGCGGCTGGTTGACAGTACCTTTGCCGATACCGTGTTTTTCACCAATTCGGGTGCCGAGGCAGTGGAATGTGCGATCAAGACGGCGCGGGCCTATCATCAGCATGACGATGGCGATGCCAAGAAGCGGGTATTGATCACCTTCAAAAACGCCTTTCACGGCCGTACCATGGCGACGATCAGCGCCTCCAATCAGGAAAAGATGCATCATGGCTTCCAGCCGTTGCTGGAGGGCTTTCGCTATGTCGAATTTGATGATCTTGAAGCCGCTGCTGCTGCGGTTGGGCCCGATACGGCTGGTTTCCTGGTCGAGCCGATTCAGGGCGAGGGCGGCATTCGCCCGGCAAGCAGCGAATTTCTGCAGGGCCTGCGCAAGCTGTGTGACGATAACGACATGATGCTGGTGTTTGACGAGGTGCAATGCGGCGTGGCGCGCAGCGGGCATCTTTACGCCTATGAGCATTATGGCGTGGAGCCGGACATTATGGCCAGCGCCAAGGGTCTGGGCGGCGGCTTCCCGGTTGGTGCCTGCCTTGCCACAGAAAAAGCGGCGCGCGGCATGGGCTTTGGCAGTCATGGCAGCACCTATGGCGGTGGCCCGCTGGCTATGGCCGCGGGCGAAGCGGTGCTCGACGTGGTGAACAATGAAGAGTTTCTCGAAGGTGTGCGCAACACCGGCGAGCGTCTTACTGCGGCGCTTAACCAGCTGATCCCCAATCATGACACGCTGTTCGATCATGTGCGCGGCGTCGGCCTGATGCTGGGCCTCAAAATGAAGGTTGAGAGTCGTCCTTTTGTGGCGCATTTGCGTGACCATCATGGCCTTTTGGCGGTTGCGGCTGGCGACAATGTTGTGCGTCTGTTGCCGCCGTTGATTATCGAGCAGAGCCATATTGATGAGTGCATTGAAAAGCTCTCCGCCGGTGCGCGCAGCTATCAGGCACAGTTGGAAGCAGCCGAATGACCGCCGATATGCGCCATTTCCTGAACCTCAGCGATGCCGGGCCGGATGCCGTGGCAGCTATGCTGAACGATGCGATTGACCGCAAGGCGGCGCGGGCGCACTGGCCGCGTGGACGCCAGGATAGTGATGCACCGCTGGATGGCCATGTGCTGGCCATGGTGTTTGAGAAAAGTTCGACCCGCACGCGTGTGTCCTTCGATATGGCGATACGCCAGCTTGGCGGATCGGCGGTGGTGCTCGACGCGGGCACGACACAGCTTGGCCGGGGCGAAACGGTAGCCGATACCGCGCGGGTGCTGTCCCGCATGGCCGATGTCGTCATGCTGCGGACCGATGATCATCAAAAAGTCGAGGATATGGCGCGCCACGCCACTGTGCCGATCATCAACGGTCTGACCGATCTGTCGCATCCCTGCCAGATCATGGCTGATCTGCTGACGATTATCGAGGCGGGCAAGGCACTGCCGGGGCTGGAGCTGGCATGGCTCGGCGATGGCAATAATGTCACCAACTCGATCATCGAGGCAGCGGGCATGATGTTCTTCAATGTCCGCATCGGCGTGCCGCCAGGCTATGAGCCTGATGCCGGGTTTATTGCCCGTGCGCGCGCAGCGGGTTCGGCGATTACCATCACCCATGACCCGGTTCAGGCGGTGAAAGGCGCCGATGTCGTCGTCACCGATACCTGGGTTTCCATGGGGCAAGAGGATTCCGAAGCCAAGCTGGCGGCTATGATGCCGTTTCAAGTCAATGAGGCGCTGATGGCGCATGCGCGTGACAATGCTCTGTTCCTCCATTGCCTGCCCGCACATCGGGGTGAAGAGGCGACCGATGGCGTGCTGGACGGGGCGCAATCGGCGATCTGGGATGAGGCGGAAAACCGCATTCATGCACAGAAGTCGATATTGCGCTGGGTGTTTGGCCAAATCTAGCAACGATAAAGCTCTGTCTAACCCGCCAGCCCTGCATAGGCGGAGCCGAGGCTCAATTATATACTCGCACAAAGGCGCAAAGGCACGAAGAGTGTGCAGCAGGAAACAGATTCTTTGTTCCTTTGCGCCTTTGTGCGAGACTAAGTTTTCGATCCGCTTGCGCGGGGCTTGAGAAATGGATTGACGCTTCAAGTCTAAAAACATCCAGCATCACATCTTATATGATCGTCCATGACTGACCTTCTTCCCTCTGCAACGGAAAACGAGATTTTCCGCGATCAACCATTGCGTTTCTTTTTGCCGCAACGCTCGGTGCGGGGCCGTGCCGTGCGTCTTGAGGCAGTGATGGCCGAGATCTTGGCGGCGCATGACTATCCGGTGGCGATTAAGCTGGTGCTCGCCGAGGCGCTGGTGTTGGCGACATTGCTCGGCTCGCTGTTGAAATCCGCCGGTGGCCAGCTCACCATGCAGGCGCAATCAGAAGATGGCGTTATCTCGCTGTTGGTCGTCGATTATCGCGCCGGAGAGCTGCGCGGCTATGCCCAGTTTGATGAGGCGCGGGCGGGCGACCTTGGCGCCAATGCGTCGCTCGAAACACTGTTCGGCACCGGCTATTTGGCGATCACCTTTGACCGCGATGGCGGCGAGGGGCGGTATCAGGGGATTGTCCCGATAGAAGGGGATTCGCTCGCTGCTGCGTGCCAGCATTATTTCTTTCAGTCAGAGCAGATCCCGACCCTGATCAAAGTGGCAATCAATGCCGATGAGACAGATTGCCGCGGTGCAGGCCTGTTGCTGCAGCATCTGCCTGATGGTGAGGAAGGCCGTGAGCGGCTGCATGTGCGGCATGACCATCCCGAATGGGAGCATGTCGCGATATTGGCCGAAACGCTGAGCCATGAGGAGTTGCTCGACAACACGCTCAGCATGGAGCAACTGGTATGGCGTCTGTTCCACGAGGAAGACGAAATCCGTGTCGAACCGGGCAGCCATCTCAGCCGTGGTTGCCGTTGTTCGATTGAGCGTTACCGCGAAATACTGGGCCGCTTCCCCGAGGAAGACCGACAGGACATGCGTGATGCCAATGGCGTTATCCAGGTCGATTGTGCCTTTTGCTCGCGGATATTCGCTATTGAGGGACTTTAACGGTTACATACGATTTTGCCGCTTTGGCCGGTTTTTCTGCCCTTTTTGTGCGCTGTGTTTACAGTTTATGTCCGAAATCACCATGAAATCGCCCTATTTCCTTACTATATAGAGGGTAAGGGTTTGGAATTATTGAGAAGGTGATACGAACCACAATGCGTTTTTTGGGCAAAGTTCTGATTGCGGCCTCAGTGCTGCTTAGTCCGTTAGCGGCACCGCTATCGGCGCAGGAGGCTATGCCCTGGCTGAGTGCCTTGAAGCTCGGCATGTGGGAAATTCGTGACCGCTCCAATGGCGGCTCTGTTGATCGTGTCTGTGTGCGTGATCGCAAGCAATTGCTGCAATTGCGTCACCGTGGGCCGCTATGCCAGCGTGAGGTGCTGCGCGAAAAGGGCGATGAAGGTTATGTCTATTATCAGTGCGGCGGCACTAAAGGTCATGGCTATACCTCGCTGAAAATGGAGAATGCTGGCCTCGCGCAGATTAGTTCACAAGGCCTGTTCAACAATGCACCGTTTCAGTTCAACGTCGAAGCGCGGCATGTGGGCAGCTGCAACTAGGACTTGGCGGCTAACAATCTGTCGTAAATGCTGAATCTTCTGCCGCATTCGGCTCCACAGCCGAAGCGGTGCGCGCCATGATGAAAGCACTTTTCATCATTGGTAAATCTGGTGCGCGTCAATATGCTGTCCATGATCACAACTCTTCCCCCGTTTCGCTCTTCCATAGCGCTACCGCTGCTGCTGGCGTCTATGGCCTGTGTGTCACCCGGCAACAGTCAGGTCCAGTCTTCGCCGGCACAGACGCCCGCCAAAGCCGCTGCTACCGCGGCGGCTGTGCCTTTGCCCGGGCGCTCGACCCGGTCTCAGGTCCCGGCAGCTTTGGAAACGCGTCTTTTTGACTTGTGGCGTACTTTCCCCGGCAAGACCGGTATTGCGGTGCGGCGTATTGATGGTGACTGGTCTTTGTCGCACCGCGGCGATCAATATTTTCCGCAGCAAAGCGTATCCAAGCTCTGGGTGGCGCTGACGTTGCTCGACAAGGTCGATCAGGGCAAGGTCAGCCTGGATGACGAAATCCGCATCGGCCCGGAAGACCTGACCCTGTTTCACCAGCCCATGGCGGCGCGGGTGAAGCGGGATGGGGAAATTGTCGAGACAGTGCGCTCGCTGCTCGATCAGGCGATTACCCGCAGCGATAACAGCGCCAATGATGCCTTGTTGCGCCATGCCGGCGGCCCGGATGCTGTGCGCGATTTTATTGCCCGCAACAATCTCGGGCAAATCCGTTTTGGCCCGGGCGAGCGGCTGCTCCAGAGCCAGATAGCCGGGATTGAATGGCGGCAATATATGTCCGAAGGGCGCGCGTTTCAGGCGGAGCGTTCCAAACAGTCCTATGAAGCGCGGCGCAAGGCGCTCTATGCCTATCTGAAAGACCCGATTGATGGTGCCAGCCCGGATTCGATCACCAATGCCTTGGCCAAATTGGCGCGCGGTGAATTATTGTCTGAAGAATCCACGCGATTGATCCTGAATGTCATGAGCCGCACCCGCAGCGGGCCGAAACGGCTTAAGGGTGGCGTGCCGACGGGCTGGCAGTTCGCACACAAGACTGGCACGGGCCAGGTGCTGCCGCCCATCTCCACCGGCTATAATGATATCGGGATTATGACCGCGCCGGATGGTACGCGCTATGCCGTGGTGGTGATGCTGGCAGATACAACCGCGCCGATCCCGGAGAGGATGACGCTGATGCAGAATGTGTCGCGCGCAGTGGCGAATACACATAGGCCATAGCAGTTCCGCAGCGTGACGGCTGCTTTGATTTCTTTGTTATGGGAAAGCCCTATTGGGCCTTGTCAGGGGCTGCTTCGTCGGTCGCGGCGGCTTGTTCCTGTTCTACGGCTGATCCGTAATCGGCTTGGCGCGCGTCCAGCATTTCTGCCGCATCATCAAGCATTTTTGCCTCTCCGGCGGTAACGCCGCCCGGGCCGGGGTCATTTTCAGCTGGTCCGCATGCTGTCAAAAGCAGCATCGCCATGACAGCATGCGGGAATAGCTTTGGGCCGAGGCCCCTATTACGCATAAGCGTAAACGGTCTCTTCAATTAGAGGCCGATTTTGTCAGCAGCTTTGTCAACTGCCTTTGCAGCAGCTTCGTCAGCCTTGTCTTCAGCTTTGTCTACTGCGCTGTCGACAGCCTGCTCAACAGCGGACTTGCCTTCTTCAGCAGCTTCTTCAGCGCCTTCAGCAGCAGCTTCACCTTCAGCAGCAGCACCTTCAGCAGCTTCACCAGCTTCGGCGCCTTCGCCTTCTGCGGTCATGGCTTCGCCGTCAGCAGCTTCCATGGTTTCTTCAGCAGCGGTTTCCGACTCGGTGCCTTCGTCAGTTGCGGTTTCGCCACAAGCAACAAGGGCCAGAGCCAGCGGTGCAGCCATAATCAGGGAACGGTTAAACTTGGTCATGATCTCATACTCCATTGAAAATCCGCGACGTCATTAATAGACGTTAGGGAACATGGCAATGGTGAAGCGACTATCTGGTGCGCTAAATCGTGTAACATCGTTTAAAATGCCCTGCATTTTGGGCAATTGACCTCATATAAAGAAATCTTTATATGATGCTCGAAATGGATATGCTTACCATCTTTAGGGCTTTGGCTGACGAGACTCGGCTGCGAATTTTGCTGCTTTTGCAGCAAATGGAGCTTGCTGTGGGTGAATTGGCGTTAGTGCTTGACCAGAGTCAACCGCGCGTCTCGCGCCATGTGCGCATTTTGGTAGAGGCAGGCCTTGCCGAGCGGCGCAAGGAAGGCAGCTGGGTATTTTTGCGGCTTAATGTGACCTCCAGCGGCATCGCCAGCGCAAGGATGCTGCGTGATTTGCTTAGCCAGCATGATTTTTTGAGCAGCGATATGGCGCGACAGCGTGATAGCGATATTGCGCAACTGGAAGCGATCCGCGCTCAGCGTGCGCAACAGGCGGCGCAGTATTTTGCTGCCCATGCCGATGAATGGGACGCTATTCGCAGCCTGCACCAGCCAGATGACAAGGTGGAAGCGGCCTTGCTGGCGCTGCTTGGTGATGATCTTGGCGATCTGCTTGATGTCGGCACCGGCACCGGGCGGATGGTTGAATTGCTGGCCTCGCGGGTTGATCATGCGACTGCGGTGGACAACAGCCCGGATATGCTGCGTCTGGCGCGTGCCAAGCTGGAGCCGCTCGGCCCGGATCGTGTCGATCTGTTGCTCGGCGATTTTTACAGCCTGCCGGTGGATGAAGCGCGTTTTGACAGCGTCATCATGCATCAGGCGCTGCATTATGCCGATAATCCCGGCGAAGTGATCGCCCAGATTGGCCGCGCTCTTGCCCCTGGTGGCACGGTTGCGATCATCGACTTCGCTCCGCATGCGCTGGAAGAATTGCGCAGCCGCGATGCGCATGCGCGTCTCGGCTTTGCCGATACGCAGATTCGCGACTTTATGGCCGCCGCTGGTATAACCCTGTCGGAGAGCAGCACGCTTAAAGGCGATCCGCTGACGATCAAAATCTGGGTCGGCAAGGCGCCTGTTTCTCCCGTTGAGTTACAGAACAAGCACGCCGATCAATCCCCCCAATCTCTTAATCCCCAAAAGGCACAATCTGTATGACACTTTCGCTTGATCAGTTGAAAGAAGCGCGCACTGCGCTGGATACCCCGCTCTTTGCTGGGCTATCCGGCGATGATGTCGCCGTCTCGTTTGAATTCTTCCCGCCCAAAAGCGCTAAGATGGAAGAGACGCTGTGGAACACGATGACGACGCTGGCGCCTTTGGCGCCGCGCTTTGTCTCAGTAACCTATGGCGCGGGTGGTTCGACACGCGAGCGCACGCACAGCACGGTGGCGCGGATCATCCGCGAGACCGATGTGCCTGCTGCGGCGCATCTGACCTGTGTCAATGCCAGCAAGCAGGAAATTCGCGAGGTTGCCGAGCAATACTGGGAAGCGGGTGTGCGCCATATTGTGGCGCTGCGCGGTGATCCGCCCGATGACGCGACCGGTTTTGTGCCGCATCCTGAAGGCTATGCCAGTGCGGCAGAGCTGGTAAAGGGGCTGAAGGACATTGCGCCGTTCGAGATTTCGGTGGCCGCCTATCCCGAGACCCATCCCGAGGCGGATTGCCCGCAGGCAGACCTCGATAATCTGAAGCGCAAGCTGGATGCCGGGGCAGATCGTGCCATCACCCAGTTTTTCTTTTCGCCCGATGCCTATTTCCGCTTCAGCGATGCGGCCGCGGCGGCGGGCATTGATGCAGAGATTGTGCCAGGCATATTGCCGGTTTCCAATGTTGCGCAGACCCGTAAATTCTCGGGCATGTGCGGCGCGCAGATACCGCAATGGATGGACGATCTGTTTGAAGGGCTGGATGACCATCCGGCGACCCGCCAGCTGGTTGCGGCTACGGTCGCGGCGGAGATGTGTCGTCGGCTCTATGCCGGTGGCGTCCGCAATTTCCATTTCTATACATTGAACCGTGCTGATCTCAGCTTCGCCATCTGCCATTTGTTGGGCATGCGGGCAAAGTCATCGGCGCTGAAGGAGGCGGCGGAATGAACGCCCAGGCACAATCAGCACGCGAGCAATTCAAGCAAATAGCCAAGGAGCGCATCCTGCTGTTCGACGGTGGCTATGGCACCGCCATCCAGAACCGCAATCTGGAAGAGGCCGATTATCGCGGCGATATGGAGGTCACTGCGGACCAGAAGGGCAATAATGACATCTTGTCGATCACCCGGCCCGATGTGATTGCCGATATCCATGATGAATATATTGCCGCTGGCTCGGACATCATCGAAACCAATACCTTCAGCGCCAACACCATTAGCCAGGCCGATTATGCCGCCGAGCATCTGGTGCGCGATATCAATATCGCCTCGGCGCGGGTGGCGCGCGAGGCCTGTGATCGTGCCACCGCCAAGGATGGACGCCCGCGCTTTGTCGCAGGGGCTATCGGGCCGACCAACAAGACGCTGTCGCTCTCGCCTGATGTCAATGATCCCGGTTTTCGTGAAGTGGACTATGACGAGATGCTCGCCGTCTATCGCGAACAGTGCGATGCGTTGATTGAGGGCGGGGTCGACTTCATCCTGATCGAGACCATTTTTGATACGCTGAACGCCAAGGTGGCGGCGATGGCGGCGCGCGAGGCGGCACTGGCCGCCGGGCGCGATGTGCCGCTGATGATCTCGATGACGATTACCGATATGGCCGGTCGCAATTTGTCAGGCCATACGGTTGAAGGCTTTTGGCACGCCATTCGCCATGTCAAGCCGCTCACCGTGGGCCTGAACTGTTCCTTCGGCGCCGACCAGCTTCGGCCGCATCTCGCGGCGCTGTCGGCGGCTGCCGATACCATCATCATGGCCTATCCCAATGCCGGGCTGCCCAATGATCTGGGTGAATATGACGAGACGCCCGAGCAGACGGCGGCGCAGGTCGGCCATTGGGTGGAAGACGGTCTGGTGAATGTGGTTGGCGGATGCTGCGGCACAACACCCGGCCATATCGCGGCAATGGCGAAGATGGTCGATGGCGAAGCGCCGCGCACCATTCCCGAGGTTGCGGTGCAGACGCGATTGTCGGGCCTCGAACCCTTCACCATGGCGGCGTAAAATCCTCCCCTGAAAGGGGAGGGGGACCGCGCCCGCAGGGCGAGGTGGAGGGGCACAGGCCGCAAGCACAGTGTTATTGGCCTGTGCCCCTCCACCATGCTGCGCATGGTTCCCCTCCCCCAAGGGAGAGGAATTAGGAAACAAAAGAGATATGACCCAATCCTCAACCCAATTCGTCAATATTGGCGAGCGTACCAATGTCACCGGATCAGCACGGTTCAAGAAGCTGATCATGAATGACGACTATGATACCGCTGTCGAAGTCGCGCGCCAGCAGGTGGAGAATGGTGCGCAGATTATCGACATCAATATGGATGAGGGGCTGCTCGACGCCGAAAAGGCGATGACGCGTTTCCTCAAGCTGATCGCCGCCGAGCCGGATATCGCCCGGGTGCCATTCATGATTGACTCATCCAAATGGTCGGTGATCGAGGCCGGGCTGAAATGCGTGTCCGGCAAGCCGATTGTCAATTCGATCAGCATGAAGGAAGGCGAGGGGGAATTTCTCGACCATGCGCGCAAATGCATGGCCTATGGCGCCGCCGTGGTGGTGATGGCGTTTGATGAGACCGGCCAGGCCGACACCAAGGACCGCAAGGTCGAAATCTGCATCCGCGCTTATAAGCTGCTCACCGGCATCGGTTTTCCGCCGGAAGATATCATCTTCGATCCCAATGTCTTTGCCGTCGCCACCGGGATTGACGAACATCGCCGCTATGGGCTGGACTTTATCGAGGCGGTGGCAGAGATCAAAGAAGCTTGCCCGCATGTGCATTTCTCCGGCGGTCTCTCCAACCTGTCGTTCAGTTTCCGCGGCAATGAGCCGGTGCGCAGGGCGATGCACAGCGTGTTCCTCTATCACGCCATCCCCGCCGGGCTGGATATGTCGATCGTCAATGCCGGCCAGCTCGATATCTATGACGATATCGACCCGGCGCTGCGCGAGGCGTGTGAGGATGTGATCCTCGACCGTGAGCCGAAGAATGGCGGCGACGCCACCGAGATATTGATTGAAATGGCTGAGAGCTTCCGCGGTAAATCCAAGGAAGAGGACAAGGCAGCCGCGGAATGGCGCAGCTATGATGTGCCCAAGCGGCTGGAGCACGCGCTGGTCAAGGGCATAGACGCGCATATCGTCGATGACACCGAGGAAATGCGGCTGGCGGTCAAGGAGCGCGGCGGCAGGCCGATTGAGGTCATCGAAGGGCCGCTGATGGACGGCATGAACGTCGTCGGCGATCTGTTCGGCTCGGGCAAGATGTTCCTGCCCCAGGTGGTCAAATCCGCGCGTGTTATGAAGAAGGCCGTGGCGCATCTCTTCCCGTTTATCGAGGCGGAGAAAGAAGAGGGTGCCAAAGGCAAGGGCAAGGTCATCATGGCCACGGTCAAGGGCGATGTGCACGATATCGGCAAGAACATCGTCGGCGTGGTGCTGCAATGTAATGGCTTTGAGGTCGTTGATCTCGGCGTGATGGTGCCGTGGCAGGATATCCTCAAAGCCGCGAACGAGAATGACGCCGATATGATCGGCCTGTCGGGCCTGATTACCCCGTCGCTAGATGAGATGGTGACGGTCGCAGAGGAAATGGAAAAGGCGGACATGACGCGCCCGTTGCTGATCGGCGGCGCGACCACGTCCAAAGTGCACACTGCGCTCCGTATAGCGCCGGCGTATTCCGGCCCGACCGTGCACGTGCTCGATGCCAGCCGCGCCGTGGGTGTGGCATCAACTTTGGTCAGCGAGACGCAAGCCGATGGCTTTATCGAGCGCACCGCCAATGACTATGCCGAAGTCCGTGCCAAGCGCGAGGGGCGCGGCAAGTCGCAACTGGTGCCTCTGGAAACCGCGCGCGCCAATGGCTTTGTCGCCGATATGAGCATGAAGGCAACGCCGGTGAAGCAACCGGGTCTGCATGTTTATGAGGACTGGGATTTGCAGGACCTGGTTGAGACGATCGACTGGACGCCCTTCTTCCGCAGCTGGGAACTGGCGGGGAGCTACCCTAAGATACTTGATGACTCTGTTGTCGGCCCAAGTGCGCGCAGCCTGTTTGATGATGCACAGAAGATGCTCGATAAAATCATCTCCGAGAAATGGCTTACCGCCAAAGGCGTAGTCGGCTTATGGCCCTGCAAGCGCGACGGCGATGATGTGCTGATCGAGGCTGATGGCGAGACGATCCGCATGCCGTTTCTGCGGCAGCAGGTAGAGAAGCGCGAAGGCCGTGCCAATATGTGCCTTGCTGACTTTATCGATCCCGAAGGCGACTGGATGGGAGGCTTTGCGGTTACCGCAGGCCATGGCATTGATCAGCATCTTGAACGGTTCAAGGCCGATCATGACGACTATTCGGACATCCTGCTCAAGGCACTGGCCGACCGTCTGGCCGAATCCTTTGCCGAGCGGATGCACCAGCATGTGCGCACCACGTTATGGGGCTATGCGCCCGATGAGCAGCTCACCAATGAAGCGCTGATCCGCGAGCAATATCGCGGCATCCGCCCGGCACCGGGCTATCCGGCCTGCCCCGACCATAGCCAGAAACCGATCTTGTTCGATATGCTCAACGCGACCGAAAATACCGGCATTACGCTGACCGAGAGCTTTGCCATGCTGCCCACCGCGGCTGTCTCCGGCTTTTATTTCGGCCATGCGGAATCGGACTATTTCGGCGTCGCGCGTGTCGGCGAGGACCAGCTTACCGATTATGCTGCTCGGCGCGGCGTGGATATCGATATCGCCCGCCGCTGGCTGCGTCCTAATATGGATTGATACAAGAAGACTACGTCATTGCGAGGAGCGAAGCGACGCGGCAATCCAGAGCGGCACTAGATGCTCTGGATTGCTCCGCTACGCTCGCAATGACGAGTATAAGCTTCGCACATCTTCTGTTTGTCGCTCCTGTTGCCGCATGATAGCGTCCCGGGAAACACAACAGGAGAGCATGATCATGGCAGCATTTGACGACGCGCTGAGGCGCATCATTACCGGCGACACCCCTGAAGGCGATTCCTTCATCATGATCGATGATGGCCCTTCCTCAACCATGGGCGATGTCGATGCTGGTGGCCTGTTCGAGATCTGGGAGGATATCGCCAGCGGGTCGCTCGATCCCAAAGCGACCGATGATCTGGGCACAGACAAGCCGGTGCTCGGCCCGCGCAAAGGCAATTTTCAGGTACGCTGGTTTGTGGTCAATCCGTTGCCCGAAGGCGTGCCCAAGCCGCAGCTTGATGTGCTGGTGAAACAGGCCTTTGCTCAGGCCGATGGCGACCGGCATATGATTGACCAGTCGCGCCATCCCGCAATGCATGAGACGCACAGTATTGATGTTATCTGCCTGCTCAAGGGTGAGGTATCGCTGATCCTGGAAAGCGGCGAGCCGACCCGGCTCAAGCCCGGCAATGTCGTCATCCAGCGCGGCACCAACCATGCCTGGGAAGCACATGGCGGCCCGGCTTTGTTGCTGGCGGTGCTGATTGACCGTGATCTGGTGAATTGAGGCTATGCCAAAAGTCTTGTCCTAGAGACTGAATAGAAGCTTGCGCCCCCGCACAGACACCATAAAGTCGCTGTCAGTTACGTGATCTTACATATCGCATAATGAGTCGGCGCAGGTGATGAGGAGCAAGCATGATGATGCAGTTTCGCAGTGTTCTGGTGGCAACAACGATACTGGCATTGCCGGTTGGCGCAGGAGCCTTGCAAAGCGATGATGCTGCGCTGGAAAAGCTCTGCCGTTCGACGGAAGTGACCGCCCCCGATAGCTGCCCCTGCACCATCACCAATGCCCGCGCCGTCAATGTCTCGGACCGTGATATGCAATCGCTGTTCACCGATGATGGCCATAGCAATCCAGTCGATCAGGGCGTTTATGGCCGCTTCTGGCAGGTGAAAGCGCAGTGCATTGCTGAGGCCACCATGGCGAGCATGGGGATCAGCGCCGACAATCCGCTTCCCGGCGTCCCGGCCAATATGCGGCCGCAAATGCCCCAGGTGGTGCCTCCCACGCCCGCACCCGTCGCTCCGGCAGCACAAACCGGTTCAGCCAGTTCCAAAGGTGTGCTTTCGGTGCCCTCTGGCGTACTGGTAGAAACGCGCGCCATTCAGAGCAATATCGGCGGCCCCGATATCACCGAAGAGACCTATAAGTTCGCCAATTTCGATTTCATCTTTGGCTATGACCAAGCCATCGCCGACAATCCGGGTCTATTCTACAAAGCGAAGCAGCGCGGGCAGAAAGAGCTGGCGGAATGGCAGAAAACCTATGATAGGCCAGAACGCATCCGTCCCTATACCCAGCATGGCTGGTCAACCTATGGCAGCCTTGACCGGCTGCTTACCGTGTCGGTCACCGGTTCCACCAATAACCGGCCTCAGGGTCAGTTTCTCGATGCTCATCTATGGGATAGCCAACTGGACCGCGAGATAGGCTGGACCGATGTGTTTGATACCCGGATATGGAATGGCAAGGTGCGGCGGCAATATTGTGCCAGCCTGCAGGCCGAACGCATAGAGCGCGGGACCGAGCGGAACACATCCTGCCCCGATTTTGACCAGCTGCTGATAGGCTTTGAGCAAGGTGATGCGGGCCAACGCAATCTGGTGTTCTCGGCGCTGGCCTATATTGCCGGCAGCTATGCCGAGGGGCCCTATGATGTCAAAATGCTGTTGGATGACAGTCTGTTGGCAGCGGTGAAGCCTGAATATCGCAGCATTTTCGGGCTGAGCGAGAACAGTAGCAGCGCGATATCGCTGGTCGATCGCCTCGGTCGTGTCATTCTCGGCCCGCCACATTTCAAGCAACCGCCCGATTGCGTAGAGGAGATTTATCTGGCGCCGGACAATGCCGGTTCGCCGCGCAGCATTGAGGACATTCAGGCCCTTATCGTGCGTTCTGGCGGCCTGATTTTCGCTACGGGCGGCATGCTGGGGGTGGATGGCAGGACAACTGGTCTCGTTCTTGATGGTCGTTTCCGGAGCCTGCCCAATTCTGAGTATCATCCTGAAACCAAATCCAACCGCTACAGTACCTCGAGCATCAGCTTCGAATATTTTCCGAAAACCGAATATACCCAGGTATCCTATGGCGGCTGGAGTGTCGGCGAGGCGGTGCTTAGCGTGAACGGCGAGGCCGCGCGCATCCCGGCTTTGTCACAATTCTATCAGTGCACCTGATCGCGAAAATATTTAACCTATAGGGCCGAGGCGCGCCCAAAATGGCACAATCTGCGCAAGGGGACTGGCGGAGCCGACTTTGGCGCGATAAACCTGCGACATATTTATATCCATTTTGGAGATATGTCATGGCCTCCGCATCGCTGCGCGCACCCTCGTTTCTTTCTCTGGCTGCTGCCTCGGCGCTGGCGCTTGGCTTGCCATCGGGCGGATCGGCCCAGGCGCAACAGGGGGCTGGCTATACCATAGTCGAGACCGGCCAACGCTTCTCCAGCCTGCAACAGGCGGTGGACACCATAGGCAATGCACGCGGCACTATAGAGGTTGCACCCGGCACCTATCGCGATTGCGCGGTGCAGAATGGTGGCTATGTGGTGTTTAAGGCACAGCAACCCGGCAGCGCTGTTTTTGACGGCGGCATCTGTGAGAACAAAGCGACTTTGGTGGTGCGCGGTCAGGGTACAGAGGTACGCGGCCTGGTTTTCCAGAACCTTAATGTACCCGACCTCAATGGCTCTGGTATCCGACATGAGCGGGGCAATGTCACCGTGGTCAATAGCTGGTTCCGCAATTCGCAACAGGGCATTTTGACCGCTAATGACCCTTCCGGTTCTTTGACCATCGACAAGAGTACATTTAGCGGCCTGGGTCGTTGCGGCGGCGGCAAGGGCTGCGCGCATTCGGTCTATACCGGTCTGTTGGGATCGCTCACTGTTACCCGCAGCCGCTTTGAGCAGGGGCGCGGTGGCCATTATGTCAAAACGCGTGTGCTCCAAGTGCAGATTAGTGGCAACAGCTTTGATGATACAAAAGGCATCACCACCAATTATATGGTCGACCTGTCCGCAGGCTCTGTTGGCCAGATCAGCAACAATATTTTCGTCCAGGGCCGCAATAAAGAAAATTACAGCGCCTTTATCGCTGTCGCGCCGGAGGGACAGGACAACCCGACCCGCGGGCTGACAATTACCGGCAATGATGCGCGGATAGCGCCGGGGGTCAACCGCAACACATGGTTCGTCGCCGATTGGCGTGGTGAACCGCTGAATATCGCTGGCAACACGCTCGGTAAGGGCATTAGCAAATATCAGAAGCGGTGAATTGCGCGCGCGGAGAATTATCTTTGCGCGGCTGTAACATATTCCTGCACCACGCCTAATAGAATGACAGGCACCGTTTTGTGCGGTGCCGCGCTATGGCTTATGCGCGCAGAGGCGCTATATAGCCGCTAGATGCAGGAAATGATGTTTTAATGCTGGTGACCCTTTCTCACACTGCCCGATATTGCATGGTCATGCTGCTGGCATTGCTGGCCGCTCTGATGCTGGCTAGCCCCGTAAAGGCGCAAAACGCCTTTGGCAGTGGCGATACACCCAATATCACTGCCGCCTTTGAGGTTGAGAGCGAAGCGCCGAAGCCGGGCGAGACGGTGACGGTGGCGCTGACCATGTCGCCTGCGCCGACTTGGCACGGCTATTGGATTAATCCGGGTGATGCGGGGATCCCGGCAACGCTCGACTGGACCTTGCCCGAAGGGGTTACCGTTGGCGAGTTGCAATATCCGGTGCCCGATACGCTGATCATCGGCGGCATTATGAATTATATATATGAAGAAGACTATGCGCTGTTGTTGCCGCTTACACTCGATGAGTCCATCGCGCCCGGCACCGTGCTGCCGCTATCGGTCAAGGCCGAATGGCTCGCCTGCACCGATGAAATCTGTGTGCCCGAACAGGATGAACTGAGCTTCACCATCACAGCAGGCGATGGCGCGGTATCGGATGAAGCGCAGGCGCGTTTTGATGGCTGGCGCGCTAAATTGCCTGCACCTCTGGGCAGCGAAGCCAGCTATGCCGTATCGGGTGAGACCATCCGCATCTCCATCCCTTTCCCCGCCGACAGCGCAGCCGAAGAACCCTATTTCTTCCCGCTCACCGATGGCGTGATTGATTATAGCGCGCCGCAAAAGGCGATGCGCAATGGCGATACGCTGGTTATCGAAACAGCAGCGCGCTCGACCGGTGGGGTGCCGCTGGAGGGCGTATTGCGTATCGGTGCGCATCAGGGACTTAGCCTGACGGCGAAGGATGCCGGTGAAGCAGCTTTCGGCGCATTGGGCGAAGGCGCAACCGCGATGGGCGATGGCTCCGGGTCGACCTTGGCGGCGGGCGGAGCCACCACCTTTTTCCTCGCCTTTGGCGGCGCGATCATTGGCGGGCTGTTGCTCAATATTTTCCCTTGTGTTTTCCCAATCCTCAGCCTCAAGGCGATCAGCCTGGCCAAAGCGGGCGGCGATGAGGGCGAGGCGCGCAGCCATGCGCTGGCCTATACTGCCGGGATCGTCCTTTTCTGTCTGGCGCTGGGCGGCGCGATGCTGGCGTTGCGGGCTTTCGGAGCGGAAATCGGCTGGGGCTTTCAGCTTCAGGATCCGCGTATCATCTTCGTGTTGCTGATCCTGTTTACCGCTATTGCTTTCAATCTCGCGGGTCTGTTCGAGGTCGGCAATATCGCCATTGGCAATGATCTCGCGGCCAAGGGTGGCAGCAAGGGTGCTTTCTGGACCGGAGCATTGGCGGCATTGGTGGCAACTCCGTGCAGCGCGCCGTTTATGGCCACCGCCATGGGCGCGGCGATTGCGCTGCCGCCATTGGCTGGCTTGCTGATCTTTGTCGGGCTGGGCCTGGGACTGGCGCTGCCCTTCCTGCTGCTCGGCTTTGTGCCGCCGCTGCGCAAGATGCTTCCGCGTCCGGGGCCGTGGATGGACACTTTCCGCCGTATCATGTCGGTGCCGATGTTCTTTTCGGTGCTGGCTCTGGCCTGGCTGCTCGGCCAACAGACGGGCAATAGCGGCCTGATTATCGGGCTGGCTGCGGCGCTCACCTTCGCGCTGTTCCTGTGGTGGGTTGGCCGTCGGCAACAAAATGGTGCGGAGCGCAGCTGGCTGCCTGCCGCACCGGCTTTGGCCACAGCCGCTGCGGCGATGTTGGCGCTGCCGGTTGCAGCCGGAGGCGTGACTAAGGCCGCCGCAGAATCGGGCAGCGAGACACTCGCCAGCGAAGCGTTTAGCGAGACCAAACTCGCCAGCCTACGCGCCGAAGGGCGTCCGGTGTTTGCCTATTTCACCGCAGACTGGTGCATCACCTGCAAGGCCAATGAAGCCGCCGCCGTGCAACGCGAAGCGACGGCAGACGCCTTTGCCAGTGCCAATGTCGCGGTTCTGAAAGGCGACTGGACCCGGCGCGACGCAGAGATTACCCGCTATCTCGAAGAGCATGGCCGTTCGGGCGTCCCGCTCTATGTCTATTATGCGCCAGGCGGTGAGGCCAAGATATTGCCACAGGTGTTGACCGTGGATACGCTGACATCGCTTGTGTCGTAAAAGGTGTGTCCTGACCGCCGAAACTCTGGGAGAGACTATGCTGAAACAGGCAATGATTATCACCGCCATTGCAGGCGCAACATTGGGCAGCTACGCGCTGGTCGCGCCATCACAGGCAGCGGTGCAGACCGGTGCCGAAGCTCGCGGTTTTATGCTCACCAACGCCGATGGTGAGCGCGTTTCGTTGCGTGATTATCGCGGTAAGACGGTGGTGCTGGAATGGCATAATCCCGGCTGCCCCTTCGTGCAGAAGCACTATAAGAGCGGCAATATGCAAAAGACTCAGGCCGCCGCGAAGGCCGAGGGGGTAGTCTGGCTGACGATCAATTCAGGCGCGGCGGGCAAACAGGGCGACCTCACCGCCGCCGAGGCCAAGGCCATGCTGAAGGCGCAGGGTTTCAATTCCTCGCACTATCTCTTCGACCGCGAGGGCCGTGTCGGCAAAGCCTATGGCGCCAAAACCACGCCGCATATGTATATCATCGATGCTGCCGGCAAGCTGGTCTATCAGGGCGGCATTGACGACAAACCCACCGCCAATCAGGCCGATATCCCCGGAGCACGCAACCATGTCACCGAGGCGCTGAAAGAGATCAAAGCGGGCAAGGCGGTGTCGGTGGCGAGCAGTCGGCCCTATGGCTGTTCAGTAAAATATGCGAGCTAGGCGGTTTAAGCTGCGGAATAGATTGCTGGGCGGTAACGCGGCTCGGGAATCGGAAAGCCCCGCTCCTTTGCTGTTTCCAGCCATAGAGAAATAGCAATTTCAGCCTCGGCAATAGCCTCTGTGGGTGTATCTCCATGCGCAGAACAAGGTTTAAGGTCGGGAACGTCTGCTATCCAGCACTCATCGTCTGGATACCAGAAAACATTAATGTGGTAACGGGGCTGCGTCATGCAGCTATTTCTAATCCATACTCCTCAACCAAAGCAAGAAATTCCCGCACTTGATATCGCTTTGCATCTTTGCCTTTAGGCTGAATCACAAGCAGCTTTGAGCAGCTTTCATGAGCAAAAGACTGATGGCTGCCCTTGGTTCTAATCAGCACAAATCCGAAGGCCTCTACCATTGCGACAAAGTCGCGAAAGCTGACTGACCTGTTAGTTGATTGCAGTAATAGCCCATAAAGCTTTGTAGGTTTTACCATAGCTGAATTCCTTTTGATCCAGCTATTTAGCAGTCCAAACGGCGAGTCGAGCAAGGGGCCATTGGTAAAAAAACTGAAATAATGATTCTTGACAGAAGCTAATACATAGAAAAATCATGATTATTAGCCTAAGTGTTAGAAATATAATCAGAATTATTTTTACCGCTAAGAGTATCTGAAGCGAATCGGTGAAAAAGCTAGCTTTCTTGTCAAGCCGGATCATCCAATCTGAAATCTATTTCAAAGCGGTGTAATATTTTTCAAACAGTGAAATGACGGCCATTCACCCCATCTTCCGCTGCGTCCGCCCATAGCGCATCTTGCGTGTGCCCGGCTTGCCCTCGGTCGCGCGGCCTTTCATAGGCGCTTTATGCTCACCTTCAGGTAAGCCAAGCTCATCCGCTTCAAGCCGCCGGATCTCATCGCGTAACCGGCCCGCTTCCTCGAACTCCAGGTCTGCCGCCGCATCGCGCATGCGTTTTTCCAGTTCCTCGATATAGGCGCGCAGATTGTGGCCGACTAGGTGCGGCGTTTCTTCATCGCCGGTGTCGACGGTCACGCTGTCCTGATTGGTCACATGGCCGACAATATCGCCGATATTCTTCTTGATCGTTTGCGGCGTGATGCCGTGTTCTTCGTTAAAGGCGAGCTGCTTTTCGCGACGGCGGCTGGTTTCGTTGAGCGCGCGTTCCATGCTGCCGGTGACGCGGTCGGCATAGAGGATCACCCGGCCATCAACATTGCGCGCGGCGCGGCCAATGGTCTGGATCAATGAGGTTTCGGAGCGTAGAAAGCCTTCCTTGTCGGCATCGAGAATGGCGACCAGCCCGCATTCGGGAATATCCAGCCCCTCGCGCAGCAGGTTGATGCCGACCAGCACATCATAAACACCAAGGCGCAAATCACGGATCAGCTCGATACGTTCCAGCGTCTCGACGTCCGAGTGCATATAGCGCACCTTGATGCCCGCCTCGTGCATAAATTCGGTCAAGTCTTCGGCCATCCGCTTGGTCAGCGTCGTCACCAGCGTGCGATAGCCTTTCTCGGCGGTTAGCCGTGCTTCGTTGATCAGGTCATCAACCTGCTCCTCGACCGGCTTGATCTCGACCGGCGGGTCGATCAGGCCAGTAGGGCGGATCACCTGTTCGGAGAATACGCCGCCGGTTTGCTCCATCTCCCAGCTTCCGGGAGTAGCCGAGACACATACCGTTTGTGGCCGCATCGCGTCCCATTCATTGAAACGCAGCGGTCGATTGTCGATGCAACTGGGCAGGCGGAAGCCATATTCGGCGAGCGTGATCTTGCGCCGATGGTCGCCCCGCGCCATTGCGCCGACCTGCGGAATCGTCTGGTGGCTTTCGTCCACGAACAGCAGGGCGTTGTCGGGCAGATATTCGAACAAAGTCGGCGGCGGCTCGCCGGGCAGACGGCCAGTGAGGAAGCGGGAATAGTTTTCAATACCGGCGCAGGAACCGGTGGCCCCAATCATCTCCAGATCGAAATGGGTGCGCTGTTCCAGACGCTGCGCCTCAAGCAGTCTGCCCTCGGTTTCGAGTTCCTTCAACCGCTCCGCTAACTCGAATTTGATCGCTTCGGTTGCCTGTTTCATCGTCGGCCCCGGTGTCACATAGTGCGAATTGGCGAACACCTTGACCTTGTCGAGCTTGGTGCCCTTTTTGCCGGTCAGCGGATCAAACTCGGCAATCTCCTCAATTTCATCGCCGAAAAAGGAAATGCGCCATGCCATGTCCTCATAGTGCGACGGGAAAATCTCCAGATTGTCGCCGCGCACTCGGAAGGTGCCGCGCGCAAAGGCAGCGTCATTGCGCTTATACTGCAAGGCCACCAGCTTGCGGATCAGCTCGCGCTGGTCGACCGTCTCGCCTTTTTTGATCTCGAAGATCATCGCCGAATAGGTCTCAACCGAGCCGATACCATAAAGGCAGGAGACCGAGGCGACGATCAGCACATCATCGCGCTCGAGCAGCGAGCGAGTGGCGGAGTGGCGCATCCGGTCAATCGCCTCGTTTACCGAGCTTTCCTTCTCGATATAGGTGTCAGAGCGCGGCACATAGGCTTCGGGCTGATAATAGTCATAATAGCTGACGAAATATTCGACCGCATTGTCGGGGAAGAACTGTTTGAACTCGCCATAAAGCTGCGCAGCGAGAATCTTGTTCGGCGCCAGCACCAGCGCCGGACGCTGCAATTCCTCGACCACCTTGGCCATGGTGAAGGTCTTGCCCGATCCAGTGACACCGAGCAGCACCTGGTCCTTCTCGCCTTCGCGCGCCGTCTCCACCAGCTCGGCAATCGCGGCCGGCTGGTCACCCGCCGGGGCATAATCGCTGACCAGCTTGAACGGCTGCCCGCCCTCGGCCTTTTCCGGCCGGGCAGGTTTGTGCGGCACAAATTCGCCACTGGTATTGGGCTCATCCAGCCCGCGTCGGATAATCAACTCGCTCATATGGCCAATATGTAAATACTCCGCTACGGACGCAATGCTTTTGCAAAAAACGCGGAGATTGCTTGCTTGGCGCGCGACAAATGATAATGCGGGCGCCGATTCAACCGTGAATCTCTCTCAAGGGGAAATGAATATGCGTAAATCCATCTTTACTCTGGCGGCTGTTTCTGCTGCTGCTCTGACGCTTTCTGCTTGCGGCAATGAAGCTGCTGATGCGGATGGTGACGGCGAAATCAGCGCTGAAGAAGCCAGCGATGCCATGAGCGACATCAAAATGACGCCGGGCGAATATGAAGTGAAAGCATCTTTCACTGAAATCGAAGTCGAAGGCATGCCTGAAGCTGCGAAGAAAGCCATGCTCGACCAGATGGGCAATGTGCCTGCACAGAAAATGTGCGTCACCGAAGAAATGGCTGCAAACCCTGGTGCTGGCATGTTCGGCGGTGCGGAAGAAAGCGGCTGCACCATGGACAAGCTGGAGCGTTCGGGCAGCGACATGGAAGTCGCCATGACCTGTAAGGTTGGCGAAATGTCTGTCGTTTCCAACATGGAAGGCACCATGGAAGCCGAGAGCTACACCATGAACATCGAACAGACGATGACAGGTGGCCCAACCGGCGACATGAAGATGAAGGGTACCGTTGAAGGCAAGCGCGTAGGCGACTGCCCGGCCTGATCATCCTGATATGCGGCGTCGGACCTAATCCGCCCTGCATATGTAAGATACACAAGAAAGACCCGGTGGGGATCGGCCCGCCGGGTCTTTTTTGTGCGCACCTGCTGTATATTGTCTCGGCCATTGACGCTGGTGCCGATGCGGCATAGCCCTTTGCAGAACAGGAATCAGGAGAGAGATATGATCGGTTATGTAACGCTCGGCACAGATAATCCCGAGCGCGCTCAGGGCTATTATGATGCACTGCTCGCCACCATCGGGGCCAAGCGGATGATGACGATGGATGAAGAGGACGGCTCTTTCACTATCTGGGGCACCGGTTTTGACAAGCCGGGCATTGCGATCACCAGACCCTTTAATCGTGAGCCTGCCGATAAGGGCAATGGCAATATGGTGGCGCTGATGCTGGAAAATCGTCCGGCGGTCGATGCTTTTCATGCCAAAGCGCTGGAACTGGGTGGCAGCGATGAAGGCGCACCGGGTGTGCGCGGTGATGATGGGCCAATGGCGTTTTACGCCGCCTATTTCCGCGACCCCGATGGCAACAAGCTGTGTGCATACAAGATCGGGCCGGATGCCTGATACTCGGCTAGCCGGGCTTATCGGGTTTTGTCTCTCGCCAATGCTGGCCTTGCCAGCTCTGGCGGAAGAGCAACCCGCGCCCGTCAGCATAGAATTGCAGCATCGCCCCGGCGAAGAGGTATCTGTAAACCTGTCTGGCGATGCAGGAGCCAAGGATCGCGCAGTTCGGGCGGATATGCCGGTGCGGATCGCCTCGATATCCAAGCTGGTGACCGCGCTCGGCGTCATGCGGCTGGTCGATCAGGGGCGGCTCGATCTGGATCGCGATGTTGGTGATTATCTCGGCTGGCCGGTGCGCAATCCCCATTTCCCGGATAGAGCGGTGACGCTGCGCATGTTGCTGTCACATACAGCCAGCCTCAGCGATGCGGCGGGCTATTATCTGCCATTGGACGGACGTTTGCAGGACCTGGTGGCAGACTCCGAAGCATGGCACCAAGACCATGCGCCGGGGAGCGGCTTTTTTGACTATGCCAATCTGGGATCGCCGATCATCGCGGCGGTGATGGAAAAGGCGACGGGGCAGCGCTATGACGCAATCATGCAGCAACAGGTGTTCACGCCCTTGGCGCTAACGGCCTGCTTTAACTGGAGCAATTGTCCCACGGGTCAACGCGACCAGGCGATCACCCTGTTGCGGCCTGATGGCAGTCTGGCCAAAGACCCGCTTCTGGCCCCAGGCGAAGAAGAATGCGCCCTTGTTGCAACCAAAGATGGTAGCTGCGATTTGCGCCATTATGTGCTGGGGGAGAATGGCTCGTCCTTCTCGCCCCAGGGCGGCCTGAGAATCTCAGCCAAGGAACTGTTGGTGGTCGGCAAATTGCTGGTGCGCGACGATATGGCGTTTCTGTCTCCCGCTGCGTGGCAGGCGATGCGCCAGACACAATGGCGTGCTGATGGGCTGGTGAGCGCCGGTGCAGCGCAGCAATGGGCTTTGGGTCTGGAGGTACAGCCGGGTGGCTGGATCGGCCATTCGGGCAATGCCTATGGATTGCGCGCCGGGCTTTGGGCCAACCGTCTCATCGGGGAAGTGCGGGTGCGGATCGTCACCATGGTTGATGAGGCCGTGCCTGAAGGACCCTGCCTTCATAGCTGCCCGTGAGCGACGATGATGCAGAACTGTGCTGGCTATGCGGTCGGCCTTTGGGCAGGCGCGTGGAATATCATCACCCCGTGCCCAAAAGCCGTGGCGGGCGCGAGACGCTGGCAGTGCACCCCATCTGCCACCGCACCATCCATGCGACCTTTACCAATGCCGAACTGGCGCGCAGCTATGCCACCGCCGAGGCGCTGTGCGGCCATCCCGATATAGCGCGCTTTATCGACTGGATTGCTGACAAACCGCCAGACTTCCATGCACCCACGCGGCGGGCCAAGCGCTAGATCTGTATGCTCATTCCCTGATGGTGGGCTAGGGACAAGCGTTTCATAAAAGCCAAAAAGGGAAGAAGCTTAAAAGGGTAATGGTTTCTGGGAATCTGCCAAAAATCCAGTATCGTGATTAAGTAGTCCTTCCGCCGCGTCGCGGCGGAAATGTTGAAGTGAAATCTGCGCGCTGAATTAGCCATTTGCGCCCTTTTTCTCTTTTTCCCTTTTTGGCTTTTATGAAACAAGGCATCTTGGTCCTATACCATCCACATGACTCCGTCGGTTATGGAGCAGCAGCGCAGCATGCGAAAATGTCAGCTACCGGCTTGCGGAGAAATTGAAATCCACCTGCACCGCATCGGCAATATCGCCATAGCTGCCATTGGCGATGCCAAAGGCGGCGCGATTGACGCTGGCATTGCCATTGGCGCTGGCGGTGGTTCCATCAATATCCAGGGTGAAGCGCAGCGTGACCGGCTGGCTTGACCCACGCAGGCTAAGGTTGCCGCGTGCCTCATAGCGGTTGCCGCCCAGAGAACGGATGTCATTGGAGCGAAAGCGCGCCCGTGGGTTGGCCGCGATGGCGAAAAAGTCCGCACCTGGTAGCGCCTCATCGACTTGCGCATTACCGGTGCGCGCAGAGGCAAGGCCGATGCTGACATCAATATTCGATTGGTCCAGCGCCTGCTCGCCAAAGCGAATGGTTGCGTTCCAGTCAGAGAATGACCCGCGCACCGTCTCGCCATTCCAGACAAAGGCAAAGCCGATGGGCTGTTTATTGGTGACACGCCAATCATAGGCGGTTGTTGCTGGCTCTTCCGGTTCCTCTTCCTGCTCTGCATTGTCTTCCGCTTCGTCTTCCGCGGCATCATCCTCTTCTTCGGCGTCTTCGGTTGCCTCAGTGGCCTCGGGCTCTTCGTCCTCTACGGCATCGGCCTGTAACTCATTTAGCTTCAAGGTCTGGGTCGCGGGCATGTCCTCCGCCGCCAATGGCGCTGGTGTCTCTGCCTTTCCGCCGCCCCAATTCTGCGCCCATAGGGTGAGGCTGACCGATGCAAGAGCGAATAGGCCAATCACCATGGCGCCACGATTGGGGCGCAGTCCAAAAGCACCAGGCAATATACGCCCCAATAGCGGCTCTCCGCGCAGCAGATGATGCCGCAGCGCGCCGACAACATGCAACGCAAACAGCGCGACACCAACCCAGCCGAGCGCACCATGGACCCATTCGGCTGCGCCGTTGAGCGCTTCTTTTGCCGACGCTTCCAGACCGCCCACCCATGGGATATCGGGCCAGGGAATGGTGCTAAAAAGCAGTGTGTCGATATCCAGCTTGGACGTAGACACCATCAACCAACCGCTCAGCGGTGCGCCAATCATAAAAGCGTAAAGGCCGATATGCACCGTCTTGGCAAGCACATGGTTGAGTGCGCTGTCGGGCAATGGCGCGGGTGGTGGATTGAGCAGACGCCAGCCAAGCCGCGCGATGGAGAGCAGCAGGATCGTGATACCGATGGACTTATGTAACTGAGTGACATCAAACAATCCGGTCGCAAGGGTCAGATGTTCAAGGCCGCGGCCGAGGCCAAGCTCGAATGCCAGCAGCGCTGCGATGATCCAGTGCAACAATATCGCAATAGCAGAGTAGCGCTGTTGCCGGTCGCTCAAGGCGTGCCTCCGGCAAACACATTGATCGCCTTGCCAAAGGGAAGCCTGTTTTCCGGATCATAGCCCGATTGCGCCGGAGTGTCTTCGCACCACAATATCTCTGCTTCAGGATAAGGCAGAAGATCGCGAACGGCTTGCTGATCATCCGATGATAGCGCCGCAAAGGCCTTGTGCAGTTTTTCCAGGCACCAGACGCGATAGCGCGATGTCGCAATGTCCTGATAGTTGCAGCCCTGAACCGTCATGGCAAAGCGGTCCTGACCGGCTGCATAGCCCTCAGCATTAGCAGCAAGCTGCACCAAGTGAGTCTCGCATATCTCTTTCAACATAGGTTCGGCGTCATCGGGTACGGTATCGACGAAGTTCTGCTGGGCCGCCGGTTTGGCATTCCACATGCGTGCGACCCATTCAAACACGGTGGGCGCGGTGGTGCGCATAATCTCCACCGGTGTCGGGTCTTGGCCAAAATGCCGGAACATTGGTCCCATCATGCCATAATCCGCCAGTGATGGTGCATCGCCCAGCAGGAAAGAACGT
The DNA here is from genome assembly GCF_032852305.1 of Parasphingorhabdus sp. SCSIO 66989. Classification (NCBI taxonomy): domain Bacteria; kingdom Pseudomonadati; phylum Pseudomonadota; class Alphaproteobacteria; order Sphingomonadales; family Sphingomonadaceae; genus Alterisphingorhabdus (ex Yan et al. 2024); species Alterisphingorhabdus coralli. The sequence goes on from NZ_CP136594.1 coordinate 775,489, forward strand.
GTAGCCAGCATCTGGGTCATATTGGCGAGGGCGCGGTGATAGCCTTGCTCGACATGCGGGCGTGTCGAGGCGGTCACGCCATCGCGTTCAACATAGCTCTTTACCTGTCGCCGCTCTATTCTGCGTCGCTTCAGGAAACGCGGCGCAGGGACATCTTGTGTCACTTCATCGACCAGCACATTGGAAATAAGCATCCGGTCATAGGGATAGCTCCAGCGAAAATGCATCGCGGAACGCCACAGCCATTCATCGCCATAATCCTCGATCAATCGAGCGATGAAATTCACCACAGGATTGCCGGGCATGATCGTCGATCCGGGATGCTCTTTCTCCAACTGGAGCAATATCGGTGTCGTGTCGGACATCCAGCGCCCATCGCCGCATTCGACAATCGGCATCTGGATAACGCCGACATTGTCGATCAGCCGCTGCGGTTTGCCATAGGGCGTGGGCGCGGATTGATAGGCTATACCCTTATAGCGCAAATAGGCTTCGAGCTTGCCGGTATAATAGGAGACGCGGGAGCCATAGACGATCATATGGAGAGTTGTAACATCGCCCGCCAAATAAGCTAGGGCCGGAAGCTGTATGACAGCGTCCGGCCTTGGCCAGTGTTTCACATCTCAAATGTGCTCGAGATTAGAATTCGAACTGAATCTCTGCACCAAGCTGGCGACCACGTGCCAGCGGCGAGAATGTACCACCGGTCGGATTTTGCGCGAACGGCTGCGCTACGCCGGTAGATAGCGGTCCACCGAACAAGCCTTGGCTAAGCTGGGTATCGCCACCGGCTTGGACCTCGTCGAGCAAGTTCCGCCCATAGATTGAAAGGCTTAAGCCTTCGATTGGTGTATTCCAGGTAACATTGGCTTCAAGATTGGTGATGTCCTGAATCCAGCCCAGATTGTTATCGGTGTAAGCAAATTCATCACGATATTGCAGGTTGAATCGGCTGGTTATGGAGCTGCTACCAAGATCAAGCTCATGGATCGCGCCAACGCCCCAGGTATATGTCGGCACACGCGGAATACTGAGGGCAAAGTCCTCTTCATCAACCACACCGTTGACGCCTGTGACGCCCGAGATATCGAACAGAATCTCGTCATACTCATCATCAATCAGGCCGATATTGGCGGTGAACAACAGGTTATCGGAAACGCGCATCCGCGCTTCAGCTTCAAACCCCATAATGGTAGCATCTGCGGAGTTCAGGATGAATTGCGACACCCCGGCTGCGCCAGGCTGATTGATTTCGCGCTGCATATTGTTGATCTTGGTGACATAGGCTGCGGCATTCAGCGTAAAAGCACCATCTTCGGTTTGGAATTTACCGCCGATTTCAAACGTATCGACGCGCTCTTCATCAAAAAGGAATGAACCTGTCGCCGGGACGATTTGTGTAAGAAATGCAGCCGGATCAGTGATACGGAAATTGAAACCGCCCGAGCGGAAACCGCGGGTCCAGTGGCCATAGATTTGGCTATTGGCAAATTCATATTGGAAACCCAGCTTTGGTGACCAGTTGGTCCAGGTTTCGTTATCCGTAAACCCATCAGTACCCGTGGTTGGGCAGGTGCCAGCTACGACCGAGCATTCTTCTGCCCGTGGAATGATGTAGCTTACACTACCGTCTTTTTCTTCGCGTGACCAGCGGATGCCGCCAATCAGGCTGAGAGAATCGGTTACGTAAAACTGGCCTTGTGCAAACAGTCCGAGAACCTGGTGGTCCTGCTGGCCGCCGCCAGAAAATGTCGGTAAGCCGGTTGGTGGGAGGTCACGCAATTCATCATAGGCGATGGATTGATCAAAGAAGAAACTGCCGACCGTCAGTTCGATACCGTCAAAACTCATCGCATAGCGCAACTCGTTGGAAATTTGTTCCTGCTCGGTTAACGTATTTGAGTGGAAAATGAATTCTGGAAGCGCGTCGATGTCGCCCAATGTTGTGCCAGAAAACTCGCGATAGCCGAAGATGTTGGTCAAAACGCCTGGCCCAATCTCCCAATCGAGCTTGACGCTACCGGTGATAACCTCGGTGTCATAAAAGCCCGGCTCATCAATCGAGAAGTCAAAGCTATTGCGGTCAAAAGTGCCGCGGTTCTGGCCCGCCGGACCATCGCCCTCACTGTCAAAATAATCGAACTTGCCGAGGATGGTAAGATTGCTGGTTGGACGGAACTCCAAAGCCCCGCGCAAAATATAGGTTTCTGCCGCGCCAAAGTCCGAGCCGTCGAACAGGTTGCGGAAATAGCCTTCATCATTGTTGTAATAGGCACCCAATTTGAACAACAACACATCTTCGATGATTGGGCCGGAGACTACGCCGCTGACAAAATAGTTCTGGCCGCCGCGACCACTATCAACCGGCGTTTCCACCGCTGCACGGAACTTGCCCTGAAATTCTTCGGTTGGATTGCCGGTGTTGACCAGCACTGCACCGCCGGTGGTGTTGCGGCCAAAGAGAATGCCCTGAGGGCCGCGCAGAACCTCGACACTGTCAAGGTCGAACAAGTCAAACACTACGCCGCCATTAAAGCCGAGATAGACGCCGTCGACAAAAACGCCGACTGTCGGGTCAATAGACGGGATCGAGCTGTTGATACCGAGGCCGCGAATAGAGAAGTTGGCTGTGCCGCGGCTGGTGCCGATCTGGTCAAGCGATACGCTGGGTGCCTGAAAGCTAAGGCCCTGAATGTCGCGTATCTTGAGCGCTTCCAGCGTCTGGTCGTTAAACGCAGTAACCGCAACCGGAACATCCTGCACATCTTCCGGGTTGCGGGTTTTGGTCCCAGTTACGACGATCACGTCGTTGAAAATATCGACCGCATTGCCATCCTGTTGTGCAGTGTCGTCTTGTGCCTGCGGGGCTGTTGCACCGGTTTCTTGTGCGTCCGCTTCGGCGGCCGCTGCATCTTCTGCCTCCAATGCCATGGCCTGGGCGGGCGCCAGAGCGAGGCCAGCACCGCAAATAGCAAGCGCGCGCAAGGATACTGTAGAAAATTTCATGATTGTCCCTCTCTTTATGCTGTTGTAACAGCAGATTGTAATTATCTTCTAACACATTGAAAGGCCCTGCCGTCCTGGGGAGGGAATTGGCAATAATTTGCCAATGAACAGCCCTCATCCTTCGATGAGTTGCATTTTTTGCAGGTTAAGCCTCTCAACTATCACTATTTTATCGTTTGGCCACCAAAATGACCTCGTATTCATGAACGCCAGATGAACAAGTTGCGAATTGCTACCCATTGTGCTTTTGTGACAACAGATACGGAAAGCGGCCTATTGCGCTTATCGCATCAGCCCGCCCATAAGGTTGCGGGCAAAGCGGCCGAGCCCGGGCACTCCGATGGCCTTGCCGATCTCTGTGGCGATAGTGCCCGCGGCGGCGCTCGCGGCCCGAGCGGTCGGGTCTGAGCGTGATTTGCGGCCGCTGAGTTTGCCGGCCAATATCGTCCCTGCCGATGCCGCAGCAGCGCCCGCTGCGGCTTTGGCGGCCTTGCCCCAGATCGATGTGGTTCTGCGTGGGCGTTTGGCGACCTCTTCCTTGCCTTTGGCCTCGACTTCTGCAGCGGTTTCAGCCGCGTCCTCAATCTTCTTCAGCAGAACTTCCTCGGCGGACTCCCGGTCCACTTCCTCATCATATTTGCCTTCGACCGGCGATATGGAGCGGATGATCGCGCGTTCTTTCTTGGTTACCGGGCCAAGGCGCGAGCGGGGTGGTTTGATAAGGGTGCGTTGCACCACCGTCGGTGCGCCCTCTTCATCAAGGGTTGAGACCAGTGCTTCGCCGACGCGCAATTCGGTGATCGCCGCTTCGACATCGAGATCAGGGTTGATGCGAAAAGTCTCAGCCGCCGCCTTAATCGCGCGCTGGTCGCGCTTGGTGAAAGCACGTAAGGCATGTTGCACCCGGTTACCCAATTGCCCGGCGACCTCTTCGGGAATGTCCATCGGGTTCTGGGTGACGAAAAAGACGCCGACGCCTTTGGACCGGATCAGGCGGACTACTTGCTCAATCTTTTCCTGCAACGCCTTGGGCGCATCGTCGAACAGCAGATGCGCCTCATCAAAGAAGAACACCAATGTCGGTTTTTCCGGATCGCCCACCTCGGGCAGCGTCTCGAACAGTTCGGCCAGCAGCCATAACAGGAAGGTGGCATAAAGCTTGGGGCTGCGCATCAGCTTGTCAGCGGCGAGTACATTGATATAGCCGCGTCCCTGCTCATCGGTCTGCATAAAGTCGTCAATCTCTAGCGCCGGTTCGCCGAAAAACTGGTCTGCGCCCTCATTTTCCAATTGCAGCAATTGCCGCTGGATCGCGCCGACGCTTTGGCGCGAGACATTGCCATATTTGGCTGACAGCTCCTTGGCATGCTCGGCGGTATAGGCGAGCATCGATTGCAGGTCTTCCAGGTTAAGCAGCAACAGCCCTTCTTCATCGGCAAAGCGGAAGACGATATTGAGCACGCCCTCTTGCGTTTCATTGAGGTCCATCAGCCGTGCCAGAAGCATCGGCCCCATTTCGCTGATGGTGGTGCGGATCGGGTGCCCCTGTTCGCCATAGAGATCCCAGAAGATCGCCGGATTATCGGAATAGCCATAATCCTCCATGCCCAATTCTTTGGCGCGCTCTTCCAGCTTGTCGGCATGTTTGAAGGTCGAGGAACCGGCCATGGAGATGCCCGACAGATCGCCCTTCACATCGGCAACAAAGACCGGGACGCCATTGGCGGAAAAACTCTCGGCCAGACCCTGTAGCGTGACCGTCTTGCCGGTGCCAGTCGCGCCTGCGATCAGGCCGTGGCGATTGGCCTTTTCCAGCAACAACGCCTGCCGCTCGTCACCGCCGAGCCCAAGAAAAATATCGCTCACTTGATCCGTCCCCTGTGTTTGCAATCGACTTATCCCTGTCGGGCTGAGCGAACATGGTCAAGGGGGCGTGGCTGTTTTTCACGCAAAGAGCGTGAAGATTATTAAGCGGTTGTGGATGGTTGCTTTTCTTTCCTGACCTTGCGGTGTTTGTTGAGAGGTTGTCGGTTTCATAAAAGCCACAAAGGGAAAAAGAGAAAAAGGGCGCAACTAGACAAGAAAGTGCATGATTCTCGGAATTGTTTCCCACCCCTTTGGGGTGGGAGGAAAATGTTGGCACTGGGGTTAGCGATCCGCGGCGGCGGCGCATCAGGCAGTCTTTTATACTTTTTCCCTTTGTGGCTTTTATGAAACGCTAAAAACCACAACCTCTGTCAGAAAAGCGCAACCGTCCGCCCAAGACCAAAGCTCTTAAAAATCTTAGCGCTCTTTGCGCGAAAAAATCAGTCGAGCCATCCTGCCAGCTCTTGCCGCACCAGCTTTTCCAGCATGGTGATCGAGCGTTCGCTGTCATTGAGGCAGGGGATATAGGCAAATCGTTCGCCGCCTGCTTCGCGGAACTGTTCCTCGCCCTCAATTGCGATTTCTTCCAGCGTCTCGACACAATCCACGGCAAAGCCCGGCGCGACAACCGCGACTTTCTTGATGCCCTTTTGCGGTATCTGTTCCAGCGTGTCTTCTGTCGCCGGATCAAGCCACTTTGCTCGACCGAAACGCGATTGAAAGGAAACGATCAGCGGCTCGCTGATAACATCGCGCAACTTCTCCGAGACCAGCCGCGCCGTTTTGCGGCATTGGCAATGATAGGGATCACCATCATACAGCGTCTGCAACGGCATGCCGTGGAAACTGGTGATCACCGCATCGGGGGTGAAATCGATGCCCGTCAGTCCCTCGCGCACACTATCGGCGACCGCCTCAATATGCGCGTCATGGTCATAATAGGGTGCCAGATAACGCACTGTCGGCTGATGCCGCATCCGCTCAAGCGTTTCGCCGACCTTGTCGACCACTGTCGCCGTGGTCGCCCCGGAATATTGCGGATAGAGTGGCGCGATCAGGATTTTGTCGCAGCCGCTCAGTTTCAGATGGCGCAGGCGATCGGGAATATTGGGGTTGCCATAGCGCATGGCGAAATCGACCAGCACCTTACTGCCCATGCGTTTGCCAAGAGCCTCGGCCTGGCGCTTGGTATAGACCATCAGCGGCGAGCCTTCATCCATCCACACCTTGGCATAGGCTTTGGCGGATTGTTTCGGGCGGGTGTTGAGGATCACGCCGCGTAGCAGCGGCTGCCAGATCAGTTGCGGGATTTCCACCACACGGGGGTCGGAGAGAAATTCCCCGAGATAGCGCTTCAGCGCTGGTACATCGGGTGCTTCCGGTGTTCCAAGATTAACCAGCAACACCCCAATGCGCGGTTCAGTGACAGAAGGGTGGTCGGGCGGCGGTGCCATATCGGCAAATGACGGAATTGCGATATCTTCAGCCATAAATCCCCGTTAAAACTCGCAATTCCTGTAACCGGCCCCAGCCGGTAAATATCAGATCAGCGGCAACTGCCGAAAGCGCACGTTAGTAGCGGAAAACAGCGCATTGGCAATGGCCGGAGCAACAACAGGCACGGCAAGCGCATCTGCGTCTGTCGATGGCTGGTCATTGTCGACAAAGGATATGGTGATTTCAGGCGTATCGGCAAGGCGCGGCAGGGAAAGATCGGAAAGCCGCCGGGCATTGGCCAGTCCCTTGGCATGGCCGCTGCTTGCACCCAGCGCCTGTGCCATGCCGAAGATGATACCGCTTTCTATCTGTTGCCGGACAATATCTTCATTGATGATATGACCGATATCGACCGCAGCACTGATCTCGCGCACGCGCACGCCCTCAGCACCGCGTTGTACCCGCACGATCATGGCGATCATCGCGCCGTCCATGACATGACAGGCCAGACCCTGCCCGCTCCCGGCTGTGCCGCCGTCCCAGCCTGAGAGTGTCGCGACCATTGTGAGGCAGGCGGCGAGGCGCGGCGCATTGCCTAGCATCTGCATGCGATAGGATAGCGGTTCACGCTCGGCACGGTGCGCCAGCTCATCGATAAAGCTCTCGCGGAAAAAAGCATTGAGCGTATCGGCATGGCCGCGCAGCAGGCCGGTGGGATAGCCGATATCGGCGGGGTGATGGTCTACCGCAAAGGCCGGAATGCGATAAGGTGGTATCGCACCCGCTACCATTGATCGATCATGCATCGCTGCATTGTCCTGCCGCGCTTTATGGGCCGGGCTTTGCCACAATAACCGCGCCATCGCCTCGCGCCCGGTTGCTGGCGCGGCAATCTTGTGCTGCCAAGCCAATATGGTGCCATTCCTGTCGGTAGCAGCGCTCAATTGCGCCAGCGCTGCGGGGCGGGGATAGGTTTGGATCTGATCCTCACCGCGCGACCAGATGACCTGAACCGGCCGCTTGCTATGCCGCGCCAGAAGTGCCGCCTGCACCGCCGCCCGACTGTCAAACCGTGCGCCAAAGGAGCCGCCCGATGTCGGGGCATAAATGGTAACCGCGCTGGTGCTGATATCCAGTGCCCGGGCCACATCCTCAGCCACCTGATGCGGTGCTTGGGCGGCATACCAGATTTCCACCCGCTCGCCGCTCTCGTCTCCGGCCGCGCTCCATCGTGCAGTGGCCGATGTCGTCTCTATCGGCGCATGCAGCGCGGCGGCGGCACTATAGTCGGCGCGATAGACCTCGCCCTGTTCCAGTACTTCTTCAACGTCGCCCTGCTTTTCCAACCGAAAACCCGAAGTGTCGCGCAACGCCTTTTCCAGCGCTGCCTCGCTATCGGCATCATCCGCCATCGGGCCATAAGTGGCAAAGCGCGGGCGTATTGCCGCCAGCGCCTTGTTGGCGGCCCACCAATTGCTCGCTAATGTCGCGACCCATCTTTTATGCTTCACCACATCGACCAGCCCGGTGATGCCATTGGCACGTTTGCGCTGGATGCCGAGCAAACGGCTGTCGCCCGGCGGACCATGACGGACCGCGGCAAAGAGCATATCGGGCAGCCGAATATCTCCGGCGAAATTGGCTGAGCCGTCGACCTTGGTAGGCAGATCAAGGCGAGGGAAAGCTGTACGCGTGCCTTCCGCAATCATTGTATCATTTTCGCCCGGTGGTTCGGGACGCAGGGGCAATATATCAAGGGGAGCAATTGCAGCCGCTTCGCTCGCCAGCTCGGCAAAGCTAAGCCTTTGCTCCATGTCATTGACGGTTGCACCAAGATAGCGCACAAAGCCTTTGTCCACCGCGCATAGTTCCCAATCGGTCTCCCATCGCGCCGCTGCCGCCTGTGCCAGCATCACCCGCGCGGCGGCTCCAGCTTCGCGGCAGGGCTGGAGATAGCCAGCTAGAGCGCTGTTATCACCGGAGATCATAAATGGTGTGTTTTCTGCATAGCGCTGCACCAGATACTCGCTATCGGCCAGTGTTGCGCCGCTATCCATCGGCGCGATCACCGGGGCCCAGCGTCTGATCAGCGCCTTATTTCCATAAATGGCACCTGGCCGCGCCGGTTCGATGGCAACAGCGCGCCAGTCCGCGCCCAGTTCCTGAGCAACAATCTGTGCCAGAAGGGTGGAGACGCCATGGCCCATTTCAAGCTGCGGTATCGCGATGATCACTGCACCTGATGGGGCAATGCGCAGATAGGCGTTGAAAAGGCTTTCATCGCCATCGGCTTGCATTGGATTCGCTAGCTGAGTCGGCAGAGCGGCCCAGCCGACAACCAGCCCGGCAGCCACCCCGCCGCCAATCAATATCTGTCTGCGCGTAATTGAGGGCATAGGGGTCGCGCTTCTGACCTAGCCCTTGCCCAATAGCTTGGAAAAGGGCGAACCTTTCTTTTTCGCTTCTGGTACTGGCGGCGCGGCACTCGGATTGCTTGCATCCATCCAATCAATAATCTTCTGGGCAATCGCCATAAACGCCTGTGCCTGCGGGCTGTCCCCCGCCGCAATAGGCGTTCCCGCATCGCTGGTCTTGCGGATTTCCATATCCAGCGGCACCCGCCCGAGAAATGGAAGGTGCATTGTCTTGGCGGCCTCTTCGGCACCGCCAGCGCCAAAGGGGTCGCTGACCTCGCCACAATGCGGGCAGACATAGCCCGACATATTCTCTACCAAGCCGAGAACCGGGATTTTGCCCTGATCGAACAGATTGATAGCACGGGTGGCATCGAGCAGCGCAAGGTCCTGCGGCGTCGAGACGATCACCGCGCCATCGGGCTTGAAATGCTGCATCAGCGACATTTGCACATCGCCTGTACCCGGCGGCAAGTCGACGATCAGGTCGCTGGTCTCGCCCCATTGCGCATCGATCAACTGCGCCAGCGCCTTGCCCGCCATCGGCCCGCGCCAGGCAATGGCCTGTCCGGGCTTGGCAAGCTGGCCCATCGAAAGCAGCTTGATGCCCGCTCCGGTCATCATCGGGATCAGCTTCTGGTCAGAGACTTCAGGCTTGGTTTCCGGGCAATCGAGAAGGCGTGTCTGCGACGGGCCATATATATCGGCATCGACCATGCCGACCTTGCGGCCCAGTCGGTGCATGGCAATGGCGATATTGGTGGAAACGGTGGATTTGCCGACGCCACCCTTGCCGCTGCCAATGGCGATCATGCGGCGATTGACCTTCTCGCTTGTCATCGCAACGCGCACGTCGCTGACGCCGTCAATCTGGCGCAGCGTATCGCGCAGCGCGATGTCCATCTTGTCGCGTTGCAAGGGCTCCATGCCGGACACATCAAGCACGAGCGACACCGCACCCTCCTTGACTTTTATATTGCTGGCGCGATCCGAGGCTATTGTCTCCACCGCCTTGCTGACGGCTTGCATATCTGGCGACTGGTCGGTCATGGTTGAGAAGCGGCCTCCCTTACCCCGGAATTTTGATATTCTGACAGCTTCTGCCCTAAAGACACTATTTTTCTCAAAATCCAATACCTATAAAGACTCTATGACGATTTTCTCGAGCGCTTTTTCACGCATTGGTTCACTTATGGCAGCAGGCAATCCCTGGGGTGGCGGTTCTTCAGATGGGGGCAAACCCTCAGGCGGCGGCTCAAATGGAGGCGGCCCCAGCAATCCTTGGCAACCCTCTGGCAGCGGCGGTTCTGATGGCCGCAAGTCCGGATCTATAGAAGATTTGTTCCGCAAGGGTGGTAGCGGAGGCCCAGGCGGCGGTTTTTCCGGCTTGCCCAAGCGGCCCAATGGCAAAAGCTATATACCGTGGATCCTTGTTCTTGTGGTGCTGATCTGGATCGGAATGACGAGCATCTGGCGCGTGGATGCGCGCGAACAGGGTGTGGTCAAATTCCTTGGCAGTTATTCACGTACCGTTGGACCCGGGATCAACTTCACCTTGCCCTCGCCGATTGAGACAATGGAAAAGGTCGATACTCAGGCGATACGCGAAATGCCTATCGGGACACCGAGCGCGGACGATGAGAATTTCGTTCTGACCAGCGACCAGAATATCATCGATATGGCCTATGAGGTACGCTGGCAAATCCGTGATCCGGAGCAATATCTGTTTCAGCTCGACAGCCCGGAAGATGCCATCCGCGACGCCGCCGAGAGCGCCATGCGCGCGGTGATCGCCAACTTCTCGCTCGATGATGCTATTGGCCCCGGCCGTTCGGACATTGAGGCACAGGTGCGCACACGGATGCAGACTATCCTTGATGATTATGGCGCAGGCATCACGGTTCAGGGCATCGCTATCCGCCAGTCTGACCCGCCACAGGCGGTGAATGAAGCTTTCAAGGAAGTGAACGTGGCGCAGCAGGATGCGGAGACCGCCAAGAACAATGCGCGTGCCTATGCGCGTCAGATTATCGAGACCGCTGAAGGTCAAACATCGCGCTTTGATCAGGTCTATGAGCAGTATCGTCTCGCTCCCGAAGTGACGCGCCAGCGACTCTATTATGAGACGATGGAACGCGTGCTTGGCAAGGTGGACAAGACCATTGTCGAAACCGGCAATGTGACACCATATCTGCCGCTGCCTGAATTGCGCCGTCGTGCAGAGACCGCACCGGAGATAGTTGCGGACGAACCGCAGGTTGTGACAGGAGCCAGCCGATGAACGGTCGTTTAGCCAACCCCATGTTCCTTGGCGTCGCTGCCGTGGTGACGCTTATCTTGGTAGCGCTGTCGGTATCGGTGGTGCAGGAAACCGAACAGGCGCTGATCCTGCGCTATGGTGAGCCGGTGCGCAAAGTGAATGTCTATGAACCCAATGAGGCGTTCGGCACTACCGGGGCCGGCATTGCTTTCCGCATACCTTTTGTGGAGCAGATCCAGTATATCGACAAGCGGGTGTTGAATGTGCAGATGGAGCGGCAGGAAGTGCTTTCCACCGACAAGCTGCGTCTGCAGGTCGATGCTTTTGCCCGCTTCCGCATCACCAATCCGCTGCAAATGTATCGCTCGATCCGCACCGAGGATGCGCTGCGCACCCAGCTTCGCACCATTCTCGGTTCTTCGCTGCGTAACGAGCTTGGCAAGCGCTCTTTTGCCACTTTGCTTAGCCCGGAGCGTGGGCAGGTGATGGAGAATATCCAGACCGCACTGAATGTGCAGGCGCGCAAATATGGCGCGGAGATTATAGATGTGCGGATCAAGCGTGCTGACTTGCCCGAAGGCACGCCGCTGGAATCGGCCTTCTCGCGGATGCGTTCCGAGCGCCAGCAGGAAGCCACCGCCATTCGCGCCGAGGGTAACAAGGATGCCCAAGTGATCCGTGGTCAGGCCGAAGCTGAATCGGCGCGCATCTATGCCGAAAGCTATGGCAAGGATCCGGGCTTTTACGATTTCTACCGGGCGATGCAGAGCTATGAGCAGACATTTAATCGCGGCGATGGCGAGGCCTCGGTCGTTCTGTCACCCGATAGCGAATATCTGCGCCAATTCCGGGGGCGCTAGCGACTGACGCCAAGGCAAAGGTGCATTTTGTCGATGCATTTGCGCCTTTGGCGGAAAACCCCGGCCCGCCGATAAAGCTGAGCGTTGGTTTATTCAAACCGCGTTCAGCAAACCGGCGCAAAAGAAGTGATGACATTTGTAAACCATGCGCTTTTGCTGAACGCTTTTTGACAGGTTGGCCGGGCGCTGAAGAGAGGAAAACATATTGTGCGTTATGCTTATGGAGTGACAGCAGCCCTGCTCTTGACCGGGAGCACCGTGGTTCTGGCGACCGGGCAGCCTTTGGGAGCGCAGGTTGCGCAGAATGATGAACAGTCGATGCGGGCCATCGTCCCGGCGGCAGGTGCCCCGGGCAGTTTTGCCGACCTGACCGAGCAGCTACAGCCTGCGGTGGTCAATATCTCGACCAAGCAAAGCATCCGCGTGCGCAGCCGTAACCCCTTTGCCGGCACGCCTTTTGCCGATTTCTTCGGCAATCGTCGCGGTCGTGAAGGTGGCGGAGAACAGGTTCGTCCGGCTCAGTCACTGGGCTCCGGCTTTATTGTCTCGGCGGACGGCTATGTCGTTACCAACAACCATGTTGTTTCCAATGACCGGCGCAATGCCACGGTGGATTCGATCACTGTGACCATGCCCGACGGCACCGAATATGATGCCGAGCTGGTAGGTCGCGATCAGGAATCCGATCTCGCCGTTCTCAAGATTGAAGGCGATGATCCATTTCCGTTTGTGCAATTTGGTGACTCGACCCAGACGCGTGTTGGCGATTGGGTGATTGCCATTGGCAACCCCTTTGGCTTGGGCGGCACAGTCACTTCGGGGATTATCTCTGCGGTCTATCGCAACACCGGGCAGGGCGGTGCCTATGACCGCTATCTGCAGACTGATGCGTCGATTAACAGCGGTAACTCGGGTGGTCCGATGTTTGACCTTCAGGGCAATGTCATCGGCATCAACAATGCGATCATCTCACCCACCGGCGGCAATGTCGGCATTGGTTTTGCTATACCCGCGGAAGTGGCCAAGCCGATTGTCGATACGCTGAAGCGCGGCGAGGCCGTCGAGCGCGGCTTTATCGGGGTGCAGATCGCCCAGTTGAATGAGGACTTTGCCGATTCGCTTGGCCTGCCGAAGAATCGCGGCGAGTTTATCCAGAGCGTTCAGGAAGATGGCCCCGCGGACAAAGCGGGAATTGAGGCAGGCGATGTGGTGGTCAGCGTCGACGGCAAGGAAGTCAGCCCAGAGCAGACTTTGTCCTTCATTGTCGCCAATATCACTCCGGGAACAACCGTACCGATCGAGCTGATCCGCAATGGTAGCCGCAAGACAGTGCGCGCAACAGTGGGCGAGCGCCCGGCACCGGAAGATATGGCCGCTGCCTTTGGTGTCCCCGATGAGGATTTCACCGAGGAAGACCCGGAACAGGATGAAGCTGCAGCCGATGAGGCGCTGGGCATCGCTGTTGTCGAGCTGACACCGGGTATCAAGCGGCAAATTGGTGTCGCGCAGGACGTTGATGGCGTAGTGATCGCTGCGGTTGATCGTAACAGCGATGCAGCGCGCAAACGTCTGCGGCGCGGTGATGTGATCCTGTCGGCCAATGGCGCTGATACCAGATCACCAGAGGCCTTTACAGCAGCAGTAGACTCCGCGCGTTCAGAGGGACGCGACGCAGTTCTGTTGCGCGTGCAACGTCGTGGCGGGCAGCCTGCCTTTATCCCGGTGCGCTTCAGCGACAACTAAGTCAGCAGGCATTTAGTACCTAAGAGCAAAAAGGGTGGTCCCATGGGCCGCCCTTCTTGTTGTCTAATGCTTGGCCATGAATTGGTATAAAACTGCATCAACTTCCGTTCACGTCAACTTGTGACTCGGCGGCAGGATTTATAGTCTCCAGCAAAATTATCGGCAGCCCCCAAGGCAGCCATGCAGGAGAGAGAATTAATGAGCAGAGTAGCAATTGTAACCGGCGGCACACGCGGTATTGGCGAGGCGATCAGCGTCGCGCTGAAGAATCAGGGGCGCACGGTTGTCGCCAGCTATGGCGGCAATGATGCGGCTGCCGAGGCGTTTACTGATCGTACCGGCATTGCGACCCAGAAATGGGATGTCGGCGATTTTGACAGCTGCATGGACGCGGTGGAGAAAATCAACGCTGACCATGGTGACATTGATATTCTCGTCAACAATGCGGGTATCACCCGCGATGCAACGATGATGAAAATGTCATGGGAGCAATGGGACGAGGTGATCCGCGTTGACCTCACCGGTTGTTTCAACATGGCCAAGGGCGTGTTCCCCGGCATGCGCACCCGGGGCTGGGGCCGGATCGTCAATATCGGTTCGGTCAATGGCCAGGGTGGCCAGATCGGGCAGGTCAACTATGCCGCCGCCAAATCGGGCATTCACGGCTTCACCAAATCGCTGGCGATGGAAGGCGCACGCTATGGCGTCACCGCCAATGCGATTGCGCCCGGCTATATCGCCACCGAGATGCTCTCCAGCATCCCGGAAAAGGTGATGGAGAAGATTGTGGCGCAGATTCCTGTCGGGCGTCTCGGGCAGGCGGAAGAGATTGCCCGCGGGGTGACCTTCCTGACCTCGGATGATGCGGATTTTGTCACCGGATCGACCCTGTCGATCAATGGTGGCCAGCATATGTATTGACCCATAATTTCCGTTCGCCTCGAGCGAAGTCGAGAGGCCGGGGCTAGTGGCGAGCCGTGTCTCGACTACGCTCGACACAAATGGCATTAGGGAAAATGACTCAGACCCCCTATCACCCGCCAATCAAGCGCAGCATCACGCTTTCCGGCCATGCCACCTCGATCAGTCTGGAACCTATGTTCTGGGATAAGCTCAAAGCAGCGGCAGCGGCGCGTAAGGTTCCAGTCGCCGCACTGGTCGGAGAAATTGACCTGGAGCGGATGCAGGCCGAGACTCCGCCGGGGCTGGCGAGTGCCATTCGTATCTGGCTGATGGCCCAGGGAGATACCGCTATGTCGGGATCAGCGATCCAGTTCCGCATTGCCGGGCCAAAGGACTATGCCGCGCTCGGCCAGCTTGTATATGATGCGGTGCATGCGGAACCCAGCCCCTATAGTCCAGCGCAGCGGTTTGCCTGGATGCCTGAACCACGCAAGGGCAGCGACTGGGATGCGCGTCTCGCAAAGCAGCATATCGTCACTGCCGAGGATGAGACTGGTACGATCATCGGCTTTGTGAGCCTTGAGCCGCAGGACGACCCGCGGCACGGCTATATCGACTTTGCCTATATCCGCGGTGAAGCGCGTGGCATGGGACTTTTCCGCAGGCTCTACGATCGCATTGCCGCCTACGCTCTCGGCGCTGGGCAGACGCGGCTCACTGTCCATGCCAGCCTCGCCGCTCAACCCGCTTTCGCCGCTATGGGCTTTACGGTCACGGCTGAGGAAGAGGTGGCTATCGGCAGCGAAGCACTGCGGCGCTTCGCCATGGAGATGGAGTTAGCCTAATCGTGCACGCTATAGTACCCGCGCCTTTTGCTCGGGCGTTGGCAGCCAACAGCTATCCCGCTGGCCAAATAGACGATAACGGTTGCGGGCGATCAGGCGATATACAGGATCGCGTAATGCTCTCGGCACCAGACGGAAGAGTCCCATTATCTTCCATGGCCAACCAATCCGGGTATAGATTTCCAGAACCGCATCGCTGTTCCGCAGCACCTTATCGCCATCGACGACAATCAGCGTTTCCGGGTTATTCGGATCAATGCCATTGCGCCGGTACAGCGCCTCGCCCACGGCTTCCTGCATCGATGCCAGAAAGAAATACTGCTTCCTGTCATATTTCAGGATGAACTGCGCATTGGAGCTGCACAGCACACACATCGCATCAAACACGATTATCGGCGCATCGGGAATAACCGGTGTTTCGGGCTGTGCATTCATACCGCCATTATGACGCGGCCAGAACCGTCTGCCAATGGCGCTGTCGAAAGGCGTTCTGCTTATGCCTCCAGCTCAACATCCCAATAGAGCCAGTCGCGCCATGTTTCGTGGAGATAGTTGGGCGGGAAGGCGCGGCCGCGTTCCTGTAACTGCCAATTGGTTGGGCGGATCGGCGGCGACATCAGCCGCATATGCGCTTGTTCCGGGGTGCGTCCGCCCTTTTTCATATTGCAGGGCGAGCAGGCGGTGGCGACATTCTGCCAGGTTGTCTTGCCGCCGAGACGGCGTGGGACGACATGGTCAAAGGTGAGATTTTCCGTCGCGCCGCAATATTGGCAGGTAAATTTGTCGCGCAGGAACAGGTTGAACCGGGTAAAGGCCGGATATTCGGACGGCTTCACATATTGCTTCAGCGCAATCACCGACGGGATTTTCATGTCGAGATTGGGGCTGTGCACCTCGCGCTCATAGCTCGAAACGATGTCCACCCGGTCGAGAAACACCGCCTTGATCGCGGTTTGCCATGGCCACAGGCTGAGCGGATAATAGCTTAGCGGTGTATAATCCGCATTGAGCACCAGCGCCGGGCAACTGTCCGGGTGACGCGCAGCATCGCTGTGCTTCTCGGCAATGGCGCGGTCAATCAGGTCGCTGTAATACATAAATCTCTTATCCTCTGATGGTCGTTGTAAGGGGCAAAAAAAATGCCCGCAAGGCGGACATCATGGCGCGTTTCTTTACGCGGTATATAGGCTTGCGCTTGGCCATAGGCTCCATGCTGTGCTCGGGCCGTGGCAGCGCGGGACTACTGGGCGCAAGGCGATAGTCGAACGATATTCGCTCGGCTGATCTTACCCTGTTTTCAATCCGCTCCAGCATCATGGCTGCACTCTTAACCTCAAAATGATGACATGCTTATGACGTTGATATGGCCCAATGAATCGTGTTGCCGCGTTCAGGTCAACCCCTTATGTCACAAAATATGGGGACAAGACGGCGCATGACATACCG
Organism: Parasphingorhabdus sp. SCSIO 66989; assembly: GCF_032852305.1. NCBI lineage: Bacteria > Pseudomonadati > Pseudomonadota > Alphaproteobacteria > Sphingomonadales > Sphingomonadaceae > Alterisphingorhabdus (ex Yan et al. 2024) > Alterisphingorhabdus coralli. Next base: position 792,269 of record NZ_CP136594.1, read on the forward strand.
CAGGTTGAATCGCGAGCGATGACCATGCGCACCCGTTTTGCCCCCAGTCCAACCGGCCATCTGCATATTGGCCATGCCTATGCGGCGCTTGCGGTTGAGGCCGAGGCCAAGCGTCTTGGCGCGAGGGTTACGCTACGGATCGAGGATATTGATGCGACCCGGTGCAAGCCGGAGTTCACCGAAGCGATGCTCGATGATCTGCGCTGGCTCGGCTTTCATTGGGATAATCTGGTGGTGCAGTCGGATCGACTGGATCGCTATGCAGAGGTAATTGCGCAATTGGCGGCGGAGGGTCTGGCCTATCGCTGTTTCTGTACCCGCAAAGAGGTACAGGCGGCGGCTACCAAGATGGGACCGGAAGGGCCGATCTATCCAGGAACCTGCCGCGATCTTGACCCTGAAAAGGCGACGGCGCGCGCCGAGACCGAGCCTTTTGGCTGGCGCCTCAACCATCATGCAGCGATGGACCGCGTCGGACCTTTGACATGGCGGGATTTTTCCGGCGCTGAGTATCAGGCACAGCCGGAACTGCTTGGTGATATACTGCTTGCCAGCCGCGACCGTCCCGCAAGCTATCATCTCGCCGTGGTGGTCGACGATGCCGATGGCCACATCAGCCATATTGTACGCGGACAGGATTTGTGGCTGGCGACCCATGTGCACCGGCTGTTGCAGGCAGCTCTGGATTTGCCTGAACCGGTTTACCATCACCATGTGTTGTTGATCGATGAAACTGGGCGCAAGCTCTCCAAATCGCACGGCTCGCTAACGCTGCAAGCGCTACGGCAGGGCGGGATGAGCGCCGAGCAACTGCGCGATGATCTCACAAATCACCGTTTTCCCGCTGGCATTCGGCTGCAAAGTGCCTAAATAGTTCGGCATGACCTATGTGTTTATCATCGCTTTCATCATTCTGGCCGGTTTTGTCGTTTTCTCGCTGATCCGCGGCCTTGTCGCGTTTCTGCAGATGACCAAGGAAGATCTGGAAAATCCCGGCATCACCCGCAGCCATGAGATGCAGAATAAGATGATGTTTGCCCGCGTCAAATATCAGGCGATGGCGATTGGCGCGCTTGTGCTGTTGATGCTGTTCGCGCAATAAGCCATATCACGCGTTTCCCCTCCCCAAAGAAAGACGCGCAACATGGTCAAACTCAACAAAATTTATACCCGCACCGGCGATGATGGCACCACTGGTCTGGCCGATGGATCGCGCATCGGCAAATCCGAAGTGCGGGTGGAAGCGATTGGCGATGTCGACGAACTCAACAGCCTGATCGGGGTAGCATTGGTCGAGATCGGGCAAGCGGAAAGCTTTGATCCCGAGACGCTTAAAGCATTGCGGCGCATCCAGAATGACCTTTTTGACCTGGGTGCCGACATCGCCACGCCGGGCGACGATTTCGAGCCATCGGATATGGCGCTGCGCATGGTTTCGGCGCAGGTGCAATGGCTGGAGCAGGAGATTGACCGGATCAATGACCAGCTTGAGCCGCTGACCAGCTTCATCCTGCCGGGTGGCAGCCATGCGGCAGCGGCAAGCCATGTGGCTCGAGCAACCGCGCGACGGGCGGAGCGGAAGATCGTTGCGCTTGCCGATGAGCAGGCGGTGAATCCATTCGCCGCACAATATATCAACCGGCTTTCAGACTTTCTTTTCGTTCTGGCCCGCTATATCAATAAGGCCAGTGGCGGCGATCCGCTCTGGGTTCCCGGGGCATCGCGCTGACAATCGGGCGCTGACACAGATGGGCCAAAAGGCGTAAACAGCCTGGCCACGAAAGGGAAAGACCATGCCGGCGCAGAGTACGAAGCTGAAACTGGTGGCCGATAATGCGGCGCAGCAGACTGACCCTGTTGCCCAGTATCAGCGGGTCCGTCGTCTTACCAATGCCCTGACCGAACCGCTGAGCGATGCCGATGCCACGGTGCAGTCAATGGAAGATGCCTCGCCTGCCAAATGGCATTTGGCGCATACGAGCTGGTTCTTCGAGACCTTTTTGCTGCGCGATCATCTGCCCGGCTATCGTGCTTTTGATGATGATTTCGCCTTTCTGTTCAACAGCTATTATGAGGCTGAGGGGGCACGCCACGCCCGGCCCCAGCGTGGCATGATTACACGTCCGACGCTGGATCAGGTGCGCGACTATCGCGCGCATGTCGATACCGCGATGGAGACGGTGTTGGCATCGGATGATCCCGCGGTGCGCGATCTGGTGACGCTGGGCCTCAACCATGAGCAGCAGCATCAGGAGCTGCTGATCACCGATATCAAACATATGTTTGCGCAAAACCCGTGCTTCCCGGCAATGTGGGAAAATGACGGGCAAACCAGTATCCCGGCGCCGCTGCAGTGGTGCGAAGAGCAGGGCGGTCGCGTCGCTATCGGCCATGATGCCGAGCAGGATGGTTTCGCCTTTGATTGCGAAGGGCCGCAACATGGCCAGTTGCTTGCACCTTTTGCCATTGCCTCGCGCCCGGTTACTAATGGCGAATGGCGCGCCTTTATCGCCGATGGCGGCTATAGCGATCATCGCCACTGGCTCTCTGATGGCTGGGCCTGGGTAAAAGAGAATGAAATCGAAGCACCGCTTTATTGGCAGCACGCCGACAAGGATTGGCAGCATTTTACCCTGACCGGGCTTCAGCCTTTGGATGACGATGCGCCTGTTACCCATATCAGCCTGTATGAAGCCGATGCCTTTGCCAGCTGGGCGGCTGGTCAATGGGAAGGCGCGCGGCTGCCGACCGAGGGCGAGTGGGAATATGCCATGCGCGATCAGGATAGGAATGCGGGCCAGCAACTCGATGCTGCGGGACCAGTGCATGCCATCATGCCGGATAGCGACACCGAGATGACCGCGCCTTTCGGTTCGGTCTGGGAATGGACCGGCAGCGCCTATCGCCCCTATCCACGCTTCCGTTCGGCTGAAGGTGCGGTCGGCGAATATAATGGCAAGTTTATGAGCGGTCAGTTCGTACTCAAAGGCGGCAGTTGCGCCACGCCGCGTGGCCATATGCGGGCCAGCTATCGCAACTTCTTCTACCCGCATCAGCGCTGGCAATTTACCGGCCTCAGGCTCGCCCGCGATATCTGAGGTCGTTTTTCTCCCGCACGAATAATCCCCATATTCAGGAGCATTATGTCCATATCTTCCAGCGCTAGCGAAACCGCATCCTATGCTCTGCCTGACAATGTCGATCCGGGCTTTTACGAGGCGGTTATGGCCTGTTTCCGCACGCCCGAACGCCGCGCTATTCCGGCGCGCTGGCTTTATGATCAGGCAGGCTCAGAGCTGTTCGAGGCGATTACCGAACTGCCCGAATATTACCCCACCCGCACCGAGACCGCGCTGCTTGAACAACGCTGCCCCGATGTGGCGGAGATAACCGGCAAGGGCGGCTGTGTCGTCGAATTTGGTTCCGGCTCCTCCACCAAAACGCCGCATCTGCTGCGCGCGGTCGCGCCTGTGAGCTATGTGCCGATTGATATCAGCGGCGACTTTCTGCGCCAGTCTGCCGAGGCGCTGGCCAGCGATTTCCCTGCTATCAATGTGCTGCCGCTCGAAGGCGATTTTATGGGCGATCTGGTGCTGCCTGAAGGTGCTGCCGGGCAAAGACGGCTGGGCTTTTTCCCCGGCTCGACCATCGGCAATATGGTGCCACGCACCTCGGTCGATCTGCTGCGTTCGATGCGCAATACGCTGGGCACCGGGGCCTATCTGCTCATCGGTATTGATCGTATCAAGTCACCCGACGTTCTGGTCCCCGCTTATGACGACAGCGCTGGGGTGACGGCCGAATTCAACTATAATCTGCTGCGCCGGATCAATAGCGAGTTGGACGGCACTATTCCGGTGCAAAGCTTCCGCCATGAGGCGCGGTGGAATGATAATTATGCGCGGATCGAGATGCATCTTGAAGCGCTGAACGATATCGCATTTGAAGTCGCAGGTGAAGGGTTCACCATGGCCAAAGGCGAGACGATCCACACCGAGAACAGCCATAAATACGGCCCGCGCGATGCCCGGCTAATGCTACGCGCCGGTGGCTGGGTGACGGTGGCTGAATGGACTGATCCAAAGGACTGGTTTGCACTGATACTGGCCGAAGCCAAACCCTATCAAAGCGCGCCTTAGGACATAGTTATATAATGTCGGCCCCGCGCAGGCCGGGCCAAGGCTATAGTTTCGCACAAAGCCACAAAGGCACGAAGAGCTTCCGCAAGCGGAGACGCTTTGCGTCTTTGCGTGAGTCTTCAAAAGCCCTGGCCCCGTCTACGCGGGGCCGACGAAAAACGGGCAGGGCTTATAGTAAGGCTTCCGATAAGAATGGATCTCATCGCCGCTGCACATAGGCGCGCCAGATGGTGGGCCATTCCCAGACGCCGCGACATTCATCCATAGCGCTGGCCTCGAACAGACGGAACATCTGCCCGTCCCAGACATAGCTTTCGCCACTGCCGCAATCGCCTAGGCCCCGGCCTTTGGCAAAGCTTCCCAAAATCCCGTCTTCAGCGGCATAATAGCTGTTGACCAACAATGTGCGCTCCGGATTCTCGCTCCAGGCCGGATGATAGTCAAATTTCGCCAGTGCGAACCGCCACAAGTCATCGTCATCAGCATCCTTGGCGCGGCGGGCGATAAACGGCTTCTCGCTGGTATTATAGGCGCCATAGCCGCATGGCACGGTGACCAGCGCAATATATTCCGCATCGGTTTCCTGCAGGGGATGGGCTTGTTCGGTAAAGCCGGTATTCTCATTGCGCTGTTCAGTGCATCCAGACTCTTCGGCGAGGCGCGCCATTGCCTTTTTACTGGGCAGGTCTTCAAAATCCGCCGGGGCCATTTGTGGCACAATCGGCAGGCGCTCGGCTGTGCCGCGATAGCTACGCCGACCGCGTTCGGCAATCGCATCGCTGGTCCAGCTGCGGCCATGCTGCTTGTCCATCGCGCGCATTGCGGCGAAAGAGCCCTTCAGCGAAATCTCGGCAATCACCTTTTGCGGCGTTACCAGCGTCGTATCAATCACGCTGGCTCGCTTGCCTCTGGCCAATGCGCGGGCAATGGTCATGCTTTGGCCCGGTGGGACCACAAAGCGCCCGTCCTTGTCGACCTCCCCCTCAATGCGCTGGCGACCATCGACCAGCAGCGCGACGCGTTTTACCTCCGGGTCGCGCGCCAGCACCATGACGCGAAAATAGCCAACCTGTCCGGCCTGACGCTGGATGCGCAGGGTAGCGCCTTGTTCGAGTTGAAAGTCTGATGCGAGGCTGTTGGCCTCACAACTATAGACATTGTCACAGGCCAGATGCCAGTCACCATAGCCACGATGGAGACCCGGCTTGGGCGCGTCCGCCTCTTCCTGCGCTGCGGCCATATGCAGCGGCGCAAACAGGGCGCAAATCGCGGTCACAGCAAGAAAAGCCATCCTCATCATAGAGTCGTTCTAGCGCGGGGCAGAACAATCGGCTAGTCCCTGCGAAACAATTGTAACACTGGCCGTGACTCGCTTCCCCACACGGCAATAATGGAGACAGATATGAGCAGTATTGCGGTGATTGGTGCCGGGCAAATGGGCGCGGGCATAGCACAGGTAAGTGCCCAGGCAGGCTATCAGGTGCTGCTGTCTGATCGTGAGATCAGCATCGCCGAATGCGCCAAGGCCTATATTGGCAAAATGCTCGCGCGCGCGGTGGAAAAAGGCAAAATGGAAGAGCAGGCGGCGAGCGTTGCGATGGATCGTATCACGCCCGTTGGCAGCTATGAGCCGATGGCCTCTGCCGAGCTGATCATCGAAGCCGCCACAGAGCGCGAAGATGTAAAGCGCGCTATCTTTGATGAAGTTGGGAAGGTCCTCGGCCATAAGGCGGTGCTGGCGAGCAATACCTCCTCTATCCCGATCACCCGCATGGCGCAGGCAACACCCGATGCGGCGCGTTTTGTCGGGGTGCATTTCTTCAATCCGGTACCGGTCATGGGACTGATCGAGGTTATCCGTGGTCTTGCGACCTCGGACGAGACGGTGGAGAAAGTGGAAAGCTATGCCGCCGCCATCGGCAAAAAGGTGGTGCACGCCAATGATGCACCGGGCTTTATCGTCAACCGTATATTGCTGCCGATGCTCAATGAAGCGTGTTTCGCGCTGGGCGAGGGCGTCGCCAGCATCCCCGATATTGATGCCGCCATCACCATGGGCCTTAATCACCCTATGGGCCCATTGACGCTGGCGGACTTTATCGGGCTGGATACCTGTCTGCACATCACCAATGTGCTCTATTCCAGCACCGGCGACCCCAAATATCGCGCCGCGCCGCTGTTGGTGAAATATGTCGAGGCCGGCTGGCTCGGCCGCAAGACCAAGCGCGGCTTTTACGATTATTCCGGCGATGCTCCGGTGCCGACGCGCTAATTTTTTGATGCGGTGAGACGACAATCAGGCTGATATGGCGGATGAAGGATAATCCCACAGACAAGGCGCAAGGCCACGCCATTTCCGATATGCTCGATCAGGCGCTGAGTGCTGGCGGGGATAATGAGAAAATCTCTATTGGCGACCTGCTGGCTGTGTTTTCCAGTCGTGGTTTTGGGCCTTTGCTGCTATTATTTGCGCTGGTGGCTTTGCTGCCGCCTTTGGGGGGAGTGCCCTTGATCCCAACCACAATGGGGGCGCTGATCGGCCTCACCTCCGCGCAGATGCTATTCGGGGCGAAACATCCCTGGGTGCCGAAATGGCTGAAGAATAAGGGGGTGTCGCGCAAGCTGGTCGCGGCGACGCGTGAGCGTGGCGGCTCATGGCTGCGCAAGATTGACGCGCTGATCGGCCAGCGCTGGGACTGGGCGACGGGACCGGCCGGACGCAGGATCGCTGCGGGTATCTGCCTGCTGCTCGCTTTGTTGATGCCTCCGCTGGAATTGCTTCCTTTTGCCGTCGCTGTGCCTGCATCAGCGGTGGCGCTATTCGGTCTGGCGGTAATGGCGCGCGATGGCGTTTTGATGGTTATCGCGACATTGGCCTCAGGCGTGATCTTCTTCTTTCTGATGCCCGGCGCGCTGCGGGTTATTGTCGGCTTTTTCAGCTAGAGCCCGTTTGCGAAGCAGCAATGTCTGGGGTTTCTGTCTGTGTTGTCAGATTGAGGCCGATCGCGCCAATGGCGATCAGGGCGATGCACAGAATCTGCATCCCGCCGAGGTTCTGCTTAAAGGCGACAAAGCCAATCAGCGTGATTGCCAAAATCCCAACCCCGGACCAGATGGCATAGGAAATAGCGACAGGAATCTGGGTTAAGGTGATCGATAGCATCCAGGTGGAAACGCCGTACATCGCCACGGCGATGATCCCGATAAAGACACGGGTGAAACCATCGGACAGTTTGAGCAGGCTGGTGCCAATAATCTCAAACACAATAGCGATACCGAGCAACAGCCAGGGATTGATTTTCATGAGGTGTTTCTCCTTGTGATCTGCGCTGTACAGATTTTTTGCGTGACCTCACCTCAACCCTATTGCATCACTCCATCATGCTCCGCCTGATTGTCAATCGTGCTCTCACCGCTATCCCGACGCTGCTAAGTATTTTGTTGGTGTCGTTCCTGCTGATGCGTTTTGCGCCGGGTGGCCCATTTGATGGTGAGCGGCCGCTGGATGAGGCAACGCGCGCGGCGCTAGAGGCGAGCTATGGCCTCGATCAACCGCTCTGGCAGCAAATGACCGGCTGGTTTGGCCGGGTGTTGCAGGGCGATTTCGGTCCGAGCCTCGTCTATCGCGATTTCACCGTCACCGAGCTGGTGGCACAGGGGTTGCCGGTGTCGCTGATGCTTGGCGGCGCGGCGATCGTATTGGCGCTGGCATTGGGGCTCGCCATGGGGCTGCGCGCGGCGCTTAATCCCGGTGGCTGGGTGGATAATGTACTGATGCTCAGCGCTACTTTGCTGACAGCGCTGCCGACGTTCGTCACCGGGCCGCTGCTGGCTCTGATCTTCGGCGTCTGGCTGGCGCTGTTGCCCGTGGGCGGCAGTGGTGGCCTGACCCATTGGATATTGCCCGTCATTGCGCTGGCCTTACCCGTTGCCGGTGTCATAGCGCGTCTTGTGCGGGCCGCGCTCGCGGATATCTGGCAGCAGGACCATATCCGCACCGCCCGCGCCCGCGGCCTATCGCGCCTGCAGATGCTCACCCGCCATGCCCTACGCCCGGCGCTGATCCCGGTGGTCAGCTATCTTGGCCCCGCCGCTGCGGGCCTGCTCACCGGCGCGGTGGTGATCGAGACGGTGTTCGGCCTGCCCGGGCTGGGCCGATATTTCGTCCAGGGCGCGCTCAACCGTGACTATCCGCTGATAATGGCGGTGGTTCTGATCTATGCGGTGCTGATTATCGTGTTCAATCTGATTGCGGATATTCTGTACGCGGTGCTCGATCCGAGGGCTCGGGGATGAATTCTGTTTCATAAAAGCCACAAAGAGAAAAAGCATAAAAGGGTATATAGATGAGAGATCCTGAAGCACTTGCCGCCGTCGTGATTGATCAGGCGTATCATCTGCATCGCGATATTGGGCCCGGGCTTCTTGAACATGTTTATGAAGCGGTCCTAGCGGACCGCTTGAGGGCACAGAATCTTAAGGTGGAAACACAAAAACCAATCGCCGTCCTTCTGGACGGCAAGAAATATGACAACGCTTTCCGCGCCGATCTGATTGTCAATGATGCGTTATTGGTTGAGATCAAGTCACTTGAGAAATGGTCTCCCGTGCATATCAAGCAATGCCTGACCTATATACGACTGCTGAACATGCCTCTTGGCCTACTTATCAATTTCGGTGCTGCTACTTTCAAGGAAGGCATAAAGCGTATTATGAATGAAAGGGTGAGCCGCTAATGCGCCTCTTTTTTCCTTTTTCCCTTTGTGGCTTTTATGAAACGATGGAACGCGCAAACTGATGCGTATCGCGATCATCCTTGTTGCAATGATCGTCGTGTTCGCCGTTCTCGCGCCGATGCTTTCGCCATGGGACCATGCCAGTATTGACTGGGACCATGTCAGCGCCGTTGCCGGGGTGAACAGCCATATTCTTGGTACAGATGATGTCGGGCGCGATGTGTTGGCGCGGTTGGCGGTGGCGACGCGGATTACGCTCGCGGTAGCACTGACAGCCGCTCTGGTATCGCTGGTCATCGGCGTGGTCTGGGGTGCGCTGGCTGGATGGATTGGCGGGCGCACTGATGAGCTGATGATGCGGATAGTCGATGGCCTGTTTGCTTTACCGTTCATGTTTGTCGTCATCATTCTCATGGTTGTTTTTGGGCGCTCGATCATCCTTGTTTTTGTCGGCATCGGGCTGGTCGAGTGGCTGACCATGGCGCGGATTGTGCGTGGGCAGGTGCTGGCGCTCAAAAACCGACCCTATGTCCTCGCCGCACGTGCCGCCGGTGCTCCGGCGATCACTATATTGGCGCGGCACATATTGCCGAATATTGCCGGTATTGCCTTTGCCTATCTCGTGCTGACCCTGCCACAACTGGTGATGATAGAGAGCTTTCTGTCGTTCCTTGGCCTTGGGGTGCAGGAGCCGCTGGTGTCGCTCGGTATGTTGATCAAGGACGGTGCCGAGGTGATGGATATCCAGCCCATGGCGCTGTTGCTGCCCGGCGGCATCATGGTGACGCTGCTGGTGGCGCTGACCCTGATCGGCGACCGGCTGCGGGACCGGTTTGCATGACGCATCTGGTCTATGACAATTTCGGTGCGGATATTGGCGGTCACCGCTTTGTTGACGGCCTGAGTCTTTCGGTCGCACGCGGTGAATGTGTAGCGCTGATCGGAGAATCCGGCTCCGGCAAGACGCTGAGCGCGCTTACGCCTTTTGGTCTTGGTCCGGCTGAGATGACGGGCACGGTGAATTTGGACGGGCAGTCTTTGGCTGCACTGTCCGATAAGGAGCAGACAAAGCTGCGTGCCGAGCAGGTTGGCTTTGTATTTCAACAACCGCTAACAGCGCTGACCGCGCATCTCACGGTGCGGGCACATCTGGTTGAGTGCTTTTTGCAACGTCCCGGTGCAACGCCGCCCGATGATGCCACCATGCTGGAGCTGCTCGCAGAGGTTGGACTGGACGATGCCGCGCTTCTGGGGCGCTATCCGCATCAGCTTTCGGGTGGCCAGCGCCAGCGGCTGATGATCGCCTGTGCACTGGCGCATCGCCCGTCTTTGCTGGTCGCTGATGAGCCGACCTCTGCGCTGGATGCGCCATTGCGCGCTTCGATATTGTCGCTGCTCACTGCCCGCTGCCGCGAGCGCGATATGGCCTTGTTGCTGGTGACGCATGATCTGGCGATGCTCGAGGACCATGCGGACCGGATTGTGGTGCTGCAACATGGGCAGTGTGTCGAACAGGGCGAAGCAAGTGCTATATTGCATGCGCCAGAGCAGCCCTATGCGCAAAAGCTGATAGCCGCTGTGCCCCGGATCGGGGAGACCCAGCCGCCGCGCCCGGAGACAGGTGCACCGCTGCTGGAGGTGCGCGATCTGGATGTTCGTTTTCCAACACCCGGTCTTTTCAGCAAACCTTTTGACGCGGTCAAAGGTGCTAGCTTCACGCTTGCGCGCGGCGAAGCGCTGGCGCTGGTGGGTGGTTCGGGCTCGGGCAAATCGACCATTGCCCGCGCTGTGGCGGGCTTAGGACCAGTTCCGGGAGGCACGATGATATTGGAGGGCGCTGTGCTTAGTGCGAAGCGCAGCAAGGAACGGCGCCGCATTATCCAGCCAGTGTTTCAGGACCCGCTCGCCAGTCTCGATCCACGCTGGCCGATCAGCCGTACTATCGCCGAGCCGCTAACCCATTTGCGTCCAGATATCGAATATTGGGAGCGTATGGGCAGGGTGAAAAAAGCGATGCAAGCAGTGGAGCTAGACCCGGCACTCGTGGACCGGAAACCGCGTGAGCTGTCCGGCGGTCAGGCGCAGCGCGTCGGTATTGCCCGCGCTTTGGTGAGCGAGCCGGCCCTACTGGTGCTGGACGAAGCGACCTCGGCGCTCGATCCGGTGATTGCCGACCAGATTATGACCTTATTGGCAAAACTGCGCGATGAGCAGCAATTGGCGATGCTGTTTATTACCCATGATATCGCGCTGGCATGGCGGCTTTGCCATCGCATCGCGGTGCTCGATCAGGGGCGCATTGTCGAAAATGCCGCATCTGATGATCTGGTACGCCGCCCTTTGAGCGAGGCGGCGAAAGCGCTGGTTACGGCCAGCGCCTGACACCATTTGCCGCTTGCTATGTTCGATATTTGTTCTATTGTCGATTAATGACTGCTGTTCACTCGCTCGCTGATTCTGTTTCGCATAGTGGTGCTGCCGCTGTAGCGCGGGGAACGACCCGTTTCTTCGCCCGCAATGATATCTGGCTGGTGCCGGAAATTACTTTGCCCAATGGCCGCCGCTGCGATCTGATCGGGCTTGATCCCAAGGGTGCGGTGATCATTATCGAGATTAAAACCGCGCGCACCGATTTGCTGGGCGATAGCAAATGGCCGGAATATCTCGACTATAGCGACCGCTTCTACTGGGCATTGCCGCCTGAGTTCGAACATGCGCTCGTCGAACGCGAGGTCTTCCTTCCCGAACGCACCGGGCTGATCGTGGCCGACAGCTATGATGGCGAACTGGTGCGCGCCGCCGCACGTCATTCACTGGCAGCGGCGCGCAGAAGTGTGTTGGCGCGCGAAGTGGCGCGGATCACAATGCGACGACTGGCGCAAAATGGCGATCCGGAACTGGTCTCGGCCGGCTATGAGGCGGGGCGAGCAGGATAGGTTTGCGGCCCCTTGCCGCGTTACTGCCTGATGGTTGGGCCAAAAACTGCCGGTTTTTCTGCCTGATTAGCTCTGTCTTCGTCCGATTTTTCAATCGCGCTGAGTATTGGGGCTAACCGCACATTGTTGCTGGCATAATCGCGTGCGGACTGTCCTGCCAGACTATCAACCCGATCAGGGTCCGCACCATTTTTGAGCAACAGTCTGACCATTGCCAAATCGCCCAACTGCACGGCGCGGATCAATGGGGTCTCACCGGAACGGTTGGCCTTATCAACCGCCGCATTGCGCTTCAGCAGCGCCTCGGCACCGTCAACGAAACGCAAATTGGTGGCCAGCATAAGCGGGGTCAGTCCCTCTCGCGTTTCAATATTGGGATTGGCGCCTTTTTGCAGCATGAAGCGGGTCCACAACAGGTCGCGGCGCGCAATCGTAATATGGAGCGCGGTCTCACCACTTTTGATATCGCGTGAATTGATAACGGTGTTGCCTGGCCGGTCCAGCAGCTCATTGGCTTCGGTACCATCGCGGTCGCGCACGGCCTTTAGGAAGTTGTAGCTCTCAGAAAACTGCGCCGTTGCAGGTGTTATCAGAGACAGGACCGCGAAAGTGGCGATCAACGCTACAGCAAAATGGCGGAGCGATATTCGGGAAACTACTGAGGATATGGCCATCATGAGAGCTGTAATACCTTTTTCTCTAGTCTAAGCCTCGGATAAGCTGGACAGAGGCAATATAGCGCCAATATAGGACAGGGAAACCCCATGCGCCAGCTATGCGATATGCTATCGCTATTGGCACGGCTTTTATGGCAGTAATCTGAACGGACCCTATTTTATGCGATATCTCCTGCTTTCTGTCCTAGCCGCGACAGTGCTTGGCCTGTCGGCCTGTGGCGAAAATACAGGTGCCCCAGTGAATGCAGAGGCGCCCCTTGCCGGTGCCGATATTGGCGGCAGTTTCACGCTGACCAACCAGGATGGCGAGACAGTATCCGACAGCGATTTTGCCGGGCAGTATCGCATCATGTATTTTGGTTATACCTATTGTCCCGATGTCTGCCCGGTTGATCTGCAGAAAATGGTCAAGGGTTTTGCCGAGTTTGAAAAGGCGCACCCCGAACGTGCGGCGAAAATCCAGCCGATCTTCGTCACTATCGATCCGGCGCGTGATACGCCCGAGGTGTTGAAGAGCTATGTCAATGCTTTCCATCCGCGGCTAATCGGCCTGACCGGCAGCGAAACCGATATTGATGCAGTTCGCGAGAAATTTGCGGTTCATGCCGAGAAGGTCGAGGATGAAAGCGCGACCGAATATCTGGTTGATCATAGTCGGCAGGCCTATCTGCTTGATGCCGCTGGCAAGCCGCTGGCGCTGCTCTCGGTTGACAAGACGCCCGATGGTCAGGCCTCGGTACCGTCTGATATTGCTGCCGAGATTGACCGCTGGGGTCCGGCTGCGAGCTGATGACGGGCGAAGCGCCTTTCTGGGAAAAGCCGCTGCACAGCCTTGATCGTGCCGAATGGGAAGCCTTGTGCGATGGTTGCGGTAAATGCTGTCTGCACAAGGTGGAAGATGCCGATAGCGGCGAGATTTATCCGACCAATGTTGCCTGTCGCCTGCTCGATGTGACGACAGCACGCTGTTCCGATTATCGCCATCGCCGCGCCTTTGTGCCCGATTGCTTGCGGCTGACCAAAGGCAATGTTGATGATATCAACTGGCTGCCGTCGAGCTGTGCCTATAAGTTGCGCGCTGCGGGCCAACCGTTGCCGGAATGGCATTATCTGTTGACCGGCAGCTATCAGGCGATGATTGACGGCGGGCATAGCGTGGCTGGGCGGGTAGTCTCTGAAACTGAGGCAGGGCCGTTGGAGCATCACATATTGGAAGAGCCATTATGAGCCGCGCCGCGCTGACATTGGAGAGGCTATTGTCGCGCTCGGCAAGGGCGCAGGGTGGAGCGGGTAACGGTACCAGCGTCATCCTCGATGGCCTTGAGGTTCCGGTACGGATCAAACGGCATCCGCGCTCGCGCTCGCTGTCTATGCGGATTGATCCGAAAAACCGCGGTGTATCGCTGACCATTGCCCATGGTGTTCCGGTGTCCGAGGCGCTGGCCTTTGTGCATGAGCGCAAGGATTGGGTGACCGAACGGCTGGAGCGGCTCAGCGAGCAGCCAGTGGTGGGCGACGGGGCCGAACTGGCTTTTCGCGGTGAGCCCTATCAGGTGCAATGGCGCGCGGATGAAGGGCGCCAGCCGTGCATCATAGGCGACCAGATCATATTGGGTGGTGACAAGGACTTGATCGGGCGGCGGCTGGAACGCTGGCTACGCAATGAAGCGCTGGAAACGATCAAGGCCGATGCCGCGCTCTATTTTGATCGGGCCGGGATTGCCGACCCTCCGCGCGTCGGCCTTACCAATGCCCGGCGACGCTGGGGCAGTTGTTCGACCAATAGCGGGCTGCGTATCCATTGGCGGCTGATCATGGCACCGGATATGGTGCGGCAATCAGTGGTGGCGCATGAAGTCGCGCATTTGCGTCATATGGACCATAGCGCCGATTTTTATGCCTGGATGGATGCGATCTATCAGGATAATCGCATCGCTGCCGACCGCTGGCTAAAGCGCCATGGGCATGCGCTCAACCAATTGGATTTTGGCGAGGCTTAACCGCCATCCTGACGGACGGCATTGGGCAGCAGCGACTCCGGTTGACCACGATTGGGTGCATTATTGTCATTATCGCCGTCATTGTCTTGCGGCTCTGATGCGCTGGCACTGTCCTCACCATCTGTATCATTGCGCCGCCCGGTCGCGCGATCAATCCAGCGTTCATCCAGCGTCTGCGGCTGCGGGCGCGGTTCGTCCTCGACATATTCCGGCTCATCCAGATCGTAGAAATCGCCTTCGCCCAACGCGATTGGATTGCCATTTTCATCGACAAAATAGGTGTCCGAGGCATCTCCGAAATAGGCTTCTTCATCCGGCTCCAACTGCCAGTCGGGTAGTACCACCTCAGTATCGAATTCCTCCACCGGGCGACGCGCGACAGCCACGCGCATAAAGTCAGCAAAGGCGCGTGCCGGGGCACGGCCGCCTTGCAGCCCGCCAACCGCTTTGGCGTCATCGCGGCCCATCCACACGCCAGTGGTGAGACCACTCGAAAAGCCGAGGAACCAGCCATCCTTGTTGCTGTTGGTGGTGCCGGTCTTGCCCGCGACCGGGCGGCCAATCTGCGCTGCGCGACCGGTGCCGGTGTTGACGGCGGTCTGCAGCAGATCGGTGATCCCTGCGGCAACATATGGCGGGACCAGAACGGTCGGGTCGCTGCGCTTGCGCTGATATAAGACTTCACCATCAATGGTGGTAACTTTGGAGATGCCATAAGGCTCGATAGCAACCCCGCCCTGACTTACGCCGGCAAAGGCGCGGGTCATATCAATCACTCTGACTTCGGATGCGCCGAGCACCATGGAAGGCGTGGTCTTGATCGGCGTGGTGATGCCGAAGCGGCGGGCCATATTGGCGATGGTGCCATAGCCGACATCATCACCAAGCTGCGCTGCAACCGTGTTTTTGGAATAGGCGAAGGCGGTGCGCAGCGTGATGTCCCCGGCATAGCGTCCGCCGCTGTTGCGCGGGGTCCATCCGGCGATGGTCACCGGCTCATCGGTAACAATATCGCTATTGGTATAGCCCGCTTCCAGCGCCGCCATATAGACAAACAGCTTCCAGGCTGATCCCGGCTGGCGCATCGCCGTAGTGGCGCGGTTATAGTTTGAGGTGACATAGTCGGTGCCACCAACCATCGCACGCACCGCGCCGTCACGGTCTATCGAGACCAGTGCGCCCTGTGCTCCTCCCGGAGCGTGCGCTTTAATTGCATTGGTGCCCGCGCGCTGCATGGTAAGGTCAAGCGTGGTCCATACCTCAATCGGCGCATTGCCTTCATCAATCAGCATATCCAGCTGAGGCAGCGCCCAATCGGTGAAATAGCGCGCACTGTTCTGCCCACCTTCAGGGGCCAATGTGACTTCCGCCGGACGGGTTTCGGCGGCCTGTGCCGCGGTGATGGCCCCGGCGTCCTGCATCACCTCCAGCACCACCGAGGCGCGGTCAACCGCCGCCTGCGCATCAGCGGTGGGGGAATAGCGCGACGGGGCTTTCACAAGTCCTGCAATAATCGCCGCTTCGGCGAGCGAGATTTCATTGGCGCTGTGGTTAAAGAATTTGCGGCTGGCGGAATCAATGCCATAGGCACCGCCACCAAAATAGACCTTGTTGAGATAAAGCTCGAGGATCTGGTCTTTGGAGAATTTCGATTCCAGCGCCATCGCCAAGATCGCCTCGCGACCCTTGCGCGCGAGGGTATAGCTGTTGGAGAGGAAGATATTGCGCGCCAGCTGTTGAGTGATGGTCGAGGCACCCTGCATCCGTTTGCCGGTGCCGTAATTCTGGATCGCGACATAGCCGGCGCGGGTGAGACCCACCGGATCAATACCGAAATGGCTTTCAAAGCGCCGATCCTCAACCGCAATCATCGCATCTTTCATCACCTGCGGGATTTCATCATGCTCCAGCCAGTCGCCAAAGCTGGGGCCGATAGAGACGATCTCGGTGCCATCGGCGGCGAGGACACGGATCATCTGGCCATTGGGTGAGGCTTTGAGCTCTTCAAAGCTGGGCAGGTTGGAGGCGGCAGTCCACACCGCAACGCCAATCGCCACCGTGCCGACAAACATGGTGACCAGACCGACACGGAACAACCGCCAGAACCACCGGCTAAATGCTCCCTGTTTCTTGCTGTCTTTGCGCTTCTTCCTGCGCTTTTTGGCTTCTGCCATAAATTCGATCCCCTGACGGCCCGTCAGGCCACCCCCAAGCTAAGCCCATATCGGGTGTATGCGGGCTGAATAGATGGTTCAGCCAGCGCCTTAGCAATGGCATTCTAGCCGCTTCGCGACTCGGAGGGAATCCCCCAAAGATGTAAAGTCAGTCGCTGCTGTCTTTGGCGCGTGGCGCAAAGTCGAGCGCGGCAGAGTTCATGCAATAGCGCAGACCTTCCGGGCCTGGACCATCGGGGAAGACATGGCCAAGATGGCTGCCGCAATTGGCGCATTTCACCTCGGTTCGGATCATGCCATGGCTGTAATCGTTTTCTTCGTCGACCGCCTCGCCGCTTTCTGGCCGGGTGAAGCTGGGCCAACCCGAGCCGCTGTCATATTTGTCCTGCGAGTCAAACAAAGGCGCGCCACAGGCTCCGCAATGGAATATGCCGTCTTCCTTGAAGACGTTATACTTGCCGGTAAAGGCGCGTTCGGTCCCGGCCTGGCGCAGCACATGATATTGCTCAGGGGTCAGCTGCTCGCGCCATTCGGCATCGCTTTTCTCGATTTTGCTCATGGGTCAAAGATGGGTTGTCCAACCGCTGCGGTCAAGCACGACCTCTTGCCGGGCATGATTTCATCGCCCATGGTGGTGCGGATAACGGGCTGGTTCAGAAAGGCCGCGACATGAGCATCGTCACGCTTTCGGGCCGCAATGTGCAGCTGGTTGTTAATGCCAGATCGGGCCAGCCGCCCTTGATCCTTCATTGGGGCGCGCCGGTTGCTGGCGATGCTTTCCCGGAGATGCTGCGTCACCCGGTCCCGGGACGCGAAGATGTTGTGCTGCGCCCATCACTGGCGATGGAGCCGGGGCTCGGCCTCTCGGCGCAACCTGGTTTGCTGATCAGCCGCAACCGGCGCGACTGGGATGTGCTTTTGGGCGTTGAAGTGGTCGAGCGGCAGCCGAACAAAATACGACTGATTTGCGCGGATCAACATGCCGAAGTGCGACTGATCTATGATTTTATCAGCAGCGAGGGGCATAACGTCATCACCGCATCGGCACGGCTGGAGAATATCGGGCAATCATCTTTGGCGGTGCACCGGGCCCTAACCATGACCTTGCCCCTGCCGCCGCATATCAGCGATATCATCGGCTTTTCCGGGCTGTGGGCCGGCGAGTTCCAAACTGAACGGATAAAGCGCTTCGCCGGTGCCTGGGTTCGCGAAAATCGCCGAGGACGCGGCGGACATAATGACTGGCCAAGCATGATGCTGGCTGACGCTTCAACTGATGAGCATCAAGGCGATGCTTACGGACTGCATCTTGGCTGGAGTGGCAATAGCCGCCTTTCTGTGGAAACGCTCCCGGAAAACCGCATATTGGCATCAGCCGGTGCACTGTTCTTTCCGGGTGAAATCGTGCTTCAGGCTGGTGCCCATATCGATCTTCCGGCGCTGCATCTGGGATGGTCGAATATGGGACTGAATGGCCTCAGCCAGAGTTATCACGAGCATATCCGGCAAGATGTCATGCCGCAAAGATCCCTGCAGCCAGAGCGACCCGAACGGCCGGTGCACTATAACAGTTGGGAAGCGGTCTATTTTGATCATGACCTCGATACTCTTGCGCAATTGGCCGACCTAGCTGCCGAGGCCGGCGCAGAGCGGTTTGTTCTTGATGATGGCTGGTTCAAAGGACGACGCAGCGACCAGGCCGGGCTGGGCGATTGGCAGGTTGATACTCGGGTCTATCCTGATGGTCTGACGCCGCTCATCGACCATGTGCACAGCCTGGGCATGGAGTTTGGTCTGTGGGTCGAGCCGGAGATGGTCAATCCCGATAGTGATCTCTATCGCGCCCATCCAGATTGGATATTGCAATCAACGGCACGCGAGCCGATCCCGTTTCGCAATCAGCATTTGCTTGACCTGACCCGATCTGAGGTTTTTGACCATATCTATGATGCGCTCGACCGGCTTCTCTGCGAGAATCCCATTGGCTATCTCAAATGGGATATGAACCGGGACATCAACCATCCGGCCAATGCACTTGGCCTTGCCGTGGCCCATGAGCAGATAAGGGCTGTCTATGCTATGGTTGATCGTCTGCGTCAGGCGCATCCAGCAGTTGCTATTGAAGGCTGCTCTTCGGGCGGTGGTCGGGCCGATCTTGGTATCTTGCAGCGCACCGAGCGCATATGGGCATCAGACAATAATGATGCACTGGAACGTTTGGGCATACAGTGGGGTGCAAGCCATATGCTCCCGCTCTGTGCCACAGGTGCGCATGTGGGCCCGCGCATATGTCATATTACCGGGCGTATCTTGCCGATGGAGTTGCGCGTAGCAGTCGCGATGTTCGGCAACATGGGAATAGAGGCTGATCTGCGGCAAGAAAGCGACAAGGATCGCATGGCCCTAGCGCGAGCGATTGCCCTTTATAAACAGCATCGCGATCTGTTGCATCAAGGCGATTTCTATCGGCTTGAGCGCGAAACCGGCCATTTAGCGGTCGGGGTCGTGTCCAAAGCACGTGATGACGCGCTGTTCATGCGCGTCAATCTCGCTGAGTCTGCCTTTGCTATCCCCTCACCATTGCGATTGAAAGGCCTGGATGCCGAACAGCGCTATCAAATCAGCTTGGTATGGCCGGATGCATGGTGTGCTCCGAACCGGCATGCAAATAAGCTGGTGCAACAACTACAGGCCGGCGAGATCATTATGACGGGTGCTGATCTGATGCATAGCGGCTTGCAGCTTCCGGTCAGCCATCCGCAAACCGCGCTGATGTTGCATCTGCAAGCTATGGGTTGAGCCCGCATCTGTGAATATCAAAGAGAGGATAGTTTATGGACATAAAAGATAAAGTCATCGTTGTGACTGGCGCTGCCAGCGGCATTGGTAAGGCCATGGTTGAGGGGTTCGCGGCGGCTGGCGCACGTCATATTGTCTGCGCCGATATTGATGCTGAGGGAGTGACATCATTGGCCAACGGCTCGGATCGCCTGTCGGCACGCGGCTGCGATGTCAGCAAGGAAGCCGATATCATCGCCCTTATCGACGAGAACGAGGCAGAGCACGGTCCGATAGACCTGTTCTGCTCTAATGCCGGTATATTGATGATTGGCGGCGCTGAAGTCAGTGATGCCGAGTGGCAGCGCATTTGGGATATCAATGTCATGGCCCATGTCTGGGCGGCGCGGCATCTGGTCCCGCGCATGCTGGAGCGTGGAGGTGGCTATCTGCTCAACACCGCATCGGCGGCCGGTCTGTTGTCGCAAATCGGCTCTGCGCCCTATTCGGTGACCAAGCACGCCGCAGTGTCCTTTGCCGAATGGCTGGCCATCACCCATGGCGATGACGGGCTGAAGGTCTCGATATTGTGCCCGCAGGCTGTGCGTTCAGCGATGACTGCTGGGCATGAGGATGGCGTCGCCAGCGTTGATGGCCTGCTCGAAGCCGATGTCGTAGCGCAAGCCTGCATTGAGGCGATCGCCGCAGAGAAGCTCTATGTCCTGCCGCATCCCAAGGTGGCGGATTATAGTCTGATGCGAGCGGAAAACCCGGATCGCTGGATCGCAGGAATGCGCAAATTGCAGAGAAATTTCATTTAGAAGTCAATTGTATGACAAAATAATTACAATAATATTTCACTTCCGCGTCTTTTTCGCTACACTGCTCCCCTGAGAAAGAGGAGAAGAACTATGGCAAAACACGCAAAAAAGTGGATTTTCGGGTCTGCTTTGACGGCTCTGGCCGGGGTGATGGCGTTGCCTACGGCTGCGTCAGCACAAAACGAAGCGGCGCTGAACGATATTGAAGCAGAGCGCGTTCCGGGCAATGACGACCTGAAACAGGGCAAAGTCACTGAGGCAATTGCCGCGCTCGAGGCCGCTCGCCGCGCCGAGGGCAATGACCCTGCTATTCTGATCAACCTTGGCCAAGCCTATGCCCGCGCCGGTGATCATGGCAAGGCGCGTAAAATGCTGATCAAGGCGCGCGACAATCGCCGTGATTATGACATGATGCTGAGCAGCGGAGAGGTTATCAGTTCGCGCGATGCGGCTGTTGCTGCACTGCGCTGGCTTGATGCTCAGGTGCAGACAGCGCAGCTTGATGTGAGGCGCTGATCTTCAGCATATACTCAAAACAAGATGAAACGGGGAAAGGGCCTTTGGAAACAAGGGCCCTTTTCTTCGTGTCCGACCCAGCATCTGGCGAAGATTCATGGGCACCGCTCGCCCCTTTGAAAAGCGCATCCCTTTATAGGCGGCTGAGTAGGCAAGCAGATGTGACCAGAAAGACACTATCGTCGATCTTTTTGATGCATTTCTCCATGTAACTCTGTTTTATTCCCTCCCGGTGATCGCTTTTGCTGCCGCCATTGGCAGGTTGTGCCCTCTTTTCATCGTCACGCATATGGCGCAGTTTTCTTGCTCAAACGTCCGCGACGCGTTCGGATTGCAATATCCGCGTAACATTTGAAATATCACAGTCACAATTTCGTCTTTCCTACGTCACCAAAATCGCAAACCAGCGTCATGACCCGCTCCTAGATGCCCTTTCTGCAAGGCGGGGGCAGGGGATCCGACTCATCACCGCGTCGTCTGCACAAGCCTTTAGTGATTTAGCAAATATGCGGAGTTTTCAGACATGATGAACGCACGTTTTCGTTCGGTCCTGCTTGCCACGGCAGCGGCTGTAACTGTTACAGCCTGTGGCGCTGATGATGTAGCTTCTCCCGGTGAGGGCGTAATTGTTCTTCCGGCACCGACCCCGGCAGCACCGGCACCGACGCCTCCGGGTCCAACGCCGACCCCGCCGACCGGCGGCGTTGTTCCGGATACTTGCCCGGATAATACGGCCAATATCGGCACCATCACGCTCGCCAATGGCACTGAAGCCCGTAACTGTCAGCTTTCCGGTCGTCTAACCGGCAATACTCTGCTGCCCAATGCTGGTAACACCATCTACTCGCTTTCTGGCCGCGTTGACGTGGGCGAGGATGCAGGTGCTGATGGCACCGTTGCCAATCCTAACCCTGCGGTTCTGACGATCGAGCCTGGCGTTGTTATTTTCGGTTCTTCCGGTGCTGACTTCCTGCTGGTCAATCGTGGTTCGCAAATCTTTGCCAACGGTACCGCGACCTCACCGATCATCTTCACCTCGGCACAGAATGTGGCCGGCACCGCTGGCGTTGACTCCATCGGTGACTGGGGTGGTCTGGTTATTCTGGGCCAGGCACCAATTTCTGAGTGTTCTGAAGGTGGACCGAATAACCCCGATGGTGACCGTACCGATTGTCAGGCGCCAATCGAAGGAACGACCGGTGCATTTTACGGCGGTAATGACCCGGTTGATAACTCGGGCAGCCTGACCTTTGTTCAGGTCCGTTATCCCGGCTTCGCTATTACCTCGGGCAATGAGCTGAACGGTATCTCTCTCGGGGGCGTCGGTTCAGGCACGCGCTTTGAGAATGTTCAGGTCCACAACAGCTCTGACGATGGCATCGAATGGTTCGGTGGCAGCGTCAATGGCCGTAACCTGGCTCTGAGCGGCAATGACGATGACTCGATCGATACCGATGTCGGCTTCCGCGCCTTCCTGCAATATGTTCTGGTGGCACAGCGCGCTGGCGGCGGTGACCAGGGCTGGGAATCAGACTCTGAAACCGGTCAGGACATCCTGCCACGTCAGTTTACCCAAATCTCCAACTTCACCTTTGTTGGCAATGGCGGTTCGGGCGACAAGGGCGTTCAGGTCCGTGGCGGCGCCGATGGTTCGCTGTTCAACGGCACTATCGCTGGCTTCGATATCTGCATCGACATTGACGAAGCAGAAACTGTTCGGGATGCTGACGATTCGATCCAGGAAGCTGGCCCTATCCGCTATGACTCGGTCTTCCTGAGCTGTACCACAGCTTTTGACGATGACAGTGATGTCGGCGCGGCCGCAACGCGTGCATCTTTCGATGCTGGCACCAACAACACTGCTGATGGCACTTCGACACTCAGCGCGATCTTCATCAACGGCGCCAATGAAACCGCTGTTCCAGTGTTCGATGTGACCGCTATCGACGATTATTTCGAAGCCGTTGACTATATCGGCGCGGTTCGTGACGCCAATGACACGCGCTTCCAGGGTTGGACCTGTGGTCTCTATTCCACCGACCAGTCCTGTACTGATCTGACCATCACCATCGCAAGCTAAGGTCAGGCTCAGCAAATAACATGTCGGGGCGGCGGCCAGAGCGTCGCTGCCCCGCTATGTTTTGAAGACTATATTTAAGGGGACTCCGGGCTATGAAGAAGCCGCTTACCTTCACCGCCATGCTGCTGATGAGCTCGGCGCTTGTTACACCATCTGCCTTTGCACAAACAGCCCAGGAAAGCGCAGAGGACGCGGCCCAGGCTGCATCCGATGCTGCGCAATCTGCTGACCCTCAAGAGGAGGAGCAGGAGGAGGTTGAGGTTCTCGGCCCCGGTGCTGGCGGCGATCAGCCGATCACGGTTATCGGCCGCTTCATTCCCAATCCGATCCGTAACGAAGGCGAAGTTGTCTCGGTCCTCAGTGCCGAAGAAATCGCCCGTACTGCCGATGGCGATATTGCCGGTTCGCTGTCGCGCGTGACCGGCCTCAGCACGGTCGGCGGTCGCTTCGTCTTTGTCCGTGGTCTGGGTGACCGCTATTCCTCGGCTCTGCTCAATGGTATGCCCCTGCCATCGCCTGAGCCGCTGCGCCGTACTGTTCCGCTCGACCTGTTCCCCAGCAGCGTGATCGGGTCGGCCAAGGTAACCAAGAGTTATTCGGCCAGCTATCCCGGCGAGTTTGGTGGTGGCGTTATCAATCTGACAACCCGCTCAATTCCCGATGAACCCTTCTTCACTATCAGCGCAGGTCTTGGCTATAATACCGAAGCCACCGGCGAAGTTGGCTATACCTTCTTTGGCAGCGACACCGATTTCCTCGGCTTTGACAATGGTGCGCGCGACCTGCCTCCGGGTCTGCAAAATGCCTTTGACAACAATATTCCAGTATTCTCTGGCCCAGGCGGTCTCACCGATAACGAGCTTCAGAATATTACCAGAGGGCTCAATGACGCTGACCTGGTTCTCACCCAGCGCAATGATGATATTCCGCCCAATGGCGACATCAGCTTCTCTGCCGGCACCAACTTTTATGTCGGTGATGCCTATGTCGGCGTGATTGCACAGGGCGGATGGCGCAATGGCTGGCGGACACGTGGTGGTCGTCAGGAGCTGGCGGGTATCCCCAATGCCGAAGGCGAACTCGGCTTGCTCAACGGCTTTGACTATCTCACCACGCAAAACCGCGTTGTATTGAATGGTCTGTTGGGCCTGGCTGCAGAAGTGGGCGAGCACAAATTCCGCTGGACCAACTTCTATGTCCGCGACACCGCCAAAGAAGCGCGTATCCGTGAAGGCTTCCGCACTAGTATCGATACCGAAGGCCGTTTGCAGGAAGCGCGTAACACCACCTTTGAGCGGCAGCTCTTTGACACCCAGTTTATTGCCGAGTTTGATTTTGGCGATCTCGATGTCAATGTTCGCGCCAGCTACGCCAACGCACAGCGTAACTCGCCATTTGAGTTTAATACCGGCTATGCCTTTGACCCCAATATTCTGGGTTCCGGTCAAGGTGGCTTCGTCAACAGCCTTGGCCAAATCGCCAATGGCGAGTTTGCGACATTGGCATTCTCGGAGCTGGATGATGACAGCATCGGCGCGGGGATTGACCTCGCCTATGAAATTCCGTTTGAAATTCCGTTCACCTTCAAGGCGGGTTATGCGTTCAGTCGTAACACACGTGAATCGCTGCGTCGTGACTTTGAATTCGCACCTGCAGGAGCTGCGTTGCCGAGCCCAGTAACACAGCAGCGCCCGGACTTCCTGCTGTCAGATTTCAATGTCTCGGCATTTGATATCCAGATACAGGAGTTCTTTGGCGCTGCCGGTGCGCAATTCTATGAAGGCGAGTTGGAAGTCCATGGCCTTTATGCAGAGATTGATGCCGAACTGACCGACGGTCTGCGCGTGCAAGCGGGTGTCCGTTTTGAAGACGGTAGTCAGGAAGTTCTGCCGGAAGATATTTTTGATCTGGGCGGTATTCCGATTATCCCGACGCAGATCAATGAAAGCGATTTCTTGCCGGCTCTGACGGTAACCTGGAACTTTGCTGAAGATATGCAATTGCGTTTCGCCAGCTCGGTCACGCTGGCGCGTCCACAGTTCCGCGAATTGGCCAACCAGCAATATCTCGATTTTGAGACTGACCGTGTGTTCTTCGGTAACGAGTTTTTGCAGAACAGCCAGTTGCTCAACCTTGAGGCACGCTATGAATGGTATACCGGTCGCGATGAACGCCTGACCGCTGCCATCTTCTATAAGGATATCACCGATCCGATCGAGCTGATCGCCTTTGCGCAAGGTGACTCTGCGCGTTTCACCACCTTCGCCAACGCGCCAAGCGCTGAGCTTTACGGTATCGAGCTGGAAGCGGTGCAGTATTTTGATCTTTACGATCTGGGTGGTTCGTTCTGGGAAGAGCGGCGCCTGTTGGTTGCGGCCAACTATACCTATACTGATTCCTCGCTGAACATTGGTGATGATGACCTGATCCTGACGCCGTTTAATCCCGGTGTTCCGTCACCGGCCGCCGGCGTGTTCGATGATGGTGACCGTCTGGTCGGCCAGTCAGAGCATCTGGTCAACCTGCAGATTGGCCTTGAGAACAACGGCGACCGCCTGTCACAGCAGACCTTCATCCTGACGTATAACAGCGACCGCGTAACCAACCGGGGTACCCAAGGCCAGCCCGACCTGTTCGAGCGCCCCGGCCTGTTGCTCGACTTCGTCTGGCGCGAAGGGTTTGAGCTGTTTGACAAGGATCTGGAACTGCGTTTCGAGGCGCGTAACATTCTCGGTGAAGACTATATTGAGCTTCAGGAAAATGATGTCTCGCGCGTCATCACCAACAGCTATGATTATGGTACAACCTTCTCGATCACCGCGGAAGTGACGTTCTAAGCACGCCCGGGAAATGATGCAAAAAGGGCGGGCCGTTGTGCCTGCCCTTTTTGTTTCGGTGCACGCCTCTACCGGTGAAAAGATTTTACTCTCTTCTTGCTACCCAATTGTCGCTGTTGCTGAAATAGAACGTAATAAAAACGAAATATAAGAGTCACTTTGCTGTAAGCGGGGCCGAATAGCGCCTTTTGCAACCGGGAGGCCGATTCATGGATGGGCGCAATACTGCTCTTTTGCGACGTGTCGCTCCCCTATGGGAGAATTGGCGACAGCATAGCCTGTTCTGGCCCCTAGCGATCATTCTCGGCCTGCTCTTGCTGGTTCAATTGGTTCGTTTGATCCTGCTCTTGATCACACCGGTATCCCCGCTCGGCGACTGGCAGCCTAATCAGGCAAAGCCCATGCCTATGGCTGCGCGTTCTGCCATTCTCACCAGTTACAACCCTTTTGACGGCAGCAGCGCCGCCGGTAGCAGTGACAATCGCACCGAAGCGGTGACCGCGCTTGATCTGCAGCTTTATGGCATCCGCATCAACAATGCTTCAGGCGGCGGTTCGGCGATTATTGCTGGATCGGACGGGGTGCAGGAAAGCTATGCCATAGGCGATGAGATTATGTCGGGCGTATCATTGGCGGCGGTGGAGTTTGATCATGTCGTGCTCGACCGCAATGGCAAACGCGAATCGCTTTTTATCGACCAGTCGGGCGACACCAAACCAGTTTCGCCTCCAATGGCGATAACCGAGACCTCGGCGGGCAAGGTCATCTCGCGGCCTGCCGAAGGGGACAGCAACGCCGCGCCAGCGCAGGCACGGGCTGCCGCACTCAATGCCGGAATTGGTTTCACGCCGCGTTCTGAGGATGGCAAAGTCACCGGCATCGCGGTTGCCTCTCAAGGCGACGGCACCGCCTTCAAGCAATTTGGTTTCCAACCAGGCGATGTCATTGTCGAATATGATGGCCGCCCGGTGCGAAGCGCCGATGATGTAACCGCGATGATCGCCAAGAGCCGCCCCGGTGGCCGCTTCTCGGTGATGGTTGAGCGTGGCGGACAAATCCTTCCCATAGCCATAATAGTACCGGAACAGTGATCTCAAGAATTGCCCTTTTGGCCGCCAGCGCGGCCCTGTGTTTCAGCGCCCCTGCGCCCGTCTATGCGCAGCATGTGCTTAATGTCCGCGATGCCGATGTGCGCGCTTTTATCGCCGATGCCGCCGAAGTCACGGGCAGGACATTTGTTGTCGATTCCCGGGTTCAGGGCACGGTCTCCGTGGTTACAGACCGGCCTTTGTCACGCTCGGAATATTTTGAGATATTCCTGTCAACGCTGCGCGCTAACGGGCTGGTCGCGGTGCCTACCAGTGGCGGCGCCTATCGCATTCAGCCTGCCGATAGCGCCGCGAGCCAGCCGGGCCGCGTCGGCAGCGAGAATGCTGCGCGCAACCAGTTCGTTACAGAGGTTTTCCGGCTGAAATCGATTGATGCAACATCGGCGGTAGAGACGCTGAAGCCGCTGGTTAGCCGTGAAGGCTCTGTTACCGCCAATATCGCCGCCAACAGTCTGGTGGTTGCAGATTTTGCCGATAATGTCCGACGTATCCGTGCACTGATTGCCCGGATCGATAAGGACAATGCGACAACCCAGCTGATCAGTCTGGAAAATGCCGGTGCACGTGAAATTGCGCTGGCGCTGCAACAACTGGTCCCGGCCAGACAGGGCCAGGCACCTGCTGTCTCGGTAGTGCCGGTCGATAGCAGCAACTCCATCGCCATGCGCGGCGACCCGGCGACTCTGGGTCGGTTGACCGCGATTGCCAATGAGCTGGATGCCAAGGCCGCCAATGGCTCGGAAATCCGGGTAATCTGGCTTGACTATGCCGATGCCGAAACACTGGTGCCGGTGCTGGAGCGATTGGTCGGGCAACAGCCCAGCCTGGCCGCAGGCGATGATGGTCCGGTTGGCGCCGCTCCGGTCGCTGCTGCAGCAGGTCAGGCCGGTGACAATCGTGCGATCACCGGAACCCCGGGCCGCGGCCCCTCGATCATCACCCGCTATCCCGGCACCAATGCGATCATCATTTCCGCTCCGGTCGATGTGCAGCGCAATCTCGCCGCGCTGGTGCGCCAGCTGGATATCCGTCAAGAACAGGTTCTGGTCGAAGCGATCATTGTCGAAGTCTCGGAAAATGTCGCGCGTGAGCTGGGTGTACAGTTCCTCGTAGGCGGCGAGGATGTGCCGTTTCTCGCCACGCCATTCTCCAATGTGTCGCCCAATATCGTCGATCTGGCCGGTGGCTTGCTGGCGGATGAATTTGACGAGACGACCACGGTTATCAATGGCGATGTCGTCACCACTACCACCAACAGCCAGGCCAGCGACATCTTGCGCGCCAATGCGGTCAATTCGGTATTGGGTGCGCGGGGCGGTTTTGCCGGCTTTGCTGCCGATCTTGGCAGTGGTTCGATTCTCGGCCTGTTGATCAACGCGGTGCAGGAAGACACCGACTCCAACATCCTTTCGACGCCGCATATCGCGCTCGACAATAATGTTGAGGGCAGCGTGCTCTTCGGTCAGGAAATTCCGATCAGCACCGGCGAAGCGCTGTCGAACAATTTCGACAATGCCTTCCGTACCATTCAGCGTGAAAATGTCGGCATCGAACTGATCGTCACGCCGCAGATTACTGCCGGTAATGAAGTGCGGTTGCAGATCAAACAGGAGGTCAGCTCGATCTCCGGCCCGGTCAGCGATGATTTTCAGGAGCTGATCATCAACAAGCGCGAGATTTCCACGACGCTGACTGTGGGCGACCGCGAGATTGTCGCCCTGGGCGGTCTGCTCGATGACAATGAGCGCAAGACGCTGCAGCGCATCCCCATCCTCAGCGATATTCCGCTGATCGGCGAGCTGTTCAAATCGCGCGCCCGTTCGCGGGTGAAGACCAATTTGCTGGTGTTTATCCGCCCGACCATTTTGCGCACCACCGATGATGCACGGCGGATCGCGGCCCGCCGCTATGGTTATGTTCGGGAACAACAGTTGCGGCGCAATCCTGAAGTTGAACCATCAATAGATTCGCTGATCCGCGATTATCTTGGCACCACGCCGCCGCGTGTTGGCGTCAAGCCGGGTGATCTGGTGATCCAGCCGACAGGTATTGCGCCGGCGACACCGGTCGACACCACGCCACTGCCGGAAAGCGAACCGGGTCGTAACGAAAATCTGCCGCCGGTGAGCGGCACCAATAGTGAAGGGGTGAACCAGACAGGCGCGACGAGCAGCGCCGGAAGCGAGAAGGCCGATGCAGATACGTAAAGGTGAAGACACAGAGAGCAATGCCAATGCGGCGCTGGTGCTGGACGCGCCTGAGCCTCTGGAGGACGCCAGTTCGGGTAATCCGGTAATCGATATTCCCTATGCTTTCGCCAAGAAACACGGGATTGTGATTGTCGGTGAAGAGGAAGGCCGCATCCAGATTGCGTTGCGCGAAAATGCCGATCCGCTGGTGCTGATCGAGGTTCGTCGCTATCTCGCCCGGCCTTTCGATGTCGAATTTGCACCCAAGGCCGATTTCGACCGGCATCTATCCGACCGCTATGCCATGGATGGCGATGCCGCCGCCATGGCGCAGTCGATTGGTGCATCGGGGGAAAGCCTTGATGATCTGGCCGATACGCTTCCAACCGCGGAAGACCTGCTCGACAGCTCTGACGATGCGCCCGCCATTCGCCTGATCAACGGCATTATCGCCGACGCGGCGCGGCAGGGTGTCTCGGATATCCATGTCGAGCCTTATGAAACCGGCCTTGTCATCCGTATGCGCGTCGATGGCGTATTGACCGAAAAGCTACGTATGCCGCCGCATGTCGCGCCGGTGATTGTCAGTCGTATCAAGGTGATGGCGCGGCTTGATATTGCCGAACGGCGCATTCCGCAGGATGGCCGTATCGGTCTCACCATTGGCGGCAAGCTGATCGATGTCCGTGTTTCGACGCTGCCCAGCCGTGTCGGTGAGCGGGTGGTGATGCGTCTGCTCGACAAGGAAAACGCCAATATCAGCCTCGATCTGCTGGGCATGAGTCCGCGCGTGCACGAGATCATGACCGAGGCGCTGACCGAACCCAACGGCATTATCCTTGTGACCGGCCCCACCGGTTCGGGTAAAACCACCACACTTTATGCTTGTCTGAAACAGCTTAATGACGGCTCGCGCAATATGCTGACCGTTGAGGATCCGGTGGAATATGCGGTCGATGGTGTCGGCCAAACACAGGTCAATTCCAAGGTCGGTCTGACCTTCGCCGCTGGCCTGCGCGCCATATTGCGGCAGGACCCCGATGTGGTGATGATCGGCGAGATTCGTGACCGCGAAACCGCTGATATCGCGGTGCAGGCTTCGCTGACCGGGCATCTGGTGATGTCCACTGTGCACACCAATGACGCGATCGGTGCGATCACTCGGCTTCGCGATATGAAGATTGAGCCGTTTCTGCTCGCCTCAACCCTGCGCGCCGTGATTGCACAGCGACTGGTGCGCCGTCTCTGCCCACATTGCCGCGAGCCGGTGCAGTCCGATGGCAGCACCGCATCACTGCTCGGCTTTGATCAAGGTACGGTGGTATTCCGTCCCAAAGGCTGCCCCGAATGCAACCACACCGGCTATCAGGGGCGGATCGGCGTGTTCGAGGCGGTCAAGATTGACGACACCATCCGCAAGCTGATCAATAGCGGCGGCGATGAGACGCTGATCGCACGCCATGCCTTCCTCAATACGCCGAACCTCGGATCGGCGGCGCGGGCGCTGGTGCGCAGCGGCGAGACCACCGCTGAAGAAGCCATCCGCATTTCGCGCCGGGAAGGCGAAGATGGCTAAGTTCGCTTACGCCGCTGTCGATCCCGATGGCCGCGACAAAAAGGGCATATTGAAAGCCAGCGATATCGCCGAAGCGCGCGAGGCGCTGAAGGCGCGGGGGCTGTTGGTGACGCAGCTTGACGAGCAGGCAGCGGCGAAACCGAAGGAAAGCGCGGGCGGGCTGAGCCTGTCGCGCAAGCCGAAGCTCAAATCCAAGCAGCTGATGCTGTTCACCCGCCAGCTTTCTTCGCTGATGCAGGTCAGCCCATTGGAGGAAAGCCTAGCCACCATCAGCCGCCAGAGCGAGCGCGCCGAGGTGCGCACCGTGCTCGGCCATGTGCATGATGGCGTCGTCGAGGGGCAGACGCTGGCCGATGCCATGCGGCGTGAACCCAAAAGTTTCCCTCCCGTGTATCGCGCGATGATTTCTGCGGGAGAAAGCTCGGGCAGCCTTCCCGGTATTACTGAGCGTCTGTCTGACCTGCTGGAAAAACAGGCTGCCATTCGCGGCAAGATCATTTCCGCGCTGGCCTATCCCGCAGCGTTGGCAGTGGTGGCGATTGCAGTTGTCATTGGCCTGATGGTCTCGGTAGTGCCGCGCATCGTCGAACAGTTTCAGAGCGCCGGCGATGACCGGCTGCCGACCATCACCAAGATCGTGATCGCCATCTCCAACTTCCTTGCCAATTGGTGGTGGCTGCTTTTGGCGCTGATCGTGCTTGCTGGCCTGGCCTTATTTCAGGCGCTCAAAAATGAAGAGTTCCGCTATCGCTTTGATGGCATGTTGCTGAAGCTGCCCTTTATCGGCCGCCTGATCCGCGATGTGCATGCGGCACGGCTGGCGCGGACATTGGCGACCATGGTGGCGAGCCGGCTGCCGCTGCTTGATGGCCTGCAGCTCACCAGCCGCACTATCCGCAATACCGTGTTGCGCCGCTCGCTGGACGAGATTGTTGAACGGATCAGGGGCGGCGGCAGTCTGTCGGGCGCGCTGCGCCATGCCGGATATTTCCCGCCGCTGCTTGTCTATCTCACCGCCAGCGGCGAGGCATCGGGCCAGCTCGACCTGATGCTGGAGCGCGCGGCCGACTATCTTGAGCGTGAATTTGAAAACTTTACCAGCACCGTCCTGTCCTTGCTCGAACCGGCGATTATCGTGATAATGGGCGGACTGGTGGCGATAATCATTTTGTCGATTCTGCTGCCAATATTGCAGCTGCAGGATCTGGCGGGAATTTAGCGAGGAACAGGAACATGGCACAGACAGTCATTGATAATTCGGCGGTTGAAATCTCCGTTCGTGTCGAGCGCAGTCGAGACACAGCTTTCCATTCTCCAGAGCCTCTCGACTTCGCTCGAGGCGAACGGGAAGCAGGGACTGTGCAAAAGAAAAAGCGCAATGGCTTTTCACTGGTCGAGCTGATGGTGGTGATCTTCATCCTCGGCCTGTTGGCCACCATTGTGGCGATCAACGTTCTGCCGGCACAGGACACCGCATCGGTAACCTCGGCGCGGGCGAATATCAAACAGCTTGAACAGGCGATTGAGCTCTACCGGCTCGACACCAATCGCTATCCCGGAACCAATGAAGGGCTGGCCGCACTGAAAACGCCGCCTGCCTCGCTCGGCGCGAATACGCGTTTTCCTCCGGGCGGCTATTTCCGTGGCGATTTGCCCAATGATCCCTGGGGCAACCCCTATCAATATGTCACTCCCGGCCCCAATGGCCTGCCCTATGCGGTCTATTCGCTCGGTGCCGACGGTGCGCCCGGCGGAACCGAGTTGAACGCGGATATCTATGCCAACGAATAAATCCGCCCTTTCTCCAAGTTTGAAGCACGTCATTGCGAGCGAAGCGAAGCAATCCAGAGCCACAGGCGCTTTATGCTCTGGATTGCCGCGTCGCTTCGCTCCTCGCAATGACGTCTCAAGCAAAAAAGAGCATCACGTGGCAAAGGGTGAGCGCGGCTTTACCCTGATCGAATTGCTGGTGGTGGTTGCCATTATCGGCCTCGGGGTAACGGCTGTAATCTTCGCGCTGCCGGGTAATGATCGCACGCTCTATGCCGATGCCGACCGCTTTGCGGCGCGGGTTGCGGCGGCGCGTGATCTGGCCGTTGTCGGTGGTCAGCCGGTGGCGCTGTGGGTCAGCCCTTCGGGCTATGGCTTTGAGCAACGGATCGAGGGCCAATGGCAACCGATGAGCGCGCGCGGCATTGACCGCGCCGACTGGCGCGATGGCACTATGGCCATGCTGGGTGATGACGGGATGCAACGGCTTGCCTTTGATAATAACGGCCTGCCCAATGAAGGGATTGTGGTCGAGCTGCGCAATGGTGAAACCGCAGCGGCGATCAGCGTCAATGATCTGGGGGAGGTCAGTGTTGACCGATGACATCGCGACCCTGATTCTGCTGCCCTTGCCGCCATCCGCAGAGGACAGCGCACGCCGCTTCGCATGGTGGAAATGTGTTGCAGGCAAATGCGTGCAACAGGGTGAGGGCGATGATGTGCGCGATGCTGCAGGCCTGTCGCCCGAGCATGATGCTCCGACCATCATATTGCTTTTGCCTGCCGATATCTGCGTCGTTCGCAGCCACCAGATGGCCGATATGACTGCGCCACAGGCTCTGGTCGCGGCGCGCATGGCGGCGCTGGACAACAGCATCACCGACAATAGTGATCTGCATGTTGGAGCGGCTCTCACCGAGCATGTTGCAGCCGATGATGCCGATGAAAGTGCATTGGACCAGCGCGCGCATCATGTCGCAACCGCCATTGTCGCTCGCGCAGAGTTGCAGGCCTTGCTGGATGATTGTCGGGCCATGGATTGCGATCCTGACCATATCGTTCCTGCCGCTTTGATCATGCCGCTACAGGGTGAAGCAGCTTTGCGTTTCGGCCTTGGTCCATATGCCTTTTTGCGTACCCCCGATCTGGCTACAGAGGATGATCCGGCGCTGCGCGATATGCTGATCGGCGAAACCGATTGCATCGACATCTCCGATGACGAAGTGGTTGCCGCGCTTGGCGGTCTTTCGGCGCGATCGCTACCCGATCTGCGTCAGGGTGATTTCGCCAAGAAAAAAGAAAGCGCGGCGATGGAACCGCGCCAGAAGCAGTTGCTTTTCGGCCTGGTTGCAGCGCTGATCATAGTCACTCTACTGATCCCGACTCTGCGCATGTGGCGCTATCAGTCCGCTACCGAGACTATGACCAGCGAAACCATAGCCAAGGCTAAACCGCTGCTTCCTACAGTTACCGACCTCAACAGCGCCGAGCAGCAGGTCGATGCCGCCTTGCTGGCGCGGGGTGCGGGCGCGCGGATATTTACCGCGCCGACGGCGGCGCTGTTTTCGCTGATGCAGAAGGTGGACAATATCACGATACGCGATCTTGGTTATCGCGCTGACGGGACGCTGACCGCTGTCGTTGCAGCGCCTGACAATGCGACGATGAACCAGCTTCTCCTGCCGCTGCAGGAGCAAGGCTATGTTATCACCGCAACCCAGCGCGCCGAGGCGGGCGGGGCCTCGGTCATTGATCTGACGGTGCGCGGATAATGGCGGGGTTGCGTGACTGGTGGGCCGGGCTGTCGCAGCGCGAGCAGATTCTGATCGGGGTATTGGCCTTTTTGCTCGCGGCGGTGGCGCTTTTCTATGGCGTGGTGCGCCCCTTATGGGTCGGCAGTTGGGATGCGGAAACGCAATATCGCCAGACGGCGCTGCGAGCCACCGGGGTGCAGGCGCGGCTCGATATGCTGGCCAAGGCACCGCCGGCCAAAGCGCCGCCGACATCCGGGCCGCTCTCCACCTTGATCGGTGCCGATGCTGCAGAGCGCGGCTTCGCGCTGGAAAGCAATGTCGCCGCTGGCAATGATATGACCACCATTGCGCTCACCGGCGCTAACCCCACCGCGTTTATGCAAT
This sequence comes from Parasphingorhabdus sp. SCSIO 66989, assembly GCF_032852305.1. NCBI lineage: Bacteria > Pseudomonadati > Pseudomonadota > Alphaproteobacteria > Sphingomonadales > Sphingomonadaceae > Alterisphingorhabdus (ex Yan et al. 2024) > Alterisphingorhabdus coralli. Next base: position 826,745 of record NZ_CP136594.1, read on the forward strand.
GGCTGCTAGCGCTGGAGGAGCAGGGCGTGGTGGTGCAACAGCTTTCCATGCAACCGGTGGCGCAGGGCAATGTCGCCGTGCGCGCTGATCTGATGCGGGTGCAGCCGCAATAGCGGTGCTGGCTTGGATGCCCCTTCTATGATCCGCTCGCTTGTCCTCTTTGCGGTGTTGGCTGGACTTGTGTTGCTGGTCGTCTTTCTACCAATGCGACTGGCGCTTGACTGGAGCGGCCTGGGCGAACGTGGTCTGGCGGCACGACGGGTTGAGGGCAGCGTCTGGTCCGGCACGCTTTATGATGCACGTTTTGGTGCGGTGCCGCTCGGTACATTAGAGGCCGGACTGCAACCCGCGTCGCTATTGGGCACGCCGATGGTAGCGGTGCGCCGCGCCGAGGCCAGCGCGACCGGACAGGATTTCTCCGCCAGTCTCGGCGGAGGCACCGGCAAGCTGGTGGTCGAAGCGGCCAATGGCGATGTGCCACTTGATCAGATTGCCGGCGACCTGCCGATCGCGGCGGCGCGGCTCAACAATGTCGCACTGCAATTGGACGATGGCCGCTGCCAATCTGCCTCGGGCGAGGTCCAGCTTATCCTGAGCAGCTGGCTTGGTCGTTTCGCAGCCCAAAATGGCCTGCGTGGCAAGCTGCAATGCGATGGTGATGCGGTTGCTCTGACCACAGCAGGCCAGTCGGGCCTGGAAAAGCTGAGCTTTCGTGTCGAACCGGATGGCCGCTACCGTGCTGAACTGACGATCCAAGGGTTGAGTAGGGAACTCGGCCTTGGCCTGCGTGCAATGGGCTTCAAGGCATCCGGCAACAGGCTGGTGCTGAGTACTGAAGGTGTTTTGCGGTGATGGAAATTACTCCCCTCCTCCTTTAGGGGAGGGGCAGTGAGACTTAGTGAGCGTAGCGAACTTAGTCGCAGCGGGGTGGGGGATATCCACTTGCGCTGTGACTTTTGAACGCCCCCACCCCAACCCCTCCCCTGAAGGGGAGGGGCTAAAAAGAAAAGAGGATGAAACATGCCCCAGAACAGCACCCCCATCATTATCGGCGTTGGCCAGACCATGCATCGTTGGGATGGCAGCGATGTCAGCGCCGCGCCATCGCCACAGGGGTTGATGGCAGAAGCGGCGCAGCTGGCGCTGGCTGATACAGGTGCAGCGGATGCGGTGCGTGAGGCTGTCGATGTGCTCACGGCGGTGCGGATATTTCCTGACTCCATGCCGGGTGACAATCACCCCTTCGGCAAATGCGCCTCTTTGCCGCATGCCGTCGCTGCGCGATGCGGTGTTACGCTCAAGCACGCCATCTATAGCGAGGCGGGCGGTAATGTGCCGCAGGCGCTGGTCAATGAATTTGCCGACAAGCTGTTTCAGGGTGAAGCGAAGGCCGTCATCCTCACCGGCGCCGAAGCCATTGCTGCGACCAAGACGGCATTGCGCAATGGTATCACGCTGGACTGGTCCGATGACCATGATGGCGAGACCGAAGATCGCGGCTGGGGTGCCATGCTGCTCGACGGTTTTGAGATTGCCAATGGGCTGGGCTTTCCGCCGATCACCTATCCGCATTTCGAACATGCTTTGCGGCATCGCCATGGCCGCACTCGGGCGGAGCATATGCAGGCGATGTCGGAGCTTTGGGCCGGTTTCGCCAACGTCGCCGAAACGCATCCGCAAAGCCAGTTCGGGCGCGCGTTTGATGCCGAATTTCTGGCGACACAATCGGCAGAGAATTATCCGATCGCCGATCCCTATCTCAAATGGCATGTAGCGCAGGATGCGGTCAATCAGAGTGCGGCAGTGGTGATGACCACGGTCGGCGAGGCAAATCGGCTCGGCATTGATCCGGCGAAGTGGGTGTATCTTCATGGGCATGCCCAGGCGACCGATTATCTTGTCACCGAGCGACCCGATCTGTCGCGCTCGGAAGCAATGGCGGCGGCGCTCGATGTCGCGCTGGATCGTGCCGAACTGGAACCGGATGCTGTCGCCCATTATGATCTTTACAGTTGTTTCCCCTGTGCGGTGAGCATCGCCGCCGAGGCTCTGGGCCTCGATACGCAGCAACGCCAGCCCACTATTACCGGCGGCCTGCCTTTCTTTGGTGGGGCGGGGAATAACTATTCGATGCACGCCATTGTCACCATGGTGGAGAAACTGCGCGATCATCGCGACAGCTATGGTCTGGTGCTCGCCAATGGTGGTTTTCTGAGCAAAGAAGCGGTGGGCGTTTATTCGGCACAGCCGGTTGAGCAATGGACGGTCTATGAAGACAATCCTGCTCAGGAGCGGGTTAATGCCCAGCCCAAAACGGCGCGTGTCAGCGAAAGTGGAACCGCCACCATTGAAAGCTACACCATCAGCTACAAAAAGGGGCAGCCCGTGCGCGCTGTTGTGATCGCGCGCATGGCTGAGGCGCGAGTGCTGGCCTCGACACCGCGCGATGATCGCGCGGATGGCGTATTTGCAGCTCTGGCGGACCAGCAGCATGAACCTTTGGGGCGCACTGCGACCATAGAGAGCGATGGCCAGACCAACTATGTGGTTCAAGTGGATTAAGGCAAACGCGCCGGGAGTCATTGTCCCGTCGCAATCGCTGCCTAAAGCCTGTCGCGGCAGATGAATCGCATCTTGGGAGAGAATGCATATGAACGGGATAATCGATCGGCGCTTTATTCTGAAAGCGGGTACAATGGGCCTGGGCGCGCTGGCGCTCCCAGGCATTGGCTCCGGCATTGCACGTGCGTTCGAGAATATGACCGGCTTTACCCATGGCGTTGCCAGCGGTGAGCCGAGTGCCTCGTCTGTGCTTCTGTGGACGCGCTATGTTGGCACCAGTGATTCCAAGCTCGATATCGAACTGTCCACAAGCCCGGACTTCACTGAAGCGCGGCAGGCTGGCACAGCCATGGCAAGCGCCGAGCGTGACTTTACCGCAAAGTCGGTAGTCAGTGGTCTGGAGCCCAATAGCTGGTATTTTTATCGTTTTGTCGCTCCCGATGGCAGTAAATCGGTCATAGGCCGCACTCGGACACTGCCGGTCGGCGATGTCTCCCGCTTCGCACTGGGTGTTTTCTCCTGCTCCAACCTGCCTTTCGGCCATTTCAATGCCTATGCCCATGCCGCAGCGCGCAACGATCTCGATCTGATGCTGCATCTTGGCGATTATATTTATGAATATGCTATCGGCACCTATCCTTCGGTGGAGCAGGCTCTACCCGGGCGCATATTGCAGCCCGATACCGAGATATTGACGCTGGCTGATTACCGGCTACGCTATGCCGCCTATCGCACCGATCCTGACCTCCAGCGTCTGCATCAGGCTTATCCTATGCTGGCGATGTGGGATGATCACGAGATCACCAATGATAGCTGGAAAAATGGTGCGCAGAACCATCAGCCGGACGAGGGCGATTATCAGACGCGCCGCCGCATTGCCGAGCGTGTCTATCGTGAATGGATGCCAGTGCGTGACTTGAATGATGGCGGCGATCTTTGGTCGTCTTATGACATTGGCCAGCTTGCCACCATCATTATGACCGAGAGCCGACTGGCCGGGCGCGATCAGCAGGTGGAGCTGGCCAGCGCCTTTAAGGGCGAGGGCGATATTGCGGCCAGACTCAAAACCTTCCGCGACGATGTATGGATGGACCCGAACCGCTCTGTGTTGGGCGAGAAGCAAAGTAAGTGGCTAGGCAAGGAATTTGCCAGATCTAAAGGCGGTGACACTGTTTGGCAGGTCTGGGGCCAGCAATGCGTTATGGGTTCGCTCAAATCGCCGCCCGAGACGGCTAACTGGATACCCGATAATGCCCCGGATTATGTCCGCACCCGTGCCTTGGGTGGCGTGATGGCAGCACAGGCGGGGTTACCGTTCAATATGGACAGTTGGGATGGCTATCCGGTGGCCCGCGCGGCGCATCTCAGCGCCGCTATGGAAGCAGATTCAGACCTTATCGTGCTGTCGGGTGACAGCCATAATGGCTGGGCTTTTGATCTTGATGTTGAGGGCCGTCCAGCGGGTGTCGAATTTGCGACGCATAGTGTGTCGTCACCCGGTTTTGAGGCTTATACCAAGGGCGTTGCACCCAATGACGTCAGCAACGCCTTGGTGCGTGCCAATGACCAGTTGAAATGGGCCGATACCAACCATCGTGGTTATATGACAGTGACGCTGAGCCCCGAAAGTGCCGAGGCGGAATGGCTTGGGCTTGATACCATAAGAGAGCGCTCGACCAAGATGACCATGACGCAGAAGCACCGCGTCATGGCCGGAGCGAAAACAATCAGCGCCTAATGTTTGGAACCCGGCACCTAGGCGGTGCCGGGCAGCGCTGCCTCCGGGTCAAGCCCTTGCACAAGAATGCTGTTGGCGGTGCTTGCCGCCACGCGATGTTTGGCAATCTCTTGATATTCGGGTGATGTCATCCAAGCCATGGCTTGCCCCTTGGAGGGGAATTCGATCAGTACCGACCGGGTGGCGGTAAACTCTCCATCGAGCACCATGGGTTCCTCATCGACGCTGAGCATGGTGCCATCAAATTTCTCGAACACCTCCATGAAACCGTCCTGATAACGATTATAACGATCACGGTCATGGATAGTGAGATGAGCGATGACATACACACTCATGCCTAGATGTCCTTGTGCGGCAACAGGAGATACTTCGTGCCCGTTGCCTTGGCGAAATAGCGCTGGGCCACATCCGCTTGCAGCGCCTCGACCATAGAAATCTCGTCGGTATAGCTGCTGGCAAAAGTGGTGGTCAGCTCATCGGCTACCCGGCCACGCAGACGAGCGGCGACTTCCATCCCGGCTTTGGCCAGGAAATTGGGCAGCAGGAACGCACCAATGCCCCAGGCAAAGCCATAGTTGCGGCTTAGAGTCGTCGGGCTAACGTCCAGACCGCCATAGATATAGACCTGTTTGTGCGTGGTGGAGCCGTAAATGCTGTACTCGCTCGGTGTGCGCGCTGCAGCCATTTCCATTGCGGTCAAGATATCGGAAGCCAATGTGCCGCCGCCCGTGGCATCAAAGGCGAGCGTTGCCGCGGTTTCGTGTACCGCATCGGTGAGCTGCGCCATAAAGTCGTCATCCGAGGAATTGACGACATATTTCGCGCCCATGCCTTTGAGCAGATCAACCTGTTCCTGTTTGCGGACGATATTGACCAGATCAACACCATCCGCCTGACAAATGCGATTGAGCATCTGGCCAAGATTGGAGGCGGCGGCGGTATGGACGAGCGCCTTATGGCCCTCCATTTTCATAACCTCGACCATCGATAGCGCGGTCAGTGGATTGACGAAGCTGGAGGCACCATCCTTGGCACTGTGCTCGTCTTTCAACGGCAGCGCCATCATCGACGGGACACAGCGATATTGGCCATACATGCCGCCGCCCATAATCGCGACGGTCTTGCCGATCAGGCTTTGCGAATAGTCATCATCGCCTGCAGCGACAACCGTACCCGCGCCCTCATTGCCGATGGCGAGACGCTGGTCGAGCCTTGCTTTCATAACCGCCATGCCTTGAGGCGGAACCGGCATGGAAAGCACACTCGACGTGCCTTCGCCTTCGGTCGTTGCTCCGCTGATATTGGCCCAGCCGAACATCACACCCAGGTCTGACGGATTGATCGGCGTCGCTTCGACCCGCACCACAATCTCGCCGGTTTTGGGCGCTGGCATGGCTTCCTCGGACATATCCATGGTCAGCGTGCCATTGGCGTGCAAGGTGGAGTGCATTTTCAGATAGGTGGAAGGGAGTGTCATCGGCGTCCTCTCTTTGTCGATTATGTCTTGTTGATGGCCGCTACGCTGGCTGTTTTGGTTGCAATTGGCAACGGGAATCTTGCGATTGTCGCTCGGTAAAATTGCACCTCTCTGTTGCGGATCACTGGCGCAGCGCGGGGTTTCGTGGCAAACTGAAAGAAAAACGGAGGAGAGAATGCATATTGAACCCGCTTCCGGGGCCGTAGGTGCGGTGGTCCAGGATATTGATGTCCGCACCATCGACGATAATGATTTCGCCAAGCTGCATCAGGCTTTTGCCGATCATGGCGCGCTGTTTATTCGCGACCAGCATCTTGAACCAGAGGACCATATCGCCTTTGCCGAGCGCTGGGGCGCTATCAATATCAACCGCTTTTTTGCCGCAGTGCCCGAGCATCCGCAAATCGCCCAAGTGCTGAAAGAGCCCGATCAGACGGTGAATATCGGCGGCGGCTGGCATACTGATCATAGCTATGATGAAGTCCCAGCCATGGGATCGATCCTTTATGCGCTGGAAACCCCGCCCAGCGGCGGCGACACATTGTTCGCCGGTATGGCGGCTGCTTATGATGCGCTTGATGATGAGATGAAGGAAAAGCTGGACGGGCTCGAGGCATTTCACAGCAACGCACATATCTTTGGCGAGGACTCAGAGTACGCCAAGGAGATTGGCGACCGTTTCGGCAACGCGAAAAGGGCGGTGCAGGAGGCTGTGCATCCCGTTGTGCTGCCGCACCCGGTGACGGGGCGCAAAGGGCTCTATGTCAATCCCGCCTTCACCATCCGCATACTCGGCATGGATGAGCAGGAAAGCGCTGATCTGCTGATGCAGCTCTATGCGCATATCATGCAGGAGCAGTTCCACTTTCGTTTCCACTGGGAGCCGGGATCCTTGGCGATGTGGGACAATCGCTCGACCTGGCATTATGCGATGAATGACTATCATGGGCATCGGCGGCTGATGCATCGGATCACGGTAGAAGGCGTGCCGCTGCATTAAACCGTCTTTTCTCGTCATTGCGAGGAGCGAAGCGACGCGGCAATCCAGAGCCAAGTGCGTGCTGCTCTGGATTGCTTCGCTACGCTCGCAATGACGAAGTTGGTATCGCGGTCAATTGTCATCTAAGAGCTAGAGTGGCTTGATTATCCGCTGACTGCACGCAACATTGTGCGGGTGCTTGATCTCGATCCTCCCTTACCCCAAGCCATAACCCAATGGTTTTCGGAACGCGGTTGGTCGCCGCGGCGGCACCAGCTGGAGATGGTCGATGTGGCGCGGCAGGGGCGCCATGCGTTGCTGGTGGCGTCCACCGGTGCGGGCAAGACCTTGGCCGGATTTCTGCCCTCGCTGGCGGAGCTGATCGAGACGCCTGTCCATGACGGCCTACACACCCTCTACGTCTCGCCGCTCAAAGCATTGGCCCATGATATTCAGCGCAACCTTACCATGCCGGTTGAGGAAATGGGCCTTGATATCCGTGTCGAGGCACGCAGCGGGGATACGCCTTCGGATCGCAAAAAACGCCAGCGCGAAAAGCCGCCGCAGATATTGCTGACGACGCCGGAATCGCTGAGCCTTTTGCTGAGCTATCCCGAGAGTGCGACGCTGTTTGCCAGCCTCAAACGCGTGATCGTTGATGAGGTCCATGCTTTTGCCACCGGTAAGCGCGGCGATCTGCTGGCATTATCGCTGGCGCGGTTGCGTACCCTTGCGCCAGACGCACAGCGCGTCGCCCTGTCCGCTACCGTGGCCGATCCCGATGGCTATCGCGCCTGGCTTGCGCCGCATGGTGATCTGGACAGTGTGGCGCTGGTTGAAGGTGAGGCGGGCGCCGATCCCGACCTCGATATCATGCTGCCTGAGGGCCGGGTGCCCTGGTCGGGCCATAGCGGCCATTATGCCATTCCGCAGGTCTTGGAAGAAATCACCCGCAACCGCACCACCATCGTCTTTTGCAATACGCGCTTTCTCGCAGAGTTTATCTTTCAGCGGCTTTGGGAGTTGAATGAGGACGCGCTACCCATTGGCTTGCACCATGGCTCGCTCTCGGTTGAGGCGCGGCGTAAGGTGGAAGGCGCGATGGCGCGTGGCGAATTGCGCGCTCTGGTGGCGACCGCCAGCCTCGATCTTGGCGTTGATTGGGGCGATGTCGATTGCGTCATCCAGATGGGTGCGCCCAAAGGCTCCTCGCGCCTGTTGCAACGTATCGGCCGCGCCAATCACCGGCTTGATGAACCGAGCAAGGCGGTATTGGTCCCGGGGAACCGCTTCGAATATCTCGAAGCCCAAGCCGCCTATGATGCGGTGGATGCGGGTCAGCGTGATGGCGAAGGCTTTCGCCCCGGCGGGCTCGATGTGCTGGCGCAGCATGTGATGGCAGTGGCCTGTGCCGGTCCGTTTCATGAGGAGGCCTTGCGCGATGAGGTGCGCTCGGCGCTGCCTTATTCTGGCTATGATGATGACGCCTTTGCCCGGGTGCTGAGCTTTGTGGAAAATGGCGGCTATGCGCTGCGTGCCTATGACAAGTTCAAGCGGCTACGGCGCGATAAGGATGGCGTCTGGCATCTGGCGCATCCGCGTTTCGCGGCGCAGCATCGGCTCAATGCGGGCACGATTGTCGATGTGCCAATGCTGGAAGTGCGGTTCAAAAATGGCCGCAAACTGGGCAAAGTCGAAGAGATGTTCGCCGCGCAACTGTCGCCGGGCGATACGTTTTTCTTTGCCGGTATGAGCCTCGAGGTCGAGCAGATCAAAGATCTCGACCTGATCGTCCGTGCCAGCAAGAACGCGGCGCAGATCCCCAGCTATATGGGCGCGCGGATGCCGCTGACCACGCATCTTGCTGATCGGGTGCGCGGGCTGCTGACCGACCGCACCGGCTGGGTGCGCTTCCCCGATGATGTGCGCGAATGGCTGGAGATGCAGGATTGGCGCTCAACCTTGCCCGAGCCGGGACAGCTATTGGTTGAGACCTTCCCGCACCGCCAGCGCCATTATATGGTGTGCTACCCCTTTGAAGGCTGGAACGCGCATCAATCGCTCGGCATGCTTATTACCCGCCGGATGGAGGATAAGGGCCTGCAGCCTTTGGGCTTTGTTGCCAATGATTATGCGCTGGCGGTCTATGGGCTGCAGCCGATCCGCGATCCGGGGGCGCTGTTTTCCGCAGATATCCTCACAGATGAATTCATCCAATGGGTCGAGAGCAGCTATTTGCTCAAACGCGCCTTTCGTGAGGTGGCGGTGATATCCGGTCTGGTAGAGCGTCAGCATCCGGGCAAACGCAAAACCGGTAAACAGGTGACCTTCTCGACCGACCTGATCTTCGATGTATTAGCCAAATATGAGCCCGATCATGTGCTGATGCAGGCGGCATGGGCCGATGCACGCGCGAAGATGACCGATGTCGGGAGGCTGGGTGACTTGCTCGATCGGGCGCAGGAGACGATCCTGCATATCGACCTTGACCGGGTGACGCCCATGGCGGTGCCGGTGCTGACGATGATCGGGCGTGAATCTGTGGCGCAGGGCGCGGCGGATGATGCTCTGCTGCTGGAGGCGGAAACACTGGCGGCAACCGCGATGCGTGGGGATGTACCAGAATAAGCCCCTCCTCTTCAGAGGAGGGGTTGGGGTGGTGGAGTCACTGGGCGCAAAGCGTGCCGCAGCACCACCCCGCTGCGACTAAACTCGCTGACGCTCATTAAGTCTCACTGCCCCTCCTCTAAAGAGGAGGGGAGGATCAGCGTTCATTGCGGTAGCGCAAATATTGCCGTTTTGGCGTATCTGAGGTAATGTCGGGACAATAGGAGCAGGACGTGAACAATAAAATATATGCCCTCGGCATGGCTCTATTGCTTGCCGGGAATAGCGCGGCACCGGTGCAGGAACAGGTGCAGAGCAATCAATCCGAAACTTCTGTGCCGAGCGATATCGACATTGTCGAAATAGAGATCGACCCGGTCTATCGCATGACCGTGCCGGTGCAGATTGATGGTGCGGGCCCCTATGATTTTCTGATCGATACCGGTTCGGAACGCACCGTGGTCTCAACCGATCTGGCCGGGAAGCTCGAGCTGGAATTTGTCGAACAGGCATTGTTGCAGAGCATTGCGGGCAGCAAGGTAGTGGATACCGCCTATGTTCCCGATTTGACGCTGGGCGACCAGAATTATGGCGGCGTTATTGCGCCATTGCTGCTGACGGAAGATATTGGTGCTGACGGCATTTTGGGTCTTGATGGCTTGCAAAACCAGCGCATTTTGTTTGATTTTCGCCGCGAGGTTATAGAGATTGAGGACATCGCCGACGCATCCAACAAGGGCTATGAGATAGTCGTTACAGGACGGCGCAAATCGGGCCAGCTGATCCTCACCAATGCCATGATTTCGGGTATTGATGTCACCGTGGTGATCGATACCGGGGCGCAATCGAGCATTGGCAATCGCGCTTTGCAAAGACGGCTGAGCGGTAAACGTGCCAAAGGTACAGATACTCAGTCGGAGTTACATGCGGTTACCGGCCATACGATTATGGCAGATTCCGGCATCGCAAAGGATTTCCGTATCGGTCGCGCGCAGTTCTCGCATATCGGCATTGCCTTTGCTGATGCGTTGCCGTTCAAGACGCTTGGTCTGGAGAACAAGCCGGCGCTGTTTCTGGGCATGTCGGTGCTCAGGAAATTTGATCGGGTGGCGATTGATTTCCGCAAACGCAGGGTTTTGTTCGACCTCCCACGCAATGCACGGCCGACACGGGATCGTCGCTTTCGGTCTTAAGCAGCAAGCGGGAACAGCGTTACTACATCACCCGGTGCCCAGGGTTTTTCCTTTTGCATGGCCGTGGCAAACAGGTCACTGGCAAGATGGCCCGCCAGCCACGCATGTATATGGGGCAAAGGCAGGACATCAAACCAGCCACGATCATGATTGGCGAATTGCCGCACAAAGGGGAAGATGGCGATATCCGCCATGCTCCGTTTTGCGCCGAATAGCTGGCTCTCGCCCGGTTGCAACTCATGACTGGCAAGTTGCGCTTCGAGCCGCTCAATAAAGGTCATCGCTTCGGCGCGATGCTCTATAGGATCAGCATTGTCATAGCGGGTGAAATATTTGTAGCGGTCGAGATGGTGTTTGAACGGCCCGTCATTGGCAGCGATCAAAGCATTGCGGGCGTCGCCATCGCCAGCGGAGAGCCACCCCTCCGGATCATTTTGCTCCAGCGCCCAGTGCATCACTGCCAGACTTTCCTCCAGCACATTGCCGTCATCCAGCACCACCACAGGGACCGTCGCCTTGGGTGAGGCGGCAACCATCGCTTCGGGCTTGGCCTTAAGGCTGACCTCGCGCAATTCGGCAGTGATGCCCGCAATCACCAAGGCCATCCGTCCGCGCATGGCATAGGGACAGCGGCGGAAACTGTAGAGAATGGGCAGGGCCCCGCTCATTCCTCGCCCGATCCCAATACTTCCCAAAGGTCATCAACAGGCTCGTTTTTCTGCTTCTGCTCCATTTCTTGCGCCAGATGCTGCGCATTGCGCCGTTCTGCCAATTCCATCTGCTTTTGCCGCTCGCGATAGCGGGCTTTTTGTTCTTCGGTCCGGCTATGCGCGCAATATTGGCATTGCTCGCCCTCGACATAATCGGGGTGTTTCAATTCATCAGGTGTTAGCGGTCGGCGGCAAGCGCGGCAGAGCGTATGCTCTCCCTGTTTTAGGCCGTGAGTCACGCTGACCCGCTCATCAAAAACGAAGCAGGAACCGTCAAACTGGCTCTCTGCTTCAGGCACATTTTCGAGATACTTCAATATCCCGCCCTTAAGGTGCACCACATCGTCAAAGCCCTGTTGGCGGACATAGGCGGTGGCCTTTTCGCATCTTATGCCGCCGGTGCAGAACATGGCGATGCGCGGGGCGTTGTCCTGCTCGCGCAGCTTTTGGGCAAAATCGTCAAACCATTGCGGAAAATCGCGAAAGCTGTGCGTATCCGGGTTAATCGCGCCGTCAAAACTGCCAATGGCGACCTCATAGGTGTTGCGGGTATCGATCACTATAGTATCCGGGTCGGCAATCGCAGCGTTCCATTCGGTTGGTGCGATATATTCGCCCTTGTCATGTGCCGCATCTACGCCGTCGACGCCCATGGTGACAATCTCGGATTTGAGCCGTACCTTCATCCGCAGAAACGGCGCTTCCTCGGCATATGAGTATTTCACTTCTAATCCCTCAAAGCCGGGATACTCACGGATATGCGCAATAACCGTTTCTACCGCTTCGTCATCGCCAGCAATGGTTCCGTTTACGCCTTCATCGGCGATCAGCACCGTTCCCTTCACGCCTTGCTCGACGCAAACCGTCTGCAGCGCCTGCTGCATCGCCTCGCGGTCGGCGACCGGGGCAAAATGATAGAGAGCGGCAACGCAATAAGGAGCGGGAGTTTTGGACATGCGCCGCCCTATATAGGCAGATGCGGCGCATATCCAGTCATGCGATCAGCTTTCAGTCCTGACGCTGTTGCACCAGCAGCAGTTCCAGCCGCCGCATCTCGCGCAATATGCGGTTGCTCTGCATCACTGGCATCAGCGACATTTTCAGCACCGCAGCCAATATTGCCAGCGTCACCGCAGGCAGACCCCAGCGCAATTGGGTGACGGTATCTTCGGCATTGAAAAATGCGATCCCCATCCAGACTGCGATAAGGAACATGGCCGCCTGTACCACCAGAACCACCCAGTTGACCCAGCTATTCTGGCCCTGCAGCATACCAAAAGCCTGCGCAAAATAGCCCGGTTCATGCCGCAGCTCTTCCATCAGCGCTTGTTCCTCACGGGTCAGCGTCTCGCTGATCATCGTATCAAACTGATTCATTTTCAGTCTCCTTTACATTGTCATCTTGCATAAATGTCTTCAACTGGTTGCGCGCATGCATCAGCCGGGTTTTGACGGTGCCTTCTGCCAGTTCCAGCGCCACCGCGATTTCGGCAACGCGAAATCCCTCACGGTAGAACAGCGTCAGCACGGCCTGATGCTCGGGCGTAAGCCGACCAATGGCACGGCCCAGATCAATATGGGCATCGGTTGTTGCACGCGGGTCATGGGCTGTCGTTTCTTGAGCAATGTCTGCATCACTATGACGGGCTTGTTTCGCCAAGGTTTTGACACAGCGGCGATGCACAATGCGAAAAGCCCATACGGCAAAGGCGCGATCATCTTTCAGCCTGGACAGACCGCGATATATGTCGACCCAGGCGGATTGTACCGCATCGCGGGCGGTCTCGTTGTCGCCGGTGCGACGGGCAGCAAAGCCCAGAAATCGCGGTTGCCAATAGCGATAAAGCTTGTCCCAACCTTCTTTCGCGCCAAGCCGCGCGTCCGCTACCAGCAGATTCTGCATCGCATGGCGCAGATTGGGGTGCGTGCGGTCCGGCATTTTCCCTCCTTGATTGACGTTAGTATAGAGAAGAGGGTGGCGACGCGAAAAAGGTTCAATCCAAAACCGAAAAAATCGGGGCTGGCCCGCCCACCTGCCATTGCCATTGAGGCAGCTGTCGCGCATAGCGGAGTGATGGTTCCCCATTCGTTCGCACCTTTGCTCTTTGCCGGTCAGCATTTTCATGCGCTGGCTGATGACGCGCTGTACTGGCCGCGACACAAGGCCTTGCTGGTCGCTGACCTGCATCTGGAAAAGGCGAGCTGGTATGCAAAGTCAGGCCAGATGCTGCCGCCCTATGACAGCCAGGCCACGCTCGAACGGCTGGGTCGTTTGATCGATGACTATGATGTTGAGCACGTCTATTCGCTTGGTGACAATTATCATGACAGTGCAGGCGAGGCGCGACTGGATGCAGCAGCGGGCCAGATGCTGCGGGCGCTGACGGCGCGTGTCGATTGGCACTGGATCACCGGCAATCATGATGAGCAGCTTGACGGGTGTTGGGGCGGTAATGTGGTCGCGCAATCTGCGGTGGACGGGCTGCTACTCTGCCATGAGCCGGACCCGGCACGGATGATCCCCCAGATTTGCGGCCATTTTCACCCCAAATTCCGCATCCAGAATCGGGGCCGCTTGGTATCGCGCCGCTGCTATATGATGAGTGACAGTCTATTGATTATGCCGGCATTTGGCGCACTGACCGGCGGACTGGATGCCAGTGATGCGGTCTATGGCGATGTCTTTGGGGCCGAGGGATATCAGGCGGTGGTACCGGTTAATGGCAAAGCCCTCTCCTTTCCCCCCGAGTGCCGCTCGGTCAAAGCCAAGGCTGTTTCATGAGCGGCTTGATCAGTCTGACAGAAGCGCGCCAGCATATATTGCAAGCCTGCGAGACTCTCTCCGCTGAACAATGTGCTGTGACAGAAGCGCTTGGGCGGACGCTGGCGCAAGATATCGTCGCGACCCATGATCAGCCTGCTGCCGATATGTCTGCCATGGATGGCTATGCGGTGCGATTGGAGGATTGCGCAGTTGGCCAAGCGCTAGATGTCATCGGTGAGGCAAAGGCAGGAGACCCATTTCAGGGCACAATAGATGTTGGACAGGCCGTACGGATTTCCACCGGAGCCTATGTGCCTGAAGGCGCAGACCATATCCTGATTCAGGAAGAGTCGGAGCGCAAAGGTGATAAGCTCACGCCCACCGTACAGCAATCAGCCAATGGCTTTATCCGCGCCAAAGGCCGCGATTTTGCCAGCGGGGACACATTGCTGAGCGCGCGGAAAACGCTGGCACCTGCATCGATTGCCCTATGCGCAGCCGCAGGTCTGGCGCAGCTTTCCGTCATCTGCAAACCGCGTGTAGCTGTCCTCACCAATGGCAACGAATTATGCGACCCCGGCGAGCCGCTATCCCCTGGCATGCTCTATGACAGCAATGGCCCTGCCCTTGTTGCGCAGATCACGAGTTGGGGCGCGAGTCCCGGCTGGCAGGGCCGAGGCGGAGATGATCTGCGGGCGATGAAAGCCTGTCTTGAGCAGGCGCTCGGCCATGACTTGTTGATCATTGCAGGCGGCGCATCGGTGGGCCCCCATGATATTGTTCGCGATGCCTTTGCCGAATTGGGTGGCGAATTGATCTTCAGCCGGATCGCACTCAAGCCGGGCAAGCCTGCATGGTGCGGTCGCTTGGGGTCGATGCTGGTGATCGGTCTGCCGGGCAATCCGGCCTCAGCCTTTGTCACGGCCGAGCTATTGGTGAAGCCGGCGATATTGGCCATGAGTGGTCAGAGAGTGGGTGCCGAAATACCTTTGCAAACAGCGCGTATCACCGATGCACTGCCCGCTAATGGTCCCCGCGAGAGTTTTTTGCGTGCTCGCGTGAGTGATGATGGGGCGGGTGAAATACTGATCACACCATTGGGCGATCAGGACAGCAGCTTGTTGCGACCATTGGCCGAATCGGATGCATTGTTGCGTCGTGCGCAGCATGACGAAGCATGTGAAGCAGGCGCAACCGTAGCGTACATGCCTTCGCGTTAGGAGAGTTTACATGGGAATGGCGGGTGTACATCAAAATGGATGTATCCCCATGTTCCTTATGTAGACATCTACGCTCTATACTTGGCAAATATTTAAAGGGAGCATGATATGTGGAAAAAAGGCGCAAGTATTGTAACTATGGCGGCGCTGCTGGCCTCTTGTGGCAGCAGTAACAATTCGAGCACGCCCGCGCCGCCGCCCATAGCATCGCCAGCGCCGTCACCCGCTCCGGCGCCTGCACCTGCCCCCACACCAACTCCGCCAGAAACCTGCTCGCTGCGTGATCGCCAGGATTGGGCCGGAGCTCTGATCGAGGAGGCCTATCTGTTTCCTGATCTTCTTGATCTCAGTGTGGATCCGGATGATTTCGACACGGTGCAGGGCTATATCGATGCACTTGTTGCCCCAGCCAGGGCGGCTGGGCGTGATGACTTCTTCACATTCATTACTTCAATCGAAGAAGAGAATGCCTTTTTTGCATCTGGAACATCGGCGGGATATGGTTTCCGCTTGGCGCTAGGGCCTGATGACACCCTGTTTATCCTTGACGCTTATGAGGGCGCGCCAGCATTGAATGCAGGCATTGATCGCGGTGCCGAGATTCTCGCCATCGGGACTACAGTTAACAATCTGCGAGATGTTCCTGAAATACTGGAGACAGACGGGATCGAAGGACTAATTGCCGCGCTTGGTCCGGCTGAAGCCGGCATTGAGAGAGTGATGCGGTTCCGCGATGCTGATGGCGAGACCGTCACCACCATCACAACTGCTGAGTATCAGCTACCGCCTATCTCGTCGCGCTTTGGCCTGCAGATACTGAACGACGGTGGCCGACAAGTCGGCTATGTCAATCTGCGGACATTCATCGATACCTCTGATGATGCCTTGCGTGATGCCTTTGCGCAATTCCAGGCCGAGGGCGTTACCGAGGTTATCCTGGATTTCCGCTATAATGGTGGCGGCCTTGTCTCGACCGCTGAATTGTTAGGCGATCTGCTCGGTGCCAACCGCTCCCCCAATGATATTTTCTCGATCACGGCTTTCAATGAGGCGCTGTCCGAGTTCAACGAAACGCGGTTCTTCCAGTCTCGGACGCAATCAATTGCACCGATGAGAATTGCTGTTATCGGCACGTCCTCTACGGCGTCAGCGAGTGAGTTGGTGACCAACAGCTTCCTGCCTTATCTGGGTGAGAATATTGCACTTGTGGGCAGCAATACCAGCGGCAAGCCAGTTGGTCAGATTGGTCTTGACCGCGAGGAGTGTGACGACCGACTGCGTGTGGTTGCGTTCCAGTCACAGAATGCTGATGGCGAGGGCGAATACTTCAATGGGCTCGCCAGTGTTATGGACAGAACCTGCCGTGCGGACGATGATATCTTTACGGCGCTGGGTGACCCAACAGAGGCTTCTATCGCTCAGTCGCTCAGTTTCCTACGCGGGGAAACTTGCACGCCAATTCCGGGGGCCAGCGGCTTCGACTTCTTCGGCAACACGGCGACGATAAATCAGCCAGGCTTCTTCTTTGGTGGCGATCGCAATCGCCGACAATTGCTGGTGCCGCGCAACGCAACACCGGCACAGCGCGAGGTTCCGGGGACCTTCTAGGTCGCACTGCCTTCTGGCAAAATACCGCCCGGCAATGGTCGCTTACCAGTGGCCGCTGCCGGGCGTTCCTTTTATCGGACCTTTGACCCGGTCGATGACCCAGCCGCCATAGTAACGGCCGGGCTGCGGGCGTACATGCTCCCAATGGCCTGAGGCATCGGCGATGAAACAGGCGAGCTTGGCCGGATAAAAGGCGAACCACCCTGCTATGGCGGCATAGCCTTCGGCCAGATCATCAAACGGATCGGGATAGGTCCATGCGGCGTCATCGATGCGCGCACCGTTGGGCAGGGTTAGATCATGACTGACCGCGACGCCCTTCCATTCGCAGACTGAAAGATTGTCATTGGGTGACAGCCATTCGCTGCGGATATCCTCGGGCGGCAGATACGGAACTGGTGCTCCCGCGGTTTCCTTGACGATCAGTGCCTGCTTGCTCTCGGCCACCATGCTGTCGCCATGCATCACCCGGATATGAGCATCCAACCCGCCAATGTGGCGCGCCATAATCGGCGGACGCGGATAGTCCCATACCGATTCCTCGCCGGTCGCGGCCACTTCCACACCCGCCGGGCGAAACGCCCGATCCCAATGGTCACGCCCGGCTTTAACCCGTGCCAACAGTGCGGCCTTGTCGGGAAGGGCGGGTTGCGGACTCATGGCGCTTCCGGTCCGGTAAAGGGCTGGCGCTCGGTCCAGGCACAGCCGAAAATTGTGCTGTCTTCGCTGAGCTGCATTGTCGCGACAAAGGGATAACCTCGATCTGACATACCGTCAGAGCAATCCCCCGGCGTTATCACCAGGGTGAACGGGCCAGAGCTGAGTTCGCCGCTATACGACAATCCGCCACGACCCGCGAAGCGCGTCACATCGACACGCTCGCCCGGCAGTTTATCCAATAGATCGTCCGGTGTCATTAACACCAGCTTCCCCTGAACATCCGGTGTACCGCCGCTGACTTCACCGCGCCAATTGGATCCGGCAAACTGGATGACCTCATCAGCGGCTATCCCATCATAAGGCCTCTTGTCATTGGTGTTGCCGGGTACATTGTCCGTGCCATTGGCACCCGAACAGGCCACAAGCAGCAAAGACAGGAAGAGAATAAAACTATGTTTCATGTCGCTTGCTCTATCAAAAGGCCGATTGTGCAGCAATAAAAGGTGCGCGCTTCACAGTAATGGCCTATATCATGTCCCAAAATGGTATGGAGGTCGCGATAGCCAAGGCAGCAGCAGATTTCACCGTTCCTGGTGAACCGCCTATGGGCTGGCTGGCGCGGATGGTGTTCCGCCTGTTGGTGTTTATCTACCGACAGCACAAATTCACGCCCATTGGCGAGGCACCGGAATTTCGCAAATTCATCATCATCGCGGTGCCGCATACCAGCAATTGGGATTTCCCCAACTATGTCGGCCTGACCCGCGAGATGGGCCTGCGCACCCAGTTTATGGCCAAGGCATCGCTGTTCAAATGGCCGATGGGCACCTTTATGCGCCAGGTGGGCGGGGTGCCGGTCGACCGTGATGCGGCCAAGGATATGGTGCAGCAAATGGCCGAGGAATTTGCCGCACGCGACGATTTTATCCTGACCATCGCGCCGGAAGGCACACGCAGCGCCGCCACCCGCTGGCGCACCGGTTTCTACCATATCGCCATGGCCGCCAAGGTGCCGATTGTCTGCGGTTTTATGGACTACAACACCCGCCGCGCCGGCCTTGGTCCGGTCATTCATGCGACTGGCGATTATGAGGCGGACATGGCCCCGGCCTTTGCCTTTTACGAAGGCATGATCGGCCGCCGTGGCGAGGGTCTGAAGGGTGATGCCGGTAAGGACATGCCCGGATGACCGCAGAAGACATTATTACCTCTCTGAACCTATCTCCGCACCCAGAGGGCGGCTGGTATCGCGAATTGTGGCGCAGCGATATCGCGCTGGGAGGCAACACCGCCTATGCCCCCGACCGCGCCAGCGCCACCGCGATCTATTATCTGCTCGAAACCGGCCAGCGCTCCGAATGGCACCGCGTTGATGCGCATGAGCTTTGGCTCTGGCATGCTGGCGACCCGCTCACCCTGTCGATCAAGGCCGAATGGGACGATGCGCCGCACCACCCGATACTCGGCACCGACCTCGCAGCGGGCCAGCAACCACAAATCCGCATCTCCACCAATTACTGGCAAGCGGCAGAACCCGTGCCGACAGAAGGCGGCGCGGGCTATACGCTGGTCAGCTGCATCGTCTCGCCGGGGTTCGAGTTTTCCGGTTTTGAAATGCGGTCAGATTGATAAACGCCGCCTTTTACGCAAAAGCCCTCAATCATCCGGCGCGGCGGCTATGATTTTTATCTCGACCTGCGCCTCGGGCAGATAGAGCCGGTCGATACCGATCACCGTCCAGGCCGGGAAGGGCGCTTTGACATAGCGGTTCTTGACCTCGGCCATCACCGGCAGGCTGGCATCGATATCAAGGTGGAAGCTGGTGATATCGAGCACATGCTCCCAGCCTGATCCGGCGCGCTCCAGCGTCCGGCCCATGGCCTCAAACGCCTTGACGAATTCCGCCTCCATATCATCGCTTTCGACAACGATCACGCCGGAGAGATAGACCTTCTCGTCATGCACCACCGCCGAGGCATAGCCGAACTGCTCCTGGAAAGCGCGCGATTGCGGGTTTTCCGGCATGATCGAGACTTTGGCCTCAACCTCCCCGGTTTCCTCTTCTTCTTCGACTTCGTTTTCCTGCACCTCAATCGCGTCCGCCGCATCCATGGCAACGTCTTCCTGTGCCAGCGCGGTGCCTGTGCCGAGCAACAGCGCGATTCCGGCGGTATAGAACACCCCTTTTTGCATTATTGCTTCTCCCTCATCCCATTTTTGCCGATTCTGTTTGCGGGAATATGCCAGAAAAGCGGCATAATCGCAGCACTTTCGGCAACTGTCCAATTAACTTTACAGTATAAAGTGTAATATATACTGGACATTGGCACCGTCTCGGCTACATTAATCATGCAGGGCTTGCGTCTTCCGCGCGAGTCATAGGGAGAGTTTAAGCACCCAGCGAATTTAATCGGCACGGCACTGCAACCGACACAGATAGGGATGATGGCGATGGCAAAGAACTGGCTGGCGGAAGTCCGCAAATATGATCCAAATCCTAACAAGGGCGTTGTTGCCGCGATTGTGCGGTTTTGCGGCACGGCATTGCGATCGCGCGATGGCTCGCTCCTGGCTTTTGCAGACAAGGCCGAGACCGACCATGTCCGCGAGAGCTTCCTCAAAGGCAAGCTGGGCCTGACCGATCCCGACAAGACTCTGGATGAAGGCATTGCCGCTGTCGGCACCCAGATGGCCGACGACAAGAACCGCGTCACCGCCTATTATCTGCTGACCAAGCATTTCGAGAAATTCGGCGCCTTTGGCTATCCCAACTGGACCGCCAATGTCGCCGCCACCTCTGCTGTCGCGGCTGCGGCGGCGTCCTACTATCACGGCGCGGGCAAGACCAACCGGGTGTATAATATCTTCTCCGAAGAGTTTTCGCCGGGCGATGATGGCGACCTTGTCGGCGCGGGCTTCCTCGCCGCGGTTGCAACATTCGGTGCTCTGGCTTTTGGCATGGCGGTCAGTGGTTGGCTGTTCCAGAAAGATGACGCACCCGTCGCCGCGCTGCCGCCAGCCGCGGTCGAAGCTCCGGCTGAAGAGGCGATGCCCGCTGCGGATGCTGCCGCTGCAGAGATACCCGATGGTGCAGGCGTGATTGCCGCTGAGGTGGAAGCCAAACCAATGCTCACCGTCTATTTCGACACCGGAGCCGCCGAAGTCAGCCCCGAATTTGAAGCCAAGGCCGCTGATCTGCTGGCGTATCTTGAGGCCAATCCCGAGGCCAGCGTGGCGATATCGGGCTTTAACGACCCCAGCGGCGATGCCGAGCTGAACGCCGAACTCTCCAAAAACCGCGCCGAAAGCGTGCAGGCGGCATTGGTGGCGCAGGGCGTGGATGAAGGGCGGACCGATCTGGTCAAACCCGATGACACCACCATCACCGAAATGACCGCCGACGAAGCGCGCCGCGTTGAGGTGACCATCGTCGAATAGGCGGTGGGGGCGTCTGGCAAAACAGCACCGCGTGGCGCAGGAGTGTCCGGATGCCGGGGAGGGTGACAGTGCCTTCCTCAAGGCCAAGCTGGTCACCACCCGCTATTATTGCGATCATATGGTGCCTGAAGCGCTGGGGTTGAAGGCGTCAGCTATGGGCGGTGCGGATTTGCTTTATGCGCTAAGCGCTGAGGAACTGGCTGCGTAAAATCCTCCCCGGCACGGGGAGGGGACCAGCCATAGCCTTGGCGAAGGCTGGTGGAGGGGCACCCGCCAATAGTGCTGCATTTGCAGAAAACTCATCGCGCTAATTCTGTTTCACGCGAAGAAGCGAAGGGCGTGAATATCTCACGCGCAACATCTATGCAAAGATTTTCTGAATTTCCTTGCGGAATAAATCGCCCAAAAAGAACTTCGCTAAAATCAAGGCGCGTCATCAGATTGAGAACTGGCTTGTCGAGATTCAATCTCAACCAAATCGTCTATTTTGTTGCAGCCTCGTTCATCTCCAGCATCACAGGCCTGTTGGTATAGCCGGACCGCGTTTGTATAGTTTTTCTCTACGCCTCTTCCACTTAGAAAGAGATCCGCTAGATTGAAATGGCACTCTTTTGTTTCTCCATTTGCTGCTCTCTGATAGAGATTTGCCGCTATTTCATAGTCTTGTTCTACGCTTTGCCCAAGCTCATATACGAGTCCTAAGAAACAACAATCACTTGAATTGCCGTTCTCACAGCCACGATCGAATAGTTCAATCGCTTTAGCGGGGTCTTTAGTAACCCCTTTTCCGTTAAGGTAACGTGCTGCAAGTAGGGAGCAGCCGTTTGAGTGTCCAAAGTCACAGGCCCGACGATATAGTTTTGCTGCTTCTGAGTGGTTTTGCTCTACACCTTGGCCATCAGAATAGAGCATGCCTAACATGTAACAGGTTTCGTAGTCTCCACCATCACAACCCTTGCGGAACAACTCAGCTGCACGTGTGTCACTTTTTTCAACACCCATTCCTTGCAAGTAAAGAACACCAAGGGTTGAGCAGCCCTTTGCATCATGCGCATCGCATCTCTCACGCAAAACGTTTATCGTATCCTGGGACACCTCTGCTGGTGGGGTTACATCTTGGGCGAGAACTGTGGTTTCCAAAGTGCCAGTCAGTAAACCAAAGCTCAGCAAGATGCTGAGAAAGGGTCTCATTTTTATAGTAACTATGATGTTTATCATTGGTGCTGGTAGCTCTCTTGTTCTCTGCGTGTTGAGAAATTGACTACTCCTCGTCAAACAGCTCTGCCAGCTGCTCGACCATTGTGCCGCCGAGCTGCTCGGCATCCATAATAGTCACCGCGCGGCGATAGTAACGCGTCACATCATGGCCAATACCGATAGCGATAAGTTGCACCGGTGAGCGGTTTTCGATCCAGTCGATCACCTGGCGCAGATGCTGTTCCAGATAGCCGCCATGATTGACTGAGAGCGTTGAGTCATCGACAGGCGCGCCGTCGGAAATCACCATCAGGATGCGGCGCTCCTCGGGCCGCGCCAGCAGGCGGGCATGCGCCCAGAGCAGTGCCTCGCCGTCGATATTCTCTTTTAGCAATCCCTCGCGCATCATCAGGCCGAGATTTTTGCGCGCCCGGCGCCAGGGCTCATCAGCCTGTTTATAGATGATATGCCTCAGATCATTGAGCCGCCCCGGATTGGCCGGGCGGTTATCGGCAAGCCATTCCTCGCGGCACTGGCCGCCCTTCCACGCCTTGGTGGTGAAGCCCAATATCTCGGTCTTGACGCCGCAGCGCTCCAGCGTCCGCGCCATGATATCGGCGCTTATCGCGGCGATCGAGATTGGCCGTCCGCGCATCGAGCCTGAATTGTCGATCAGCAGCGTCACCACCGTATCGCGAAAATCGGTATCGCGCTCAATCTTGTAGGACAGCGATTGCCCCGGTGCGACAACGACACGCGCCAGCCGAGCTGCATCGAGCAGGCCTTCTTCCTGGTCAAAATCCCAGCTGCGATTCTGCTGCGCCATCAAGCGGCGTTGCAACCGGTTGGCGAGTTTGGTCACCGCGCCCTGCAATGTCGTCAGCTGCTGATCAAGATAGGCACGCAGCCGCAGCAGCTCCTCCTCATCGCACAATTCAGGCGCGGGGATTTCCTCGTCATGGCGCTGGGTAAAGGCCTTATAGTCAAAATCATCGGGCAGATCGGTCCATGGCCGGTTGGGCCGCACCGGCATCATGCCATCATCGCCGGCATCCCCGGGATCGCCATCGCCATCCTCGTCAAATTCGCCCTCGGTCTGCTGGTCCTCGCCCTCTTCGCCTTCGCCCTGTTGCTGCTCGCCGCGGGTATCGGCCTGACCCTGATCGCCGGCGGCTTCCTCCTCGCCCTCATCGGGGGATTCGTCCTCCTGCTCGCCGTCTTCCTGATCCTCTTCCTCGTCCTCGCCTTCCTGTTCCTCCATTTGCGGATCGGCAAGGTCGAGATGCTCGAGCAGATTTGCCATGATTTCGGCAAAACCGCGCTGATTATCCAGCACATCGGAAAGCGCCGCGAGATCCTCGCCAGCGCGTTCCTCAATCCATCCGCGCACCAGATCAACGCCCGCCTGCGCCCGCTCTGGAATAGGCCGCCCGGTCAACCGCTCACGCGCGATCAGCGATACGGCGGTGGAAAGCGGCACATCATCCCGCTGCGCCGCGCGCGAAATCGGATCGGAACGCATCCGCATATCGAGCGCGGCATCGAGATTGTCGCCGACACCGGGCATGGCATTGCTGCCCAAAGCCTCAACCCGCACCTGCTCCAGTGCATCATAAACCGCGCGCGCCACAGCTTCTTTGGGCGCATTGCGGCTGTGTGCGGCGAGATCATGATGGCGCAGCTTCAGCGCATAAAGATCGGCATAGCCGCGCGCCTCGGCCACCTGATCGGCGGGCAAAGTACGCTGCGGCATCGGAACACGCAGCTTGTTGCCCGATTGCGATGGCGGATCGGCGGTAAAGGCCAGTTCGACCTCATCCTCCAGCGAAATAGCACGCGCCGCGCCGCCAAGCACGGATTTGAGATCATCTAAGGGAGTGCGTTCGGTCATGCATCTTACATATGCAGACTAGCCCTGTTCGCATAGTGATTATTTGCGGCTGAGTGCCGCCGCATATTCTTCACCCGAACATCGCGCGGCAAGCGGCCCTTCTATAGGCCGCGCTGCCAAAGGGGTCATGCTGTAGATATCATCATAGAGCTTTTGCAGCGCAGTAGGCGGCACCGAGAAGGGCGGTCCCTGTGTTTGTTGCTGATCATAGTCATAGCCGATGACCAGTTGCGGCGCATGATCGGTGATGCCCGCAAGATGGGCGACGTAGCGGGTGCGCATCTCGTCCGGCAAGGCAACAATCGAACCCCGGTCAAAAATGCCGTCAATCTGGCCCAGCATTGCTTGGTCGAGAGCAAAGAAGTCGCCAACATAAAGGGTGAGATGGCCATTATGATAGCGCTTTAAACCATGAGTTTCGCTCTTTTCAGGGACCAGACCGAGCCGTTCAAACACTTCCTCAACCGCCTCTTGATTGAATTCGATGCCGATGACGTGAAAGCCCTGACCCAATAGCCAATCCATATCCAGCGACTTGCCGCAGAGCGGAACCAATATTGTGTCGCCTGATGTGACCCCAATCGTGCCGAAATGGCTTTCAAGAAAAGGGTGCGGCTTGGCCTCATGAAACGCGATATTGTTTTGCTGCCAACGCGATTGCCAGAATTGCTCTTCCATAACCGTTCTTACTCCTCGTCATTCCCTAGCCGCAGCCGCACATTGCGTCCGTCTATCTTGCGGGAGATAACAAGGCCGTTTTCATCAAGGCGGATGCGGGTCTTTTCATCGCCGTCCTCATTGTCATTGGCGATGGATGGCAGGTCATCATTGGCGGCGTCACCGGGCTTCGGTTTTGCGGGCGGCTCTTTCGACGGCGCAGTCTTTTTCGCAGGTGCCTGGCGCTTCCCTGCCGGTGCCGACCCCTTCAGCGCCTGCGCCATAAACCGCTTCCATATGCGCGCGGGCAGGCCGCCGCCCTGTATGCCGGCGAGCGGGCTGTTGTCATCATTGCCGACCCAGACGCCGACGACCAGCCTGTCCGCGCCCTCACCGGCATAGCCGATAAACAGCGCATCGCGATTGTCCTGGCTGGTGCCGGTCTTGCCATAATTGGGGATCGCCAGTTGCGCCGCGCGGCCGGTGCCGCGATTGACCGCGGCGCGTAGCATCTGCTGCATATCGTCGCGCATCTGCCGGTCAAAGCTCTCCGGGCCGCTGAACAGCCAGTCGAACCAGCCCTGTTCGCCCTCGGCAAAGGCAGTGGGCGTGACCGGGTATTGGTTGCCCGCCAGCGCGGCATAAGCGGCGGTCATCTCGATCAAGCTGGTCGATGCGGTACCCAGCGCCTGGCTCGGATCGCCGTCGATGAAATTGGCGGTGACGCCCAAATTGCGCGCTTCACGGCTGACCGCCTCGCTGCCCAGCCGGTTATACAGCCGCACCGCGACGACATTGCTGGATTTGACAAACGCCTCTTCCAAGGTGGTGCGACCGATATATTTCTCACCGGCATTTTTCGGGCGATAGCTGCCGCTTTCAATCGGGCTGTCATCGACCACCGTATCGGGCCGCATGCCCGAGCGCAGCGCGGCGAGCCAGACGAACAGCTTGAAGGCAGAGCCGGATTGCCGCTCGGCCTGCACCGCACGGTTGAATTGCGATGTCTTGTAATCGCGTCCACCAACCATGGCGACGACCTCGCCATTGGGGCGCATCGCCACCAGCGCGACTTGCGTATCGCCGGTGACGCCGCGCTGCACCGCGCGCTGGGCGATCCTTTGCAGACGCGAGTCCAGGGTCGTTTCCAGCTCCAGCGTGGCATAGCTGGTTTCGGTCAGCTCGCGCGCCTGGGGCATCGCCCAATCGGCAAAATGGGTGCCCACCGGCACCGCCTTGCGCTTGTTGCGCACGTCCAGCACCGGCACGGGCAGGGCATCGACCTCGGCCTGGGTCATAAAGCCCGCCGCGACCATGGCCTTGCGCACCAGCTTGTCACGCTTGGTTGCCGCATCCCAATTGCGCGTTGGCGCATAGCGTGATGGCGCCTGCACCAGTCCGGCGAGCATAAGCGCCTGTTCGGGCTTCAGATTCTCCGGCTGGCGGTAAAAATAGTGCAGCGACGCGGCGCGCAACCCGTAAACATTATCACCAAAATAGGCGTTGGAGAGATAGCGTTCGAGGATTTCATCCTTGGTCAGCCAAGCCTCCATCCAAAAGGCGATCAGTGCCTCGCGCGCCTTGCGTGACAGGCTGCGCTCGGGGGTGAGAAAGCTGATTTTGGCCAGCTGTTGGGTGATGGTGGAACCACCCTGGGTCAGGCCGCTGCCCGCAACATTGGACCAGATAGCGCGGCCAACCCCGCGTGGATCGACACCCCAATGCTCATAAAAACGCCGGTCTTCAATCGCCAGAAATGCCTGTTTGACATAATCGGGCAGGTCCTCAGCGACCACCGGATCGCGGACAATCGCGCCATTGCGCGCGATTGGACGGCCATCGCTGGTGGTGAGCGTAATCTCCGGTGCGGCTATAGGCTCAAGCGATTTGGACAGCGGCGCGGTGATCGCCAGCCAGATGATGATGGCGAGAAACAGGCCGATGCCGAGACCCAAGCCACGCAATGTCCACCAGCGCCAGCCGCGTTTCTTCGGCGCTGCAATCTCTTCTTCGGGCGGCGCATAATCAGGCGTGTCTATCGGCGCGGTGGCGGGATGCTCTTGGCTATCTTTGCCGCCGAAGAAGTTGCGCACCGCATCCCATGGCCGCTTGCGCCGCGTCCATGGCTGGCGCTCGGCCAGCTCAGCCTCTCGCGCTCGGCGATATTCTTCCAGATAGGAATCGATATCCGACATATCGGGCTGTGTTAGCCAAGTATGACGGCTTTGGCGAGGGGGTTATGTGGCACCGATACGTCTATCGGAAAGCGAGCCGTTCTAAGGGCTCATAATATTTCGCCAACAAATTATTTATAGGCTGCTCATTCTTGAAAAATGCAGCGGAATCGCAACCACTCAAAAAGTCCAAGGCTGTTTCGGCACGTATCTTTTTGATGACAGGTTTAGCAACTTGTTTTGACATGCCGTGATATCCAACATTGCATACTCTATTATTACTTTCAGTATCAATGACATCTATAGTATTCGCATGTGGGTTCTTCAACTCATATCCAAAGCGCCTAAGTATAGTATTTAACTCTCTATAGGTAACTATGTAATCCCTCTTATCGGTCTGCCTGGTGACAAGCCGAAGATAGTGTGCGATGTATCTTACGTCAGAGTCTTCATGACCCTTAAAATCTTTAATATATTTTTCCATTTTTGTGAATGAATTGTCGGCAATTTTTACTGTAAAATCTTCGAATTGCTTTTCAGTTATCTTCAAGGTCAACTTATTTTGTTCTAAGAAAAGCAAAGTTGACAAAAATGCAGTCCTTTTATTTGCATCGTGGAAGGGGTGATTGCATATGATTCCATACATTAAAGTTGCAGCTACTTCTTCAGGTCTCGTCCATTTGTCGATTCCACCAAATGATACATCCTGTCTGCTGATTGCTGAAATTAACATATCTAATGATTTTGGGCCAATACCTCCGATACCTGACTTACGACCGTAGAACATATCTACTAAAACAAAATGCACAGTTAGAACTTGTTCATAAGAAAGACCAGTAAACTCCCTTGCCTCAGGTAGTTGCGCTTTCCAACGCAGAAATTCTTGTTCAACCGCAGCGTGTTTGAAGACCTTCATTTTACGGAATTAGCATAAAGTTGATTGCTTAGATAGTTCAACTCCCCACAACACTCTCCGGCAAATCCTCACCGAACACCCGTTGATAATATTCCGCGACCAGCATCCGCTCCGCCTCATCGCATTTGTTTAAGAAGGAGAGGCGGAAGGCGAAGCCGATATTGTGGAAGATCGCGGCGTTCTGGGCCCAGCTTATCACGGTGCGCGGGCTCATGACCGTCGAGATATCGCCATTGATAAAGCCCTGACGCGACAGATCGGCGACCTTGACCATTTTTTCGACCACGCTCGGATCGGTCTCGCCGACTTTGGAGAGGATCACTTTCGCCTCGGTTTCAGCGGGGAGATAGTTGAGGGTGCAGACAATGTTCCAGCGGTCCATCTGCCCCTGGTTGATCTGGTGCGTGCCGTGATACAGCCCGCTGGTATCGCCGAGACCCACCGTGTTGGCGGTGGCGAACAGACGGAAGAAGGGATTGGGGCGGATCACCCGGTTCTGGTCGAGCAATGTCAGCTTGCCCTCGGTCTCGAGAACGCGCTGTATGACGAACATCACATCGGGGCGGCCAGCATCATATTCATCGAACACAAGCGCGGTTGGTGTTTGCAACGCCCAAGGGAGCAGGCCCTCGCGGAATTCGGTGACCTGCTTGCCATCTTTCAGCACAATGGCATCGCGGCCGACCAAGTCGATACGGCTGATATGCGCGTCGAGATTGATGCGGATGCAGGGCCAGTTCAGTCGTGCGGCAATCTGCTCGATATGGGTGGATTTACCGGTGCCGTGATAGCCCTGGATCATCACCCGGCGGTTATGGGCAAAGCCCGCCAGTACCGCCAGCGTGGTGTCATGGTCAAAGACATAGGCCGGATCAAGATCGGGCACGCGCGGATCGGCTTCGGAAAAGGCCGGGATTTCCATGTCGATATCCAGCCCGAACAGCTCGCGCGCGGACACCATCTTGTCGGGCGCAGCCATCACGGTGTCGCCGGTGCCGGGGGGAATCTCATTGGGGATATCGCTCATGCCGCTTTCTGCCTGTATTTCCTGCTGTGCATTGCACATAGTCATGCTGCGCGGGGTAGTGCAAGACTGCTATGGGTGCAGCGCGTCGGTTTTTTCTGCGTCTTCGCCGTATTGCCATGGCAGCGATAAAAACAGGCGCTAACATGCCGTAGCGACAGGCGGGTTTCGACCCGGCTTAGAGAGAGGGGGTTTTCACTATGTCTTTTATTAATGGTTTTGTTCTGGCTGTGCCGAAAGAGAATAAGCAGGCCTTTATTGACCATGCCGCACTGATCAATCCGATCTTTATGGATTTTGGGCTTATTCGGGTGGTGGAAAGCTGGCAGTCGGACGTCCCCAAAGGCAAGAAAAACGATTTCTTCACCGCGGTGGAGGCGGGCGAGGACGAAGCGGTGGTCTTCACCTTTATGGAATGGCCCGACAAGGCCACGCGTGACAATGCGATGGCGAAGCTGCAGGACCTGGTAAAGGATGACCCGCGCTTCGACCGCGAGAAACATCCGGTACCCTTTGATGGCTCACGGATGATTATGGGCGGGTTTGAACCGGTCTATACGCTGCAGAAATAAGGCTTTTTTTAGAGAAGAGGGAGGATCACCATGGCGAACAATGTGCATGGCGAATTTACATGGTATGAGCTGGTGACCAGCGATCTGGCGGCGGCTGAGGATTTTTATGGCAAGGTGGTTGGCTGGAATTTCGCTGACTCCGGTATGCCCGATACCGAATATCATTTCTTTACCGCTGGCGATGCCGGGATTGGCGGCATGATGGCATTGACTGACGAAATGAAAAGCGGCGGCGCGTCGCCTTTCTGGATGGGCTATGTTGAGGTTGATGATGTCGATGCTAGCGCCGAGGCGATCGCCAAGGCGGGCGGCATGGTCCACATGGCGCCATGGGATTTGCCCAATGTCGGCCGCATGAGCCTGATCGCGGGGCCCGATGGGGCTATGATCTATATCATGAAAGGCGAACAGCCGAGCGACAGTCCGGCCTTTTCAAAGTACGAAAAGAAAGACGGCCATTGCGCCTGGAATGAGCTGATGTGCGATGATCCGGAAGCGGCTTCCGCCTTTTATGGCGAACAGTTCGACTGGAAACACGAAAAAGCCAGCGATATGGGCGAGATGGGTACTTATCATGAGATCAAACACGGCGATTATATGATCGCCGGCATGATGCAAAAGCCTGCCGAAGCGCCGATGCCAATGTGGAACTATTATTTCCGCGTTGCCGATATCGACAAGGCGGTAGAGACGATCACAGCTGAGGGTGGTCAGGTGATGATGGGCCCGATGGAAATTCCCGGCGGTGACTTCTCAGTCAATGCTGTTGACCCGCAGGGTGCTCCCTTTGCGCTGGTGGGTGCGCGAACCTAAAAGTCTCCCTCCCCTTCAGGGGAGGGATTAAGGGAGAGGGCTGTCAGCTAGACGCAGCGCTTGTGGAAAGCCCCCTCTCCCTTCGCCGCTTCGCGGCTCTTCCCTCTCCCCTGCAGGGGAGAGGGCTATCAGACAAAAACCGCCGACTTTCTCAGCCGCTGATAGGCCTCGACCACGGCCTGCAACTGCTTCTCATACGCCCGGTTCCCGCCATTGCGGTCGGGGTGATATTTGCGCACCAGTGCCGAATAGCGCCGCCGGATCGTCTGGCGGTCGGCATCGGTGGTCAGGCCCAGCGTTTCCAGTGCTTTTTGCTCGCTGCGGTTGAACGGGTGTATGTCGTCCAGCCCTGCGGCCTCTCTGGCAGCCTGTGAGCGTGATTGCAGATTTTCCTTGAACTTCGCGCCGATGGCATCGAGCGGATCGTGGAAATCGGCCCAGCGCGGTGCATCCACCGGGGCGCTTGCAAAGGCGCGGGTTTCGCTGTCCCAGCCGCTGGCCGGACGCTGCGCTTCGTAAATCTCGTCCATGCTCATGCCCGCAAAATAATTATACCCCTGATTGAAGGCGCGGATATGGTCGAGGCAGAACCAGCGCCATTCGCCCGGGCCATCATAGCGTGAAGCCCCGGCGCGCACGTCCTCAGGCGGCGCACGGAACTCGCCCGGCTTGTTGCAGCCGGGCCAGTCGCAGCGCCGTCCGCTACCTTCATAGCGGCCATGGAAGCGGTCAGTGCGCCTGGGCATGGGAGATTGAGCGAATGGGCATGAAGCATCAATATAGGTGCTGCTTTGCCCTTGTCGATATTGCGGCTTGGTCCTAACTTGTTGAACATGGAAAAAATCAGCGTTCAGCAGGAAATCACCCAGCTTCTGACCGAGGCCTTTGCGCCGCAAAAGCTGGAAGTTATCAACGACAGCGCCAGCCATCGCGGCCATATGGGCGATGATGGCAGCGGGGAATCGCATTTCACCGTCGTGATCGAGAGCGCGGCTTTTGAAGGCGTATCCCGCCTGCAGCGGCAGCGTATGGTCAACAAGGCGCTGGGCGATCTGCCCGGTGAGCGTGTCCATGCGCTGGCTATCAAAGCCAGCGCACCGGGCGGGGCTTGAGCGTTGGCGATTGAAAAGCTCAGCCTGGATGAGGCGTTCGCCACGATAGACGGCTATTGGCAGCCGAAAATCGCCGCCGATGTCAATGATGCACAGGTTAAGCTCGCCAAGTTCAAGGGCGCGTTTGACTGGCATCATCATGAAGCTGAGGATGAGCTGTTTCTGGTTATCGCGGGTCAGATGCGCATGGGTCTGCGCGATAGTGAGGGCGAGCGCTTTACCGATCTGGACGCGGGCGAAATGATCATGGTGCCGCATGGTGTGGAGCATCGACCCGAGGCGCTCAGCGAGGAATGCCATGTGCTGATGGTCGAGCCGAACAGCACGCTTAATACCGGCAATGTCACCAATGACCGCACGGTGACCGATCTGGAGCGGCTATGAGCGTAATCAGCGAGACCATATTGCCCGTCACCCATGATCTCGGTGCCTTTGCAGTGCGGCGGATATTGCCGTCGCGCAAACGGGCGATGGTCGGCCCCTTTATCTTTGTCGATGCATTTGGTCCCGCCGAGCTTGAGGTCGGCGCTGATATGGGTGTGCGGCCGCATCCCCATATCGGGCTTGCGACTGTCACCTATCTGTTTGCCGGTGCCGTCGACCATCGCGACAGTCTGGGCACGTTTCAGACGATTTATCCGGGTGAGGTCAATCTGATGACGGCGGGCAAGGGCATTGTTCATTCTGAGCGTTCACCGGAAAGTGAAATCGGCAAGATATCCCCCATGTTCGGCATGCAGACCTGGCTGGCGCTGCCCGATGGCAAGGAAGAGATTGACCCGGCATTTGAGAATGTCGGTGCTGATGCCTTGCCGCTGATTGAGGATGCTGGCACGAGCGCAAGGGTTATTATGGGCGACCTCTGGGGCCAGTCCGCACCCACCACCTGCCACAGCCCGACCATCTATGCCGATATTATGCTGGGAGCAGGCGGCACGATCCCGATTGACAGCGATGCCGATGAACGCGCGCTGGTGCTGGTCGAGGGCGATGTCGCGATTGCCGGCATGCCGATGGAGATGTTCACCCTCTACATTCTGGCGCCGGGTGAAAAACCCAAGCTGGAAAGCATCAGCGGCGGCCGCGCCATGCTGCTCGGCGGCGCGCCCATTGGCAGCAGCCGCCATATCTGGTGGAATTTTGTCTCCTCATCAAATGAACGCATCAAACAGGCGCAGGCGGATTGGAATGCCGGGCGCTTTCCCAAGGTTCCGGGGGATGAGGAGGAGTTTATTCCCATCCCGGATGTGCCATTGACTCGTGGGCAAAGTTAGCTTCTGCCGTTCGTCTCGAGCGTAGTCGAGAGACGGCGATGCGCACGGCGTCTCGACTTCGCTCGACGCGAACGGGGACTAAGGAATCTCCTTACTCTTCTTCAGATGTCCCCAAATCCGGTTCCCTATAACCATCGGGAAAGGGCACCGGCCAGCCAAAGGCCGCATCGGCTGAGAAGCGCAGTTCATAGCCCAGCGGGCGTCCGGCCTCGCCATTGCTGAGCGTTATAAAGCCATTGCCATGGGCGGGCTGTCCTTCGATCCAGCTTTGATAATGGTCATTAGCGCCGCCATGATGAAATGCCAGCATATCACCCTCGCCATTGATCCGCGGGCCGAGGCCATGCCAGCTCAGTGGTACGCGTGTCAGCATATCGGCGCGGAGTTCAGCGGTGAGGAAAGCCTCATCCTGCATCAGCGCGAGGACAAAGCGCGCCATATCGCTGGCACTGGTCCATAGCCCGGATGCGGCTATTTCCGGGAAGGATTCATAGCCACGGGGCAGGGCCTTGGGCCTGCCCTGCTTGTCATGCGCTTTGGCGATATTGCCATGGCTTTCTGGCAACGGGCTTGCAAAAGTGCTGCGCGTCATGCCCAGTGGTTCAAACACATATGCCCGCGCCGCTTCGGCATAGGACATTCCCGTCACATCTTCTACCAGTACTTGGCTGACGGTGATCCCGCCGCCGGAATATTTCATCTTGCTGCCTGGTGTGAACAGGATGCGCACCGGCTCATGCTTGGCAGGGGCTTCGCCATTCAGCGTCTGCAAGGCTGTGGGCAGCGCTTCTTCGGGCAGAAAATCCTCAAAGCCATGCTGACTGAACCCCGAAGTGTGCGACAGCAGCATGCGCAATGTAACCTTGTGGCCGCTGCTATGTTCGTTTTCCGGCACTTTCCATGATGTCAGATAGTCGTTGATATCGGTGTCGAGATCGAGCTTCCCCTCCTGCACCAGCCGCAAGATAAGCGCCGCATTGATGACCTTGCTGACAGAACCTGCAGAAAACACGGTATTTGCATCGACCGGCTCGTCAGAGTTGGCGGATTGCGTGCCATAGCCCTTGGCAAGGATAATCTTGCCATTGTTGATGATCGCCACGCCCATGCCGGGGACACCATAATTCTCCATGCGCTGCTCTATGGTCCAGCGCTTGGCATCAGGATCGTCGCGCTCGCGCAAATTTTTGAGCTGTGTTTCAAAACGCGCAATCCGCGCCGCGTCGCTTTGGGTTGTCGCTGCATCAGGCTGCGTCTGTGAATCCTGTGCAATTGCTGCAGGCGCACATGCGCTCATCAGAGAAAGGGCGATGATGGCTTTGGGGAAGGTTTTCAGAATGAATCATCTTTCGTTTACATCTGTAGTTGAATGGGTGTCTAGTGCTGATAAAACAGTAATGACAACACTGATTAGTTGATCCGGGTTTTGTGGTTTGCTCTTGGGCTTGCAAAAGATGAGGCAAAGGCTGATGATCCGTTTATGGCCGATCATATTCCCCCCTTTGACCTTACCCGCATAGCCCTATCAACCGGCGTAGAACTGGACGTCGCTTTGGCTGGCGCAGAGGATGCGCCGCCACTGATTCTGCTCCACGGTTTTCCCGAATCGCACCGCTCCTGGCGGCATCAGATCGTGCATTTTGCCAAGACGCATCGGGTGATTGCGCCCGATCAACGCGGCTATGCCGGATCGTCCAAGCCCGAGGGCGTGAGCGAATATACGGTGCAGAAGCTGGTCGGCGATGTGGTGGCGCTGGCCGATGCGCTGGGCGTCGACACATTCGCTCTGGCGGGGCATGATTGGGGCGGGGCCGGGGCATGGGCGACGGCGCTGACGCATCCGGACCGGGTAGAGAAGCTGATTATCGCCAATGCGCCGCATCCCTATACTTATCAAAAGGCCATCTATACCGACCCGGATCAGCGTGCGGCGACGCAATATATCACCGCTTTTCGTGGGCCAGAGTTTGAGGCCTATGTCGAGCGCAAGGGCTGGGATGCCTATTATAAAGAGAATTTCGCCGACCATGTGCAGACGCCGATCCCTGAAGAGGAGCGGCAAATCTATCTGCAGCAATGGCAGACGCCCGGTGCCTTTACCGCTATGATCAACTGGTATCGCGCGAGCGCTATCACCATCCCGCCGGTCGATTATGACGGCCCGCCGCCGCCTGCGGTGCAGGCGTTTCTCGACAAGCCTTTTCCGGTGCTGAAAATGCCGGTGCTGCTGATCTGGGCGATGGATGACCATGCGTTGCGGCCGTCATTGCTCGATGGCATCCATTCGCTCATCGCCAAGCTGATGCTGGTGAAGCTGCCCGGCGGTCATTTCGTCACCTGGGAGAATCATGAGGCGGTGACGGATGCTATGGACGAGTTTCTGAATGGCGATGTCACGCCGGTGACATAGAGCGGTGCCAATTCTCGGCCAAAGGAGAATGGCCATGTCTGATGATCGCGACGTTGAAAAAAGCTATCTGAAAAAAGAGCATATCGCCAAGCTGGAGCGGCTGGTGGAGAGCCTGAAAGCGGGCAAGGCCTATACCATTCAGGTTGATGGCGAGCGGCTTTATGTCCCCGCGCGCGCCGAGCTTTCGATTGAGCATGAGCGCAATGGCGATCAGGAAGAGCTGGAGTTTCAGCTGCGCTGGACGCGCTCCTGAATTAAAAAATCCTCCCCGTTCACGGAGAGGGGGACCGCCGAAGGTGGTGGAGGGGGCGGGCCGTCTGGCGCTGCGCAAGTGGAAATCCCCCTCCGTCAGCCGCCTTCGCTAAAGCTACGGCGCCTGCCACCTCCCCGCAAGCGGGGAGGATGATGTAGTTCACGCGTCCCATTCCACCCATTTGCCATGCGCATGCGATGTACCGAGCATTGTCCAATCAGCACCGCCGGGCCAGTAGCGAGCCTTGACTTCATGGCGTATCGTTTCGCGATTGGTTTCCACCTTGATCCAGGCAAGCGGTTGCTCCGCTGTGGCCTGAGCACCAGCGGCTTCCATAGCTTCAGTAATGCGCTGTTGCGTGGTTTCGGGCAGATATTGCCAGACGATAGAGTGCATGAGCACGCGGACGGTTCCTGCTGACTGTTCTTCGGCGAGCATGGCATCGACAAAATCGGCGGCATCTGCGTGGATCAGCTTGGGCGGCTGTTTATGCGCCTCGGCTATCGCCGCTTCCATTCGCTGAAACCGGTCGCGATTTTCCGGCCATATATAGGCTGTCAGTCGCGCCGCAGCAGCCTGATCAGTCAGGTCAATCGGATTTATATCCGCGCCCTGTGTTGAGACAATCTCTATATCGCATACAGGCGGCGGCGGGCCTCGCCAGTCGGGTTGTATTCTGATTGTGGCATTGTCCGGCCCAACCGTAACCCCGGCCAGATCAAAATGAAACCGGTCCATCATCAGGTTGATCCCGGCGCTGGAGCCGAGCTCATTCAGTGTAAAGCGTGGCGGTAGGCCTTGTTTCGCCAGCCACAGCAAAGCGGCGGCGAAATTGCTCGACCGGCCTGCCTCATTGGTCTGGGGCGGGGTATCGAGCCAGGGCAGCAGAAACGCCTCATGCCGTTCGAGTGCGTTCCCGATCAGCTTTTCCGCATCGGCCAGCGCTGTGGCCTCGCCAGCATAGAGCGGCGTGAGATCGGGTTCCATGTCGGTGAGATGCAGCGCATGAAAGCCCCCGGCACAACGCAACGGCAGTGCATCCTCCAGTGCATTGCCTGCCCAGCCGAGCACCCTGCGGCCAAAGGCGCTATCGGCTGCCTGCTCCTCCTCATGCAGTAGATTGGATATCGCCGCACAGATACGTGCGGTAATCGGCGCGTCCATTGCAACCAAGAAAGCATTTTGGGTGGCAAAGGCTTTGGCCACGCTCAGAATTTCTTGTGCTTTGTCTGGTGTGCCTTCCTCCATGTCCGTTATTGCCCTTTCTGCGCCCAGCGCCTACATCGCGGCTTCTATGACACAGCCGCTTATCTTTGCCATCCCCAAAGGCCGCATCCTTGATGATGCGCTGCCCTTGCTGGCACAAGCCGGGATCGAGCCGACAGCGAATTTCTTCGACAAGGCGGATCGCTCGTTGCGCTTTGGCTCCAATCGCAATGATATGGACCTGATCCGCGTGCGCGCCTTTGATGTCGCCACTTTTGTTGCCCATGGCGCGGCACATATCGGCATTGTTGGCTCGGATGTGATCGACGAATTTGACTATGCCGATCTTTATGCACCGGTGGACCTCAATTTCGGCCATTGCCGCTTGTCGGTGGCGGAACCCAAGGAGCGCGCTCAGGCGGATACGCTCAGCCATATGAGCCATGTCCGGGTGGCGACGAAGTACCCCAATCTCACACGTCGCTATTTTGCCTCGTTGGGTGTGCAGGCCGAGTGTGTCAAACTCAATGGCGCGATGGAACTGGCGCCGTCGCTGGGGCTGGCGCATCATATTGTCGATCTGGTGGAATCGGGCCGCACGCTGAAGCAGAACGGTCTGGAAGAAACCGCCGAGATTATGCCGGTATCGGCGCGGCTGATCGTAAACCGCACGGCTTTGAAAACCCGCCATGCCGCGCTTGCGCCCCTGATTGAGCGTTTCCGTGACCTTGCCGAGGCCGGGAAGGCAGCGGCATGAGCCTGCGGCTGAACAGCAGCGACCCGGACTTCGCGGCGCAATTTGACCGGCTGGTCAATGCCCGGCGTGACGGCGATGCGGATGTCCGCCGTGATGTCAGCGCGATTATCGATGCCGTGCGCGCGCGCGGCGATGCGGCGCTGGAAGAATATACCACGCGTTTTGATGACCATAGCCTGAGCAGCAAGGGTTGGCAGATCGACGCGGCGGAGATGCAGGCCGCGTTTGGCGGACTGGATGCA
The DNA here is from genome assembly GCF_032852305.1 of Parasphingorhabdus sp. SCSIO 66989. Classification (NCBI taxonomy): domain Bacteria; kingdom Pseudomonadati; phylum Pseudomonadota; class Alphaproteobacteria; order Sphingomonadales; family Sphingomonadaceae; genus Alterisphingorhabdus (ex Yan et al. 2024); species Alterisphingorhabdus coralli. The sequence continues at coordinate 864,199 of NZ_CP136594.1, forward strand.
GAACTGCGCGAAGCACTGGAACTCGCCGCCAGTCGCATCCGTTCCTATCATGAAGCGCAACTGCCGCAGGATCGCGACTATACTGATGAGACCGGTGTCCGCCTTGGCGCGCGCTGGAGCGCAGTAGATGCCGCCGGACTCTATGTTCCCGGTGGGCGTGCAGCCTATCCGTCTTCATTGCTGATGAACGCGATCCCTGCCAAGGTTGCTGGCGTACAACGACTGGTGGTGGTTACGCCAACGCCGAAAAGCGAAGTTAATCCGTTGGTGTTGGCAGCGGCGCATCTCGCGGGTGTCGATGAGGTCTGGCGCATCGGCGGCGCGCAAGCCATTGCCGCGCTGGCCTATGGCACGGATAAAATCTCGCCGGTGGATGTGGTTACCGGCCCCGGCAATGCCTGGGTCGCAGAGGCCAAGCGCCAGCTTTATGGCGTGGTCGGCATTGATATGGTCGCCGGACCTTCCGAGATCGTTGTGGTTGCCGATGGCGACAATGATCCCAACTGGATCGCAGCCGATTTGCTCAGCCAAGCCGAGCATGATCCGACCAGCCAGTCCATCCTGTTCACCGATGACGCGGCTTTTGCCAATCATGTTGAGGATTGCCTCAATGTGCTTGTTGGCAAGCTGGCGACGCATAAAGTCGCGCGTGAAAGTTGGGATAGCAATGGCGCGATCATCACTGTGGGCTCGCTGGATGAGGCGATGCCGCTGGTCAATCGCTTGGCGGCGGAGCATCTGGAACTGGCGGTGTCCGATCCCGATGCGCTGTTCGCCAAGGTACGCCATGCCGGATCGGTCTTTCTCGGCCGCCATACGCCCGAGGCGATTGGAGACTATGTTGCCGGCCCCAACCACGTGCTGCCAACAGGACGCCGTGCGCGTTTTTCCTCGGGGCTGTCGGTGCTCGATTTTATGAAACGCACCAGCTTTATCGGTCTGGATGAATCCAGTCTTGGCAAGCTGGGCCCCGCAACCGCCGCGCTCGCCCATGCCGAGGGTCTGCCCGCCCATGCGCTGAGTGTTGAGAAAAGGCTTGTCAAATGACCACCGCACCCCGATCCCAATCCCGCTCAGCGGCGCGCCTTGCCGCAGTGCAGGCGCTGTATCAGCGGCAGATGGAAAATACCCATTTACCCAATTTGCTGCGAGAGTTTCACGAGCATCGCCTGGGCGCGGAGATTGAGGACGCGCAATATGCCGATGCCGAGCGCGCATTCTTCGATGATCTGGTGCTGGGTGTGGAAGAAAAGCGCGATGAGATTGACGCGCTGGTGGTTGAGCGGCTGGCCGATGGCTGGACATTGGCGCGGCTCGACAAAACCATGGTGCAGATTTTGCGCGCCGGCACCTATGAACTGATCGCGCGCCCGGAAATCACCACCGGAACGGTGATCAATGAATATCTCGATATCGCCCATGCCTTTTTTGACGAGCGCGAGGCGAAGTTCGTCAACGGTCTGCTCGACGCGATTGCCAAGGCCAAGCGCGGATAGGCGAGATGGGGCAAAACACAACCGTCAGCCCCGAGCCTGTCGGAGTCGGAGACGGTGCGCAGCACCAACGGCACTTCTCGGCTTGGTGCCCAATTGAGAGGCGGACTTCGACAAGCTCAGCCCTAACGGTATTGGTGCCAGCAAGTCTGTTGCAAGCTGACGTCATATGACCGGCGAGGCGGAGTTTATCGACCATCTGCGCCACATCGCCACGCACCCGGCGGCTCGTGGGTTGAACGACGATACCGCTGTTCTCCCGCTGGCCGATCAAACACTGATCATCACCCATGATATGATGGTTGAGGGCGTGCATTGGCTGCCCAATGCCGATCCGGCGGATGTTGCCTGGAAGTTGGTAGCGGTAAATCTCTCTGATCTGGCCGCCAAAGGGGCGGTGCCTCTGGGCGTTGTGCTGGGCTTTGCATTGGCGGGAGACAACGATTGGGATGCACGCTTTGCTGCCGGACTGGAAACGGTGTTGGCAGAATACGATGTACCTCTGCTCGGTGGTGATACGGTTTCTGTGCCTGCTGATAAGACTGCGCGGGCATTGGGCCTAACTGCTTTAGGCCGCGCCACCTGCGATACTGTGCCATCGCGCAGCGGAGCCAAAGCGGGCAATAAACTCTATGTCACCGGGGCAGTGGGCGATGCGCGTGCAGGCTTTCTGCTGGCACAATCGGGTGGGGCAGGTGATCCGGCGCTGCTTACGGCATTCCATCGCCCGGCGCCGCTACTTGAACAGGGGCAGACTCTGGCCGGACAGGTTCATGCGATGATGGATGTGTCCGATGGGCTGTTGCTGGATGCGGCGCGTATGACAGAGGCGAGCGGGCTCGCGCTGACTATAGATCTGCATGCTGTGCCGCTGTCACAAGCCTATATCGCTCAACATGGCGATGATGCCGAGGCGCGACTTGCAGCCGCCAGGTGGGGCGATGATTATCAGCTGCTTTTTGCTTTGCCGCAAAATGAGAAGCCCGCAATTGCCGCAACTCCCATAGGGCAATTCACCGATGGAAGCGAGCTGTCCTTACGCTACGGCAACAAGCCTTATCCGCTGCCGGAAAAGCTGGGTTACCTTCACCGCTGATCGCTGCGTCGCTGCCACTTTGTTCAGAGCCTCCGCATAAGACTTGCTAAATCCTGTAAAGCCACCCTATACCTCTCGCCAACCCCGCCATCAGAGCGGGGCATTTATTGTCTGAAAGAAGGGGAAAGCGGGACATGACCATTGTCTTGATCGCCATTATCTGTGGCGTGCTTGCTGTTGTTTATGGAATAGTCACTAGTCGCCAGGTGCTGGCCGCCTCAGCCGGAAATGACCGGATGCAGGAAATTGCCGGCGCCGTGCAGGAAGGTGCGCAAGCCTATCTGGGTCGCCAGTATCGCACCATTGCTATTGTCGGCGTTGTGGTTGCTATCATTGTAGGGATAACGCTGGGGCTGGTATCAGCTGTCGGCTTTTTGATCGGCGCGGTGCTGTCCGGTGTTGCCGGATATATCGGCATGAATATCTCGGTGCGTGCCAATGTTCGCACCGCACAGGCCGCCAGTGAAAGCCTGCAATCGGGTCTGACTGTGGCGTTCCGTGCTGGTGCTGTGACCGGCATGCTGGTCGCGGGCCTGGCACTGTTGGCGATTGCCGTTTTCTTCTATGTGCTTGTCGGCGTAATGGGCGATGCACCCAATAGCCGTGAAGTGATTGACGCGCTGGTCGCGCTCGCTTTCGGCGCTTCGCTGATCTCTATTTTTGCGCGTCTCGGTGGCGGTATCTTCACCAAGGCTGCTGACGTCGGCGCTGACCTTGTTGGTAAGGTTGAGGCTGGTATCCCCGAGGACGATCCGCGTAACCCGGCGACCATCGCGGACAATGTTGGTGACAATGTCGGCGACTGTGCCGGCATGGCTGCTGACCTTTTTGAGACCTATGTCGTGACCGTTGGTGCCACCATGGTGCTGATCGCGCTGCTGGTGTCGGGTATCGGAGACGAGCTGCTGCTCAACCTGATGGCGTTGCCGTTGATTGTCGGCGGTGTGTGCATCATCACCTCGATCATCGGCACCTATATGGTCCGCCTTGGCAGCTCGGAAAACATCATGGGCGCGCTTTATAAGGGCTTTATCACCACCGCGGTGCTGTCCATTCCGGCGATCTACTATGTCACCATGCGTTCGCTCGGCGATATGAACACCACCATTGGCGGCGGCATTACCGGTGAGGGCGGCTTTACCGGCATGGATCTGTTCCTGTCGATGATGGTTGGTCTGGCTGTGACCGGTTTGATCATCTGGATCACGGAATATTATACCGGCACCAATTATCGTCCGGTGCGCTCGATCGCCAAATCGTCCGAAACCGGCCATGGCACCAATGTCATTCAGGGTCTGGCGATTTCGCTTGAGGCGACCGCTTTGCCGACGGTGGTGATCGTCATCGGTATCATTATTGCCTATCAGCTGGCCGGGCTGATCGGTCTGGCCTTCGCCGCGACCTCGATGCTGGCGCTGGCCGGTATGGTGGTTGCACTCGATGCCTATGGTCCGGTGACGGACAATGCCGGCGGTATCGCCGAAATGTCAGAGCTCGATGAGAGCGTACGCGACAAGACCGATGCGCTTGATGCAGTAGGCAACACCACCAAGGCCGTGACCAAGGGCTATGCCATTGGCTCAGCGGGTCTCGCGGCTCTGGTGCTGTTCTCAGCCTATACCGCTGACCTGGGGGAATTCTTCCCGAACCTTGATGTCAGCTTCAGTCTGGAAAATCCCTATGTGATTGTCGGGCTGTTGCTCGGCGCATTGCTGCCCTATCTCTTCGGCGCCATGGGCATGACCGCTGTGGGTCGTGCTGCCGGTGACGTGGTGAAGGATGTCCGTGCACAATTTGCAGCGGACAAGGGCATTATGGACGGCACCAGCCGCCCCGACTATGCCCGCACCGTTGACTTGGTAACCAAGGCGGCGATCAAGGAAATGATCGTGCCGTCCTTGCTGCCGGTGCTGGCGCCGATTGTGGTCTATTTCGTGATTACCGCCGTCGCTGGACAGGCCAATGGCTTTGCTGCCCTCGGCGCATTGCTGCTCGGCGTGATTGTCGGCGGGTTGTTTGTCGCGCTGTCAATGACCGCAGGCGGTGGTGCTTGGGATAATGCTAAGAAATATATCGAAGACGGCAATCATGGCGGCAAGGGTTCGGAAGCCCATAAGGCGGCCGTCACCGGCGATACTGTGGGTGACCCTTATAAGGACACCGCTGGTCCTGCGGTGAACCCGATGATCAAGATCACCAATATTGTTGCCCTGCTAATGCTGGCTGCGCTGGCGGCTGGGTGATCACCTAAATGACCCCTCCTCTTCAGAGGAGGGGTTGGGGTGGTGGCGAGCGAAAGCGAGCACAATAAAAGTCTGAAAGAGCATCGGGCCCTTTCAGACTAATCCCACCCCTTGCCCCTCCCTTGAAAGGGAGGGGTTTGTCTTATTTCTCCGCGCCTTCGGGTCTCCGCGTGAAATCAAAACCGCTTACGAATATCAATCTCGATAAACCGCCCGAGCGGGTCAACAAATCCCGGCTGGAACCGTAATGGCACGTTCCCCAGCGCATCTCGGACATTCTGCTGTGCATCGAACAGATTGTTGATGCGCACTGATAGCCGTGCGCCTTTGAGGAACGGCATGTTCTCGGTCCATTTGGGGCGACTGTCGAAATTGATAAAGGCACGCAGATTGACCGTGGCGATGGGGTTGAAGTCGAGACTGTCATCGCCGCCGCCAACGCCATCGACGCGGGTGCCATCTTCAAAGTCAGCGGTCACGCGCGCGCCAACGCCATTGAAGAACCAGCCACCCTCCAGCTCGACACTATGCCGCGGCACACCGCCTGCGCCGCTGATTGAGGAGCCGTTGAGCAGATCAAATTCGGCGATGCCTGGCGCGGGCAACACGGTCTCGGTGAAGCGGATGCGGTGAAATATCGAGATATTCCAGCGCCCTATGCGTGGACGGAAGCGGCGACCACCGCCGCCGGGTCTGCCGCGTGGTGGCCCGCCTGCTTGCGTTGCAGGTCCGCCATTCTGGCCAGCAGCATTGGTCGGGCCACCTTGTGGAGGTCCTCCCGCGCCTTGACCCTGCTGCCTTCCCCGACCGCGACGGCCGCCACCAAAGCCGCCCTGTGGCAGTTTGCGCCAGCGTTTGCGGTAGTTGATGCCATAGCGGACGCTGTCGCTGGTAATACGTGCAAAGTTGACCGGGCGCTGATCGACGGCGGTCAGGTTCCCTGCCGCATCGCGAAACACCCGGTCGGGGAATGCCGCTTCCACCTCAGGCGTGAGCGTTGGAAAGGCGGCGGTGGTATCAAAGCTGCGATTGCGGAAGAATTCTGCCACGATGCTCAGGCCATCAATCGTCTCAGGCCGCCAGGTCAGGCCGATTTTCACATCGCGTTGCTCCTCGGCCAACAGGTCTGCATTGCCGCCGCTAATGCTGTCGACCAGAACCGTCTGGTTATTGGTAAAGTCAAATATCGGCACATTGGGGGTAACGATTAATGGATTGCCGAGCTGACCGACGGTGGGCGCAGTTTCGGTGCGGATAAAAGAGGCTTGTAGCGTCCAGCCGGGTGTGAATTCCCAGTTCAGGCCATAGCCAAAACTGGTAAGCGTGCCGAAATCGCTCAGCTCATTAACGCCGAGATTGCCGTTGATCGAAAGCCGACCCAGCGCGCTGTTGACGCCATTGCGGTCGGCCAGCGGGATTTCCAGATTGAGCGTCCCCGCACCGATAGTACGGCCAAGGTCACTACTGCTAAAGCCAAGAGCGGTGCGATCGCTCGCGGAAAGTGAGAGATCGGTAAACTCGCCATCGGCGGTAAGCTGGACATCGCCCGTGGGCAGCGTCAGCGGTCGCATGGTGGCGGTGCCTTTCATGGTAAAGGTCTGCTGGACGCTGCGGGCAATATCCAGTTCAGGTGGTAACAGCCCAGCACCAAGAACCGGGCTGAAAGGATCGAGCGTACCTGCATCAATCGCGGTTTGCAGACCAGTCGTATCGGCCAGCCTGTCAATACGTGTTTCGGTTTCAATGCGCTCATAATCGCCGGTCAGTGACCATAAAATGCCGGGGCGGCGGCCATTAAGACTGCTCGACAGTTGAAAGGTCTCGACGTCCTGTTGCTGCAACAGCGTGCGGGGTTCATTGAGCAGACGCAGCACCTCGAGATCGGTGCCGCTGGTGTTGAACGGATTGGTGGCATCCACATCAAATATGGGCGCATTAAGCCCATTCTGACCAATCGTATCTTCGGTGCCATATACGCCATTAACGGTCAGGCTCGTGCTCGGTGACAGCTCCCAGCCAAATGTCGCACTGCTTTCAAATCGTTGGCGCGTTGGCAGCAATGTGCGAAATTCGCTGGCATCATCCGGGTCGCTGTCCACGGTGGTCAGCGAAGGATCAAATTCCGGTTGGACAATATTGCGTTCGGATTCGCGCAGCGCCGTTGCGCCCTGATACTCAATATCCAGCACGATACGATCGCCGCCATCGATATTGGTATAGGTCGCGCCAATCTCGCCCTCACCGCGTCCGCCCTGGGTCGCGATGCCATATTCGCCATCCATGGCGAAGCTGGAGAAATCATCGACAAGGATGAAGTTGATCACGCGCTGATCGGGGCGGAAGCCGTATGACAATGCCAGTTCTTCGGGGAAAATCTGCACCCGCTTGATCGCCTCGGGCGGGAATTGGGCCAGCTCGCGAAAGCCGGAGATGCGACGGCCATTGAGCAACACCGCAGGACGTCCGGAGCCGCGCCCGCGCCCGCTATTGGTTTGCGGCGAGATGACCGCGAGCAACTCACCCAGCGAGGCGACGCCATAGCTTTCAATGTCCTGCGCATCCAGCTCCTCAATCGGCGGTACTTCGGTAACCACTGCCCCGCGCACTTGGGCGCCGGTGACGACGATGTCAGCTTGCTCGTCCTCATCATCTGGTGGCAGTGGGACGTTGACTGTGCTGTCCGACGCCACGGGTTCATCGCTCTGGGCCGGGTTTTCCTGAGCCACTGCCTGATGCGACAGCAAAGCTATGGCAATAGCTATCTGCGCTGCACAGTATCGCGGCAATAACTGTTTCATTGACATGGAGCTTTCTTTGATGACGCCAGGCTGCAAGTTCAACCAACGCTTTGTATCATTCGGTATGCGTCGATATTGTTCCTCATATGCTGGGTAATCATATTGTGCGCGAGGCCTTACGGCATGAAACTCGATGAACGTCGAAAACTATCTGGCCAATGTTTATAGAAGGCTGCTCAAATCCTGCTTCAAGAGGATAATTGCCAAAATGATTACGACGAATCAGACAATTGCGTCTTGCCGGTATTGACCAAGGCGGTGTTTGCTATTGGCACATTCTCTGTGCTTCCATTTTGGGTCAGAAGCGTTTAGAGAGCCTGCAAATCTCGTATTTAACAAGGCGAATTAGAGCTGAATGGCAAAAGAAGAACTATTGGAAATGCGCGGCACGGTGGTGGAGCTTCTGCCCAATGCCATGTTTCGCGTGAAGCTGGAAAATGATCATGAAATCCTCGGCCATACCGCAGGCAAGATGCGCAAGAACCGCATCCGCGTGCTGGTGGGTGACGAGGTGCTGGTCGAACTTACCCCCTATGACCTGACCAAGGGTCGCATCACCTATCGCTTCAAATAAGCGAGCGCCGGCGTGATGACCGGACCGGAAACCCGGCAGCTGATATTGGCATCGGCCAGCCCACGGCGGCGCGATTTGCTGGCGCGCATTGGCGTAACACCTACGGCAATCATTCCCGCTGATATTGATGAAACGCCGCACAAAGGCGAGCTTCCGGCGCGCTATGTCGCGCGCATGGCGCTGGAAAAGGCGCAAGCCGTTGCTGCCCAATCGCAGGGGAGCGACGCGCAGCGCTGGATATTATCTGGAGATACCGTAGTGGCTGCTGGAAGGCGCATCCTACCCAAAACCGAAGATGAAACGGCTGCGCGTGATTGCCTTAAACTGCTCTCCGGTCGCCGCCATCGCGTCCTCTCGGCAATATGCGTGCATTGCCCTGATGGCCGACAGCTGCAGCGCACCAGTGAGACCATTGTCCGCTTCAAGCGCCTGACCACCGGCGAGATCGACGCCTATATCGCCAGCGATGAGTGGCGGGGAAAGGCAGGCGGCTACGCCATACAGGGCTGTGCCGAAGCTTTTGTCGCCTGGCTGGGTGGCAGCCATAGCGGTGTTATCGGTTTACCCTTGCTGGAAACGCGCAATGCGTTAATCTCTTCGGGCTATCTCTCATAGCAGAGGGTAAGGAGACAAGGAGGGGTCATGAGCCGCTGGCTGGTCGAGCGGGGCATTGGAGAGACACGCGCCGCGCTGATCGAGGATGACAGACTGGTCGCCGCCAGAATATGGCGCGACAGCCTTGCGCCGCATGCAGGCCAGATCCTTGACGCCACGCTGGAAACCGCCAACCCGCCTCAGGCGAGGTTAAGCGATGACAGTGTGGTTGCGCTGACCAGAGTTGCAAAAGAGACCAGCGAGGGCGGCAATTTGCGGGTGCGCGTCCGTCGAGGCCCAATAGTCGAGCGCAGCGGCTTGCATGATCGTTTCAAACGCGCGCGTGCGGTGCCGGTCAGATCAGATACAGCGCAGATCACGGATGATTGGCCCGCCTTGTTGGGGGATAGCCATCACCCGGCGGAAATGGCTCCTTTGTCACCACCTCCCGCGCCTGATCCGCTGGCCCAATGTGGTTGGGAGGAACTGATGGGCGAGGCAATAAGCGGCGTGATAGCCTTCCCACAGGGTGAATTGCTGATCACGCCGACGCCAGCGATGACGGTCATTGATGTTGACGGTTCCGGTCCAACTCCAAGCCTTGCGTGCAATGCGGCGAAAACAATAGCGCTGGCGCTGCATCGCCTCGATATTGGCGGCGTGATCGCGATTGATTTCCCGACACTGGAACGGCGCGAAGACCGCCAGCGCGCCGCAGAAGCCTTTGACGCGGCGATGATCGGCCCATTTGAGCGCACCGCGATTAACGGCTTCGGCCTGATGCAGGTGGTGCGCAAAAGACTGGGTCCATCGCTGATCGAGCTCAGCCAATTGCGCCCGCTGGAAACCTCAGTGCTACAGCTGTTGCGTAAGGCCGAACGCTGGGAACAGCCGGGCGATATTGTGCTGGTGGTCGATAATGCCGGCGCTGATATGTTGAACAGGAATAATGTCTGGCTGGAGCAGCTTTCCAGACGCACTGGCCGTTCCGTCACCATGCAGCCCGATGCCCGCAGTCGCGAGGATTATCATATCGCCTCCATCGCCAGCGGCTTGAGCCAACAGGCCTGACCGACTAACTGTCATGGCATGACCAACACCCCAGCCTCGCCGCAAAGCGCGAAGCCGCGTGCGCCCAAATGCCCGTTGTGCAAGAAACCGACCGTCAGCGACTATGCCCCTTTCTGTTCGCGTGGCTGTCGCGATCGTGATCTGCTCGACTGGTTTGGCGAGAATTATCGCCTGCCGGGCAATGACAGCGACATGCCGTCCACAGAGCAGGGCGGCGAAGATGGCGACGGATTCGGGTGAAGCCACTTTTGGGCTGGACAAGCCCATATCAGGGTGCTTATAGGCGTCGCTCCAACCGCATGGGGGCTTTGGCCTTTGCCATGCCTTCCCAAATGCCCGGGTAGCTCAGTTGGTAGAGCAAGCGACTGAAAATCGCTGTGTCGGCAGTTCGATTCTGTCCCCGGGCACCATCTCCCAGCCTTTGTCAGCCGGTTAGATCGCCTTAGAGGTTGCAAATCCTGTCCCTGTGCCTTTTCGCGACTATTCCCGTATCTCCAGCCAGTGTGTGATTGTGGGGACAACAGTTTGGACGGCTCAACTACCTAGTTTACCACTATACGGTCTAAAGTTGCCAAAAAGCCTCTTTCAGGTCAGATAGCTCTTATGCGTCTACGGCAAATAGAGATATTCTACCATGTATATAAAGCCGGTTCCGTGAGTGGGGCTGCGCGCGATCTGCATGTTTCACAGCCATCGGTCAGCAAGGTTCTGAAGCATGCGGAAGATCAGCTTGGATTTGATCTTTTTGTGCGCGAGAAGGGTAGATTGGCTCCGACTCCTGCAGCTGATGAACTGTATGATGAGATAAAGGATATCTACAGAAAGATATCTTCCTTTAACCGTACCGCAAAAAACATTCTGCATCGCAAGGGGCGACACTTACGGATTGGGGTTTTGCCATCATTGGGATTGGCGATTGCGCCCGAAGCAATTGCCCGGATGCGGGCGCTGGATACGACTTTGAGTTTTGAGTTGACGACACTGCATTCGGAACAGTTACTGCAAGCGGTTCTTGAGAAGCGATGTGACCTGTGCATTGGCTTTGAGATGCCAAGAGATGAACGGGTAATCACCCGGCATCTCATTGATGGCCATTTTCATATTGTCAGCGCCGAGCCATTGGGCGAGTCCGGAGCCAAAGTTGATCCGCATGTTCTGGACGGGCAAGATTTTATAGGGATCAAAGGTAGCGGTCCGCTTGCTTCAATATTGACAGATATCTTTGACCAAAATGACGTTCATCCCAATGAAGTGGTGACCGTCCACACCTATCATGCCGCATTGTCGCTGGTCAGAAAGGGGATAGGCATTGCCGTTACTGACGAATTTACCGCCACATCTTCCTATGCTTCTGATCTACACGGTTATCCAATCGAGGGTGCGCCTTCCTTTCCGATAACGGCTTTTGCGCTTCGCAATCATCTGGAAATAAAGAGTATCCACCGAACAATCGCGCAAATCCATAATGTACTCATGGATGAGGCGACCTGATTCTCGCGTTCCTGAAATGAGACTTTATAACCTTGGGTTATACCTCTTGATCAAGATAGTAACGCAGACGGGATTGTCAAAACTCCTCCAATTTCGCAACAATATTGCGTGTGGGCATGCACGACGTGGTGTATGCCATTAATTCGGCGCACCTGCTGGGGAGCTTCGGGGCGTTGGATAAGTGGGAATGATGGGGGGCTATATGAGAGTAAACCGTAAACTGGCTGCATTGTTATGCACTACAGCTATGGTCGCAATGGGCAGCGCTGCGCAGGCGCAGGACGCACAGCAACCGCAGGGCAGTCAGCCGGGCGGTACTGTTGCTCCGGATACTGCCGTCGCAGATGATGATGTCATCGTTGTCACCGGGACGCAGATCCGTGGAGCACAGGTTGATGATGTTCTGCCGGTCACGGTGCTTGACGAAAAGCTGATCGAAGATATTGACCCGGCTTCGGGTGACGAGATTTTCCGCGCCATTCCCCAGGCTGGATCGGTCGAGTTTAATGAACAGAACACTGTGGGCGGGGTTAATGGTGCGCGCGGCGATATCGCCTCGATCAACCTGCGTGGTCTCGGCACCGGTAACACACTGACCCTGATCAACGGTCGGCGCATGGTCCTCAATCCGGGTTTCCAGACCGAGTTGTTCGTCCCGGTCGTATCCGCCGATGTCAACACCATAGCGCCGGCGAGTGTGCGCCGCGTCGAGGTTCTGCGTGACGGTGCTTCGGCGGTCTATGGTGCCGATGCTGTGGCGGGTGTGGTCAACACCATTTTGCGAAGCAATCGTGAGGGTGGTTTCCTTCAGGGCAACTATCGTGCATCAGATGGCACCGGTCTGTTCAGCTATCAGTTGAATGGTGGACTGGGCTTTGATTTTGCCGATGGCCGCGCCAATTTCACCGTCTATGGCGGCTATTTCTACGAAAATGGTCTGTCGACAAATGCCCGGGACTATTCCCGTTCGAGCGATCTCAGGCCGTTTGTAGAGGGCACCCCGTTTGAGGGCGACAACCAGTTTGACAACCGTTCACTCAATTCACCTTTCGGGGCATTTGATATTCAAGGCTCGCGGGCAACGTCGGGCGATACCACAGTGTTGCGTGATGATGATTTTCACATTCAGCCCTGCTCGCTATTCGGTGCTACTGGGGAACCGGGCGATGGCAGGTTTATCAATCTGGGTAACGGCCTATGCGCGGACAATGGCGGTTCGCTTGATCGCGAGGTTCGCTATGATATTGCGCGGGATCGTCAGCTTTTCTCCGAAAAGCAACGCATCAACGTCCAGACGCTGTTCAACTATGAACTGAGCGATAGTGTAGAATTCTATTTTGAAGGCTCCTATTATCGCACAGAAGCTTCGCGGCAGCGAGAACAGAATACCATGCTTTCTGCGGTCCCTATCGGTGTCGAGGCAACCGCTTTCTGGAATCCATTGGGGGCCGAAACGCTGGCTGATGGTTCGCCAAACCCCAATCGTGTGGATAATGGCCTTGGTGCAGGCGTAGGTCCGGAAGGCCGTGCGCTGCTGATGGAGGATTACCGCTTCATTGATGCCGGTCCACGCCAAGGCACGATTACCAAGGACGAGTTCCGCCTTGTAGCCGGTTTGCGCGGCAATATTGGCAATTGGGATTTTGATACCGGCCTGCTCTATGCGCAAGCCAATACCGATGACTTTACCGCCAATCGTATCTCCAACACATTGCTGCAGGATGCAATAAACCGGACCGATGCCAGCGCCTATAATCCGTTCAACGGCGGATGCCTGCCAGGGCAGGGACAGGGGCCGAGTGTCGGGGATTGTACTCCCAATCCGCAAGCGGTGATTGATGGTATCACAATTGATGTGCTTCGCCGAGGGGAAACCACTCTGGCGCTTGCAGACTTCAAACTTTCGCGGCCCGATTTGTTCGAACTGCCTGCCGGTGGCGTGGGCATTGCGACCGGCATTGAGTTTCGTCGTGAGACATTCAAGGATGATCGCGATCCGCGGCTCGATGGGACGATTACCTTCACCAATGCTGTTAATGGCGATTTCTTCGGCAGCGATGTTTTAGGCTCCAGCCCATCGCCAGATACCAGTGGTAACCGGGAAGTCTATTCGGCCTTTGCTGAGGCATTGGTGCCAATCGTCTCTGAGGATATGGGCATTCCGCTTATCAACGAGTTGGAATTGCAGATCGCGGCGCGATTTGAGGATTTCTCCGATTCATCAAGCGCCTTTGTGCCACGTGCTGCTCTGGCCTGGCGTCCGATCAGCGATGTATTGCTGCGCGGTGCCTGGTCGCAGGGTTTCCGTGCGCCCAACCTCATTCAGATTAATGACGCAGGCACATCGCGTTCCAATACAACACGTCTTGCGGTGGAATGTGTCGCAGAGATTATTCAAGGCGAGTCCGAGGATGTGCCAGATTGCGGGGGCCAGGGCGTGATAGACTTCCGTACTGGTGCACGTAACCTGGATCCGGAAGAGACGGAAAGCCTCAACTTTGGGCTTGTACTGACGCCCAGCTTCATTCCGGGCCTGACGATTACCGCCGACTACTGGCGGGTCGAGCAGGAAGGTATAATCGGCATTGTCGGCAATCAGAATGCCATATTACTCGACCTTTTCGAAAGGCTTCAGGGCGGCTCTAATCCCAATGTTGTGCGCGAAGCACCAACGCAGGAACAACTGGACCTTTATGCCGGCACCGGAATCAATCCGGCGGGTGATATTATCCAGATTCTCAATCCCTATCAGAATCTCGACGGACGCACCTCTGAAGGCCTTGATTTCGGCATTTTCTATGATTTCGACACCAGCTTTGGCGCATTCCAGTTGCAGTTTAATGCTGCCCGTCTGATCGGGTTCGAGCAGCGGGCCGGACCCGAGATCGATCCTCTGTTCACCGAATTGCCCGGCTTGCTGGCGGACATTCCTGAACTGGCGCCAGGCGATATTGCCGCGCTGCAACCCATCAACTTTGGCGAATTGCTCGAGATTGATGGTCGCCCGAAATGGCGCGTGACGGGCGCTATCCGTTGGGAAAGCGGGCCGGTACGGGTCAACCTGTTTGGACGCTACATCGACAGTGTGTTTGATCCGGGGGCGCAGCAAGATGATACGGCGGAGTTTTTCCGCGTCGATGACTGGTTCACGATGAACTTTGGTATCAGCTACCGCATCGAGAACGATACTGCGTTGAATGGAACCCGGTTCCGTTTTGGCATCAACAATATCTTCAACGAGGCACCGCCCATTGCTGATGAAAGCTTCGGCTTTTATGGCAGTTTGCACAATGCACGTGGACGCCAATTCTCATTCGATATACGTAAGGAATTCTGAGCTTAGAGGGCGGCTTGTTGCAGGCCGCCCTTTGCCAGATATAGCCCAAGGGAAAATGGCTGATGCTGCGCTACCTTAGCCTTGTTATCACCGGTCTCGCCGCCGCTTTGGTGTCTGCCGGGGTTACACCGGCTTATGCCGGGCAATGTGCTACCAGTCAGTTCCGTCTGGACTCTGATTTCCCTGCAGGTGCCATGGCGCAATGCGCGGTTATTGGCGAGGACCGGATCAGGGTCACCATCGCTCCAGAGGACGATCCGCCTATCAACCCCAGCCCTTGGTACGCTTTTCGGCTCAACCCGATCGCACCCAATGATGGCGGCATGGTTGCGGTCGAGATTGACTATCCGCAATATGCGCATCGCTATTGGCCCAAGGTCAGTACCGATACGGAAATCTGGGATCGGTTATCGCCTGAATCGGTGGTGCCGCTGATCAAGGATGATGAGGGCCGGACCAAGCGGGTGCTGCTGAAAGTTCAGCTGTCGGATATTCCGGTGTTTATCGCCGGGCAGGAGCTTTTGACGCCAGAACATTATGACGAGTGGTTCGCAAAGGTGGAGCAGCATGACGATGTACGCAAATGGCAGGTTGGTTTGTCAGCCGAACAGCGCGCAATTGATGCGATCACCATCTCGGCGAGGCCGGGTACGCAAAAGGAACAGGTGGTTTTGATCGGCCGACAGCATCCGCCCGAGCTTACCGGCGCGATTGCCCATCTGGTGTTTACCGAGACACTGTTAGCAGATACCGAACTGGCAAGACGCTATCGTGAGCGGTTTGAAACCATCGTTGTACCAATGGTCAATCCCGATGGTGTGGTGCACGGCCATTGGCGGCATAATACCGGCGGGGTCGATCTAAACCGCGATTGGGGACCGTTCACCCAGCCGGAAACGCGGCTTATGCGCGATTTGCTGGTTGGTATTGAGAATGATCCGAATAAGGACTTACGCCTGTTCCTCGATTTTCATTCTACCCAGAAGGACGTTGTCTACACCATTCCCGAGGAATTCGAGACCGATCCGGCCATGCTGGTGTCCAATTGGCTCAAGCGCTATCAGGATCGGATGCCGGGCTATGAAGTGGTGATCGAAGCAGGCCACAACGCCGATCGCCCGGTATCAAAGGCCTATATCCACGAAACCTTTGGTGCGCCCGCTGCGACGTTTGAACTGGGCGATGAGACTGATCGCAAGCGCGTTGACAGAATAGGCAAGGAAGCCGCCATCGCGATGATGGAAACACTGCTGCAGACCGAAGCCCCCTGATTATGGGAGCAAAGCCATTTGCCCTGAATGTCGGGCTATGCTGTCTTTTCCTGCCTCTGGTATCAGCCTGTGCCACTACACAAGAAGTTGTCCGTGCCTCACCCATTTTTGACATTCTGATAGAGAATGGGACGGTTTATGATGGCAGCGGTGCGCCCGGTGCAGCGGCCAGCATAGCCATTATTGGCGATAAGATCGTTTCAATTGAGTCAGATAATCCAGAGAATCCGCAGGCAAAACGCCGCATTGATGCCACTGGCCTGATCGTCGCGCCGGGCTTTATTGATCCGCATACCCATCTGGTTGAAGATTTGGGCAGTGAAGACAGGAAGCGCCGAAACAATGCGCCCTATCTCACCCAGGGCGTAACGACCGTGGTTCTGGGCAATGATGGCTATGGCGATTACTACATCAAGCCAATGGCCAGACTGCTGGCCGAATTGGGAACCGGCACCAATATGGCGTTCATGGTCGGCTTTGGTCCGGTGCGGCGCGAACTTCTTGCCGATACCAACCGCGCGCCGACAGATGACGAACTGGAGCAAATGAAAGGCTTTGTCGCGCGTGGCATGTGCGATGGCGCGGTCGGCTTTTCGACAGGCCTGTATTACACGCCGCAAAACTTCGCCGAGACCGATGAGGTGGTGGCGCTGGCCTCGGTTGCGGGCGATCTGGGCGGCATTTATGACAGCCATATCCGCGATGAAAGCAGCTACAATATTGGTCTGCGCGCAGCGGTTGAAGAAGCGCTCTATATCGGCCGCGAGGCGGATATGCCGGTGCATATTGCGCATATCAAGGCGCTGGGCCCGGCTGTTTGGGGCGCGAGTAGCGACATTGTCGCGATGGTCGAGAAAGCGCAGGCTGCGGGGCAGATTGTCACTGCAGACCAATATCCCTGGCAGGCAAGCGGCACCCGGATCAGCAATGCGCTCGTCCCGCGCTGGGCGCTGGACGGTGGACTGGATGGCCTGCGCGCACGCCTGACCAACGCCGAGGAACGCGCGCGGATTGTGGAGGGCATGGCCAAAGGCCTGAAGCGACGCGGTGGGGCGGATGCTTTGCTGTTCACCGGTGCGCTGGGCGAGGCGGATGTGCCTAAAGGCATAACCCTTGCCGAATATGCACAACAGAAGAATATCGATCCGCTCGATGCGGCGCTGGAGATATTGGCGGCGGGCGATAGCCGGGTAGCCTCTTTCAATATGGATGAAGCGGATATTGCCACCTTTGCCCGCCAGCCCTGGGTTGTCACCAGCTCGGATGGCAGCACTGGCCATCCGCGCAAATATGCGAGTTTCCCCAAGGCCTATCAGCGTTTTGTCAAACGGGATAGGCTGTTTGATATGGCGCGCTATATTCACCGCTCATCAGGGATGACTGCAGAGCTTTTGGGACTAGAGCGGCGCGGCTTTGTCCGCGCCGGATATTTTGCCGATATCGTTGTGTTTGATCCCGAGAGATTTGAAGCGGTGGCGGACTATCAAGACCCTGAAGAACTCTCTCAGGGGGTGCGCTATTTGCTCGTCAACGGTGAGCTGGCCATTGATGGTGGCGCGATATCCGGTGCATTAGCCGGCCGCCCGCTGTTGAAAGACACCAGCAAATATGCGGCGCAATGCCAACAGACAGACGGGTAATCGCAATGACATTCTGGTTCAAAATCCCCTTATGGCAACGTGTTGTCGGTGCCCTGATCCTTGGCATTGCGGTCGGCCTCTTATGGGGTGAGGGCGCAGAGAGCATCAAATGGATTGGCGATCTGTTTATCCGCGCTATCAAGATGCTGGTGGTACCGCTAATCTTCTTCTCGCTGGTCAGCGGTGTAGCAGCCATTGGTGATTTGAAGAAACTCGGCAATGTCGGTAGCCGCGCGCTGCTGTTGTTCGTCAGCACCGGTGTAATTTCGGTGACGCTGGGCATGACCATGGGCACCATTTTCAAGCCCGGTGAAAACCTCAATATAACCCTGCCCGAAGGGGCAGAGATACCCAAGCCGACAATCACCTCGCCGACCGAGATGATCCTGTCGCTGATCCCGGAAAACCCGATCATGACGATGGCGCAGGGGCAGATTTTGCCGCTGATCATCTTCGCGCTGCTGTTCGGCATCGCACTGCTGCGTGCGGGCGAGGATGCCGCGCCGACCATTCGCAATGTCGATGCCGCCGCCTCGATCATGCAGCAGATGACGATGCTGGTGATGGAACTGACGCCTTTCGGGGTGTTCGCGCTGATGGCCTGGGTGGCGGGAACCTTTGGCTGGGAGGCTTTGCTGCCACTCGCGCAGATGGTGCTGCTCAATTATGCCGGCTGCTTTATCATCATATTGATCGTCTATCCGATCATCATCCGCGGTATCGCCAGACTGCCGATCATCGACTTTTTCCGTGGCGTGATTGATGCGCAGGCCATTGCCTTCTCGACCGCCTCGTCCAATGCCGCGCTGCCGGTGACGCTACGTTGTGTGCAGCGCAATCTGGGTGTCTCCAAGAGCGTGTCCAGCTTCACCGTCGCGCTTGGGGCCACTATCAATATGAACGGCACCGCAATGTATCTCGGCCTGGTGGCGCTTTTTGGCGCACAGCTTTTCGGGGTGGAGCTGACATGGACATCCTATTTCCTCATCGGCCTGACCGCGACCCTGGGCTCGGTCGGTGCGGCGGGTATTCCAGGCTCGGGCCTGATTATGATGAGCCTGGTGCTGTCGTCCATAGGCGTGCCGCTGGAGACGATTGCCTTTGTCGCCGGGATCAACCACATCATGGACATGATGCGCACGATGACCAATGTGACAGGCGATGCGACGGTAGCGGTTGCGGTGGGCCGCATGGCGGGCGAGATCGATATTGAGGAATATGAGTCCGACGACGACATCTGATCGCAGCAGGAGAAATTGCTCAGACCAGCGCCGCCAATCGATTGGCCGCACCCATGGCCAGTGTCCAGCCCAACATGCCATGCCCGGCATTGATCGCCAGATTCTGCCGTGGCCGCGAGATAATCGGCTGCGAGTTGGGTGTCATGGGCCTATGCCCTGCCCAGAAATTGTCCGCCGTTTCATAATCCCCCGCTTCTGGCAGCGACATTTTGGCCGATTGGATCAGGCATTGGATGCGGTCTGAATCAACCTTGCGCGTGTCATCGCCCAGATCAGCCAGCCCGGCTATCCGGACCCGGTCTCCCAGATTGGTGAAAACGATCCGCCGCTTGCTGTCGGTAATGCTGATCTTGGGTGAGCGATTGCCGCTTCTAATATCGAAGGAATAGCCTTTCATTGGTTGAATAGACAGCCTGATCCCATTCGGGCGTAGCAGTGTAGAGGAGCCATGCCCGGCACATATGGTAATCAGCGATGCCGGTAACTCTTCGCCGCTATCCAGGGTCAGTCGCGCAGGGCCATTGTCCAGATCAAGCGCTTCGACACTCTCGCCGAACCTGAATTTGACACCATATTCCTGTTGCAGCAACGCCATCATGCCGGTGCAGAATTTACGGGCATCGCCGACCGCATCTTCGGGTGAATAGATCGCGCCTGCCAAATTGCTTAGCTGATATTCAACTGCAGGCTCTAGCGAAACCGCTTCTTCCGGGGTCAGAATCTTTTGCACGCCGCCATTTTGCTGTTTGAGTGCAACAAGCGACTGTGCCCGGTCAAAACCCTTTTCCGTATAGTGCAGATGGATTTTGCCCGCAGCCTGGAAGCCAAATTTCAGGTCATGCTCGTCGGTCAGCGCTTCCATCGCCGCTTTGGATTCCGCTGCCAGTTTCAGCACCGCAACAGTGTTGCTGAGAAACTGCTTCTCATTGCTCTCACCATGGAATTTCAGCAGCCAATGCACATAATCCAGTGATGGCTGCAGGTGCAGGCGAAACGCATCTTCCTGTCGCAACAACAATTTGGGGAAATCACGCCAGATGGACGCACTGGCAAGTGCATCGGTATAATTATAACTGAGCTGGGCGCCATTGGCGAAGGATGCGCCCTGTGCCGGGCCGTCTTCCTTGTCGATGAGCTCGACCTGCCAGCCCTTTCTGGCTAGGGCATAGGCGGAAGTCATGCCAATCACCCCCGCGCCAATAATGATTACGCGTTGGTTTTTGCTATGCGTTCCAACGCTATGCATGGCCGGTTAAGTCTCCCCCTGACTTCGCCTCATATAATTGGGGATGAGCGAAGGTTACTCCAATTCTAATGCCATTTGAGTATATAACCTGCGGCTATCGCCGGGGAAGAAACGCTTATAAGATTGCCTTGCCTTTATGCGCTAGTTTCCCATGGTCTGACGTTGGTGCAATAGGGGGACATATGAGACAATCATGGTTTGGAAGCATTGCCTGGATATCCCTTGTAAAACTGTCCATTTTTGGCCTTATCACTATCGTCGCTTCGCATAGCGCCTATGCACTTTCCTCGGCGCAGTCCAATGTCGACATTATCGGCAAAGTCGCCATTGCGGATGCCGGTGCTTCGCCAGATAAAATACGCATCACCATAAACGGAGTGCATACGCGTACCGGTGAGGAAGGAACGTTCCACATTACGGTGGCCGAGGCTCCAATCTATCAGATTGCGTTTCAAGGCGAGGCCATTTTCTCTTCGGTGCAGACCTTCGCTGCGGTCGAGCTGCAGCAAGATACTTCCGGCACTCTGACTGTCCCTGCGATCGAATTGGTGGCCAAGACAGAGGGACGTGTTGAGATGATATTCGGCGGCGATTTCATGGTCGGGCGGCGTTATCTCGATCCGCAATGGAACGAGCCTGTGCTTGTCCGGGAAGAGACGCGCGCTGATGATATGCGGGCGCTGACGCAGCATATGAAGCCCTATTTTGAGACTGCGGACTTTGCTTCGGTCAATCTGGAATCCATATTGGCAACCGCAGAGCCGCCAGAGCATGCTCCGAAATCGGTTGTTTTCTATACCCATCCCGATGCGCTTCTGGCGTTGGAGGATATGGGCGTGGACTATGTCTCGCTGGGGAATAACCATAGCTATGATTATCTTGATGACGGCCTGAAACAGACATTTGAGGCTCTGGAGCAATCACCCATCGGCCATTCCGGTGCCGGGTTGAATGCAACACAGGCCGAAGCGCCATGGCGCATATCGATGAACAATCACGACTATGCCATGCTCGGCTATGTCGGCTGGAAAGGCCGGGTGACACCCAATCAGGTGGCGGAAGCAGACAAGGGCGGTGCAGCGTTGGGGACGCAAGAGGTCATGCAGATGGCGGCGGCAGACGCAGACCGGAAAGGCGAGATCAGCGTCATCCAATATCATGGCAGCCGCGAATATAGCGAAGGACCGACCGAGCTAACCGAAACCCGGATCAAGGCGGCGGTCGATGCGGGCGCAGACCTGGTGATCGGCCATCACCCGCATGTGACGCACGGGTTGGAGCTCTATAACGGCAAGCTGATCGCCTGGTCGCTCGGCAATTTTCTGTTCGACCAGTTCTTTTATGAGACCCACGGCGCTATGGCGCTACGCGTCTGGATGGATGGCGACCAATTCTATCGCGCCGAGGTCATTCCGCTGCATATCAAGGATTATCGGCCGGTCCCGGCTGTGGCGGATGTGCGCAACTATGTCCTGCAAAGGGTGATGAGCCTCTCCTCTGAACGCAATACCCCTTTGCGTCTGTCGGGTGGCCATGCGGTGCTGTCAGCAGCCGATGATATGGCTGACCTAGGCATATCGGCCGTCACACACACGCAGTTAGAGGGCGGAAAGATCAAACGCCTGCCAACAGTCCTGTCGAGCGGCAGTGGTGAGGACATAGCCAAGGACACAGGTATACGCTTTGGTAAAGATCTGTTCTTCCGCGGCGGTTTTGAATCTCATAATGCATTTGGCTTGAACGACCGCAGTTGGCAGATCGACAATGCGCAAGCCGCTCTCAGTGATGTGTCCAAAGGTGGCGATTATGCACTCAATTTGGTTTCGGCAGGGCAGGAAGGTACGATCACTTTTGCACCCAAAACCTTTTTGCGAGTGTTCAATAAAGACAGCTACACACTCACCACCTGGATCAAGCCAAAATTCGCTCTTGAGGTAGAAGCTTTTACCCAATCGCGTCCAAGAGGCATGGACCGTTATCAGGCTTTGGAGACTTCGCCCCTGTCCCCGATTGGCAAAGCATCGCTAAAAGCCGGCGAATGGCAGCAAATCCATTTTGACTTTAGTGCTGCACGTGATGTGCGCGGCAGAGCTCTGCCGATGCGACCTGTATTAAAGTTCCAAGTTGCGGAGACTGGGGCAAACCCCGACATGATTCTGTTGGATGAGCTCGCCATTGTCGAATGGCAATAATATGCTCGATCTTACTCCGATATTGGCGAGTTAGTGACCCGCGAAGATGCGAACATTAGGCCTACCAGATTGCCCAACCCAATATTGGCCTCAAACACCATGATTGCTTTTTGCAAAGCACGCCCATAGCCTGTTTGGCGAAATGATATGAGGGGGTCATGGGGCGTTTGTCCGCCTATCTGGAACGCTTGGGTCCGGCGATGGTCGGATTTTTTGCTCTGGCACTGGTGCTGGGGCTCATGGCGTTTGACCCTGCACCGCTTCAGCGCGTGAGTATGCAAGTCTTTGATTCGCTGCAGCGCGCGGCGCCTTGGCGACTTAGCGAAAAACCGCATGTAGTGGTTGTCGATATTGATGAGGAATCCATTGCCCGTCTTGGTCAGTGGCCATGGCCACGCACGGACTTGGCCACACTGACACAGCGTCTCGGTGCAGCTGGTGCCAGTGCCGTTGCCTATGACATTGTTTTCTCTGAAGCTGATCGCACATCGCCCGAAGCATTGGCGGCACGATATGAGGCGCAAGACCTAAACGACGCCCTGGCAGGATTGCCCAGCCATGATGCCCTTTTAGCCAAGAGCTTTACCGATGTGCCGGTGGTGGCGGGCTATTTCTTTCTCGATGCCGAAGAGGGCGGACGCGATGTCGAGCCGCGCGCCAGCTTTACGCTTTCTGGAACACTGCCAAGTCGCGATGTAACCATCTATTCCGGCGCTTTGCTACCCCTACCTGCTATTGAGCAAACAGCGGCGGGGACCGGCTTTGTTACGTTGCAAAGCGATGCAGACGGGATTGTGCGGCGGGTACCGATGGTGGCGATCCAGAATGGCAATCTGGTCCCCGGCCTTGCTTTGGAGACTGTCCGCGTCGCGCTCGATACCGGATCGCCCAATCTCCTCGCCAGCGACGGGACCGGGGAAACTTTGTCGAGCCCCGGGGCTGCTGTTTCGGTACGGCTGGGTGATACTGACATACCGGTCAATGATGCGGCGGAGATGTGGGTCCATTTTCCCGATAAGGACACACGCATGATGGTGCCGGCGTGGCAGATCATCTCGGGGGCGATGTCGGACGATGATCTGGCCAAGACCGTTGCGGGCAAGGCCGTCTTTGTCGGCGGCAGCGCCGAGGGGCTGCAAGACCTTGTATCGACACCATTGAGCGGAAGCGCCGCTGGCGTCACCGTGCATGCGGCGGCGGCGGAGCAGATATTGAGCGGTCACTTTCTGGTGCGTCCCGATTGGGCGCGCGCGCTTGAGGGGGTTCTGGTTGTATTGCTCGGCGGAGTGCTTGCATTGCTCCTGCCGCGACTTGGTGCCGCCCTTGGTGCGCTTGCGGCCCTGATCGGGATTGTCGTGGTTGGTTTGATGACCTGGTTCGCCTTCACCGAAGCGCGCTATCTGCTCAACCCAACCTGGCCGATATTGGCTATCGGAGCTGTCTATGCAGTGCAGACGGTCGCCATATTTTATCGTGAAGAACGTCAGCGCAGCTATATCCACGCCGCTTTTGACCGCTATCTGTCGCCGGAAATGGTGCGCCAGATTGCTGATGATCCCGGCAAGCTCGAACTGGGTGGCGAAGAGCGCGACATGAGCGTGCTGATGTGCGACATTCGCGGCTTCAGTCGTATCTCGGAGCGCTATTCGCCAAGCGAGGTGATCGATTTTCTGATCAGCTTCCTTACGCCGATGAGCGAGATACTGCTCGCCCATAAAGCGACGCTCGACAAATATATTGGCGATGCGGTTCTCGCATTTTGGAATGCCCCTCTCGATGATCCGGACCATCCTTCCAACGCCGCCCATGCTGCATTGGACATGGTTGAGAAGATCAAGCAACTCAATGCGACGATGGACCTGCAATCGGGCACAAGCTGGCCGGGTAATGTCAGGATCGGCATTGGCCTAAATGCCGGGCTTTGCTGTGTCGGTAATATGGGATCGCGCGAGCGGCTTTCCTATACGCTTATTGGTGACACGGTGAACATGACCGCCCGGCTCGAGGGGCTGACCAAAGTCTATGGCGTGTCTATCGCTGTGGGCGAGGTGCTGGCCGAGCGGCTGGAAGATTTTGCCTTACTCGAACTGGACCAGGTGCGGGTGATCGGGCGCGAAAAGCCGGAGCGGATTTTTGCGTTGCTGGGGGATGCAAAACTGCTGTCGAGCGAGGCATTTAAAGGCTTGAGCGCGGCACATGGTCAGATGCTTAAGGCCTATCGCGCGCAACACTGGGATCGTTCGGAAAAAGCGCTTGAAGATAGTCGTGAGCTCTATGAGGAATTCGGCATGTCAGGTCTGTATAAGCTGTTTGCCGAGCGCATTGACGGATTGCGCAAGAAACCGCCGGGCCTCGCATGGGATGGCGTTTATCAGGCTATGACCAAGTGATCAGTTGATTCCAGGCGGACAGCGCACCGGCTCTCCATTGGCATTTTCACAATTGTCGTTGCCGTTCGGATCATTGCCCGTAGTTGGATTATTCGGGTTATTCGGAATGCCACCGGTGTTCGGACCAAGGCCATCGTCATCACCACCGGTCGTCCCCAGTATAGCGCCGATTATCGCCGCCGCGGCGGCTCCGCCGATGACCTCATCAAGGATGCCACCGTTCTTTAAGCTGCGTGCCCAGCGCGGCAATATCTGGTTCTGCACCCTTGCCAGCCCTCTATTGGAGATACGGAACGGCCCAATCGGTGCGGCTCCTTCGCGCGGAATATAGGCAGCAAGGCCAGGTTCATCGAGGACAACAGTCACACCCGCACCGGTTACATCTGCAAGGCCCAGCGTAAGGCCGGACTGTGTATTGGCACCCGGACCGCGCAACACCACTAAAGTCGCTTCGTCATCATCGCTGCGCACGCTGCCGACAAAACCTTCATCCTCAGCTATGTCCTCGGCCTTTTCACCCACAAGCATGTCAATCGCCGTGCCACGAATGCCAATGCGTCCAGACGGGGTGGAAATCTCGGCGCTGTTTTCCCCTTTGCTGGAGCCGGAAAAGAATCGCAATGCGCCTTTGATAAAGGTGGTAAATAGTGACCGTCCCTTGTTCGGGTCATAGACATATCTATCGATCCGCACACGGGAACGCTGACCAATGCCGAAGCTGGAACGATCCAACAGCAGAATCTGCATCTGCGAGTTTTTCTTGGTCCTGATCACATCGCCCCAGGCGATCCGTTGACGGCGCTTGACCTTGATCGGTTTTTCGAGCCGATTGTTCTCAAGGGTGACATTGCCCGCCACGCTTGCAGCATTGCCGACTTCGACGCGTTGCTGTGCTGTGGCAGATGGGCTTATGATGCTCGACAGGGCCAGCACGGCAATGGCCAGTAAGGCAATCCTGCAGGATGGACATGTCATCGCTGATTCTCCACCATGGCCTTGGCACACTCCGCTTCGGCCTGTTTCAGCGCACCCTTGGCGTAATCGTCCTTGTCCAGTCGTTCAAATTCAACAATCGCGCCTTGTGGATCACCTATCCAGCATAATAGCGTTGCGTGATTGAAACGGGCTTCGGCGGACTTCGGGAAGAGGGTAAGTACACGCTCCAGCGTTGCCAGTGCTTCTAACAACTCCCCGCGCTCTGTCTGCTGTCGCGCGGTTTCGATGCCTGTTTCCGCATCGACAGTCTGCTCGGACAATATGTCGAGATCGTCTATCGTCTGTGCCGCTAATGGATAGCTGGCCACGAAGATCATTGCCGCAAAGGCGGCACGAAAGGATGTGTGAGTCATAAGCCCCATCTTGATGCCAAAGTCATGCCATATCTACTCACTATACCACACTACGCTGCAATGCCGCTTCCGCCGGATTACGTACCTTTGCACTCCAACCAAAAGCTTGAACCCGACAATATTGCGCTATAGGGCTGCGCATATGATTAAGATCACATGGTGGCCGTTGGCTGCGGCGCTGGTTATGATGCCCGGAATGTCGCTCGCTGAAGAACAGGAACGCAAACCGCTCACTCTGGAGGCGGTCTATGGCAGCCCCAGCCTGTCGGGGTCCACACCGCGCGCGCTCAAGCTTTCGCCGGATGGGCGCTATGCGACGCTGTTGAAACCGCGTGCAGATGATCGGCAGCGCTATGACCTTTGGGCGATTGATACCACCACCGGCGAGGAGCGGATGCTGGTAGATAGTGAGGCACTTGGCGGGCGGGAGATTTCCGAAGAGGAAAAGATGCGTCGCGAGCGCATGCGGCTGGCCGGTACGCGCGGCATTGTCAGCTATGACTGGGGACCGGATGGCAAGGCGCTGTTGGTACCGGTCGACGGTGATTTGTGGATTGCCCCTTTAGATGGTGAACCCAGGCGGTTCACCGATACCGAGGCGACCGAGTTGGACGCCCAGCTATCCGAGACCGGCCGCTATGCCAGCTTTGTGCGCGGCGGTGAGCTTTATGTTACCGAGACTGCCACTGGCGAGGAGCGGCAACTGACTGAGGGCGCGAGCGATACCATCAGCTGGGGCTCAGCCGAATTTGTCGCACAAGAAGAGCTGGATCGCTCACGCGGCCATTGGTGGAGTCCTGATGATCAGTTACTCGCGGTGGCTCGTGTCGATGAAAGCGGTGTCGGCGTAGTGCAGCGGCTTGCCATTGGTGCGGAGGGCAGCGCGCTTATTGCCCAGCGCTATCCGCGTGCCGGGACCGATAATGCCGTTGTCGAACTGTTCGTTATGCGCCCCGATGGCAGCGACCCGGTCAAGATGGATTTGGGTGAAGACCCGGATTTCTATCTCGCCCGGGTCAACTGGTCTGCCGATGGCAAGACGCTCTGGGTGCAGCGCCTCAGCCGCGACCAGAAGCGGCTTGATCTGCTCGCCTTTGATCCAGCGACCGGAAGCGCCAGCCCGGTATTGGCCGAAACGGCAGAGACCTTCGTCAATCTGCCCTCTAGCGGTTTTGGGCAGGGCGGCGAGCAGGGGCTTATCCCGCTAAAGGATGGCGGCTTTCTCTGGCTGTCCGAACGCGACGGTTTCATGCATCTCTATCGCTGGCGCGATGGTGGCCTGAGCCAGATTACCAAGGGCGAATGGGTCATCAGCAGCGTCGCCGGGATCAATGAGCCTGGCAATGTCGCCTATATTGTCGGCAATCGCGAGACGCCGCTGGAGCGGCATGTCTATGCGGTTTCGCTGGATGGCAGCGGCGAACCGAAACGGCTGACCGAGCGCGGCTATTGGCATGGTGGGACCAGCGATGGCAAAGGCACGCGCCTGTTGCTGCAGCGCCAAAGCCCGATGCAGCCGCCACAGGTCTATCTCGCGGATACCGAGGGCAAGCGCCTGCGCTGGATGGAAGAGAACAGCATCGGCGCGGACCATCCCTTCGCGCCTTACACCCATGTGCAGCGTGCGCCGGAATATGGCATGATCAACGCCGCTGATGGGCAGGTGATGCATTGGGAGGTGCTGAAGCCTGAAGGCGAGGGGCCGTTCCCGGTGATTTTCAATGTCTATGGCGGGCCGCATGCGCAGCGTGTCGCGCGCGGCTGGGTCAGCCCGGCTGATCTGTGGTGGGTAGAGCAGGGCTATGCCATTTTCAGCCTCGACAATCGCGGTTCGGGCAATCGCGGCCGCGCCTTTGAAGAGCCTATCCATCTTGCTCTTGGCGGTGTTGAGGTGGAAGATCAGCTCGCGGGCCTAGCCTGGCTGAAAGAACAGCCTTGGGCCGATGGCGACCGGATCGTCGCCAATGGCTGGTCCTATGGCGGTTATATGGTGCTCAAGCTGCTACAGGCGGCACCCGGCGATTTTGCCGGAGGCATATCCGGTGCGCCTGTTACGCAATGGGATTTGTACGATACCGCTTATACCGAGCGCTATCTCGGCGATCCCCGTGTTGCCCCGGATGTCTATAAGCGCGCCGATGTGCTGGGCCGCGTCGATGCGATCAAGGATCCGCTGCTGGTGGTGCATGGCATGAGCGACGACAATGTCATCTTCGATAACAGCGTGCGTTTATTTGCCGAGCTACAGCAGGCGCGGGTGCCTTTTGAAACCGCGGTCTATCCCGGACAGGCGCATGGCTTTCAGAGTACGGATATATTGGTCCACCGGGCGCTGACGCTGCAGCGCTTTCTCGATAAGGTCGCTCCAACGGACGACGCACGGGTTGCGGAACAATAAGCCCAAGTAAACTACGTCGATAAAAGCGTTTTGGCTGAGGCCAACCGTTACTCCGCCGCGATCAGCATGATCGTGCCGACATCCTGCTTTTCCAGCGACAGATCGACAGGCTTGGGCTGCTGGGTGCGCCAGCGAATGGCGCCATCGGGACCGCGAATAATGCCGCGCACTTCATAGCTGTCACCGGGGATTACGCGATCATGGTCGATGGTCAGGCTGAACGGAACGGGCACTTGCTGGTCGGTAATCGGCACATTGGTTCCGGCAAACAGATTGGCGAGCGGATCATCAAAGCTGGAATCGAGCAGGACAACCGAAAGCTCTGAACCGGGCTGCAGGGCAATACGCTCGCGATAGGTTGCCATGCCGGTAACAATGGTCTTGCCGCTGGGGTTCTGCGCGGCAGCGCTGGTTGCCGCTTCGGTGCCGCTTTCCGATACCGTTGCGCAGCCGGACAATAGTACGGATATGGCCAGACCAGAAATTGCTATCGCTTTGAAAGAGCATGATTTGCGCATTTGCCGTTCCCCTTTGATTTTCGTGTAGTCCGCTATTGGTTACCGCAGTTTCTATGTCGAGTGATTCCCCGTTACAACCAATATCATGCTCGACAATGACAGCTAACAACGATATTCGCCGGGCTTGGCAATTTAGGGGAACAAGAGTGGATTACAGCTTTATTGATCTGCTGATTATCTTTGGCGTCGTCGCCGGACCGGCCAAGGCGATTGCGGTTTTTGCCAATGCGGGGAAGAATATGACCCGCGCGGAGCGGCGCCAGACCGTGCTGACCGCTGTAATGACATCCTCAATCATCCTGTTCGCCTTTGCACTGTTCGGGCAGGCGATCATTGGCATTTTTCATGTCTCTGTCCCGGCCCTCGAAGTAGCTGGCGGCATCATCCTGTTTGTTTTCGCGATCAATCTGGTTCTTGGCGAAAGCCATGACCATGATGATGAGGAGGGTGCGAGCGGTTCCCCCACCAGTATCGCGCTCTATCCTCTGGCTATGCCGTTGCTGGCGACGCCGCAGGCGATTGTGGCTCTGGTCGTGGTCAATGCCCGCTTGCCCACCCTGCAAGACAAGGTGTTGGCCTTATCCGCACTGGGCACCCAGATGGTTATCAACCTTGCGATATTGATGGCCATTGCCATGGCTATGAAGCCCGGTGGTGAGGGCGCGAAAAAAAGCGGTGGTGCCAGCGAGGTGGTCTTGCGGATCGTCGCCATATTGTTCTGCGGCTTTGCGGTGGAGTTGGTATTGCTGGGATTGCGTGATCTGGGCATCGTTCCGCAAATTGATCTGCCGCATGGCTGAACCCAAGAGCCGGTAACGACAATCCACAGGCCCGATTGGCCAGAATTTCAGGGAAGCGTGCAATGAATTACAGCATTTGGGACCTGATCGTTATTTTCGTAGTGGTTTGCGGCCCGACCAAGGCTATCGCGCTGTTTGCTGCCAAAGGCCAACAGATGACGAGTGGCGAGCGGCGTCAGACCGTGATTACGGCAATCATGACCTCGTCGATCATATTGTTCACCTTTATGTTTTTCGGCGAGCGCATTCTTGGCATTTTCCATGTTTCTGTGCCTGCGCTGGAGGTTGCTGGCGGTATCATCCTCTTTGTCTTCGCGCTCGATCTGGTGCTTGGCGAAAGCCATGACCATGCAGAAGACGATGCGGCCGCTTCGTCCTCAAAGGATATTGCTCTCTACCCGTTGGCGATGCCGATGCTGGCCACACCGCAGGCGATTGTCGCCATCGTTGTCGTCAATGCGCGCTTGCCTGATCTGGCGGCCAAGGCCAATGCCCTGATCGCGCTGGGCGCTGTCATGGTGTTTAACCTTGTGGTGCTGATGGGCATGGCCTTTGCGATGGATCGCGGTGGCGAGAGCAAGAAGAACGCCCGGTCCGAGGTGATTTTGCGCATTGTCGCCATCATGTTCTGCGGCTTTGCGGTCGAACTCGTGCTGTTGGGCTTGCGTGATCTGGGTATCGCGCCGCCGGTTGATCTGCCGCACGGCTGATCCGCTAGTTTCGGGCGCGCCTTGCCCTGATCATGCGGCGCACTTCATCGAGCAATGCGACCATCAGAACGGCATAGATGGACAGGGCAATAAACAGCCCGATGCGTATCATGAAAGCGGTATTGGCATCCTGCCCAAAGGTCGAATCTGAAACGCTGGGGCCGACGACGACGATCATCGTCACCACCGCTGCCTGCCAGAAAGTGAAAGGCTGGCGCGTCTTGGTGACGCCATAGAGATTACGCCCGATGATCAGCCCGACCGTCGCCATAAGCAGCGCGAAAACGAAAAGATCAGGCATGAGCCGCAGCCCGGTCCACAGCAGAAAGGCGATCAATCCGCCCATCAGGGTCGAACCGACCAACTCGCGCGCCTGATATCGCGCCGTCGTCGCTTCGGCCTGAACTGCCAGAAAAGAGCCTTTGATCAGCAGCGGCAAAAAGCCTGAATCCGTCAGCGCCAGCATGATCGGTGGCAGCATGATCATAATCCCGCGCAGGCCGACCCAGCCTATATCCCCGGTAAAGGCAGGCGGCACGGGCGGGGCAGCACGCTCGGGGAAAAAGGCTTGGACCAGCCAGCTGATCGAAACCGCAAAGATGGTGCCGCCTGCCATGATGAAGAAAAAAAGTGGGCCCATTGCCGGCGTCGGCCCCGAAAGGACGGGCACAAAAGTCTGGCCGATGATCAGCAAGGAGGCGACCGGAGCCATGGCCGGTTTGCTCACTTGCAGCATGAAGGTTGCAGAAAGACCAATGGCAAGCAGTAGCAGCCCCAATATCGGGATGCGGAACAGCAACTGCCCCAAAATCGCGCCCCAGGCTACCGCGACCAGTGCGATGATCAATAGTTGCACCACCTGTCCTGGCTTGGGGGCGGGCACGGGCGGCATCAACAGGATCAGCGTCGTCAGCACAAACATATAGCCGAACGCAGGGAAGCCGCCATAGCCGACCAGTGTCGCCAATCCGAACCCTGCCGCCAACCGCCAGCATCGCGCTTCTGCCTGCGGCAAGGCTCGGGTTCGGCGAACCGCTTTGGCCAATAGCGATGGGGACGCAACGGCCATGTTACAGCACGTAGGAGAGCAGGGCCATAAAGCCGATATAGAGCCGCCCGAAAAAGCCCATTATGCCGGCTTCGTCGGTATAGACCAGCACGCTGGCCTGCCCGCCCAACCGCAAATTGCGCACCAGATCAGGGTCAACATCGGTAAACTCGATGACCACCGGGAAACGCTGTTCGGGGCGCAGCCAGTCGCGGCTGTTGTTGACCGTCGGCAAGGAGCCCTGTGATGAGCGCGGTCCGGCAGCAACGCCGGAGCCGACGCTGCGGACCTTACCTTTGATAATGCTGCCCGGCATCGCTTCGAGCACAATATCCACCGGCTGGCCGACTTTGACATGGCCCAGATTATTCTCGGTGAGATCAGCATCAACCCAGACATCGCGCACGCTGATCAGTGTCAATGCTGGTTGCCCAGCCCCGGCAATGCGACCGGCGTCAATGCTGAGATCGGTGACCTTGCCGTCAGCAGGTGCGCGCACCACCGAGCGTTCAATATCGAGTTGCGCTTTTTCCAGCGCACTGCGCGCGGCACGGATACGGTCATTATCGCCGCCCAGACTGCCCCGGGCGATCTCGGCCTGACGCAATTGCGCTTCGGCGGCATCAACCCGGCTGCGGGCTTCGCTCAACGAGGCGCGGCTGGCATCGAGACGGCGCACTGAAACCGTGCCTTCATCGGCCGCACGCAACGCCTCATAGCGCGCGGTTTCCTTGCGGGTTTTGTTGAGCGCAGCTCTGGCGACCCCCAGATTGGCGCGCGCGACCTCGACCGCAGCGCTGGCAGCCTGCCGGTCGCGGCCAACCGCATCGAGATCAGCTTCCGCCTTTTGCTGCGCCAACTCATAATTGGCGGTATCAATCTCGAACAGCGGATCGCCTTTTTTGACGAGCTGATTGTCGACAACGTCGAGCTTGATGATCTCGCCTGCGACTTGCGGCGCGATGGGCACGACATTGGCGCCGATACGTGCCTGGCTGGTATAAGGCGTTACCCGGTCGCCGACAAAATGCAGGAGATAGATGACCGCGATGATACCCAGCAGCACCATCGCGCCGCGCCCGGTGCGCTTGGCGGTCTTTTCCGCCTCGCTCGGCTCGCTCGCTGTCGACTCTTCGGCCTCGGTCACGGTTGCTTCCTCCGCTTCATCCTTGGGCGTGTCCTCGGCCTGTTGCTTGTCATCGCTCATGGCGTGTTTTCCCCTGCCACATTCTCGATAATATCATCGCCCCAATTGGTGCGTTGCTGCATCCGGTCCAGCGTTCTGGCCGGGATAATCTCCTCCGGTGCGCGCATATCCCAGCCACCGGCAATAACCCGGTACAGCCCAATCAACGCCACCGCCTCGCGGCCGCGTGCGGCGGTTAGGCTGTCCTCCTGGCGCAGCAACAGCGCCTGTGCGTCCAGCACCCGATCAAACGGAGACAAGCCTTCACGATAGCGTGTATTGGCAATCTCCAGCCCGCGCCGGGCAATCGCAGCGGATTCGGTGAGCAGGGCAATCTCTTCGCGGATACGCAGCAGATTGATCGCAACCTCATCGGTTTCGCGCGCAGCATCCAGCACCGTTTGCTCATAGCGCGCCACCGCCTGTTCCAGCCGCGCATCCTGCGCCCGGATCGCGTTGCGGATGCGGCCAAAGTCGAAGATCGGGAAGCTGAGGCTTGCCGCCAGCGATTCTGTCACCGCATCGGTCAGGCCGCCAGCCGTGGTGCGGGTGATGCCAAAGGCTCCGGCTAGGACAAAGGCGGGTTGAAGCTGTGCCTTGGTCAGATCAAGCTGCGCTGCCTGTACCTCAATCCCCTGCACCGCGCCGCGCACATCGGGTCGCCGCATCAGCATCTCGGCAGGAATGGCATAGAGTGGCAGGTTTGCGACCGGGAAATCCGCTCGGTCATCGAGCGCAATGTCACCCGGCAAGCGCCCGGTCAGCACCGCCAGTGCGGCGCGCTCCTGCTCCATGGTCGCCATCAGGCCGGGGATAGCAGTCTCGGTCGCCACCAATTGGGAGCGCGCCTGTTGCGCATCGAGCTCACTGTCTTCGCCATATTCATAGCGCAGATTGGCAATATCGGCGCTGCGCTGTTGCAGGGCCGCATTGCCGCGCAAAATGGCAAGGCGCGCCTCGGCGGTGCGATAATTGTAATAGCGCCGGGCGACCTCTGCCGAGATCAGTATCTCGACATCGCGGGCGCTGGCTTCAACACCGCTCAGCACCGCCTCGCCCTGTTCGATAGAGCGCCGTATCCGGCCAAAGATATCAAGCTCCCATGCTGCCGAAACCCCGGCATCGACAAACAGGAAGTCATTATCAACAATCCGACCCCCGGCGAGCGCATTGGCGGCATAGCCTCCATTCAGCGTGCCGGTAACGCTTTGCGGCAGCAAATTGGCGCGCAGCCCCTGTGCCTGCGCCCGCGCTTCGATAATCCGCAATGCGGCGATGCGGATTTCGCGGTTTTCGTTACGCGCCGCATCAATCAGATCGAGCAGCAATGGATCATCAAATTGCGACCACCATTGGCGCTCGGTGCCGGGCAGCGCGGGCGCACCGTCTCCGGACCGTCGCGCCAACTCGCTGGTCGCAGGCGTTTGCCAATCGGCAACATCCACCCCGTCAATCGGCGCTTCGGTGCGGTTGATGGTGCAGCCGGACATCACTAACGCCAGACTTAAAACCCAGGCAGGCAAAACCATCTGCCGCCCAGTGTGTGCGGTGGGGCCAGAGGTGTGCGACAGACTGTCGGGAAAAGCGCGTGAAGCCATGGAAGTCCGAATATCCCGTTACACAGGAAAAGAAAAGGATTTCGCAGCGCCGAGCAATGCCCTTTGGCCAAGGGAGATGCAGCGCGAGCGTGATAGCATGGAATCCCAATACCATGCCTATTAACGCGTCTAAAGCCTTTAAATCATTAATTATGCGTTAAGTATAATTCTGAATCACTAGCGGTTATTCATAATTAATATCAGAAAAATGCAAATAAAAAGGCGAGGCCGTGGCCTCGCCCTTATTTGGTGCAGTCAAGCTACTTGTTAACCGCTAGCCCATTTGTTTCTGAACACTTAAAGGAATATTCGTTTCGGATTTTAAGTCAATTGACATTCGCACCGATATTGGTTGCAATTTACCCTGGCTTTTTTGGGCTGCCAGTAATTTCGCAAAGTCTGACAGGGGACATGATGCCGACGCGCTTGGGTCTGGATATAGGCACACATTCCATTGGCTGGTGCCTCATCGGCTTTCAGCCGGATAAGCCGCTTGGCGATCGGATAATCGCCTCTGGTGTGCGGATTTTTGCCGATGGCCGTGACCCAAAATCCGGTGCGCCGCT
This sequence comes from Parasphingorhabdus sp. SCSIO 66989, assembly GCF_032852305.1. NCBI lineage: Bacteria > Pseudomonadati > Pseudomonadota > Alphaproteobacteria > Sphingomonadales > Sphingomonadaceae > Alterisphingorhabdus (ex Yan et al. 2024) > Alterisphingorhabdus coralli. Next base: position 899,049 of record NZ_CP136594.1, read on the forward strand.
TGCGGTTGAACGCCGGATCGCGCGCGCAGCGAGGCGACGGCGTGATCGCTATCTTGGCCGCCGTGATGCTTTGCTGAATATTCTTGTCCAAAATGGATTAATGTCGCCAGACAAGGATGAGGCCAAAGCGCTGGCGGACTTCGACCCCTATGTGTTGCGGCGTAGAGCGCTGGATGAGAGGCTTGAGCCTTATGAAGTCGGTCGTGCGCTGTTTCACCTCAACCAGCGACGTGGTTTTCGTTCAAACCGCAAGGCAGAACGCGCGCAGGACGATGATGGCAAGATTCATATTGGCGCAGTCAGGCTGGATGAAGCGATGGCAAAGGCCGGTGCGCGCACATTGGGCGAGTATCTGGCGATGCGCCGGGCCCTCGGCCAGCCAGTGCGCGTGCGCTTGCATGATGACAAGGATGATGGCAGCGGGCATGCGTTGAAGGGGTATGAGTTTTATCCGCAACGGCATCATATCGCCGAGGAGTTTGATGCCATCTGGTCAAGTCAGGCGCGTTACCATCCGCAAATGCGCAAAGATAGCTTGCGTGATGCGCTGCAAAGGGTGCTGCTTTTCCAGCGTCCACTCAAGTCTGAAATGGGTGGTGCATGCGAGTTTGTTGCTGAGGAGATGCGGCTCGCCAAGGCGCATCCCACCTATCAGCAACTGCAGTTATTTGCTGCCGTCAACAGGCTGCGCGTTTCAGCGCCGGGGCAATCACCGCGAAGACTATCTATACAGGAACGAGACCAGATCATTGCGAGGCTGAAGACAGTAAAGTCTTCCAGCTTTACCGCACTGGCCAAACTGATTGGTCTGGAACCGGGCCAGTCTTTTGACCGTGCGCCTGATAGTCGGTCGAAGATGGCTGGCGATGCGCTGCATGCCGCCATGAGCCATTCAAGTCTGTTTGCCGATGGGTGGATTGCATTTGATCATGATAAGCGATGGACGCTGATCGAAAGGTTGTTGCGCGAAGAAGACCCGCACAAGCTGCGCCAGTTTCTGCAGCAGCAATATGGTTTTGACGACAACCAGATTAGCCGCATTGAAAAAGCAGCGCGGCTTTTGCCTCAAGGCTATGGCCGCACTGGTCCAAGCGCAACCGCTCAGATCCTCACAGCGCTGAAGCGTGATGTTATTGGCTATGATGAGGCGGTGACACAGCTAGGCTGGGAAAGGGCGATTGATGCACAAGGCGATAGTCGACCGCATCTGCCTTATTATGGTGACATATTAGCGCATCATATACCGCCTGGAACGCATGATCATGCTGATCCGCCTGAAAAACGCTGGGGCAGGATTAACAATCCGACGATCCATATCAGCCTGCGCCAGCTTGAGAAACTGATTAACCAGATCATCGCTGTCCATGGACGGCCGGATAGCATAACCGTTGAACTGGCGCGCGAGCTCAAACTCAGCGAGCGTGAGCGCGACGCCTATCGCGGCAAGTTGCGCAACAAGAGCGTTACAGCGCGCAAGCAGGCGGCGATACTGCGGCAAAATGGCGCCGATGATACGGCCCGTAACCGCATGCTCTTGCGGCTTTGGGAGCGACTTAAACCGGGCGAAAACGGTGCCCGCTATTGTCCCTATTGCGGCAATATGATCACCATGAAGATGCTGTTCAACGGTACTGCGGTGGTGGATCATATTTTGCCCTATAGCCGAACGCTTGATGACAGCAGCGCGAATATGACGGTCGTGCATCGTGATTGTGATGACGAGAAAGCGCGGCGTAGCCCATGGGAAGCATGGGGCAATAGCGAGCGCTGGGAACGGATTACCAAGCAGATTGAGCAACTGCCCGCGGCCCAGCAATGGCGTTTCGCCCCGGATGCCATGGATCGGATCGAGGCACAGGGCGGATTTGTACGTCGCCAACTGTACGATACTCACCATCTGGCAGAGGCAGTCCGTACCTATCTCGGCAGCCTTTATGCCAAGGAGGAGAAGGATCTGGCTGCGGATACACACTCTGTTGCTAAGCAGGTAATGCCGCCGGTCAGCGTGATTCCGGGTTATCTCACCGGCACATTGCGTAAGGCATGGAAACTCTGCGACCTTCTGCCGGGTTGTAAAGAGACGGATATCGGCGACAATAGCCCGATTGAATCTACCGACCATCGGCATCATGCCATCAATGCTGCTATCGTGTCGGTAACGACCCCCGCAATGCTATATGAAATGGTCAATTGTGCGGCGGCACGGCAGACAAATGATGTGACTCAGATGTTTGATAGGCTGCCGCTGCCATGGATGGAATTCCGCGATCATCTTTCAGCAACGCTGGCGACCATGGTGATTAGCCACAAGCCCGATCATGCCGGTAAGAAGCGCGGTAATGCACGGTCAGGCTCAACCTCGGGCCAGTTGCACAATGACACCGCCTATGGCTTTACCGGGCGTCATAGCGAAGACGGCAAAACACCCATTATGGTGCACCGTATCCCACTAACGCAGCTGCGACCAGCCGATTTAGTCAATAGCCAGCGTATCGCCGATCCGATGTTGCTTGAAGCTTTACGCGATGTCGCCGGCGGCCTGGATGGCAAGGCTTTCGACGCTGCATTACAGGAATTGTCCGCCAAAGGATGGTGCCGTGATGAGCGCGAACCTTTGTTGTTCAAGGGCCTTAAGCATATCCGCGTGCATGAGCCGTTAAAGGTCATCCCTGTCTCCGACCGTCAGGGCCGGATCTATAAAGGATTTAAGGGCAACTCCAATGCGCGCTATGATGTCTGGCGATTGCCTAATGGCCGCTGGGTCACAAAATGGAAGGACCGCAAGGGCGAGCAGCAAAGCAGTATTATCAGTACCTTCAACCTGCATCAGTCTGATTATGAACCGCCGCGTCCACATCCTGCAGCAAAGAAGATGCTCAGCCTACAGCAAAATGATCTGTTGGCGATTGAGCGCGATGATGGCCCGGTCGAGATTGTTCGCGTGGTAAAATTCACCGCCAATGGCGCGATCACGTTGGCCCATCATAACGAGGCAGGGCCGCTAAAGGCGCGCGATGCCAAGCCCGAAGGTGTGGACCCATTCAAATATATCAATGCCTCGGCAATGGCGTGCAAGAAAATGCGCGCGCGTCAGGTGCGGATCGATCCTTTGGGCCGGGTGTTTGATCCCGGCCCTAGGGAAGAGGTGTGAGCAGATCGGGCAGGATTATGCGTCCGAATCTAGCTTGTTTCTCGCTATCAAGCCGCGATCTGATAAGGCTGAATTTCGCCGTTGAGATAAAGGTTGCGTGCCTTTGCTCGGCTCAGTTTGCCTGATGACGTGCGCGGCAGGGTGCGTGGTGGCACCAGTTCGACGACGCAATTCATGCCGGTGATCGAACGCACCTTTTCGCGGATTTCCTCACGCAGGCGGGCGCGCTCATTGTCGTCCGAGGTGCGGCATTGGACCAGCACCGCCGGGGTTTCTTCACCGCCCGGTGTGGTAACAGCAAAGGCTGCGATATCGCCAGCCTTGAATCCGGGAAGCTGTTCCACTGCCCATTCAATATCCTGTGGCCAGTGGTTCTTGCCGTTGATGATGATCATGTCCTTGGCGCGGCCGACAACATAGAGATATCCGTCCGACATATAGCCCATATCGCCGGTATCGAGCCAGCCATCGACGAGACAGGCGGCGGTCGCTTCCGGATCGCGGAAATAGCTGTGCATGATGCTGGGGCCAGCGCACCAGATTTTGCCAATGGCTTTTTCCGGAAGAACCGCGCCGTTCTCCTCGCGGATTTCGACGGTCATATCCTTGGCCGGTTTGCCGCAATTGACGATCGAGCGATAGCGCACCGGATTGTCGTCATTATCTGCAGGCGCGCCGGAGAGGCGGGTTTCCTCGACCAGCTCGACGACAATGCCTTCGCCTGGCGGCATCAGTGTTACCGCCAGCGTCGCTTCGGCCAGGCCATAGCTCGGCAGGAAGGCTTTTGCGTCAAACCCGGCAGGGGCAAAGGCATCGACAAAATGCTGCATCACATCGGGACGGATCATATCCGCACCATTGCCGGCAAGCCGCCAGCGTGAGAAGTCAAAGCGCTCGGCAACCTTGGACTGGCTGCCGATGCGGCGGGCGCAGATATCATATCCGAAGGTCGGTGAATAGCTGATCGTTGTGCCCTGATTGCGGCTGACCATATCGAGCCATGCCAGCGGGCGGCGGGCGAAATGCTCGGTCTTAAGATAGTCGGTCGAAACCTGATTGGCGATCGGCGACAGGAAGCAGCCGACCAGCCCCATATCATGATACCAGGGCAGCCAGGACACACAGCGGTCGGTCTCGACCAGTTCCATGCCGTTGGAATGGGCCGAAAGATTGTTGAGAAGGGCATGATGCGTCACCGCGACGCCATGCGGGAAACGGGTTGAGCCGCTGGAATATTGCAGATAGCAAATGTCCTGCGGGTCGGCCTTGGGCAGTTTTGCCTCGGGCGCTTCACGGGTGGCGAAGTCTTCCCAGCTTATGCCGGTAACATTGCACTGTTTCGCCGCTTCTCCGGCCATCTCATCCAGTTCCACCGGGAAGAACAGCATCTTCGGGTCACAGCTTTTGAGCTGCACCGCTAGCTGGTCGACATAAGATTCCTTGCCGCCAAAGCTGGTCGGCAGCGGCAGCGGTACTGGCCAGCCACCGGCATAGACCACGCCGAAGAAAAGAGCGGCAAATTCCGCACCGGTCTCGGCGATCAGGGCGATACGATCCTGCGGTTTGATACCTGCGGCGATCAGCCGGTGCGCCATGGCAAGCGCATCAGTGCGCAGCTCGGAGAAAGGATAGGGGCGCTCCAACGTGCCGCGCATATCGTGGAAATTGAGACCGCGATTGCCCCTTGCGGCATAATCCAGCGCATCACCCAGCGTATCGAATTCCGCCAGAATACGCGGAAGATCGTCCTGGGTCGGCGTTGGCAGCAATGTTTCTATGGCATCAGACATAGGGTTTTAGCTCACATCATTTCTTTGTTTGCATGACCATTATACCAACGGATTCATGCTAAAAAATCATTTGTTTGCAATATTCTGTGTACGGTCGCGCCTGATAACAGTCGTGGCAGATAGCCTCAACATTGCGTCCCCATCTCCCCTTTTTGGATCGATTGCGATCCTGCTATCAACACAGCTATACACAAAAATGTCGCATTTGAAATGTGCTGTAAACAGCAACAGCCGACAGAAATTGGACGCGACTGTGGCATAATGATGGCGAGACGGGCTTTCCGGTATCATGAGGTCCAAAGATAAACAGCGTTCGGGGTGTGGATAACCCTGTCGATTAAGGGTGGGAAAACAGGTAAAACCAGTGCACTGATAGGTATTGATGGCAGATGACCATATTGAAAATCGACGGCGCGGCGCGATGAAGAAACGCGCTCCGCGGCCGCTCAATGCGCAGAAACTGCGCGATATGGCGCTGCGTTATGTCGCCCGCTATGCCACCTCCAGCCATAAATTGCGGCAATATCTGCTGCGCAAGGTGAAAGAGCGCGGCTGGGCCGATGATATGCCTGCCGATGTTGATGCTCTGGTTGATTATTGTGTGGCGCAGCGCTTTATCAATGATGCGCTTTATGCGGAGACCAAGGCGGCCAGTCTGTCGCGGCGCGGCTATGGCAAGCGGCGGGTTGACGATAGTTTGCGGGCATCCGGCATTGATGAGGAGGATGCCCAGGGCGCCCGAGATCATGCTGAAGCAATGCGCTGGAAATCGGCATTGTTGCTGGCCAAGCGTCGGCGGATCGGGCCGTTTGCGGCCTATAGCGAGGATGCAGCCGAGCGCGAGACCGAGGCGGATGCGCAGCAGCGCCAGAAATTGCGGCAGAAGCAGATACAGATGATGGTGCGCGCAGGGCATGATTTTATGGTCGCGGCGACATTGGTGGATGCGCGCAATCTTGAGAGGTTACGGGAAATTGGCGATGAACAACTGGATATCGCGCTGGACGGTTTGATTGCGTCGGAATAGACAGCCCACGGGGAACAGGACAAAAGGCCAGTCACAAGGATCATAATATGAATCGATTTTTCACGCTGATGCTGGGCGCGCTTATCGCGCTTTCGTCCTGTGCTGCTCCGACTGATGCGCGTCAGAGTGATGCGGGAGCGGAAAGCACTGGCGAAACCGCCAGCCCAGCAAAGGCTCCGTCAGGTCTTGATCTGGTGCCGCTGACAATCACCAGCAATGGCAAGACGCATGAGTTTACCGTCGAGGTTGCCCGCACATCGCGCGAACAGGCGCGCGGCCTGATGTTCCGCACCGAGCTTGCCCCCGATGCGGGCATGATCTTCCCGTTTGACCGGGTGCGTCCGGCGAGCTTCTGGATGAAGGACACACCGACATCGCTCGACATCATCTTTGTCCGCGCCGATGGCACGATTGAGAGCATTGCCGCCAACACCACGCCCTATTCGCTGGAAAGCGTGCAATCAGGTGAGCCGGTGGCCGGGGTGCTGGAAATCTTGGCCGGGCGTTCGGCAGAGCTGGGCATAAGCCCTGGTGACAGAGTTTCCTGGACAGAATCCTGGGACCCGGCAAAACGGCGCGGGCAATAACCCGTCGCTTTTCTATTGCCTCCATGGGGCAGGTGCGGGTAAGCGAGCGCGCATGGGACTATTGAGCAAGATATTCACCTGGTGGGATGGCGCCACAATCGGCACCAGCCTGCACACTATGCGCAAGGGCGAGCGGGTCGGCGAGGACACGTTCGGCAATGTCTATTATCGCAGCAAGAAGGTGCGTGATGGCGAGCGCGAACGACGGTGGGTTATCTATAATGGTGCCAATGATGCCAGCCGGGTTCCGGCGGAATGGCACGGTTGGTTGCATCAGAGCTATGATGAAGTGCCCGAGAGCCATTTGCCGCCGCCGCGCATATGGGAGCGTGATTATGAGCCTAACCGCACAGGGACAGTCGAGGCCTATCGGCCCGGCGGTGCGCTGGAGCGTGGTGCAAAACGGGCATCGGCAACCGGAGATTATGAAGCATGGTCACCGGGCGATTGATTCGCGCGCGGCGCCATGGACTGTGTATTGCTAGCCTCAGCCTACTGGTCCTCAGCGGCTGTGGCGAGCAGGCTGGTGACAGCCCTGACAATCCTGAAGATGCTGTGCCTGAAACCGAGGCAGAAGTCTCGCAGACAGAAGCTGACGAAGAGGTAACGCCAGATATTGAGCGTCCCGACAGCTATGGCACGCCCATGGCGGAGCGGGTTGCTACGCTGGGTTTCCTCAACAAGCGTAACAACCAGACGCGCGATCTGGAAATGAAACCGGGTGAATCGCGACGCATCGGCAATGTCCTGGTGAAGATGGAAGCCTGTGAGCGCACCGCGCCTTGGGAGTCACCCGCAGAGACCGGTGCCTTTGTGCAGGTTACCGTGCAGGAACGCAAAAAGCGCGGCGAAGACCCGAAATGGCGCCGCGTATTTTCCGGCTGGCTGTTCAAGAATTCGCCTTCTGTCAGTGTTGTCGAACATCCGGTCTATGATGTCTGGGTCAAGGACTGCGCGATGAGCTTCCCCGGTGAGGAAGAACCGGTCGCCGGATCAAGCGCATCGCAATCGTCTGAATCAGCGCCTGCCCGGCGTTCATCCGCTCCGGCGGCGGAAAGCAACTCGGAAAATGCGTCCGGCAATGAAGCTTCTGCCTCCGCGCCGGCCGGGCCTGCGCCGGCAGCGCCTCCGACACCGGCGGAAACCGTGCCAGCGGAGGATCCTCCGCCGCCGGCCGTGCCATAAAGCCGGGGTCTGCGTGCTGCAGGGCGCTCATAGGCGCTGCCCTGCAAAGCTTCATCCAGTCGCTCCAGATACTCGTCTTGCGATATTTCGATCGCGCCCATGCTGGCGAGATGATCGGTCATAAACTGGCAATCGAGCAGGGTGAAACCACCGTACCGCATTGCCGCGACCAATGCACACAGTGCCACTTTGGATGCATCACGCTGACGGCTGAACATGCTTTCGCCGCAAAAGACGCGGCCCAGCGAGACGCCATAAAGCCCGCCGACTAGCGCAGCATTCTGCCAACACTCAATACTGTGTGCATGGCCCAGCTGATGCAGTAATTGGTAGCTTTCGCGGATGGTCGGGTTGATCCAGCTTTCCCGGCGATCCGGTGCTGCCTCAGCACATAGATCAACCACCTCGGCAAACGCGCTGTTGCAGCTTATGGTGAACACGTCGCGGCGCAGTGTCTTGCGCAGCGAGCGCGACAGGTGAAACCCATCAAGCGGCAAGATCGCCCGGTCTTTGGGCTCGACCCAGAACACCTCTTCGTCTTCGCGCGAATCGGCCATGGGGAACAGGCCGACAGCATAGGCACGCAGCAGGACTTCCGGGTCTATGATCATATTTATATGTCTAACGCCGTCGAAAGCCGGGTCAAAGGATGATTGTGCTCTTGCCAGTTGGCGAGCGAGCCGGTAAGGGCGTCATCCGGCCAATAAGCGCCATGCAGGGGTGTAGCTCAGTTGGTAGAGCATCGGTCTCCAAAACCGAGGGCCACGGGTTCGAATCCTGTCACCCCTGCCATTTCTTCCCGCTTGCGTTTTTGGTGACATGGGTTTATCGCCCTCGCAATTCCCTGACATCGGACATATATTACAGTCTCCGCAAGCGAAGCGGAGGGAAATCTGTGTCCCCTGACAGGGCCGTTAAAGCGAAATGCGAGTGAAGAGAAATGGCAAAAACGTCTCCCGGTGAATTTGTCCGTCAGGTGCGGGCCGAAACCTCCAAGGTGGTCTGGCCAACGCGCCAGGAAACGCTGGTCACGGCGGTGATGGTGTTCATCATGATGACCATATTGGCGCTGTTTTTCCTGGGCGTAGATACCTTCTTCAACTGGATCGTCCAGTCGCTGCTCTCGCTCGCTGCATAAGCAATTTTTGAAGCCCTCTTTGTAGATAGAAATCCCGATCTTATGGCACGCTGGTATATCATTCACGCCTATTCAGGCTTTGAAAACAAGGTCAAGGAAGCGATTCTGGCCGATGCGGAGCGTCTGGAGCTGACGCAGCTGGTTGAGGAAATCGAGGTTCCGACCGAGACTGTCACCGAAGTGCGTCGCGGCAAAAAGGTGCAGTCAGAGCGCAAATTCTTCCCCGGCTATGTCCTTGCCAAGCTGCAGATGACCGATGATGTCTATCACTTGGTCAAGGATCAGCCCAAAGTGACCGGTTTTCTCGGTTCCAGCGGCAAGCCGCAGCCGATCAGCGAAGCCGAAGCTGCGCGCATCCTCAACACCAAGGAAGAAGCCGCCAACGCACCGCGCGTCAAGGTCGATGTCGAATATGAGATCGGCGATCAGGTCAAGGTTCTTGAAGGCCCATTTGCCAGCTTTAACGGCGTGGTCGAAGAGCTTGATTTCGACAAGGGCAAGGTCAAGGTGTCGGTGTCGATCTTTGGCCGGGCTACGCCGGTTGAGCTGGACTTTGAGCAGGTTGAGCTGGCGAAATAAGTGAGCCGCATTCCGCGGAGTTTAAGTAGGCCATATAGGCTGCCCTGCCAGAGCCTGATAAAACAGGGCGAGACATAAAGCGATTTGCAGCGCCGTCACACCCAGAACTACAGGGATAGCAGGCCATCTGAAACGATTCGCCAAATAACCGGCTAGCGGCACCGTCTGCATCAGATGCAGGGCGACAAAATGCGAGGGCCGTAAATCACCATATTCGCGAGACCAGCCGAAAAAGGGGAACACTTCGCCGCCGCCGGAAAGCGGCGCGCCGACATAGCGGCTGGTGCTCGACATGGTGCTGGCGACCAACAGGGTTAGCGCAAAGCCGGTGGAAAGGCCGATAATCGAACCGAGCCAAAGCCCCTTGCGGCTGCGGTCACCCTTGCGCCAGATTTGCACCGCCAGCACCATCGCGACGAAAACCAGCAGCACCGCGCCGACGCCCATCAGCGCATAGGCCGTGGATTCAGCCGGGGTGTCATAGTTGAAATGCGAGCGGCCGCCTTGCGCTGCTTTCAGGCCAATATAAGCGAATTCATAGATCATCGAGATGGCAGCGAGATAGCCAAAGATGATCATCAAGGGACCTGTGCGGAAGTCGCGCGGCAACAGTTGCGCCAGCACCGCCAATGTCGCGAAATGCAATGCCAGCGAGATGTGGAATTTTTGCGGCTTGGTCCAGATCGCGGCGCTGTCAAGGATGCGCGTATCCAGCAGCCAGGCAGGGATGAACACGACAAAGCAGGCCAGTTGGAACAGAGCCAGCGCCAGGAATAAACGCGTCAGATGATCGTCATCCAGCGCGGGTATCAGTGGCATGTGGATAGATGGCGTAGCTGTGGCGTTGCTGCTCATGCTGCTGCCCTCTCTTTGGCGAAATAGCCTGCGCGCATGGTTAGGAACAGCGCCAGGCCAAGCGGACCCAGCATGAAGGTGGCGACCAGTATCGGTGCCTGTATCAGCCGCGCCAGCCCGAGTTTGTCCGCCTCGACCGCGATCCAGCCGCCGATGAACAGGTCAAAGGCGAGATAATGCACCCACCCAGCGAGCAGTACCTCCTTCTTGGTAAACAGCTTCGCCACCTCATCCAGCGAGCCAAAACCGCCGCCCTCGACAGTGAAGATATGCGCCAGCGCCAGCCCGGCATAGAGAAGCGACAGGCCGAAGGGGATCAGATAGCGCGGGACAAAGAGTAGCGCCGGCCAACGCCGGGGAAGAAAGATCAGGATCAGCCAACCGAGCATCGCCGAGGTGCTGGCCCAACTGAATAGCTGTTCGGGAGTTATTGCCATTATGCAGCCTGTCTCTTGCTTCGCCTTTGCTACCTTTGGCTATAGGCACAACTGTATTAGTGAAGCAATACAATAATCACCGAATCGCTTGCAAATCCTGAATTGCGCGCTATGTGCGCTTCTTCTCTCGCTTTGTGCTCCTGGCGCAGTGAAGAGAAACCCGCGCGGGAGGTGAGGGCAATCCCACCGTCTGTACCGCTTAATTTGATGGGCCGTCGCGTAAAGCTATGGCCCAGACAGAAAGAAAAGGAGGCCTTGTCATGGCCAAGAAAATTGACGGCTATATCAGCCTGCAGGTGCCCGCTGGCACTGCAAACCCCTCACCGCCCATCGGCCCGGCTCTGGGTCAGCGCGGTGTCAACATCATGGAATTCTGTAAGGCGTTTAACGCGGCGACCCAGGATATGGAAAAGGGCGCGCCCATTCCAACCAAGATCACCGTCTATGCTGATCGCAGCTTCACCTTTGAAACCAAGACGCCGCCGGCCAGCTATCTGATCAAGAAAGCGATCAAGCTGAAATCGGGTTCCAAGGCGCCGGGCAAGGAAGTTGCCGGCACCATCAAGCGCTCGCAGCTGTCACAGATTGCCGAAGCCAAGATGAAAGACCTCAACGCCAATGACATTGAGGCGGCAACCCGGATTATCGAAGGCTCGGCACGCGCCATGGGCCTCGAAGTGGTGGAGGGCTGATCTGATGACAAAACTCTCCAAGAAGCAGAAAATGCTGGCTGAAAAGCTGGACGCCGACAAGCTGTACAGCATTGATGAGGCGATCAAGACCGTTAAGGAACTGGCGACCTCGAAATTTGACGAGACCATCGAAATCGCGATGAACCTCGGCGTAGACCCGCGCCATGCTGACCAGAATGTCCGCGGCGTGGTATCGCTGCCTTCGGGCACCGGTAAGGACGTCAAGGTTGCGGTGTTCGCCCGCGGCGACAATGCCGACAAGGCGACTGCTGCCGGTGCTGACAAGGTTGGCGCTGAAGACCTGATGGAAGATATGCAGGCTGGCAATCTCGACTATGACCGCGTGATCGCAACGCCGGACATGATGGGTGTTGTCGGTCGTCTGGGTAAGGTTCTCGGTCCCAAAGGCCTGATGCCTAACCCGAAGCTGGGCACCGTGACCCCCAATGTCGAACAGGCGATCAAGGACGCCAAGGGCGGCCAGGTGGAATATCGCGCGGAAAAAGCCGGTATCATCCACAGTGGTATCGGCAAGGCAAGCTTCAGCGAAGACGCACTGCGTGCCAATTTCGACACGCTGGTCAATGCGGTCGTCAAAGCCAAGCCATCAGGCGCCAAGGGCAAATATGTCCGCAAGGTCGCGATCAGCTCGACCATGGGCCCGGGCCTGAAAATCGATCTCGGTGAAATCGAAGGCGCGTAATTTGCTCTCACGGCTATACCATTGGATTTCATCCAATGGTGCCTCCGAGGGGGCGGCCTAACGGCCGACGCGCAGTCGCGCTTGCGGATGCTCCGCATCCGTTACATCGATAATGAGAATAGAAAAGCCGGGGAGGGTGACCTCTCCGGCTTTTTCTGTGCTGTTGCGCGCTGTCCAGTAACGCACCATATTGGCGGAAATATTCCGTTACATAAGGACTGCGCCCGATGGATTCGCTTGCTGATGATCTGCGCCAGATGCGCCGTACCCCGTTGCATGAAAGCCATGTAGCAGCCTTGCGCACTATAGCGGTAGAGCGCGAATATCCGGCTGGCGAATATCTTATCCGCAACGGTGATCGCTATGATCGCTTTGTCTATGTGCTCGAAGGCGAGATTGAGGTGGTCAATGCGTTCACCGGTGAACGCCATCTGGAATCCGGGCTGGGCCCGACCCAGTTTATGGGCGAGATCTCTTTTTTGAGCGGCGGCACGGCGACCATGCCGCTGCGTACCGCCAAGCCAACGCGAACATTGGAAGCACCGCGTCAGGCCATGCTCGAGCTGATGGCCAAGACACCGGAAATGTCGGACATTATCATTTCGGTTCTCGCCGCGCGTCGTCGTCGGCAGCTGGAAGATGATGACAGCTCGCTGACCCTGATCGGGCCGGAGGCTGATCCCGATATTGCCCGCATCGCCATATTCGCAAGCCGCAACAAAATCCCGTTCAAGGCTATGCCGCTACAGACACAGGAGGCCGAAGCCGAGGCCAAAGCCTGCTCCATCGCGCATGACAGGCCTGCGGTGATCTTCGGCAAGGACCGGGTGATTGACGATCCCACTCCGCTAAAGGTCGCGCGGCTTCTCGGCATGGATGAGGATGTCGGCGATGGCGACATCTTTGATGTGTTGATCGTTGGCGGCGGCCCGGCGGGTGTAGCGGCGGCGGTTTATGCCGGGGCCGAAGGGCTGAGCGCGCTTGTGGTTGATGATGCCGCGATTGGCGGGCAGGCGGGAACGTCGAGCCGGATCGAGAATTATATGGGCTTCCCCACCGGCATATCGGGCGCTGATCTGGTGTGGCGCGGCCATATTCAGGCGCTGAAATTCGGCACCCGCTTTGCCGTGCCGCGCCGGGTCACCGGCATCGCGCGACAGGAAGACGGTCTGTTCCGTGTCCGGTTGGACTGCGACAGCTATGTATGCGCCCGCGCGGTGCTGGTCGCCACCGGGGTACAATATCGCCGGCTGCCGCTCGACCGGCTGGAAGAATTTGAGGGCGCAGGCGTTTATTATGCTGCCACCGATATGGAAGCCCGCTTCTGCGCCAATACTGAGGTTGCGATTATCGGCGGCGGCAATTCGGCCGGGCAGGCGGCGATGTTCCTCAGCCGCTATGCCAAACATGTGCATCTATTGGTACGCCGGGATTCACTCGCGGCCTCGATGTCCAACTATCTCTCCAGCCGGTTGGAGGCGGAGCCGGGTATCACTATTCACTATAATACCCAGGTGACGGCGCTGCATGGCGACGATCATCTCGACCATATCGAGGTCAAAACCGGTGGCACAGTGCGGCGCATGAATACGCCGTCACTCTTCATCATGGTCGGCGCTGCGCCCAATACCGACTGGCTCGGCGATCTTGTCAAAAAGGATGATAAGGGCTTTATGCTCTGCGGCGAAGCGGCAGGCGCGGATTCCCAATTCGCCACATCGCATCCCGGCATATTCGCCGTCGGCGATGTCCGCGCCGGATCGGTCAAACGCGTCGCCTCAGCAGTGGGCGAGGGCTCGGTGGTGATCTCGAGAATTTGGGATTATGTGAATCAGAGCGAGATGGCGTGAATAGAAACTGAGGGCATTTTGCGCTCGGTCCAGATGGCTGGTTTCGACCCTGTTGCGGAAATCCAAGCAGATACCTAGTTCTTGTTTATGGCGTACAAGATAGGCAAGAAGCGTGCACTGGGCTGCACCGTATTGGTGACAGCACTATCTATCGCTGCCGTTACGCTTACGCCAATCGGTCCACTGTTCGTTTACGGTTGGCTGGTTCCAATCATTAGTCCTGTAATCCCGAAACCCGATGACGTGCCCGCTAGAGCAAAGGCAGAATATCATTGGAAGGGGTTCGGTTTGACCTGGTATTGGGAGGATCGCGTCTCAGGCGGCTGTGCACGTTGGTGGGCTGCAGAGAGCTACGGCGGCGAACCTGTTCGTGGGCTAAGTGTTTTCGAAGGCGGAGCCAGCTGTGAGGATGGAAAGGCAACAATTTACCGCCTCTCTTTTTTGGACCACGCGGCATTTGGAAGTGGCGAAAACCGCTGGCCGTACGAAAAATGCCCCTTCGACCTTAGTGAGGTTTCCGTAAGAAGACTCCTGACTCAAATTGAGGAACTGATTGACGTTAGCTCAGGACCAATTCAGACGAAAATGCTCGAAGATACGCGATCAGAGATAAAGCAAATCGGACAATTGGGATTGCGTGCGCAACAATTCGGTTGCCGGGTCAACAGCGAATAACGGCTCGTCTGCTTTCACCCCCAAAAGCCGAAAAGCTACCTAACACATCGCTTGGAAACATCACGAGGGACTGCAAAACTTCGACGCAAAGCCCGCCATTCCTGCTTGACTCTCCGCCCCATCGCTGTATGTGCGCTCCCGGAACGGTTGCGCGAGTAACCGGTCACCGTCCGAGACAGTTGGTGAGGGGAATTGGCCTCTCTTAATTTCCAGCCTAGACGGGGATAGCATTTTCAGTGATGAACCCTGGTGTTCCTCACCTTGTCCTATTTGCGGTCACACTGCTCCGCATCACAGGCAAAGTCTTCCCCCAAACGGACATTCACTGCTGTGATCAGGCCATGGGTCTGGTTCGGCGTTTGTAATGCGGTTGCATCGTGCCAATTCATGCGGTGTGGCCAGACAAGGAGAATGGCATGGATCGTTCGCAAAAAGAACAGGCCGTTGCCGAGCTGAACGCGGTATTTGCAGGCGAGACCGGGGTTGTTGTGGTGACACGCAATCTGGGCCTCACGGTTGCTGAGTCATCCGATCTGCGTACCAAGATGCGTGAAGCTGGTGCTGCCTATAAAGTTGCGAAGAACCGTCTTGCCAAGCGCGCTGCCGAAGGCACGCCCTATGCTGGAATTTCCGATCTGCTGAGCGGCCCGACCGCTCTGGCCAGCTCGGATGACCCGGTTGCGGCGGCCAAGGTGGTCGTCGAGTTCGCCAAGGGTAACGACAAGCTCGAGATCGTTGGTGGCTCTATGGGTGAAACCGTGCTCGATGTTGCTGGCGTCAAGTCGCTGGCCTCGATGCCGTCGCTCGACGAACTGCGTGGCAAAATTGTCGGCCTCCTCAACGCACCGGCGACCAAGCTCGCCCAGGTGGCGCAGGCTCCGGCCGGCCAGCTGGCGCGCGTTTTCGGCGCCTATGCCGCGAAAGAGGACGCATAAGGTTCTTCGGAAAAAGACATCCGAAACACGAAACATCACTGAATTTTGAAGGAATATGAAAAATGGCTGATATTGAAAAACTCGTCGAACAGCTTTCCGAGCTGACCGTTCTTGAAGCTGCTGAGCTGTCCAAGGCTCTGGAAGAAAAGTGGGGCGTTTCTGCTTCTGCTGCTGTGGCTGTTGCTGCGGCTCCGGGTGCTGGCGGCGGTGACGCTGGCGGCGCTGCTGAAGAAAAGGACGAATTCGAAGTCGTTCTGACCGGCGACGGTGGCAAGAAGATCCAGGTGATCAAGGAAGTTCGTGCGATCACCGGTCTGGGTCTGGGCGAAGCCAAGGCTCTGGTCGAAGGCGCTCCGAAGACCGTCAAGGAAGGCGCGACCAAGGACGAAGCCGAAGAAATCAAGAGCAAGATCGAAGCTGCTGGCGGTACCGTCGAGCTCAAATAAGTCTTGCGATACTTTCGCTTGCAAAAAAGGCGGTGCCCCAAGGGGCGCCGCCTTTTTTCTGTTTAGCCCCCTCCTCCTTTAGGGGAGGGGCATTGAGACTTAGCGCCGTAGCTTTAGCGAAGGCGGTTAGTCGCAGCGGGGTGGGGGATAACCGCTTGCGCTGCGCCCGTGGAACGCCCCCACCCCAACCCCTCCCCTGAAGGGGAGGGGCTTTACGTCGTCAAAACCATCGCCGGACGGCGCAGCATATGTACGCCTAGCCCTGTAAACCACAGAATCTGACCTAGTCCAAATATCGCCGCCAGATCACCCATGCCTGGAATGAACGTGCAGATACCCGCGATGGCGATAAGGATGCCCGGCCAGTTAAGCCATGCTGGCAGCAGCTTGTCACGGATTGCGGCGACACAGATCAGCAGCATCCACAGCCCACCCACCAACTCTATCCCGCCACCCAGAGCGGACTGGACTATGCCAATGCTCGACCAGATGGTCGCTGCGGCTTGTGGTTCTTCCAGCGCCATCCTTGCTACACTTTGCAGCCCGACCAGGCCGGTCATGCCGCTGGCCAGCACCAGTCCGACCCAAACAAGGCCGAAGCTGGTGGCGATCTGCAGGGTAAAGTCGTTATCCGATGCCATGCGGCGATGAAGCGCGATAACGAGAACAGCCAGTGCGACACCAAAGGCGAGGTACAATATGATCATCGCCATCACCATTGCGGCCTGATTGTCGAGGGCAAAGGCGAGATCGCCCGACAGGCCATCATAACCGCTGCGGTCGAGCACGCCGAGAAACAGGCCAAAGCCGAAGATATAGCTGAGTGCACAGAACAGGGCAGCAAGACCGCCTGCGCGGTTTTCCGAAAGACTATTGCTCATCATCACCTTCCTTATAACCGAGCAGATCACCCGGCTGGCACTCGAGCACCGCACAGATTGCTTCCAGTGTTGAAAAGCGGATCGCTTTGGCTTTGCCGGTTTTGAGGATGGACAGATTGGCCATGGTGAGGCCGACTTCTTCTGACAATTCGGTCAGTGTCATGCGCTTGTCGTGCAGCAGATCGTCGAGCTTTACGGTAATCGGCATCAGACCGTTCCTTCCAGATCAGAGCGCATCGCCGCGCCGTGATCAAACACACGGGCTAGTACGATCAGCAGCAGGCCGAGCAAAATGCCCTGAAGTGGTATTTCGGCATTGATTTCAAAATCGACATCGGCCGATGCCTGCACGCCGCCATAAGCAGCAATCACGCCCGCGAAGATGAATTGGCCGAAAAAGCTGAGCGCCTGTATCGCCAATATCGCCAGCCCCATGCCGCGCAACCGCACCGCATTCACCGGGATAAACGGGTCGCCCTCGCTGACGGATTCCACGATCATTCTAAGGCGTTGAATAAAGAAGTAGGCCAGGATGAGAGTAAACACGCCGGCGGCCATGAAGCCAGCAATAGCCGAGATCAGCAGGATATCCGGCTTATTGACAAAGACTTCGGCCAAGCCCTCAAGCATGGGGCCAGAAAAAATAAACAGAAAGGGGATAGCCAGCACGATGGCGATCCCGGCGAATATGGTCACCCATTGCGCGAAAATGATAATGACGCGCGCGATCTTCAGCACCGCGTCATTCTTGATTATCTCATGTTCTGATATCGACATATCATGATTCTCCGTTCCATATTGATAATCAATAAGGATATATCGAAAAACGTCAAGATATTTATTGAAAAACAATAAACTTTGCACCCTTTCGGCTTAGATGGCCGCTGAGGGAGCGCCTGCTTATGGAGTTTACCGCCCACCTCTTGACGCGAATCCAACAGATGCCTATATCCCCGAGACTTCCGAAAATTCGAGACATGGGCAGCTTGTGCGCGGGGCTGTTCACAGGAATGAACTTCGGGAACTTTAACGACGCAAAGCTGCGATTTTCTCTCAAGCCATAGGCTTGCTGGAAACACGCGGCTTTTGTCGTTTTCACGCCGCAGAAAATCATAAAAGCCGTTCCGCCAGCATCTGCTGTCCGGTGCGGTGACACTCTTCCGGCGCGCAGATATGCGCGCCGATGCAAATAAGGGCGAATGCATCCATGGCAAGTAAGGCGAAGAATCCCGCGGAACGGCTTATCCCGACCGCGAAAAAGCGTATCCGCAAGATTTTCGGTGACATCCACGAAGTGATCCGCATGCCGAACCTGATCGAGGTTCAGCGCGAGAGCTATGAGCAGTTTCTGCGCTCCGATCCTTCAATCGGCTATGTCTCCGGCCTGGAAAAAACGCTGCGCAGCGTTTTCCCGATCCGCGATTTCGCCGGCACCGCCGAGCTCGATTTCGTGCATTATGAGCTCGAAGATCCGAAATATGACATGGAAGAATGTCGCCAGCGCGGCATCACCTATGCCGCCCCGATGAAGGTAACGTTGCGCCTTATCGTGTTCGAGGTCGACACCGAAACCGAAAGCCGCTCCGTGCTCGATATCAAGGAGCAGGACGTTTATATGGGCGACATGCCGCTGATGACGCATAATGGCACGTTCATCGTCAACGGCACCGAGCGCGTTATTGTCAGCCAGATGCACCGTTCGCCTGGCGTGCTGTTTGATCATGACCGCGGCAAGACCCATGCTTCGGGCAAGTTCTTGTTCGCCGCGCGCGTCATTCCTTATCGTGGTTCCTGGCTCGACTTTGAGTTTGATGCCAAGGATATCGTCAATGTCCGTATCGACCGTAAGCGTAAGCTGCCGGTTACCGCGCTGCTGTTCGCGCTCGGCGATGCTGTCCTCAAGCTCACCGACCAGAAGGGCAAGTTCAAGGTTGGTGACGAAGTTCGCGTTTCCGGCGTCCGCAAGCCGCTCGAAGTGGTTGCGGTTGAAGGCGATCTGCTGACCGTGAAAGACCCTGTTGGCGCCATCGAAATTGGCGGCACCGTCGATATTCCGGAAAGCAGCAACAGCGCGACCATCTCGCGCATCGTCAAGCAGGGCATGGATCAGGAGGATATCCTCCACTATTTCTATGACACTGTGACCTATGAGCGCGGCTCGAAAAAGGCAGGCGATGGCTGGAAAATCCCGTTCGCTGCCGAAGCATGGCGCGGCCAGAAGCCGACTTTCGACATTGTTGATGCCAAGTCCGGCGAAGTTGTCTTCGCGGCTGGCCAGAAGATCACCCCGCGCGCTGCCAACAAGGCGGAGAAGGACGGCCTTAAAGAGCTGTTGATCCCGACCGAAGAGATTTATGGCCGCTATTCCGCGCGTGACCTGATCAACGAAAAGACCGGCGAGATTTATATTGAGGCGGGTGACGAAGTCAGCGTCGAAAATCTCGAAAAGCTGGAAGCGGCGGGCATTGAAAGCCTCGAGCTTCTCGACATTGACCATGTCACCACCGGCGCATGGATCCGCAACACCATGAAAGCTGACAAGTCGGAAAATCGTGATATGGGCCTTGACGCGATCTACCGCGTGATGCGCCCCGGCGAACCGCCGACGCGCGAAACTGCGGAATCGCTGTTTGAAGGCCTGTTCTTCGACGGTGAGCGTTATGATCTGTCGGCTGTTGGCCGCGTCAAACTCAATATGCGCCTCGATCTTGATGCGCCGGATACCCACACTACGCTGCGTAAGGAAGATATCCTTGCCGTGGTCAAGACGCTGGTCGATCTCAAGGACGGCAAGGGTGAGGTTGACGATATCGATAACCTCGGCAACCGCCGTGTCCGCTCGGTCGGTGAGCTGCTGGAAAACCAGTATCGCGTTGGCCTGCTGCGCATGGAGCGTGCGGTCAAGGAGCGTATGAGCTCGGTTGATGTGTCCACCGTGATGCCGAACGACCTGATCAACGCCAAGCCTGCAGTTGCCGCGGTGCGTGAGTTCTTCGGCTCTTCGCAGCTGTCGCAATTTATGGACCAGACCAACCCGCTGTCGGAAGTCACGCACAAGCGCCGCGTTTCGGCCCTCGGTCCCGGCGGTCTGACGCGTGAACGTGCCGGCTTTGAAGTCCGCGACGTTCACCCGACGCACTATGGCCGTATGTGCCCGATTGAAACGCCTGAAGGCCCGAATATCGGTCTGATCAACTCGCTGGCGTCGTTCAGCCGGGTCAACAAATACGGCTTTATCGAAACGCCGTACCGCAAGGTTGTCGATGGCAAGGTCACCAGCGAGGTGGTCTATCTCTCGGCGATGGAAGAGCAGAAACACACGGTTGCGCAGGCCAATGCGGACCTGAATGATGATGGCTCTTTTGCCGATGAGTTTGTCTCGGCACGTGAAGCCGGCGAATTCCTGATCGCGCCGCGCGATGCCATCACCCTGATGGACGTTTCGCCGAAACAGCTGGTTTCGGTTGCGGCCTCGCTCATTCCGTTTCTGGAAAATGATGACGCCAACCGCGCATTGATGGGATCGAACATGCAACGTCAGGCGGTGCCGCTGGTGAAAGCCGAAGCGCCGTTCGTCGGCACCGGTATGGAAGCCACTGTCGCCAGCGACTCTGGTGCGGCGATTGCGGCCAAGCGTGCCGGTATTGTCGACCAGGTCGATGCAACGCGTATCGTGATCCGTGCCACCGGCGCGGTCGATGCCGGCAAGTCGGGCGTCGATATCTACCGTCTGCAGAAATTCCAGCGTTCCAACCAGAACACCTGCATCAACCAGCGCCCGCTGGTGAAGGTGGGTGATGTGATCGAGGAAGGCGATATTCTTGCTGACGGTCCATCCACCGATATGGGCGAACTGGCGCTCGGCAAGAACAGCCTCGTCGCGTTCATGCCGTGGAATGGCTATAACTATGAGGACTCGATCCTGATCTCCGAGCGGATTGTGAAGGATGACGTCTTCACCTCGATCCATATCGAGGAATTTGAGGTCATGGCCCGCGACACCAAGCTGGGCCCAGAAGACATCACCCGCGACATTCCGAATGTCGGCGAGGAAGCGCTGCGCAACCTCGACGAGGCGGGCATTGTCTATATCGGTGCCGAAGTGCATCCGGGTGATATTCTTGTCGGCAAGATCACGCCAAAGGGCGAAAGCCCGATGACGCCCGAAGAGAAGCTGCTGCGCGCTATCTTTGGTGAAAAGGCTTCGGACGTTCGCGATACCTCGCTGCGTCTGCCTCCGGGTGTTGCCGGTACCGTGGTTGAGGTCCGCGTGTTCAACCGTCACGGCATCGACAAGGATGACCGCGCAATGGCGATTGAGCGTGAAGAAATCGAGCGTCTCGCCAAGGACCGCGAGGACGAACGCTCGATCCTCAACCGTGCGACCTATAACCGTCTGCGCGACATGCTGGTCGGTCAGACCGCCACCGGCGCGCCAAAGGGCTTCAAGAAGGGCAGCGAGATCACCGCTGATAACCTCGAAGAAGTCGAAAAGCATGAATGGTGGAAGTTCGCGGTTGCCGATGATGCGCGTCAGGCAGACTTGGAAGCCGTCAAGCAGCAATATGACGATGCCGTCACGCTGATTAACGAGAAGTTCGAGGACCGCCGTGACAAGCTGGAGCGTGGTGACGAGCTGGCTCCGGGCGTGCTGAAAATGGTCAAGGTGTTCGTCGCGGTGAAGCGCAAGCTGCAGCCTGGCGACAAAATGGCCGGTCGTCACGGCAACAAGGGTGTGATTTCGCGCATCCTGCCACAGGAAGACATGCCGTTCCTTGAGGATGGCACGCCGGTGGACATCGTGCTCAACCCACTGGGTGTTCCGAGCCGTATGAATGTTGGTCAAATCTTCGAGACCCATCTCGGCTGGGCCGCGCGTGGTCTCGGCCAGCAGGTGACCCAGGCGCTCGAAGACTGGCGCCATGCCAACCCTGATCCAGAAGCGGCGAGCCCGCCCGATGCGGTGAAGGAGCGGCTCAAGATCGTCTATGGTGATGACTATCATGACGAGATTGAGAAGCGTTCGGACGCTGAGATTGTCGAGCTTGCCGGCTACCTCAAAAACGGTGTCCCCATGGGCACGCCGGTATTTGACGGTGCACGCGAGGGCGATGTCTCGACCATGCTGGAACGTGCCGATCTCGATGCGTCGGGACAGGTTGATCTGTTCGATGGCCGTACCGGTGATCGCTTCGATCGTAAGGTGACCGTGGGCTATATCTATATGCTCAAGCTGCACCATCTGGTTGATGACAAGATCCACGCCCGTTCGATTGGCCCCTACAGCCTCGTCACCCAGCAGCCGCTGGGCGGTAAGGCGCAATTTGGCGGCCAGCGCTTCGGTGAGATGGAAGTCTGGGCGTTGCAGGCCTATGGCGCCGCCTATACGCTGCAGGAAATGCTGACGGTGAAATCGGACGATGTTGTCGGCCGCACCAAGGTTTATGAGTCGATCGTCAAGGGTGACGACAGCTTTGAAACCGGCATTCCCGAAAGCTTTAACGTTCTGGTCAAGGAGATGCGCTCGCTCGGTCTCAATGTCGAACTCAAATCATTTGATGATGCCGAGGACGACGAAGATGGCGACAGCGCAGGCGAATTGCCCGAGGCTGCGGAATAAGGGGTCGGGCGGCGCTGGCCGCCCCGCCACCTGAACCCAAGAATTTTATGGGGCGAGAAGCCCTGATGAGGACAGCAACATGAATGACCTGACGAAATTCAATAATCCGACGCAGAAGCCCGAAACTTTTGACCAGATCCAGATCGGCCTCACCAGCCCGGAGAAAATCCGCAGCTGGTCCTATGGTGAGATCAAAAAGCCGGAAACCATCAACTACCGTACCTTCAAGCCGGAGCGTGACGGCCTGTTCTGTGCCCGTATCTTCGGCCCGGTGAAGGACTATGAGTGTCTGTGCGGCAAATATAAGCGGATGAAGTATAAAGGCGTAGTCTGTGAGAAGTGCGGCGTTGAAGTCACCGTGACCAAGGTGCGCCGTGAGCGTATGGGCCATATTGAGCTGGCCGCTCCGGTGGCGCATATCTGGTTCCTGAAATCGCTGCCATCGCGCATCGGCCTGCTGCTCGATATGCAGCTGAAACAGCTTGAGCGCGTGCTCTATTTTGAGAGCTATGTGGTCATCGAGCCGGGCCTCACCGCGCTGGAGAAATTCCAGCTGCTGACCGAGGACGAGCTGCTTGAAGCGCAAGACGAATATGGCGAAGACGCTTTCTCTGCCGGTATCGGCGCCGAAGCGGTCAAGATCATGCTGCAGGACCTGGACCTGGAGCAGGAGCGCGAAGACCTGCTGCGCGAGCTGGAAGAAACCAAGTCCACGCTGAAGCCGAAGAAGATCATCAAGCGCCTCAAGGTGGTTGAGAGCTTTATCGAATCTGGCAACAAGCCTGAATGGATGATCCTGGAAGTCATTCCGGTGATCCCGCCTGAGCTGCGCCCGCTGGTGCCGCTAGATGGTGGCCGTTTCGCGACGTCCGATCTTAACGACCTCTATCGCCGCGTGATCAACCGGAACAACCGTCTGAAGCGCCTGATGGAACTGCGCGCACCAGACATCATTGTCCGTAACGAGAAGCGCATGCTGCAGGAAGCAGTTGACGCGCTGTTCGACAATGGTCGCCGTGGCCGCACCATCACCGGTGCCAATAAGCGTCCGCTGAAGTCGCTCTCTGACATGCTCAAGGGCAAGCAGGGCCGCTTCCGTCAGAACCTGCTCGGTAAGCGTGTCGACTATTCGGGCCGTTCGGTCATCGTGACCGGTCCGGAACTGAAGCTGCACCAGTGCGGCCTGCCGAAGAAGATGGCGCTCGAACTGTTCAAGCCGTTCATCTATGCCCGTCTTGACGCCAAGGGCCTCTCCATGACGCTGAAACAGGCGAAGAAATGGGTGGAGAAAGAGCGCAAGGAAGTCTGGGATATCCTTGATGAGGTGATCCGCGAGCATCCGGTGATGCTCAACCGCGCGCCGACTTTGCACCGCTTGGGCATTCAGGCATTTGAGCCGGTTCTGATCGAAGGTAAAGCGATCCAGCTTCACCCGCTGGTCTGTTCCGCGTTCAACGCCGACTTTGACGGTGACCAAATGGCTGTCCATGTGCCGCTGAGCCTTGAGGCGCAGCTCGAAGCGCGCGTCCTGATGATGTCGACCAACAACATCCTGTCGCCCGCCAATGGTAAGCCGATCATCGTGCCGTCACAGGATATGGTTCTCGGCCTCTACTATCTCTCCATGGATCGTGAAGGCGAGCCGGGCGAGGGCATGTTGCTGTCCGATATGGCCGAAGTGCATCAGGCGCTCGAAGTAGGCGCAGTGACGCTGCACTCCAAGGTCCATACCCGCGTGCCGCAGACCGATGAGGACGGCAACACCGTCATGCAGCGGTTTGAGACCACGCCGGGCCGTATGCTGATCGGTGAGTGCCTGCCGAAATCGCACAAGGTGCCGTTCGATGTCGTCAATCGCCTTCTCACCAAGAAGGAAATCGGCGACGTTATCGACCAGGTGTATCGTCACACCGGCCAGAAGGACACGGTGCTGTTCGCTGATGCCATCATGGTTCTCGGCTTCCGCCACGCATTCAAGGCGGGCATCTCCTTCGGTAAGGATGACATGATCATTCCGGACTCGAAGGATCAGATGGTCGAGGAAACCAAGACTCTGGTCTCCGACTATGAGCAGCAATATCAGGATGGTCTGATCACCCAGCAGGAAAAATACAACAAGGTGATCGACGCCTGGAGCCGCTGTGGTGACCAGGTAGCCGCCGCCATGATGGAAGAGATCAAGGCGACGCCGAAGGACGAGAATGGCCGCGAGAAAGAGATCAACTCGATCTATATGATGAGCCATTCGGGTGCGCGTGGTTCGCCAGCGCAGATGAAGCAGCTTGCCGGTATGCGTGGCCTGATGGCCAAGCCGTCGGGCGAGATCATCGAGACCCCGATTATCTCGAACTTCAAGGAAGGTCTGACCGTTCTTGAATATTTCAACTCCACCCATGGCGCGCGTAAGGGCCTTGCCGATACCGCGCTGAAGACCGCGAACTCGGGTTATCTGACCCGCCGTCTGGTCGACGTTTCACAGGACTGCACCATTGTTGAGCAGGATTGCGGCACCGAAAATGCGCTGGAGATGAAGGCGATCGTTCAGGGCGGCAGCACCATTGCTTCGCTCGGCGAGCGTATCCTGGGCCGCACTCTGGCCGAAGATATTGTCGACAGCGCCAGCGGTGATGTCGCGTTCAAGAAGGGCACATTGCTCGACGAGGCGGCTGTGGCCAAGATCGAAGAACTGGGCATTCAGGCAGCGCGCATTCGCTCACCGCTCATCTGTGAGAGCAAGCAGGGCGTTTGCGCCAAATGCTATGGCCGTGATCTCGCTCGCGGTACGCCGGTGAATATCGGTGAGGCTGTTGGCGTTATCGCTGCCCAGTCGATCGGTGAGCCGGGCACAC
The DNA here is from genome assembly GCF_032852305.1 of Parasphingorhabdus sp. SCSIO 66989. Taxonomy (NCBI): domain Bacteria; kingdom Pseudomonadati; phylum Pseudomonadota; class Alphaproteobacteria; order Sphingomonadales; family Sphingomonadaceae; genus Alterisphingorhabdus (ex Yan et al. 2024); species Alterisphingorhabdus coralli. The sequence continues at coordinate 924,449 of NZ_CP136594.1, forward strand.
AGCTGACCATGCGGACCTTCCACATTGGTGGTGCTGCGCAGCTCAATGAGCAGTCCAACCTTGAAGCGGTTGCCGATGGTAAGATGGAATATCGCGATATTCCGACCATCACCGACAAGAAGGGCCGTCGCCTGTCGCTGGCCCGTAATGGTGAAATTGCTATCATCGACAAGGAAGGCCGTGAGCGTGCGGTGCACAAGCTGCCTTATGGTACCAACCTGCTGGTTGGCGATGGCGAAGAGGTGAAACAGGGCGACAAGCTGGCTGAATGGGATCCGTTCACCATGCCGTTGATCACCGAGAAGCCGGGTGTTGTGAAGTATCAGGACATTGTCGAAGGCAAGACGCTGACCGAGCAGACCGACGAAGCCACCGGCATCGCCCAGCGCGTGATCAGCGAGTATCGCGCAACGGGTCGCGGCAAGGCCAAGGAAGACTTGCGTCCACGCCTGACCCTGCTCGATGATGAGAGTGGTGAAGCAGCGAAGTATATGCTCGCTGTAGGCACCACCCTATCGGTTGAAGATGGCCAGACGGTTGAAGCCGGTGACGTGGTTGCACGTGCCAGCCGCGAAGCCGCCAAGACACGCGACATCACCGGCGGTCTGCCGCGTGTTGCCGAGCTGTTCGAGGCGCGTGTGCCGAAGGATCATTCGGTGATCGCCAAGATTTCGGGCCGGATCGAATTTGTGCGTGACTATAAAGCCAAGCGCAAAATCGCTATCCATCCGGAAGAAGGGGATTCGGTTGAATATCTCATTCCGAAGGCGAAGGTTATCGACGTTCAGGAAGGCGACTATGTCAAGAAGGGCGATGCGCTGGTCTCCGGCTCACCTGACCCGCATGACATTCTCGAAGTCATGGGCGTTGAGGCGCTGGCCGAATTCCTGGTCGCCGAGATTCAGGAAGTCTATCGTCTGCAAGGCGTGAAGATCAACGATAAGCATATCGAAGTGATCGTGCGCCAGATGCTGCAGAAAGTGGAAATCACCAATGGCGGTGATACCACGTTGCTGCCGGGCGAACAGGTCGACCATGAAGAGATGGACGAGATCAACGCCAAGCTGCCCAAGGGCAAGGAACCGGCGACCGGTAATCCGGTGCTGCTGGGCATTACCAAAGCCTCGCTGCAGACGCGTTCCTTCATTTCTGCCGCATCCTTCCAGGAAACCACCCGCGTCCTCACCCAGGCCGCAGTGGAAGGCAAGAAGGATACGCTGGTCGGCCTGAAGGAAAACGTCATCGTTGGCCGCCTGATCCCGGCGGGTACCGGTGCCGGCATGAACCGCAAACGCATCGCCGCCTCAGGCCGCGACGCTGCGCTGCGGGCACAGCAAAAGGCACTCGCCGATGCGATGGCAGCCGCCAACGCTCCCGACGAGGAAGCCGCACCAGCAACCGAAGACGCAGCGGAGTAATATCGCTGCGTCGGCGGCGGCTGGTACGCTGATACAAACGAGAAGGCCCCGCCGGAGCGATCCGGCGGGGCTTTTTGTTTGTACAGTTATTCTGCTGAGGGTTGTTCTGACCCAACCTCTGGTAAGGTGCCGGGTGGAGCATCGCCGTCCTGCTTGCCTTCAATCGAAGCGAGCAGAAGCTGGGCTGCCTCCGCGGAACCGGTCTGATGTGGATCCAGCAGCATGGGTTGCAGGACATTACGGGCATAAGCGTATTGCCCATCACTAATGAGTTGCAGGGCAACATTTGCGCGCAATGCCTTGTCATAAGGCGCAAGTCCAAGCGCTTGTATCAGAGCATCCTTGGCGAGTTTGGTTGGCTGCTTTCCGCGGCCTTCGTAACTGCGATAATAGTATATCAGCGGTATAGGGTTGTCCGGTTCCAGCTTATTGGCAGTGCTGATCGCTTTCATCGCTTTTTTCCAAAGCGCTGCCGTCTCTTCCCCTTCAGAGTTTTGAGCGATGCGGAAGGTAGCGAGTATCCTTTGCTTATGCGCGTCCATGTTTTCCGGATCGACAGCCAGGGCACGATCTGCCGCTATGAGCGCTTCTGCATCATTACCTGCGTCATATTCCGCTTCTGCTAAAGCTGCGTTGACGAAGGGGTCATCGGGATACTTTGTGGCAACTGCCCGTACTTTAGGCAGTAGTTCTGCAGCCTGTTCTGTATCAACCCCGCGTCTCGACTGAGCGAGCAATGGCATAACCTTGGAGGCGCCTTCACTTAGCCTGCGTGTTTGAATATCGCCAATTGAGAATTTGTCCGCTGAAATTTCGAAAGCATTCATGCGCCGCTTGGCAAGATATTTGTCTAGATCTTTCTCCAATATTTCCAGATCACCAAAGGCTTGGGTCGCAGCATCTATCGGTTCCTTGCCTGCAATCATGTTGTTTAGATATGCAACGAGCTGCCCCTTGCGCTTCGACTCTGGCGATAAGCCGTCCATGGTCAGATAATGGAACAGCAGCCAGCTACGACCGTAAAATGAATCCCCTCGTCTTCTACCTTTACGGCTTCTGTTATAAGCTCCGGTATCAAGTAATAACTCGACAGGAACTTCACTCATCCGAAATAGCTGATACGCACGATGCTGGGCTGGACGACCAAGCCAGACCGAACCGTCACGTTTAAACGCTGCTGAGGAATAGAATTCTGCAAAACCTTCACTATACCAACGGGGGAAGGAAAAGGAGTAATAGCTGTACATGAAGTGATGTGCATATTCATGGAGCAGCGTAATTTCGCTATAAGATAGTTCCTCGCCATTGCCCTCCCGAACTTTTGGTACGAAAGCGACAGAAGCTCCAGCGCGCGATACATAGAAACCGCCCACACGGCGAGATGAGTCTCCCAATAGGCGCTGTACGGTTTTCGTGTTGCGAACAACGAATATCGTTACCCGATTGGACGGGGAGACGGGTTCCGTACCTTTTCGCGTTAGATAGGACATCGCTCCGTGATATTTTTCAAGCTGCTCGGCAAATTCCCGGATATCGTTTTCCGATTGATCGGCATAAATCAGAAAATGCTCACTGCTCGCTTCATGCCATGCTGCATGAGCTGGAACGATTATGATCAGACTCAAAATCGCAAATAGGGCTGTACGTAGTGCCATAATTACGGAGACTGTCGTAAAGCCAGGTGATCGTCAACTGCAGTAAGTTCCAGTTTTACATCTGACACAAAGAAAAAGCCCCGCCAGATCGTCTCTGGCGGGGCTTTCTATTGTAATGGAATAAAAAGCAACGATCAGTTACTCGCCTTCTCTTCAATCGGCTTGGCAGCTGCGAGGCGCAAGGTATCGCTGCCGATCAGCTCCTTGGCGCGGATGATGGCGGCGGCAGTTTCCATTTCGCCTTTATGGATCTTGGTGCCCATTTCTAGCAGCTCGCCGGAAATCACCGTGCCGGTCGGGCCATATTCGGTGACCGCGATCTTGCCCTTGTTGCTGAGCAGCTTGTCCCATTCGGCGCGGACGACTTCCCAGTAATCGGCAGTCGATTTCCAGTAATCATCGGCTGCCGCAGTGTCGTAATCGTCGAACTTGGTATAGGTGTTCAGCACATATTCCTGCACGATCGGCTTCAGCTCGCCATCGACCATGCCCATTTTGGTATTGTCCTGAAAATGGATCCAGCCGCCGGGCATTTGCGAGTGGCGGTTGATGCCGACATAGCGGTCATAGGGGGTTTCGCGAATGGCGTCGCGACGTGCCTGGGGGCGCCAGGTCCAGTTAGAGGCCCAGCGACGGACACCGGCTTCCTCTTTCCATTCGCCAATACCGGCATAGCGCGGGCTGTCATCGACCTGATAGACAGTCTGTGACCATTTGCCCTTGCGGTCTTCTTCGCTGATCGCTTCGTTCGACCATTCGCCGGTGTCGGAATAGACCAGCATCGCTTCGGGCTGATATTCCCAATCCTGACGCCAGTGCTTGACGATGAAGTTTTCGCCATCGGGCGTTTCGACGACGAGAAGGTGTTGCAGCACGATCTTGGTGCCGGTGTCTTCAATGATGCGGACCGACTCATGGCCGCCGGAAATCTTGCGATCAAGCGGCTCATAACCTTCGACCCATGCGGTCGATTCCTGCATGTCAAAGCGCACTTTATAGTCGCCTGCCATCGCCAATATGTCGGCACGGTCGGCTTCAAAAGCGGCCATCATTGTCTCGTCAATAGCCGACATTACAGGCTCAGCGCCTTGCGCCCAAGCGACAGAAGCCGGTGCCGACGCAGCAAGCGCGGCGGCGCAGGCCAGCAGGGCTGGACGCTGGCGGAGAAGGGAAGTGAAGCTGATCATTGAAGGTCTTCCTTGGTCTGTCCTTTGCGCACCGGAATAGGCGCACAGAGTCGTTGTGAATTTCCCGAAAACCAATATCCGACAAAAATAGCTAATGCAAACAATTCTTAGTTGCAAACTGCATTTGGCGAGGTATAGGAGCTTTTGATAACGACTCTCATTATAGTTTTAGAAAGTGCCCTATGCCCCCCCATATTGCATCTGTTGATTTACCTCTACGTACATCGCTGCGGAGCTGGAAAATAGCCGCTGTTTCCGGCTTCTCGCTGGCTATCGCGCTGGCGTCTCCGGCGCAGGCTGCTGACGCGTCGGCAATGGCAGAAACTGCAAGCGAATCAACAGTCAAAGCACCTTCGGTTGCCGATGATGACCAGCGTCGCGGCATTGGTGCCCGCAATGATCCAGATGATCCTGATTCCGATGACGATATCGAGCAGCCGGAGCCGCGCACCGGACTTAACACTATCACCGTCACAGCGACGCGTAATGAGTCGACGGCATTTGATTATCCCGGCTCGGTCAGCGTTGTGGATCGCGACATTATCGATGATTTCAACCCGTCGAGTCTCGCAGAGATTTTCCAGGCAATTCCCGGTGCGCGTTTTGATGGCGGTCCGCGTCGCTCCGGTTCGGTGCCAACTGTTCGCGGCCTTGGCGGCGATGGTGTGTTGATCTTTATCGATGGCGCGCGGCAAAGCTTCACATCCGGTCATGATGGTCGCTTGTTCCTTGACCCGGAACTGTTGCAGGCGGTTGAGGTTGTCCGTGGCCCGACTTCGGCGCTTTACGGTTCGGGTGCATTGGGCGGCGTTATCTCGCTGCGCACCATCACCGCACAGGACTATCTTGGCGAGGGCGAGCAGGTTGGTGGTCGCGTTGTTGCCGGTTATCAGGGCGTCAATGACGAATGGCGCTGGGGCGGTACGGCCGCGATGCAGTCGAGCGATGGTGAATTTGACTTTGTCGGAAATGTCACCTTCCGCAATTCCTCGGATATTGAGCTCGGCAGCGGTCTCACGCTTCCGGATCGCAGTGACAGCTTCAATTCGCTCGCCAAATTCACCTGGCGACCCAGTGACTCGCTGACGCTTTCAACACAATGGGTGCATAACAGCAGCGACACGCTCGACCCGAATAACCCGCAGGGCAATAATGTCGGCGGGCCAGGCAATCTCAACGTCAACCGCAGCATCCGTAGCAACACGCTGCAGACCTCGCTCAATTTCAATCCGGTCAGTGATCTGGTCAATGCCGATGTCATCTTCTTCTATGCCAATAACCGTGTTGGCGAGCAGGAAGTAGGGACATCGCGGCGCATATCGCGTGAGGTGGAGACCTATGGCATAACGCTGGTCAATCGTTCCGAATTTGCCCTGGGCGACAATGCCAGCCTCCGCTTCACCTATGGCGGTGAATATTATCAGGATGAGCAGACCGGCACCGATAACACGACCGCAGATGGCACGCGTGGTGGTGTGCCCGATGCGACCCGTCGTTTCTATGGTGCGTTCGTTCAGGCGGAACTCGGCATTGAAACCGGTATCGGTGAATTCAACATCATCCCGGGTATCCGCTTTGACCGCTTTGAGAACGAGGCTGTCGGTGAACAGGACGTCAATGACGATGCTTTTGCACCCAAGGTGGGCGTATCATGGAAACCCGTTCCCGAACTGATCCTGTTTGCCAATTGGGCCGAAGCCTTCCGTGCGCCTTCCTATAACGAGATTTTCGCCGATGGCGTGCACTTCCAGATTCCCAATCTCGGAGGCCCTCCGGGGCCGCCGCAATTTGTCTCCAATCTGTTCGTCCCCAATCGCGATCTGCAGCCTGAAGAGTCCGAGACCATCGAATTTGGCGCCGGCGTCGATTTCAGCAATGTCATCTGGGGCAATGACCGGTTTACGCTCAAGGGCAGCTATTATGAGTCTGACGTCGATAATCTGATCGGTCTGGATGTCGATATTCCGGCTGGCTGTTTCGGCGCGCCATTCCCGCCCTGCGGCTCCGGCGCGCCCTTTGGCAATATCAGCCGTAATGTGAATTTTGCCCAGGCAGAGGTCAGCGGTTTCGAGATCGAGGGTAGCTATGACAGCGACTATTTTTATGTGCGCGCCAATTTTGCCACGATTGACGGTGTTGACCGCGCTACCGGTGAATTTGTCGGCGTCCTGACGCCGGACCTGTTGTTCGTCGATACCGGTTTCAAATTCGCGCCGTTCGATCTGCGTGTTGGTGCCCGGTTGACCGTGGCGGGTGATTTTACCGAGGTGGATGATCCGCTGCAGTTCCGCGATGGCTATGAGACCGCTGATGTCTACGCGATATGGCAGCCGCTATCCGGCGCTCTTGAAGGTTTTCGCCTCGATCTTGGTATCGACAATGTCACCGATAATGATTTTGAAGTGGTCGCCGCTGGTGTCAGCCAGCCAGGCCGCAACTACAAGGCAACGCTGAGCTGGCGGGGGGCATTTTAGGGGTAAAACGCCCAATTCCGTCAGTTCAGCTTGTGGCTCCACCCAGCGCTTACATACATATCTATGTATTCTCTCCATCGCTGCGCTGGGTGGAGCTTCTCTAATGTGAAGCACATTATCCGCTTACATTGCAGCGATATTCTCCATTGCCTGCTTCAGCGGCTCTTCGCCCAGCATCATTTGTTGCGCCGCGGTAACGATGGTGACATCCTCAATGCCGAGAAACGCCATGATGTGCTTTAGATAGCTGCTATTATAGTCAATAGCGCTACCGATTTCCGTGCCGCCTGAGGAAATGGCGATATAGGCTTTCTTGCCTTTCAACAGACCTTCTGGACCGGTCTCGGTATAGCGGAAGGTTTTGCGTGCACGTGCGATCAAGTCGATCCACGCTTTGAGCGATGCGGCGATGCCGAAATTATACATCGGGGCGCCGATGACGATGGTGTCCGCACGCTCCAGTTCATCGATCAGGCTATCGGAGAGTGCCAATACCTCTTTCTGCGCCTCGCTGCGATCTGCATCATCAGTGAAGTTGGCGCCTACCCAGTCTTCGGTAACAAAAGGCAGGCCTTTAGCAACATCGCGGTAGATCACTTCGTGATGCGCTAGTTGATCAACGATGGCGCGGGTCATTTTCCGGCTTGAGGAACCATCGGTCAGGGCGCTTGAATCGATATGTAATATGGTCATGGTTTTTCTCCTTGGGGCTTAGTCGGGGTAGTAGAAACAGTTCAGGGCCAGACTTCCGCCTGACCCTGAGCGTGGTTAGTGCATGGTAATATTGTCCGCGGTTTCGACGAGAACGATCTCGGTCTCACCTTGGGCGGTGAAGGTGACAGGGGCATTACCGCCAATGGCTATCCCATCGCGGGTATCCACCGTCACATCATTGGCCAGCAACGTGCCTTTGGACGGAACTGCATAAGCCAATTGTCCTTCGGGTGCGGCATAGGTGACGCTCTCGCCATCCTGCAATGTCGCGGCATAGAGCCGGGCATCAGCGCGGATTTCGAGCGCGCCCTCGGCAACATCGTCAGCATAGCCGCTGGCGAGCACTTCGAGCTTGCCCGATCGGTCACCGCGCGGAAATTCACGGGCGTCCCAGCGCGGTTCACCGCCGCGCTCACGCGGGATGATCCAGATCTGGAACAGACGGGTTTCCTCATCTTCCAGATTGAACTCGCTATGCTGAATACCGCTGCCGGCGCTCATTACCTGAACATCGCCGGCTTCGGTGCGGCCTTCATTGCCGACAGAATCGCGGTGGGTGATCGCGCCCTGGCGGACATAGGTGATAATCTCCATGTCCTGATGCGGATGGGTGGGGAAACCGCTTTTGGCGGCGATTTCATCATCATTCCATACGCGCAGCGCCCCCCAGTTCATGCGATCCCGGTCAAAATAGGACCCAAAGGAAAAGTGATGCCGGGCATTGAGCCAGCCATGATTGGCGTGACCAAGCGTGTCAAATGGGCGTTTCTCCAACATAATATGTCTCCTTCGGTTGGTGGGTTGATAAAAGGGGTGGGTGCCGACTGGAGGGGAAGCCGACACCCGGGGGAAAGGGGTTTATGCAGCTTGGGCTTGCAGCGAGCCCTGACCATCGCGCATGCTGTCCAGTGCGAAGGCACCTCGGCCCAGCAGAGCCTGTACGACCAGCGCGACAGCCCAGAATACCGGGAACTCCCAGCCGCCATTGGGGTTTGAGAAAACCCAGCCATTGGCAGCATGCGGGATGGTTGCACCGATCAGCAGCGGAACCAGAGCCAGCGATACCATGCGGGTCTTGAAGCCGAGGATCAGGGCCGCGCCGCCGATGACTTCTGCAGCTATGACCGGATATGCCAGGAAGCCGGCAAAGCCGATGCTCTCAAAGAAAGCGGCGGTGCCCGCAGGTGTGAAGACCAGCAGCTTGAGCAGGCCATGTGCGGCCAGCATGGTGCCGAGTGAAACACGCAGTAAAGCGGTGCCATAAGCGGTTAGGTCGGTGTCGTCTGAAATTGTCTGTGTCATTGTCTGTCTCCCTAATGCGGTGAAGCGATGCACAGGAGATAGGCCTGATTGCTAACGTATGGAATTGACGAAAATTCTATACTGACTATACGTTTTTGCATGGTCAAAGAGATGAACAGTCTGGACTGGAATGACCTGCAGACCTTTTTGGCGATTGCCGAAACGGGCAGTCTTTCCGCCGCCGCACGTCAGCTCGGCGTAACCCAGCCGACCATGGGCCGTCGCCTGAAAGCGCTGGAACAGCGCGCCGGCGCACGACTGCTGCAATCCATGCCTCGTGGTTTTGTGCTGACCCCATTGGGTGAACAGATACTGGGCCATGCACAAATCATGCGCGAACAGATGGACTCAGCCGAGCGCGCCATTAGCGGCGGCGATATGCGGCTGGAAGGAGTGGTGCGCATTACCACAGTGGAAATGCTGGCCGGTGAAATTGTTGTGCCCGCGATGGCCGCCCTGTGTCAGGAGCATCCGGGCATCAGTCTCGAACTGGTGCCGGGTTCGCGCTCTTTCAATCTCTCCAAGCGCGAAGCCGATATTGCGCTCAGGGTAGCGCCGTTTGAAGGACAGAGCCTGATCAGCCGCAGGGTCGGCTATCTGCGTCATCGCCTCTATGCGTCTGTGGATCGCGCCGCACGACAACCGAGGCTGTCAGATTGGCCGGATGATGCGCCGCTATTGACGGTGATGGAAGATCAGATGCACCTGCCACAGATACGCTGGCTGCATCAGAAACTGCCCAATGCGCAAATCTGCTTCCGCAGCAATGCCCGCCATCTGCAGGCCCAGGCGGCAGCACAGGGGCTGGGCCTGGCTTTGCTGCCTGAATTGGTCGAGCAGATCGTGCCAGGGCTGGCGCGGATTGAGAGCGATGACCTGCCCGATCACCCGCCAGTGCATCTCGGTGTCCATCGCGACCTGCGCGATACCCCCCGTATTCGCGCCGCCATGGACGCGATTATTGCGCGAGCTGCAGCGATTTTGGGTTAAGATAATACACCCGAAAGGGACTGATTTGCCTGCCACGGCGGAGTGAATATTTACGTTTTCGAGGCGGGATGCGGTAAAAACAAGCGGCGACGAAGGTTTCAGAGAAAAGTTTTTTGCACTGGCTGAGGTGCGCATAACTGACTCATTTCTGCGGGTTTCCGGGCCATTTGAGTCGTCGCGACTCGTGGAGTTAAGCGGTTTAACCCGAAATTAACCTTTAATCTTCAGAAACATTATGGTTAATACGAAGCGGAGAACAGCACGAGGCCGTATTCGCTTACCGTCGAAACAGTAGATACAAGGGGCTGCCTGATGCGCGTACTGTTGATTGAAGATGAACCGACTACGGCAAAAGCTATTGAGCTGATGCTGACCACCGAAGGCTTTAATGTCTACACCACTGATCTTGGCGAAGAAGGCCTCGATCTTGGCAAGCTTTATGATTATGACATTATTCTTCTCGATCTCAATCTGCCGGATATGCACGGCTATGATGTGCTGAAGAAACTGCGTGTCGCCAAGGTGCAGACGCCAGTACTGATCCTGTCCGGTGTGTCGGAGATGGACAGCAAGGTGCGCTCTTTCGGCTTTGGTGCTGATGATTATGTCACCAAGCCTTTCCATCGTGAAGAGCTGGTGGCGCGTATTCAGGCGGTTGTTCGGCGTTCCAAGGGCCATTCGCAATCGGTTATCCGTACTGGCAAGCTGGCGGTCAATCTCGATGCCAAGACGGTTGAGGTTGATGGCGCGCGGGTTCACCTGACCGGCAAAGAATATGCCATGTTGGAGTTGCTCAGCCTGCGCAAAGGCACGACGCTCACCAAGGAAATGTTCCTCAATCACCTCTATGGCGGCATGGACGAGCCGGAACTCAAGATTATCGACGTTTTCATCTGCAAGCTGCGCAAGAAGCTGGCACTGGCCTGTGATGGTGAAAACTATATCGAAACCGTATGGGGCCGCGGCTATGTACTGCGCGATCCGCAATCCGATGCCGAGACCCAAGCAGCCTAAACGGCGAAACCAATAACCAATTTCGGGGTATTACCCGGGGGCAAGCAATGGGCTGGCTGTTCATGCGAACGGTCAGCCCATTGTCAATCCAGCGTCTGCTTGCGGGTTACTCCGCACTGCTGGTCTGCAGGAACCAGCGTTCGCCGCCTTCCAGACCGATAGCGGTCAACTGATCGGTGATATAGGCACCTGTATCAATGCCGATTCGGTTGCGCTGCTGGTCGACACTGTCCGAAATGGTATGACCATGGATGACGAATTTCTCGTGCCGCCTTTTGTCGCCGATGAAATCCTCGCGGATCCAGCGCATGTCTTTCGCGGACTGCTCGCTCAACGGCACATCGGGCCGCACGCCGGCATGGACAAAAACATAATCACCAATGATAATCTGGTCCTGGAAATCGGACAGAAAGACGATGTGCTCAGCCGGGAATAGCTCGGAAAGCGTTTCCGCCAATTCTTCCAGATCAAGCTCGCGATACTGCTTTTCCGGCAGGCCATAGCTTAATATCGTCTCGCGTCCGCCGATACGGTTGAAGAAGCGCACCATTTTCGGATCGCCGGTCGAAGCGCCGAGCATCACTTCCTCATGGTTGCCCATCAGGAAGCTGGCTTTGTCATAGCGGCTGGATAGTGTCATTGCCCGTTCGATGACCGCGCGGCTATCGGGTCCACGATCGACCAGATCGCCCATCAAAATTACATGGTTATGGGCTTCGCCGCGCTTCGCGATATCGCCATCAATCATATCGAGCAGCTGGTCCAGCAGATCGGCGCGGCCATGAATGTCGCCAATGGCATAGATACGTTGTCCAACCGGAACGGCCAGTCCACGGGAATTGCTCTGATTGCGGCGAAAAAGGGTCTTCAACATGGCTCGTGTCAATATGATCGGTTGGCGCTCTGGCTAAAGTGGTCAGAGCAATATGGCCGATTGCGCTCCTATTTTATCCTTCTACGGCGAAGCTGAGACCCGCATTGGCCTCTAGCCGGGCTACCAGTTTGTCACCGAGCAAAGCGGCAGGGGTGTAGATACCGCCATCGCTCTCGGTCACATCGCGGACCAGACACATGGCGGTCTCGGCGATCATCTTCGAGGTCGAGCCATAGCCCGGATCCTTGTCACCCTTGACGCCATAGGTCGCGGTCGCGCCATCATTCATCTCGGCGATGAACATGATGTCGTAAAAGCCGTTTTCGCGCTCGTCCTTGCTTGGGCCTTCGCCAGGCTTGGGCGCATCATCGCCGCCCATCATATCGGTGGTGGCGAGGTGGTTGGCGATGGCTTCACCTTGCTCACCCGGGCCGGTCAGCATCATCTCGTCATAGCGGAAATCCTCGCCATAGGGATGGCCGAGCAGAGCGTTGGTGCGGTGAACATTCTTGGTGTTGATCGGCGCCATGATAAACGGCGCGGCCCAGCTTTGCAGCGCTTCATCATATTCCGGCTTGTTTCCCTTGGGCTGATCGGGCCCGGCAAAACCGCCTGCAAGGCTGAACGGATCGGTGAGATAGCCGATCACCTTCGGGTCTTTGGCAGCAGCGGCCATCGTGGCTTTCAGGCTGGCCGCAGTGCCGCCAGAGAAGGTGCCCTGCATGGCGCGGACACGGCCTTTGATGCGTGGCGCAGGCTGGCCAAAACGCTCCTTGCATTCCTGCTGCAGCTTATAGACGCCGAGATCAAAGGGGATCGAGTCAAAGCCGGTCGAAAAGACAATGCGCGCGCCGCTTTGCTTGGCGGTGTCTTCCAACGCATCAATCTTCTGGCGCATCCAGGCCGGTTCGCCAGAAAGGTCGCAATAATCGGTACCATGCTCGGCGCAGGCAGCGACCAGATCATTGCCATAAAGCTGGTAAGGACCAACGGTCGTGACAACTGCCTTAGTCCGCTGCACCATATCGGCAAGCGAGGCAGGATCATTGGCATCGGCGGTCACAAATGGCGTGTCGGCAGGTGCGCCAATCTCGTCGCGCACAGCGGCCAGCTTCTCTTCGGAACGGCCTGCCATCGCCCATTTTGGCGCATCGCCCCCCGCTCCATATTGCTTGGCGAGATACTCCGCGACCAATCGCCCGGTAAAGCCAGTTGCGCCATAGACGATGATATCAAATTCGCGCGAAGAACGGTCGGTCATGAAGATACTCCTCTCAAAAGAGATTTCTGAAGAATGGCCTATGCCGTCTGATTGCTGAACCGCGGATTTAAGGCCCTGGCTCCCCTATGGAGCAGTCGCGGCGTCTATGGACAATATTGCCGCATTTGTCACGCGCGGATTGCCGCAAATGCGTAGCTGTTACACCCCGCAATATACGCGCTTAAATGCCATATTGCCGACTGGCCAGATCGAACATGATCTCCTCTGAACCGCCGCCAATGGCCATCACCCGCACCTCGCGATAAATCCGCTCAACCCGGTTGCCGCGTACATAGCTGGCACCGCCCAGTATCTGGCACGCTTCGCGGGCGCAGAATTCCATAGTGCGCGTCGCCTGTACCTTGAGCAGCGCAAAATCGCCGGGCGCGGCATTACCCTGCTGCACCGTCCAGGCACAACGGTCGATCATCGCCTGTGTCGCCTGAATCTGGCGCAGCATATCGGCGAGCTTATGGCGGATGGTTTGCCGCTGCGACAAGGGTTTGCCAAAGGTCTCGCGCTGCTGCGCCCATTCCAGCGCGTCTTCATAGCAAATCCGCGAAAACGCCGCTGCCTGCTGCGCCATGCCCAGCCGCTCGCCATTGAAATTCTGCATAATCCCGGCAAAGCCCTGATTTTCGGGGCCGATCAGATTCTCCACTGGTACTTCAACATCATCAAAATGGATCGTCGCCGTGTCTGAAGCATGCCAGCCCATTTTAGGCAGAGCGGTACGCGAGACGCCGGGTCTCTCGGTTTCTACCAGCAACAGCGAGATGCCACCAAAGCCGGTATCGCCGGTGCGCACGGCAAGCGTGATATAATCGGCGCGCATGCCCGATGTGATCAGCGTCTTGCCGCCATTGACGCGATAGACATTGCCATCGCGCACGGCCCGGGTTTTGAGATTGGCAACATCAGAACCGCCCGACGGCTCGGTAATGCCCAATGCGATAATCGCATTACCCGCCAAGACCTTGGGTGCAATGCGCTGCTGCAATTCCGGGCTACCCAAGGCCAGTATCGGCGGCAGGCCAATGCCATGTGTCATTAAGGAGGCGACAATCCCGCCAGCGCCGGCACGGCACAGCTCTTCGCTTTGCACAAGTCCGTGAAAGATATCGAATTCGGTCCCGCTGCCGCCCAGTTCTTCTGGATAGCCAAGTCCAATGACGCCGGCATCGGCCGCCTTGCGGTGTAGGTCGCGCGGTAACTCTCCGGCTGCTTCCCAATCATCGACATGGGGGAGGATTTCGCGGGTGACAAAGGCACGTACACTATCGGCAACCGCGTCATGGGTTTCATCATAAAAGGGCGAACGGCTGCGCCACTCATCAAAAAGATAGGATGTCATGCAGCTTTGTTAGAATGCCGGAGTTTCGAAGTCACCCTTCTTTCGCGCCAAGCAAGATCACGCTTGGCAGCAATGTTCCTGTTCGTTGCTCTCTGCGGCAATCTTTTCAGCATCGATGCGCGTGCCATAATGGGTAACTTCGCCAGTGGTACTGAAGGTTTCCCAGATCACCCCATCCGGGTCTCTGGTCCAGTTCTTCTCGGATTGCGCATAGCAGCAAGTTGTCTGGCCTTCTTCATAGATATCGCCACCGGCATCACGGATCCGGCCATAGACCTCAGCAAGCTCGTCCATATTCTCGGCCTCTATGCCGATATGCTCAATGCCCCGCTCGGTGCCTTCGTGGCTGGACATCGCGAAATTGACGCGCGGATTTTCAAGCATCCACTTGGCATAATCGTCTTTTTGGACCGTTGGTGGCGAACCGAAGAGACGAGAATAATAGGCAACAGATTTTTCAATGCTGTCGACCGAGAGGTGAATATGCATCCGTTTCATGGACATGCTCCTTTGCTGTTAAGAAGATCGACTGCTGTCGCATCGCCCGCGCAGCAATTCTGCAGCATGAATGCGATCAGCCGATTCATCATGGGATAGTTGGCGCGGTAGATGAGCGTGCGTGACTGACGTTCCTGTGTCAGCAACTCTGCGCGCTTGAGATGCGCCAGATGGAAGGAAAGAGAGCTGGGCGGGACACCCAGCCTATCGGCAATGGCACCAGCCGAAAGCCCGCTTTGGCCAGCTTCGACAGCTAGGCGGAAGATCTTCAACCTGTGTTCCTGTGCCAGCGAGGCCAGCGCTTCGACCGCTTGCTTGGTATCCATAACCAGTTCCTTGATTCGATATTTCCAAATATATCGAAATAATAAGCTGCGTCAAATCATTTCGAGAATACTCGAAATGTTAGCAACGGCTGTTTTGGGAAGCTGCTTGCGGCTGGCTTTCAAAGCTTCGGGAGTGTCACCCCGCGCTGGCCCATATATTTTCCCGCCCGGTCGGCATAGCTGGTTTCGCATGGCTCATTGCCCTGAAGGAAAAGGAACTGGCACGCGCCTTCATTGGCGTAAATCTTCGCCGGAAGCGGCGTGGTGTTGGAGAATTCCAGCGTCACATGGCCTTCCCAACCCGGTTCCAGCGGCGTCACATTGACGATGATCCCGCACCGGGCATAGGTCGATTTGCCGAGGCAGATAACCAGTACGTCCTTGGGTACACGAAAATACTCAACCGTCCGTGCAAGCGCGAAGCTGTTGGGCGGGATGATGCAGACATCGGTCTCGCGATCGACAAAGCTTTTCGGATCAAACTCTTTGGGATCGACGACTGAGCTGTCGACATTGGTGAAAATTTTGAACTCGGGCGCTACCCGCGCATCATAGCCATAGGATGACAGGCCATAGCTGATACAGCCATCGCGCCGCTGCGCTTCGACAAAGGGTTCGATCATGCCCCTTTCCTGCGCCTGGGTGCGGATCCATTTGTCGGACAGAATGGCCATGGGGGTATTGCTCCGGAAAGGATTTTGGGGCGCGGATGTGCGCTGGCTATCAGGTCAGATTGGCGGGGCCGAAAGCCTCTGGCAAGAGGTGCGACAGGCGATGCTGTGTATAACCTGTTGCGTGGGCGCAATAGACAATCGGATCGGTGCCGCCCAGTTGGGCCACCTCATTCAGCGTCTGGCGACAGCGGCCACACGGCGTTACCGGCACCTGATTGCCGGTCACTGTTCCATCCTCCGCAGGGGTACCACCGACAATAGCAACCGCCACCAGCCCGGTACGGATGCCATGATTATTGGCGTCCAGCAAAGCCGCTGTCTCGGCACAGATGGACAGGCCATAGCTGGCATTCTCGAAATTCGCCCCGCGGATCACGGTGCCCTCGATGCTGCCATCATCAAACAGCAAGGCCGCACCGACATGAAAGCCTGAATACGGCGCATAAGCGCGTGTTGCGGCCTTATGGGCCTCGGCTATCAGGGCATCTGGATCAATCTGCATCGGGGACACTGTCCTTGGTCGTCTCGCTTTGTGGGTCGGTGCCGGATGCTGGCTGCACCACGTTCCAGCCTATTGGCCCGCTGGCACCATCCATGGAATAGTGATCATTGGCTGTCCATAGGGTCCATGGTCGGCTGGCATATTCCGGCGCGAAATAATTGCCGGTCAGCCATATCTCGCGGCTGATCGCGGCGCTGATCTGATACTCCGATTCAAATTCGGGCGAGATGCGCAAAACCGCGCGCTTTCCCATATGGCCCTCAATCTGGTTGAGAAAGGTAATCATCTCGCTGATCACCAGAGCCTCTGTCGGGCGGGTGGTGCAGTCTTCGCTGAAGTCCAGCGCAATGGCGGCGGGCATTGCCTTGTCATTGCGCGGCACCGTGGTGACAAAATTCTGCGCCTGATCGCTGGCAAGGCTGCACAGATCATAATGGTGCAGGGGTGCAAAGCCGATATCGCTGGTCCTGGCTTTGCGGTAATTTTCGATAAAGCGCGGGTCGCGCTGGTTCGCACCGCGCGTCGCTTCAATATAACCAAAGCCCACACCCTGCGCCGCCAGTGCACGCCAGCTTATCGTGCCGCTTTCAGCGCTCACAGTAACGCCTTGCAGTGGGTAGTCTTCGCGTGATGGCGTCCAGCTGCGTGCCATGCTGAATCCGGTCCAGATCAGGCCGGTGAGCGCCAGCAGCACAGATATAATGATGATCAGCCAGTTTCGCACCGACTTGCGTCCCTGCACCATTGTTGATTGTCCATTACCCCTGAAAGGCCAGTAACAGGCTCTGGCCCTAGCCCTTGATATGCAAGACGCAGATCAGGGTAAAGAGGCGTCTTGCGGTGGGGAAGTCGACCTCGATCTTGCCTTCGAGTCTTTCCATCAGCAATTCCGCCGCCTGATTGTGAATACCACGCCGGGCCATATCGATGGTTTCAATTTCCTGCGCGCTCGCCTGACGGATCGCCTGATAATAGCTGTCGCAAATGGCGAAATATTCGCGGATCGGCCGGCGGAAGCGGCCCAGCGCCAATATGATGGTTTCCAGCGGCGTCTCGTCCTTGCGGGCAATATCCATCACTAGCCGACCTTCCGAAACCGAAAGGCTAAGCCGATAAGGCCCCTCATAATCACCACCGCGCCCGGACAGCGGCTTGAAGCTGTTCTCTTCAATCAGATCGAAGATCGCAATGCGCCGCTCCTGCTCAATATCGGCATTGCGCCACAATATCGTCTGCTCGTCGAGCGCAATATGGCAAATACGGTGGTTGCTCATCGACTCATGGATAGCCGGGACTGACACAGGGGCAAGAGGAAACTTATCATCGCTATCCACAGTGGCTCTGTCGCCATTCCTCTTGATCGCGAGTCCGCGCCGCCGCATAGCGGACCGATGGCCACAGCATTTCCAGATAACAGCAACGGACAAAATGACGCGTCCGCACCCGACGAGGCGACCAGCCTGCCGCACAATATCGAGGCGGAGGCGGCATTTCTCGGCGCGCTTCTGATCGACAATCGGGTGTCGGAAGACATCACGATTCCGCTGACGGCGGAGCATTTTTTTGAGCCGCTACATGGCCGCATCTATGACCGGATATTGAAACTGCTCGACCGCAATCTGGTGGTGACACCGGTAACACTGAAACCGTTTTTCGAGAATGATGAAGCGCTGAAAAGCCTTGGCGGTCTGGGCTATCTGGCGCGGCTGACGGGTGATAGCGCCGGGTTAATCGGTGCGCGCGATTTTGCCCAGCAGATTTATGACCTCGCCTTGCTGCGCGAGTTGATTCGGGTTGGCCGTACTTTGGTGACCGAAGCTATGGACACCAGCGAGAGCGTTGACCCCAAAGGACAGGTCGAAAATGCCGAGGCCTCGCTCTATCAGGTGATGGAAGGCGATGCCGATAGCAGCGGCGCGATTGAGTTCGGCAAGGCGACCCTGGTTGCGGTCGAGATGGCGCAAAAGGCGTTTAACAGCGGCGGGCATTTGTCGGGCGTCACCACCGGCCTCAGCTCGGTCAATGAGAAAATCGGCGGGATGCATGATAGCGACCTGATGATTCTCGCCGGCCGCCCCGGCATGGGCAAAACCTCGCTCGCAACCAACTTCGCCTTTAACGCGGCGCAGCGTTGGCAGCAGGAAGAGTTGGACGGTATCGAGGACAATAAGCGGGTCGGCGCCAAGGTCGCCTTTTTCAGCCTGGAAATGTCCGCCGACCAGCTGGCCACGCGTATCCTGGCGCAGGAATCGGGGATTTCCTCTGAAGCGCTGCGCATGGGCAAGATCAGCCGCGATGATTTCCAGAATCTCTCACGCGCCAGTCAGGAATTACAGGAATTGCCGCTGTTTATCGACGACACGCCCGCGCTCACCATCGCCGCGCTGCGCACCCGTGCGCGGCGACTGAAACGGCGGCATGGGATCGGGCTGATTGTGGTGGACTATCTGCAACTGCTGCAGGGCACCGGCCGCGCCAATGACAACCGCGTCAACGAGATTTCCGAGATCAGCCGTGGCCTCAAAACGCTGGCCAAGGAGCTGCAAGTGCCGGTGCTGGCGCTGTCCCAGCTCAGCCGCGCGGTCGAGCAGCGCGAGGACAAGACACCGCAGCTTTCCGATCTGCGCGAATCCGGCTCGATCGAGCAGGACGCGGATATGGTGCTGTTCGTCTATCGCGAGGATTATTACGTTCAGTCAAAAGAACCGAAAACGCCGCAGGAAGGCGATGATCAGGACATCCATGACGCGCATGCCAAATGGGCCGCGGATATGGAGCGGGTCTTTGGTCTGGCGGAACTGGTGGTGGCCAAATCCCGCCATGGCTCGACCGGCAAGGTGAAGATGAAGTTTGAGTCGAAGATCACCAAATTTAGTGACCTGGCTGACGATTATTATGATGGGCCGGATTATTGATGAGATTACCCCTCCTCTTCAGAGGAGGGGCAGTGAGACTTAGGGCCGTTAGGCCCTTAGTCGCAGCGGGGTGGTGCCGCCACAGGCGCTGTGGTTTGTTTGAGTCCACCACCCCAACCCCTCCTCTGAAGAGGAGGGGCTTTATTGCTCAAAACACCGGATCATTCGCGCCGTCATCGGCGTCATTAGCGCCGCCGACCGGCGAGTGAATGCCGCACTCCGTCTTGTCCCAGCCTTTCCAGCGGCCTGAGCGTGGGTCTTCGCCGGGGGCGACTTTGCTGGTGCAGGGCGCGCAACCGATAGAGGGATAGCCTTGCTCCACCAGCGGGTGGCGCGGCAGGGCATATTCCTCGAAATAGGCTTCGATATCCTCGGCGGACATATTGGCCAGTGGGTTTATCTTGAGCCGGCCTTGCGCGTCCGAGCTATCAATCTCGAAGCGCGGCAGTCCGGCACGGGTTTCCGACTGGAAGCCTTTGCGGCCGGTGATTGAGGCATCATAGCCTGCCAGCGCTTTGGCCAGCGGCTTGACCTTGCGGATTTCGCAGCAGCCATCGGGATCATAGGACCAGCGCAATTCGGTTTCGTCCTTGGCGGCCAGCTCCTCGGCATCCGGGGTAAGGATGATCAGATTGGTCAGCCCCAGATGCGCCACCAGTTCGTCGCGATAAGCGAGCGTTTCGGGGAAATGCTTGAAAGTATCGAGGAACAGCACCGGTGTCGCCGGATCGACCTCAGCAATCATATGCAACAGCACCGCGCTTTCCGCGCCGAAGGATGACACCACCGCTAAGTCACCGACCAGATTGTCGCGGATCACCGAGGCCAGCATATCCTGTGTCTCGGTGCCACGGAAAAGCCGGTTGAGGCGGATCGCATCGCTCTCGCTAAAACGCGGGCCGATATCAAGCCGGTCGGGCGTATGCGCGCCCGTCTTTGAGGTTTTCTGTTCAGCCATGACGCAGCTCCCAAATGGGTGAACGGCCATCGACCGTCTTCTGATAGACATTATCCCAGGTAGCGAAGGCGCGTTGCGCCGCGGCTTCATTGAGCGGCTTATCGGGCGCAAAGCTGTCAAAGCCGCAGCGGCGCATATGGCTGAGCTGGTCAATCAGCACATCGCCCACTGCGCGTAGCTCGCCCGCATACCCGGCCTCGCGCAATATCCGTGCGGCGGAATAGCCGCGGCCATCGGCAAAGCTGGGGAAGTTGACCTCAATCAGCGCCAGCCGGTCGAGAAAAGGTAGCAGCACCCGGGCATCATCGCCCGGCTCAATTCGCACAGCGGTGGCGTTGGTCTGATCGCAACAGGCGTCGACCGTGACCGTGCCATGGTCGGCAGGTTCGTCATCGCGGAAACGGAATTGCACTTCGTCGGGCGAGGTGCCGAGATCATTGGTATCAGCCATAAAGCGTGTCCTTGATGTTAGCAAAGGGATCGCTGAAACGTTCGCTAGTTTCCCGGCGATTGAGATAAAGATTGGCCACTATTAGCCCCTCCTCTTCAGAGGAGGGGTTGGGGTGGTGGCGAGGCGGAGCCGAGCTCGCGCCAGCGAATTCTTTACTTGTTGCGGCACCACCCCGCTGCGACTAAATTCGCTGCGCTCATTAAGTCTCACTGCCCCTCCTCTGAAGAGGAGGGGAGAAATCATACTACCCATAAAGCGCCTCCTTGAACGGCTCCATACCGATGCGGCGATAGGTGTCGACGAAGCGCTCGCCATCTTCGCGGCGTTCGAGATAGAGGTTGGTCACCGTCTCAATCGCGTCGATAACGCCATCTTCGGTGAAGCCCGGGCCGGTGATCTTGGCGAGGCTGACATCCTCCGCGCCCGATCCGCCGAGAGAGAGCTGGTAATTTTCGACGCCTTTCTTGTCGACGCCCAAGATACCGATATGCCCAGCATGGTGATGGCCACAGGCGTTGATGCAGCCGGAGATTTTGAGCTTCAACTCGCCGAGATCACGCTGCCGGTCGAGATCGGCAAAGCGCTCGGAAATCTTTTGCGCCAGCGGGATGGAGCGCGCATTGGCAAGGCTGCAATAATCGAGACCCGGACAAGCGATCATATCACTGATCAGGTCAAGATTGGCGGGCGCGAGTCCCGCCGCATCGAGCTTCCGCCAAACGCTATAGAGATCGGCTTTGCGGATATGCGGCAACACGATGTTCTGCGCATGGGTGACGCGCAGCTCGTCAAAGCTGTATTCACGCGCCAGTTCAGCCATAAGCTCCATCTGCTCGGCTGTCGCATCGCCGGGGATGCCGCCGGTCGGCTTGAGACTGATCGTGGCGATAGCATAGCCCGGCTGTTTGTGCGGATGGGTGTTCTGCTCGACCCAGATGCGGAAATCAGGGTCGCTGAGGTCGAGATCATCGCTGGCGTCCTGGTCGAAGGCCGGATCGGCAAAATAGCCGCTGATCCGCTCCAGTTCGGCCAGAGGCGGGTTCAGCCCCAGCGTCTTCATATGGGCGAATTCTTCCTCGACCTGACGGGTATATTCGTCCGCACCAAGCTCATGGACGAGGATCTTGATCCGCGCTTTATATTTATTGTCGCGACGGCCATAGCGGTTATAGACGCGCAGGCAGGCCTCGGCATAATGCACCAGCTCATCGGCGGGTACGAAATCGCGGATTTCCGGCCCAATCATGGGCGTCCGGCCCATACCACCGCCAACGAAGAATTTCGCGCCGAGCTCACCCGCCTCATTGCGCACCAGCTGGATGCCGATGTCATGCAGGCGCATTGCCGCGCGGTCCTCGTCTGCGGCAATCACGCAGATTTTGAACTTGCGCGGCAGATAGCTGAATTCCGGGTGGAAGCTTGACCATTGGCGCAGCAATTCTGCCCAGGGGCGCGGATCGGTAATCTCATCCGCCGCGGCTCCGGCATATTGGTCGGAAGAGATATTACGGATACAATTGCCGCTGGTCTGGATGGCGTGCATCTCGACCGTCGCCAGCTCTTCGAGAATATCGGCGGCATCCTCCAGCTTGATCCAGTTATACTGGATGTTCTGGCGGGTGGTAAAATGGCCATAGCCCTTGTCATATTTGCGCGCGATATGGCCCAGCATGTTCATCTGCTTGGAATTGAGCGTGCCATAAGGGATGGCGACGCGCAGCATATAGGCATGGAGCTGGAGATAAAGCCCGTTCATCAGCCGCAGCGGCTTGAACTGATCTTCGGTCAATTCGCCCTTAAGGCGGCGCTCGCACTGGTCACGAAACTCGGCGACGCGGGCGTCCACCATGGCCTGATCATATTGGTCATACTGATACATTGGGGCGTGCTCCTAGATGATCCACTCGAGCGCTTCGGGGTCTTTGGGTTTCAATGTGAGGTCTGGCCGCACCGTGGGGCCGAGCGCGCGCACCCGATCCTTGATATGCGCCGGGCGGATGCTGCCATCCGCGTCCTGTATGGCCTCGATCAGATAGGGCACATTGACCCGGCGCGCGGCTTCCTCTCGGGCAAGGATTTCCTCGCCATGATCGCCAACATCCGCGGCATCATCGACATAGCGCGACCAGTCAGAGCCGGTCCACCAGATCACATCGCCGGTTTTGAGATCATTTCCGGTCAGGATTTTCATGCGTTTTGTTCCTTGTCTCCAACCAAAACCGTCAGGGCTGAGCTTGTCGAAGCCCGTTTCTCAGTATCGTGCAAAGTCGACAAACGTCCTTCGACAAGCTCAGGACTTACGGTGTGTTTGGTAAGCTGGGCCAAAGCATCCTCTGCATCGGATTGCTGCACCACATCGCCGATCACAATCAGCGCCGGGCTGACCACTGCATGCCGCGCAATCATATCGGGCAGATCGGTGAGCAGAGTGCGGAGCGCCCGGCTGTCATTGCGGGTGCCTTTTTCCAGCACCACGACCGGCATATCGGGCGATACGCCATCGGTGATCAGCTTCTCGGTAATGTCGCGCGCGGTGTGGACGCCCATATAGATCACCAAGGTGCGGCCTTTACCAGCAAGGCCGGACCAGTCCTGATCGCTAAGGCCTTTGCACTGACCGGCGACAAAGGTCACTGCGCTGCTATGATCGCGATGGGTCAGCGGCAGCCGGGCTTCGGCGGCGGCACCATTGGCGGCGCTGATGCCGGGGATGACTTCAACCGGCACATTGGCGGCGCGGCAGTCATCGACTTCCTCACCGCCTCGGCCGAAGATAAACGGATCACCGCCCTTCAAACGCACGACATCATGGCCCTTGCGCGCCTCGTCGATCAGCAGCTGATTGATATCGGGCTGCGGCAATGTGTGGCGGGCGCGGCGCTTGGCGACGCTGATCAGCCGCGCATCATCGCGCGCCATGGCGAGGATTGCCGGGTCGACCAGCCCGTCATGCACGATCAAGGACGCGCTGGCGATCAGCCGCGCCGCCTTGATGGTCAGGAGATCGGGATCGCCTGGACCGGCGCCGACCAGATAAACGGTTCCTGTTGTCTGCGACATATCCATCCTCGCTGACATCCGTGGGGTACGGACAGCTATGCGATGCTATGTGGGCTTTTGGGCCGTTTCAGGCAAAACAGTATCTTTATGCGTGCTTGAAGATAATCTTTGGACTTTTCAGCGGAACCCGTTGGTGCCGGCTTAGTTTGTTTCTCGCTCGGTCAGCTCGCCCTGAATGTCTTTCAGGCCGACACCGATGCTGGCGCGCGGCTGTTCGGTTTCCGCCGATGTTACCGGGAAGGCGCAATAATCGGCGGCATAATAGGCGCTGGGGCGGTGATTGCCCGAAAGGCCGATGCCGCCAAAAGGTGCTGCAGAGGAGGCACCATTGGTCGGGCGGTTCCAGTTGACGATGCCGGCGCGGCTATTGGCCCAGAACTGGTTATATTGATCCGGCGAACCGCCGAGCAAGGACGCGGAAAGGCCAAATCGCGTGGCGTTGGCCTCGACAATGGCATCCTCAAAACTCTCTACCCGTATCACCTGTAGCAATGGCCCGAATAGCTCAACATCGGGGCGCTCGGGCATATCCGTCACATCGATAATCGCAGGCGTAAGGAAGGGCAGATCAGCTTTGGGGCGCGCCATATGCTTGATCGCTTTGCCGCCATTGCTCATCAAGGTGAGGAAGCTCTCGGTCAGGCCATCAGCGGTCTCATTGTCGATCACCGGGCCCATATAGGGCGCTGGATTGGCAAAAGGTTCATCGATAATCAGTCGGTCCGTCAGTTTCTTCGTCGCAGCAATCACATTGTCATACATATCCGCCTTGATAATCAGTCGCCCCGCAGCTGTGCAGCGTTGTCCTGCCGAGGTGAAGGCCGATTGTACGATCAGTGTCGCGACATCATCATATTTGGGCGTGTCCCAGACTATCAGTGGATTATTGCCCCCCATTTCCAGTGCGACAATCTTGTCCGGCCGGGTCGCAAGCGAGCGGTTAATCGCGATGCCGGTTTGTGCTGACCCGGTGAACAAGATGCCGTTTACATCTTCGTGCGCGGTCAGCGCCTTGCCTTCATCCGGCCCACCAATAACCAGCCGCACAGCGTTTGTGGGAATACCCGCAGCGTGATAAAGCTCGACCAGCATCGCCGCCGTAGCAGGGGTTTTTTCCGATGGCTTGAATACGATCGTATTGCCGGCAATCAATGCCGGGATGATATGACCATTGGGCAGATGCGCCGGGAAGTTATAGGGGCCGAGTACGGCCATTACGCCGTGCGGCTTGTGGCGCAGTGCCATTTTGGCCCCGACCGCGCCGTCCAATGTGCGCTGCGGTGTCCTTTCGGCATAGGCTTTGACCGAGATGTCGACCTTGTTAATCACCGTGGTGACTTCAGTGCGCGCTTCCCAAAGCGGCTTGCCGGTCTCAGAAGCGATACATCTGGCAAGCTTATCCTCGCGCGCACGCACTTCATTGACGAAACGGCGGCAAAGCTCGATGCGTGTGGTTACGGGTGTGCTGGCCCATTGCGGCCAGGCTTCGCGCGCGGCAGCAACTTCTGCATCAACATCGCTGATATCGCCCCGCCAATATTCTTCACCTGTGGCCGGGGCGTAGGATATGATTTCACTCACATTCACGCTCCATAGCCGCCACGCCCCCCTCAAGGCAGCAACAGCCCATTACATCGTCTTTAATTTTCCTAGAGCGAATATGGTGCCGACTCAACCACCTGTATCCGGTCTATTCATAGTGTTATGTGACTTTATGCGCCGCAGCCATTTCACGCAGCGCCGTCACCTTGGCCATAAGCGGTTCCCAATCATCGCGCTCGGCGATATGTTCCCACAGCGCTTCGACTTCCTCAATCGCCATCCCTTGTGGAGCCTCGCCCTGCCAATATTCATGGTCACAGCCATTGGCGACAGCCTGATATGGTTCGAGACAGGCGATCCAATTCGCCAGCGCATCGTCGTGTTTTTCATCGCCATTGGGCTTGAGCATATCGGGCGCAGTGCCGGTGGAGACCATCTTGCGGCTATGGAAGAAAAACTCATCTATGGTGTGCCGTTCGGCGAGCAGTAGTTTTTCGCCTGCCTGCACCAGTTCCCTGTCCTCATCATCGCCGCGTGAGGTCACGCCGAGTCGCCAGCAAAATTGCCGCATCATCGCCTGTTGATAGCGCAGGCCAAAGCCGTCCAGCGTCTCGATCAGCGGTTCGGCCTCACACAACATGCGCAGACAGGTGGCAAGCTGGCCGAGATTCCAGTGGAATGCTTCGGGCTGGCGGGCAAAGCAATACAGACCCTGATGGTCGAAATAAGCAGCTGTAAAGCCCGGCTGCCAATATTGTGCGAAGCGCCACGGGCCATAGTCAAAGCTCTCGCCGGAGATATTCATATTGTCGGTATTGAGCACGCCATGGACAAAGCCTGCGACCATATAGCTGGCGACCAGCGTGGCCATATGCTGCGCCACCAGGTCGAACAGATGTGCCGCATTTTCTGCGTCGGAGCGGCTGCCTGTATCGCTGTCGTCATAATAGTGCGTCAGGCAATAGCGCACCAAAGCCGCCATGGTCTCGCTATCGCTCTCATAGGCAAGCCGCTGAAAGCTGCCGAAACGGATATGGCCATGGCTGAGGCGGACCATCACCGCTGAGCGTGTTGGCGATGGCTCATCGCTGCGCCACAATTCCTCATGCGTTTCGACGATCGAGAAGGTTTTGCTGGTATTGACACCGAGTGCTTCGAGCATTTCGGTCGCGAGCAGTTCGCGCGCCGCGCCTTTCATCGTCAGCCGCCCGTCGCCTGCGCGGCTCCAAGGTGTGGTGCCTGATCCCTTGGTGCCCAGATCCATCAACCGCCGGCCACCATCGCGCATCTGGGCGAAGAGAAAGCCGCGGCCATCACCGATTTCCGGGTTATAGACGCGAAACTGATGCCCATGATAGCGCAGCGCCAACGGGCTGTTCAGATTATCCGGCAAAGGCTCGAAACGACCGAAATGCTGGACCCATTGGTCATCATCCAGACCATCAAGCCCGATAGAAGCTGCGGCGCGGTCATTGCGGAAGCGCAAAGTCGCTTTGGGGAATTGCGCCGCATCCACCGGATCGCCCATTTTTGCGGCGATGGAGAGAATCGGCGTTTCGGGCTGATAGCTTGGTGCTTGCGATTGCGAGGTCATATCGGCATTAGTGGGGATATTACGGCAAGGGTGCAAGCATCATGGCAGCAACAAAATCAGCACAGGCAGATTCAGCGCAGGCGGAATGGGAAGACGGCTATTGGTGGTCCAATGACGGACTCAGGCTGCATTTCCGCGATTATGCTGGCCCCGATGACCGCCCGCCGGTGATCTGTATGCCGGGTCTGACCCGCAATGCACGCGATTTTGAAGCGGTGGCGGCGCGGCTTGCTGGCGATTGGCGGGTCATCTGCGTTGAACAGCGCGGTCGCGGTGAGAGTGCCTATGCCAAAGACCCGATGACCTATAATCCGCTCACCTATGTGCAGGATATGGAAGCCCTGCTGGCGCAGGAGAAGATTGAGCAATTCATCAGTATCGGTACCTCTCTGGGTGGCCTGATGACAATGCTTCTGGCTTCTATGCGACCGGGACGGGTTGTTGGCGCGCTGCTGAATGATGTCGGCCCCGATATTTCCCCCGAAGGTCTGGAACGGATTCGCGAATATGTCGGCCAGGGGCGTAGTTTCCCGACATGGATGCATGCGGCGCGCTGGTTGAGCGAGTTGCAGGGGCCGGTATTTCCCGATTTTGAACTGGATGACTGGCTGGTTATGGCCAAACGCACCATGAAGCTCAGCGGCAGCGGGCGTATTGTGCTAGATTATGATATGAAGATTGCCGAGCCGTTTCAGGTGCCCGGTGGTGAAGCCGGTGTCGATCTCTGGCCAACCTTGGCGGCGCTGGCCCAGACCCCGACTCTGGTCGTGCGCGGTGAGACTTCGGATATCTTTGCGCCAGAAACCGCGGATAAGATGCTGACCGTGCTGAAGCGAGGACGGTTGGTGACAGTTCCTAATCGCGGTCATGCGCCGACATTGGAGGAGCCGGAGGTAGAGCACGCGATTGATGCTCTGCTGCAAGATGCTCTCGCCGTTTCCGAGGCCGAGGCACCGCATAGCATCGATTCATAATGCCCAAAAAGGCGCGTATTCTCCATTTACACAGCACCTTTGACCATGGCGGCAAGGAAGACCGCGCCGTGCGGCTGATGAACGCCATGGGCAAAAGGGCCGATCATGTGGTGGTCAGCGCCGTTCCCGGCGCCTTGGGCGCGCGTAAGGCGATTGCCAAAAGCGTCTCTGTTGATTTTCCCGATGATTTCCCATCGCTCAGCGGACGGCCCGGTCTTGGTCGATATTACAAGTTGGCGCAGGCGATGAAGCCCTTTGATTTGGTTCTGACCTATAACTGGGGTGCCATGGACGCGGTTATGGCGCACACATTGTTCGCCGGTCATTTCAAGCTGCCGCAACTGGTGCATCATGAGGACGGCTTTAATGCGGATGAAGCGCATGGTCTGAAACGCAGCCGCAATTGGTTCCGCATGATTGCTCTCGGGCGGACCAATGCGCTGGTGGTGCCGTCTCGGCGGCTGGAGAGCATTGCCTATAACGAGTGGAGTCAGCCTTCCTCTCGGGTGCATCGCATCCCCAATGGTATTGATGTCAAAGCCTATGCCAAACGCCCCGGTGCGCGAGCGATACCTGGTCTGGTAAAAGAGAAACATGATCTTGTTATCGGGACGCTAGCGGGCTTGCGTCCTGTGAAAAACCTGCCTTTGCTGGTGCGTGTGGTGAGTCGATCAAAGCATCGGGATCGGTTGAAACTGGTCATTGTTGGCGATGGTCCAGAAAAGGACAAAATCAAAGCAGAAGCCGAAAAACAGGGTATTGCCGATCGCCTCATAATGCCTGGGTTTCTGAGCAATCCAGAGCGCTATGTCGGGCTGTTTGATATTTTCGCGCTGACGTCGGACAGCGAACAATTTCCGATATCACTGGTCGAGGCCATGGCCGCTGGCAAGCCTGCTCTGGCCACCAATGTCGGCGATGTGCGTAGTATCGTCGCCGAACCCAATCAGCATTTTCTCAGCGATGCGGGTGATGAGAAGGGGTTGGCTGTCGCGCTCGACCAGATGCTCGATGACAGCTCATTGCGCGCGGAAATCGGCGCGGCCAATATGGCGCGGGCGCGAGAGGATTATGATCGGGCCGAGATGATTGCGCGCTATGGCGAGGTCTATAACCGCGCATCGGGCCGGTCTTTGCTGCCGGTGAATGTCTAGATTCGGGACCTAGTTAAATCCGGTAAATCCCTTTTCTAAATACAGTCCCAGCTATCTCGTCGACCCCGCGCTGGCGGGGCCAGGGCTATGGTTGCACGCAAAGACGCAAAGACACGAAGAGGTCGTGCAAATAGGAACCCTCTTTGCGTCTTCGCGTCTTTGCGTGAGTCTAAACAAGCCTAGGCCCCGCCTGCGCGGGGCCGACGAGTACAGATATAGCGATTTAATAAGTTCGAATCTAAAATGAGTTCACGCTCTCAGCGAAAGAGTAGGTTTGGCTTTCTGGCTTTTATAGCGTTCAGCCTGCGCTAGCCCATATTCCTCTATACCATAGAGAAATATCTCCAGCAGATCGTTCTTCGCCGCCTGCGAAAACTCAATTACCACGGCGCATTTGTGCCCGCTCTTTTGCCTCGGCCCAAATGTCGTTTAGAGTCTTGTCGCTGACACCGCGTTCAAACGCTTCATCCACGAGTTTTTGCATTGCCGCTATCTTCGACGCGCGGTCTTGGTCATGGCGGATCAGATCGCGGACATATTCGCTAGCATTGTCATAGCGCCCGGAACTGGTCTGTGATTCAACCCAGTCTTTCATTGGACTTGGAAGCGATATGTTCATGGTTGCCATTGAGATGTCTCCTGAGAGCAAAAAATTGCATAAAATGGCAATATCTGTCAATCGCGAGCAGTGATGATCGTCCTGTATGTGTTTCAATTCTTCTTAGGGCTTTGGCTGGCAGGCAGGTCGCAACAATCCTTCATTTTACGTTCACTAGGGACCTCTAAATTCCGTCCGCTTGTTGCTCTGCGGCGCTGATCAGAAAAATTCTCATGGAAAGCTGGTCATTCGCCAGCTAAAGGACCGATTGCATGGCGAAACTGCCTTTTGGATATGAGAGCCTTTCAGGCGATTTCGCAGGGGTAATGATGGTGCTGGCAGGTGGCCGCATCAGCAGAATGAGAAGGATTTTCAGTGGCGCGTAAACCGGAGACGCCGCAGCCGGACAATGCTCCTGGCGGCGCAGCATCAGCGCAAAGCGATGTCTTTATGCGTGAAGTCGATGATGCGCTTCGCGGCGATGAGCTTGCCATGTTCTGGCAGCGCTATGGCCGCTGGCTGATTCTGGCGATTGTGTTGGGGCTGGCGGCTTTGGCGGGCTGGCTGTTTTATCAGAACAGTGTAGAAGAGGCTGCAGGCATAAAAAGCGAGCAGTTTCTTAAGGCAGTTGATGCTGCAAAGCGTAGCAATTTTGATGGCTCGCTTAATGGTCTGGATCCTGTACTGGATGCAGATCAACCTGGCTATAAGGCGGCTGCAACGCTGACTAAGGCGGGTGTCTTGGCCGAGCAGGGCAAGAAAAAAGAAGCTGCAGCGGCTTTGTCAGAACTGGCTGCGGATACTACTGCCCCCCAAACCTATCGCGATCTGGCGCTGATCCGCCAGACAGCGATTGAGTTTGATACCATAAAGCCGGAGACAGTGATCAGCCGCCTGACACCGTTGGCGAACGCTGATAGTGCCTGGTTTGGGAGTGCCGGAGAAATGGTCGCCTTGGCGCATATCAAGCTGGAACAGCCGGAAAAGGCCGGGCCGCTTTTTGCGGATATGGCCAAGAATGAGAATATTCCCGGCACCATAAGAGAGCGCGCGCGCCAGATGGCGGGTGTGCTGGGCATCGATGCGGTTGTGGAAATTGAGGAGTCCGAAACCGGACAGGCTCAAGAGGAAGAATAATGGTGATCCAATCCTTTAAGGCAGCTCTCCCGGCGGCCATGGCGCTGATTCTCGCAGGCTGTGGTGTATTGGGCGGCGAAGACAAACCAAAACAGACGCCGACGATCGGCAATCGTACGGCCATTTTGACGAATACCGAGTCAGGCGCCGAGGTGGACCCCTCGATTAGCGGCCTTTCAGTGCTGCTGCCTGCCCCGGTCCGTAATCCCAACTGGGCCCAGCCCGGTGGCAATGCCTCTAAGTCCGTTGGCCATGTTGCTTTGGGTGACAGCCTTTCCGAGGCATGGACCGCACAAGTGGCTGGTTCCAGCACCCGCGAACGTCTCGCCTCGGCTCCAGTTTCCGCCAATGGCAAAGTCTATGTCGAAGATACGGAAGGCCAGATTCACGCCTTTGATCTCGCTACCGGGAGCCGGTTGTGGCAATCCGATCTTTCGATTGAAGGTGATGGTCGGCAGTCGGTTTTTGGCGGTGGTGTCACGGTTGACGGCAACCGGGTCTATGCCACTACGGGATTTGGTGAGGTTGCTGTTCTCAATGCCGATAATGGCGAAGTGCTGTGGCGGGTAAAGCCAGCCGGTCCGCTCCGCGGGTCGCCAACTGTGGCATTTAACTCGGTCTATGTCATGACCCAGGACAATCAGCTTTATTCGCTGTCTGCGACAGACGGCTCTGTACAGTGGAGCCGTCAGGGCACGGCAGGACAGGCGGGTGTGTTTGGCGTTGCGGCACCAGCAGCAGGTCAGGGCACGGTTATCGCGGGCTATTCTTCAGGCGAATTGAACGCTTATCGCTATGAAAATGGCCGCGAACTCTGGTCAGACGCGCTGGCACGCACGCGCATGTCGACGTCAGTCGCGACACTGTCCGATATTGACGCCGACCCGATTATTGATCGCGGCCGCGTCTACGCGCTGGGTGAGGGTGGCCGGATGGCAGCCTATGAGCTGTCCATCGGCCAACGTATCTGGGAGATCAATATTGCGGGTATTTCCACACCGGCCATCGCCGGGGAATGGCTGTTCGTGATGACCGATGATGCGCGTATGCTGTGTGTTGCCCGTTCGACAGGCAAGGTCCGCTGGATTGCGCAGTTGCAGAAATGGCGCGATGAAAAGGACAAAAAGGGCGCGATTAGCTGGATTGGTCCGGTGCTCGCAGGCAATCGCCTGATTGCTGCGTCTTCCGAAGGCGAGATCGCCGCGATCTCGCCCAGCGAGGGTGCGATCAACATATTGTTCGATCTGAAAAAGCCGGTCACTGTGCCGCCGATCGTTGTCGATAATACGCTTATTCTTCTGGATGACAGCGGCCGCGTCAGCGCCTATCGCTGATTGACTTGGGCATGATGGTCATGCCCGTGCATGACTGGGAATAGACCATGTTGCCCGAGATAGTGATCATTGGCCGTCCCAATGTCGGCAAATCGACGCTGTTCAACCGGCTGGTTGGCAAGCGGCTGGCGCTGGTCGATGATCAGCCCGGGGTAACGCGCGACCGGCGCATGGGCGAAGTGGAACTGCTGGGCCTCAAATTCCAGATTGTCGATACGGCAGGCTATGAGGATGAAGACCCGGAAACATTGCCCGGAAGAATGCGTCAGCAGACCGAAGCGGCGGTTGCCGGGGCTGCCGTAACTCTATTCGTCGTTGATGCCCGCGCCGGAATCACCCCGCTGGATGAAGAAATCGCCCGCTGGCTGCGTACGGTGAAGACGCCGATTGTGCTTGTGGCCAACAAGGCGGAAGGCAAGGCAGGCGAGGGCGGCGTGTTGGAAAGCTATGCGCTGGGCTTTGGTGATCCGGTCGCGATGAGCGCGGAACATGGCGAAGGGCTGGCGGACCTTTTTGCTGCTATCCGTGAACCGGTGGAAACGGCAATGGCCGCGCAGGACGTGGATGCGGTCGATAATGCGCTTAACAAGCCCGTAATGGACGTGGCTGTTGATGAAGATGCGCCCGATGAGGAATTTGTACCGAGCGAGGAAGAACTGGGTGCGCTGCAACTGGCGATTGTCGGGCGGCCCAATGCCGGCAAATCGACGCTGATTAATCGTATGCTCGGTGAGGATCGGCTGATTACCGGCCCCGAAGCGGGGATCACCCGCGACAGCATCGCGGTGGACTGGCAATGGACCAACCGTGAAGGGCAGGAGCGCCAGGTGCGGCTGATCGATACGGCCGGAATGCGCAAACGGGCCAAAGTGACAGAAAAGCTGGAGAAAATGTCGGTCGCTGATGCCCGCCGCGCGATTGATTTTGCCGAGGTGGTGGTGCTGCTACTCGATGCCACCAAAGGACTGGAGGCGCAGGACCTGAAAATTGCGGACAATGTGCTGCAGGAAGGCCGGGCGCTGATCATCGCGATCAACAAATGGGATGTCGCAGAAAATGCCAGTTCACTGTTCAACGGCATCAGGGGGGCGCTGGACGAAGGGCTGGCACAGGTGCGCGGCGTCCCGGTGATTACCGTCTCGGCGATGACTGGCAAGGGCATTGACCAGTTAATGTCCGCAGCGTTTGAGGTGCGGCGCAGCTGGTCCCGGCGTATCCCCACCTCTTTGCTCAACCGCTGGTTTGACGATGCGCTGGAAGCCAATCCTCCACCGGCGCCTGGCGGCAAGCGGATCAAGCTGCGTTTTATCACCCAGGCGAAAATCCGCCCGCCCGGTTTTGTGCTGTTTGGCACCCGGCTTGATGCATTGCCGGAAAGCTACAAACGCTATCTGATCAATGGGATTCGACGCGATCTCGGTTTTGACGCGGTGCCGATCCGGCTGTCGTTGCGCAGCCCGAAAAACCCTTATCATGTCCGCCAACAGGACCGCTGATCGCTTCAACACTCTTTTTACCTCTCATACCTATGATTTTAGCCGATGAGCGTTTTGCGGCTCTAGGCGAGAGAGGAAAGATGGTGACTCAGCCTGAGACAGTCCTGATCAACTGGTCCAGCTATGCCGATACGCGTGCTGGTCTGGGGGCGGATTTTGCCCGCATATTGGGCTATTTCCGTGAAGACGGCACCAAATCAGTCGCGGCCATTGAAGAGGCCATGCGCGCCAGCGATGCGGCCAAGCTGGTGATTCCGGCGCATACGCTCAAGGGCGATTCGGCACAATTCGGGGCCGACCGGCTTTCGGCTTTGGCCGAGCAGATTGAGATGACCGCACGGCGATGTGTAGAGCTGCGGCAACAGCCTGATGAGTTGCTGCAATCGGTGGTGATGTTGCGTCAGGTGTTTGAACAATCGCTGGATGCGCTGGAAAAAGAAACAAATCCCCTGGTACAGCGACGCAGCTTTGGCCGCCGGAATGAGCCAGCTGATACCAGCTTCGGGCGAATTTGATCGCCAGCATATGACTAGATACCCGACATAAAAGCTTATGCCGGTTATCCTGCCTGAATGTGTTTCGCTTTTGGCTTAACCTTCTTCTTCAACCGGCTTCGATTGCAGCAGGGTATAATTCTCAATACCCGTGCGCGAGATCAGGTCGAGCTGGGTCTCGATCATGTCGATATGATCTTCCTCGCTGTTGAGAATGGCCGCGAACAGATCACGCGAGACATAATCGCGCACGCTCTCACAATATTCGACTGCGTCTTTGAGCAGGGCCACCGCTTCAAATTCCAGTGCGAGGTCTGCCTTCAAGATTTCCTCAACCGATTCTCCGATTTTGAGGCGGCCGAGCAGCTGGAAATTGGGCAGGCCTTCAAGCATCAGGATGCGCTCGGCCAGCTGGTCGGCATGCTTCATCTCGTCAATCGACTCGCCGCGTTCAAACTCGGCCAGCTTGGTGACACCCCAGTCATGGAGCAGCCGATAGTGCAGCCAGTACTGGTTGACCGCGGTCAGCTCATTCTTGAGTGCTTCGTTGAGAAATTCGATTACTTTTTCGTCGCCACGCATAGATGCAATTCCCTTATTGTTTGCGCACTATATAGCGCCAGACAGTCAGGAATAAAAGGGTGTAAACCGCAGAAAAGCGTGGTTTTTTAAGGCGATAATGCTAAGCGGTCGCAGCTTCTGTATTGATAATGCTTTGCGCAAATTTCAGGCACTGACCGCATTTGGGTCGACGGCCCATCCGGGCATAGACATCAGCAGGACGTCCGGGGCCTTCCTCAATCAGTGCGGCCTTGAGGTCTTTTTCCTTAATCGCATTGCAAACGCAGACGACCATATTTCGACTCCTTACAGCTATAGAAGTAGCGATAATGAGAATGGCTTGCAAGAGCTATTGCGAGACTTTTGCAATAAAATGTGGATATTGGAATCTCTGAGGATATCTGCGATCCTAAAGATTAGAACATCAAACAGAGTGGAAAGCCGAGATATGAGAGATGCTCTCTTAAAGATGCTTATCCTTGTTCCAGTAGCCTTGTGCTATGCCTCTGTGGCTCACGGCCAAGGCACCGATGGTGTGAGTGCTGTTAATGAGCAAAGCCCGGATGAGATCTCATCTACAAATAAAGTATCACAGTTTTGGTCAGATTATCGCGCCCAGGGCGAGGAAGCTGCAGAGACTATATTCAACATCAGCAAGCCCGATCCTGCGACGCGGTTATTGGAAACCGGTCCAGTAGACCCCGACTGGAACAGCCGTGGATTTGATATTGAGGGTTATCTAAACGGACTCCCTGGCGGGGTGGCTGCCAACGCGGTGTATGACGTCGACGAAGCTTCCCCCGGCCTCACTTTTTTTGACGGTTTGCCCGATGTACTGCTTTCTGGCTGGGAAATGCTGCAGAAAGGGCCTCTCTACGACCCAGAAGGAAACAGCGTTGCTCTGTCGCCTATATCCAAAAACCATATCGTTGCCATCTCTGGTTCCGATTCTCAGGACAATGGGACAGCGAAATGCACCAACTTTAGAATCAATAATCTCTCAAAAAGGGTCGCGGTCTTTCGTAATCAGAGTACATTGTTCGATAGTAATGACCGCGATAGCGTCATTAAAGAAACTGAGGCGATCGTGATGGCCAATTTGGTTGTCAAAACAATGCAGAGTCTTGGAAGCGTTATATGCGAAGTGCATAGACGCAAGAACGATGGAACAATATTCTCGAGAGTTTATAATCTGGAGGGAGAATTGTTTGTTAATCAAGGCGTAGATGAAAAACGCGTCATATCGGTGAGTGACATAGATGTAAGCGAGCTCCTCACTCAGAATTTTGTGTCCCCTATCGAAGGCTTTATTACTGCTAGCGCTATTACCCCTAGCCAAGACTGAGTCTCTGCACCTTTCCCCGCGCCAAGGATCGCCACAGCCATTCCAGCGGGCCATAGCGGAAGCGCATTAGCCAGGGTTGTGACCAGAGCAGCATCAGCGCCCACATGGCAAAGACGAAGAGATAGAGCGCCGCGCGGTTGATCTCGCCATAGAGGTTGAGGCCATAGCCATAGAAGACCAGCGTCATCACGATGCTGGTGCCGAGATAGTTGGTGAAGGCTGCGCGCCCGACGCAGGCAACGCGGCGGATCAGAGTGCTGTCAGGGTTGCTTTTTATCCAGATAATCAGCAGTGCCGCCCAGCCTATCGCCATGATAACATCAAAGGGCATCGATAAGACCAGCGATGAAGCAAACACGCTGACTCCCGAGAAACCCAGCGCATATTGCAGCCAGGCAATGGCGATCAGCGGCGGAATCGCGATGGCGAAACACCGCACTGCCCAGCGGCGATAGCGCGCCATTTCCCATTGTCCGGTAAGCATCCCCGACTTGTAGAGTGCCATGCCGATCAGCATCAGGCCGAGCGTTTCCAGCCCGGCGTTAAACGCAGCGATAAAGGGCACGACCGCAAGCTCTCCGGTTCGATGGCTGACTATTTCAGCATATCCGCCCTTATAGAGCTGCAGGTCTGTATTGGCGTCTTCCGGGGTATTGCCAAAGTCGGCGTTGATCTCGGCTAGTGCCTGTAGCTGTTCTGCATCGGCGGTGCCGCTATCTGCCATGCCCTGAAACAGAAAAAACATAGCCGAGAACAGGCCGAAAAGGAGGAATTGGGCGGAGAAGAGTCCAATCGCCCATTTGCGCAACGATGGAATTGACAGATTCCGGAAGAAAAAGAGCACCAGCCCGCATTGCGCATAGAGCGCCAATATGTCGCCCTCCCAGATGAAATAGAAGTGGATCATGCCGAAGACGAGTAACCACAGCATCCGTGCATAATGGACTCGCGCCGGTGATTGGCCGCTGGCCGCTGCGCGCTCGATAACCAGTGCCGCACTGGCGCCGAACAATATGGAAAAGAGCCCGCGCATCTTGGAATCGACAAACACAAAGTTGAAGAGCCACGCCGCGCCGTCCACCAGGCTTTCATAGCCATAGGCAAGCGGGTTGAAATAACTGCCGCCGGGCAGGGCCATCATGATGATATTCATCGCCAATATGCCCATCACGGCAAAGCCGCGCACCGCATCAAGCTCAAGATAGCGCGCAGATGTTTGTGCGGTTGTCGCCACTGACTCTATTCCCTCATTTTACCATAGATAAGTCTGATTAAAAGACTAAAGCCAAGAACTGATCTGGTCCAGCGGCTTTTTCAATGTTGCATGGACCGGGATGGTGGCATCGGGCGCGGGCTTACCGACGACCAGCACCATCATAGGTTTCTCGGTGGCCGGGCGATCACATAGCTCGTTGAGAAATTTCATCGGATTGGGCGTATGCGTCAGCGTCGCCAGTCCGGCATCATGCAGCGCGGTGATCAACATGCCGGTGGCGATGCCGACGCTCTCATTGACATAATAATTCTGCTTGGCATCGCCCGGTTCAATGCCGCCCTTGCGCTGGGCAAAGATGACGATGAGATAGGGCGCGATTTCAAGGAAGGGCTTGTCGGCATCGGTCCCCAGAGGATCAAGCGCGTCAAGCCATTCATCGCTGGCTTTGCCGTCATAAAAGGCGCGTTCTTCTTCCTCGGCGGCGACCCGCAGCGCGGCCTTTTTCTCGGCTGAGGTGATAACCGCGAAATGCCATGGCTGATGATTGGCACCATTTGGTGCAGTACCCGCCGCCAGCAGCGCCTGCTCAATCACCTCACGCGGTACCGGGTCAGGAGCAAAATAGCGGCAGGAGCGCCGCGTCTTTATCGTTTCGTAAAAATCATGCGCCCGGGCGATGCGCTCAGCATCACTATAATCGGGCAGTTGGGTATAGGGCAGGGTGTCATGCGGTTTCATGGCGGCATCCATTATGTCTTTACCAAACCTGCATAGCGCAGTCGCCCCAATCGGTCACCAGATGCCATAGACACCCCAGCCCGATAGCCCGCACCCACCAGCGCGGCACCAGCAACAGTGCGGCATAGACCAAGGCGGCCCAGATGGTGTGCAACGGATGAAAGCCGATGGAGCAGCGATTGGGATCGAAAATCGGATCAGCGAGCAGATGGTCGAGATCAATGGCGATGGTGGCGAGCATGATAAGCGCAGCCCACCACCAGCGGCGCGAGTCATCGGCATTGCGCCAGAGGAGCCATGCGATGAGGAAGGGCGCGAGGAAGTGACCGGAATAATGGAGGATGGGTTGGAGCATTGGGATAACGCAACCGTCTCTAAAACTCGTCATGCTGAACTTGTTTCACCTGCGGTGACTACGTTCCAGCATCTCCTGCGTCTGCGCTGAATGGCCTGAGATCCCGAAACAAGTTCGGGATGACGAAGAGGTCTAATCCTCCATCCAGTCCCTAAAAAAGCTCTCATGCGCGGCGCGAAGGTCGGCTAGAGAAATTTGTGCTAGTATGCTTTTTCCGTAGTCTTTTATTTCGATGGTATCTCCCACGACGATACCAAATCGTTCCGGATGCGCATTCATTTCATGCAGCTTGTTTTCCAGCGTATCAGCATCTTCCTGCTTGCACGTAACCAGATATCGTCCT
The DNA here is from genome assembly GCF_032852305.1 of Parasphingorhabdus sp. SCSIO 66989. Taxonomy (NCBI): domain Bacteria; kingdom Pseudomonadati; phylum Pseudomonadota; class Alphaproteobacteria; order Sphingomonadales; family Sphingomonadaceae; genus Alterisphingorhabdus (ex Yan et al. 2024); species Alterisphingorhabdus coralli. Next base: position 962,957 of record NZ_CP136594.1, read on the forward strand.
TGGTTTTCACCGAACCAGAAGGTCGGCTTTGTGTTCCCGTAGAACTGGCAGCCTATGCCGCTAGCCAGTGCCATCTCACTGGCTGCAACCAGCACTCCGCCATCGGAAACATCGTGCACAGACGTTAAGATGCCATCTGCAATCAAGCCGGTGACGATGTCACCGAGATGCCGATCAAAATCGAGGTCGGTTTTTGGTGTTATTCCCTTACCTTGCCCTATCATTTTCTCAGTCCAGAGCGACTGATCCAATGTTACCTCTTCCTTGTGGCCGATGAGGAATATTACATCACCCTCATCCTTAAACCCCATAGTTATCATCCGGTCGAGGTCTTCAATCAATCCAATCGCACCAATCGCTGGCGTCGGCAGGATCGCGCGCGGCACGCCGTCCGGGCCGGTCGTCTCGTTATACAGCGACACATTGCCGCTCACGATCGGCATATCGAGTGCCTTGCAGGCTTCGCTCATGCCCTGCAGTGCGCCGACAAATTGGCCCATAATCTCCGGGCGTTCGGGGTTACCAAAATTGAGGCAGTTGGTCACCGCCAGCGGTTTCGCGCCGACGGCGATCAGGTTGCGATAGGCTTCGGCAATGGCTTGTTTGCCGCCCTCATAGGGGGCGGCATGCACATAGCGCGGGGTGCAGTCGGTGGTGATGGCGAGGCCGCGATTGGTACCGTGGATGCGCACCACCGCCGCGTCGCCGCCTGGTTTCTGCACCGTGTCGGCCATCACCTGATGGTCATATTGCTCCCATATCCAGCGGCGGCTGGCGAGGTTGGGGCTGGCCATCAGTTTCAACAGGTCTGCTCCGATATCGGTGCTTTCGGGGATGTCCCCGGGCTTGAGCGGCTCGGCGGGTTTGGTCGGCACATGCGGGCGATCATAAAGCGGCGCATCATCGGCCAGCGGTGCGAGCGGGATATCGCACACCACTTCGCCCAGATGCTCCAGCACCATATGGCCGGTATCGGTGACCTCACCGATAACCGCAAAATCAAGCTCCCATTTTTCAAAAATCGTCTTGGCCTCGTCCTCGCGGCCGGGCTTGAGCACCATCAGCATCCGCTCCTGCGACTCAGAGAGCATCATCTCATAGGCGGTCATATGGGTTTCGCGCTGGGGCACATGGTCGAGATTGAGGCGGATACCGACGCCGCCATTGCTCGCCATTTCAACGCTGGAGGAGGTCAGCCCCGCCGCGCCCATATCCTGAATCGCAACAATCGCATCGGTCGCCATCAGCTCGAGACAGGCCTCGATCAGCAGCTTTTCGGTGAACGGATCGCCGACCTGCACCGTCGGGCGCTTTTCCTCGCTGTCCTCGTCAAACTCGGCGCTGGCCATGGTCGCGCCATGAATGCCATCGCGGCCGGTTTTGGAGCCGACATAGACGATGGAGTTGCCAACGCCCGAGGCGGCGGAATAGAAAATCTTGTCCTGCTCGGCGATACCCACCGCCATGGCGTTGACCAGGATATTGCCGTCATAGGCCGGGTCAAAATTGGTCTCGCCGCCGACAGTCGGCACGCCGACGCAATTGCCATAGCCGCCAATGCCCGCGACCACGCCTTTGACCAGATGCTTCATCTTGGGATGATCGGGCGAGCCGAAACGCAGCGCATTCATCAGCGCCACCGGCCGCGCGCCCATGGTGAAGACATCGCGCAAAATGCCGCCCACACCGGTCGCCGCGCCCTGATAGGGCTCGATATAGCTCGGGTGGTTATGGCTCTCCATCTTGAAGATCGCCGCCAGCGGTTTGCCATCGGGCCCGGGGCCGATATCGACGACACCGGCATTTTCGCCCGGTCCGCAAATCACTTGGGGCCCTTCAGTCGGCAGTTTTTTCAGGTGAATCCGCGAGGATTTGTAAGAGCAATGCTCCGACCACATCACCGAGAAGATACCCAGTTCAACCAGATTGGGCGCGCGGCCCAATGCGTTCAATATGCGATCATATTCTTCCGGTTTCAGGCCATGTTCGGCGACAATGTCCGGGGTGATTTCAGGCGACGGTGCAGGCTGAGTCTGGGTCATGCAAAGCGCTCTAGCGAGTCACGCTGGCAAGGGCCAGAGGGGATGATCGCTGCAGGCGCGGTAATCCCCGATTATCTGACCGTTCGCCCTCGTGCAGCCCACAATGCGAGCGCAGTGAGCAGGGTATAGGCGAACAGCGAAGTAACCGCGATTGCGGGGTCATAGGCTTCAGGTTGCGGGCCGAACCAGTTGTAGAGCTGCAACGCCAGCAGCGTGACTGCCAGGACCAGTGGCGCGATCCAGGCGCTTTTCGCGCTGGCCTGATCGGGCCGTGTTGCCATGATATAATAGAGAAACGCACCAAAGCAGAGCGCCAATTCGAGCGGAATTTCAATTGCCGGGTGATTCCACAAACCCAACCCCAATGTAGGATCATGGCCATGCAGAGTGAGGTCAGGCACATGCACAACTAGGTCGAGGAACCAATGCGATACCACCACCAAGGCCGCCAATAGCGCGCCGCGACGATTTCCACCAAATAGCATGACCAACAGCCCAAAACCTGCTGCCCATAGCGACGTCCCAACCAGGCTGTGCGTATACGGATAATGGTACAGGTCCATCGCATTCATCACCGCAATACCCGGTGAAATGCGCATCTTTTCAATCCCGGCAAGCGCCAGTCCGAAGAAGCCATAATCCACAAGCTGGGCAGCGATAAACATGGTGCCGAGGCCGATGCGGCGTTTTGCTCCCTGATCTTCGCGAGCCGCAATTGCCGCTGCGACAAAAGCAGGCGCGTAATGGCCAATAAACATCCATGCTCCCCCTGCATTTGTGGTTTGATGCATTCTATGCATGCAATGCCGGTTAAGGCAAATTACATGGCGCCATTTGCCAGCCCTTGACCCGGACCCGCGCGCCCGTCAAAGCATAGGTCTATGACAGAGAATGATTTGCAGATGGATGATGCGGCGATTGCGGCGCTGAGTTTCGAGGATGCTCTGGGCAGGCTGGAGCATGTGGTGCGCCAGCTGGAAAGCGGCGAAGCGTCGCTGGACAGTTCGATCACGCTCTACACGCTGGGTGAAAAGCTGCGAACCCATTGCCAGCAGCGTTTGGATGATGCCAAAAGCCGGATCGAGAAGATCACCGTCGGTGCCGATGGCAAGTTGGGTACTGAGCCGCTGGATTAATGAAGGAAATTAATTAACACCGTTAGGGCTGAGCTTGTCGAAGCCCGTTTCTCAGGTAAAGCGCGAAACTGAGAGGCGCCCTTCGACAGGCTCAGGGCTAACGGTTTTAGGTTGCTAGAGATTTTGCGGGGTATGAGAAGCGGGGACATATGACGGATCAACCATCATCACTATCGCCTGATTCATCACCATTGCCCGACGCTTTTCGCGCTATTGCTGAAGATATTGATGCGGTTTTCGACCGGATATTGCCGGTCCCCGATGATGCCCGTGCGCCTTTGTTCGAGGCGATGCGTCATGCGGCTATTGGTGGCGGAAAGCGGGTGCGGCCCTTGCTGCTGACCGAAACCGCATCGCTTTTCGGGGTGGATCGCGATGCGGCTTTGCTGGCTTCTACTGCGGTGGAGGCAATCCATGTCTATTCGCTGATCCATGATGACTTGCCCTGCATGGATGATGATGATCTTCGCCGCGGCAAGCCGACGGTTCACAAGGCCTTTGGCGAAGATGTAGCGGTTCTGGCCGGGGATTCGCTGCATGATCTGGCGTTTGAGCTGTTGGTTTCACCCGATGTGCATAGCGACCCGTTTGTTGGTGTAGAGCTGGTCACTGCGCTGGCCACCGCCTCTGGCCCCTCAGGCATGGCGGGTGGACAGATGATGGATCTGGCTGCGGATGGGGAAGATTTTGACCTCGCCACCGTCACCCGCTTGCAGCAATTGAAGACTGGCGCATTGATCGGCGTATCGGTTGAAATGGGCGCGATACTCGGCCGTTTGCCCGATGAGGGTCGCAGTCCGTTGCGCGCTTATGCCCGTGATATCGGTCTGGCGTTTCAGATTGCCGATGATCTGCTTGATGTCGAGGGCGATGAGGAACTCGCGGGCAAGGCACTGGGTAAGGATGAGGCGGCAGGCAAGGCCACATTCCTGTCGCTGCTCGGTGTCGAACGCGCGCGCGAACAGGCATTTTTCCTGGTCGACCAGGCAGAGGGCCATTTGCAGGACTTCGGGCAAGAGGCCGATGTTCTGCGCGCGCTGGCGCGGTTTATTGTGGAGAGGGATCGCTAAGAATGACTGAACGCATAGGCGTCTATCCGGGGACTTTTGACCCGATCACCCTGGGCCATATGGATATCATCCAACGTGGCGCAAAGCTGGTCGATAAGCTGATTATCGGGGTCACCACCAATATCAGCAAATCGCCGATGTTTTCCGATGATGAACGCATGGATATGGTGCGGCGCGAAGTCGCGGCGCTGGACAATGCCAATATTGAGGTGGTCGGCTTCAACTCGCTGTTGATGGACTTTGCCGATGATCAGGGCGCATCGGTGGTTATTCGTGGCATCCGTGGCGTCACCGATTTCGAATATGAATATCAGCTTACGGGCATGAACCGCCAGTTAAATGACCGGATCGACACGGTTTTCCTGATGGCTGATGTATCACTGCAGCCCATTGCCTCGCGGCTGGTGAAGGAAATCGCGCTTTATGGCGGTGAGATCGACAAATTTGTCACCCCCGCTGTGCGCGCGCAGGTGGAAGCACGGGTTGCGGAATTGGGTCTGAAAGGCAGTTAACGCTCGCACAACTTATTCAGAGAGTTGACAGCATTGCCGCCTTATCGCATCGCGTGCGGCGATTATGCCGCCATGCTATTTGGCGCAAACAGATGATTTGGAGATAAGGGCAATGTTGCGGACGTCCGCATTAGTGCATTCTGTATGGGTTATGATTTTCGCGGTTCTGGCCGTAGCGGCGGTTCAGACAAGCCCTGCCTTGGCGCAAGATTCCGAGGCAGAAGCCGAGACGGCGGCAGAGGTTGAAGTCGCACCTGTGCTGACCCCGGAAGAACGCAAGGAAATGCGCGATAATCCTGCGAATACGCTGCATCTTGACCTATCCACAGGTGGCCGGGTGACGATCCAACTCTACCCGGATGTTGCACCTAAGCATGTTGAGCGGATTCAGACTCTGGTACAGCAGGGTTTTTATGACGGCATCGTTTTTCACCGCGTGATTGACGGCTTTATGGCACAAACCGGTGACCCAACTGGTACCGGGCAGGGCGGTTCTAGCATGCCCGATCTGGAAGAAGAGTTTAACCGCATCCCGCATCTGCGCGGCAGTGTCTCGATGGCGCGGACCAATGATCCGAACAGCGCCAACAGCCAGTTCTTTATTGTGTTCTATCCGCGTTTTTCGCTCGACAACAAATATACCAATTTCGGTCGGGTGAAGGCTGGCATGCAATATGTTGACCTGATCAATCGCGGCGAGCCGCCTGCTCAGCCTTCGCGGATTATTCAGGCGTCCCTGGCTTCACAGAACAAGCCGATGCCCAATTTTGCACAGCCTGTGGATGACGAACCGGTTATCACCGTGGATGATCTCAACGCGCCTATCGGCTAAGGCATGAACGCGAACAGCATTGGGGGCGGCATATGCGGGTTGACCTGTTTGATTTTGAGCTGCCCGAAGAACTGATCGCACTGCGCCCGGCAGAACCTCGGGAATCGGCGAACTTTCTCGTTGTCAGCCGGGATAGCACGCTGAGCGATCGCAAGGTCGTCGATCTGCCGAGCCAATTGCGCGCGGGCGATGTGTTGGTGTTTAACGATACCAAGGTTATTCAGGCGCAGCTTGAGGGCCGTCGCGGCAATGCCAAAATCGGCGCAACACTGCACAAGCGGATTGATGACCGGCGCTGGGAAGCCTTTATCCGCAACGCCAAAAGGCTGCGTATCGGTGAGCAGGTCGATTTTGGCCAAGGTGTGACCGCGACTGCCGAAGCGCGGTATGATAATGGTAGCTTTACGCTCGCCTTTGACGGTAATGAGCCGGTGGAAATTCTGCTGGAACGTGCAGGCTCGATGCCGCTGCCGCCCTATATCGCCAGCAAGCGCGCCATCGATGAGAAGGACAAGGATGATTATCAGACCATCTTTGCCGAGCGTGAAGGCGCGGTGGCGGCACCAACCGCCTCGCTGCATTTTACCCCGGGTTTGATGCAGGCGCTCAGTGACCATGATATCCAGACTGAAACGGTAACCCTGCATGTTGGTGCGGGCACATTCCTGCCGGTCAAGGCCGATGATACCGATGATCATGAGATGCACAGCGAATGGGGCGAGATTGCGCCCGATGTCGCTGAGCGCCTATCCAGAGCAAAGGCCGAAGGACGACGCATTATCGCGGTCGGCACCACCAGCCTCAGGGTTTTGGAAAGTGCGGCGGATGACAATGGTCATATCGCGGCATGGAGCGGCGACACCGATATCTTCATCACGCCGGGCTATCGCTTCCGCATGATTGATGCGCTTATGACCAACTTCCATCTGCCGCGTTCAACCCTGTTCATGCTGGTCAGCGCGGTTGCCGGGCTGGAAACAATGAAAGCGGCTTATGCCCATGCCATTGCCCAGAAATATCGCTTCTACAGCTATGGGGATTCTTCGCTGCTATGGGTGAACCCGGCGGCCAATGAAAGTTAAGCTGGTAGCAATAAAAAAAGGCGACCGATTGGGCCGCCTTTTCTTTAATCATATGGTCTGCGAATTACGCAGGAACACCCGGATCATCATTGTCCTGAGGCTCCAGCGTACCGCCTTCATCGGCACAAGTGCCGGCATCAGTATATTTCCAGGCATTGCCTTGATAGTCGACCTTAGAGGTACCAGCGCATGACGTACCCGGACCCGCTGCGCAGTCATTCTTGCCTGCGAGCGAAATGCCATAGCATTTCTCTTTTTCGGCTTTGGCCACTTCAGCGGATTCCGCTTCACCCGAAGCCGCTTCCTCTTCGCCACTTGGCGCACCGCCAGAGCAAGCGGCCAGTGATGCAGCTGCAAGCATTGAAGCTGCGATTGATCCCATATGGGTGGTCTTCGTCATTCTCGTCTCCCAGGGTGTTACTCACCATCTCATATGCAGACTCGCATTATAGCCAGAATGCTGAATGTAAATTTGCAGAATTGCGAGTTCAGGTCAATTATCGTTACGGTACCGACATCTTCTCGTTCATGTGCCGAGATTGACCCGCGGTCATGGGCGTTCTAGGGGCCTGCTCATCATGCAACCGCGATTTTCTTTTTCCATCCAAGCCCGCGATGGCAAGGCGCGTCAGGGCACGCTGACCATGCGCCGCGGTGCCATCCGCACGCCTGCCTTTATGCCGGTCGGCACCGCCGCCACGGTCAAGGCGATGACGATCGATGATGTGCGCGCCGCAGGGGCGGATATCATTCTCGGCAATACCTATCATCTGATGCTGCGCCCCGGTGCGGAGCGCATGGCGCGATTAGGCGGACTGCATAGTTTTATGAACTGGGACCGGCCAATATTGACCGATAGCGGCGGCTATCAGGTGATGAGCCTGTCCGATCTCACCAAAGTGACCGAGGAAGGCGTATCCTTTAAAAGCCATTTGGATGGCTCGCGCCATATGCTCAGCCCGGAACGGTCGATGGAGATACAACGGTTGCTGGGTTCGGATATTGTTATGGCGTTTGATGAATGCACAGCCAATGGCGCTGACCATACAGAAGCCGCGCGGTCTATGGCGATGTCGATGCGCTGGGCCAAGCGGTCGCGCGACGGCTTTGATGCGGGCGAGGAGCATGCGGAACGCGCCGCACTGTTCGGCATCCAGCAGGGCGCGCTGTTTGAGGATTTGCGCCAGCAATCGGCCGAGCAGCTTATCGAGATCGGCTTTGACGGCTATGCCATTGGCGGCCTGGCAGTAGGTGAGGGGCAGGAGGCGATGTTCGGTGTGCTCGATTATGCCCCCGAGCAATTGCCCGATGACCGTCCCCGCTATCTTATGGGCGTCGGCAAGCCTGATGACATTATCGGCGCGGTGGCGCGCGGGGTTGATATGTTTGATTGCGTATTGCCGACGCGGTCGGGCCGCAATGGACAGGCCTTTACCAGCACCGGACCGCTCAATATCCGCAATGCCCGTTATGCCGAGGATCTTGGTCCGCTGGATGCAAATTGCGATTGCCCTGTCTGCCAGAATTACAGCCGTGCCTATCTACACCATCTCATCCGTTCCAAAGAGATCTTGGGCGCGATGCTGATGACCCAGCATAATATCTGCTTCTATCAGAATATGATGCAGCAAATCCGCGATGCCATTGCCGAAGGGCGCTTTGCCGCTTTCCACAAGGCGTTTCTCGACCGCTATTTGTCAGCAGATTGACCGGCACGTGCGGCGGCAACCGAGGCAGAGATATCGCTGTGACGCTCGGTTGCCGGTGTGCCGAACAGGCGGATCGGCAGGCTGAAACGGCCTGTTTCCCGGTCCTGCTCCAGCCGGGCACGCAACTGGCGTGACAGGCCTTGGAGAATCTTCGCAACCCCGCCCTCGAGCATCGCATCAAGCATCGGGTTCTCGCCCAGCGTAGGCGAGGCAATGGTCAGATGAGCAAAGCCGTCATCCGCGCCCTCGCTGTTTACCGTGATGGTAATGTCGCCATCGGCATCGCTATTCTGGATTAGTTCGAGAATCTCGGTGAGCAAAAAGGCGATCGGCATGGCAACATCCTGATCCACCTGCGCCGGTTCAACTTTCAGGCTGGTGCGTGCATCAAGATTGTCCTTGCTGCTATGCGCCCGAAAGCTGGTGACCACCTCGCAAATCAAATCGCGCAGTGCGATGCCATGGCTAGCCTCGGTATCGGCAAAATGGTGGCGATGCACCACGCCCAGCGCATTCACCCGACGCTGGATCGAGGCATAGATGCGGGCAATCTCGTCGTTCTGCGCGCCCCGCGCATGTAGGCTGAGCAAGCTAGCGACAATCTGGAGATTGTTTTTGACCCGGTGATGCACCTCGCGGGTCAGTTTCACCTGCTCATCCAGACCATCAGCCAGCGCCTGTTTGTCGGTGCGTACTTTGGTAGCGAGGCGACTGAATACGTCGTCGAGTTCAAGGATTTCATGTGCTATCATCGATTCAGAACGCATCGGCGTAACCTCGCTGCCGGGGGCAAAGCTGCGCATCTTGTTGCGCAAGTGCCGGATCGGTCGCACCAGCATGCGGGTCACCACCAGCCAGCCGATCACAGCAGCCGCCAAAATCATCATAAACGGGATGATGCGGATAAGATATTGCGACGAACTTTTGCGCTCACGCGGCAGCCTGACGGTGAGATCAAGCCCGGCAATTTGCGGCTGTGCCTTGATATGGTCGCCGAGATGCGCCTTGTTGCGCATCGGCAGTTCGCTAAGCGTCAGGCTCTTATTATCCTGATGCAGTTCGACATGCACCAGCGGCATGGTGCCCGCCGGATCGGCAATATCGACCAGATCGTCATTGCTGTAAAAGGCAATCGCCCGGCTCTCGGCGCTGCGTCCCTGCCAGGCGACAAGTAGCCCGCCATGATCGGGCAAAAAGGTCACGCCATTGCTGTTATTGGACAGCATGGCCTGGCGAATATCGCCCTCCGGTCCGTTCAGGCCACATAGAGGCTCGCCGCTGCCATCAGCAAAGATCATGACTCTGTCGCGGGCATCGACGCTGAGTTCCTGCTTCAGATCGGCACAGATCAGGTCCGGGTCGCCATCCATGGCGATGAGATTGGCCGCACGCAGCAGAATTGCGCGCTGGCTATCGAGCGCGCTGTTAACCCGAAGCGCGCCCAGATTGGCGGCGCTGGCCGCAGCGTCACGACGTGTCGCTTCCTCGGAGCTTTCTATCTGTTCGGATGCCAGATAGGCGATAAGCGCCAACGGTGCGAGCGCGACCAGCAGGATGACAAACAGCTTCCACCCAGTCGACCGGGTGGGCGATTCATCGCTGGAAACCCATCCGGATTCGGGGGATTGTGTCATCAAAAACTATCGTCCTGTCAGGGTGTTACTCCGATATGCGGTGATGCGCTGCAGGAATATCAGTTCAGCTTGTCGAGCAAATCCTGAAACTCGCTGGGAAGTGCTTCCTCGACAGTCTGGCGATAAACGGACTTTAGTGCCTCACCGATCAATTCATCATTGTCGGAAGAATATTCGGCCTGACAGCCCATGCTGCCCATGGCGATGGCGTCATTATCCGGGGTCACGCCGCCAACGGCATCATGCGTGCCATTGTCGACGCCGGTCTTACCGTTTTTCCCTGTTTTGCGCGCCATATTATTGCTCAAATTCAACCGAAAAGGCGATATAGTCCGTGTTTCCCGTTACGCAACACTCCACCTTTTTTATATCATAAATTTCCACAGCCGGAACCGTATAGTCTCCACTATACATATTTCGCGGTAACATATGGGTTAAACACACCGTTCTACAGAAGGTTCCCTTTGCGAACAGAAGCCTCAGGGGGACTTGCAAAATCGCCTTTGGCATACCATTCAAAGGGAAGAATTGGCCCGATTGGGCATAGTGAGAGGTTTATTGTTTTATGTCCCTTGGCCAAGAGCTTGCACCGCATCTTCCCTTTCTGCGCCGCTATGCGCGGGCACTGGCCGGGGAACAGCAGGCGGGCGATGCCTATGTCAAATCGACTCTGGAAACGATTGTCGAAGCGCCCCAGCAGTTTCCGCGCGATATGGGGGTGAAGCTCGGCCTCTACCGCACATTTCAGGCGATATGGGCCTCGACCAGTGAAGACGGCGCGCAGGATAACAAGGAGCCGAGCAGCGATCTGCGCGAACATGTGACACGTAAGCGGCTGGTCGCCATTCCGTCAGAAGCCCGTCAGGCGTTGTTGCTGACGGCGATGGAGGGCTTCTCCCATGCTGATACAGCGCTGCTGATGGAACGTGATGAGACCGAGATTTCCGGTTTGGTGGATGAGGCGCTGGCCGAGATTGACAAACAGATCAGCACGCGCGTTCTGATCATTGAAGATGAGCCGATAATCGCGATGGATATTGAGACGATTGTCGAGGATATGGGCCATGATGTGACGGGCATTGCCGTAACTCGCGATGAGGCGGTTGCGCTGGCTGAAAAGGATGAGCCGGGGCTTATTTTGGCGGATATTCAACTGGCCGATAACAGTTCGGGCATTGATGCGGTGGCCGATATATTGGGCTCCACCAATGTTCCGGTGGTGTTTATCACCGCATTCCCGGAGCGGCTGCTTACCGGGGAGAAGTTGGAACCGGCCTTCCTAATCACCAAACCATTTCAGCGCGATACGGTCCGCGCCGCGATTTCGCAGGCGCTGTTCTTCCATCAGGTCTGAGTTTTTAAATGCTTAAATCGTCATTGCGATGAGCGCAGCGACGCGGCAATCCAGAGCAGCACGGGACGCTCTGGATTGCTTCGCTGTGCTCGCAATGACGCGCTAGATGATAACGATCCCCAAACAAAAAGGGCGGCCCTTGGAGCCGCCCTTTTTTGTTTGTCTGATGGAATGGATCAGCGCGAATAGAATTCGACGACCAGATTGGGTTCCATCTTCACCGGATAAGGCACCTCATCCAGCGTCGGGATGCGGTTGAAGGTCACCTTGTCGGTGCCATCGGGAACGACATAATCAGGAATGTCACGCTCGGCGAGGCCCTGTGCTTCGATAACCAGCGCCATTTCCTGTGCTTTTTTGCTCAGGCCAATAACTTCGCCGACCTTGATGCGACGCGACGGGATGTTGCACTTCTCGCCATTGACGAGGATGTGACCGTGGTTGACGATCTGGCGCGCGGCAAAGATCGTCGGTGCGAATTTGGCGCGATAGACGATCATGTCGAGACGCTGCTCAAGAATGCCGATCAGATTCTGGCTGGTATCGCCTTTCATTTTGGCAGCTTCACCATAGGCGCGGCGGAACTGCTTCTCGGTCACGTCGCCATAATAGCCTTTCAGCTTCTGCTTGGCGCGCAGCTGCAGGCCAAAGTCGGACAGCTTGCTCTTGCGACGCTGACCATGCTGGCCGGGGCCATATTCACGACGGTTAACCGGGGATTTGGGGCGACCCCAAATGTTCTCGCCCATGCGGCGATCAAGTTTATATTTAGCGGACGTGCGCTTTGACATGCTTCATGCTCCAATTTGCTACTATGTTCCCGGAACGCACCGCCAGATCAGGGCTTTTCGGGCCTATATCTGGCGCGGCTGCCGCTTCACCGGGGTGCGGAGCCAATTGCGAAGCGCGGCCTATGACCGAGAATAAGGGCAATGTCAATGTTGCTCTGGGCTAAATATAGGCTGGCCATGCCCTGCGATTATCGTTAGCGCTGCCACGCAACGGAATGACCACACTACAAGAAATCCGCCGGAAGATTTATGAGCAAAGACATCCGCGATCCCGAACAGTGCGAAACCATGGCCGATGTGCGCGCCGGGGTGGATGCGCTTGATGCCGAGCTGGTTGATTTGCTGACCCGGCGTTTTGGCTATATGTCTGCTGCAGCGCGGATCAAAACCGACCGCGAAACCGTGCGCGATGAGACGCGCAAGGCGGAGGTGATCGCCAATGCCAAGGCACGTGCATTGGAAAACGGTGTTCCGGTGGCGCTGATAGAAGATTTCTGGGAGCGGCTGGTCGAGGCGTCGATCGCCTATGAATTTGAGAAATGGGATAAACTGCGAAGCTAAATAGTCCTCCCCGCTTGCGGGGAGGTGGCAGCGCGAAGCGCTGACGGAGGGGGATATCCGCTTGCGTTTTGCCAGATGGCCCACCCCCTCCACCAGCTTCGCTGGTCCCCCTCCCCGTAAACGGGGAGGAAGGGGTCAATCCCTCGGCACACGCTCCAGATGCTTCAATACACCGCGCATGGTCCGCACCTGTCCGCTATTCCATCCGGGCTGGGTGAGCAGCGTGCGGAGCGTTCTTTGTGTTGCCGGAATACGGTCCTCCGGGAAGAAATAGCCGCGCTTGTCGAGCATTTCGAACAGATGCTCTATCATGCCTTCCAGCTCTTCTTGCGGTGCCGGTGTCATGCTCTCAGCTTCATCATCGCCGCGTGTTGGCTGTGCCAGAGTCCGGGTTCCCGGCTCAGTGCGTGACCAGGCATAGGCGACCAAGATCACCGCCTGTGCCAGATTGAGCGAGCCGAATTCGGGATTGATCGGAATGGTGATGATCGAGCGCGAGAGGGCGACATCATCGGTTTCCAGCCCCGAGCGTTCTGGTCCGAACAACACCGCACTGCGCCCCGTTTCGCTAGCCATAGCTGCGGCGGCCTGTTCCGCGTCGAGCACCGGCTTGGTAACGCCGCGCTTGCGTACCGTAGTGGCGAAGACATGCGAACAATCGGCGACCGCATCGGCGACGGTTTCATGCACCGTTGCATCGGCCAATATCTGATCCGCGCCCGAAGCCGCCGGGCCGGCGTCGGGATTGGGCCAGCCATCGCGCGGCGCGACAAGTCGCATTTCGGTCAGACCGAAGTTGAGCATGGCGCGCGCGGCCTTGCCGATATTCTCGCCCAATTGCGGCCGAACAAGCACCATGATCGGGGCATTTTTACCCGCACTCACGTCCATATCGCTCATGCCTGACCGACATCTTTCACATTGGCGGCAAATTCTTCAAAATCGCGTGCTTCATTGAAATCGCGATAGACGCTGGCAAAGCGGATATAGGCAACGCTGTCGAGCTGGCGCAGGCCGTCCATCACCATCTCGCCAATTTTCTGTGACGGGATTTCGGATTCGCCGCTGGTTTCCAACTGGCGCTGAATGCTCGAAACCAGCTGGTCAATACGCTCCGGACCGACATCGCGTTTGCGGCAGGCCAGGGTGATGGAATTCTCCAGCTTGGTGCGATCAAATGGTTCGCGCCGCTCGGCGCTTTTGACGATCATGATCTCGCGCAGCTGGATGCGCTCAAAGGTGGTAAAGCGCGCGCCGCAATTCTCGCACTGGCGGCGGCGACGCGTCGCATTGCCATCTTCTGTGGGACGGCTGTCCTTTACTTGGCTGTTTTCATGACCGCAAAAAGGACAGCGCATAGAGGCGGGCTACTTCTTCTTGGCGGTGCTTCCAGAAGTCTTGCGGGTACCGGTTGATTTTGCCGCTTTGGGCTTTTCCTCAACAGGCTTTTTCGCAGGCGCTTTGGGTGTGTCACCGCCGGATGACAATTTCTGTGCCTGCCGATAGGCGACAATGCCCGCGCCTGCAATAGCCCCGGTGGCAAGGCCGACAACTGGCAGCACCGCGCCTGCAACCGCGCCGATAGCGGCGCCGCTGGCGATCTTCTTGCCATTGGCGCTTTTGACGCCTTCCCAGGCATCCTTGCCCGCGCCGAGCAATTCATCGGCGGCTTCAGAGAAATAATGCTTGCTCTGCTCAAAAAAGCCGTCATCCGCCGCCGCGCTCATCGGTGCGCCGCAATTGGTGCAATATTTGATGCCGGCTTCCACGGTCGCACCACATGCGGTGCATTGTTCAAAATCCATCTGTCTATCCTTGTGGCTATCCCTTGCCCAAAAGATATGAAGGTGAGAAGCTTATTTTTTCTTTTTCTCTTCTTCCTCTTCCTGTTTTTTCGATATGTGGCGATAGGCGACGACGCCGGCGCCGATCGCGGCACCTGCGGCCACGCCCACCGGCGCAATCAAACCAGCCGCCGCGCCCAATGCCGCGCCGCCGGCCAGCTTCTTGGCCGAATCCATATCGGTAATGTGTTTGCCGTGCTTATAGGTTTCCTTGGCCGCATCTTTGGTTGCGCCCCAAAGTTCCTCGGCCGCTTCACCGACATAATGTTTGGTCTGCTCGACAATACTTTCGGCGTGGATCTGCTCCGGCGTCTTCGCGCCGCAATGCGGGCAGAATTTCATGCCGTCTTCCAGCTCCGCGCTGCAATTGTTGCAGGTCTGTGCCATGTTTACGCTCCTTCACTGTGTATTATCGTGATAATACGCTGAAAAGTCAACTCCGTCTGTCGAAGCGGGAAGGGGGTATGTCGTGCCAAGTCCCTTTCTCTTCGGCAGAATATTCTCGCGCAAAGGCGCTAAGGCACCAAGGTATAGCACCAAGTTCTTAACGTCTTCGTGCCTTAGCGCCTTTGTGCGAGATAATTCGCCCCTCCCGTTGAGCTTCGCTCGCCTGCGGCCCCAGGGGAGGGGTTGGGGTGGGGGCTATCCATAAACACAGCGCAAGTGGAGGACCCCCACCCCGCTGCGACTAAGCTCCCCTTCGACAAGCTCAGTGTCACTAAGTCTCACTGCCCCTCCCCTAAAGGAGGAGGGGAGCGATAGCGGACAAACCCAACAAAAGGTGACACAAGTGACAGCCTGTCACCCTGGCCAATCAGCGGATACGTTCCCGCTATAGCATTGAGAAAGAGCCATTTTGTCTCGGAAATACCTCCGCCAGCATAGGGTGACAGTTTTCATCAATCCGCGCCAAAATCGCCGCATCAGATTAACAGATAAGAAATAGCCGGAGCGAGTTTAGCAGCGATTGAGCGCGTAGGACACATTGCCGGTTATGAGGGCCGAGTAGATTGCCATCTCAATCTCACTCCATCCCCTCCAACCGCCGCTTGGCCTCGGTTAAACCCACTTGTTTCGGCCCGGTATCCAGCGGGATAACGCGCCCTTGGGTACCATTGCCGACAGGTGGTGAGTAGACCCATATAAGCCCGCCAGTATCTCTCGCCGCCTGAGAATAGAGCTTGCGCGCGGTTTTGCGGTTCTGGCGCACGCCGCGGCCCTCTTCAAAGCGTATGCCCAGATCAAGCTGCGCCTTCTTGTCGCCTGCCTTAGCTCGACTGGCGAGCGACTGGATAGTGCGCTCTTCATCGGTGAGTGTCGGGGCGGTGAGGTCTATGCCGTAATACTCCCCGGGTGCGGCGCAGGCCGTGGCGGTGATCAACGCCAGCAATGCCGTAATGCGGCTGGCCTTGGGGAAGGGATGGGCCATGGGGCGAGGACAGGGGCTGTGTGCGGGTGCGGCAATGTGGGTGGGGGTTTGTTTACATTTACTCTGAACCTTCGGCGTGACAGGCCCACCCCTAACCTCTCCCGTAAACGGGAGGGGAATATTCTCGCGCAAAGGCGCAAAGGCGCGAAGGGGGACGGCACTCGGTGCGATCTCTTTGTGCCCTAGCGTCTTTGCGCGAGTCATTATTGGCCCCTCCCCTCAAGGGGGAGGGGGAATAGTTAGCTATAAATCGGGAACCGATCGCACAATGCCTCGACGCGTGCGCGGACATCGGCTTCGACTGACGGATCGCCATCTTCGCCCTTTTCGCGCAGGCCATCGAGGACATCGGCAATCATATCGGCGATGGCGCGGAATTCTGCCGGGCCAAAGCCGCGGGTGGTGCCTGCAGGCGAACCGATGCGGATACCGCTGGTTTTGAGCGGAGGCAGGGGATCGAAAGGCACGCCATTTTTGTTGCAGGTTATGCCCGCACGCTCCAGCGCTTCATCAGCATCCTTGCCGGTGATACCCAGTGGGCGCAGGTCAACCAACGCCAGATGCGTGTCCGTGCCGCCAGCAACCAGTGCCGCGCCGCGTTCTTCCAGCCGCGCCGCCATCACCTTGGCGTTTTCGATGACGGCTGCGGAATAGCTTTTGAATTCGGGGCGTAGTGCTTCGCCAAAGGCCACGGCTTTCGCAGCGATAACATGCATAAGCGGACCGCCCTGCAGGCCGGGGAAGACGGCGCTGTTGAACTTCTTGCCCAGTGCTTCGTCATTGGTGAGGATCATGCCGCCGCGCGGGCCGCGCAGTGTTTTGTGCGTGGTGGTGGTGACGACATGCGCATGCGGCATTGGTGACGGATGATGCCCGCTGGCGACCAGACCGGCAAAGTGGGCCATATCGACCTGGAAATAGGCGTCGACCTTATCGGCGATTTCGCGGAAACGGGCAAAATCAATCTGGCGCGGATAGGCGGAACCACCGGCGATAATCAGCTGCGGCTTATGCTCCAGCGCCAGCCGCTCGACCTCGTCATAATCGATCAGATGCGTGTCCTCGCGCACGCCATATTGCACCGCGTTGAACCATTTGCCCGATTGCGCCGGTTTGGCGCCATGGGTGAGGTGGCCACCAGCATCCAGGGACATGCCGAGAATGGTATCGCCCGGCTTGATCAGCGCCAGCAGCACCGCGCCATTGGCCTGCGCGCCGGAATGCGGCTGGACATTGGCATAGGCGCAATCAAAGAGTTGCTTTGCGCGGTCGATCGCCAGCTGCTCGACACTGTCGGATGGTGCACAGCCCTGATAATAGCGGCGACCGGGATAGCCTTCGGCATATTTGTTGGTGAAGACCGAGCCTTGCGCCTCGAGGACTGCCTTGGAAACGATATTCTCCGAGGCGATCAGTTCGATCTGTTTCTGCTGGCGGGTCAGCTCTGATGCAATCGCGGCGGCGACATCCCTATCGCTGGTGCTGACACCGGATTCAAAAAATCCGTCAGGGCGGAAATCGGTTTCGGGCTGGCTGGTCATGATGGTGCTCCTTCGGGTGGTGACCCTAATTTGTCTACGCGGCGCTGGTGGCGGCCTCCGGCAAAGTCCGTGTTCAGAAAAGCGGTGAGGCAGGCCTTGGCCTGCTCTATGCCGATCAATCTTGCGCCCATGGCGATCACATTGGCGTCATTATGTTCGCGTGAGAGGCTGGCCGAGAGCGGTTCGCTCACCAATGCGCAGCGGCAGGCGGGGTTGCGGTTAACTGACATGGATATGCCAATGCCCGATCCGCACAGGGCGATGCCGAATTCCGCGTCTCCTGAAGCCACCGCATCGGCAAGTGTATAGCCATAATCGGGATAATCGACGCTGCTGTCATCGGGCGGGCCGAGATCGCTGACCTCATGCCCCTGTTCACTCAGCCAGGCGCACAATTCGGCGCGCATCGCATTGGCGGCATGGTCAGAAGAAATCGCAAGACGCATGGGGCTGGCTCCCTTGTTCAGCGGTGATGTAGTGCATCGCGCTCTGCTTCGCCAGATGCAAGCGACCGCCTGTCCACATTTATGGCGGTTAAGAGTTTGTTAGCAATTTCGCGGCTAGTTTGGGAGCATGTTAGCGATGAAGAACACGATGCTGAATGCGATAGCGCCCGAGTCTATAGCCGACGGGGTGCGGATTGCTCTGTGCATGCTGTTTTCATTAGCGCTGATTGCTGCCGGGCAAGCGCTGCCTTTCTGACCCTTGCTTAAACCAACCACGTCACCCCGGCGCAGGCCGGGGTCTAACCCGGCGTGCAAGGTAACGCGGATTTTAGATATTCTCGATAAGCGGGCTGGACCCCGGCCTGCGCCGGGGTGACGGAACCAATATTAAGCCGTGCTAGAGCGTCGCGATCTTGCGCTCGATACCCTGCCATAGTTCCCGAAATGCCAAGCTCGCCGGGTTGGATGGGGCAAAGGCACCCATGGGTGCGCGGTGTTTGGCCATTTGCTCGACCGCGCTAGTGCTGGGAATGACCGGCCAGCCGGGATGATCCTCCAGCGCTTTCAAATGCATGGCGCGGCGGCGGTCGACCATGGAATGCACCGGTAGCATCGGCGCATGTTTGCTGCCCTGCCGATCAAGATAATCGCGCACCGCCATAAAGGCGCGATAGGAGAGCGGCGAGGGAATCACCGGCACGATGATCAGATCAGCGGCGCGCAGCACCTGATCGCTGGTCTCGGTCAGGCCCGGCGGGCAATCGAGGATGATGCGGTCATAGTCTTTGGAAAGGTCGCTGATCAGTTTTTTGAGGCGCTTCTTTTTGCCGAGATCAAAAAACATCCGGTCCAGACCGCGTAGCGAGGCGTCCGCGGCCAATAAGTCGAGGCGTTTGACCGTGGATTTGCGGATCAGCTTGTCGGCATCGACGCGCTTGGAGAGGACCGCCTGCGCCTCGTCCTTAAGCTGCTTGTCCTTGCCGATCAGCCAGGTAGCCGCAGCCTGCGGATCGAGATCCCACAGCAAAGTGCGCCGTGAACTCATCTGCGCCGAGCACCAGGCAAGATTGACGGCGGTGCTGGTCTTGCCGACACCGCCTTTCAGATTATAGACCGCAATCGTGGTCATGAATGTCCTTTTCCGTGAATGTGATAAGCAAACAGCTTCTTGTAATTAATCTGTAATAATACAAAATTTGCTTAATTTCACGGCCTATTGATTGGCGGTGGTGTTTTCTATCGCATCTTCGCTCGCTGCTGCATTGTCTTCGGCATCGTCATCGGCGTTGTTTCTTCCGGTCCATGCTTCACGCGCGGTTTCTGCGGCACCGCCCATAATCCCCGCCGGTGTTCGCGATGGCGGCATGATGTCCAGACCCTTGGCGATCAGCCATTCGCGGACATCGCCAGCGGTGCGCGCCGGGTCTTCCTCCATCGGGATATGGCCAAGATCGGAATAGATGACGAGGGTGCTGTCGGGCAGCTTCTCGTCAAACCATTGCGCCGACTCCACCGGGATCAGCGTGTCCTGCGCGCCCCAAAGGACCAGCGACGGCGCGGTGATATTGGCAATCTGGTCTGAATCGCGCTTGCGTGCCGGATCGCCGGTGCCGGGGTTGAACATCGCCTCGCGGTTGCCGGGATAGCGGAGCAGGTGCCAATAGCGGTCAATCTGTTCATCGGTAATCGCGTCCGGTTCGGCGACCGATCCTTTGAGCGTTTCGGCGATAATGCTGCGCGGGGTCATCACACCCAATATCGGCTTGAGCGCATCGCTCTGTACCAGGCGGAAGCCTATGGGCAGGGTGGCATCATCCGGCTGCGGCGCGCCAGAAGGGTCAACCAAGATCAACGCGCGTACCGCTTCGGGATGATCAAGCGTGTGATGCCAAGCAATGCGGCCACCCATCGAATTCCCGGCGACAATATAGCTCTCGACACCAAGATTCTGCATCAGCATATGCACCATATCCGACTGCGCGGCGGCGCTATAGTCGTTGGCGACATGCGGGCCGGTCAGGCCATGGCCGGCATGGTCGTAACGGATAACCCGGTAATCGCCCTCCAGCGCTTCGGCCCAGCCGTCCCATGTGTGCAGCGATGCGCCCGAGCCGTGCATCAGCAGCAGCACCGGCGCGTCACGCGGCCCGGTATCGCGCACATGCACCGTCTGGCCATTGGGCAGCGCGATGAACTGCGATGGCTCACCGCCATATTCGGCGCGCAGCTCGGCCACATCGCGATCCGGCGCATAGGCCCATATGCCGACGCCGATAATTGCAACGATAAGGAGCAGGGCCAGCCATTTGAGAATTCTGAGCATGGTATTTTCTCGTTCCCCATCTTGTCGCCCCCGCGCAGGCGGGGGCAGGGCTGAATTTTTTATCGCACAAAGCCACAAAGGCACGAAGGTGGATTTTTTCTTTAAGACTCTTTGTGTCTTTGTGGCTTAGTGTGCACTAAAAAGCCGTGGCCCCGCCTTCGCTGGGCCGACGTGGTTGGTATCTCTTAGAGTATCTCGAGAACGACATCCTGTGGCCTGCACAAGCGAACACCTTTTTCGGTCTCGACCAGAGGGCGCTCTATCAGGATCGGTTCTTTGGCCATGGCGTCCAGTATCGCATCTCCCGATACACCCTCCGCAGTCAGGCCCAGCTCTTCCGCCGGAGAGCCACGCACCCGCAAGCCCTCGCGCGGTGTGATTCCGGCGTCTGTGTAAAGCTGCGCCAACTTCTCGCGTGTCGGTGGGTCTTTCAGATATTGTACGACCGTCAGCTCAACATCCGGCTGTTCCTCCAGAATAGCCAATGTCTTGCGCGATGTACCGCATTTCGGATTGTGCCAGATCGTGGCTTTCATATCTTGCTCCCCTATATCCATTCTGGGCTTTGTTTATGCTGCCACGGCAGGCCATGCAACGGGGGAATCGGTTATTCGGTCGGTTCGTTCTGTGTGGGCGCTGGTGCGGTGAGGGAAGGCACGGCTTCAGCCGCATCTGCAGGCGAGATTCCCGGCGGCGGCGCGGCGGAGATGCGCTCCTCGCGCCGTGCGACACGCGCAGCGCGCTTGATCGCCTCGCGCAGCCGCGGATAGACGCCGCAGCGGCAGATATTCTGAATCGCCTCGTCAATATCTGCGTCCGATGGCCGGTCATTGCGCCGGAGCAGCGCCGATGCAGCCATAACGATGCCAGGGGTGCAGAAGCCGCATTGAATCGCCTGTTCCGCGACCATCGCCTGCTGCACCGGATGACTGCGATCGCGGCTCAAGGCCTCAATGGTGGTAACAAACCGCCCCTCGACTTCGGCCAAAGTCACCAGACAGGAACGGATTGCGGTGCCGTCAATATCGACGATGCACGCGCCGCAATCGCCATTGCCACAGCCATATTTGGTGCCGGTCAGATTGGACGCATCGCGAAGCGCCCAGAGCAACGGCGTCTCCGGGTCCATGCGATATTCGACCGGGCGGTCATTGACGGTGAGTTTGGTCATTGATGCACTTACTTTACCGTTAGGGCTGAGCTTGTCGAAGCCCGCCTCTCAAGTGGAGAAACGCCCTTCGACAGGCTCAGGGCTAACGGTGTAGTAGCCAGTAATTGCGAAGATCAATCCCGCCAGCTGGTATCGATCTTGTCCACCAGCCGTACCATCGCCGCGAAATCGGGCGCGCCCGGGCCGCCGGGGAGCTGCACCTGGCTGAGGTCGCGTTGGTGCACGTCGATGACGTCCTGCGGCACCGTGATCGGCTTGCCCATGCTCAAAGTGGCAAGCTGGATTTCGCAGGCGCGTTGCAGCGCCCAATAGGTGATAAACGCCTCGGGCAGGGTGCGGCCCAGCACGACAGGCCCGTGGTTCTTCAGCATCAATATCCGTTTGTCGCCCAGCGCTGCGGCGAGGCGTGGTCCTTCTTCTTCGCGCACCGTCACGCCCTCAAAATCATGATAGGCAATCTGGCCAATAAAGTTGCAGGCATAGAAGTTCACCGGCTGCAATCCGCCTTCCAAAGCGCTGACCGCCATGGTCTCGGTGGTGTGGGTGTGGATGATGCAGTGCATATCGGGCAGTTCCTTGTGGAACATGCTGTGCTGGACAAAGCCCGCCTTGTTGACCGGATAGAGCGAGCCATCCAGCGTCTCACCTTCGGAATTGATCTTGACCAGATTGGAGGCACAAACTTCCGAGAAGTGCAGGCCATAGGGATTGATCAGAAAGGCATCATCCTCGCCCGGCACTTTCAGCGTGATATGGTTATAGATCATCTCCGACCACCCCATCATGTCAAAGACGCGGTAGCAGGAGGCGAGCAGTTTGCGCGCCTCGCGCTCATCGGTGGACATTTCGGTGGTGGGCTTGATTGCTGTGGCCATGGCGAACTCTCCATTATCGCGTGTGCTGGTAAATTATTGCGGCGGACTCTAGAACAAGCATCAGAGCGCGGCAACCATATCCAGCCTTACGATAGGCGCTAAATCCAGCGACTTTCCGGCACTCAGGGTGGAAAAGGCTTGAAAAATGCCTATATTGCTGTAAGCCGCGCCGCTTACGGACCGCTGCTCGTCATGCGGGCTGTTT
Organism: Parasphingorhabdus sp. SCSIO 66989; assembly: GCF_032852305.1. Lineage (NCBI taxonomy): Bacteria > Pseudomonadati > Pseudomonadota > Alphaproteobacteria > Sphingomonadales > Sphingomonadaceae > Alterisphingorhabdus (ex Yan et al. 2024) > Alterisphingorhabdus coralli. The sequence continues at coordinate 985,514 of NZ_CP136594.1, forward strand.
GTGATTCGCTTAATCCAATGCCGCTTTTTGGCGATATACAGCGAATTGCGCACAAACATGATTTTGATTTTGCCATCGCCGAGGTGCATCGCCCCGGCATAAAGATATTTTGACCGGAGTTGATTGAGCTTATGCAAATTACTGTTCGCGATAACAATGTTGACCAGGCGCTGCGCGCGCTGAAAAAGAAGCTGCAGCGTGAAGGCGTGTATCGCGAGATGAAGCTCCGTCGCCATTATGAAAAACCCTCGGAAAAGCGTGCGCGCGAAAAAGCCGCCGCTGTCCGCCGCGCCCGCAAGATGGAGCGCAAGCGCATGGAGCGTGACGGTACGAAATAAGGGCGATGGCGCCTTGAAGTTTGAGAGAGGGCGGCTTTTGCCGCCCTTTTTCGTGCGCGCTGCAATCCTCCTCTGCTATTTTTGTCTTGATTGCCACGCCCGCCTGCCCGAAAAGGCGCGCGCAATATCCATCTGAGTGAAAGACATCGCCCATGTCGGTAACCCGTGTACCCCTTCAACCGATCGCCAAAGGCTCGCTGACCAAATTATGGGTCGGTGTGATTATTGTCTTGCTGCTTGGCGCTGGTCTGGCTTGGGCTGGCACGGCGTCGGTGCGCAATATGATCAACACCACCGAAAATGGCGTGAAGATCATTACCCTGGCCGATGGTGAAGCGGGCGTTTCTCCATCCAGCGGTGATATTGCCGCAGTCAGCTATGTCGGCCAGTTGCTCGATGGAACAGTGTTTGATGCCAATGAGCAGGCGGCATTCTCGCTCGCGGGCCCGAATGATCCACCGACGCCGCCAATGTTCCCGACGATTATTCCCGGCCTGCGCGAAGCTATGCTGACCATGGAAAAAGGTGGCCGCTACCGGGTGATTATCCCGTCTGATCAGGCCTATGGCGACCAGCCAAAGGGCGATATCCCGGCCAATTCTGACCTGCAGTTCGAGATTGAGCTGCGCGATTTTCGCTCGATGGCCGAGCTTGAAGCCGAGTTCCGCGCGATGCAGCAGCAACAGCAGCAATTGCCTCCGGGCGTCGGTGGCCCGCCTCCTGGTGCCGGTGGCCCGGTTCAGCCGCTTCCGGGACAGTAAGGGCTATTTTGACTGAACAAGACCGTTAGCCCTGAGCTTGTCGGAGTCGGAGACGGTGCGCAGCACCAACGGCGTTTCTCTACTTGAGAAGCGGGCTTCGACGGGCTCAGCCCTAGCGGTTTGGTTTTGATCATAATTGTGACGTGTCTTAATGCCTAACCCAAAGCGCGCTCTATCGCTTCTGCCAGCATTTCCGGTTCTGTTACGCTGGGCCAGTGCGATGCACCTTTCAGCAGGATGCGCTTCATATCGCTCTTATCAAGCCAGTCTAATGTGGCTGTTGGGCAGTTATCGGGATTGTAGACATAGGTCACATCAGCCGAAGCCATAAGCGCGTCTCCGGGATGGTTGTGTTTTGAGAATGCCTTGGCATCGCACCCCAATTGCCACAGCGCATCAGGGTCGGCTTTTGCAACCTCATCACGATAGCGCGCGATGACGGGCCGGGTTTGCGCCAAGCCGTCAAGCTTGGCTGCTATAGCGACCTGGACCTCTTCGGGAGAATCATAATCCGCAGCCAGGCCGGAGAAATAGGCATCTTCTGCGGTGAGATTGCCCTCAAGCGAGATAATATTCTCAAGCGGGCAGTCTGGTGTGCGCGCGGCGAGCGAGGCGATGATGGAGGCGACCGAATGGGCAATGATGGTATCCGCGCTGGTCTCCCGAGCCTTTTGAGCGACAAAACCGGCCAGCGCAGCCAGGCTTGTCTCTTCCGCCAATGGCGGTGCGCCAAAACCCGGCAGATCGAGCGGGATCAGCTTATGATCCTGTGCCAAGGCTGTTCCGGCAAGGCCGTCATACATGCTGGCATTATCGCCAAATCCGGCAATGGCGAGTATGGTGTGGCGCTGGCTTTTGTTGTTCACCCGGTTTCTTCCGAGCCTCTATTATAGACTCCGCGTTCAAGCGCGATTTTGATGATGGCGACAATTGGATCGGCCAGCGCCAGCCCGACAATGCCGAACAGCGCGCCGAACAGAAGCTGCGCGCCGAGCACCAGCGCCGGGGCGAGATCGACGGTCTTTTTGGCGACCATTGGCACGATGACATAGCCGTCAATCACCTGCACAAAGATATAGACGCCAACGGCAAACAGCCCGGTCTCAAATCCGGCTGAAAAACCGACGAGAATAATCAAGCCGCCCGAGACAATCGCGCCGATATTGGGCAGGAATGCGAGGAGGCCGGTGAGCAGGCCGAGCAGGCCCGCCATTGGTACGCCGCCCATCCACAGCAATATCCAGGTGCCAAAGCCTTCGACCGCCATGCCGAGCAGACGCCCGGCCAGCAGGCGGCGCATGGTAAAACCGATGGCATCGAGCGTGCCATAGAAATGGTCGCGGCTTTTCAGTGGGATCATCCATGCCAATCCGCGCTCATACAGCTTGGGCTCAATCGCAATAAAGATGCCGAGCACACACATCAGTACGAAGCTGGCGATAGCGCCAAAGACCGAGGTGACGGCGGCGGTAAACTGGCCGATGCGACTGGCAATCTCGCTGCCCAGTTCTTTCAGGTCTTCCGGCGTTGCGGTGATGCCGACACTGGTCGCCCATCTGCCCAGTTCGTCAAGCTGCTGCTCGACAATAGCCTGCAGGCTCGCCGCCTGCTGTATCAATTGCGAGCCAGTGAAATAGAATGTCCAGCCGATAAAGCCGGTAACCAGCAGCAGCACGATGGTCAGGCGCAGGCTCCTGGCAATCGGCAGAACCCGGCCCAGCAGCCGGGTGCCACCATCAAGCATGATCGCGACGATCAGGCCGCCGACAATCAGCAGCAGCGGCGAGGCAAGAATGACGATCAGCGCCAACAGCGCCGCCATTCCCAGCCAGACAGCGGCTTTCTTGACCTCATTGCGTGCGACTGGATCGCTGAAATCGGTAGGGCCGGGTTTTTCTATCCTGTCATTCTGGCTGTCTGCCATTTTCTGCTCTATCTATTTTCATCGTCGGCCCCGCGCAGGCGGGGCCAGGGCTAGTCTTAAATCTCGCACAAAGGCACGAAGGCACAAAGAACACTGTTCTATGAGACTGGAACTTTGCGCATTTGTAGCTTTGTGTGCACTAAATTTAGCCTTGGCCCCGCCTGCGCGGGGCCGACGAAATACAAGGTTCCGATTATAGATAAACGAAAAATCTTGGCAAGTTGAGCCTATTCCGCCTTGCGTTGCGGGCGCAGGCTTTTGCCGGCGCGATCACCGCGCAGCGCGCCATACCATGTTAGGGGGCTATAGGTTGCTTTGCCATCGAGCGAGTACATGATGAACTCGGCGCGGCCGCCAACATTTTCCAGCGGCACCGGACCGCCCAGCCCCTGGCCAACGATCGGGAAGCGGCTGTCAGCGCTATTGTCGCGATTGTCACCCATGAGGAAGACATGGCCTTCGGGAATGGTAACCGGACCGAAAAAGTCCGCGCCCTGATCCGGTGCGGCATCAATAATCACATATTGCGCCCCATTGGGCAGGGTTTCCTGCTTGATCGGCAGGTCGCAATATTCCTTGCCATCGGCACCGCGCATCTTGGCACCGGGATAGCTCAATTCGCTGCAGGGCAGGGTGCTATCCACCGGCAGCACCAGATTGGGCTGCACTTCCTGCGGCACAGGCACATCATTGAGGATGATCTGGCCATCGCGCACCGCCAATGTGTCGCCGGGCAGGCCGACGACGCGTTTGATATAGTCCTGCTTCACCCCCGGTGGCGCGACAATGACGATATCGCCATATTCCGGATCGCGGCCAAAAAGCTTGCCGGGAAATTCGGGTAGTATGTGGAAAGAGGCCGAGACCCAGGACCAGCCATAGGGATATTTGCTGACGATCAGCCGGTCACCGACGAGCAGATTGGGGATCATCGATCCGGTGGGGATATAGAACGGTTTGGCAATAATGCTGTGCACCGTCAGCACCGCGAGCAACAGCACCAACAGCCCGCGAATTTCCTGCCACCAGTTGATCGGCTCTTTGCTTTTCTCTTTCGCCATAGTGCTTTGCAACTGTTCCTGCATAATGTCCCGGCTCACCAGATCCTCACCTTAGGCGGCGCTGATCGGCAGCGCCTCAATAATCACAAATGCCTGTGCCCATGGGTGATCATCGGTGAGCGTGAGATGAATGGCGGCGCTATAGCCTGCGGGAATCATGCTGTCGAGCCGCTGTTTCGCGCCTCCGGTGAGCGCCAGTGTCGGCGCGCCGGAACGGGCATTGATGACCCCGATATCGCGCATATAGACGCCGCGTTTAAAGCCGGTGCCGACGGCTTTGGAAAAAGCCTCTTTGGCGGCGAAGCGCTTGGCATAAGTGCCCGCCCGCGTATAGGGCCGCCGCGCCGCCTTGGCGCGCTCGACCTCGGTGAAAACACGGGTTTCAAAGCGCTCGCCAAAACGGTCGAGTGAGCTTTGGATGCGATCGATATTGCAGAGGTCAGAGCCAAGGCCGATGATCATGAAAATATCCTCCCCGGCACGGGGAGGGGAACCGTCGAAGACGGTGGAGGGGCACAGGCCGCATATTGCGATGTTTCCTGATTGACCCCGTTACCATACTCGCCACAGCGGATTGCGCTTTGCCGCATAACCTTGCTCCATGCCGAGGGTGCCCCTCCACCATGTTGCGCATGGTCCCCCTCCCCGTGCCGGGGAGGATATTTGGGGCCAATACTCATAACGCCTTCCTCACCAAGGCAATCAATAGGAACATCACCAGCCAGTGCAGCGCAATCTGTGTCGTGACCAGCTGGTGCGAAAAGCGCCATTCTGCGGATTGTAGCATCATCCAATAGCCAACAATCTGGATCACCGGCCAGGCTATGCCAAAGGTCACCAGCACCTGATTGCTCAGCGCCAAGCCGAGTACGAATATGCTGACGAGAAACGGGATCGCCGCCAGCGCCATCATCAGCCTATCGCGTGTTGTCGGTTTGGGCGGCGTCTCGCTCACCGCGCTTCGTCCATCAAAGCGCGCATGCGGCGGATGCTTTCTTCAAGGCCGATAAATATCGCCTCGCTGACCAGATAATGGCCGATATTGAGCTCGGCGATCTGGGGAATGGCGGCGATAGGCTGGACATTGTCAAAGGTCAGGCCATGGCCGGCATGGGGTTCAATGCCGTTTTTCGCGGCCAGCGCGGCGGCATCGCTGATGCGGCGCAATTCTTCGGTTGCCAGCGCATCTTCACCATCAAGCATATGATGTGCATAACGCCCGGTATGAAACTCGACCACCGGGGCCTTGAGCTGGATGGCCGCCTCAATCTGGCGTGGATCAGGTTCGATAAACAGGCTGACCCGGATGCCCGCCTCGCTTAGACGCGAGACTATCGGAGCGAGGTGGTTATGCTGTCCGGCAGCATCCAGACCGCCTTCGGTGGTCCGCTCCTCGCGCTTTTCCGGGACTATACAGGCGGCATGCGGCTCATGGCGCAGCGCGATTTCCAGCATCTCGTCGGTGGCCGCCATCTCCAGATTGAGCGGCAGGTCGGTGGCGTCCATGATCCGCTGCAAATCACCATCGCGGATATGGCGGCGGTCCTCACGCAAATGCGCGGTAATGCCGTCACCGCCGACACGCGAAACGATTTCCGCCGCGCGCACCGGATCGGGATGATCTCCACCGCGCGCATTGCGGATGGTGGCGACATGGTCGATATTTACGCCGAGACGGAGGGGGTTAGCCATTAATTCTTCCGGCTACCCGGCTTGATCGCTTCAATTTCTGCCAGTTCGGCAGGCAATTCATCCTCGGCATAGCTGGGGAAGTTGAAGCCGATCAGCGGGAAGAACGGCACGTCAAAGCTGACTTCGCCGCCCGAACGATCCACCAGAGAGGCCGCTGCAATGGTTTCGCCGCCTTCTTCGGCAATCGCTTTCATCGCCTCGCGTGAGGATTGGCCGGTGGTCACTACATCCTCGACCATCAGCACCTTTTGTCCCGGCTCCAGCGCAAAGCCGCGGCGTAGATGGAAGGTGCCTTCCGGGCGTTCGAGAAACATCGCCACTTTGTCCAGCGCGCGCCCGGCTTCATGGCCGATAATCACGCCGCCCATGGCCGGGGACACCACCACATCAATCGCATTGCGAAGCTCGCGCGGAATTTTTGCAACCATTGCGGTGGCAAGTCTTCCGGCGCGCATCGGGTCCATCAAAACGCGCGCGCATTGCAGATAATGTGCGCTGTGCCGCCCTGATGAGAGAAGAAAATGGCCTTCCAGCAATGCTTTGCTGGCACGAAACTCGGCCAGAATTTCCTCTTCGGTCATAAAAATATCATCCTTTACGTAGCGTATTTTGGTCGTGGCGCGTCATTTGGGGAGGCGACGCAATCACGCAAGTGCAAAAATATCCCTAGATTGGCTTGAGACTGGCGGCAACCCTGCGTATAAGCCGCGCCATATTCCCGGCTGGTGTGACCCTATATTGCGCCCGCTAAGGCCGGAATCTAGTACAGAGGAATACATGCAGTTTGTCACGAACACGCTTCGCAAAGCATCGGCTCCAGCCGCTGTTGCGGGCCTCATACCGGTAACCGCTCTGGCCCAGGAGGCCGCCCCTGAAACCGCAGATGGTGTAACCCCGCCCGCAGCAGAAGCGCCTGCAGCGGCTGATTCGGCAGCACCAGTTGCCGAGGCTGGAACCGAAGCCGCGACCGAAGCGGCTGGCTCATATACCCCGATGGCCCCGACTGAGGGTGTTGGCATGCCGGTTGATGGCGGTATCGATTTCCAGCAGCAGTTCAGCGAAATTGGTGAAAGAGCCTATTTCCTTGATACCTATATCCTGTTGCCGGTGATTACGGTTATCTCGCTGTTCGTTCTCGGGCTGCTGCTCTGGGTGATTGTGCGTTACCGCGCTGCGGCCAATCCCAATCCGTCCAAAACCAGCCATAACACCACGATTGAGGTGGTGTGGACGCTGGTTCCGGCGCTGATACTGATCGGCATTGCCTTCCCGTCGCTCAGCCTGTTGGCCAAGCAATATGAGACTGCGCCTGCCGATGCCGTCACCGTCAAAGTGACCGGCTATCAATGGTATTGGGGGTACACCTATCCCGATAATGGCGGTTTTGAGGTTATCTCCAACATGATGGACGAGGACACGGCCAAAGAGCGTGGCGAGCCTTATCAGCTCGCTGTGGACAATCGCATGGTCATTCCTGCCGGTGAACCGGTCAAGGTCATCACCACCGCTGCCGATGTGATTCACAGCTTCGCCGTCCCGTCCGTCTGGTTCAAGCTCGACGCGGTTCCGGGCCGTCTCAATGAGAAGGTGATGCAGATTGACAAGCCTGGCGTATATTATGGCCAGTGTTCGGAACTTTGTGGGGCCCGGCATGGTTTCATGCCTATAGCCGTTGAGGCGCTGCCGCGTGATGAGTGGGAGCAATGGGTATTGTCGCAGGGCGGCACGGTTGGCGAAGAAGAAGTTGCCGACGCGCCCGCTGCCGAGCCGGAAGCGCCCGCTGAGGGTGAAGAAGCAGCAGAAGCGGTAGAGACCGCTGCGCTGACCAATTGAGTTTGCCAAGTTTGAGTTTGATCAAGGGTATTTGAGTTATGACAACGATTGCAGCCGATGCTGGCGTAATGGACGCGCATGATGATCATGCTGATCACAAGCCGGGCTTCTTTGCCCGCTGGTTCCTTTCGACAAACCACAAAGATATTGGCACGCTCTATCTGATCTTCGCGATTGTCGCGGGTATCATTGGCGGCGCGATTTCCGGCCTGATGCGGATGGAACTGGCGTCTCCAGGAATCGATTATCTCGGCGATTGGGCCACTGCTTTGCAAGGCGCGGAGGCCACACGCGATGAGGCTTTGCACCTGTGGAACGTGCTGATCACCGCGCACGGCCTGATCATGGTGTTCTTCATGGTGATGCCGGCGATGATTGGCGGCTTTGGTAACTGGTTCGTGCCGATCATGATCGGCGCACCGGACATGGCCTTCCCCCGCATGAACAATATCAGCTTCTGGCTGCTGATCCCTGCTTTCCTGCTGCTGCTCGGGTCAACCTTCGTTCCCGGCGGTACCGGGCTGGGCGCGGGCACGGGCTGGACGGTCTATGCACCGCTCTCGACCAGCGGCTCGGTTGGTCCGGCTGTGGATATGGCGATCCTGTCACTCCACCTTGCGGGTGCATCGTCGATCCTCGGCGCGATTAACTTTATCACCACCATCTTCAACATGCGTGCACCGGGCATGACGCTCACCAAAATGCCGCTGTTCGTATGGTCGGTGCTGATCACTGCATTCCTGCTATTGCTGGCGCTGCCGGTTCTTGCGGCGGCGATTACCATGCTGCTGACCGACCGTAACTTCGGCACCGCGTTCTTTAACGCTGCCGGTGGTGGTGATCCGGTACTGTATCAGCATCTGTTCTGGTTCTTCGGTCACCCTGAAGTGTACATCATGATCCTGCCTGGTTTCGGCATGATCAGCCACATCGTCTCGACCTTTTCCAACAAGCCGGTCTTTGGCTATCTGGGTATGGCCTATGCCATGGTCATCATCGGTGTTGTCGGCTTTATCGTCTGGGCGCACCACATGTTCACCGTTGGTCTCACCGTGAACATGAAGATGTACTTCACCGCTGCGACCATGGTGATCGCGGTGCCGACCGGCATCAAGATTTTCAGCTGGATCGCCACCATGTGGGGCGGCTCGCTGAGCTTCAAGACACCGATGGTCTGGGCGCTGGGCTTTATCTTCCTGTTCACCGTTGGCGGTGTGACCGGTGTTGTCCTCGCCAATGGCGGCGTCGATGATAACTTGCACGACACCTATTATGTTGTCGCTCACTTCCACTATGTGTTGTCGCTGGGTGCGGTGTTCGCCATCTTTGCCGGTTTCTATTACTGGTTCCCGAAGATGAGCGGTCGTCATTATAGCGAGTTGCTTGGCCACCTTCATTTCTGGGTGTTCTTTATCGGGGTGAACATCATCTTCTTCCCGCAGCACTTCCTCGGCCGTCAGGGTATGCCGCGTCGCTATCCCGATTATCCGGAAGCCTATAGCTATTGGAATGAAATCTCGTCCTATGGCTATGCGATCATGGCCGCTGGCACGCTGATCTTCTTCGTCAATATCGGCTATGCGCTGATGGCGGGTCGTCGGGCCGAAGGCAATTACTGGGGCGAAGGCGCGACCACGCTGGAATGGACACTCTCCAGCCCACCGCCTTTCCACCAGTTCGAGACTTTGCCGAAAATTAAATAAGGCAGGTCGCGATTTGAAAAACCGGCTTTTGGCTCGTCTGTCATGCAGGCGGGCCGAAAGCGTAAAATGAATGCAAAAAATTACCGTTAGGGCTGAGCTTGTCGAAGCCCGTCTATCGTAACGAGAAGCGCCCTTCGACAGGCTCAGGGCTAACGGTAAAGATGCAGGAATGAGCAAAGAGCCGTCATATTGACGGACAAACGAGAAACCGGATGAACACAACAACCGCCTCGACCGAAACCACCACCACACCGATTACGGCAGAGTGGCGCGATTTTTATGCGCTGACCAAGCCGGGCGTGATGAAGCTGGTGGTGTTCACCGGCCTATGCGGTCTGTTGGCGGCTCCGGGCAGCATCCATCCGATTCTCGGCCTTACCGCGATCCTCTGCATCGCCCTGGGTTCCGGCGGCGCGGCGGCGCTCAACCAATGGTATGAAGCCGATGTCGATGCCGCGATGAAGCGCACATCCAAACGGCCATTGCCCGCCGGACGGATGGAACGCGATTCGGCGCTGCATTTCGGCCTTGGGCTTTCCGGTCTCTCGGTGTTCCTGATGGGCGTGGGCGTCAATTGGGTCGCAGCAGCGATCCTCGCTTTCTGCATCTTCTTCTATGCCGTCATCTACACCATGTGGCTGAAACCCAGCACACCGCAAAATATCGTGATTGGCGGCGCTGCCGGGGCCTTCCCGCCGATGATCGGCTGGGCCGCCGTGACCGGCGATATCACGCTGATGCCGATCCTGCTGTTTACACTCATTTTTATCTGGACCCCGCCGCATTTCTGGGCGCTCGCGCTGTTTGTGAAGTCAGACTATGCCAATGCCGGTATCCCGATGATGCCAGTGGTTGCGGGCCGCGAATCGACCCGCAAGCAGATCCTCGCCTATTCGGTTGTGCTCGCCGCCATAGCGATTGCGCCGACGCTTCTGGGTCTGGCCGACTGGATTTATGGCGTTCCGGCAACGGCGCTGTCGCTGATGTTTGTCTGGCTGGCCTATCGCGTTTATCGCAACACGGCGACCGAGCCATCCGAAATGAAGCCGGAAAAACGGCTCTTTGCGTTCTCGATCGTCTATCTCTTCGTGCTGTTCGGCGCAGTTGTCGCTGACCGCTATCTGGTAGGCTGGATCATATGAGCCAACCGCAGGATAATATCGCTGAGAACATAGCACCCCGCCCGCCGGGCGAGGGACGCTTTACCGGCGAGAATGTCACGCTTGAGGAAACCCAGGCGATCCAGAAGCGCCAGCGCGAGCGTTCCAAGCTCATGGCCATCGGTCTGGTGGCGCTGTGCGTATTGTTCTTCCTGATCACCATCGTCAAAATCGGGGTCTGGGGATGAACGCTTCCACCGCCCTTTCCGAGGATATCCAGCGCCGCAATCTGCGCTCCGCCCTGATGGCGGGTGCTTTGGTTGCCGGCATGGTGTCGCTCGGATTTGTGGCGGTTCCGCTCTATAATCTGTTCTGCCGCGTCACCGGATTTGGCGGCACGACGCAGGTGGTTGATGCTGGTCAGGCGGCAACTGTGCAAACCGGCAGCAAGACCATCTCGGTGCGCTTTGATGCCAATATCGAGCCGGGCATGCCCTGGGAATTTCAACCGGAGCGCACCAAGGACAGCATGACCGTCGGCGCGCGCGATATGGCAATCTATACCGCCGAAAACCTGTCATCAGAACCGATTACCGGCACCGCGGGCTATAATGTGACGCCGGTGCAGGCGGGCAAATATTTCAACAAGATTCAATGCTTCTGCTTCACCGAGCAGACGCTGCAGCCGGGCGAGAAGGTGCGGATGCCCGTCATCTATTATGTCGACCCGGCGATCTTTGAAGATGAAGACACCAAACATATTGAGGAAATAACGCTGAGCTACACCTTTTATCCGGTGGACCCGGAAAATGAAGGCAGCTAAGGCATAACCAAACAGAAGGATCATCTTGGCTGCGGCTGAACCGTGGCGAGGAAATAGGGACTTAAAAATGGCTGGAACCAAAAACCACGATTATCATATTTTGCCGCCCAGCGCCTGGCCGCTGATCGGCTCCATGGCCGCTCTGGTTATGGCTGCTGGTGCAATCATGTGGATGCATGGCGCCAATGTCTCTGACGAGAATGCCAATGGCGGCGGCTGGGTGTTCTTCGCCGGTGTCGCGGGCGTGCTGTTCACCATGTTTGGCTGGTGGCGCGATGTCGTGCGTGAGGCGCATGCCGGTGACCATACCCCGGTTGTTCAGCTTCACCTGCGCTATGGCATGATCCTGTTTATCGCTTCGGAAGTGATGTTCTTTGTCGGCTGGTTCTGGGCGTGGTTTGATTTCTCGCTGTTCCCGCAGCCGCTGGAGTTTATCGAAGGCATTACCGAGAACAAGATTGGTGCAGAAGGCGCTGAGGCGCTGGTGCAATGGCCGCCAAAGGGTGTCGAGGTTCTCAACGCTTTTGAACTGCCGCTGCTCAATACGCTGATCCTGCTGCTTTCGGGCACCACCGTCACCTGGGCGCACCATTCGCTGCTCAATGGCGACCGCGATGGCCTGATCAAGGGCCTGTGGGTCACGGTTATCCTCGGCGCATTGTTCTCTTTCGTTCAGGCTTATGAGTATAGCGTTGCGCCATTCCCGTTTGCCGGCCTCAACTATAGCTCGGCCTTCTACATGGCGACCGGCTTCCACGGCTTCCACGTTCTGGTCGGAACGATCTTCCTGATCGTCTGTCTGGTCCGCGCTTATCTTGGCCACTTCACCCCTAAGCAGCATTTCGGCTTTGAAGCCGCAGCCTGGTATTGGCATTTTGTTGATGTCGTCTGGCTGTTCCTCTTCGCCGTCGTCTATGTCTGGGGCGGCTGGGGCGCACCGATCCATTGATCAGACGCGTAATGAAAACCACAAAGGGCGGCCGGACGTTGGTTTGGCTGCCCTTTTTGTTGGAGAATGTTGGATTTCACCAAGGGTCTCATAGGTGTGAACTTAGTGTGAACTTAGATTCAGGACCTATTAAATACCTATATCTGTTTTCGTCGGCCCCGCGCAGGCGGGGCCAAGGCTTTTTTAGACTCGCGCAAAGGCGCAAAGGCGCAAAGAAGGTTCCTGTTTGTACAATCTCTTCGTGTCTTAGCGTCTTTGCGTGAAACCATAGCCCTGGCCCCGCCTGCGCGGGGCCGACGAGATAGCGCGGACTGTAACTAGAGCAGAGATCTTCCGGATTTAATATGTCCCAAGTATAATCTTTCCGGAATCGCGGCTTAAGCGGATGCAATTTCCCGTCATTGCGATAGAATGACAAGATGACCCGCATTCCGATCATCCCCACCATCATTGTCGCCGCTGCGATGATTACCATGATGGCGCTCGGCATCTGGCAATGGGGCAGGGCGGATGAAAAAGCGGCCCTGATCGCGCGCTATGAAGCCGCATCAGAGCAACCCGCTTTGAACTGGCCGCAGACGCTGGATGCCGATGATCTGCCGCTCTACCGGCGCTCAGGTTTCACCTGTGCAGAGGTGCTCGGCTGGCGCTCCACCAGCGGTCGCAATAAGGCGGACAGGGCAGGCTGGAGCCATATCGCTACCTGCCGTCTCGATAATAGCGGCGAGGCCCAGCTTCAGGCGGGATGGTCTCTACAACCGGGAACGCCCGAATGGACGGGCGGCGCAGTCACCGGGATGATTGCCCCCGATGGCAAGGCGATGATCCGCCTCGTGGCCGATCCGGCAGTTGGTGGATTGGAACCTTTGGCAACTCCGACGCCCGCCGATCTGCCCAACAACCATATCTCCTATGCGGTGCAATGGTTCCTCTTCGCCCTGATCGCCGGAGTGATTTACGCACTTGCGGTGCGCCAGCGTCTCTTGCGCCGCGCCTGATCCGCCGCTAACCGCTTTCCCATGCAATATATCAGCACCAGAGGAGCCGCAGCGGCTCAGGATTTTCGAGGCGCAACGCTTGCTGGCTTGGCGAGCGATGGCGGGCTTTATCTGCCGGAAAGCTGGCCGCAATTCAGCAAAGCCGAGATCGCCGCTATGGCGGGGCTCGATTATGCTTCGCTTGCGGTGCGTATCATGCGGCCCTTTGTTACGGGCAGCCTGAGCGATGAAGAGCTGACCGAACTGTGCCAACAGGCCTATGGCGGCTTTGCGCATAAGGCGGTCACGCCTCTGGCGCAGTTGGACGAGCGCCATTGGCTGCTCGAACTGTTCCACGGCCCGACACTGGCGTTCAAGGATGTGGCGCTGCAATTTCTGGGGCAAAGCTTCGCGCATTTCCTCGAAGGCCATGACAGGGCGCTGACCATTGTTGGCGCGACTTCGGGCGACACTGGCTCCGCCGCCATCCATGCGGTCGCGGGGCGTGAGGGGATAGAGATCTTCATGCTCCACCCGCATGGCCGCATCTCCGATGTCCAGCGGCGGCAGATGACGACGGTGCTTTCGCCCAATGTCCACAATATCGCGATTGAGGGCAATTTTGATGATGCCCAGGCGATGGTCAAACGCATGTTCGGCGATAGCGCGCTGACCGATACGCTCGACCTGTCGGCGGTGAACTCGATCAACTGGGCGCGGCTGATGGCGCAGATCGTCTATTATTTCGCCGCCGCGTTGCAACTGGGTGCGCCGCATCGCCCGGTCGCATTCTCGGTGCCGACGGGCAATTTCGGCGATGTCTTTGCCGGCTATGTCGCCTCGCGTATGGGGCTGCCGGTCGAGCGGCTGATCGTCGCCACCAATATCAACGATATCCTGCATCGGGCATTGAGCAGCGGCGATTATTCGCGCGCCGAACTGTCGCCCACCGCAACGCCATCAATGGATATTCAGGTGTCATCCAATTTTGAGCGGCTTCTGTTCGACCTTGGCGGGCGCGATGGCGCGGCGATGGCCGAGACGATGCGTAGCTTTGATGCCAGCGGCGCGTTGCAGATTGATGAGACGCTGCGCGCCGCCATTGGGGAGCGCTTTGTCAGCGAAAGAGTGGATGGGGACGCGATGTCGCGTGCGATCCGTTGGGCCTATGAAGAGGCGCGACAAGTGATTGATCCGCACACCGCAATCGGTCTTGCTGCAGCGCATCGCTATGATGGCGACCCGGCGGTGCCGGTGGTGACCTTGGCCACCGCCCACCCTGCCAAATTCGATGATGCGGTCGAGCGTGCCTGCGGTATTCGCCCAGCACTGCCAACGCGCGTCGGTGATCTGTTCGACCGGCAGGAGCAGTCGACGGTGCTGCCCAATGATTATGAGGCGGTACGCCAATTTGTGATCGAAAATGCCATGGCCAAAGCCAACGCATGACCGCTGGTGCTGTGCCTGACCTGACGCTGATGACCAGCCAGCCGCGCAGCGATTATACGCTGGTCGATAGTGGCGATGGCCGCAAATATGAGCGCTATGGCGACTTTCACTTCATCCGCCCCGAGCCGCAGGCCATGTGGTCTCCGCGGCTGGATGACTGGCCCGCCGATGCTGAATTTATCCCGGCCTCGGATGAGGATGGCGGCGGGCGGTGGCATTATGCCAATCCGGCGGTGCGCGATGGCTGGGAGCTGACATGGAATGACAAGGTGCGCTTTCATGCCTCTTGCACCCCCTTCCGTCATCTCGGCTTCTTCCCCGATATGGACCCGGTGTGGCGCTGGATGCGCGCGCAGATTGTTGGGCTGGACATGCCGCAGGTGATGAATCTCTTCGGCTATACCGGGGTCGGCACGCTGGCGCTGTCGGCAGCGGGGGCACATATGGTCCATGTCGACGCCTCGAAGAAATCCGTGGCACAGGCGCGCGATAATGCGGCATTGTCGGGTATGGCCGACCGTCCGATCCGTTGGCTGGTCGAAGATGCGGCCAAGTTCACCGCGCGCGAAGTGCGGCGCGGGCGGCGTTATGATGGTATCTTGCTCGACCCGCCCAAATTCGGTCGCGGCCCCAATGGCGAAACCTGGCGGATCGAGATGAATCTGCCCGACCTGATTGCCGATTGCCGCCAGCTGGTGGATGCGGATTCGCGCTTTGTCTTTCTCACCGTCTATGCCGTGCGTATGTCGCCGCTGGCGCTCGAAGCCTTGATGCAGCAGCATTTTAGCGATCTGCCCGGCAAGGTCGAAGCGGGTGAGCTGGCGGTCGCGGAAGAGGGCGGTCGCCTGATGCTCCCCACGGCATTATTTGCACGCTGGTCCGCCGCGTAATAAAGGAAGCCCATGACGCTTAACCCGACAGACCAGCTGATACTGGAAGTGGCCGATTTTGAGGTGCCGGTGCTGACCGGCATTTATTCAGAAGAGACCAAGCTGCCCCAGCCGCTGCGCATCACCATCCGCGCCGAGCTGGTGATGCAGGACCATTATGATCCCGACACGCCCTTGA
This sequence comes from Parasphingorhabdus sp. SCSIO 66989, assembly GCF_032852305.1. Classification (NCBI taxonomy): domain Bacteria; kingdom Pseudomonadati; phylum Pseudomonadota; class Alphaproteobacteria; order Sphingomonadales; family Sphingomonadaceae; genus Alterisphingorhabdus (ex Yan et al. 2024); species Alterisphingorhabdus coralli. The sequence continues at coordinate 1,001,192 of NZ_CP136594.1, forward strand.
GCGCATCGAAAAACTATATGGACCTGAAGCACGCTGCCTCGACCGCTTTGCCCGAGGGCGTGCACTTCACCCTGATTGAAGGTGTAGCGGACCATATTATCGATACGCTTTTTCTGCAGGACAAACGGGTCAAGGCGGTTGAGGTCAAGATCGTCAAGCTGGCCATTGCCGAGGCGGATGAGGCCATCGGCATCACCATGACGCGGCGCAGATAATGAGCGGGTCGCGACCGGCAAAGCTGGCGCTGGTGACCGGAGGCTGCCGCCGTGTCGGCGCGGCGATTTCGGCGCATTTGGCGGAGCAGGGCTATGCGCTGGCGCTGCATGGGCATAGCGATGCAGAGCCGGATGAGGCGCTGGCGGCAGTGCTGAAGCGGCAGGGCATGGAATGGCATGGCTTTCTCGCGGACCTGACCGAAGAGGAAGCGCCGGCAACGCTGATGCAGCAAGTTGCTGCGCATTTTGGCCGCTCCCCGGACCTGCTGGTCAACAATGCCTCGCTGTTTGGTGATGACCGGATCGACACGCTTGATGCGGCCTCGCTCGAACGGCATTGGCGCATCCATCTCACCGCGCCGACATTGCTGACACAGGCGCTTTATAAACATACAGGCGAGGATGACCGTGCCTCGGTGGTCAACATTGTCGATCAGCGGGTGCGCAATCCGCATGCAGATCAGCTTTCCTATACCCTGTCCAAACAGGCGCTGGCGGAATCCATCCGCACCTTGGCAAAAGCATGCGCGCCGCGCCTTCGCATCAATGGCGTCGCGCCGGGGATGACGCTGGAAACCGAGGATTATGCTGAAGGCCAGATGGAGAGCATCGCCGCGGTGATGCCGCTGCAGCGTAACTCAAACCCGCAAGATATTGCCGCTGCTGTGGCTTATTTTGCTGCATCAGAGGCGGTTACCGGGCAATTGCTCTATGTCGATGGCGGGGCGCATATGGTGCCTTATGACCGCGATTTTCTCCATCTCGCAAAATAGCCTCATATCGCCGAAAATATGCTTTGCTTTATGGGAACCGTTTGCAACAAGCGGCGTTTCTGAAGCTTGGATAACAGTATATCATGAGGGAAGCATTTATGCGTAATTCAATCTCCAAACTATTTGCCGCCGGTGCGGCGCTTTCACTGGCCGCTTGTGCCGCTCCGGAAGAAGCTGCTGAGGGCGAAGAAACCGCCGCTGAAGGCGAGGGCACCGAAGCTGAGGCTGCTGGCACCATCGTCGATGTTGCGTCGGGCAATGAGGATTTCTCGACACTGGTAACCGCTGTTACCGCTGCCGAGCTTGGCGAAACCCTGTCGGGCGAAGGTCCGTTCACCGTATTCGCGCCGACCAATGCTGCGTTTGAGAAGCTGGGTGATCAGGTCGCCGAGCTGACCAAGCCGGAGAATAAGGAAACGCTGGCCGCCGTGCTGACCTATCATGTGGTCCCGGGCAAGGTTGTCGCTGCCGATGTCGCCAAGCTGATCGAAGAAGGCGAGGGCGAAGCCACAGTCGAGACGGTTCAGGGCGATGCGCTGAGCATCAAGATGGAAGGTGATCAGGTCGTACTGACCGACGCCAAGGGCGGCACCTCGACTGTCACCGCCACCGATGTGGAAGCTTCAAACGGCGTTATCCATGTCATTGACACCGTGATTATGCCCGCTGGCTAAGCGCTGTTGATCAAGGTTTTGGGAAAGGCGGTGCGAAACCATTCGCGCCGCCTTTTTCGCTATCTTGTCGTCCTTTTTCGTCATTCCGGCGAAGGCCGGAATCCATCCCGCCTCCAATGCTAAAGTCGATTCCATTTACACTGAGTCGTCATTGCGAGGAGCGAAGCGACGCGGCAATCCAGAGCAGGTGCGTGTTGCCCTGGATTGCTTCGCTACGCTCGCAATGACGTGTTTCAAGCTAAGAGAAAAACAGTCTAGAACGACAGTCGGTATAGACCCCGGCCTTCGCCGGGGTGACGTGCGTGCACTATGCCTTAATCAACCCAATCTCCACCAGCCGCTCATGCAGATAGTCATCCGCCAGCATCGGTTCAGGATAGCGATTGGGGTTATCCTCGCTGATACACTGGTCCAGCGTCTTGATCGGGAAGTCGGAACGCAGATGCAGGAAATAAGGCATGGAATAGCGGCTATGCGCGGCGCGGTCTGAGGCCGGGTTGATCACCCGATGCGTTGTCGATGGCAGCACATGGTTGGTCAGCCGCTGCAGCATATCGCCGACATTGATCACCAGCGCGCCCTCGGGCGGATTGGCGGGGATCCAGTTGCCCTCGCGTGTCAGCAGTTGCAGCCCGGCCTCTTCTGCGCCCAGCAACAGGGTGATCAGATTAATATCCTCATGCGCCCCGGCGCGGATCGCGCCCGGCTCGGCATCGGCAACCGGGGGATAGTGCAGTAGGCGCAGGATTGAGTTGCCGTCTTCCACCGTCGGCGCGAACCAGTCTTCCGGCAGGCCTAAGTGCAGCGCAATGCGTGACAGGATGATATTGCCGACCCGGTCAAACTCGGCATAGAGCGGCTCGAATATCTCCCGGAAATCGGCGGGTTGATCGGGCCAGACATTGGCAGGCATTGAGTCTTTTAAGGGACTATCAGAGGCCAGTTCGCGACCGACATGCCAGAATTCTTTCAGATCATGCAGCTTGGCATCTTTGGCGATCTCGGTACCGAAAGCGGTATAGCCGCGCTGGCCGCCGCCTGCCGAACTGTCATAGCGCAGTTTCTCTTCCACCGGCAGGGCAAAGAACTCGCGCGTCTTGTCCCACGCCTTGGCCACCAGATCCGCATCCAGCCCATGGTCACGCACCAGCGCAAAGCCATGTTTGCGAAAGCTTGCGCCAATTGCATCTGCGAAACTGTGCTTGTCATCATTGAGCGAAAGAACGGGCAGCTTGTCCATGGGTCTTGTCCTGATAAAGATAGTCGCCACGTCTCTAACGACAGAAGAAGGGCATGAAAAGCATGAGCGCACACTATTGGCTGATGAAATCCGAACCCGATGAATATGGTTGGGATGATCTGGTTGCCGAAAAGGAAGGCATTTGGGATGGTGTGAAAAACGCCCAGGCCAGCAACAATATGAAGGCGATGAAGACCGGCGAGCAGGTATTTTTCTACCATTCGCGCCAGGGGCTGGAGATTGTCGGCATCATGGTGGTAAGCGAAGAGGCTTTTCCTGACCCGACCGACGAGACGGGCCGCTGGATCGCGGTGAAGGTCAAGCCGGAGCGCAAGCTGGATAACCCGGTCAGTCTCAAGGCGATGAAGCAGAACCCGAAGCTCTCAGAGCTCGCAATCATCCGCCAGTCGCGCCTCTCGGTTGCATCTGTTACTGAGGATCAGTGGCAAGAAATACTTGCGATGTCCCAAGCAGAATAAGGCGGCGTAATTAAAGCGTCATGCCAATATGCTGATTTGCAAATTGAAGCCGCAAAAATGCGGCAAATAAGGAAGGAAAAACATGGCACGTTTTGACGGCAAGAAAGTCCTGATCACAGGCGGCACCAGCGGCATTGGTCTGGCGGGTGCGAAAATCATCGCTCAAGAAGGCGGTACGGTGGCGATTACCGGTACCAATCAGGGACGGCTCGACGCTGCGCTGGCCGCGCTGCCAGAAGGCACAATCGGCTTTACCAATGATGCCGGTGACCCGCAGGCTGCCAAGGTGCTGGCCGAGACGGTGAAGGAGAAGATGGGCGGTGTCGATGGCATCTGGCTGAATGCCGGCTTTGGCACTTTCCGCGCCAACACCGATGAAGCGGTGGAGAGCTTTGACGCGATGACCAATGTCAACGTGCGCGGCCCGGTCTTGCAGATGGCTGAGCTGATCCCGGCGATCAATGAAGGCGGTTCGGTCGTCGTCACTGCATCGGTCGCGCCCTATCTGGGGCAGGCGCAGGGTGCGGTATATTCCGCCACCAAAGGCGCTGTGACGGCGTTGACCCGCTCATGGGCCTCGGATCTGGCACCGCGCAATATCCGCGTCAATTCAGTCGCACCCGGGCCGATTGAAACCAACTTCTTTGATGGCATGGGCCTCACCGATGAGCAGGTTGAAAAGTTCACACAAAACATCGCCAGTCAGGTTCCACTTGGCCGTTTTGGTACTTCGGAAGAGGCAGCTGAAGTCGCGTTGTTCCTGCTCTCTGATCAGGCAAGCTATGTCACCGGATCGCAGTTCATGGTCGATGGCGGTATGACGTTGCGTTAAAATCTCCCTCCCCTTCAGGAGTGGCCGGATCGTTTCGGGTCGAAATTGCCCCCGGCAATTTCTAAAACATGCCGGGAGCATGTTTTACCCGAACCGAGCCAGCCACTGGATTAAGGGAGGGGGGTTATCCGCTTGCACGGCGCTTAAATGACAGCCCCCTCTCCCAACCCTCTCCCCTGAAGGGGAGAGGGCTATATGATCTTCGCGCTCTTCGCTTATTCGCTATCTTCGCGAGAAACCGATTTAAGCGCTAAGCCTTCCGCAACGCACTCACCCGAACCCCGCCAGCAGTCAGATGCTCAATATCAGTCTTCAGGTGCAACAAGCGGATACCATCGCGCGCCATCGCCTGCTCCAGCGCCGGAGCAAAATCGGCTGTTTTCTCGACCGTCGCGGTCCACGCACCGAATGCCGCGCCAAAAGCTGCAAAATCAGGATTGTGTAACTCGGTGCCGCTCACCCGCGCCGGATAATCGCGCTCCTGATGCATGCGTATCGTGCCATAGCCGCCATTGTCGACCACCAGCACCAACAGGTTCGCGCCATGCTGTGCGGCGGTCGCCAGTTCCTGCCCGTTCATCAGAAAATCGCCATCGCCAGCCACCGCGACAACACAGCGCTCAGGGAAGCGTAGTGCTGCGGCGACTGCGGCGGGAACGCCATAGCCCATGGCACCGGCAGTAGGGGCCAACTGGCTCGGCATATCGCCATAGGGCCAATAGCGATGCCACCAGCCGGAGAAATTACCCGCGCCATTGCAGATTATGCTGTCCGCCGGGCAGTGTTCGCGCATCGCGGCGACGCATTGACCAAGGTCCAGCGCCGCATCGCTCGGTTGCAGCGTGGACCATTGCAGCCATTCATCATGCGCCTTGGCACCGGCGTCGAAGCTGAGCAGATCATGGTCCCAAAGCGCCGCGGTCTCGGCAAATTCCGACATATCGGCGCAGATCGGCAGATCGGTGCGATAGACACGGTTGAGTTCATTGGGATCGGGATGAACATGCACCAAAGTCTGATCAGTATGGTCCGGGGTAATCAGCGTATAGCCATCGGTGGTGGCCTCGCCCAGCCGCGCACCGACCGCAAGGATCAGGTCCGCCTTTTTGACTCGTTCAACCAGCTTGGGATTGGGCCCATAGCCGAGATTGCCGGCATAGACCGCGCTGTCATTTGGGAAAGCATCCTGCCGCCGAAAAGCGCAGGCGACGGGCAGACCGATACGCTCGGCAAAGACCCGGAAATTGGCGCGGGTTTCCGCATCCCAATCCGCGCCGCCGACAATCGCAATCGGATCGGTGGCATCGCGCAGCAAATCCTCTAGCGCCGTCATCGCATCAGGGCAGAGCGGTTGGGCAGGACGGATCACCTTGGGGCGATCGACTGCCTCCACCTCATCGCGCAGCATATCCTCAGGCAGGGCCAGCACCACCGGTCCGGGTCTTCCGGACAGCGCCGTGGCATAAGCGCGCGCAGCATATTCCGGGATGCGCGCCGCATCATCAATCCGCGCTGCCCATTTCGCCAGCGGCGTAAACATCGCGGTGAAATCAACTTCCTGAAAACCCTCGCGGTCGCGATCACCGCGTGCGACATCGCCGATAAACAGGATCATCGGCTGCGAATCCTGCATCGCCACATGCACGCCGATACTGGCATTGGTCGCGCCGGGTCCGCGGGTGACAAAGGCGATACCCGGCTGCCCGGTCATCGCGCCATCGGCACACGCCATGAAGGTGACGCCCGCCTCCTGTCGGCACACCACGGTGTCGATATCGGCACTGCGATCATGCAGCGCGTCGAGCACCGCAAGGAAGCTCTCTCCGGGCACGGTGAACAGCCGGTCGCAACCTTGGATGATCAGCTGATCGGCAAGTATTTCGCCGCCGGTGCGTTTGGTCATATTGGCCCTTTCTTTATCCTGCCTCTTCGCCATTCCGGCGAAGGCCGGAATCTATCCCATGTCTCGAGTTTTGTGGATAGACGGGCTGGACCCCGGCCTTCGCCGGGGTGACGAGTTGGTTTATCACCTATTCCTATGCCTGATGGATCGCCTTGGTGACCATATAGGCCTTCAACCCATCAGGCCCGTCCTCCGAACCATGGCCCGAATGCTTGACCCCGCCAAAGGGCGCATCGCCGGGCGATACGGTGAGGTTGTTGATCGCCACCATGCCCGATTCAATCGCATCGCCGACCAGATTGGCGGTGCGCAAATGGGTGGTGAAGGCATAGGCAGCAAGACCCAGCGGCAGGCGGTTGGCCTGTTCAATCGCTTCATCCAGCGTCGCAAAGGGCTGCATCGCCGCGACCGGACCGAAAGGCTCCTCATTCATGATCATCGCCTCGGTCGGCACATTGGTCAGCACGGTGGGCTGATAGAAAAAGCCGCCATTCGCCTCGCCCCGCTCACCGCCCAGCGCTACGTCGGCCCCGGCGGATTTGGCATCGCTTATCAATCGCGCCATGGCATCGGGCCGACGCGGATTGGCGAGCGGGCCCATATCAACGCCTCCCTCGCTGCCATCGCCGACCGAGACTTTGGCCGCGCGCTCGGCAAAGCCCCTGGTGAAGGCGTCATAAATCCCTTGCTGCACATAAAAGCGTGTCGGCGAGACACAGACCTGCCCGGCATTGCGGAACTTGCCGGTGGTGACCATGTCGAGCGTTTTTTCCAGATCGCAGTCATCGAAAATCAGCACTGGAGCATGACCGCCCAGCTCCATGGTGGTGCGCTTCAGGCCCTCGGCGGCGAGCTTCATCAGATGCTTGCCCACCGGCACTGATCCGGTGAAGCTGATCTTCTGGATCACGTTCGAGGCAATCAGATGTTCCGACACCTGCGCAGGGTCACCATAGACCGTCTGCATCACGCCAGCAGGAAGTCCCGCATCGACCAGACAGCGCTGCATTTCCAGCGGGCTGGCCGGAGTTTCTTCGGCGGGTTTCAGGATGATCGGGCACCCGGCTGCAAGTGCCGGAGCGACCTTGCGGATCGCAGTGAAGACCGGGAAGTTCCACGGGCTGAATGCCGCGACCGGACCCACCGGCTGATATTTCACAAAGCTGTTCTCGCCTGGCTGGCGTACCAGCACCCGGCCATAACAACGCTTGGCCTCCTCGGCCATCACGTCAAGCTGACCCGCCGCGCCCATCACTTCACCCACCGCCTGCGCCAGCGGCTTGCCCTGCTCCAGCGTCATCAGCGCGCCAATCGCCTTGGCCCGCTCGCGCATCAGATCGGCCGCCTTGTGCAATATCGCCGCGCGCTGCGCCACCGGCGTATCGCGCCAGACCGACCAAGCCTGCGCCGCCGCATCGAGCGCGCGGTCGAGATCGCTGGCCCCGGCCTTGGGAAGAATAGAGATGGTCGCGCCGGTCGCAGGATTGACGACATCAATCCCGGCGCGATTGCCGATATCGACCCATTCGCCATCAATATGGAGCTGCAATTTTTCGGGGTAAGCTGTGGTCATGCGGTGACCGTCCTTTCTTCTTGCCGTCATTGCGAGGAGCGAAGCGACGCGGCTATCCAGAGCCGCACGAGACACTCTGGATTGCTTCGCTACGCTCGCAATGACGTGGCTAAAACTGTTTGACATTTATCTAGACAGTTGATGATGGCGCGGCAATGTTCATGCGCAAAGAAAAGAGAGGATGAACCATGGAAATAATCGCGGAAGGTTTGCGCTTCCCTGAAGGGCCGGTGGTGATGCCCGATGGCTCGGTGATTGTTGTCGAGATTGAGGCTGGGCAGATTACTCGGATTGCCCCTGATGGCACCAAATCCACAGTTGCGGAGACTGGCGGTGGGCCCAATGGTGCGGCGGTTGGCCCGGATGGCAAGCTCTATATCTGTAACAATGGCGGCTTTCATTATGTCAATGGCGGCACCGATGAGGCGCCTTTCCTCGTACCCCATGGGCAGGCTGAGAATTATTCAGGCGGCCGCATCGAGCGGGTGGATATCGCGACCGGCGAAGTCGAGATACTGTACAAGGATGGCGACTTTGGCTGTGTGTTGCGCGGGCCGAATGATATTGTCTTTGATGACGCTGGCGGCTTCTGGTTCACCGACCATGGCAAGACCCGCCCGCGCGAGCGCGATGTCACCGGCGTGTTCTACGCCAAGGCCGATGGCAGCCTGCTCAAAGAGGTAATCTTCCCGTCGGAAAACCCCAATGGCATTGGCCTGTCACCCGATGGCAAGCGGCTTTATGTCGCGGAAACCTATACCTGCAAGCTCTGGGCCTATAATATCGCTGCACCGGGAGAGATCGCGTTTGATGAGGGGCTGTTGGGGCCGCAGGGAGAATTTCTCTACAGCCCGGCGGGATATAAATATTTCGACTCACTCGGTGTCGAAGCGAACGGCAATATCTGCGTCGCTACCATCGGCGAATGCGGCATCAGCGTGATTTCACCCGAAGGCGAATTGGTCGAGTTTGTGCCGACCGTCGATCCCTTCACCACCAATATCGCCTTTGGCGGCGAGGACATGCAGGCCGCTTATATCTGCTTGTCGGCCACTGGGCAGTTGCTGAAAATGGACTGGAAGCGTCCTGGGCTGAAGCTGAACTACTAATGCCGATAACCACCATCATTTTCGATTTTGGCGGGGTGATTACGTCTTCGCCGTTTGAAGCCTTCAACCGGCTAGAGACAGAGCGCGGTGTCTCGAAGGATAGTGTCCGCCGGGTCAACAGCACCAATCCCAACAGCAATGCCTGGGCGCGGTTTGAGCGGGCGGAGATTGATGCCGCTGAGTTTGACCGCCTGTTTACGCAAGAGGCGCAGGCGTTGGGCATAAACGGGCTGACCGGCAGCGATGTGTTGGCCTGTCTGGCAGGCGATGTCCGCCCAGCGATGGTCGCGGCGCTGGATGAACTCAAGGGCCGCGGCTTCACGCTCGGCTGCATCACCAACAATGTGCCTTCGGGGAAAGGTGCCGGGATGGCGCTAACCGATGACCGCGCCGCCGAGATTGCCGCGATTATGGAGCGTTTCGACCATGTGATCGAGAGCAGCAAGGTCGGCGTGCGCAAACCCGACCCGCGCATCTACCAGATGATGTGTGAGGCGCTTTGCATGGAACTGGAACAATGCGTCTATCTTGATGACCTGGGCATCAACTGCAAGCCAGCAGCGGCATTGGGGATGCAGGCGATCAAGGTCACCAGCGGCGAGCAGGCGCTGGAGGATTTGGAGCGGGTGCTTGATCTGCCAAAGCATAGCCTCGGGCAGGTCAGCTAATCTGATTCAACTTTGTTGTTGCAGCATCTTCGCGCAACTCTCTGGCGGCGCATCTGGCGGACAGAGAATCATTTCGCGCTCAAGTTCCACCTGTGTTGGCCGGTTCAGCACCGCATAGAGCAGAATAACGATACACATCAGCCCAACGCCGACTGCTATGCCCTGATAGAAGCTGCGATTGCTCTTCGATTGCTTTTCCAAAGCGCCATTGCTTTGATTGGTATCCGGGACACTCTGCACCATCTCGACGTGCGCTAAATTGATGGCTTTGCCATCAAGCGCATAGCCAAATTTGGGTATGGTCCGAATAATCCGATAGGGTCGCTGTTCGTCACCCAGATGCCGGCGCAATTTCGAAATGGCCTGAGTCAGAGCCTCATCTGATCCCTCATCGCCCCAGACCGCATTGAGCAATTCATCGCGCGCAACCTTGCCCTGCGCGGTGACAAGATAGGATAGCAGATCGGCCAGACGCGGTTCCAGCACCACCTTGCTGTCCGCCAATACTAGCTCTCGCGCTTCCGGCAAAAACGTCGCGTCGCCGATCGCAACAGGCAGTGCGTTCATCGACGTTATTTGCGGAACGTCTGACATTTATCGCTATCTCTCAACATCTCGATATATTTCCTCAGGACTTTTGCCGCTGCCTTTCGCCAAAAGCCATGGCGAATCGCAATAGAGGAAGGACGAGCAAATGAAAAATCCAGCGGCCAGGCGCAATCCATCACGAACGGCAAAGCACTATGGTTATGCGCTGTGTTCTGCTTTGGCTTTTGCGTTGTTGCCCTTGGGGCAGCCAGTGATGGCATCACAGGCGCAGACGGAATTTCAACCGGCGACAGCGCCACAGGCCTTGCCGCAAACCGGCAAAACCGAATTTCTGGAACGGCTTAGTGCCGATGACATCAGCGAAGCCGTAGAGACATTGCAGGCAGACGGATATAAGGGTGTCATTGCTGTGGCACGCGATATGGGCCCGCCGATTATCCATGGTTTCGGCGATCAGGTGTCAGCGTCCGGCTTGCCCGATGGCATGACACAGGTCGATATACTCTCAATAACCAAGACCATTACCGCTGCCGCCGCGATGAAGCTGGTGGACGGCGGCAAGCTTTCCACTGCCGAACGGTTGGGCGATATCTTCCCCAATGTTCCTGCCGACAAGGCGGGCATCACCGTGCATCAATTGCTGACTCATTCGGCAGGCTTGCAAGGCTCTGCTGGAGACGACCTGATCCATTTGAACAAAGACAAGTTTTTCCAGACTGTGATGGCCGAGCCGCTACGCTTCAAACCGGGCACCGACTATTATTATTCCAATATCGGCTATTCGCTGGTCGCAGCTATCATCGAGGCGCGTACCGGGATGGCCTATGAAGACTATTTGCGCACTGTGTTGTTTGCGGACCAGAACATCACGCATATTGGCTATGGCGGGGTCTTTGACCCGCGCCACTCATTGCTCACCGCAAAAGGTGAGGTGATTGATAAGGCCAGTTGGGGCGGAAGCGCGCATTGGGCCTTGATCGGAAATGGCGGCTTGGTCGCGACAGCGCCTGACATGATCCGCCTGTTGCAAAGCTATATGGGCCGCACGCTGGTTTCTGCCGCCGCCACCGAATTGGCGCGTACGCCGATGCAAAGAGAGGGGAAAAACGCCCCGACCCATTATGGCTATGGCCTGGTGGTGGAGGATCATGCTGAGCTGGGACGCATCTACTGGCACAATGGCGGCAACCCCTGGTTCAGCTCCAACTGGACCTATTTCGCTGACCATCATTTGCTGGTCTTTACCGCTTCGCAGGGGCATCGACCCAATGCCGACAAAGCGGCCATGGTGATCGCACGATCCCTTATTCTATCAGACTGACATTTTCCCGTTCGCCTCGAGCGAAGTCGAGAGGCTGGTGCCGGTAGAGAGCAGTGTCTCGACTGCGCTCGACACGAACGGGGCGGGCTTTAATGCGCCAGCAATAGCGGTACCTTGCTCTCGCTCAGGAAATGCCGGGTCGTGCCGCCAAGCAGCGTCTGGCGCAGCCGGCTATGGCCCCATGCGCCCATAACCATCCATTCCGCGCCAAGCGATTTTACCTGGCTTTCAATCGCTTCTTCAATCGAGAGCGATCCCGCAGGGACGTCATGCACTTCGGCATTGATATCATGCCGCGAGAGGTAGCGCGCCAGCGCGGTGGAGGGGTAGTTCTCCGGCTCCTTGTCGGCGGTGATGATGTGCACCGTCTTGGCCATTTGCAGCATCGGGATGGCGCTGCGCACCGCATTGGCGGCCTCGTGACTGCCATTCCAGGCAATCGCGGCGGTGCCCAGTGCGGCAAAGCGTGTCTGGTCATGTGGGATGGCGAGGATCGGGCAGCCACTATGCTCGGCAAGGTCAGCCACTTCGAGCAAGCTGTGCGGTTTGGGATTATCGGGATCATGACCAAGCGAAACGACGATCATATCGGCAAGTCGCGCGGCGCTCAGCACGCAGTCGACCGCGTCGCCATCATAATGCAGCACTTCCCAGCTGACATCCTCATTCGCCATTTCTTTCTTGATCATATCGTCAAGCCGGGTCTCTTCCTCGCGGATACTCTCCAAAGCCGCATTGGCGACGAATACGCCGCCCATGGGATCGAGCGCGACATAGCTGGAATAGGGGGTGACCACGACAAAGGTGATATGCGCCTTATGCGCCCGCGCCAGATCGAGCGCGGCCTCGGTGCGCGATGTCATGGACGGGCTGGTATCGGCATAGACGACGATGGATTTCATGGTTTTCCTCCCAAATTCTCAGCGGCATGAGACGCGCGGTAAAGACAGGGGCAAGAGCGCGACTCGTCTTGATTGGTTCTTACCATGGCTTTGGCGGAAGTCATGCACATTGATCGGTGTCAAAACCCATAGCCGTATCGCGGTGCTAAGCACTTGGCTCAAAAGCGTTATCATGAAGCGCATTTTACGCCCGGTTCGGCTGGAAAAGCCGCGCTAACAGCGCTAGGGAGCGCAGGGTAAGTTTGATATTCGGCCCTGTCCGCCAACAGCCGGACACGCTTCCAGACAAGGACACGCTTTATGCAGAAAATCTTCCCCGATGCCGCCTCCGCGCTGGATGGCCTGTTGTTTGACGGCATGCATATCTGTGCCGGCGGCTTTGGCCTGTGCGGTATACCGGAGCGGCTGATCGATGCGATTGAGGCCAGCGGGGTCAAGGACCTCACTATTGCCTCGAACAATGCCGGGATTGACGGCGAAGGGCTGGGCAAGCTTCTGCGCACGCGGCAGGTGAAGAAGATGATCTCCTCCTATGTCGGCGAGAATAAGGAATTTGAACGGCAATATCTGGCGGGCGAGTTGGAGGTCGAATTCTGCCCTCAGGGTACACTCGCCGAACGCTGTCGCGCCGGTGGTGCGGGTATTCCGGGCTTCTATACCAAGACCGGCGTTGGCACCCAGGTTGCCGAAGGCAAAGAGCATAAGGAATTTGACGGTGAAACCTATATCCTTGAGCGCGGTATCTTTGCCGATCTGTGCGTCGTCAAAGGCTGGAAGGCGGACAAGGCGGGCAATTTGATGTTCCGCAAAACCGCACGAAACTTCAACGCACCGATGGCGACTGCTGGCAAGATTTGCGTTGCCGAGGTGGAGGAGATTGTCGAGGTTGGCGAGCTCGATCCCGACGCAATCCATCTGCCGAGCATCTATGTGAAGCGCCTGATCGACGGTGCGCCCTATGACAAGAAAATCGAATTCCGCACTGTGCGGGAGGCGGCGTAATGGCTAGCACCGGGTCACCAGCAGGGGCCATCAATCTGGATGGCCTCGATATTCTCGACAATTCCGCCGAGGTGGCTCGGCTATGGGTGGAGAATAACGGACCAGCCACGTGCATCATCAATCCCACATTGCTTGAGCAACCGGAAATGTTTGGGTTACTTATGGTCGATTGCGTTCGTCATGCTGCAAGAGCCTATGCCCAGGCGGCCGGCATGACCGAGGTCGAGGCATTGGCGCGGATATGGAACGGTGTTGATATGGAGCGGGAGAGTCACACCACCGGGCTAACAACGCTTGAGGATGGCAGCGATTGACCTTTCCACTCGCCCTCCGTTTGTGCGCTCTCGCAATGGCCAGCCTGTCCCTATCAGGCTGTGTCGCGGCGCTGCTGCCATTGGCGGCGGCAGGGGCTATCGGCAAGAGCGAGATTGATCGGCGGCGCGAAGCGGGTTTGATCGCGGCCGGGGTGGACTTAGCTCCCACGGCTCCGAACATGGTATCCGCTAGTGCTGCTGCCGTGACCAATGATGAATCTGGCGTCGGCGGCGGTCCTGATGCGCTGGACAGCTTTGGTGACAAAGCGCAATTGGTAGATACCCCGAGCGGGAATGACGAGGCGCTCAAGTCACTGTCCGCACAATATGATGCGGCAACGCAGCGTGGTTCGGCTTTCACGGTTGGCGCCTACGCCCCATGGGCGCGCTATGCGCTGGATACGCAAAATCGGTTTCAGGCAGGAGAGGCGGTTACGTCGGCTGTCTTGGTGCCGCGCGTTTCGTTGAGCAGCCCACAAAGCGTGGATTGTGAGGACAACCCTTCTGCGGTGGTGATTGATATCGATAGTGGTTCGCCCAAGCCTAATGCGGGCGGGGTTATGGCTACGCTCGACAATACGGCAATATTGGCAGAGCAGCTTGATGCTTTGCGCGCGGCGGAAATCACCATAATCTGGCTGTCCGGTCGCGATGCCAGCGATGCTGAAGCGATGCAAAGTGAATTGCGTGGCCATGGCCTGCTGCCATCGGGCGCGGGCGATTATCTTTCGCTCAATCGCGGGCCCGATGATCGCAAGCAAATCCGCCGCTGGGAAACAGCAGGACTGTTCTGCATATTGGCCGTTGCAGGTGATTCCCGCGGCGATTTCGATGAGCTTTATGATTACCTGTTGAAACCGGAATATGCCTTTACGCTGGAACGCAAATTTGGTGCGGGCTGGTTTACGCTACCACCGCCTAAAACTGTTGCTGCCGACGCGCCAAGTCCTGTTGCGACGGCGCCTGAAACACCCCCCTATTCTCAAGACCAAGAGGAAAACTGATGTCTCAAGAAACAACCGGTTGGGATCGCAACCAGATGGCAGCACGCGCCGCGCAGGAGCTGGAAGATGGCTATTATGTCAATCTCGGCATCGGCATCCCGACTTTGGTCGCCAACCATATCCCTGATGGAGTGGAGGTGACGCTGCAATCGGAGAACGGCATGCTGGGCATCGGGCCGTTTCCGCTCGAGGATGAGGTTGACCCGGACCTGATCAATGCCGGTAAACAGACCATCAGCGAGCTGCCGCAATCGGTCTATTTCAGCTCGTCCGACAGCTTCGCCATGATCCGTGGCGGGCATATTGATCTGACCGTGCTCGGCGCTATGGAAGTAGCGGAAAATGGCGACATCGCCAACTGGATGATCCCCGGCAAGATGATCAAAGGCATGGGCGGGGCGATGGATCTGGTCGCAGGCGTTAAAAAGATCATCGTGGTGATGGACCATAATGCCAAAAATGGCAGCGCGAAATTCATCCCCGAATGTACCTTGCCGCTGACCGGACAGAATGTTGTCGATATGATCATCACCAATCTCGGCGTTTTTCACCGGCCCGATCATGACAGTGCCTTCCGTCTGATCGAACTGGCACCGGGCGTCACGGTCGAGGAAGTCGCCGAAAAGACGACCGCCAAATATGAGGTGGCAGTCTGACCGATACGCGTCAGGTCGGCAGCGGTGCCTTCTGGCTGACGCTGGGAGCGGTGCTTAGCTTCCTCGCAGCGCTGCTGCATATTGGCTGTATAGCGCTTGGGCCAGACTGGTTTCGCTTTTTCGGGGCACCGGAAGATCTGATCCTTGCCTATGAAAATGGCGATAACCGGCTCATCTGGGTAACGCTTTTCATAACGCTCATCTTAAGTATCTGGGGCCTGTATGCGCTTTCCGGTGCAGGGCGTATCGTGCGGCTGCCCTTATTGGGGCTTGGCCTTGTAACTATTGCGGGCATCTATCTTTTGCGCGGGCTGCTGCTGATACCGGCCATGCTTTATGTGCCCTATCCGGAAGGTGCATTTGACTATTGGTCATCGGCTATCGTGCTCATCTATGCAATTGTGCATATCATTGGCATCTGGAAAAGCTGGCCGCGCTGGAGCAGGGAAAAGCCATGAAAATCCTGCTCACTGGATCATCAGGTTGGCTGGGGCGGTATCTAGCGCCGTTGCTGATGCAGCATGGGCATCAGGTGATTGGTCTCGACGTTGCACCGGGCGAGCATACACAGATTATCGCCACAGTGGCGGATCGCGCCGCAGTTGATCGCGCCTTTGCTGATAATGGCATTGAGGCGGTGATCCATGGCGGGGCGCTGCATAAGCCGGATATTGCGCGCTATCCGGCGAAGGCCTTTGTCGATGTCAATGTGGCCGGGACACTTAATCTGCTTGAAGCAGCGATTGCGGCGGGACATGACCGCTTTATCTTCACCTCGACCACCTCATTGATGATCCGCGCCGATGTGCGTGCGGGTAAGGCGGGTGGAGCAACTAAGGCCTTCTGGCTCGATGAAGATTTCGGGCCGCTGAAGCCGCGCAATATCTACGGCGTCACCAAACGCGCTGCCGAGCATCTGTGCCGCCTCTATCATGAGTTGCATGGCATCAATGTCGCGATACTGCGCACCGGGCGCTTCTTTCCCGAAGAGGATGACACGCATCGCGATCTTTCCGGCCCCAATCGCAAGGCGAATGAGTTTCTTAATCGCCGCCTGACCGTGGAAGATGCGGCGATGGCGCATCTGCAGGCGCTGGATAAGGGTCCGGGGCTGGGATGTGAGACTTTTATCCTCTCTGCGCCCCCGCCGTTCAAGCCGGATGAGGCGGTGGAGCTTATAAACGACGCACAAGCGGTGATCGCGCGCTATTTCCCTGATGCAGCAGAGCTTTACGCCGCGCGCGGCTGGCAGCTGCCGAACTATATCGACCGGGTCTATGATCCCGCCAAGGCGCAGGCGATGTTGGGCTGGCAGCCGGATACGGATTTCGCTGCGATACTGTCGGCGTTACGCGATGATACGCCATTGCCCTTTGCCCATGATGCCAGCTATGTTTCGCCCAAGGAGCGCGGCGCGGCATAGGCCTCATGACAAGCTATTATATCTTCAAATACCTGCATATTTTCGGCGTGGTTCTGCTGCTCGGCAATGTCACTGTGACTGCAGTATGGAAGGTGTTTGCTGACCGCTCCAAGGACTGGCGCATTATCGCCTTTGGCCAGGCTATGGTGACTGGCACCGATTTCGGCCTCACCATCCCCGGCATCATTCTCACCATGGTCGGCGGCTATGGCTTAATCTGGGTCGCGGAATTTAGTCTGTTGGAGCCGGACTGGCTGTTGTGGAGCCAGTTAATGTTTATCGCCGCGGGGGTGATCTGGCTCGGCATATTGGTGCCGGTGCAGATCAAACAGGCGCGGCTGGCCAGGGCATTTGCGGGCGAAGAGTCGCTAACCCCCGAATATCGCCGCCTCTCGCGCATCTGGATCACCTGGGGCCTGATCAG
Source organism: Parasphingorhabdus sp. SCSIO 66989 (assembly GCF_032852305.1). Classification (NCBI taxonomy): domain Bacteria; kingdom Pseudomonadati; phylum Pseudomonadota; class Alphaproteobacteria; order Sphingomonadales; family Sphingomonadaceae; genus Alterisphingorhabdus (ex Yan et al. 2024); species Alterisphingorhabdus coralli. Next base: position 1,018,253 of record NZ_CP136594.1, read on the forward strand.
TTTTGTGCCACTGATGATCGCGATGTATCTGATGATCGCCAAGCCGGGCTAAAGGTGACGGAGCGTCTTTGAAAAATAGTGTCGTCATTGCGAGGAGCGAAGCGACGCGGCAATCCAGTGCAAGTGCGTGTTGCCCTGGATTGCTTCGCTACGCTCGCAATGACGAGATGCTTAGGTCTTAAATATCCTCCACCAGCCGGCCATATAGCTCGGGCCGGCGGTCGCGGAAGAAGCCCATGCCGGCGCGGAACAGGCGGGCGGCTTTCAGGTCGATACTGGCGACCAATATGCCTTCCTCATCCGCGCCATATTCGGCGATTTTGTCGCCCTTTTCGTTGGTGATAAAACTGTGGCCATAATAGCTTTGGCTGTTGCCGCTGGCGTCTGTTTCGCTGCCGATGCGGTTGCTGGCGATCACCGGCATGGCGTTGGCGGCGGCATGGCCCTGCATCACCCGTTGCCACATATCGGCGGTGTTGAGCGCGGCATCATAGGGCTCTGAACCGATGGCGGTGGGGTAGAAAAGCAGCTCGGCCCCCATCAATGCCATAGCGCGAGCACATTCCGGGTACCATTGGTCCCAACAGATGCCAACACCGATTTTGGTGCCGAACACATCCCAGACTTTGAAGCCGGTATTGCCGGGGCGGAAATAGAATTTTTCCTCATAGCCCGGGCCATCGGGGATATGGCTTTTGCGATAGACACCCATGATCTCGCCATCGGCGCCGATCATCGCCAGCGAGTTGTAATGATGCTGGCCATCGCGCTCAAAAAAGCTGGTCGGGATCGCGACCTTTTTGTCTTTCGCCAGCTTCTGCATCGCCTTGACCGAGGGGTGCTCGCTCACTGGATGGGCGAGGGCGAACAGGGCTTCATCCTCCAAGGTGCAGAAATAGGGGCCGCTGAACAATTCGGGCGGCAGGATGATCTCCGCGCCCTTGTCCACGGCGGCCACTACCATATCGCTGACAGCCGCGATATTCTGCACTTCGCCACCGGCAAGCGGCAATTGCATCGCGGCTATGGTGATGGCCTCCATGAGACTGTGCTCCTTAACTATGAACTGTCATTGCGAGGAGCGAAGCGACGAAGCAATCCAGAGCCGCACGAGACGCTCTGGATTGCTTCGCTACGCTCGCAATGACGCAGTTGGGATTTAGCTTTCGGTTTCACCATCACCGGCATCGGCGAGCTTGAACAGCAGCGTCATGCGATCGCTTTCACCGATAGCATCATATTTTTTCTTGGACTCTTCACCCTCGGCATAGCTGGGCGGCAGGGTCCAGACGCCTTTCTCATAATCGGCGGTGTCATTGGGGTTTGCGTTGACCTCGGATTCAGCGGCCAGTTCAAAGCCGTGCTTCTCCATAAACGCCACCAGATCAGCCTGTTTGAGATAGCCCTTATTGCCATCGGCATAGTCGGCGGGCGCATCGGCCTTGGCACGGTGCTGTACAATACCGATCATGCCATCGGGCTTGAGCGTGGCTTTCAGCGCTTCAATCTCGCCATCGGCAATCCCCCAGCGCATCAGATTGTGCATCATGCGGAAGATCAGCACCCGGTCGACCTGGCCATTGAGGTCAGCCGGAATAGCGTTGCCGAAATGGAACGGCAGTTTTTCCGCATCGATACCCAGGCTCTCGCTCTGCTTCGCTGCGAACGTCTCTCCGCCTTCACGCACACGCGCCATAAAGTCTTCTCCCAGACTTTCGGCGGCCTCTGGTGCGAAGCCAACCGCGACATAGCTACCATTTTCGGTGACATAGGGCGCAAGAATGCGGGTGTACCAGCCACCGCCCGGTGCATATTCGATCACGGTATCATCGGCCTCTACGCCAAAGAAAGCCAGCGTTTCCGCCGGGTTGCGATATTCGTCGCGGGCTTTGTCATCGGCGCGCAGATCGGCAGCCAGAACAGCATCAAGCGCGGCATTGGCCTCTGCTTCTGCGCCTTGTTCTGTGGGTTCGGCCTCTGTTCCTGCCTGTTCACAGGCGGTGAGGGCAAGAAGTGGCAGGGCCATCAGGGCGAGATAATTGCGCATGGTTTTGTCCTTAGTATGTAGGGTTTTGGGGTTATTTGGCTTTGCGGAACAACAGGGTCATCCGGTCAGACTCGCCAATGGCGAGATAGCGTTCGCGATCTTCATCGCCATAGCGCAGGATCGGCGGCAACGTCCAAACGCCACCCTCCCAATCGGCAGGGTCGTTCGGATTGGCATTGATCTCGGAACTGTCGACCAGTTCAAAGCCATTCAGCTCGAACAGTTTGACGACATAGTTTTGCTTCACATAGCCGCGCGTGCCGCTGGACACATCATAAGGCGCATCAGCCTTGGCGCGATGCTGCACCACACCGACCATGCCATCGTCCTTGAGCAAGGTGCGCAGTGCGCGCAACTCAGCATCGGCCCTGTTGCCGTTGAGCAGGCCGTGGATGGAGCGGAAAATCAAAACCCGGTCAACCGTGCCGACTATGTCTTCAGGCGCCTCATCGCTTTCAAAGGCGAGCACCTTTTCAGCGTCAATGCCGGTCCATTCGGCGACAATGTCCGGGAAGCGCTCGGGCCAGCTTTTGCTGCGCGCCTCACGCGCACGGTCGCTGAAAGTGCGTCCGTCTGTATCGCCATTGACCGCAATATAACGGCCTGAGGCGCTGATATAGGGCGCCAGTAAGCGCGTGTACCAACCGCCGCCCGGGGCATATTCCACCACTGTCTGGTCCGGCTTTACCTGAAAAAAGGCGAGCGTTTCTGCCGGATGGCGATAGGTGTCTCGGGCGCGGTCATCATCGCGGGCAGGTGCGGCCAGCGCAGCCTCCAGCGCGGTATCATCTGCGCTTTCTTGTGCAACAAGCGGTGCAGTGGTTGCAGCTATTGCCAGCGGGGCAACGGCAAGCGGCAGGGCGTAAAGGGCTTTCATGGCATTCTCCCGGGGACTGTAGTTTTTCTGAGCTGTTCTATAGGCCTATGGTGCGCTGGTCTCAATTGGCATTTGCATATTGCGGCAAGGGTTCCGGGCGCGGATAGAGCTCGTCCATCGGTCTGGATTTGCCATCATCCTGCACCACCCGCACATGCATCCGCCGCAGCCCTCGCGGTTCGCCCACACCGCAGCTATGCGCAATGACTTCAACTTCATGCACCAGATTATGATGGTAGCTCGCAACCTTGGCCTTTTTATCCTCCGGGTTGAGGCCGCGCTGCAGTCGCGGATTATGGGTGGTGATCCCGGTGGGGCAGGTATTCTTGTTGCACTTCAGCGCCTGGATACAGCCGAGTGAGAACATGAAACCACGCGCGGTGTTGATGAAATCGGCACCTGCTGCCAGCGCCAGCGCGACACCGGCGGGCGTAATCATCTTGCCCGATGCAATGATGCGGATACGGTCACGCAGGCCATAGCGATGGAAAATGTCGGACAGCATCGGCAGGCTTTCCTTGATCAGCAAGCCGACATTGTCGATCAGCGGCATCGGTGCCGCGCCCGTACCACCATCGCCGCTGTCGAGGGTGAAGAAGTCGGGCGCGCTTTCTATACCGCGTTCATGAATTGCCTCGCATAGTTCTTCGACCCAGCCATAGGCGCCGAGCACGGCCTTGATGCCGACGGGCTTGCCAGTGACATCACGGACATGATTGATGAAATCGAGCAGGTCATCGATCGAATTAATCTCCGGGTGGCGATTGGGTGATATCGAGGCTTCGCCGATCGGGATGCCGCGTGTCTCGGCAATCACCTCGGTAACCTTGGCACCCGGCAAGATGCCGCCCTTGCCGGGCTTCGCGCCCTGGCTGAGCTTGATCTCGAACATCCGCACCTGCTCATGCGCGGCGACTTTGCGCAGTTTGTCATCATTGAGCGAGCCGTCATCATTGCGCACGCCATATTTGGCGGTGCCGATCTGGAACACCAGATCACAGCCACCTTCCAGGTGATAAGGCGAGATCGCGCCTTCACCGGTATTGAGCCAGCAGCCAGCGATTTTCGCACCATGGCTGAGCGCGCGGACGGCCGGCACCGACAGCGCGCCAAAGCTCATCGCCGAGATATTGAAAAAGGACGGAGCGTCATAGGGAATGGCGCAATAAGGGCCGATCCGCAGTGGCTTTGTTTCGGCACGGTCCTGATCGAGCACAGGGAAGGGGCAATTGACAAAGATTGCGGTCCCCGGAGGCGCGAGGCTTTTGGTTGAGCCAAAGGCGACGGTATTGCCTTCGCCCTTGGCCGCGCGGCCAACCCATTCGCGCTCGGCACGATTGAACGGCAGTTCCTCGCGATCCATGGCGAAGAAATATTGCCGGAAAAACTCGCCCAAAGAACTGAAAAGATAGCGGAAGCGGCCAATAACCGGATAGTTACGCCGCACCGCGTCCTTGGTCTGGGTGATGTCGATAACGAACATCACCACAATTGCTGCCAGGATCAGGCCGATGATAAAAACCAATATGGAAGTCATGCGGCCGAGCGTTTCCAGCGCGTCCAGATTGCCAATCACGTTCATGATATCTTGTTCCATCGGCCTATCTCCCGTTCAGGCAAAAAGCGGCTGGCTGGCGCAATGCAGGCTGCCTCCGCCGCTTAATATCGCCGAAGCGGGCAGCGGTAAAATGCTTTTATCGGGCCATATGGCCTGTAACGCGTCCACTATCGCCTGATCATATGGTGTGCCGTAAACCGGGACAAAGACGGCCCGATTACCGACTACAAAATTCATATGCGATGCGGGCTGGACGATGCCTTCACTCTCCACCCGCCCGGGCGAGGGCAGCCGGATAGTCTCTAGACCAAATGCCGCGGCGCGGTCAGCGGCATCAGCATAGATATCGGCATTGGGATCATCGCCGCCAGATGCTTCAGGAACTGCCAGCACACCGGGTGCAACAAAGCGGGCAAGATTATCAACATGGCCGTCAGTATGGTCATTGATCAACCCGTCACCAAGCCAGAGAAGCCGCTCTATGCCCAAGGCTGCGCGCAACGCATCTTCTATATCCTCGCGCCGCATTTGCGGGTTGCGATTGGGGTTGAGCAGGCATTGTTCGGTGGTCACGCCCAATCCCCTGCCATCGACATCAATCGCGCCGCCCTCCAATATCCAGCCATGATGGTTGGTTGGAAGACCTGCGTCTTTGGCCAGATCGACGCCAATGGTCTCGTCCCCAGCAATCCGATATTTGCCACCCCAGCCATTGAAACGGAATATCTGCGCCCGCCGACTGCCATCGGGAGCGCGCGTCACTAAAGGTCCGGTATCCCGCAGCCAGATGTCGCCATATTCTGCCGGGCTACATTGCACGACAGGATCAACCAGCGATTGGGCAAGGGCCAGGTTACTTGCATTACGGCAGATCAAAGATACAGCCTCACCGCTGGCCGCAACGGCATTGGCAAAACCTGCAACCTCGCGCTGCGCCGCCTCCAATTGGCCCGGCCATTCAGTCGCATCATGGGGAAACCCGATCCACAGCTTCTCATGAGGCTCCCATTCGGCGGGTAGGCGGTTGGGCATGGGAATGGGTATCCTGAATACTTTTTTGGGATAGAACGATATGCCAGCCGCTTGCCAGATGCTCTGGTTGGAGACAAGCAGGCATTGCTATCCAAGCATTTGCAGCACATATTGCCCCGTAGCGTTGTTGATGGCCATATAGCTGCCCGTAATGGCGCAACAGACAACAGGGATCTCAGTGACCGCAAAAAAAGCCAGCCTTTCTGATAGCGAGTTCAAGGCTGCGCTGGCGGAGACTGTGCCGCATTTGCGGGCCTATGGACGCTCGCTTTCGGGTAATCGCGATGTTGCTGATGATCTGGTGCAGGAGGCGCTGCTCCGCGCCTGGAGTGCGCGCGAGCGGTTTGAGGCGGGGACCAATATCCGCGCCTGGACCTTTATCATTTTGCGCAATGTGTTCCTGTCGCAGATGCGGCGGAACAAATTTGTCGGCGAATGGGATGAGCTCGCCAGCGACCGGATATTGTCGGCCTCGGGGCAGCAGGATGCGCAGCTTAATCTGGCGGATGTGCAACGGGCTTTGGGGCTGTTGCCCGAGAGCCAGAGAGAGGCTTTGATATTGGTCGGCGCTGGTGGCTTTTCTTATGAGGAAGCGGCCGAGATTTGCGATGTAGCACTCGGTACGATCAAGAGCCGGGTCGCGCGTGGTCGGGCGGCGCTGGCGACGATTTTGGATGGTGATAATCTGGAGCGATTGGCCGAGGCCGGGAAGCGTGGTGATAATCCGTTGCGCGAGATTATGGCCGAGCTCGATCTGTTGAGCGGTGGCCGCTCTGATGTGAATGGTCAATCGGATACAGGCATCCAAGAGGAATAGCGCTGTTGGCGGATGATCTAACAGTTTCATGGTCTGATGCCATTGCCCGCGCTGAAGCGCATGCACCGTTTTTACGACGGATGATGGAGATGCGCCCCGATCTGGTCAGCGATATTCGCGCCGGGAAACTGGATGCTGCGATGCAACGCGCCTTGGCACTTCAGCCATCCACCATAGACGAAGCGGGCATGGCAAATCTGGTTATCGCGCGGCAATTGCGGCTGGCGCGCGGTGATATGATGCTGGCTCTTGCTTTAGGTGATCTGGCGGGGGCGCTGTCATTTCAACAGGTGGCTCGGGCGCTCTCCGATTTTGCCGATGTCTGCCTGCAATCCGCGCTGGAGAGCATTTTTGCCCGTCGATATGACTGTGCGCCAACGGGATTTGCAGTGATCGCGCTGGGTAAGCTTGGTGGGCATGAGCTCAACTATTCGAGCGATATTGATCCGATCTTCCTGTTTGACCCGGAAACCATGCCATCGCGGCGCAAGGAGACACCGCATGATGCAGCGCAGCGTGTCGGGCGCGAGCTGATCGCACTGCTCTCGGAGCGGGACGGCGATGGCCATGTCTTTCGTGTTGATATGCGCTTGCGACCGGAATCAGAAGTCAGCCCGATGGTGCTGCCGATCCGCAGCGCCATCAGCCATTATGAATCGCGGGCGCTGACTTGGGAGCGCGCGGCGTTCATTCGCTCGCGTCAGGCGGCAGGGTGTGAAACGCTGGGCCAGTATTTTCTGCAAGAGATACAGCCCTTTGTCTGGCGGCGCAGTCTCGACTTTGGCACCATTGATGCGATTGGCGAGCTGACCCGGCGCATCCGCGCGCATCACAAGGGTGAGCAACTGCCAGCGCCCGGCTTTAACCTGAAAACCGGGCGCGGCGGTATCAGAGAGATTGAGTTTTTCGCGCAATCGCAGCAGCTTGTCCACGGCGGGCGTAACCCTGAACTGCGCTCGGGCAATACGCTCGAAGCATTGGCCGCATTAGCGACAGAGCAGATCATTGCTGGCGATCAGGCGGAGGCACTGTCGCAAAGCTATGTGAAGCTACGCACCATCGAGCATCGGCTGCAAATGGTGGAAGACCGGCAAACCCATAGCCTGCCTGAGGATATGCCTGCGTTAAACAACGTAGCACAGTTGCACGGTCTGGCTGATAGTGAAGTGCTAATCCAGCAGCTGCGTTCGGTCTGTTCTATGGCCAGTACGCATTATGATGATTTGCTGGTGCGACAGGGCGTCGCAACAGGCGCAGACCCGGATGAAGATGAGGGAGTGTCATTGTTTTCCGATGAGGAGCCGGTTCTGATTGCAGAGTTGAGCGATATGGGGTTCGCCGATCCGAAATCTATTGCCGGGCGTCTTGCCGACTGGCGCTCGGGCAAAGTCAAGGCGCTGCGCACGCCGCAAAGCCGTGCGGCTTTTGAGAACCAGATCGGTGCGCTTTTTGCCGCGATCCGAGAAGAACAGGGCGATGTGGATGCCATCAATCGGCTTGATTCCATGCTGCAGCAATTGCCGAGCGTGTTGGACCTGTTCCACCTGCTGGCTGCACGTCCTGCGCTGATCGGTATATTGGCGCGGCTATTGTGCCATGCGCCTGCGCTTTCCAAGGCGCTGGCGATGCGCGCCAGCCTGATTGACGGTATTGTCGATGCCAGCATATTTGACCGACAGGATGACTTGGCAGCGATCATTGCCGAGCTTGAGCAGCGCGATGGTTGCGATGATCTCGGCCTGATGCTCGAACGGGTGGCGACCGATATCGCCGAGCGCCGCTTTGCCATAGGCGTGCAACTGATCGAGGGACGCACCGATCCGCTGGATGCGGCGCTGGACTATAGCCGCATCGCCGAAGCGACGATTGCGGTGGTGACGGATCGGGTAACGCAGGAGTTTGTGCAACAACATGGCCAAGTGCCGGGGGGCGAGCTGGTGATATTGGCGATGGGGCGGTTGGGCGGCGAGGCGCTGACCCATGCGTCCGATCTTGATCTCGTCTATCTCTTTACCGGCGCGCATGATGCACGATCCGATGGTCCCAAACCGCTGAGCGGTACGCAATATTTCAATCGCCTGGCTCAGCGAGTCAGCGCGGGGCTGTCGCTGCCGACGGCAACCGGGCCGCTTTACGAGGTCGATACCCGCCTGCGGCCATCGGGGATGCAGGGCTTGCTTGCTGCTTCGATGGAGAGTTTTTGGGACTATCAGCGCAAAAAGGCATGGACCTGGGAGCATATGGCGCTGTGTCGGGCGCGGCCGGTCTATGGCTCACAACAGGCGCGCAATGGCTTGTCACACGGTATCGCTGGTCTGTTGGGCAGTGGCCGGGTAGCCGAGGCTATCGCTAAGGATGCACTGGCGATGCGTGGCGATATGGCCAAAGCCAAGCCACCCAAAGGACCATGGGATGCCAAGCTGGCAGGCGGGGCTCTGGTCGATCTCGAATTCTGCATCCACACCCAGCAGCTTATTCATGGCCAGGGCCTGTCGCCGCATCTGGGACAAGCGCTGGCGATGCTGGTCGATCACAAGCTGCTTTCGCCTGATTTGATCGAAGCACATAATTTTCTCACCCGGCTATTGGTGATGTCGCGGCTGGTGACGCCACAGGATAACAGCCCTGCCGAAGCTTCCCGGCCTTTGGTGGCGCAGGCCTGCGGGATGACCCAGTGGGACGAGGTGACCGAACATTATCAGTACTACACGGATATTGTTCGCGCCGCGCGCATTGCCATATTGGGCGCGATACCCACATTGGACCACGGCTAGATTTTGAGGGAGCAGAATATGAGCGAAGATCAGACAGGACAGGCCATTCCAGACGTCACCATGGTGCGGCCGGACGGTTCAGAAGTGTCGGCATCGGACTATAAGGGCAAGCCATGGGTGCTGTATTTCTACCCCAAAGACGATACCCCGGGCTGCACCAAGGAAGCCTTGCAATTCACCGAGCTCAAGCCTGAATTCGACAAGCTGGGTGTGAGCATTCTCGGCGTGTCCAAAGACCCGCCGAAAAAGCATACCAAGTTTATCGACAAGCATGATCTTGCCATTGAACTCGCCTCGGATGAGGAAGTGGAAATGGCGGAAGCCATGGGCGTGTGGGTTGAGAAAAGCATGTATGGCAAGACCTATATGGGTCTTGAGCGTTCGACTTTTCTGATCGATGCCGAGGGCAAGATCGCCAAGGCTTGGCGCAAGGTGAAGGTCAAGGAGCATGGCGCGGCGGTGCTGGAAGCCGCGCGCGAGTTGGTTGCTTGAATGCACTAAGCCCCTCCCTTTTAGGGGAGGGGTTGGGGTGGGGGCGTTCAACAAGCGCTGCGCAAGTGGATATCCCCCACCCCGCTGCGACTAAACTCGCTGCGCTCATTAAGTCTCGCTGCCCCTCCCCTAAAGGAGGAGGGGCTTAAAGGAGCCTGATATGCAATCCGTAGGTGAAGCCTGTCGCTCGGTTCTGGCTGCTGCAGACCCGCGTGATAAGGTGATGGCAGCGCGTTTTGCGGCGCGCCAATGGCGATTGGGTCGGTTGAGCGCTGAATGTTCGGTCGCCATGCCTGATTATCCGGCACGACCAGATCAGCCCGAATTGCTGCCGCCCAATAAAATGCCGAAACGCGGTAAGGGCGGATCGGAACGGGGGCGGATCGCGCTGTTGCACGCACTGGCGCATATTGAGTTTTCCGCCATCGACCTCGCCTTCGACCTGATCGGCCGTTTTGGCGGGCTATTCCCCGAGGAGTTTATCTCCGACTGGATGCGCGTCGGGGCCGATGAGGCGATGCATTTCGCGCTGCTCGACCGGCGGTTGAAACAGATGGGCAGCCATTATGGCGCATTGCCCGCGCATGATGGCCTGTGGGAGGCTGCACATGCCACGCGGCATGATGTTCAGGCGCGGCTCGCCGTGGTGCCGATGGTGCTTGAAGCGCGGGGTCTGGATATCACTCCGGCAACGGTTACTCGATTCGAAAATCAGGGTGATATGGCCTCGGCCAAGATTCTGAATCGCATCTATCATGATGAAATTCGGCATGTTTGGGCCGGAACGCGCTGGTTTGAATATGGCTGTCAAGCACAGAATCTCGACCCGGCAAAAAGCTGGCAAAATTTGGTTTCTGTTTACTTTCGTGGTTCGCTGAAACCGCCATTTAACGACTCAGCGCGTGAGTCAGCCGGTTTAACGCGAGAATATTACGCGCCCCTTGCGCAGGACTGAAATATAATTTTACCTCTACGTCATAGAGATAATGAAAAGCGCACGGATTTAACGCTGCTGTGTTCTGAATCAAAAAGCGGTTCGAGCCACAGTCAGATTAAGAGATAAAAATAAACCCTTAAGAGGTCGTATGACAGAATTTTCGCAAGTTACTTTGACCTATATCAAGAAAGCGGTAGTTTCTGCTGCTTCTCTCATGATTCTGGTCTCTGCGCCAGCAATGGCAACCGGTCCGGCAGCGCCGACCGACATTGCTGACAAGGTTGCAGAGAAGAACAGCGATGTCACACCGCTCGGCGCAGCAGACGAAGATTTTCGGGCGCTTTTTGCCAATTGGCAGAAGCGTGATGACCAGAATATGGGTAAAGTCGCCATCCCGTCGCGCCTGCCGGTTGATAAATTTCGCCTTACCAGCCGCTATGGCTATCGCGAAGACCCCTTCCGCGGCCGCCGCAAGCGCCATAAAGGCATTGATATGGCAGCGCCGATTGGCACGCCTATCTATGCCACTGCCGATGGTGTTGTCGGTCGTGCCCAATGGGTAAGCGGCTATGGCAAATATATCGAGATTGAGCATGGCGGCGATATTCAGACCCGCTATGGCCATATGTCGCGCCTCAATGTCGCTCCTAACCAAAAGGTGAAACGCGGCGATTTGATCGGCTTTATGGGTTCCACAGGTCGCTCGACAGGTAGCCATTTGCATTATGAAGTGCGGATCAATGGCGAGCCGGTTAACCCGGAACCGTTTCTGCGTTCTTCCACCTATCTGCTGGCGATGCAGGATCGTCTGAATCAGGGCCAGGGTGGTCCAGAGGAAAACGAGGCTGAATAAGCCGTTACGTGATGCGAACAGAATTTAAGGGGGCTTCGGCCCCCTTTTTCGTGTCTGTACCCGAGTGAAAGCGCAGAACGGCATTGATTTAATCGTCTGATTAAACAATGATCGCAGTTAGCAAAAAGCACAAGAATCGGCAAAAAGCCGAACGACATATAGGAGAAGCCTATGCATCCTTCGGTGCACGCCGAAGCGCAGGGGGACAAGCCTGCGCTGATTATGGCGGGGAGCGGTGAGACCGTGACCTATAGCCAGCTTGATCGCCGTTCCAATCGCGCCGCGCATCTGTTCCGTTCGCGCGGCCTGGAGATTGGCGACACCATTGCCATCTGCATGGAAAACCAGCTGCATTATTTTGATATGGTCTGGGGCGCGCAACGGGCGGGGCTGGTTTATGTCGCTATCTCCAATCGCCTGACCGCGCCGGAGATCGCCTATATCCTGAAAGACAGCGGCGCAAAGCTGCTGGTAACCTCCACCTCCATGGCGCATCTGCTGGACGAGCTGCAGCAACAGGCGCCTGATGTTGAGCAACTTGTCTTCGGCAGGGATGGTGACGACGATGCCGATGCGATTTTCCGCACCATGCCCGATACCCCGATTGCCGATGAGCGTGGCGGGGTGGATATGCTCTATTCCTCCGGCACTACGGGCAAGCCGAAGGGCATCCGCCTGCCGCTGCCCGAAGACCCGGATATCGCCGCGACCAACGCGCTGTTGATGCTGTGTGTCGGCGCTTTTGGGCTTAATGGCGATGCTGTCTATCTCTCGCCTGCGCCTCTTTATCACGCCGCGCCGTTACGCTGGTGCATGGCGATTCATAAGCTGGGCGGCACGGTGATTGTGATGGAGAAATTCGACCCGGAACATGCACTGCAACTGATCGAAAAGTACAAGGTCACCGACAGCCAATGGGTGCCGACACATTTTGTCCGCATGCTTAAGCTGCCTGAAGAGGTGCGCGCCAAATATGATGTGTCGAGCCTGAAATGCGCGGTCCATGCCGCTGCGCCTTGCCCGATCCCGATCAAAGAGGCGATGATCGATTGGTGGGGACCGGTAATTTACGAATATTATGCCGGCACCGAGGGCAATGGCTTTACCTTCCTGAAAAGCGAAGAGTGGCTCGCGCATAAAGGCTCGGTCGGCAAATCGCTGCTCGGCACCATCCGCATCTGTGACGAGGAAGGCGATGAAGTGCCAGTCGGCGAGGAAGGCCAGATCTTCTTCGAGGGCGGCGGTGCCTTCACCTATCATAATGACCCGGAGAAGACGAAAAGCGCCGCCAACAAGCATGGTTGGACCTCGCTTGGCGATGTCGGCAAGGTTGATGAAGAGGGCTATCTCTACCTCACCGACCGCAAGAGCTTTATGATCATTTCCGGCGGGGTGAATATCTATCCGCAAGAGATCGAAAATCTGCTGGTAACGCATGAAAAAGTCGCTGATGCCGCCGTAATCGGCGCACCCGACCCGGACTTTGGCGAAAAGGTGGTCGCCGTGGTGCAACCACTCAATCCGGCGCATGCGGGCGAGGCACTGGCCGACGAACTGCACGCCTTTATGGAGCAGAGCCTGTCGCGGGTGAAAATGCCGAAACAGATCGATTTCCGCGAAGAACTGCCGCGTCATGCCACCGGCAAGCTCTACAAGCGGCTGTTGCGCGATGAATATTGGGGCAAGTCGGACAGCAAGATCGTCGCATGAGCATGGCAACCGCCCTTGACCTAAATCTCCGCGCCGAGGAGCCGGAGGATCAGGCGGCGATCCATGATCTCACCAAACGCGCTTTTGCCCCCATGCCCTATGCTGATGGCGATGAGCAGGATCTGGTAGACGCGTTGCGCGCAGCCGGGGCTTTGGCGATCTCGCTGGTTGCCGAGAGCGAAGGCCGCGTTGTCGGGCATGTGGCTTTCTCTCCGGCCGTTGCTGCGGATGGTGCATCCGGCTGGTATGCCCTCGGCCCGGTCTCGGTTGAACCGGAGGTGCAGAAGACGGGCATTGGCAGCGCGCTGATCAATTCCGGTCTGGATATGCTGCGCCATCGCAATGCGGCTGGGTGCGTGCTGGTTGGGAACCCTGATTATTATCACCGTTTCGGCTTCCGGCCTGCGCCGCAATGCTGCCCGGGCGGCGAACCGGCAGAATATTATCAGCTATTGCCCATGGGTCAGCCGAGACCCGATGGCATTATCGGCTTTCATCCCTTGTTTCATGCCGCACAGAGTTGATGGGGAGAATGCTATGATAACCGAAAGCCCCCACATTCCGCAGGAGCGCGCCGAGGCTGTGCTGGACCCTGCAACCTATAGCGACTGGGACGGCGCGCTGGATCAGTTTGACTGGCTGCGCGATCATATGCCTGTCGGCCGCATGGTTGCCAGCGATGACAGCTTTGAGCCGTTCTGGCTGGTGACGCGCTATGAGGATGTCATGCGCATTTCCAAGGACAATGCCGGTTTCCTCAACAATCCGCGCCCCGTGGTCTTTGCCAGCAAGAAGATGACCGAGTTTTCGCTGGCCGCAACCGGCAGCAATATGCTGGTCGACTCGCTGGTGGTGTTCGATGCGCCGGTGCATATGAAATATCGCAAGCTGACACAGGAATGGTTCATGCCCAAGAACCTGAAACAGCTTGAGGCCGAGATTACTGCGCTGGCCGAAAAGACGGTGGATCGACTGATCGCCAATGGCCCCGAGGTCGATTTCGTGCAGCAAGTTGCCGCGCCCTATCCGCTGCATGTGGTGATGCAGATATTGGGCGTGCCCGAAGAGGATGAGGAGCGAATGCTGTTTCTCACCCAGCAGATGTTCGGTGGGCAGGATGAAGATTTGTCGGGCAGCGGCATGGCCGATATGACCGAGGAGCAGATTATCCAGATCGTCTCCGGCTCGGTGACCGCGTTTGAAACCTATTTTGCTCAGGTCACCGCCGAGAAACGTGCCAACCCGACTAACGATGTCGCCAGCGTCATCGCCAATGCCAAAGTCGACGGCGCGCCGCTGGGCGACCGCGAAATGGCGGGCTATTACATCATCGTCGCCACCGCCGGGCACGACACCACTTCCGCCTCAACCGCCGGGGCGATGCAGGCGCTGGCACAAGACCCGGAGCAATGGGCGCGGGTGCGGGAAGACCGTTCACTGCTCCCTGGCATTGTCGAGGAAGCGATCCGCTGGACCACACCGGTGCAGCATTTTATGCGCACCGCGGCAGAAGATTGCGAGATTGGCGGCGTGCCGATAGCCAAAGGTGACTGGCTGATGATCAACTATGTTGCCGCCAATCATGACCCGGCAATATTCGACAATCCGCGCAGCTTTGATGCGGCGCGCTCACCCAATCGCCATCTGGCCTTTGGGGCGGGTGCGCATCAGTGTCTTGGCCTGCATCTGGCACGGCTCGAGATGCGGATATTGTTTAACGCCCTGCTGGACCGTATAGAGAGTCTGGAACTGGCAGGTGAACCGCAACGGGCCAAGTCGATCTTTGTCGGCGGCCTCAAGACATTACCGCTCAAAATTACCGCAAGTTAAAATTCCCCACCCAAGGAGAGAGACAATGACAACACTCTATAAAAATCTGATCAATGGCGAGATGGTCACCACCGATACCACGCTCGAAGTGCTCAACCCGGCCAATGAGGAAGTGATCGGGCTGGTGCCCAGCTGTGGCGCCGCAGAGCTCGACCAGGCCGTCGCCGCCGCGCGCGCCGCGTTCAAGAGCTGGTCGAAAACCCCGATTGAGGAGCGCCAGAAGGTGGTGCAGGGCATTTCCAAGGCGATCAGCGACAATATGGACGAGCTTTTCCGCCTGCTGACCAGCGAGCAGGGCAAGCCACATGCTCAGGCGCAGCAGGAAATTGGCGGCGCCGCGGCCATGTCCGGCGCGCAGGCGACGCTGACGCTCGAAGATGAAGTCAATGAGGACAGCGACACCCGTTTGTCGCGCACCCGCCGCGTGCCGGTCGGCGTGGTCGGCGGTATCGTGCCGTGGAACTTCCCGGTGATGATGGCAGTGCAAAAGATTGCCCCGGCGCTGGTTTCAGGCTGTACCATCGTGCTCAAACCATCGCCGTTTACCCCGCTGGCGACGCTGCGTCTGGCCGAGCTTATCAAGGATGTGGTGCCTGCTGGCGTGGTCAACATCATTACCGGTGAGGACAATCTCGGCCCGCTGATCACCGAGCATCCCGATATCGACAAGATCACCTTCACCGGCTCCACCGCTACGGGCAAGAAGATCATGGAAGGCGCGTCGAAAGACCTCAAACGCATCACGCTGGAGCTGGGCGGCAATGACGCCTCGATCGTGCTCCCCGATGCCGATGTTGAAAAGGTCGCCGAACAGCTGTTCTGGTCAAGCTTCACCAATGCCGGTCAGGTGTGCATCGCCGCCAAGCGCATCTATATCCATGAGGACATCTACGATGACCTCTCCGCTGCGATTGCCGAATATGCCAAGCATGTGAAGGTCGGCGACGGCGCACAACAGGGCACCGCGGTCGGCCCGATCCAGAACAAAAAGCAATATGAGCGCGTGCTCGAGCTGATCCAGGACGCCAAGGACAATGGCTATCAGTTCCTTGTCGGTGGTGACGAGGGCGACCCGTCAGGCACCGGCTATTATGTGCCGATCACCATCCTCGACAACCCGCCAGAGGACGCGCGTATCGTCGCCGAGGAACAGTTCGGCCCGGTCATGCCTCTGATGAA
Organism: Parasphingorhabdus sp. SCSIO 66989; assembly: GCF_032852305.1. Classification (NCBI taxonomy): domain Bacteria; kingdom Pseudomonadati; phylum Pseudomonadota; class Alphaproteobacteria; order Sphingomonadales; family Sphingomonadaceae; genus Alterisphingorhabdus (ex Yan et al. 2024); species Alterisphingorhabdus coralli. Next base: position 1,034,359 of record NZ_CP136594.1, read on the forward strand.
ATTCTCCACCGTCGATGAAGCCATCGAACGCGCCAATGCGTCCGAATATGGCCTTGCCGGTGCGGTCTGGACCTCGGATGTCGACAAGGGCGTCGAAGTCGCCGAGCAGATGGAAACCGGTACTGTCTGGGTGAATGAATTTATGCACCTGTCGCCCTTCGTACCGTTCGGCGGCCACAAGCAATCCGGCTTTGGCGCCGAATATGGCAAGGAAGGCCTGCTCGAATTCACCTATCCGCAGGTGATTACGGTGAAGCGGGAAGCTGCTGCTTAAATAAAAAGCCAGAACCAAGATAAGAAAGGGAGGCCATTGTGCCTCCCTTTCTTTTCTTGTGTTCCTGCGTGTTTCAGCGGGCAACAAAACCTCCATTGATAAACAGCGTTTGTGCGGTCACCCAGCGGCTTTCTTCGGACGCAAGGAAGTCGATAAGCGGGACAATATCCTCGATCTCGCCAAGCCTACCCAGTGGCGACATGCTTTTAAGAAGGGCTGTCGAATGCTCATTTTCCTCGCCATGGAAAAAGGGTGTATCAATCGGGCCTGGCGAAACCGTGTTGACCGTAATGCCGCGGTCGCCAATCTCTTTAGCCAAGGCCCGGGTAAAGTCCTCCAGCGGTGCTTTTGATCCGGCATAAAGGCCATAAAGGCCCGTCGTTGCGCCGAGCAGGCTGGTGCCGATATTGATGATGCGGCCATTATCGGAAATCACTTTTGCGGCTTCCTGCATGACAAAAAACGGTGCCTTGGTATTGATTCCGAATAGCGTGTCGAATTCTTCTTCACTGACGTCCGCGACAGGTTTTTTGAGTACGACACCAGCATTGTTGATTACGATATCAATGCGACCAAAGGCATCCATTGCGGCGACAAATATCGCTCTGACGGCGGGTGTTTGACTCAGATCACCTGATACGATAAGCGCTTTACTGCCCTGTTGTTGCACCAGCTGTGCGGTCTCTTCTGCATCACTGGCTGAACTGTCGCTATTGTGATGCACGACCACATCGGCACCGCGGCTTGCCAGTGCCACGGCAAAGGCACGGCCCATATTGCGGGCTGAGCCGGTAACCAAAGCGACTTTGCCTTTGAGGTCATTTGCTGCTGAATTTTCCATTGTCTGTCTCCTTCATTTTGCTGTTGCGCCGAACCATCTCGGCTACGATAAGAGACATAAGTCGTGCAGATACATGCATGTAGAGATAGATTTTTCATCTTATACATGCAAAAATCACATTTATGGATCGAGCAAGCGAACAACTCTTTCTCCGTGTAGTGGAGACAGGCAGTCTTAAAGCTGCGGCTGAGCAGATCGGGGCAGACCCATCGGCGGTGAGCCGCAAAATTGCAGGGCTAGAGCAGCGCTTGGGCGTAAAGCTGTTGCAACGCTCGACCAAACGGTCGACGCCAACCGAGGCCGGCGAGCAATACTATCGCGGTATGCGGCAGCTCGTGGATGCACAGGCAAGTCTTGAAGCAGAAGTGACCGGTATGGTGGATACGCCGACCGGGTTGCTGCGTGTCACAGCCCCGGTTGATTTTGGTGCGCGCTTTGTCACTCCAGTGTTGAGTGATTTGCAAGAGGATTATCCCGATTTGTGTGTAGAGTTGCTGTTGGGCAGCAGTTTTTCCGATTTGCGTGAGCAGGGCATAGATGTTGCGGTGCGTATTGGCCAATTGCCCGACTCCAGCCTGATAGCGCGCAGATTGGGTGCGGTACCACGGGTGCTTGTAGCTTCACCAGATTATCTGAGTAGGCATGGCGCTCCGAGCGATCCCGAAGAACTGTCAGACCATAGGTTTGTCTTTTACCGCCCTGGCCAGCGCGACGAGAAAATCACTTTGCAGCAAGGCGATGCGACAAAATCCATAACCGTTTCGGGCAGTTTCAGTGCAAACAGCATAACCGCGATACGCGCGCTGGTTGTGGCAGGGCGGGGTATCCATCTTGGGCCGCATTGGGCGTTTGAGAAAGAGATCGCGAGCGGCGAGGTGGTCTGTCTCTTTGAGAATTTTCAGCTCCCGGCCTATCCTCTGCATACGCTATATATTGCTGGTGGTTTTGTTCCGGCAAAGGTGCGGACTTTTATTGATCGCATGGCAAAAGCGGTCCGACAGAGTTTGGTGTTGGACTAATCTGGCGCTGGACAAAGCTTCCCCATTGACCCCTTCCAGCGCAGAGTTTAATCAATCGATTAAACAAGACAATCACATAGGAGAATCATGATGGCGGAAGCGTATATTGTTGATGCTGTGCGCACGGCGGGTGGTCGGCGCGGCGGGCGTTTGGCCGGGGTGCATCCGGTGGATCTGGGTGCAGCGGTGTTTGATGCGATTGGTGAGCGCAACGACTTTGACACCAAGGCGATTGACGATGTTATCACCGGCTGTGTGATGCAGGGCGGGCAGCAGACCATGGATGTCGGCCGCAATGCGGTGCTGGCTTCCAATCTGCCCGATTCCATCCCCGCCGTGACGATTGACCGGCAATGTGGTTCTTCGCAACAGTCTATCCAGTTTGCCGCACAGGCGGTGATGTCCGGCACCCAGGATGTAGTGTTGGCCAGCGGTATCGAAAGCATGACCCGCGTGCCCATGGGTTCCACTGCGGCGCTGTTTATGAAAGAGGGCCTCGGCAATTATAAGTCGGAGCGTCTGGAAGAGGCTTATCCCGGCGTGATGTTCAGCCAGTTTGATGGTGCAGAGATGATCGTCGAGAAATATGGCCAGACCAAGGATGACCTCAACGAATACTCGCTGGAAAGCCACAAGCGCGCGGCCAAGGCGGTTGAAAGTGGGGCGTTTGACAATGAGATCGTGCCGGTAAAGGTCGAGACTCCCGAAGGCGAGGAGATGCACAAGGTCGATGAAGGCATCCGCTTTGATGCTTCGCTCGAAGGCATATCCGGGGTGAAAACGGTCAAGGAAGGTGGCTATATCTCGGCGGCCAATGCCAGCCAGATTTGCGACGGCGCGTCGGCGGTGCTGGTGGTCAGCGAACAGGCGCTGAAAGACCATGGCCTGACCCCGCGTGCGCGCATCCACAACCTCACCGTTACCGGCGGCGATCCCGTGATCATGCTTGAAGAGCCGCTATTCGCCACCGATCGCGCGCTGGAGCGGGCGGGGATGAATATCGACGATATTGATCTGTATGAGGTCAATGAAGCCTTTGCTCCCGTGCCGCTCGCCTGGATGAAGCATACCGGCGGCAGCCATGACAAGCTCAACGTCAATGGCGGCGCGATTGCGCTCGGCCACCCGCTCGGTGCCTCGGGAACCAAGCTGATGGCGACCCTGCTCAATGCACTGGAAGCCCGAGGCGGCAAATATGGTCTGCAAACCATGTGCGAAGGCGGTGGCCAGGCCAATGTCACGATTATCGAGCGGCTGGGGTGATTCCTTACCTCTCCCTTCAAGGGAGAGGTCGCGAGACTTGGCGGCTTGTCCGCCTAGTCGCAGCGGGAGAGGGCCCCTCTCCAATTCCGACTAACCAGCCCGTTCGGGGCTGCTAAGTCTTCATATCCTCTCCCTTGAAGGGAGAGGAAAACACGGAGCAAGAAAGAATATGGAACTCAACAATAGCATTTCAGCCGTTATCACCGGTGGCGCATCGGGTCTCGGCGCAGCCACCGCAAAACGCCTTGCCGAAAAGGGCGTCAAAGTTGCCCTGTTCGATCTCAACGAAGAAAAAGGCGAAGCACTCGCGGCTGAACTTGGCGGCACCTTCTGCAAGGTGAATGTCACCGAGGAAGAAAGCGTTGATGCCGGTTTTGAAAAGGCGCGCGCCGCCAATGGGCAGGAGCGTATCCTCGTCAATTGCGCCGGTATCGGCAATGCGATCAAGACCGCCAGCCGGTCCAAGGAAGATGGTTCGATCAAGCATTTCCCGCTCGATGCGTTCAACTTTGTTATTCAGGTTAATCTTGTCGGCACTTTCCGCTGTATCGCCAAATCGGCAGCGGGCATGCTGACGCTTGATCCGCTGGAAAATGGTGACCGCGGCGCAATGGTCAACACCGCATCGGTCGCGGCCGAAGATGGCCAGATCGGCCAGGCGGCCTATTCCGCTTCCAAGGGTGGCGTGGTTGGCATGACCTTGCCGATTGCCCGTGATCTGTCGCGCGAAGGCATCCGGGTTAACACCATTTTGCCGGGTATTTTCGATACGCCGCTGCTCGCCGGTGCGCCGCAAAATGTGCGTGATGCGCTGGGCGCGATGGTGCCGCATCCGCCGCGTCTGGGTATCCCCGATGAGTATGCCAAGCTTGCCTTGTGCATGATTGAGACCGGCTATTTCAACGGCGAAGATGTCCGCCTCGATGGCGGCATCCGCATGGCGCCACGGTGACTTTAAAGCCCCTCCTCTTCAGAGGAGGGGTTGGGGTGGTGGCGAGACGAAGTCGAGCTCGCGACAGCGAATTCTTACCCAGCCGCGGCACCACCCCGCTGCGACTAAGGGCCTTACGGCCCTAAGTCTCACTGCCCCTCCTCTGAAGAGGAGGGGAGAGGAGATCGACATGACCGACTACACCCAAATCCGCTATGCTATTGCTGATGGTATAGCCACCATCACCCTCAACCGCCCGGACAAGATGAACGCCTTTACCGGCATCATGCAGCAGGAAATGTGCGCCGCCTTTGATGCTATCGACGCGGATGATGCGGTGCGGGCGGTTATTGTCACTGGCGAGGGCAAAGCTTTTTGCGCCGGGGCTGACTTGACCCCTGATGATGGCCGTCAAGTCTTTGCCAGTGAGGATGAGGTACCCGATCTGGCGGATGAACGCGTCCGCGATAGTGGCGGGCGGCTGACCTTGCGGATATTCCAGTGCACAAAGCCGGTGATCGCAGCGGTCAATGGCGCGGCGGTTGGCATTGGCGCGACGATGCAGCTGGCGATGGATTTCCGTCTCGCCAGTGAGAAGGCGAAATACGGTTTCGTCTTTGCCCGCCGCGGCATTGTTCCCGAGGCCGCCTCAAGCTGGTTCCTGCCACGCCTTGTCGGCATGCAGCAAGCAATGGAATGGTGCATGACCGGTCGGGTTTTCCCCGCAGAGGAAGCATTGGCCGGTGGTCTGATCCGTTCGATCCACGCGCCTGATGATCTGTTGCCAGCGGCGACCGCATTGGCGCGCGAGATTGCCGACAATACCGCGCCGGTCTCGGTGGCAATGACCCGGGCAATGTTGTGGCGCCTGTCTGCCGAGGAGCATCCCATGATGGCGCACCGTATAGACAGTCGTGCCATCTTCACCCGGGCGCGCTCGGCAGATGCCAAAGAAGGTATCGCCAGCTTCCTGGAAAAACGTGAGGCTGCCTATCCCGACAAGGTGTCGACAGATTTGCCCGACTTCTTCCCTTGGTGGGATGAACCTGACTATAAATAACATGTATCTATGACCAAGAATGCAACCAGAGCCGATCCAGCCAATAGTGATTTGGCGCAGAATGATGCGGGCAATGCACGCGAGCAGTTGCTTGATGCCGCCAGCGCGATCATGCGCGAGGGCGACACCGTGGATATTTCACTGAGTGAGCTCTCTTTGCGTTCGGGGCTGAACAGTGCGCTGGTCAAATATTATTTTGGCAACAAACAAGGGCTGATGCTGGCGCTGCTGGATCGCAATATGCGGCGTATTCTGACCAGCGTAGAAACCTTGCTGGCCAAGGATATGTCGCCTGATGACAAGATGCGTCGACATATCCGCGCGGCGATTTCGACCTATTTTGATTATCCCTATCTCAATCGGCTGTTGATGCGGCTGGTGCGCGATTCTTCACCTGAAGATGCAGGCAAGATCGCCGATGATTATCTGCGTCCGCTTTCCGAAGCCTATAATCGGTTGATCAAGGATGGTGTCGAACAGGGCGTGTTCCGCGATATTGATCCGCAGCTTTTCTATTTCACGGTAACAGGCGCGGCGGACCGCTTTTTCTCCGCGCGCCTGGTGCTGCGACATTGCTTCAGTCAGGACAATCTGAACGAGGGGATGCGCGATTCCTATGCCGATCAGACGGTGGATATCATCATGCGCGGGATCATGGTCTGAAACTTGCCCTTTTGCACGACGTCGCCAATTATCCAACATCCATAAAAGTTCTTAATCGCACCGTCCCCTGACCGTTAGCGCGTATATGGATTGGTGTTTCCCGGCTTTACCTAGTCGGCAGAAACGCCGCTATGGCAGGAAAGGTACCCCTATGGGTGTTGCGGAATCCTTTGGGTTCGCGGTGGCTGGATGTTAGCCGCAGCGACGGCATTGGACAGGTCGGTTGCAAGGTTGCGGCTTGCGCTGCAGGCTGAAGATATTGGCGATGTCCGGGACATGCATGCCGAGGTGCGGCGGCAATTCACGGCGTTGCGTGAACAGCCGGAATGGCTCTCCAGTGATCGCTATGGCGTGCAATTGCGCCTGCTGGTAAAGTCGCTGAGCGAGGCCGATAGGGTTCTGGCCCATGCCAATGATATCAATGACAGCACTACCGCCCATGAATCAGTCGTGCATTGGCCTTCGCCGGAGCCAGAGCCGGTCAATGATGATCGCTCAACGGCCAGCATGTTGACGACACGGACCAAGGCGCTGGAGGATATACGCCGCAAGATGCAGGCCTTTCGGGTGGCGCATCTGGATGGCGACACGGAAACTCAATAGCCATCCAAAGAGTCCGGCGTGAGCCTGTGAGAGCAGTCTTAGCTGGCCCGTGTCCAATATTGCGATTGGCAAAATATGGCGACACAGCCCTGAACCTTGAGCTTACCATTCTTCAGCAGAGTGATGTTGGTGGTGTAGGTACGGCCTGTCTTCGGATCATATGCCTTGCCGTTCCACTTTGTATCATCGGGGCGAAAGTTCAGCAGCACCGGCAAGCCCAATACCGGACGCGAGCGTAACTTGGGGTTGGGATTGTTGACATCCTTCTGATTGGCGTCAGGTGTTTGCACCAAAATCCGCTCAATCTTGCCGCAGACCGTGGAGCCGCATTGGCTGATGGTGATGATCGAATCCTTCTCTTCGGTGAGCCAGCGACCATTGATGCTGGCCGGTCGCGCAAGAGCGGGTGCAAGGACTGCGCTGGCCAGGGTTAGCGCCAGCAAGAACCTGATCATTTTCATCATCGAATAATTCTCCCTTGCCAGCGCGATTGCACCGGTTGACAGCATTGCATCTGCGCGAAAAGTGCGCGAAGACTATCATGACATTCGGCGATAAAACAGCCGAGATTACACCGGGAGGATGCAATATATGAAAAAAGGAAATCGGGTCGCTATGCTGGGTGCCATAACCCTGGCATTGACCGCAGCGCCAGCCATTGCCGAGACGCATAATATCGCCGCGGGAGCGGATGCGCAGGAGAAGCTGCAGGAAGCTATGATCCTCGCCGAACCGGGTGATGAAATTGTGCTGGCAGAAGGCACCTATGCGCTGACTGATGGCCTGTCGCTCGATGTTGACAATGTCACCGTGCGCGGAGCCGGGGCCGATAAGACGATCCTTGATTTTGCAAACCAGCAAGGCAGCGGCGAGGGATTGTTGGTCACCTCGGATAATGTGGTTCTGCGCGATTTCACCGTGCGCGACAGCAAAGGCGATGGCATCAAATCCAAGGGTGCCGATAATATCGTCTATTATCGCCTCACCGTAGAATGGAGCGGGGGCCCAAAGGAAACCAATGGTGCCTATGGCATCTATCCGGTGGAATCGGAAAATGTGCTGGTTGATGCGACTACGGTTACCGGCGCATCCGATGCGGGCATTTATGTCGGCCAGTCGCGCAATATCATCGTGCGCAACAATCATGTGACCTATAATGTTGCCGGGATTGAGATTGAGAACAGCTTCAATGCCGATGTCTATGGCAATCTGACAGAGAATAACACCGGCGGGATATTGGTGTTTGACCTGCCCAACCTGCCGCAACAGGGCGGCCATGATGTACGGATTTTCGGCAACACATTGCGCGATAACAACACGCCAAATTTCGCGCCTGAGGGCAATATTGTCGCCAGCGTACCGGCAGGCTCGGGCGTCATGATCATGGCCAATCGTGATGTCGAGGTCTTTGGCAATGTGTTTGAAGATCATGGTACGGCTAACGTGATCATTGTCGGTTATCAGCAGCCTTTTGAGGACGACAATTATCAGCCGCTCGCCAACCGCATCCGGGTTGGAAATAACAGCCATGGCAAGGCAGGCTATAAGCCGGGTTTCCCCGAAGGCGCATTGCTGGCTGCGGCGATGGGCGGGTCTTTGCCGCCGATCATCTGGGATGGCACCGGTGAGGGCGTGGTCTCGAAGGATAGCGCACCCGCGCTTAGCCTGAACCTTTCCAAGCCTGACCAGTCACTGACAGAGGCACAGCCAGCCATGGCGGACTTTGGCGATGCAAATGCCGATATGACGGTGCCTGCCGTTGTCATGCCTGAAGCTATGGAGGCGATTGTCAAAAGATGATCCGCGCATTTCTTGCTGTTTCTGCCCTACTGCTGGTCGGTGCCTTTGCGCCGGCCGCGCTTGCCCCTGTTCAGGATGCCGCGATTACCGAAAAGGGCTTCCCGAAAAAGCTCTCTGATTATGGTTTTTTCGCGGTTCTGCCTGAACAGGTTCCAGCGGATGGGGTGCAGCCTTATGTCCTGAATGCAGCGCTTTTCTCTGACAAGGCAGAGAAGCGGCGCTTTATGTATGTCCCTGCCGGGCAGGAGGTTAGCTTTGCCTCACGTGACGGGCTTTTGCAGCTTCCTGTGGGCAGCGCACTGATCAAGACATTCGGCTATGAGAATGAAGCGGGCGTGTTTGAGCCGATTGAAACACGGCTGCTGCTCCACCGCGCCAATGGCTGGCTTGCCTTGCCCTATATTTGGGACGAGGATGGCCAGGATGCGACGCTGAAGGTCACAGGCGGACGATTAGAGATTGAGGCGCCTGTTGGCCCCGACGGCGCGCGGCAGATGTTTACCTATTCTGTGCCGAACAAGAACCAGTGCAAGGGGTGTCATGCCCTTGGCGGTGAAGTCACTCCCATCGGACCCAAGCTGCGCAATCTCAACAATGGTGCGAGCGATAGCAGCAACCAGATTATCGCCTGGCGCGAAGCGGGCATTTTGCCGAACCGCTTTCCCGATCATCCGATCATGCCGCGCTTTGACACCAAAGATGCGCCGATAGGCGAGCGGGCGCGTGCCTATCTCGATATCAACTGCGCCCATTGCCACAATCGTCAAGGGCCAGCGAGCAATTCAGGTCTGTATCTTACATATCAGGAAAGCAATGACACGGCGCTTGGCTTGTACAAACGCCCGGTTGCTGCGGGACGCGGCAGCGGCAATCGTGAATTTGCCATCCATCCCGGCCAGCCAGAGGCCTCGATCATGCTCTATCGCATGGACTCGACTGATCCCGGTATCGCTATGCCGGAGCTCGGCCGTAGTCTGATTGATGACCAGGGCGTAGCACTGGTGCGCGAATGGATTGCCAGCCTGGAAGGCCAGAGCGACGACAAGAAAGACAGTTTATGAGCGAATGGACAATCGGGGTCATTGGCGGCTCCGGGCTTTACGCTGTTGATGGCCTGGAAAATGTGCAGGAAATCGCGGTCGAAAGCCCCTTTGGCGAACCATCAGCCCCGCTGGTCATGGGTGAAATGGCCGGGCATCGCTTCGTCTTTCTACCGCGCCATGGCAAAGGGCACCGCCTCACGCCAACCGAAGTCAATGCGCGGGCTAATATCGATGCCCTGAAGCGCGCTGGCTGTACCGATATTGTCGCGATATCGGCGATCGGGTCATTGCAAGAAGAATTGCCTCCCGGACAATTCGTGATTGTCGATCAGTTTATCGACCGCACCCGCCAGCGCGCCTCTACTTTCTTCACCAGCGGCATGGTGGCGCATGTCTCCATGGCCGACCCAGTGTGTCCGCGGCTGTCCGATATGGTAGCCGGTGCCTCAGAAGAGGCGGGCGCCAATGTTGCCAAAGGCGGAACCTATCTGGCGATGGAAGGGCCGCAATTCTCATCACGTGCCGAGAGCCATCTCTATCGCAGCTGGGGCGCCGATGTCATCGGTATGACCGCCATGCCCGAAGCCAAGCTGGCGCGCGAGGCGGAGCTGCCCTATGCACTGGTCGGCATGGTCACCGACTATGACTGCTGGCGCGAACATGAAGCGCCAGTCGAGGTTGAAGCGGTAATCGCCCAGATGAACGCCAACGCCACCAAGGCGCGCGCCATGCTGCAAGCACTGGCAGCCTCTTTGCCAGACAAGCGCGATGCTAGTCCTATCGATACATGCCTTGACTATGCGCTGATTACTTCACCAGAAGCCCGGGACCCAGCTCTATTGGCCAAGTTGGATGCGGTGATGGGCCGCATCCACAAAAAAGGTTGAATTCTCTGGGAACAATTCTGCCGTTGCTGCATTATTTCGGGTTTGGCGAAGTGTAAAAATCCTCAGGGGTTTGGAGAGGAAACAGCGGGCTGATGAAAAGATGCTCTTAGCTGATTTTCAGGTCTGCATTGAGCGAAGCACAGGAATAAGCTTGTGCATAAGCTATATTCGGACTTCGTGTTGTATCTCTTGGGCTACAAATATATATTAACATATGTGTAAATAAACCTAAACATTGAGGTTTCGTCTCTCAATATTCAGGCCATCGGGAGCAATTTCGAGAAAATAATACCCGGCACAAAGACCTTCTCTGGCGTCTGAATGATTCGGCATTCAGGCATTTATGTAACAAAGTATCATCAAATAACCGCAAAACCGGCGGGATTTTGCGCGGTTTTACGTAAAATCTGCTGCTTTATACTATAAATGCACTTGATCTTGCCGGGGTCATTCCATAGCTAAAAGCTATGGCAATGGTGGAAATCAGACAGTTTGATCGAAGCTTTACGGCTGCACTGACGGATATCACGCTTCGGTCATTAGAGGCCATGCACGATGGCACCCGTGCAGAGGTGTTCGATAATATCTACAAGCCATTCTACCTTCATGACGAAGACCCTGGCAATACAGATACTCTGCTCGCAATCATTGAGGCCCAGCCCGAGGCGATATGGGTTGCTTCCATAGCAGATGATGTGGTCGGGTTTATCGCTGTTCGCATGAACAACGTCGATGCGCTAGGCGAAGTGTTTATGCTCACCGTATCCCCAGCTCACCAAGGGAAAGGTGTAGGCCAGAGCCTTTTGTCACATGTTGAGACGGTGCTACGCAACAAAGGCATGAAAATTGTAACCGTCGAAACAATAACACAGGATTTTGCGCCGCCAGCCAAACGCATTTACGAGAATTTGGGCTATGATCCATGGCCGGTAGAGCGCTTCTTCAAGATACTCTGATCTTGTCTTCGCCGATATCTCGACACTGATAATCAGGTGGCGAGCGCTACAGCTTCTTGAAATAGCGCGCGACTGGCCATGTTTTATAGCCCATGGCTTCATAGGTTTTCCGTGCAGGCATGTGGCCGGAATCCCCGACAGTCTCCAGCATTACCATTTTCATTCCTGCCGACCTGATCCGGTCTTCTGCAAAGGCCATCAGCTGCCGTCCGATTGATTGCCGCTGCAGTTCTGGTTCGACTGCAATCAAGTGGATCTCCCCCATATTGTCTTCGGGATGCATGCGCATGCCCAGGAAACCGGCTAGGGACCCACTGTGCAGCGCCAGCCAGAAATTCTCCGGTTCAGAATGCAACAGCGCGCGTATGTCGGCGGCCTGGCGCATTTGCCAGCCAGCGGGGTAGAAATTGTCGTAGACAAGGCTCGGCACCTCATCTCTGGTCTTCCCAAATACCGGCATCCATGACCTGATCGCAAGCGCAATGACCCTGTCACAATAATCTTGTGTGTATGGGATAATCGATATCTCGGTCATAACGTCTTCCGGCGGGTCGTGGCGCGCCCGGCAGGACTCGAACCTGCTGCCTCAAGATTAGAAGTCTCGCGCTCTATCCAGATGAGCTACGGGCGCGCGTGATGCCATTGCATCGCGCCGCTTCATAGCCATGTTTGCGCCTTAGGCAAACTAGGATATGGCGCATTTATGAATCACGGCAGTTTCGGGCAGCAATCCATGCAACAAGAGCGCATTGATGGCGCAGCGCTCGCCAGCCATCAGTTCCGCTATTATGATTTTGTTATGGCGGCCTTTGTCGCCATCTTGTTGCTTTCCAATATCATCGGCGCGGCCAAGCTGACCTATGTCGACATCGCCTTTTGGCCGCAAGGCTGGTGGCCTGCCCCGGATGGCGTGTTTATTTACGGCGCGGGGATTTTGTTCTTCCCTCTAGGCTATGTCATCGGCGATGTCCTGACCGAGATATATGGCTTTGCCCGCGCGCGCCGGGTTATCTGGACCGGCTTCGCGGCGATGCTGTTCCTCGCCTTTATGAGCTGGGTCGTAGTCGGCTTACCAGCCTTTGACGGCTGGTCATGCCTTGCCAGCGGTTTTGATGGCGATCCCGGTAGCTTGGCCCTTACCGATCCGGCAGGAGGGCCGACAGGTGCGATCTGTCAGCAGACCTATGAGTCTGTTTTTGGCAGCACGTGGCGCATTGTGCTGGCTTCGATCACCGCATTCTGGGCGGGTGAGTTTGTGAACAGCTATGTCATGGCGCGGATGAAGATATGGACTCAGGGCAAGGCGCTATGGACCCGTACAATCGGCTCAACCATTGTCGGGCAGGGCGTTGACAGCCTGATTTTCTATCCGGTCGCCTTTTGGGGAATCTGGAATACGGACGCGGTGCTGACCGTGATGGTTACCAACTGGGGCTTGAAAGTGCTTTGGGAAGCTCTATTGACCCCGGTGACATATTGGGTCGTTGGCAAATTGAAGCAGGCTGAAGGTGTCGATGTCTATGATGCTGATACCGACTTCACGCCGTTCAGCACCGATGTTTGAAGGTTTCACATAAGGGTTGCGATTTTATTATGTTTTCATCCCTTATGGCTGGCCAGCCGGACTTGTTTCAAGCTTGGAAGCAATGGATGGAGGCGGAAACCGGGTTAGACAGGGACTCGTTGCATGTCTGTGTTGGTCTAGCCGTCTTTGTTCTAACCATGCTGTTGTTGCGCCGCGGGCCGCATCGCTGGTTGCCATTACTGGCGGTTTTTGCAGCGGCGCTGACTGGCGAGATACTGGATGTCTGGGCATTGTTAACGCATTGGGAGTATAGGTGGAGTGCGATCCGCTGGTCCTACAACTGGCATGACCTAGTCTTCACTTCGATAATACCAGCGGTGATCTTCCTTATGGCCCGCGCCTGGTATCTGATGACAACTGATGACTTTGATCACGCTTAGGAATCGTCAAAAAACAATAAAGCATCGGTGACAATTACATCATCGCGCTCGCCAAGTCGGCGCAGAATTTGATATTTGTGAAACGCGCCATAGGTGATCAGTACCCGCTGCTCTTCGCCTGAGACGGCATTCAGTTCAGAGGCGATATTGTGCCAATGCGCCTTATTGATCGCCTCCCATCCTCCCGTGCCTAGATCCGTATCAAAATAGCGGACATAGGGTGCAAAGCGCGCCGCTATAGCTGCATCATATTCAGGCGAATGGATATATTCGGGGCCGGAGCCCCTTTGTTTCACAGACTCGCGAAAACTCTGCTGCGCCTTTTCCCATTGGCGCCATTGATTGTACCGTTCAGGATCGGACTCGATGGCTGCGAGCATGGACCTGCGGTTAGAGGCGATTTCAGGAGTCCACCCTGCGGTGCCCTTGACGGTAAACCCCATTTCCGCCTGAAGCGGGATAATGACCTCGGTATATTCAGGAAAGGCGCGGGTGCGCTTTTCGGTGACCATGCCGGTCTCGCGATAAGAAGCGAGTGCTGCGTCGATGCGGTCGGGCGGAATCTCTGTCAGCACGGTGTCGGGCTTGATGGTCCGTATGGCGGTTTCGATCCGGCTCAGCGGATAGGTGCGCGAGCTCAGATGGCCGCTATGCAGCATGCCCATGACAATGACTTCGGTTTTGCCATCGCGTTTGTCGGCAGGGACGCCGGGGGATGCTTGGGATGAGGTGTGGCCGTTTGGTTCGGCCTGGCAGGCGCTGATGGTCAGGGAGATTATCAGCGCCGCAAATAATCGCATCATGGTGCGATAGGGGACGGAAATGTTGACCTTTGGCGTCATGTATCGGGCTCTTGTGGCAGCAACCGATCAGCTGACGCGCCCCTTGGCAAGTCTGTGATCGGTCGCCTTATTCTGCCACAAGGCCGATGATCAGGTAAATCAATATTGGAGATCCAACACCGAATAGTGCGGCGAGAACCCAGAGGATGCGGATGATATTGACATCAATCTCGGCCCAGTTTGCAATGCCGCCGCAGACACCCATCAATTTGGCATTCTGCTTGTCGAGGCGGAATTTGTTTTTCATTTCAATGTCCTTGCTAATGCGGTTGATAATTTATGGCTATTTTAGAACCAGTCGTCGAGGGTTAGAGGGTGGCTGCGAACAGTGCCGTTGTGAAAACAACGAAGCTTACCAGCGCGGTGAATGCGATGTTGGTTACGTCGGTTGTCATGATGCTATCTCCTTTCCTGTCTAGAGTTGAACGGGTTGATGAAACGCGTTTCAGACAACAGCGGCGAAAGAAGCGAATACGGCGACTATGCTGGCTGCGACAGAAACAAATGCGGCCTGGGAAACTACGGGGCTCATTATCTTAACTCCTTGAATGGGCAGGTTGGTTAGTGGTTCAGATTGCGGCAGCGAATGATGCGAACAGGGCAACGATGCTGGCGGTAACGGAAATGAATGCGGTATTTGAAACGATCGGGCTCATGATTTATTCCTTCTGGTCTTGATGGTGATTAGATGACGGTAGCGAACGAAACGAACAGGGCAGCAACGCCGGTGATGATCGAAACGAAAGCGGCTTGTGAAAAATCGATGGTCATTGTGTATTCCTTTATCTGGTCAGTATCTCCGAGAACCATTTCCCGGTTGTCCCTTACTAAGCATTAGGCGTGCCAGTTTTATAAAACCTATATAGAACAATACTTTGAGTAATCCCGGCAAGTGCGCCGTCAATGTAAAATCCTATATATTGGGAAAATTTCCCGAACATTAGGATTTCATGAATGCCAAATGAATGGCGCTGAAAGAAAAGACACTGTCCGCTCCACGCGCTTTGTCCTAAAGCCGTCCGACCATGAGCATTTCCAGCCTGACGCTGACCGATTTTCGTAATCACAAAGAGAGCCGCCTCGACGACCTGGCGAAGATGGTTGTGCTCACCGGGGAGAATGGCGCGGGCAAGACCAATATATTGGAAGCCCTGTCGTTATTTGCACCGGGTCGGGGTTTGCGCGCTGCGCCGCCGGCGCAGATGGTGCGCCAGGATGGAGCGGGTGGCTTTGCCATTGCCGCACGGTTAAACGATGCGACCGGCCAGACCAGCCTGGGCACCGGGGTAAAGCCTAACCAGCCTTCGCGACGCCTCGTCCGGATCAATGGCCAGTCGGCCAGCCATGGCGATTTCCTCAATGTGCTCGCGATCAGCTGGCTCACCCCGGCGCAGGACCGGCTGTTCGTCGATACCGTAGGTACTCGCCGCCGCTATTTTGACCGTATGGTCGCGGCGGTGCGGCCTGCCCATGCGCATCATTGCCAACAATATGAAAGCGCGATGCGGGAGCGCAATCGGCTTTTGGCGGCCGAAGAGCCGACGGATCCGCTTTGGCTCGATGCGCTGGAAACCCGCATGGCGAGCCATGCCGAAGCGATTATCGCGGCGCGCGCGGCGATGATTGACCAGTTAGACGGCTTTCTCGATGCCTCGGAAACCGGCATCTTCGCCAAGCCTGCACTGGCACTGGCACGCAATCTGGATGCGTCAGATGACCTAATCACCGCATGGAAGTCAGGCCGCAATCGCGATCAGGCTGCTGGGCGCACTTTGGCCGGGCCGCATGGTGATGATCTGGTGGTCACCATGCGCCAGACCGGTGCTGCGGCCAGCCAATGCTCCACCGGGGAGCAAAAGGCGATGCTGATCGCGCTGATGCTAACCCATAGCGATCTGGTCGCCGAAACTCGAGCCAATGTGCCCGCTATTGTCTTGCTAGACGAGATTGCTGCGCATATTGATGCCCGCCGCCGGACCGCGCTCTATGAGCAGCTCGCCGCGCGGCCGGCGCAGATCTGGATGACCGGCACCGACCGTGAGCTGTTCAGCGCCATCACCCGCGATTGCCGCTTCTTCCGTGTCACGGACGGCGCAGTTGAGGGCGAATAAGCACTTAGGCTTTCTTCGGATTTTCCATAATTCTGCTTGCACCGTTCGCCTCGAGCGAAGTCGAGAGGCCCTGGCAAGTGGAAAGCCGTGTCTCGACTACGCTCGACACCAACGGGGTGCTGCATGATGGAGCAGGTATGGCATGAAAGCCCTAGAGTCGATTTCATTTACATTTAATCGTCATTGCGAGGAGCGAAGCGACGCGGCAATCCAGAGCAGGTGCGTGTTGCTCTGGATTGCTTCGCTACGCTCGCAATGACGTGTTTCAGGCTAAGTGAAAAGCAGCCTAGTTAATAGCACCCGAGACGCATCCGCATTGCAGTTGCGCCACCATCCGGCGGACATCGCGCCAATGGCAGAAATGGATATGGTTGCCTTTGTTGCGGGCATTGTTGGCATTGCGTTCGGCCTGCTCAGCCGCGGCATCGCCCAGCAGGTCAATCATATTCATCGCCTCATCACAGGCGCTGCGGCTTGTAGAGACCGTAACCGTCACACCGCCCCCGAACCGCGCATTATGGGGAAGGGGGCAGGCGGGGCTGTTGATCTGGTGCATATGGGCGGCCTTTTTGGGGGAGAGGAAAGTCAGGACGCGCAATAGTCGGGCGCGGTGGATATTGCTTTCACATAATTGGTAAATGCCGCGTTATCCGCAATCGCGCTGGACATTGATCGCAAACATCGCCACCTCAGCAGCATGAGCGACAACACAGACCTCGAACCCGCTTCGCCCCAAACGCCGCAAAAGCGCCCCACTGCCGCTGGCGGCGTGTTTATCGCGCTGGGTACAATGGGCGGCGCCATCGCAGGCGGTGCGCTGTTCGGCGAGCCGGTGATTGGCCTGCTGATCGGCTTTGGCCTCGGCGTAGCGGCGGCGATTGTGGTTGCAATGCTGGATAGCAAATAAGCGCTTGCTACGCCGCCCAACTGTCAAGCGCGCTTGACGAAGGTTACAAAGGTTCCGCTCAAACGGCGCAGAAATAGGTGCTTGCGTTGGATATATCCAACAGGTGTTTGAGCGGTGGTTGGGTCTTGGGCAGAGCAGAGGCTGAGAAAGAACCGATAAAAGTATAGCACTTGGCCTGCGTGTAGGACATGGGGTGGTGCATCTTGGGCCTAGATATTGGCCTCCAACAGGGCAATTTCATCTTGTGTCAGGTCGAACAGGGCGTAGACCTGTGTGTTGATTTCCGCTTCCAGCCGCGTGATTTCTGCGGTGAGGGCGGTGATTTCGGATCGGGTCTGACTAATCCAGTCCTCCCATTCGCTGCGCTCTTTCAGCGGAATGTCGGCTTTCAGTGTTTTCTTCACCTCTTTCTGGAAAGCGGCAAAGTCGGGCAACAGCCACCATTGTTTCAGCCTGGTGGAGAGCTTGGCAGCGGCGGGATCATCAGCAAGATCGGGGATACGCCGGGTGATGGATTGTTCGAGCCGGTAGCGCTCTTCGGCGGCATTTTGCGCGGCTTCTGCGAGTTTGCCGAGGGCGGTTTCGGCTTCAGCGGTAGTGAGGGGTAATGGAGTCTGTTCCATAAACTGGGAGTGCATCTGAACAAACCCACCTCGGACTGCAACGCCTTGCGATAGGGCGAAGGTCCAGAATACTCGAGAGTTTAAGTATGCAAGTAAGGCAGAGCTGTCAGAGGCTATGAAATAGCATTTGTTATTGAAGTATGTTTCTGCTGAGGCATGGAAAAGATTAGTAGATGAAAACTCTCCATAAATGATCTTTGGGGCTTCAATCTGCTGATAATAGGAACAGGCTCTTAGCTCCCACCAGAACTCCCCTTTGTCGGTACGTTTCCGGCAGGCTTGGGCATGAGGTTCCAGCCAAGCTGCAATGGCTGGGTAATGCGCTTGCAATCGCTCCCATTGCAGATCCTCATCCGCAGTACCGAAAGTCTCATTTGTCCAGCCGCGTTCAAAAAGGATTAGCCATAAATCGCGACTTTCTGCACGCCATCTCTTAATGTCTTTGCCTTCAAGCCATGGCTTCAAAACCTCTGCCGATTTCGGGTCTTCAGCAACCAGCCTGTCACGCGTTGCGCGGTCGATTACAAACGCCTCATTACGCCCGGTCTTAATGCCATAAAGCGGCGATCCATAAACCTCTTTCAGCGTTTTGCGGCCTTGAACAATCTTGGTCCTGAGCGCGCGCAATTCCGGCGCTTCCAATTGCCATGACGCACCCGGCAATGTGCTTTGCGGATAGGGTGCTTTGGCGGCTCTATAGCCGTCATCAAAACTGCCCTTGGGTAAAGCCTCTATGTTCCAGAATTGTAGGTGGTGATCCGGCTCCGGCGCGCCCGCGCGCATGGTCAGGATTGCCGGATACGTCGTCACCCCTTCAAATATCTGATTGTCGCCAAAATCAACAATGGTCTCCAACGTCGCCTGTGTGCGCAAAAATTCGCGCAACGGTTTGCCGTAAGCTGTCTTAAAGAAAGTCGCAGAGCTGATATAGCCGAGCCGCCCACCCGGTTTCAGCAGGCGCAGGCCGCGCTCAAAGAAATAGGCGTAAAGGTCTGCCACCCCATGATAGACGGCAAAGCGGCTTTTTAGATAGGGTTTTAGCGCTTTGAGCAATTCCTGGCGCACATAGGGCGGATTGCCGAGGACAATATCAAAGCCGCCTTGGGCAAAAACATCCGGAAAGGCTTCCTTCCAGACAAAGCCCTCTTCACGATAGGCATAGGAGCTGTCTTCGATCAGGCTGTCGCCGACGCGCAGATTGCCGTCCAGACTGTCCAGCACCTTGCCGCGCCGCGCGGTTTTGATCCACAGGCTCAGCTTGGCAATCTCGACACTTTCATGGTTCACATCGACGCCAAACAGATTGTTGGTGAGAATTTCACTGTCCGGATCAAACAGATCACCGGCATGGGCGCCATCCAGACTGGCCAAACGCTCATTCACCCGTTCCAGCTCGGCCTTCATCCAGTCAAAAGCAATCACCAGAAACACGCCAGAGCCGCAGGCCGGGTCAACAATGCGCAAAGATGTCAGCCGCTCACGATAGGCGGCCCATGCTTCTTTCTCTGCACCCTTGCGCTTCCACTTGATCTCTTCATCATCGGCCCCCGCGCCCTTGGCGGCATATTCGGCCAGAATGCCGTCAAATATCTCGCGGCAATGGGTGCCCAATGTCTGTTCGACAATGAACCGCGCGATATAATCCGGAGTATAGACGACGCCATCGCGCTTTTGCCGGCCGCTGGTGCCTTTGCTCTTTTTCTCCGCAACCGCTTCACCGCGCGCCTGTTTCTGCAGTGTCTCAATATCGGAAATCGATTGTTCGAAAATCCTGCCGAGGATGGTGACCGGTACTTCGCTGGCAAAGTCATATTCCGCCAGCCGCTTGAACCCCTCGCAGATATGATCGGGTATTGCGAGCGAGCGGATCACCGGATCGCGGACAAACAGGCCGCCATTATAGCGCGGAATGTTGAGCTGCTCTGACCCCTGGTCAATGGCGGCAAACAACCCCCTGAAATTCTCCCAGACAGGGCGCGGATTATAGGGGTCATTATGCGCAAACGCCTTTAATAGGCTGTTATCGGGCAGCAGGCCGTTATCTTCTGCAAAGGCGATAAACAGCACCCGGTCCAATATGGTTTGGCCGACGCTGATCGCTTCGAGCGGGTCAATGTCCGGCTTGGCCTGTTGCACCGCACCGATCAGATTGGCGCGCAGTTCTTTATAATCGGAATAGAGCGCATTGGTGATGTCGCGGTCTTCGGCGCGGCTTTCTTCGAGCAATTGCGCGCTGCCGCCGGACAACAAGCTGTCCGCGGAGAGCAGCAGCATGAAGCGCTTATACTCCTGTGGCTGGTGCAGTTTGGCCAGATCGAATGTTTCGTGAAACTGTCTGCCATCGGCATAGCTGTAGAGCCTGATTTCCAGATAGTTGGACACCAGTACCCATTTGCTGCCGACATTGTTGCTGGCATATTCCCATGCCTGATCGACGGGACTTTTCGCCCGGCCCGGCATGATCGCGTCGAGGTTTTTGGTCTTGGCGCCTTTCAGCTCAAACGGGGCAATGATATCCTTGGCCTCGGCGGTGAAATGGCCGAGCGCAAGATCAACCGAGCCAGCGCCGATATTGGTCTCAACGTCCACGCTCCATTCGCCGCTTTCATTGAAATCGGTATAGCCCAGCACATCACAGACTATGCGCTGTTTGAAGCTGCCATGCAGCGCGGTTTCCTTCAGGTCATTGATCGAGCCATCTTCGATTGTCGCGGCCCATTGTCGCAGGATTTCCAGCTTGCTCTCATCGGCGGGTGCGGCTCTTTCCACATGTCTGGAAACCGTTTTTTGATTGAAGAGCTGCATTATGCGCGCGGTTCCAATTCTTTGGCCATGGAATGGATTTGGTTAGGCAGAGACAGTATCGACGTAAACCTTGGTAACGCCTTAGCTAACTCTGTGTAAAGCTGCGCGTCACTCCGCCAACGCCCCCGTCACAACCGGCGCGATCTTCTCGACCACCAGATCAACGCCTTCCGCATTGGGATGGATACCATCTTCCAGCATGAGCTCAGAATCGGTCACCACGCCGTCGAGAAAGAAGGGATACAGCGCCGCATCATATTGTTTGGCGAGGTCGGGGAAGATCGGGTTGAACGCATCGGCATATTCCGGCCCGAGATTGGGGGCGGCGAGCATGCCGGTCAGCACCACCTTGATCTTGCGGTCGCTCAGCGTTTTCAGCATCGCGTCGAGATTGGCGCGGGTTTGTTCAGGCTCTATGCCGCGTAGCATGTCATTGCCGCCAAGGCCCAGCACCACCAGATCGGGATTGCGCGGCAGGCCTTCCAGCGCATAGTCGAGCCGCTGCCGCCCGGCGGCGCTGGTGTCGCCCGAGACGCCGGCATTGACGACAAACACATTCATGCCATCGGCGACCAGCGCATTTTGCAATTCCTCGGGGAACCCTTCGCCGCGATCAAGGTTGTAACCGGCATAAAGGCTGTCGCCCAATGCGAGGATCAGCGTATCTGCGGCTTCGGGCGATTGCGGGCCGGTGAGCGGTTTGCCGCTGGTGCTGGCGTCTTCTGCTGACGCGCCGGGGCGGTTGGCGCTGTCATTTGTCGAAGCAGATGGACCACAGGCCGAGAGCAATAGCAGCGATAGCTGGCATAGCAGCAGAGGAACGCTATATGGTTTCAAAGTGCTACTTTTCATTTCTTGTCCTTATCTGAAAGCATCTCTCTAAATGGCCCGATCTTCCGACCAGACTTCTCATGCTGCCGAAATAGTGCTCGAGGCGCGCAATGTCACGCTGACTTTGGGCGCGGCCGATGCGCCGGTGGAGATATTGAAGGGCATTGACCTTAGTATCACCAAGGGCGAGAGCGTTGCTATTCTCGGGCCATCGGGTTCGGGCAAATCCTCGATGATGGCGCTGCTGACCGGCCTGGAAAAGCCGACATCGGGCGAGATTATCGTCAGCGGCACACCGATTGCCAATATGGATGAGGACGGTCTGGCGCGGGCGCGGCGCGGGACCATCGGGATCATATTGCAGGCGTTCCACCTTTTACCGACCATGACTGCGATGGAAAATGTCATGGTGCCGTTGGAGCTGGACTCCGGCGATGATATTCGCGACCGGGCGCAGGATGCGCTGGAGAAGGTCGGGCTGGGCCATCGCCTCGGCCATTATCCGGCGCAGCTTTCCGGCGGCGAGCAACAGCGTGTGGCGATTGCCCGCGCGATTGTCGGTCAGCCGGATATTCTTTTCGCCGATGAGCCGACGGGCAATCTCGATGGCGAGACCGGCAGCGAGATTATCGACATATTGTTCGAGCGCCACCGCCATAGCGCCGCGACCCTGGTGATCATCACCCATGACCGCGGTCTTGCTGAGCGCTGCGGGCGGATTATCACCATGGGCGATGGCCGCATTGTCGAGGATACCGGCATCCGTGAGGGCATGACCGAAGCTGTGGCGGGGCAGGACGCAGCATGAGCTGGAGCCAGATCTGGGCGATTGCCCGGCGAGACCTCAATGGCCGTTTTCGCGGGCTGCGGCTGTTGTTTATCTGCCTGTTTCTCGGCGTCGCGACGCTGGCGACGATTGGCAGCCTGACCAGTTCGATCACCAGCGAGATTAGCGAGCGCGGGCAGGAGATATTGGGCGGCGATATCGAGATCGCTCTGTCACAGCGCGAAGCGACCGAGGAAGAACGCGCCGCCTTTGCCGAAGTCGGCACGGTATCAGAGACTAACCGCATGCGCGCCATGGCGCGGCGGGTTGCCAATGGCCCCGATCCGTCGCGGGTGCTGGTTGAGCTGAAAGGTGTTGATGCCGTTTATCCGCATTATGGTGATCTGACCTTTGCCGGTGGCGGCAGGCTGGATACGCCGCTGGATGCGCAGTCGGTTGTGGTTGCCCCAGCACTGTTAGAGCGGCTGCAAATGAAGGTCGGTGACACGGTGCAATTCGGCACGGCGCAATTCACCATTACCGCCGAGATTCTCGAAGAGCCCGATCGGATCGGTGAGGGCTTCACCCTGGGGCCGGTGGCTTTGGTCTCGCTCGAAGGCCTGGAGCGCACCGGGCTGGTCCAGCCCGGTAGCTTGTATGAGACCAAATACCGCATCAAAACTTCGGCAGGCGCCAATCCTGCAGAACTGGCAGACAGCCTGCAGGAGCGTTTCCCGACCGCCGGCTGGGAAGTCAAAGACCGCGAAGAGGGCGCGCCGGGCACGACCCGCTTTATTGAGCGGCTGGGCCAGTTTCTTGGATTGGTCGGCCTGACTGCACTGATTGTTGCCGGGATTGGGGTTGGCAATGGCGTCTCCTCCTATCTTTCGGGCAAGCGCAGCAGCATCGCGACCTTTAAGGTCCTGGGCGCTGAGACCAGTGACATTGCCCGCATCTACCTGCTGCAACTGGCGGCGGTGGCGGCGCTGGCGATTGTTACCGGGCTGATATTGGGCGCGATGATGCCACCGCTGATTATCGCAGCTTTGGGCGATGTGCTGCCGGTGCAGCCGGGGATCAGCATCCATCCGATCCCGCTGCTCGCCGCCGCGCTTTACGGTATATTGATCGCGATTATCTTCGCACTGCCGCCCCTGGCACAGGCGCGCTATGTCCCTGCTGCCGGGCTGTTCCGCGATATGGTGGAGCGTAATGCGCGGATTGATCGGTTGACGCTGATCCTTGTCTCGATTGCGTTCGGCGCGATTGTCACCCTGGCGATGGTCACGGCGCGCGAGCCATGGTTCTCGGCGGGTTTCCTTGGCGCTTCGCTTGGCGTCTTGTTCCTGCTGGCGCTGCTCGGCGGAGCGATCCGCTGGACAGCCTCGCGCCTGCCGCGCCCGCGCCAACCTCTGGTGCGGCTGGCGGTTGCCGGGCTTCACCGCCCCGGCGCCCAGACCGGTGCGCTGGTTGTAGCTTTGGGACTGGGGCTTACACTGTTCGTCATTCTCGCGGCGATCCAGACCAGCCTGACCGGCGAGATTACCCGCTCGGTACCTGAACGCGCACCCAGCCTGTTCGCTATCGACATACCGGTGGATCAGGAGAAGCAGCTGCGCGCCAGCATTGCCGAGATCGACCCGGATGCGGAAGTCGCCACCGTACCGACCATGCGTGGCTCGATCACCGGCTATGGTGATACCCGCGTCGCCGATCTGGAGGAATTGCCCGAAGGCGCATGGATGCTGCGCGGCGACCGGGCGCTGACTTACGCGGCCACTGTTCCCGAAGGCAGCGAGCTGGTGGAAGGACAATGGTGGCCGCTGCTCTATAATGGCCCGCCCCAGGTCTCGATTGACGCCGAGATGGCGCAGGTGCTTGACCTTGAGATTGGCGATACGCTGACGGTCAGCTTTTTGGGGCGCGAGATTACCGCGACGATAACATCGCTGCGTCAGATTAACTGGCAGAGTCTCGGGTTCAACTATCTGATGGTGTTTTCACCCAACACGCTGCGCGATGCGCCGCATAATCTGGCCGCCAGTGTCAGCCTGTCCGATGCCGGGAATGTCGAGCAGGAGCAGCAGGCCTCCAATGCGATTCTGGGCGCGTTTCCTTCGGCGACGGTTGTAGCGGTGAGCGAGATTATCGGCGAGGTGCGGACCTTGCTTAACCAGATGGCGACCGCGATTACGGCAGCGGCAGCGATCACCATTTTGTCTGGTCTGGCCGTGCTGATCGGCGCGATAGCCGCATCACGGCAGGCGCGCACCTATGACAGCGTTATCCTCAAAACGCTGGGCGCGACGCGGCGGCAGATATTGCTGGTGCAGGCGATGGAATATGGCCTGTTGGCACTGCTGTTGGCGCTGGTCGCGCTGGCGCTGGGCTATGCCGCTTCATGGTATGTGATGACGCAGATTTTCCAGTTCGGGTTTGCGCCTGACTGGACGATTGTGCTGCTGACATTGGGCGGCGGTGCATTGCTGACGTTGGTGGTCGGCTTGGTCGGCGCGCTGCCTGTGCTATCGGCCAAACCTGCGCAAGCATTGCGGCATTTGTAAGGATTTAAGCCCCTCCTCTTCAGAGGAGGGGTTGGGGTGGTGGCGAACCGCAGGTGAGCTCGCGCTAGCGAATTCAAGACGTGCCGCAGTACCACCCCGCTGCGACTAAGCTCGCTTCGCTCACTAAGTCTCACTGCCCCTCCTCTGAAGAGGAGGGGTTATGTCGCACTCCGCAAAACCGGCCGTTGCAGCCGGTTTGCCAATGGTGCCGAGATAATCAGCTGTATCTGATGATAGATCAACGCTGGCAGGATCACCATACCGGCTTCGGGTCCGGCAAAGATCAATGCCGCCATCGGCGCGCCGGTGGCGATGCTTTTGTGCGATCCGGAGAACATCATCGATATGCGGTCCTTGCGCGCCAATTTCAGCGCGCCGCCGAGCAGCCAACTGCCGCCAAAGGCCAATAGCAACATCACCATGACCACGCCGCACAACAGCGCCAGTTCCGTGGCACTGACAGTCTGCCACAACCCACCCGCGACGGCGCTACTAAAGGCGACATAAACCGCAGTGGCGATCGCGCTCTTGTCCATAAAGCCGAGCAGCGTCTTGCGCTCTTTCGCCCATGCACCGAACCAGCCCTGCAATAGCTGGCCGAGGCAAAAGGGCAGCAACAGGATCAGCATGATCTTGCCGACCAGCGCGCCACCATTTGCTGCGCCGCTGTCACCACTGCCAAGGCCTATGGTCAAGATCACCAGCAGCGGCGTGATGATGATCGCCGCCAGATTAAGCAATGCCGAAGCGACAACCGAGGCGGCGATATTGCCGCCGGCAAGCGAGGAATAGCTGATCGCCGATTGCACTGTGCTGGGCAGCAGGCCGACAAAGATCAGACCGGTAACCAGTCCGGCGGGCAATTGTCCCTGCATAGTCCACGAAGCGCTGAGCCCAACCAAAGGCATAAACGCAAAGACAAACAATGCGATAATGGCTTGCAGCCGCCAATCGCGGATCGCCTGCACCACTTCTGCGCGCGGTAACCGCAGGCCATGCAGCAGGAACAGCAGAAAGATCGCCGCTGCTGAGACGGTGCTGCCAATCTCCGCCGCTTGCCCCCTTAGTGGCACAAAGCTGGCAAAGATGATCGTGCCGAAAAGCACCATCACAAAGCGGTCAGGAATAAGCGCGGCCCAGTTCATGGGGCCCTCCTGCATTTTCGCTGACATTATCGCAATGATTTCCTATCGATTGGATTAGTAGATTCGATACTAAATGGTTTGAGCATCTTTTCTCCCTCTCCCCGCCGGGGAGAGGGTTGGGGTGAGGGGGAGCGAGGCGCAGCCGAGCGTCCAAGCCATCAGCATCGTACACCCCCATCCAACCTTCCCCCTCAAGGGGGAAGGCTCAGACAGTGCTATACCTGTTGGGAGAACCTAAGTGGATTATGACTGGTCGACAATTCTCGCCACGATTGAACAGACGGTTCAGCCGCATATCGGTAGCGGTAAGGTGGCGGATTATATCCCGGCGCTGGCGGCGGTTGATCCTAATCAGTTTGGCATGGCCGTCGCGCTCAAGGATGGCAGCGTGCATTGTCTCGGCGATGCGGCCAAGCCTTTCTCGATCCAGAGCATTTCGAAGGTGTTCACCCTGTCGATGACCCTGCGGCTCATGGGCGCGGAGCTGTGGAAGCGGGTCGGGCGGGAACCTTCGGGCAGTGGCTTTAACTCTATCGTCCAGCTCGAATATGAATGCGGCATTCCGCGCAATCCGCTGATCAATGCCGGAGCGATTGTGGTGACTGACCATCTGGTGAACGATGGCGATTGCGACACCATGATCGACCAGCTTGTCGCGCGGCTGCGGCATCTGGCGCAGGATGAGGCGATAGCGATTGATGATGAGGTTGCCCGGTCAGAGGCGGCAGCAGGCGCACGCAACCGAGCGCTGGCCAATTTTATGGCGTCCTATGGCAATATGACCAATCCGGTGGAAGACACGCTTTCCGCCTATTTCCGCCATTGCGCTATAGCGATGTCGTGTCGCCAATTGGCACGCGCCGCGCTCTATCTCGCTTTTGATGGCTGTGATCCGGTGACCGGCGAGCAGATTATCACCTCGTCCAACTGTCGCCGCATCAATGCGGTGATGATGACCTGCGGCCATTATGACAATAGTGGTGATTTTGCCTTTCGTATCGGCCTGCCGGGCAAAAGTGGCGTCGGCGGCGGCATATTGGTGATTGCTCCGACCTTTGGTGCGATTGCGGTATGGTCGCCGGGACTGAATGACGCTGGAACCTCAACCGTCGGCAGCATCGCACTGGAATCGCTGGTGGAGCAGACAGGCTGGTCGGTGTTTGTGTGAAAAATAGCCCTCTCCCCTTCAGGGGAGAGGGTTGGGAGAGAGGGCGTTCAACAAGCGCATCGCAAGCGGATGGCCCCCACCCCTAACCCCTCCCCTGAAGGGGAGGGGAACATTTTATGCAGCCCGATAAGCCTTTGCGCGCTCGGGGCCAGCGAAAACCGCGATAATATCGCCCGGATTCTTGCCAATCGCAACCAGCAGATAGATGGTCAGAAACGGAATGCCGAAGGATGCCGCCAGCAGCGCCAGTCCGAGACCGGCGGCGCTGAAATGATGGCGCCATGCGGTCCATAGCCCTGACAGCACAAGGAAACCGGCAAAGTCGAGGTTAAACTGCCCCTGCCAGTCCATAACGCCAATCGCACCGAAAAAGGGAGGCATAAGGTTCATGCCATGATTGGCGATAACTGGAACGGTATAGGCGACAACGGTCACCAGAAGCACGATAAGAAGAATGCGAAAAGCGGCCATGACATGTTCCCTGATAGCGTGACGGGGCCAGCCCGTTGATCACGCTATAGAGAAATGTAGCGATCGCTACAATAACAAAATTATGCTTTTTACATTCGCGGCTTCGGCGCCGGTGTTTCGGAGAAGCGTGGGGCAGGGGCGGGCTGCACCATACCGTCCACCTTGATATAGGTCTGCCGTTCAGCATTGTGTGGATGGTTCGGCGCTTCGCTCAGGCTCAATACAGGGGCGAAACAGGCGTCGGAATGCTCCAGCAATGCGCACCATTCATCGCGTGTCTTGCTCTTGAAGATGGTGGTTAGCTTTTCTTTCAGCTTCGGCCATTCCGCCGGGTTCATCTGTGGATCGAAGTCCGCGTCTTCAGCCAGACCAGCGCGCTTCCGCAGTTCGGCATAAAACTGCGCCTCAATCGAACCGATAGAGACATATTTGCCGTCCGCAGTTTCATAGGTGTCATAGAAATGCGCCCCGGTGTCGAGCAGATTGACACCGCGCTCATCGCGCCACTGGCCATTGCCGAGAAAGGTATAGGTCATCGCGGACAGGACGGCGGAACCATCGGTCATGGCGCAGTCAATAACTTGCCCCTTGCCGGTCTGGCGCGCCGATAAGATACCCGCCACCATGCCAAAAGCCATCATCATGCCGCCGCCGCCAAAATCGCCGACGGCGTTGATCGGCGGCGTTGGTTTGTCACCCGCACGGCCATAGCCATGCAGCGCGCCAGAGAGTGCGATATAGTTGATATCATGCCCGGCAAAAGGCGCATAAGGCCCGGTCTGCCCCCAACCGGTCATGCGGCCATAGACCAAGGCCGGATTGTCGGCGTGCAGCAAATCGGGTCCAAGGCCGAGCCTTTCCATCACACCGGGCCGAAAACCCTCGATAAGGCCATCAGCCTCGCGCGCGAGATCGCGCACCTTGGCAACGCCTTCCTCGCTCTTCAGGTCTGCTGTAACCAGCTCGCGCGAGCGGTTCAGAATGTCCTTTGTTTGCTGCGCACCGGGACGCTCTACCCGGATCACACGTGCACCATGGTCGGCCAGCATCATACCCGCAAAAGGGCCGGGGCCTATGCCTGCCAGTTCGATAATTGTCACGCCATCCAATACGCCAGGCATAAACTCTCTCCTATTGCTGTTGCGGTCCATTATGGTCCGTCATTTTGCGGGCAAAGCTATCGCGGATTGCCTGAATTGCAACATTGCTGTGTGCTAGGCTTGTTGCACAAACGCATCATTTGTCCGGATTGGCGCAATCGGCGGTTGGCCTGTGTTTTGATTGTCCTTGCTCCAAGCCACTATGCCGTAACGGCAATTATGTTTGTGTAATCACAAGCCAGAGTTTCCAGAAAAAAAATTGCATCGCGGGCCTATCTGTGACAACTTTATTGCAGGTGTCACTTGACGAAACAAAAGTTCGCAATGGCTCCTGCTACATAGCAATCTTTCATGGGAGATGAGGATGCGTAAGGTTTGGAAGCCCCTTATGGGGCTGTGTTGTTCTGCGTCTATGGCGACGCTGGCCTGCGGAACAGCCTATGCTCAGGATACACTGCCTGCAGATGGTCAAGCGGCTCAAGATGAAGATGATGACTTTTTTGACGACGACAATGTTGTCATCGTGACCGCTACTTTGCGGGCGCAGGATATTCAGGACATTCCCATCGCCGTGACTGCCGTCAGTCAGGCGGAACTGGATCGACAGGGCATCGTTGATATCCGAAACCTGGGTTCGCTTTCCTCAAGCTTTAACCTTCAGTCTTCACAAACGGAATCACAGGGCACGTCGATCCGTATTCGCGGCATCGGTACCACGGGTAACAACACCGGTCTGGAAAGCTCGGTCGGTGTATTTATCGATGGCGTGTATCAGTCGCGTCCCGGTGTTGCATTGGGTGATCTGGTCGATCTGGAACGGCTGGAAGTATTGCGCGGACCGCAAGGTACGCTGTTTGGGCGTAACACTTCTGCCGGTGCTCTCAACATCACCACCAAACGCCCAAGCCTCACTGATGTCGAAGGCTTTGCAAACGCGACCTATGGCAATTTCAACCAGATCAATGTACAGGGCGGCATTAGCGTTCCTGTTGTGACGGATAGCCTGGGTATTCGTGTATCGGGCGCTTATCGCCATCGTGACGGTATCGTCACCAGTGCTGTGACCGGCGCGGAAAGCGGCACGCGTGACCGCATTTTGCTGCGTGGCCAGATGCTTTGGGAGCCCGCTCCCGAGGTCAGCCTGCGTATCATTGGTGACTATATTGATGCCAATGATGAATGCTGTGACGCGATCATCCTGCGTGAGACCGGGCTGGTGAATGCAGGGGCTTTCGCTGCGGCTGGATTGACAGCCAATGGTGGCGTCGTCACATCCGGAAGAGCCGCCTTTGAAGGCCGTGATTCCAATTCCCAGCAGTTTGAGAACCCCAATGACCAATGGGGCGTGTCCGGTGAGCTGAAATGGGATCTTGGTGGTGCCCAAGCAACCGCTATCGTCGCCTATCGCGACTTTAATGCCCAATCGCGCCAGGAATCAGACTTTGTTGGGCTCGACATCTTTACCTCGGGTGCCGGATCAAACTTTAACCCGGCAGGTTCTCAACCCAATGATACCAACATCCAGACCTTTACCGCAGAGTTGCGGTTTCAGGGATCTTTGTTTGATGACAAAATCGACTGGTTGATCGGTGGGTTTTACTCGAACGAGGATATTCGTGAGTTGCAATCGCTGACACTCGGCGATGATTACCAGGCGGCGGTAGGCACAGCCTTGTTTGGCGCTGCACCACCGGCCTTGGGTCCGAACCCATTATTGGCACTAGCAAATGGTATCGATGCCAGCGGCTCTTTCGCCAACAACCTGTTTACCCAGGACGCGCAAAGCTGGTCGATCTTTACCCATAATGTGTTCCACATCACTGATACGCTCAGCTTCACCGCTGGTGCGCGCTATGTCGAAGAGCGCAAGGATGGGGCATTTAACCAGGTTGCCGCAAGCAGCGATGCCTGCCTTGCTACCGCGCTTAATGCGCTTAATGACCCAACCACGGATCCTTTGGCACCTCTTCGGGGCGCCGCACTGGGCTTAACCTGTTTCCCGTTTACGGTTGAAGCCAATCCGATTGCTGATCTGCCGTTCGGTCCGGGCGGCGCGCTGGTGCCGGTCGACCTTTCGACAATTCTGCCTTTGCCAAGACAGTTTGACGACCGGTTTGAAGACGATCAGTTGACCTGGACCCTGCAACTGGCATGGGAACCCAGCGATGATTATCTGATCTATGGCGGTGTGTCGCGCGGCTTCAAAGCCGGTGGTTTCAACCTTGACCCGACCGCCGCTGCTTCCGGTGGTGATCCGCGCTTTAATTCAGAAGTTGTTGATGCCTATGAGCTGGGTATCAAATCAACCCTGTTTGACGGTCGCGTCCGCGCCAATCTGGCGCTGTTTCACACCGAAATTTCGGACTTTCAGGTGCTGGAATTTACTGGGGTGCAGTTCCAGACGTTCAACGTCAATGACGTAACATCCACGGGCGCCGAACTGGAAATCCTTGCGCAGTGGAGTGACTATATCTCCACCAATGTCGCCATCACCTACGCTGATGCGCAATTTGGCGACGATTGCGCCGTCGGGCTGACCGGCGCGGCTGCGGGCTTTGCCCAAGGCCTGTGCGGTTTCCCGCTGGTCAACGCGCCTCAGTTCACCGGTATCTTCGGCATGACCTATGATGGTCCGATCAGCAGCGGCACCGAATGGACGATGCTGGCCAATTTCACCATGCGCTACGAGTCATCGCGCCGGACCAGCACCAACCCGATCGATCCGGGTCTGTTTGATCCTGCTGATCCGATGAATCCGGCCGCGCTCATACCGTTCGATGTGCAGGAAGCCAATATTCGTGCCAATGCGCGTCTTGGTTTCACATCGCCGAATGAGCGCTATACGATCGAATTCTGGGGCACCAATATCTTTGATGAGCGTACTCGCGGCATCACCTTCAATACGCCGTTGCGCGGTGGTACCGGTGATCGTTCGCGCGGTGCCTTTATCGAGGACCCGGCCTTTTACGGGGTAACTGTCCGTACCAAATTCTAGAATAAAGCAGGAGAGGACCTGACCGCAAAAGCGGCAACTCTTAACGGGCCGTCCCTCGGGGCGGCCCTTTTTTTGCCCGTCCGCGGCGTATGCTCGGCAAGGCTTTAGACAAAGAAAAGGGGGCGCTGTCTCCAGCGCCCCCTCATATTGGGTCTGTTGAAATGATCAGAACCGATAGCGGACCAGACCGCCAAAGGTGCGAGGTGCACTCGGGTAGCCGGAGACTGTGCCAGACTGCGCAACGCCGTCAAACACTGTCAGGATCCAGCGATCATCGAACAGGTTCCGGACAAAGCCACCAATCTCGAAGCCATTATCCATCTGGAAAGTTATCGAGCCATTGACCAGATTAACCGCACGGCGGAAAATCTGTGTGTTACCGAGCGCTGCGTTGAAGGTTGGCAGGCCGTTATTCACATTGACCGCACTCTCATGCTGATAGTCGACGCGTGTAACAAGGCGGTTGCCTGACGCGCCAAACTCATGCGTGTAAGTACCTGAGGCTGCGATATTCCACTCTGGAACACCGCCGACAGGCTGGCCGGAAAGATCGCCAACCGGGCTTTCCAGGAACTCGTCATAGACAGCATCCAGATAGGTTGTGGCGAAGGTGAAGACCAAGCCGTCGGTCGGGACGATTGTCGCATCAAACTCGAAGCCGCGAACCGACTGCTGACCAGCATTGTTCAGCTGGAAGCCGGTGCCGGTAAACAGGAAGGACTGGAAGCCTTCAATTGTCTGGTCAAACAAGGCTAGGTTGAAACCGATACCTTCAAACTGCCCTTTCAGGCCAACTTCCCAAACTTCCGCGTCTTCCGGGCCAGCAACGCGAGAACCGGTTCCCAAATTGGGGACCGCCAGTCCTGCGTTGAGGATCGGCGATGCCGGTGCCAAGATGGTGCTGTTGCCCGGACCCGGTATAAAGTCACCAAAGGCAGGACGGCTATCACGCGACAGGTTGACCGAACTCGCCTTGAAGCCAGTTGCATAAGATGCGTAAACATTGATCTCATCCGCAACGTCATAGGCGACGCGGAAGGTATAGGTCAGCTGATCATCGCGGGTGCGGCCATCCTCAACGCTGTTGGGGATGTTGAGGAATGGCGGCTGGAACTGGAACGCGGACAGGCCAAGCAATTGGTTCTGGCCGGGGTCCAGGGCTGCCGCTGCGATTGCGGCGAAAGCATCTGGCTGCGCGGTCTGGAAGGCCGCAATCTCAGCCGGGCCAATCTGATTAGGCGGCGTCATTGTAGCGCCGGCAATGCCGCCGACAATGAATGCGTCGACCAGATTAACTGCGCCCAATTCGTCAAACGAGGTCTGGCTAAGCGCAAAATCCTTGGCATCATCGGTGTAGTTAAACCCGGCGGTGAATACGAGGCCATCAACCGGCTCGAAATCGACCGTGCCGAAAATCGACCAGGACGTATTTTCCATACGATACTGCTCGGTTGTCAGCGGTCCGGGCGAGAAGATGCTGTTCGCAGGCAGACCCAACCCGGCCTCGACGCCCAGGAATGTCCCCGGACCAGTTGGCGTCAGCAACTCGAAGAACTCCCGGCCAACGGCGCCGGTAGTCAGATCGCTGTTCTGATCAATCGTCTCGTCGAAGAAGAAGCCGCCGAGGAGGAAGTTGAGCGGTCCGTCAAAATCCGATGCGATCCGCAGTTCCTGAGTGAAGGTCTGGACGTCTTGGTTGCGAATCTCACTCACAATATCGGCACTGGTGAAATCGACATCCTGATCGAAGAAGTTGCTAAGCTCACGATAGGCGGTGATCGATGTAATGGTGATCGGACCGGTTTCATAGTCGACCTGAATCGAGCCGCCATAATTGTCGACTTCGTTCCGCGGCACCTGATTGAGGAAGGTGGAGTCACCAAAGAAGTCCGTCGTCAACTGGCCGCCGACGCCGAAGACCGCTGGAGCCGTTGGGCCTGCGACCAGCGTGTTTGCCAGACAGCAGGACTCGTCAATCCGGCCATAATCGGCTTGGGCGCGGATGCTCAGATTGTCGGTTGGCTCCCAGAGCAACTGACCGCGGACATTCCAGCGATTACGATCGTTGATATCTTCGTTGAGATTTTCGATCTCGAAGAAACCATCGCGACGGTTGTAGCTGCCATCGACCGAGAAGGCGAGGGTATCGGTAATCGGACCGGTGATATCGCCTTTGACGATGAACTGGTTGAAATTGCCATAGGCAACTTCAAAATTGCCGCCAAAATCAAATTGCGGTGCCCGGGTAACAATCGAGATCACACCGGCAGAGGCGTTCTTGCCGAACAGTGTCGATTGCGGCCCGCGCAGAACCTCGACACGCTCAAGATTGGCCAAATCGCCCAGGCCACCAATTGAGCGCGAACGGAACACGCCATCGACAAACACGCCGACAGAAGGCTCGATGCCGAAGTTGTTATCGCCATTGCCAAAACCACGAATGATGAAGGTGGTGTTGGAGGAGTTCTGCAACTGGCTAACACGCAGTGACGGGGTGACGGTCTGCAGATCGAGAACGTCACGGATGACCGCGTTGTCGAGTGTCTCACCTGAGGTCACCGAGACAGAGATCGGGGTTTCCTGCAGCGTGGTCTCACGCTTACTGGCGGTCACGATAATAACATTATCGTCAAAATCATCGTCAAACTCGTCCTGCGCCTCCTCCTGAGGGGCAGCAGTTTCTGGCTGAGCCTGTTCTTCGGCCTGAGCGGCGACGGTAAAGCCCAGCGATCCGATGCCGACACCGGACAGCAGCAAGGCTTTAGTAATAGTTGGGGTTCTTCTCATTCGGTCTCTCCCTGAGATGCGACGCGCAATTGCAAATACGGGCTATTCCATGCCCTTTCGGACCTCGCTGATAGGATTCTGAGGGGAATCCGACAATTGAAAAACGCTGCTGTCATAAGACTTGCGCAGAAGGCGTGGCAAAAATGCAACGGAATTTGTTACGCTGTACAGCGCAGTTCCATGCTGCACTGCACAATATACTGCGTTGCAGCAATCGAATGAGCACGAATACTGTAGCGTTAGTTTGGACAGGAAGTGGATTT
Source organism: Parasphingorhabdus sp. SCSIO 66989 (assembly GCF_032852305.1). Lineage (NCBI taxonomy): Bacteria > Pseudomonadati > Pseudomonadota > Alphaproteobacteria > Sphingomonadales > Sphingomonadaceae > Alterisphingorhabdus (ex Yan et al. 2024) > Alterisphingorhabdus coralli. Next base: position 1,069,042 of record NZ_CP136594.1, read on the forward strand.
GGGCGAGTTTCCCCGCCTTCACGCAAGTATATTGTTCGCAAATGCAGCAAAGTGCAATAAATGCAACATGCAGCCGCACAGTTTTGTAAATTTATGTCAATAGTGGGGTTGAGGTGGTGCCGAATGTCCGACTCGAACGGACGACCTACCGCTTACAAGGCGGTTGCTCTACCAGCTGAGCTAATTCGGCCCATGATCATGAAGCTGATTCCACGCGCTCTATAGCTATGTTACGCCAAAGGTCCAGCCCTCGGTTTCAGCAATCTGCGCACTGAGCGCTTCTGGCTGCCAATAACGATGCTGTGGGGCGGTCTGCCGCAACCAGGCCGCGGTGATGATCGCATCGGTACGGTGGTCGCTATAATCGGGCAGGCGTGTCGGCGGTAGGCAGGCCATCCGATCCAGCGCGCCAATCAATGTGGCGCGGTCGCGGATCTTGGTCTGCCCCTTGCGCAGGCCTGCATCCATGGCGGCAATGCTGGTGTAAATCTCGACAAGCATCGGGCCGGTTTCGGGGATTGGGTCAAACGGCCAGATCGGCATACGCCCGTCAAGCTGATGAAACAGCCGCATGCCCGTCAGGCTGGATTTGCCAACCTGTGCCGCGCCGACCAGATTGAAGCAACTGGCGCTTGCCGCCTGTCCGGTCTGGCGCTGGACATGTTCGACCACGCGTAACCGCCCGGTGCCAAGATCGCCGAAGCGGTCGCCGACATCGCCCTTGCCATGGCGGAAATAGCGGCGGATTTCGGGATGGTCGCGGACCATCTGCGATGCGGCCATATGCGGTTCGTCAGCAGCCAGCCCGTCAATCATCGCCCAAAGCTGGCGGGCATTGCCCGGGCTCTGCTCCCAGCCGGGGAAATAGGCACCATCATCGCAAAAGGGCAGGGCAGGGGAGAGATCGAAGCCGATCAGCATATCGCTGCCCTGCTCGGCCTGTTGCAACAGCCAGTACTTGACCGCTTCCCGGCTCCAGCCTTGGGCCGGGGCTGTGGATTTGGGTTTCGCGTCTGCATGCGCGTCCAGCACCGCCAGCGATATGCCAGCCGGATAGGCGACCGCCTGACCGGACCAGTCAAAACAGGCGAAAGAGGAGAAGTGGCGCATCATCAGGATATAGTCGTAATGGCACACAAAGAAAAAGGGTGGCCGCCTTTCGGCAGCCACCCTTTCGCAAGTTTGTGTCCGAGGACAATCAGTCTTCAGATGCAGCCTTTTTCGCCGGAGCGCGGCGGGTTGTTTTCTTTGGTGCTGGATCACCCTGCATTTTCTCCAGCTGGCGCGCCGCGGCGTCGCGGCCACCCATGCCAAAGGCGATGGCAGCGGCGACACCAATGGTGGCGACCAGTGCAGTGAACGCAGTCTGGACGATCTCGTTACCGACGCCCATGAACTGCAGACCCATAAAGGCGAACAGGATCAGCGCGGCATAGCGCACGACCGAGGCTGCCAGCGGGTTCTGTGCCCCCATGAAGCTGGCCAGCAGATTGGCGATAAAGAAGCCAACCGCAATAACCAGACCGCCAAACAATACACGGCCACCCAGTTCCAGGATATTGTCCAAGATCGCTGTCAGCTCAGGGAAGTTGAGCAGGCGCGTTGCCGCGATGGCAGCGAACAGCATGATTGCAACCATGACAATCTTCGACACGATGCCGGATACCGAAGTGCCTTCTGGCAGGATACCCAGCGCACCGACAGAACGGTCAACACCCAGACCCGGCAGCAGGTCTTCCAGCACACCGGAAACCCAGCGCGCGATCAGATAGGCAATACCGAGTACCAGCGCGGCGCCGATGATCAGCGGGATGGCGCCAAGGATCATTTCCAATACGGTTACCGCCGGGTCGCTGATCGAAGAGATTTTCAACGCCTGCAAAGCAGCAATCGAAACCGGCACGATGATCAGCACATAGACGATATTCGCCAGCGTGCTGGTGATCGCGCTGTTGCCAGTGACTTCATCGCCACCGGCGCGGGTGAACCATTTATCGAGGTTCACTGTCTGCAGGAAGGTGGTGACCAGATCGCGGACGATCCGCGCGACGATCATGCCGATGAAGAAGATAATGCCAGCCCCGACAATATTGGGGATAAAGCCCATCACCGTGTCGAGCAGCTCTTTGAGTGGCCCGGTTACTTCGTTGAGCTGGAATACGTTAAGGATCGCAATCCAGCCGAGTAGCCAGACCAGCAGGCCGACAATGGTGCCGAGTGACTCTCCAATGCTGCTACCTGAACCGGTATCGCGCTGGAGGAATTCGATGCGATTGATCAGCTTGGCAAAGGCCCATTTGCAGGCCGATGCGATGATCTTGGTCGCGAAATAGATGAGAATGGCGAAAAGGATCTTTGATCCCCAGTCCATCAGGACTGCGAGATCGAGCGTATAGCCCATAAAATTGAGATTTTCCACGATAGATTCCCCTGGTTGAAGAGCCACAAATACTTATGTGAATATGCCGTCTCACAGGCGTAAACCCGCGTAACGGCAACTTGCCGACATTATCACGCTGGCTAGGACCTCAACAAGGGCACGCTGGTCCATTACGGAAGGGCAGCCACCAATTCTCGTGTAAACTCTTGTATATCGAAGCGATCCTCGCGGGTATCATAGCCACGGCGGACAATAATCAGATCGCGTGACGGGATAATGACAAGAAACTGCCCCCGATTCCCTATGGCGGCGAAGGTGTCTTTGGGGATGCCTTCTGACGTATTCATCAGCCAGAATGTCGCGCCATAGCCGAGTTCGAAATCGGGCTGTGGTCCCGATGGCGTGCTGACATAATCACGCCAGCCTTTGGGCAGCAGGCGCTTTCTGATGCCATCCTCATAGACCCATTCGCCGTCATTCAGATACAGCGTACCAAGCCGCGCCAGATCACGCGCGGTGGTCCACATCTGGCTGGAAAGCACATAATTACCCTGCCAGTCATGCTCGGCCCAGCTTCGGGTCATGCCGATCTTGAAAAAGAAGTCATAGGGATCGAAGAGATATTGCTGTGTGATGCCGCGGCTGACCTTGTTCACTTCAGCGTTCATCTGCCGCCGCTCCTCTACCGCCGCCAGCACTGCAAGGAGCGTATCATTATTGGCATAGCGGAAACGGGTTCCGGGCGGGTGGAGCAACGGCCAGGCGGATGTCCGCTGGACGACGCTGGCGCCGCCCATATAGATGGGGTCAGTGCGGTTGCCCGCAGTATCGGATTGCAGCCCGCTAGCCATGCGCAGCAGGTCGTCATAGCTTATGGCTGCGCGCGGATCTCCGGGCATTTGCCAGGCGGGTACCGGCGCGGTTTTGCTGGTATCGCTAACATAATACCCCACCAAGGTGCCCGCGACTGATTTGGCGACCGACCATGTCCGCTGCGCCGTATGCTTGTCTTGGCCCGGCTTATAGCCCTCCCAGATGATGCCGTTTGAGTTGGCGATCAGCACCGCGCTTGTCTTGCCGCCAAAGCGTTTCTCGCCGCCCTTATGGTCACCCTCGCGAAAGGCGCTCGCGGCGATGGTATCCATGGCGTCATAGCTTGCGATGCGCGGCAATTGCGCTCCGCGATCACCCCGTGGCCAGCTTCTGTCATCCAGATCGGGCCGCCTCTGACCCATGAAGTAAGGACCGAACTCGGTTGCGCCGATGGGCGCAGAGATGCAGCCGCGCATCCGGTCCCATCGCGCCATACGCGGCGGCATATCATCGGCAAAGCGGACGCTGACAATATGGTCCTGCTCGTTGATAACCGGCTCCAGCGTCGGCACAATATCGGCGATGCGGTCATAAATGCCGGTCAGCTCATCGGCTTCAATATCCTCCAGCGATTTGCCGCCATTCCACAGACCAGAGCAGATAAATTGGGCCTTGTAACCAGCAGCATAAGCGCGGTCGGTGCGGCTGGGTTCAGTCTGTTCTTGGGCTGTCGCCGGTATTGCCAGTATAGCGATAACCGCTATGATCAGCCTAACAATATCGCGCATGGCATTTCCTTCCACATGGTGCTTACCTTAGGACTGCTCGGTTGTAAGATAGTCTGACCGGCTTTTTCCTAATTCTTCAAGCAGTCGATCCAGATAAACGGGATCATAATCAGCAAAAAACGCAACCGCATCGGCAGGCTTGTAATGATGGAAACCGGTATCATCCGAAACCATGGCTCTGAGATAGGATTTTAGCTCTGCGTCAAATTGCGTGTAGTTTCTCCGCTTTATCCAGCGCAGAAGAGGAAACTCAAAAGGCTGCGTTTCGCACAGGTTCAGTATCACCTTAAACCAGCGTTCAAGCTCTCCGATCTTGCTGTCAAACTCGGCATAGCTTGATCTGAACGTAGCGAAGGCGATCATTGCATTGGCTACCCACTCATATGTCGTATCATAACCGCGCAGGCGATGCGGCTCACCATTGCCCCATTTGTCCGGGCGTAGCGCGATTACATATTCAAGGTAGCTAAGCCCCTCTTCATCGCCCCAGGATGCCAGCACCAATGCCGCCTCGAACGGAATATGAAGCTCGGTCCAGTTTTTGATCGGCTTGATCAGAAGCTCTCTGATCTTTGGGATACGATCAAAGTCAATATCCTCATCATCCAGTTCGAGCTTGTCGACTGCATAATCGGTTTCCCAATACCAGCGACCGTCTTTGGTTGTGTAAAGAAGCTTCTGAATATCCTGATCCATGGCGTTTTCCGGTTTAGCTTGAGCTTGTTGGGGAACTGATCAATGATACTGCTTTACCTTTGTGCACGCAGCTTGTTCCAATAGGCCAGTCGCTTGTTAATCTCGCGCTCAAAGCCGCGTTCCACCGGTTGGTAATAGGTTTCCGGCTGCATCTCTTCGGGCCAGTAATTGTCGCCGGAAAAGCCCTCATCGCTGTCATGATCATAGCTATAGCCCTTGCCATAGCCGACATCTTTCATGAGTTTTGTCGGTGCGTTGAGGATGTTCTTCGGCGGCATCAGCGATCCGGTGGCCTTGGCCGATTTCCAGGCGGCTTTCTGCGCTGCATAGGCGGCATTGGATTTGGGCGCAGTGGCGAGATAGAGACAGGCCTGCGCAATCGCCAGTTCGCCTTCGGGACTGCCAAGAAACTCATAGGCGTCCTTGGCCGCGAGGCACTGATGCAGCGCTTCGGGATCAGCCAAGCCGATATCCTCGCTGGCAAAACGGGTCATGCGGCGCAGTACATAGAGCGGTTCCTCACCCGCCACCAACATGCGTGCCAGATAGTAAAGCGCCGCCTGCGGGTCGGAACCACGCAGCGATTTGTGCAGCGCCGAGATGAGATTGTAATGCCCCTCACGATCTTTGTCATAAACCGGTACGCGACGATGGAGAAAATCGGCAAGACCTGCCGGGTCTAGCGGTTCGGAGAGATTGACGGCGAACAACGTCTCTGCCTGATTGAGCAGAAAGCGACCATCGCCGTCAGCGGAGGCAATTAACGCATCGCGGGCATCATCGGTGACGGGCAGGGGCTTTTCCATCAGCGCTTCGGCCCGTTCAAGCAGTTGCGCAAGCGCCGCATGGTCAAGCCGGTTGAGGATCAGCACCTGTGTCCGGCTGAGAAGCGCGGAGTTAAGCGCAAAGCTCGGGTTCTCAGTGGTCGCGCCGACCAGCACCACCGTGCCACGCTCTACAAAGGGAAGAAAGCCATCCTGCTGCGCCCGATTGAAGCGGTGTATCTCGTCGACAAATAACAACGTGTGTTGGCCCGCCGTCGCCATTTTGTCGGCATCGGCAAAAGCTTTTTTGAGGTCTGCCACACCAGAGAATACCGCCGATATTGCCTGAAAGCGCATCCCCACGGCATCGGCGAGCAGGCGCGAGATTGTGGTTTTGCCCGTACCCGGCGGACCCCAGAAGATTATCGAGGACAGCTTGCCCGCCGCCACCATTCGGCCAATAGCGCCTTCTGCTCCGGTGAGATGATCCTGACCTACGACTTCGCTGAGCGCCCGCGGGCGCAAACGATCGGCCAGCGGCGCATTATCTGGCGTCTGCGTTGCCGCTCCGGCTTCAGCGGGTTCATCTGGGAAAAGATCAGCCATAGCGCTGACGCTAAACCGCCGAAGAGGCAGTGCAAAGGTAAAAAACGACTAAGCAATCTTGAATGCGATATAAAAAGATATATCTTAAACTATCGCAAGGGTAATAACTGGAGGCTTTATGCGTCCGCTTGTGATTGAGGCGTCATTGCGAGGAGCCGAAGGCGACGCGGCAATCCAGAGCAGGTGCGTGTTGCTCTGGATTGCTTCGCTATGCTCGCAATGACGGGCTGAGGTTAAGCCGGGCTGTCTCCAATATTGAGGAGAGTGTAATGACAAAACGCTATACATACGGATTTGACCCGGACGAATTTGCCGAGGAAATGGCTGCGATCCCCGAAGCCATTATGGCGGCCTTTGGCGGTCGCTGGGGTGGTACCGGTCGACGCGCGAGAAAGCGTCAGCAATGGTCTGGTGGCTGGGACAATGGTGCCAGCGGCAATCGCGGACGGCGCAAACGGCGTATGTTTGATAGTGGCGAGTTACGGCTGGTGCTGTTGAAACTGATCGCCGATGAGCCGCGCCATGGCTATGACCTGATCCGCGCTATTGAGGATATGACCGAGGGCAGCTATGCGCCGAGCCCGGGGGTGATCTATCCAACGCTCAACCTGCTCGAAGACAGCGGCCTGATCGCGCAAGAAGAGGCCGAAGGTTCACGCAAGATATTCACTATTACCGATGACGGGCGGGCCGAGATCGAAAAGAATGAAGACAGTATCGCAGGCCTGATGGACCGGCTTGATAGCACTGGCGAAAGCAAGCGCGCACGCTCGCGCAAGGCGGGTGCGCCGGTGGGGCGGGCGATTGGCAATTTGATGTCCGCCTTGGGCAACCGCGTCGCGCGCAGCGATATGGATGACGATATGCGCCATTCGATTGCCGAGATACTCGACGAAGCCGCGCAGAAGATTGAGCGGCTTTAGGCATTCTCGCTATTGATAGAAGTGTATCTTCTCGTCGGCCCCGCCCTTCGACTGCCTGCAAGGCAGGCGCTCAGGATAAACTCGGCTTTACCGAGGCGGGGCCTAGGCTTTTTAGACTCACGCAAAGACGCGAAGGCGCAAAGAAGGTTCCTATCTGAACGACCTCTTCGTGTCTTTGTGCCTTTGTGCGAACTTAAGCCCTGGCCCCGCCTGCGCGGGGCCGACGAGATCAGGAACCCTACCGCAAAGCCTCATAGGGCAGATGCTTGGTCCCCTCGGCGCGTTGGCGCACCAGGCGGACATAGGTTTCGGCGAGGCCATGGTTAATCCGGTCCCAGCTATAGCGCTCTGCACGTTTGGCTCCAGCCGCGCCATGTTCACGCGCCAGTTCCGGGTTCTCGCAATAGTCCTGCAGCGCATCGGCATAATTCTGCACCGCGCCGGGGCGGATCAATCGACCGGAGATGCCATCAGCGACAAGGCTCAGGCTCCCCGTAGCCCGCGCTGCGACCACCGGGATACCGCAGGCCATTGCTTCCAGCGTCACATTGCCGAAAGTCTCGGTCACCGAGGGGTTCAACAGCATATCCATGCTGGCGACGGCGCGGCCCAAATCGGGCCCGCTCTGGAAACCGGCGAAAATCGCATTGGGCAGGCGAGACTCAAACCATTGCCGCGCCGGACCTTCACCGACAATCAGCACCTTGTGCGGCACTCCGCGGCGTTCGAGACGGTCAATCGTGTCGGAAAAGACATCGAGCCCCTTTTCCATCACCAGCCGCCCGACAAAGCCGACCACCTGATCTTCATCATCAATGCCGAAAGAGCGTCGCCATTCCACATCGCGCTTGCTCGGGTGGAAAATGTCGCGATCGACACCGCGTGACCAGATGCCGACATCATAGTTCATCCGCTGGTCGCGCAGCACCTGTGCCATGGAGTCCGACGGTGCAACGATGGCATCACAGCGACGATAAAAACGCCTGAGCCCGGCCACCAGAATCGGCTCGAGAAACGCCATATTGTAATAGCGCGGATAGGTCTCGAACCGGGTATGCACCGAGGCGAGCATCGGGATATCATGCTTCTTCGCCCAGCGTGTGGCGCTGTGCGCGGCAATGTCGGGGCTGGAAAGGTGGACGATATTGGGCGCGTAGGCCTTGAGATCTTTCTTGACCCCGGGACTGAGCATCATCGGCACGCGATATTCCGGGCGATTGGGAATGGCAAAGCTGGGGACGCTGATCAGATCGCCGGTCGGTTCAAAAGCGGGTGTATCTGTGGTCGGCGAATAGACGCGCACCTGGGCATTCTGGCGCAGCAGATAGCCGACCAGACGGTTCAGCGCCTGATTGGCACCGTCGCGCACATAATTATAATTGCCGCTAAACAGGGCAATGCGAAGATCGGAAATGTCCATGATCGAAGCGCTTTGGCACAAGGCGGCGCGATTGTCCAAAGTGAAAATTTTGTGACTGGGGTGGGTGGTTTTTGCGGAACAATTGTGTGTTTTTAGAGGCTGTTTTTATCAAATTGTTTCTCGCGAAGGCCGCGAAGAAACAAAGAGCGCGAAGAGGATGGTGCATTGTTGGCTGTTTTGCACAAATGGTCTCCCTCCCCTTCAGGAGAGGGATTAAGGGAGGGGGTTACCCACTTGCGCGGCGCCTGAGGAACGCCCCCGCTCCCAACCCTCTCCCCTGAAGGGGAGAGGGCTATTATTTCGCCCCGCTAACGGCATGATGCTTATCTGCCGGAGCTTCCTGCTTAGCCAAGTAACGCAAATTCAACCGGCTCACCCGCCGCCCATCGCTTTCCAGCACATGGATGGTCCAGCCGCTCGGATGCTCCAGCGTCTGCCCGGCAGAAGGTACTTCTCCAGCCAGAACAAAGGCGAGACCGCCGAGTGTATCAACATCCTCGTCAATCTCGGCCAACCGGGGATCAATCTGCGTGGCGACATCGTCGAGCTCGGTGCGTGCATCGGCGTCCCAGCTGCCATCGTCCTGCCGGATCAGCATATCCTCCGGCTCTTCGTCATGCTCATCTTCAATCTCGCCGACAATTTCCTCGACCAGATCCTCAATCGTGACGATGCCGTCAGTGCCTGAATACTCATCCAGCACAATCGCCAAATGGGTGCGGTGTTTGCGCATATCGGCGAGCATATCGAGCGCGCCCATGGATTGCGGCACAAAGCGCGGCTGGCGGATGAGGTCGGACCAATCATCAGGATAGTCACACCCCTTGGCGAGGATCGCGAACACATCCTTGATGTGGATCATGCCAATAATGTCGTCGAGCGACTCTTTATAGACCGGGATACGGCTATGTCCGTGCTCGGAAAAGGTATCCACGACCTCCTGAAAGCTAGCGCTGGTGGGAATGGCCACAACTTCACTGCGCGGTACCGCAACATCATCGGCGTCATGCTCGCTGAAATGCAGCAGATTGCGCAGCATCTCGCGCTCCAGCGGCGATAAGTCGCCATTGGGCTGAGACGGCGCAGCGCCGCCATTATCCTCATGTTCGTCTATCGCTTCCTCAAGCTGCTGGCGCAGCGATTGATCGCGATCCTGTCCGGTGAAGAAAGATTTTATCGAGCGCCATAATTGGCCGCTACTGTCTTCCTCATCTTGCGCAGTCTGGCTGCGGCTACTGTCTGCCTCTGGCATTTTAGGCGGATTCTTAACCTCTATAGTGGCTGTTGGTGTTCGGAATATGGATCAGGATACCCAAGTCCGGCAAGAGCTTTTGTTTCCAAAGCCTCCATATTCGCGGCCTGTGCCTCATCCTGATGGTCATAATTGAGCAAATGCAGCGTCCCATGGACGATCAGATGCATGACATGTTGTTCGATATCGATGCCTTTTTCCTGTGCCTCGCGGGCGCAGGTCTCATGTGCCAGGATGATATCGCCCAGCAGTACCTCGCCATCATCGGTATTGGAGAGCGATCCCAGAAGGTCAGGCTGCACCATCGGGAAAGACAGCACATTGGTTGGCTTGTCCTTGCCGCGATATTGCGCGTTCAGCTTCTGCACCTCTGCATCATCGGAGAAGACAACGCTGATCGATAGGGTAGCTCCGGACTCGCCCAGTAACGCATAAGGCGAGTTGGAAATGGCGGCATTGGTCGCATCCTCGGCCATCGCTTCCCAGTCATAATCATCGGTCCAGACATCCAGATAATCGACATCTACGCTTAGCATGGATGCCATCCGATCAGCGCGGGGCGGTTATCTATGGGCATCTGGCCCCTCATAGGCATCAACGATGCGGCTGACGATCGGGTGGCGCACCACATCGCCCGAGTTGAAGCGGATCGCGCTGATGCCCTCGACACCATCCAAGCGGTCCACCGCATCCTGCAGCCCGGAAATCTGGCTGCGCGGCAGGTCGACCTGTTTCGGGTCGCCACAAATCACCATGCGGCTGTTAAGGCCAAAGCGGGTGAGGAACATCTTGATCTGCGCCTGTGTCGTGTTTTGCGCTTCATCGAGAATAACAAAGGCATTGGCGAGCGTGCGCCCGCGCATAAAGGCGAGCGGAGCAATCTCAATCTCGCCACTGGCGATGCGCCGCTCCACCTGTTCCGCAGGCAGCGTGTCATAGAGCGCATCATAAAGCGGGCGAAGATAGGGATCGACCTTGTCCTTCATATCACCGGGCAGGAAGCCGAGATTTTCTCCTGCCTCAACCGCTGGACGTGACAAGATCAGCCGGTCAACCGAGCCGGTAATCAGCTGGGCCACCGCCTGCGCCACCGCCAGATAGGTCTTGCCAGTACCCGCCGGACCAAGCGCAAAGATGATATCGTCGCGCGCCAGTGCCTGCATATAGGGCAATTGCGTTGCGGAGCGCGGCACAATGGTCTTTTTGCGGGTGCGGATCATCACCGTCGGCGCCTCGGAGACTTCCTTGCGGATAATACCGTCCAGCGTCGGTTCCGATGACATGGAGATCAATGCCTCAACCGCACCGGCATCAATTTCCTGGCCTTTTTCGAGGCGGTTGTAGAGGCCGGTCAGCACGTCACGGGCGCGGGCAATCGCCTCGCTGTCACCCTCAATCTTGATATGATTACCCCGCGCCGAGATATAGACGCCGAGCCGGTTCTCAATCGCGACAAGGTTCTGGTCAAACTGCCCAAAAAGGGGGCCCAAAAGGTGTGAGTCGTTAAAGGTGGCTTCGATATGGGCTCTACTGGTCGCCTCACCCGAAACCGGTTCATTAGCGAGGTCAGCAGGGTGCGGTTCGCGATTCTGTCTTTTGGCCATAGAGTTCCTTCGTTTCGTTACCACTAGCGCTTGTAGAGAAATAGGCAATCTCTGACTCGATCAGGCCCGTAAAGCCATTTGGTGTCTTTATCATGTCAGTCTGTCGAAACCCTGGTCACATATTCGCCCCACGTTACTAATCAGCAAACTAGATTAAGTAATAAGCCGAAGTGGCAGATGATGCTGAAATATCTATCCATCCTGACAATGATTTGCTTTCCGGCAGCGAGTTTTGCTTTTCAATCTAGTGAAAGTCAGTTCGAGGAAGCACAGACGGCTCGCGAAGATGATGAAATCGTCGTAACCGGTCGGCGAGTGGAGATTGAGAAGGCAGCGCGTCAATTGGCTGAGAAGGTTGCTTTGAAGCCCCGTAGCCGCAAAGCAATGCCGCGATTCTCGGATCCAATCTGTCTTGCGATAATTGGTCTTGATAAGCAGCAAAGCGATGCGTTTCGAAAGCGCATGTACCAGAACCTGTCCTATGCACGCCTCAATGTCTCGAAGAAAAAGTGCGTCCCCAACATGGTGGTCGGATTCTCGAACGATATTTCAGAAGAGCTGGACAGACTTGTAAAGGAACAGCCTTGGCTTTTGGGACGAAAACAATCCTCTGAAAGAAGAACTACCTTAAGGCGCCTGGCAGATGCAGAAGGGGCTAGCAGGGCATGGCGTGTCACGGTTCCAGGGGACCGATTTGGTAATAAGCTAAAAAGAACTGACATCGTCAAGGGGCTGCCCGGGGTCGAACTACCTGAGATATATGATAACCCGGAAAGCACGAGTGGGAGGATTGATGCGGCGACAAGCGAGATTGTTGCGGTTTCTGTTGTGTTGCTGGATTGGGATGACATAGGCCAGGCCACAATTGGCCAGCTTGCGGATTTTGTGACCATGCGGGCGCTTCTACCGGTCACTGGAACACCGGATGATGAAGTCCCAACGACCGATACGATTTTATCCCTATTTTCTGACTATGGGGGTCCCGAAGGGTTAACAGAATTTGATCGCGCGTTCCTATCTGGCTATTATCGCCAGAATATGTGGACGGCGCGTTACGGAGCGACACTCAGCCTAGTAGCAGATCAATATGCTGATGCCGTAGAAGATGCCGAAAAGGCGGCCGAGTAAGGCGGTTTTTGGTAAAGGGCAGAAGGTTTAAACCTAAACTAGCGCGCCGGAGAGACTGTTCGGGCCGGCGCTGATGATATCGACCGTCACCATATCGCCAATTTCATGATTTGCACCATCAATATGCACCGATTGCAGCCAGGGTGATTTGCCGACAAGCTGGCCCGGTTTCTTGCCCTTGCGTTCAAGCAGAATTTGGGTGCGTTTGCCGAGGGTTGCGGCGTTGAAATCAGACTGTTGCCGGTTGAGCAGGGCTTGCAGGCGTTGCAGCCGCTCGTCCATCACTTCGCGAGGGATTTGCTGCTCCATGGTGGCTGCTGGTGTGCCGGGGCGCGGGCTGTACTTGAAGCTGAAGGCCTGCGAATAATTGGCGGCTTCTACGATCGCCATGGTTGCTTCGAAATCCTCATCGCTCTCGCCTGGGAAGCCGACGATAAAGTCGCCGGAAATGGCGATTCCGGGGCGCGCATCACGTACCTTTTCCAATATCGCCAGATAGCTTTCAGCGCTGTGGCTGCGATTCATCGCCTGCAATATCGGGTTGCTGCCCGATTGCACCGGCAGATGCAGATAGGGCATCAGGCTTTCGACCTCGCCATGGGCGTCGATCAGACCTTGCGTCATGTCATTAGGGTGGCTGGTGGTGTAACGGATGCGCTCCAGACCGGCGATTTTATCGAGTTCGCGGATCAGGCCATCCAGACCCTGTTCGCGGCCTTTGTCATCCTCGCCCATCCAGGCGTTTACATTCTGGCCGAGCAAGGTGATTTCCTTCACCCCGCCATCGACCAGCGCCTTGGCTTCATCAACAATCGCGCCCCATTTGCGCGAGATTTCCGCGCCGCGCGTATAGGGCACAACGCAATAGGTGCAGAATTTGTCGCAGCCTTCCTGGACCGTCAGAAACGCTGTCGGGCGTGGCTGTTTCGGGCGTGATGGCAGGACGCCGAATTTAGAGTTGGGCGGCATATCGGTATCGATTGCGCGTTCGCCCTTTGCTGCGGTCTCGAGCATGGAGGGCAGGCGGTGATAGGCTTGCGGGCCGACGACCACGTCAACACTGGGCGCGCGGCGGGTGATTTCCGCGCCTTCAGCCTGTGCCACGCATCCGGCGACGGCAATGGTCGGGCTGGAGCCATCGGAGCGACGCAAGCGGCCGATATCGGAATAGACCTTCTCCGCTGCTTTTTCGCGGATATGGCAGGTGTTAAGCACGACGACATCGGCATCATCGGGGTTGCTGGTCGCGACCATGCCTTCGGCGTCGAGCATTTCGCCCATACGCTCGCCATCATAGACATTCATCTGGCAGCCAAAGGATTTGACGAAATAGCGCTTTTTGTCGCTATCCGTTTTGCTGCTCGCGTCGTGCTCTCGAATCTGTGCTGTTTCCGACATGGCGCAGGCCTATACTGCGCCCTTGTCCTTGAGGGAAGCCGAAAGCGCTTCCTGTATGCGGTTGCGTGCTTCCGCCGCGATCATTTTGCGGCCCTTATAGTCCTGTGGGTCAAAAGGTTCGAGGAAGTGCAGTTCAACTCTGTAGTTTCCGGGGCGTGTGAATAGACGCCATGCATTGTTTGGCGCGCTTTCTTCACCGATCCAGGCAATATCGCGCGCGGCCTCACCAAAATCGATAAATACCGGCTGTACCAGAATGCCCGGCGGCGGCGGATCAAGTACCGCCAGCAAAGGTGCCTTGAACGGCAGCAGAAGCGAGCCATCGGTAGTAGTGCCTTCGGGGAACACCGTGACCGCCCATGTCTCTTCTAGCGCATCGCGTAGCTGATTGATCTGCTTGGCCACGCCCATACGGTCTGCGCGCGATACAAAAATGGTGTTATTCAGCGTGCACAGCCAGCCGATAAACGGCCAGGAGGCAATGCCATCCTGCGCTACGAACGCGCTGCCATTATAGCCGCCCAATATCGGGATATCGACCCAGGAAAGGTGATTGGCGACAAAGAACACATCGCGCTTGATCGGTGTGCCGACGACGCGCACCCGCGCGCCACAGGCGAAGGCAACGCTTCTTAGGAACAATAGGGGCCAAGGATTGGAAAGGCGCAATATTCGCCAAATATAATAAAGCGGCACGCAAAGAATAAGCGCTACAACCATAGTGAGGACGCGCAAGGCAAAGCGGATATAGCCTAGAGGGGAAGCACCCTTCCACTCCTGATAGGCCATTGGCTCGCTGTCCCATTCACGGGCAGCCGATTGGGATGGTGTGTTCTGTGCTGCCTCATTTGGGACAGGCGGATCACTTTTCTCGGTTAAGGGCAACGCCGTACAATTCCATGCGGTGGTCAACCAGCCGATAGCCGAGCTTTTCGGCAATCACCTTTTGCAGCGCTTCAAGCTCGGGATCGACAAATTCGACAACCTTACCGGTTTCAACATCAATCAGATGGTCATGATGCGCTTCTGGAGAGGCTTCATAGCGCGCGCGTCCGTCACCAAAATCATGCCGATCCAATATGCCTGCTTCTTCAAAAAGGCGCACGGTGCGGTAGACAGTCGCGATTGAGATGCGGGAATCAATAGCGACAGCGCGCTCATGCACCTTTTCCACATCCGGGTGATCATCGCTGTCGGAAAGCACCCGGGCAATCACTTTGCGTTGATCAGTGATCCGCAGTCCGCGTTCGGCGCATAGCGCCTCAAGATCGATTCTTTGCCTCATAAAGTCACATTAGCCGATATCGTTAGCGGGGCTCAATTCCCATTATTCGCTGAAGAGATTTAGTGCTGTCTCTATGCCTAAACAAAAATCCGGCTCTTGCCAAATCTGGCAGGAACCGGATCCTCGACTTAGCCCTTAGATAAGGGTTAGCCTTATGCCTTGTTGCGGCTGCCGGGCTTGCGGCCAAGACCGATCTGCTTCGCCAGTTCGCGACGCTTCTCGGCATAGTTGGGAGCAACCATGGGATAATCTGCGGGAAGGTTCCAACGGGCGCGATAATCTTCCGGAGTCATATTATAGTGCGTCATCAGGTGACGTTTCAGCATTTTCAGCTTCTTGCCGTCTTCCAGGCAAACAATATAATCGGGTTTGATAGAAGCACGCACAGATACAGCCGGTTCCGGACGTACCTCTTCTGCCTCTTTCTCTGCACCGCTAAGGCCGGACAGTGCTTCATGGACATTACTGATCAGTACAGGCAGATCAGAAACTGCCACGCTGTTATTGCTGACATGCGCTGCTACAATGTCAGAGGTAAGCGTTATTAGTGTCTCTTGCAGGATTTGATTATCCTCGCTCATTAGTATTTCTCCCCGTTTTCCGGAAAATTTTGACGACCCTTGTGCACGCGTATAATTATGCGCTGTGCGCGAGTTGGTTACAGCGTGTGTTTATTCAGCGCAAGATGATTGTGATAGAAATCAACTATGAAATAGCCTTGACCATCGTAATTGCGTCAAGTTTTTGACCGTGAGTACCAGTATAGTAGTTTTTCCGGCGGCCAATGCGGGTAAAGCCTAAGCTGTCATAAAATGAAGATGCGATGTTGTTGTGCCGCATTTCGACAAACAACTTCACCACGCCCGCTTTTCGCGCGTCTTGGAAGATCGCGTGCAATAGCGTCTGTCCAATTCCGCGTGATCGCCATTCGGGCATAATGGCGACCAGCATAAGCTCCAGCTCATCGCCATGTCCCGAAGTAATCGCAAAGCCGATACTATTTGGATCCAAGCCCTCGTTGCAGGAGGCGGGCTTGTCACATTGCACCAGCCATAAAATCGTCTTGGGCAGCATCAGCATCGATTGGGTCTGTGCGCGATTCCAGGCCTCGCCATATGCGGGGTCAAAGGCAGCGATCATGATATCCATGACTTCGTCGAGCGCCGCGATACGGTCTGCACATTCTATCACCTTGACCGTGACTTTAGCTTGGGCATTGCTCTCAACCATTTGCAGCCCCGGTCAGGCCTGTTTTGGCCTTGAAAGGCTTGGCGTCGGGTGCACGGACATAAATCGGCTTGGGAGCAAGCGCTGCGAAATCGGGCTGGCTTGCCGGAAAAGCGCGGGCATCAGGCAGCAGCGAATGCGTTTCGTTTGGGCGCATCGCCTCAGGCAGAAGGGAAAGGCCACTGCCAAAGACGGGATTGCCGCCGATCATCCCGGCAGCAACTTGTGGTGTCACCGAAACGATATCGGTGTCAGGCGCGGCGCTGGCGCATTGGTCGACAATCTGGAAATCCTGCACAAACAGCTCCCCATGGCCAGCTTGCATCGCAATGCTGATGGTGCGGCTGTCGATGGCCCGCGCTGCCATATGGGCGACCAGTGCAAGCGAGGAATAGCCGCTGACGGGGACATCCCAGGCGATCCCCAATGCCATGGCGGCGGACAGGCCGACGCGGATGCCGGTGAAACTGCCCGGACCGCAATTCACCGCAATGGCATCTGCACGGCCCTTATCCGGCAGCGTGGCAATCATCGGCACCAGCCTTTCGGCATGGCCGCGGCCCAGATCGACATAGTCGCTGGCGATTAGAGCTTCATTGTCGAACAGCGCCACTGAACAGGCAGGGGTCGCCGTATCAATGACCAGCAATCTTGCCACGCCTTCTGCCCTTTACCCGAAAGTTGCTTTGCTTGGCGTTGTTTTACAGGATGCTGTTGAAACGGTCAAAATCGGGGCGCGGGCCGCGGGCATAGATGGTTTCCGGGTCGCCATAGCCCAATGTCGAGATGAAGTTTGATTTCACTGTGGGCGTATCGCTGAAAAACTCCGCGTCGACATCATCATTGTTGAAGCCCGACATCGGGCCGGTATCGAGACCCAAAGCCCGCGCGGCGAGGATGAAATAGCCGCCCTGCAGCGAGCTGTTGCGCAGCGCGTGAACCTTGCGGCCTTCCGGATCGCCTGCAAACCAGCTCTTGGCGTCCGTATGCGGGAAGAATTCGGGCAGATGCTCGTGGAAATCGGTATCCATGCCGACCACTACGCTCACCGGGGCCTTGCGGATTTTGTCGGCATTGCTGTCCAGCGCATGTTTTGCCAGCCGCTCCTTGGCCTCATCACTGGTGCACCAGACCAGGCGGGCGGGCAGCATATTGGCCGAAGTCGGACCCATTTTCATCAAATCCCAGATCGCCGCAAGCTGTTCATTGCTCACCGGCTTGTCATGATAGCCATTATAGGTGCGGGCGGTGCGGAAAAGCTGATCAAGCGCGTCATCGGAAAGAGGATTGCCCATTGCAGGTGCCTTCCATGTCTGAGGATAGAATATGTGAAGTTCAGAAACGCTTTATGGGATAAAGCGCGCCAAGGGAAGGTTGTGCGTGCCCGGCTCTGCCGACAATCTGATCAGGCGGCGCGTACTTCGAGCACTTCGGGGACATAGTGCTTGAGCAGCGATTCAATGCCTTGTTTCAGCGTTGCTGTGGAGGAGGGGCAGCCGGAACACGCACCCTGCAGCTGCAGGAAAACCGTACCCTTGTTGAAGCCCCGATAGATAATGTCGCCGCCATCCTCGGCCACCGCCGGGCGGACGCGGGTGTCGATCAATTCCTTGATCTGGACGACAATATCTTTGTCTTCGGGGTCTTCGGGGAACTCCTCAACTTCCGGGGGAACCGAGATGCCAGAGGCATCGCCGCCGGAGAAGAGCGGCATATCGGCGGAATAATGGTCGAGGAGAACGGACAGCACATCGGGCTTAAGATGTGCCCAGTCAACGCCGGGAGCGGCGGTGACCGATATGAAATTATAGCCGTAGAAGACGCCGGTAACATCACCCAGGTCAAACAATGCCTGCGCCAGAGGTGATGCACCCGCTTCTTCCGGCGTCGCAAAATCCTTGGTGCCGCTGGGCATTACGGTGCGGCCAGGCATGAATTTCAGGGTGGCCGGATTGGGCGTCTGTTCGGTTTCTATCAGCATGATTCGTAATTTGGAGTAATTTGGTCCGATTTGCAAGGCTGGAGTGTCAAATATTTGCTTTATCCCGCTGTTAAGATGATTGGACTATTCTGAAAATGAAGCAATGGTGGTGGTAGGGCAAAGTGCGGGCATCCCTGGACTCCAGTTTTGCTAATCATTTGACAGGAGCATTGACGTGACAAGGCGACTGATCGGTTTACCCTGGCTCTTCCTCGCTCTCGTGCTGCTTTCTGGTTGTGAGCAGCGCAGCGAGAGCCTGCGTTACCGTTTGACGGTTGAGGTTGATACGCCCGACGGCGTGAAGCGCGGGTCCAGTGTGGTTGCGGTAAATGTAAGTCAGACCGGGGATGATGCCTGGTTTGTGTCACCACAGGCCAGGGGTGTGCGTGCCACAATGCGCGGTGAGGCGGCGGCGGTGGACCTGCCGGGAGGCCAGGTGCTGTTTGCTCTGCTGCGCAATCAGCAGAGTGTGGATGCGGGTAAATGGTATGCCCATAATGCCGTTTATGCGCCGCAGTTCCGAGGCGAATATTCAGGCATTCATCGCACACAATATCTCAAGCACCGTCCCGGGTCGTCTGGCGAACTGACCGATGATGCGCGCCCAATGCTGGTAACCTTTGGCGATCTGTCTGATCCAACCAGTGTGATGCTGGTCGATCCGGATGATCTCCCTGCCAGCTTTGGTGAGGGTGTGGCGCTTAAGCAGATCACTGTGGCGATTACCAAAGACCCGGTGACTACCGGCATTGAAGAGCGATTGGGGTGGATGGATGAATTTAGAAAAGCCCACTTTGATGGAACTTCAACGTTATCTGAGGATCTCACAACTTCTGATATTCGCGCCCATCTTTCTAGCGGAAACTTTAGCACGGAGTTTGCCAAATGAAACGTGATGTTTTCTTGTCGCTTTTAGCATTGGATTCGTACAACCGTGGTTACGGGCAAGGTTTGGCAGGATTGGATGTTAGTGGCGCCATCGGCAATGCAACCATCAATACAGACGCATTGCTACGATTGGATCAGCAGAGGGTCATCGACACCGGTTTCTACGCGATAGCCTATGAATGGAATGGCGAGACGGTTATCTCCTATCGCGGCACCAACTTCCCTTCGTCCATCAGTCCGGCTGAGTTGCAGAGTGGCTGGGATGATATCTGGGGCGGCTGGTCGCTGTTTACCGGCATCGGCTCCAACAGCCATGCCGCGCTGGCCCGCGATTTCTACACCAGCGTAACCGGATCACAGCCCAGCATGCCCGTTATTCACTAGCCAGTCAGCTATAGCATCCATATAGGATGGTTATGACATTACATCCCCTCACTCGCGCTTTTCTGCTTCCCCTCGCGCTGTTTGCCGCGCTGTTTACCAATCCCGCATTGGCGCAGCGGGAGAATCCGCTGCCGCCGCCAGAGGGCGTTGATAATGACAGCCTGCCCTGGATTTACCAGAACTCCACTGTGCCCGTGGATACCAGCTGGACTTGGGGTGAGCTGGACAATGGTGTGCGCTATGCAGTGCGCAACAATGGGGTGCCGCCGGGGCAGGCGACGATCCGCATCCGCATTGATGCTGGCTCGCTGATGGAGGAAGAGCATGAGCGCGGCTATGCCCATCTGCTCGAGCATCTGACCTTTCGCGGCTCCAAATATGTGCCCGATGGCGAGGCGGTGCGGATATGGCAGCGTTTCGGCGTCACTTTTGGCAGCGACAGCAATGCCGAGACCTCACCAACGCACACGGTGTACAAGCTCGATATACCGAGCTTCACCATCGACAGTCTTGATGAGAGCATGAAAATCCTTTCCGGTATGATCCGTGAACCTGCACTGACACAACAGGGGCTAGATGCGGAACTTCCTATTGTGCTGGCGGAGATGCGCGACAATGCCGGTATTCAGCAGCGTATCGCCGACACTTCGCGGACTTTGTTCTTTTCCGGGCAACGCTATGCCGAGCGTTCGCCCATCGGCAAGGTGGAGACGCTCAATGCGGCGAACAGCAAAACGGTCAAAGCATTTCATCAGAAATGGTATCGCCCCGAAAATACAGTGATCGTCATTGCTGGCGACGCTGATCCGGGCCTGTTTGAGGAATTGCTGACCAAGTATTTTGCCGATTGGGATGTGCCCGGTGAAACACCGGAGCATCCCGATTTTGGTGAGCCGGATCCTAATGCACCGACCACCGCGATTGTCGCTGAACCAACTCTGCCTTTCGTTATCAATCAGGCGATCATTCGGCCGTGGAATTATGTCAATGATACGATTGAGTATAATGAGGGCCTGCTGACCGATTTGCTGGCGTTGCAGATTATCAACCGCGAGCTTGAACGGCGGGCAAGGGCAGGCGGGTCATTCCTGCAGGCTTCGGTCAGTCAGGATGATATTGGCCGGTCCGTTGATGGCACCTTTGTGTCCATCGTGCCGATTGGCGAGGATTGGGAGGCGGCGCTGGCCGATGTCCGCGCGGTGATTGAGCGCGCCAAGACCATCGATTTTGCAGAACGGGACATTGCCAGAGAGATAGCGGAATTTGACGCGGCGCTGCAGATCGGGGTGGAAACCTATGAGACCGAGGCGGCGACTAAACAGGCGGATAATATCATTAGCGCGGTCGATATTCGTGAGGCCACAGCTACGCCGCAGGTCGCGCTCGATGTCTTTGCCGGGATCCGCGATACACTGACCCCTCAACGCATCCGCCAGTCGGTGAATAGCCTGTTCTCTGGCACCGTGACCCGTGCATTCATGATCGCGCCGCGCGAGATACCCGGTGTCGAGCAGGAACTGGCCAGCGCCCTGGTGCGACCGATTGATGGCAGTGCTCTTGCCGAGCGCCGCGCCAATGTCAGCTTTGACGATCTGCCCGACCTTGGCGCGCCGGGTATGGTGGCAACACGCGAGGATTTGCGGTTGCTCGGCATGGAGATGGTGACCTTCTCCAATGGCGTGCGCGCGCTGATCTATCCTAATGATGCAGAGGCTAACAAAGTTTCTGTCCGGGTACGTTTCGGCAATGGCTATCAGGCGTTTCGCAATGACGAGCCCAGCCTGTTATGGTCGGGTGAGGCGGCGCTGGTCAGCAGCGGCATTGGCGATTTGGGACAGGAGGAACTGGACCAGATCACCACAGGGCGCCGCATCGGTTTTGACTTTGGTGTCGATGATGATGCGTTTGAATTCGATGCCGATACGCGTGCTGAGGATTTGCTCGATCAGTTGAAGCTATTTGCCGCCAAACTTGCCGAGCCGGGCTGGGACGAGGCTCCGATTGTTCGCGCCAAGGCAGGTAGCAAATTGAGCTATCAGAGCTATCTGGGATCACCGGCCTCGATGATAGACCGCGATCTGAGTTGGCTGCTGCACGGGCGCGACCCACGATACAAGACGCCGGACCCTGACGAGATTGATGTTCTCAACCCGGAAAGCTTCCGCAAAACCTGGGAACCGATTCTCAAACAGGGGCCGATTGAGGTCATGCTGTTCGGTGATTTCGACCGAGAGACCGCGATTGGCTATCTTGCGCAAACCCTTGGTGCGTTGGAACCCCGCAAATCAGCCACTCCAGGCCCGGATAACGGCATTCCAGCCATGGGGGTTGATAGGGGCAAGCCGGTTGTGACCCGCCATAGCGGGGATGCCGATCAGGCTGCAGCCGTAATTGCATGGCCGACATCTGGCGGGTTGGACGATGTGAGGGAATCGCGCCAGTTGGAGATTTTGGCCGCCATGTTCAACAATCGTCTGTTTGAACAATTGCGCGAAAAATCCGGCACCAGCTATGCGCCGCAGGTGTTTAGCAACTGGCCTTATGGCCATGACAATGGCGGTTACGTTGCGGCAATCACTCAGCTTGCGCCATCGGGTATCGCTTTGTTTGAAGAGATTGCAAAGTCTATAGCAAGTGATCTGGCGCAAAACCCGGTCGATCTTGACGAACTAAGCCGCGCTGTCGAACCGCTGAGCCAACGGATCAGACGTGCAGCGACAGGCAATCAATTCTGGATGTGGCAATTGGAAGGTGCCACCCGCGACCGGCGTCGGATCAGGGCTGTGCGTACCTTGTTGAGCGATTATACCGACACCTCGCCCTTGGAAATGCAATTGCTGGCGCAGAAATACCTTGCTGACGCGCCTGCACTGCGCTGGCATGTGCTGCCCGGTGCTAATGGTAATATCGGAGACTAGAAGCTCGGATTTTACTACGAAATCGCTTGGTTTTCCTCTGCAGATTGCATTAGAGGCGAATCCACCGCATATTGGCGGGGCGGCCAAAGCCGCAGAAAACATCAATTTGAGGTAGTGACGTGACACAGTGGCAAAGCGATAGTTGGCGCAAATTTGAAGCGCGGCATATTCCGGAATATCGCGACGTCGATGCTCTTGCTGCTGCGGAGTCGACGCTACATAGCTATCCGCCGCTGGTATTTGCCGGTGAAGCGCGCAATCTGCAGGACGATCTTGCCAAAGTGGCCGAAGGCAAAGCGTTTCTGCTGCAAGGCGGCGATTGTGCCGAGAGTTTTGCCGAATTCCACCCGAACAATATCCGCGATACCTTTCGTGTTATCCTGCAAATGGCGGTGGTGCTGACCTTTGCTTCCAAGCTGCCAGTGGTCAAGCTGGGCCGGATGGCGGGGCAATTTGCCAAGCCGCGGTCCTCACCGGTTGAACGCAAGGGTGAGCAGGAGCTGCCGAGCTATCGCGGCGACATCATCAACGGCATTGATTTCGACGCGGCCAAGCGTGAGCCGGACCCGGACCGGATGCTGCGCGCCTATAGCCAGGCGGCGGCGACGCTCAACCTGCTGCGCGCTTTTGCCAGTGGCGGCTACGCCAATCTGCGCCAGGTGCATGGCTGGACGCATGACTTTATGGCCCGCAGCCCTTGGGCGGAAAAATATGGCGCCATGGCCGATCGCATTGGCGAGGCGCTGGAGTTTATGGAAGCCTGCGGGATCAATCCTGACACCGTGCCTCAGCTTAAGGCCACGCAATTCTACACCAGCCATGAGGCGCTTCTGCTGCCCTATGAGCAGGCGATGACGCGGCAGGACTCGCTGACCGGGCAATGGTATGACACCTCGGCGCACTTCCTGTGGATTGGCGACCGCACCCGCTTTGAAGGCTCTGCGCATGTCGAGTTTATGCGCGGTATCGGCAATCCCATCGGCATGAAATGCGGCCCCTCGCTGGAGCCTGATGCGCTGCTGAAGATGCTTGATACGCTCAATCCGCAACGCATCCCCGGGCGCATCACCCTGATCTCGCGCTTTGGCCATGACAAGGTCGAGAAGGGCCTGCCGCCGCTGGTGCGTGCGGTGAAGGCGGAAGGGCATCCGGTGATCTGGTCGTGCGATCCGATGCACGGCAATGTCATCAAGTCAGACAGCGGCTACAAGACCCGTCCGTTCGAGCGGATCATGGCCGAGGTGCGCGGCTTCTTCGCGGTGCATCGTGCGGAGGGCACCAATGCTGGCGGCATCCATATCGAGATGACCGGTCAGAATGTGACCGAATGCACCGGTGGCGCTGTCGCGATAACCGATGAGGCGTTGGGTGATCGCTACCATACCCATTGCGATCCGCGTCTCAATGCCGCGCAGTCGCTCGAACTGGCCTTTACCCTGGCAGAAATGCTCAATGATGAGATGCATGTGCGCACCCGCGAGGCGGCGTAGCCTCTGAGTACCGCATGCGGGATTGCAACTGACAGCGCGCAGTATTTGCCTCGCTGAATACCTATTCGTTTCATCCGTTCTCTGAAAAACCGGATTTTTCAGGACATTACGCGCGTTGTTCATCTGCCATAAAGCCGCACCATGTGCATGAACGGCTCATGCCATAAATTAATTCTATCGATTTATCGGATTTGGATATATCAATCCTTCCATTCCGCATCTTTTTATATAGCCGGTTTTACACTTTTCTCATTTTGGTTACATGATTCCCTTTATGCTACGCGTTCTTGTTCTGATTATCTCCGCTTTGGCGCTTTATGTCCCGCCAGCCATAGCGCAAGACAATGCGCGCGCACGTTCTGCATTGGCGCAGGACTATGATGCCATAGTTGCGGACATCATCACCATTACCGAGATTCCAGCGCCACCTTTTGGAGAGGAACGCAGGGCAGCACATTTTGCAGACGCCTTTCGAAGCCAGGGTCTAAAGCAAGTAACGACTGACCCAGTCGGTAATGTCATCGGCGTCTATCCTGATCGCGATGGTGAAATGGATGGTCCCTTCCTGGTGGTATCGGCGCATCTTGATACCGTGTTTCCCGAAGAGACTGATGTGACCGTCAAGCGCGATGGCGACAGGCTTTTGGCGCCGGGTATAGGCGATGACAGCCTGGGACTGGCGGCGTTGCTGGCTTGGCATCGCGCAATGGTGGCAGGCAATGTGCAGATAGACAGGCCTATTTTGTTCGTCGGCACGGTGGGCGAAGAAGGCTTGGGCGATTTGCGCGGTGTTCGCTATTTGATGACCAAGGGAGCATATGCCGGCCGGATCGCCGGGTTCATATCTGTCGATGGATCGCACCCGGAGCGACTGGTCCATGCTGCTGTTGGCTCCAAGCGATATGAGATCGTATTCAACGGGCCGGGCGGCCACAGCTATGGTGCCTTTGGGATCGTCAATCCCATGGCGGCAATGGCAGAAGCCGTGCGCCAACTCTATGCCATTGATCTGCCTGCCGATCCGCGCGCCACCTATTCCGCCAGCGTGGTTTCGGGCGGGCGTTCGGTGAACACCATTCCTGATCGGATCGCATTACAGGTCGATATGCGCTCTGAAGATTCTGAAGCGCTGGACAGCCTGGAGAGCCGTTTTCTGACTATCGTTGACAATGCTGTCGCCAATGAAAATGAAGCACGATCAACCAGTGCCGGACAAATCAGCGCCGAGAAAAACCGTATCGGCGATCGTCCGGCAGGAACGACGCCTGTCGAGCATCCTCTGGTGCAAAGCGCCGGAACTATCCTTACCGAGGCCGGTTATACGGTGATGCTGGCTGCGTCCTCCACCGACTCCAATATTGCCATGAGCATGGGCATACCCGCGATCACTATCGGAACCGGCGGCGGCGGTGGCCGGGCGCATGCGCTTGATGAGTATTTGAATGTCGAGCGATCCAGCTTTATGACTGGTCTTGATGCAGGCTTGCAGATTGTCATTGCCGCAGCGGGGGTTGCCTTGTGACTGTGCCGATGCAATCATTTCTTACTGTAGCTCTGGTGCTTGCCGTGTCCGCTTGCTCTGGACCGATAGCGACCCGGATAACCGGACAAAGCGCACAACAATTGCCCGACCAGGGGCGGTTTGCACTGGCCGTATCGCCAGACGTGCAGTTACCATTGCTCGATCAGGCGCACCAGGTCGCCATTACCAATCTCGCAGCGCGTGGATGGCAGCGGTCCAATAATGCCGATTATCATTTGATTGTGACTTTGTCCGAACGTCCGGCGAACATCGGTCTTGCGCTGGAACGAGACGCGCAAAGCGAGATAATCGCCAGACCGAAGAATAAGCGCCTGTTGCAGTCATGCGATGATGTTGAGCATCGGGTGACGGTGACTATGCTCGATCGGGTACATGGCAAGAATGTCTATCGAGGCAGCGCTGCGGAATTTCATTGCAAGGCAGCGCTGGCGGACAATTTGTCGCTGCTGGTTAATGCTGCGCTGGAAGACTTTGGCCGCCCCGGCAGTGAACGGGTTGTGAAGCGGAGAGGCCGGGAATGAGTCTCACTCTTCCTCCAACAGTTCTTCGTCGAGCATAGGCAGCAGCAGTGTAAAGCACGCGCCGCCGCTCTCAGCATTATCAGCTGATATCTCGCCGCCATGGCGCAGAATAACGGTTTGCACATAATGCAGCCCCAGGCCAACGCCGCTCACTTTGCTTGCCTTGTTCTTTTCCTGAGTGCTGGCGAAAGCGGTAAACAGCCGTTCCATGATGGGCTTGTCTATGCCTTTGCCCTCATCCTCAATCACACATCGAACATAAGCGACCTTGTCGATCACAATGCGGTCCAGCCTGACGCGGATTGTGCCGCCATCAGGGCTGTATTTGACGGCATTGTCGAACAGGTTGACGAATGTCCTTGAGAGGCTGGCGCGCTCACCGGCGACAAACGCCGCATCGCTGCGATCATCGACCTCGAAACGGATATTGCGCGCTGACGCCATAGGCCAGAGATCCTCGCTGGCTTCAGCGACCAGATCACCGAACAGCACGTCTTCCGGGGTGAATGGTTGCGCCGTCATCCGGGCGATGTCTACAAAGTTATCCGCCAGCGAGAGCGTGCGCCGCGCCTGTCGGACAATGCGATTGCGCAGAGCTTCCGGGGTGTTGGCGCGATTCTGGTCAAGCAACGCCAAAATTGCCGCCTGTGGGCCACGCATATCGTGTGAGAGGAGTTGCAGCACTTCCTCACGTTCCCTGTCGGCGCGCCGGATATCGGTAATGTCCGCAAAGTAGAAGATCGTCCCCAGCCTTTCGCTGGTGGATGAAAGCACTGCGCTGCGCCGCATGGCAAAATGCTGGTCCTGCCGGGTGCGAAACTCGAAGATACTCTCTTCATCTTCTGACTTGGCATCAGAGTTGAGATACTCAATCAACGGCTCCTGACTGTCGGCGCGTGTCAGTATCCGCAACCGCTCGCGCAGATCGGCATCATTAAGGTCGCTGCCCAGCATATCCTCGGCATCCTGATTGGCCATCACGATATGCCGATCCTCATCCACCACCACCATGGGGTCGGGCAAGCTGGCCACGGTGTTGCTAACGAAGCGCCGCATATCGCGCAGCCGGGCAATGGCCGAGGCGAGTTTCTCCGCCTGTTCGGTGACAATATCTGCAGGGCGGAACTGGCGGTCGATAATCGGCACCTCTGCTGCACCATCGTCCATACGATCGAGCTCCCGGCCCATATAGTCGCTCGCCGCCTGTAACCGACGCCAACCCCATAAGGGATAGACCAGAATAAGCGCGATGATAGTGGCCACCGGTGCGAACCATAGCTGTAGCTGCAATAGCGCAAGAGACAGAAACAGGGTCAACGCCAGCAATATCAGCGCCGCAACAAAAACGGTCCTTGGCCGCGCGCGCCATAGCAATGCGAGTAACAGCCATAAGGGCAGCAAGGCCATTACGAGCTGCGCCCAGGTCGGCGCAGGGGTGATGAAACGATCCTGAATCAGGGCATTGAGCGCATTGGCCATGACGATAATGCCCGGCGATGCTTCGCCTTGCACCGCGGGCACGCGGTGCTGGTCACCCAGTCCCGCAGCCGTTGCCCCGACCAGGACAATCTTGTCGCGGAAAAAGCTCGCGGGAATCTCGCCATTGGCGGCGCTGCTGAAAGAGGTGGTGCGAAAGGCGGCGGCAGGCAGAAATGGCATGGCATAGGGCATATCGCAATGCGGATTGGACGCTGTCTCGCCCTTGCTCCTGCGAGAATGATTAAGCGCGGCGACCATTAGATGCGGCGTCTCGCGGTCCGCTGTCTTGTCCAGGCACAAGGCAACGCGTCGTACCACCGTATCATTATCGGTAATCAGCTCAACATGCCCGGTAGCGGCGGCGGCCTGGGCAATGGGGCTGACTGGCGACAAGCGGTCCTGTTCCTGGCCATTGCTGCCGGGGCGCAAAAACTGCATTGCGGCGACAACATTGCCATTGCGTGCCATGGCCTCCGCCAGCGCGGCATCGGCATTGACGACGCCCGTCCCCGCAGGATCACCGCGTAGCGATTCATTCTGCGGTTCAGTGAATAAGATATCGAAAGCAACCGCACCGGCACCGGCTTTGCCCAGATTATCGAGAAGCGGTACATAGGCTTCGCGCGACCAGGGCCAGCTTCCCTGGGCATCTAGGCTAGGTTCGTCAATCGCGATGACGATAATCTCGTCAGATGGCGCGATACTCTGGAACGACAGGCCGACATCATAGACCAGATTGTCCAGTCTCTGGGTAAATCCGCCGAGCAGCAAAATAATGACAAGCACGCTGGAGAAAAGCGCGATGATCAGCCATTCGGCGGCAAGGCGGGCCCGCAATGTCATGGGCCCACCTTTATCCTGCTGCGCAGAAAAGATCATCACAGCATTTTTGCCACTAATTTGACCCTGAGGCTTGGCCTATTCGTCGTCCATTCGGATTGTCTGGAACTCGGTCCAGTTCTCTTCCTGTTTGCCATCGAAGAAGATGGTTGAACCTACACGCCAGCGATAGCTGCCGGGCACCAGGTCAGAAAGAGTCAGCGATGTCTCGGTCAGTCCAGCCTCATCGACGATAGGCGGTTGTCCTGGAGCATCATCCTTGAATATCTGAAGGCGATAGACTTTCTTGCCGGTGCCTGAGCCAACCCAGCGGAATACAAAACCGCTATTGGTTTCCTCAACGGTCGCGCTGAGGCTGTTTAGTCGGCGGCGGAACGCGACTTGTGAAGGCATTCCTTCCAGGCCGTTGTCGGAAAGTGCGCTCATTCTGGCAAAGTAATCACCATCGGCGAGCTCTTGCAGCGTGAAGCGGTTATCCTCCCCGCGTACATCTTCGACAACCTCGATAAACCCGCTGTCACGCGAGACTATGAGCCGATAACCAACCGCCTCAGCGACAGGCTCAACCGAGAAATTCAGGCGCATGTCTTGCTGATTTCCCGACCCTTCAACAAAATTGGGAGCAGGCAGCAGCTCCAGTTTGCTAAGCGCCTTGCCCGAAACAATAGCACCAAAACCAGGAGTCAAATTCGCATTGCCGCGATTCTTGCCGCTAATGTCCAGGCTACCTTCGACCAGTTCGACATAGGACGTATTGCTGGCGTCGTCATAGCGTGTGCGGAATTCCGTGCCGCGCACAGCAGAAACCGCAGATGGTGTCCGCACCCGGTAGCGGTCATCATCGTTGCGAGCTGGATTGAACTTGGTGCGCACCGCGCCTTCTTCCAAGGCATAGTCAAAGTCGAGGCTATCGGTCAGTAACCAGCGTCTCAGCCGCACAATCCGCATCACACTGTTTGAAGGCATGGTGAGCGTCGAGCCATCGCTGACTGCAAGCGAGAGCGAGGACGCGGCTCCTGTCGCCAGCCCGACACCTTCGTTCAGCGTTTCATTCAGTACCGGTGCGCGCGCGCCTTTGCCTTTTGCCGAGATACGGGCGGTGCCTCGGAAGGCCGCCACGCGAGCCGACTCATCACGAAATTTGAGCAGGGAGTACGGAACTTTCAGGACTGTGCCGACAGGGATTCGACGCGGATCGCTTATCCGGTTGATGCGCTGTACGGTGCGATAGTCCTGTTGGCGGCGGAAATATTTTGCAGCCAAGTCGAACAGATTGTCGCCACGTTTTACCGTGTAGCGCGCGGTTTCAGAATCCCCTCTGTTTGTCTGGGCTTGTGCCATAGAGACAGGCAGGCACGCGACAAGCAGCGCCATGAATATCAGAGCAAAATGGGGGATCCGTAAAGACATCAGGCTTCTTTCATAGTCTCCAGTCTGTAACCATAGCCGAAAACCGTGAAAATGCGGAAACCGTTCTCTGGTGACAGGGACAGTTTGGAGCGCAGACGCGATACATGCATATCGAGCGTTCGGGTAGCGAGATCAGCATTGGTACGCCAAACTGTTTCCATAATATAGGCTCGCGACAAAGTACGGTCGCGATTGCGGAAGAGCAGCTCGGATAGGTCAAACTCCTTTGACGTAAGCTTAACCGTTTTGCCATCAAAGGAGACGGCCTGATCCATGCGATCAAATTCGTAACGGCCATAGGCGACCGTTTTCGTCATCGCATGTGGTGGCGCGGAACGGCGCAGTATTGCGCCTATACGTGCTGCAATGACTGTCTCGTCCTCGGGCTTGGTGATGTAATCATCCGCGCCCGCATTCAGCGCCTCGGAGATATCCTGCTTGGCGGAACGACTGGTCATCATGATGATGGCGGGGGCTTCATCAAGCGACTCCTTAACCCAGTGGATAATCTCCAAACCGGACTTTCCGGGCATATTCCAGTCAACCAGGATAAGGTCGAATGTATCACGCAGCAAAGCTGAAGCGAGCTTGTCGCCATCAGAAAAAGATACGCAGACATGCTCCATATCTTCGATAATATTCTGCAGAAAAGAGATGATCTCTGGATCATCATCGGCAATAGCAATACGCATACTCAAGGCTTCCACTTAAAACATCCAAATAATATTCGTTTGCACGTGGCAAATATCCGTTTGCATTTGGCAATAGCCTGTAACATGGACGGGAATCCAGCGACTAGAGCCGCTAGTTACCAGCATTTACAGTTGTGACTTAGGATTTTGCATCCATTTTGGATTTTACTATCGTATACATGGTTGAGTTTGCTCTGAAAACCTGTGTGTAGCCGGACGTTGCAAATGCGATGAGCGCTTTTGGGAAACACGGCTCTTGACGCCGACGACACTGCTCGGCATCGCCGAGGCCATGGCTCAATTTGGAATCGACCCCGCACCTTTTACCCTTACCGGCACCGATATTCCCGTCAGCCCCATGGCTTGGGGCATGTGGCGTTTTGCCGGGCAGGGCGTGGAGAAGGCGCAGCATCTGGTCGAAACCGCGCTCGACAATGGCATTACCCTGTTCGACACCGCCGATATTTATGGTTTTGGCGAGGAAGGCTTTGGCAAGGCCGAGGAATTGCTTGGCCAGGTGCTGGGGCTCAATCCTTCGCTGCGCGAGAATATGGTGCTGGCGAGCAAGGGGGGCATAACCCCGCCTGTGCCTTATGATAGTTCGCGTGATTATCTAATGCGCGCTCTGGATGCTTCGCTGCAACGGCTACAGGTCGATCATATTGACCTCTACCAGATCCACCGGCCTGATATTCTGACTCATCCGCAGGAACTGGCGATGACGCTGGATTCGATGGTCGCTAGTGGCCGGGTGCGCGCGGTTGGTGTGTCCAACTTCACCATGGCGCAGATTGCGGCATTGAAGGAATATCTCAATGCCCCATTGGTGACGACGCAGCCGGAATTCTCGCCTCTGCATCTACACCCTATCGAAGATGGGCAGCTTGATCAGGCGATGCAGCATCGTATCGCGGTGCTGGCATGGTCCCCCTTGGGCGGCGGACGGCTGATAAAGCCGGAGACCGAGCGTGAAAAGTCCGTCGCCGAGGCATTGCAAGCCATTGCCGACGAACAGAGCGTGTCACTGGCCGCCGCAGCCATGGGCTGGCTAATGGCGCATCCGGCCAGGGTCATCCCGATTATCGGCTCGCAAAACCCGAAGCGCATCGCCGACGCGACCAAGGCGCTGACGATGCAATGGACCCGCGACCAATGGTATGATGTGCTGGTCGCCAGTCGTGGCGAACCACTGCCGTAATGCAAAGCGCAGGCTTGGCTGTGCCTAGAATATTTATCATCGCTTTTGGCGGCAATCGCACTATATGCAGCAGCCAATCAGGCAATTTCAGACAGACACGTGCAGGTAAAAGTAATGGATATGGAAACCCGGACACCGATGATCATCCCAGAGTCCAAGGCGTTTGAAACCGTCGAGGTGCTTTGGGTCAAGCACTGGAATGACCGGTTGTTCAGCTTCGCCGTTACCCGTCCGCGCAGCTTCCGCTTCCGCTCAGGCGAATTCATTATGATCGGCATGCCGGTCGACGGCAAGCCGCTGGTGCGCGCCTATTCAGTCTGCAGCCCGGCCTATGCCGAGGAGCTGGAATTCCTCTCGATCAAGGTCGAAGACGGCCCGCTCACCTCACGTCTGCAGAATATTCAGGTCGGTGATCAGCTCTATCTCGGCCGCAAGCCGACCGGCACCTTGGTGTCCGAAGCACTGCGCCCCGGCAAGCGGCTGTTCCTGCTCTCCACCGGCACCGGCCTTGCGCCCTTCCTATCGATCATCCGCGACCCGGATATTTATGAGCGCTTTGACGACATCATCCTGACCCATAGTGTGCGGCAGGTCAGCGATCTGGCCTTTTATGACGAGTTGCTGGCCCGTCTGAAAGACGATCCGCTGGTCGAGGAAGAGGCGGCGAAGCAGTTTCACTATGTCCCCACTGTCACCCGCGAGGATTTTCACAACAATGTCCGCATCGATAAGCTGATCGAGAACGGCACGCTGTTTGTGGAAGGAACAAAGGAATTTGATCCCGAAAATGATCGTATCATGATGTGCGGCAGCATGGATATGATCAAACAGTTCTCCGACTATTTTGAGGGCCTGAACTTCGAGGAAGGCTCTAACGCCAAGCCCGGTGATTTCGTTATTGAACGGGCTTTTGTCGGCTAAAAATCCTCCCCGTTTGCGGGGAGGTGGCAGACGCGAAGCGGCTGACGGAGGGGGATTTCCACTTGCGCAGCGCCTAACGGCTCGCCCCCTCCACCACCTTCGGCGGTCCCCCTCCCCATGAATGGGGAGGATATAATGCGAGAAAAATGGCTGGGGTGGCAGGGATCGAACCTGCGAATGGCGATACCAAAAACCGCTGCCTTACCACTTGGCTACACCCCAGTAGCTGACCGCTTTTTGGTCAGCAGATGGTCCGGTGCAAAGGGTTGCTGAACCATCGGTGACGGCGCTCTTATCGGCTTTGATCGGACAGGGCAAGACCCCGAAGCCATGAAATTGTCACTTAACCGATATGCTTGACCCAGCCATGCGGGTCGGGTGCCTCGCCGCGCTGGATATTGACCAGACGATCGCGCATTTTCCGGGTGATCTGGCCGGGTCCGCCAGTGCCGATGGTGAAGTCTCCATCTGCGGATTTCACAGTGCCGACTGCTGTCACCACCGCCGCTGTGCCACAGGCCATAGTCTCGAGCAGGCGGCCGGATTCGCTGTCCTTGCGCCAGTCTTCAAAAGCATAAGGTTCTTCGCGCACCGTCAGCCCTTCATCGCGCAATAGCTGGATCAGCGAGGCGCGGGTGATGCCGGGCAGGATGGTGCCGGTCAGCGGCGGGGTTACCACCTCGCCATTGTCGAACACGAAGAACAGGTTCATGCCGCCCAGTTCCTCGACCCAGCGCTTTTCCGCTGCATCAAGGAACACCACCTGATCGCATCCCGCTTCGATCGCCTCGGCCTGAGCGGGCAGGCTGGCGGCATAATTGCCGCCGCATTTCGCCGCGCCGGTGCCGCCGGGGGCAGCGCGTGAATAGTTTTGCGAGGCCCAGATGGTGACCGCAGGGGCATCGGCCTTGAAATAGGAGCCGACCGAACAGGCGATTACCAGATAGAGATACTCCTTTGCCGGCCGCACGCCGAGAAAGGCCTCGCTGGCGAACATAAACGGCCGTAAATAGAGCGCGCCCCCTTCCTGTGGCGGGATCCAGTCGCGCTCGACCTCGGTCAGTCTGGTGATCGAGTCGAGAAAAATCTGTTCGGGCAACTCGGGCATCGCCATACGTTCAGCCGAACGTTGGAAACGACGCGCATTCTCTTCCGGGCGGAACAGGGCAATCGCGCCATCGGCCTGTTTATAGGCCTTCATGCCCTCGAAAATCTCCTGCGCATAATGCAGCACCGCCGCCGCCGGATCGAGCGACAAAGCCCGCCGCGCGCTGATCTCGGCATCATGCCAGCCCTTGCCCTCGGTATAGCGCACCATCGCCATATGGTCGGTAAACAGCGTGCCAAAGCCCGGGTCTTTCAACCGCTCTGCGCGCTCATCCGCCGGCATCGGATCGGGGTTGGGATGAAAGCCAAAATCGAGCGTGTCGGCCATATTGTCCTGCTCCTGCTGCCCTTTGCTATGCCGGGATGTACGTCCGGCTAGGGTCTGTCTTTGCAATAGTTGCTAATGGTTGCAATCCTCTATTCGCGCTGGCAGATTACGTCAATATGACTGACCCATCTGAGCGCACCGTTTCATCCAGAACACCCACTGCGTCGCCCATGTTCCTGCGCGAGGAAGAGGTGCGGCGCGGTATGGAGCTGCTATATTTTGGCTATACCAGACTGACCAAGGCGATTGACGAAGGCCTGGCGCGGCAGGGGCTGGGCCGTGCGCATCACCGCGCGCTGTATTTCATCGCGCGCGAGCCGGACCTGACGGTGAGTCATCTTTTGCGGCTGCTCGCGATCACCAAGCAGTCTTTGGGGCGCGTCCTGACCGAGCTGCATAAACGCGGCCTCATCGAAACCCGCCCCGGCACCGTCGACCGCCGCCAGAAACTGCTGCGGCTCACCGAAGAGGGGCGGGCATTGGAAGGCGAGCTGTTCGACGCCCTGCGCGTCCGCCTGTCCAGCGCCTATGCCGCTGCCGGTCAGGAAGATGTCACCGGCTTCTGGCGGGTGCTTGAGGGACTGGTGCCCGAGGAGGACCGCGAGCTGGTGAGCGACCTCGGGGAGCGACTGCGCGAGCGGTAAATCCTGCACTTACCCTATATTGAAATATGCACATATGGAGAAATCTATGAAGCCGCTTCTGCGTATTCTGGCGCCTGCTCTTAGCCTCTTGCTTGTATCTCCCGCAGTCGCTCAGGGCGATGTGCAAGAATCGGCTGCTGAATTTGTGGCTTGCGCAGATGCCGACAAGCACATGGCGCTGAACGGAACGCTTTGTGCGCAGATTCCGGCGCCTCTGGACCATCAAGGCGAGGCTGCGCGCTATATTGATCTTTTTGTCCGTAAATTCCCTGCTTCCGGCGAGTCCCAGGGCCAGCTCTGGCTAGTTGCCGGAGGGCCGGGCGAAGCGGGAGTGTCGTTTTATCCGTTTATCGATACCATCCGAGCCAGCGTACCTGGCTTTGACCTTTATATTCCCGATCATCGCGGCACCGGTTTCTCCACCCGATTATGTGTTGTTGAAGAAAGCCCGGAAAGTGACGGTGGAGCAGCGCTGGAAGGGGCGGAATGGGGCAGTTGTTTTGGTGCGCTCAACGCCGATCCCAAACGCACAAAAGCCTTCACCATTTCCAACGCGGCGCATGACCTTAACCTGCTGATGACGCGTTTCGACAATGGCCAGAAGCGCTATCTCTATGGTGTTTCCTATGGCACGCAGTTGGTTTTGCGGACGCTGGCCATAGCGCCGCCTGACAATGTGGATGGGGTAATACTGGACTCCATCATTCCGCCGGAAACCAACGCCCAATGGGATCTGAGCCGCCGCTCGGCAGTCACCGATATTGTCGGCCGACAGGTGCTTCGCGATTGTGATCAGGACCCGGATTGCAGCAAGCTGTTTGTTAGGCCTTTAGAGGAGGAACTGCAGACGCTGCTCGCCGATCCGGCGGCGCAGGAAATGCTCGGGCCAAAGCCCAAATATACCCTCTCCGGCTTGCTCGACCTGCCCGAAACACGCGCCATGCTTCCCAATGTCATCGCCGGATTGCGCGCCGGTGATCCGGCCTGGCTGGACCATGCCAAGGCGCGGCTTGCCGGACTGGGCAAGATGTTCGCGCCCTATGCGCAGGGTTTTTCCTCGGTGCCGCTGGTCAGCCTGATCAGTCGCTCAGAGAATAACCCGCGCCCGGACCTCACAGCAGAACAGATCGCTGCAGAGGAAGAGGGGTTGCTCTTTGCCAGCCCTCTGCCTTCACTGCTGTTGATGGGTGGCATTCCGGATTATGAACGCGATGAGCATTTCGGGACATTGCCCAAAGTGATGCCGCCAACGCTTTTGCTGCATGGCGATCTTGACCCCAAAACCGCTTACGCTGGGGCGCAAGAGCATGTGGAGCTGCTGGAAGCTGCCGAAAGGGAGGTGCGGCTAGTAACCATCAAAGACGCGCCGCACTATATCCTCATGACAGCGCCGCAGTGCTTTGTCCTCAGCGTGCGGACCTTTTTGGCCGATGGCCTGCCGCCCGCATCGACACTGTGCGATCTGGATGCCGACTAGTCTTCGTCCATTGCATAGGCCTGTTGGCAAGCGTCAAGCTGACTGGACGAAGGTTACGAAGTTTACACTAAAATCTATCCTTACTTTCCAACAAATAATCATGGAACAGGGATTGACTGACTAGTCACTCCAATCTATCAGCCGCCGCATGAGCGAGCGAAAGACTCAGATTATACACGCTGCGACCAGCCTGTTCCTGGCAGAGGGCGTTGGCGTATCAACCGCCAGCATTGCCAAAGCGGCGGGGGTCTCCAATGGCACGCTGTTCAACGCTTTTGCGACCAAGCAAGCGCTGATCGATGCCATCTATCTCGCCGCAAAGAGCGCCATGTTCGCCGCTGTCCCGCATTCAGGGTCCGACAGTTTCACTCGCGCGCACCTGCTCGAAAACTGGCGCGGCTATCTCGCATGGGCGCGTGCCAATCCCGAAGAGCGCGCCATCATGCATTTGCTGCTCGAAGCCGGGCTAACCAGCGCCGAAACACAGGCGCAGGTTGACCAATTGGCCAAGCCTTCTGCCGATTGGATTCAAACCGCGCTCGACACCGGTGTAATCCGCGGGCCCAATGCGGGCTTTGTCGGCAAGTTGATCTTCTTCCAACTCGATCTCGTCATTACCGAAAACCTGCACAGCGAGGAGGCCGATCTGGCCTTTGACATGCTGTGTACATCCATAGGACTGAAATCATGACCAAAGTTTTCCTCACCGGTGCCTCCGGTTTCATCGCCAAGCATATTCTGCGCGAGCTGCTCGAAAAGGGCTATGACGTTCGCGCCTCGGTGCGCTCGGAAAAGCGCAAGGCCGAGCTGGAAGGGCTGTTTCCCGACGCGACACTGGAATTTGCCTTTCTTGACCTGAATGAAGATGCCGGTTGGGTCGATGCGATGCAGGGTTGTGATGTGCTGATGCACACCGCCTCGCCGTTTCCAATGAGCGAACCCAAAGACCCGCAAGAGCTGATCAAGCCAGCGGTGCAGGGCACGCTGCGCGCCATGAACGCGGCCAAGGCAGCGGGGATCAAGCGGGTGATCCTGACCTCTTCCTGCGCCGCGATCTACAAGCAATCGGACAAGCCGAAAATGGCGCCCTCGGACGAGACCTATTGGACCTCTCCCGATGATCCTTCGGTCGGCGCTTATGAAGCCTCAAAGACTTTGGCCGAAAAGGCAGCCTGGGATTTTGTCGCCGAGAACCCCGAGATTGCGCTGACCACCATCAATCCCGGTGCCGTCTTCGGCCCCGCCATGGATGACCGCTTTGGCACCTCGCTTGAGCTGGTGGAGCAGCTAATGACCGGCAAAATCCCCATGGCGCCGCCGATCAACATGGTGGCGGTCGATGTGCGCGATGTGGCGCATATGCATGTCGCGGCGATTGATATGGAAGCCACCAAGGGCGAGCGCTTCGCCGCCGCTAGCGGCACGCATCGCTTTCTTGAATTGGGGCAGATGCTGAAGACTTGGGACGATACCCTCAAAACACCCAAGTCCGAAGCGCCCGCTTGGCTGCTGCGCATCATGAGCCTGTTTTCCGCCGATGCCAAAGCGATTGCGCCCAATATAGGCCGCAATCTCGCGGTCTCCGGTGCCAAGGCCGAGAAGACCTTCGGCTTCAGCTTTATCCCGGTCAAAGATGCGATCATCGCCTCGGCAGAATCGGTGCAACGGCAATAGCGCTTGGGGTCGGGTTAGAGCGTCCGGATATTCTCGCGGTTTACGGCGCAACCCGCATAATTCGCACGCCAGTCGTAGGGTTGGGTTATCGCACGCGGAGGCGCGAAGCCGCGGAGACACGGAGGCGTAGAGAAAATGTCTCCCCTCCCCTTGAGGGAGGGGCAGTGAGACTTAGCGTCATAAGGCGGTTAGTCGCAGCGGGGTGGGGTATGCCACTTGCGCAAGAGCTTTTGGCAAGCCCTCCCTTCGGCCTCAGTTTTTCACCATGATCCGCCTGCGAAGCAGGCCTACAGCAAAGCTCGGCTTGGCCAAGGCAGGGCCAGGAATTCTTAGTGCACACAAAGCCACAAAGGCACAAAAGCACTGCTCTTTTCGGCTCAATTTGCTTGTGGCTTGGTGGGGGTAATTCGGGGACAGTTTTTGATAGCTTCGGTCTCGTTTGAGCGCATTGCCCATGAAACTGTCCCCGAATTACCCCTGCGCCTTCCTCTCCACCGTAATTGTACCTCGGTGATTCAAACCCAACAAAAAGTGACACAAGGTGACACCGTGTCACCCTGTTGGACCTCCCGATATCGCCCATTAAGCCATTGAATAGATAGACATATGCGACAGCCACTACGCATCAGGACAAGGTGACACATATACGCCAAAATCAAAACACAGGATCAACAGATAAGAAAGAGCCGCAGCGATGATAGCAGGCGGATGGGATGTAGGACATCGCCATGGAGCTGATGTTTTTGACCCGGATCGGATGGCGGCGCTTGGCGATGGTCGGGGCCGTTTGGTCAGGTGTTGGGTTCGCACCAAGCCAAATATTTCACGCGAAGGTCGCGAAGATTATGAAGCGCGCGAAGAGGTCAGGAGCAGGTCTTCCGGGGTAATTCAGGGACAGTTTTTGATAGTTCCGGTCGTGTTTGAGTACATTGCACATGAAACTGTCCCCGAATTACCCTGCGCCTTCCTCTAGATATTTTAGGGATTTAGTAAACTGTCACCGTAATTCCACCGTAATTCCTAGTAAACTGTCACCGTAATTCCGTAATTCCACCGTAATTCCCTAAGGGCAAAGTGACACATATACGCCAAAATCAAAACACAGGATCAACAGATAAGAAGGAGCCGCAGCGATGATAGCAGGCGGATGGGATGTAGGACATCGACATGGAGCCAGTGTTTTTGATCCCTATGGCTGTGCGTGGCGATCGTCAGGGCCGCTTGGTCAGGTGTTGCGGTTACACCAGGCCACATGTTTCACGCGAAGGTCGCGAAGATTATGAAGCGCGCGAAGGGGGAAGCCGCAGGCCTTTCGGGGTAATTTGGGGACAGTTTTTGATAGCTCCGATCACGATTGAGCGCATTGCCCATGAAACTGTCCCCAAATTACCCCTGCGCCTTCCT
The DNA here is from genome assembly GCF_032852305.1 of Parasphingorhabdus sp. SCSIO 66989. Lineage (NCBI taxonomy): Bacteria > Pseudomonadati > Pseudomonadota > Alphaproteobacteria > Sphingomonadales > Sphingomonadaceae > Alterisphingorhabdus (ex Yan et al. 2024) > Alterisphingorhabdus coralli. The sequence goes on from NZ_CP136594.1 coordinate 1,108,225, forward strand.
CTTGATAATTTAGAGGTTTAGTAAACTGTAATCGTAATTGATCGTAATTGCTGTCACCGTAATTCCGTACGGTGGAATTTAATTTGACAATTAATGGCAAGACGCTAACGCAGCCACTCAATAATGAGGCAGCATAAAAATGATCAACTACATTGAAAAGCAGTCAAAACTATTGGAGAAACTGGCAAATATATTGTTCAATACGACTGATGTTGAATATGACGCCTTATGGTGTGAATATGAATGCGACGATGAATTCAATACGATTGACACTGCCTTGTTCTACAAGACAGATGGAAAAGTTGTAAACTTTGCTGCGCCGGTCGGAGTTTCGAGTAAAAACCTTGACCTCTGTCAAGAACTACGTGCTGTAATGAAGGCCCACACAGGCGGCGAATGGTCCTCCTTTACGCTGACGCTCGGCAAGGACGGCAAAGCGCATACGAAGTTTGAATATCCCAGCTAAGAGAGCTGAGGGTCTTGTTAGAAGAAACGCACCCAATTGAATTTGGATGTGAATTTTTTAATACAAGTGACAGTTTACTAAATCCCTAAATTCTTCGATTGAGAGGGTTGCGCAAGGGCAATTCGGGGACAGTTTTTGTGCCCATGGTCCTATTTGGAATCGAGGCGCTGGCAAACTTTCCCCGAATTTCCCCGAAATACCCCTTCGCGCTCTTCGCTCCTTCGCGTGCTTCGCGAGAAACCGAGGCCGAAGGAAGAGCCTGCCACAGGCACCGCGCAAGTGGTATACCCCACCCCGCTGCGACTAACCGCCTTAGAGCCTGATCCGAAAGTTATTGAACAATACCAGCCATTTGTGATTCACACCTGCTTTGCGAAGAGTAGGAGTGAAGCATGGCATGGACTGGTATTGCCCGGGCTGAGCATAGCCGGGAAGGTTTGCGATATCCATCGGATATGACGGATAGGGAGTGGATGTTGCTGGAGCCGTTCATTCCCCCGGCGAGGCGTGGTGGTCGGCCGCGGACGGCGGATATGCGCGAGGTGGTCAATGCGCTGCTCTATATTGCCTCTGCCGGATGTGCATGGAGGTTGCTGCCCAAGTGTTTTCCGCCAGTGTCGACGGTACGGCGCTATTTCTACGCATGGCGGGACACTGGCCTGTTCGATACGCTCAACATGGTGCTGGTGATGAACCTGCGCGAGATCGAGGGGCGCGAAGCCTCGCCCAGTGCTGGCGTGATCGACAGCCAGAGCGTGAAAACCACCGAGAGCGGTGGAATATCGGGTTATGACGCGGGCAAGAAGGTGAAAGGCAGGAAGCGGCACATCATAACCGACACATGCGGGTTCCTGATCTTCGTCCTCGTCCACAGTGCCGATATTCAAGACCGTGACGGGGCTGTCGATGTGCTGGCGGCAACTCGCCACCGCTTCCCCTGGTTGCGACACGTCTTTGCTGACGGAGGATATGCAGGGCAAAAACTGGGGGTTACGTTGGCTGGCATGGGGGCGTGGACCATGGAAATCATCAAGCGCTCCGATCACACCAAGGGCTTTCAAGCCCTGCCACGCCGATGGGTCGTCGAACGCACCTTCGCATGGCTAGGGCGATGCCGACGCCTCGCCAAAGACTGGGAAACATCCATCGAAAGCTCAACCGCATGGGCGCTCATCGCTTCCATCCGTATGATTATACGAAGAACCGCAAAATACTGTTATGCTTGAGATACTTTCGAATCAGGCTCTTACGGCGCTAAGTCTCACTGCCCCCCCCCTCAAGGGGAGGGGTGAGGTCGAGTGCAATCTCTTCGCGCTCTTGATAATCTTCGCGTGCTTCGCGTGAAACATCTGGCTTGGCTCGGCCCTGCCACTCAGCGCGCGACTGGCGACCATCACAAGTCTGGCCCACAGCGCCGCACCCCTTCACCAGTTTTCCCATACCCAAAAATGAGAGGGGCCGCGGCTTGTCCCTTGGGAGCAAGCGCACGGCCCATCGCATGGTCAGCGGCCGGAAGTGCCGCCTTCGTGACTATGCCTTTGATTTTAACAGATCACGAACCCGTTAAAAGGCATCTCCACGAATGGACTGCTCCGACCTCTTTGCTGAACCATGAGACATCGGATCACCTCCTTTCGCTTGTATGAAAACCATTGCCTTGCCCTCGCTATAATCGTCCGAGTTGGACTGCTCCTGCCTGACAAGACTCAAGGTGAATCATTGTGACTCTGACAACAAGACTTGATTTAATTTTTTTTCCGAACAATAATTAAGGTTCGCGCTGCAAACAGGCTTCGCGGACCTTCACACATCACCATAGACCCGCCCGAAGACAGGGTTTTCCTGTGTCTGTAATGGCTTGGGCTGGACTGTTAAGAACGGCAATCTTCGACGACGAGGGCAATTTCCGGCGGGTTGGGGATGCGGTGGCCTGTTGTGTCGCTCAGGCGCAGCGCGAAGGAGCCGCGGCTATAGACAATCTCGTCCCAGATCACATCGCGCGCCGGGGCAGAGAAGGTGATGCGTTTGTCCTCATAGGCGCTGCCTTGCGGGTCGCTATAGCTGCTGTTGATCTGCCGCTCACCGAAACTGGTGATTACCGTTGTCGGGAAGGCTTTGATCGGTTCGCGCATCTTGCTGGTGCGATAGGCAAAGGTGATCGGGCCACCATTCGCCTCGCAAGAGATGCTGGCCCAGCGCCATGGCTGTTGCTTCGCATGATGCGGTTTTGGTTTGACAAAATAATAGGCCGCTGGTCCTGGCTGGGCTTCCTGAATATCCTTGGCATGCATCCAATAGCCGTCCAGCTTTGGCCAGTCGCGCCAATCGGCGGGGAGCGGCGCGGCCCTGCGTTCCGGGGCGGGCGCCGGTGCGGGCTGCGCGGCCGGTGCGGACGCGGTTTCCGGCGCAGCGGGGGCCGCCGGTGTGGCACCGGAGCTGGGGATGCAGCCGCTGCACAGCAACAGACAGGTGGCGAGGGCCAATGGGGCTTGGGGAATGCGGATCATGGCGCAGACAATGGCGCTATATGCTGGCCGCCTCAAGCCCGGACCGCTCTGAAACTGTTGAAGTTTTGCAAAATCTATGCCCATGACGGATGCAATGTCTGCCAACTCTGCAAAACCCACAAAGGCCAAGCCCAAGAAACAGCGTGTTGACCAGCTTCTGGTGGCGCGCGAACTGGCCGAGAGCCGCAGCCGGGCGCAGGCACTGCTGCTCGCCGGGCTGGTGTTTTCCGGTGAACAGCGGATTGACAAGCCGGGGCAACAGCTACCTGAAGACGCGCCGCTGGAGGTGCGCGGGCGTGACCATCCCTGGGTCTCGCGCGGCGGGTTGAAGCTCGATCATGCGCTGGAGCATTTCGGCATTGATGTCCGTGGCATGACCGCGATTGATATCGGCTCGTCAACCGGCGGCTTTACCGATGTATTGCTGTCGCGCGGTGCGGTCAGGGTTTATGCGGTTGATAGCGGCACCAACCAGCTGGCGTGGAAGCTGCGTCAGGATGAGCGGGTGGTGGTGCATGAACAGACCAGCGCGCGGATATTGACCGACGAGCATATCCCCGAGCCGCTGGATATCGCGGTGTGCGATGCCAGCTTCATTTCACTGGCGAAGATATTGCCGGTGCCGATCAGCTTTGTCCGCCCCGGCGGCTGGCTGGTGGCGCTGATCAAACCGCAGTTCGAAGTGGAACGGCATCAGGTCGGCAAAGGCGGTGTGGTGCGCGATTCGGCTTTGCATAAAGCGGTATGTGACAGGGTGTGCGACTGGCTGGAAGAAACCGGGTGGCGCGTCTCCGGCGTCACCACCAGTCCAATCACCGGACCGAGCGGCAATGTCGAATTTCTGGTCGCGGCGCAGCGGATTGGCGAAAAGGCGTAATTGGCAGATTTATCAAGTCGTTTGCTAATTCTCGTCGGCCCCGCCCTTCGACTGCCTGTAAGGCAGGCGCTCAGGATAAACTCGGCTATGCCGAGGCGGGGCCAGGGCTAGTTTTTTCTCACGCAAAGACGCGAAGGCGCTAAGGGCCTGCATAAATAGGGAATCTTCTTTGCGTCTTTGCGTCTTTGCGTGATTCTCATAAGAAAAGCCTAGGCCCCGCCTGCGCGGGGCCGACGTGATTACCTGCCTTAAAAATGGCGATGGAAAAGATGGTTAGCTGTCTGGCCCTGATCGCGCTGACGGCTTAAGAAGCATCCAAAAGGGAGCAAAGAGGGACGAACATGAACCAGTTGGCATCACCCGGGCAATTGCGCATGGCGTTCTGGCGCTGGGCGTTGTTTATCGTGCCATTGACCGTATTGCTTGGCTTTGCCTCGGCGCAATTTGCCGGTACCGGCGAGGAAAATCCCTGGTTTGCCGCACTGATCAAGCCGGATGCACAACCACCCGGATGGGCCTTTCCTCTCGCTTGGGCGGTGCTGTATGTGATGATCGGTTTCGCCGTTTCCTTGGTGTTGAACGCCCGCAATGCGCCAGGGCGCTGGCTTGCGGTGGGCTTCTGGGTGGCGCAGCTCGCGCTCAACCTGTTCTGGTCGATCCTGTTCTTCGGGATGCATCAGGTCGGTGCAGCCTTTTATCTGCTCGTGGCCATTTTCATGCTGGCGACGATCACCACTTTGCTGTTCGGCAAAATCCGCGCCTTGGCGGCTTGGCTGATGGTGCCTTATCTGGTCTGGCTGTGTTTTGCCTCAATCCTCAACAAGCAGATTGATACGCTCAACCCTGATGCGGCGACGCTGATCGTACCTACGGCGCAGAGCGGTGGCGCGCTGCCGCCCTCTCAATGATTTGGCTTGTTTCAGCCGCCTCTATGTCCATATAGGGCATAGTCAGATTTTAGATAGGAAACCCCGACCCATGCAGAGTGATAACAAGCTGTTTGCTGATCTTGCCCGTGTTGTGAATGGCGCGGCGGGGACTTTTGCCGGCATGGGTCGCGAGGCGAGTGATGGCGCGCGCGAGCGGGCCAAGCAGTGGTTTGCCGGTATGGATTTCGTTAGTCGCGAAGAGTTTGACGCGGTCAAACAGATGGCTGCGACCGCGCGCGAAGAGGCGGAAGCGCTGAAGGCGCGGGTGGCCGAGCTGGAAGCCGCAATGGCTGCAAAACCGGCTGCCAAGCGCACGACGCGGGCAAAAAAATCCGATAGTTAAAGGGTTTAGGCCGCAAGGCCATCACCAGCTTATCAACAGCCTTTCAACAGGCTTTTACAGTTGTCCCCTGCCAATTTAGCTGATGGCTTGCCTTTGACTGATCTCCCGGCGCATGGTCAGGACATGAACAACGCCTCGTGCCTTTCCCCTGTCGGAACGAAGCTGTGATGCTGACCGATCCTGTAGAGCTTGATAGCCAGGAAGCGCCGCCCATGGATATGCTGGCGGCGCTGTTTGAGGCGCGCGGCTGGCCGATTGAGCGCGATGGCGAGGATGAGCTGGCTGCCGAAATCAAGGGCGACTGGACCCGCTATTCGCTGCGCGCCATCTGGCGTGAAGAAGACAATGTGCTGCAAATGCTGCTGCTGCCCGAGCTGAAGATCGCCGAGGACAAGCGCCTGCCGATTTATGAGGCTCTGGGCCTGATCAATGAGCAGCTTTGGCTCGGCCATTTTGATCTGTGGTCAAATAACGGCATGCTGCTCTATCGCCATGGCCTGATGCTCGGCGATGATGGTCTGTTGGAACTGGACCAGGCACAAACGCTGGTCGAGACCGCATTGAGCGAGTTTGACCGCTTCTACCCGGTATTCCAGTTCATTCTTTGGGGTGACAAAAACCCCCAGGAAGCTCTGGCCAGCGCGCTGATCGATACCATGGGCGAGGCCTGACGGGCAGAGGAGCGCCTATGCCTGATCGGATAGAATTTCCAAAATCGATCGGCTTTATCGGCTGCGGCAATATGGCCGGAGCCATGCTGAGTGGCTGGCTCGATGCTGGATTGCCTAAGGATCGGGTGACGATTATCAGCCCGAACAGCAAGACTGGTCCCGGAGATATCGCGGTGGAGCGAAACTGGCCCGAAGGACGGCCCTTGCCAGAATGGCTGGTCCTTGGTGTCAAACCGCAAAAGCTGGCGGAAGTCGCCGATTGGGTGCGGCCTTTGGTTAGGCCAGATACGGTGGTGATGTCGATCCTCGCCGGGGTTACCCATGGCTCGCTGAAAGCACGTTTTCCTGAAGCGAAAGCTATCGTCCGGGTGATGCCCAATATGGCGGTGAGCATCGGAAAATCGGTCAGCACCGGATATATGCCGCAAGGAAGCGATGCGGACATACAAGCGCAGACAACCGCGTTGATGGAGCAACTCGGACAGTTTTACTGGCTGGATAGTGAAAGCGATATGCACGCGGCGACCGCGCTGGCGGGCTCTGGCCCGGCCTTTCTGTTCCGCTTTATCGATGCGCTCAGCAAGGGTGCAGAAGCTAACGGCATCGCGCCGGAACAGGCCCGGCAAATGGCGCTGGCCATGGTGGAAGGTGCGGCGCAACTGGCGGCGATGTCGGAATTTGATCCCGGCACCTTGGCCGATAAGGTCGCCAGCCCGGGCGGTGTAACCCGCGCTGGCCTCAATGTACTCGATCAGGATGAAGCGCTTGCACAGCTGCTGACAGAGACGCTTCGCGCCGCGACCGAGCGCGATGCGGAAATGGCGCAGGAATTCAGCTAGCCTCTAGTCACAATCCAGATCGTAGAAATCGCGGATAATCGCCCAGCCTTCTTCGGCGGTTTCCACCATATGGAAAAGGTCGAGATCGCGATGCGAGATTGTGCCTTCCTCGGCCAGTGCCTCGAAATTGACGATCCGGTTCCAGAAGTCCTTGCCGTAAAGCAGGATCGGAATCGGCTCCATCTTGCCGGTCTGGATCAGTGTCAGCAGCTCGAAAAACTCATCCAGCGTTCCAAAACCGCCGGGGAAGGCCGCAACCGCGCGGGCGCGCAGCAGGAAGTGCATCTTGCGCAGCGCGAAATAGTGGAACTGGAAGGAGAGGTGCGGCGTCACATAGCCATTGGGTGCCTGTTCATGCGGCAACACGATATTGAGGCCGATGGACTCCTTGCCAACATCATCCGCGCCGCGATTGGCGGCTTCCATGATTGACGGACCACCGCCGGAGCAAACGACGAACTGGCGCTTGCCATCTTCGGTCTGTTCGCATTCGCTGGCGAGCCGGGCAAGATTGCGCGCCTCGTCATAATATTTCGCTTTTTCCGCCAGCTTTTCGGCAACGCGCTTTTCCTGCGGCGTGCGCGCAGCGTCAAGCTGCGCCTGCGCCTTGGCTGGTTCGGGAATGCGCGCCGAGCCGTAAATTACCAATGTCGAGCCGATATTGGCTTCATCGAGCAGCATCTCCGGCTTGAGCAGTTCTAGCTGAAAGCGCACCGGGCGCAATTCTTCGCGCAGCAGAAACTCGGTATCGCGAAACGCCAGCAGATAGGCGGGGTCGCTGGTCTGCGGGGTGACCAGTACATCTTCAGCGGTGCGGGCGTCTTCGGAAGCGCGGCGGAAGCGGCGTTCCTGTAAATCCTTTTTTGTCATGCCGCATCAATTAGGCGCGCATGGCGCTGACGGCAATGATCGATTGCGGCTGACAGTGCAAAATCTTAGCGGCAATATCCGTTATTCTGCGCCATATCGAGATGGAAATGGTCCTTGTGCGCGGCATTGAATTCCGGGCCGAGTACGGTGCCAAAGCGTTTGCAGGCGCTTTTGTGCACTGTGCGCAAGAATTCGCGTTCCTTGCGCGAACCCTTCCAGCCCTGTTTCACCGATATCCGCCGACCATCGGCCAGGACGAAGGCCGACACATCAATCGCATTGGCATGGGCATGTTGCGACAGGCGCAGGCTCCCGGCAATTCTGCGGCAGCTATAGCTGCCCATGGTCTCGATGCGCACCAAATCGCTGCCGAGTATCTGCCGAGCCGCGCGGGCCGCTCCATATTGCGCCCAACCGGCAAAGCGCTCCGCCATCGGGCAGGTTACCGGGCCCAGATTGGCGACGGCCAACTCGCCGCCGCCGCGCAAGAAGCGACTGAGATTCAAACTGGCCATCCGCACCGCGCCCAATTGGGTGCAGCCACCGTCCATATAGCGGTCGGGCAGAGGGGTGAATTTCACATCCGCTTTTTTCAGGGCACTATGGCATTGGCGCGTCGGCGCGTTTGTGGCGATACGGCTGGCAGGCGCGGATGATGCCGAAGCGCTGCCCGGGCGTGCCGGGGCATCGTTGCTTCGGCCACCGACTATTGGGATCGCGCTGCAACCACTGAGCAGAGCCGCCCCAACTAGGACGAGTGCCAAGTGACGCGCCTTTATAATTGCTGAGCGATGATCCGACATGCCCGGAATAATAGTGAATCAATGGTTAACCTTGTCCGAGCAAAAATGGTTAACAAAATATGAAATGGTCCGTTTTCGAACCGCTGCGAGATCAAGCAGTAGCGTATGGAACTGCCCTAAATGCCGCGCACCTGCCGCATATAGGGGTCTTTGACATCGACGCCCAGATCATTGGTCACCGGCTGCTGCTCACGACCAAGCTGGCTGAAATCCAGTTTCGCCTGAAATTCCATGCCGGTGTGGATGCCCTCGCACCAACGTACCTCGGCATCGAGCATCAGCGTTTCGTCAAACATGACGGTTACCACATCACCAGCCTGCAATACCGGGCCGCCATCCATCATGATGCCGTGTTCGGAGATATTGCGCGCCAGTGCCGGATACTCAAAGCCGTCATGCCAGACTCGGATATTGCGATAGGTGCGGTGCCGCTTTTCGCGGTTGGTGCGGAAACCCTGTGCCTCGACTTTGCGGCCCTTGCTTTCCAGCAAGGCGCTGGCTTGGTCGCCGGGCATTGGCTTGCCATAGATATAGCCCTGAATATGCGAGCATCCGAGCTGCCGTACCAGATCAAGTTCATCCAGCGTTTCGGCACCTTCTGCGGTGGTATCCATCTTCAGCGCATTGGCGAGTGAGACGATCGAGGCGATGATGGCTGAATTCATACTGCCGCGCTGGGTCGCGCCGCGCACAAAGCTCTGGTCTATCTTGATTTTGTCGAACGGCACTTTTTTGAGATAACCAAGCGCGGAATAGCCGGTGCCGAAATCATCAAGCGCCAGACGGACACCAAGGCGCTTGATCCGGTTGAAGGTCTCAATATTGCTTTCGCTTTCATCGAGAAACACGCTTTCAGTAATTTCCAGCTCCAACTGGCTGGGCTTCACCTTGTTCGCAGCGAGCGCATTGGTCAGCACCAGCGGCAAATTGCCGGTTGCAAATTGCACCGTAGAGACATTGACTGCGACGCGGATATCGCTTGGCCATTGCGCCAACTGGGTACAGGCGGAACGAAGAATCCATTCGCCAATCTGCGTGATAAGGCCGGCTTCCTCGGCAATACCGATAAACAGCTCCGGGCTGATCATCCCATGCACGGGATGCTTCCAACGCACCAGCGCTTCAAAGCCGCTGATGGTCTCGCTGGCGACATTGATTACAGGTTGGTAGACAAGAAACAGCTCGTTGCGATTAAGCGCCTCGCGCAGATCATTTTCCAGCGCTTGCCGCTCGGATGCGCGGCTGTGCATATCGGCTTCATAGAAACGATAAGCACCGCGCCCGCCATCCTTTGCGGCATAGAGCGCCAGATCGGCATTGCGCACCAATGCGGCGGTGGTGTCCGCTTTTTCATCCGACATGGCAATGCCGATGGACGCGCCAATGCGCACTTGCGAGCCGGAAATGGCATAAGGCTGTGACAACCGTTCGATGATCGCATGGGCATAGTGCGCTAGCTCTTCGCGGTTGCGATATTTGGGCAGCACGACCTGAAACTCGTCACCACCCAGTCGCCCGACCTGGCCATGATTGCCCATCACCTTGACCAATCGCTTGGCCACCTGCTGCAACAGTGCGTCACCCACCGGGTGGCCCATAGTATCATTGACCTGCTTGAAGCGGTCGAGGTCCATCTGGAACAGGGCGCAGGATGCGGTCTTGCCCATAGGGCCGCGCAGGGCCTTTTCGAGTGAGTGATTGATCTCGAGGCGATTGGGCAGGCCGGTCAACGTGTCATAACGCGCCAGCTTCTGAATCTCATTTTGTGACTCGCGCATCCCCGTCAGATCAGTGCCGCTGCCGCGAAAGCCGCGGAAATTGCCATAGCGATCGATAATCGGGTTCCCCGATATCGACCACCAGCGCTCCTCATCAGCAGCCACTTTCAGGGAGAGGTCGCTAAACGCGGTGCGGGATGACAGGTGAAAGCCCAATGTGCGTTCCTCCCGATCATCATCGGGTGTCACATCTTTGGCAATCAGGTCCTTAATCGGCGTGCCCACCAGTTCATCGGCGCTTTTGGCGATTTTTTCAGCAACCGGCGGAGAGATATAGCTGATATTGCCGTGCCGGTCGGTTTCCCAGAACCAGCCCAGCCCTTTCTCCTCAAAATCCTTGATAAGATTGACCGCACGAATAGCTTGGGCATTGTCGCGTTTACGGCGAAACCTCTCGGATATATGGCGACGTTGAATGATCGCAATCACAAGTGTCGCCAGCGCGATATAGCCCGATTGGATGAGTATAGCATTGTCCAGACTGCCGCGCATGACCGGCAGAACAGCGGCTGGTATGATCACTATCCAATAGCTGCATATTTCGCTGATCAGTCGTTTCATGCGCTTTATCTTGCCCCGTCGATACTGTGCACGCTCCGGGCGGATGGCCGGATTCAGTTTGTTTGAGATTCTGAATGTGGCAATATCTCATTGTAGTGACCAAATGGTTTAGCCGTTGGTAAACTCCTGATAACCATGATCTTGTTTGCTTATTCTTTCAGGCGAGCAAATTTCTCTCTTGCTCCGGGTGCAGTGCATCCCTAAAGCCGTCGACGGGCCACGCGGTCCCAACGCCGCGCGTGCTCTCTGCAAGGAGAGAATATTATGAGTAATACTGTACCGGCGGAGCCGACGCTCCGTCCTGAACGTCCGTTTTTTTCGTCCGGACCCACTTCCAAATTTCCCGGCTGGTCGCTCGACCTTCTCAAAACTGAATCGCTCGGGCGCTCGCACCGTTCCAAGACCGGTAAGGGAAGGCTGAAATATGCCATTGACCTGAGCCGCAAAATCCTCGGCATTCCCGATGATTATCTGATCGGCATTTTGCCGGGCTCCGATACAGGCGCGCTGGAATGTGCGATGTGGTCCATGCTCGGCGCGCGTCCGGCAACGGTCGCCGCATGGGAGAGCTTTGGCAATGTCTGGATTCAGGATGCGGTCAAACAGCTGAAGCTGAAAGAGTTGACCGTCCTCAACGCCGATTATGGCGAGATTCCCGATCTTACCCAGGTTGATAAGGGCGATGATGTCGTCTTCACCTGGAACGGCACGACATCAGGCGCGAAAATCCCGAATACTGACTGGATCGCCGATGATCGCGAGGGCGTGACCATAAACGACGCCACCAGCGCTGTGTTTGCCCAGCCGATGGATTGGCCGAAACTCGATGCCACCACCTATAGCTGGCAGAAGGTCATGGGATCCGAAGCCGCGCATGGCATGCTGATCCTTTCCCCCCGCGCTATCGAGCGGATCGAGAGCTATGATCCCGAATGGCCGCTGCCCAAGCTGTTCCGCCTGAAAAAAGGTGACAAGCTGAACCGCGCGATCTTTGAGGGCGCGACGATCAACACCCCGTCGCTGTTGGCGACCGAGGATTATATCGCCTCGCTAGAATGGGCAGAATCAATTGGCGGGTTGGATGCACTGCATGCGCGGGCGGATGCCAATGCGCAGCTGGTGTGCGACTGGATCGAGGCAACGCCTTGGCTGCGCAATATGGTGGCTGATCCTGCCAAGCGCACCAATACCGGCGTCTGTATGGTGTTTCAGGGCGACTGGTATGACAGTCTGTCCGAGGAAGACCAGAAAGCGGTGCCGAAGAAGATCGTATCCATGCTCGAAGAGATGCATATCGGCTATGATTTCAACGGCTATCGGGATGCACCGCCAAGCCTGCGTATCTGGTGCGGTGCGACCGTGGATCATGAGAGCGTCAAACGTCTGCTGCCATGGATCGAATGGGCCTATGCCAAGGTCCAGAGCGAATTTTCTGCCTAATTCCCATTATATCGTCATTCCGACGAAGGTCGGAATCTCAGGCGACAATATGCTGTGGTTAAGCCAAGACGCCCGAGATCCTGAAACGCGTTCAGGATGACGAAATCCGAGAAAGGATTTCATCATGCCTAAAGTGCTTATTTCTGACAAAATGAACCCCAAAGCCGCCGATATCTTTCGGGACAATGGCTGCGAAGTGGATGTTATCACCGGCCAGACTCCGGAAGAATTGAAGGAAATCATCGGCAATTATGACGGCCTTGCGGTGCGTTCTGCCACCAAGGTCACGCCGGAGATTCTGGAAGCTGCGACCAACCTCAAAGTCATTGGCCGTGCCGGTATCGGTGTCGACAATATCGACATCCCCACTGCTTCGACCAAAGGCGTGGTGGTGATGAACACGCCATTCGGCAATTCCATCACCACCGCCGAACACGCCATTGCGATGATGTTCGCACTGGCACGCCAACTGCCTCAGGCTGATGCCTCGACCCAAGAGGGCAAATGGGAAAAGTCGAAATTTATGGGCGTCGAGCTGACCAGCAAGACCCTCGGCCTGATCGGTGCCGGCAATATCGGCTCAATCGTCGCCGAGCGTGCTCTCGGCCTCAAGATGAAGGTCATCGCCTATGACCCGTTCCTGACGCCCGAACGTGCGGTGGAACTGGGTATCGAGAAAGTCACGCTTGATGAACTGCTTGAGCGTGCGGACTTTATCACGCTGCATACGCCACTGACTGACCAGACCCGCGGTATCTTGAACGCCGAGGCGCTGGCCAAGACCAAGAAAGGTGTGCGGATTATCAACTGCGCGCGCGGTGGCCTGATTGATGAGGCGGCACTTAAAGAGGCGCTGGAATCAGGCCATGTCGCAGGCGCGGCGCTGGATGTGTTCGCCGAGGAACCGGCCAAGGAAAACCCGCTTTTCGGCACCGAAGGCCTGATCTGCACCCCGCATCTGGGTGCTTCGACCAGCGAGGCGCAGGTCAATGTGGCGCTGCAGGTGGCCGAGCAGATGGCCGATTATCTGGTCAAGGGCGGCGTTACTAATGCGCTCAACATGCCCAGCTTGTCGGCAGAACAGGCACCGAAGCTAAAGCCCTATATGGAATTGGCGACAGGCTTGGGTACGCTTGCGGGGCAGTTACTTGGCGATAAGGTGCAGGGTGTCTCGATCGAGGTCGAAGGCGCGGCGGCCGAGCTCGACCAAAAGCCAATCACAGCCGCTGTTCTTTCGGGCCTGATGCGCGCTTATTCGAGCACCGTCAACATGGTCAACGCGCCGTTCCTCGCCAAGGATCGCGGGCTCGATGTCCGCGAGGTACGCCATGACCGCGAAGGCGATTATCACACGCTGGTGCGTGTCAGCGTAACTACGGACGAAGGCGTCAAATCGGTCGCAGGCACATTGTTTGGCAATGGCCGCCCGCGTCTGGTGGAGATTTTCGGTGTGACGGTAGAGGCCGATCTGACCGGTGATATGCTCTATATCGTCAACCGCGATGAACCGGGCTTTATCGGACGGCTGGGGACCACATTGGGCGAGGCTAATGTCAATATCGGCACCTTCCACCTCGGCCGCCGCGATGCCGCGCCGGGTGGCGATGCCGCGCTGTTGCTCTCCATCGATAATCGCGTTGAAGAGCCGGTGCTGTGGAATGTCTGCCAGATTCCGGGCGTGAAAGAGGTCAAAGCGCTAAGCTTTGGGTGATGGTGAGTTCATAGCCCTCTCCCCTTCAGGGGAGAGGGTTGGGAGAGGGGGCTACCCATTTGGCACTGCTCAAGTGGATATCCCCCACCCCGCTGCGACTAACCGCCTTCGCTAAAGCTACGGCGCTAAGTCTCACTGCCCCTCCCCTAAAGGAGGAGGGGAGACAGGTTTTGCCGATTGCTTTTATCGACCGGAGAAAGCTAAGGACCATCACATGAATCCCGATCTACTCCCCGAGGGCCTGCGCGACAGGTTGATGCCCGATGCCGAGGCCGCGGCGCTGTTGACGCAGCGCTATCTCGGTGTGCTGGCCTCGCATGGTTATGAGCGGGTTGCCCCGCCGTTGATGGAATATGAGCGCTCGCTGGCTTTCCGCACCGATGGCTATGCCAAGGACCGGATGGTCCGCGCAGTTGACCCGCAATCGCTGCGCACATTGGCGCTGCGCTCGGATATGACGGTGCAGATCGGGCGCATCGCCACCACCAGACTGGCCGATAAAGCGCGGCCGCTGCGTCTCTCCTATGCCGGACCGGTGATGACGCTGGCTGCCGGGCAGCTTCGCCCCGAGCGTGAGCGATTCCAGATCGGTGCGGAGTTGATCGGGCGCGACACCGTTGCGGCAGCGGTGGAGATTGTCAGCCTCGCTGTGGAAGCACTGAAAGCTGTTGGCCTGACCGGGATTACGGTTGATTTCACCCTGCCTGATCTGGTTCCGACATTAGCCAATAAGGCTTTTCCGCTTGCTGATGAGGCAATGATCGCAGCGGTCGAGCGCGAGCTGGATACCAAGGATGCCGGTGGCTTAGCCGCTATCGGCGCGGACGCCTATATCCCGCTGCTCTATGCCATGGGTCCACTCGACGAGGCGCTGGCCAAGCTGAACGCGATTGACGCCGGTGGCGCGCTGGCGAGCCGGATTGAGGCGCTGCGACAAATTGCCGCGCCGCTTGAGGATGATGTGACGCTGATGCTCGACCCGAGCGAGCGCCATGGCTTTGAATATCAGAGCTGGTTCGGCTTTACCCTTTATGCCGAGGGCTTCCCTTCGGCGGTCGGTCGTGGCGGCACCTATGCCATCCGCTCACAGGCCAATTCGGTCAGCCATGGCGAGGATGAGGTCGCGACTGGCTTCTCGCTCTATCCTGACCCGCTGGTTGCAGCCGGCATCGGCCACGCGCAAGCGAAGCGGATATTCCTGCCTTTGGGCTATGAGCCTGCGGCGGCAGCGACGTTACGCGGGGAGGGATGGCGCACCGTCGCTGCGCTGGATGAAAGCGATGACGCCCGGGCCCTTGGCTGCGCCTATATATTGGGCACGGATGGCCCGGAGAAAATCGCCTAATCCTGGTCTTCGCGCTGTTGCTGCTGCTCCATGCGCGCCAGCAACTCATTCTGGCAGTCCACCGACAGGTCTTCAAAATTCTCCTGTATACAGGCACGGACGCCGTCGCGTCCGCTGCCGCGGCACATTTTCATAATTTCACCGCGACAGTTTTTGGTGATGCCTTGGCCGCCGCCATTGTTCTGCATCGCATGGGCATTGACCGTGGTGAGGGCCAGCATCACCGCCAGCGCTTTGGAAATTTGGGGAAGGGGGTTCATTGTGTCTGTCCTTGTCATCATTGCCATCACAAGGTGTGCGACGCAGGCGCCAAGGTAAAGTCGCAGAGTGTCGCAATTTGTATTGGCTATAAGCTGCAGTTTGAGAAGCCTTACATCCGCTCCAAAAACTGCGAGATCAGGTCATCTGCAATCAGTTGCCCAGTGCCCAGTCGCCGGTTCAGCTCGCCATGATCAGTGTCCGGCACGGCGGCAAGCTGCACAATTGCTTCAGAAGCTTCCAGTGCATCAGCCAGCGCTTCAGACTGCATCCTAGAGCGTCTGCGCTCCTCAACATAAAGGATAAGCCAGTTCTTTGCATTGGGGGCGGCGACATGGGTTATCGGTGACAGGGTCTTCTGCCGCTCTCGGTCACTGCCAAAGGCCTGAACATAAAAGTTCTGCGCCTCTGGTGGCGGGCTCCGCATGATCTCTGGCAGATCATAACCCGCGCCGTCGAGCAGAATAACGCCTTTTATCGCGGCGATATCTTTGCCGAGATATTGTGGATCAGTGGCGATCAGCGCCGCGAGATGCGCCCCGGCGCTATGGCCGATCACTATGATCTGGTCGGGATCGAGATTGAAGTTCTTCGCATTAGCACGCAGTGCGAAAATCGCCTTGCTGATATCCTGCATCTGCTCTTCAACAGTCACTTGCGGCACCAGTTGATAGCCGATGGAGGCAAAGGCATAGCCCTGATCATGGAACCATTGCGGCTTTTGCTGCACCCGGCGACGATCGCCCATCGTCCAGCCGCCGCCATGAATAAAGACCACCGTCGGCAGCCGTCTGTCCGAGCCATCGGCAGGGATATAGAGGTCAATCGTCTGTCTCGGTTCATTGCCATAAGCGATCTGGCTATCGGGCGCGATAAGCTGTGGCGCTGGGCCTTCACGCGCTTCCCATTGCGCTATCCGCTCGCGCAGGTCCTGCTGGCATTCTTCGGAGAGTTGCGCATAGTTTTCCTGCAAACACTGCCGCATCGCCGCTTGGTCCACAGGGCCGCAAAGCCGGAGTATCTCGGCGCGACAGCTATTGTCGCCGCCACGCGCCCGTTCCGAACGCGATTGCATCGCATCGGCACCCACGGCAACCAGTGCCAGCAGTGCGGCCATGGCCATAAAGACAGAATTACGCGTGATGGGAGGTGACCGCATGATTGCTATATAGGCAGATTGCCGGTGCATAGGCACGGATTAAAACAGGCTTTTGTTGCGCTTGTCCGTCCTGATGCCTTGCGCTGTTACAGATAGCAAAAAACCATACTGGACCTTGTCCCTTACGCAGCGTAGGAACGCGCGGTTTGTGGCGTGTGTGCAAAGGATAGCAAATGGCCAATGTGACGGTGATCGGGGCCCAATGGGGCGATGAAGGCAAGGGCAAGATTGTCGACTGGCTGGCCGAGCGCGCCGATGCTGTGGTGCGCTTTCAGGGCGGCCATAATGCCGGGCATACGCTGGTGATTGATGGCACGACTTACAAGCTGTCCTTGCTCCCCTCGGGTATCGTCAGCGGCACCTTGTCGGTCATCGGCAATGGCGTTGTGCTCGACCCCTGGGCGCTGAAAGCCGAGGTCGAAAAGCTGCAAGGGCAGGGGGTAAAAGTTGACCCGGAAACGCTGATCATTGCCGATAACTGCGCATTGATCCTGCCGCTGCACCGCGATCTTGATGCACTGCGCGAGGATGCCAGCGGCAAGGGCAAGATTGGCACCACAAGGCGTGGTATTGGCCCTGCTTATGAGGACAAGGTAGGTCGCCGCGCGATCCGGGTGTGCGATCTGGCGCATCTCGATAAACTGACACCGCAACTGGACCGGCTATGCGCG
Organism: Parasphingorhabdus sp. SCSIO 66989; assembly: GCF_032852305.1. Lineage (NCBI taxonomy): Bacteria > Pseudomonadati > Pseudomonadota > Alphaproteobacteria > Sphingomonadales > Sphingomonadaceae > Alterisphingorhabdus (ex Yan et al. 2024) > Alterisphingorhabdus coralli. The sequence continues at coordinate 1,125,453 of NZ_CP136594.1, forward strand.
CATCATGATGCACTGCGTGCCGGGTTTGGCGAACCGCCAGTGGACCGCGAGGCGCTGCTCGAAGAATTGCGCGGCATTGCCGATTTTGTGTTGGCCTTTGCCTATCCGGCATGGCGCAAACTCAAAAAAGTGCGCAAGGCGGGGGCGCGGATATTGTTTGAAGGCGCGCAAGGGGTTTTGCTCGATGTCGATCACGGCACCTATCCCTTTGTCACCTCGTCCAACACCATTTCGGGCACCGCGGCAGGCGGTTCCGGCCTTGGTCCTAAAGCAACCGGTTTCGTTCTGGGTATCGTCAAAGCCTATACCACCCGCGTCGGCTCAGGGCCTTTCCCGACCGAGCTGGATGACGCCGATGGTCAACGCCTTGGAGAGCGCGGTCATGAATTCGGTACCGTCACTGGACGACAGCGCCGTTGCGGCTGGTTTGATGCAGTTCTGGTGCGCCAGAGCTGCGCGGTATCGGGCGTCACCGGCATTGCGCTGACCAAGGTCGATGTGCTGGACGGCTTTGATACGATCCGCATCTGCACCGGCTATCGTCTTGATGGCAAGGTGCTCGACTATCTCCCCGCCCATGCCGCCGATCAGGCGCGGGTCGAACCGATTTATGAGGAAATGGAGGGCTGGCAGGAAACGACTGCCGGTGCGCGATCCTGGGTCGATCTGCCAGCACAGGCGATCAAATATATCCGCCGTATCGAGGAGCTGATCGAATGCCCGGTGGCGCTGGTGTCGACCTCGCCCGAGCGTGATGACACGATATTGGTGCGCGATCCGTTTAGTGATTGAAGCAGTGTTCTTTGATACATCTGCTTCACAATAGTAAATAAGCAATTCCCATAAAAAGGCTTGATTTTCTAACGATCAAGGCGTTTCTATTCTTGATATTCAAGAGGCATTAATATCTCGGAAAATGATATTCAGCCGTGATCTTTTGTCAGACAACGCCGCATTTTACAACTTTTTATCAGTAAAATACCATTATAATTCAGATCACTAATGGATTTAGTCCATAGTGGAATAGTTCTGTGCTGACTCCCTTCCTGACTTGCGCGAATTTCGGCTGAAAACTGTGATTTTTACAGTTTTATTGCAGTTTTACTTTTCGCTTATCATGGAACGGATGTCTATAATGCTTAAATCCCCTTTTGCTGCTGAATCCCATACCCCTTTTCATCAGGCTCGCGGTGGTCGCGTCGTCAAGACGGATCGCGGCGCGGGAAGCTATGCGCCAAGCGAGCGACGCCTTCTTGGTGGTATATCAGTGATGGCTCTGGGCATGGCGCTATTTGCCGCTCCGACAGCATTGCCGACATGGATGACCGGTGGCGAAGGTATTGCGCTTGCTGCCGATGAATGCGGGGCGGCCAATCCCGGCGACACGATTGTATGTGATGGTGCGACCTATGATCCGGCGGATGGCGATATTCAGTACCGCCTTGATGGGCTGGATCTTACGCTTGACGGTATTACAATCACCAGCACGGGCCGTAATGAGCAGGGTGCACGCGTGCGCGCTGACCTGGGTAGCGTAAATGATGTCTCGGTTACGTCCAATGGTACGACGATTACGACCGGAGATCCTGCAAATATTGGTCTTTCATCCACAATCGATACCGGGCGCAATTCTGACGGCATTCGCGCAGAACAGCGTGGTACGGGGACAGCGACTGCCGTTGCGGACGCCAGTTCAATAACCACTTATGGCCACAATGCGGTAGGTGTTTACGCATGGCAGCGTAACAACAATCCTGGCAACGCATCGCTTGTTACGGCGGAGCTGACGGGTGGTTCTACAGTCGAGACATCGGGTAGCTTTAGCCACGGCCTTTATGGTCGCACGGATACCGGCCTTGGCGACGTTGAGGTGACTGCGACGGGGTCAACGATTACGACAAATGGCCCGGATGCGAGTGGCATACGCGGTTTGAATCTTGGTAATGAGGCTGGCGCAGGTGGCAATGTTACCATCGATGCCAGCGATATGACAGTTCGCGTTTTGGGTACGAGCAACGGCAATCAATCCGTCGGCATAATGGGAGAGAACTACTCTGCAACGGGAAGTGTAACCATTAATGTTGCCAATACCGAGATTGAAACAACCTCGCTGGGAACCGATTTTACGCGGCGTCAAGGCCATGCTGTATACGCCATAGCTGGCGGAAGTGGCGATGCGATAATCACCTCCGATAATGGGACCTACTCGACGCAGGGTGATGCCGCCCATGGTGTTTTCGCTATCGCACAGAATGATGGAGCTGCCACTGTAGAGCTTGCCGGTGGCGGCTCTGTCACCACAAATGGCGCTGACGCTTTTGGTGGCTTTGCTCGGGCGGAAGGTGCAGGCTTAGCTCGTACCGAGCAAAGTGGGAATGGCACCATATCTACAAGCGGGGACAATGCATTCGGCCTCACGGCTGAAGCATCAGGCTCCGGTGAGGCCATCGCGATACAGTCGGGCGATGGCACCATTCAGACGCTCAATGACTCCACACCCGGCATTATAGGCTCAGGGTCAGCAGCCGTTCAGGCAAGGGGAGAAGGCTCGGCCAATGCAACCGCTCAGCAGTCAGGCGCTGGGCTGATCTCTACTGCAGGCGTTGCCGCTGATGGTGTTATCGCTTTCACCGTTGGCCAGGGTGATGCACTGGCAGAGCAGACCGGAGCAGGCACGATCACGCTTCAGAGCGAAGGTTCTTCCGGTGTTGTTGCCAGAGCGGTTGACGAAGGGAATGCGACGGCGGTCCAATCGGGCGCTGGCGTGATTACGGCGTCAGGTATCAGTGGTGCCGGTGTCTATGCCGAGACTGATTTTGGTGGTGATGCAAACGCAACTCAGTCTGGTGATGAAGCTTCGATAACGATCAATGGAGTGGGAGGATATGGTGTTCGTGCTCAGTCTCTCGCTTCGACTGCCGGCGCTGCTGTCGCCACGCAAACCGGGGCCGGAGAGATCAACACATCAGCTGAACGCGCAGTCGGTATAACCGCCTTCACGCGAAGCGTAAGTGGTAATGCTGTCGCGTCTCAGCAGGGTAGCGGGACTGTCACGACCACTGGGCAAGAAGCGTATGCAGTATATGCGTGGTCGGATGCAAACGCGCCGCTTGCAAGCGGCGGCAATGCGATAGCCGAGCAATCGGGAGATGGCGAGATATCCACAACGGGTGATCTTGCGCACGGTTTATTTGCTCTTACGCAAACCGATGGAGATGCATCAGCTCTGCAATCGGGTGCCGGTACAATTGAAACAACCGGTGACAGTGCAGCTGGCGTCTTTGCGCAGGCCGAAGGAAGCGGAAACGCTACCGCCAATGCTACGGGCGGAGGAACAATCTCTACCACCGGCACGCGTGCTGGGGGTGAAGCTGGCGCTCATGGTGTTTTTGCTCTTGCCGAGGGTGCGGGAGCCGCATCATCTGATATCTCTGGCGGCACAACCATCTCCACGACCGGCGATGACAGCGAGGGCGTTTTTGCCTTGAGTACGGGTTCCGGCGGTTCGGCAACAATCACCTTTGCTGACTCCACTGTAACCACGTCTGGTGCAAATGGTGAAGGCCTTGTCGCACAGATCGACAATCAGGGTCAGGGCGGCATTGCCGAAATCACCATGACCAGCGGCAGCGTAACCACTTCCGGTGATGGCGGTGCCGGGGTGTTGGTGCAGTCGGCGATAGTGCCGGGTGAGACCAATGCCAATGGGGATTCTGTAACCAATCTGACAATTGGCGCTGACGCAGTGGTTATGACCAGCGGCAACACGCCGACGGATCCTTCTGCGCTGCCCGTTTCCAATAGTCCGGATGCTCTGCAGCTTGTGAATGTTGTTGAGGTGCCGCAAGCGCTGAACAATGTAACCTTTCTGCCTGATGCAGATAATCCCGAGATTTCCCTTAACGCCGATGTGTCTGGAACGGCTATGGCGAGCGGAACGGGTGCGAGCGCGCTCTCGGCGGCAGGCGTTGTTTTGTTGCCGACAACCGCTGTTCCCGCAGCTGGTGCTAACCCGATCGGTGGGGCCGTTGATATTGATATCGCCATTCAGCAAGGTGCAGTTCTTCAGGCAAGCGGCCAAGGCGGAATGGGCATCAAGGTGGATGCGATCAGCATCTGGAGCGGAAACTCCTTTTTTGGGCCCGAGAACTGGAATTGCACCCCGAATTCGCCTTTCGATTTCAGAGATCAATGTGGTGGCACGGGCCGCGCAGATATTGAGGTCGCGATAGACGGCGACGTTTCTGGTGGCTGGGGCTCTACCTCAGATGATTCGATAGCTGCAGGTCTTCGGATCAATGAGCTTGCTGATTCCAACGGGATCAGTGTCACTGTGGGCACCAATGGTACATTGGGCGCATTGTCGGATGTTGCGTTTGACATCTCCGGTAACGGCTTCAATGATCGGAATATCGAACCTGGTGTACAGCCACTGATTTCAGGTGACTTTGGCTATGAATCGGACGCGCTGGTTCTGGATAATCAGGGCGAAATTAATGGCTCAGGCTTTTTTGGCTATAACAGCATCCAGTCCACCGATGCTCTGGAACACATTGCAGGCAATGGCGGCACTGATGGCTCGACTGAGGCAGACCGCACAAATGCCATCAATGTGGTAGGGTTTGTTGACGCCACTACACCGGTAGAACGTGGGGACACCCTCAACAATCAGGCGGGCGCAACAATCAATGTGTCGCGTTTTGCAGATAGTGATGGCGATGGCACCCGCGACACCGAATATGTCGGCGTTATTGATTTTGATAATGTCGTCAATAATGAGAGCGTTATCCTGGACACAGGAGGCGGGTCCCTAGCTGGCGTGCCAGGTGGAGGGCTATCGCGTGCCAGCGCGCTGGCTTCGACCACCAGTAGCCCGGTGGCAAGCAGCCTCACGCGCAGCACAGGAACGACGCTGGAGGTTCAGCCCGGTGAGCCTGATAACGCGTTGAAGGACAGCAACGATCTGTTTGTTAATGATGGCACACTGGCCCTGACTACGGTCATTGGCGCAACAACTACCGTAACCGAAACCGGTGGTCTCAATCCGGACAATGCGGATTTTGTTTCGACAGCCCAATATGTACCGCAGGGTTCACTGCCCGGTATCGATGCAACGGTCTATGATATCAGCCGCGAAGGCGTGGAGCAGGCGCATATTCGCGATCTGGAGACATTTGAGCATTCCGGTGTGATCACCATGCAAGATCTGCAGACTGGAGGCACTGAGGCGGTTGCAGGTGACGTTCTGGTAATCACCGGAAATGACCTGATTGGCGATATCACCGATGAGAATGACACCACTGATACGCCTTTGGGTGGCGGCGCAGGGACCTTTGTTTCCAATGGCGGCTCACTGTACATCGACACCCTACTCAACGAAGGCGGAGCTGCATCGCAATCCGATGTCCTTGTCGTCGATCAAGTGACTTTGGGCACGGGCGCAACGCAGATATTTGTTGAGCAGGTCGCTGGTAGCCGCGGGGTCAGCACCGATGCCAATGACAATGGCGTTATTGATGAGGGTGAGGGTATCCTCGTCGTTGAAGTTCTGGGGGGAGCGGCTGCTTCGGATGAGAACGCCTTTACTCTGGGCGGCACGGTCATCAACAGCGGTGTCGAATACTTCCTCAACTGGGGCTCGGTTGGCGGTGACTGGTATCTCGCAAATGTAGCGGCTTCTGACGAGGTTCTGATCTGTGGCGGATCAGCTACGGTTACCGATACGGATGTTACAGACGTTCTTGGTTGTATTCAGGACGACATCATTACGATTGACGGTAGCAGCACCGTAGCCGGACTGCTCCAAGGTGCCGGTGGTTCTGACACCATCTCTATCCTGGGTGACGCCAGTATAACCGGTGTAGTCAACGGCGCAGGCCCGGGTCAGGATGACTCGGCCGATGCGGATACTGGGGATATCATTCTCGTTGACACCACGGGCACGGTTGGTTCCATCGATGGTGCGCTGGGCGATGACACGATCACTCTGGCCAATGGCACTGTGACAGGGGATATCCTCGGCGGTGTTGGCGATGATACGATCTCTGTGTCTGGTGGTTCCGTTGGACGCTGGATTCGCGCTGGCGAAGGTGAGGATACCATCAACTTTACCGGCGGTAATGTTGTTCTCAATATTGATGGTGGAGCAGGTAATGATGCGATCACCATTGATGGTGGCACTGCAGGAAGAAACGTCTTTGGCGCGGCAGGCGATGACGTCATTTCCCTGCTGTCGGGTTCGGTTGCGAATAATGTCGCCGCAGATACCCCTGGAGACGGAGGCAATGATACTGTCATTCTTGATGGCGCGGATGTTGTTAATTTCATTTCAAGCAGCGACGGTGAAGACAATATCCAGCTGCTCAGCGGCAGCGTTGGCGGCGTCCGTGCCGGTCCAGATGATGACATTGTCAACCTGGACGGTGCGACGGTTGCCAGGGATCTTTTTGGCGGCGCGGGCGATGACATAATCAGTCTTACCTCAGGTTCCGTAGGTACCATCGTCTTTGCCGGCCAAGACGATGATGTCATTACGCTTAATGGCGCAACCATTTCTGAGGCTGTTCAAGGCGGTGATGGCGACGATAGGTTCGATTGGACGTCTGGCGTAACCCCCAATTTTAATGGCGGTACAGGCTCAGACACGGCGACTGTATCGGCAACCGAATATGACGGTTCGCAACTGCTTGACGGTGGTGATGATACGTCGGTTGCCGATGGCTGGATTGATGGCCTTACGCTGCAAGGCTTGACAGTGACTGCCAATAGCGACGCCATTGTCAATTGGGAGACGCTTACCCTTGATGGCACCCAGTTCACCACCGGTGACGGTGCGCTGACCGTGGGTTCCGATGAAGGTACGGGCCTGTTCCTCACCAATGGTTCGACACTGGATGCCGAGGCAGCCTTTGCGCTTACCGGCAATATGAACCTTGGCGCAGGCACCGTCTTCCTCGCAGAGGGCGCTGGTGCGGGCGCCTATTCAGTATCGGGCAGTGTTAACAACGCCGGCCTGATCGATATGGCGGATGGCACAACCGGGGATACGCTTAGCATTGGTGGCAATTATGCCGGAACCGGAACGCTGGCGCTTGACTTTGATGCCGCTACGGATAGCGCTGATACAGTTGCCATTGCCGGTTCGGTGACTGGCGGCACGACGCTGATTGATGGCAATAACGTCACCAGCGGTCTTTCCACTGGTAATGACATAGTGCTGGTGAGCGTCGATGGAACCACAGTCGAAGGTGATTTTGCTCTTGCAGGTGGGCCGTTCCAGGAAGGTGCCTATCAATATGATCTGGTGCTCGACAATAGCGACTGGTTGTTGCGTGCCGGCCTGAATGCGGCAACGCCGACGCTGAACAGCTATCTCGACGTGCTGCGCGGTATGAATCAGGTACCAACATTGCAGCAGCGTGTCGGCAACCGTCATTATGCCAATCGTGGTCAGGCCGCGCCGGTGCGTGGTGACAGCTCAAATGGCATGCGCGGCATTTCTCCGGGCGAGGAGCATATCCAGCAAAGCGGCCTTTGGGGTCGGGTCAATGTCGACCGTGAGTGGATGACACCCGCCAATGCGACAGCGGCCTATGACAGCAACACCAACCGGTTTGAGTTCCAGTTGGGCGCTGACTTTGCGTTAAGCGATGATGATGGTGATGATACCTTCATCGCGGGCATCAACGCGCATTACATCACTTCCAATACCGACATCGACTCGTCGATCGGAGGCGGTGATATCGATACCCAGGGCTATGGCCTCGGCGCAACGCTGACCTGGTATGACCAACAGGGCTTCTATGCCGATGCGCAGGGTCGCTACACCTGGTATGAAAGCGATCTGGACAGCGATGTTCTGGGCAATCTGGTCAACAATAATGACGCTGACGGCTATGTGTTGTCGCTAGAACTGGGTCAGAAACTCCAGCTTGACCAGGGTGAGGACGGACAGGGTACCAGCGGCTCTGGTGACAGCGTCACGCCGCAGGTTCAACTGATCTATTCAGATGTCTCATTTGATGAATTTGGCAATCTGAATGGTGGCGGTGTCATCAACCAGCTTGATGGCGAAAGCCTGAGACTGCGTGCCGGTCTGGCGATTGATGGTCAGCGTTCATGGAAGAATGATGACGGCAAAACCAACCGCCGCCACATCTATGGCATCGTCAACCTGCATCACGAGTTCCTTGATCCGGGCGCAGTCGTCTTCGCCAACACACCGCTGGCGGCCTATAACGCCAATTGGTTCGGTGAGTTCGGCCTTGGCGGTAGCTTCTCGGCCAATGATGGCGCAATCGACGTCTTTGCCGAATTCAACGTTACCACCAATCTTGATGGCGGCGATGTCGGTGACTTCATGAACCAGGGCGTGATGGCGGGTATCCGCATCAACTGGTAAGCTTGAAAGACGGCGGCGCTGCCGTGATGGCAGCGCTGCCGCTTTGTCTCGGGCTTAGTCAAAGACACATAAAAAAGGCCGGTGGATCGATCCACCGGCCTTTTTATCTGTCCTCTTATCGGAGCGTTTAGCTCGAATAATAGAGATCAAACTCAACCGGGCATGGCGTGGTTTCCATGCGCAGCACTTCTTCCCATTTGAGTTCAGCATAGCCTTCCAGCTGGTCCTGGGTGAAGACATCGCCTTTAAGCAGGAATTCGTGATCTTCTTCCAGGGCTTCCAGCGCCTCACGCAGCGAACCTGCTACCGTGGGCACTTCGGCCAGCTCTGCCGGGGGCAGGTCGTAAAGGTTCTTGTCCATCGCCTCGCCCGGATCGATGCGGTTTTCGATGCCGTCGAGACCGGCCATCAGCAGTGCCGAGCTGGAGAGATATGGGTTGGCCAGTGCATCGGGGAAGCGGAATTCAACGCGCTTCGCCTTGTCGCCTGTGCCATAAGGAATACGGCAAGAGGCCGAGCGGTTGCGGCTTGAATAGGCGAGCAGAACCGGTGCCTCAAAGCCCGGCACAAGACGCTTATAGCTGTTGGTGGTCGAATTGGTGAACGCATTGCATGCCTTGGCGTGCTTGATCACGCCGCCGATGAAATGCAGGCAAGTCTCTGACAGGCCAGCATAGCCATTGCCGGCAAAGAGCGGCTTGCCCTCTTTCCAGATCGACATATGGGTGTGCATGCCCGAGCCATTATCGTCCTTGATCGGCTTGGGCATAAAGGTCGCGGTCTTGCCATAGGCATGGGCAACCTGCTGTACGACATATTTATAGATCTGGATGCGGTCACAGGTCTCGGTGAGCTCGCCAAAGGTGAGGCCCAGCTCATGCTGGGCAGCGGCGACCTCATGGTGATGCTTGTCCATCGGCAGGCCCATGGCCTTCAGCACAGAAACCATCTCGCCGCGAATATCCATGCAGCTGTCGACCGGCGCGACCGGGAAATAGCCACCCTTTGCCGTCGGGCGGTGGCCCATATTGCCTGTCTCATATTCCCGGCCGGTATTGGTCGGCAGCTCGATATCATCGATACGGAAGCCGGAACCGGCATAGCCATCTTCATAACGAACATCGTCGAACAGGAAGAATTCCGGTTCAGGGCCGACATAGACAGTGTCGCCAATGCCGGTGGATTTAAGATAGGCCTCGGCGCGCTTGGTGGTCGAGCGCGGGTCGCGGGCGTAGAGCGAACCATCGCCCGGCTCGACAATATCGCAGAACAGCACCATCATCGGCGTCGCCGAGAAGGGATCAATATAGGCGGCTTCCGGATCGGGGCGCAGCACCATGTCGGATTCGTTGATGCTCTTCCAGCCAGCGATGGACGAGCCATCGAACATCAGGCCATCTTCGAGCGCATCCTCGTCAATCACATCGGCGCACATGGAAAGATGCTGCCATTTGCCGCGTGGATCGGTGAAGCGCAGGTCAACCCATTCGATCTCATTCTCTTCAATCTGTTTCAAAATATCGTCAGCTTTATCGGCCATGTTGGGTCTTCCTCAAATTTGCGATTGCGTGGATTATGGATTGGATTTGGGATTGATAGGCACAGGATGTGCAGAATTTGTGACGGTCATACCGCTTTAGAGCGCATCGGCATCTCGCTCGCCGGTGCGGATGCGCAAGACGGTTTCAATCGGCGTGACGAAAATCTTGCCATCGCCGATGCGCCCGGTCTGCGCCGCATTGGCGATGGCTTCAACGGTGCGGTCGGCCAGGCCATCCTCGACGACCACCTCCAGCTTCACCTTGGGCAGAAAATCAACAATGTATTCGGCGCCGCGATAGAGCTCGGTATGGCCCTTTTGGCGGCCAAAGCCCTTGGCTTCGGTGACGGTGATGCCGGACACGCCGACCTCATGCAACGCCTCTTTGACCTCATCGAGCTTGAACGGCTTAATGATTGCTTCGATCTTTTTCATGGGCAAGCTTTCATCTTGTCTTTGATCTGACGTGTACGGATGTTGCGCGAAAACGCGAGTCCCTGACAGGAATGACAAACAATTACCGTGCCAAGTGACAAAGTGCCACAATTGCTTTGCATTAAAAGAGGGTAGCAGTCGGGGATTGCCTATATTTTAGGCAGCGGCCTGTGGCTCTGGCTGCATATTGGGCATCTTGACAGAGCTAATCAGGTGACTTTGCCAATTTCGTCGGCCCCGCCCTTCGACTGCCTGCAAGGCAGGTGTTCAGGATAAACCCGGCTTTGCCGAGCCGGGGCCAGGGCTTTGACTCACGCGGAGACGCGGAGGCGCGGAGAGGTTTGTGCCAAGGATAAAGTCCTCCGCGCCTCCGCGTCTCCGCGTGAATCTAAAACAAACAAGCCTTATCCCCGCCTACGCGGGGATGACGATGGGGAGTAGCGGAAAAGTATGGATGCGCTGGTTCCGCCCTTAATTTCCTGCGCTGTTCTCCTCTGCGCTTTCCGCTTCGGCCACAGTCCGCCCCCATTCAGCACGGTTGATGACATAGCCGCGGATCGTTTCGATCTCGTCCTTGCTCATCACCGGTTCAAAGGCGACCATACCATTTTGGCTGAGCGCACCGTCATGGACGATGGATTGCCATGTCTCTTTATCGCCCAGCACGCCGGAGCGGCGCAGATCGGGCAGGACCCCGCCGCCCACAGCATTGTCGCCATGGCAGACCAGGCAATAGCGCAGATAAAGCTGACGCCCCTCGGCAATTTGTGGTTCGGTGGCGAATTGCTCGGGGATTTTGCTCCAGTCAGGCGTATCGGCTGGCGGCAAGTCGGGTAGGGTGGATTTGCCGCCCAGCTTCATCACGATCAGCCGCGGGATATTGGGCACCGGATTGGCCGCGCCACCGGCAGGTCCGGCGACCAGCGGAAATGCGCCGCCCTTGCTGGTGAGAAAGGCGATATGCTGCTCGCCATCGACCAAAAACGTCGATGCACCGCCAAGTATGCCCGACTGGCTGTCCCAGGACCAGAGCTGCTCGCCGGTCTTGGCGTCATAGGCACGCATTTCGCCCAATGATGTCCCCTGAAACACCAGTCCGCCCGCGGTGGTCATCGTGCCGCCATTCCATGGCGTCTGATGGTCGACAGTCCAGGCGACCTCGCCCTTGGCGGGATCATAGGCCACCAACTGTCCGGTCGTAGCGGCAATCGCGGCTTTCATAAAATTGATGTCATCGGGCATCGAGATGGCTTCATTGCTGCCGCCGGTATTGAAGCCGAGTGACTTGCGCTGGCCGTCCAACTCGGTCAGCGGCGCGAGATAGCCCGATGCGATCTTCTGCGCCGGGATATAGACCAGCCCGGCCTCGGGATTATAGCTCATCGGATGCCAATTATGCGCACCGAGCGCCGAGGGCAGCGAGACAAACAGCTCACCGGTCTTGTAGAAACGTGCCGCCGGATTCTCGATCGGGCGGCCGGTCTCCATGTCATAGCCCTCGGCCCAGTTAATCCCCTCGATAAACGGATTGGCCGAGATCAGCGAACCATCGGTGCGGTCGATGACGAAGAAAAAGCCGTTTTTCGGCGCCTGCATCAGCACCTTGCGTTCCTCGCCCTCGATAGTCAGATCAGCGAGAATGATCGGCTGGGTCGCGGTAAAGTCCCATGTCTCGGCTGGCGTCTCCTGATAGTGCCAGAGATATTCGCCGCTATCGGGTTTTAGCGCCACGACCGAGGACAGGAACAGATTATCGCCTTCGCCATTGGAGCGCAGGCCATGGTTCCACGGATTGCCATTGCCGACGCCGATATAGAGCTGGTCGAGCTCATGGTCATAGACAATCGCGTCCCATACGGTGCCGCCACCGCCCGATTCCTTCCATTCACCGGCATCGGACCAGGTGCGTGCGGCTGCCTGCTGCATCACCTCATCACTCGCCGCGCCATCGGGTTCGCCATCGGGGTTGGGCACGGTGTAGAAGCGCCATTTCATATTGCCGTTTTCGATATCGTAAGCGCTGATATAGCCGCGCACGCCAAATTCGGCGCCGCCATTGCCGATCAGCACCATATCCTTCACCACACGCGGCGCGCCGGTGATGGTATAGGGCTTGGATTGATCGGTGGTCTGCTTCGACCACAGCCGCGCGCCGGTGCCAGCATCGAGCGCGATCAACCGCCCGTCGAGCGTGCCGACAAATACCTTGCCCTGATAGACCGCAACACCGCGATTGACGACATCGCAACAGGCATTCACCGCGACCTTTTTGTCGACCTCGGGATCAAAGCTCCACAATGTTTCGCCATTGCGGGCATCAACCGCCATCACCTTGGACCATGCGGTGGAGATGTAGATAATGCCATCGACCACCACCGGCGTGGCTTCCTGGCCACGCGCATCGGGCAGGTCGACATGGAATATCAGTCCCAGTTCGCTGACATTCTCGGTATTGATCTGTTTCAGCGGGCTATAGCGCTGCTCATCATAGCTAAAGCCGATAGCGGCCCAGTTGCTGCCATCGCCACCGGTCTTGAGATATTCGCCATCGACCATGGTGCTGCCGACGGTTTTTTCCGTGCCACCGCCGTCACTGTTGAGCTGTTCGCAAGCGCCCAATGTAAGGGGCAGCGCTATTGCTGCGGCCACCATACCGATCTGGTTCCAGCCTCTTATGGCCATCGCATTCTCTCCCAATATCTTTTTACAAAGATTAGGCACAGTTGCGGGCTTGGGTCCAGTGGAAATAATAGCCCTCTCCCCTTCAGGGGAGAGGGTTGGGAGAGGGGGCTATCCAAATGGCACTGCGCCTGGACGACAGCCCCCTCCCTTAATCCCTCCCCTGAAGGGGAGGGAGACATGATTGTCATCAATAAGGCGGCTTATGCAATCCGGCAGGACTTTGCGTGAATATCTCGCAGCCATCTTCGGTGATGCCGATGCTATGCTCAAACTGGGCCGAGAGCGACTTGTCACGCGTCACCGCGGTCCAGCCATCGCTGAGAATCTTACCCGCCGGTTTACCGATATTGATCATCGGCTCGATGGTGAAGAACATCCCCGGACGCAATTCCGGTCCGGTGCCCGGTGTGCCGAGATGGACGACCTCAGGCTCGTCATGAAATACGCGCCCCAAACCATGGCCGCAAAAATCACGCACCACGCCATAGCGGTGCTTTTGCGCATGGCTCTGGATCGCATGGCCGATATCGCCGAGATGATTGCCCGGTTTCGCCTGTTCGATGCCCAGCATCAGGCACTCATAGGTCACATCAACCAGCTTGCGCGCCTTTAGCGGCACATCGCCGACGAGAAACATGCGGCTGGTGTCGCCATGCCAGCCATCAACAATCGGCGTCACGTCGATATTGACGATATCGCCGCTCTTCAGCTTCTTGTCGCCGGGGATGCCATGGCAGATGACATGGTTGATCGAGGTACAGCAGCTATGGGTATAGCCACGATAGCCGAGAGTCGCCGGAATACCGCCCTCGCGCAACATATGCTCGCGCACCAGATCGTCCAGTTCGCCGGTGGTGACACCGGGCACAACATGCGGCGCCAATGCGTCGAGTATTTCCGCCGCCAGTCGCCCGGCTTTGCGCATACCGTCGAAACCGGCTGCATCGTGCAATTTGATCGTGCCATCGCGGACCGGCATCGGGCCGTCCGCAGCCAAGGGTGCATATTCAGTCATGCTGGCCGATATAGAGGATGTTATCCCACTTTGCGAGTGCCATTGTCTCCGCTATGAGACGGGCATGACGAGCACAAAAATCTGGACCGCCGGGATGGTGGTTATCGGCGATGAAATCCTTTCCGGACGAACGCAGGACAAGAATGTCGCGCAACTGGCCAAATGGCTGAATGTGCAAGGCATTCGTCTCGCCGAAGTGCGAGTGGTCTCGGATGACGAGGCGGCGATTGTCGAGGCGGTCAACACGCTGCGCGCGCGCAATGATTATCTGTTTACTACCGGCGGTATCGGCCCGACGCATGATGATATCACTGTGGATGCAATCTCCGTGGCGCTCGGCGTTGATGTGGTGGTGCATCCCAAGGCCAAGGCGGTGCTGGAGGCCTATTATGCCGATAAGGGCGGGGTGACCGAGGCGCGATTGCGCATGGCGCGGGTGCCCGATGGCGCGGAGCTGATCGAGAATCGCATGTCCGGCGCGCCGGGGATTCGCCGTGGCAATATCTTTATCATGGCCGGGGTGCCGCATATCATGGCGGGGATGCTCGATGCGCTCACCGGCACATTGGAAGGCGGCGCGCCGTTGATATCCGAGACGCTGGGCTGCTGGACGGCGGAAAGCGAAGTCGCCAATCTGCTCGGCGAAGTGGTGAAGGCCTATCCCGACTGCCAGATTGGCAGCTATCCCTTTTTCCGCGAGGGCCGGGTGGGTGCAAATTTTGTCATACGCTGCACCGATGCCGAGCAACTGGCGCGCTGTGTAGGGGAGCTAAGCACAAAGCTGGACGCAGCGGGCTACCCGGTGACGCCCGGTGGGATTGCTTTGCGGTAAGACATTATAGCCCTCTCTCCTTTAGGGAGAGACATAGTTACTAAGCCAAGCGAAGGCGCTTAGACTTGGGATCTATTAAATCTGATGAGTCGCTTTTCCAATGCAGGTTCCTATTAATTCGTCGGCCCCGCGCAGGCGGGGCCAGGGCTATGGTTTCACGCAACGACGCAAAGACGCAAAGACGCGAAGAGGTCGTGCAAATAGGAACCTTCTTTGCGCCTTCGCGTCTTTGCGTGAGTCTAAAAAAGCCTAGGCCCCGCCTGCGCGGGGCCGACGATAACAGATATCACTGGATAATAGATCCTGAGCCCGGTCGCAGCGGGATGGGCAAGTTTGTGAGATCAATCCTCAGGCGCAATTGCCACTTTCAGACCCGCCAGATCATCTGTCATCGTAATCTGACAGCTCAACCGCGATTGGTCATTGCGGTGGTCGGAGCTTTCCAGAAGATCGTCCTCATCCTCGTCCATTGCGGGCAGCTTGTCGATAAAGGCCTCGTCAACATGGACATGGCAGGTGGCGCAAGAGCAGCAGCCACCACAGAGCGCCAGCAGTTCGTCAAAGCCATTGTCGCGAATGGCTTCCATAACCGACAGTCCGGCTTCGGCCTCAACGGCTTTTTCATTTCCGGCGCGGTCGACAACAATCAATTCTGGCATAATCTGGTTACCCCGTTATCACATTGGCAAAAGAATGGCCGCCCGATGACGAGCGGCTTTGGCGTGGATATGTCGTTCCATGCCGCTTTTTGCAAGGGTGTTTGGCAGCGCCACCAGCGCGCATGATGCAGAGAATAGACGAGACGATATGGGATTAAGCACCGAGCAGTTACGTAATGGCATTGACAGCATCGCCGCTGTCGAGCCGGGAATTGCCCGCGCGCTTGATCTGGTGGGCTATCCCGAACCGCGTCTGCGCCCCACCGGCTATGCAACGCTGCTGCGCACCATAGTCGGCCAGCAAGTCAGCGTCGCCGCTGCCGCATCAGTGTGGAACAAGCTGGAAGGCTTGCTGGGTGAGGACTGCCCGCCCGATGCGCTGATTGCGCAGGATTTTGATGCCCTGCGCGGCTGCGGCCTGTCACGGCAGAAACAGGGCTATGCCCGATCGCTGGCAGAATTGGTGATGTCGGGTGCGGTCAACCTCGATGCTCTGCCCGATGATGACGAAACCGCGATTGCTGAACTCACCCAGATCAAAGGCATTGGCCGCTGGTCGGCAGAGATTTATCTGCTGTTTGCGGTTGGGCGACCCGATATCTGGCCTGCGGGCGATCTGGCGGTGCAGGCCGGGATTGGCAAGATACTGGGATTGGATGAGCGCCCGTCGGAGAAAGAAACCCGCGCGCTGGCTGATCCCTGGTCACCCCATCGCGGCAGCATCGCGATTTTGACTTGGCATTGCTATAATAATGCGGCGTTGTAGGGACCTAATTTTCATTTCGTCGGCCCCGCGCAGGCGGGGCCTAGGTTTTTTTAGAGTCGATTTCATTTACAATTGATCGTCATTGCGAGGAGCGAAGCGACGCGGCAATCCAGAGCAGGCGCGTGTTGCCCTGGATTGCTTCGCTACGCTCGCAATGACGTGTTTCAAGCTAAGTGAAAAACAGTCTAGAATTTCACACAAAGCCACAAAGCCACAAAGCCACTAAGATGTTCTAACGCCTTCGTGCCTTTGTGGCTTTGTGTGAGTCAATTAAGCCCTGGCCCCGCCTGCGCGGGGCCGACGGAATGATAGCATAGCTCTAATCCGGCGCATTCGCCGCGACCCGCACACCTGGGTTTAATCGCCGTACCTCACGCAAAAAGCTTTTCGGCTTTTTCCAGTAATTGGTTTTCGGGTTGGTCTTCAGTCCCAATGTCTGCGCTACCTCGGCGACGAAATGCACGCAATTATGCTTGTTGAGATTATAGCTTTTCTGCGGCCAGTCGCGCCATTCGACCATTTTGGCGATTACCGCATAATATTGCCGGTCGCTCAGCACCATGGAGAAATGCGCATCGCTATTGGCGACATATTTGGGCTTGCTGGTCTCGATCTTGCCCTTGACGGAGCCGAACAGGATGTTGGGCGAGACATTGACGGCGGTAAAGCCGTAATTGATGTCCACTTTGTCTCCGGTGGAATCGAGCGTGCCTTTCAGCACCACAAAGGCGTGCGGGAAGCTGCTACCAAAGTCATGGCTGTAAAAGGTGATGGTGACGGCGGCCTGCGCCGCGCTGGCCCAGAACAGCAGCGGCGCGATGAGAATGACGCAAAAGGCGCGAATGGAAAGCATCTATAACCCCAGTTCCTGTCTTAACCAGCGCGCGGCCTCTGACGGGCTTTGCTTGTCCTCATCCCGGTCAACGCGATAATTGGCGGCGCGCATTTTCTCAACCGGAATTGCGCCGATCAGAGGCTTCAGCGCCGCCACCAGTTTCGCATCCTCGCGGCGCTTGCCGGTCAGCATCAGCATCGCATCATAGCTGGGTACCGCGCCTTCGGGATCGCTCAAAACCACGAAGTTATAGGCGGCAACCCGACCATCGGAAGAAAAGGCGGAAATAACGTCTGCCTGACCGCTGGAGAGCGCGCGATACATAAAGGTCGGTTCAAAGGCGCGCTCTTCCTTGAACCGCAAGGGATAGGCGGCTTTGACCGCCTTCCATTCAGGCCTTTCAAGGAACTCCAGATCGGTGCCGAAGGTGAATTGTGGTGACACGCGCGCCAGATCATCAAGGCTCTCCAGCCCCAGACGCTCGGCATCCTCAGGGCGCACGGCAAAGGCATAGGTGTTCTCAAAACCCAGCGCGCCGACCAGCAGCGTGCCATGCTCGCTATCGACCCAGCTGGTGATTTCTTCCAGCATTTCGCCGCGTGGCTTGCGGTCGGTGCGCTCCATCTCATTGGTCCAGATGGTTCCGGCATAATCGACCGAAATATCGACATCGCCATTGGCCACCGCCTGGAACAGCACCGCCGATCCAAGCCCCTCACGATATTCCACCGCATAGCCGGCTTCTTCCAGCCTCTGACCGACAACGCGGGCGAGAATATATTGCTCGGAAAAACGCTTTGTACCGATAACAATAGTATTGGCATCATCGCCGCCGCCACGCGGCAGCAGCGCCACGACCAGCCCAAGCGCCAACAGACCCAGTCCGGTCCATATCCGCCAGCGGCTGCGATGAGCGATGCCATATTCGACCATGCCGAGCAGGGTGTCGACAAGAATGGCCAACGCCGCCGAAGACAGGCATCCGGCAAGCACCAGCGACCAGTTTTGCGTTTGCAACCCGGCAAAGATCAGATCGCCCAGGCTCGGTTGGCCAACCGTGGTGGAGAGGGTTGCTGCGCCGATGGTCCAGACTGATGCAGTGCGGATACCGGCCATAATGGTGGGGGCAGCGAGCGGTGCCTCGACCAGCCGCAGTTTCTGCGCCGAGGTCATACCGATGCCGTCAGCGGCTTCGGTGAGCGCAGGGTCCACCGCATGCAGCCCGGTCACCGCATTTCTCAGGATCGGCAGCAATGCATAGAGGATCAGCGCCAGTAGTGAGGGCAGAAACCCAAGCGGTGTGATGATATCGCCGAGCAGTGTATTGAGCACCAACAGCAGCGGATAGAAGAGCGCCAGCAAAGCCAGCGCCGGGATCGTCTGGATCAGGCTGGCAAAGCTGAGCGCTATACGCGCCACCACCGGACTGCGCGCGGCCCAGACGGCGAGCGGCAGCGCAATAACCAGCCCCAGCGCCAGCGCGGAAAATGCCAGTTGGATATGCTCGGCAAGCAATTCGGGCACGCGGCCAAAGCTCTCAATAAAAGCCTCGCCAAACAGATCGCTCATGATGCGGCCTGTCCATTGGCCAGCGCCGCACGCCGCGCTTCAACCAGCTTTTCCGCCTGACCGCGCGGCACCGCAACCAGTTCTTCGGCTTCCGGCCCGCAACCACCCGCCAGCAATTCCCCCGGCGTCGCATCGGCGGCGATGCGCCCGCCCGCCATCACCCAGATGCGGTCGGCGACCAGCAGGGCCTCGGCCATATCATGCGTCACCATGATGGTGGTCAGCCCCATATCATCATGCAACCGACGATATTCATGCGCCAGCAGTTCCCGCGTCACAGGGTCGAGGGCGCCAAAGGGTTCATCCATCAGCATCAGCCCCGGCTTGCCCGCCAGCGCCCTCGCGACACCGACACGTTGTTGCTGACCACCGGAAAGCTGATCGGGCATCCGGCTGGCAAAGTCTGTGGGCAGATCAACAAGGGTCAGCAATTCGGCAATATCCTGTGCCGACAAAGGCTCATCGCCCGCCAGCTTCGGCCCGATGCCGATATTCTGGGCGATGGTCATATGCGGGAACAGGCCGATATTCTGAAACACATAGCCAATGGCGCGGCGCAATGTGTGCGCGTCCTGCGTAGTGATATCTTCACCGCCAATGTGCACATTGCCCTTGCTCGGTTCGATCAGGCGGTTGGTCATCTTCAGCAGCGTCGACTTGCCCGACCCCGACGCGCCGACCAGCGCCACTAATGTCCCCGGCGCAATGTCTATGTCCAACGGCGCGACAGCGGTGGTTTCGCCATAATATTTGGCAAGTCCCTGATAAGCGATAGCGGGGCCGCGCGCCGTAGCGGCAGTGTCGGTGTTCATGCTGATGGTGTTGGCCCCCGGCAAGTCATGGTCCAGCTATAGCCATTGCGAGCGCGGTTTGGCCAGCCTATAGCGGGCAGAAGCTATTGACACAGATGTAAAGACTGTGACGGTCAGGAGAGGAAACCGAACATGGCGCAGAAATCGATTTTTATTACCGGCGGTGCATCGGGATTGGGACGTGAGGTAGGCCGTTATTTCGGTGAGCGCGGATGGTTTGTCGGTCTGGCGGACATCAATGCTGAAGGACTGGCCGAAAGTGCTGCGCTGATCCCCGAAGGACAGAGTTCAACCCATATGCTCGACGTCACCAATCGCGAGCAGTGGAAGAGTGTAGTTGCCGAGTTCGCCGAGAAAACCGGCGGCACCATGCATGTGCTGTTCAACAATGCCGGTATTGGCAGCGGCGGGCCGATTCAGGATATGCTCGACGAGGACATTGACAAGCAGATTGCCGTCAATTTCACCGGTGTTCTCAATGGCACCCGCGCCTGTTTTGAGATGCTGAAGAATACAGAAGATAGCTGCATTCTCTACACTGCATCTGCGGCGGGCATTTATGGCGTGGCGGACCTAAGTGTCTATAGCGCAACCAAATTTGCGGTGCGTGGCCTGGCCGAGGCGCATGATATTGAGCTGCGCAAACATGGCATTCGCTCGCGCTCGCTGATGCCTGGCTTTATCGACACCGCGATTATCGGAGAGGTGATTGAGGGCACCAATCAGACTGGCAAGCAACGGCTGGAATCAGCGGGTGTCGAGGTCAGCCCGATCGAGATTATCGGACCCGCCGCCTGGGAAGCGGTGCATGGCGACAAGGTGCACACCCCGGTCAACAAAATGGCGAAACAACTATGGTTCGCCTCGCGCTGGATGCGCGGCCGCCTGCGCAAGCAACAGGTCGAACTGGCGAATATCGGCGATGTTGTCGGCGGAAATTTATAACCCTAGATCAACGCATCAATCTGCTTCGCCAGTGCGATATCCCGCTCGGATAAACCACCGGCATCATGCGTCGTCAGCAAAATTTCCACCCGGTTATAGACGTTTGACCATTCCGGATGATGGTCCGCCTTTTCCGCCAGCAGCGCCACCGAGGACATAAAGCCGAACGCCTCGACAAAATTGCCAAAGGCGAAGCTGCGGGCGATGCCTTTATTGTCCTTGTCATAGGTCCATTGCGGCAGATCCTGGAGCGCGGCGCTGCGCTCGGCTTCGCTTAGGGGGCTGATGGCGGCCATATCGGTGCTGTCCTTTCCTGTCTTTTCGGGGCGAATCATCGCCTTTGTGCATGACAGTAAACCGCTTTTTGGCGCGCCGCTATGTGCAACATGCTTGAGCTTTTGGGCACATTCCGCCATGCCCCGCCAGATTATGGCGGATACACATTCCATCTCTGGTGAACAGGCCCGGCTTTCGGCAAAGTCTTTAGGTTGTCGGCGCGGTGACCGGCTGCTGTTTCGCGGGCTGGATATAGAGCTTGCGCCCGGTGATGCGCTTACCTTGGTTGGGCCCAATGGCATCGGCAAGTCGAGCTTGCTGAGGATAGTTGCCGGACTGTTGCCTATCTTTACCGGATCGCTTGAGGTGACGGGCAATATTGCTCTGTGTGATGACCGCCTGCCGCTCGAAAGCGACCAGACGCTCGCCAAAGCGCTGCGCTTCTGGCAGGCGATTGATGGCATTTCCGATGCCCGCCGTGACGCCGCTTTGGAGGCACTCGATCTGACAGCCCTGGCCGATATTCCGGTGCGGATATTCTCCACCGGTCAGCGCAAGCGTGCGGCACTGGCGCTGATGGCGACGGGCGACGCGCCGATCTGGCTGGTGGATGAGCCTGCCAATGGTCTCGATCAGGCAGCGCTCGAACTGTTGGGTGAACTGTTCAGCGCGCATCGCAATGCTGGCGGGGTCATCCTTGCGGCGTCGCATCTGCCCTTGCCCGGGCTGGGTGATGCCACGCTGGACATTGCCCATTATCAGCCCGATGCAGAGGATGCGCTGTGAGCCGTCCGGGCCTCCCCGCCATATTGCTGCGGCTGATCCGCCGTGATGTGGCCCGCGCCTATGGTCTGGGCGGGGGAGATAGTGGGCAAGGCGGTTTTCTGCTGCCGGTGTTGTTCTTTCTCACCGTCGCCATTCTCTACCCCTTTGCCGTCGGCCCCGATATGCCGCTGCTCTCCCGCACTGGCGGCGGAGTCATCTGGGTCGCGGCGCTGCTGGCGGCGATCCTGCCTATTGATCGGCTGGTGCTCCCCGACCAGCAGACGGGCCATTATGATTTCTACGCGGTGCGCGGAATAGCCGAGGAATGGATAATGGCGGCCAAGATTATCGCCCATTGGCTCAGTTTCGCGCCACCGCTGCTGCTCGCCACGATCATCGCTTCGGCGCTGTTGGGGCAGGATAGCGAACAACTTACCGTGCTGATGACCGGCCTATTGCTGGCCACACCGGGACTGGCGGCGCTGGCGGTATTGATCGCGGCGATCATGGCGGGCCTGCGCTCGGGCACGGCGCTGGGTGGGCTGCTTTTCCTGCCATTGGCCGTACCGATGCTGATCTTTGGCGCAGGCAGTAATGTGCAAGGCGGGCAAAATGGCTTTATGCTGTTGGCGGCGGTTAGCCTGTTTCTAGTGGCCATATCGCCAATCGCGGCTGGTGCCGCAATCCGCGCGGCGCGGGATTGAGCGCGATGGCCGAGAACACTCTCTACGACCTTGCGATCATCGGCGGTGGTATCAACGGCGCGGCGATTGCGCGTGATGCTTCAGGGCGCGGCCTAAAAGTGCTGCTCCTGGAAAAGGGCGATCTGGCGTGCGAGACCAGCAGCGCCTCGAGCAAATTGGTGCATGGCGGCTTGCGCTATCTCGAGCATCTGGAGTTCCGGCTGGTGCGTGAGGCTTTGCTGGAGCGTGAGGTGCTGTTGCAATCGGCGCCGCATATTATCTGGCCGCTACGGATCGTACTGCCGCATAACACAAACCTGCGTCCTGCCTGGATGCTGCGGCTGGGATTGTTTCTCTATGACAATCTTGGCGCGCGCAAAATCCTGCCCGGCACAGAGACTGTCGATCTGCATCAGCCGCCCTATGCCGGGATATTGCAGGAGCACTTGCAAAAGGGGTTCTCCTTTGCCGATTGCTGGACCGATGATGCGCGCATGGTGGTGTTGAACGCGCTCGATGCGGCGGAGCGCGGTGCCGATATCCGGGTACGCACCCGTTGTAGCGGGTTGAAGCGCGAAGATGCGCATTGGCATATCACCGCCGAGACAGCGGAAGGTGAGAAACAGTTTCAAGCACGCGCTGTGGTCAATGCGGCGGGCATGGCGGTGGACGATATCTTGAACCGCGCCTATCCCGGCAGCAACCGACAGAATCTGCGCCTTGTGAAGGGCAGTCATATCGTCGTGCGGCGGCTCTATCTGGGGGAGCATCTCTATATGTTCCAGAATAGCGACAAGCGTATCGTGTTCGCCATCCCCTATGAGCGCGATTTCACCCTGATCGGGACTACCGACACCCCCTATGATCCTGCCGATGGGCCGCCGGAGATATCAGAGGCAGAGACGGAATATCTGCTCTCTATAGCGAATGAGTATTTCGCCACGCCGGTGACGCGGCAGGATATTGTCTGGACCTATTCCGGCGTGCGGCCGCTTTATGATGACAAGGCGGACAATGCCTCGACGGTGACGCGCGACTATGTGTTTGATCTCGATGCGCCGGAGGATGGTGCGGCCTTGCTCTCCATCTTTGGCGGCAAGATCACCACCTGTCGTAAGCTCGCCGAACATGCGATGGAAAAGCTGGCTGACCCATTGGGGCTGAGCGAAGATAGCGGACCGGAAAAACCGGGCTGGACGGCACATAAGGCGCTGCCGGGCGGCGATATCGCCGATGCGGATTTTGATGCGTTCTTTGCCGAGTTGGAGGCTAGTTATCTTTGGATGCCTCAGGATATGCTGTGGCGCATGGGCCGCTGCTATGGCACGCGTATTCATAATATCATCGGCAATTGTGATCGGATGGAGCAACTCGGCGCTCAGTTTGGTGGCGGCCTCAGCGAAGCCGAGGTGCGTTATCTTGTCGATCAGGAATGGGCGCGGGAAGCCGAGGACATCCTCTGGCGTCGCACCAAATGCGGCTTGCATATGAGCGAGGCGGAGCAGGCGGACTTCCACGAATGGTTTGCAAAGAGTTTCACGCGGAGACGCGAAGACGCGGAGAGCTAAAAGCCCTCTCCCCTTCAGGGGAGAGGGTTGGGAGAGGGGGCGTTCCAAAGGCGCAACGCAAGTGGATAACCCCCTCCCTTAATCCCTCCCCTGAAGGGGAGGGAGACCAATCTCTCCGCGGCTCCGCGCCTCCGCGTGAACTATAACACCCCAAAGCCTAACTTTCTTGCCGTTCCCGCCATGGCGGACTATGTGAAAGGGCATGAACACGATGATACCGCCTATGGCTACAGGCTCGACCCTTGATCTGATCGGTGACACCCCATTGGTCCGCCTCAAAGGCCCCAGCGATGAAGCCGGCTGTGAGATTTACGGCAAGTGCGAATATGCCAATCCCGGATCCTCGGTGAAGGATCGGGCGGCGCTTTACATGATCCGCGATGCCGAAGCACGCGGCGAGTTAAAGCCGGGTGGCACGGTTATCGAAGGTACGGCGGGCAATACCGGCATCGGCATCGCGCTGGTGGCCAATGCGCTGGGGTATAAAACTGTTATTGTCATGCCCGACAATCAGTCAAAAGAGAAAATGGATACGCTGCGGGCCTTGGGGGCCAAACTTGTGCTGGTCCCACCGACCAAATATGCGGACCCGGCCCATTTCCAGCATGTTTCGCGTCGGATGGCCGAAGAAACCGAAGGCGCGGTTTGGGCCGGGCAGTTTGACAATATTGCTAATCGCCGTGCGCATATTGAGGGCACCAGCAAGGAAATCTGGGAACAGTTGGAGGGCAGGGTTGACGGCTTCACCTGTGCGGCGGGAACTGGCGGAACTATATCCGGGGTTGGCATGGGGCTGAAGGAAAAAGACCAGAATGTCTGCATCGCACTGACCGACCCGCATGGTGCAGCACTGTATAATTATTATGCGCATGGTGAGTTGAAATCCGAAGGGTCGTCGGTAGCCGAAGGGATAGGGCAGGGCCGCATCACCGCCAATCTGGAAGGCGCACCGATTGATACTCAATTCCGCATTTCCGATGAGGAAGGGCTGGTCTGGGTCCGTCGTTTGCTGGCCGAGGAAGGGCTGTGCCTTGGCCTTTCATCGGGCATCAATGTTGCCGGCGCTATCGAATTGGGCAAACAACTGGCCAAGGAGCGCGGCAGCGATACGCGGGTGGTGACGATATTGTGCGATACCGGTTTCCGTTACCTTTCGACGCTGTACAATCCGGAATGGCTGCGCAAGAAGGAACTGCCGGTCTTTCCGTGGCTTGATGAAGAAGGAACAAGCGCATGAACCAGCAGCCGCTTGGCACCCGCAATGACAGCCATGTGCTGCAGCGCCTGCAAATCGGCTCGGTCGGGGTGATTGCGGTTTTGCTGATGGTGGCGATGGCGAGTCTGGTATTGGAAGGCGCGAGCGATGAGCCTTCGGTTGATCCGCTGGCCGCGCAGGAACCGGCGGAACAATCAGCAGAAGCGCCACCTGCCGAAGATCAGCCTAATGAACCTTTGGTGGATCTCGGGGTTGTGCCGGATATAGCACCCGATGAAAGCCTGGGTGATCCGGAAGAGGTGCTGAACGAGGACGAGGTGCCGGATCTCCCCAACGCACCCGGCGACGCGGAACCGGCAGCGCAAGGGCAGACCCAGCAATAGCGCGCATGGCGAACAAGAAGCGTAAGGCGAAGGCAGCGGTGATGGCAGTGACGACCGCATTGACAGTGGCAATCGGCACGGTACTCGGCCTGTCCGCCAGCATGACAGGCGGCGCCGATATGCGCGCCAGTCTTGATATTGCGCCGAGCCCCTTCAAGGACCGGAAGGTCGCAATGCTCACCAGCCTGCCGCTGTTTACACCGGAAGCTTATGACATTGCCGATCAGCTGGCGGCGACTAACTATCACCCGCTGGGTGAAACGCTTAACCAGCGCTATGCATTGGGCGTGCATGATGTTCTGGAGGCCGGGCTGGCTGACGATCCGGAACTGCTCATATTGGCGCAGGCACGTCCTTTTACTCCGGATGAACTGGTGCAGTTTGACGATTGGCTACGCGCGGGCGGTGAGGCTTTGGTGTTTGCCGATCCCATGCTGCACTGGCCCAGCATCTTCCATTATGGTGATCCCCGGCGGCCCGAAGGCGTCACCTTGCTCTCGCCGCTGTTTGCGCATTGGGGGCTGGAACAGCGTATTGACGAGAATCAACCGGAGGAAACGTGGCTGGTTCGTGTCGACAGCGATATCGTGCCCGTTATGCAGGCGGGACATTTTGTCATTCAACCGACCGACACCGATGACTCATGCACAGTGCGCGCTAGCGGCCTGATCGCTGATTGCCGTGTCGGCAAGGGCAGGGTGCAGGTGATCGCCGATGCCGAAATGCTGCAACCGCAGTATTTCGGCATCGACTCTGACCATGCGGACCCTGGTCATACTCATAGCAGCGCAGAACTGCACGGTACCGGTGCAGTGGTCATCGACTGGATTGACGCGATGCTATCGCGTTAATTAGCTGATATCCTTAGTCTCCATGCTGCTGCCAATCTGTCTCGAGGCATAGCGATTTGCGCCCTATTTCAGAGCCGAGGCCCATTTCTCGATGACCTCAATGCCTTTATGCGTCATATGGATGTAGACGACACGCTTGTCGGACGTGTCTTCAATACGCTCGATATAGCCTTCATTTTGCAACGCCGATATGTGCCTTAGCGCTGTCGTGGGCGGTGCTCCTGATGCGATGCAGGCGCTGGTTATGCTGATGGCTTTACCGGCATGGTGTGCGGAATAAAGGTCAAGCAGTATATTCCAGGAGGGCTCCCCAAAAAGGTCCTTTTGGAATATTTCATCGCGGACATTGCGGGCGGCAAGATGTGCGCGGACAAGCGGCTCGACCTCTAAAGGCGACTTTGGCTTGCTGTCCTGTCTCTCTGCAGGTTCCGAGATGTGCTCTATGCGAGAAAGCGCATTGCAGTCCGATAGGACATCGTGCCGCTGTTGCTCACCTTCAATCTCAATCAACCTCTGGACAATGCTCTCGGTGGCTTCGAGCATGATGTAGAGCGATTCAGCGGTCGAGAGGAACTCGTGCTTTTGATGAGAGTCTATTTTCATAACCGGACGCTCCTCTTGAGCGGGTAAGCCATATGCCAATCACCATTGAGAGGAGTGTTGGAATGGCCCAGAATCCCTGAATCATCTGATATACTTCCGGCAGGAAGCTGGGAGCAATCAGCGATGCCATGTGCGTGATGACTGCTACGGAATGGATGCCGCAAGCCCATAACGGCCAAAAATACCTGCTTGATAAGGCCAGCCAATAGAGTCCGGCGAGCAGGATCACATCGACCAGGAAGATGCCGAATACCAGACTGACCCATGGGCTCAGCGTATCTGCAAAGTACGAGGCTACCGTTGCTGCTACAAACAGCAGCGCCGCTATCCTCCCGTCTCTTTCGCCCGCTATGATACCATATATGCAGGCGAAAAAGGCGAGGGCGATAAAAAGAATACCGATAATCATATGGGTTAACGGCAACCATTTCTAATTCCTGATCGCAAGAACAATCGTGCAGGCGATCTTCAGCTATCCGCCAGATCGGCGTTTGCTTGATCTTCGATCGCGCTGCCGGTGACCTGATGTATTCCGTTCGGGCAACCAAAGCTGACCGTCCGCAGATTGCTCTCTGCCTGGATTTTGGAGAGCTGCTTGATCGTTCGCGCCATTTGCTCACGCCCTTCAACAAAGCCGTTAAGCGCGGCAGTGGTCGAACGCAAAAGACCCTGACTTGTGCTGACCGGAAGCGCAGATGCTTCAGAGACCTGCAAAATGGAATTGGTCAGGGTAAGATTATCGGTGATGGCAGCATCAATTGAGCGCAATCCCTTTTGCACATCTGAGGCAACAATTTGACCATTATTATCTTCGATTTTATGCATGACTTCTCCCCTGCGCAAAAGCGCATGATCCTTGTCCAGTTTTTGAATGGATCAGATGATGACCGTCATCACAGTGGCAATGATAAGCATGATTGCCGTTCCGATTGATGCTGCGACAATGGCGATCTGCAAGATGTGCAGTGTTCGTCGTTGCCAACTCAGATCATTAGTCTGTCCCTCCAGCGGTGGCATGCTTACCAGTGATCGCCAAAATGAGTGACCAGCAGTCTGCGGTGCCTGAACATCAAGCTCATCCGATTCCGAAGAATTTTCAATCGCTGCCGGTTGACTAGGCATTTTTTGCCTAGTGTTTTCCCGGTCCAGCATTCGCGATGCAACGAAGCGATCGCTTGCACCGAGCTTCTCAACCGCAGCATGGATATGGTTGTCTACCGTTGACGGGGCGAGGCCCAATTCCAATGCGATTTCTTTTGACCGCATACCTTTGCCAACCAGCCGCAAGCAATCAATCTGGCGTGGGGTTAAAGCTGTTTCGACATTCTGAGGCAATGCTGACCCTACTTCCTCACTTTTTACGACATGTTTTTCATTGGACTATCCGTGTGGTCAGATTTTGCAATAAGTTGCATGTGTAAAATATTTCGGTGCGCGTCCCTAAGCTGCAGTCGCGTTAGCTTCTAAAAACGAAAGCAAAAGGCTTGTAAAATATTGAACAAAAGGTGAATTTTTGTGAGAATGCAATTCAACTGAGCCCTAGGGCGAAAAAATATTCAATAAAAACAGTGCTTAATTTTATATTCCCGTAAAATCCCGTGAATTCCCCTTTTCTCCCGTGATTAAGGCTGATAAACCCGCTCTAACCATAGGGTGGACTGTTTCCAGTTGCTGATTCTCAGCACCGCTGGCGCATAGCGCTTGTCGGAACGGGAGCGCTTTGCCCTGACCAAATGGGTCAAGACCGGGGTGGAGGAACGTGAGCGAGCAGCCGAAATATCGGTATAGAGGGACATTTTTCGCCGCCCGTGGCGAAAAAGATCGCTTCGTGCTGCCTGCAGAATTTCGCAAAACCGTTACTGAAAGCAGCGACAAGCGCCTGCTGTGCCTGTCGCGCGACACCCGTTTTCCCTGCCTTGTTGGCTATGGTTTGAGCCGTCAGGACGAGATTGACGCCGAGATTGATCGCCAGGAAGCGCTCGCCACCCAGCGCGGAGAGGTGTTTGATCGTGAAGAGGCTGAGCTGTCGAGTTCGGCGATGGTGTTTGAGACCGGCTTTGACGCGTCAGGCCGGTTTATCTTCCCGCCGCATGCGCGCATCCTCGCCAGGATTGAAGGGCAGGCGCTGTTTATCGGCGGCGGCAGCCAGTTCCAGATTTGGGATCCTGATGCGCTGCTGGCTTATGAGACTGATGTTCCACGGCTGATCGACGCCAAGACGCTGATCCCCTATTTCCGCGAAGAGCTGGAGGCGCGCCAATGACCGCTGACAGTGTCTTGATGGACAACCCTCCGCATATTCCGGTTCTGCTTGATGAGGTCATCACTGCGCTCGCCATCCACCCGGGCGAGCGGCATGTCGATGCCACATTCGGTGCGGGCGGATATACGCGCGCGATGCTGGCTAAAGGCGCGATGGTGCATGGCTTTGATCGTGATCCCGATGCACGGCCTTATGCTGAGGCTGTGCTGAGCGAGCATGGCGAGATGTTCCGCTTCCACCCGGCGGAGTTCTCGCAACTGGACAGTGTATTGCGTGAGGCGGGGATCGAGGCGGTTGACGGTATCGTCTTCGATATTGGTGTCTCGTCGATGCAGTTGGACAGGCCGGAGCGAGGCTTTTCTTTCCGTGAGGATGGTCCGCTCGACATGCGCATGGCCCAGAGCGGTGAGAGCGCTGCGGATTTTCTCAACTCCGCCGAAGCCGATGCGATTGCGGATGTGCTGTATCTTTATGGTGAGGAGCGCCAATCGCGCCGCGTGGCCCGTGCGATCTGTGCTGCCCGCCCGCTGCAGACCACGGCAGAGCTGGCAGCGATCATCCGCAAGGCACTCGGCCATCATCCCGGCATGAAGAAAGATCCGGCGACGCGCAGCTTTCAGGCGATCCGCATCCATGTGAATGGCGAAATGGACGAACTGCGCGCAGGTCTGACGGCAGCGGAAGCGATGCTGAAGCCGGGTGGCCGTCTCGCGGTCGTGACTTTTCACAGTCTGGAAGACCGGATTGTGAAGCAGTTTTTCCGTACCCGGTCCGGGAGGCAGGGGGGTGGTTCGCGCCATCTGCCCGTTACCGATGCCGGGCCGCAACCCAGCTTTGGCAAGCCGGCCAAAGCCATTCGCGCGGGCGACGAAGAATGCGCCCGCAATCCCCGCGCCCGCTCGGCGACCCTTCGGGCCGCCATTCGCACTGACGCACCGACATGGAAGGAAGCGGCATGAAACTCGCTGCACGCAGACTGAAAAATCTAGGCTGGCTGGCGCTGGTGTTGGTGGTTGCAATCTCGCTCTATCCGCTCTCGCTCAGCGTTGCTTCTATCCGCAGCGACCTGTCGCGGACCGAGGCAAGGATTGTCGCGGCCAAAGAGCGGTTGCGTTATCTGGAAACCGAGTTTGCTACGCGCGCCAGCATGCGTCAGCTCGAGCTGTGGAATGCGGTCGATTATGGCTATGTAGCGCCTGAAGCGGCGCAATATATCAGCGGTGAGCGTGAACTGGCCAATCTCGGCAAAGGGCGCGACCATATGCATGACATTGTTGAAGTGGCAATGGTTGGCGTCCAAGATGCGGCGGGCACTGTCGGTTCGCCTTTTGGCGATGGCATCGCCATTCCCAAGGCAGAGGCCGAAGAAAATGGCGATGCGGTTGCGCCAGGCGGGGCAGCGGGCATGGCTGATGCCGCGCCAAGTGTAGCTGCGGCTGCGGCATCCGGTTCAGCTACGGTTGCGATTGATCTGCCTAAGAATGCGCCAACGATTGAGGATTTGCTCGAAGCGAACAGCGTGTCGTCGAGCAGTGATGCTACCGCTTCTGATTCCGGGAAGGATGCGCCGCAACTATGATGGCAATTGCCCAGGGCAAGGAACGCGTCCGCCTGGCCAGTGTCTCGGCCCAAGCCCTGTCCGTCGCACATATGCGCGCGTTGGTGGTGCTGTTGCTGCTCGCGTTCACCGTTTTGGTGATGATTGCCCGGTTGTTTTATATCGGTGTTTTTGAAGAGCATCGTGTCGCGCGTGATACCGGCACGCTCTATATCCCGCCGCGTGCTGATCTGGTCGATCGCAATGGCGTACCCTTGGCGCGGACCATTCCCGCCTTCGCCATTCGTGTCGAGCCGGAAAAGGTCATTGGTGATCGTAAAGAACTGGCGCGCCAGCTTGCCGAGATTTTCCCCGACACCAGCGCGGACAGCTTCTTCAAGAAACTGAACGGCACGCGCCCGACCTATTTGCGCCGTCGTGTTGTGCCGGAAGTGGCCAATCGAGTGCATGCGCTTGGCGAGGTTGGGTTCGACTTCCCGCAGGAAAATGAACGTTTCTATCCGCAACATGGGCTGGGCGCGCATTTGCTTGGTTATGTTAATGCCGATGGCAAGGGCGTCATGGGCATGGAGCGGGTGCTCAATGATCGGCTGGTGGATGATGTTCGTCGCGCCGAGCCGGTGCGGCTGGCCATGGATGTGCGGGTGCAGGCTGCCTTGGAGCATGAGCTGGGCAATGCGATGCTCGACCTACAGGCCAAGGGTGCGGCGGGGATTGTGCTTAATGCCAATACTGGCGAGGTTGTGGCGCTGGCCTCTTTGCCTGAGTTTAACCCCAATAAGATCGGCAAGGGTGATATCGCGCGCCAGACCAATGATGTGACGTTCAATGTCTATGAGCTGGGTTCGACCTTCAAGCCACTGACCGTTGCAGCGGCGCTGGATACCGGTACTGTGACCAATCTGGCTACCCGCTATGACGCTACACAGCCGCTCCAGGTCGGCCGCTTCAAGATCAGCGATGATCACCCACAGGCGCGCTACCTCAATGTGCCAGAAACGCTGGTGCATAGCTCGAATATTGTGACCGCTCGGTTGGCGGATAATCTTGGGCGCGATCGCATGGAGGCTATGCTGCGTTCGCTCGGTTTTGATGCACCACCCGAAGTTGAGCTGACAGAACGCGGTCATCCGCTCTGGCCCCAAAGCTGGGGTCGGGTAACCAATATGACCATCGCCTATGGCCACGGCATTGCGGTGACGCCGATGCACCTGGCTTCGGCCTATGCGGCTCTGGTGAATGGTGGTATCTGGCGTCCGGCCAGTGTGCGCAAGCTCAATGCTGATGAAGTGCCGCAGGGCCGCCGCGTGTTCAAAGCGGCGACAAGCGCGCGGATGCGTCAGTTGCTGCGGATGATTGTGGTCCACGGCACCGGACGCAAGGCCGACGCGCCGGGTTTCCGCATTGGCGGTAAGACCGGATCAGCAGAAAAGCCGCATAAGGGTGGCTATAAGAAAAGCTCGCTGGTCTCGACCTTTGCCGCCGCCTTCCCGATGGACAATCCCAAATATGTTGTCGTGACCATGCTCGATGAACCCAAGGGTAGCGCGGCCTCGGCCTATCAACGCACCGCTGGCTGGACCGCGGCGCCGGTGGTTGGCCGGTTGGTGCCGCGCATTGGCCCGATGCTGGGCGTCGTCCCTGATGACCGGCGCGATGTCGATATTACCGAGCTGACTCCGTTGCTCTGGAAAGCGAGGCATTCCGGCTGATGCGTCTCGGTTCCATCTTTTCTGCAGTGCCCGCCACCTTGGCCGATCAGCCGGTGACAGGTTTCGCGATTGACCACCGCAAGGTTGCTCCCGGCACGGTATTCGGCGCCTTTCGCGGTGCGCGCTTCAATGGCGAGGATTTTATTGCGGATGCGGTAGAAGCAGGCGCGATTGCTGTGGTTGCTTCCGATCAGGCCGATGTCCCGTCCAGCGTCGCCCATATTGTCGATGACGAACCCCGCCGCGCCTTCGCGCAAGGGGCCGCGCGCTATTTCCGCCCGGTGCCTTCGACTGTTGCTGCGGTGACGGGAACCAATGGCAAGACCTCGACTGCCGAGATGACCCGCCAGCTCTGGCATATGGCGGGCTTTGGCGCGGCGTCGATTGGTACGCTGGGGGTCACCACCTCTTTTGACCAGAACCGCACCGGTCTTACCACGCCGGATATTGTTACTTTCCTCAACAATATGAGTGGCATGGCGCGTCAAGGGATCAGCCATGTGATCTTTGAGGCGTCCAGTCACGGCCTGTCGCAATTCCGCACTGAAGGTCTGCCGGTAAAGATCGCTGCCTTCACCAATTTCAGCCGCGACCATCTCGACTATCATGGCACGATGGAGGCTTATTTCGCGGCCAAGATGCGGTTGTTTGACGAGGTAGTGGATAGCGATGGCACCGCCGTCATCTGGGCCGATGATCCCAAATCGCTCGAAGTTCAGGAGCGCTGTGAGACGCGTGGTCTCAAGACGCTGAGCGTGGGTGAGGCGGGTGATGATATCGTGCTGGTCTCACGCACACCAACGCCACTGGGGCAGGTGCTGATGGTCGAGCATCAGGGCAAAACCTATCGTATCTCACTGCCGTTGATCGGCGCGTATCAGGCGGCCAACGCGCTCACCTCTGCAGGCATAGCGATCGCCGCGGGCGACGAAGCTGATCAGGTCTTTGACCACGTCGCGCGGCTGCAACCGGTGCGCGGACGTCTTGAGCGCGCCGTGATCGCCAGCAATGGCGCACCGGTCTATGTGGATTATGCTCATACGCCCGATGCGCTGGCCTCGGCGATATCGGCGCTGCGTCCGCATGTTACCGGAAAGCTGATCTGTGTTTTTGGCGCAGGTGGGGATCGTGATAGCGGCAAGCGTCCGGAAATGGGCAAGATCGCACAGGCCCATGCCGATCATGTGATCGTCACCGATGACAATCCGCGCGGCGAAGATCCGTCAGCGATCCGCGCCGAGATACTCGCAGCAGCGCCAGATGCAGAGGATATTGGCGACCGCCGTTCAGCGATTGCCCATGCGCTTTCCATGGCGGGTTCTGAGGATATCGTGCTGCTTGCCGGCAAGGGCCATGAGCAGGGCCAGATTATCGGACGTGGTGAAGATCAGCGGGTGCTGCCCTTTGATGATGTCGAGGTTGCGCGGCAAGTCGCCGGGGAGGCGGTGGCATGAACACCATCTGGACCGCCGCAGAAATTGCCGAAGCGACCGGCGGCACAGCGCATGGCGACTTTGCCATTTCCGGCGTTGCTTTTGACTCACGCGAAGTGGGCACCGGCGACCTATTTATAGCGATGCGCGGCGAACAAGCCGATGGCCATGGCTATATTGACGGCGCATTGGAAAATGGCGCGGCGGGCGTCATCAGCGAAAAACCGCTGGGCGATGCGCCGTATGTGCTGGTTGAGGACAGCTTTGCCGCATTGAATGCGCTCGGCCATGCCGCCCGTGCGCGCACCGATGCGACCATTATCGGCGTTACCGGATCGGCGGGCAAAACCGGCACCAAGGAAGCGCTTTATCTCTCGCTCAGCCGCACCCCGGCGCGCAATGCGCATCGCTCGGTCAAAAGCTATAACAACCATGTCGGCGTGCCGCTCAGCCTCGCGCGGATGGACCCGGCGGTGGATTATGGCGTGTTTGAGATGGGCATGAACCATGCCGCCGAGCTCAGCGCCCTGACCCGGATTGTCCGACCCCATATCGCTATCATCACCACCATCGGTCCTGCACATATCGAGAATTTCGACGATGAAAGCGGTATTGCCCATGCCAAGGCGGAGATTTTCGAAGGGCTGGAACCTGAAGGCACTGCGATTATTCCGATCGACAACCCGCATTACCCGATCCTGCGCGCTAAGGCCGAGACTTGTGCTAGCCATATCCTCACCTTTGGCAGCCATGAAGATGCGGATATCCGGCTGATTGATGCCGTCCCAGCCATGGAAGGCGGCACATTGGTGACGGCGCGGATGCTTGACCGCATGCTGGTCTATCGCGTCGCCGAGCAGGGCGAGCATTGGGTGATGAATTCGCTGGCGGTGATGGCCGCTGTTCATGCTGCCGGCGGTGATCTGGCGCTGGCTGGATTGGCGATGTCTGAACTGCCGGGTCTCGCCGGGCGTGGTGCCACGCATGATCTGACGCTGCAGGGTGGTGCCAAAGTCCATCTGATCGACGAGAGCTACAATGCCAACCCCGCCTCCATGGCGGTGACACTCAAGACTTTCTCTGAGAATGCGGCTGGCCGAAAGGTCGCTGTTCTGGGCGCGATGAAGGAGTTGGGGGAGCGAAGCGAGCATTATCATGCCGAGCTGGTCCATCCGATTATCGCCGCCGAGGTCGACCATTGCATCTTGGTCGGTGAAGAGTTGCAAATTCTGGGTAAAAAGCTCGCAGAAGCGGTTGAGTATCAGGGCGGTTTCGACCATGTGGCCGATGCGTCTGCAGCGCTTGATCAGCTCCGGGCCATCATGGCCGATGGCGATACCGTTCTGGTCAAGGGGTCCAACAGTGTCAATCTGGGGTCGGTGGTCCGGGCGCTCACCGACGGGGAAACATAATGCTCCTGCTTCTCGCCGAAATGATGGGCTTTGAGGGCGTCTTCAACCTAATCCGCTATCTCAGCTTCCGTTCTGGCGCTGCCATTGTCACCGCGCTGTTTATCGGCATGGCGATCGGGCCGCGTTTCATCATGATGCTGCGGATGCGTCAGGGCAAAGGACAGCCGATCCGTGAGGATGGCCCGCAAAGCCATCTCGCCAAGCGAGGCACGCCGACCATGGGCGGGCTCATGATCCTGATCTCGCTGACGATCTCGCTGCTGATCTGGATGGATCTCAGCAATGTCTTTGTCTGGGCCTGTCTGTTTGTGACCTTGGGTTTCGGCACCATCGGTTTCCTCGATGATTATGACAAGGTGCGAAAGGCCAGTCACAAGGGCGTATCCGGCAAGGTGCGGCTCTTGGCTGAATTTGCCGTTGCAGGCGGTGCAAGCTGGCTAATCCTCAATCAGACCGGGACCTTCCTCTATGTCCCGTTCTTCAGCAATCTCGCCTTTGAGTTGGGGCTATTCTATTATCCCTTCGCCGCCTTTGTGATTGTCGGCGCGGGTAATGCGGTCAACCTGACAGACGGGCTGGATGGTCTCGCTACCATGCCTGTAGTGATTGCCAGCGGCACCTTCCTGCTGATCGTTTACTTGGTCGGTAATACTGTCTTCTCTGGCTATCTCGGCATTCCCTATGTTGAAGGTGTCGGCGAGCTGGCGATTTTCTGCGGTGCGATTATCGGCGCATGTCTGGCGTTCCTCTGGTTCAACGCGCCACCGGCAGCGGTGTTTATGGGCGATACCGGATCGCTCGCTCTTGGCGGAGCATTAGGGGCGATTGCCGTTGCCTCGCATCACGAGATTGTGCTGGCCATTGTCGGCGGCCTGTTTGTGCTCGAAGCGGTATCCGTCATCATCCAGGTGTTCTGGTTTAAACGCACCGGTCGCCGCGTCTTCCGCATGGCACCGATCCATCACCATTTTGAACAGCTTGGCTGGCCTGAATCCACCGTGGTGGTCCGTTTCTGGATCATCTCGCTTGTGCTTTCGCTGGCTGGATTGGCGACGCTGAAACTCAGATGATTACCGCACGCGCCTTTGACCGGAAACGCTATGCCGTGCTTGGCCTTGCCCGCTCCGGCAAAGCTGTGGTCGAGGCGCTGGTTGCTTCCGGCGCGCATGTGCTCGCCTGGGACAATAGCGAGGCCGCGCGCGATGGTTTGCCCGAGGGCGTTGAGCTGGGCGATCCGTTGGTTGCGGATTTGACCGGCTATGATGGCATTGTCGTCTCCCCCGGCGTGCCGATCAATCGCCATCCTATCGCCGATAGAGCCCGCGCATTCGATCTGCCGCTGATCGGCGATATCGAACTATTCGCCATGGCGCGCCCCGAATTGCCGGAGCATAAGGTGGTCGGCATCACCGGCACCAATGGCAAATCGACCACCACTGCCCTGGTGCACCATATGCTCAAACAGATGGGCTATAGCAGTTTGATGGGGGGGAATATCGGCCTGCCGATCATGAGCCAGATGCCGCTGCAGCCCAATGCTAAAGGCCCGGCAGTCTATGTGCTGGAGCTGTCGAGCTTTCAGATTGATCTGACCTACTCGCTGGCATGCGATGTCGCGGTGCTGCTTAACATCACCCCGGATCATCTTGATCGCTATGCCGATTACCCCGCTTATGCAGCTGCCAAGGCGAGACTGTTCGGGATGCAAAGGGCCGGGCAGGCGGCAGTGGTCAATCGGGAGACCGAGAAGGAATTTGCCGTTCTTGGCCAGCGCGATGATTTGACGGTGCAGTTTCTCGATGAGGTGGCTGTAGAGGGCCAAGATGATTGGCCGGCGCTGGCCGGACCGCATAACCGCGAAAACGCTGCTGCCGCTCTGGGCGTTGCTGCAGGGCTGGGGCTTGATCCAGCGGAGGCGGCGCGCAGCTTTGCCAGCTTTGGCGGGCTGTCTCACCGCATGGAGGTTATCACCCAGCATCAGGGTGTTGCCTATGTCAATGACAGCAAGGCCACCAATCCGGCGGCAACCGCCCCGGCACTGGCGGCTTATCGCAATATCCACTGGATTGCCGGCGGTCTGGCCAAGGAGAAAGGGCTGGATGAATGCGCGCCCTATTTCGACCGGATCAAACATGCTTACACCATCGGTGAGGCAGGCCCGGATTATGCCGAACTGCTGGGCACGCACATGCCGGTGAGCAAATCGGAAATGCTGTGCACCGCGGTGCGTGAGGCTTTTGAAACCGCAGTGCCGGGTGATGTGGTCCTGCTGTCTCCTGCCTGTGCCTCGTTCGACCAGTTTCGCGATTTTGAGGCGCGCGGGGATTGTTTTCGCAACATGGTGGAAAAGCTGATTGCCGATGAGGAGGCCGGGTGTGACCGATAACGTCATGAACGAGAATAATGCTTCGGTCGCCGACGCGCCCGCCATTGTCGCGCGCGGTATCTCCAAGCGCTTCAAGAGTCGGTTGGGCCGGTCGGACAAGTCGCAACTGGCGATCTGGTTCTGGGAACTTGACCGTGTCACATTGACACTGATCGGCATTTTGATGGGGCTTGGATTGATCGCCGTCGCCGCCGCATCGCCTGCTTCTGCGGCACGGCTTTCTACGGCGAGTGTCACGCTCGATCCGCTCTACTTCTTTTATCGTCAATTACGCTGGCTCGCTGTGGGTGTGCCGATGATGATCGTCATCTCAATGCTCCCCAAAACCCAGGCGCGCCGATTGGCGATTGCTGCGGCGCTGTTCTTTGGCTTGCTGCTTATGCTGGTTCCGATCCTGGGGGAAACCAAAAATGGCGCGCAGCGCTGGATTGGCTATGGTTTGACTATCCAGCCATCGGAGTTTCTCAAGCCCGCCTTTGCGGTCGCAACGGCCTGGATTTTGTCGCTCAAGGCGCGTGATCCTGACCTGCCGGTCCTGGCGGTGACCTTTGCCATTACCTGCGCAATTGGCTTTTTCCTGATGATGCAGCCCAATCTCGGCGCGACGATTATCTTCTTTGGCATCTGGTTTGTGCTGGCGCTGCTTGCTGGGCTCTCCTTCCAGATTATCGCGGTATCGATTGTTGCCGGTATCGGCGGCCTGACCACTGCCTATCTTTTCTATCCGGTGGCGACGCAGCGGATTAATGCGTGGCTCTTCGGTGGTGATCAGTTTGACCAGGTCAGCTTTGCCCATAACACGCTGACCAGCAGCGGCTTTATCGGCGCAGGCCCAGGACTGGGCACGGCGAAGTTTCGCCTGCCTGAAGCGCATACCGACTATATCTTCTCGGTGATTGGTGAGGAATTTGGTCTGCTGGCCTGTGCCGCAATTGCGATATTCTATCTGGTGTTTATGGGCCGGGTGCTTTTGCGGCTACAAGAGGAGAAAGACCTTTTCCTAACCCTGGCAGTCAGCGGTCTGGCGGCGCAGATTGTTGGTCAGGCGATGATCAATATCGCCGTCAACCTCCAGCTCTTCCCGTCCAAAGGGATGACCTTGCCGTTTATCAGCTATGGTGGGTCATCGATGCTGGCATTGTGTTTTGCCGCTGGTTTGCTGCTCGCCTTGAGCCGCAGAAACCCCTATCTTGACCGCTCCTCATTTGACAGGAGTTGGCAGCAGTGACTAAAGTTTCCCGCCATTATGTTCTCGCCGCCGGAGGGACGGGCGGCCATATGATTCCCGCCTATTCACTGGGCGAGGAATTGATGAAGCGCGGCCATCGCGTTGCCCTGCTCACCGATGAGCGCGGCGCGAAGATTCCCGGTATCTTTGAAGAAGGTCAGGTACATATCCTGCCGACCGGCAGGCTGTCCGGTGGACCGCTGGCCAAGCTGAAAGGCCTTCGCAGCATCTGGACCGCGCGCAAAATGGCGCTGGAGCTGATAAAGACTTTTCAACCCACAGCGGTTGTTGGCTTTGGCGGCTATCCTGCATTGCCAACCTTGTTGGCCGCACACCGCTCCAAGCTACCGACCATTGTGCATGAGCAGAATGCGGTCTTTGGGCGCGTCAACCGGCTGATGGCGCGCAAGGTCGGGGCGATTGCCACCGCCTATAAAAAGGTCGAGCGGCTCGACAGCAAATATGCCCATAAGGTGCATGTCGTCGGCAATCCGGTGCGGCAGGCGATCCTCGATATCCGCACCCAGGATTTTCCGCCCTTCCTACCCGATGGCATTTTCCGGGTGCTGGTAACCGGCGGTAGTCAGGGCGCGAGCATTCTCTCCGACGTGGTACCCGACGGTCTGGCGATGTTGCCGACGCATCTGCGCCGTCGCCTGCAGGTGACGCAGCAATGCCGTGAGGAGGATATCGACAAGGTGCGCGAGCGCTATGCCGCGCATGAGATTCCGGCGGAGCTTGCGACCTATCTCAATGATCTGCCTGATCGCCTTGCCTGGTCGCACCTGTTTATCGGCCGTGCCGGTGCTTCGACCATTGCCGAACTAACTGTAGCCGGACGTCCCGCGATTTTGGTGCCACTGCCAATCGCGACCGACAATCACCAGACCTTCAATGTCAAGGATATGGTTGAGGCGGGCGGCGCACGCTCGATCCAGCAGCCGCAATTTACCGCCAAGGAATTGGCCAAGCAGATTCAGAAAATGGCGATGGACCCGGCGTCGCTCGAAAATGCAGCGCTGGCGGCGCATAAATGCGGCTACCCCAATGCGACGCAGGACCTTGCCGATCTGGTGGAAAGCGCTGGCGGCGATCCGCTGACCGATACCATCCGCATTCGTCCCTCCGAACAGGGTCTCGCCACTGCCAAGGAATCCTTGGCGCGCACCAGTGACCAGAAAGAGAGCGTCTGATGCCGGGTGTTGGTACCGATATTGGCACCATCCACTTTGTCGGCATTGGCGGCATTGGCATGTCCGGAATAGCCGAGGTAATGCACAATCTGGGCTATAATGTGCAGGGCAGCGATATCGCCGAAAGCCCGACGGTCGAGCGGCTGCGCGGCAAGGGCATGACGGTGCATATCGGCCATGATCCCGAGCATGTCGCTGATGCCGCAGTGCTGGTCACCTCAACCGCAGTACGGCGAACCAACCCCGAAGTGGCGCATGCGCTGGAACACCGTATCCCGGTGGTGCGCCGCGCCGAGATGCTGGCCGAGCTGATGCGGCTAAAATCCACCATCGCCATAGCCGGGACCCATGGCAAGACGACCACCACCTCGATGGTCGCGGCGATGCTCGATGCTGGCGGTATCGACCCTACAGTGATCAATGGCGGCATTATCAATCAATACGGCTCCAATGCGCGGCTGGGTGACAGCGACTGGATGGTGGTTGAGGCCGATGAAAGCGATGGCAGCTTCTTGCGGCTCGACGGTACTTTGGCCGTGGTCACCAATATCGATCCTGAACATCTCGATCATTATGGCAGCTTTGATGCGATCAAATCCGCCTTTGTCGAGTTTATCGAGAATGTGCCTTTTTACGGCGCGGCGATTTTGTGCATCGATCACCCGGAAGTGCAGGCGCTGCTGCCACGGGTGAAGGACCGGCGGCTGATTTCCTATGGTTTTTCCGCGCAAGCCGATATTCGCGGCGACAATGTCACGCCGTTTCCAGGCGGCAACCGCTTTGATGTGGTGGTGCGCGACCGTGATGGCGAGACGCGCACGATAGAGGGCGTGACCCTGCCGATGCCGGGACGGCATAATGTCCAAAATGCACTGGCGGCGGTCGCGGTTGGCCTGCAAATGGGCATGAGCGATGAAGCGGTCCGCACCGGTTTTGACAGCTTTGGCGGTGTGAAACGGCGCTTTACCCGGGTCGGCACCATCACAGTGGATGGTGGCGAGGCCGCGATTATCGACGATTACGGCCATCATCCCGTTGAGATACAGGCGGTGCTTTCAGCCGCACGCGAGGGCGCCAAGGGCCGCGTGATCGCGGTGTGTCAACCGCATCGCTATACCCGGCTGCGCGATCATATGGA
This sequence comes from Parasphingorhabdus sp. SCSIO 66989, assembly GCF_032852305.1. NCBI lineage: Bacteria > Pseudomonadati > Pseudomonadota > Alphaproteobacteria > Sphingomonadales > Sphingomonadaceae > Alterisphingorhabdus (ex Yan et al. 2024) > Alterisphingorhabdus coralli. The sequence continues at coordinate 1,166,612 of NZ_CP136594.1, forward strand.
CGCGTTTCAGGGCTGCTTTAACGATGCCGATATTGTGCTGGTCACGCCGGTGTTCAAAGCGGGTGAAGAGCCGATTGAGGGCGTCGACAGTGATGCACTGGTCGCGGGCTTGAAACAGCGTGGTCATCGCGAGGCGGCGTTGGTTTCGGATGGGGATGATCTGGCTCGGGTTTTGGCCGGGATCGTGCGCGCGGATGATATGGTCGTATGCCTGGGCGCGGGCGATATAACCAAATGGGCTGCGGGCCTGGCTGACGCGGTGATGGAGGCGCGTAAATGAACGCGGCGCAATCACCCACTCCGTTCGCCTCGAGCGAAGTCGAGAGGCAGGCAGCAGGCACGGTGTCTCGACTGCGCTCGACACGAACGGGTGAAGAGATTGTTGTTCGTGGTAAGCTCAAATCCCAAGCACCACTCGCACCATTGGTTTGGTTCAAATCGGGCGGCCATGCCGACTGGCTGTTCGAGCCCAAGGATGCAAACGACCTCGCCGATTTTCTGAAGCAGCTTGATGGCACTCTGCCCGTATGGCCGCTTGGCCTTGGCTCCAACTGCATCATTCGCGATGGCGGCATACGCGGCGTGGTAGTGCGGCTCGGCAAGCCCTTTGCCAAAGTCGAAGAAGCAGGCGAAAACCGCATGCGCTGCGGCGGGGGAGCTTCGGGCATATTGGTATCGTCCAAGGCACGAGATGCCGGCCTTGGCGGGCTGGAGTTTCTGCGCGGTATTCCCGGCACGGTCGGCGGTTTTGTCCGCATGAATGGCGGTGCCTATGGCCGCGAAGTTAGCGATGTACTGATCAGCTGCGATGTGGTTCTGCCCTCAGGCGAGACACAGACATTGGATGCGGCGGAACTCAACTATAGCTATCGCCACAGCGAATTGCCCGAGGGTGCGATTGTTGTCAGTGCCTTGTTTCAGGGAACGCCCGCCGACAGGGACGCCATTCAGGCGGAGATGGACCGCATCGCCCAGGCGCGCGAAGACTCCCAGCCTCTCCGTTCCAAAACCGGCGGTTCGACTTTCAAAAATCCCGATGGCCATAAGGCATGGCAGCTTGTCGATGCGGCAGGTTGTCGAGGCCTCAAAGTCGGCGGCGCGCAGGTGAGTGAGAAGCACACCAATTTCCTGATCAACACCGGCGATGCCAGCAGTGCGGATATTGAAGCGCTGGGTGAAGAGGTACGCCGCCGCGTCAGGGACGATTCAGGTGTCGAGCTGCAATGGGAAATCCAGCGCGTGGGGGAAAAGGGATGAGAGATATTCTGCATCTTTTTCCGTTCGTGTCGAGCGTAGTCGAGACACGGCTCTCCACTTGCACCAGCCTCTCGACTTCGCTCGAGGCGAACGGATTTTTTGAACTTATTGGATCTAAAACATGACCCTCGCCAAACTCCATATCGCGGTTTTGATGGGTGGCTGGTCATCCGAGCGCGAGGTTTCGCTGATGTCCGGTGAGGGCATTGCCGAGGCACTTGAAAGCCGTGGGCACAAGGTGACCCGCATCGATATGGATCGCAACATTGCTTCGGTGATGGAAGGCGTGCGGCCCGATGTTGTGTTTAATGCACTGCATGGCACGCCCGGGGAAGATGGCCGGGTGCAGGGTATGCTCGATCTGATGCAGATACCCTATACCCATAGCGGCATGGCGGCTTCGGTCATCGCGATTGACAAGCAGCTGACCAAGAATGAGCTTGTTCCGCATGGCATCCCGATGCCGGACGGTGAGATCATACAGAGCGAGAGCCTTTACAGCGCCGACCCGATGCCGCGCCCCTATGTGTTGAAGCCGGTCAATGAAGGCTCGTCCGTCGGCGTCGCTATCGTCAAAGAGGACGGTAATTACGGCAGCCCTATTGCACGAGATAGCGAAGGCCCGTGGCAGGAATTTGATGAGCTACTCGCCGAACCCTTTATCCGTGGGCGCGAACTGACCACCGCTGTGATTGGTGATAAGCCGCTGACCGTCACCGAGCTGCGGGCTAAATCGGGCTTTTATGATTATGATGCCAAATATACCGAAGGCCTGACCGAGCATATTTGCCCAGCGGACATCCCCCAGGACATTCATGATCTGTGCCTCAAATATGCGCTGGAGGCGCATCGTCTGCTCGGCTGCAAGGGTGTTTCGCGCAGCGACTATCGCTGGGATGACAGCAAGGGTGCAGACGGCCTGTTCCTGCTTGAGGTCAACACCCAGCCGGGGATGACACCTTATAGCCTGGTGCCCGAACAGGCGGCGCATATCGGCATGGATTATCCGACACTGGTCGAGGCAATCGTGGAGGCGGCCTTATGACAGCAGCAAAAACCAAACGCGGCAAACCGCAAAAGGCACGAAAATCGCCGCAGCGAAAGCGGACGGTAAAACGCACAAGCATAATGGACCGGCTGCTCAAGGTTCTGCCGTTTACCCCGGAACAGGTACAGCGGGCGATGACCTTTGCGATTGTCGCCGGGGTCGTGCTTGGTGTTCTGGCGGTCGCCAAGATTGCGGGGGTTACTGATCGCGCCGGCACGCAACTGGCTGAGATCGCAGGCGATGCCGGATTTGAGGTCAAGCATGTTGAAGTGCGGGGCCTTGAAAATGTCAACGAGCTGAAAGTCTATGAGATTGTCCTCGCCGAAAAAGACCGGGCCATGCCGCTGGTTGATCTCGACCGGCTGCGCAATGAGCTGATGCAATTTGGCTGGATTGGTGATGCACGCGTGTCGCGTCAGCTTCCCGATACGCTGATCGTCGACATTGTCGAGCGCGAGCCGCATGCCGTCTGGAATGATGGCAAGCAATTGGCGATCATCGATGATGAGGGTCGCCTGCTTGAGGTGATTAAGGATGCGCGTGAGGTCGATCTGCCGCTGATCAGCGGCAAGAATGCGAATACCAAAGCCGCAGCGCTCGATGCGCTGATGGATCAAGCTCCGGCACTGGAACCGATGGTGACCGAGGCCAAATGGGTCGGCAATCGCCGCTGGGACTTGGTGTTTCAATCCGGCGAGACACTGGCCTTGCCCGAAGGCGAGGAAGCATCGAAGGCTGCCTTTGTGACCTTTGCCCGGATGGAAGGCGTTAACCGGCTGCTCGGCACCGGGGTTACCCATTTTGATCTGCGCGACCCGGATCGAGCCTATTTCCGTCTGCCGCAAGAGGGTAGCTCCGCAGGTGGGGAGGCACAGCCATGAGCAGTTCGCCGATCACCAAAGTCTATACCGCGCTCGATATCGGTTCCTCCAAAGTCAGCGCGTTGATTGCCGGGCGCAATGAAGAGGGCAATCTGGTTGCACTTGGCACCGGGCAGCATGCCAGCGAAGGCGTAAAGCGCGGCTATGTCACCGATGTTGAGCGCACCGAACATGCGGTACGCAATGCGGTGGAACAGGCCGAACGGATGGCGGGCATCAATGTCGAGCAGATCTGGGTCGGCTGCACCTCGGGCGGGTTGGTCAGCCGCATCACCACCGTCGAGACTGAATTGCATGGCGAGCGGATCGAGCAGGATGATATTGACTATCTGCTCGGTCATGGCCGTGATGCGATTGAGCCCGATGGCCGTATGGTGCTGCATGCCGAACCGGCGCTCTACACCCTCGATGGTCAGGCCAAGGTGAAGGAGCCCAAGGGGCTTCACGCTGACCGGCTTGGTGTCGATATCCATGTGGTGCTTGCTGATGGAGCACCGGTCCGCAATATCGATATGTGCGTGCGTGCTGCGCATCTCGATGTGCGAGCAGTCGTGGCCGCGCCGATTGCTTGTGGTCTGGCCTGTCTCAGCGAAGAGGAGCGCGAACTGGGCGTTGCTCTGGTTGAGCTGGGCGCAGCGGTGACCAATATCTCGCTTTATGCCGGAGGTATGCTGGTCGGGCTGCACAGCATCCCCTATGGCGCGTCGGATATGACCGATGCCATCGCCTCGGCTTTCGGTATCCGGCGCAATGAGGCGGAGCGGCTCAAATGCTTTTATGGTTCGGCCATTGCCAGCCCTGCCGATCATCGTGAAATGATCCCGATCAAGCGGTCGGTTGACGGTATTGTCGGCAGCAAGCAGGATGAGGAAGGGGGCAGCGACGACAGGATTGCCCGGGCCGAACTGGTCAGCGTGATTGTCCAGCAGCTTGATTATCTGCTGAGTGAAGTCTCCACCGGCCTTAAACAGCTTGGCTTTGCCGGACCACGCGGCAAGATGGTGGTGCTCACAGGCGGTGGTGCAGAGCTCAAAGGCATTGCCGACTATGCTCAGGGTGTATTTGGCCAGACGGTGCGCATTGGTGCGCCGATCAAGATGCAAGGCCTGCCAGAGGCGCATAGCGGCCCGGCCTTTTCCACATTGGCCGGTCTGGTGCGTTATGCCGACCAGAATCCGCGCGATATCCGCTTGATGCTGCCTCAAAAACAGGTGGTCCATGGCTATTCCGGTCTGGCCGCATTTCGGCGGCTTTGGCAGACGTTGAAAGAGGAATATTGAACCTTCTCGAGACGCGCCGGGAGCGTCGGCTGAAGAGTTCTGGGGAAAGGTAAAGTTTTTACGTGATTCGGCGATTCATTCTGTGCAATGACTATGGTTAATCAACTACAGAACCGTCGCAGGACATAACGGGTATTTGTGGGTCGCGTGAGAGGCGATCAGGGAGTGAAGATTATGAGTATCGATATTGGTCCCCCGGCAATGGATGAGCTTCGGCCCCGCATTGCGGTTATCGGTGTTGGCGGCGCCGGAGGCAATGCCATTGCGAATATGATTGCCGCCAGCGTTGAGGGCGTCGATTTCATTATCGCCAATACAGACGCGCAGGCGTTGAACAGCTCGGTCGCCGAACAGCGCATCCAGCTTGGCCCTGATATTACGCAGGGTCTGGGTGCCGGATCGCGCCCTGAAGTTGGTCGCGCTGCGGCGGAAGAGACCATGGCGGAAATAGACAAGACGCTGGATGGCGCACATATGTGCTTTATCGCCGCCGGCATGGGCGGCGGCACTGGCACTGGCGCCGCTCCGGTCATCGCCAAGATTGCGCGTGACAAGGGCATATTAACGGTCGGCGTTGTGACCAAGCCGTTCACCTTTGAAGGCTCACGCCGCATGCGCGCGGCAGAGGCGGGGATTGAGGAACTGCAGAAAAATGTCGATACGCTGATCGTCATTCCCAATCAGAACCTGTTCCTGATCGCCAATGCCGACACCACTTTCAAAGAAGCCTTCACCATGGCGGATGAAGTGCTGCAACAGGGTGTCCGCTCGATTACCGACCTGATGGTCATGCCCGGCCTGATCAATCTTGATTTTGCCGATGTCCGTTCCGTCATGCGTGAGATGGGCAAGGCGATGATGGGCACAGGCGAAGCCGAAGGTGATGGTCGTGCGCTGGAAGCTGCCGAGAAGGCCATCGCCAATCCGCTGCTTGACGGTGTTTCGATGCAGGGTGCCAAAGGGGTTATCATCTCCATCACCGGCGGCGATGATATGCGCCTGATGGAGGTCGATGAGGCTGCGAATCATATCCGTGAGCTGGTTGATGCCGATGCCAATATCATTTGGGGTTCTGCCTTTAACGATGATCTGTCCGGCAAAATCCGTGTTTCCGTGGTCGCTACTGGTATCGATAGCGATGGCGCGGTCAGCGAAGATAATGCGCGGCCTTTCTCGTTCGCACGCAACGCTGCCCCAGCGGCAGCGCCAGTGCAGGAAACACCTGTGGTGGAAGAAGAGGCACCTGCTGAAGAGGCTACTGCGCCTGAAGTTGAAGACAGCGGTGCTGAAGCAGAACAGCGTATGCCATTGGTCACGCCGACCGGCGGTGACAGCCTGACCGACACATCGTCAACCCCGCTCAATTTGCGGGTGGCTGCTGAACCAGCGGCGGAGTCACCCGTGGCAGCAGCAGCTGCGCCGGTTGAAGATGCACCAATTGCGGAAAATGAGGCAGAGGATGAGCTGCTGCTTGACACTGAATCGATGGAAGAGCAGCCGGAAGCCGATGAACCGCCAGTATTACAGCCGCCCGAGCCAGCCAACAGCGATGAAATAGAGCCAAGCAAGCCCGCACCGCGTATCGCCAATGGCGGCGGCACTCTGTTTGAACGCATGGCCAATCTCTCGCGTAACGAACGTGGCGAAGAGGATAAAGATCAGCCAGAGGATGGCGGCTCGCTGAACATCCCGCGTTTTCTGAACCGGCAGAACAACCAGTAAACGATCATTTTGGGTTTAGTATATCTAGCAAAGGGCGGGCACAGCAATGTGTCCGCCCTCTTGCTATTACGGCTCTTGCGGCCTGCTAGCTGTGCAGAAATTGCGATTAAAATCATGACTTTTGCTCGCTGGACCGGACATATTCCGATAGGGTTCCGTCAATGATATATTATCTTAAAGGCATGGCTTCCCATTTTCCTTTGATACAATCTGCACGGTTCTGGCCGCTCTGTATTGCCGGAACGGCAATGATGGTGCCGTTTACCCATGGTGGCATATCGCTGGCACAGCAGTCCGGGGCGCAGTCCTCGCTTGATGTGCGATCCCCTGAAGGCACGCGCGAATTGGGGAATGCGTTGCAACGGCTGGCGCGTAATTCGCGTGACCTTAACGCGCTCATAGACGCGGGGAATGCGGCACTCACACTGGGTGATCCGACGGCGGCGATCGGCTTTTTTGCTCGTGCCGAGGAGATTGACCCGCGCAATGGCCGGATCAAGGCAGGGCTGGGCAAGGCTGTGTTGGGCACCGAAAACCCCTATGAAGCGCTGCGGCTGTTTGATGAGGCGAGTGCACTGGGCATTCCCGCCAGCTCGTTCGCTGCTGATCGCGGGCTAGCTTATGATCTGGTTGGAAAACAGGAACTCGCACAGCAGGATTACCAGATTGCGATGCGGCGCGAAAACAGTGATGAGCTGACGCGGCGCTATGCATTATCGCTCGGCATATCGGGTCGTAAGGACGAGGCTGAGGCAGTATTGACGCCCCTGCTGCGCGAACAGGACGTGGCTGCCTGGCGGATGCGCGCTTTCATATTGGCGATCAATGACGATATGGACGGGGCCATCGCGATTTCCGATGCGACCATGCGCCCGCGCGGAGCGCGTGCTATTCGCCCGTTCCTGCGCTACTTTCCCAAACTGACGCCAAGCCAACAGGCAGCCGCCGCGCATTTTGGTCATTTTCCACAAGAGGCCAATATTGGACGCGATAATCCACGCAATGCGGAGTTTGCGGACCGCAGTTCGTCCGGTTCCTCGCGGCGCATCTTTCGCGGCAGCCGTGCCGATGCAGGCTTAATACCGGTTGGTGAGCCTCTGGGGGCACAATCGGGTGATGGTAAGCCCGAACGGGTTGTGGATCGCTCGCCACGGCGCAGGCCTGGCAATTCGAGTGAAACAGCGCCTTCGTCACCGGCACCTGCGCCTGCGCCGGTCGAGACGGTAGTGACACAGCAGACCGAGCAGGTTGCGGTAGCCGAAGCTATTCAGGATTTAGAAAGCGGTGCTCAACCCGCAAATACAGATAGCGGATCAGAGACCGCTCGCCCGCCAGCGGGCCCGGAGTCGACTGAGTCGGCAGCGCTAGAGGTAGAGCAAGCGGCAGCGAATCCACCGGAATCTCTTTTGGCGCAGACGGGCAGTCCCAGTGGTGAAGCGGCGCAGAATATAGCATCCGCTGCACCTGACTCCACCATTGCAGCGGCAGAAACCCAGCCTGTTGCGCCGCAATCGACAGTGCCTATGCCGGGGTTTGAAAGCCTTGGCGATCCCGCCACGAGCAGCTTTGACCTTGCCAATACAGGCAGCGCGGCTGCAGAGGGTGGCGATGCGGCGCAACCGCCGAAAGAAGAGCCTGCCGACTTTGCTTCTCTGATGGCCGATCTATCGGTACCTAAGGAGGAGTTAGCCAGAGATCAGGGTGCGGTCGATATTACCGCTATCACCCCGGCCAAACCCAAGCCCAAGCCTGCTCCTGAACCGGCTGAACCCAAGCATCCCAGCCGTCACTGGGTTCAGGTAGCAATAGGCGCGGATGCGGCAGCGCTGAGTCGCGAATGGCGGCGCTTGTCGCGCAAGGCTCCCGATGCTTTTGCGGGAAAGAAAGGCTGGTACACCCCGCTCAATCAGACCAACCGCGTTCTGGCTGGCCCGTTTGGCAGCAGGCGCGAGGCACAGGCCTTTGTCAACACTCTGGCGGAATCAGAGTTTTCGGCCTTTACCTTCACCAGCGATGAAGGACAGGTGATTACGCCACTGAAGTAAGCAGTGATCGCTTACTCAGTGTCTGCCTTGGTCACTATTGCAACTGTCAGTCGCGCCAATGCTTGTGGTGACCTGTCTTCGATCACATCATCGGCGAGCCGGTCATCCGCGAGCAAAGAGCCGAGGCCATGGACCAGCGCCCAGGCGGCCAGGGTCCGCTTGTCACTCTGGTCCGCGCTGTCCTCAACATATGTCATGCGGATTGCGGCGCGCAGCACGTCATAAGCAGCACGTGATGCAGTGTAGAGTTTGGCGTCGGACTCAAGCTGGACACCGGTGTTGAACATCAGGCGGTACAGCCCGACATTCTCGACACAAAATTGCAGGTAGCGCTCTGCGAGAATTGTAAGGTCTGACGGTGCTGCATCCTCGCCTGCGTACAGCGATTGCTGCAGTTTCGAAAAACCATCTGCAGCGACGGCCGCCAACAGGTCGGTCTTTGTCTTGAAATGGGCATGTGGGGCGGTTGCGCTGACGCCGATTTTGCCCGCTAGGCCTCTGATACTCAGCGCGCAATTGGGGTCTGCCTGCAGTTCCTCTTCTGCCGCTTCCAGCAGAGCCTGCCGCAAATCGCCATGATGATATGTCTTCTCTACCATTTCTTCAATCTAAGCGTTGCAAAGTTAGCAGTGCATAGTTATATGGATCGTACGATATTCTTTAGCATGAAAGGGACATTTCAATGGGTGCTGCGGCATTGAGGAAGACACTGCGCTGGCTGCATATTATCGGCGGCTTGATATTGGGCACCTATCTCTATTCTCCCTGGGGTTCTGACCCCGTATTTACCTTTGCTACGCTCTACATCATTATACCGGCAATGGCGATTAGCGGCATATGGATGTGGCAACAGGCTGCTATTTCACGGCTTTTCCGGCGACAGGCAAAAAGCTAAGTCCTCACGCCCCCGGCACCGAAAGTGCCGCCGCCGCTTCGCGCACTTTGCGCAGTTTGTCGCCATCATTGCGGAAGGCAGTGCTCGCATCCTGCAGGGCCTTGGCGGCTTTGCCGGTTTCGCCCAGCTGCATACGGCTGCGCATCAGCATGATCCAGCCATCAGGATTGTCGGGATTGGCGGCCAGCTTGTCGGCCAGACCATCGACCATGCCCCGGATCATCTCTTCCTGCTGCCCTTGCGGCAAGGCAGAAGCAGCCTGCATCTGGTCGCGACTAGGTCCGGGAATCGCCGATGAAGCGACCGCTACACCATCGGTTTTCAGGCCGCCTGTAGGTGGTGCAAATTGCGTGCTGGCCAGCCGCTGTTCGACTTCTATGCCGCGCTCTTTACCGACATTGCGGATCACATTGCGCACGTCTTCCGCCCATGGCGCATCTGCCGGTGTATCGGCGAGCAGCGCGAACCAGCTATTGATCGCTGCTTCATGCTGACCGTCCATATCCATGGCTGCAGCCTGAAAATAGCGCGCGCGCGGGTCTTTCGGGTCAAGCTCCAGCGCCCGGTTAAAAGCGGCGCGGGCATCGGCGGGGATGGCACCTGCATCACTTGCCAGCACCAAAGCCTCGCCCAGCATCGAATGATATTCGGCATTGTCCGGGTCGAGATTGGTGGCGCGCTTCATCGCAGTGGCGGCTTCGGCAAAACGCGAGGTTTCAAAGAAGGACCAGCCGAGCATGCGCCAGCCTTCGGCATCATCCGGGTTTTCCTGCAGCTTCTTTTCCAGCGCCGCGATAACCTCGCCCACCGGCGGGGCCTGCTCGCTGCTATTCGCGGCTATCGGCGCTGTATTGGTGTCACTGCTATCGGGCCGAAACACGGCTATACCCACTGCCGCCAGCGCGATGACTCCCGCACCCACCATGATCCAGCGGCTGATATTGGTGCCTTTGTCCTGCTCCGTATCTTCGCTCATACGTCCATGTCCCTCATATGCTGCGATATGGCACAATCGTGGCTGCCGCAACCATATGCAGGCTAAAACGCCAAAAGCCGCCCAGAACCATTAAGCACAGAATTTGCCAAAAGCCTGTGGCAATCATCACAGATATTGCGTAAAGTCTCTGGCAGGGTTCGCGAAAATATGCGGCAATCAAGGCCGTAGCTGCGCATTTCGGCGCGTGACGCGACAGAGTGAGGGCAAGCGATAGCCTATCGCCACCTCGCATTTTTCTCGCGAAACACGTCGGCTTTTGGGGGAAGCGGACCGGTGAGCGAGACGTTCAAGGTAGCGATAATCGGATCAGGGCCAGCGGGCATGAGCGCGGCGGGTCGTGCGGCGGAACTGGGCCTGTCCCATGTGTTGCTGGAAAAGACCGACCACCTTTCAGATACCATCTATAAATATCAAAAGGGCAAGCATGTGATGGCGACGCCATCGCAGCTTATCCTGCGCTCCGACATGGATTTCGACGCGGGTAAGCGTGAGGCTATACTCGGCACATGGAATGACCAAACCGAGGCGCTTAAGGTCAATGTGAAATATAATGCCGAGGTCAAGGCGATCAAAGGTACCGGCCCGGCCATTTCGGGCAGCGTGCATGTCATCGAAATCCGCAAGCGCGATGGCACCAAAGAGACCAAAGAAGTCCAGCGTCATGAGCCGCCTTATGAGCTGACGCTCACCAATGGCGAGACGATTATCGCGGAAAATGTCGTGCTGGCCATCGGTACCCAAGGCAACCCCAATCGCATGCGCTGCGAAGGGGCCGACCTGCCGCATGTGCAATATCAGTTGGATGACCCGACCGAATATATTGACGAGCATATCGTTATTGTTGGTACCGGGGATGCGGGGATTGAGAATGCGCGTGGCCTTGCTGAAGACCCGGCGCAGCGCAATACCGTCAGCATTCTCAACCGCAAGGTTGATTTCGCCACCGCAAAGGACGCCAATGTCAAGGCGCTGCAGGCCGACCACGAGGCGGGCAAACTGACGATACGGCTGGAGACTGAGACGGCGAAGATTGAAGAAGGTTTCATTGCTCTCAACACCCGTGATGGCGAGGAGCGTATTCCATGCAATCGCGTGATTGCCCGCATCGGCTCGGCACCGCCGCGCATGTTCGTCGAGGAATGTGGTATCGCTTTTACCGGCCCGGACCGGACGGCTTTTCCCGAATTGTCGCCGGTTTTTGAGTCGACCGCGCCCAATATCTTCGTCATCGGCGCGCTGGCGGGCTATCCGCTGATCAAGCACTGTATGAATCAGGGCCATGATGTTATCGAATTCATCAACGGCAATACCGAGCTGAAACCGGCAGATGAGCCGATCCTCGAAGCCAAATTTTCCGATCTGCCAGGCAATAACAGCGTTGCCGAATGGCTCGAATTTCTGCGCGCCAATGTCCGCATATTGAATGGCCTCAACCCACTGCAGATGCGCGAGTTTATGCTCGACAGCGATGCGAAATATTATCGCAAGGGCGAGGTGATTTTTGAACGCAATGCGCCGGGGTCATCGCTGTTCGCCATTGCCGATGGCTCGGTGGCGGTGCAGGTCGATCCCGATGATCCGCGCATCACGGTGCCGATTGAGAGCGGCTCGATCTTTGGTGAGGTTGGCCTGATCTCCGGGCGCAAACGCGGTGCCACGATTACCGCCGCCGAGGACACTATCTGTGTCGAGATTTCGCGGCTGGCAGCGCTCAAACTGCAATCGCAATCCGAGGCGGCCAAACAGCGCATTGAGCGTATTTCAACAGAGCGACAATTGCTGCAGATGTTCGGCTCGGGCCTGACGTCGGAAGACATCGAAGAGGCTGTCGAGACCAGCGAGATACTGTCGGTTCGCGCTGGAGAGTCGATCATCACCGAGGGCGATGAGGGCAATGACATCTACGTCATCCGCGTCGGCTCGATGGTGGTGGAGAAGATGATTGGCGGCAAGCCGGTGTTCCTCTCCTATCTGCCCGCCGGCTCCTATGTCGGTGAGATGGCGCTGATCGCCGGTGGTCAGCGCACCGCGACAGTAAAGGCGGCGATCAAATCGGAAGTCATCAAGATCAACGGTGATGCTTTTGCCAAGGTGCTGGCTGAGCATCCTGAGCTGATGGCCAAGGCCAAGCGCGATATGGCTTCGCGGCAGGATATCAATGCCTTTGTCGAGGCCAAGAAGGACAGCTTTTCGGGCGTTGTCGATATGTATTCCGAGGTTGCCAGCTTCCTCGTCGATCAGGGCATTGGCGAGGCGACCGATGTGCTGCTGATCGATGAAAATCTCTGTATAGGCTGCGATAACTGCGAAAAAGCCTGTGCCGACAGCCATGAGGGGTTGTCGCGGCTCGACCGTGAGGCGGGCAAGACCTATGCGCATCTGCACGTGCCGACCAGCTGCCGCCATTGCGAGCATCCGCATTGCATGGCTGACTGCCCGCCCAATGCCATCCATCGTGGTCCCGACGGTGAGGTCTTTATTGATGATACCTGTATCGGCTGCGGCAATTGCCAGCGCAACTGCCCCTATGGCGTGATCCGCATGGACAAGGTGCCGCCGAAAAAGCCCAATCTGCTGAGCTGGCTGTTTCTTGGCTGGGGGCCGGGTCCGGGCGAGCCGGACAAAGGCTGGGCCAATGAGAATAGCGATCCGGATGTCGAGAAACCGAAAAAGGCGATCAAATGCGATATGTGCGCCGGGATCAATGGTGGGCCAGCCTGTGTCCGTGCCTGCCCCACCGGGGCGGCGATCCGGGTTGCTCCCGATGAGTTTCTGACCGTCGCGCGGTTTGAAGGGGAGGATGCGTGATGGCCATTTTCCCCCTATCCACCCCGTTCGTGTCGAGCGAAGTCGAGACACAATGCTGCGACTGCCTGTCTCTCGACTACGCTCGAGACGAACGGAGCATGTTTGCCGGGGGACAAATCTAATGGCCAGTGCAGCCAAACCCGCCGGGGCCACCCATGGGTCACGCAGACGCCAGAGTCAGCATGTCGGTTTTCTCGGGCATAATGGCTTCAAATGGCTCAAGATTGCGGTGTTTCTGTCACTGGTCTGTCTGGTCAGCTATTTCCTGATCGATGTCGAGCCGCGGCATAATGGCGGTAGCTGGTATGGCTATACGCTAGGTACAATCGGCGCGCTGCTGATCCTGTGGTTGACCATGCTGGGCTTACGCAAAAGGACGATGACGCCGGGCGGTTGGTCTTTAAAAGCGTGGACCAGCGCGCATGTCTATCTCGGCCTGTCGCTAATCGTGATTGGCACGCTACACACCGGTTTTCAGCTTGGTTGGAATGTCCATACACTTGCTTGGGCGCTGATGATGATTGTCATCATATCCGGCATTTTCGGCATCTATGCTTATGCGACGCTGCCGCAATCGCTGTCGAATAACCGAGATGAAATGACCGAGACGCAGATGATCGAGGCGCTGCGCTCTCTGGATCGACAATTGCATGATGCGGCGCAGCCTTTGGAGCCAGAACAAGCTGCCTTGGTGCAATCATCGCTCGAACAGGATCCCTTTGCCGGCGGCCTGATCCAGCGACTGAGCAATAGCTATCCCGGCTGCGCTACCCGCAAGGCACAGGCCGAATTGCGCCGATCACGCGCCTATCAGCCGCGTATGGGCGATGATCCGCTCGACAAGATCGACAATCTGCTCGAGCGCAAGGAGGCGACATTGGCGCGGGTGCGGCGGCATTTGCAGATCAAGGGCCTGTTGCAGATATGGCTTTATGTTCATGTGCCGATGACCTTCGCGCTGCTCGCGGCGCTGTCGGCACATATTGTCAGCGTGTTTTTCTACTGGTGAGGCGGGGGCAGATGTCATGACATTCATCGTCCGCCAGATCGCGCTCAAGGCTGATGGCAGTGAGATTGTCCGCGAAACCACGCCCGAGGGTGCCGAGATGACCATCGGCCGTAATAGCGATAATGCCATCCATCTACCCGACCTTGCGGTTAATCCGGTGCATGCGAGCATCCGCCGCAATGGCGACGATAGCATTATTGTGGAAGCGGTTTCCGGCCAGCCATTTCAGGTCGATGGCATTGATGTCACGACCGCGACCGTCAAGCTGGCGCGTGGTGCAGAGCTCGGCTTTGGCGGCCATCGCATAGCTGTTGGCCTTGATGCCGATGGCGCAGCGGTAACGCTGACGGTCCGCCGCACCGATGCGGTTGCGGATAGCGAGGAAGAGAAGGACGAACGCGAGATTTACTCGCTTATCGGCAAGCTGCCCGGAAAACGCGGCAGTGCCTGGGGTTTTGTCGCGTTGGTGGTGATCGCCTGTCTCGCCTGGCCGGTCTATACCTGGGCGACCTATCGCGACCTTGCCTATAATGAAGATGTGAAACGCCCCGATGGCGTGCATGGCGACGGCTTTTGGAGTTCAGGCAGCCTGAGTCTCGCGCATAACAGCCTCAAAGATGACTGTCAGGCCTGCCATGTCGATGCTTTTGTCTCGGTCCGCGACAAGGCGTGCATGACCTGTCATGATGATGATGCGCATGATCATGCACCCAAACCGCGTCTCGCCAGTGCGCGCGGAGAGCTGCAGGGCTTTGCCGCCTTTCGCCGCGCGGTGGCCAGCGCGTTCAACAAACCGCAGGGCAGGTGTGTGGAATGTCACACCGAACATGAGAGCGCAGGTGCTATGCAACCCACTGTGCAGCGATTCTGTGCTGAATGTCACGATGGACTGGATAGCAGGCTGACCGATACGACGCTCCTCAATGCCGCCGATTTCGGCAAGGCGCATCCGCAGTTCCGCCCGGCGGTGCTGATCAATGCGGTGGAGGGCGATGACCCGGAGAAGGCACCAAGGCGGCGTATCTCGCTGGACCGCAAGCCGAGCGAGGATAATGGCCTCAAATTCCCGCATGACCTGCATCTCGATCGGACCGGCGGTGTCGCGCAAATGGGGCGGCGACTGTCTGCAAAATATGGCTTTGGCGATGCGCTGGATTGTGCCGATTGCCATACGCCCGATCCCAATGGCGTGCGCTTTGAGCCAGTCGATATGGAAGAGAATTGTGCCATGTGCCACAGCCTTTCCTATGACGAGATTGATGGCACTTTCCGCCAGTTGCCACATGGCAAGCCCGATCTGGTGAAGGCTGATCTGCGCGCCTATTACCGCTCAACCGGGCCGAACCGCCCGATCAATCTTGGAAGCTTACCGCGCCAGCGCCCAGGGACCGTCAACCGCCAGCGCACCGCAGCGGATTATGCCCGTGCGGTGCGTTTCCGCCCGACCCGTGCCAATCAGGCGATCCGCGCGGTCTTCTCCGAGGGCGGGGCCTGTTATGATTGTCACAGCGTCAATGCGCTGGGTGGATTGAACTACAGTATCGACCCGGTGACGCAGACTGACCGCTATATGCACAAAGGCTGGTTCAGCCATGCCGCGCATGAAGAAGAGGATTGCACCGATTGCCATAAGGCAACCACATCAAAACAGGCGACCGATCTGTTGCTGCCGGGCATTGCGACGTGTCGCGAATGCCATGGCGGTGAGGCGTCGGACACCGATGTGCCCTCGACATGTGCGCTCTGTCATGAATATCATGCTGATGGCGGCGCGCCCTGGCTGGTGCGTCAGCAGAATAAGGACAAACAGCGCCGCGAGAAGCGCAAACAATCGGAAAAGCCGAAGATCGTGGCGCGGCGGTGATCCGCTATCGAGACGCATATAGGATGGGCCTGATAGGGAGGGTGATATGTCATCACAGCAGATGCTGATCGCACAGGTCACCGATATTCATCTCGGCTTTGACCCGGATAATCCGGCCGAATTCAACCGCAAACGGCTAGACCGCATCATCGAGGACATGCTGTCGCTCGACACCCCACCGGATATGCTATTGGCGACAGGTGATTTGATCGACCGTGGCGATGCCGAAAGCTATCGCCGTCTCGCCAATGCTTTTTCGGTCTGCCCGTTTCCGGTGCTTATGGCGCTGGGCAATCATGACATGCGCGCTACCTATATTGCCGAATTTCCCGATCCGCCTTTCGACAATGGCTTTCTGCAATATGTTGTCGATGCGGGTCCATTGCGGCTTATCGTGCTTGATACGCTGGAGGAAGGCCGCCATGGCGGCGCGTTTTGCGAGGCGCGCGCAAACTGGCTCAAGGCGCGGCTGGATGAGGACAGCGAAACGCCGACAGTGATCGTCCAGCATCATCCGCCTGTCGAAGTCGGCATTGCCTGGATGAACACCCATCCGGAAGAACCATGGGTGGCGCGGCTGGGCGAATGTCTCGAAGGCCGCACCAACATCGTCGCCATGCTGTGCGGTCATGTCCATCGCACCATCCAATCCTCCTGGCGCGGCATCCCCATCGCCGTTTGCCCTTCCAGCGCGCCACAGGTGGCACTGAACCTGTCCGACATCGATCCCGAGGCCCCTGATGGTCGCGATATGATTATCGCCGATCCGCCTGCCTATGCCCTGCACTGGTGGAATGGCCGCCAGCTGGTCAGCCATATCCAAACCGCCGAAGAGCATGTCATGCTGGCGCGCTATGATGAGAAGATGCAGCCATTGGTGCGCAGCCTGCTGGCCGAAAGACCGACGGAGTAAGCGCGCTTTATCAGCCGGTTGCGATCAGTTTTCACGTTCCTCAATCGTCATTGCGAGGAGCGAAGCGACGCGGCAATCCAGAGCAGGTGCGTGTTGCACTGGATTGCTTCGCTACGCTCGCAATGACGAGAAAAAAGTGATCGAATCGACCAATGGCATAGAGCTTTCGACTGGCAGAGCTATGGGCTTTGCTTTACCAGTATTTAGCGATTACACCTCGCTCCATACAACCTCCGCACCAGACCGTGCGGCGGCATGGGGAGAGACGAAAATGCCAAAAACATCCTTGAAAATCAGCGCGTCGTTATTGGCACTGGTTATGACGGTGCCGACCGCGCACGCTATGGAGGCAGACAGCATGGAAGCAGCACAACAGGAAAGCGCTACCGCAACCACTGCCAGCGCCGCAATCATTACCGAGGCCTGGCCGGGTCCCTTTGAAGGGGTGCCGCAATGGGACAAGGTGACGCCCGATATGTTCCCTGCTGCATTCACCGATGCGATGGAAACGCTGCGCACGGAATTTGAAGCGGTCGCTTCAAATCCTGAAACACCGAATTTTGAGAATACCAACAAGGCTTTGGAGCTGGCTGGTGAGCAGATCAATCGCACCTATTCGATGTGGGGTGTGCATCTCAGCAACCTTTCCAATCCCGAAGTACGGGCGTTACAGGGCGAATGGGGGCCCAAGCTCTCGGCCTTTTTTGGCGAGCTGCAACTCGATCCGCGCATCCTGAAGCGCTATAAAGCGGTCTACGATAATCGTGAAAATCTCGGGCTTAACCAACAAGAATTGCGGCTTGTTGAACGCGATTATGACAATCTGGTGCGTAATGGTGCCTTGCTCAGCGACGAGGACAAGGCGCGGCTGATCGCAATCAATACCGAATTGTCGAAACTCTACAGCAACTTCTCCAACAAAGTCTTGGCCGATGAAGAGACCTTTATCTATCTCGACAGCGAGGATGATCTGGCTGGGCTTCCCGACAGTTTCATCGCCTCAATCCGCAGCGCCGCCGAGGCACAGGACAAAGAGGGCTGGGCGCTGAAAAACACCCGCTCGGTGATGCAGCCTTTCCTGGCAAACTCGACCCGCCGTGATCTGCGTGAACAGGTCTATATGGCCTATATCAATCGTGGCGATAATGGCGATGATAATGACACCAATGCCACCATTGCCGAAATCCTGAAATATCGAGTCGAGCGGGCCAAGCTGCTCGGATTTGAAACCCATGCCCATTATCGCATGGCCGATACCATGGCGAAGGACCCCGAACGCGCCATGGATCTGATGATGCAGGTCTGGCCCGCTGCGGTTGCACGGGTGAAGGAAGAGGTCGCCGATATGCAGGCGATTGCTGATGCAGAAGGTGCGGGCATCACTATCGCACCATGGGATTATCGTTTCTATGCCGAAAAGGTACGCAAGGCGAAATATGATCTCGATGCGGCGGAGCTTAAACCCTATTTCCAGCTCGACAAGCTGATCGACGGTATGTTTGATGCTGCCGGGCGGCTCTATGATCTGGAGTTCAAGGAGAATACCGGCGACATTCCGGTGTTCCACCCCGATGTGCGCACCTTCATCGTCACCGACAAGCGCGATGGCAGCAATGTTGGCGTGTTCTACATGGATAATTATGCCCGAGACGGAAAACGCTCGGGTGCATGGGCCACCACCTATCGCTCGCAGCAATCCTTAGGTGGCGAGCGCAATGTGCTGTCATCCAACAACAATAATTTCGTTAAAGGCGGTGACGGCGAGCCGACACTGATCAGTGTCGATGACGCGACGACCCTGTTCCACGAGTTCGGCCATGCGCTGCACAGCCTGCTCACCGATGTTACCTATCCGGGCTTGCGCGGCACGCCGAGGGACTTTGTTGAATATCCCTCACAGGTGAACGAGAATTGGCTGTTAACACCTTATATTCTCAACAAATATGCGGTGCACTATCAGACGGGTGAGCCGATCCCACAGGAATTGGTCGACAAGGTGGAGGCCTCATCCAAGTTCAATGAAGGCTTTGCCACTGTCGAATATCTCTCCAGCGCGATTGTCGATATGATGCTGCACAATCGTGATGAGGCAGTAACCGATGTGGATGCGTTTGAGCGCGAGACACTGGCGGAAATTGGCATGCCTGACGAGATTGTGATGCGCCACCGCCTGCCGCAGTTTAACCACCTTTTCTCCTCTGATTCCTATTCAGCCGGCTATTACAGCTATCTCTGGTCGGAGACGATGGACGCCGACACCTGGGCCGCCTTTGAACAGGCCGCGGATGGCGTCTGGGACAAGGGCGTGGCGGATAATTTCCGCAAATTCCTGCTCTCCACCGGCAATGAGACCGAGCGCGTCGATGCCTATCGCCAATTCCGTGGCCGTGATCCGGATGTACGCTATATCATGAAAAAGCGCGGGTTCCCGGTGAGTGAGGACAGTTCGGCGGATTGACCAATGGTCTCCCTCCCCTTTAGGGGAGGGATTAAGGGAGGGGACTGTCCATAAGCACTGCATAATTTGGATAGCCCCCTCTCCCAACCCTCTCCCCTGAAGGGGAGAGGGCTATGTTAAAAGAGAGGATTCGCCCGATGACCATAAAAGCCCTGCGTACCCCCGAAGAGCGTTTCGCCAATATCCCCGATTTCGACTACCCGGTCAGCTATGTCGATGACCTTCCGGGTTATGAGGGGTTACGCATCGCCTATGTGCATGATGGCCCGGAGGATGCGGAGCACACCTTTCTCTGCCTGCACGGCGAGCCAAGCTGGTCGTTCCTCTATCGCCGCATGATCCCGGTCTTTCTGGAAAGCGGCGCGCGGATTGTCGCGCCTGATCTGCTCGGCTTTGGTCGCTCTGATAAGCCAGCGGAACAATCGAACTATAGCTTCCACTTCCATCGCAACTATCTGCTGGCGCTGGTCGAGCGGTTGGACCTTAAAAACATCACTTTGGTGGTGCAGGATTGGGGGGGCTTGCTGGGTCTAACACTGCCGGTTGATGAAAAATTCCGTGCCCGCTTCTCGCGGCTGATCGTGATGAATACCGGCCTCGGCCTCGGACGCGGCATGACCGAGGGTTTCAAGGCGTGGAAGAACTATGCACTGTCGACTCCTGACCTTCCTATCGGTCCTTTGATCGCGCGCGGCACGCCGCATCTCACACCCGAAGAAATCGCCGCTTATGATGCGCCTTTCCCCGATCCCAGCTATAAGGCCGGGGCGCAGGTTTTCCCGGCGCTGGTTCCGGTTGAGGCCGATATGGAAGGCGTTGATGTCTCCAAACAGGCTGCTGCCTATTGGTCAGAGACGTTTGACGGCCCGAGTTTTATGGCCATTGGCGCTGCAGACCCAGTGCTGGGCACCGAAGCCATGACGGGCTTACGCAAATTGATCAAAGGCTGCCCTGAACCGATGATCATCGAAGATGGCGGCCATTTCGTGCAGGAATGGGGCGAACCCATTGCCCGCGCGGCGTTGAAGCATTTCGGCGATCTCTAACCGCCGCGCCGCGCTTAATTGCGCAATCAGGCGGCCAAAATAGTCGCTGATTCAGTGACGTGGAACAGCGGCTGCATCGGCTGCGCCGCGACATGCGCCAAGGGTATAGCAGTACCACAATGCGCACATTCGGCGCTCATTCGGCCCACATGCCATTGCGTCTGACCACAGCCGGGGCAGTGATTGACGCTGCCTGCACGATAAAGCGGCCGAAAGCCGCGCGCTGCCAAACCCATTGTTCGTGATTGACTCTGAATATCGCTCTGTAACTGCATCTTTTTTCCCTTCGCTGCCGGTATTGTTCTTTCATCTGTCGGCATGTTGTGCCTGAGATGCGGTGAACGGACATGGAATCGTGCGTTCAGATTCCGGCCAGCTTTGCAAAATCGTGAATCATGGCGCGGAGATGGCGGTTTTCCTCGCTTTCGACACGCACAAGCACGTCTGACTTGATTTTTATTTAAAATAATATAAATATGATATCATAATTAATTCGCAGATGAGGAGATTCGCATGACAGAGACGCGGGATACGGGATTGAATGAAACAACCGAAACGGTTGCTAACACGAGTAACGGCTACGCCATGTTGATGGTTTGCCTCGTCCTTTTCGTGGTAGCATTGCTTTGCCTGTTCAACCTTAAGAGCGGCGGCATTCTCTTTGTTATCGGTCTGGCCGTTTCCGCCTTTCTGCTGCTTTTTGTTTCCGCAGGTTTTTATCTGCTCAACCCCAATCAGGCCGCCGCTATTCAGCTATTCGGTGAATATCGTGGCAGTGACCGCAACACCGGATTGCGCTGGGTTCTCCCTTGGCTGACGCGCAAGCGTATCTCGGTCAGGGTGCATAATGTCACCTCTTCGACGGTGAAGGTGAATGACCTGCGTGGCAACCCGATCGAGATTGCGACTAATGTGGTCTGGCGTGTGACCGATACTGCAAAGGCGCTGTTCGACGTCGAGGACTATCACGAATTTGTCGATATTCAGATTGAAAGCGCGGTGCGCGTGATTGGCGCACGTTACCCTTATGATGATCTTGAGCATAAGGAAGTCACGCTGCGCGGCGATGCGGAAGAGGTCAGCGAGGAGCTGGAGAAGCAGTTGCAGGAGCGCGTAGCCCAAGCGGGTGTCATCATAGATGAGTGCCGCCTGACGCATCTCGCCTATGCCCCGGAAATCGCGCAGGCCATGCTGCGTCGCCAACAGGCCGAAGCCGTCGTTGCCGCACGCACCCGTCTGGTCGATGGTGCGGTTGGCATGGTCGAGATGGCACTGGAGAAGCTGAACGAGAAGGATGTTGTTGACCTAGATGACGAGCGTCGGGCAGCGATGGTTTCCAACCTGATGGTGGTGCTATGCGGTGAGCGCGACACCCAGCCGGTCGTGAATACCGGATCGCTCTATCAATGATGTAATCAGCTAATACGGTCGGGGCGGTCGCTCCGGCCGGGAGGCTCTAATGCCCGACAATTCCAAGCCAGCAGCTAAAAAGGCATTCGCTCTACGCGTCGATCCGGCGTTGCATGATGCGATTGAACGGCTGGCCGCCAGTGAGCTGCGCAGCGTGAATGCGCAGATTGAGGTCTTGCTTCGCGATGCTCTGGCGCGACGCGGTGTTAAGCTTGCGCCGCCAGTCAGAGCAAAACGCGGGCGTCCGCCAAAGCGGGAGAAGAAGTGATTCTTCACATGTTTCTCAATGAGCACCAATGTTTCTTCAAAAGCGTTTTGGATATGGCGCGGGATGGCCGTTAAAATAGCAGGGATGGGCGCTGCTGCTGACCTATTTTTTTTACCGTTCTAGGCATCGCAAAAAACATCGTGCACGTCGATGGCTTTAAGCGCATATCAGGCATTATCTGTATTTCCGTTGTGACTGCTGTCACCATTTGAATCGCCGGTCGAAAGACGCAGCGCGGTTGGCGATGGCGATGGCGCAGGGGTGACTGGCACCACGCTCACCCCGCCAATGCCCGGTCAATCAATATCGCTATTCGCAACCCGGCCTTGCGCACCTGTTCCCGGGCTAAGGGTGCGAGATCAGTGATTTCCTCATTGTCGATAATCGCGCGTTGATTGCGGTCCAGTGGTTCGGAGCAGGCTTCGCGTTCCTGTGCAGCGGGATAGACATAGCTGCGCGACAGGTCGAAGGCTTCCTTCTGCCAGTCGGCTATAGAGCCTTGTTCCGCAGCAGCACGCTCGTTGTCGCTGTAGCGGCGGGCGATATCGGCTTCTTCGCTTATAGCGCGTTCGGCAAGCGGGCCATCCCATAGCCAATGCAGGTTCATTCTTCCGCCGACAATGCCATAGGCTGCACGGACATCATTGCCGCCACGATCAGCGCGACTGCCGGAGTGTAGCGGCATATGCATATCGCCGGTAAAATGGACCAACCATGCCAATGCCTCGAGCCGGACATGGGCAGGAAGCGATTTATCTGCTAACAAGGCCGCATTGCGCTCCACCTGGGCGCTGACGCAATTACCGTTGCGGCAGGCATTGGCCGGGTCCCAGGGACGACAGATATCGTGGCTCTGATAATGCCAGGCGGCGGTATAGCCCCAGCGCAAGCGGTCGCGGCGCACACAATCGGCCCATACACTGGCCTCGCGCATATTGCCCAGCGGGCAATCAGGCGTACCGATCAACTTTTCGGCTTTGAACAATTGCCGTATTTGGGCGCGAGATGATGCGCTGAGATTGGCCTCGGCGATTTCGGCCGTCTTCTTATGTGCGTAAAAGCCCCAGGCAAAGGCCGGTTGGGCGGTGAATGTCAGAGCGAGAGCGACCAGCGTCAACAGTGTTTTGTGCATGGATCGAAGGCCTATGCGTTCGCCATGACAGGAGCAAGACGAAACATTGCGTAAACTCGCCCGGGATTATCCAAAGTCGAGGACAAAGCGCTTGCCGCTTATGGCTGATTTTGCAACAGACGCCATGTGAGTGAGAATGGCGAAATGTCAGGGGTTTCCAATCAAAAGGCAATAACAGCCTGGGAGAAGGTGCGCGCTGACGACTCTATTCAATTTGAGCTTCCGCCGCCACCAGAACCCCCCGAACCGCCCAAGCCGCCGCCCCAATGGCAGGTTGAACTGCAGGAGTGGTTGAGCAGTGTTTTCTCGCCCATAAGCGAGTTCCTGCTCCGTATATGGCCAGTGCTGAGCTATGTGCTGCTGGGACTGCTGATCCTCGGCATTGTGGTGTTGATTGCCTATATCGCCCGCGAAGCTGTTGCTGGCAGACGCAAGGTCGATGGCGCGGCCGAGGAAGAAATTGGCTGGAAGCCAGAGCTGGGGGCAGCACGTGCCCTCCTACAAGAGGCTGATATGCTGGCTTCTGATGGCCGCTTTGCCGAAGCTATCAGGCTTATTCTTTGGCGCTCTATTGAGGACATTCAAAAGGCTGAGCCGCGGGCTGTGGTCCCTTCCAACACAGCGCGCGAAATTGGTCGGTTCACTATCTTGTCCGATCATGCGCGGCAGGTCTTCACCATGATTGCAGGGCATGTAGAACGTGGAATCTTTGCCGGGCAACCCTTGACAGAGGGCGCCTGGCAGGAAGCACGCAGCGCTTATGATGGTTTTGCGATCCGGGATGATAAACAATCTCGGCGCGGTTGGGGAGGGCGTTAATGGCTACATCCCTGACATCGTCAGCCTCTGCCGCTCCGGCCAAACCCGATGGCAATGCGGCGCCGTTCTCGCGTGTCGGCGTGTTGGTGCTTATTCTGGTTGGGTTTCTTGCCTTTCTCGCAATGCTCTATGGCATGGGTAGTGGCGAGGGATTGATTAATCAGACCAACGGCCGCTCGCATGCAGCATCCAAAAGCCTGGTTGGCTATAAGGCATTGAGCGATGTGCTGCGCGGAACGGGAAAATCAGTTGAACTGTCACGTACTCCGGGCAGCGCCAGCAACCCCGGCATACTGATCATTACCCCCGATTTTGGCAGCAATTGGGAAGACATTAACGCGCTGATCGATGCTCATCGTTATTACGGCCCGACACTAGTTATCCTCCCCAAATGGGTGGCGGTGCCTGCTCAGAGCTTGGGTGACAATTGGGTACGCCTGCTAAATCCGATGCCGGTTGAATTTGAGCTGGCGGGATCGAATTTTGGTACCGAGCTTGGCGATAACGAAGGTGCTACATCGGCTTTGCAGACAGGGTTTGGCACAGCGCCGAAAACTCCGGATCAGCTGATAACCATGGGGCCTGACGGGCTTTACCCCATGGTGAGAGATGAAACGAGTGGCCGGACCGCTATCGGCTATCTTGATGATGATTATTATCCATGGCTCGAGCGCCTGCCACTGGACGAGAACGAGCAGATTATCGAAGACGCGGATAATCAGGACTTTAGTGATTCCATCCATCCTGTGATCCTTGTCGCAGATCCCGATTTGTTCAATAATAAGGGTTTGGCCGACAAGCAGACTGCACTGCACGCGCTCACTATCATTGATGCGATTGATGACGGTGGTGATTATCCGATTATCTTCGACCTTACCGCCAATGGCCTGGGCAAGTCGGACAATCTGCTGACGCTTGCCTTTCGCCCGCCATTCCTGGCGGCGACGATTTGTTTCCTGGTTGCTGCGGTCATGGTCGGCTGGGTCGCCTTTACCCGTTTTGCTCCGCCGATCATGGCAGCGCGGGTTATCGATTTCGGCAAAGAAACGCTGGTGCATAACAGCGCTGCGACAATGCGGCTATTGCGGCGCGAGCATTTGTTGCGTGAGCCCTATGCCCGGTTGATCCGGCGGATAGCGATGCGGCGGCTGAACCTGCCGCCAAGCCTAGACGAAGAGGCGATTGACGTGCGGCTTGATGCACAGACGCCGGATGACGTGATGCCCTTTACCGCGCGGCGGGCCAAGTTGCTCGCGGCGCAGAAACCTGAAGATATTGCCGCTGCATCCGCGGCGCTGCATGAATGGAAGAAGGACTATTTATGACCGATATAGCCTCGGTACAGTCACTGGCGGAGCAGATCCGCGCCGAGATCGCCAAGGCGGTGGTCGGGCAGGAAGAGGTGGTCGACCACCTGCTGATCGCACTGTTTTCCGGCGGGCATATCCTGCTCGAAGGGCCTCCTGGGACGGCGAAGACGTTTCTGGCGCAATGCTTTGCTGCAACACTATCGCTCGACTATGGCCGTATCCAGTTCACCCCGGACCTGATGCCGGGCGATATTCTTGGCTCCAACCTGTTCAATTTCCAGACCAGCCAGTTCACACTGACGCGCGGACCTATTTTCTGCGAGCTGTTGCTGGCGGACGAGATCAACCGCACCCCGCCCAAGACACAGGCGGCGCTGCTGGAAGCAATGCAGGAGCGCGCCGTGACGATTGACGGCGAGCGTCATATGCTGCTTGATCAATTCATGGTGGTGGCAACGCAGAACCCGATTGAGCAACAGGGCGTCTATCCGCTGCCCGAGGCGCAGCTTGACCGTTTTCTGTTCAAGGTAATCGTCGATTATCCGAGCCATGAGGAAGAGCGTAATATCGTTGCCACCTATGGCCAGCGGCCGCGGGTGCAGCGCCCCGGTGATCTGGAGGTCAAGGGTGTGGTAGATAAACCCAAGCTGGCCGAGGCGCTGGATGTGGTGCGGCAAGTCAAGCTGGTCGATGACATTGTCGACTATATCGTCCGGCTGGTGCGTGCGACGCGCGATAATAGCGCGCTGGAAAGCGGCGCCAGCCCGCGTGCGGCGGTGATGCTGGCTAATGCAGCACGTGCGCGTGCGGTGCTGCATGGCCGCGACTATGCCATTCCCGATGATGTCAAAGCGCTGGCGGGTTCAGTGCTGCGTCACCGCATCATGCTGTCGCCAACGGCAGAGATTGAGGGGCGTCAGGTTGAGGATATTGTCGACAGCCTGATCGAGCAAACCGAGGCACCGCGTTGATAGCACCTACCCAGAGAGCCGTGCTTCTTGTTGCCGCCGGCGCGCCCATTGCGCTGGTGATTGCGGCGGTGGCACCGGCTGCCTGGGCGTTGGGTATTGCCTGGTCGGGGCTCATCATTCTGATGATGCTGTTTGATGCCTTAATGGCACCAAGAGTGGACAGTGTGCGCTTTTCAATTGCGCACTTTGGAGAGGTTGGCCAGCCACTTGCAGCGCAGATGCAGGTCATGCTGAAATCGAGACTGTTTCAACGCAGCATGGAAGGCTATGCAGCGGTGGACAGCCGTCTCGACAATAGCGGGCGGAGCCTGTTCAAGCTTCGCCGTGACGAACAGGCGATCTTTGAGCGCGATGACCCGCAGGACAAACGGGATATCTGGTCGGCAGAAATCGTCTTCACCCCCCATCGCCGCGGTCCGGCTATGATTGAGCGTTGCGGCGTGCGCTGGTCTGGTCCGCTGGGCCTGGTCTGGCGGCAGCAAGAACGGACTTGCGACCATGAAGTACGCATACTGCCCGATGTTTCGCCCATTCGCAGCCCTACGGTGCAGCTATTCCTGCGCGATGCGCTATACGGCATTGTCGCGCGTAAATTTCGCGGTGAAGGCACCGAATTTGATGCCTTAGCCGATTACCAGCCTGGGATGGACCGACGCAGCATCGACTGGAAAGGGTCAGCCCGCCACACCAAGCTCCTGGCCAAGGAATATGATACTGAGCGCAATAACCAGATCGTCTTTGCCGTCGATTGCGGCAAGGCGATGTGCGAGCCGATTGACAACCTGCCACGGGTTGATCGGGCGGTGCAGGCGGCGCTGCTTACCGGATTTGCTGCGCTGAAATCGGGTGACAGGGCCTCCATTATGGCGTTTGCCGCGCAGCCGGAGATATTCTCGCCCTTTGTCACAGGAACCCGCGAATTTCATCGCTTTCAAAGCGAGGCCGGAGCGATTGATTATCGCCACCAGGAAACCAACTTCACCCTTGCCATGGCGACGCTGGCGGCGCGATTGAAACGCCGTTCGTTGATCGTAGTGCTGACAGACTTTGCCGACACCACCAGCGCGGAGCTGATGCTGGAGTCCGTCGGGCGGTTGGTTGATCGGCATCTGGTGCTGTTCGTTGTTATGAAAGATGCGGTACTGGAAGACATTGCCGAACAGGCCCCGCGGCATATTGATGGCGTCGCCGAAAGCGTCACTGCGGATGCGCTCATCACCGAGAAGCAATTGGTAATCAGCCGCCTGCAGCATATGGGTGTCAGCGTAATCGAAGCACCGCATCAGGATATCGGCACGCAGCTGCTCAATGCCTATCTCAGGATCAAGAAGCGGGGGACGCTATAATGGCAGAGCAACAGACGGCATCCCATATGGTCGCAGAAGCGCAGGCGGCGCTGGATGATATGGCGGTTTTGCGCTCTGACCGCTTTCGTCTGGAGCGCGAAGGCGATTGGTCTCGGCTGGACAGCATTATCACTATGCTGGAAAAGGGCAGGCGTTCGCGCATCAGCGATGAGGATTCACTGGCGCTTCCCACATTGTATCGCAAGACTGTGTCGGCGCTGTCCATCGCGCGCGAGAGCTCACTCGACGCCGGTTTGATTGGGTATCTCGAAGCCCTTACATCGCGCGCTTATTATCAGGTCTATGGTCCCCGCACCGGATTTGCTGCATGGTTTGTCGGCTTTTTTGGCGGCGGCTGGAGCCGGGCAGTTCGGGCGATTTGGCTGGACCTTCTGATCATCATATTGGTGATGATCGCAGGCGGTGTGGTTGGCTATATTCTGGTCGATCAGAATACGGACTGGTATTACTCGCTGGTTGATGCTCAGATGGCCAGCGGTCGTGTACCCGGCGCTGATCCGGAACTTCTCAAGCAGTCGCTGGGCGGGGGCAGTGGTGACGATGGCCTCTCGGTTTTCGCTGCTTTTCTGTTCAGCAATAATGCGCAAGTCGCGATCTTGGCCTTTGCGCTGGGCTTTGCGCTCGGCATCCCTTCGATATTGCTGGTTGTGCACAATCTTGCTCTGCTGGGCGCTATGTTGTGGGTTTTTGTCGATGCCGGGCTGGGCGCGGAGTTTGTTGGTTGGCTGTCCATTCACGGCACTACCGAGATATTGGCCATTGCTTTGGCGGGCGCAGCGGGCCTGCATATTGGCCGGTCAATCGCGTTTCCGGGTAAGCAGTCGCATATGGCGGCGCTGCGATCAGCGGGCCTTACCAGTGCCATTGTGATGACCGGTGTTGTTCTGATGCTTGTGCTGGCGGGCCTGCTGGAAGGCTATGCCCGGCAGCTGATCACCCAGACCCCTATCCGCTATGCCATTGGCTATACGTTGCTGGCGCTATGGGCGGGCTATTTCGCCTTTGCCGGACGTCGCAAAGAGGCTTTGATGGTGCAGGCCGAACAGGGTCACGAACTGGGGAATGATGATGGCCGGTAAAGCTGCCCCCGCTTTGCGTCAGTCTGGATTGCGCAAATTTGATCGCATGCTGGTCACCCCAGAGGGGGTCGGCCTGAATATCTCGGTCGCCAGCGCCAGCACGCGCTTTGGCGCTCTGATGCTGGATATGGTTTTTATCAATCTGATATATATCGCCTATTTCCTGGTTCTTACTCTTCTGTTCTCCTTGTTGGGGCTAAACTCGGCGCTGATGTTTGAGGGCAAGGCAGAGGCGCTTAACGGAATTGTCAGCTTCCTGTTTGTCGTCTCAATCATCTTCGTGTTTCTGGTGCGCAACGGCTATTTTCTCTATTTTGAACTGAGCCCGCAAGGTGCCACTTGGGGCAAGCGTATATTGGGTATCCGGGTTGCCTCGCGTGATGGGGGTAGGCTTGCGCCGGAGGCGGTGGTGGCGCGCAATTTGCTGCGTGAAGTCGAACTGTTTTTGCCGATACAGTTTATCGTGCTTTTGATGGTGCAGGGTAATAGCAGCACACTCACATTATGGGCTGGCGTCATCTGGGTTTTGATCTTTGCTTTTTTCCTGCTGTTCAACAAGGACCGGATGCGTTGCGGTGATTTGATCGCGGGAACTTGGGTGGTGCACGCGCCCAAGCAACAACTCACCGAGGTCGTCGCGCCGCAGGACAGCATGGCCTCCGCCGCTCGCCATGGCGCGGATTATCGCTTCAGTGATGCCGAGCTGGCCATCTATGGCGAATATGAATTGCAGACGCTGGAACGGGTATTGCGTGATCGTTCGGAAGAGAGCGAGCGCACCGTCTATGTTGCGATCTGCAACAAGCTGGGCTGGGAACCGGGTTCAGGTGATGAGCGCGCTTTTTTGGAGAATTACTATACCCAGCTCAGACAAAAGCTGGAAAGCGGTATGCGCTTCGGCAAAAGGCGCGCGAACAAATATGAGCGCGAAGGGTAGGGCGTTTTTGCTTCAACTTACGCATTTAGGCCGTTCGCCTCGAGCGAAGTCGAGAGGCCGGTGCAAGTGGAGAGCGGTGTCTCGACTTCGTTGCGTGGCAACGAAGTTTGCCCTGAGCGCCTGCCTTGCAGGCAGTCGAAGGGCTCGACACGAACGGCATAATGCTGAAGTACTTCTGACCCTGTAAAGGAGGCTTAGGATCAGTATCTACTCCGCCGCAATAGCAGGCGCTGCTTCCTCCGCCATTTTCGGGCTGCCATTGACAATGGCATCCGGCACATCAAAATCCTTCGCCACTTCGCGCGCCGTCATTTTTGCCGACATCATCACCGAAGGGGTGCCACCGCCGGGCTGGGTGCCCTGACCGACCAGATAGAGGTTGGTGATGTCTTCGCTGCGGTTGTGCGGGCGGAAGAATGCCGTCTGAGTCAGCACCGGCTCGACGCCAAAGCCGTTGCCCATATGCGAGTTCAAAGTCTGCTGGAAATAATTGGGCGTGACGAAGCTCTTATAGACCAGCCGCTCGCGCAAATTGGGGATATGGCCGCGTTCATCAAGGAAGCGCAGCACCGTCTCGCAGAATTCCTCGCCAATTGCATCCCAGTCGAGGTCGCTCTGATTATTCGGCACCGGCACCAGCGTATAGGCGGCATGATGGCCTTCGGGCGCGAGGCTGGGGTCGGTCAATGTCGGGATATGCAGATATTGCGAGAAATCGGGGCCGAGGATTTTGCGGTCGAAAATATCGGTCAGCAATTCCTCATAGCGTGGCCCCAAAATGATATTATGGTGCCGCAAATCCGGGTCGCCATCGGCTTTCTTGTAGCCGAAATAGATGACCATGATCGACATGCTCTGCTTGCGGAATTTGACCAGCGCATCGCGGTTGATCTTGCGGTGCTTTTTGTCGACGAGATTGAGATAGGTGCTGGCATAATCGCCATTCGAGACCACCAGATCGGCATTGAGGGTATCGCCCGATTTCAGCGTCACACCGGTGGCGGTGCGCTTGCCATTGATCTTCTCAACATCAATGCGCTCGACCTCGGCATTGAGCCGCAGCGTGCCGCCCATCTCCTCGAACTTGCGGATCAGTCCGTTGACCAGTGCGCCGGTGCCGCCCATGGCGAAATGCACACCCCAGGTGCGCTCGACAAAATGGATCATCGCATAGATGGCGGGGACTTTGAGCGGGTTGCCGCCGACCAGCAGCGGCTCGAAGCTGAACACCTGACGCATCTTGTCGGATTTGAAATATTTTTTCACCAGCCCGAAAAGCGGTCGCACGGCATCCAGCCGGAGCAGATCGGGTACGACCTTCAGCATCGCGCCGATATTGCCGAAATAGGTATAGCCCAGTTCCAAAAAGCCGCGATCGAATATAGCCCGCGCCGCCTTGTGGAACTGCTCATAACCCTCCAGATCCTCTGGTGCGAGTTTCTGAATCTGGGTGCGGATATTCTCCGGGTCGGCATCATAGTCGAAATAGGTGCCGTCATCGAAATAGACGCGGTAAAAGGGCAGGATCGGGATGATCTCGACATATTTGCTGGTATTCGGCCCGCCGCTCACACCGCTGGTGATGCGTTGATTGTCGCCCAAAATCTCGTCCGGAAAGTCGGGCTGGCCCAGCATGGCGCAATCGCGCTCGAGCGAAAACAGCTCTTCAATAAAATGTGGCACGGTCAGCACCGTTGGTCCCATATCGAAGGTAAAGCCATCCGCCTTTCGGACATAGGCGCGACCGCCAGGAGCATCCAGCTTCTCGACAACGGTCGTATCAAAACCGAGGCTCTGCAGCCGCATTGCACAGGCAATACCGCCAATGCCCGAGCCGATGACGATGGCCTTTTTGCGCTCGCTGGTGTTGCTGGTTGTCATTGTGCTCACGCTTTGCCTTTTCTTTTCGCTATTGGCCCGGTTTCAGGGCGTTCCCAATGTCGCAAATAACGCAAGCTGACGGGCTTTGTTCCGGCTCAGGCACCCAATTTGCGCCAGGCCAGATCGGCAAATTCGCACAACAACGGCCGGGTATCGCGTGGGTCGATAATGTCCTCGACCGCGAATTTCTCGGCAGTGCGGAAGGGGGAGGTGACGGCATCAAGCCGCGCTTTGATTTCCTGTAATCGCGCCTCCGGGTCTTCGGCGGATTCCAGCTCTGCCTTATAAGCAACCTCCAGCCCGCCCGAAATCGGCAGCGAGCCCCAATCGCCCGAAGGCCAGGCAAAGCGGTACTGGAAGCTCTCCGCATTGCTCATCGCGCTGCCGGCAATGCCATAGGCACGGCGGATAATGACACAGGCGAGCGGCACCTTGGCGCGATAGACCGCGTTCATCGCGTTGACGCCATAGCGGATGGTGCCGGCTTTCTCGGCCTCGCTGCCAATCATAAAGCCGGGATTATCGACCAGATGCACAATCGGCAGGCGGAATTGGTCAGCGAGTTTGACGAAGCGCTCGGCCTTTTCGGAAGTCTTTGCTTCCCATGAGCCACCGAGATAGCTCGGGTCACTGGCGAGCACCGCCACAGGCCAGCCATCCAACCGGGCAAAGGCGGTAATCACCGCACGGCCCCAGCGTTTACCCATCTCGAACACGCTGCCGCTATCGCACACGCTTTCGATAATCCGGCGCATGGAATAGACCTGATCGCCCTCGCGCGGCACGGCGGAGAGCAGCGCCTCGTCGCGTCGGTCGGTCGGGTCGCTGTTGTCCACGCGTGCGGCCAGACTGTCGATGGAGGAGGGCAGATAGGAAAGGAACCGCCGCGCCACAGCAAAGGCCTCGGCCTCGCTGGCGACTTCCTCATCGACCACGCCATTGCGGGTATGGATATCCGATCCGCCCAGTTCTTCCTTGTTGACCGTTTCGCCAATCGCGGCGGCGACTGCCGGGCCAGCGGCGAAGAGCTGTGACAGCCCCTTGACCATCACCGAATAATGGCTGGCCACCGTTCGCGCTGCGCCTAGACCTGCCGTCGGCCCCAAAGCCAGCGCCACCACCGGCACGGTCTCCAGATTGCGGATGACATCATCCCAGCCAGGGACATAGGGCACATAGGTATAGCCCATATCCTCAAGCATCTTGACCGATCCGCCGCCGCCAGTGCCGTCAATCATCCGGATCAGCGGCAGCCGCATCTCATGCGCCATCGCCTCGCACTGAACGAATTTGCGATGCAGCGCCGCATCGGCGGCACCGCCGCGCACGGTAAAATCATCGGCGCTGGCAACAACCGGGCGGCCCTCAATATCGGCGCGGCCGAAGATGAAATTGGAAGGCGAGGCATCGACCAACTGCCCCTTGTCATCATATTCCCCGCGCCCGGCAATCTTGCCAATCTCGCGAAAGCTGTCGGCATCGACCAAAGCCGCCAGCCGCGCCCGCGCATCCATTTTGCCGCGATCATGCTGGCGCTTCACCTTATCCGCGCCGCCCATTTTCTCCGCTGCATCCTGACGAAAACGCAGCTCTTCCAGTTCTTTTTCCCAACTCATGCAAATGTCATTGCGCGTCTGTAGGGAAGTGTCCAGTTCTATTGACGAAGGTTACAATAGTTACACATAAATGCCCCGGAAAAGTTGGATTTGGATATCGCCAACAAAGCTTCCACGTACATGGTAGAGGGCTAAGCGCCGCGCGCTATTGCCACGCCGCTTTCCACCCAGCCCAATATGCGTGGAGTTTTCGGCATATATTCGCCGGTTGGGTTTTCGACATGGAAGCCTTGGGCGCGTACCGCATCGGCGATCGGGCGGGTGAGGTGACAGCCACCGGCGATGCGTTTCCATATTGGCTCAACTCGGCGTTGCCACAGATGCACACCGGGGTCGGGGGCGGCACCATGTTCGAGGAACAGCAACTGCCCATCGGGCTTGAGTACGCGGCGCGCCTCTTTCAATGCCTGCGCCTGATCCTGCACCGAGCACAGGGTGAAGGTGATCAGCACGGTATCGAAACTGTCGTTCTCAAAGGGCAGGGCTTCGGCCACACCGCCGACAAGATCCATCGGGAGTTGTGCCGCCGCGACATTGTCGCGGGCGCGGTCGAGCAATTCTGCCGAGGGATCGATACCGGTGATATGCTCAATCCGCTCGGGATTATAGAATTGTGCGTTTATGCCGCCGCCCGCGCCAAATTCCAGGACCTTGCCCCGCGCCTGCGGCACAATCTGGCTGCGCCGCTTCATAATCTGCGGCTGGCCACAGGCACAGCAGATCAGGCGCGGGACCACATGGCGGTCCCAGAAATTGGGTTGCGGGATTTGGGGCGGGGTCATGCGGCCAGCATAACCGTTCGGGCTGAGCTTGTCGAAGGGCAGTTGTTACCAGTGATCGTCATTCCGGCGAAGGCCGGAATCTATCCCATATCTCCGAAATGGTCGACAGACGGGCTGGACCCCCTAGACTCACGGAACAAGTGCAACACCTGCTAGAGGTGTTGATGCGATGGGAAGAAGGTACAGCCAGCTCAGCTTAGAGGAGCGTAGTGTGATCGACCACCTGCATGCAGGTGGTCGATCAATCCGTCAGATAGCGCATGAGATTGGGCGCAGTGCAGCGACGATCAGCCGCGAGTTGCGGCGTAATGCCAAGCCAACAAAGTCATGGTCTGGTGGCTATGATGCCACCCGTGCCAACAGCTTGCGCTTAAACGCAGGCTATGGCTGGGCAATCGACGTTTCAAACTGGTGCGCCAGCCAGACCTGCAAGCTCGCGTCCATGATTACCTTGCGATGGGACAATCACCTGAACAAGTCGCTGGCCGACTGGCGCTGGAACATGGTCACAAGGTTATCAGTCATGAGTCAATATATCGCTTCATCTATTATCGCAGCGCCCAGAAAGAATATTGGCATCGTCTGCTGCCGCGCGGTAAATATCGCCGCGGACGCTATGCCATGCAGGGTGGCTCGCCAGCCCACTTCATCAGGCATCGCCGCTCTATCCATGACAGGCCTGCCAGTGCTGCTGATCGACAACAGGCCGGGCACTGGGAAGCAGACCTGATGAACTTCTCAAAACCAGGCGAGGCCATACTCATCTTGCATGAACGCGCCTCGCGCCTCATCTTGATGACCAAGCTCACCAGCAAACATGCCGATAAGGTCAGCGATCATCTGTATCACTGGCTCGACCAGTTCCCGCCACAGCTGCGCCATACCCTCACCATGGATAATGGCACCGAGTTTGCCCGACACTATCGCCTGCAAAAAGACACTCAAACCTTCTTTTGCGATGTCCGCTCACCATGGCAAAAGGGGGGCATCGAAAACGCCATCGGACGACTAAGACGCGACCTGCCGCGCAAAACCAAACTGGCCAACATCTCGCAGGACCAGATTGACGCCATCAACCGAAAACACAATAATATACCAAGAAAATGCCTCGGCTATCTCAATCCCGCCGAAGCATTCCATAAACAACTGTTGCACTTCAATCGTGAATCCACACCCCGGCCTGCGCCGGGGCGACGGAGAGCTATCCCTCGTCCTTCAGCTTCTCCACCGCCTCAAAGGTCAGGCGTACATGGTCGCGATAGTCCATCTCGCTGTGCACCATGGCGATATTACCATCCTGGGCGATAACATAGCTGGTGCGGCTGGCGGTGGTGAGGTTGGCCGGATCGAGCGCGACGCCATAGCCGGAAAGGATTTCCGGCGTTGCCTGCGCCACGGCGAATTCATCGCGACAGGCTTCGGTGGAGAAGCGCGACAGCGTCTCGACATCATCGCCTGACAAGCCGAAGACCTTGGCGCCCATGGCTTCGAAATCATCATTGCGGTCAGCAAATTCCTTGGATTCCATGGTGCAGCCGGATGTGAAGGCAGCGGGGAAGAAGTAGAGCACGACTGGGCCGTTTTTCAGCTCTTCTTCGAGATTGAGCGTAAAGGGCTCCCCTGCGAGTGCGCCATCGGTGGTGAACATGGGAGCAGCAGCGCCAACGGCAAGCGGTGTGCCCGGGTCTTGCTGCGCTTCTTCCGTGGTTGCCGCGGTTGCGCTGGTTGGTGCAGCCGTTTCGCCGCCGGTGGCATCGCCGCACGCTGCCAAGGCGGTGGTGGATGCAAGCAGAAGAAGGGCTTCGCGGAAAGTCGTCATCGGGTTGGCTCCGTCATGGCGGGATCGAGTGTCTTTAGGCTATGTAGGGCGGTGTGGGGCTTTGTGAAGGCCGATTATTCCTCATCGCCATAGATCGCGACGCTCTTCATGCCATCGCTGCTGGCCTTGCCGCGATACATTCCCGGCGTGTCAAAGCTGTAGCCGATATGCCTCCAGGGCGTGACATATATGATACCGCCAGAACCGCCGAGCGAGCCCATATCGCCGATTACCGTGTCGGCAATGCCCTGCACCTCGTCAGCCGTGAGCGGATTGCGTTGCAGCGCCGCTAGTTCTTCGGCATCGGGTTCCTGCTTGCTGTCCACCGCCTGGTTGAGCAAGGTCAGCACATTGGATTCTGCGGCAAAGCGCAGTTTGGTGCAGATCGCCTGGGCTACGCCGACGCGGATAAAATATTCGCCCGCGCCCGTCGCCGAGACGCCGCAGGAGCGATTATCGGCATAGGTGCCGGCGCCAATGATCGGGCTGTCGCCGATGCGGTCATAGCGTTTGCCGGTCATCCCGCCGGTGCTGGTTCCGGCGACAATATTGCCCTCCATATCCATCGCTACAGCGCCGACCGTGCCGAATTTGGTGTCGATATCCAGCGCGCTGACCGGGGTGCCGGCGGCTTTGCGCGCCTTGAATGTGCGCAGCTGTTCGAGGCGGCGCGGTGTCGCGAAATAGCTGGGGTCCACCTGAGTCAGACCCTGTTCGCGCGAAAATTCGTCCGCGCCTGCGCCTGCGAGCATGACATGCGGGCTTTCCAGCATCACTTCGCGCGCCAGCAAGATCGGGTTTTTGGTGCTGCTGACCCCGGCCACAGCCCCGGCATTGCGGTCCGCGCCATTCATGATTGATGCGTCGAGGCGGTTGGTCTCATCCCAGGTAAAGACAGCGCCATAGCCGGCGTTGAACTCGGGGGAATTTTCCAGAACGGTGATCGCGGTGGTCACTGCCAGCATCGCGGTGCCGCCGTCAGCTAGCACGGCTGAGCCTTCGCTGAGCGCCTTGTCCAAAGCCGAGCGGATGCGGGCATCCTCTTCAGGCGTAATCTTGTCGCGCGCAATGGTGCCCGCGCCACCATGGATCACCAGCGACCAGAGTTGCTCTTGCTCAGGAGCGGGGCTTTCCGCCTCTTGCGCCAGTGCCGGAGAACACAAGCCGATACAGGCGAGCAGAATGATCAGATATGTGCGCATAACCACGACTCCCTTTTGTCGGAGACAGGTCTAGCATTGATTGGCGTACAGGCAATAAGCGCTACAAATTAGGTCGAATCAGGTTAAATTAACTTCGTCATTGCGAGCGAAGCGAAGCAATCCAGAGCGTTTCGCGTGAGACTCTGGATTGCCGCGTCGCTGCGCTCCTCGCAATGACGGCACCCTTACGATGTTGAATTACCACGGCAGAGCCTTGCCGGTGTAGTCCTTGAATGCGCCGGTCTCATCGAATGTCAGCGCATCAATCACCTGTATCAGACCACTCGCGCTTTCGGGCGTCGTAATGCTCGCATTGGGGCCGCCCATATCGGTCTGCACCCAGCCGGGGTGGAGCGTCGCAACGGTGATACCATCATCGCGCATATCGATGGCGAGCGACTGCCACGCGGCATTGAGCGCGGCTTTGGAGGAACGATAACGCATCATCCCGCCGCTATCATTCATCGCAATGCTGCCCAGGGTGGAGCTCATCGCGATCAGCTTTTTCTGCTCGCTGGACGCGACATTGGCTTTCAGCGCTTGCGCCAACATGGAGGGGGCGACGGTGTTGACCATCAGCGTGTTCAGCCAGCCCTCGGGATCATCGCCCTCTGCGCCGCCGATACCGGCATTGTTGATAAACACATCAATCGGCTGATCGCCAATCGCTGCGACAAAGGCATCGCGGCTGGCATCGTCCGCAACATTGAGCGGCAGCAGCTTCGCACCCGTCGCCGCCAGCTCATCCGCAGCATCCACATTACGCGCCGTGGCGATAACCTCATGCCCTGCTGCCGCATATTGCTTTGCCAGCTCCAGACCGATGCCGCGATTGGCGCCTGTGATCAAAACTGTCGCCATGATAGTCTCCTTCAATATCGTAAATCAGACCGCTTTAGTCTCGAATATCCGTTTGTGATCCGCTATATGGGTGGAAACGCGTAACAATGAACAAAGGTTGCCTTTAATGTCTGCTGGAAATCCTTCATTGCGTCCATGGCGCGATATTGAGCGCCGCCAATGCCGCCAGATCATGGTCGGCGATGTCGCCGTGGGTGGCGATGCGCCGGTCTCGGTGCAGACCATGACCAACACCCCGACCGATGATGTCAAAGCCACGGTCGACCAGATCCGTCGCTGCGAAGAGGCGGGCGTCGATATTATCCGCGTCTCCTGCCCCGATGTGGAATCAACCGCGGCGATGAAGCAGATCACCCGCGCCGCGCGGGTGCCGGTGGTGGCGGATATCCATTTCCACTATAAGCGCGCTCTGGAAGCGGCTGACAATGGCGCTGCGTGTCTGCGTATCAATCCCGGCAATATTGGTGGCGATGATCGGGTTAAAGAGGTGGTCAATGCCGCCAAGGCCAATGGTTGTGCCATCCGCATCGGCGTCAACGCCGGGTCTCTGGAAAAGCATCTGCTGGAAAAATATGGCGAGCCTTGCCCCGAAGCACTGGTCGAAAGCGCGCTTGATCATATCAAGCTGCTGCAAGACCATGATTTCCATGAATATAAGGTCGCGGTGAAAGCATCGGATGTGTTCCTCGCTGTGGCGTCTTATAGTCAGCTGGCCGATGCAGTGGATTGCCCGCTGCATGTCGGCATTACCGAGGCGGGTGGCCTGATCGGTGGCTCGGTGAAATCGGCTATTGGCATGGGTAATCTGCTCTGGGCGGGTATCGGCGACACCATCCGCGTCTCGCTCTCGGCCGAGCCGGAAGATGAAGTCCGCGTCGGCTATGAAATCTTGAAATCGCTCGGCATCCGCACCCGGGGTGTCAAAATCATCTCCTGCCCGTCATGTGCGCGCCAGGGTTTCGATGTGATCCGCACGGTACAGACTCTGGAAGAGCGGTTGCAGCATATCAACACGCCCATGTCGCTTTCGGTCCTAGGCTGTGTCGTCAACGGGCCCGGCGAGGCGCGCGAGACCGACATCGGTCTTACCGGAGGCGGCAAGGGCAAGCATATGGTCTACCTCTCTGGCATCACCGACCATACGGTCGAGGATGGCGATATGCTCGACCATATCGTCAAACTGGTCGAACAAAAAGCCGCCGCTATCGAGGCAGGCGAAGCCGTGGCATTTGACCCGCATGCCGAGCCGCAGAAACAGGTCGAAGCGGCGGAGTGAGGAGTGTCAAGAAAGAGATTGACCCAAGACGATTATGACCGTTTTGCTCTTGAAGATGAGCTGTGGGATGTTCTTGATGAGGCTTGGGAAACCAATGACGATCTCAAAAGAGCCAAGCTAGCGCGCGATATCCTGACCTTGAACCCAAAGGTCATCGACGCTTATTACCTTCTAGCCCTATCCAGCGGAAACACAGCGGAACGCTTAGCTTTGCTTTTTGAAGCTACACGTAGGGGACGGTTGCAGTGGAAGGATGCAATAAAGCGCCCTCGGCAGCATGACTTTTGGTTAGATATTAATACGCGTCCATTTATGCGCGCATTGCATTTCTTGGCTCTTACGCTTTGGGAAATGGATGAACGAGAAGCTGCTATATCGGAGGCAAAACTGCTTCTGAAACTAAACCCAAATGACAATCAAGGCGTACGCTTCATACTAATGACTTGGTATCCTTTGATGGGCGACTGGGAGAGTCTTGAGAAGCTTTTGAGAAAGTATGGGGACGAGTATCGTATCTACAGCGCATACAGTAGGTGGCTGCTGAATTTTCATATGGCAGAACCTACGGCTAAAGCGCTCAAAAGAGCGATTAATATTAATCCATATGTTCCTTCGCTCCTCGCCAAACTCTTAACAGGAGTGGAAATGAGGCAGGACGAGTCGAAGTCAGAAGAATTTGTGCCGGCTGGGTCACAAGAAGAGGCTTGGGAATATATCCAGTTTAGCAGCGAGCTTTGGGAAAATACTGATGGTGCGATGCTTGCCATTACCAGTGCCGCAGAAGCTATAGCGTTGGATTAATTGGCTTGTTTCGGCCCGCTTTTACGGAACAGTAATCTTCTGGTCAGCTTTGCGGCGCTACATCGGATGGCCATACATATTGTTTTTATGAGGTTTTTATGCGTTCACTCTGCGCGCTAACCGCGTTCTTGCTGCTCTGCCAGTCGCCAACGGCTCTGTCCGCACAACAAGCGGAGTCCGAGGCTGAGAGCAACAACACCGCCGCGCAATGTCGCTTTAACACAAAAATCACCTTCTATACGGTTAATGATTTTGACGACAGCAAGGTCAATAAGCAGGCGGTCACGACGGCCATCCGCGCCGCGCTGGTCGAGGCCTGTGGCGAGCAGGATGTCATCGAGCCGGAATTTCTGCAGGATTATGACAGCTTCTCGGTCGTAACCGGCTCAGAACCCGGGCGCACGGTGGTCTGGCCATGCGATGAGTTCAACAGCGATGACAAGAAATGCTATAATCTGATCCCGGAAAACAGCTTCGTCTTCGAGCTGTCGCCGTCAAACGGCTATAGCCCGAGCTCGGACGACCTGCTCTTCGCCCTACGCTGCGGCTTTGCGCCGGAGACAGTGGAAGAGGAAGACGAGACGGCCTGCCTGGTAGATTGACCAACAAAGCTTGCTTTGCTACTTTTTCCTACCATGGGAAAAGTGGAAAAAATCTCCATCGCGCTCACTGACGAATTGCTGGCCACGGTAAAGGAAGCCGTCGCATCGGGCGATTATGCGTCGAACAGCGAAGTGCTGCGCGAAGCGTTGCGCGAATGGCGTGACAGGCAGCGCGAAAAGCAGGCGATTGCCAAGGTCAGGGCGCTTGTCGCTGAG
Source organism: Parasphingorhabdus sp. SCSIO 66989 (assembly GCF_032852305.1). Lineage (NCBI taxonomy): Bacteria > Pseudomonadati > Pseudomonadota > Alphaproteobacteria > Sphingomonadales > Sphingomonadaceae > Alterisphingorhabdus (ex Yan et al. 2024) > Alterisphingorhabdus coralli. The sequence continues at coordinate 1,207,184 of NZ_CP136594.1, forward strand.
GCTGATGCCAGCGGCTATCGGCCATTTCCAGGGGTTGAAGACATTAAAGAGCGCGGTCGTGCGAGACTGCGCAAGGACAATAGCAACTGATGCCATTTGACCTGATGTGGTCGCGGGTCGCCGAAAATGATCTCGACGAAATCTGGTATTCCATCGCAGTTGATGATCCCGATGCCGCAGACCGCCAGCTTGATCGTATCCTGTCAGTGCTTTTGAAACTGCAAGACTATCCCGAAATGGGGCGAGCGCGAGACGATATCGCTCCTGATTTGCGCGGTATCGCTAAAGACAATTACCTTATACTCTATTGGGCAAACAGAAAAATGGAGCAGGTCAAGATCATGCGTATCCTCCATGCCAAGCGCGATATTGCCGGTCTGTTCCAGTAATTGCAAACGGGCTTCGACAAGCCAGATGGCAATGGTTATGACATAGCCACAACTATATGGAATCAGCCGCTATGACCCAACTCGAAACCGACTATCTGATCATCGGCGCCGGTGCCGTTGGCCTTGCTTTTGCTGATACGCTGATAGAACAAGACCCGGACTGTGATGTCATCATCGTCGACCGTCATGGCGCGCCCGGCGGGCATTGGAATGATGCCTATGGCTTTGTCGCGCTGCATCAGCCTTCTGCCTTTTATGGCGTCAATTCGCTCGAGCTGGGCAGTCGCCGGATTGATGAGGCGGGGCACAATAAAGGCTTTTATGAGCTGGCGAGCGGGCCGGAGGTCAGCGGCTATTTTCACAAGGTGATGCACCAGCAGCTCCTGCCTTCTGGCCGCGTGCGTTACTTCCCGATGAGTGAATATCATTGGCCAGATGGGGAAGGGGAGGAGCACCGCTTTACCCATTTGCTTTCCGGCGAAGAACAGACGGTTACCGTCCGCAAAAGGCTGGTCGATGCGACCTATTATGGCACCTCGGTGCCCTCCACCCATAAACGCAAATATGCCGTCGCCGATGATGTGCACTGTGTGCCGCCCAATGATCTGCCGCAGCTTTGGAAAGACCCGGATGCGGTGCCGCCGCACTTCTGTATCTTGGGCGCGGGTAAGACGGCGATGGATGTCGGTGTGTGGCTGTTACAGGCCGGAGCCTCGCCGGATAGTATTAGCTGGGTCGTTCCGCGCGACAGCTGGCTGCTCAACCGCGCCTGCACGCAGCCGGGCATCGAGTTTTTTGAGCATTCCATAGGTGGCCAGGCGGCATTGATGCAGGCGTTGGCCGAGGCGGAGAATGTCACCGATTTATTCCACCGTTTGGAAGATGCCGACTTTATGCTCCGCATCGATCCAGAGGTTGAGCCGGGGATGTTCCACTATGCTACCATCTCCAAAGGCGAAGTGGAGATTCTGCAGCAAATCACCGATGTTATCCGCGAAGGTCGGGTAGAGAGCATTGATGCGGCAGGCATCACTTTTGCCAATGGCGAGAAGCGCGCCATGCCGGGTGATACGCTCTATGTCGATTGCACCGCCACCGCGGTCGAGTTTCGCGAGCCGGAACCGATGTACCAGCCGGGCAAAATCGTGCTGCAAATCGCGCGTATTCCGCAACCAGCATTCAGCGCGGCCTTATGTGCCTTTATCGAAGCCAATTATGACGATGACAAAGAGCGCAACCGCCTGACGATGCCGGTGCCGTTGCCTGATACACTGGATCAATATCCCGCCGCCTGTATGGGCAATCTGGTCAACCAGATGAACTGGACCAGTGACGGCAAGCTGCGCGACTGGTTGCTCAAGAGCCGGCTAGACGGTTTCAGCGCCACCATTGCCAGCATTGGCCCGGATGATCACGACAAGATCGCGACCATGCAGCGCTTCCGCAAATATGGCGGACTTGCGGCGCAGAACATCCCCAAGCTGATTATGCAGGCACAGGCGGCGAAGACCGGCTAAGTCTTAGACAACCTTGTTCTGGCACCTTTTCTATACTATATAGAAAAAGGAAAGTTGCTGGGGCGATCTGGGTTATGGCATTGAGTATCAAGGATAAGGAAACCGACACTCTGGTGCGGCGTCTGGCGCGGGTGCGCGGTATTAGCTTTACTGCGGCTATTCGGCTTGCAGTAAGCAACGAGTTGCAGCGTCAGGCGCATAGAGTCGATGATGACTGGGACAAGCGTTGGGCCGCTATTCGCGCTGTTCAGCAAAAGACCGCAGCTTTGCCGGTGCTAGATGATCGCGCTGACGATGCCTTCCTTGGCTATGACGACCATGGTCTGCCACAGTGATCGCAGTGGATACCTCGGCCCTGATCGCTATTCAACAGGGCGAGCCGGAAGCAGAGCAATTTGGCAGTATTTTGCAAGCTGAGGAAGCGGTTATCGCATCCCCCAATCTGCTGGAATATTATATGGTGATTACAGCGCGCTATGGTGAGGCGGGGGCAGAGCAGGCGCGTGCCATGATCGCGCACCTGGATGCGACGATATTCCCTTGGCCGGAAGAGTGCGTTGCGCTCGCGCTTGCGGCGTTTGAGACCTATGGCAAAGGGCGGCATCGGGCAGCTCTGAATTTCGGCGATTGCATCGCCTATGCTCTGGCAAAATATCTGGGCATTGCGCTCTTGTTCAAAGGCGATGATTTCCGCCACACGGATATCCGTCCTGCATGGCAGGGGTAAGCTTGTGCTCCACGTCGTTCACCATGCCGATTATATGGCTCCTGCGCCTGAGCGCGGGACGTTCAAGTTCGACAAATATTATCTGGTGATGGACGAGCTGCGCCGCAGCGGCGCGCCGGTGACCGAACATGCGCCACAGCCGATGCCGCGTGACTGGCTGGCCGCGGTGCATAGCCCGGATTATGTCGATGAGGTGCTGCGCGCCGAGGTTCCGCATGAGAAGGAACGGCGTATTGGTTTCCCGGTAACGCCGCATATTTCCTCACGGGTGCAGCATACCAATGGCGGCACATGGCTGGCGGCACAATTGGCGATGCAGCATGGCTATGCCGCCAATAGTGCGGCGGGCAGCCATCATGCGCTGCATGATACTGGTGCGGGTTATTGCGTGTTCAATGATCTGGCGGTGGCGAGCAATCGGCTGATCGCCGAGGGCGATGCGCGGCGGATATTGATCATCGATCTCGACGTGCATCAGGGTGACGGCACCGCGTCTTTATTGGCGGGGCGTGAGGATGTGTTCACCCTGTCGGTGCATGCGGAGAAGAACTTCCCCGTGCGCAAGGCGCGTTCCAGCCATGATATTGGCCTGGCCGATGGCATAGGTGATAGCGATTATCTTACTATGCTGGAGCGCGAACTACCGCCGATTATGGAGAGCTTTCGGCCCGATTTCATCTTCTACCAAGCCGGCGTCGATCCGCATAAGGAGGATCGGCTTGGACGGCTGGCGCTGACCGACGACGGGCTGGCGGCGCGGGATCGCTTTGTGGTGCATCAGGCGCGGCGGCGTGGCCTGCCGGTCGCCAGTGCGCTGGGCGGCGGCTATGGCCATGATCAGCGCGCCGTAGCGGCGCGCCATGCGGCCTCAATGCTGGCCATGGCAGAGGAAAATGCGCGCCATAAAGGTGGTTGACCTTCGCCAAGGCAATCACCATAGAATGTGACATCATTACATTTGTGCTTTTCTCATCCGCCATGCAAGGAGTGCATCGCAATGCAGCCTGATAACCGCCTTCCTGTCACCGTTCTGTCCGGTTTTCTTGGAGCAGGGAAAACGACCTTGCTGAACCGCATTCTCGCCAATCGCGAAGGCCGCAAGGTCGCGGTGATCGTCAATGATATGTCGGAAGTGAATATCGATGCCGAGCTGGTGCGTGGCGGTGAAGCGGCGCTGTCGCGCTCTGAGGAAACTCTGGTCGAAATGACCAATGGTTGCATCTGCTGCACTTTGCGTGATGATCTGCTTCAGGAAGTGCGTGGCCTCGCCGAAGAAGGCCGGTTTGACTATCTGGTGATCGAAAGTACCGGCATTTCCGAGCCGCTGCCGGTGGCGGCGACCTTCTCTTTTCGCGATGAGGATGGCGATTGTCTCGGCGATGTTTCGCGTATCGATACCATGGTGACAGTGGTGGATGCGGTTAATCTGCTTAAGGATTATTCGAGCCAGGATTTCCTCGCTGATCGCGGGGAATCGCTCGGCGATGATGATGAGCGTTCGCTGGTCGGTCTGCTGGTTGAGCAGATCGAATTTGCCGATATTGTCATCATCAATAAAGCCAGCGAGGTGTCGCCGGAACAGCTCAAGGTGGTGAAGCAATTGGTGGCCTCGCTCAATGCAGGCGCCAAGATCGTCACAACTGATTATGGTGATGTTGATCTTTCGCTGATCCTCGACACCGGTCTGTTCGATGAGGAGAAAGCGCAGGAGCATCCGCTCTGGTTCAAGGAGCTGTATGGATTTGCCGACCATGCGCCCGAGAGCGAGGAATTCGGCATTGAGAGCTTTGTCTATCGTGCCCGCCGTCCTTTCGATCCGGGCAAGTTCCATTTCTTTCTGACCCAAGGCGGCATGGACAATGTCGTCCGCGCCAAGGGCCTGTTCTGGCTCGCCACACGCCCCTGGTGGGTTGGCGATCTGGCGGTCGCAGGCAGCCAGACGGTAACCTCGCGCCTTGGCCGCTGGTGGGCCGCAGTGCCCAAAAACCAATGGCCGCATGATGGCAGCTTTGAAGAGCATGTCGCCGGGCATTGGGACGAGACATGGGGTGATCGCCGCCAGTCACTGGTGTTTATCGGCATTGGCATGGACGAAGAGAAAATCCGCAAGCGGCTGGATGCCTGCCTTGTTGATGCGGACGAATATGATCCCGAGAAATGGGTCAGTCTCGATGACCCGTTCCCCGATTGGGGCCCGCAGACCCACGCAATGGAAGCGGCATAACGCCTATATCGTCGACTCGGCTATTGTGTGAACGAGGCCGGATAGTCATAGAAGCGGCATGTCAAACCAGAGCCTCGTCATCGCGACCGCACTTCTCTCTGCGTTTTTTGCCACATCGCTTGGCATAGCGTCGGCGAATCCGGCGCAACCGGAGTCTGCAGCGCAGCATTCCGACAATAGCCATTTAGTAGCGGTTGAAAGCGACGATGCGCCGACCGATCCTTCGCGGCCCTATGATGAAACGCGTTATGCGTTAGCAGATGTGGAGGCCGCGCTATTTCGGGCCAGAGCACGGAGGGTCAATACCATCATCGTCATGGGCGCTAATTGGTGTCATGACAGTCGTGGCCTTGCGACCCATCTTTCCAGCAAGCGGTTCGCGCCAATGATCGCGCAGAAATATGAACTGGTTTATGTCGATATCGGCAGCCCACAAGCAGGAGCGGGGCGCAATCTGGATTTGGCTGAGCGATTTGGGGTCACAGGCATTAGCGGCACGCCCAATGTTCTGATTGTCTCGCCCAATGGCATGTTGCTCAACAGCCCAAAAGACGCCAAAAGCTGGCGCAACGCGGATAGCCGCGACGCCGATGATATTTATGCCTATTTTGAAGGCTATAGCCAAGAATAGGTTCACGCGGAGGCGCGGAGACGCAGAGTTATTCCTCTTTGCGTCTCCGCGCCTCCGCGTGCAATATTTTCCGTTGCTGCTTTTTATCCTGACAGTATTACCGGAAGCAGTATGAATTCCCTCGCATCCAATCGTCTCCTCCCTTTCCTCGCCTGTGCGGGCGGGATCATGACCTTTGGCGCGATGGATGCGGTGATGAAGGCGCTGTCGCTCGATATCGGCACCTATAATGCGCTGCTCTGGCGCTGCATGATTGGCGCTTTGATGGCGCTGCTGCTTTTCCTGTTGCGACCCGGGCGTATGCCGCATGGTGAGGCATTGCGGCTTCATATCATCCGCGCCAGTGTGACGGCGGTTATGGCTTTCACCTTTTTCTGGGGGCTGGCACGTACGCCGATGGCTGAGGCGATTGCGATCAGCTTTATCGCGCCGCTGATCGCGCTCTATCTGGCGGCGGTTTTGCTCGGTGAGAAGATCAGCCGTTATGCGATTATTGCCTCGCTGCTGGGGCTGGCTGGCGTGGTGGTGATTGTTATCGGCAAGCTGGGTGAGGATTTCTCCAGCGAGGCGCAATTGGGCATCGCCGCAATCCTTGTTTCCGCGTGTCTTTATGCCTGGAACCTGATCTTACAGCGTCAACAGGCGCAGATTGCGCGGCCAGAAGAGATCGCGCTTTTCCAGAATGGCATCGTTACCTTCTGGCTCGCACTGTTTGCGCCATGGTTTGCGGTTTTTCCGGTGCAAAGCGTGATGCCGCTGATTGGGCTGGGCGCATTATTGTCGATCGTCTCGGTGCTGCTGCTCAGCTGGGCCTATGCCCGCGCCGAGACACAGGCGCTGGTGCCCATTGAATATAGCATGTTCCTGTGGGCCGCGCTTTTTGGCTGGCTGTTCTTCAACGAGCCGCTTAGCGAAACGGTAATTATCGGCACCGTGCTGATCGTCGCGGGGTGCCTTTTGGCCACACGCAACCAGCCGCATGAACATGAATCGCCGGAGACACTGGACGGGCAGGTCTCCGGTTAGCGCATGATCCACGTCGATTGAAACGATTGCGTCATTGCGAGCGACCGAAGGGAGCGCGGCAATCCAGAGCCACTAAGCACGGCCCTGGATTGCTTCGTCGCTGCGCTCCTCGCAATGACGACTCAATCAGGATGAACTGGACTCTAGCAACGATCCCTTAACGCACCACGGCGCGGAAGGTCAGCTTGCCTTTTTCGCCCGGTGCGATCGGTTTGGGGAACGTCCAGCGAATATGGGTGACATCGGCGGGCGCTGCCGAGCGGGTTACCGTAGTGGTCGCGGCGGCATCTTCATCGCTGCGGTCTGCGGCGACGGTCAGCTCATTCAGCTTGCCCCAGGTCTTGCCATCATCGACCGATACTTCGGCCCAGTCTTCGTCGACAGAGACAAAGGCGAGGGCAGGGTGGATCGGGTTGGTGGTGACAAAATTGGACGCGGCCTGGCTTCCGGTGTTCTGGTAGCTGTTGACAATAACCACGCGATCACCCGGTACAACCGGAGCCGAATTGGGATCGCTCAATACCGTTTTTTGTTGGCCGTTGGCGTCGGTCTCGACACGCTCTACCTTGATTTCGCTGGTGGTGCTGACATTGCTGTTCGCGCTTTGCGCCTTTGCTTCGCTGGTGCCAACAAGGCTGCCGCCAAAACTGGCCGCGCTGAAAGCCAGCGCATAGAAAAACCCATTTGCGAGCCGCGAGTACAGGCGGCTATTGTGGATGGCTGACATGTTTCTATCCCTTTAATGCAGGCCGGATCGGCCACTTTCATAGCAGATTTAGCTGCACTATAGTTAACCAAAGGTAAACCGGATTGTAAAATGGCGCATGCAATCTGCAGCTTTTGTATCATGCCAAGGCGGCTTGCCATTGCCTCACCCAGACCCTTGGGCTAAAGCGCGCGCAAGATTTCACGATTCCGGCCTTTCGTTATCGCTATGCGCCTTGCTTAGCATCCCCTTGCGAGCGGCCCTTCAGATGGAGAAACCCCTATGACCGCAGTTGGAAATGATACCCTTGGCACCCGCAAGACGATGTCCGTCGCTGGCAAGGAAATTGCCTATTATTCGCTGGCTGCGGCGGCGGAAAAGCTGGGGGATGTTTCCCGATTGCCGATGACGCTGAAAGTGCTGCTGGAGAATATGCTGCGCTTTGAAGATGGCGTAACGGTCATGGCCGAGGATGCGCAGGCAGTCGTCGACTGGCAGAAACACGCCAAATCCACTGCCGAGATTCAGTATCGTCCGGCCCGCGTTCTGATGCAGGACTTTACCGGCGTTCCGGCTGTTGTGGACCTTGCCGCGATGCGTGATGGCATCAAGGCGCTGGGTGGCGATCCGCAGAAGATCAACCCGCAGGTTCCGGTGCATCTGGTGATTGATCACTCGGTGATGGTCGATGAATTCGGCACGCCGCAGGCATTTGAGAACAATGTCGCGCTCGAATATCAGCGCAATATGGAGCGCTATGAATTCCTCAAATGGGGTTCCAAGGCGTTTGACAATTTCGCGGTTGTTCCTCCGGGCACCGGTATCTGCCACCAGGTGAATCTGGAGCATATTGCGCGCGGCGTATGGTCAAGCAAGGATGGCGACGGTGCGGAAGTTGCTTATCCTGATACCTGTGTCGGCACCGATAGCCACACCACCATGATCAACGGCCTCGGCGTTCTCGGCTGGGGCGTGGGCGGTATTGAGGCGGAAGCCGCGATGCTGGGTCAGCCGGTTTCGATGCTGATCCCTGAAGTGGTCGGCTTCAAACTGACTGGTGAGCTGGCCGAAGGCATTACCGCCACCGACTTGGTGCTGACCTGTGTGCAGATGCTGCGCGAAGTCGGCGTTGTCGGTCGTTTTGTCGAGTTTTACGGCCCCGGCGTTGCGGCACTGTCGCTCGCCGATCGTGCCACCATCGCCAATATGGCACCTGAATATGGCGCCACTTGCGGCTTCTTCCCGATTGATGACAAGACGCTCGACTATCTGCGCCTCACCGGCCGTGGCGAAGACGAGATCGCCATCACCGAAGCCTATGCCAAGGAGCAGGGTTTCTGGCGCTTCGACGATGCGCCCGAGGCGATCTATACCGCCACACTCGAGCTCGATATGGCCAGCGTTGTGCCGTCGCTTTCCGGCCCGAAACTGCCGCAGCAGCGCGTTTCGATGAAGGATCTCGACGAAGGCTTTAACAATGACATTACCGAAGTGTTCGATTCCTCCGATCCCGACAAGCGCGTCGCGGTTGAGGGCGAGGACTTTGATCTCGGACATGGTGATGTCACCATCGCCGCAATTACCAGCTGCACCAACACCTCCAACCCCAATGTGCTGATCGCCGCCGGTCTGGTGGCGCGCAAGGCGCGTGAAAAGGGTCTGCAGCGCAAGCCTTGGGTCAAATCTTCGCTGGCACCCGGCTCGCAGGTTGTGACCGATTATCTTGATAAGGCCGGCCTGTCGGATGATCTCGATTATCTCGGCTTCAATCTTGTCGGCTATGGCTGCACTACCTGTATCGGCAATTCCGGCCCGCTGCCCGCCCCGATTTCCAAAGCGATTAACGACAATGATCTGGTCGCCGCTTCGGTGCTGTCGGGCAATCGTAACTTTGAAGGCCGTGTGTCCCAAGACGTGCGCGCCAACTATCTCGCATCGCCGCCGCTGGTGGTTGCCTATGCGCTCAAAGGCACGGTGCGTGAGGACATGTATGAAACTCCGCTGGGCACCGGAACCGATGGTGAACCAGTGTTCCTGAAGGACATCTGGCCGTCAAATGACGAAATCACCCTCGCAATGCAGGGCGCGGTCAGCCGCGAAATGTTTGAGGCGCGCTACGCCAATGTCTATGATGGCGATGACGCATGGCGCGCGATCGACGTCACCGGCTCCGACACCTATCAGTGGCGCGCCGGTTCCACCTATGTCGCCAACCCGCCTTATTTTGAGGGCATGGAAATGACCCCGGCACCGGTGAGCGATATTAACGACGCCAAGGTGCTGGCGCTGCTCGGCGACAGCATCACCACCGACCATATCTCGCCCGCAGGCGCGATCAAGGCGGATAGCCCGGCCGGCGAATATCTCTCCAGCCACCAGGTCGCGCGTCAGGACTTCAACTCCTACGGCTCACGCCGCGGCAATCATGAAGTGATGATGCGCGGCACTTTCGCCAATATCCGCATCAAGAACCAGATGGCTGACGGCAAGGAAGGCGGCTACACCAAATATGATGGCGAGATCATGCCGATCTATGACGCCGCAATGCGCCATAAGGACAATGGCACGCCGCTGGTGGTTATCGGTGGTGAGCAGTACGGCACCGGCTCCTCACGCGACTGGGCGGCCAAGGGCACCAATCTGCTTGGCGTTAAAGCGGTGATCGTGGAGAGCTATGAGCGTATCCACCGCTCCAATCTGGTCGGCATGGGCGTTCTGCCGCTGCAATTTGCCGAAGGCGTGAACCGCAATACGCTTAACCTCAATGGTACAGAGAGCTTCACCATCACAGGCGTTGCTGATCTGGAACCGCGTCAGACGGTCACCGTCGAAATGACCCGCGCCGATGGCAGCACCGAGACTTTCGAGACGCTGTGCCGCATCGATACCGCCAATGAGATGGAATATTTCCGCAATGGCGGCATCCTGCATTACGTGCTGCGTAAGCTGGCGGGGTAATGATCGGCCTAGTCGCAGCTTTATCCGCAGCGCTCGCCGTCGCCGCCGGTGCCTTTGGCGCACACGGCGCGGCGGGTGAGCAGGAAGCGGAATGGCTGCGTACCGGCGGTTTCTATCAACTGATCCACGCGGTCGCTGCGCTGGTGCTCATGGGCGTGGCGCGTGGTCCGGCGATTATGTTGCTTGTCGGCGCCGCGATTTTCTCGCTGACGCTATACGCCATGGCCCTCGGCGCGCCGACATGGCTCGGCGCGATCACGCCGATTGGCGGCACGCTGATTATCATTGGGTGGCTATGGGCGGCGTGGGTGTATTCGCGTCGCGATTAGGCTGAGAGTTTTCGCTTTTAAACTCGTCGGCAACACCCTTCGACTGCCTGCAAGGCAGGCGCTCATGATAAACTCGGCGTTACCGATCCGGGGCGAAGTCTGTTAAATGACTCACACAAAGACACAAAGTCATAAAGATACCAAGATAGCGAAACTGGTCGTCTCCTTGTGCCTTAGTGGCTTAGTGTGAAACAAAGCCTTGGCCCCGCCTGCGCGGGGCCGACGATAGGGAACTATTATTTCACAAGCTGTTGAATTTTCCTGAAAATCAGAACGGACAAACACCTAATCAACCGGATAAGGGCTAACCTCCGGCCCGTCCAAGGTTCGCTCCTTGCGGCCATAGCGCTGCGGCGTGTAGTTTAGCCGTCCGGTCTCGCGTATCCGGCCACCTTTGAGTTCACCCTCGACCAGCTCATAGCCCATCAGTGCGAAAATGCGGTCGCCCATGAAGATCGGGCGGGCATTGCCATACCAGTCGACACAGCTTGCCTGACAGCCATCATCGACCCATTTACCGGGGTCTGCATTGAGCTCGCCCGCTAGCGAGAATTGGCGGTTGTCCCGGCGCAGGAACAGCATGGCCGCCGATGACCCGAGTTGCTGCTGGAAGCGGCGTTCGACCTGACGCGCAATTGGCAGGCCCAAAGTCCCCGAAGCGCCATCGCGCGATCCTCTGTCTGGGCGGAAGAAATAGGCATGGCTGCGTGACTCGCCCTGTCCGGCGGCAGGCATGGTGAAGACGTTGGTGATACGCGGCATTTCCCCGTGCAGCGTAACCGCGCTGAACCCCAGGGTATTCTCTTCACCGCTGCCGATAATCACCGCGTCGCTGCCCAGCTTCTCAATCCGCTCGACACCATGTTTCACCGGGATAGGCACCGCATCGCCGCCGCTTAATGACGCGGCATAGGCGGTGGGCTTGGTCTCACTGCCATAGCCGCGCTGGCGGCCATGGCCATAGACGATATGGTTGCCGACAAAGCGGTTTTCCATCTCCCAATAAGACCCTTCGGCATCGCTCAACGCGCGGTAATGATCGGCGGCGATGCTGTCCGAGCCATCGCCCAGCGCATCCAGCGGTAGCTGGATCAGGCTGACAATACCGCCCGATCCGCGCGAAATTTCGATTGCGGGATCGGTGCTCTCGCCGGTAACCAGCACATTGATGCGCTGCTTGTCCGGCTCTTCAAGGAAAGAGAACTGGTTGATCGGCATTCCCATCGCCCGGATCGCCTGTGGCCGCGAGCCATCAAGCGGCAGGCGATAGAGATGGGCGTTGGTTTTGGCCTTGTCGCCGCTCTTTTGTTCGCGGCGGCTATTGTCCACCATCCAGAGATAGACCGCATCGCCTGAGACATAGAATTCGCGCGACCATCCGGCGATAACTGCGGTGGCATCGCAATCAAAATCATCGCTGGCGACATCACAGCGGGTGACGCTGTGCAGGGTGGAGACATTATCATCGGGGTCATCGAACAGATCCCCGGCGATAAACACCTGTTTCGGCCCGGCGATGCGGCTAAAGGCGCGCTCGCCATTGTCACCATTCCAGCGGCGCACGCCGGGCAGGGCATCAAGCGGCTGCTCGCCATAATAGAGATTGAGCGGCGAGTAGAAAATCAGCTCGGTGCCGATCAGGCGTGAGGCGTAGTTTTCCGCTGAATAATAGTCATTGGAGCGCAGATGATAGGCGTCTTCATAGCTCAGCTTGCCTTCATCGCTCAGCGTAAAGCGGGTAATCTCGGTGCCGCCCCGGGCATAGCTATAGCCGATCACAATCACCCGGTTGCCGGAAATCAGCATTTCATCATACCAGGAACCGCGGCCATTGGCATCGGGCGGGAAGGCATCGATATGGTCAATTGCGCGCATGTCGCCATTGGCGGTGGAGATGGTGAACACCCGCCCGCGGCGCAGCACGACCATGATATCGCCCTTGCGTTTTACGATACCGCCTTCGTCTACGCCTGCGGTCTGGTTATTGGTGATGCTGTCTTCTTCGGGGGCAGGGGTGGCGGGTTCGGGCACAGCTTCAGCCATGGCCAATTCTGGCTCACCACCGTCATACTCCCCCCATTGGTCCTTCGCCTTTTGCCGTTGCTTCTTCAGAAAGTCAGTCAGCTCCTTTTCCGACTCAAAAGCGCGCAGGCCATCATTGGAGGCAGAGGCAACGGGCTCTGCCTGCCCGGTACACGCCATGAGCAGCATCAATGCTCCGCCTATGGCCAACGCAATGGGCCTCTTATTGCTATAAATACCAGTGCTGAAAGTGAGAGATTCTGACGTTTCACGCATTTACGTTTCCTCCCCAAGAAAGCCATAAATTACAATATTGTGCATGCTTGTTACGGCAATCACTGGCCTTCGCTTGGGCGCTGGTCTATTCTTGCCGCATGAAGCGCATTTCTGTTCCTCAGCGATCCGCAATTTGCGATGAATACAGGCTGAAGCCCGGCCAGAGGCTGGTCCATGGCTGAGCAAGATCTGCAAGTCCCTTCGTCAGAGCCAACCCGGTCAGCGGTCAAACCAGCCGAGAACGAGGACAAATCGCCCGAGGCGCTGCGCGAGGCCTGGCATTGGCTGTTGCACTGGTGGAAAGACGTTGTTGATGAGGTCGATCATATCGGCGTGATCAACAAGGTGCAGGGCGAATCCGGCCTGACCGCGCGCTATGTATTTATGACCTGCATGTCGGCGGGTATCGCTATTCTCGGCCTGTTGCTGTCTTCACCTGCAGTGGTCATTGGCGCGATGCTGTTGTCGCCACTTATGAGCCCGATTATCGGCGCAGGGTTTGCGCTGGCGATTGGCGATGTGCGCTGGCTGCGTGAATGTTGCTGGGCGCTTGCGGTGGGGATACTCGTCTCGATCGGTTTTTGCGCGCTGATCGTTTTGGCCAGCCCGCTGGACACCGTGACTGACGAAATCGCGGCGCGTACCCGGCCCAATTTGTTTGATCTGGGGGTTGCCTTTTTCTCGGCGCTTGCCGGGGCCTATGCCATGATCAAGGGGCGTGAAGGCACGATTGTCGGCGTTGCCATCGCTACCGCTTTGATGCCGCCACTCGCGGTGGTCGGCTTTGGTGCGGCGACCGCCAATGGCGTAGTGCTTGGCGGCTCGCTGCTGCTGTTTTTCACCAACCTGATGACGATTGCGCTGACAGCGGCGATTATTGCCCGGCTCTACGGTTTTCGCTCGTCGCTATCGTCGCAACAGACGCTGTGGCAGTCGATACTGGTGGTCGGCGTGTTTCTGGCGCTGGCGGTGCCTTTGGCGATTTCGCTGCAGCGCATTGCCTGGGAAGCCAATGCCTATCGCCGCGCCAATGCTGTGGTTGCGGACCAATTTGGGGACAAGGCACGGGTGAGCCAATTGGACCTGGATTTTCTGAGCGATCCAACCCGGATCAATGCGACGGTCCTCACGCCCGATCTGCAACCGGATGTCAGCGAGCGTGTGCAGCGCTTGTTGGTGAATGAGCTCAACCAGCCTTTTGAGGTGATCATCAACCAATATCGTGTCGGCGTCGCCGATAGCGATGTGGAAGCCGCCGAATTGGCAGCGGCCCGCCTGCAGGCGCAAAATATTGAGGAGGACAGGCGCGTTTCCGGCCTTGTTACCTCGATGGCGATGGTCGCCGGGGTGCCGCCGGAGAATGTTGTCGTTGATCGCACCGCCAAACGCGCCATGGTTAAGGCCAAGCCATTGCCCGGAGCGGGCTTGGGCAGCTATTATGTGCTGGAGCAGCGGCTGGCCGAGATGAAGCCCGACTGGACCGTGATTATCGAGCCCCCGGCAACCGCTTTGCCTGAGCTGGAGCTTATGAAAGATGACCCGTTGCTGCCTGATAAGGCAGACTATCAGCTGGCGCTATGGGCGATCCGTCGCATTGACGCGCCGGTGGCTGTGTCAGGCGATGGCCTGGCCGGTCGCGCTTTGGTCAAACGGCTGGAGGACGCCGGAGTGACCGCGCGTTATGCTGGACAGGGTAATGCGACGCGCGGTCGGCTAAGGCTTGAATGGCTTGCCCCGGATGCCTTGGCGGACGGCGATTAAGACGCGATCCGCAAATCGGGTGCAACGTCCAGTTTTACCGGAGACTTGCCTTTCAGTCCGATGAAAATCGTATCCAGAACGATGCGCAGATTATCGTCAGTAGAGGTCGGCCACATATTCATCATGATATCGGGGTTGCAGAAGGGCTGCACCATCAGATTGATCAGCGACACGGTATGGTCAATTTCCATGTCCTCAAAATGGCCCTCTGCCATTGCTTCGGCGACGATCACCGCAAGATAATGATCGGCCAGATCAATATAGCCGCGAACGACTTCAAAATGCTGATGGCCGATTTCCATATAGCTTTCGAACAGCTTGGGATCATCCTCAAAACGCGCACGTTTGATCGCCAAGCGGTTTGCGAAAAAGGCAAACATCTTCTCTTTGGCGGGCAGCTCGGAGGCGATAGTCTCCTCCATCAGCGTGTTCAGCTCTTCAAACCAGCGACCGGCCATCGCCTCATAAAAGGCCTCTTTCGATTCAAAATAGCGATAGAGGTTCGACTGCGACATGCCGCAGGCTGTGGCAATTTCGGATACGCTGAAGTCAACTGCACCGCGCTGGCGGATAAGCTCTTCGGCGGTTTCCATGATGCTGTTGCGGATTTCATCCGCATCTAGCTGTGGACGTGGCATTTCTATACTCCCTTGGCGCTAGGCTGTTCGCGCATTCCCCTCACGATCAGCATCGCGCGCTATGCCCCCTTCAGGAACAAATCCGACAGGCATTGGGCCTGACGGCGCTTATGCGTTATATATAATTAGCACGGTAATATGATAAATGAAGAAATTTATCAATTATCATTTTTGCAACAGGGTATGCACATTTGTGCAACTGCGAAGAGATTGCTGCTCTTAGGCCGAGGTTTTGCCGGTCTCCGGCTTCTGCTCATGCGCGATAATCGCTTCTTTCTGCCATTCCGGAAGCGGCAAGTCTTCGCTGCCTTCGACGCGGATATGGACCACGGCGAGGCCATGATCCTCATGCGTATGGCGCAATCGTTTCTCATCAGCGGTATCGACCGGCACGATCGCCAGGCGGCGATTGATGCGTGAGCGATAATGCATCCGCGCGGTGTTTTCCTGGCCGATAAAGCAGCCCTTGTCATAGGCGACGCCGTTCAGCTCCTCGGCATTGCATTCGAGCCATAGCGTCTTGTCATCGCCAAGTTCGGTGCGGCCCTCGGTTACGCCGAGGGACAGGCGATGGGCATGCCATGCGGCATCTGCCGTCTGGTCCACATTCTCTCCTGCAGGCGCCAGCCAGCGCCAGCCCAATTCGGCCATGCGCGGGTCAGCCACCGCGCCGTCTCGCGGCTCCAGGCTCCAATGCACATTGCGGTCATCATCGGGTTCGATGGTAATGTCCCGACGCAGGCGGTAGATGGTGAGACGACGGATCAGATCATCGCGCGCCTCAACCTCGCAATCAATCAGCACATCATCGCCATCAGCCCAAAGGATGAAATCAAACAGCGCTTTGCCCTGTGCGGTCAAAAGACCCGACCATAAGGGATTATCAGGGCCCAGCTTTGAGACATCCTGTGTCACCAGCCCCTGAAGAAAATCTACCACATTATCATCCTCGCCCTGAGCGGTAAGGCGGATAAGTGCGCGGTCAGAGAGATAAGTTGCGGTCATGTATCGATAGGTAATTCTTATGAGCGTCAATGCAAGTTGACTTTCGCTTGGGGCATGTCAATTCATATCGCCATGACCGAGACATTGACGATTACCCGCCCCGATGACTGGCATGTGCACCTGCGCGATGGCGAGATGTTGCAAGCCGTTGCCCGCTATACCGCGCGCCAATTTACCCGTGCGATTGTGATGCCCAATCTGACCCCGCCGGTGACCACCAGTGCCATGGCAGCCGCCTATCGCGAGCGGATATTGGCGGCGCTTGATGAGGGGCAGGATTTCACCCCGCTGATGACCTGTTACCTCACCGATAATGCCGATCCCGATGATATGGCACATGGCTTTGAGGCAGGCATTTACACCGCAGCCAAGTTGTATCCCGCCGGAGCCACCACCAATTCAGATTCAGGCGTCACCGATGTCGCCAATATCAAGGGCGCATTGGCGCGAATGGCAGATATCGGCATGCCGCTGCTGGTACATGGTGAGGTCACCGATGCCGAGATCGACATATTCGACCGCGAGAAGGTGTTTATCGAACGCATCTTGCAGCCGCTGATTGAGGAACTGCCGCATCTGAGAGTCGTGTTTGAGCATATCACCACCGAAAATGCGGTGGGATTTGTCAAAAGCGCCGGCCCCAATGTCGCCGCGACCATTACCGCGCACCATCTGCATATCAACCGCAACGCCATGTTTGAGGGCGGGATCAGGCCACATGCCTATTGCCTGCCTATCGCCAAGCGCGAACATCATCGCCAAGCCTTGCGCAAGGCGGCGACTTCGGGCTCGCCCAAATTCTTCCTCGGTACCGATAGCGCGCCGCATGAGGTGGAAGCCAAGGAGTCGGCCTGTGGCTGCGCCGGTATCTTCAGCGCGCCGCATGCACTGGAAAGCTATTTGAAGGTGTTTGAGGAAGAAGACGCAATCGACAAATTTGAAGGCTTTGCTTCTTTCCATGGCCCTGATTTTTATCGCCTGCCACGCAACAGCGACACCATAACCCTGACGCGAAAGCCCAATCAGGTTGTCGAAGGGCTAGCGGCCGCAGGCACGGTGGTGGTGCCCTTCCATGCCGGTGACACGATAAACTGGGAATTTGCGGCGTAATTAATCCTCCCCATTAATGGGGAGGGGGACCGCGAAGCGGTGGAGGGGGCGTGCCGCTAGCACAGCGCAAGTGGTAATCCCCCTCCGTCAGCGCTACGCGCTGCCACCTCCCCGTAAACGGGGAGGAAATAATGCTAAGCCTTCGCCGTACTCGATTTGCGTGCTGAAACCAGCGCATCACCGGAATATAGGACTAGCGCCGCCCAGATCAGACCGAAGCAGATCATATGCGATACGGTCAGCGGCTCATTATAAAGAAAGACACCGAGCAGAAACTGAATGGTTGGACCGATGTATTGGACGAAGCCCAGTGTCGCCAGCGACAATCGCTTTGCCGCCGAAGCGAAGAACAGCAACGGTGTCGCGGTAATCGCACCGCCCAGGATCAGATAGATATCGGTACGCAGCGAATAGCCGAGGCCCGGGCTGGCATCGTAGAGAAAGGCCCATCCGGCAAAGGCCGCGGCAATCGGAAAGAGCAGGGTGGTTTCTGCGGTCAGGCCGGGGACAGATTTGACCGGTGCGACTTTGCGCACCATGCCATACAGGCCAAAACTTGCTGCCAAGGCCAGGCTGATCCAGATTGTCGCCAGTGTCTCTATCGCCAATACCGCGACGCCTGCTGCCGCCATCGCCACCGCAAGCCATTGCACTGGTTTTAGCCGCTCGGAGAGGAAGAAATAGCCCAGCACCACATTGAGCAGCGGGTTGAGATAATAGCCAAGGCTCGCCGCCAAAATCTGGTTCTGGTAAATCGCCCAAATATAGATCAGCCAGTTGGTCGCGATCAGCGCGGAACTGATCAGCATCAGCCGCAGCGTCTTGCTATCACGCATCACGCCGAAGAATTCGCCGAGACGCTTGCGCTGCCACAATATCACCAACAGCAATGGCACTGACCAGACTATGCGGTGCGCCACCACTTCCAGCGCGGATATCTCCACCAACTGTTTGAAAAACAGCGGCATGAAGCCCCAGATAGTATAGGCGCACAGCGCATGGATCAGCCCGGTACGTGCCGGATTGTCCTCGGTCTCAACTACCGTCTGAATAGGGAGGTCGCCGCGCGCCATAAGCGCCATCTAGGCGCTGCTGTTCGCTATTGCACGGCAATAATCGCGACATTTGAAAATCGGCATTCTGAACTTGTTTCAGAATCTCATGCCGCTTGGCCAGTTCCGTGTGAATGGAGACCCTGAAACACGTTCAGGGTGACGAAGATGTTAGAAAACACCGCCGCCTAGAAACAGCCGGACCACACAGAAGCCGGCGACAATCAGGCAGAAATTCCGACCGCCATTATGCCGCGATAGCGCGCCCACCAAGGCGCCGAACAATGCGAGTGGGACGATCAGCCAGTTTAACGCTCCGAGGAATGGGATAAAGGCCGGAATAGCCAGAATCAGGGCGATGATGCCGATGATGAAAGAGAGTATGTTTAGCATTACTGTATTATATCAGTGATACACAAAAATACAAGGGTCAAAATCATGTTTAACGCTGTTCCTGTCGCTTATCGCTGGCTATGGCATATGTCCAACGCAGGAGAGGGAAAATGATCAACGGACCGATATTGGTAACCGAAAGACTGATCCTGCGCCCGCCTGCAGCAGAGGATTTTGAGGCCTTTGCGGCTTTCTCCTCAGATGAAGAAATGACACGCTTTATCGGTGGCGTGATGCAGCGCGGCGCGGCATGGCGCGCTTGGGCGACACTGGCCGGTGCATGGCATCTGCGTGGATTTTCCATGTTTTCCGTGGTTTTGCGTGAGAGTGGCGACTGGATCGGTCGTATCGGCCCATGGGAGCCCGAAGGCTGGCCTGACAAGGAAATCGGCTGGGGCATTGCGCCGGAATATGCGGGCAAGGGCTATGCCTGCGAGGCAGCGGTGGCGTGTATGGATTATGCCTTTGACCTGCTCGGCTGGGAGAAGGTGATCCACACCATTGATCCGGAGAATATCGCTTCGATCAAGCTCGCCGAACGGCTCGGATCGACCAATAAAGGCCCGACACAATTGCCGCCGCCATTGCATGAATTTCGCGTCGACAGCTATGAACAGACGCGCGAAGAATGGCAGGAAAACCGCAAGCAATTCAAAGGAGGATGATGATGGCAGATGAGAACTATGTTGATCCAAGCCCGGAGCTGTTCGAAGCGTTCAAGGCTTTGCCGCGTGATAAGCCGATCAATATGATCAACATGCTGCGCTTCTATGAAAAGGCAGCCTATCCCGATGATCATCCGCTTGCCGAAAAGGGCCTGACCGGTGCGGAAGCCTATGCTGAATATGGCAAGACCAGCGGCCCGATTTTTCAGCGCGTCGGCGGCGAGATTATCTGGCGCGGCGCTTTTGAAACGGTGCTGATCGGCCCGACTGACGAATATTGGGACGCGGTGTTTGTCGCACGCTACCCGCATGCCGGCGCGTTTCTGGAGATGGTCACCGACCCGGAATATCGTAAAGCGGTGGTCAATCGACAGGCGGCGGTGAAGACTTCCCGACTGATCCGGTGCGGTGATCTCGGCTCCCAAAATGGCACATTCTCTGGCTGAGACTTGCCAATTTGTCCCTTTTGCATAATCGGTTGGCAAGATTTTCATGGCATTAGGCGTAATGACCATGAACAAGCCAGCAAGAGCGGAGCAGGGCAATGGACCTCAGTGAAAACAGCACAGGCGCGCAGCGGCTGATCAGGCAGGGTGGCACCTTTGTGCGTCTCGCGACTCTGGCCGGTGCGACCGCTTTGCTGCTATCTGCTTGCGGCGTTGGCAGCGAGAGCGAAGAGGAAATCGATGCGGCCACCGATCCGGCGATAGCAGGGGCTTTGGAAGAAGAATTGCTGGTCGATCCCGACCTTGTTGAGCAGGCCAATCGCAACAATGCGCTTGACCCTCAGGGTGCAAATACAGGTGCGGTGCCTGCCCCCAAGCCTGCTGACGTGAAAGCATCGCGCGAAGCCGCAGTGAAGCAATTTGGCAGCAAGGGCATAATGAATGCCCCCGAACCCAAGACGGTGAGTGCCGAAGAATGCCCCGGATGCGAGGGCGATCGCACTGGCGTGACGCTGGGGGCCAAGGCCGATATTCAAGCCGGAAAGCGAGGCAAGGCCAAGTGCAATGCCAAGATCAACTATGATGCCAAATGGGCGGCGCGCATGCCGCCCGAATTACCCGTCTATCCCAAGGGTAATGTCACCGAGGCTGCGGGTGTTGATGGCGATTCATGCAATTTGCGCGCGGTGACGTTCACCACGGGCAACAGCATCAAGGAAGTCGTCGATTATTATTATACCAAGGCGCGGCGTGCGCGTTATTCTGCTGAATATCTCATCCGTGAGGGCGAGCATACGCTAGGCGGCGTGCGCCAGTCCGATGATGCAGCCTATGTGATTTTCCTGCGCAAACGCGGCAAGGATCTGACCGAGGTGGATATCGTCGCCAATAACGGGCGTTAGAGTTTTGCCCAGCTAGATAGAAACACGTCATTGCGAGGAGCGAAGCGACGCGGCAATCCAGAGCCGCAAGTGATGGCGTTTGCGGCTCTGGATTGCTTCGCTACGCTCGCAATGACGATTCAACTAAAAGGAATCATGGTCTAAGGCGCGTTACTCGGCGTCATTTTCCTGTTCTATCGCGGCGTCTCGCGCAGACATAAGCATATTGGCCGCGCTTTCATCGATAGAGCGTAAGTGCAGATCGCGCTGCGGGAATGGGATTTCGACGTCATTTTCCTTAAGCAGATCCCAGACCCGCATCATGATGTCGCCGCGGACGTTACCGACGCCTTTATGCGGGTCGTTGATCCAGGCGCGTATCTCAAAATTGACGCTATTGTCGCCAAATTCGAGCAACCAAGCCACCGGCTTGGGGTTCTTGAGAACCCGGGGTGACTCATTCACTGCCTTGAGCAACAGCTTCTGCACCAACTTCATATCGCTGCCATAGCTGACGCCGACAGGGATTTTCATCCGCACATTAGGGTCGGAATAGGACCAGTTCTCCACCTCGGTGGTCATCAGATTTTCGTTTGGAATCAGATGTTCTTTGCCATCGCGCGTAAGCACCGAAACCGCGCGTACACCGATCTTGTTGACCCAGCCAAAGCTGTCGCCGACAACGATAATGTCGCCCGGCTTGATCGACCGGTCCATCAGCAGGATGATACCGGCAATCAAATTACCCACGGTCTTCTGCATGCCGAAGCCGATGGCCAGACCAAAGGCGCCCGAAAAGACGGCCAGTGCCGTCAGGTCGATGCCCAAAATGTCGAGGCCGAGGACAAAGGCGATGGCCAGAATCGCGACTGTGGCCAGTTTCTGGGCCAGCACTTTCTGCGAACTGTCGAGATTGCCCATATTGTTGATGATATGGCTGGCAACTTTGATCACCACCCGCGCTATGGCGAAGAATATCACTGCTGTGACGATAATGGTGGCGACCCACCACAGAGTGATCCGTCGCGTGCCAAAATTGATGCCGACGCTTTCCAGCGCGATATAGATCGCTTCAATCTCGTTCACCAGGCCAATAACCGTGCCCGCCGCCATCAAAAGGCCTATAACGGTGCCCAGCCAGCCCGGCATACGCACACCCCGGATCAGGTTGTTGGAGAACAGTCCTACCGTAATCGCAATGGTCAGCGCGAAGATGACATGCGCGATGACTTCCCAGCGATAAACCGACAGGAATATGCTGCACAGGATGAAGATAACCGCCTGACGGCACATATTGCGGATGCGCCGTTGCGCCAGCTCGCTCTCATAGCCTGCGCGGTTTTCCCACATTCTGGCCAGAAACGGACCGAGTGAGCGGCCGACGTACCAGCCAATGGTAATAGCCAGCACCACGAGCGCCATCGCGATAACGCCCTGGACATAGATGAGGTCGCCCGGGGAATCGATAATCGCCGATTGGATCCGGTTGGAAACCTGTTCGATCATTGTGCCAGTCTAAACGCCTCAAGGCCGGTGGCAAGGTCGGCGATCAGATCGTCCGCGTCTTCCAGCCCGATCTGCAGGCGCACGACATATTTGTCAGCCGGGTCATAATCGGCTGGCGGCCAGGGCGTTGCGCTGCGATTGGGGGCGGGATCGGCGGGAATAGCAAGGCTCTCATAGCCGCCCCAGCTATAGCCGATGCCGAACAGACTGAGCGCATCGACCAGTGCATCGCGTGCCTCGCCGCTGCCGCCTTTGAGGACGAAGGAAAACAGACCGCTGCTGCCAGTAAAGTCGCGCGCCCAGATGTCATGGCCGGGGCAGGAGGGCAGCGCCGGGTGCAGCACATGTGCGACTTCGGGTTGCTCGGTCAGCCAATGCGCGACGGTCAGCGCGCTTTGCTGATGCCGTTCCAGCCGGACATCAAGCGTGCGCAGGCCGCGTGCGGCGAGATAGGCATCATCGGGCGAGACAATATGGCCGAGCGATTGCGCGGTGCGCCGCAGTCGCCACCAATGCCTCTCATTAGCGGTCACCGCGCCCATCATCACATCGGAATGGCCGACAATATATTTGGTCGCCGCGTTCATCACCAGATCGACGCCTTTCTCAATCGCGGTGAAGAAATGCGATGTCGCCCAGGTGTTGTCGAGCAAGGTGGCGATTTTCGGGTTGACCTGTTTGGCCGCAGCGCAGATGGCGGGAATATCGCTGACCTCAAAGGTCAGGCTGCCCGGGCTTTCCATCCAGATGGCGCGGGTCTTGTCACAGATCAGGTCGCTGATCCCTGCGCCGATCAGCGGATCGAAATAGCGGGTTTGGACGCCTAAGCGCTTCAACAGCGTGTCCGCCATGCCGCGGCTGGGATCATAACTGTTATCGCTCATCAGCAGCACATCGCCGGGTGAGAGGTCCGCAAGCAATGACCCAGCAATGGCGGCGACACCCGACGGATAAAGCATGGTACCGTGCGCCCCCGGTTCCATGGCGGTCAGCGCATCGGCCAGCGACCATTGGGTCGGCGATCCGCGACGGCCATAGAAGAAGCGGCCATCCTCATTGGCCTTGGGCCCAGCGCGAAGAGCGGCGACATTATCATAAAGATGGGTGCTGGCCCGCCAAACCGGCGGATTGACCACCGGACCCGTCCACTCCTCGCGCCGCCCGGCGGTGACGGCGCGGGTCGCGGGTTTTTGGTCGGATGGGTCTTTTTGGGACAAATTGTCTACCGCTAAACTCAATACTGTCTATGTCGTCAGCCCCGCGAAGGCGGGGCTAGGACTTTATTAGGTCTCGCACAAAGACACTAAGTCACAAAGGACTACTTTTTCCGCATAACGTGTTTGTGTCTTTGTGGCTTTGTGTGAACTAAGCCTTGGCCCCGGCTCGGCTAAGCCGAGTTTATCCTGAGCGCCTGCCTTGCAGGCAGTCGAAGGGCGGGGCCGACAAACTCTTCAATGTGCGCTAAGGCCAGGTCTCAACCCGTCGCCTTGGGCGTATCGGCATCCGCGCCCCATTCGGCCCAGCTGCCGTCATACAGCGCGACATCATTCTTGCCGAGCAAGGTCGCACCAAAGGCGAGAACCGAGGCTGTCATGCCCGAGCCACAGGTGGTGACAATCGGCTTGTCGAGATCAACACCGGCATCGGCAAAGGCCGCGCGCAGAGCGTCATCGGTCTTCCAGGTACCATCGCTGTTGAACAGCGCCATATGCGGCACATTGACAGAACCGGGGATATGGCCGCTGGCAATACCGGGACGCGGGTCTTCTTCCGCGCCGCTGAACCGGGCTGGCGGGCGCGCATCGACAACCTGCTCGTCCTTGCTGTGCAGATTGGCGAGCATCGCGGCCTTGTCGCGCAGATTCTTGTCATCCTGCCACACGGTGAAATGGCGGTGACGCAGCTGCTGCTTGCCATTCTCCAGTGCGCGGCCTTCCGCCTTCCATTTGGCAATTCCGCCATCAAGGATCGCGACTTCATGCGCGCCGAACATGGTCAGCATAAACCAGGCACGTGCCGAGGACTTCAATGGGCTGTCATCATAAAGAACGATGCGGCTGCCATCGCCAAGGCCGAGCGATTGCATGCGGCTGGCAAATTTTTCCGGGCGGGGCAGGGTGTTTTCAACCGGAGCATTGCTATCGACCAACTCGCCAAGGTCCATAAACACCGCACCGGGGATATGGCCCGCTTCATATTCTGCCGCTGCATTGCGTCCGCTGTCCGGCAGGAATTTTGTGGCATCGACGATACGCAGATCAGTAGCGCCAAGCTCTTCGGCGAGCCATTCGGTGGATACGAGCAAGTCCATGATGTTCCCCATAATATTTTCGCGATGTGTCATGACTCATCGCTTCTTAAGCCGAGATGAAATATCTGCCTTTGATCACTAATGAGTCGAAACCGGGCCGTCGAGCAAGAAATGGATCATAGTGAAAGAACCGGATCGGCGTTGCATTTATGATGCAATTGGCGTGAACAGGCGGCCCTATTCCAACCTTTGCAGAAACCGCTGCGCCTGATCGCGCAGGGTCTGTTTCTCCACATCATCTTTTCGCGCCCAGTTGCGATAGGGCATGGCAAGACGGTTATTGCCTTTGAGTATCTCTTCATTGCGCGCCAGAAAATCCCAGTAGAGCGCATTGAAAGGGCAGGCTTTTTCGCCTGTCTTGGTTTTTACATCATAGCGGCAGTGCTGGCAGTAATCCGACATTTTGTGAATGTAATTGCCGCTCGCCGCATAGGGTTTGCTCGTCAGCAATCCGCCATCGGCATATTGGCTCATACCCAGCGTATTGGGCAGTTCGACCCACTCATAGGCATCGGCATAAACCTCCAGATACCAGCGATGCACTTGCTCAGGATCAACGCCTGCCAGCATGGCGAAGTTGCCGGTGATCATCAGCCGCTGAATGTGGTGCGCATAGGCGTGGTCGAGCGTCTGGCCGATGGCTTGTGACAGGCACTGCATATCAGTGTCGCCAGTGTAGTAGAAGCTCGGCAAGTCGCGGCTCGCGTTGAGATGGTTGCGCGTGACATAATCCGGTCCCTCGCGCCAATAGATACCCCGCACATATTCGCGCCAGCCGATGATCTGGCGGATGAAGCCTTCAGCCGCATTTAACGGCACTTTGCCCTGATGATAGCGCTGCTCAACCTCATGGCAGAGCTGTACCGGATCAAGCAGGCCGATGTTAATATAGGGCGAGAGAAGCGAGTGCCAGAGAAATGGCTCGTGGGTCAGCATCGCATCCTGATAATTGCCAAATTGCGGCAGCGCATGATCGAGGAAATTGCGTTGTTGCCGCATCGCCTCTTCCTGCGTGACGGCAAAGTGGAAATGGTCGAGACTGCCCGGATGATCGGCGAAGCGCGTCGCCACCATATCCAGCACTTCGCGGGTGATGGCATCCGGTTGAAACCGGATCGGTTGCGGCATCATCAAATCGCCGCCTGGAGCCGGTTTGCGATTCTCCGCGTCATAATTCCACTTGCCGCCCTCGGGCTGGCCATTGTCATCGAGCAATAGGCCGGTCTTTCGCCGCATCTCGCGATAGAAAAACTCCATACGCAATTGCTTCTTACCCTCGGCCCAGTCGTCAAACTCCTGATGCGTCGCAAGGAAACGGTCATCGGGGCAGATGGTGACGGGCAGACCGAACTGATCCTGCCAGTTGTCCATCATCTCACGCACCCGCCATTCGCCCGGTTCGGTTACACGGATGGTATTCGGTTTATGGCGCTCAATCGCGCGCGTGACTTCACCGGAGAAGCTGCCGCGATTATCGGGATCGTCGAGCGTCACGTAATCCAAGTTCCAGCCGCGTTCGCGCAAAGCCTCAGCATGATGCCGCATCGCGGAGAGGATGAAAGCGATCTTCGCCTTGTGGTGTTTGACGTAATGAGTCTCGTCACTGACTTCCATCATCAGGATGATGCTGGATTGCAGGTCCGCATCTTTCAGGCTGGAAAGGCCATGACTGAGTTGATCGCCGAGCACCGGGATAAGCACTTTATCGGTCATGTAGAGCCTAACGCACTAAGGACAAAAGGGCTCCATTGTGTCAAAGGATACTCCGTTCAAGGATGACAGCCTTTGAACCGCGCGCTAAAGGCTCTGCATCATGACCGACAGCCAAAAACCGCAATTTCTCGGCAAGGAAACGCCGCTGCCCGCTTCACCCGATGAGGCGGTGCTGGATTATGTCCCCAACCCGCGCCGTGAGCGGCCTTATATGGTGCGCTTTACCGCGCCGGAATTTACCTCGCTCTGCCCGGTCACGGCGCAACCCGATTTTGCCCATCTGGTGATCGACTATGTGCCCGATGAGACCATCGTTGAGTCGAAATCGCTCAAGCTGTTTCTCGGCAGCTTCCGCAATCATCAGGGCTTTCATGAAGACTGCACCGTCGGCATAGGCGAGCGGCTGACACGTGAAATGCAGCCGCATTGGCTGCGCATTGGCGGCTATTGGTATCCGCGTGGCGGTATTCCTATCGATGTATTCTGGCAGTCGGGGCCAGAGCCAGAGGGTATCTGGCTACCTCCTCAGGATGTGCCGGGATATCGCGGCAGAGGCTAATTGCTGGGGCAGGCTAAGTCCCATTGCTTCTGTGCCCGGACCTTAAACCCCGAGTCTCTAAACATTTCCTTCTTTATATTGATCCCCATTTGTTCTGGTGTTAAGAAACAGTCAACCATAGGTTGAACCGGAGTAATGCATGCCATCCCTTATGACCTCTACCCGCGGTACTTGGCGTGGCTTTCCGAAATCGCCGACCATCTCGGTACTTCTTTTGGGCGATGATTCGGCATTGGTAGACACGATTAGCGCGGATATTGAATCGGTCTTTGAAACCACGGCCAAGCATGCCATTTTGACTGAAAGCTTAGAGAGTGAGCTGGCAGACGATTCTGACCTGATATTCCTGCAATGCGATAGACAGGTCGTCGCGGGTCAGGCGTTTCTCGCCGCCCTTGCGCAACGGCCAGTGACTGCGCGTCCAGCCGTCATCATCCAATGCAGCCTCGAAACACTGGATGATCTTTTTCTGCTCGCGGAAAAGCTTGAGGCCGATATTCTGATTGGCCCGGACTCGGCAGAGAGAATTGTCTCGCTGACGAGCTTTGCCCGCCGCACCGGACTGCGTGAGGGCAATGATGACACCGCACAGAATCTACGCGAGTTGAATGAGAAAATAGCTGACTTTGCGAAGAAAATTGAACGCTTTGGACAGGCGCTCGACAATAAGGTCTTAACCGATTCGGCACCGCCGAAACCCGCGCAGCGCGGCATGACTGGCCGCTCCGCGGTTCGCCCAGACAATGATGCCTTTGATCCGGTCGACCCGAAAAGCGTCAGCGCACGAAAGGTGCGCCAGCTGATTGCGCAAAGACGGATGCGCGACCGTTTCTTTGACGGCGCTCTATTTGCCGATCCGGCCTGGGATATCTTGCTCGATCTCTACGCTGCGCATCTTGAGGAGGTGTCGATATCCGTTTCGAGCCTGTGTATCGCTGCTGCGGTACCGCCGACAACGGCGCTGCGCTGGGTATCTCTGATGACACGCCACGGAATCCTGGAACGCAAACCTGATGATGAGGACAAGAGACGCGTCTACATTGTTCTGTCGCAGCAGGCATTAACTGCCATCAGTGGCTATTTTGCCCAGATGCGGGGTGATGAGGATTATCTCGATGCGGGATTTTTACCCGGCCTCTGACCGAATAGGCACTTGACCGCCGCGCCAAAAAGCCTAAATACGCGCTCCTACCCGGTATTACGGTCATACAAGATGGGCGATTAGCTCAGTTGGTAGAGCATCTCGTTTACACCGAGAGGGTCGGCAGTTCGAGCCTGTCATCGCCCACCATCTTGTCCCCCCAGAAACAGTTAAGTTTTGCTGTTTTCTATCAGCTTAAAAGACTGGCGTCTTTTGGGAGTGGGTAGCAAATGGACAGCATTCCTCCCCGCTTGCGGGGAGGGGAACCACCAGAGGTGGTGGAGGGGGCTATCCACTTGCTGCTTCACAAGTGGAAATCCCCCTCCGTCAGCGCTACGCGCTGCCACCTCCCCGTAAACGGGGAGGATTATTCGCGACCCTGCGCCAGCGTATCCTCCAACATTGATGCCGCTCTCACGCCGGTCCAATCCATACCACCGAGCATCCGCCACACTTCCTTGCCTTGCGAATCATAGAGAATGGTCGTCGGCATAATCCCGGTGTTGATCGCAAAACCCAGCGCATTCTCTGTATCCAGATAAGGCTCCAGCCGGGTGAATTTCTTCTCAGCGAAAAATGGATCGACCAGTTCTGCCCCTTGATTGTCTTGCGAGACCACCAGTACCTGCAGGCGTTCCGCCTCGCGCTCTGCCAGTCGGTCCAGCGTCGGCATCTCAAACACACAGGGTGCACACCATGTCGCCCAGAGATTGACCAATAATGGTTTTCCGCGAAATTTAGCCAGTGTCACTGCGCTGCCATCGGGCGCTGTAAAGCTGACATCGGGCGCGGGCGTGCCGCGCTTGGTGATGTCGAGCTTGCCGGCCGGGCCCAGTCCCGGCGGGGGCGGCGGCTCGGGGCTCTCGCTGGTCGCGGCATTGTCTTGCTGCTTCGTTGCAGATTGCGTATCGCAGGCGGCCAGAGAAAATAGCAGCGCGAGAATCATAATCGGCGCTGACAATCGTGCGATAAAAGAGGACGGGACAGTGACCATGGACAAAAGCTCCAACAGCATGTGGGGCGGGCGGTTCGCCGAGGGGCCTTCCGCCATCATGCAAGAGATAAATGCCTCCATCCCGTTCGACAAGGCATTGTGGCAACAGGACATTACCGGATCGCTGGCGCATGCGGCGATGCTGGCCCGCTGTGGCATCATTAGCAAGGCCGATGCCGAGCAGATCAAGATCGGTTTGCATCAGGTTGCCGAGGAATTTGCCGCCAATGGCGTTGATGAGGACTGGTCGCTCGAAGACATTCATATGCATGTCGAGGCGCAGCTTCGTGCGACTATCGGCGAAGCCGCGGGGCGGCTGCATACGGCGCGCTCGCGCAATGATCAGGTCGCCACTGACCTGAAGCTATGGGTCCGTGATGCGATAGACCAGACAGATGCGGCACTGGCTGCGTTTCAGACGGTTTTGGTCGACCGCGCCGAGGAACATGCCGAAACCATCATGCCCGGCTTCACCCATTTGCAATCAGCCCAACCCGTGACCTTGGGCCACCATCTTATGGCCTATTATGAGATGATCGAACGCGATCGTTCGCGCTTTGCCGATGCGCGGGGGCGGCTCAACCAGTCTCCTTTGGGCGCGGCGGCGTTGGCCGGAACCGGTTTCCCGATTGATCGTGAACAAACCGCAAAGGCGCTCGGTTTTGATGCGCCGACGCGCAACTCGCTGGACAGCGTATCCGACCGCGATTTCGCCATTGATTATCTGATGGCCGCGAGCCAGTGCGCGCTACATCTGTCGCGGCTGGCGGAAGAGATTATCATCTGGGCCAGCCAGCCCTATGGATTTGTTGCGCTTCCGGACAGCTTCTCGACCGGTTCGTCGATCATGCCGCAAAAGCGTAACCCCGATGCCGCTGAGCTTGTCCGTGCCCATTCTGCCCGGATTACCGGCTGTCTCCATGCGGTGATGATGACGATGAAGGGCCTGCCGCTCGCCTATTCCAAGGATATGCAGAATGACAAGCCGCCGGTGTTCGAGGCAGAGGGCCTGCTTGCGCTGTCGCTGGCGGCGATGACCGGGATGATGCGCGAAATGACCTTCCGCCCCGATGCAATGCGCGCCGCTGCCGAGCGTGGCTATGCCACCGCGACCGATCTGGCCGATTGGCTGGTGCGTGAGGCGGATATTCCCTTCCGCGAGGCGCACCATATCACCGGTGAAGCGGTCAAACTGGCAGAGCAGCAGGGCGTAGCGCTCGAGGCGCTGTCGCTCGACGCCCTTAAAGCCATTGACGACCGCATTGATGATCGCGTCTTTTCGGTGCTGTCATTGGATGCCTCTGTCGCCAGCAGAAACTGCTATGGCGCGACCGCACCGGATCGCGTAAGAGAACAGATCAATTCCGCGCGGCAAAGGCTCGCCGCATCAGCGCAATAACGGAACATCGCAATGACTCTTCATCGCAAACTGGTTGCCATAAAGACAATCTCGATCATCGCCTTGCCGATTCTGCTGGTCGGTTGCGGCAGCAAACGTGAATTGCAGCCGACCGCAGGTGCAGAGCTTCCGGCGAAACCCTATGGTGCGGAGGAACAGCCGACCGCCAATGATCTGCTTGAGCCTTCGACCCAGGCACGCCCCGGGCGCAGCGTCGAGTTACGCCGCCGCTCGGAAGTGCGTGAAGATGATCCCTTCGACCTGCCGCCGGACTAAACAGCCATGGACCATTTTCAGTTGAAGAACGGTGTGCTCCACGCCGAAGATATTCCCCTGACCGAATTGGCCGAGATTTACGGCACGCCGGTCTATATCTATTCCGCCGCAACGCTGCGTCGCCATGCCCAGGTTTTCCGAGAGGCGCTAAAGCCTGCGGGCCGGGTGCACCTTGCCTTTGCGGTAAAGGCCAATCCCAATTTGGCGGTGCTGAACATCCTTGCTGATGAAGGCTATGGCGCCGATGTTGTCTCCGCTGGCGAATTGAACCGCGCTCTACAGGCGGGGGTTGCACCCGAAGATATTGTCTTTTCCGGCGTCGGCAAAACCGCCGATGAGATGCGCCATGGGCTGCAAACCGGTATTGGTCAGTTCAATATTGAGTCGGCCGAAGAAGGGCATGAGCTTGCCGCCATTGCCGCCGAGATGGGGCAGACGCCTGCGATTGCGTTGCGGGTTAATCCCGATGTGGACGCTGCCACCCATGCCAAAATCTCGACGGGCAAAGCGGAGAACAAGTTTGGCGTGGCGATAGATCAGGCGCCGGCGCTTTATGCCGAACTGTCGGCCAAGCCATCGCTCAATATGCGCGGCATCGCGGTGCATATTGGCAGCCAATTGCTGTCGCTCGATCCGCTGGAACAGGCTTTTGGCAAGGTCGGCGATCTGGTGCAGACGCTGCGTGGGCAAGGTCTCACGGTAAGCCATGTCGATCTCGGCGGTGGTCTGGGCGTACCCTATGCCCCGGGCGAGGTGCCACCATCGCCTGCCGATTACGGCGCCATGGTCGCCCGCGTTACCCGTGACTGGGATGTGACGCTAATGTTCGAACCGGGCCGGGTGATTGCCGGTAATGCCGGGGTGATGCTGACACGGGTCATCCGGGTGAAGCAGGCGCTGGGCAATCCATTCGTGGTCGTGGATGGCGCGATGAATGATCTGGCTCGGCCTGCACTTTATGACGCTTGGCATGATTTTGTCGCGGTACAGCCCAATGGCGAAACAATGGCCGCGCATATTGTCGGCCCTGTCTGCGAGACTGGCGATACCTTCGCCCGCGATCGCGAGATTGATGCCGTGGCTGCTGGCGATCTCGCTATTTTCCGCACCGCCGGGGCCTATGGCGCAACATTGGCCAGCACTTATAACAGTCGCGCGCTTGTGCCGGAGGTTTTGGTCGATGGCAGCAATCACGCGCTGGTTGCGGATCGCATCGACCCGGCCACCATCATGGCCGCTGAGCGCGTACCCGAATGGCTCAAATAAGAGGCGATGCGCAGCTTTCCCATCTTTCTCGAGCTTGAAGGGCAGACGGTTATCCTGCTCGGCACCGGGGAAGCAGCAGATGCCAAGCGGAGACTCTATGCTCGTGCAGGCGCAGTGTTCACCGATGATGAAAACGCGGATGCCAGGATCGCGGTCGTTGCGCTCGAAGATGATGCCGAAGCGGAGGCCGCGGTAGCGCGGCTGAAAGCGCGCGGGCTATTGGTCAATGCCGTCGACCGCCCGCACTTGTGCGATTACACCACGCCCGCCATTGTTGATCGCAATCCGGTCACGATTGCGATCGGTACCGGCGGCGCATCAGCAGGATTGGCCAAAGCGCTGCGCCAGCGTCTGGAGTCGCTCTTGCCGCAGAGTCTGGGGCAGTTGGCGCAGGCGCTTGCCAATGCCCGCAACGCCATGAAAGCGCGCTGGCCGGACGGTCTGACCCGGCGGCGGGCGATTGATGCGGCGTTGGGTGAGGGCGGGGTACTGGACCCCTTCTCCGCCAATGCTTCCGATGCAGTGGAAGTGTGGTTGCAGCAGGGAGAAGAGGGCGGCTCTGGTGGTCACCATGAGATACGCCTTGCCAGCCAAGATCCTGATGACCTCTCCATCGGACAGGCGCGTTTGCTTGCAGGTGCTGATCTGGTGCTGTTGCACGGCGATATTGCGCCGGAGATCGTGGCCCGCGTGCGCGCCGATGCAATGGTTATCGAAGCCGATAGCGGTCAGCCTGCGCTTGGTGAAGATGCCCTGATTATTGCGCTCTACGCGCCCGACTAAACTTCGCGTTTGAGCAAAAAATTGAGCCGCGCCGCCGCGATGATTTTGTGCCTGTCCAACTGCCAGGCAACACTCTCCACATTGGCAACACGCTGGCCCAGCCGGGTAATCTTGCCGAGTGCAAAGGTGCGGTGCTGTCGTCCGCCGCGCATGAAATCGACGGTGACATTGACCGGTTTCAGCTGCGCCTTGGCCCCATCTTGCGCGATGCGTGCGCGAAGTGCTGAGTAAGCGGCGACCTCTAACAGTCCGGAAAGCGCGCCGCCATGCAGGAAACCCGGTCGTCCGGTGACGCCGGGGCCAAAATCATAGCTGATGACCGGCAGGCCATCCTCGAGCCCGGTCACGGTCATGCCCATATGATGCGCAAAGGGCGGCAACATCGCGACGATGCTTTCAATATCGGGGTCGTGTTCGGTCATGATGCAGAGACATCCAGATTGATAAAGGTGCCGGCGACATGGGCGACCGGATCATCCGGGTCACCATCATGGGCGATGCCGCGCACAAACGCGATAGAACGCTTGATCTGATAACACTCGCCGCGGCCATAGACTGTCGCTTTGGGTTTGGCGGCGCGCATATAATCGACGCGCAGGTCGAGCGTCACCTGTGGCCGAAAGGTGCCCAGCTTGGTCCAGACCGACAGGCTGGTGGCATTGTCCATCATGCTGATGATCGGGCCAGAAGCGAGAATGCCGGTTTCAGAATCACCAACAAGCTCCTCGCGCCAGGGCAGTTTCAGCTCGACCCAGCCGACACCATGGTCATGATATTCCAGCCCGATATGGCCGCCATGGCCATGGCTGGAGATAGTCTCGGTAAACAGCCTCGGATCAAACTCCCCGGTTCTTGCATCCGACATTAATGCATCCTTTTCATGCTGGCCTGGTGCCAATGTGTTCAGCATTATGACGCAAACTTCATTCGTCGTAACGCACCTGTCTTCATATGCTCATTCGCGTCAAATCCAAGCGGATTATGGCCTTAAACGCATAAAGGAGAACCGTTGTGACATTGGAAGAAATCCCCGAATTCCCGGAAATGATTGGCAATTTTGGCGCTGTGACTTCGCAGGGCCTGAATATGCAGGCCAATGATGATCTGTGGATTGTTATCGCCATCGTGATTTTTGAAAGCGGATTCTAGGCCAGGGAAGGCAGAGGTGCATCTTCAGCCGGAAATAAGAGACTATGGCGCTGATGCGAAACTGCGCCACAGCCATGCTGATCTTGTCAAAGGCCATGCGGCGGCATGGCGTCGGCATCATGCGCTGAGACGCTGGCAGCCACTTCTGCTCGAGATGACGAAGATTGCGAAAACAGGCGATGTTTTGCGCGCAGCCCGATATGGTTCATCCATCGTGGAGGATAAAGGGTTGGCGGGCGCGTTTATCAGCCATTGGTTGGCTGTGCTGCGAGCGCATCCCATGGCGGTGCCGAATTTGGCGGTTAATCGCAGCGGCAATGGGGTATCTGCCGTACTCTACCAGAACCTTCAAACAACATTGTCGCTGGTGAGTCTTTACCCTGATGCGGACGCTGACACGATTAGTTTTAGCAAGGGTGCCACGGTCTTTGCCCCGATCTATCCTGTGTCAGCACAGATACAATGCTGGCATGAGGAAAAGGCTCAGTGCACCAGCAGATACGCCGTTCATAATGGCGCGCCAATTCAGCTGTCGGCTGCGGCGGTTTGTATTGATACCGATAGCGAAGCGATGCAGTTTCTCGGCGCTGATCAGCCGGGATTGCTGTTGCGATTGACCGTTGCTCCTCCGGATCGCCGCGGCCAATTGCAGCGGCATTATGCGACGCAAGATGGCCGGTTGGTGCGGCTAACCACAGCGGATGCAAGGGAAACCCGACAAATGTTGTTACTGGCCGCCTTGCGCGCAATGGGTGCCGCGCATGCCTTGCCCCAGATGCTAAAGGCTTGCGATCAGCCATTGGCCGCCTTGCGCTGGCAGGCGATGCGTGAATGTCTGTCCACTGATATGCCTGGCGCGCTGGCGCAGTTGGAAACGATGGCGAGCAAAGATGAAGATGCGCAGATACGCACCATGGCTGCGGCATTGATGCGGCAAATCGCTGAAAAGAAGGTGGCCTGAATATGGCGCTCGATATCAGCCGAACCGCTGATGTATCGCTCTCACTGGCCGAAGCGCTGGAGGCTTTTGATGCTCTGGCGCCATCCGTCGAAAGTGAGGAACAAAGGGATCTGGCGGCGGATATTCTCGCGCGCCTGGCGCTGGATCGCGACTGTATCAGTGATGCAGCCATAGCCGAGCTCAAGCAATATCATAGCGCCAAGATAGCAACTGAATCTTATGGTCAGCGGCAATATGGACCGCAGGTCATTATGCTGGGTGAACCACGACCGGGTTGGTTCCTACGCGCCAATATCTGGCCTGCAAAACCCGATTATGCGGTCAAGGCGAGTGGCGAGGCAGCCTTTTTCTATGGCCTGCCGCATGACCATAATTTTGATTTCCTCACCATCGGCTATCATGGCCCCGGCTATGTCAGCGACTATTATGAGCAGGACTATGGAAGCCTGGCCGGCTTTCGCGGCGAACCGGCGGGGCTGCGTTTTGTTGAGCGCTCACGGCTCAGCGAGGGGCGGATGCTGCATTATCGCAAACATCGCGATGTCCATTGCCAATATCCGCCTGAAGCCCTGTCGATATCGCTCAATCTGATGCTGACCGCATGGGATCAGCCATGGACCGACCAATATAGCTATGATCTTGAGCGCAATCGCATCGGTCATATTCTGAGTTTTGGAGCCAGCGATATATTGCTGCGTCTCGCAGTTGATAGCGGCTTGGGTGACGGTCTCGAGCTGGCGGAAACGGTTATGCAAAAGCACCCAAGCCATCGATTACGCAGTGTCGCATTGGATGCCCTCTATCATCACTTCGCCGATAATCCTCGCCAGCAAAATGCTTTACTCGATAAGGCGCTCTCGTCGGATAGCGCGTTGCTCATTGGCGAAGCGGAACGATTAAGCGGCGTTTGACCGAACATTCAGATCATCTATAGGCTAGACCCTTGCAGAGCGAAAAAACACCTGTGCAGCATTGGAACGCCAGCAGATGATCAACGACGCAGATATCGCCGAGATTGCCAGTATCATTCAACTGGCCATGGCGCCGGCCTTTTTGCTGGTTGGTATCGGCGCTATGTTGCAGCTTTTCTCTGGACGGCTGGTGCGGGTGGTTGACCGCTCGCGGGTGCTAACGCAGCAGCATGGCGATTGCACGCCAGAACGCCGCGAATGCATCGTTCGGGAATTGCGCGGGCTGGACCGGCGGATGACGGTGGTCAATGCAGCGATATTGATGGGTGTATGCGGTGCCATCACGGTGTCCATCGTCATCGCGATGCTTTTTATTACTGGTCTGGCGCGGATTGACCTGACCATTGCCATTTCGGTCGGTTTTATCCTGGCCATGGTGTTTTTGATCGTTGGTCTGTGTTTGTTTCTCTACGAGGCCCGTCTGGCCGAGCGGAATATTCATATCGACCGCGAGCTACTCAGGCTGGAAGAATAGAACCTGCGTTATTGTCGATAGGTATCTATAATCGCGGCATCCACCCACATGATATCATTGCCGCGGGTGAAGAAGAGATATTTGCCGTCGGGCGTTACCATCGGGCAGTAATCGATCCCGGCTGTGTTGATTGTCGGCCCCATATTCACACCCTGGCCCCATGACCCGTCAGCCTGTTTGAAGCTGATATAGAGATCACCATCGCCCAGGCCATCGGGGCGGCTGGAGGACACATGGATGATATAGCTTTCGTCCGGGCTGACATAGATATCGCCCTCATCCATATCGCTGTTGATTGCCGGGCCAAGGTTAACCGGCGTTTCAAATGTGCCGTTGCTATATTGCGCACGATAGCTGTCGCGGGCGCCAATAGTCTCCTCGCCATTGGCCGAGTAATAAAGGCTGCCATCGCCGACCAGCATGGGATAGAGATCATGGCCAGCGGTGTTGATTTCAGGCCCAAGGGGTTCCGGTGTGAGCAGGCCGTTGGGCGTGACCTTGCTGCGCCAGATATTGTGCCGTTCAAGCGAATAGCCCTTAAGCGGTCGGTCCGAGATGAAGTAGAGCCAGTCACCATCGGGGGAGAACACCATATCGACCTCGCTATGGCCGGGATAGGTCTTGGACAGCGCCGCCATGCGCGGTTCCTGCCAGCTGTCATCATCGCGCAGGCGGCTATAGAACATCTTGAAGACGCCGTTCACCACCCGTGAGAACATGAAAATCTTGCCATCGGGCGAAAAGACGGAGTTTAGCTCGCGCTCATCATCGAGCGATATCAGACCCGGCGCAAAGACTTGCGGCTCCATTCCCGGCGGTTCCTGACCGAGATAGGGGCCGGACAGCTCTGGCCATTCCTCCTGCGCAGTTGCGGGCGCGGTGCAGAGGAGCAGTGATGTGAGCAGGATGGAAAAGCGCATAAGTGATGACCTCCCGAATGATGGCGGGAGTGTATCAACCCATGAACGCTAATCAAGCAGGCAAACCGCAAGGAGCGGCGAGCGGTTTAGCTCTCAGCCGCAGCTTCTGCTTCCGCCTCGGGAGCGGCTTCTGCGGCTGCTTCGCCTTCGCCCTCTGCTGCCGGTTCTTCACCTTCCGCAGCAGCCTCGCCCTCTTCGCCTTCCGCAGCCGGAGCGGCTGGCGCAGGCAGTGGCAGCGGGCTGTCGGAATTCTGGTTGAGATAGGCGATGACATTGGCGCGGTCTTCATCATTGCCAAGACCGGCAAAGGTCATCTTGGTACCATCGGCATAGCGGCGCGGTGACTTCAGCCATGCGCTCATATTCTCAAAGCCCCAAGGCTCTGAAATGCCGGAGATCGCTTCGGAATAGGCAAAACCAGCGACTGCACCATGGCCTTTGCCCATAACGCCATAGAGATTGGGGCCAATGCCATTGGCGCCGCCCTTCTCGATGCTGTGGCAAGAGGTGCATTTGGCAAACACTTTGGCACCCGCATCGGCGTCGGCTGCGGCCATCAGCGTGCCGATATCAACCGCTGCTACCTCGGCACCGCCATCGCTGCCGCCGCCTTCGACGAAAAAGCCCGGTTCTTCCGGGGCTTCGGGGCTACCGGCATGGTAATATTTGCCGCTGACTATGCTCAGGCCCAAGGCTGTTGCCGCACCTGCCAATACCCAGCCAGCGATTGTGTTATTCGTTCCGTCCATGCCCAAAATGCCTCTATTGTGACGCTGTTTGCAATTTTTGCGACGCACAATCGCCGCCATTTGGGGAGCCACTTAAAGCGCCTTACCATTGCGTGCAAGCATTTTGGCTTGGCAGAGACCGCCTTGCTCGCCTATCGCGACATTTATGCAGAGTTATCCGACAATTGCGCTGGAAAAAGTGCACGAAATGGCGGCAAAGGCCAAGGCGGAGCCGTCGCTCGCCGTGGCGTTCCAGGGCGCGCCGGGGGCCAATTCGCATATCGCCTGTAGCCGCTACGACACAGCGGCCTTGCCGATGCCGTGCTTCTCTTTTGCCGATGCGATTGATGCGGTGAGACATGGGAGTGCGGACCGCGCGATCATCCCGATTGAGAACTCCCAGCATGGCCGCGTTGCCGATATCCACTTTCTCTTGCCCGAATCCGGCCTGTCGATCATCGCCGAGACGTTCCTGCCGATTCATCATTGTTTAATGGCGCGCGGTGAAGGGCCGCATAAGGAAGTGCTGAGTCACCCACAGGCACTGGGCCAATGCCGCCATTATCTCAAACAGCATGGTATGACGCCGATAGCCTATGCCGATACCGCAGGCGCGGCGGCGCGGGTTGCGGAATCGGATGAGCTCAGCCTCGCCGCCATCGCGCCGGAAATGGCGGCAGAGCTTTATGGCTTGCAGATCATTGCGAAGAATATCGAGGATGCCGACCATAATATGACGCGCTTTGTCGTGCTCTCGCGTATTGGTGCGGCACCTGATGAGGATCAGCCGGTGATGACGACGCTGACCTTTGAGGTCAAAAGCATCCCGGCGGCGCTCTACAAGGCATTGGGCGGCTTTGCGACCAACAATGTCAATATCACCAAGCTGGAAAGCTATCAGCGTGGCGGGAGTTTCTCAGCCGCCGAGTTTTATGCTGATATTGAGGGCATGCCAGGCGATCCATCGGTCGACCGCGCGTTGGAGGAACTGGCGTTTCACAGCAAATGGGTGCGGTTGCTGGGGAGCTATCCGAGAGCTCGGGAGCGGGGGCGTTAAACCCAGTAATTCCGTCATCCCCGCGAAGGCGGGGATCCAGAGCCGCTAGCGCTGCGTTTTGTTGCCCTGGCCCGCGCCTTCGCGGGGGTGACGGTTATTTTTTGTGGTTAGTGCGCCTCGCCCCAGCTTGATCCGGTTCCGATATCTACGCCCAGCGGGACCGACAGTTTCACCGCCGGTTCCGCAGCATTGGCCATGACATCGCGGATAATCGCGGATGCTGCCTCGACATCGCCTTCGGGCAATTCAAACACAAGCTCGTCATGCACCTGCAATAGCATGCGCACCTCGTCCAGCCCCGCCTCTCGCAACGCGGGCGTCATCCGTGCCATGGCGCGTTTGATGATATCGGCGCTGGTGCCCTGGATCGGTGCGTTGATCGCGGCGCGCTCGGCGCCCTGGCGCTCGGCCTGATTCTTGGCGTTGATACGTGGGAAATGGGTTTTGCGCCCGAATAGCGTCTCGGTATAGCCCTTGTCTTTGGCCTGCATCAGCGTTTCAGAGATATAGCGGTTGATGCCGGGAAAGCGCTCGAAATAGGTGTCGATCATCGCCTGCGCCTCATCGGGATCGACCTCGAGCCGCCCGGCCAGACCCCAGCGCGAAATGCCGTAGAGAATGGCGAAATTGATCGTCTTGGCGCGGCCTCGGGTTTCGCGGGTAACCTCGCCGAACAGCTCCTGCGCGGTGCGGTTGTGAATATCCTCGCCATTGGCAAAGGCAGTCTTCAGCGTATCGACATCGGCCATATGCGCCGCCAGCCGCAGCTCGATCTGGCTATAGTCGGCGGCAAGCAGCACATTGCCCGGCTCGGCAGTAAAGGCGAAGCGGATTTGACGCCCCATATCGGTGCGGATCGGGATATTCTGCAGGTTCGGATCGGTCGATGAGAGCCGTCCGGTCTGCGCTCCGGTGAGGCTATAGCTGGTATGCACCCGCCCGGTGCCGGGGTTGATATCCGCCTGCAGCGCATCGGTATAGGTGGATTTCAATTTCGACATTTGGCGCCAATCGAGCACCTTGCTGGCAATGGGCTGGCCCTCGCGCGCCAGCTTTTCCAGCACCGTCACATCGGTGGAATATTGGCCAGACTTGCCTTTCTTGCCGCCCTTCAGACCCATTTTGCCGAACAGGATTTCGCCGAGTTGCTTGGGGCTGCCCAGCGCAAACTCTTCACCGGCGATTTCGTGCACCTCGCTCTCAAGCCGCTGCATTTCGGCGGCAAACTCGCCCGAGAGGCGCGCCAGCACTTCGCGATCGACATGGATTCCATGCTGCTCCATCTGGCCCAACACGGCGATAGTCGGGCGGTCGACAGTCTCATAAATCCGAGTGCCGCCTTCGGCGCTAAGCCGGGGTTTGAGCAGCTTCCACAGCCGCAGCGTAACGTCTGCATCCTCAGCGGCATATTCGGTGGCCTTGTCGAGCGGCACCTCACCAAAACCGATCTGCGATTTGCCGGTGCCGGTGAGCGATTTATAGCTAATGCACTCATGCCCAAGATGCTGGCGCGCCAGTTCATCCATGCCGTGGCCGCCGGAAATCTGCGTCCGCCCGGCATCAAGCGCGAAGCTCATCACCATCGTGTCATCGACCGGTGCAATGGCGATGCCATGGCGGGCGAGGACATTGATATCATATTTGATATTTTGCCCGATTTTCAGGATGCTATCGTCCTCCAGCAGCGGCTTGAGCTTGGTCAGCGCGACATCCATTGGCACCTGTTCCGGCTTTTCCGCCAGTAGATCAGTGCCGCCATGCGCCAGTGGCACGTAACAGGCTTCATTGGGCGCAACCGCCATGCTGAAGCCAACCAGCTCGGCCAGCATCGCGTTAAGCGACGTTGTCTCTGTGTCGAAAGCGACATAGCCGGTTTCATGTGCCCGTGTGATCCATTGGTCGAGTGTCTCGGCATCGGTGACGCAGGCATATTGGCTGCGGTCAATATCCGGCATTTTCGGC
Organism: Parasphingorhabdus sp. SCSIO 66989; assembly: GCF_032852305.1. Classification (NCBI taxonomy): domain Bacteria; kingdom Pseudomonadati; phylum Pseudomonadota; class Alphaproteobacteria; order Sphingomonadales; family Sphingomonadaceae; genus Alterisphingorhabdus (ex Yan et al. 2024); species Alterisphingorhabdus coralli. Next base: position 1,248,111 of record NZ_CP136594.1, read on the forward strand.
GGCAGTGGCGCAGTAGTGCCTTGTCCCGCTTCTGCTGTGTCACCGCTATCGCCTTCCTTGGGCGCTGTTGGTTCCGCGCCCAGTTTGCGCAACAGGCTGGAAAAGCCGTGTTCGTTAAGAAACGCCGCGAGCGGATCGGGTGGAATATCGCCGAGCTTGAAGTCATCCAGTTCCATTGGCAGCGGGCAATCTTCTTTCAGCGTTACCAGCACCCTAGACAGCCGCGCATCCTCGGCAAACTCGATGAGATTTTCGCGCATCTTGGATTTTTTCATCTCCGGCGCTGCTGTGAGGACGCGCTCCAGATCACCATATTCGAGCAACAGCTTGCTCGCCGTCTTGGGACCAATCCCTTTGACGCCAGGGATATTGTCGACGCTGTCACCCATCAGCGACAGCATATCGCCGACAAGCTCTGGCCCGACGCCGAATTTCTCGACAACGCCCTCGCGCCCGATCCGCGCATTCTTCATGGTGTCGAGCATATCGACAGCGCTGTCGTCCTTCGGCTCGATCAGCTGCATCAAGTCCTTGTCCGAGGAGACAATCGTCACCTTCCACCCGGCGCGCTGCGCCGCTTTGGTATAGCTGGCGATCATATCGTCGGCCTCGACATTGTCCTCTTCGATCAGCGGCAGCGAGAAGGCACGGGTGGCATCGCGGATCAGCGGAAATTGCGGACGAAGGTCTTCCGGAGGGGGTGGCCGGTTGGCCTTATACTGATCGTAAATCTCGTTGCGGAAACTGTGAGAGGATTTATCGAGGACAACCGCGAGATGCGTCGGGCCATCGGCCTTGTTCAGCTCATCGGCGAGCTTCCACAACATGGTGGTATAGCCATAAACTGCGCCGACCGGGGTACCTTCCGGGTTGGTCAGTGGCGGCAGGCGGTGATAGGCGCGGAAGATATAGGCCGATCCATCGACCAGATAGAGATGATTCTGTTCAGACATGACAAGGGGATAGCAGCGCTGATCCATGGCGTCATGCGGCAATGCTCAGCAAGTTTGAGAATGGCGTATTTGTTCAAATGTTGATGCGCAAAGTTACTGGTTGCGGGCAACGGCTCTGGCGCTTCCCACTTTGTTGGGATTGACTGCACCTATGCTGCCCATCGCCATGCAAGGCTTTGAACGCATGCCTGGATCAAACACCAGCACCTTATTGCGACCGCTATGCTTCGCGGCGAATAGGGCATTATCGGCGTTGCGCATAACCACCGATTGTTCATGCCGCGCTGCGGCGTCAGTGATACCGATACTCACGGTGATGACATGGCGAAAACCGGGATGCGGCTCGAATGGCGTATTCTCAACCTCGCTACGGATCATCTCGCCGACAATCTTGCCTTCCGCTTCGGCGGTGTCCGGGAGGAAGATGCCAAATTCTTCCCCGCCAATACGCCCGATCAGATCGCCTTTGCGCAATATGCGGCGGAAGATTGAAGCCAGCAGCATCAGCGCCTGATCGCCTGCCGGGTGACCAAAGCTGTCATTGATGGTTTTGAAATGATCCACATCGACGATCATCAGGATGTGATCGTTGTTGCCGGTGCGTTTTTCGGACAGGCGATCAAAAAATGTATCGCGGTTGAGCATGCCGGTCATCGCATCATAGCTCGCCTTATGCTCCAGCTCGCGATTGGCCATGCGCAGATCTTCTTCTGTCTGGCGCAGTTGCGCGGTCATCATCATGAATTTCTGTCGCTGCTGGGTGAAATACCACCCCATTGGGATGCTGATCCCCCAGGGCACGATCAACGACATGATCATCGCCTCCCAAAAGCGATCATCCTGACCATAATAGCTGTAATAGATTGTTGCCGTCAGCGTGAAAGAGGCCGCAACCGCGATCAACGCGATAGCGGCTATCTGCCGCATCGGCGACATTCCCGACATGATTGGTCGACTACCCATGGCGGAGGTTTTAGGCAGCAGGCCTTTCGATGCTGTGGAAGATAATGGTTAACAATCACGCCATGTGTTTGTTTACAAAATTATAAGAGGCGTATTTAGTCAGTAACCGTATTTAAAAAAGCGGAGATATTCTTTATTGCTCTGGCGCTTTAAGCGCCTATCGCGCGGCGGATATCCTGCACAAAGCTGGTTCTTCGGACAGTTTCATACAGCACTTTGGCAATTAGACGCCCGGGCCAACGCATTGGGCGGCGTACTTGCAGCATCAGCACAACACGCGGTTCGCCTGTGTCATTCCAGACCTCGTGCGGATAGGTCTCATCGAATACCAACCACTCACCTTCGGTCCAGCGCACGGTGATGCTGTCATCGACGCGCATTTCGCAACGCCCTGCAGCATGCGGCAACACCAGCGGCAAATGGCAGTTGAGCCATGCCTTGGTGAGGCCCTTGTGCCGGGGCACATGGGTATCGCCTTCCATGATTGAGTAGAACGCCACGACCAATCCGGGGATTTGACGCAGCAATGCAGCGGTCTTGGGGCATTGCGTGCAATTGCCGGGCGAGCGAAAGCCATAGCCTTCAAAGAAGAAGCTCTTCCATTGCGGGCCATTGGCGATCCGGCGGTGATCGGGGGATATCTTGCCGAAGGCGGGGATGTTGTCGCGTTGCTGCAATAGCGCGAGTGCCTCGGCCTGAACGGCGCGCCAGTTGTGCTGCAATATGTCCAGCCCCTTCAGAGTATCGGAAGGAACTATAGGCTCTGTCGTAGTCAGCGATTGCCGCTCCAGAAAACGATTAAGCGGCGCCCGTAGCCTTTTGCCAAGTCTGACAATGGCGGATTGTTTCGGACGCACATAGCGTTCGTCTGAACCTGAATTTTGCGATGTGTCCGGTGCCGTTGCCGCCATATCTGCATTCCTGCCAATAGTGTGCGACCATAGATATTTTAATCGGTTTTACGCGCCATGCCAATACCTTTTCTATGAGACGAATGTCCGATTCCTATGCTGCATTGATAACGAGGACATGAAAAAGGCCGGAGCATTGCTGCCCCGGCCTTTTTGCTTTTCCGAAGAATGGAAACGGTTGGGTTTAGAAGCCCATGCCGCCGCCCATGCCGCCCATGTCAGGCATAGCCGGAGCAGCTGGCTTGTCTTCCGGCAGTTCAGCAACAGCCGCTTCGGTGGTGATCAGCAGGCCGGCAACCGAGGCTGCGTCCTGCAGCGCTGCACGGACAACCTTGGTCGGGTCGATCACGCCAGCAGCCACCAGATCTTCGTAAACGTCGGTCTGAGCGTTGAAGCCCTGGCTTTCATTGCCGCCGTCGATCAGCTTGCCAGCAACGACTGCACCGTCATGGCCTGCATTTTCGGCGATCTGACGCACAGGAGACTGCAGCGCACGACGGACAATGTCGATGCCGCGGGTCTGGTCGTCATTGTCACCGTCAACGCCGTCCAGCGCAGCAGTGGCATAAAGAAGCGCGGTACCGCCGCCAGGGACGATGCCTTCTTCAACCGCAGCGCGGGTTGCGTGCAGCGCGTCGTCGACACGGTCCTTCTTCTCTTTCACTTCAACCTCGGTGGCACCGCCAACCTTGATCACGGCAACACCGCCGGCCAGCTTGGCGAGACGCTCTTGCAGCTTCTCACGATCATAATCGCTGGTGGTGTTCTCGATCTGGGTGCGGATGGCTTCGACGCGGGCCTTGATATCGTCCGCATTGCCTGCACCGTCGACGATGGTGGTGTTGTCCTTGTCGATGGTGACGGTCTTGGCTTCACCCAGCATGCCGAGGGTGACGTTTTCCAGCTTGATGCCGAGGTCTTCGGAGATCATCTCACCCTGGGTCAGGATCGCGATGTCTTCGAGCATCGCCTTGCGACGATCACCAAAGCCAGGCGCCTTGACCGCAGCGATCTTCAGGCCGCCGCGCAGCTTGTTGACCACCAGCGTAGCGAGTGCTTCGCCCTCGATATCTTCAGCGATGATCAGCAGCGGACGACCCGACTGCACAACCGCTTCAAGAATCGGCAGCATCGCCTGCAGGTTGCTGAGCTTCTTCTCGTGGATCAGGATGTAGGGGTTATCCAGCTCGGATACCATCTTGTCCGGATTGGTGATGAAGTAAGGCGACAGGTAACCGCGGTCGAACTGCATGCCTTCAACAACGTCGAGTTCGAATTCGAGGCCCTTGGCTTCCTCAACGGTGATGACGCCTTCTTTGCCAACCTTTTCCATGGCTTCAGCGATCTTCTCGCCAACTTCCTTGTCGCCATTGGCCGAGATAACGCCAACCTGTGCGATTTCAGAAGAACCGGCTACGTCCTTGGAACGGCCTTTGAGGTTCTCGACAACCTTGGTGACAGCCAGATCAATGCCGCGCTTCAGGTCCATCGGGTTCATGCCAGCGGCAACCGACTTCATGCCTTCGCGGACAATGGCCTGAGCCAATACGGTGGCAGTGGTGGTGCCGTCGCCGGCAACATCATTGGTCTTGGAAGCGACTTCCTTGACCATCTGTGCGCCCATATTCTCGAACTTGTCTTTCAGTTCGATTTCCTTGGCAACCGAAACACCGTCCTTGGTGATGCGCGGCGCGCCAAAGCTCTTGTCGAGCACTACATTGCGGCCTTTGGGGCCGAGGGTGACTTTTACAGCATCGGCAAGGGTGTCGACACCCTGCATAATGCGCTCGCGGGCTTCGCGGCTAAATTTAACGTCTTTTGCAGCCATGAGATAGTTCCTTCTCTAGCGTGATGGTTATGGGGAGGGGAAAGCCGGTCCTCAGGACATAATGCCGAGGATGTCGCTTTCCTTCATGATGATCAGGTCTTCGCCGTCGATCTTGATCTCGGTGCCGGACCATTTGCCGAACAGGATCTTGTCGCCAGCCTTGACGTCGAGCGCGATGCGATCGCCATCGTCATCCTTCAGGCCTTCGCCTACAGCGACGACTTCACCTTCAGATGGTTTTTCCTTGGCGCTGTCAGGGATGATGATCCCGCCAGCGGTTTTTTCTTCGGCTTCGATGCGGCGCACCAGAACCCGGTCATGCAAAGGACGAAAGTTCATACGTCACCCTTTCCTTCTGTGATGTTTCTATAGAATACGAAATGCTTGGGGTCAGGACCCTATTAGCACTCGTCTTTGAGGAGTGCTAACGCGAGCCTATATGGTGCGGACTCATGATGCGTCAACAGCGGAATCGGGAAATTTTTCATGCGCATTTGTAACGCCGGGCAATAGCCATCCGAACAGGGAGGAGAGTGAAGGGCAGCCATCCATCGCTGCGGCTTCCTCGCCTTATTACAATAACCCCGAAAGGATGCTTCCCCATGTCCAAGACAATCACCAAGATCGGCACCATTGCCACTGCCGCTGCTGCACTGGCAGCCGCTGCTTCGATGACGGCTGCGCCCGCTGCTGCTGCCGGTGCCAAGGAAAAATGCTATGGCGTTTCGCTGGCTGGCAAGAACGACTGCGCCGCAGGCCCGGGCACCAGCTGTGCCGGAACCTCGACTGTCGATTACCAGGGCAACGCCTGGAAATATGTCAACAAAGGCAGCTGCGTCAAAATGGGCGGCTCGCTGACGGCGCGCAAAGGCAATAAGAAGCCAGTTCCGCGTCGCGGCTAATCTATCAGTGTCGTCATTGCGAGGAGCGATAGCGACGCGGCAATCCAGAGCAGCACCAAGCCGCACTGGATTGCTTCGCTTCGCTCGCAATGACGAAGTGGTGGTTATGAAAAGATATAAAGACTGATATGGTAGCTATATGAATGTGATAAACACACATAGGGACATACAGTCTGCATTGCCTTCTTCGGCAGGCATCGGCCTTAAGTCCCACCATTATCGCGACGTGCTGGCTGCTGTAGACAATGGAACGGCACCGGGTTGGGTTGAGGTTCATCCGCAAAATTATTTTGGTGCCGGTGGTCCACCGCATCGCTGGCTGACAGCGATTAATGACCATCTCCCGCTCAGCCTGCACAGCGTCGGGCTGTCGCTTGGCTCTGCTGATGGCCTCAATGAACATGATCTGGAAGGCATGGCACGGCTGTGTGAGCGCTATGAGGTTGCCAGCGTTTCCGATCATATTAGCTGGAGCGGCCAGGCGGATGACCGCTATCCCGATCTGCTCCCCATTCCCTATACCCAATTCGCGCTCGATCATCTGGCCAGCCAGATTGACCGGGTGCAGAACCGGCTCGGTCGGCAGATGCTGGTCGAGAATCCGTCGCGCTATCTCGCTTATGATCATGATGAGATGGACGAGATTGATTTCATTAACCGCCTCTGCGCGATGACCGGCTGCGGCCTGTTGTTTGACATCAATAATGTCGAGGTCAGCGCTACCAATATGAAAGCGCTGGATGGTGTGGAGACCATGCCGGACCCAGAGGACTATATTGATCGGATTGATCCCGCTCTGGTCGGTGAAATTCATCTCGCGGGCCATGCACGCGAGGATCATGATGATGGTCCGCTGCTGATTGATGATCATGGCAGCCCTGTCAATGATCTGTGCTGGTCGCTCTATGCGCGCTTCATACAACGGGCTGGCCCCAAGCCGACATTGATTGAATGGGATACGGATATCCCCGAATATGCTGTGCTGATAGCCGAAGTGCAGGCTGCGCAGGCCATTATGGCAGAAAAAACAGCGCCCGTGCTGGAAACCAGCGCTAGCTAATGTTTATTGAGTCCAAAAGAACCCAGCCGTTCGTGTCGAGCGAAGTCGAGACACAGCTCTCCAACGGCACCGGCCTCTCGACTACGCTCGAGGCGAACGGAATTGGCGAAAGAGAACCCAGAAGTTCTGTCGATGCCTGATAAATCAGCCCCCGATTACAGCGCAGCACAACGCGACTTTATGACCGTGCTGCAGCGCGGGCCGGGTGCCTTTCCTGATGGCGTATTTGCCGGGAGACCCGAGCGCGCCCTTCTCGGGCTAAAAGCACATGCCAACACTATCTCGCATGCGCGGCTGGTGGCGTTGGAAGACACCTATCCCAAAACTCGCGAGCGGCTGGGTGATGAAGCGTTTAACCAGCTCAGCCGCGCCTTTGTCGAACGCGATGAAGTGATGACCAGAGATATGAACAGCATTGGCGAGGCGTTTGGCGATTATCTCGCGGCGCATGGCGTCGATGAGGCCAGCACCGATCTCGCCCGTATCGAATGGGCCTGGTTGCAAAGCTATCATGCCGCTGAAGCGGAATGCCTCACGATGCAGGATGTTGCCGGGCTCGATGAGCAGGAGCTGCTTGACCTGCCGCTGCAGTGGCATCCTAGCCTGCACTATGTGCCTCTTTCGGCACCTCTGGCACCCGAGCTTGGCCCGGGATTTGAGAGTGAAGCGCCTGTCACAGCCATGCTGTTGGCGCGTCCTGAAGCAGAGGTTTTGCTGCATCCCCATCATGCAGAAGCCGCGGTAATTTTCGCCATCGCAAAAAAATCGATAAGGATGCGTAACTTTCTCGAAGCGGCCTGCGAACAGTTCAGCGAGAATAGCGCATTAGAGCAGATTTTTGCTCTTGTCGGAGCAGGTGCTCTGAGGCGCAGCATATCGGGCGAGGACGCATGACGTCTGCCTGATGTGTTTGACAGACACAGTTAGAGATAAGGCAGAACCGATATGACCAATATGATCAACAAATTCACTGAACTGATGAACTCAAGCCTGATTGAGTCCATCGCACTTCTGATCGCGCGTTTGGCGCTCGGTGGCGTTTTCTGGCGCTCGGCAACCAGCCGTCTGGAAGAGGGCAGTTGGACCAGCTTGAGCGAAGGAGCACTATACCAGTTTAGCGACGCACCGTTTAACAATGTGCCCGTCATCAACGGCGATTTTGGTGCCTATTTCACCACCTATACCGAGCTAACCGTTGCGGTCCTTCTGTTCCTCGGGCTGGCCACACGTTTTAGCGCGCTCGCAACTATCGGCATGGCCTTGGTGATTCAGATTTTCGTTTTTCCGACCTTTGCGCACCTTTGGGCCACGGTGGCTCTATGGGCCGCAGTTGCCCTGTTCCTCATCATTCGCGGTGGCGGCTTGTTCTCGGTGGACAAGCTGATCGGCAACAAGCTGGGCTGAGCTCCTCGCAATCATGCAGACAGGCGCTGTTACATGCGCCTGTCTGATTGCCAACACGCGCAGCATTTTCCTTGACCTGACCCGCGAAATGCAGTCACATTTTACATATAGAAGAGGGGCATAAGACGTGGCATCGCGCGAAGACGAATTGCGTCAGTTGATGACGCTCTCCCAACAGGGAGACAAGCGCGCCTATGCCCGGCTGCTCGATGAGTGTCAGATATGGCTGCGGCGTTATTATGCCCGCAAAATCGCGCCCTCTCTGCTGGAAGACATTGTCCAGGAAACGCTGATTTCAGTGCATCGCAAGCGTGCCAGCTATGATCCCTCGCGTGCATTCTTGCCATGGCTCGCCGCGATTGCGCGCTATCGCTGGATCGACCAGCTGCGCAAAGTCTATCGTGCCGACGAGACCGGGCTTCAGGAGGAGCTGCTCGCCGATCCGGAAGAGGAAAGCGTTTCGGCCAAGGTCAGCCTCGACCGTCTGCTTGAGATGATCCCGGAGAAACAGGCCGAAGTGATCCGCATGGTGAAGATAGAGGGGCTATCCATCGTTGAGGCGGCGGAAAAGACGGGCCAGTCGGAATCCCTAGTCAAGGTCAACATCCATCGTGGCATCAAGAAGATGAACGCGCTGGTGGAGCAATCGTCATGAGACAGGCCTTAAACCGCAATTACGCGCACCGCTGTAACCTTGGCGGCAATGGAAACGAACTGTGGGTACATGGTGCCTGTATCGGGCATGAAACCGCGCATATTGGCATTGGCCAGCTTGCGCTTGTATATAAAGGCTTATCGCCATGGGGCGATGTAGAGTGAAGAATGTCACAAGAGCATATAATGGAGAAAGTCGCCGTGGCCGCACCGCATGGGTTTGATATTGGCGCATTGGTGGATGATCTGGAACCGGTCAATCCACTGCGCATCCGCGATGGCATGGCGATGGCGATTACGCTGACACTGTTTGTCGGCGTCGGGATATCGCTGTTTCTGGGGCTGCGTAACGGTCTGGTGAGCGGTAATATCGAGACAATCTATGTCTTGCGTCTGCTGGCGCTGCTGTCTGTTGGGCTTACCGCCGGATATGCCGCGATGTCTATGGCTCGCCCGGCGGTTGGCGGTGAAAATCGCAGTTTTGAAAGCCTTGCCTGGCGCATCGCGCTTGGGCTGGCGGCGGCTTTTCCGCTGGCGGCTTTGGCGAATTTTGCACTCGATATTCCGCGTAGTGCAGAAGCGATGACCTCCCTGTTTGTGCCGACAGTTGGCCGGGAATGCCTGACCTTTAGTGGCATGTCGGCGCTGATGATCGGCGCTGCCATCGTCACCTGGCTACGCCGCGGCGCAGTGATGGCACCGGAGCGTGCTGGCTGGCTCGTAGGCCTTGCCGCGGGTGGTTTTGGCGCCGCCGCCTATAGCATTTACTGCCCGATCAACGGCGTGATTTATATCGGCACCTGGTACAGTCTAGCGGTGCTGATCAGCGCTGTTGCCGGCCGGCTGATCGTGCCGCGCTTGTTGCGCTGGTAACTGCAAATATTTCGGGCGTTCCGGTTGCAGTCGGTCGAAACAAGGGGCGGGTTCGCCCCTTTTTTCTTGTTTTTCTGGAGAAAGAAACCAGCTAGCGGGTGGAAATTCGACAAGAATCACCGGGATGCGGGCATCCTGCAGAGATAAACAGGGACGATAACGTGGCATTTGTAAAAGGCGCTTGGAAAGTATTGGTGGGCATTAAGGACGCATTGGTCCTTCTCTTCATGCTTCTCTTTTTCATGGCGCTGATAGGCATATTGAGCAGTCGTCCCAATGCCGCTGCGGTGCAGGATGGCGCGTTGTTGCTCAACCTTGATGGCATCATTGTAGAGGAAAAGTCTCAGGTTGATCCCTTAGAGCTGCTGACCAGGGGCTCTGCCCCGACCAAGGAATATCTGCGCCGCGATATTGTGCGTGCGCTGGAAGCGTCTGTCGAAGACGATCAGGTCAAGGCAGTGGTGCTCGATCTCGATAAATTTGCTGGTGCAGGGCAGGCCACGCTGACCAATATTGGCGATGCGCTCGACAAGGTGCGCGAGACCGATAAGCCGGTTTATGCATATGCCACCATTTACGGCGATGATGCCTTTCAGCTTGCGGCGCATGCTGATGAGGTCTGGGTCAATCCGCTGGGCGGTGTTGCCATAGCTGGCCCAGGAGGCAGCCGCCTCTATTATGCCGATCTCATCGACAAGCTGAATATTACCACCCATATCTATAAAGTCGGCACTTATAAGAGCGCGATTGAGCCCTATTCGCGTTCCGATCAGTCGCCCGAAGCCAAGGAAGCGCTCAGCGCTGTTCTAGAATCGCTTTGGGAGCAATATCTTGACGATGTGGGTGCGGCGCGTCCTGACGCCAAGGTTGGTGAGATTGCTGCCGACCCCGCCACTTATGCCACCGAAGCCAAGGGCGATCTCGCCCAAGCAGCACTTGGCAGCAAGCTGGTGGACAAAATTGGTGACCGCGTCGCCTTTGGCGCCCATGTTGCGGAGACGGTTGGCGTGGACGACGAGAATGCTCCGGGCAGTTACAAGCATACGAAGCTTCCCGTTTGGCTGGCAGCAAATGCGCCGGACACCAGCGGCGAGCAAATCGGCGTGATCACCATTGCCGGTGCCATCGTCGATGGAAAGGCTGGCCCTGGCGTTGCAGCGGGAGATCGCATCGAGGAGCAGCTTTACAAAGGTCTGGAAAATGAGGATCTGAAAGCCCTTGTTGTCCGCGTGGATTCTGGCGGCGGATCGATGTTTGCCTCCGAGCAGATGCGTAAGGCGATCATGCTTTATAAGGAGCGCGGCCTGCCGGTGATTGTCTCCATGGGCAATTTTGCCGCCAGTGGCGGCTATTGGGTCGCTACGCCGGGTGACCAGATTTTTGCTGAACCTTCGACTATCACCGGTTCGATTGGCATCTTTGCAGTGCTGCCCAGTTTTGAGCAGGCTCTCGCCGATATTGGCGTCAATGCCGATGGCGTGACGACAACGCCGCTTTCGGGTCAGCCGGACTTTGTTGGTGGCTTTAACGAGAGCATTGATGCGGTGCTCCAGAGCAGCATCGAAAATGGCTATGATCGGTTCCTGACAATCGTTGCGGACTCGCGCGGCAAGAGCAAGGAGCAGATCGACGCTATTGGCCAGGGCCGCATCTGGGATGGCGGTACGGCCCGGCAAAATGGTCTGGTTGATAAATTCGGTGGTCTGGACGATGCGCTGGCAGAAGCGGCCAAACAGGCAGGAATTGAAGGCGATTACCACGCCGTTTATCTTGAGCCGGAACCTGATCAGTTTGCTCAGTTCCTCTCTGGCCTGATGAACAATGATGAAGCGCAACAGGGCGCGGCCAATAGCATGGTTGGCTATGTCGCGGCGCGTCAGCAAATGCAGCTTGGCCGCCTGGCAACGGATTTTGAGCGCCTGTTGATGGCCAGCGATGTTCAGGCTGAATGTCTGGAATGTGCGGCGCTGTCGACACCATCCAGCGCATCATCCCGTCGCGGTGCAGATTGGCTCAAAATATTGGGCACATTTGCGGCATCGCGATAGAAGCGAAAGCGTTTAATCGATCAGGACACGATAGCGCAGGGTAATCTCGCCCGGACCGCTTCCGGTGTCACCGCTCAGCAGGCCGGTCGGGCTGATCTGGATCGCCTGCACTGCGCTGTCTTCATCACGCGCGCCGGGTGTTGGGGTATAGCCAAATGTGCTACCGTCATTGGAGAAGCCTAAGTCATCTCCAGCGGCACCGAGTCCGCCAAAGCTATAAGTCAGGCCACCTGCACCATTGACCGGGGTATAGCGCACAGGGCCAGAACCTGCGCCATTGATATCGGCCAATATCAGCGATGTATTGGGGTCAAGACTATCGGTGATGATAACTGTGTCGGGATTGGGCGGGGCATTGCCGACATTCTGGATGGTAACCAGATATTCCTTGGTCGCTCCGGGCGTTGAAAAACCGGTATCGCCGGGCAAGGCAACGGTGAAACTGGTCTTGGTGACCTGTATCTCTGGCCGCAAATTGGCATGAAAGGGCTGAGAAAAGGCCAGCACTGCGGCATTTTCCGCCTGTGCGTTTGAAAGACCACGACCATTGTCGATGTCGGTATCCTCATCGACGCGCAGCGAAATTGTCCCATTATTGAGATTGCAATAGCGGAACCAGCCACCGTCCGAGTTATTGCGGGTGCGCTTCTTGGCCACAGCGACGATATTGGGAGAGTTTATCGGCAGGGGTACAGAGAAACAGCCATCGTCCCAACCGCGAATAGCGGTTGCCGGGTTGGATGCGCCCCAAGTGATGGTGTTGCCATTGACATCGGGGAAGGTGCTGCTTCCTTGCGGAAAGGCGATCCAGCCGACCGTTTCTGTCTGCACCGTGCCGCTATTGGCTTCGCTGCGTTCCAATGCGAGCTGGAAGCCAGTGGCGCTGGGGTTGACCGTAAGCGCCGTAATCCATGGCCGTGAGGTCTGGGCGGGAACATTGCGGGTTTCACTATTGGCGGTCTGCAGTTGGGATATGACTGATGCAGTGGTACTCAAGGGGCCATCAAAGCTGACATTGGTAAAGCCTCTAGGGCCGGCAATGACCGGGTCTGCTTGCACCTGATTGGTATTGGTCCGTCCTGCCTCAATTATCGTACCATCAGACAGGACATGACGGCCTGGTTCTACGGCAACATATTGCACCTGTTGTGCCACGTGGCGTCCATCCCAGTTGTCCGGTTCTATGATCAGCGAGTCAAAACCGGTGGTGGTGACGTTGGTGATCCGTATGGCCGCCGACTGGTTGCCCTGTGAATTCGACAACACGACAACGACTGGCGGTTGATCAAAGGTCTGCTGAAAATTCACGCGGGTTGCCGCATTGCCACCATTGAGCGTCGATTGACTGACATAATTGCCCGCCTCCAAGCGTCCGGCATAGGCCGGGACAGCCAAAGCCAGAGTGCTGGCCGTCAAGCAAGGCAGAATAACGCAGTGTTTCAGCATCTTGGTTAGAGGTTCCCGCAATTCAGGCCCCTCATGGCACAATTCGCGCCAAGCTGACTGTAAAATTGCTCTAAATCGGTTCATTAATGCCAATGGCTTATGGTACATGGTTCCCGCGTCTGAGGCCCACTGTTGACAGCATGTTGAAGTCCGCTTATGCGCGCCCTATATGACAAAGCGAATCATCCAGCCCGTGCGTCTGCGCGCCGCTGGGTTTTTGCATTTTCATAGATTGAAGCGATGAGATGGATGTTGGCAATGGTGCCGCATCTGTGGAGCAGGAGACTAGTTAAGTGGCACGTATTGCCGGGGTCAACATCCCCACAAATAAACGCGTGATTATTGCGCTCACCTATATTCACGGCATTGGCCGCACCAAGGCGGTCGAAATTGCTGATAAGCTGGGCATCGACCATGCCCGCCGGGTTCAGGATCTTTCCGATGCGGAAGTTCTGCAGATCCGTGAAACCATTGATGCTGATCACACGGTTGAGGGCGATCTGCGCCGCGAAACCGCGATGAACATCAAGCGTCTGATGGACCTGGCCTGCTATCGCGGCCTGCGTCACCGTAAAGGTCTGCCCGTTCGCGGTCAGCGCACGCACACCAACGCCCGCACCCGCAAGGGTAAGGCGAAGCCGATTGCCGGCAAGAAGAAATAAGCGAGGGCTGGGATAACCAGCCTGTCCGCAGTTATTTGGTCAGGAATATATTATGGCACGTGAACCGCAACGCGTTCGGAAAAGCGATCGCAAAAACATTTCGTCTGGTGTGGCCCATGTCAACGCCAGCTTTAACAACACCATGGTGACCATCACCGACGCTCAGGGCAATGCGATCAGCTGGTCCTCGGCTGGCATGATGGGCTTTAAGGGCTCGCGCAAATCGACCCCTTATGCCGCACAGGTCGCTGCTGCCGATGCTGGCCGTAAGGCTGCCGAGCATGGCATGCGCACCCTCGAGGTTGAGGTAAAAGGCCCTGGTTCTGGTCGTGAGTCCGCTCTGCGCGCGTTGCAGGCAGAAGGCTTCACCATTACCTCGATCCGCGACGTTACGCCGATCCCGCATAATGGTGTTCGCCCGTCCAAGCGTCGCCGGGTCTAACCTTCAGCCTTTGTCCCAACGGGATGGCAGACGTGCCATCCCTGCCTGTCTCTGGCCGGAGCCTGCTGAACGTGCCGATATTCAGCAATCCGCTCCCGCCCAAAAATTTAGGGGAAGTCCATGACTGTCAACATCAAGAACTGGCAGGAATTGAAGAAGCCGAACAGCCTGGAAATGAAAGCTGGCGGCGATCCCAATCGCAAGGCAACCTTTGTTGCTGAACCGCTGGAACGTGGTTTCGGCCTGACGCTGGGCAACGCCCTGCGCCGGGTTTTGCTGTCTTCGCTGCAGGGTGCGGCGATTACCTCGATCAAGATCGAGAATGTGCTGCATGAATTCTCTTCGCTCGCCGGTGTGCGCGAAGACGTGACCGACATCGTCCTCAATGTGAAGCAGATTGCTCTGAAGATGGAAGGCGAAGGCCCCAAGCGCCTGCAGCTTTCCGCCACTGGTCCGGCGACTGTGACCGCCGGTGATATTGCTGTTTCCGGTGATATTGAGGTGCTCAACAAGGATCTGGTAATCTGTCATCTTGATGAAGGTGCGTCGCTCAATGCTGAGCTGACTGCCGACATTGGCAAGGGCTATGTCCCGGCAGTCGCCAACCGTCCGGCCGATGCACCAATCGGTTTGATCCCGGTTGACTCGCTTTACTCGCCGATCCGTCAGGTTAGCTATAAGGTTGAGAACACCCGTGTCGGTCAAGAGCTTGACTATGACAAGCTGGCACTGACTATTGAGACCGATGGTACAGTAAGCCCGGAAGATGCGATCGCCTATGCCGCGCGCATCCTTCAGGACCAGCTGCAGCTGTTCGTCCACTTTGAGGACTCGCTGGCGGCTTCCACCCCGTCCGCGCAGAGCGCTCAGAGCCAGGAAGAAAGCGACGCCAACCAGCTCAACCGTTACCTCCTCAAAAAGGTCGACGAGCTGGAGCTTTCGGTGCGTTCGGCGAACTGCCTCAAGAACGACAACATCATCTATATCGGCGATCTGGTCCAGAAGACCGAAGCCGAGATGTTGCGCACGCCGAATTTCGGCCGCAAGTCGCTCAACGAGATCAAGGAAGTGCTGTCCAGCATGGGCCTGCGCCTCGGCATGGATATCCCCGGCTGGCCGCCGGAGAATATCGAGGAAATGGCCAAGAAGCTTGAGCAGGAGCTGCTGGGGTAAGCAGATTACTCTCTCCCCTTGCGGGAGAGAAACGAGACTTGGCAGCTCGCTGCCTAGTCGCAGTTGAGAGGGGGCAGCGTCACGCGATCCCCTCTCGAGAGTTGCTAACCAGCAAGCTGGTAAGCCAACTCTTGTCTCTCCCGCAAGGGGAGAGAAGGAATAGGGCAAACGGCCGCCCTCAATGGCCAGCACTGGGGTACCTGATACGGCCCCCTTACGAACGAAGGAATGAGACATGAAACATAAAATCGGCAAACGCAAACTGCAGCGTACCTCTTCGCACCGCGCGGCTCTGCTGCGTAACATGGCGGCAGCACTGATTAAGCATGAGCAGATCACCACGACTTTGGCCAAGGCACGCGAACTGCGTCCTTACACCGAAAAGCTGATCACGCTGGCCAAAAAGGGTGGCCTTTCCAACCGTCGTCTGGCCGATGCGCGCCTGAAGGACGATACCCAGCTGAAGAAGCTGTTTGAAGAGTTGGCTGAGCGTTATGCGGATCGTCAGGGCGGTTATACCCGCGTTCTGAAAGCCGGTTTTCGGGCTTCTGACAGTGCTGCTATGGCGGTCATTGAGCTGGTTGATCGTGATGAAGACGCCAAGGGTCAGGACAGCGGTCCGGACCAGAATGAAATGGACGAATATGCCGAAGCATAATCGCTAATAGGCTTAACAATGAGATTCAGGGGCGGTGAGCAGAAGCTTGCCGCCCCTTTTTCATGTCTGCGCGGAAGGCTCCAACGGCGCTTGCCGTCCGCCGGATAAGGTGGCCATGATGACAAGCGCGCCAGCAACGCACAATATCGCCGCCATCCACATGCCAACAGCATAGCCGGTGGCCATTGTCGCAAAGGCCGCGGCCAATGCGACCCCGATCATCTGCGCGATACGGCTGGAGGTGTTGTTGATCCCCGATGCCAGGCCTTCATCCTGGTCGTCGACGCTGTTCATGATGCCCGAGGTCAGCGGCGCGACGATTATGGCAAAACCCAAGCCTGCCACAGCCATGGGCAGGATCACGCCGATGACTAATCCAAAGCCGCTATTAATGGCGAATAGGGCGAAACCGATCGCAGCGAGCAGCGGGCCGATAATCAGCATCGGCTTGATCCCCATTCTGTCTGCCAGACCGCCAAAATAGCCGGAGAGCAGACCGACCAACAGGGTAAAGGGCAGGAACACCATGCCCGCTCTTGTCGCGGACAGGCCAAGCTCATCGATCAGCCGGAACGGCAACAGGAAGAAACTGATCGATAGACCTGCATAGATAAGCAGGGTTGACAGATTGAGGCCCGAAAAGGAGATGGACCGGAATATCTTTCCCGGAATCATCGGAGCGGGAATGCGCTGTTCCCACATCAGGAATATCCCCAGCAGCGCAGAGCCTGCACCCAGTCCGGCAAATACCGGCCATGACAGATCAAGGCCAGAGGCTTGGGTGCTGGCGCCTTCCTCCGGTGCCAATACAGAAAAGCCATAGGCAATACCGGTGAGCGCCAGCGCCAGCAAAACCGCACCGACAATATCAAAGGGCTTGGGATCGGTGATGCCTGGTCTTCTGACGATGGCCAGCAGCGCAACCGCCACTGCAGCAAGCGGCAGGTTTATCCAGAACACCGCGCGCCAGCTGAACGTCTCAGTCAACCACCCGCCCAGCACAGGGCCAGACGCCGTTGTCAGCGCCGATGCACCGGCCCAGATACCGATGGCGCGGGCGCGTTCGTCTTTGGCAAAAGTCTCGCCTATCAGCGCGAGGCTCGATGGGGTCATGATCGCTGCCGCCAGACCCTGCAGCACACGCGCCGCTATCAGCATCTCGGCACCCGGAGCAAGCGCGCAGCCCAGCGAGGCAAGGGCAAAGCCAATACAGCCCCATGTCAGCATCCGGGCGCGGCCATAGGCATCGGCCAGCGCGCCGCCGATCATGGTAAAGGCGGCCAGTGCCAGCACATAGCCATTCAGCACCCATTGCACCGCGCCGATATTGCCCCCGAGATCGCGTGTCAGTTGCGGCAGCGCGACGGTCAGCGCCGAGCCGTCAATAAAGGCCATGGAGGACGCCAATATACACGCCGCCAAGGTAAGCCGTTGGATGCGGACCGTGGGTTCTCGTCCTGCCGCACGCGGACAATCTTCCGCTTCGATGCGGCTTTCCTGACAGGGCGGGATATAGGGCTGGGCCATTGGATCAATCTACCAGCCATCAGGGCCGTGCGAAAGGGTCGTGATCCGGAGCAACCGAGGCTTGCGCGGGGCAAGGCGCGTGCCTAGTGTCGCGGCTAAAACCCCACTAGGAGAGACCATATCATGCGTTCCAAACGCCTCGTCGCACCCCTGTTATGTGCTGCCACAGCAATAGCGACCCTGCCTGTCATAGCCGTGGCTGGTGAGGTCAGCGATGCTGCAGAAGACGCTGCGGTATCTGCCCCATCGGGCCAACTCAGCTACCCCGAAACACGCACCGTTGATATCGTTGATACGCAATTCGGTGTCGATGTCGCCGATCCCTATCGCTGGCTCGAAAATGATGTGCGCGAGGACAAGGCAGTGGCCGAATGGGTTGAGCAGCAAAATGCTGTGACCAATACCTATCTGAATGATCTGCCGGGCCGTGAAGCGCTGGCGAAGAAGATGACCGCGTTTTACAATTATGAGCGCTTTGGCCTGCCCAAGGCGCGCGGTGATCGATATTTCTATAGCCGCAATGATGGCCTGCAGAACCAGTCTGTACTCTATGTACGAGATGGTTTGGAGGGTCAGGGCAGGGTGTTGATCGACCCCAATGGCTGGTCCGATGATGGCGCGACTGCGCTTGCCGGTTGGGAAGCCTCAGCTGACGGCTCCAAGCTCGTTTATGCGATACAGGATGGCGGTTCGGATTGGCGCACGCTTAAGGTTGTGGATGTCGCCTCCGGCAAGGTGCTGGACGATGAGATTAAATGGGTCAAATTCTCGAGCCTGTCATGGGTCGGGAATGATGCCTTTCTCTATTCGCGCTTCCCTGAACCGGAAGAAGGCGCCGAGTTTCAGTCGCTGAACACCAATCAGGCGGTCTATTATCACAAGATCGGCACGCCGCAGTTAGAAGATCGACTGGTCTATGCCACACCCGATGCGCCCAAGACGGGCCATAGTGCTACGGTTACCGATGACAATCACTGGGTGGTTATCACCTCTTCAGTCGGTACCGACGAGAGATACGAGATCACCGTGATCCCGATTGGCAAGGGCGACTGGACGCCAATGACGCTGGTCAGCGGCTTTGACAATGAATGGGATCTTATCGATTCTGTTGATGGCCAGCTCTACTTTGTCACCAATAAGGATGCGCCGCGCCTGCGTGTCGTGCGGTTCGATATGGCGGATATGGCAGAAGAGCCGACCGAAATTATCCCCGAGACCGAGGCGACGCTCTCCAATGCCTCGATTGTCGGCAACAAGATGATCGTCAGCTACCTTGAGGATGCTAAATCACTGGCCAAGATGTATAGGCTTGATGGTACCGAGGCGGGGGTTATCGACCTTGCCAATATCGGCACGGTACGCGGTTTTGGTGGTAAGCCCGGCAATCCGGAGACCTTTTATCGCTTCTCCAGCTTCTCTCAGCCGGGCGCGGTCTATCGTCTTGATACCAATACGGGTGAGAGCACCGTATTCGCGACGCCCGAACTGGCCTTTGATCCCACCAACTATACCACGCGGCAGGTCTTCTACTCGTCTGAAGATGGCACTGACGTCCCCATGTTTATAGTTCATCGCAAGGACCTGGACCTGAGCAAGGGAGCGCCGACATTGCTCTATGGCTATGGCGGGTTCAACATCTCATTGACGCCCGGCTTTTCGCCCACGCGCATGGCCTGGATGGAAGCGGGCGGCGTCTTCGCCATGGCCAATCTGCGTGGCGGCGGTGAATATGGCAAAGTCTGGCATGATGGTGGGCGGTTGCTGAACAAGCGGAATGTGTTTGATGATTTTATCGCGGCAGGCGAGTATCTGATCGCCGAAGGGATTACCGGCAAGGATCAGCTTGCCGTGGAAGGTCGCTCCAATGGTGGCTTGCTGGTCGGGGCAGTGGTCAATCAGCGGCCCGATCTGTTCGCCGCTGGCCATGCCGCTGTCGGCGTGATGGATATGTTGCGCTTCGACCGCTTCACCGCCGGGCGCTATTGGGTCGATGATTATGGCTATCCCAATAGGGAAGCGGATTTCAGAAATCTGCTGAGCTATTCACCCTATCACAACATTCGTAGCGGTGCCGAGTATCCGGCGGTGATTGTCTCTACTGCCGACACCGATGATCGCGTGGTGCCAGGACATAGCTTCAAATATACTGCGGCGCTACAGGCGGCAGACACTGGCCTTGCGCCCAAGATCATCCGTATCGAAACGCGTGCGGGTCATGGTTCGGGCAAGCCGACCGAGAAGATTATCGAGGAATACTCCGATATCTACGCCTTCCTGGCGCATCATACAGGGTTGGCGGTTGAGTAAAAGATGTTCCCCTCCCCTTCAGGGGAGGGGTTAGGGGAGGGGGCTATCGCCTAGACTTTGTGCCTGCGGAACTCCCCCTCTCCCAACCCTCTCCCCTGAAGGGGAGAGGGCTTCTTTATTCGCAAAACGAAGAATGTTCATAAAAACAATCCTTAACATGAACAAATGCCATTTTACATGTTCAGGAAAACCTCATTGAACATGAACTAATGTCCTTTCTGCAAGCTCGGAAATGGTTCTCGAGCAGCGAACGAAAGGACATTGACGATGAAGAAGATTCTCAAAGCCCTCACTGGAACCGCTGCTGCCTTCGCAATGGCCGTTACCCCGAGCTATGCTTTCGCAAATGTCGATGATGACCGCGGCGGCATTGGCGCTGGAGAGATAATCGCCGGCGCGGTGGTGATTGGTGGTATTGCCGCATTGGCCGGGGCCTTTGATCGCAATGACCGTGCCAACAATTTCCACCGTAACAATTGGCGTGGCGATTGGCGCCGCGGCAATCGTGGTTTCAATAACGGCTTTATCGGCCCGCGCCGCGCAGTTAACCGCTGTGTCCGTGCAGCAGAGCGCCGCGCTAGCCGTATCTATGGGCCAGCCAATGTGACCCAGATCCGCGATGTGGACCGCACTCGCTTCGGCTATCGCATCCGCGGCCGTATCGTGGTCGAGGATCGTTTCCGCGGCTTCCGCAACATTGATCGCGGCCGGTTCACCTGTCGCGTGGACAATGGCCGCATCAGCGGCATCCAGCTGCGTCGGCTTGGTAATGGCCGGTAAGTCCGGGTGCCCCGGGGGCGGGGCTGGTTCATCTCAGGGCCAGCCCCATATGCTATAGCCCCAATGGGGCGTGCTTGATGGACCGCAAGGTCCGCGCATGAATTGAACAGGGAATGGATATGATAAACACATTGCAAGCCGGGAAAACCCTTAGCGGCACGCTGATGCTCACCGCTGCTCTTGCCATGGCTGCGCCGGTTCAGGCTGCACCGCTGGGCAGTGGCCCGAAAACCTATAATGTGGAGCAGCTGCGACAAACCAGCCTCCTCGACATGGATGACATCCAATGGGATCAGGCCGATGAAACCGCCAATCGCTGGGGCCGTCGTCGCTGGCGTCGCTGCGGCTGGGGCCGCTGTCGCCGTGGTATCAGAGGCGGTGATATACTCGCGGGCGCACTGATCATTGGCGGGATAGCTGCGATTGCCAGTGCCGCAACCCGTGGTAGCCGCGACCGCAATGAACGCGAATATCCGCGCAATCCACCGGTGGTTGTGCAGCAGCCGGTTCCAGTGCCGCAACAGACCCTGCCTCCGGTTAACCGCGCGACGGGTGGTGTCAGCGAGCTCAGCAACGCCGCTGATCAGTGCAGCGCTGCAGCCCAGGCGCAGGCCGGTGATGGTCAAATTGACCGCATCACTTCAGTCAGCCGTGATGGCGATGGCTGGCGGGTCGAAGGTCGCATAGCCTATCCGCAGGGTCAGGAGGCATTCCTGTGTGGTGTCACCGCTGGCCAGATCGACTATATTCAGATCGGTGCTGGCCAGAACGAAGAGTTTTAAAGGGCCTAGGCCGCGTCACCAAACAGTGCACCGATCATCCCTGCAGCGGCTATGCAATCGCGATCGCGCAGTCTGTCACCCATGATCTGCACCCCGATAGGCAGGCCAGCATCATCTGCAGCAATGGGCGCTGCGGTGGAGGGCAGGCCAGGGAAGCTCGCCAGACCGGCCCAGGCCAGTTGATCGGCAAAAACTGTTTCTTCGCCATTGATGGCGATCATCCGCCCGGCCATACCCGGCTTGGGATCATGCGGAAAGGCAGTGATGCCAGCAGGCGGGGCGAGTACATGGTCATAGGTCGCAAACAGATCACGCCACTGCCGCTGATTACGCGCCTGCGCATCGCACAGATCAAACCAGTCGCGCACGCTGGCCTGTTTGCCATCAGGCCCCGGCGCGCCGCCGGACATGGTGATGCCCAGCATCCGCATATAGTCACGATGCTGCGCCTCCAAATCGGGCAGGGCCGGGCTTTCATGATCGACCTGCGCTCCTGCGGTCCGCAAACGGTCTGCTAGCTCTCCCATGGCATCGGTAATTGCACTTTCGACCTGCGCAATCGGTTGGGTATCTACCAGAAGGAAACGCATATCGGATAGCCTCTTGCCGGAAAGCGGCAATACCGGATCGCTTATCAGATCAAACAGCACCGCCAGATCATCGGTGTTGCGCGCCAGTGGTCCCACCACGCCCAGCGCCGGGTCAGCACCATCCAGTCCGGGGACATGCTGCCCTTCGCATGGCACAGAGGCATAGGTGGATTTGTGGCCATAAATGCCGCAAAAATGCGCGGGAACACGGACCGAGCCGCCAATATCCGAGCCAATTTCTATCGGCACCATGCCGCTCGCCACCGCAGCCGCCGCGCCGCCCGATGATCCTCCGGGAACGCGACTTGTGTCATGCGGGTTGTTGGTAATGCCATAAAGCGGGTTTGCGGACTGCCAGTCGGCGAGCAGCGGCGGCACGTTGGTTTTGCCGAGGATCACCGCTCCGGCTGCGCGTACTCTCTGCACCACGACCGCATCACGTTGTGCGATATTGCCCTTGGCCGCTTCCAGGCCCCAGGTTGAAGGGAGACCGGCGACATCAATCGAGTCCTTGATCGTCATTGGTACACCGAAAAGTGGTTGGTCTTCACCTAGTCCAGCTTCATCCAGCGCCCGCGCTGCTTCCCGTGCCCGCTCAAAATCGCGCACCACAACGGCATTAAGCGCACCATCTGTGCTTTCAATGCGCGCTATCGCTTGCTCAGTGGCTTCCAACGCGGTCAGCTCGCCCGCCTTTATGCGCTTGGCCAGCGCCAAAGCACCGGGTTCGTCGGTTAATCTGGGGGGTGTCATAAAGGCGGTTCCTTTCCGCGATAGCTGGGCAGACCGATGGCATAATGGATCGCCGCGCCGCGCAAGGCAAAGCCTGATATCGCAGCGAGCAATGCGGCAACCGGGGTTAATATGCCCAAGCTCTCAAACACGACAAATAGCCCGGCCGCCAGTGCGGCGGCGGTGACATAGATTTCGGGCTTGAGCAGGATTGACGGCTCGCCCGCCAGCACATCGCGGATCACACCACCGACGCATGCGGTCACTACGCCCATCACCAAAGCAGGCAGCGGATCGACGCCATATTCCAGCGCCTTGGCCGCGCCGAATACCGCATAGGCGGCTAGGCCAGCGGCATCGAACCAGTCGAGCATACGGCCCTTCCACCAGCGTTCCGGCGTAACCCATATCGCCGCAACAACGGCAAAGATGACGATGAGTATGCGGCTGTCGACAATCCAGAAAACCGGCGCACCGATGAGCAGATCGCGAATTGTGCCACCGCCGACACCAGTCACAAGCGCGAAAAAACTGAACGTCACCAGTGTCTGCCCCTTGCGCGCCGCCGCCAATGCGCCGGATGCTGCAAAAACCGCGATCCCGAACAGATCGAGTGCTGTCAGGATCGGGCCTATTACTTCGGCGGTGGGGAGAGGGGAGGCCATCCGCCTCTCCTAATGCTGTCGGGATATAATTCCAGCCCCGATTTGCCGTGTCAGTTATTGGCCTTGCGATTTCTGCATTAAGGAAATCAAGGCATCATAATAGCGATACATCGGATTTTGCGGTTCAATCGCTTCTATCACCTCAAGGCCATGGCGAAACGCATTGCCGCCTGTCATGAAGAGCACGAGGCCGTCGCCGCTATCGGGATCGAAATAGACCTGCGCATGTTCGGCAAAATCGTTCCCGCCATGGTTGAGAACGCGTTTGCCGCCATCCTCAAACACAGCCCAGCCAAGCCCGTACCCCAGGTTTTCCGGACAATAGCTGATCGTAGGAGGGCAATCATAGCCGGGATCCCGCTCCGAACCGCGCGCAAATATTGTTTGCCGCTCGGCAATCAATTCGTTCGAAAGCCCTTTTTTGGAAATTAACGCAGAAAGCAAGGAAGCGTATCCGGGCACTGTAGCGAACATATTGTCCGCTGCGCTATAATCGCTTTCCTGTATTATCGTGCCATCCTGAGACCGCCGAAAGGCATCCTGCCACTCGCCATCACGATTCACTCCGCGCGCGACATTTGGTTCGACAATAGGAGATCGCCCCACGCTGACGCCTTCAATGCCCAGGGGCTTTAGCAGTTCTTTCTCTACCAGTTCGGGATATGTCGCTTCAAAGCGGGCTTCCAGATAGCGCATGAGAATCTCGATTGCCGCGCCTGAATAGCTCACCTTGCCATCGCCCGGCTCTCCGAGAAAGGCGAGACGATTATCGTCATAGTTATAGGGCCAGTTTCGCAAAGTGGTTTGATGAGAGAGAATAATACGCGGGGTAAGCAGGTCGTAGCGTGGATCGTCAGTCAGATGGGGATGGCGGAAATATGTGCCTATCGGATCATCCAATGACATTGCGCCGCGATTGACCAAGCGCAAAACCGTCTCGGCAATCAGGGTCTTCGATACGGATGCGGGGTTAAACCAGTTATCCTTCGTTACCGGTACACCCGGTGAAGCCTCTCCGGCATATTCGCTATGCACCAGCTTTCCGTCACGGATAACCCCAACGGCAATGCCTCCGACATTGGGAAGTGCTGCCACCCTAGCCATCGTTTCCCGAAGGTTCTTGGCATCAAATCTTGCTTCATCCGTGACCGCTTCCGCCTGTTCGGAAGATTGTGCAATGGCCATGGCTGGGGCGTATATGGTGCCAGCCAGCAAGCAGGACGCGAAGGCAAGTCTCAATGGAACTATCATGATAACCCCCCCTTAGTGATTTACTGTCATAAAACACCAAGGAGGATTGGAGTCAATGGTGGCGTTGCGGTTTTATCGTCCGGTCAGCGCATGCCCCTGTCAGATATGGATCGGTTTGCCGGTCACCGCCATCGCCGCTTCTTTCACCGCTTCGCTGTGCGTCGGGTGGGCGTGGCAGGTATAGGCGATGTCCTCGGATGTTGCGCCGAATTCCATTGCTTGAACGACCTGTGCGATCATCGTGCCCGCGAGCGAGGAGATGATATGCACGCCGAGAACCCGGTCGGTTTCGGCATCGGCCAGAACCTTGACGAAGCCGTCAGTGTCGCGATTGGTCTTGGCGCGGCTATTGCCCATGAAGGGGAATTTACCCTTTTTGTATTTAACGCCCGCCTCTTTCAGCTCTTCTTCGGTCTTGCCGATATTGGCGATTTCCGGATGGGTATAGACGACGCCAGGGATGAGGTCGTGATTGACGATACCCGTCTGGCCCGCAATGTTTTCCGCAACCGCAATGCCTTCATCCTCGGCACGGTGCGCCAGCATCGGCCCCGGGATTACATCGCCAATGGCGTAGATATTGGAAACGCTGGTCGCAAAGTCGTGACCGACCTCAATCTGACCGCGATTATTGGTGGCCAGACCGGCTTTTTCCAGTGCCAGCCCCTCGGTGTTCGGGCTGCGGCCAATGCACACCAGAACCGCATCAGCGGACAGTGTTTCAGTGTCGCCACCTGCAGCCGGCTCGATGCTGACCGTCGCCTTTTTGCCCTTTACGGTAACGCCTGTCACCTTGGTGCCGGTTTTGATGTCAAAGCCCTGTTTCTTGAACAGCTTGGCCGACTCTTTGCGCACTTCGCCGTCCATGCCGGGCAGGATTTGATCGAGATACTCGACTACAGTGACCTTGGCACCGAGACGCCGCCAGACGCTGCCGAGTTCCAGGCCGATAACGCCACCGCCGATCAGCACCAGATGGTCAGGCACTTTTGGCAATGACAGCGCTCCGGTGGAATCAACGACAATGCCTTTGCCATTATCGACCTCGACGCCGGGCAGGGGCGTGACCGATGAGCCGGTAGCGATAATGATATTCTTGGCGCGCACTGTCTCGTCGCCGACCTTGACCGTGTTGGCATCTTCAAAGCTGGCATGGCCTTTGAGCCAGGTCACCTTGTTCTTCTTGAACAGAAATTCGATGCCGCCGGTGAGGCCAGACACGGCTTCGTCTTTCTCGGCCATCATCTGGTTGAGATCGAGCTTGGCACCGGTGAGCTTGATGCCAAATTTCTCAAGCGCGCCGCTATGGGCTTCTTCATACAGTTCAGAAGCGTGGAGCAGCGCTTTGGAAGGGATGCAGCCGACATTGAGGCAAGTACCGCCCAGCGTCTCGCGGCTTTCGGCACAGGCGGTCTTCAGCCCGAGCTGTGCAGCACGAATGGCGGCGACATAGCCACCGGGGCCGGAGCCGATTACCAGTACATCATAGTCGAATTCGTTGCTCATCTCTAACTCCGTTCGCCCTGAGCCTGTCGAAGGGCCGTTTTTTCTTTAGCTCCCCAAAAGGACAAGGCTCCAACAAGCTCAGCCCGAACGGGGACATTAAACGAATAAGTCAATTCGCGGCTTTCAGCGTGCCGTCTTCATTGAGCAGTTCTGATACGCACTGATCAACAAAAGGCATGAACTTTTCCTCATCACCGCCGATGAAATCTGATACTTCCAGGTTCTCTGCGGCGCGTTCTGCGGTGCACTGGCATAGCGGCTCAGCCACTTCATTGGGCGTGCCGGTCTTGATTGCCTCTGCGGTGCAGGATTCTACAAAAGCGGGCACCGCACCCTCTTTGAAGCTCTTAGAAAACTCTTCACCGCAGGCGGAAAGGACTAGTGTTGCAATGGCACACATAGTCGATGCTTTGATCAATTTATGCATTATCGTGGTCCTTATAAATCTATCAACAGCCGCGCTGGGTCCTCAATCGCTTCCTTGATTCGGACGAGGAAGGTCACCGCTTCCTTGCCATCAATGAGGCGATGGTCATAGCTCAGCGCGAGATACATCATCGGACGTGCCGCGATTGAGCCATCGGGCATCACCACTGGACGCTTGTCGATACGGTGCAGGCCGAGCACAGCGGATTGCGGCGGGTTGATGATCGGCGTCGACATCAGCGATCCGAACACGCCGCCATTGGAGATGGTGAAGGTGCCTCCCTGCATCTCTTCCATTTTCAACGTGCCTGCCTTGGCACGCTTGCCGAAATCGCCGATGGTGTTTTCAATATCGGCAAAGCTCATGCTCTCGGCGTTGCGGATCACCGGCACCACCAGACCATTGGGCGCGCTGACCGCGACCGAGATATCGGCATAATTGTGATAAATGATCTCATCGCCCTCGATCTGGGCGTTGACGGCGGGGACATCTTTGAGTGCCATACACGCCGCCTTGGCGAAAAAGCCCATAAAGCCGAGGCGGACGCCGTGCTTCTTCTCGAACAGGTCCTTATACTTGGCTCGCGTTTCCATCACTGCGGTCATGTCGACATCGTTGAAGGTGGTGAGCAGCGCGGCATTATCCTGCGCTGATTTAAGACGCTTGGCGATGGTCTGACGGATGCGGGTCATGCGCACACGCTCCACCTCGCGGCCCGGGGCAGCAGTGCCGGATACAGCGACCGCCGGAGCAGGCGCGGTGTCAGCACCCTTGTTATTGGCGGCGGCCAGAACGTCTTCCTTGGTCAACCGGCCATCGCGACCCGTGCCTTTGATCTTGGTCGGGTCGACGCCATGCTCCAGCACCAGACGGCGCACCGCCGGTGACAGGGTAGGGACTTCGCCGCTGGGTGCTTCTGTCGGTGCCGGGGCAGGCGCAGGCGCAGCGGTCTTTTCTGCCGCGGGCGCTGCCTTCGGTGCAGCCTTGCCATCGGTGTCGATAGTAGCGATCAGCGCGCCGACTTCGACGGTATCGCCCTCGGCAACCGCATGTTCGCCCATCACGCCTGCCGCCGGGGCGGGGACTTCGATCGAGACCTTGTCGGTTTCCAGACTCGCCACAGGCTCGTCAGCGGCGACGGCATCGCCCGGCTGTTTCAGCCATTCGCCGACAGTGGCTTCGGTAATCGATTCGCCCAATGCGGGGACGGTGACATCAATGCTCATTTCTTAGCCTTTCCGGGACTATGATTTTCTCTGGCGGCGTATTTCTTCGCGGACACTATGGCCCAAAGCTTCAGCGATCAGTGCGCCCTGTTCGGCGGCATGGCGCTTGGCGAGGCCGGTGGCCGGGGAAGCCGAGGCCGCGCGTCCGGCATAGCGGGCGCGGTCAGGACCAACGCCAGCCTCTTTAAGACATTCCTCGATCAGTGGATCGACAAAGCTCCACGCGCCATTGTTTTTCGGCTCTTCCTGCGCCCAGATCACTTCTTCCAAGTTCTTCATGCGCTTGAGGCGTACAACCAGCGGTTCGCCGGGGAAGGGGTAGAGCTGCTCAATGCGGACGATGCTGGTGTTTGTGTCACCCGCCGCATCGCGCGCCTCGATCAGGTCATAGGCGACCTTGCCCGAGCACAGTACCAGCCGCTTGATATCCGCATCCTTGGGCGGATTGGTATCCGATTTGATGCGCATGAAATGGCTCTCGCCGGTAAATTCATCGGCGCTCGACACGGCCATTTTGTGCCGCAACAGCGATTTCGGCGTCATAATTACCAAAGGCTTGCGGAAATTGCGGTGCATCTGGCGACGCAGCACATGGAAGTAGTTAGCAGGTGTGGTGATATTGCACACTTGGATATTGTCATCGGCGCAAAGCTGTAGGAAGCGCTCCAGACGCGCCGAGCTATGTTCCGGACCCTGACCCTCATAACCATGGGGCAGCAGCATCACCAGACCATTGGCGCGAAGCCATTTGGCCTCACCGCTGGCAACAAACTGGTCGATCATGATCTGCGCACCATTGGCAAAATCGCCAAATTGCGCTTCCCAGAGCACCAACGTCTTGGGGTCGGCCATGGCATAGCCATATTCAAAGCCAAGCACGCCATATTCAGACAGAGTGCTATCCAAGACTTCAAAATCACCATGCGGCACATTGCTCAAAGGAATATAGCGGTCGGCATTCTCCTGATCGACCCAGACGGCGTGACGCTGTGAGAAGGTGCCGCGACCGCTATCCTGACCCGAAAGGCGGACATTATAGCCCTCTGACTGCAGTGAACCAAAGGCCAGCGCCTCGCCGGTGGCCCAGTCAAAGCCCGCGCCATCGGTAAACATCTTTTCCTTGGCCTTGATGATACGCGCCAGCGTCTTGTGGACATTCACATCTTCAGGAATGCGGGTCAGTGTCTCGCCGAGACTGTCGAGCAGCTTCTTCTCGATACCGGTTTCGACATTGCGCCGCGAGGTTTCGGGATCGGCGGGTTTATGCAGGCCTGACCAGCGACCAGCGAACCAGTCTGCCTTATTGGGCTTGTAGCTTTTGGCCGACTGGAACTGCTCTTCCATTTCATCGACCTTGGCCTGAGCGGTGCCATCCATCCATTTCTGGTCGATCACGCCTTGAGAAATCAGCCGGTCGCCATAGAGCTTGCTGACCTTGGGGTGCTGGCGAATTTCCTTGTACATCAGCGGCTGGGTAAAGCTTGGTTCATCGCCTTCATTATGGCCGAAGCGACGATAGCACCACATATCGATGACGATATCGCGATGGAATTTCTGACGGAAATCAATCGCCAGCTTGCAGGCGAAAGTCACGGCCTCAGGGTCATCACCATTGACGTGCAGGATCGGCGCCTGAACGCCTTTGGCCACATCCGATGGATAGGGCGAGGAGCGGGCAAATTGCGGGCTGGTGGTAAAGCCGATCTGGTTGTTGACGATAAAATGGATGCAGCCGCCGGTATTATAGCCGCGTACCCCGGAAAAGCTGAGGCACTCCCATACAATGCCTTGCCCGGCAAAGGCGGCATCGCCGTGAAGCAGAACCGGCAGCACTTCATCATTATTGTCGATATTGTCGCGCTCCACCTGCTGCGCGCGGACCTTGCCGAGAACCACCGGGTTCACCGCCTCAAGGTGCGACGGGTTGGGGACCAGCGACATATGTACTGAAATACCGTCAAATTCCCGGTCGGTGGAGGTGCCGAGGTGATATTTCACATCGCCTGAACCGCCAACATCATCGGGGTTGGCACTGCCGCCGGAGAATTCGTGGAAGATGACACGATAAGGCTTGGCCATCACATTGGCGAGGACGTTGAGGCGGCCACGATGCGGCATGCCATAGACAATCTCACGCACGCCATATTGGCTACCATATTTGATCACCGCTTCAAGCGCCGGGACCATGGACTCGCCGCCATCAAGCCCGAAGCGCTTGGTGCCGACATATTTCTTGCCGAGGAAATTCTCGAACTGCTCGGCCTCGATTACCTTGGAGAGGATCGCTTTTTTGCCCTCAGGCGTAAACTCGATGCCCTTGTCTTCGCCTTCCATCCGCTCCTGAAAGAAGCGGCGCTCCTCAATGTCGGAGATGTGCATATATTCCAGGCCGACATTGCCGCAATAATTGGCGCGCAAGGTCGCGATCAGCTGATTGACCGTGGCTTTTTCAAAGCCCATCACTCCGCCGAGATAGACAGGGCGGTCAAGTTCATCGGGCTTGAAGCCATGATACTCCGGTGTCAGATCGGCTGGCAGTTCGATCTTGGAAAGGCCCAGCGGGTCGAGATTGGCGCCCAGATGCCCCCGCACGCGATAGGTGCGGATCAGCATCATCGCACGAATGGATTTTTCTGCCTCATAGGCGAGATCGGCTGATGCGATGGTATCACCAGCCTTTTTGGCAGATGCCTTGACCATCGCCTCCATCTGCGTCGGGTCGAGCGCGGATGTCAGATCATCGTCAATATCCAGTGGCCAATGGCTTCGTTCCCAGCTCGGGCCGGGTTCGGGTTCCTGGGTGCCATTCCATTCAAAATCGGTCATCTTCTCGTCCTGCTTTCCTCTCCCTTTAAGAGAGAGGGATACGAAGACTTAGGCGCGAAGCGTCTTAGTCGTAGTCGGATGAGGGTGTGCCGTGTTTGATAAATCGAACACCCTCATCCAAGTTCGCCTAAGCCACCTACGCTAAAGCTACGGCGGCCCAGGCTCCCTATCCTTCTCCCTCAAGGGGAGAAGGAATGATCGTTACACCGTCTCTTTCAGCAGCGCGTCGAGCGTTGTGCCGAGCTCGGACGGGCTGGGCGAAACGCGGATACCCGCAGCTTCCATCGCAGCGATCTTGTCTTCTGCGCCGCCTTTGCCGCCGGAGACGATGGCACCGGCGTGACCCATGCGACGGCCCGGAGGTGCGGTGCGGCCGGCGATAAAGCCGACGGTTGGCTTGGAACGGCCTGCCTTGGCTTCGTCGGCAAGGAATTGCGCGGCTTCTTCTTCGGCGCTGCCGCCGATCTCGCCGATCATGATGATCGACTTGGTGTCGTCATCAGCAAGGAACAGCTCGAGCACGTCGATAAAGTTGGTGCCATTGACCGGGTCACCGCCAATGCCGACAGCCGTCGTCTGGCCGAGGCCGACCGCCGTGGTCTGGTGCACCGCTTCATAGGTGAGCGTACCCGAGCGCGAGACAACGCCGACAGAGCCTTTTTTGAAGATCGAACCGGGCATAATGCCGATCTTGCACTCGTCAGGGGTGAGTACACCGGGGCAGTTGGGGCCGATCAGCCGCGACTTGCTGCCCTGCAGCGCGCGCTTGACGCGGACCATATCGAGCACCGGAATACCCTCGGTAATCGCCACGATCAGCGGGATTTCCGCATCAATGGCTTCCAGGATCGAGTCCGCAGCAAAGGGCGGCGGCACATAGATGACCGAAGCATCGGCACCAGTCGCATCACGGGCTTCGGCAACAGTGTCATAATTGGGCAGGCCCAAATGCTCGGTGCCGCCCTTGCCGGGGGTCACACCCGCAACCATCTGCGTGCCATAAGCCAGCGCCTGTTCGGTGTGGAAGGTGCCGGTATTGCCGGTCATCCCCTGGGTGATGACTTTGGTGTCTTTATTTACGAGAATGGACATCTGCGAGTTCCTTAATTCAGTTCTCTAAAGTGCAAAAACAAGACTGTAGCGAGCCAGCCGAGTACAAGAAAAACGATTGAAATGATTGCCATTACAGGAATGAATGGATGCGGTTCTTGCGGGCCAAAAATTGCAAGGGATGACAGCACCAATAGCGTAACGCCTCCCGTAATATTAACCCGCCTTACCGTGCCGTGAATACTGGCGATGATCACTGGTCCGGCTCCTATGCAAAAAAGTGCAATCAAGAACAGCCAACCGTCCATAGCTATTTGGTCAAACACAGGTCCGACCTAAGCAATCAAATCAATACGCCACGTAAACGTGCATATTCTCTTCGGTAGAGATCGCCTGTGAGCGGGCATAGAGTTCTCCGTGGATGCGCTGTTCTACAGCCACCGAGTCTTTCCATGCACCAATATCGCCGCCAAACTCGAAATAGTGGGTCAGGTCCACGCTTTGCGGATCGACGCCGAATTTCTCGAATGCGTCTTCAATCTCGTCGCGATAGTGCAGCGCGCTGCCGAAATATTCGCCGACAATGGCGCAAGCATGGTTGAAGCGGTCTTCCTCGGCAAAGGTCACAAGAACCAGCTTGGCCGGGCGTCCGTCAATCTGACCGGACCATTGCCGAGCCTCACTAATCTCGCGGAAATTGGGCGCAATACCGACAGAGCGGGCTTCACCGAGATGGGCGATGCTGATCGTGACATCATCGTCCTCTTCCCACTGACCAGAACCTTTAATCGCTTCGATCCGGTCTTCATGGTTTATGCCCTGCATCATGCAGTTTTGTTCAAAAGTAGGGACAAGCGCCGGAATTTCCGGCAGCGCTATTTCCTGCTTCTGTTCTTGTTTTTCTTCCTGCGCCACTCCAGGCACGGCTAAAGCTGCACAAAGAGCGATTGCACTGAGACTACGAACGATCATTTTAGACTCCCATCCAGACCCTTACAGGCCTCCAGCAATTCCTCGACAGCATCGGTGCTGACTTTGAGGTTAGCTTTTTCTTCGTCGCTGAGTTCAATCTCGACGACATCTTCGGTGCCGCCAGCGCCGATTACCGTCGGCACGCCGACATAAAGGCCATCTAGGCCATATTTGCCTTTAACATAAGATGCACAGGGCAGGATACGCTTTTGGTCGCCCAGATAGGCCTCGGCCATGGCGATAGCGCTGGTGGCCGGGGCATAATAGGCCGAGCCATTGCCCAGAAGGCCAACAATCTCGCCGCCGCCCTTGCGGGTGCGGTCGACGATTTCGTCGATGCGGCCTTCGCTGACACCCTTGATCTTGGCATAGTCGCTCACTGGTATGCCGTTGATTGTGGTGTAGCTGGTGACTGGAACCATGGTGTCGCCATGCCCACCCAGAACAAAGGCGTTCACATCCTTGACCGAGCAACCAAATTCCCATGCCAGGAAGGTCGCAAAGCGCGCTGAGTCCAGCACGCCCGCCATGCCGACGACCTTCTGATGCGGCAGACCGGAAAATTCGCGCAGCGCCCAGACCATCGCGTCGAGCGGGTTGGTGATGCAGATAACAAAAGCGTCGGGGCAGTTATTCTTAATGCCTTCGCCAACCGCTTTCATCACCGAGAGGTTGATGCCGAGCAGGTCATCGCGGCTCATACCCGGCTTGCGCGGCACGCCCGCGGTGACGATTACGACGTCGGAACCGGCAATATCGGCATAATCATTGGTGCCAGTAATCTTGGCGTCAAAGCCTTCAATCGGGCCGCATTGCGAAAGATCGAGTGCCTTGCCCTGTGGCATGCCCTCGGCAATATCGAAAAGGACAATATCGCCCATTTCCTTCTTCGCCGCGAGGTGGGCGAGGGTGCCGCCGATCATGCCAGCGCCAATCAGCGCGATTTTCTTACGGGCCATGGATTATGCCTTTCCGATTGATGAGAAAATTGAGGAGTTTCAGGAGTCTCTTTTGCCTGGTCCGGGTGAAGACATGCGTTCAACTATGGCTCCGCCAACCGCAGCAATCCCTTTTGCCAGACCGGGAGTGTATAAAACGCAGCGCATGAGACTCACCCGAATGTGATCATTGCGCCTGCCGTACTTGTGATTACAGTGTTTTTCAACCCGTGAAATAGTCCAATTTACACCCTCTAATAGTAATGAGAACTATTAGCAATAATATTGCCATTTCTGCTTGATAAGGAAGCTGTTATGGTGCGGCATCTGAGGCGGATGGCAGTATGCCGAGAATCGCGCTACTTGCGCTCTAACTGTTATGGCCAGTTTTTAGTCTTGGGAAGCGGATCTCCAAGCGATCAACCGCGCGCAATATGCGATTGAAACAGGTGCGGTAATAATCCTCCGACAGTCCCAGTGGATCGTGCAAATGCGGCACATGGATGACGCTGCCCAATAATGCGCGCGGCGGGATGGAGAGGTTGGGCAGATTGGCAATGCGGTTGAGCTGTCGCACCTCCATCGCCAGTAGCAGATCACCCGGCAGGGCGTGAAAGCGGGTATCCTGCGCGCGATGCCAAGTCAGATCGACACCATAATCATCAAGCGCAACTTTTTGCGCCGTCTCATCCGCGGGTGCGCCTGCCTCGGCGGCGACCCCGAAAGAAGCGGCGTTCATCCCGCGTTTGCTGCACAAGACTTCAGCAAAGGCGCTGCGGCTGACATTGGCATGGCAGACAAAGACCAGGCGGCGCACATCTTCGGCTTTGGTCGAGAGGCCATGGCCGAGTATGGCCGCCTGCGGATAGGATAGCGCGAGTCGGGCCAGCCCATGCAAGTTGCCGAAATTGCGCGCTATTTTCTCGCCAATTGGCATTTATGCCGCTTCGCTTTCCGCAGCCTCTCGCGAGCCATGGCCGAGAGCCAGATACTCATCCGAGCGCATTTCCATCAGGCGTGAGACCGTGCGCTCAAATTCAAACTTGCCATCGCCCTCAAGATAAAGCTGGTCGGGCTCAGTCGCGGCGCTGGCGAACAGCTTGACCCGCTGCTCGTACAGCGCATCGATCAGAGTGACGAAACGCGCCGCCTCATTACGGTTCTGCGGCCCCAGTTGCGGGATACCTACAATCAAGACCGTATGGTAATGCCGTGCGATACACAGATAATCCGCCGCGCCGCGCGGTTCTCCACACAGCCGTTTGAACGAGAAAACCGCGACGCCTTTCAGTGACTTCGGTACATGCAAGGTTCGCCCGCCGGGTATCTCCAGCGTGGCCGACTTTACCTTGTCGGCATCTTCAGGCGAATAGTCGGTGAGGCGAAAAAACGTCTCGCGCATGGCATCTGTGGCCACATCATCGGCCGGGCTGTGCCAGCTTTTGCTGCCGGCCATGCGGTCCATGCGATAATCGGTCGGGCCATTTAAGGACAGCACCTCAAGCCGGTCATGCAGCAAAGCGATAAAGGGCAGGAAATGCTCACGGTTGAGGCCATCCTTATAGAGATCATCGGGAGGTCGGTTGGATGTAGTGACTACGGTCACCCCCGCCTCGATCAGCGCGGTGAAAAGCCGCGACATGATCATCGCATCAGCGCTGTTATTGACCACCATTTCGTCGAATGCGATCAGCCGCCATTCATCTGCCAGCTGCTGGGCCACCGGCACAATCGGGTCGCCTTCCGCCTTTTTGCGCTGCTCCTTTATGCGGCCATGAATTTCCTGCATAAACTCATGAAAATGCACCCGGCGTTTGCGCTCTATATGGAGCGCATCATAAAACAGGTCCATCAGCATGGATTTGCCACGCCCGACACCGCCCCACATATAAATGCCGCGCGGTGTATCGGGCTTTTTGCCGAAAAAGCGCCACAGTACAGAACCACGCGGCGGCACCGCTTCCAGCTCGCTTTGCAGGCGATTGAGCGCGCTTACGGTGCGCTGCTGGTCAGGGTCAGGTCGTAACTCGCCATCAGCAAGCATTTTGGCATAATGCTGCTCAACGCTATGGATCACGGTCATGCCTTTTGTGGGGCCTTGGCGTAGCGGCCCTTTTTGATGATCGCTGAGAAGCTGGCGGCCTTACTGTCCTCCTCGCCCTGAACCACGACCCCGTTCATAAACAACATGCTGCCGGTCTCGCGGACAACTTCGACGCGCGCTTCCAAAGGCGCATCCATACGCGCCGGACCAACAAAATAGGTTTGCATCTCGACCGTGACCGATGGCCCAGCCTGTCCGATCTTGAGAGCCCGCATCGCGCCGAACAGAGCGCAATCGATAAAGCCCATCATCGTGCCGCCATGCACCACATCCTGCAGATTGCGGTGCCGCTTTTGCGGAAACATGCGCACCCGCGCCAGCGTATCCGGGAAACCATCGCCGCCAACACGCTTGTGCATCACGCCCAGAAAGGCGTTGTAATTGTCCTTGTCTCTTGGCGTCCAGGTGCTCCATCCGGGCTGATCCGGCACAGGCTCACTGATGAACCAGACATCATCAACAGCGATGGACTCGCCCATTGCGCATCCCCCGCCGCAATCAGATATGCCGCTCGGCTACCATCTTCTTGGTTTCGGCAATCGCCTTGGCCGGCGAGAGGCCCTTGGGGCAGACATTGGCGCAGTTCATGATGGTGTGGCAGCGATAGAGACGGAAAGGGTCTTCCAACTCATCAAGCCGCTCACCGGTCATTTCATCGCGGCTGTCGGCAAGCCAGCGATAGGCTTGCAGCAGGATCGCCGGGCCGAGGAACTTGTCTGAATTCCACCAATAGCTGGGGCAACTGGTTGAACAGCAGGCGCAGAGGATACACTCATACAGGCCGTCCAGCTTCTCGCGGTCTTCGGGGCTTTGCAGCCGTTCCTTGCCCGAAGGCTCAGGAGTCATCGTCTGCAGCCATGGCTTGATCGAGGCATACTGCGCATAGAAATGGGTGAAGTCCGGCACCAGATCCTTGATCACATCCATATGCGGCAGCGGGGTGATGCGCACCTCGCCTTTGCAGTCCTCAATCGCAGTGGTGCAGGCCAGGCCATTGCGACCATTGATGTTCATCGCACAGGAGCCACAAATGCCCTCGCGGCAGGAGCGGCGGAAAGTCAGCGTCGAATCCTGATCGCTCTTCATCTTGATCAGCGCGTCGAGTACCATCGGGCCGCATTCATCAAGGTCGATATCAAATTTGTCATAGCGCGGATTCTCCCCGCTATCGGGATCATAGCGATAGACTTTGAAGGTCTTCACATTCTTGCCATCGCCACCAGCGGCATGAGCCTTGCCCTTACCGGAAATCTTGCTGTTTTTGGGCAATGTGAAGGTCGCCATAGTGATCCCTTTATTCGGCTGGGCGGCATGGGGTTATGCCGCTTTTCGTCCATCGCTTGATAAAAGCTGGAGGCTATCTAAGCCGGATTTTGTCGCTTTTCCAGCCTAAACTGGCCTTTGCGATGATGGTTTCTCTCTATCCCGTCACATCGCCGTTACGGCCTAAGCGCTCTATACTAAGCCCTGTCGGCGCAGGCTTTCGGCAATGATGGTTTCGATAAGCTGTTCCTGGCTCCATCCGGCGCGCTCGACCGATTTGCCGAACACCTTTTTAGACCAGAGATTGCAGTTGAGGTTGAGCTCAAGGAAATTCAATGTTCCGCTGGCTTCATCAAAGCGGAATTCATAGCGGCCATAATCGAAAGGCAGGAATTCCTGTGCCAGATTCATGGTGTGCCGGGCAATCGGCTCGATAAAATCCGGGTTCTCGAAATTCACCAGCTGGTACTTATGCGCCCGCTCGACCAGATCGCGCTTCTCCCAATAGGTGCGCAGATGCTCCGGGTCGGCCTGTTCAAACAGCATCATCGGCATGATGACGGGCTGGTCATCAATGGTGATCACCGGCACCTCGACATCGCTGCCATTGAGGAACGGTTCGACAATCGCATCATGCCCTTCTGCATGGATATTGGCGACCGCTTGTTTGACGCCGGCCCAATCGCCAGCATCCTGCACGCCCCAACTCGCCGAGGACGCATTGGGCTTGATCACCATCCGCTCCGCCATCGGGCAAAGCGCTTCTTCCACCGGACCGCCATGGCGATAGATCGCCCAGTCTGCGGTCGGAATACCGCGATTGCGTGCGACCAGTTTGCTGAGATGCTTGTCATCAGAAAGACCGCGCAGGATCGGGCTGGCCCCCAGATAGGGCAGGCCGATACGCTGGCACAGCAGGGGCAAAAACATCTCGCTGTTCACAAAACCGCCGCGATTGAGCAGCGGGAAGAGGAAATCCGCCTCGGGCTTTTCAAACAGGGCATCATAGCTGTTGGCGAGGGACAGCTTGGGGAACAGCCCTTCGAGAATCGTGCGGACTTCATGATGATAGACCGCATGATTGCCGTCTTCTTCATGCAGGCTGCCATCGCCCAAGGCATGTTTGGCGATAAACAGCAATCGCAGGCGCTCGCGCACCTCAGACGGAATCTGCAAAGGCTCGGGATACTGGTTCATGCGAGTCTTTCTCTGCCACAAGGATGGAGACCAGGGAGAAATCGCGTTCTAATTTTACTGCGACCTATTTTTGTCTGCTTTAGCCCGTTTTCAACAAAGTGCAATTTGTCATCACCGGTTCATCACAAAAGACTATCGCGATAAGCGTAGAAGATTGTTTCGCATGCGTGCCTTCTTCGATAAGGCATAGAAAAGCGCGCAAAAGGGTAGGTCGCTATGGAGCCACTGGCATATCTGCTGACACAGGGCGGAGATGAGCGGATTACGCTTGACCCCGAAACCGGCACCAATCGCTATTATGCAACCCCTTATCCACGCGATACCGTCGCTTATGCGTCCTCGACTGCTAATGATATCAGCAATGATGCCTGGGCCCATCTGCAAGCAAACTGGCCAGACTTGACCGTGGACAGTGCGCTGGATGGAGCGGGCTATGCCGAGGCGCTGGATGCAATCCGGTCCCGGCTTTTACAGGCCTATGATCTTGATGCGGATAGTCAGGTCATCTTCGCCGCTTCGGGCACTGATCTGGAATATATCGCCCTTCTGGCTGCGGCCGGTGATGCAGGGCAGCCGGTGCACAATATATTGCTCGGCGCCGATGAGGTCGGCAGTGGTTGTATCTACAGCGCCCAGGGGCAGTATTTCGCGGCGCAGACTTCGCTAGGAATAGCCAGCGTCAAAGGCGAGCCGGTGGAAGGTTTGCCGCCCGTAACGCTGAGTGAGATTCCGGTGCGCGATAGCTTCGGTATGGCGCATGACAGTATCACCATCACCAGCACCATGCGCGACATGATCACATTGGCGTTGCAGCGCGGCCAGAAGCCATTGCTGCATGTGGTGCATGGCTCAAAGACCGGGCTTATCCTGCCTGATCTGAATGAGGTTGACGCTTTACGTGCCGAATATGGCGACCGGATCGCCTTTGTGGTTGATGCCTGTCAGGCGCGTATCACCAGTTCGGCGCTCAGGGCCTATCTTGAGCGCGATATGCTGGTGCTGCTGACCGGCTCGAAATTTATGGGCGGCCCACCGTTTAACGGTTTTGCGATTGTCCCGGGGGGATTGATGCGCAAAGCGGCGGCATTGCCGCTAGGCTATCAGTGCATTTTCCGCCGTGCGGAATGGCCTGCGCAATGGCCGGGACGCGATGCCCTGCCTGACAGCGGCAATCTGGGGCTTATTCTGAGATTATCTGCTTCGATCTTCGAGCTGGAGCGGTTCCAGCAAATCGCCATGGAGGACATCACCCGCATTGTCCGTGTATTCCAGAAAGCCACAGCGGCCTTGGTTGAGCAGATTGGCGGTTGTTCTGTTCTTCCATATGCGCCCGATCATCAGCTTGATGCCATCACCCATCCAATTGAGATGCAGACTTTGGTGACGTTCGACCTGAACCGGGATCATAAGGGCGAGCGGATGTGCTTTGCCACTGCTGCGGCGATCCACAAACAGCTTATGGATCATGGTGTGCGTCTCGGCCAGCCGGTCCGCTGTCGCAGCATCGCCAGCGGCGACTATGCTGGGACGCTGCGTATCGGGTTGTCCATGCCGCAAATGGTGCATCTGGCGAAACTCGATGATGCTGCACTCGCAGAAACGCTGGCGGGCGATATGGAAAGCATCGCCAAGGCCTATCATCAGGTGACCCGGGAACCGATGGCGGCGGTTTAGCATAGAGCTAACCCGATTTAGCCAACAGCATTCCGTTCGTGTCGAGCGTAGTCGAGACACAGCTTAGCGCGAGCTAAGGCCTCTCGACTACGCTCGAGGCGAACGGCGTAAAAATCACCCTTGATCAGTTACCGAATGTCCGCTGCCACCAGCCCTTTTTGGGCTTTTCGTCACCGGCACTTTCTGCGCTGTCACCATTGCGGTCATTGGCCGCTTCCTGCGGTGCCGCTTCATCAGCACTTTCCTTGGCAGCAGCCTTGCGCGGTTTCTTTGCTGTGCTTGGCTTTTCTTCAGCATCGGCAGACTTGGCTGCGCTGGTGCGAGCTTTGCGCGGTTTGCTAGCCTTGGGTTTATCGTCTGCTTCGATAGCGTCCGGCTCAGCATTTTCAGCGCCAGCTTCTTCAGCCCTTTTCTCCGCAGCGGTTTTGCGCTTACGACGTTTGGGCTTCTCTTCGGTATCGGCCTCAGGGGCTTCTACTGATGTACTGTCATCAGTATCATCTGCTTTTGCAGCCTCGGATTTGCGACGTCGTGTGCGTTTCTTTGGCTTTTCCTCAGCGTCGCTATCTTCAGCAGTGTCCGCTTCGGACTGTTCTGTCGCTTCGCCCTCGTTAACTGCTTCATCATCACTCTTACGACGACGGCTGCGACGTTTGCGCTTCGGCTTCTCGTCTTTGACTTCGCCTTCATCATCCGCATTTTCTGCAGGAGCGTCTGAGTCAGCCGGTGAAGCTTCGTCTTGCTGATCATCGCGTTTATCGCGATTTTCACCGCCACGCTTGCCGCGACGACGGCGGCGACGTTTGCGCTTGGGTCGATCCTCGTCTTCCTCGCGGTTTTCGACGGTCTGCTCTTCTTCCTCTTCCTCGACCGGATCGATAATCGGGGCATAGTCTACGGTAACAGTTGGCTTGGGACCGCTGACCTCAACGGTCATTTTCGCGCCTTCAATATCATCCGTGGGCAAGACCTCGATTGTTACGCCATAGCGTTCTTCGATCTCGCCAATGCCTGCACGCTTATGGTTGAGGACATAGATGCTGGCTTCCTGGCTGGTGCGTAGGACCAGTTGCGAGCCTTTGCCTTTGGCCGCTTCTTCCTCGAGCAGGCGCAGTGCCGCAAGACCAGAGGATGATGCGGTACGGACAAAACCGGTGCCGTCACAATGCGGGCAAACACGGGTTGAGGCTTCCAGCACGCCGGTGCGCAGGCGCTGTCGGCTCATCTCCAGCAGGCCGAAGCCCGATATGCGGCCCACCTGAATGCGCGCGCGGTCGGATTTCAGCGCATCGCGCATTGCCTTTTCGACTTTGCGGATATTGCCGCTGCGCTCCATGTCGATAAAGTCGATGACCACCAGCCCGGCCATATCGCGCAGGCGCAACTGGCGGGCAATCTCGCGCGCGGCTTCCAAATTGGTGTTGACCGCAGTCGCCTCAATACCGTGTTCACGCGTCGAGCGGCCCGAGTTGATGTCGATCGAGACCAGTGCCTCGGTCGGGTTGATCACCAGATAGCCGCCGGATTTGAGCTGTACCATCGGCTCATACATGGCGTTGAGCTGATCCTCGGCACCATAGCGCTGGAATAGCGGGATCGGATCGGCATAATGCTTCACCCGCCGCGCATGGCTGGGCATCAGCAGCTTCATAAAGTCCTTGGCGGCGCGATAGCCGTCATCGCCCTCGACCATCACCTCTTCAATCTCACGATTATAGATATCGCGGATCGCGCGTTTGATCAGGTCGCTATCGCTGTGAATTTGTGCCGGGGCAGACGCCTTGAGGGTGTTCTCACGAATCCCGTCCCAGAGGCGGGCGAGATAATCAAAGTCACGCTTGATCTCGGTCTTGGTGCGCGACAGGCCTGCGGTCCGAACGATACAGCCCATGCTGCTCGGCAGGTTGAGTTCGGCGATAATGCCTTTAAGGCGCTTGCGGTCACCGGCGCTGGAGATTTTGCGGCTGATACCGCCGCCATGGGCGCTGTTCGGCATCAATACGCAATAGCGTCCGGCGAGCGAGAGATAGGTGCTGAGCGCCGCGCCTTTATTGCCGCGCTCTTCCTTCATCACCTGCACCAGAACAACCTGGCGGCGATGGATTACATCCTGAATCTTGTAGCGGCGACGCAGCGCCATGCGCTTGCTGCGCACTTCATCGCTGGCGCGGGCTGCGCCTTTGCCGCGACGATTGCCACGACGCGAGCGACCACCGCGACGGCGTTTCTTGCCGCCCTCGGCTTTGTCGCCTTCGCTATCGTCTTCGCCCTTGGCTTCGGCTTCTTCGTCCGATGATTCGCCATCTGCGTCATCATCATCGTCGTCGGGCAGTTCAGGCGCTTCCGGCTCGCTCAGCTTTTCTTCGGCCTTTTCATCGAGCATGCCATGATCTTCGGCTAGCTCATCAGCAAAGGCACGGCTGTAATCGCCGTCATCATCCTCGCCGGTTTCGCCGCGTTCTTCCTCGGCGGCGCGCAGAGCGGCTTCTTCAGCAG
Source organism: Parasphingorhabdus sp. SCSIO 66989 (assembly GCF_032852305.1). NCBI lineage: Bacteria > Pseudomonadati > Pseudomonadota > Alphaproteobacteria > Sphingomonadales > Sphingomonadaceae > Alterisphingorhabdus (ex Yan et al. 2024) > Alterisphingorhabdus coralli. The sequence goes on from NZ_CP136594.1 coordinate 1,290,401, forward strand.
CATGCTCTGCCTCTTCCGCCAGCAGCTTGTCCTTGTCTTCCTTGGGGATCTGATAATAGTCCGGGTGGATCTCGGAAAAGGCAAGGAAGCCATGGCGATTGCCGCCATAATCTACAAAAGCTGCCTGTAGTGAAGGCTCTACCCGGGTAACTTTGGCAAGATAGATATTGCCTTTGATTTGCTTGTGTTCTGCCGACTCAAAGTCGAATTCTTCAATGCGGTTTCCCTTGGTTACCGCCACCCGGGTTTCTTCCTGGTGGCGCGCATCGATCAGCATACGCGTGGTCATGATAATGTCTCCACATCGCGTGCAAGGGCGTGATCGCCCGGTTTGCATGCAATGCTCTGTCTGGATGATCCGGCAGACGCAGGTCTGCGATCGGCCGGGATATGGTTTGAAAATCTACGGCTCGTAAGAGTCGCCATTGTGTGTCTGATTGAACATCGGTTCCCGGCATTGTGCCATTGTGCCCAAGCGCAATTGCTGTCGCGGCCTTGTTAAAGCGCGATTGCAAGCGTGGAACGGGAAGGGACATTCAACATCAACCTGTTTGGCCCGGTTGAACCAACCGGGATATTGCCGTGAGAGCGCCTATTGCTTTGATAGTAAAGCTCATCTCTCACTGGGGAGGGGCTAGCACTCCCAAGCCGCCGTCGCAACAAAAATACAAGGTTTCGGTCTTTTGCTGTCTGAACGTGCATCAATGCGTCCGATCCGGTCGGACAAACCCTAAAATATGGTTAACAGCCCGATAACCTTAATCATTTAGTTTCTGTTATTAAAACTTCGTTAACGCCGTTTTCACCGTGTTTCGGGTGAAGGACTCAAAGTGAAAATGGACTGGACCAGCGCCGTAAAGTTGCGCCATAATGGATATATTATGGTGATTGTGACGGCATTGCTGGCATTGCTGACACCGGGGCTGGCGCATGGTGGTGAAGTAGAGCATGTCTCGCTTCAAGGCGACAGGCTAACCATTCGTTTTGACGATGTTGTCCAGGATGCGCGCAGCTTCAGCCTGAGCGGTCCTGATCGCATTGCCATTGATGTGCGCGGCGCGACCACAGACCAGAAGCGCTATTCCGGCCGTGATACCGTCCGCACCATTCGCGCCGCACAATATCAGCCGGACACCGCCAGAATCGTGCTTGATCTCGATGCGCCTATGGCGGTTCAATCAGGCTATTTTTCCTCCAATGGTCGGCAACTGCATCTTTCATTGGCACGCAGTGGCAGTCTTGGCGGCAATGCTGGCAAGTTTGCAGGACCGAAATCATTTACGCCGCCAGCCGGATTCGCCACGCGACCGGTTCGCAAACCCTATAGCGTGAAGGTCGATCTGCCAGCGACAAAGTCGCAAATAGGTCTGCCTGAGGTGCGCGGACCGCGCTCAGGCGATCGCCCCCTGGTGGTGATCGATGCGGGGCACGGTGGCCACGATCCCGGTGCGATCAGCCCGCATGATGGCAAACGCGAAAAGGACATTACGCTGGCAATTGCGCGCTCCATTCGCGATCGACTGCTGGAAACCGGGCGCTTTCGCGTTGCCCTGACCCGCGATACCGACAAGTTCCTCGTGCTGGGAGAGCGCTACAGCATCGCCCGCCGATTGGATGCCGATCTGTTCATCTCGATCCACGCGGACGCCGCCGGTAATGAGGAGGCGCGGGGGGCAACAGTCTATACCCTGTCCGAGGTTGCGTCTGACCGCGAGGCCGAGAAACTGGCGGCGCGTGAGAACAAAGCCGACATTATCAGAGGTCTTGATTTGCGTCGGACACCCGAGAGCATCAGCCCGATCCTGATCGACCTGCGCCAGCGCGAGACGATGAATCTATCGGCTGACTTCGCCAAATTGCTGTTGCGCGAGGGGCAGGGCAAAATTCGCTTCCGCTCGCACTCGCATCGCTTCGCATCGTTCGTGGTGCTTAAGGCGCCTGACGTTCCCTCGATTCTGCTGGAAACCGGCTACCTCACCAATGCAGATGATGTGAAGCTGCTGGCATCCAAGGCTGGCCGCACCCAGATCGCGGACTCAGTGGCGGGCGCGGTGCGGGTGTATTTTGCGCGGCAATTGGCGATGCGTTGATACGCCATCCGCTCGCGCACCGAATATCTATCCCCATATTTGTTTCGCTTTGGCGGCATTCGTGCTGGAACTGTTCAGATTGGCTGTGCTAACCGGCGCGCATGAGTGAGACTGAAACATCTGCGCCCGAGCAAGGTGCCGAAAGCAGCAGCGATTATGGCTATCGCATGGAGCGCCAGGCAGGCGGCTTTGGCGCACGCTTGCGCAGCCTCTGGAGCCGTCGCCTGATCCGCTGGGCGGTCTATCTGCTCATCCTGCTACTGGTGGCCTGGGCCGCATTCTGGGCGATCTTTGCGCGTGACCTGCCTTCGGTGGAAAAGCTGCTCGATTACGAGCCCGCAGTGCCGACCATGGTGCGCGGCGTGGATGGTGAAATCGTCAACAGCTTCGCCCGGCAGCGTCGGGTGCAATTGCAGTATACCGATTTTCCCGAGCCACTAATCAACGCCTTCCTCTCGGCCGAGGACAAGACGTTCTTTGAGCATGGCGGACTCGATTATCCAGGCGTTGCCGGTGCGGTCATCGATTATATCAGTAAGCTGGGCAGTGACGAGCGCGCAAAAGGCGGTTCCACGATCACGCAACAGGTCGCCAAGAACCTGCTGCTTGATGATGAATATGCCGTCACCCGGAAAATCCGTGAGGCTATTCTGGCTTACCGCATTGAAGAGAGCCTGAGCAAAGAAGAGATTCTGGAGCTCTATCTCAACGAGATTTTTCTTGGCCGCAATGCCTATGGCGTGCAGGCGGCGGCGCAGGCCTATTTCCAGAAGGATGTCGATCAGCTGACACTTTCGGAATCGGCATATCTGTCGATCCTGCCCAAGGCGCCGGCCAATTATCGCCCGGAAACCAATGCGGAGCGTGCCGTGGCGCGGCGCAACTGGGTGTTGGGGCAGATGAATGAGAATGGCTGGATAACCGAGGCGGAAATGCGCGCGGCACAGGCTGAACCCCTGGGCACCAAGAGACGTCGCGGCACCAACTATGCGCGCATGGGCGGCTATTTTATGGAAGAGGTTCGTCGCCAGCTTATTGATCGCTATGGCGAGAATTCGGACGATGGCGAGAACCCCTATTCGGTCTATGGTGGCGGGCTATGGGTCCGTACTTCGCTCGATCCAAAGATCCAGGAAGCGACCACCAAGGCGCTGCGCGATGGCATGATGCGTTATGATCGCGGACGCGGCTGGACCGGGCCGATCAACACCATTGAGATGGAAGAGAATTGGGCCAGCGTATTGGCCTCTACCAATATCTCGATCAACTATAAGGATTGGCGCATTGCTGTGGTGGTTGAAAAGCAAGGCCGCACCGCGACCATCGGCTTTACGGATGGCGAAACCGGGTCGCTACCCTCAGGCTATGCCAGCATGGCAAAGCGCGGCGGTGGTTCTGCCTTTAACGCGATGAAGCCGGGTGACATTATCACTGTCTCACCCGCCGGGGCCAACAATGTCTATCGCCTACGCAGCGTGCCAGAGGTCTCAGGCGGCATGGTGGTGGAAAGCCCGCATGGCGGCGGTCGCATTCTGGCAATGCAGGGCGGGTTTGACAGCGGCATAAGTTCATTCAATCGTGCCACTCAGGCCGAGCGGCAACCGGGATCGACGATCAAGCCCTTTGTTTATGCCACGGCGCTCGACAATGGTATGACCCCGGCGACGACTATTGTCGACGACACCTTTTGCGCAGGCAGCAAATGCTTCCGCAACTTTGGTGGTGCGCGGGGTGCGGGTTCGCAGACCATGCGCTGGGGGCTGGAGCAATCGCGTAACCTGATGACCGTGCGCGCGGCTAATGACTCCGGCATTCGCAATGTGGTCAAGACGATCAGCGATATGGGCATTGGCGAGCATGAGCCGCATCTCGCTACCGCGCTGGGTTCAGGCGAAACCACGGTGGAGAAGATAACCAACGCCTATGCGATGCTGGTCAATCATGGCCGCGAGCTGACGCCAACGGTGATTGACTATGTGCAGGATCGCAATGGCAAGGTGATTTTCCGCGCTGACAATCGCAATTGCGATGGTTGTCAGATGGAAGAATATGACGGCAAACCGATGCCGCGCCTCAGACCAACCGGCAAGCAGGCGATGAACCCACTGACCGCATTCCAAATGGTGCACATTCTGCAAGGTGTGGTGCAACGCGGCACTGCGCAAAATTTGCGTAGTCTCGGTCGTCCGGTCTTTGGCAAAACCGGCACTACCAGCGGCCCGAAAGACGTTTGGTTTGTCGGCGGCACGCCGGACCTTATCGCCGGGGTTTATCTCGGCTTTGATCAGCCGCGCAATATGGGCGGCTATGCGCAGGGCGGCACCGTCGCAGCGCCGATTTTCAAGCAGATGGCAGAAGCGGTATTCCCTGACATGCCGGTGCGGCAGTTTATCGCGCCGCGTGGTATCCGGATGGTGCGGATTGAACGGCGCACAGGAAAGCGCGTTTTTGGCGGCTGGCCGAGCGGTGCCCCCAAATCAGCGATCATCTGGGAGGCGTTCAAGCCCGAGACGGAACCGCGCCGTTCGGTGCGGGCCGAAGAGGTCGCCCAGGTCACTCGTCCCGCTGCGACCAGGACCCGGCAACGGGCAACCCGCGCTGCGCGACCGCGCAATGACAATGATTTCCTCGAGCAGCAGGGCGGCATATACTAGCCGCTGCTGCCGCGAGCTGGTCCTCGCTGCACACAGCCGCTTTACAAAAGTGGTAAAATCCCTAAGCGCATAGCGATAAACAGGAGATTATCATATGCGTGCCGAGGGGCAGGCCCATGTTGAAAAGATAAATGCCGCTTTGGCGCTGGTCCGCAAATTTCTCGATTGGGACAAGGCGCTGCGCCGTCTGGATGAATTGAACGCCAGGGTGGAAGACCCGACGCTCTGGGATGATCCCAAAGCGGCCGAAGAGGTTATGCGCGAGCGGCGGCGGCTCGATGGCGCGATTTCGACGGTGAATGAAATCAGCCAGGAAGTGGCCGATGCGGTGGAATTTGTCGAAATGGGCGAGGCCGAGGATGATGAAGAGGTCATCGCCGAGGGTCTGGCGACGTTGGCCAAGCTGGAAGAGCGTGCCGAGAAAGACAAGATTGAGGCGTTGCTGGCGGGCGAGGCCGATGGCAATGACACCTATCTCGAAATCCATGCCGGCGCTGGCGGCACCGAGAGTCAGGACTGGGCCGAGATGCTGCTGCGTATGTATCAGCGCTGGGCCGAGCAGCGCGGCTATAAGGTTTCCATGGTGGAGTATCAGGCTGGGGATCAGGCGGGCATCAAATCGGCAACGCTGCTGCTGAAGGGCGAAAATGCCTATGGCTATGCCAAGACCGAGAGTGGTGTGCACCGGCTGGTGCGCATCTCACCCTATGACAGCGCAGCCAAGCGGCATACCAGCTTTTCCAGCGTCTGGGTCTATCCGGTGATCGACGATAATATCGATATTGCGATCAATGAAAGTGACCTGAAAATCGACACCTATCGCGCATCGGGCGCGGGCGGCCAGCACGTTAACACCACCGATAGCGCGGTGCGCATCACGCACATTCCGTCCGGCATCGTGGTCGCCAGCCAGAATGACCGTTCGCAACACAAAAACCGTGCCGAGGCGATGTCGATGCTCAAGGCGCGGCTTTATGAAGAGGAACTGCGCAAACGCGAAGAAGCAGCGATGGATGAACATGCCAGCAAGTCTGAAATTGGCTGGGGCAGCCAGATCCGTTCCTATGTGCTGCAACCCTATCAGATGGTAAAAGACCTGCGCACTGGCGTGACTTCCTCGGCGCCATCTGACGTGCTTGATGGCGCGCTCGATCCATTTATGGCCGCTGCACTATCTCAACGGGTAACCGGTGAGAAGGTGGATGTGGAGGATGTCGACTAGATGCGGGCAATCGGCCTTCTTTCCGCACTATCGTTGCTGGCGCTAGCCGCCTGCAAGCCTGTAGCGCTGGATGAGGACCGGCCGGAAGATGCGCGCGCTTTTCCGCGGGCTGAGCGAGAGGTGCCGGAAGTTGTCGGCAACCAGTTCTCGACCGAAGCCGCGCGCGATAATCGGCATGAAGCCGAAACAGTGATGGACCTGGCCGGGATCGTCGAAGGCATGACTGTTGCCGATATCGGTGCGGGTGAGGGCTATTATACCGTGCGTCTGGCTGAAAAAGTCGGCACAACTGGCAGGGTGCTGGCGCAGGATATTGATGGTGACGCACTGGCACGGCTGGGCCAGCGTGTGTCGCGCGACAGGCTAGACAATGTCTCGATAAAGCCCGGCGCGATTGCTGACCCGCGCCTGCCCGCCAACAGCTTTGACCGCATCTTTCTGGTGCATATGTACCATGAGGTGACCGAGCCCTATGCCTTTATCTGGCGCATGCACGATGCTCTGCGCGAGAATGGCCAGATTATTGTCGTCGATGTCGACCGCCCTAATGGCCGCCATGGCATTTCGCCGAAGCAGCTTTTTTGCGAATTTGAGGCGGTGGGCTTTGAGCTGACCGAGTTTGCTCTGCGCCCGGATATTCAAGGCTATTTTGCCCGCTTCGTGCCCGCCGGTCCCAAGCCGGAGCCTGAAGCTGTCAAAGGTTGCAATGTCTCGGGAAAGCGGCGCGAAACCGAATAGTAGCACTTGCCGCTGCGACCCGCCTTGGCTTAACCGTTGATTAAAAGGCGATTTTTTGACGCGATTTTTTGCGTAACATCTCCTATAGACGCTCGGATAAGCATGGGGAGCAGCATTGGTGTTTAAGGGTCTCAAGCCGATACAATATAATGGTCGCGAAGTCTGGCCGCTAATCGAGGGTGGCAAGGGTGTTTCCGCCACCAATCATGCCAGTTCCGGTGCATGGGCTGCAGCAGGCGGCATAGGCACCGTATCCGCCGTGAATGCCGATAGCTATGATGAAGACGGTAATGTCATCCCGCAGGTCTATAATGGCCGCAAGCGTGAGGAACGGCATGACGAGTTGATCCGCTATGCGATTGACGGCGCGGTTGAACAGGTGCGCCGCGCCTATGATATGGCCAGCGGCAAGGGCGCGATTAACATCAATGTGCTATGGGAAATGGGCGGCGCGCAGGATGTGCTGCACGGCGTATTGGAACGCACCAAGGGCATGGTGGCCGGAGTGACTTGTGGTGCGGGTATGCCTTACAAGCTGTCAGAAATCGCAGCGCAATATCAGGTAAACTATCTGCCGATTATCTCCTCGGCACGTGCCTTCCGCGCTCTATGGAAGCGCGCCTACCACAAGGTCTCCGAACTGATGGCGGCGGTGGTCTATGAGGATCCATGGCTCGCCGGTGGGCATAACGGCCTTTCCAATGCGGAAGACCCGAAACAGCCACAAGACCCCTATCCGCGTGTCAAGCTGCTGCGAGAAACCATGCGCGATCAGGGTATCAGCGATGATGTGCCGATCATCATGGCGGGCGGTGTCTGGTATCTGCGCGACTGGGAAGACTGGATCGATAATCCCGAGCTGGGCCAGATCGCTTTCCAGTTCGGCACACGGCCCCTGCTGACCAAGGAAAGCCCGATCCCTGATGTCTGGAAAGACGAGTTGACCAAGATCGAGGAAGGTGATGTGCTGCTGCACAAGTTCAGCCCGACCGGTTTTTATTCCAGCGCAGTGCGCAATGAATTTCTGCGCTCGCTGGAAGCGCGCTCCGAGCGGCAGATACCTTTTTCGACCGAGATGGCAGGCGAGCATACCGCACAGTTGGATGTTGGCGTAAAGGGCAAGAATTTCTGGGTCGCGCCACGCGATCTGGAGCGCGCAAGACAATGGGATGCGCAGGGCTTTACCACCGCGCTTAAGACGCCTGACAATACGGTTGTTTTCGTCACCCCTGAAGAGCGCACCACCATCCGCAAGGATCAGGCCGATTGCATGGGTTGTCTGTCGCATTGCGGTTTTTCCTCGTGGAAAGACCATGACAATTTCAGCACCGGCCGCCTCGCCGACCCGCGTAGCTTCTGTATCCAGAAATCGCTGCAGGACATCGCCCATGGCGGCGATGTGCATCAGAATCTGATGTTCGCCGGACACTCGGCCTATGAATTTGGCCGCGATCCTTTCTACTCCAACGGTTTCGTGCCGACGGTGAAGCAACTGGTAGACCGGATACTGACCGGGGACTGATGCGTCAGATTCGCGAAGATGATGTAACCAGCCCTGCCGTGACAGAATTGCTGGAGCTGCATCTGGCCGAGATGGAAGGGTTCTCGCCGCCAAATTCGGTCCATGCGCTCAATGCGGCTGCGCTCAAAGTGCCAGGCATTACCGTCTATGCCGCCTGGGATAATGGTGGTCTTAGCGGCGTTGGCGCGTTAAGGCAGGTGGACGATAAGCATGGCGAGATCAAGTCAATGCGCACCCATCCCGATTATCTGCGGCGCGGCGTTGCTGCGGATATTCTCGAGCATATTATCGGCATTGCCAGAGAACGCGGCTATATGGAGCTGAGCCTCGAAACCGGATCAGGCGCGGTGTTTGAACCGGCACTGGCGCTCTATCGCAAGCGCGGTTTTGAGAATGGGCCAGTTTTCGGAGATTATGCGCAGACCGACTTCAACCAGTTTCTGCATCTGATGCTTTAGAATATCCTGTCTGCTATTAGGTCGTCATTGCGAGGAGCGAAGCGACGCGGCAATCCAGAGCAGGTGCGTATTGCCCTGGATTGCTTCGCTACGCTCGCAATGACGAGACGATAGTGATTTAATCCAGTTCCCAAGCCCGCTCGCCATGCTGGGTCAGGTCCAGCCCCTCGCGTTCATCGTCTTTGGAGACACGCATCGGCAGGACCATGCTGAGGGCAAAACCGATAATCAGCGTGCCGATAATCGACCATAGCGCTACCGCGCCTATGGCAATGGCCTGAATAACAAGCTGGCCGATCATGCCAACGCCTTCCACATAACCAACACCGTTGAACATGGCGCTGGTGAATATCGCGACCAATAAGCTGCCCAGTATCCCGCCAACACCGTGAACAGCGAACACGTCCAGCGAGTCATCAATAGCGAAGACATTCTTCACCAGCCCAATGGCGTGATAGCAGACGAGCGCAGCAAGCAGGCCGATGATGATCGCCGCTCCCGGGGAAACATAACCCGCTGCCGGCGTAATGGTGGCAAGGCCTGCAATCGCGCCGGTGGCAAAACCGATGGCGGTGGGCTTTCCAACCTTGATCCGTTCAATCAGCAGCCACACCAAGGCTGCAACGCTGGCGGCGATATGGGTGTTGATGATTGCAGCGGCGGCATCATCGCCTGCGCCGAATGACGAACCGCCATTAAAGCCAAACCAGCCGACCCAGAGTAATCCGGCTCCGGCGACGGTCAGAGCCGGGCTATGCGGTACGTGCAGCTTGTGCGGCCATTCCAACCGCTTGCCCAGCATCATCGCGGCCACCAGCGCGGATACACCGGCGGTGGTATGCACGACGATCCCACCTGCAAAATCCAGCACGCCCATAGCGGCGAGCCAGCCACCGCCCCAGATCCAGTGTGCGACCGGCGCATAGACGATCAGGCTCCACAGGGCACAAAAAGCGATGACCCAGCCAAAGCGCGCGCGTTCGACCCAGGCCCCGACCATCAGCGCCGGGGTGATGATCGCAAACGTCATTTGAAACAGCACAAAGCTGCTTTCCGGTATCGTCAGCCCCTCGCGGATATTGCCCAGACTGATCAGCATCCAGGCATTGCCCGCGCCGATAATGCCGTTGCTCACACTGCCAAAGGCGAGGGTATAGCCGACGACCACCCAGAGCAGAGAGACAATCGCGGCAATCGCACCGCATTGTAGCAGCACCGAGAGAAAGTGCCTCGCCCGAACCAGTCCGCCATAGAACAGTGCCAGACCGGGCAAAGTCATCAGCAGGACAAGTGCGCTGGCCGCCAATATCCAGGCGGTGTCGCCGCCGTTGCTGGGGTCGATCAGCTGGGGGTCAATTGCCTGCTGGGCGAGGGCATTGCCCGTCCATAACAGCCCGAATATGGCAGTCAGTGACTCAGCGATTCGCCGCGCACACTGTCTCCATGGCCGCGCGCCTTTTCCCGCTTTCATGACCGATCCTGCCCCCATAGACCCTGTGTTCCTGCAATAGGTTTTTCTCATGGATACAGCCATGACAGGATTTTGCCAAAACATGGTTAACGCGATGTGATGGGCAGGCGCATTTCCAACGCGCTTGGTTAGTTTCGCGGCGCTTGCGGTTGATCGTAAATGATCGAGAAATGCGTCTCATCGCTGATATCGAGCCGATAGCCTTGCGGGTTTTTCTGCAACGCATGGAGAAAGGCGATAATGCTGGCATCATCATCCGGCTCACAGATCCCGCCAGGGGCAATCGCGATATGGGTGAGCTGTTCCGCGTCATTGTAATGCCGGGTGCGCGCCGCGCAGTCGGGTGGCGTTTTGTCGTCAAATAGGGGCAAATCCCAATATAGCCCGGCACCATCATTCAGAACCGACATCAGGCGCAACGCGTCCCCAACCCATTGATAGCGCGTATTGGCCCATTGGCAGCAGCTTACCCGCCCGGTGACGGCAATGGTCTTGCTTTCAGGATCGGGAAAAACCTCAAAGCCGGACAGTTGATCCTCAATGTCCGCTGCCGCAAATCGTTTCGTTTCCGGCCTATAGAGAAAATAGCGATAGCCCATATTGGGACCGGCTGAAGTGGCATTCCATAATTGCAGATCGGGATAGCCATCAAAGTCAATATCCATCAGCCGTAACGCGTGCTCAAGGCTACCGCTCCAGATATTGCCTGCGACAGCGACCTCCTGAACGGCCTTGCCATTTTCGATAAACGCCAGCCGCTCCAGCCCCGCCATAAGGTCGCGTTCGCCCAATCGTCCGGACAAAGTGAAGGTGCGGCGTGGACCATAATTTGGTGCATGGCAGGTGATGCTGAAACGGGTTTCGCCCCTGTCGGGTTGGCTGCACACCAGCAGCTCTTTTGACTGTAATTCCTGTGTGCGCAGGGCATAGCTGGATTCAATACATCCAATTTGTTGCGTTTGCTCCTCCAGACTGAGGCAGGGGATATCATCGCGTTCCTGCAACCATTGCCGCTGGCTGGCGACAATCTCGCGGCGCAGATGGCGATTATTGGAAAGCAGGGCGCGATAGGCCTGTGACAGGGTGCGGTCGACAGCGGCAAGCTTCTCATCAGAACAGATCAGTTTTTCCTGCGGACTGGTCGCCCTGTTGCAGTCAAAACTCGGGTTGCTCTGTGCGCTGGCCATGCCGGGAAGGCTGCACAGCGTCAGCACAGCAACAACAGCAAGAAACGCTATGCGCATGACTTTATACTCTTTTGGAAAAGGCAGAATAATCCTCAGGCCCAACCGTCGAGCACCTGATCGGGCGGGCGATGGCCGTCTGACCATATCTGGATATTGGCGACCACGCGCATGCCCGAGGCCTCGCGCCCCTCAAAGGTCGCGCTGCCGAGGTGGGGCATCAAGACCGTATTATTGACTTCCAAAAGCCGCGGATTGACCGCCGGTTCATGGGTATAGACGTCGAGTCCGGCACCGCCAATTTTGCCCTGTTCCAGTGCCGTGATCAGCGCCTCTTCATCGATAAGCTCGCCGCGCGACGTATTGATCAGATAAGCATCAGGCCGCATTGAAGTGATCCGGTCTGCATTGATCATCTCATGCGTTTCATCATTATGTGGGCAGTGGAGCGAGAGAATATCGCTGGCGGCGATCAACGTATCGAGATCAGGTTCATAGCTGGCACCCAGCATTTGCTCCAGGCTCTCGGGCAGACGTCTGCGATTATGATAGCGGATATTGAGGCCAAAGGCGCGCGCCCGATGCGCTACTGCCTGGCCAATCCGCCCCATGCCGATAATGCCCAAGGTCTTGCCGCCAATACGATGGCCGAGCATGCCTGAGGGCGACCAGCCCTGCCATTCGCCCGCGCGCAGCAGCTTGGAGCCCTCGCTCAGCCGCCTCGGCACACCGAGAATCAGGGCCATGGTCATATCGGCGGTGTCATCGGTGAATACGCCCGGCGTATTGGTGATCAGCACATTGGCCGCGCGCGCCGCTTTCAGGTCGATATGATCAACGCCCGCACCGAAATTGGCGATCAATTTGGTCCGCATATCATCGCCGGCGAAGAGCGCCGCGTTGATATCATCGGTGACGGTGGGCACCAGCACATCGCAGTTGCGCATCGCATCGGCCAGCGCCGCTGCATCCATCGGGGTGTCGTCGCTATTGGTCTCGACATCGAACAATTCCGCCATGCGCGCCTCGACAGCGGGGGCGAGGCGGCGGGTGATGATGACCTTGGGCGTGTTCGACATGATTAGATGCTTCGCCCGAACCCCGGCAAAGGTCAAGCCTGATGCTTGATTTGCGATGGGGATGGCTGATAGGCAAAAGGCGAGCTATGATTAAAAACTATGGCAGCTGGCACGCTATGATATCCCAAAAAACCGTCAGGGCTGAGCCTGTCGAAGCCCGTCTCTCAGTATGGCACCAAGCCGATAAGCGCCCTTCGACAAGCTCAGGGCTAACGGTTTTGTTGGCGCTTTTGTGCCTTACTCTGGGCCTAACCATCCCGTCCACCGCCGCAGCACAATCCAGCGAAACACCCTATTGGGCCTCGATCGACCAGGATGTCGCCCGCACCCGCACCGGCCCCAGCACTGAATACAAGATTATGTGGGTCTATCAGCGCAAGAATCTGCCGGTAAAGGTGATCAAGCGTTATCAGGCATGGCGCCAGATTGAGGACCCGGATGGTACACAGGGCTGGATGCACTCGCGCCTGCTAACTCGCACCCGAACTGCCATGGTCATCGGAGAAATCCGCCCTATGCGTAATGCCCCCAGCAGCGAGGCAGAGATAGCGTGGCGACTGGAACCGGGCGTGGTTGGCAAGCTGGGCGAATGCACCGAAAGCGGCTGGTGCGGCTTTGATGTGAACGGGCGTACGGGTTTTGTGCGGGCGGAGCATGTGTTCGGGGCCGGGGAGCCGTAATCCTCATTCGCGCGGAGACACGGAGCCGCGGAGGATCAAGAAACTTCTCCCCTCCCCTTGAGGGAGGGGCAGCGAGACTTAGCGCCGTAAGGCGGTTAGTCGCAGCGGAGAGGGGTATGCCACTTGCGCTGTGCCTGTGGAATGCTCTTCCTTTAGTCTCGGTTTCTCGCCCTTCGTCTGCCTGCAAGGCAGGCGCTCAGGATAAACTACGGACGCGAAGGAGCGAAGAGCGCGAAGGGATTACACCAAGATCATCGCAATGCGCCAACCCCTGCAAAGAGTACGATGGGATGACACCCCGTCACCCTTTGGTCATATCTTATAAATACCCACTAAAACATTGAATAAATGGACTTAGATAAGCGCCGTCAGTGTATCAGGGCAGCATGATATGTATACGCCAAAATCGGAGCACAGCATCAACAGATAAGACAGAGGGAGGCAATGATGGCAGCACCTCTGGATAGGTGACAGTGAGGGAACCTATTTGGGGACATTTGCAACCGTCACGATAACTCCGATCATTCATAGATGACTATTTTTACAATATTAAATATAGTTATCTTGGAAAAGTACTATAAATACTACGCATTAGAACTCTCATGATCTGATTTTATGAAAAAGGCTAATCGTATGGATATCTCAAGCCGCATTAAAAAAGAAATGTCTGAAGGCATAGTTCGTGCTATATTTGAAGATGCGGGTTACAGAGTTATCGATTCAGGTATTGAAAAGTTCATCCGTGAAATATCGGTATTGACTATCAATGAATATAAATCCCTAAACTATCCTGATCCTATGAACTCCTTGCCAGATTTTATCATAATGGATAGAGATCAAAAAAGAGAAACATCTCGTTGAAGTAAAGTTTAGGAAAAAATTTGATAAAGGTGTGTTTGATTGTGTGAGCCGGCAGGTTGAAATATTTGGCGATTTAGTCCTTGTAGTTATATACGGTGATGCGCCAGATCCAAAGGGGAAAGGTAGCAAATTCCCGTCTCGATATATCAGATGTTGTAGGTTACGAAAAATCAATGGTGAGAATGGCGATGGGGATAAATCATGTGTTGAGGCTGAGTTACGGTCCGCCAAGAATGATTATAAATGGAAAAGTCTAGAAGACGCCATGTCAGGAGAAAGAGATAGCTTGTGGTGGTCGCTGCTTCCTTTGCAAGAAAAATTCTCGCAACTAAGCGAGCAAAAGGAAAAGAATGGCATCTCACAAGCTATTGAGGCAATAAGTGGTTTGTTAAATAATTGATCGTCGATTTTCCAAAAGCCCTAAGCTCGATAATTACAATATTTACGGTGATAATTTTCTAAGAGCCTGATCCGAAAGTTATTGAACAATACCAGCCATTTGTGATTCACACCTGCTTTGCGAAGAGTAGGAGTGAAGCATGGCATGGACTGGTATTGCCCGGGCTGAGCATAGCCGGGAAGGTTTGCGATATCCATCGGATATGACGGATAGGGAGTGGATGTTGCTGGAGCCGTTCATTCCCCCGGCGAGGCGTGGTGGTCGGCCGCGGACGGCGGATATGCGCGAGGTGGTCAATGCGCTGCTCTATATTGCCTCTGCCGGATGTGCATGGAGGTTGCTGCCCAAGTGTTTTCCGCCAGTGTCGACGGTACGGCGCTATTTCTACGCATGGCGGGACACTGGCCTGTTCGATACGCTCAACATGGTGCTGGTGATGAACCTGCGCGAGATCGAGGGGCGCGAAGCCTCGCCCAGTGCTGGCGTGATCGACAGCCAGAGCGTGAAAACCACCGAGAGCGGTGGAATATCGGGTTATGACGCGGGCAAGAAGGTGAAAGGCAGGAAGCGGCACATCATAACCGACACATGCGGGTTCCTGATCTTCGTCCTCGTCCACAGTGCCGATATTCAAGACCGTGACGGGGCTGTCGATGTGCTGGCGGCAACTCGCCACCGCTTCCCCTGGTTGCGACACGTCTTTGCTGACGGAGGATATGCAGGGCAAAAACTGGGGGTTACGTTGGCTGGCATGGGGGCGTGGACCATGGAAATCATCAAGCGCTCCGATCACACCAAGGGCTTTCAAGCCCTGCCACGCCGATGGGTCGTCGAACGCACCTTCGCATGGCTAGGGCGATGCCGACGCCTCGCCAAAGACTGGGAAACATCCATCGAAAGCTCAACCGCATGGGCGCTCATCGCTTCCATCCGTATGATTATACGAAGAACCGCAAAATACTGTTATGCTTGAGATACTTTCGAATCAGGCTCTAAGTCCCCGAATTACCCGAAAGACCTGCGGCTTTCCCCTTCGCGCACTTCATAATCTTCGCGACCTTCGCGTGAAATATTTGGCTCGGTGCGAACCCAACACCTGACCAAACGGCCCCGACCATCGCCAAGCACAGCCATCCGATCCGGGTCAAAAACATCAGCTCCAAGCCGATGTCCTACATCCCATCCGCCTGCTATCATCGCTGAGGCTCTTTCTTATCTGTTGATCCTGTGTTTTGATTTTGGCGTATATGTGTCGCCTTGTCCTGATGCGTAGTGGCTGTCGCATATGTCCATCTATTCAATGGCTTAATGGGCAGATAGCGGGTGGTCCAACAGGGTGACACGGTGTCACCTTGTGTCACTTTTGGTTGGATTTGGTGCGCTGAGGTACAATTACGGTGGAGAGGAAGGCTCAGGGGTAATTCGGGGACAGTTTCTTGGGCAATGCGCTCAATCGCGACCGGAGCTAGCAAAACCTGTCCCCGAATTACCCATTAATCTCCACGCCCGGCGATAATCAGCATCGCCTTATTGGCGACTTCGGCTCCCGCATTCTGGTTCTGCCCGGTGACGAAGCGCTTTTCCGCATCGATCACCACATGATTGGCGAAGATATCGATAAAGGCGGTGCGCGATTCAAATTCGACGCCCGCTTTGCGCAACTCGGTTTCCGGGTGATAGGGGGTAAGGCCAATGCCGAGCTGCTCGACCTGTTTGTCGGTGACGCCGGTCATGGCGCGGCCGCTGATCAGCAGATTGCCCTGACTGTCCTCAGCTTTCACAAAACCGAGCGGGCCATGGCATACGCCGGACAGCACCGGCTGGTGCGCGGCATAATAGGCATCACTGATAAGCCGGGCGAGCGCAGAAGACTCGGCGAAATCATAGGCCGCGCCCCATCCGCCAGCGAGGAAGATGATGTCATATTGCGACACATCGACCTGTTCCAACGGGATCGATTGCGCCACTTTTTGCTGGAATTCTTCGTCCTTCAGATAGCGCTCATCGGCTTTGCTTTTGATGAAATAGTAGAAACTTGAAGGGTCAATCGGGATTTCGCCGCCAGCGATGCTGGCAATATCGACCTGCATTCCGCCTTCCAGGAATTCATAATAGGGCTCGGTCATCTCCGAGCCGAACACGCCGGTCGGGTCGCCATCGGTCTCGCCCGGTTTGTTCAATATGGCATGGCTGGTGGTAATGATCAGCGCGCGTTTGCCGACCAGCGAGACCTCTTCACCCTGATAATCGGGGTGGAGACCGGCGGCATTGAGTAAAGATGGCAGGGTGATAAGCAAGATGCCGGTTAACGCCGCGACGACACCAGCGCCGATGACAATTTTCCGCATATATCTATCCCGTTTTTGGTCAGTTACAGCGTTGCAACCGGCTTCAAGCAGGCAGGTCTATATCATGCACTTACAGGGATGATATGCGGGGAATTGTCGCATACTGTGTCAGGAATTGCACTGACAGTTCACCAAACTCCTGAATTATCGAGAGGAAGACGCAGGGGTAATTCGGGGACAGTTTCATGGGCAATGCGCACAAACGCGACCGGAGCTAGCAAAAACTGTCCCCGAATTACCATCTCTTCGCGGTCCTTCGCTGCTTCGCGACCTTCGCGAGAAACAGAGGTCGAGGGAAGAGCTATCCGCAAGCTCCTGCGCAAGTGGCATACCCCACCCCGCTGCGACTAACCACCTTGCGGCGCTAAGTCTCGTTGCCCCTCCCTCAAGGGGAGGGGAGGAGTTTTCTCCGCATCTCCGCATCTCCGCGTGATGCTATTGCCCTCCCGTTTGCGGGAGGGGTTGGAGTGAGCCTATTTAGCTGGCGCAGCGGGCGCTCAGACGAGCTCGACCGCCACCGCCGTAGCCTCGCCGCCGCCGATGCACAGGCTGGCGACGCCGCGTTTCAGGCCGCGCGTTTCAAGCGCTCCGAGCAATGTGGTGATGATCCGCGTGCCGCTGGCGCCGATGGGGTGACCGAGGGCCGTGCCGCCGCCATTGACGTTGATCTTCTCATGCGGGATGCCGATGTCCTGCATCGCGAACATGGTGACGCAGGCAAAGGCCTCGTTCACTTCCCAGAGGTCAACATCATCTGTGCTCCAACCGGTCTGCTCGAGCAACTTGTTGATCGCGCCGACCGGGGCGATGGTGAATTCTGCTGGCTCCTGTGCATGAGCGGCATAGCCGATAATCTTCGCCACCGGGGTCTGGCCATTGGCCTCGGCCTTGCTTTGGCGCGTCAGCACTAGCGCCGCGGCACCGTCCGAGATTGAGCTGGAGGTGGCGGCGGTAATCGTGCCGTCCTTGGCAAAGGCCGGGCGTAGGCTGGGGATTTTGTCCGGGCGACCGCGGCCGGGACCTTCATCGGTGTCCACCGTCTGCTCGCCTTTGCGGGTAGCATAGGTGACCGGGGTGAGTTCCTTGGCGAAGGCACCGCTTTCAATTGCGGCATTGGCGCGGCGCAGCGACTCGATGGAATAATCATCCTGCGCCTCGCGGGTCAGTTGATATTTGTCGGCCATATCCTGCGCAAAAGTGCCCATGGCGCGGCCTTCTTCATAGGCGTCTTCCAGACCATCGAGGAACATATGGTCATAGGCGGTGTCATGGCCGATGCGCGCGCCGGAACGGTGCTTTTTCATGAGGTACGGCGCGTTGGTCATGCTCTCCATGCCGCCGGTGACGACGGTGTCGACACTGCCAACGGCAATCGCCTCGGTGCCCATAATCACCGTCTGCATGCCCGAGCCGCAGACCTTGTTGACCGTGGTTGCTTGTACCGATTTCGGCAGACCCGCCTTGATCCCCGCCTGACGCGCCGGGGCCTGACCCAGACCGGCCGGGAGAACACAGCCCATATAGATGCGGTCGACATCCTCGCCCTTCACATCGGCGCGCTCGACAGCGGCCTTGACGGCGGTAGCACCGAGATCGGTGGCGCTGACATCGGCCAACGCGCCCTGCATCGCGCCCATCGGCGTGCGGGCATAGGAGAGGATAACAACGGGGTCTTGTTCGGAAAATGCTGCCATGGGGAATGTCCTTTTTGTCTCGAACTGTTGGTCTTGTATAAACGTCATTGCGAGCGAAGCGAGCCACAGGCGACCGAAGGTCAACCAATCCAGTGCGTCTTGGGCTACTCTGGATTGCCGCGTCGCTACGCTCCTCGCAATGACGACCTAGCCACTGGTAATAATGACTAAGTCGCTCACGGGAAATATATGCCTTAGTAGTAGGCCTGCGCAATCCAGATTCCAAAGAAAATACCCTTGGCGAGCGCGAAATAATCTTTCACAAGCGCAAAAAATGAATGCAACGCTTCCCCAGGAGAGAATGACATGAGTGCCTATCCCGATTTTGATTTTCAGCTGGGCGAAATGGCTGATCAGATTCGCGATACCACGCGGCGTTTTGCGACCGACAAGATCGAGCCGATTGCGGCCAAGGTAGACGCCGAAGACTGGTTCCCGCGCGACGAGCTATGGACCCAAATGGGTGAGTTGGGGCTGCATGGCATTACGGTGCCGGAAGAAGATGGCGGGCTGGGACTTGGTTATCTCGAGCATGTCGTGGCGGTCGAAGAAGTCAGCCGCGCCAGTGCGTCCATTGGCCTCAGCTATGGCGCGCACTCCAACCTCTGCATCAATCAGATTGCCCGTTGGGGCAATGCCGAACAGAAAGAGAAATACCTCCCCGGTTTGGTCAGCGGCGAGCATGTCGGTTCGCTAGCCATGTCGGAGGCCAATGCCGGGTCCGATGTCGTCTCGATGAAATTGAAGGCCGAGGCGGTGCCAAGGGGAAATCGCACCGGCTATATCCTCAACGGCACCAAATTCTGGATCACCAACGCGCCCTATGCCGACACGCTGGTGGTCTATGCCAAGACCGATCCGGGCGAAGGTTCGCGCGGCATCACCGCATTCCTGATCGAAAAGGATATGCCCGGCTTTTCCATCGGCCAGAAGATCGAAAAGGTCGGCATGCGCGGCTCGCCCACGGCAGAGCTGGTGTTCAATGACTGCGAAGTGCCCGAAGAAAACGTCATGGGTCCGGTCGGCGGCGGCGTCGGGGTGCTGATGAGTGGCCTCGACTATGAGCGCGTGGTGCTCGCCGGGCTGCAACTCGGCGTTATGCAGGCCTGCCTCGATTGCGTCGTCCCCTATGTCCGCGAGCGTCAGCAATTCGGCAAGCCTATCGGCTCGTTCCAGCTGATCCAGGCCAAGGTCGCCGATATGTATGTCGCGCTGAATTCTGCGCGTGCCTATGTCTATGCCGTTGCCAAGGCGTGCGATGCGGGCAACACCACGCGCTTCGATGCGGCAGGCGCGATCCTGCTCGCCAGCGAAAGCGCATTCAAGGTTGCAGGCGAAGCGGTGCAGGCGCTGGGCGGCGCGGGCTATACCACCGATTGGCCGGTCGAGCGGTATATGAGGGACGCCAAGCTGCTCGATATCGGCGCGGGGACAAATGAAATCCGCCGGATGCTGATCGGGCGGGAATTGATCGGGGCGGCGGGTTGAGTAACTTTGGAACAACTTTCAAAAGCTGGCTAAGTGAGCAACTCTCTGTTCCAATCCCTGAGGATATCGAGGCTTTCTCGATAAACCTATACGAGCTTGGCGAACCTAACGCCAAATTCGGCGTCGAAATCATCGGTGCTGGGTCGTTTAATGCTTCTAACGAAGACTGGGCGTGCGATGAGGTTTGGCAGCCAGAAACACGCGGAATAGAGATACCCGTGGGCTTTTCCGGATCAGATTGGCAAACCTGTCTACATCGTGTGAAGGCTCTGTTGCTCGATCTGATCGTTTCTGATGAGCCGTTAGTCGCTGTTATCAAGGGCTCGCGAGGCCTAGGCTTGGGCTTTGTCGATGGAGACCTCGAAATCATATGGCAATTATAGTTTAGAGAATGAAAATGATCGCACCCGTTTTGACATCGAAACTCGATTTCGAAAGCCCCGAAGCCAAAGCCAATGCGGCGCATAATCGGGAACTAGTAGAGGAATTACGCGGCAAGGTTGCGGTGGCGGCTTTGGGGGGCTCCGAGGGCAGTCGGGAACGGCATGTGTCGCGCGGCAAGCTGCTGCCACGTGAGCGGGTGGAACGGTTACTTGATCCCGGCTCGCCTTTTCTCGAGGTTGGCCAGCTCGCCGCCAATGGGCTGTATGACGATGCGGTGCCGGGCGCTGGGCTGATCTGCGGCATTGGCCGCGTTTCCGGGCGGCAGGTGATGATCGTCTGCAATGACGCCACGGTGAAAGGCGGCACTTACTATCCGCTGACAGTGAAGAAGCATCTGCGGGCGCAGGAGATTGCCGAGCAGAACCATCTGCCGTGCATCTATCTGGTCGATAGCGGCGGCGCCAATCTGCCGCATCAGGATGAGGTCTTCCCCGATCGCGAGCATTTCGGTCGTATCTTCTTCAACCAGGCGAATATGTCGGCGAAACAGATCCCGCAAATCGCCTGCGTCATGGGCAGCTGCACCGCTGGTGGCGCCTATGTGCCCGCCATGTCCGACGAGACGGTGATTGTCCGCAATCAGGGCACTATTTTCCTCGGCGGTCCGCCGCTGGTGAAGGCAGCGACCGGCGAGGAGATCAGCGCCGAGGATCTGGGCGGCGGAGATCTGCATGGCCGCAAATCGGGTGTCGTCGATCATGTCGCCGAGAATGACGAGCATGCGCTGACCATTGTCCGCGATATCGTCTCGCACCTGCCGCAGAGCCGCGAGCCGGACATTGATCTCTATGAACCGCGCCCGCCCAAATATGACGCCGAGGAGCTCTACGGTATTCTGCCCGAAGATGTTCGCGCGCCCTATGATGTGAAGGAAATCATCGCGCGGCTGGTCGATGGCAGCGAATTTCACGAATTCAAGGCGCTTTATGGCAGCTCGCTGGTCTGCGGTTTCGCCCATATCTGGGGCATGCCGGTGGCGATCCTCGCCAATAACGGCATTTTGTTCAGCGAGAGCGCACAAAAGGGCGCGCATTTTATCGAACTCGCCTGCCAGCGGCGTATCCCGCTATTGTTCCTGCAGAATATCTCGGGCTTTATGGTCGGCGGCAAATATGAGGCGGAGGGCATCGCCAAACATGGCGCCAAGCTGGTCACCGCTGTCGCCACCGCCAGCGTGCCGAAAATCACGGTGCTGATCGGCGGCAGCTTCGGTGCAGGCAATTACGGCATGTGCGGCCGCGCCTACAGCCCACGTTTCCTGTTCTCCTGGCCCAATAGCCGCATCTCGGTGATGGGCGGCGAACAGGCGGCCAGCGTCCTCGCCACCGTCCACCGTGATGCCGATAGCTGGACCGAGGAAGAGGCTGAGGCGTTCAAGGCGCCGATCCGCCAGAAATATGAGGATGAAGGCAACCCCTATTACGCCACTGCGCGGCTGTGGGATGACGGTATTATCGATCCGGCCCAGACGCGAGATGTGTTGGGCTTGGCCTTCGCCGCGACGTTGAATGCGCCAGTAGAGGAGGCGCCTCGATTTGGGGTGTTCCGGATGTGAGAAATCCTCCCCGGAACGGGGAGGGGACCCATGCGCAGCATGGGGGAGGGGCACCCTCGACATGATAATATGGTGAGAAAATGCGCTATACGGTGAGGCAATTTAGCAAAATGGGATGTGTTGGAAGCGACGCAATATCCGGCCTGTGCCCCTCCACCATGCTACGCATGGTCCCCCTCCCCCTAGGGGGAGGATCATGATTAACGGTCCTCGCGATACGGTAAAACGCGCTCGCAAATTGCGTAGCGAAATGAGCCTGCCGGAGACTATCTTATGGCGCGAGTTGCGCAAGCGGCCCGGTGGCTTCAAATATCGGCGGCAGCATCCGGCCGGGCAGTATGTGCTGGACTTTTATTGCGCGGCTGCAAAACTCGCAATCGAGATAGATGGTCAGGCTCATAATAGCGAACGGGCAGCGCAAACCGATGCGCGGCGGAGCGAATTTCTGCGTTCACAGCATGTGGCGGTTTTGCGGGTTCCGGCAAAAGCAGTGCTCGAGAATTTGGAAGGTGCGGTTATGCGGATCGTGGAAGTGTGTAAAGATAGGGTCGAGAGGTTGAGCAAGCTAAATCCTCCCCGGAACGGGGAGGGGACCCATCCGCAGGATGGGGGAGGGGCGCCTTCGACATGAACAAGATGATGCAAAGGAGTGCGATATCTTACGATAAAGGTTGCGAGATGGGATGTAATCGAAACACAGCAATATGTGGCCTGTGCCCCTCCACCGTCTTCGACGGTCCCCCTCCCCGTGTCGGGGAGGAACTATGATCCAGTCCCTCCTCATCGCCAATCGCGGCGAGATTGCCTGCCGTATCATCCGTACCGCGCGCGATATGGGTATCCGCACTGTTGCGGTCTATTCCGATGCTGATGCCAAGGCGCTGCATGTGCGTCAGGCGGATGAAGCGGTACATATCGGGCCGTCTCCGGCGGCGGAATCCTATTTGGTGGGTGAGAAGATCATCGCCGCCGCCAAGGAGACCGGGGCCGACGCGATCCATCCGGGCTATGGTTTCCTTTCGGAAAATGCCGATTTTGCGCAAGACGTGATCGATGCCGGGCTGATCTGGGTCGGGCCGAAGCCGGAATCGATCCGCGCCATGGGTCTGAAGGATGCTGCGAAGAAGCTGATGGATGAGGCCGGTGTGCCGACCACGCCGGGCTATCTGGGCGATAATCAGGACCCTGATCATCTCGCCAGCGAGGCCGAGCGCATCGGTTATCCGGTGCTGATCAAAGCGGTTGCGGGTGGCGGCGGCAAGGGTATGCGCAAGGTGGATGCGGCGACGGATTTTGCCGATGCGCTGACCAGCTGCAAGCGCGAGGCGATGGCGAGTTTTGGCAATGATGTCTGCCTGATCGAGAAATGGATCGAGAGCCCGCGCCATATCGAGGTGCAGATTTTCGGTGATAGCCATGGCAATGTCGTTCACCTGTTTGAGCGCGATTGCTCGCTGCAACGCCGCCATCAAAAGGTCATTGAAGAAGCGCCAGCCCCCGGCATGGACGAGGCCACCCGCGAGACCGTCTGCGGCGCAGCTGTGCGTGCGGCGCAAGCGGTGAACTATGAAGGCGCGGGCACGATCGAGTTTATCGCCGACGGCTCGGCAGGGCTGAGCGCCGACAAAATCTGGTTTATGGAGATGAACACCCGGTTGCAGGTTGAGCATCCGGTGACCGAGGAGATTACCGGGGTTGATCTGGTAGAATGGCAGCTGCGTGTGGCGTCCAGCGAGGCAATCCCGCTGGTGCAGGACGAGCTGAGTATTAACGGCCATGCGATAGAGGCGCGGCTCTATGCGGAAGACCCGGCGAGTGGGTTTCTGCCGAGTATTGGGCGGTTGGAGCATCTGGACTTTGGGCCTGCCTATCGCATTGATACCGGCGTGCAGCAAGATGCTGACATATCGCCATTTTATGATCCCATGATCGCTAAGGTTATCGCCTTTGGTTCGGATCGCGAAGAAGCCATTGAAGGGCTGTCAGAAGCATTGCAGGCAATTGAGATATGGCCGGTAAAAACAAATGCGGCCTTTCTCCTGAAGGCCGCCACACATCCCGATTTTGTCGATGCCGAGCTGGATACTGGGTTTATTGAGCGTAACCTAGAGGCGCTTGTGCCAGTATCAGAAATCAAAGATTCCACCTGGAATGCAGCGGCCAAGTTTGCGCTGGCAGATGGCGATAAAGACCTTGGCTATTTACCGTTAGATTTCAGGCTGAATGCGGAACCGGTAAAGCGCGTTACGCTTGGCCATGATGGTGAGACCCGGACGCTGGATATGCTTGATAAGCAGGAAATTCTGATCAGATCAGATTTCAGTGGTAAGGACATGGTTCTCTCAGAAGAGTATGGAGAGAATGTCAGCTATACCGCACACATGGATGCTGAACAGATAGTGGTTTTCTCTGAGGGGCAGGCAGTCGCTTTTGATCGTGCGGTCAGGGGTTCTGGTCAAGGCACTATTTCTGACGGCACCATACTCTCCCCCATGCCCGGCAAAATTATCGCCGTTGCGGTGGCCGAGGGCGACAGCGTTGCCAAAGGCGACAAGCTGGTGACGCTGGAGGCGATGAAGATGGAGCATACACTGACCGCGCCGTTTGATGGCAATGTCGCAAGCCTCTCCGCCAGCGAAGGCGCGCAGGTCAGCGAAGGCGTGGCGCTGGTTGAGATTGTTGGGGGTGAGTGAATCTCCTCCCCATTTATGGGGAGGGGGACCGCCGAAGGTGGTGGAGGGGGCGAAGCCGCAGGCGAGCTTAGCTGCGGTTGTTACCATCGCTCCGCGCCTGGCGGCGCGACCCCTCCGTCATCCACCTACGCCCCTTCGACAAGCTCAGGGGCTTCGGCGGATGCCACCTCCCCATTGCTGCGCAACGGTGAGGAGATAGAGTGATGATCGTCCAACTCCTCACCCACCCGATCTACGCGCCGCTGTTTGCTGCCATTCTCGGCGCGATCTTGGGTAGCTTTATGGGTGCGCTGGTCAGCCGCTGGCCTGCGGGGCGGAGCGTATTGGCGCCGCGTTCAGCCTGTGACAGCTGCGGCACGCCGCTGCGCTGGTATGAGCTGGTGCCGATTGTCTCGTTTCTCATTCAGCGCGGGAAATGCCGTTATTGCGGCGCGGCGATTGGCTCGGATGCGCTGGCGATAGAGGTAATTGCGGCAGTGATCGGCGCAGTATCGCTGATTATCATGCCGGGATGGGGCGGGGTGATGCTTGCGTTTTTCGGCTGGCTGTTGCTGCCGCTGGCCTGGCTCGATATGCGGCATTATTGGTTGCCTGATCCGTTGGTGATTGTGCTCGCGCTGGGTGGGCTTGGGCTGGGCATGACCGGCCTCTTCCCACCACCGCTTCTCGACAGGATTATCGGCGGCATTGGCGGCTTTGTCGCGCTGGCTGCTGTCAGCATAGCCTATCGCGCGCTGCGTGGCCGCGATGGGCTGGGCGGCGGTGATCCCAAGTTGTTTGGTGCCATTGGCCTGTGGCTTGGCTGGCAGATGCTGCCCTTCCTATTGCTGGCAGCGGCTGGCTTTGGGCTGATCCTGGCGCTGGTGGCGATAATCGGTGGGCGGCAGATCGGCGCGGCGACGCAATTTCCCTTTGGTACCTTGCTGGCCATTCCGGCCTGGCTGCTGCTCGCTTTGGGCGGTCCGGCACTCATTGGCTGAAACCCATTTCAAATTGCCACTTTCTTGGTTATGTTGCCTGAAAATCTATAGGAGCAATGCCAATGGCCACCGCGATTAAACAGGATGACCCCGCCGCACAGATGCATGACGTGCTGGCAAAACAGCGCGCGGATTTCACCGCTTCGATGCCCGAGCCGGTATCAGCGCGTATTGATCGGATGGATCGGGCGATTGCCTTGCTGGTCGATCATGCCGATGATTTCGCCAAGGCTGTCAGCGAGGATTTCGGCCATCGCAGCGAAGAGCAGACGCTGATGACCGATATCGTCCCCAGCATTTCGGCGCTGAAACATGCGAAGAAGCATATCAACAGCTGGTCGCGCGGCGAGCGGCGCAAGCCGACTTTCCCGCTGGGCCTGCTCGGTGCGAAGGCCGAGGTGAAATATCAGCCCAAGGGCGTGGTTGGCGTGGTGGCGCCATGGAACTTCCCGGTCGGCATGGTGATGGTGCCGATGGCGGGCATCTTGGCTGCGGGCAACCGCGCCATGGTCAAGCCGTCGGAATTTACCGAGCGCGTCTCCGAACTGTTTGTCGAGATTGTCCCGAAATATTTTGCTGAGACCGAAATGGCGGTGTTCACCGGCGGGCCAGAGGTCGGCATGGCGTTCTCCGGGCTGCCGTTCGATCATATGATTTTCACCGGTGCGACCAGCATCGGCAAGCATATCATGCGCGCGGCATCGGAGAATCTGGTGCCGGTGACACTGGAGCTGGGCGGCAAATCGCCAACGATTATCGGCCGCAGTGCCGACAAGAAAAAGGCCGCCGAACGTGTCGCTCTGGGCAAGATGATGAACGCCGGCCAAATCTGCCTCGCGCCCGATTATCTCTATGTCGCCGAGGAACAGGAAGACGAGATGATCGGCGCGGTGAGCCAGTCGGTCAGCGCCATGTATCCGACCTTACTCACCAATGACGATTACACCTCGGTGGTCAATGGCCGCAATCATGATCGGCTGCAGGGCTATCTTGATGACGCGAAGGAGAAGGGCGCGGAGCTGATTGAGGTCAATCCGGGCGATGAGGATTTCTCTAGCTCGAACGGCCATAAAATGCCGCTGACGATCCTGCGCAATGTCAATGACGACATGAAGGTGATGCAGGAGGAGATTTTCGGGCCCATCCTGCCGGTCAAAACCTATAACACCATCGATGAAGCCATTGATTATGTGAATGAAAATGACCGTCCGCTGGGCCTCTACTATTTTGGCAGCGATAGCGGTGAGGAAGAGCGGGTTCTAGGCAAGACCATTTCCGGTGGCGTCACGGTCAATGATGTGATCTTCCACAACGCTATGGAAGACCTGCCCTTTGGTGGCATCGGTCCCTCGGGCATGGGGCATTATCACGGCTATGATGGCTTTAAGGAGTTCAGCCATATGCGCGCTGTCTATAAGCAAGCGAGCATGGATGTCGCGGGTATGGCCGGGTTCAAGCCGCCTTATGGCAAGAAAACCTGGGCCACAATCAAGCGCGAGCTGAAGAAATAGGCCGAACGCAAAAGCTGCATTGCAAGTCGCTTCCGGCTTCGCTATCTGGTTCGGCCTGCCGGATGGTCACACTTATGCGGGTATGGCGGAATTGGTAGACGCGCCGGATTCAAAATCCGGTGTCCCTAGGACATGTCGGTTCGAGTCCGACTACCCGTACCATCTCTAGGCTTTTGCTTAAGCGGCCTTCGCTTCCCCATTTATCCGCTGTGTGATCTCGGCGAGCCGGGTCAGGCTTTGCAATGCCGCGGGCAAGGCGATGGCCGATTCCAGAAACTCGAATGAATAGACGACTATGGAGAAAATCTGTCCGGGCGATGCAGCTGTTTGCGTTGCGGCGAACCACAGGTTGAAGCCGAGCATCGCAAGCAGCACCGCGAAGATCAGGCCATAAACAATCGCTTCTGTGTCCGAGAGGCGGACATAATGCCCGCGCAACAGGGATAAATGGTGCCGAATGGCGCTGCGCTCCCTGCCAGAGAGGATCGCAACCTGCTGCTCGGCCTGGGCATTCATATCATGGTTCAGGGCGTAGAAGCGTTTGGCGGACAGGGTGTAGATCAATAGCCCAGCCAGCGTTGCGCCGCCCGCTGAGGCTGCCAGAGCGCCGTGAAAGGCGAACAGCACGCCGAGAGAGACAATGATCTGGACTATAGCGGTGAGCAATATCGGCGCTTCGTCTTCGAGAAACTGGATCAGCTCGTGGCTCATCTCGACCCGTGCATTCACCGCGGAGACCGGCTGGTCGCGACCATTCTCTGCCACCGCATCGCCCAACTCGACCGCCATGTTGCCGTAGGCGCGGGTGTCATAGGCCCGCCGCGCCACCGCCAGTAGCAGCACCAGCGCCATGGCACTCAGAAGCCAGAAGAAGGACGTCCAGCTATCGCTCAGCAGGCCATCAATCGACATGCCGATGAGCAGCGGCAGCGTCGCCAGCAGCCCGGTTTCCAGCAGGGTCAGAAACCAGGTGACGCTGATCTGCCGCCAGAAATGCCGCATCAGCGAGCCGATGGACAGCGGCTTGCCATTCAGCAGACCTTGGCTAGCCATTGACGGGGACCTTAGCCGTTTCAACCGCTTTCGGCTGCCATCCCGGCGGGCCGAAAAGATACATCCAGACCTCTTTGAAGGACTGCGCTTTGGCGATATCGCGGAACAGCTGCGGCCATTCGGAGAACCACACTACCAGCGGATTGACGCGGTCAAAATCGCGTTTCAGGCCATAGCGCGGGGTTTCTTCCTCGGCCTGATAGGTGCCGAATATCCGGTCCCAGATGATCAATATGCCGCCATAATTCTTGTCGATATATTTATCGTCGCAACCATGGTGCACGCGGTGATTGGCGGGCGTATTGAGGAATGTGTCGAGAAAACCGAGCTTGCCGATCATCTCGGTATGAATCCATGTCTGATAACCAAGAATGATGATGATCGCGGCAAACACCATCTCTGCCGGAAAGCCGAGCAAGATCATCGGGAAGTGGATGATGGCCGATATAACCCCTTCGAGCGGACCGAAACGCACCGCGATGGAAAGGTTCATCTGTCGCGAGGAATGGTGCACCGCATGTTGCGTCCAGAGCAACCGGATTTCATGCGCCAGACGATGCTCCCAATAATAGAGGAAATCCGCCACAAACAGCGCGAGCGCGAATGTCGAGACAGTATAGGGCAGTGTCCAGCTGATATAGGCCTCGCTGAACAGCACATAGCCTGCATAGAGGAACGACATCAGGAATGTTTCGACCAGGATTGTCGGTATCTGGGTCGAAATACTGGCCACGATATCGAGCAGCGTGCGGCCTTTGAATGTGCCGGAAAGCAGAGACTTTGCGATCTCGATCAGCAACATGACGCCGCCGATCAGAAAGAAAATGCCTTCAAAGGAATCAGCAAATTGTGAGATGGTTTCACCGTTCATGGCTTCGCTCCCAAGCCTTTTGTCAGAGTCTGCCAGGCTAGAGTGCTAGCCTGTGTGGGCGTGAGGTCTTGCGCCTTCACCGCCTCCCATGCGGCGTAGAGCAGATTGTCATAAGCCTGCGCGATCCATGCTGTTGGTACTGCAGTATCAAACAGCCCTTCGGCTTTTGCTTCATTGATCATGTCGCGCATTTCGCGCTGCTGGCGTTCCAGTTCCGCGAGGATTTCGGGATGTTCCTCAATCTGTTCACGCATCAGGAAACGATAGCGATCGCCCAGCGGGATCAGCGCTTCCAATGTGCGACGCAGCGCTTCGGAATGGGACAGGACATCGGTGCAGGCGGTCTCTGCTGCATCCTCCATTTCCCGCAATGCTGTTTTCCCAAGCGTCAGGATCAGATCGTCACGGCCGGAGAAATGGCGGTGCAATGTCGCGCGGCCGACACCTGCGCGCTCGGCAATATCTGCGAGCGAGGCGGCCGGGTTTTCCGACAATAGGGTGAACGCAGCCTCGATAAGCGCGGCGGAAGCGGATGGTCGCAGAGAATCAATCATGAGACATATATGTCTCATTTGAGATTAATATGTCAATATGCTTCTTCTGCGATCCTCGATACGCACCGATATTGACGCATCCAATATGTTTGGGCATCGCCCGCCCATGATCAATATTGCTCTATCGCTGATGATGCTGGCGGGTTTTGCGCTCATCATCGGCGCCATCATCATGGTCCGCCGCGATGGCTGGACGCGCAAGCCTTTGCTGATGCTGGTGCTGGCGGGCATCATGTTCGCCAATGTCGCTATCTGGGCGGTACCGAATGAACGCGGTGTGGCTCCGGCAGAGGCGGTTGGCGAATGAGGAAACCATCTCCCCTCCTCTTCAGAGGAGGGGCAGTGAGACTTAGCGAGCGCAGCGAGCTTTAGTCGCAGCGGGGTGGTGTTGCGGCACGCCTTGAATTTGCCGGCGCGAGCTCACCTGCGGTTCGCCACCACCCCAACCCCTCCTCTGAAGAGGAGGGGCTTATGATACCGCGAAGATCACTTAATCGGCGAATCCGGTGCCAAGCGCATATCGAGATAGGTATCGACCGCCGCCATCAGATCTTCCATTTCATTTTCAAAGAAATGGTTGGCGCGCGGGATTTGGTCGTGATGGATGGTGATATGCTTTTGCGTGCGCAGCTTGTCGACCAGCTTCTGCACTGCTGCGGGTGCGACAATCTGGTCATTGGCGCCGTTGATGATGATGCCCGATGACGGGCAGGGGGCCAGAAAGCTGAAATCATACATATTGGCCGGTGGCGCGATTGAGATGAAACCGCGAATCTCCGGGCGGCGCATCAGCAATTGCATGCCGATCAGTGCGCCGAAGCTGAAACCGGCAACCCATGTCGTCTCAGCCTCGGGATGGACGCTCTGCACCCAGTCGAGCGCAGCGGCGGCGTCGGAAAGCTCGCCAATGCCATTGTCAAAACTGCCCTGGCTGCGGCCGACACCACGAAAATTGAAGCGCAATGTCGCAAAGCCGCGCTTGGAGAAATTGTTATAGAGGTCAAAGGTGATGCGGTCATTCATCGTGCCGCCGCCCTGCGGGTGCGGGTGCAGGATGATCGCGACCGGCGCGCGGGGGCGTGGGGCGAGGCTGAAACGGCCTTCGAGACGACCCTCGGGGCCGGAAATAATGACTTCAGGCATATCTGCTTATCCATCCAATACTGGTCACCGCACGGGGCTCGACTGGAGTCGGCAGCGCGCCCGTTTGGCGGGAAGGCACGCCTATACGCAATTGTGCCTGAAAAATGCAACAAAATGCGTGGCACTCGCTCCAATGTGAAGCTAGATAGCCGATTATGCCCGTTTCGGAACGCCTTTATCTCGACCATGCGGCGACTACGCCGGTGCTGCCCGCAGCGCGTGAGGCAATGGCGCAGGCTTTAGCGGAGTGGGCGAACCCGTCCTCACCGCATCTGGATGGCCGTGGCGCGCGGCAGGCGCTGGAGGGGCATCGCCGCCGCCTGAAAGAGCTGCTGCAATGGGATGGCGAGGTGATCTTCACCGGGGGTGCGTCCGAGGCAATAAAGCTGGCGCTGCAGGGCAAGGCTGAACGGCATATTGTTAGCCCGGTCGAGCATGATGCGGTGCTGCGCCCGGTTCCCGATGCGGTGAAGCTGGCAGTGGATTTGCAGGGTCGGGTGGTGCTGTCGAGCATCGCCCGGGCGCTGGAAGAGAGCGCGGGGCAGGCGCTGGTGGCGATCCAGAGCGTGAATAATGAAACCGGGGTGATCCAGCCATTGGCGGAGATTGGCGAAACGGTGCGCGCGCATGGCGGGATATGGCTGTGCGATTGTTCGCAAAGCGTTGGCAAGCTGCCGCTGCCCGATGCCGATATGATCAGCCTGTCGGCACACAAATTTGGTGGTCCGCCCGGCGTTGGTGCGCTGCTGGTCAAGGATCTGGCGCTGCTGGAGCCGAGCGGTGGGCAGGAAAAGGGCTATCGCGCGGGTACAGAGAATCTGCCCGCAGTGGCGTCGATGATTGCCGCGCTGGAGCAACCGACCAACTGGCACCAGCGGATCGAGGATTTGCGCCATCAGTTGGATCGGCAGATCGAGGCCGCAGGCGGTTTGGTGGTTGCCAAAGACGCGGATCGCCTGCCGACGATTGGCAGCTATCAGATGCCCGGTGTCAGCGCCAATGCCCAGCTGATCCAGTTTGATCTGGCCGGGGTCGCGGTCTCGGCGGGCAGTGCCTGCTCCTCGGGAACGCTCAAAACCAGCCATGTGCTCCACGCCATGGGCTGGGATGACAAAGCCGCCGGCGAGGTGATCCGTGTCAGCTTCGGTCCGGATACCAATCGCTCGGATATCTACCGCTTTGTCGAGATATGGCAGGGCATCGCCGAGAAAGCCAAAGCATAGCAATGTCCTACCTGAGACGGGCAGGCTATAGTGATCCGGCCGCATATTTCCTGTTGGACTTTTGTGTTGGATATACTCCAACAGCATTCGCAAGAAATGGCACTTTCAAGGGCTTCATAGGTGTGAACTTTGTGAACTTAAGGCTCCTCTCACAAGACCATGGGCATGGCTGATCGCATCTATCTCGATTATCAGGCAACAACGCCGCTGGCACCTGAAGCGCTGGAGGCGATGCTGCCTTGGCTGAGTGAGAAACACGCCAATCCGCACAGCTCGCACAGCGCCGGGCGCGAGGCGGCGGCGATGATATCGCTGGCGCGCGACCGGGTGGCGGCACTGATGCCGCCGGGCGGACAGGTGCTGTTCACCGGCGGCGCGACTGAAGCGATCAATATGGCGGTGCACTCTGTCTGCGGCAGGGATGGGCGTGCGGCCTATAGTGCGATTGAACATGCGGCGGTGATCGATGCGGTGCATGGCCATGCGGCGCAGGCAGAACATGTGGCGTTGCCGGTGAGGGACGACGGTATTGTCGATCTCCGTCAAGCCGAAGCGTTGATTAGTTCGGGAACCCGCCTCGTAGCAACGATGCTGATCAACAACGAGATTGGCACCATACAGCCGGTCGCCGAACTGGCCGATATGGCGCATCAGGCAGGTGCGCTGATGCTGTGCGATGCGGTACAGGGCTATGGCAGGGTGGATATTCCTCACAACGTCGATTTGGTGGCGATTTCGGCGCATAAAATCCATGGGCCTAAAGGGATAGGCGCATTATGGGTACGTGATGGTGTCGAGCTTTCGCCGTTGATATTTGGTGGCGGGCAGGAGCAGGGCGTGCGTTCGGGCACTTTGTCACCGGCGCTCTGTGTCGGTTTCGGCGTGGCAGCGAAGCTGGCGGCAGAGCGGCGCGAGGAAGATGCAGCGCATGTGAGGCGGCTCGCCGAACTAGCTCGCGAACAGTTTTCCGACTGGATCATAAACGGTTCATCCGAGCAGCGTTATCCGGGCAATCTCAATATCCGCAGAGAGGGGCTGGATGTGGCGCGACTGATATCCGAGGTGCGCAGCGTGGCTTTTTCCGCAGGGTCCGCCTGTGCCAGCGGGTCGGGACGGCCCAGCCATGTGCTGAGCGCATTGGGATTACCGCGTGAGGCGATCACATTATCAATTCGGCTTGGCTTTGGCCGCTATACCAGCGATGATGAGATCATCCGCGGGGCCGAACTGATCAATGCCGCAGCGGACGCGCAATAAAGGGCAGAACCCTAAGGTGGGAGCAGACAAGTGAGCGACACTGTTACGATCCATTTTGTCAGCGCCGATGGCAAGCAGGAGCAGACCGTGACCGGCAAAGTCGGCGACAAGCTGCTCAACCTGGCCCAGGCGCATGGCGAGCCGCTGGAAGGCACGTGCGAGGGGCAGATGGCATGCTCCACCTGTCATGTCATTCTGCCTAAAGAGGACTTTGCCAAAGTCCCCGAGGCAAGCGAGCTGGAAGAAGATATGCTTGATCTTGCCAGCGCGGTTACCGCGACCAGCCGCCTGTCCTGCCAGATTGTGCTGACGCCCGAACTGGATGGCATGACAGTGCGGATCCCCAATGAAGTGCGCGATATGACCGGTGCCTGAGCGCGGGCCTCTCTGCGGGCGGCGGGAGGTTTTGGGCGGTCTGGGAGCCGGGCTGGTACTCGCGGGCTGCACGCCTGTTGCCGAGGCTGAAGCGGAACCGGCGTCGCGTCTGGCGATGCAGGCACCCGACCCGGTGCTGACCAAAATCAATGAGAGCATTGGTGGCCGCATGGGCGTGGCGCTGGTCGATGACCAACTGCGCCTGCTCGCTGGACATCGGATGAATGAGCGCTTTGCCATGTGCTCCACTTTCAAGGCGCCGCTGGCGGCGGCAGTGCTGGAGATGCCCTCATTCTTCACCGAAGAAAGGGAAGGCATAGAGTCCATATCAGACTGGCTGGCGACCAGCATACCGATCTCCGAGGATGACCTTGTCTCCTATGCGCCCGCAGTCGAGCGTGTATTGGCCGAAGAACGCCGGACTATGACGATTCAGCACCTCCTCGAAGCTGTGGTGCAGATCAGCGACAATGCTGCCGCGAATATCCTGCTACGACATATTGGTGGGCCGGAAGCGATGACCAGATTCTTCCGTTCGCATCGCGATCCGATCTCTCGTCTCGACCGCTATGAGCCGGAATTGAACCAGAATATCATCGGCGATCCCCGCGATACCACCTCGCCATCAGCCATGGCGATCCTGATGGCGAGTCTGTGCTTCAGCGAAATTCCCGATGAAGAAGGCCCAATGATA
Source organism: Parasphingorhabdus sp. SCSIO 66989 (assembly GCF_032852305.1). NCBI lineage: Bacteria > Pseudomonadati > Pseudomonadota > Alphaproteobacteria > Sphingomonadales > Sphingomonadaceae > Alterisphingorhabdus (ex Yan et al. 2024) > Alterisphingorhabdus coralli. Next base: position 1,324,643 of record NZ_CP136594.1, read on the forward strand.
TTGCGCCGCCTGATGGCGGGAACCAAGACAGGCAAAAGCCGCATCCGCGCCGGGCTTCCGGAAGAATGGGATATCGGCAACAAGACCGGCACCGGCTATCCCGAGGCGCTGGCAGTCAATGACATGGCCTATATCATCACCGATAAGGGCCGCTATTTCCTCACCATCTATTGCGACCGGCCAACAGCAGATATGGACATGGTGCAAGCGGCTATGGCGAATGTTGCCTGGCATGAGATGGGAAAACTCTACTGAACACTGCCGCAAAGCGATATTGCATTTTCACAAAAGGGACGCCATATGGCCCTTGGGAGTCGGGCGGACGTGGTCGTCGCCAACCTGGTCAGGTCCGGAAGGAAGCAGCCACAACGATTTTTTCTACGGGTCGCTCGGCTCCTTTACAGCTTTCAGACAGAAATTTGCTTCGCTAGTGTGAGGTAATGGAAAGCAAAAAAGAAATATTCTTCAAGCCTTGGCAAACTGCCTTCTCGGATGATGAACTTGCAATCTTGCAAGTGAGTTCGGGGCAGGACTTCATTCAGACGACTAACCGCATGCCTGATGATAGCTTCGTGCGTTATACACACGGGTTGCTCGACCACAGTATCCCAGAATTACGTATTAAGGCCTTTAGCTATTGCAAAGGGCAAGTCTTCGACATCGATTTCGACCAAGTCTCAGCGTACCGCGTATTGGATGAGCATGGTTTGGTGGATATCTGGGAGGCGGGAGAGCGGCCTAACTCTGCATTGTTTAGAGTGGGCGGGCATCCATGGACAAAAGAATCCGTGCTGAGCTTTGTGATGGAGGGAGTGGATACATCATGGATGATTGCAACCGCATTTCTCTGTGTAGAAGTGGTTGCCGATTGCTCCCCAATCATAAGCAATGTGGTTGATGTCACCCCTGAGAAAGTCATGATCCCTTCGGTTTCCGGGGCTAATAACAAGCTGTCTAGTATCATCCCTCCGGGCGCAAAACTTAAGCGGACTCGAGATTGATTTCTTGAGGCATTGCTTCAAAGGATCCCCAACTCCTCCGCCGCGGCCTCGATATGGTCGAGTATCTCCTTGAGCGGCAGGATCGTCACGCCGATCAGATCGGGATCATCCAGCATCTGCCGCGCCTGCGTCACTGTGGTGAAGCGCAGGCTCTGCACGGACTGGAAATGCGGCGACAGCGTCTTGCCCTGATCCATCGGCGCGAGGATATGCAGTCTGGCGATAACCAGTGCAGGGTCTGGCGCGTGATAGACCAGTTTCAGCGGCATATGGTGCATCAGATTATGCCCCGCGACATCCAGCCCCAAAGTGGTCAGCCGGTCGAGCACCATGATTTCGGCCAGCTCATTCATCGTCAATTGTCGTGAATGGCCGGCTTTGGGCGGTTTGCGCAGCGCCACCAGCCCTTTGGAGATCATCTGGTCAATCCGCGCCCGGCTGACCTGCGTAATCTGCACTGCGGTGCGCGTATCAAAATAGCGTCTCGAAATGCCGATACCTCTCCTGCTCGCGCTACTCGTCCGCCAACAAACGTAACACCAAGCGTCACAAATGCACCACCATCGGCAGCACGGGATAATATACCTCTGACTGTCATTCAGAGGTATATTATCCCGTGCTAATTTGCAACGGCTATCGACGCGGGCGGTGGGGCAGGCCTATATTGGGATTATGAGTGAGCAAGTGCCACAGAATAGCGAGTCAGACAGTGCGGGCGAGGGGGCGATGAGCCTGGGGCTTGATCTACCCGGTGGGCAGGATTCTTCAGCAGCGACGGATGCGGCGCAGCCTTATCGTGTTTTAGCGCGCAAATATCGGCCGCAGACCTTTTCTGATCTGATCGGCCAATCGGCGATGGTGCAGACGCTCAGCAATGCTATCAAACGCGAACGGCTGGCGCATGCGTTCCTGATGACCGGGGTGCGCGGGGTGGGCAAGACCTCGACCGCGCGACTGATCGCCAAGGCGCTGAACTGTATTGGTCCGGACGGGCAGGGCGGGCCAACGATTGATCCTTGTGGCGTGTGCGAACATTGCGTTGCGATTGCCGAGGGGCGGCATATTGACGTCATTGAGATGGACGCCGCCAGCCATACTGGCGTCGACGATGTGCGCGAGATTATTGAAGCGGTGCGTTATGCCAGTGTCTCGGCGCGCTATAAAATCTACATCATCGACGAAGTGCATATGCTGTCGAAAAATGCGTTCAACGCATTACTTAAGACCTTGGAAGAGCCGCCAGCGCATGTGAAATTCCTGTTCGCCACCACCGAGGTGGACAAGGTGCCGATTACGGTGCTGTCCCGCTGTCAACGCTTCGATCTGAAACGTATTTCTACTGAGCTGTTGACTGAGCATTTCGCCACTATCTGCACCAAAGAGGCGGTGGATGCAGATCATGATGCGCTGATGATGATCGCGCGCGCCGCTGATGGTTCGGTGCGTGATGGGCTGTCGGTGCTGGATCAGGCGATTGCGCACGCCGATATGGCACTAGCCGATGATGCTGGCAGCGATGCCCGGCCGCATATCTCGGCCGAGGCGGTGCGCAATATGCTCGGCCTGTCCGACCGCACCGTGGTGCGGCAATTGCTCGGCCATGTGCTGCAGGGGGAAGATGGCACGATGCTGTCGCTGCTCGACCAGCAGCATGAGCTGGGTGTCGAGCCGCTGGCTCAAGTGCGGGCGCTGATGGATATGGTGCACGCGATCACGCTGGCGAAGATTGATGAGAAGGCGGCCAAGAGCAATGGCTTGAGCGCCGAGGATCAGGCGATGCTCAGCGAGCATGCGGCGCAGATGACGCATGGCACACTGCACCGGCTGTGGCAGATGCTGCTGAAGGCGCATAGCGAAGTCGCGCATGCTCCCGATCCGCGCGAGGCGATGGATATGGCGATGTTGCGGCTGGTGTATGCGGCTTCGTTGCCCGATCCCGGCGCTGTTGCGAAGGTGCTGGATCAGGGCGGTGGGGCTGCGGCAATCGCGGCTCCGGCTTCTGCACCGTCGACAGGTCCGGCCGCTACCAATCAGGCCGAGGCCACGGTTGCTGTGTCGCAACCGCCGGCGCAATTTGCGCCCGAAACAGCCAATACCGCCGCACAGCATCAGGCCACCCCGGCTATGCCCTTTACCGATCTGATTCAGGCGCTGGACAGGGAAGGGCATTTAGAGCTTGCGCAGATCATGCACGACCATATGCGGCTGGTTGATTATGGCGATGGCAGGATAGTGTATCAGTTGGCCAGCAAGGTCCGCTCCGATTTTGAGGCTAAGTTGCGCGATGCGTTGCTACGGCTGACCGGCAAGCGCTGGCAGGTTGAAAAGGGCGACGGCAATGCCCAACCCAGTATCAGGGAGCGTGCTTTGTCGCAGGCGGAGGCCCGAAAGGAATCAATCCTGCAAACCCCGTTGGTACGGGCTGCGCTTGACGCATTTCCGGATGCGGAATTGATAGAAAATGGTGAGGCAGAGGCCCACCCGGACAGGAGTTTACGCGCGTGAAGGACATGGAAGAAATGATGAAAGCCGCTCAGGAAGCGGCGCAGAATGTGCAGAACCAGATGCAGGAAGCGCAGCAGCGGCTCGAAGCGGTCGAGGTTGAGGGCGTTTCCGGCGGCGGCATGGTCAAGGTGAAAGCGACCGCCAAGGGCCGTATTTTGAGCGTATCGATCGATGACAGCCTGATCACCCCCGATGACAAGGCGATGCTGGAAGATCTGGTCGCTGCTGCATTTAACGATGCGCGGGCGAAGGCAGATAAGGCGAGCGAGGAAGAAATGGCGAAAATGTCATCATCGCTGCCATTGCCGCCGGGTTTCAAGATGCCGTTCAGCTGATCCTGTGGGCCTGACCGGTTGAAGCCAGCCGCGCCAATGCCAATATCTTATGCAAGTAATATCGTAACATAGATTGCATCATATCTTATGAACCAGACTTTCCCTCTTCTTCCGCTGCGTGATATTGTTGTTTTCCCGCAGATGATTGTTCCGCTGTTCGTCGGTCGCGACAAATCAGTCGCCGCGCTGGAACAGGCCATGGCGGCCAATAAGGAGATTTTCCTTGTGTCGCAGCTTGACCCGGCCTGTGACGATCCGGACCAGAATGATCTTTATGATATGGGCGTGGTGGCGACTGTCTTGCAGATGCTGAAACTGCCCGATGGCACCGTCCGCGTGCTGGTCGAAGGCCAACGCCGCGCCAGCCTTGAAGCGCTGCGCACTGAGGAAAGTGTCTGTTTGGCTGAGGTCAGCCCGCAAGAGCAGAACAGCGCCAGCGGTACCGAGGTTGCTGCGCTGATGCGCTCGGTTGTCGAGCAGTTTGAGAATTATACCAAGCTCAACAAGAAGATGCCGAGCGAAACCGCCGTACAACTGTCTGAAATTGACGATGCCGGTGCGCTCGGCGATGCGGTTGCGGCGCATCTCAATATCAAGGTCGCCGACAAGCAATCGCTGCTGATGGAGCTGGACCCGGTCAAGCGGCTGGAACTGCTGTTCGGATTTATGGAAGGCGAGCTCGGCGTGCTTCAGGTCGAGAAGAAAATCCGCGGTCGCGTCAAGCGCCAGATGGAAAAGACACAGCGCGAATATTATCTCAATGAGCAATTGAAAGCGATCCAGAGCGAGCTTGGCGATGGTGACGGCGAAGGCGGCGATGAGCTGTCTGAACTGGCGCAGAAAATCCGTGAGATGAAGCTTTCCAAGGACGCCAAGACCAAGGCTGAGGCGGAGCTGAAGAAGCTGCGTTCCATGGCGCCGATGTCAGCCGAAGCCACAGTTGTGCGAAACTATCTTGATGTGCTGCTCGGCCTGCCTTGGGGCAAAAAGTCGCGGCTGAAGAAAGATATCAGCAAGGCGCAGGAAATCCTTGATGCCGACCATTTCGCGCTGGAAAAGGTCAAGGAACGCATCATCGAATATCTCGCGGTGCAAAGCCGGACCAACAAGTTGAAAGGCCCGATCCTCTGCCTTGTCGGCCCTCCGGGAGTCGGCAAGACCTCGCTGGGTAAGTCGATTGCCAAGGCGACTGGACGCGAATTTGTCCGTCAGTCACTCGGCGGTGTGCGCGATGAGGCGGAAATCCGTGGCCATAGGCGGACCTATATCGGCTCGATGCCGGGCAAGATCGTCAATAATCTCAAAAAAGCGGGCACATCCAATCCGTTGTTCCTGCTCGACGAGATTGACAAGCTGGGTCAGGATTTCCGGGGTGATCCGGCATCAGCGCTGCTTGAGGTTCTTGATCCCGAACAGAATGGCAAGTTTCAGGACCATTATCTTGAGATTGATATTGACCTGTCGGACATCATGTTCGTCACTACGGCCAATTCGCTTAACCTGCCGCAGCCGCTGCTTGATCGCATGGAGATCATCAGGCTCGAAGGCTATACCGAGGATGAGAAGGTCGAGATTGCCAAGCGCCATCTGGTGGCCAAGCAGATTGAAGCGCATGGCCTGAAAGAAGGCGAATTCACGCTCGAAGACGACGCCCTGCGCGATCTGATCCGCTATTATACCCGCGAGGCCGGGGTGCGGACGCTGGAGCGTGAGATCGCCAAGCTGGCGCGCAAATCGCTGCGTAAGATAATCGAAGGCGAGGATGAGAAGGTGGTCATCACCACCGAAAATCTTGCCGACTTCTCCGGTGTGCGCAAATTCCGCCATGGTGTCGGCGAGGAAGAGCATCAGATTGGCGGCGTCACCGGGCTGGCCTGGACCGAGGTTGGCGGTGAGTTGCTGACGATTGAGTCGGTCACGGTCCCGGGCAAAGGGCAGATCAAAACCACCGGCAAGCTCGGCGAGGTAATGCGGGAGTCGGTTCAAGCGGCGTGGTCCTATGTCAAGGCACGCTCGCCTTCCTACGGTATCAAACCGGATATCTTTAATCGCAAGGATGTCCATATCCACCTGCCCGAAGGCGCAGTGCCCAAAGATGGGCCGTCTGCCGGCATTGGTATGGTCACATCGATGGTCTCTACGCTCACCGGAATCCCGGTCCGTAAAGACGTCGCGATGACCGGTGAAGTAACGCTGCGAGGCAGGGTCTTGCCTATTGGTGGGCTTAAGGAGAAGCTACTTGCGGCATTACGCGGTGGTATTACGACAGTATTAATTCCTGAAGAAAATCAAAAGGATCTGGCGGATATTCCCGACAATATCACGCAAGGCTTAAAGATTATTCCCGTGGCCCATGTCGATGCAGTGCTCAGCGAAGCACTTACCGAGACGCTGGAAGCGATTGACTGGACCGAGGCGGATGAACTGGCAGCACGGCCCGCCGGATTTGCCGCTGACCAGAATGATCCGCAATTGCCGCACTAAATGTAAACTGTGATATACACATGCAACAATAGCGCAGAAAGTGGCGGAAAAGTGCGGAATTCCCTTTGACAGACATGGGGTAAAGGTGGTTATCAGTCCCATCTGATCCCGCGAATCAGGTAGAAATATCAGCAAGGGGGGATACCCAGAATATGAACAAGAATGATCTAATTGGTGCAGTCGCTGATCACAGCGGTCTTAGCAAAAATGACGCTGGCAAAGCTGTTGAAGCTGTTTTTGATTCCATCACCAGCACGCTCAGCAAAGGCGGCGAAGTCCGTCTGGTTGGTTTCGGTACCTTTTCAGTGACCGAGCGCAAGGCATCAACCGGCCGTAACCCGCGTACCGGCGAGCCAATGCAAATTGCAGCCTCGACCCAGCCAAAGTTCAAGGCTGGCAAGGGCCTGAAAGACGCCGTCAACTAATAGAGAATATGGCTGCCTGCGGGCGGCCATATTTTTGCTTCGCGGAAAAAATCATGGGGCAGGAGAAATCCTGCCCCATTTTTATTTGTTCTTTGCCGGCTGGGTGCAAACTCGGCCCATGTTATTATGCTGTTATTGCGCAGGTCCAATCAGAGCCCGCGGGCTCTCCAGCCCTTCGGTCACATTCCATCGGATGACATTGCTGCCATTTTCGCGCACCCTGCCTTGGTCGTTATTGTTCGCAAGCACTTCGCCATTGGTGCGGATGGTGAAGGTGCCCGACGGAACCAGCATTGCCTGTTCATCCAGCCCGCGTCTATATGAGCGATCAAGCTTTGATAGCGTTGCCACCGTCCCGCTACCGCCAAAGGCAGGGGCAATGATTTCATATTTGCCATCCTTAACCGGGATGATTTGGACAAAAGGCATATTGAGCGCGGTATCGGGGAATTGCGGGAAAAGAAAGCCGCTCGAAACCTGGCCTTCCACCGAGTAATCGACCAGAAAAACGTCATCTCCCTGATAGCGGACCGAGTTCCAGCCTTCATAGGCCTCCAGCTTCTGCGCCAGTTTCTCCATGCTTTCGTCATTGCCCGGCACAGCTCCGCCGAACACCGACGACAACACCTTCAGTCGCTGCTCATGTTCGGCCAGCCTTTCGGCATTGCGACGATCATGTTCGGCGCGTTTCTCGGCCAATTCGGCATCGGTGCATTCACGGCCTTTGTAACTGTAGCGCGGCGTCGGTGTTTCTACCGTTGCACCTTCGGCAGCCGCGATTGCAGCCTCTGTAGCGGCGTCTGCCGCAGTCTGTGCTTCTAGAACCCTGTCGTTCTCGCTTATCGGCTCTTCCTCGCCTGTCTCCAGATTGACCCGGCTTTCGCAATAGACGGAATTCGGGTCAAAGGGACGTGTTCTAGGTTTACGAAATTCCCTTTCTGGCAGCACCAACTGAATCTGCCCGACATAGGCAAAACGATAGCTGCCATCATCATTGAGCGTGAGATCCGCCTCAAACTCGCCGGGCGTCAGGAAGCAACTGGTGAGCAGCAGGCAGGCTGTAAAGGTCGCGATGATACGGGTCAGCATAAGCGTTTCCTCTTCATTATCTGGCGCGGGATCAATCCAGCGCAATCAGCGTTTCCGGTGGCTGTGTTGTCGCGGGCGTAATCTCCCAGCGCAGCACCTGCTCACCGTTCTCACGCGTTGGGCCTTCCTCGGTATTGTTGGTGAGGATGGTACCGCTTGTGCGGACGGTGAATGTGCCGTTGGGCAGAACAGCCGGGGCGGGGGTGCCACCTTTTCCGCTTTCTCCTGCACCCATGGCAGCCAATGCGCCAAATGTACCCATTCCAGGGCCCTGCTCGCTACCGGCAAAGCCTGGCGCTTCGACGCGTACTTTATTGTCCTTGCGGGCAATGATGGTCACAAACGGGCTCGCCGCCTGCAGCTTCTCGATCATCGGGAAGGTAAAGCCCTGATCGGCATTGCCGCTGATGCGAAAGTCCACATCAAATACGCCCTTGCCCTTATGGCTGATGCTGTTCCATCCCTTTTGCCGCGATACGCGCTCGATAAAATCGTCAATCGCTTCCGGCTTGCTTGGGTCAATGCCGCCAAGCAGCGTTTTGAACATCTCGGCATCGCGCGCATTTTCGGCAGCCTTGGCGGCTCTCTGTTCCTCTTTTTCTTCTTCGGTGCAGGGGCGTTCTTCAAATTCGTCATTATAGCATTCGCCCGCAAAGCCTTCGGCATTTTCATGCGCCGCCATGTCGATCAACTGGTTGAAGCCCAGCACCGAAATCTCGCCCTGATAGCTGAAGGTAAACTGCCCGGATTTGTCGATGCTGAGTTCGGACGTGAATTGGCCCGGTGTCAGTACGCAGCTAGTCAGCATCAATACTGCGCTCAGTGCAGCGATTACGCGTAGTCCCATCAGCCTTCTCCCCTCACTTCTCTCTGGTGCTCAACACATATAGCGCAATCGCCGCCGCATTGGAGACATTCAGGCTCTCCATAGCCTCCTCAATCGGTAGATAGGCCTCTATATCGCAATGCGCGGCGACATTAGGGCGCAGGCCTTCGCCCTCTGCGCCCAGTACCAGCGCCACGGGCCCGGTGCCGACCGCATCGGCATAGGCCTTTTCGCCATGGCCGGTCAGCGCCACCCGCCAATATCCGGCATCGGCCATTTCCTCGAGCGCCCGAGACAGATTGACCACCCGCACCCAGGGCAGCCGGTCAAGCGCGCCTGAGGCTGCTTTGGCGATGACACCGGATTCCGGCGGCGCATGGCGATCCTGGGTAATGATCGCGCCCGCGCCAAAGGCGAGGGCAGACCGAAAGATCGCACCGATATTGCGCGGATCGGTAACCTGGTCGAGGATTACCAGCGGCTTGCCGTCTGCGCGATCAAGGCATTCGGGCAGGCCGATATCTTCTAGTGGCGCAACCTCGGCCACAACACCCTGATGCGGCGCATCGGGTGGCACCAAAAGCGCCAGATCGGTGAGCTCGCAATATTGCACCGGCAGTTGCTCGGGAATCTCCAGTTCAGACAGCGCATTGCGCGTGCCCAACAGCTTGCGTACCTCACGTTCCGGATTGGCCAGCGCCGCCTCTACCGCATGATGTCCCCAAAAACGCGGCGCAACCGCTGATCCGCCGCGGCCACGCTGACGCGATGCCTTTTTCTGCTTTGCCTGCCGTCCTCTTTTCATGTCATCTGCCCTCGCATATTCATCGGCCAATGCCAATCATTGCGGCGGGTAAATATTTCATCGTCTGAGAGCATTGACATGAGGCGGGCTTTTCGCCATTGAGCCGCCTCTTGCCGACGCGATCCGTTGCATCAGGAATCGCGCGCCTATGGACAGGTGGCCGAGTGGTTAAAGGCAGCAGACTGTAAATCTGCCCGCGTGAGCGTACGCTGGTTCGAATCCAGCCCTGTCCACCAATTCCACTTCTCATACAGTCTCATACATTCTCAGCTACCATCTAAAATGCTAGAGAAACCTTGATTTTTTGTCCCAAGCGGTCTCATATAGTCTCATTGAAGCGCGACTCATTTGTTGGCTCTTTGTTGGCTCTTTTTGGTGACGGATATGGCACTGACGGACTTGAAGATCAAAAACGCCAAAGCAGGTGGAAAACCATATCGACGATTATCTGATGGGGGCGGGCTTTATATCGAAGTGAGACCGAGCGGTCGGAAGACCTGGTTTCTCGCCTATCGCCGCGACGGCAAGCAAATGAAAGTCCGTGGCGGACCATATTCCGAAATGTCTTTGGCCGATGCTCGCTTTTGGCGTGAGAAGGTCAAAGCTGAAATTCGCGCCGGCAACTATCCCACTTCCGACAAGCCCGATAAAGACAAGCCCTCGTTTGAAACCATCGCCCGCGAGTGGTTCGAGTTGCAGCAGTCTAAGTGGACCAAACGCTATGCTGATATTGTGATAGGCAGGCTGGAGAATGACCCTTTTCCCCTCTTCGGCGACCGCCCCATTGATGAGGTCTCGCATGAAGAGATTTTGTCACTGATAGAGCGAATGGAACAGCGCGAGGTTTATGACCTTTTGCGCAGAACTCTTCGTTATGTCAGCCGTGTAATGCGCTATGCGATTGCGACCAAAAGGGCGTCCTATAATCCGGTCCCTGATGTCAATGACGCGCTCAAGCCTAAGCCTAAGACCCAACATTACAGGCAGTTGAGTCTAAGCGATCTGCCGGACTTCTATGCGAAACTGCGCAAGTCCAATCACAGTGAAACCGTGAAGCTGGCGTTGCAATGGACGATCCTCACTTGGGCCAGGACATCTGAGACGAGGTTCTTCCGCCCGGAGGAAATTGAAGGCCGCGATACTGACGAACTATTGTGGCGGGTGCCTGCGGATCGCATGAAGATGGGCAGGGAGCATCTAGTTCCGCTGCCGCGCCAAGCAGGCCCATTGCTGGATCGGATCGAAACCTTGGCGCAAAAGATGGGTAGCCAATGGCAGTTCGCCCAAGTTCGCAATGCTCTAAAGCCGATTGACGAAAACGTGATGCTCTACTGCTTATACGATCTGGGTTATCTCGGAAAAGCGACCGTCCATGGCTTTAGGGGTATGGCGTCCACTTTGGCGAACGAGCAGGTCGATGCGAACGACATGCGCGTTTTCCACGAGGACTGGATTGAGCGCCAATTGGCCCATGTGGAAGAGAACAAGATTCGCGGAGCGTATAACGCCGCCGAATACCTTGGGCCTCGTCGTAAGATGATGCAGTGGTGGGCTGATTTCCTTGAGGAGCAGCAGGGTTTCTCTGAGCTGCTTTAACCCTTATTCAAGTTTGTGTGGCCCGCGAAAGCGAGAAAAGGTGAATTTTTCTGACACCCCTTGCCACATATTCAAGTTTTGCGTATTGTTATTCAAGTTTCACCCGGATAACAATGTGCCATGCCGTATCAGAACGTCTCACATAGCGATCCCAAATGGATGCGCTTGCCCGAAGTGATTGAGGCGACGACTCTGTCGAAGGCCACAATCTATCGCAAGATGGACGCCGGTATCTTTCCGCAAAGCCATCGGTTGAGGGACATTCGGGCTGTCGTATGGTTTCGGGATGAAGTCATGAAGTGGAAGCGTGACCAGGTGGTTTCCGAGGGGATCGGAGACCTGCTGTGACGCGGGCGTATTACAATGAGATCGACCCCCATGCTGCTCAATGGCTCCGTAACCTCATTGATGCCGGTCTGATCGCTTACGGAGATGTTGATGAGCGTGACATTCGAGACATCAAACCAGTCGAACTTGCAGGCTACACCCAATGCCATTTCTTTGCGGGCATCGGAGTCTGGTCCTACGCCTTGCGGCTCGCAGGGTGGCCAGATGAACGACCAGTGTGGACCGGCAGTTGTCCGTGCCAACCTTTCAGCGGCGCAGGCAAAAGAAAAGGGACTGCTGACGAGCGGCACCTATGGCCATTCTGGCACTATCTCATCGAACAGTGCGAACCTGGTGTCGTCTTTGCAGAGCAGGTTGCGTCGAAGGACGGACTCGCTTGGCTCGACCTTGTACAAGCTGACCTGGAAGGAACGGGTTACACCTGCGGGCCGTTCGATCTGTGCGCTGCGGGCTTCGGTGCGCCGCACATCCGCCAAAGAACCTTCCTCGTCGCCCAAGCCCAAAACGCAGATGAGCGGGTGGGTTACAACAACACGCGATTGGAAAGACAGCGAGGGGATGGCGCTCGAACGACCGGACGGGCGATCACGGATAGACCAGTTGCCGAGGCAGGCGGCGGTGGCAGGTTGGCCGACCTCCTCGGCGACGGATGGGAAGCGGGGCGGAACGCTGACCCCCAAAATGACGGGGAAGTCCCTGACCCAATCGGTGCAATTCAATCTCGCCGGTTGGCCGACAGTGACGGCGATGGACGCCAATCGGGGCAAGGGAACGATCAGAGCGCACGACACGGGGATACCGTTACCACAAAGAGCGTCGATGGCGGGTTGGGCCACTCCTCACGAGAACTCGACCACGGGGCCGGGGACTCAAGGGCGTTCGGGCGGAATGAACATTCAGACGATGACGCAGTTGTCGGGATGGAACACGGCAGCGGCATCGGACGGGAATGGGGGCAAGAGACCTCACCCGGATACGTCAATGACAGGCAAACACCCGTCCGGCAGGAAAGTGAACATGGGCTTGGCTTCTCAGGTTCATTTGGGCTTTCTGAACAAAGAGGAGATGGAGAAGCACGGCCCAGCCCGACTAACGGCTTCTGGCGAGATGCTGACTGGCTCTTCTGCCGGGATGGAAAGTGGAGGCCAGTTGAGTCCGGCACATTCCCTCTGGTTGATGGGTCTGCCTATCAGTTGGATTCTGGTGGCCCCCTTGAGAGCAAAAACCGGGCGAACCTCCTCAAAGGCTTCGGTAACGCAATCGTCAGCGAGGTCGCGGCATACTTCATCGCCACATTCCTCGAACACGAGCAGGATGCCGCTTTGGTTAATGGCCGAAGCCATGACGATCTGATCGGGGACTTGTTATGATGAGCGGGATTGACGACCTTCTCGGGACCAAGCCGCAAGAAGAGTCGGTGCGGGAGCGCCGGTTGAACAAACTTGCCAAGGATCGGGCGATCAAAGCCGCAGGCAGTGGGACTACCTTTGTTGAAATGGGCGCGTTGAAGCGCCCGGTATCAATGAATTTTCTCTCTGAGGTCTTCAACATGGACCCCAAGACGGTGCGGACCAGGTTGGTGCGGTGTCCCATTTTGGGAATGGCAGGCGGTAATCGCCCGGTTTATGATTTCAAGACTGCTTGCCAATATCTGCTGCCGCCCAAAATGACGACCGATGAGTTCATTCGGACACTCAACGCCGCCAAACTACCCCCGGAAGTCAACAAGGTGTTCTGGCAGGCTCAGCGCGAACGGTTGCGGTATTTGAGGGACGCCGGGGAAGTCTGGCACACCACCGATCTGCTCGACCTTCTCGGCCAGGTGAATATGACCTTCAAGGACCGCATTGATATGTGGGTTGAGGACATACGCGAGATGAAGGGTATCTCCGATGAGAATATCCTGAAAATCGAGCAGATGACCCATGCGCTGAAAAGCGATCTCTATGAGGCATTGGTCTCCATGCCATCGCAAGGGGAAACCCTTAGCCTGCGTGACAAGGAAGACCCGCTCGCCCCTGAGCAAAGCAAGAATACCGAAATTGACGAAGGGCAGATCAGCGATGCGCTTTAGACCGGAACAATATGACGCCGTAGCGAAGCGGATTGTCACCAACAACCCGAACATGCTTGTGCCGTGGTTTCTGATGGCGTCTTACGCCTATTACGAGAAGGACGATCCGTTCCTGACCGACTCCTTCTATGACAAGATGTGCTTAATGCTCATCAAACAGTGGGATCAGATCGAACATCGCCACAAAACCTTCATCGATCGAGATGCGCTAGGGGCCGGATCAGCATATCATATCGACTGGTCCCAATTGCCGACGATCATAAAGGACGCGGCAGACCATCTTACAGCTAAGTACCACTCTTTAGCCACTATCGGTACACCCGCCCCAACCACATTAGACGATCTGCTCGGCGATGTTGCTGAGCCGGAAACGATTGATGACCTGCTCGGCGGCAGTGTGAAGATTGACGACTTGCTATGAAACTGCCCGAAGCCAGATTCAGTTCAATGGAGCATATCGTTGCCGCGTCGGCGGAGAGCGTTCGGCCCCCTGAAAGGCTAAGCGTGGCCGAGGCGTCGCAATATCATATCGTCAATAATCCCGGCTCCCATGTTGGCCCTTTCGATCTCAACAAAGCCCCATATCTCGTCGAGCCGATGAACGAACTGACGAGCCTTGATCTCAAGGGATTGGTGTTTGTCGGTCCAGCACGTACCGGCAAGTCAGCAATGTTCATCAACTGGCTCTGTCATACCGCAATTTGCGATCCTGCCGACATGCTGGTGGTGCATATGACCCAATCGACAGCGAGGGACTGGTCGCAGGCCGATCTTGATAAGGCAGTAAGAAACTCACCTGAGTTGCGCAGCCGCATGGTCCCTGGTCGGCAAAATGACAATGTGCATGACAAAGCATTTCTCTCAGGTATGCGACTGCTCATCAAATGGCCCTCAATCACCGAATTGTCAGGCAAAACAATCCCCCGTCAATTCATCATGGACTATGACCGCATCCCCGACTCTATTGGTGGTGAGGGTAATGCGTTTGACCTCACCAGGAAGCGCGGGCAGACGTTCAAGAGGCGGGCGATGTGTGCGGTTGAGTCCAGCCCAGGCCGAGAGGTCACTAACCCCAAATGGATAGCCTCATCACCGCACGAAGCGCCACCGACGACCGGAATCCTCGACCTCTATAATCGCGGCGACCGACGCCGATGGTATTGGCAATGCCCGCAATGTCATGAGGCATTTGAACCATCCTTCGACAAATTGGTGTACCCGGATTCACGCGATCACATGGAAGCGGCTGAGCAGGTCGTCATGTGTTGCCCCCATTGCGGCTACACCATGGAACCAGACCAACAATACGAACTGAACCTCGGCGGTAAATGGATCAAGGACGGTGCCATTTGGTTGCCTGACGGCAGCGTCGTACCAAAGAGCGGTCACACCATTCGACGTAGCGGGATCGCTTCATTTTGGATGAAGGGGCCAGCCGCAGCCTTCACCACATGGAAAGAACTGGTGGTGAAGCACCTTGACGCTGTGGAAGCGTGGGAAAAGAACGCGGATGAGGAAGCCTTGCGCACCACAATCAACGTGGACCAAGGTGAGCCTTACATTCCTAAAGCCCTTGAAGCCGGAAGACTACCAGAAGAACTCGCAGCTCGTGCGCAGCATTGGGGCGGCACACGGACAGAACCAGTTGTTCCCGAAGGTGTGCGCTTCCTGATTGCTACGGTTGACGTGCAGGCTCGATCATTCGTTGTACAGGTCCATGGTATCGGCGTCGGCGGCGATGTTTGGCTCGTCGATATGTTCAAGATCAGGAAAAGCAACACTCGTCTCGATGACAATGGCGAGCATATGATCCTTGATCCAGCCGGTTACATTGAGGACTGGTCCACAATAACCGAAATGGTGATCGAGAAGACTTACCCTCTGGCCGATGACAGCGGGCGCCGGATGCAGGTGAAACTTGTCGGGTGTGACTCTGGCGGTAAGGCCGGTGTGACCGCACGAGCCTATGAGTTTTGGCGATCATTACGGGACGACGAGATCGGCCGGCAGCATCATAATCGCTTTCAGCTTATCAAGGGTGAGCCTTCACCCAAAGCACCACGTTACCGGCGTGACTATCCTGACTCCAAGCGCAAAGATCGTAATAGCGGTGCGCGGGGCGATGTACCTGTTGTCTTTCTGAACTCCAACACTCTCAAAGATCAGATCAGCGGTATGCTCAATCGCTCCGATGCAGCCGGTGGACGGGTGAACTTCCCGATCTGGTATGATGAAAGCGGCAAGCAGGTGGACATATCCTGGCTGTATTCTCAGCTTACCGCCGAGGTCCGGTCTGACAAGGGGTGGGTATCCAGCAGTGGGAAACGCAATGAAGCGTGGGACTTGCTCTATTACTGTGTCGGCCTTCTGCTTGATAGCCGGATCGCATTTGAGACGATTGACTGGAACAACCCGCCTGCATGGGCCGCTGAGTGGGACGTGAATACGCTTGTGTTTGAAGCCGAAGACGGGCCGCGATTCACAGAAACAACGAAGAAACGCGATTTAAGTAAGTTGGGCGAAATACTCGCTTAACGGGTTATTATGATTCACCAAATATAACCTGGTTGTATTTTGGCAATAAGGAATCGAACCATGGTCAACAAAATCGCAGCTTTTCTCTTTTGGGGCTTTTTCGGTACTATCGGCGTAGTAATCGGTTTGATGTACATTTCGGGCGGACACACCGAGCGTAACCCTCGCTCATGCGAGGAAGGTTGGGATTCTGTTTACGCGGCTGAGCGCGAACATCTCAAGCGGTTGGCCGTTTATGGACGCGACGACGATTACGAGCGCACTTCGGAACGAGTTATGAAAAGAGCAAGCGGTGGATGGAACGTCTCACTATTCACAAAAAAGGGGAATAATGTTTATGCAGTAAAACCCGACTGTTCCGTGTCATTTATCATGTCAAATGAAATATAGATTCACATTTTATGTGAATAATACTGATATAAAACAATAGGTTATTTCAATATTTAATTGATTCGGTCTGGTCATATTGTATTTTTATGCAATATGCTTGACGAACAACAACTGCTTGATGAGGCCAAAGCGGCGTACCACCGTCTCATGATCGGTGAGTCGGTTGTTGAAGTGCGCGATCATTCGGGTGAGAGTATCCGTTACCAGCCCGCGACTGCCCACAAACTTCTTTCCTACATTCGCAGCATGGAGCCGAATTTCGCGGTTCCAGTTGGTCTCGGTAATGCCCCTTTGAGGTTTCTCTAATGGGCGCGCCGGTCCAAATTGATGACCTTCTCGGCCTAGCCGGGGGAGTCGGCTCCGATCCTGCTATCGTCCCGGCAGAAGGAGTCGGCTCTGTAAAATCGGTCGCCGGTGGTGCCTATGATGGCGCTAACCGATTTGACCGGGAACTGGCGCTTTGGGCACCGCCGATCACGTCTGCGGACAATGAGATACTGCCCGCAAAGGCTATGGCCGATGCACGGACGCGGGACACGATGCGCAATGACGCATACATCTCGAACATTGGCAGCATCCACCAGAACTACATCGTTGGTTCGGTATTTCTTCTCAACGCTAAACCATCAACCCGCGTCCTTTGGGGGCAGGCTGATGACGTTTGGGAAGAAGAGTTCCAAGAGGAAGTCGAAGAGAAGTTCACGCTATGGGCGGAAAGCAGTGAGTGTTGGGTGGACGCGACGCGCCGCAACACTTTCTCTGAGATGGTCCGCCTCGTTACCGGCATTAACTTCATGGGAGGGGAGTCCTTCTCAGCCGTCGAATGGTTGCGCGAAGAGAGCGACCGCCCATTCAACACAGCCATTTTGCTGCTCGACAACGAGCGGATCACCACGCCACCGACTGCACAGTTTGATGTTCGGGTGCGTGGCGGTGTTCGGCGCAACAAGCGCGGTCGGCCCCTCGGTTATTATGTCCGGCAAGCGCATCCGTCAGATTTCCGTGATCCTGACGTGCATGATTTCAAATATGTGCGCGCCAACCGCCCTTGGGGCCGCAAGCAGATCATTCACATTTTCGAGCAGGTACGACCCGATCAGACACGCGGCATTTCAGAACTGACTGCGATGCTACGTGAGACCTATCAGGCGCGCAAAATTCGTGATGTTGCCTTGCAGAACATGATCGTCAACTCATCATATGCGGCAGCTATTGAGAGCGATCTTCCGACCGATGTGATTTTCAATCTGATTGGTGGCGGCAATGTCACCAATGATGGGCGGGTTGAAGAGGCGATTTCGACGTACATGGACTCTTATCTGTCCACGGTTGCCCAATATGTCGGTAAGTCGAAATACGCCCAACTTGACGGCGTTAAGATTCCACACTTGCCTCCAGGTTCTAAGCTGAATCTGATGCCGGTAGGCAAAGGGGGATTGCTCGGTACTGAGTTCGAGCAATCGCTATTGCGCTATCTGGCCGCAGGTAGCGGTGTATCTGGTGAACAGGTTTCGCGGGACTATTCGCGCACCAACTATTCTTCGATCAAGGCTGCCCTGGCTGACACTCAGCTTTACATGGCTTCAAAGAAGAAGATCATTGCCGACCGATGGGCGACGGCGGTGTTCAAGCTGTGGTTTGAGGAAGCTTATAATCGCGGCGCGATTGAGACGCTGAATCGTCCCAACGCCCCCAACTATTACGACCCCCTGATGGCCGAAGCCTACACGGCTTGCGATTGGATCGGCGCATCACGCGGTCAGATCGAAGAACTCAAGGAAACGCAGGCAGCCATTGCGCGACTTAACGCGGGGATCAGCACCCGTGAAATCGAGATTGCGCGCTTTGGTCGCGACTACCGCAAAGTGTTCCGTCAGATTGCCCGCGAACAGCGGATGGCCGACGAACTCGGCCTCGATTTCTCCGGCAACGAGGCGATGATGGGCGCGGTTTCTGACGCCTCAAGCGATGACCAGGAAGCAAGGGAGCCACGAGATGACCAATAACACCATTCTGTCTCGCTTCGACAAGGTTCCGGCCCTTCTCAACCCAAATTCTGAGAGTTGGTTCGAGGCCCGCGCACAAGCCCTGAGCGAGTTTCTGAACGCCAACATTAAGCTGCTCAGTGCGGACAATGACAACACCTATAGTCCTTCGGGCCGCGCCGTGGACAATGATGACGGTTATTGGCCTTCCGAGGATAGCTGGCTGTCAGCTTATCGCCCGTACAACGTCATGAACGGTACGCTGCACATCCCGGTAAAAGGGATTTTGCTCACCAACTTCGGCTACACGATAAGCGATTGGGCGACCGGCTATGAATATGTCTGTCGCGCTCTTTCCCGTGGTCTGGCCGATAGCGCGGTCGAACGCATTGCTTTGCGCGTGGACAGCGGCGGCGGTGCTGTTGCTGAGTGCTTTGATTGTGCTGATCGCATCTACGCGGCGCGGCAGGTTAAACCCGTCGAAACCTTCGTTAGCGAAAACGCATATTCTGCCGCTTACGCGCTCGCCAGCGCCAGCAGTGCAATCAATCTCGAACGCACTGCGGGCGCAGGCTCTATCGGCGTTGTGATCTCTCACATGGATATGTCGAAACGGATGGAGGCAATGGGGGTCAATATCACCTTCGTTCATGCCGGAAAGCACAAAGTTGACGGCAACGCTTACGCCCCTCTGAGCGATGAAATGAAGAGCCGGCTGCAAGTGCGGGTTGATGAAATTTACGATGTTTTCGTGTCGCAAGTGGCACGGAATCGCGGACTGAATGAGCAGGTTGTTCGGGACACCGAAGCCCGCATTTATTCCGCAGCCGAAGCCTTGTCCCTTGGGTTGGTCTCTCAGGTCGGCCCCATGGACGAGTTATTGTCCTCATTCGAGGCCGACAATCCACAAGAACAGGAGCAACCTACCATGTCCAAAGAGAACACGGACACTTCTGCGGCTGAAAATGAGGCCGCAGTTACCGAAGCCCGCGCCGAAGGCCGCAAAGCAGGTATTGCCGAAGGCATTGCTGCCGAGCGTGAGCGTCAGAAAACCATCCGTGGTTGTGACGCCGCAAAGACGCGCCCCATCGCCGCCGAAAACGTCGCCATGAACACCGACATGAGTGCTGAGGATGCTGAAAAGTTCCTCGCTAACATGCCGGAAGAAACCACCATGCTCGAAGAAGCGACGACTACTCAGTCGGGCAGTTTTGAGCAGGCAATGGCGACCGGCAACCTCGATCTCGACGCCAATGTTTGGAAGTCCGAGCAGGAAGACGAGAACGCCAATGAGGGTCAGGCCGGTGCGAATACACTGCTCGCAGCTCGCAAGGCGATGACCGGCTTTGGTCCGTCGAACAAGGCTGCGTGAACGTCGCCTGATTTACCCACTCATTCAAAAGGATGAATACAATGTCCAATATTCCTCATGACGGTGGAGGTCTGCCTTCATACGAAACCGATAATTTCAGCTATGTTGAACTTATCGCAGGCGAACAGCCCAAAATCCTGACTGTGAGCGGTTACAGCGCCGATGGCTCGGTTGCAATGCCCGCTTACACCGTGGTCGGTTTCGACGGGCGCGGTGATCTGGTTCCGGCGACGATTGACACTCTGGCACCGGAAAACAGCATTGCGCCTATCGGTATCACTGCGTCTCCGATCCTCGGCAACAACGTCACTCAGCCTGTTGGCCTTATCCGTGCCGGTAACTTCAACATTGGCGCGTTGACGGTGGACGGCACTTACAGCGACCCAGCAACTCTGCTTGCTGCGTTTGAGGATGCTCCGACGCCGACCAACATTGTTCTGCAACAGATTAATGGCGCGGCTCCGCAGGTTCTCGGTGCCGGTACGCCGCAAATCTGATCTGACTCCAATTTAAGAAGAGGATACTTCCAATGACTATCACGCCTCAGTTCTATGATACCGCCGCGCTGCTCGGTGTCATGCGTGAAGAAGACGCTCCAAGTTTCTTTTGGGCCAGTTACTTCACCAACCAAACCAATCAGGACGATGAGTACATCGACTTTGAGAAGATTCCGCACAGCGGTCGTAGGCTGGCGACCTTCGTGACTCCGATGTCGCAAGGCAAGCCTATTTACGAACGCCGCTCTGTGCTGACTCGGATCAAACCGTCCTACATCAAAATGAAGGATGCGGTGACACCGGATCGGGTCATGAAACGCCGTCCGGGTGAACTGCTTGACCCCAACCCTTCTTCGCCTGAGATGCGTCGTCAGGCGATCATTGCTGATATTGCTGTTCAGCATAATGAAGCGATTGATCGTCGGCTCGAATGGCTGGCCGCCCGTGCAATGATCGACGGTCGCGTAGTTATCGAAGATGACTTGTCGCCTTCTCGTGAAGTCGATTTTCGCCGCGACGCCGCGCACACAGTTGCGCTGACTACTGGTGCGCGTTGGGATCAGACGACCGCTACCATTACTGAGAACATTGAGACTTGGCGAACTCTCTGTCGTCGCGCCGAGTTCGGTGGTCGCACCAATCGGGTCATTTTTGGTACTGATGCTTGGGACGCCGTTCGTAAGAACGATGACATCAAAGCACTCATGGATCGCAATTTCCGTGGTCGTGATGGCAATGTCCGCACCGGCCTGTCTCGTGATTCTGAGATCGAGTTCGTCGGTGATCTTGGTCCTGATCTCGAAGCCTGGGTTTATTCGGATTACTATGAGGAAGGTAGCACTCGTGTCGATTTCCTCGACCCGAAAGCTGTGGTTCTCACTGGTCCGAACCTCAATGGGTATCGCTGCTTTGGCGCGATCCAAGACCCTCATGCACGTTATGGCGCATGGGATCGATTCCCTCGCAACTATTTGGAGCAGGGTGATCCAGCAGCCGAATACGTGCTGACTCAATCTGCGCCGATCATGGTGCCGATGAATCCGAACGTCACGTTCAAGGCAACTGTGTTGACTTGAGCCAAAGGTCGGGAGGGCTGTGCCGGTCCTCCCGATTTTTTCGTTTCAATAGAAGGGACAAGACAATGACCAATTATGTTGCAGTTAATCGCATTGAGAGCCGCAAGGACAACAAACCTGTAGTGACTGACCCAGGTAAGCCGTTCAAGCCGGCCGATGCGGATGAAGCAAAGAGCCTTTTGGCCTTGGGTGCTATCAAAGAGGTCGAAACCTCTGCGCCAGCGGACGATAAGCCGCTCACCGTAAACGAGATTAAAACAACCGTGGCCAAACTGGTCAAGGACAATGACGCAGCAACTCTCGAAGTCATGCTTTCGGTTGAAGAAGACGGCCCCAACCGTTCGACAGCGATCAAAGCCATTCAGGACGCCCTTGAGGAAATTAAGGCTGCGGGTGAAGGCAGTGAGGGTGACAGCGGCGAAGAAGCCGCCTCCGAAGGTGAGGGTGAGACCACCCCAAGCACCGAGGAAGGTGCCGGTGACGGCGAAGAGCAAGGTTTGCTGTAAATGCCTCGGCGCGGTTTCCGTGAAATCCTGCGTAAAGGGCGTTCCTATCTTCATGACCACATGAAGACGGAAGCGCTCTTTATCGCCTATAACGGAGCCGTGCCGATCCCTGTGACAATCAGGGATAGCTTGCGATCCACAACAACAGGCGATCAAGGGTCATCGACAAACGGTTATGCCGAAATGGCCGACGATGTGCCCATGATCGTCTTTTTGGTGGCGGAACTGGCTGACGCCAAACATGGTTCCATTTTCTCTGTGGCCCCCGGCGAAGCCTATCGGGTTGAGCGCACATTTCCTCCTAACGACATAACCCGCAAAGCTGAGGTTGTGCGATTGAGTGACAGTGAAGCTGCCGGACTTCCGGTGCCGGAGGCACAGCCATGAGACCTTATGTTGTCGCGGTTGAAGGGTTATCTGAGGCAATTTCGGCTTATGGCGAACTCCCCCCGAAGATAGTTCGTTTTGCCCGCATGGCGATCAATACGACAGCACGGCGTTCGCGGACATTGGCTTCGCGGGAAATGCGCCGACAGGTGGCGTTCACAGCGCGCTATCTGTCCGACAAGTCCGGTCGGCTGTCGATCAGTCAAACCGCAACCGATGCTCGCCTGGAAGCCCGCATACGCGGTCGTCATCGCCCAACATCTCTCGCTCGCTTTTCACGCGGCGGCGGTCGGCGCGGCGTTCGTGTACAGGTTAAGCCGGGTAGTTCGCAGGTGATGGACCGGGCCTTTTTCATGCCGCTTCGTGCCGGTCGAGCGCCGATTGAAACGCGCTCAAATCTCGGTCTGGCTATTCGGCTTCGACCAGGCGAGCGCTTGGCAAACAAGCACAAAATGATTCAAGTCTCAGGCAACCTGTACCTGCTTTATGGCCCTAGTGTCGATCAGGTGTTCAGAACGGTTGCTGAGGACATCAAACCGGAAGCGGCTGACATACTCCAAGCCGAGTTTAACCGGCTGCTGGACAGGTTGAACTGACATGCCAAACATACCCTTTCGCTTGCGTATCCTTATGGCCATCACAGATGCGTTGGAAGAGATAACGGCTGCTGGCAACTACACTTTTGATCTCAGCCCCTTCACAGATGAAGACGGACAAACCGTTCATCGCGTCAACCGTGGCCGAGTCTTTTTCGGTGATAGTGACCCGTTGCCGATGGTCGCCATTCTTGAACGCCCGGAAGAGTCAGAGGAACTGACAGACCCCAACCCGTTGCCTACAGCATCTTTATTCAACTATCACTTAGTCATTCAAGGTTTCTTGAATGACAACAAAGACAACCCTACCGACGATGCCCATATACTGCTTGCCGATGTGCGCAGGCGGCTTGCAATTGAGCGGGCGCGTAAAGACCAAAACCAGAGACTTCCCGACCCCTTTGGCCTTGGAAGTAAAAGAGAATATAATAGAATTGACGACTTTGACTTTGGCGCTGGATTGGTGCGGCCACCTGATGAAGTGTCGGCCAAAAGCTACTTCTGGCTCCCGGTCAAAATGAAGCTGATCGAAGACCCACTTTACCCTTTCAATTAACACGTATTCAAGTAAACTTGAATTTCGACAATGGAGGAAATTATGTCCCGGCAAATCCAAAATCAGACTCTCGGACGCGGTGAGGTCCACTTCTCAAAGTTCAAGCCAGGAACGCTTGAGCCAGAGGGTTTCCGTTATTTGGGTGACACCAATGATTTCAACCTGACGGCCAACACCGAAGAGTTGCCCTATTACAGCATGGATCGTGGAACGAAGGTGAAAACCAAGTCCGTGACTTTGCAGGTTGACCATAATGGCAACTTCACCTGCACCGACATCTCGCTTGATAACCTGGCGTTCTTCTTCATGGGTCTCAGCCTGACCAATACACAGGCGGGCGCAACTGGCGTCACTGAGACGATTGAGGGCGTTCAGCTTGGGCTTTCATACCAGATCGGCCAGACTGCGCAGTCCCTTCTCGGTGTGCGCAGTGTCACGCTTAATACCGCGACTGTGGGCGCTACGCCTCTGGTCGAAGGCACCGACTATCAGCTTGATGCGCCACGCGGTATCCTCACCATTCTTGAGGGCGCAACCAACGTCTCTGCTGGTGCCAGTGTCGAACTCAACTATGATGTTGCTGCCGTGAACGTGGATCGTACCATCTCCGGCAACACTCAGATTGAAGGCGCTATTCGCTTCGATGCCTATAATGCCGAAGGCGACGATAAGGACTATCGGATGCTCTATGTCCGGCTGTCCCCCAATGGCGATCTGGCGCTCAAAGGCGATGATTGGATGACGACTCCGTTCAATGTCGAATGTCTGCGTCCTCCGGGCATGGAAGCCATTTATGTCGATGGTCAGCCTTACACAGCATAATCGTGAAAGGCAGGGACGATGGCCAATCTGAGAGACATTGTTGTCAAAACTGAGACTGTCACGGTGGGCGATGCTGAGTTCAGCGTCGGTCCCCTGACAGCGGCGGACATTCTTGGGATTTATGGCGTTCATCGTGACGCCATCTCGGTAGTGTTCGAGCGCAACCAGGACGGATTGGAAGAGAGCGATCTTTTCCTTGATGTGATCGCCACTTTTCCTGAGATCGTGGCCGAGGTTATTGCTCGTGCTTCGGGTGATCTTAGCGAAGAGGCTATCAGCGTTGCGCGCCGTCTTGATGTCGGCGTTCAGCTTATGGCGCTTGAGAAGATCGGCAACCTCACCGTTGAGTCCGCAGGTGGTTTGGGAAACCTGGTGGCCCTGGTCCAACGCCTGATGGCAGGGTTGGGGCAAAAAACGGTCGAAGCAAAATCACACCTGAGCGCTTCATCCGCCGCATCCGAGAACAATGCTCCCTCCTAATTGAAGCCGGTCACGCCGGGGCGTGGGATTACCCTTTGTGGCTGGTTTACGAGGAAGCTGAAATCGTGGCGAACAGGAAGAACAGCCAAATCGCAAGTGAAGCACTGCTGTTGCAGTCTGCCGTCGCAACCCTCTTTTCAAAAGAGGGGTTTGACGACTTCAAGAAACTCGTGACCGGGTTGATGGGAGACCAGTAAACATGGCGAGGCGTGATGTCACACTAGCCATTAAAGCGCGTAATGAGGCAGATAGAGCGATTGACTCTATCTCGTCCTCGTTGCGGGCGCTCGCTGGCATACAGGATCAGGTTGGGGACACCGGGGAACGGACAGGTGATACCCTTGGTCGTTTGGGCCAGTTGTTTGCCACGCTTGATTCTGCCTACTCCCGGCTCGATCAATCGGTCAACGCCACGCAGGCCAGCATGTCGTCGCAAGAGGCGACTTTGGCCGAAAATGAAGCGCGCTACTCTGCATTGCGTCGGGAAATCGAAGCTGCTGAACAAGCCATCGTCACAACCCGTATCGCAATACAGAACGATGGTTCCGAGCAACTGGTTGGCCGTTTGGCGGGCGCGCAACAAGCCTATCGCCGGTTGGTCGGTGAAGCCGGTCGATTGGAAGCAAAGATTGAAGGTCAGCGATCCGATCTGGCTGCCACGGGCGTTGAATATGACGGCCTGAAAAACGCCGCGACCGCCGCGCAGATCGCTATGGGCGACATGGGTAACGCCGGTGAGCGTGAAGCAATGCGCGTTGCCGCAGCTTCTCGTGACGCGGCGGCAGCATTGCGCGACCAGGCACAAGCGGCGCGTGAAGAAGTCAACGCCAGAAACGCCCAATCAGCGATCAACGCCCAACTTGGTGTCAGGGATTTTGACTCCGGCGCTGCCCGGTCGTCGGCTGCTGTATTTGAAGAAGACGCCAGAGCCAAGCGAGAGGCGGCGGACGCCACTCGTGAACTTGAAACCGCTGCCGCCGCTCTCAGACAGCGCGCCCGCCCGCTTGCCGTCGAGCAGGAACGCATCAATCAAGAGATGACCCAGGCCCGTGACCTTTACAAAGCGGGCAAGATCAACATTCGTGATCTCACAGCAGAGTTGGACCGGCTTGAGCATGAGTTGAAGCAGGTCGATACGGCACAGAAAAGCGTCAATAGAAACGGCTCTGCTGAAATCCGGGGTGTTCTCGGCTTGCGTCCTTATGAGATGCAGAATCTCGCCTATCAGATCAATGACGTGTTCACTCAGATTGCGTCAGGTACACCAGTTTCGCAGACCTTTGCGCAACAAGGTGGCCAAATCATTCAGATTTTTCCCAAGCTGTTGACCGGCTTTTTGCGCTATGCGCGGGTACTAGGTCTTGCTGGTGTTGCGCTTGCCCCTGTCGTCATAGCCATGGGCCGCTTGAACGAGCAGGCGCAAATGCAGAGGCAGTTTGCCGCCTCCCTTGCATTGACCGGCCAAAACGCTCGCCAGAGTGCAGACGACCTGATGGAGCATGTAGCGGCTGTCGAGGCTTTGGGTGAAAGCAGCGAAGATGCGGCATCTGTTGTCGAAACCTTCATGCAGAACTCCATCAACCCTGAGATGATGGACGCCATGGCCGCCGCTGCCCAAAACGTCGCGGAAATCAGACGCCAAGACCTCACCGAAGCCGCCGAGGATGTCGCAAAAGCGTTCAGTGGCGGCTACAAGGAAATTGCTAAGTATGACGATGAGTTGAATTTCCTCACCTTGTCGGAACGCGAACAAATCCGCGCCATGTTTGAAAGTGGCCAGGAGAGCGATGCGCGTGATCTGGCTTTCCAGCGCTTCTTTCGGAACTCACAACAAAGGGCCGCTGAACTCGAAACATCGTGGGATCGCATGGTTGATGCCATGTCTGGTGCCTGGTTGGACTTCAAAAACTGGTTGGCTGATCTCGATGTATTTGGAACTCTCCGTGAGGAACTAGACAGCGCATGGGTCGGTGCAACATATCTCATAAACCGTATTCGCGGGATGAGTCATGAAGCAGCGGGTAATGCGGCGGTTGGAAATACGCAGGCATCACAAACCCCTTCCGGTGACACGCTAGATACTGACGACCCAAGAGTCCTAAAGCGAGAGAGCGATAAACGGCGCGAAGAAGAACTTGCCGAGCAACGGCGCCGTGGTCGTCGGCGTCGGCGCAGGGGCGGCAAGTCTCTGGCCCAAATGCAGGCAGAGTTTAACCGTGAGATTGCGCGGGAGAACGAAGAGCGGGAAATTCAAGCCGGTTTTGTCGAACGTACCAATGTTCTCGCCGGTGAAAACCTGATCCTTGAACAGCGCCGCCAAGCTATCGCAACGGCCATTCGGAAAGCCGAAGAACGCGCCAGCCGTGACAGCAAAAAACGGCTTACCCTAAGCGCCCAACAGCGCGAAGAAATTGCACGAACTGTTGGCCTGGAGTTTGATGCCAACAATCGACGTGCGATAGCCAATGCTCGACGTGAAGAGCATGAGCGGCGAGTAAACGAACTGCTCGGCCAACGCCAAAGCCTTGCGCAATCGCTTGAGTTCACATCACCGGACACATCTGAGTTTGATGCGATCCAAACTCGCTTGTTCAGAGTAACCAGCACTCTTGCTCAAGCACGGCAGGATTCCATCGCCGAATGGGAAAAGGTGTTGGGTGATCCGCAGCAATTGGCATTGTTGGAAATGACCGCCGCTGAGGTCAAGAACATCATCGGCGATCTGCGCAACGCAAGCAATGCCGAGCGCCGCGAAATGCTTGATGCGATGGTCCAAGCGAACGACCAGACTGTCAATGATCTGACCGCAATGCGCGACCTGTTGCAAGAGCAGATTTTCTTTGCTCAGGTACAGGGTCAACCGGGTCGAGTGGGCGAACTCGAAACACAATTGGCCCAGGTGAACGAAAGGCTGATTGACGCTTCGGTAAACGCCATCGAAATGTGGCGCTCGCTGAGAGGTTCGCCGGAAGACCTTGCGACCATGGGCCTCACAGCAGCCGAGGTCGATAACATCATTCTCGGTCTTGAAAACACCATTGCGGCAACAAAAGAACTACGGACTCAGTTTCTCCGGGCAGGGCAGGCGCTCAATCAGGAACTTTCTCAAGGCGGCGCAAACGCCATGGAAGAGTTCGCTCGATCTATCGTGGACGGCGAAAACGCCTTGCTCTCATTCGGGCGAGCCTTCCTACAATTTGCGTCCGACTTCCTTTTGAATATCGCTAGGATGATAGCGCAACAGGCGATCTTTAACGCACTGTCGAACGGCAGTCCGGGTGGTGTTGGTTCGGGTGGCGTCGGTGGCGCGATCTCTACTGCTATTGGCAGCTTGTTCCACGGCGGCGGTGTTGTTTCAAACGGCGGTCGGTCGCGGCGCGTTGCTGCCTCGGTGTTTGCCAATGCCGCTCGTTACCACAATGGCGGCATCGCCGGTCTTCAACCCGATGAAGTGCCCGCGATACTAAAACGTGGCGAAGAAACCATAACCCGCGATGATCCGCGCCACCGATTCAATCAAGGTGAAGGCGGCAAACAGGTTAGCCAAATTCTTGCTATTGGCGAAGAGCAAATCGCCCAAGCGATGAACAGCGCAGCGGGACGCGAAATGCTGCTTACGTTCATTCGCACCGAGCGCGCTACCGTCAGACAGGAACTCAACATATGATCGCCGATCATTTGCTTCCTGTATGGGGCTTGAATCCCAATTGGGCGCAGCCGGTGCTTGAGCGGCTGGAATGGCTCACAGACGTTCTTGTGTCCGTGTCGGGTGCTGAGCAGCGCATAGCGCATCGCCTAGCGCCCAGGCGCACTATAGAGGCGCGTTTCAACCCACTGGACAACGAAAGAACCTTTGTTGACCTTGCGCTACACCGCCTCGGCACGAGCGAATGGATGGTGCCGCTCTGGTTCGACATCGCACCCCTGACACAGCCGGCGGTAGCCGGTACGACGAGAATTGACTGTGAGACCGAGTTCCACGAGTTCTCGGCCGGCGGGATGGCATGGCTCGTGGGCGATGGGCAATTCTCCGGTGAAAGTGTCCGAATTGCGGCTGTCGATGCAAACGGTCTCGACCTGGTTGAGCCTCTGAACAACACATGGTCGGCGGGTAACGCCGTTCAACCTATGCGACGTGGGCGGTTTGACGATCCAAACTTGTCCGCGATTACCAGCCGGGTTGGCGAATTAGAAATCCGCTTCGAGATTATTCAAGGCAATGACCTGCAAAGCATCGGTAATTGGGAGCGCACCCATGAAGGTCTGCCGGTGTTTACGCGGGAGCCGGAGTGGAGCAACGAAAGCAGCATTGACCCCTCATGGCTGTCATCTCAGTTTGACCCAGGCTTCGGGTTGAAGTCTGTTGTCGATTCCGCAGGGCGGGCTTACCGAAATCAGGAACTCAACTTCATCCTGATAGGTGCTGCTGACCGTTATGCCTATCGTCAGATGCTTTATCGGCTGAACGGCCAGCAGACCGCAGTGTGGTTGCCGTCTTTCTCCGACGACATCACAGTCGCGACTGACGCGGCGAGCGGAGCAACCTCAATGTTAGCGGAACAATTCGGCCTCGCTTATGTGGGTGGCCCGACAAGCGGTAAAGAGCATGTCATTTTACCGGACGGTCAGATCACCCGCATTTCAAACGCGACCCTTGAGTCCGATGGGAATGAAAATCTCGCCCTGGTTGGCCCGATAACTGGTCCAGTTTCTTCGGGTGATCGTATCAGCTTCATTGAGCGTACACGCTTGGCACAAGATGCGGTTGAGATCGAACATTTGGGCGACAATGAGGGCGTGGCTCGGTCGGCACTCACCTTCAAAGGTGTTTCTGAAATTCGCACCGCAACAACCGCCGTGCAACCAATCCCCCAAGCTGAAATCGGTTTTGCAGAGTGCGGTTCACCGGAGGAAGGGAATCAGTGCGCGGTCTATGTTCCCCCGCCCGTTTTCACCGGCTGGTATGCGCGTGGAATCTTCCAAATCTTCAATGAAACAACACCGATCAATCAAGTGTTTATTCGCGTCAGAGGACCGCAGGTAACGACGAACGAACTGGATTTCGGCATAGTGCCTGGCTCAGACCAGAACTACCCGGATGGCACACCGAAGGTCCGCTACACACCAACGCGGGTTGAATTGTATTTCAATGACCCAAGGGCATTGAATCTCTCAGAGATCGAATTGCAAGTGCAGTTCCCATTTGGGTCTGTCGGTGTGGGCATGGTCGGTACGTTCAGTTGGCAACCCTGGAACGTCCAATTCGCGTCCGACCTGTTGCCACGAGTATCGCAGGTCATAAATCCCGGCCAGCAAAGCGAGGCGTATGGCAGCCCGTTCGAGCTGCGATCCCTCTTTCCAAACGACTTTTTCTTCGGGGTGTAAATCATGTCTTTTGACAGCCAGGAAATCTCCAATGCGTCCGGTCGCCCGATCTTTTTCTATGAGTTCTATTGGGGTCAATCTCGCTGGTTCTATAATTCCAGCGACCGCAATCTCCAACTCGACGGGATAAGTGACGAGTACGTTGCAGCACCGATAACCAACGACACTTTCACCTTTGGCGGTCAGGAGCAGGAAGACTTCAAGATTGACATGCAGGCCGATCTCCCTGTCCCGGCACTTTTTCGTGGCACACCACCAAGCGAGCCGGTGCGCGTGGTCGTGCTGCGAAAACATGCGGATGATCTTGAAACGACCGTTTTCTTCGCTGGCCGGGTCAACAACGTCAAGCGGGACGATGAAGGTAAAGCTACACTATTTTGCTCGGCTGGCCGTTCCGGTCGAGGTGGTTTGCGTCTCACCTGGTCACGAACCTGCCCGCATATGCTCTACGACTCCCAATGCAAAGTTGATCGGGAAGCCTTTGCTGTTCAAACAACCATAACGGCTCTGAGCGGAAACAGCTTCACCATTGCCGCCGAAGCCAATGCTGACATCACCTATTTCAACGGTGGGATCATTGCATGGGACGCGGACGGTAACGGAACGCTTGAGCAGCGCACCATTGAGCGCGGCATCTCGACCACCGAGTTTTTGATCTTCGGACGTTCCGATGGGCTGAGTGTCGGTCAAGCGATCACACTTTACCCCGGCTGCAACCGAAGGCCGGAAACCTGCAACGACAAATTCAACAACATGGCCAACTATGGCGGGATTGCCCAAATGCCCGGTGAATCTCCCTACGGTGTCAATCTGTTCTGAGGCGTAATATGGCACTTCCTTTTCTCACCAGTTTCGCACTATTCCTCGCACATTACGCGATCTCGTCACTGCTGACTCCGACGCAGCGAAATCGACCGGCCACGCTCGAAGAGTTCGATTTCCCGCAGGTTGAAGAGGGCACCGAACAAGCTGTGTTCTTCGGGGATTGTTGGACCGAAGATTGGCAAGTCCTTTGGTATGGGAATCTGCGCACCAAAAAGATCAAACAGGGAGGTAAAAAGTGACCGATCCTGTTGTTCGTGTTCGCCATATCCGGGCCGCTCGGCTTTGCACCGGGGGCGCTCGCCGCTGGTTCGCTTCTCGTGGGCTGGATTGGTCCGCATTTCTCTCGCAAGGGATACCTGCCTCCACACTAGGCCAGTTCGGCGATCCGTTAGCGGCTCGTGCGATCAAAGAAGCCGAGGAGGAGATGACCAATGGCCGGTAAGGGCGGACAGACAGTTGGCTACCATTATCTGATGACGATTGTGGCGGGCATCGGACGCGGGCCGGTGGACGAGCTGCACGAAATCGCTGTCGGCGAGAAGACGGTCATCAAAGACCATTTCTGCGACACCGGGCCATTCGTCATAAACGAGCCGGAGTTGTTCGGCGGTGAGGGGAAAGAGGGCGGTATTCAGGGTGGCTTTTACGTCAATATGGGCGCAGCCGAGCAGGTACTTCCACCGGCCCAAAATGTCGTCATCGGGTCGAAACCTGTTCGTTCTGTGACCGTTCCCGACATTAAGCAGGACATGGGGGGCCTCGTGTCCGAGTTCCGTGGGTTTGTATCAGTGGTTTTTGATGGCCTAGTCGCCTCAATGAATCCCTATCTCAAGGAATGGAAGTTCCGCGTTCGGCGCCATCGGGCAGGTTGGTTCAACAATAATTGCTGGTATGAAGCCAAAGCACCGATCTATCTGGCCAATGGTGAAATCCACGCCATGAATCCGGCCCATATCGTGTATGAGTGCCTGACAAATCCCGAATGGGGTAAGGGGGAAGACCCTGCATCGATCGATGAAAACAGTTTCATTTACGCCGCCAATCTGTTCTGCTCAGAGAGTTTTGGTCTTTGCATCAAATGGAACAGGCAAGGCGACGTTGACGACTTCATTGAGACTATCTGCGACCATGTTGGCGCGCTGGTTTATATGGATCGCGTTACTGGGAAATACGTGTTGAAGGTCTTGCGCGGCGACTATGACCCTCAGACAATACCGCACTTTGACCTTGATAGCGGCCTGCTTTCGATAGTCGAAGATGACTCAGGGTCATCGGAACAGGTCAACGAAATCATCGTCAAAGGGTTTGATCCGCGCACCCGTCAACAGTTTGAAGTCCGCGCTCAGAACATTGCTGCATGGCAGGCTCACGGTGGGCCGATTTCCCGCACAATTGAACACCCTGGGCTTTCAACTACGGACCTCGGTGGGAGGGTTGCCCAACGCGAATTGCTTGCACAATCCCCCGGTCTCAAAAAATTCCGCTTGGAGTTTGATCGGCGAGCGTGGCAACTCACTCCCGGCGCGGTTATTCGCATCTCGTCGTCACGCAACAATATCAGCAACTTGGTCGTTCGCCTCGGAAAGATAACCGAAGGCGCGACCGGCTCAGGTAAAATCATGGCCGGAGCGCTCGAAGATGTTTTCGCAATGCCGGAAACCAGTTTCAACGAAGTTGCAACCTCGACATGGACTCCTCCGATCACAGACCCATCGGTCGCGCCGGCCGAGCGACTGATCGAACTCGGTTATCGTGACCTTTATCGGATATTGGGGCCGGGTGATCTCGCTGCGGCTAACCCGGATGATACCAGCATTGGCGCGCTTGCGGTTTCTCCGGGGTCAGGCTCATTCCTTTATGATCTCGCCTCACAGGCCGATGGCGAAACCGATTTCGAGATCAACCAGAGTCTCGACTATACCGGGTCAGCAACTCTCGTCGATCCGGTTGGTGCGCTTGATACGGTTTTGAATCTCAACAACCTCTTTGCGATTGATGAAGAGAGTGTTGACCAGATGGTCATGGTCGATGACGAATTGATGTGGCTCTCAGCCTTCGATACTGTGACAGGGCTTGCGACGGTCGTGAGAGGCTGCGGTGATACAATACCCGCCCCTCATGCCGCATTATCGCGGCTTTGGGTTGTTGATGACGATATAGGCACTGACGGGCGCACCTATCTGAACGGAGAACGGGTGAACGCCAGAGTCCTACCGCGCACATCATCGCGTGTCCTACCACTGGCCGACGCAGCGCTTTTGACCGCCGATATGATTGGCCGACAAGCCCGACCATATCCGCCTGCTGATGTTCGAGTATCGGGCACCAGCATTTACACTCTCACCGGAGAGCATGTTGAGCCGGTCCTAAGCTGGTCGCACCGTGATCGTATAATTCAGGAAGACCAACCAGTCGGTCATCTCGACGCATCCATTGGACCAGAGCAGGGGGTCTCTTACACAGTGCGCGTGTTCGATCTCAGCGGAAACCTAGTCCGCCAAGAGACCGATATATTGGGAACAAGTTGGACCTACACCAACGCTATGCAGACGACCGACAGCCCGCCATCGGTCGTTCGGATGGAACTTGATGCGGCCCGTGACGGTATTTCTTCCTGGCAACGCTACTCTTTCCCCGTTTTCCTGCGTTCTGGCTACGGTTTTGGCTACGGCCTGAACTATGGCGGGGCTTGATCGGGAGCGTTCCGGCAGATATTATTCAAGAAAACTTGAATAGGATTTTTCCTCATGCCTGCCCGCACTCTCCCCAATCTCGGTCTCAATGGATTCTTCGATCTAGGAGAGGACAATTGGAACGACGAGATGGACACCAATTTGCTCAAGCTGTCGGTGCTATCGCAGGGTAACGTCCTGTCAAAACTATCTGCTGAGCCGGGGACACCTGCTGATGGTGATGTCCATATTCTTGACGAGACGAACGCCACAAATCCGAACGCGGTGATAATCCGCGATAACGGCGCTTGGGTCTATGTGACGCCGCAACCGGGCTGGTTGCTTTTCAACCGGGCGCAAGGTTATCACGAACGCTTCAACGGCACTGTATGGGCCGAACTGCTTACTGGTGGCGGTGGTGGAGCGAACTTTCCTCCTTTCGCTGGTCATGCCGGAAGGCCGCTTGTGGTCAATCAGGGTGAAAATGGCGTGGAATGGTCAAATCAACCGCCACTACCCCGCTCTCTTGCTCTGTTGAGGCAATCCACATCTCAAAATTTTCCAGCAAACACCAGTGGCGTCATTACTTTTGGTGCTTCTGACTCTGTGCAGGATCAGGGTGGATTTTGGGATTCCGCCAATCCATCGCTGTTTACAGTTCCGGCAGGCGTCACGACTGTATTGGTGACAGCCTCATTCCAGGTTGCCGCATCATCAGGAAACAGCAATTATGAGTTCTTCATTCGCAAAAATGGGGCGATAACACATCTTCAACGGACGGAAGTTTCGGGTTGGGGTGGGCAAACCATATCAACCATTCTTGACGTGAACCAAGGCGATCTTATCGACTGTGTATTGTGGTCTGAGGACGCTTTTGACACGTTCCCTGAACGCACAACTTTGGCCATCGCGGACATAGGCAGCCTGGGTGTATCACCTGCCCAAATGGAAGGTGTTTTTTGCAGAGTTGAACAAAACGCATCCCAAATTCTCCCTCATAATACCACAACGAGAATTGAATTTCAGAACGTGGTTGAGGACAACCATAATGGGTGGGATTCTGTGAATGATGAGTTCATTGTTCCCCAAGAAGCCGATAACCAAATTGCGGTTATCACGGTAAGTTTCGGCAGAAACAGCGAAGAGGGAACGGATTCCGGTTTCTTGCGACACTCCACCGATGGGGGTGCAAATTTCAGTGTTATCGGGAATACGAGAACGGAAGAAAACTTCTTCGGGAACAATTCTATAACTGCAATTGTTAGAGTCCGAGCGGGAGATATAATACACTTCAACAGTTTCTTCTTTGACAATGTTGGTTCATCTAACAGTTCGACGTTGGGCAATGAACGTGTCAGCTTTTCGTTCATGACCTTCGGCACCACATTGCCGCAAAACACACCATTAGCTTCTGTGAATACCCAAATTGGGACGATCTATACGCCTGTCATTAGCGACGCGAATGGAGTGATTGAAATGGACCAGGCATCCGCAAACACAGTATCACTGCCGTTGAACTCATCTGTCCCGTTTGCCGTTGGTACGACCCTCACAATGACCCAATTGGGCGCGGGACAAACAACCGTTGATGCTCCGGCTGGTGTAATACTCAATGGTGTTGATGGCGGGAATGTGAACCTTAATGGCCAATATGGTATGGCTACCGCCTACAAAAGAGACCTCGATGAGTGGGTCATATCGGGCGCTCTGGTGTGATTGTCCCCGGCCTGATCGCGGCATCTGCAACAACCATTGCGCCGCCTACCCGTCTTCTTCCGGGCCTCAACAGTCGATTCATGGCGGCGTATAACAGCAACCGCGATCATTTGCTGTACAACAACAGGGCGGACGAAAGTTGGGACTTTCCGGCTAGTGTCATCAAAATGGTCACAGTCCTGCTTATTGAGGAATTGAAAGCTGGTGTGATTGATTCTGAAACAATCACCTGGTTGACCCAGGATGAGGAAGACGAGGGGCCGTTCAATTCGAGCGATCTCCCTTTCCAAAGCGGCGATGTCGTCACATGGCGCAACGCTCTCAAAGCTATCATCCTGGATTCGGCTGGTGACGGAACACGCATGGTCGGGCGTATTATCGGTAACGAAGCCTTGGGGCAGCCGATAGAGTCGACTCTTGGTTTGCCGCATTTTGTCACACTGATGAACCAGCGGTGCCGATCCATTCCCGGCTATGGGCGAAGCGTATTTACCGAGACACAAGGCACGGCAAAATATGGGCCGTTGACCGACAACAATCCAAATATGACTGCGCGTGATCTGGCTCTGATCGGGGCTGAGGTATTCCGCAACCCGATTGCGCGAGCCATTGGTTCAATTGCGAGTGACTCCGTTGTAATAGCAGGCCCCAACGCCCGAACCATCTCAACCAGCAACCCCCATGCTGGTGTTGGTATTAGTGGTTTTGCTGGTGGTAAGAACGGCGGCTTCAACTTCAACGGTAATCCACCAGAAGGGCCGACCACGCGGTCACAGATTATGCTGTGGTTGGCACCAAATGGGGATCAGATTTCAATAGCGACCATGGACTGTGCCAGTTCGGCGGAACGATCCGCAGATGTCACCGCCATTTTGAACGCCCTACCAAGCGATTTTCCGTACCTAGCGGCATAGTCGATTCACCCTATGGCGGGGGGTAATATTGCGGTATTATTCAAGAGAACTTGAATAACGATATATTGGTCTCCCCCATGAAGCGAATTGCCCAATTCCTTGAGCAAACACTTGCGCCTTATTGGTACTACTGGTTGCATTGGTGGTCACACCATTTTGGTCTTGTGGTCCGCTTTCTTGATGAAAAGCTGGTCCCCGACTGGCGTGACTGGTGGCAGTGGTGGTCATACCGCTTCGGTGTAATCGCAGGTTTCTTCATGCAATTCGTTCTCTGGCCGCCAGAAGCAACGCTCGTCTTTTGGAATATGGTTCCAACGGACGTTCAATATTTGCTCCCCGGCAACCTTCATCTCTACTTGGGCATGGCTTTCAGCGCGGCGGCATTGCTTGCCCGCCTCGTAAAACAACATCCGAAGAAAGGGCAAGCAGATGAGCAATGATAAGAAACCTGGTATATCGCGTGGCCGCAAAGCGGCGGCTGGATCACTAGCTGCAATTGTGGGTTTCAGCGCGGCAGCTTCCTTGTTTGTGCTGGTCCCCAAGGACGAGAGCGGGCGCACGGTTGAGGTCGAGTTGGCCGATGACGGCAAACCTACCGTAACACACATTCGCGGCAAACAGTATCTCAAAGCCTATCTTGATGTCGCCGGGATTCCGACCGCATGTGACGGGATCATCAAAAATATAAAGATGGGTCAGACGTTCACCGAAGAGCAGTGCGCCGCCAAACTCGAACGAGAACTGGTCATTCATGCCCGTGGCGTCATGCGCTGCACACCTGCTTTCCGAAACCACCCTGACAAGGAAGCCATCGGCGACACCATCGCAGCCACGGTTTCTTTGACCTATAACATCGGCATCGGCGGCTATTGTGGTTCCTCGGCAGCACGGGCCTTCAACCGTGGTGATTGGCGTCATGCCTGTGACCGTTTCCTGCCATGGAACAAAGCTAGGGTGAGAGGTCGCCTGCGGGTGGTTCGTGGCCTCAAACTGCGCCGTGAACGCGAACGCAAACTTTGTCTCAAGAGCATCGCCTGATGTTCGACTTCTCCGACAAGTTCGCAACCATCGGCCTCGCTGCCGCTCTGGCCGTCGCGGTGATCGGCAATGTCGGCCAATGGCTTCATACCCAACGTCTGAACAGCCAGATCGCAACGCTCGACCGGCAGATTAACGATCCGAATACAGGCTTTGTCGCCAAGCTGACCACCTGCAAGGCCAATACCCAGGAACTACAGAGCGCAATCGACACGCAGAACGCCTCGACCGCCATTAACGCGGCCAAAGAAGCGGCTACGCTCGCCGAAGCGACCGCTACCGTGGCCGAGGCCAATACGGCCAGTGATAAGGCTCAGGAACGAGCAGAGGGCATCATGGCACCGATTGGGGAGGGTGATGTCTGTTCACAAATCCTCACGCTTGATGAGCGATTGATGGAGAGTGTTCAATGACCCGTATAGCCATCCTTGCCGCACCGTTGCTTTTGACCGGCTGTTTCTTTGGGGCCACCCCTGAGCCGGAGATCAGAACGCAGACGGTTTATGTTGATCGGCTGATGTCCTGCGTACCAGAGAATCTAAGAGCAGCGCCCGAATACCCCGACACAGACGAGCAGATCGCGGCCAGCGACGGACCAGCAGATCGCTATGCGCGTGTTGTGGCCGGTCGCCTGCTGCGTATTGCACGGTTGAACGAGATCGAGCCTGTAATTGAGGCTTGCCGCGAGGTCAAACAATGACCGAAGAAAAGGCGACGATCCAATTACTCGAAAACATAAACAAGAACCTAACCCAACTCAACGAACGGATGCAGTCGTTCGAGGATCGTCAGGCTGATTCCCTGCAACGCCTGGTCGTTCTCGAAGAGCGTAGTTCCAATACGTCGCGGCTCGAAGACAGGATCGACAAGGTTGAAGAAGCCCTGACAAATCGGGCCAACAATCACAGCGACCGCCTCACAAAAGTCGAGGCTCTAGGGCATCGCTTGGACGGCGCGACCAGCGTGGTCGAATGGGCCAACAAACTCTGGCCTCTCTTCGCTGCTGTGATCGGTCTGGTGGGCGTTTACATGGGTTTTATGGCCAAGTGAGGACAGTTTATGCCAGCCTCCCAACACTCACAAGATGAGTTCCTATCCGTATGGAATGACGCTGA
The DNA here is from genome assembly GCF_032852305.1 of Parasphingorhabdus sp. SCSIO 66989. Taxonomy (NCBI): domain Bacteria; kingdom Pseudomonadati; phylum Pseudomonadota; class Alphaproteobacteria; order Sphingomonadales; family Sphingomonadaceae; genus Alterisphingorhabdus (ex Yan et al. 2024); species Alterisphingorhabdus coralli. Next base: position 1,362,998 of record NZ_CP136594.1, read on the forward strand.
GCAGTTTCCGTCAGTTCAAGATGTGGCCGACAAACTCGGCGTGACAATCAGCACAGTGCGACAGCGGGCATCCCGAATCCGGAGAAACGAAATTGGCGTCACCGTCCTCGATCGAGGAAAGCACTATCGCTCGAAGTCCAATGCGGAAGCCCGCAGCCGCAGTTCACGAACTCACGGGGGCAATATACGCCCCGTGGTCGAAGCACCGAGCCAGGTGAGACGTTGGTTGGTCACAGCCGCTCAAGACGATACCCCGGTCTCAGAGCCATTCTGGTCGAACCTCATGGCCTATAGCCGCCATCTCGGTGCCGAGGTTAAGGTTGGTGGCTTCACCTATCAGAAAGGTCTCTTTGAGGACCACGCCAGCCGGAGTGCTGTGTTTGCTGAGAAGGTTCGGCCATACCTTATCCACGAGAATGAAATGCTCGGCCCCCTGCTGTTCGCGGCTAAGATGAACATTCTGCCGACCGCCGTGCGGCCACTGTCAGGGCTTGAGACGTATAGCCGAGGCGCGTGGTGCATTTTTCCTCACGCCAAAACGCAGCTCGCAAGCGTTCCGGCTATCGCAGGTCAACACCCGGCCATGGTGATGACGAGCGGGGCTTGCACTGTTCCCAACTACATTGAGAAAAAGGCCGGCCTGAAAGCTGAATTTCATCACAGCATCGGCGCGGTGATCGTCGAAGTTGACGACGCCGGCCGATGCTTTACGCGACAGATCGGCACGAGCCGAGACGGCTCATTCCAAGACCTCGACATTATCGTTCGCAACGGCCAGATTCTCACTGGTCAGCGTGTTGAACAGATCACCTGGGGCGACATTCACCGCGAGAAGCTGGACCCAACTGTCGCTATGGCGTGTTGGGGTTTTGATATGGAGTCCGGTGAGATCGTCGATCCGGCCAACTCCATGTTCCATACTCTACGCCCGCGCCACCAGGCTTTTCATGACCTGCTCGACTTTCAGGCGCGCAATCATCACCGTAAGGGCGATCACCACTTCATGTTTCAGATGATCGCCGGTGGCACTGATCGCGTGGAAGACGGTCTCAAGGCATGTGCCCAATTTCTCCGGGCGACCGAGGCTGAATGGTGCAAGAGCGTCAATGTCGCATCGAACCATAACGACGCCCTTAGACGCTGGTTGCGGGAAGCTGACCCACGGGCCGACCCAACCAATCTGCCGATCTGGTGCCATCTCAATGACCAGCTATACAGCGCCATAGCGCGTGGTGAAGACGACTTTGACATCTTCCGCTACGCGCTCTCACGCTATGACGAGCAAGGGCTTGAGGACATCGCCTTTGTGCCGCGCAACGGGTCATATGTCATTTGTCAGGAGCATGGCGGTATCGAGATCGGGATGCACGGCGATCAGGGGCCGAACGGGGCACGAGGCACGGCCAACAATCTCATCAAAGTCGCCACCCGAATGAACATCGGCCACTCGCACAGCGCGGCTATCATCGATGGGGTTTATGTTGCGGGCCTTTGTGGGCTTCTCGACCAGGGATACAATGAAGGGCCGAGCGGCTGGTCTCATACGCAGATCGTCACCAACGCCGATGGTAAACGGACACTGGTGACGATCATTGATGGTAAATGGCGGGCCTAGATTGCGATATTGTCGGCGATCCGCTTGATAAAGCCCTTCTCGACATGGCCGAAACGACCGGAAGCAAACTGCTGCCCGACTATCCAACTTAAGGTATTACCGATCTCATCCTCTTCGACATTGGCAAGGAAATGCTCTGCATAACTCTTGCCGGTCCTGAGATCGGTTTCTCTGTCGCCGGTGCGCTCAGGGCACCAATAGTCTTTGTACTCTTCACCGTTGCGCTCGACGACCTGAACGAACGGGGGATTTTTCGTGAAATAGGTCAATGCGGTTTCCTTGGTCTCTACAGTAAATCGTCAATCGAAATGTGTTGCCTCTCCCCGATGGCCACCACGCTAAATCGCTGCTCCATGTCGCGCACATAGTCTTCGTCGCGCTCTATCAGGATGCACTCATGACCCTCCTGTTTTGCAGCCTCACCCGTAGTCCCACTGCCACCGAAGGGATCGAGAATGACTCCCCCCGGTGGCACATATTGGCGGACCAGGTAACGCAGCAAAGCTACAGGTTTGACTGATGGATGTGCGGACCCGGCACGGTCGGTTTTGGTGGCTTTGGGGTTAAGAATCAGTGTTGATGATGGCTTAATTTCAAACGAATGGAAGAACTTGGAGGCATCACCCAATTCGTTCATTACACTATCGGAACCATCATGAACGAGATTGGCCGGGTGGTAGGTCTTCCCGTCTGACCCAATGACACGATTGTTGCCAATGTTGATTGCCCCGGTACTGTGCAACCGGACATTCTCAACGCCGTTCTTCTCTGAGAACGGTTTTTGGGCAACATAAATTGGTTCAAGCGCCGGTTTTTCTGTTTGGGCACCATAGGCCCATCCTTCCCATTTGGCCGCTTCTTCCTCGCTACCACCGGCGCGCATGATTGCCTTATCCATTGGGTGCTGCTTAGGCATCCCGGTCGTATAGGCCCAACCCTTGAACGGATGGATGACAAAACCCGCATCTTCAATGGCCGTTGCCTGCCGGTGGCCGGTGCGCGGGCTGGCGAAAGCCAGCAAATAGGCTCCGGGCTTCATGATCTCGAAGACCAAGCGCCAAAACTCAGGATCAAAACTGATCCGTTTGCCGTCCGCGTCCGCCTGGTCCCATGTCTTGCCAACGAAGCGGCTTCCGGCGCGCCGGAAAGCCCCGTCCGTGCCAAACTTGGCCGGGGCGGCACCAGCTTTGCCGAAACGCTTACCGATGGACTCCAGAAAATATGGAGGATCACAAATCACGCAATGCACCTTTACTCCCTTATCGATCAGCGACCGCAGAACGCGGTACGAACAGCCTTCATGGAGTGTTATGGGAAGCATGACTCAAGACAAACAAGCGAACGAGCAAAAAAATTTCACAGCTTCCCGATCAACCACCGGGCGGCTTGTACTGCTTTTCTTGCGTGTAGGAAAACGAACAGAGAACAAAGCTATAGTTCTCCAATTGTATCAAGACCTTGCTCAACATCGTCTTTGAGCGTGTCAAGAACGCGAGCCGCATAGTCGAAAGGCTCGGAGTCGGCGACTCGCTTGCTATGCTTACGTAGCGTTTGGGCTTTGGCGTCGATCAATCCCATGATTGATTTGCGCTCGTCCGAGATAGCGGGGCCGCTCATAGGTCAACCGCCATGGACATACCAAGGGCCTCTTTATAGACCTCCAAAACGGCTTCCATTTCCTTACGATCATTGGACTCCATCTTGCGCAGGCGAATGACCTGACGCATGATTTTCGGATCATACCCCGACGCCTTGGCCTCAGAGTAAACGTCACGAATATCGTCCGCGATTCCCTTCTTCTCTTCCTCTAGGCGCTCAATGCGCTCCACGAAGAGACGCAAACCGTCGCGTTCTGAATCCTGTTCCATTGAAGTGTCTCCTGAATTGTGTCCGATCATGGGTTTGTCTCCTGTTTGGCTCTTCGACTGCGCCAAGCGTAACCGAACTGCTTGTCGAGGACATGCAGCAACACGCTCCCGACTTCCTCGACCGGCCCCTTGTTCATAATGATGATGCAGCCTGCGTCCTTTTCTCTTGGGAAGACGTAGTTGCGGCTGTCCTTCGACCAGTCGCACCCCTCACGTTCGAGCTGCACAACGATAACCCGCTCCGGGTCAGTCCGGCTTTGCAGATATTCGAGTTCGACCGGGAAACCGAGATCGGTGAAAATCACGATCTGGTTGTCGGCAAGATCACCAAGGGCGTGATATGCTGCCTTGGGCCAGACATCATCGCCAAATTTGGGCTTCATGAACTGTTCTGAGAAGTCGATCATGAACTGCCGCAAGGTGGTATGCCATTCAGGCAAAAACTCGTCCTTGCGGGCCTCATAATCTTCTGGCTGTATGCCAAGAATATAGAGCGCAACATGGCGGATATGCTCTTTGAACTCGGCAATTATCGGATCAGCACCAGTGCGTAGCAGATAACCGAATAATTGGTGCCCTAGTGTGTCTTTACCGGAGCGGGGTGGGCCGTTGAAGAGGATGAAGTACGGCTTTTTGGATTCATCGGTCACAGTAAATCTCCTGTTTCTCCGGTTTCCCCGGCAGCCTTTCGGAACTGAAAAAATAGCGCCCAACAACCAGGCGACACATCGACACCACTGGCCGTTATTGCCCGCTCAAGGGCGTCGAAGCGCATTAGTGCTTTGGTCGTGGCGAGTACGATTTCCTTGAGGGGTTTTGTGAGGTCGTTGGTGTAGGTCCAGGCAATGCAGACCCAATCATCAACAGGTGTGTGGAACCAGCGGAAGAACAGCCGGTGCTTGACCTGCATGGCTACAAAGAACGCACTCCATCCGGGAAGCACAACAAGATCGCGGTTATCGGTCATTGAAAGGCACCAAGCCTCCCGCAAGCAGCGCGACCGGCTGGCGTCATCACGAAGAAGGAATGACCCAACCATTCGTTTTTCAGGCGTATCAGGCGCAGCAATCGCAAGGCCCGCACATCGGCTCCCCGCAGGTGTTGGCTAGGGTACATCGTGTGACCCTCGGCGATAGCGAGCAGCGCCTTTCGAGCGCCGGGTTTCATACCCAAACACAAGGTTATCTCGGTTTCCGTTGGCACCTGGCCATCGAGCCGAACGGAGCCAAAGCGGGGCAGTAACGGAAGTGCAGACGAGCCGCACGGCTGGCTCAGCATTTCTTACCGCCTGCCTTTCTGCGGTTTTCCAGCTTGTGATCTTCCCGCTTGCGATTGAAGGCCCGCTTCTCATCCATGATAGCGAAAAGCGGAATCTCCCATTCGTTTGCGACCGCGATTGTCCGCATAAGGGTCACGGTGAGCCAGTACCGGGCGAGGCGGTGTTTGCCTTTACGGAATCCCTCATCGAACGCCTTGAGGATCGGAGATGCGATAAACGGCAGGCATTGGATTTTGTCGGTGACAGGTACGTGATCCTGCTCACGCATTACGGACGTATGGCCGTGGGTCAGATGGAAGGTGATGAGCGGCTGTTGGCCGCCGATGCGCTGCTCAGCGCCAATAAGGTCGAGCAGACGAATGGTGAAGTCGGCAAGTTCGACATCAAAGCCTGCCCGATCAATCAGTTTGTCGTCGAACTCTTTGTCTTCCGAGGCTTCCTGCAACTCGGTAAGGCAAAGGGATACCATCTCGCCCCGGTTGCGTTCGTGCAGCAGGTCTTTGGGTGGATCGTCCAATGATGACCACCAACCCGCTTTCACGTTTTCTTCGTGAATATCGACCGCCAAACGGTCGAGACCTTTGACCAGATCAACAGGGTTTTTAACGACATCGGCAGTCACGATCTCGCCATCAAACTGCGTCGGCCCTTCATAGATAAGATTGCTCATTGTTCACCTATTCAAGTTTTCTTGAATTAATACTCTAATTTGAAGTGGCCGGAGCGCGGTATTTTGTACCGACGCGGAATTGCATAGAGATAAAATCTCCCGTTCTCACGGCGAGTCGCCATCTCTATTATGCCTTTTTCGTAATCTTTGCGGGCCTTTGCGATGGCTACGGCCTCTTGTCCGCTGCACGGCCATCCGCCTTGGGTTGGACGGCTGGCAACGACATATTGGGGAAGGTGGTTCGTCATAGTTATTCAAGAATACTTGAATAAGTCAAACCGAGCAACCGGGCTGACAGACTTTTTTGCAGTTAATGTTCCGCAATTGTTCTGCATGTGCTAATGCACACAAAATGCCAATCCGACTCTCACCAGATCAGCTTCAATTGCTTGTTCACACAGCGCTCGGCAAAGTGCCGATCAGCTTGCGCCAGGAGTATCATGAGGGTGACCGGGAAGCCGCCGAAGAGAAGATCGCCGCTTTTGTGGTCAGCGAGTTAGACGAATGTGAGTTCTATCACCGAGGATTTCGCAGTGGCCTAGAGCGGGAGTTGCGGCCGGCCTATTTGGAAAAATGACGAATTACCGACAACACTGAATTAGGCTGATTGGTCTCATCTAAATTGACATTCAATTGATGACATGCTTTGCGTGAGTCATCGCACTCCAACACAGTTTTTGCGATCTCGTAATCTCTGTCTTCGTCGGCTGGTAGTCCGTACTTCTCCATCAATAGCGAAACGCCCACGGACGCCCGACCGGCGCGATATTCAATGGATGGGTTTTTCATTTGCCTTTCCTGTCAGCCAGATCGAACAAAATCTCGGTCAACTGCTTACGGTCGCCGGTCCTATCGAACGCCTGTATCTTAGCGATCAATCGCTCATGCAAGATTTCAGCCTTGGCGTCTTGCAAGCCTATTCCCTTATGTTCACGCCGGTCGCGTATCTCTTTGGTCGTCATTGGAGGGATGTTCGGAAACACGGCTGTATTTCCCCGGACACCTGCTGCGCGCATAGGTGGATTATAGGGGTCAAACCGAGTGTCGTTGCCGCTAAGGGTAATAAGACCTCCTTGGGGCCTAAACCACCGAGCGAACGTATTTTTGATGGACTTGAGCATCTGGCTTTCCCTCACCTTAATCTAAGAGTATCGGCGTCTGGTCCACCGACTCCTTGGTTCAACGCCACATTATCAGCGGCAGCTACACCGCGTCCATAGTCAGGCTCATAGTCGCGACTGGATCGGGCCGAGCCTTGTTTGATATTCAACCCTTCATCCTCCATTGCCGCTTCGATCAGGCTGTCACGCAGCACCACGAGTCCCTTGCCGGTTGGTTGTTTCGGTTTCAGATCACGGATGCGCCGACGCAATCTGTCAGCCATGCCGTCGAGAAAGGCATGTGTTTTGCGCCGACGCAGGGAAGGGCGCATCAACCTCAGTTCGTGTGCCAGTTGGTCGCTATAGTGCAGCATCGCAGCGCGGCAGATGTCGAGCATGTAACCAGCAATCTCAACCTCATGGTCAAAACCGAAGAACGATACAGACGGCTTCTCGCCTGGCCGCGATGACCAGTATTTGACGCCGATCATATAGGCGATGCCATCGGCCACCTTCCACAACCGCTCGCCGACAGGATCGTCGAACACCTGCTCGCTCCGGCTGAACTCGTTTTCTCTGAGATCACATTCCTCGACCGACAGATTATACTTAGCGAGCAGATCGGCCACCATAACGGCGGCGGTCGCGGCCTCTTCTTCGGTGCACCCGTTCTCGACGGTCTTCTGCCGGAGCGCCCGGATGCGGGCTGCTATCTTGCTCTTATCGGTCATCGGCTTTGTTCCGGCACCAGACGATGCTTCATGTATTTCTCTTCAAGTGTTGTCGGTCGATAACAACCGCCGTTAAGCCACTTTGCGATTTCCTTTTTTGATTTCCCTCTGGTGTAAATCTGACCATCCGCCATGGAGATAATGCAAAACCTAGTGTCGCTCTCATTATCCCATTTTTCGGATTGTTCTGGTGATAGGTCGCGTGGCTGAAACCCTTTTCTGTCGGCCTCACAGTAACCGATCAGAGCCTCACCGTTGCTGGCCATTGAAGCGCACCAAACTCGACGCCCCGGTCGAATATCATGAATTTCCCATGTGAACTGCATAGTGTTACCGCCTTATCAACCTTTCTAACGCCAACCTCGACCGTTCGTATTCTCGATCGATGCGCTCATGTTCCTCAATGGCTTCATCTGAATCCCAAGGAACAGTGCCTTCAAACGCTTTGTCTTCGACCGCCCGCTCGAAACGGTTGATCGTCCGGGTAATCACGGCGTCGGTTTTGCGTGGATGGCTCATCGCGCCTGCCGATGTTTCGTGTAGGCCGTAAATGCCAGCATGAAGGCGACCGAGCCGAAGGTGATCTCAATGCCGAGCAGCCAAAGTGCGGCCAAGATGAACATGACCATTACCCAACCGTCGATCAGTTGAAGAAAGACCTCAAAAGCCAAGGATTTGATGCGGTCAATCATCGCGGGCTTCTCCCCATTGCTGACACACCTTGACGATTTCGTCGTAATCCTCGGCTTTGGCCATTTCTTCGATCTCGCACATTTGTTGCAACACAACCGAGCGCGAGTGCTGAATATGCCGCTCAACTTCTTCTATGCGGCGTTCGAGCATGGCCGATTTAAGGTCGTCACTACGGCTCTCCTTATTCCAAAGAGCGAGGTCTTCCATACGGATCAGGCGATACCGATTGGGCTGCGTGGGCCGACTGTTGAAGCGTCCGTTCTCCTCCATTGCTTTTATGAAATGTTCAAGAGCGCCTTCGTAATTATGGCGAGCTTCTTGATATTGCTCGTCAACCACGGGAACGCAGTCGTGATGCTCTTTGGCCTTAATCAAAGCAGTAAGGGCATCAAACTCGGCATTTTGCAAATGAAGTTTGCCCAATATTTCCGAAACCTGACTCATCCTAGAAACCCTCCTAAGTTTCGACAAACCCGTATAAATCGTCAAGTTCTGCAACAATCTCGCACATCTGTTGTAAGACGACTGAGCGAGAATGTTGGATATAGCGCTCAAGTTCTTCGATGCGGCGTTCGAGCATGGCCGATTTAAGACTGTCATTACGGTATGCTCCTCATCTCGGCCTCGGCGACTTCATCGACGTTCCGTTCGGCGATGACAAAGCCGAGCAATTCGTCGGGTGTTGCCTCAATCTCGTATGTGGTGAATCGGTGGCCGCAGTTTTCGCACTGGCGGCGTCGCCAAACATGACTGATCGGATCATTTCTCAACCGGACATCAAGCGTCTTGGACTTCTTGTGCCCGCACTGTTTGCAAACGCAGGCCGACATTACGCTATCTCCGCTGTTTCGATGGTTGCGACAAACTGATCCCGGTCAGCTTCTTTGCAGAAGATGAAGGTGCGGCATCCGCGATCCGTGACAGCCGAGACGCACCGACCTATCTGATGCCCGCTCATGGGCGCGACAGAAGTGCAGGAGACAGCTTTGAACGGATAAGTGTCCGCCTGTGCCGCCAGTTGCGCACGGGCCTTGTTATAGCGGCTCATGCCGTGTTCTCCTGCTCACCGCAGCCGCGACCGACGCTATCCTTGTTGCCGGGGTCACAGAACATCTGCCACGGCACCCAACCGTCATGGCAGGCAAAGCCCCATTCGCGAACCTTCTGCCCGGTGGTGAACAGGGAGATGCACGGCTCCCCGTTCACCAGTTCGAGCCGGTGCAACGCCTCTGCCGGACGCTCAACATAGTCACCTGCGACCCGAAGGAACTGGCCCTGCGGAGTGTGTTCGATTAGCCGACCGGCAATGATGTAGCTGGCGTTCGGCCATGGGTGATCGTGCATTGCTCGTTCGTCATCGCTCTTGCGAATCTCATGGAGATAGACGTTGCAAAACCTGTTGCGCGGCACCACGAACCAACGTCGAAGGTAATCATCCCCGATGACGAAATCAGGCTCATTCAGCATTATCATGCCAGCCCATCCGATCATATCGCTGAGCGTGGCGTATTCCGGGTTGACGTTCATTGGCCATCCTCCTGCGGCACCTTGATCGGCTTGCATGAGATGATCGGTGTCGGCAGCATGACAACCTCCTCCGGCACCTTGACGGTGGCGTGAATGAAGTTGTCCTGAAAGGCGCTCTCAGGGAAATCGAAGTGCAACTCTAGCGGTATTTCTCCGGGGCGAACTTCCGGCTGGCGCTTGGTAGTTTTGACCAGGCCGTGCTTGTTGAATACGGCAAAGAATGAAAATGGCTCACGGTCCCTCATGCGACCTTCTCCTGTTTCTTTGGGGTGTTTCGCTTGCTGTCGGCCCAAGTGCGCCCGTCAGCCCGTTTAAGGGGCCAAGCGGCATCGCTGCTTTGGCGGGTCGTCTTGCCGGTCGGCGCGATCTGAGCGACGTTCATGACACAGCCTCGTTGATATGCTTCACGGCTTCGAGAGTGGAGAAGTTGCGTTCGACAAGGACACCTTGCGCGTAACCAAGCCAGCGGTGGGCCTTACGGCCTGTCACTCGGCCGGCGGCGATCTCGGCGAGCATCCACATGGCATGTTTCGTTCCACGCCCTTCTTTGCTGCGCTCAATCCGACATCTTGGGTGCCATCTGCGTACTCGGTCGAAGGTTAGTGCGGCGGCTCTTCGGACGTTCATGACGCTTCCCCCGCTTGATCGCCCATCTGGCGACGTGGTTTGTCGATGTAAGCGATATGCTCAATCGCCTCGAACGTGACCGGGAATTGCAGTTTGAGAAGGGCATAGATTGCCGCTGCGATCCGGTAGTGTTCGAGCTGCGCCCATGGCCGGTTGTCCTTCGGATTCAATCTCAACCGCTCCGCGAGATAGTGAATCCACGACCGCAGAGTGCCGTTCATGTACATCCGGGTTGGGGTGTAGCCTTCGGGTAAGATCGACCGGGCGCACTCAGGTGCAACACCGGCATGGATCAGGCGATCATAGTTTTGGAAGGCGCGTATCACCGCTTCGGCCATCGTCACTTCGAGCATCTGGTCACGCTCACCACCGGAGCCTTGGCGGTTGGACTTACTGCCCTTCAATCGCATTTCCCTGTGAGGGGCGCTCTGATGCGCTGACACCGTGGCATAACGCTGCGAGAACTCCTGAAATGAGAACGAGCGGTGGCGAAGAATCTGCCGCCCGATGTCGCGGGTCGTATTGACCTCAATGCAAGCGCCGACCATCTCGAAAGGCGACCAATGGCCTTGCTTGATGAGCCATGAGATCAGGCCGGGATCAGTGTTTTCCTGGTTGCTGGAAACGCGGGCGATATAGAGGATGTGGTCTTCATCGCTGCAATGGACTAGTTGTGCGGGGATCATTGGGTGGCCTCCGATCCCGCTTCCTCTTTAGCGACGAGCAACTTCATCACCGCTTTTGCACTGACCTCATCCTCGGCGTAAGCCATGACTTCGGCACCCCGAAATACGGCCCATGAAGAGCCTGACTCATTGCTGTGGATGGACCAGGTTTCCCTGTCGGGTGCGCCAATGTTCCGCGCTTCGCTGTTCATCCGGCGCTGAGCGTTTATGAGTTCGTAATAGTCGCCTATCACTTCGTCATCGCGCATCACGCGGAAATTCACACCCACCTTCTTGATATAGAAGAGTGGGGATGGACCGGGATGCTCGGTCAACGGTTTGCCGTCTAGTTTACGAACGGCGCTACGGGGAGGGGTAGAATCCACCCCCGGCCCCCTGTCCATTTCACCCCCGGCCCCCTCGGAAATTTCGGGCTTTTGGTCCTCTTTGTTGTATTGTCTCAGGTCGTAATCGGCTGGTAGTCCGAGACCTGCCAGGAGGGTTGCTTGCGTTCTGCGCTGTGCGGTAATTTGGGTGGATACGTCGAACAACCCAAGCGGATAACTGGTCAAGCCCGCACTCTCTAACGTCGAGTGATGGCCTGCCTCAGCGGCAACATCAAAATCGAAGTTCCGCAGCACCTTACGCACTTCGGCTGGTGTCAACTTGTCGCCGTCATCCTGTTCGATTTTACCGTTCCGGGTCGTCTGTCCCGGTACAATCGTCAAGCGGTCATATGTCCGAACGACCCCTCCGGCCCCAATCTCTTTAGCAACCACATCGACAACCTCATTGGATGACGTGATACCGGGCAAGCCGTCCAATAGCTGATCCAGCCATCTTTGGCGGAGAAGGCCGTTAGAGCCGTTGACAGTGACTTCGACGTGCATTGAGTGATCCTTCCTCACTTTTCAAAACTTGAATAGAAACTTTCACAGTCTCCCCAACACGTCAAGCTAAACTTGAATTTGTCTATTTCTCTGGACCTCTAATTTCCCTGAGCCTCTAATTTCTCCGGGGCACTTATTTCTCCGGGGCACTTATTTCTCTGAGGCAACTAAAACTAATAAAAACAGTGTTATATAGCGCATAAAGGCGGCGGATCGGTGGCAATTTTGTGGATAGGCGGACGGTGATTCTTGACCAGGTGAGGCGCATCATAAAACTTGAATAATTATTGCTTTTTTAACGAATCACGGGCATTTTCCGAATCAACAAAACTTGAATAAGGAATCGGAAATGCACAATTTTGAATATATGAAAGGCGCAAGCGCGATTGTGAATCGCTTCACTGAATCAGAGCGCGGCAACGCCAGCCGCTCTTATGTGTGGCATCGCGCTAACGGCGAATTGCCATGCGATGCGATTATGCGCGCCATGCAAGACACAATGAATGGCAAGCGCCGCTATCCTGAATTGCGCGGCGCTCTTATCGGTGGCGATGCGTCAAATGAAACGCGATGGATCGAATACCCTGAGCGCGGCGGATTCCGCTTTGTCGGTTTTGCCGATGAAGTGATTGAGGGCAGGGCAATAGATCATTTCGGCTGGTACACAGACGAATTTGACGGCGAAACATTGCGCGGCGCTGTCTATCAGTTACCAGCTAATAATGGGCAGCCGCGATTCATTGCTGCTTATCGCCACGGCTCCTATTCCCGGCAAAAGAAGCGGTGGACAGACGTTAGCGGCAATCCAGCCGCGCTGTTGGATGTTAGGGGCATTTATGAAACTGCCCGTGATGCCGCATTTCCGGCAAATTCACTGGCAGAACATGCAGCGGAAAAAGAGCGCGAATATCAGGCAGCATGGCAGGCGGGAGGCCGTTATCGTGAATTGCTCGACAGTGCAAAAGCCATGCACAATCTGGCGCGGGAACTGATTGGCGAATTGCGTGATTATGCGAGCCATAATGAGGGCATCGCTTACCCCAAAATCTGCAAAATGATCCGCGCCAATATCCGCAAATCTCTTGAACAATGGCGTGACGATAACCGGGCAGCCGGTGACTTGCGGGACGAATGGGAAGCGCCAGCACCTAAAGCAGCATCTAACCAATGGCAGGCCCGTAAGCGCCAACTTTGGGAAGCATTTGCCGATGGTGCGGACATAACGACATGACCAGGCTCGAAACGATAGCAGAGCGCCGGGAGCGCCTAATGCGGGAACACGCAAGAGCCAATGCGACCCGCCAACGTCATGAATTTTGGAAACAGAAACAGGCCGATGAACGGCTGGAAACACAAGGAATCTGAACAATGCCCGCATATTTGCGTTATTACCAATCGACAGGAACGGGCGCCCCATTCATGGATAAGCTGATAGACGGCCATCTCGCATCGCAGGCAGCCGAATGGGCGCGCCAGTATCCACAAAGGCAACCTTTGCCCGATTGCGCCATGGGCGATGAAGATGATGAGTTTACCCAGGAAGCGCAAGAATGGGAAGACGCGGCCCTAGATGATGAAGCGATCTATGCCACAATCGACATTTACCATTCACAAGGGACGGTGACTATCGAGGCGTCTTTTACCGATGAAATCAATACGCTGGTTAGCGCCGAATATCACCGGGATATTGAGGCGCAGGAATTTGCCGCGATGACCGACAAGGCGCTGGACTCGCTAATAGAGGAAGTCGCCGAAGCGCCCTATAAAGAGATCGAAAGCGAGGTAGCGTGATGCGCGTTTTGCTTCCCCTTTTCGCGATCATCCTAGTCATGCTGTTGCCTTACAAATGGCTGGCATGGGCGCGTTACGTCATCGCCGCCTATCTGTTGTCGGTATGGTTCAAAATATCGCCCTGGATCATCTGATTTTTACCCTAATTTAATCGTTCAATTATACTTGAATAACATAGCAAAAAGAAAAAGGAATCGAACATGACTTACATTGTATTTTTGACCATCTCAATTCTTGCGATCCGCGCTATTGCTGGGTTGCGCTCCATTCAGAAAATGCCGGAAAACATGGATAAAAGTCCCGCAATCTCGGTTTATCGCGGCCCGTTTTACAACGCCCATGGTCGCGAAATTACCACCAGCCGTGCCGCGCTTTCTTGCGCATAAGTTTTCTTGAATAAGGAGTCGAAAAGATGGACAATCAGTTTGATAAACTACGCGACAAACTACGTGAAGCCGGTGGCAAGAATCTGTCGTGCATTTCCCAGGTCAAAGACGAATACGGGAACACTGTCGAAAGGTGGCAAATCACCAGACCCGACTACTTTGGGGTTATCTTCATTGTGGTGATTTTTCCTGATGGTGGATATGATCTGTTTACCCATAACAAAGGCATCACATTTGACAGGGATATTGAAGCAATTCTTGGCGACAGCCGGGAGTCGGTTCAATGACTAACCGATATTTTGCGCAACCCTACAGCGATCATGAGGGATTCTATTTCAGCGACCTAGAAGAGTATCGCGAAAAGGCAGCCCAATTACTGAAAAGCCACGGCGTCGAGGAATACGAAATTCAGTATATCGACGGCGATAAAGCCGAACTGTTTGAGGCGGTGAGACCGACGCAAGGGGACTTGTCAAAATGGTTCGAGACGTTTGAGCCGATGGACGAGGATGACACTATTAAAGCGGTCTATATGGCTGAATATGGCGGTTGGAAAATGGCCGATATTCCTGACGAACTGGAGAATGTGAGTCTCTTTGAAGGGACCAAATTGGACTATGCTTATTCGCTGGTCGATGATTGCGGGATGCTATCAGATGTGCCGGATACCGTTGCGCGCTATTTCGACTATGACTCCTACGCCCGCGATCTGGTGCTTGGCGGTGACATTTCCGAATACCGATATGGAGAGCAAGATTATGTCATCTCCTAAATTCCAATATGTGCTTTGGGCTGCAACTTCATGGACAAAGCCTAGTATTGGTCTTGTAATGAAGGTTCGGTCAGATGGTTCACTGGTTATACATTTTCCGCGCCCAGTGCCGACGCTATTGGGGCCGTTAAGTGCTGTTAGGCTCGCTCCTGACTGGCCTGTTGCCGATTGGCCAAACATTGTACCACTCTTAACCTATGATGGACAGGAGTCAGTCCAATGACCGTTGATCTAACCCCATGGGAAAGAGGCAAGTTGCACCACCACGCAGCTATCAGCGCTCTAACGTATATCCAGCATCACGCTAATGGGTCTTTGCGACCCGACGAAATAGAGGAAATGAATCGCTGGAAAATGCTTGCTGATAAACTAGACGGTAAAGAGCCGTCACCGATAATGGAGAATGGATGATGCCGGGAAGCCGTAAAGTAAGTGTTAGTCGTAAAGCTGCCAAATACAAAAGACTCGCTTATGAATTGGAATATGATGCGGCAGCTTTGCGTGAGTCCGGTTATATGGATCAGGCACATTCCGTTAGCGATATAGCAAGCAATCTAGGCAAGCTGTCTCGGCATCTCGAACAAACGAAATAAACGGCCATCCTAAAGCCCAATACAAAAGGGCCGCTGTCCTTTTACACGGATAACGGCCCTTTTGCGTTTCCTGGCCATTCTCAGGCCGTGTAGGGACCATTCACCCTATGATTGCCTTACCGTCTGTCCAGGCAGGCAGACCGAACGCCAGAGCGGAACATGCCAGCGCCAGCGTCTTAGGCGCGCCATCTATCAGATACTTGTCCAGGCTGGCGCGTGTAATGCCCAATTCACGGGCCGTCTTTGCTTTGGTCCAGCGCATATGTGCCATGAAGGCTGCCATATCCTTACCAGTCATTGCACTTTAACCCTTTCGCTATTATAGGGGAAGCGAGACGACCATAAGGTCGCCTCGCCGTCTTGGTTAGCGTCTCTTGCCTATAGTGAACACCAGTGCTGTCACACTGACTATCAGGCTTGAGACGCCAACAAGAGCAAAAAGCAATTCCACATTGGTCATTGCCTATTCCCCTTGCTTGCTAGGGCCGCACCATTGCGCCCCTTTCAGCCATTTGGTTATGGCCGTTAGGCGTTAAGATTCTCTTACTTTCTGTCTATATTTGAACATGCCCGCAATTGCCCGCGCTGGTGGCATCATGGCCGGCCGATTGTGGGTGGTTGGCGCATTGCGCTCGCTAGTGTGTTGCGTGACTCAATCACCGAACTATCGGGCCACGCTCGCTGCATCCTAAGTGTGCGGTATCCGTATTAATCGCTTTTTTCGATTAATGGGCATCCGCGCCGATCCTGGGTGCAGCTCGCAATTTGGGCATCCGATTCGCTTGGGCATTTGGACGTTTGAAAGTCTGTAAGTCTCAATGCGTCTCATGAAGTTGCATATTTTCTCATTTTGTTAGTCAGGGGGTCAGGGTCCTTCCGGCGTTTGGGCGGGGTTGCGGGGGTGGCGCTGAGCGCGGATTCCGACTATTTTCAAAGTGTCCCATATAGACACAGGTTTAATCGGTTTTTTCGATAAGTGACCCCATCAATCACAGGGCTACTCGGAGATCGTTCATTGCTAATGTCCCAAAATGGCACAAAAGCAGAGGTTGTCCCGGCTGGTCAATACGCTGTCCCGGTGTTTTTCCTTTGTTTTCATAGCTTTGGACAAGTGTAACAGGTGGGACAGCGTTTACTATAAGGAGTCGTAAAAGAGAAAAGGGGTATACCCTAAAAACAGTGGAAGTAAGAAAACACGAGAGAAATAAAAAAGGGCAAATACGAGAGCGATATAGGGTTTTGGCTGACCTAGCTGTCCACCTGTCCAAAGCGTTGATCTATAAGGGTTTTTTCGGGACAGGTCCAAAATAGGCTGTCCCGGCCTTTGTTTTCAATGACTTAGGTGCATTTGATACCTTATGAGACGAACCGAAAAATCAAAGCCGAAAGGCCCCGGACCAAATGGGTGAAACGTGAGACGATCTGAGACACCAAAAAACGAGAAACCGAAAATCCGAAAGTCGGAAATTTGGATGGGTATTTTTTCCGTCCTGTTTTTGTGTCTCATAATTTTCGGATATTGGGTCATTTTGATTTCCTAATCCGAGCGACATTTTTGCGTTTTCGGTTACACTTCATTAGCGAATTGCCTATAGACCAATCATCACTGAGCGCGTTTTTCGATTCCTTGCGTTCAGGTTATACTAGGGCGGCCTTGCGATCATTGATTGCGGCTGCCCTTTTTTCTATGTGAGGTTATATGCTTTTTCTCACCGCAGCCGTTGCAGCAGGACAGTTGTTCACCTGTACACCAACTCACGTTTGGGACGGGGACGGGCCTATCTGGTGCGAGGAAGGGCCGCGAGTTCGTCTGTCGGGCATCGCAGCTCGTGAGATCGACAATCACTGTCGTCCCGGCCACCCGTGCCCTGACATGAACGGAGAACAGGCCAGAGACGTGCTGGTTTCGCTCATCGGTGAGCCTGTCGGAACAGGGCGTCACGGTCATGTTCTTGTGAGGGCCGCGCCGCTGCGTTGCATATCGACTGGATCGGCTGGCGGGAAGCGGACAGGTGCATGGTGCCTAACGCAGCAAGGCGTTGACGTGAGTTGCGCTATGGTGAGCGCCGGTGCTGCCGCAATATGGCAAAAATACTGGCGCGGACATCAATGCCGACCGAGATCAAGGTAGGTTGTCAAGGTAAAGCTGAGAGGCATGATAACCCTCTCGTGTGTATGCGCGCTGCCGACCGTATTTTTCAAATGGCACTCGCCCTGTTGAACGATTGGACCACCCTTTGACGCTATTCATCGCTCGTCCGACCAGTTGGGCGGATTGTGAGTTATAGGAGCGGGGATCATTACCTAGCGCTTCGATCCATAGTTGTTTTAGGCATGTCACGTTGCGCTTTTTCGGCTCACCCTTCTCAAACCCGTCACCTGGAATGAAAGGGGTGTCCAACCAGGCAATCAATTGACCAGCCATTGCATCTTCGGCGGTTTCGATACGACGCGATTCCTGCAACTCTGCGGCTAGATATGCGGCGTTGCTGTCGGACAGGTATAGCGGAAGGATGCCGTGAGGTTTTGCTTCGCGCATTTTCCGATAGGCTCGCACCGCTTCGGCCCATAGTTGGTCAACTTCTCGGCCTAACGCTTCGGTGTCGATAGTGTCCCCTTCGGGTAGCAAACACTCGACAGGCCAGAAGCGTCGGCCACCTGTTTCGTCACGCAGGTACTTGCGGTCGTTGGTCGAGCCGATGAAGATGCACTGGCGCGGGAAATCTTGGACTCTTCGGGCATACGCCAATCTCGTATGGTCAACTCGCCGGGAAATGAACGCTTTGATTTGCTGGTTGTCGTGCCGTGAGAAGCCGGAGAGTTCGGGTATCTCCATCAACCAGGCGTTTTGCATCGACTCTACCATCTTGTTCGTGTTGTCGAAGTCTGATGCCAGTTCTCCGAACCAGCCTTTTGATAGCGTTTCGATGAATGTGGACTTGCGGCGACCTTGCATACCTTCAAGGATGACAGCATAGTCGAACTTGTGACCAGGCTCGTAAATCCGGGTTACGGCAGCGATCATCATATTGCGGGCTACGCCGCGAGAATATGCGTTGTCTGGTGCGTTGAAGTATCGAACGAACAGGGTTTCGATCCGATCCTCGCCGTCCCATTCTAGTTTCTCAAGATATTCGCGTACAGGGTGAAAGCCGTTTGCCTCTGCTACGTTGGTGATTGCGTCGTTTAGGTCTTGCTTGGGCACTTTGAAGCCGTATCCGCCCTGTGTCGTTGGCGTTTCAATCAGATCGCGCACCGTGCTGTCGTGAACGTCGCGCCATAGGTCGCCGTTGACCAAATCCTTGCGATCCCAAATTTTCCCGGTGAGTTGTTTGACACCCTTTGGCCCTTCTCGAAATTTCACCAGCTTTGCCGGTTTGCCAATGCGCACTATCATGTCCGAGAACTCATTATAGGCAACGATACCTTTGATCCGAATGTCGTTCGCAATGATGAGTCCGACATTGGGCAGAGTGGGCCTGATCGCCCCTTTGTCATTGAGATGGAACTTGCTCATCCACTCAGCTTTGCCTGGTTGGGTCGGCAGTTTCTCACCGAGATCGTCAAGTGCTGCGAACGCATCTGATTTGGTGCCCAAAAGGTCGTCGATAGACTGATTTCCTTCGTTTTCGGCGCCGTCTGAAAATCCATCATGGCCGTCGATTATAGCGTCGAATTTTTGCTCGAACCTAGCCAGTTTCGCGGCCTGGATAATTGTCGCCATCCGAATGTTTCTGGTTTTATTGTCCTTGAAGCTAAGCCACACTCGGCGCGCATCGTTGATGTCGAACTTCTCAGATTGGCCTGAGAAATCGCACCATAGCGCGAAAGCATCACCCTCAAGGCCACGGCCCGCAAACTCATGGTGGAGCGCCATACCGACCTGAAACCAACCGTCCCGATCTTCGCACCATTCATCAACAGGTAGTGCAAAAACATGCCCCTTGGCCTCTGCGATGGAGAGACCGAGGGGAGGTCGGTCGTCCGCATCGCCATCAATTGCGCCTGAAACACCTGGTAAGCCGGAAACAATAGCGGCTGCTATTGATGGTGCTATGCCGAGTGCGAGTTCGTCGAAGTCGAACGGTCGTTCCCATGTGTATTCTGCGCCGGTGTCGGGATGGACTGATGGTGGCATGGCCACTTGTTTGCCGGTGCCGAACAATTCGATCTCCCAATCGAACTTCTTGACCGGGCGCTGCTTCTGCGGGTCCATGACCATTGAGAAGCCTTCTGATCGTGCAATTTTCTTCGAGCGGAACGCCTCGCTTGTGATGAAGTAATAGTGCCTTGATTCACCACCTGAGCCGGACAGTACGACCGGGAGAGCCTTATACCCTGGTATCAGGCCGCCGAGTATCTCGTGTGCCTCGTCCGCAAGTTCCTCATTCCTTATGTCGAGATCAATGACGTGCAGAAATCCACCGGCGACTTTTGACGGATCGCCGAGCCGAACGCCAACATTGTAACCGTCCCGATAGAGTGCTGCCAATTCATCGCGGGTTTTGCGCGGCACACTGCTCCAAGAACGCTCAACAGGAGCCTTGGACTGTTCGTGTAACCAATGAATTGAGAAGCCACTGTCAATGAACGGCCCCAATATATTGAGGAGTGACATAAGACCTCGCTTGAATAAGAGCAGCGCTGGTAGCGCGTCAGATGAACAGGTTGAGTTCGCTCTTTGTCAGCGGGTTGGTGCCACCGGCCTCTAGCAGATCGAGATTATCCTTCGTTGCAGCGACCTTGAGAAGAGTATCGCGACCCTTGGTTGACAGCTTGTTTTTGCGCAACCAGCGATAGATGTTTTCATAGCTGTAACCCGCCAATTCCGCCAGTTTTACGATGTTCAAGGCACCGCGATCATTGTGCGCAATTGGGAACTTTTCAGTCAGCAGATTTAGCAGCGGCCCCTGCACGTTGGGGGACCGTTTTTTCCTCGGAACCATTAGAACCTCCATATTCACTTTCAGCATACCCGAAAAGATTTTCTGCTCAACCAAAACTTGAATAAGGAATTTTCTTGAGGCATATAGACAATCGTTCGGCGCGTTTCTCTGACGCCGATGGATTGTGAAAGGGACGACGAAATGACGTTAGAATCTGCGCTGGCGGAAAACACCGCCGCACTCAAGGAAGTTGCTGAATTACTTAAGCAAAGTAATGAAGCTCGGGCGAAAATTATGGCTGATGCGAACATCGGCGGCATGAAAACCCCGACCCCATCTTCGGCTGGTTCTGACACCGATATGTCGGTTGCAGACATAAAAACAAACTTGAATAACGCTGATTTGGCGACCATGAAGGCAATGCTTGAGGCCGAGGAAAACGGCAAGAAGCGTTCAACGGCCATCAAGGCCATCACCGAAGCGATTGCGGCAGCCGAGGGAAACGCTGGCCCTACTGCGGATGCGACCCCGACCCCGGCAGAAACAACCACGTCTGCCCCGGAACAGCAGACGGCCCAGGCTGCATCCCCTTCTGACAAGAACGCCGAGCCGGTGCCAGCCGGTGTAACCGGCGAGTTGGCCGCCAAGACCTTTGGTGCCTATTTTGCTGAGACCGACGACGAGCAGGAACGCGCCAATCGTCGCGAGTTCACCAAGAATGTGATCGAAACACTTGGTTCCAAGATTGGCGAACTGTCCGGCGATGATGCGCGTAAGGCTGTGTTCTTCCTGCGCCGTCAGCGCGGCGGTCTGCCTGTTGATTTCAGTGCCGCATATGACTTCGACGGCTCGCCGATGCAGGAGTTGGGGGCGGCTCCTGCTGCCTCCGTTGAGGACGAACTTCTGTAATCCGGCTGCGGTCGGTAGTCGGTGCCTGCTCGGCGTGTTCCCCTTGCGTCGAGCAGGTTTCAGACGAGCGGCGGTGTCCGGTCATGAGCGCCGCTGCTCATCTGAAACCTGAATAGGAGACCACCAATGGACCATACCCATAAGACCCATCGCAAGCTGAATGAAGCTGAGGTCAATGCGATCAATTACTTCAAGGATTGTGCCAATCAGATGATCGAATATGCCGATAAAATCATCGCCAACAACCCGGACTGTGACGCTCTCACCCGGCCAATGAACGAGGCGAAAACGCGCTTCGAGGAAGGCGTAATGTTTGCCACCAAAGCGATCTCCTCTCCTGAATGAGTCAACACGCTCGCCTTTCCCCCTCGGCTGCTGAAAGTTGGATGACCTGCGCTGGTTATCCAAATGCTGTCGCTGGTCTGCCTAACCTGTCGTCTGAGTACGCAGCGGAAGGTACGGCGGCGCATGAGGTAGCCGACGATTGCCTGTCTCTCGGCATGGATGCGTATGACTTTATTGGGTCGCGCATCAAGGTTGAGGATACGGACGCCGAGGGAGAGGTTGTTCAGCCTTGGGAGTTTGATTGGACCTATGAGGATGCGGTCGCCCTGCAACCAGGCATTGACGAAATCCGGTCATTTGGTGGTGTCTTTTTCGGTGAGCATCGGGTCGATCTGTCCGAAGTGATGAAGGTCGATAATCAGTTCGGTACGCTCGACCGAGGGGTTGTGCTTGATGACCTGATTATTGTCGGCGATCTGAAATGGGGCAGGGGGATTCCTGTTTCCCCGATCCGCAACAAGCAGTTGATGATCTACGCGCTCGGCTTCTGGCAAAATGTCGCTCGTCACCACACCAATGCGACCGATTTTCTCTTCATCATCGACCAACCGCGCTGCCAAGGTGGCGGCGGTCATTGGCGTTGCACCCTTGATGAACTTCTGGCCTTTCGAGACGAGGTTCGGGTCGCGGCGCGCAATACGCTTGATGCCGACGCCCCAAGGAAGGCGTCAGCGAAAGGATGCTATTGGTGTGACCGCCGCAAGCAGCCGCCGACCGAGGACGGGGCAGTATCAGGCTGCAAGACTTATGACGATTTTGCCCTTGATGTGATCGGCACATCATTCGACGGGATAGACAGTGGTGAGGATCATGAGTTGCCTCAGATTACCGCTCTGTCGGCCCAACGCCGAAGCTGGATCGTAAGGCATAAAAGTGTGATCGAGAAGTGGCTTGAGAGCATCCATACCCAGGTTATCCAAGACGGTCTGAACGGCCTTCCTACACCTGGCCATAAGGTCGTCGATGGGCGCCGAGGTCGCAAGGCTTGGGTTGATGAGGATATGGCCGAAATTTGGCTCGCTTACAAACTCGATGCGCTTCCTTACGAACAAAAGATGCTGTCTCCGGCAAAGGCCCTCGAAGCGTTGCACAAAGCTGAGCGCGAGGCACTGGCCAATTTGGACCTGTTCAAAGAGGGCCAACCGAAACCCATCCTAGTCGATGAGAATGACGAGCGACCGGCTCGTGCATCCGTCGATGACAAGTTTTCCGAAGTGGAAAGTTCCGAAGTTCAAGTTACCGAAGAGGAGTTGTAAAAATGGCTGCTAATATTGAGTTGACGTTGAAAGATGTAATGCTTTCATTCCCCTCTCTTTTTTCTCCCAAGAAGAGTGAATTTAAGGATGCCCAGGGTAATGTCACACACACCTTTAGCTATGAATGTAACCTTATCATTGATCGCGATGACCCGCAGGTTGAAACTGTAAAAAAGGCGATCCGAACTGTACTTTCAGAAGAATGGCCAAACAGTCCACCAACCATTCCGGCTGATCGCCGTTGCTTGCGGTCGGGCATGGTCGAAGACCCTGATACCGGAGAGCAGAAAGCGCGTTGGGACGGTTACGACGGCAAGGTCTTCGTTTCTTGCCGTCGTAAAGTACAATCTCCGCACGAGCCTAATCCTGTGCAGATTATTGACGGTATTCGTGGTCCGGTCGATCCCGAAACAGGCAAGCGCCCATATCCGCGATTGAAGGAGTCTGACGGCAAAATCTACGCCGGTGCCAAGGTGAACGCCATTATCCGCATTTATGCCTATAACGGCGCGAAAGACGGCAACCCACACCGCATCAATGCTTCGATTGAGGCTGTGCAATTTGCCGGTCACGGGGAGAAGTTCGGCGCCAAACCTGTCGATGTTGATAGTGCTTTCGACGAGGTTGAAGGTCTCATGGAAGACGGTTTCTCCGATGGCTCTGGCGCGCAGCAGGGCCAGTCCAATTCAGCAATTGACGACGAGTTGCTGTAACGGAGAGGGTCGCGCTGTGCTTGGGATTTGAAGGTTTCCTTCAAGTACGGCGCGGCCCATTGGTCTTATGAAGCGCCAAGTCGCAAACGACATTGAAATCTATGAGAACTATCTTCTGATTGCCTTCCAGGATGTAGCGGACGGCGAGATAGTGACGTTCGAGAAGCGCGTCTGTCCGCAGACAAGCGACGTTACCGGTAATTTCGATGATGAGCGGATTCATCGGATCATTTCGTCATGCCAGATCATCACCTTCAACGGCATGGCCTTCGACGTTCCTCTGATCTATTACGCGCTAGGCGGCGCGACCGTTGGTAGCATCAAACGGGCGGCTAATCGGATCATCCACGAAGGTCTCAAGTGGTGGAATGTTGCCAAAGAACTCAACATCTATATTCCGCAGATAGACCATATTGACCTGATCGAACCAAACCCTGCGGTGATGCAAGGTCTCAAGGTTCTCAACGGTCGGCTGCATGGCCCGAAGATGCAGGATTTACCTTATCCACCTGATGCCGTCTTGACGGACGAGCAGATGGATAAGGTTCGAGACTATTGCGGCAATGATCTCGACGCCACGGTCAGGCTTTTCCGAGCGCTCGAAGAGCCGATCAAAATGCGCGAAGAGATCGCAGCTCGTTACGGTTTGCCGGACATGCGCTCGAAGAGTGATGCGCAGATGGGCGAGGCGATCATCAAGAACAGGGTTGAAGATACCCTCGGTCGTCGGGTGCAGAAAGATGCTGTCACGTCGGGAACGACTTTCAGCTATCAGGTGCCGGACTTCATTCGATTTGAAACACCCCTGATGCAGAAGTTGTTGGACGATGTTCGGCACACTGTTTTTAGAGTGAACGCTAATGGCCGCGTTATAATGCCGAAGTCGCTTGACGGTCGATACATCGAACTTGGGGCCAGTACCTATAAGATGGGCATAGGTGGGCTTCATTCGACGGAGGCCAATCGGGCAGTTCATTCCACCGAAGATCATGTCCTGATCGACGCCGATGTGGCCAGTCAGTATCCTTCGATCATCCTTAAGCTAGGCTTGGCACCCAAGGCGCTCGGAAACGCCTTCCTCGACGCCTATAAAGCCATTTATGACGAACGCCGTGCCGCTAAGAAGGCGGGTGATAAGGTTCGCGACAAAGGCGGCAAGATCGCGCTCAATGGCTGCTATGGTAAACTCGGCTCCAAATACTCTGTGCTTCATGCGCCCCATTTGATGATTGCTGTCACCCTCACGGGTCAGTTGTCGCTACTCATGTTGATCGAAAAGGCCGAGCAGGCCGGTATTACGGTCGTTTCAGGCAATACAGACGGTGTTGTGTTCAGGCTGGCGCGGTCGGATCACGAAGGGTTGGATCACGACCGGCTGATCGGCGGTAAGCTGAAAGAGATAACCGACTGGTGGGAGAATCTGACCGGCTTTGATCTTGAGTTTGCCGAATACAAAGCGATCTATAACCTGTCGGTCAACACCTATTTTGCGATCAAAGCCGATGGCGGTGTCAAACGCAAAGGGACGCTCTCTAACCCATGGGAAGAGGGTGATCTGCGCGCTCAGATGATGAAGAATCCGAACATGACGATCTGTTCGGACGCAGCTCTTAAATTCATCACCGATGGGGTTGATCCGGCTGAGACCATAAGAACGTCAGATGACGTGCGTGGCTTCGTCACGGTGGTCAACGTCAAAGGGGGCGGCAAATGGCGCGAAGAGCCGATAGGGAAGGTCGTTAGGTATGCCTGGTGCCTTGACGGCGACCCCATCTATTATTGCGACCCGCACCCAACAACAGGCAATTTCAAGAAAGTCAGCCGGACGGATAGCAGCCGCCCGTTAATGAATCTCCCCGACCGGGTGCCGGATGACATCGATTATGAGCGCTATATCGCCGAGGCTTGGGATATTCTTGAATCCGTTGGTGCCGTTCACCGTTTTGGTCAGACTATGCCGCAACTCGGCTTTTTGCTTGCTGGTTGGGATTTACCATGAGCGCCGAACTCGAAGCAGAAATCGAGGACGATGTAACGATCTTCGCAACCAACCGAGGGTGGTTGGTCCGCAAGATGGTCTATCCCGGCCGGCGCGGTTGCCCTGATCGATGGTTTTTCAAACGCGGTCGATTGGTAATCATAGAGTTTAAGCGTCCGGGGGAGCCGCCCACCGGAAACCAAGAGCGCGAGCATGTGCGTTTCTTTGAGCAGGGCTTTCATGTCCATGTGCTGAGTGACCGCGACAAAGCCTGCCTGCTTCTCGAAGGCACACCATATGTCAAAGACTGAATTGCGCCCACGTTCCGCTCTCCGCGTTCAGCAGCGCATGATCTCGAACATCATCAAGACCACACCATATGTGATGATAATATCACATATGGCCTCTGGTAAGACCGGCGCAACGCTCGACGGCACACGCGACTTGCTCGACTATCAGGTCGTTGATCGCGTACTTGTCGTTGGCCCCAAACTGGTCGCAGAGCAGGGGTGGAAAGATGAGATCAAGACATGGGAGCATACCGCCTGTCTGTCGGTCGCCGTCTGCGTCGGCACCCCGAAGCAACGCCGCGCAGCTCTTGAGAGTGATGCTGAGATCACCTGTATTAATAAAGAGAACCTTCCCTGGCTTTGGCGCGAGATCGGCGGCCTAGAGGGCTGGAAATGGCCAATGGTCGTCATTGACGAGTCCAGTATGTTTAAAGCTGGCAAGAAGCGCATAGCCCGGACGAGGGTGCGCGATAAGAAGAGCGGGGTGATGCGGGTACGAAAAGGCGGTCGTATGACGCGCTTTGGCGTTCTTGCGCAGGCGCGGTCAAAGATTGAACGGATAGTCGAGTTGACCGGCACCCCCGGCCAGTTGATCGACCTATGGGGGCAGATTTATCTGCTCGATCAGGGTGAACGGCTAGGGCACGACAAAGAGGCGTTTGAGGGCCGCTGGTTTTCAAAGAACAAATATACCCACAAGATCACACCACACCCGCACTCCGAAAAAGAGATTATGAGTCGCGCAAGTGATCTTATGATCTCCATGCCGAAGCTAGATGTGGTTCCGCCACCAGTGTATTCACAAATAAAACTTGAATTGCCACCGGACATATTGAAAGAATATCACCGTTTTCGACGTTCTTTGGTGTCAGAGTTATACGATGTGGAGGCGGTCAATTCAGGTGTTCTCGCTGGTAAATTACTGCAATTCGCTAACGGCTCAATGTATAACGAGGACGGTGAGGTAGTACACGTTCACGACGAGAAGCTGAAAGCGCTTGATGAGTTCATTGATCGAGCGAACGGCGAGAACGTCATGATCTTCTATGGTTTCCGTTTCGACCTGGCGGCCATTCGCAAGCGATACCCCGATGCGGTCGTTCTCAATGAGTGCGATGACGCTGTATCTTTATGGAATCAAGGGAAAATCAACAAACTACTTGCGCACCCGGCATCCTGCGCCCACGGCCTAAATCTGCAATATGGCGGACATCTTGCGGTATGGTATGGGCTGACCCGAAGCCGTGAATTATGGCTCCAAGCTAACATGCGATTACCGCGCCCTGGTCAAGATAAACTGGTCGGGATTTATTCGATATTGTCGCAAGGCACATTAGACGAGCGGATTATCCAAGACCTCGACGACCAGATACGATCTGAGCAACGGATCATCGATTCCGTTCGTGCCGAAATCCTCGCTTAATCTCCGTATTGGATAATTTTTGCCATTCAAGTTTTATTGAATAGTAACCTCTTTCCCGGTAACTGTGCCTCTCGTTAAGCATTAATAGGCGGTAAAGAGGAGTGACCAGAGAGCATGGGGAAACGTCATGACGGGGATAAGGCCGAGTTCGCAAAGCGGCTTGATAAACTGCTGTTAGGGCATCCTGACGCTCCAATAGGCAGAGGTCGATTTAAGTGGTTGCAGGAACAACTCGCTGAGCGAGGCATCAACGTAACCATAGAAGCTATATCCGGTTGGGTTGATGGGCGCTATATGCCTTATTATCGCAGAATGGTGGTTATTGCCGATGTGTTCGATGTTTCGGTCGAAGAACTGGCCGAGGGTAACGATGTGCCCAAGCGCGATGTAAGTCTTCGTGGGTATCAGAAGCGTCAGATGTTCCTGGTCAGAGCCATTGAGAAGATGATCGAAGAATCGAACGAGAGTTCGGTCAAAGATATAGGCAAAGACGCCTTGGGGCGCTTGTGATTTGTTGGCTCTTTTGTTGGCTTATTTCTTTGCCATGCAACCTAAGCTATTCATATAGAGATATTAATTAGAATATCTGAATCCAGCCCTGTCCACCAGATTTTGTCTGGTTCTTACAATTTTTGTCTCTCTTAAGCGCTATGGTGCGCCTTCTGGACCAAATCCGGGGAGGGCAGAGTGAAATTCCGTCATTGTATCGCCGCGTTGGTGCTGACTGCCATGGTTGTGCCAAGCACAGCCGAAGCGAAGATCAAATCGTCCGACGTCCGCAAGGCCTATCTCAAGGGCAAGAAGAACAGCCATTATGGCCGATCAGATATTAACAGCGACATTCGCTGCATGATTCTCTACACCGTCTGGGCGACCATGAATTCAGGCAGCTATGATATCAATCTGGCCTATGCCCATGGCGAGTTGGGATATGGCTATACCCAATATCAGTTCCACCATTATGGCAACAAGTTCGTCACCGACTATGCCAACGGCAATGCATGGCGGCAGATATTTTTGTCGGTTTCCCAAGATTATGCCAGCCGCGACATGGAAAAGGACCGGGAAGTCAAAAACATGGTTGAGGAAATTGGCAAATGCGCGGTGCCGCATGGCAAGGTCGTGATGCACCCGGGAGGACTGGTCCGTGCCGAGCATTTTCTCAATGCGATCAGCAGCCAACCTTATGAGCAGAGCTATCCTGAATGGGCCAAAGACCGCAAAGCCTGGGACAGTTATGCGACTGCGATGATGAACGGCCAGTTTGTCCGTGCGGTGGATATTGTATCGCGCTCGCTTGATGGTGGCGACAGCTCTACCTTTGACGATCAGGAATATATGGTCGCTATTGATGCAGCGGTGACGACAGGGAAGGCCAACCAGATACCGCAAGCACAATTTGTGCGCGCCGCGGGCCGTGTGCCCGAGCGCTATGCCGGTTATGCCGGACAGAATGCCGCAGATTATCGTCCACAGGTAGAATTGATCAAGGCATCGGCAACATCGGGTCTGATGCCCAGTGCATCCGCGGCCAGCAATCAGGCGCGCGGTAGTGCGGAGAGAATTGCGCGTGACCGCTGCCGCGATGCGGGCGGCAAGGTATTGCGGGTCAACAGCGTCCCAACCAATTCGCGCAAGGCGACTGACACCACCTGGCGCTCAACCTATCAGGCGACGGCGCAATGCCAGTTTCCAGCGAGGCGGTGAGATAAGAAGAGCGGTTATAGGGCTCGAAAAAGACCTGTTTGTCTCAGGATTATGAGTGTCCGGTTAGGCACCAAACTGAAAATCGGGCAGGGCATCGAACGCCAGTTTCAGCGCCTCGCCCCAGCCGCTGGAGATTTGCGCGAAATAGGGGTCGTCTTTTTCGATGCGTTTCTCCTGGCCGATTTTCAGGCTGTCGGCATCATAGGCCATGATATCGAAGGGCAGGTCGACGGCAACATTGGCGCGGATGGTAGAGTCGAAGGAGACCAGCAACAGCTTGATCGCATTCTCGAACGACATTTCCTTGTCATAGGCGCGCAGCAATATCGGGCGGCCATATTTGGCCTCGCCAATCTGAAAAAAGGGATTGTCGGCGCTGGCTTCGATAAAATTGCCTTCCGGGTAGATCAGGAAAAGCTTGGGTTCGCTGCCCTTGATTTGGCCGCCGAGAATAAGCGTCGCGCCGAAGGTGGAAGCAGATTCCTGCCCCTCATCGCTATGGGTGCGGACCACTTCGCGCAAGGTTGCGCCGACGCGGCGGGCGACCTCGAACATGCTGGGGTCGCTGAGGATCGATGGATCACGTTCCTGCGGTGCCTTGGATCGCTCATCGAGTAGGCTGACCACCGATTGCGTCGTGCCGAGATTACCTGCGGAAAGCAGGGTTATCACCCGCTCGCCCGGCTCTTCCCAGATCTTCATCTTGCGCACCTGGGAGATATTGTCGACGCCGGCATTGGTCCGCGTGTCGGAGATAAACACCAGCCCGCGATCAAGCTTCATACCCACGCAATATGTCATATATTTGAGACCCTTAGCGGCAATGATTCGTGCTATCGCCGAAGACGATAACAGAAAATCCAATTGAGAGCGCTATTGCTGGACCTGCAATTCCACCGATAATGTTTCCATGCCATGGCCATAGCGCATGCCCGATATAGGGGCCGCTTCGCGATAGTCGAGTCCGGTGGCGACACGAACATAGCGTTCGTCGGGGGAGTAGCCGTTGGAGATATCAAAACCGACCCAGCCCAGCCCGTCAATATGCGCCTCGGCCCAGCCATGGGTGGCATCCTGCTCCACCCGGTCATCCATCATCAAATAGCCCGAAACATAACGCGCCGGAAAGCCGAGCAGACGGGCGGCGCTGACAAAGATGTGACTATGGTCCTGACACACACCTTCGCCGAGCTTCAGTGCTTCCTCGGCGCTGGTCTCGGCATGGGTTTCGCCGGTGGAATAGGTAACGGCATCGCGGATCATTTGTGAGAGCGTATGCGCCTGCTCCAGCGCGGGCAATTCCTGTTTGCGTAATTCACTGACCAGCCTGCGGATTTCGCGGCCCGGGCGTGTAAGCTCGGTGGCATTCTGGAAATACCATAAGGGGGCATGGCCACCATGCTTTCCGATCACACCACTGCTATCGGTAAGCTCAACCTCGCCGGTGCAGGTGATGATGATCTCATGCTCGCCGCGGCCAATGCTGATCAGGTCAACACTGTTGCTGTGCTGATCCTCAAAGCGCAGCTCTTTCTTGCCGCCTTCCACCGCTATCGACCAGGTAATGACATTCTGCCCCTTGCGCCGCTTCGGCGTCAGGCGCAATTGCTGCAAAGCATAATGGACCGGCGTGTCATAATGGTAGCGGCTGACATGGTTGATATGGAGGTGCATGGTCTGGCCGGTCCTTCAACTCTGCTGAAAGCGATAATCCTGCTCAATCTGCATCGCCAGCCGGTTATTGGCGGCGAGAAATTCGAGCAGATATTCATGCAGGCCATTGTCGAAAATGGTTTCGATGGGCTGGCTCATATATTCTTCGCAGATATCGTCGGCCATCTGACTGGCGGTCGTGCGCTCGCCATAATTGCCTTCCAGATGGCCAAGATTATCGTCGATCTTGTTGTAGCAAAAGGCGAGGGCACGCGGCATTTGCCGGTTGATGATAAGATATTCGGCGACCTGCACCGGATTTGTGTCCGGCCCGTTCAGCCAGCGATAGCTGCGTTGCGCCGAAACGGAGCGCAGGATTGTTTCCCATTGGACGTTGTCGAGTGAGGAGCCGACATTGGCGATAGTTGGCAGCAGCAAATAGTACTTCACATCGAGGATACGCGCGGTGTTGTCGGCGCGCTCGATAAAGGTACCCAGTCGCGAAAAGTTGAACCCGTCATTGCGGATCATCGTGCCCATCACCGCGCCGCGCACCAGGGCGCTTTGCTGGCGGATGGTGTTGAGCACATCGGGCAGATCCTGCTCGCGCACCTTGCGGCGGAACAGGTCTTTCAATGTCATCCAGCTTTCATTGGTCGCTTCCCAGACCTCGCGGGTGATGGCAGTGCGCACCAAACGCGCATTGTCGCGCGCCAATTTGGTAATCGACAGAACGCTGCCCGGATTGCTGGTATCGCGCAGCAGAAAGTCGATCACCTGGGTTGAGCTGAAATCGTCATATTTTTCGCAATAGGCGGTGCGCGCTCCGACAGTGGTCAGCACCGACTCCCATTCATCAGCGGCGGATTTGGAGCGGGTAAGGGCGATGCGGAAACCGGCATCGATAAGGCGTGCGCTGTTTTCGCTGCGCTCTAGATAACGCGACATCCAGAACAGGCCGCCTGCGGTTTTGCCCAGCATCGCCTATTCCTCCAAGACCCAGGTATCTTTGGTGCCGCCACCCTGGCTGGAATTGACCACCAGTGAGCCCTTTTTCATCGCCACCCGTGTCAGGCCGCCGGGTGTAATGCTGATGCCTTTGGGCGAGACCAGAACAAAGGGGCGCAGATCAACATGCCGCGGCGCCAGTTCGGCGTTGGTGAAGATCGGGACGGTGGAGAGCGCCAGCGTTGGCTGGGCGATATAATTGCCCGGATTATTCTCCAGCTTCTTGCGAAACTCCTCAATGTCCTTCTTGGTCGCCGCCGGGCCGACCAGCATGCCATAACCGCCTGAGCCATGCACCTCCTTAACCACCAGCTCGGGCAGATTGTCGAGGACATAGGCGAGTTGATCCTTCTCGCTGCAGCGCCAGGTCGGCACATTTTCCAGCATTGGTTTCTCGCCGGTATAGAATTCGACGATCTGCGGCATGTAGGAATAGAGTGCCTTGTCATCGGCGATGCCGGTGCCGGGCGCATTGGCGATTGTAATGCCGCCGGCGCGATAGACATCCATTATTCCGGGGACACCGAGCATGGATTCCGGTTTGAAGTTCAGCGGATCAAGATAATCATCATCAATGCGGCGGTAGAGCACATCAATCGGCTGATAACCGCGCGTTGTCCGCATCGCGATACGGCCACCCTGTACGCTGAGGTCATGGCCTTCGACCAGCTCTGCGCCCATCTGATCCGCAAGAAAACTATGCTCAAAATAGGCGCTGTTATGAATACCCGGTGTTAGCACCGCTACGGTAGGCTTGCCGCTGCATGCTGGCGGTGCGCATGCGGCGAGTGAGCGGCGCAAATCTTGCGGATAGCGCCCGACTTCCTGCACCGCGATTTGCGAGAACAGTTCGGGGAACATCTGGATCATCGTTTCGCGATTTTCCAGCATGTAGGAGACGCCTGAGGGTGTGCGGGCATTGTCCTCCAGCACATAAAACTGGTCATCGCCGGTGCGGACAATATCGGTGCCGATAATATGGGTGTAGATGCCGCCGGGCGGATTCACCCCGATCATCTGCGGCAGAAACGCCTCATTCTGCGCGATCAGCTCAACCGGAACGCGCCCGGCGCGCAATATCTCCTGGCGGTGATAGATATCGTAGAGAAACGCATTGATTGCACGCACGCGCTGCTCAATGCCGCGCGACAGCTTGCGCCATTCGCGCGCGGTGATGATGCGCGGCACAATATCAAACGGGATCAGCCGTTCATCGGCTTCCTCCTCGCCATAAACATTGAAGGTGATCCCGGTTTTGCGGAAAAAGGCCTCGGCCTCACGGGTTTTGCGCTTCAGGCGGTCGGCCTTTTCACCGTCCAGCCATTTCTGATAGGCAGCATAGGGTGCGCGTAGCGTATCGTCCGTTCCGAACATTTCGTCATACACGCCGCAATCCCCCCTGCCAGTGCCGGGTAATTTTATTCCCGGAATGGATGATATATTGGAATTTGGCTATTACTACAGGCTGATGACAGGCTGTAAAGGTTTCAATTATTGCGGTGCAATATGATACAGATGTGATGGTGGTTTACGTTCCGCTACACATTCCTATGCGGCAATACGGCTGAGCATTCCCATCGGCACCATGCAATTCCCTTTGACACCCGCCGTGCGTCCGATGCAGGGATAGGTTATGACTGACAATTTCCTGTTTCAAACCGTTCCGCATTGTGTTTTTGGTGAGGGTGCTGTCGCTGAACTGGCGGCGCATCTAAAAGGTGAGGGGCTAACGCGCATCGCCGTGGTTACCGATAAAGGGCTGGTGGCCACTGGTGTTGTCGCGACAGTAGGGGCTGCGCTTCGTAGCGCGGGGCTTGAGCCATTGGTATTTGACAGCATAGTCGCTGATCCGCCGGAAGAGATTGTCATCACCATGGCCGAAGCCGTGCGCGATTTTGGTGCTGATGCGGTTGTCGGGCTAGGCGGCGGCAGCCCGATGGACAGCGCCAAGGTGATTGCGGTGCTGGCTGGACCCAAGCCGCAGCCGCTCGCGGAAATGTATGGTGTTGGCAATGTGACCGCGCCGCGCCTGCCACTGTATATGGTGCCGACCACGGCGGGTACCGGATCAGAGGTAACGCCGATTGCCATCCTGACCACGGGCGAAACCACCAAGGCAGGGATTGTGTCACCCCGGCTCTACGCAGATGGTGCGTTTCTTGATCCGGCACTCACAATTGGCTTGCCTGCCCATATCACCGCGTCGACCGGGCTTGATGCCATGGTGCATGCGATTGAGTCCTATACCGGCCGTCTGAAGAAAAATCCGATGTCCGACATGCTGGCGAAAGAGGCGCTGCGGTTGCTCACCGGCAATCTGGTGCGCGCCTGTCATCATGGCGATGACATGGTTGCCCGTGAGGCGATGCTGCGCGGATCGATGATTGCCGGACAGGCCTTTGCCAATTCGCCGGTCGGTGCGGTGCATGCGCTGGCCTATCCGCTGGGCGGGATTTTTCATGTCCCTCATGGTCTTTCCAATGCCTTGGTGATGCCGCATGTGCTGCGCTTCAATCTCGATGCTGCTGCGCCATTATATGCTGAACTGGCCGACGCATTGCATCTGAATGCACCCGATGGGGAGATTGCTAAGGCGGAGGCGTTTATTGGCTATCTGGAACAGCTCTCCATCGATAGCGGCGCGCCGCAGCGGTTGCGCGATATTGATATTCCCGAGGACTCTCTCGACAGGCTGGCCGATGATGCGATGCTGCAGGAGCGGCTGCTGATCAACAATCCGCGCGAGATGACCCGCGATGCAGCGCGGGAGGTGTATGATGCCGCCTGGTAAGGCCGAAAAATCAAAAGACCGCCCACAACCGCCGCAGCGCAGAGATTATGCCGAATTTGTTGCGATCACCTCGCGCTGGTCAGACAATGATATTTATGGCCATATCAATAACGCCATATCCTATTTCTATTTTGACACCGCCGTGAACGAGTTGCTGATCAGCCATGATGTCCTCGATATTCATGGCGGCGAGACCATCGGGCTGGTTGTGGAAACGCGCTGTTCCTATCACAAGCCCATGGCCTTTCCCGATCGCATCCATGCCGGGGTTCGGGTTGAGCATATCGGCAACAGCGCGGTGCGCTATGGCGTGGCGTTATTCACCAATGAAGATGACAGCGCCTCGGCAAATGGCGTGTTCACCCATGTCTATGTTGACCGCGAGAACCGTCGCCCGGTGCCGCTGCCGACCGACTTGCGCGGGGTTTTGGAGAAGCTGCAAATCAGAGGTGATGCATGAGCGATATGGTATTGATCGAGAATAACGGCGGCGTTCTGACACTTACGCTGAATCGCCCCGATGCACTCAATGCCTTTCGTCCCGAAATGCTCGAAGCCATGCGCGATGCCATTGCTGGCGCTGGACCTGATGTGCGCGTAGCCGTGATTGCCGGCTCGGGCAGGGCGTTTTCGGCAGGTGTCGATCTGAAGGTCTTGCAGGGCATTGAGCCCAAGGCAGGCAAAATTGGTGATGTATTCGATAAACCCAGCGCCGAATTTGGTGCAGCGGTGAGGGCTGCGCCTTTTCCTGTCATCGCTAAAGTGCATGGTTTTTGCTTCACCGGCGCGCTGGAGATCGCGCTGCATTGCGATATGATCTTTACCACCGTCAAAACCAAATTCGGCGATACACATGTCAAATTCGGCATTCGCCCGACCTGGGGCATGACCCAAAACTTACCACGTGCGATCGGCATCAGACGCTCCCGCGAACTATCGTTTACCGCACGTACTTTATTGGGCGAAGAAGCCGCCGCGATTGGTCTCGCCAATGCAGCGGTTGAAGATGAAGCGGCTCTTAATGCGCTGGTAACAGAGCGTTGCGAGCAAATTGTCGCCAATTCTCAGACGGCTATTGCCGCGATGAAAGACCTTTATCGGCTTGCTGAAGAGGGCCAGGGTATAGAGCCATCACTGACCGCGGAATTAGCCCGCGAATATCCCGATATTGACGATACAGTGGAGCGGCTGGCGGGCTTTTGAAGCCCCGGCATAGAGCCATTTGTTGCAGTTTATCCGCACATGACAGTTTTTCGTCGGAAACGTAAAATTTGTTCTTGATATGGTATATCATTAACAATAGACGCAGCGGTCAACTCAACAACAGATAATAAACGTAAAGGCTCTTCGCTATGCGCCGCAAATATGCTGCACTTTTCACCGCGCTTCTGACCACCACAATGGCAACCCCGGCTCTGGCTGATGACCAGAGTGCTTCTGCCACTGCTCCGGCTGACGACCAGTTGCAGCAGGACCGTGAACGCAACATCAATACCGAGGATTATCACACCTTGCCCGGTATTGTTGTCACGGCAGACTATGTTGATGATCTCAACCTCGTCGCCAACAAGTCGATCCTGGAAGGCGATGAACTTACCCAGGAACTTGAACCGCAAATAGGCGAAATGCTGACCAAGCTGCCCGGTGTTTCTGCAACCAGCTTTACTCCAGGCGCTTCGCGTCCGGTTCTGCGTGGTTTCCAGGGTCGCCGTATTCTTGTTTTGAACGACGGCTTGGGTACCATTGATGTTTCGACCAGCTCTGCGGACCATGCTGTGACGGTCGAGCCGCTGCTGCTTGAGCGCATTGAGGTTCTGCAGGGGCCGACGACACTGCTGTTTGGCGGTAATGCTTTGGGCGGTGCGGTGAACAGCATCGACAAACGTATTCCGCGCAATCGACTGGAAGACGAACCTTTCCACCTCGACGTATTGGGCAGCTTCGCCTCGGCGGCCAATGAACGCAGCGTTGGTGCCAGCCTTGATTTCGCGCTGGGCGACAATCTCGTTTTCCATGTCGATGGCAATTATCGCAATACCGATGACCTTGAGGTTGGCGGATTTGTTCTGTCGCCGGAATTGCGCGCGGAACAGCTTGAGATTGCGGCTGAGGAAACCGAAGAAGGCAATTTTGAAGAAGCGGAAGAGGCTCAAGAATTGGCCGAACTGCGCAACCGCATTCCCAATACCGCGACCGAGACCTACAGCTTTGGCGGCGGCCTGAGCTGGTTCGGTGATGGCGGCATGTTCGGTGTCTCTGTCAGCTACTTTGATAGCGATTATGGTGTGCCCGCTCGTCCGGGTGCCGAGCATGCTCATGGCGATGAAGACCATGATGACGATCACGATCATGATGACGACCATGATCACGACGATCACGATGATGATCACGATCATGACCATGAGAATGTCACGATTGGCCTGGAACAGGTCAAGGTGGATTTCCGTGGCGAGATTGATCTGCAGGGTTTCTTCCAGAAACTGACCCTGCGCGGCTCCTATGCCGATTTCGAGCAAATCGAATTCGAGGGCGACGAGGTCGGAACGGTATTTACCAATCAGGGTATTGAAGCCCGCGCCGAGTTGGTACAGGCGGATCGTGGAGGCTGGCGCGGTGCTTCGGGTATCCAGTACAGCTTCAGCGATTTCTCCGCTGTCGGTGCAGAGGCCTTTGTACCGCCTAACGAAACCAGCCAGTTCGGTATCTTCACGGTGCAGGAATATACCACCGGCAATTTCGATATTGAAGGCGCGCTGCGCGTCGACTTCGTAAATAGCGATGTTCAGGACCGTGGCGATGATCCCCGTTTCGCCAATTTTGTCGACGTTTTGGGTATCAACCGCGACTTCACGAGTGTCTCTGGAGCTCTGGGCTTTGGCTATTTCTTTGATGAAGGAGCCAAGATTGGTATCAATTTAAGCCGTTCAGAACGTGCCCCGGCACCAGAAGAGCTATTCTCCAACGGTCCGCATATCGCGACCCAGGCATTTGAAGTCGGTAACCCTGATTTTGATACCGAGCGCAGCATGGGCGGTGAAATCTATCTGCAGATTGAGCGCCCAACCTGGCAGTTTGGCGTTACCGCTTACTATAATGACTTTGAGAACTTCCTGATCGACGTGCCAACAGGCGAAGAGGAAGATGGTCTGCCGGTATTCCAGTTCATTCAGAACGATGCCGAATTCTATGGCTTTGAAGCGCAGGGCTCGGTGCTGTTGGCGCGGGCAGGGGACTTCAATTTTACCGCTGATACTGTGGTTGACTATACCCGCGCCTCACTGGATGGCCTCGGTCCGGTGCCACGTATCCCGCCCCTGCGCGTTCTTGGAGGTCTGGAAGCTCAGAGCGACTCGATCACCGGCCGCGTTGAGGTTGAGTGGTTTGACGATCAGGAGCGCAACGCCAATTTCGAGACCGAAACCGAGGGCTTTACGTTGGTCAATGCACAGGTCGCCTGGAAGCCGATGGGGCCCAATGGCAATGTGACACTGCTGGCTTCTGCCAACAATATCTTTGATGTCGTGGGTCGCCGTGCGGCAA
Source organism: Parasphingorhabdus sp. SCSIO 66989 (assembly GCF_032852305.1). Classification (NCBI taxonomy): domain Bacteria; kingdom Pseudomonadati; phylum Pseudomonadota; class Alphaproteobacteria; order Sphingomonadales; family Sphingomonadaceae; genus Alterisphingorhabdus (ex Yan et al. 2024); species Alterisphingorhabdus coralli. The sequence continues at coordinate 1,400,704 of NZ_CP136594.1, forward strand.
GCTTTACCAAAGACTTTGCGCCGCTGGCCGGTCGCGATTTCCGGGTATCGGCACGAATGAGCTTCTAAAACCATTGCCTTGACGGCCCTTTCCGTCCCGCAGCATTGGTGGCGGGAAGGGCCGATCTGCTTCGGGTGGTGGGTTTATCCAATCGACTGAGAGGCGGCGAAGGCGATGGACTATGATAATGACCTTGCATTTGCGGTTGAGTGCTATCGTAAGATGCAAAAGGCGTTACCAGGAGCGGATGCGCTCTATAGACTTGTGCTCGCGCAGCTTGAGCACTCTCTTGATGCACAAGCGCATATTCTCGTCGCCGGTGCAGGTGGCGGTCGAGAAATAGAGACACTCGGAGCGAGCAGCAGAGCATTTACAATCACTGGCTTTGATCCTTCCGAGGAAATGCTGCGCATTGCCCGACACTACCGGGAACTCAGCTCAGCGAAGAACCGTACCGGCCTGGTCAAGGGCACCATATCTGATCTTGAAGCGCCCGGGGCCGGGTTTGATGCGGCCACATCTCTCTTGGTGATGCACTTCTTCCCGGACGAACCTGGACCAGATGGCAAGCTGGCCTATCTGCGCGCCATTAGGCAGCGCATTAGGCCTGGTGCGGTTTTTCTGCTCGCCGATGTCAGTTATGAAGACGAAGCGGCTTTTGATGCGATGGAGCCGGTTTTCCTGCGTCATGCTGAACTTGCCGGGCTGCATCATGATGTTGTGGCCTCTGCTCCGGCGACAATAAAGGCTATGCCAACTATCTCAGGATCGCGAACAGCGGAGTTGTTTGGAGAGACAGGGTTCAGCCCGCCTAAACTGTTCTTCCAGACTCTATGGTATCGTGGATGGACGGCGACGGCGGTTTAGCGCCGCCAGTAATGCGTTGGGATTAGCGCTCCAGGGCGACTGACAGAAAATCCGGGACCGGCCCGTTCCAGCCGCCATCATCGCCATCCAGTTCCGGCCTTTCTGGATTAAGCGTTTGTTTGCGTGGCTTGCCGGTTTTCTTTTCCTTTTCGAGCTTGTCTTCTGCTGGCCGCTCGGTTTTGCCTTTGCCCTTGGGGTTGTCGCCGGGCGCGCGCATTGCGTTCTTCAGCGGATTGGCGATTTCCTCAATCGCTTGACCGGTTAGCGCCTCAATATTGGCAATGTTCTCGCTGTCATCTTCGGTAAAGAATGTGAATGCCTTTCCGGTGGCGCCAGCGCGGCCTGTTCGCCCGATGCGATGGACATAGTCATCCGGATGCCAGGGTGCGTCAAAGTTGAACACATGGCTGACGCCTTTGATATCAAGTCCGCGCGCCGCAACATCTGACGCCACCAAAATGTTGATGGTATCTGCTTTGAACCGGTCAAGCTCCGCCAGTCGGTTTGACTGATCCATATCGCCATGAATCTCGCCGGAATCAAAGCCATGGCGCTTGAGGCTTTTGTTGAGCTCACGCACCGTGGTCTTGCGATTGCAGAAGATGATTGCGGTGCGCATGTCATCGGCATCGAGCAAGTGCCGCAGCAATGCGCGCTTGCCGCGGGTTGTCACCGGAATCTTGGTCTGGCTGATCGCGGTATTGGCTGTTGCTGGACGCGCTACCTCTATATTCTTCGGGTTGCTGAGAAACTTGTCCGCCAGCTTCTTGATCGGCGGCGGCATGGTGGCCGAGAACAACATGGTCTGACGGGTCGTCGGCAGCTTGGAACAGATATGCTCAATATCGGGAATAAAGCCCATATCGAGCATTCTGTCGGCCTCATCGATCACCAGCAACTCACAGCCTGTGAGCAATATGTTACCGCGTTCAAACAGATCCATCAGGCGGCCGGGTGTGGCGATCAAAACGTCAACGCCTTTTTCCAGCGCCTTGACCTGATCGCCCATGGATACCCCGCCAATCAGCAGCGCCATGGAGAGTTTGTGATATTTGCCGTATTTCTCGAAATTCTCGGCAACCTGCGCCGCTAGCTCACGGGTCGGTTCCAGGATCAGCGAGCGCGGCATACGCGCACGCGCACGGCCCTGCGCCAATATGTCGATCATCGGCAGGACAAAGGACGCGGTCTTGCCGGTACCCGTCTGCGCGATGCCGATCAGATCGCGCATCATCAATACCGATGGGATGGCCTGCGCCTGGATCGGGGTCGGCTCGCTATAGCCGGCATCGTCCACGGCTTTTAACAATTCAGAAGAAAGGCCGAGATCGGCAAAATTCATAGTCTATCCGAGAAAAATGGCGCTGAGCGCCGGTTGTTGTTCAATCAGGGAACACAAAGCCGCGCTTTGCGGGCAAAATGCGCAAAAGTCAATCTATGCAAGAGGTTTGAGCGTGTCAGTCCTTTGGTACAAGCTGGCGGATGCGTTTCAACTCGCATTTATTACCAGACCGCGCATGCAAGACGTCGCGCTCGACGCACAGGCGCCCGTCATTGCTCTGTTCGAGATAGAAACCGGAATAAAAGTCGCGGGCACGACAAGCCTTTTCCAGTTGCGCGCGGATGATCCGGCGGTCACGCAGATAGAGCAGCATTTGGTCATTGCTGGCGATCTGAACCCCGGCGATGCTGTTCATCGTCAGGCATTTACCAATTTTGCGCTCTTCCCAGTTGCGGCTGAGCTGTCCGGTCCGGATATCGCTGAGCGGTTGCCTGCGGCTGGTGGTACGCGGGATGCGGATGACGACACGGCGCTGGATACGCATCTGCATGACGGTGTCATGGCCATTATGGTCGGCCATCCATTGCATCCAGGGATGATTGTCCGGCAATAATTGTTGTTCTTGCGCAGATACTGTTTCTGTCGGCGTTTGCGACACGCGGGCCAGCGGCTCGGCGTGGTCCACAGATTCGGTCTGCGGAACGACATCCGGTGCGGCATCCAGTGCAATAAAAAGCAGCAATGCTGCTGAAAACGCCATCTTGATGATCTACCTCAGCGCGAGTCCATGCCCCTGTGGTTTTGACCCCAACGCTCAAACCCAATATCGGGTTGCTTTACTATCGTGATTTGAACATGTCATTAACCCGAAAAGCCATAACCGTTTGCCAACTGTTGCAACGACGCAACTGTTCATCGCTACTGAATGGCCCAAGAGATTGTCCGGACAGGGATTACCGCCATGACTGACGAAAAACTGCATCGCTTTGTTGATCAACTGCGCAGCAGTGATCTGTCGCCACATATTGTCACCGATCAGGATGCAATCGCGCCATGGTTGACCGATTGGCGTGGCCGTTTTCATGGTCGTTCGCCCGTCATGGTTGAACCTCGCTCCACCGAAGAAACGGCGTTTCTGGTTAGGACCGTTGCAGAGCACAAGGTTGCGATCGTGCCTCAGGGTGGCAATAGCGGCATGGTTGGCGGGGCAACACCGGATCAGGCGGGCGATGCTGTGCTGCTTTCCATGCGTCGGATGAATGCCATTCGACAAGATTTGCCGGAAGAACACGCCATAATTGCCGAGGCGGGAGTCATTCTGCAAAATCTGCATGAGCACCTGGAAGGGGCAGGGCTGCGCTTCCCGCTCACTCTGGGTGGAAAAGGTTCTGCGACCATTGGCGGACTGGTCTCCACCAATGCGGGCGGCACCCAGGTGCTGCGCCATGGGACGATGCGGGCGCTGGTTGCAGGAGTGGAAGCCGTCTTGCCCAATGGTTCGGTATTTGATGGCCTGGCGGCGTTGAAGAAAGACAATCGTGGCTACGATCTCAACCAGTTGCTGGTCGGGGCGGAGGGTACCTTGGGCATCGTCACCGCCGCTCGTCTGCGCCTTTGCCCGGCCGTGGTCGATCGTTGCGTAATCTGGGCCGGGGTGGAAACGCCAAGTGCGGCCCGCAAATTGCTGCTGTTTCTCGAGCGTGAGGCTGGCTCTGCAATGGAGGGCTTTGAAATCATGCCGCAGCATTGCATCGATAATGTTCTGCAGCACATTCCAGGCACTCGCGCGCCGCTAGCGGGGAACCATGACTGGCATTGCCTTGTCGAGATCGTCCGCGATGATGCTGGAGATATGGGGTCTGCGCAGCGGGCGGAATCCATCATGGCGCGCGCTATGGAACGGGGTCTTATCAATGACGCCGCCATGTCCGCGAGCGAGGCCCAGGCAGAGGCATTTTGGAAGATTCGCGATTCCATAGCAGAGGCTGAACGTGCGGAAGGTCCTGCGGTTCAGCATGATATCAGTGTGCCGGTGGCGGATATGGCCCGGTTTATTGAAACAGTCGCCCCTGAGACCGAGAAACGCTTTCCCGGGAGCCGCGCCGTCGCCTTCGGCCATATGGGGGATGGCAATGTCCATTATCATGTGACGGCTCCTACAAATAGTGATGCCGATCAATGGTATGCGGGTGCCGCCAAAGACATCAGCCAATGGGTCTATGATCAGGTCGCCGCCTGGAATGGATCGCTGTCGGCGGAGCATGGCATTGGCCAACTTAAGCGTGATGAGTTGGAGCGTCTGGGCGATCCAGCACGCCTATTTGCTTTACGCGCGGTTAAAAAAGCCTTTGATCCGGATCAGATTATGAACCCCGGAAAACTCATTAACCTTGCGTCACCGGGCGACAGCACCTAAGGCGCGGGCAATAATTTTGTTACTTGTATTGAATTTCGGAGACTGACCAATGGCGAGCCAGCCACAAACCACTAACTTGCCGCTCTTCTTCAAAGAGCTTGTTCCACTGAACAGCAATGACCACGCCAAGTGGAAAGTGCGCGGCCTTGATAATGCCGAGTTCCTTAAAGACGTCCATGCTATCCCGCTGACCGTTGAGGAATTCCCTCAGGCGCAGCGTAACTATCCGATCATCTTCACGGTTGGCGACAATCCCGTTCCGTTGGCGCTGATGGGCCTGAATGAAGGCGTTAACGTCTATATGAACGATGACGGCAAGATGAAGAATCCAGTCTATGTTCCGGCTTACATTCGTCGCTATCCGTTCCTGCTCGCCAAACTGCGTCCAGACTCACAGGAACTCTCGCTGTGCTTTGATCCATCAAGCGGTGCTGTTGGCGACTTCAAGGACGGTGATGATCTGTTCGACAAGGACGGCAAGGTAACCGAGACCACCCAGAATATCCTGAAATTCTGTGAGCAGTTTGAGGAAGCCGGTGCGCGTACCGGGGCCTTTATGACGGAACTGAAGAAGCTTGATCTTCTTATGGACGGCGAAGTGTCGATCACTCAGTCGGGTAATGACAAGCCGTTTCTGTATCGCGGTTTCCAGATGGTCAATGAAGAGAAGCTGCGCGATCTGCGCGGCGATGAACTGCGTAAGCTGGCCCAGAATGGCATGCTGCCGCTGATCCATGCGCACCTCTTCTCGCTTCAGGTTATGCGCGAAGTCTTCGCCCAGCAGGTTGCCGAGGGCAAGGTACCGCAGGTAACCAATGCACCGACGGTCGACAATGCAGCGGCTCCGGCCCCCGCATCTGCACCTTCCAAGGAGAAGGCCAAGCCGGCAGCGAAGAAAAGCCCGGCCAAAAAGGCTTCCGGCAAGGACGCGCAGATCAGCTAATCCGCGCTGACAATCAGATTGAAAAGGCGTTGCTACCATAGTAGCAGCGCCTTTTTTGTATCCAGACTACAAAACGGACTGCAGCGCAGCAAAGCCGGTGGCGCGGGTAACCCACCAGAAGTCGGTTATCTCTTGCCGTGTAAACATCGGGTGCAGCGTTTGATTGAAAGCCGCACGATCATTGGCCATGGCGCTACGCAACATATCCGCCACCAGCTTTTCATCTGGCGTCATCCGCTGGCAGCAGGGCGGGGAGATCATAAATGGCCCCTCCCAGCGCTCCGCCAGCCGTTTGACCATGCGGCTGAGCTGCACTGCGGTCTCAAGCGACCCGGTTCGGGTGCGCAGCGCGCTGACGACATCCTGATTGCGCTTGCCCGCCATTACGCTGAACCGGAAGGCCAGCATGATCCGACGCTCCAATGGTGAGAGGGCACCGAGCATCAGCCCCTTTGTATAATAATCCAGATGAGTCGCATTGCTGATGGTGTGTTGGTGTACGCTCTTGTCTGTATTTTGCGCGTTATCCGTTTCTTGGCCCGCCATTATGCAATCTCCTCATGATCTCAATAGTCACGGGATTGCATAAATGATAATGATTATCAATAGTAAAATATTATTCGGCAGCTTCAATCCGTCGCATTCCATAAGCATAGTCCGCTGCGACATTGGCGAGCGCAGCAATGAGCCTGCGGACAGCCTCTATTGCGCGTCCTGGAACGCCCTGGCGATCAAGATATAATGCCCTGTCAACCTCGACCTGTACCGCATAGATCGGCCCGTCAGGCCGGTTGTGCCGATCCAGAATATAGCCGCCAGCATAAGGCCGATTGCGCCCGGTGCGGAAGCCATGGTCTCGGGTCAGGCGCTCCATCTGGCTGATCAGTCCGTCCGGCGCGCTGGCACCAAAGCGGTCGCCAAACAGGATCTGCACCGGGGTCTCAGGCTTGCCCGCTTCGTTGGGCAGGCTTGGCATGGAGTGGATGTCGAGCAAAATCGCGCAACCAAAGAGCGACAGCCTTTGGTCCAGCCTCTCAGCTATTGCCTGATGATAGGGCGCATGGACTTGCTCAATGCGCTGCGCAATGTCGGCCATGGCCCAACGGTCACGCCATAGGTCGCCATAGCTGTTAAGCCGAGTGGGAACTAAGCCAAGGCCAACACTCGCACGATAGGGGCTGCCTTTTTGCCCGGCGCGTTCATGCCATTTGACTTTTGGCAGGGGTTGCAGGGCAGAGCTTGCCGCAATCCCGGTTATCGCGCACCGATCAAGGTCATCCAAATGGCGGTTAAGATCAATCCATGCACGCGGTGCCAAGGCGGACAGCGCTTCATGATTATCCTTAACCGCTTCGCTGATCAGCAGATCAGCATAGCGATCTTCGAGCTTCTGCAAAGCGTGTGATGGAACGCGCAAATTGTTGAGCAAGGCATCGGGATAGTTGCGCCCGGAATGCGGCACCGAGAGCAAGACGGGGGTTTGACCAATAGCGAATCCAGCATCGCCTGATCGCCAAAAGCTGTTATCGCCAGTAAGATCCAACGCCATGACCGACGACATGGCCCAGTTATCAGGCTTTGTCAAAACGCATCTGGCGCGATTGAGCTGGTCAGGATGCCGTGAAAAATTCTACCATAGAAAAAATCAATCAGTATTGACGTGCAATGTGTAGTAGCCTGACTTTGGCACGATAAATTAACCAGTTGCTGATAATCAATAATAATGAGCGGTGAGCCGCTCGGGTTGCGAAAGAGTCTGGGATTGCCATGGAAAGAATTCTTCTTGCCGAAGATGAAGATGCCATGCGTGCTTATCTGAAGCGCGCATTGGAAAAGGCCGATTATGAAGTCGTAGATGTTGATCGTGGTACATCAGCAGCCCCATTGTTGGAGGAAGAAGAGTTCCATCTGCTGCTGACGGATATCGTCATGCCGGAGATGGATGGCATCGAACTGGCCCAGCATTGCGCCAAAGTGTCCCCGAAAACCAAGGTCATGTTCATTACCGGCTTTGCTGCCGTCAGCCTCAAGGCAGGGCAGGCGGCCCCCAGTGCACGGGTGCTTTCCAAACCATTTCACCTCAAGGATTTGGTGCTCGAGGTCGACCGCGTATTGGATAAGGTTGACCCCAGCGGGCTTTGATACCTTCCAGCGAAGCGGAACAAAAAGACGCTTGCAAAGCGCACAGGCGATAGCTAGATGATCGCCCCTGCCTCGGCGCATAGTTGTCCCGAGTGCAAATGATGATCCAAGTGGGCGTATAGCTCAGTGGTAGAGCACTGTGTTGACATCGCAGGGGTCGGAAGTTCAACTCTTCCTACGCCCACCATCATCTTTCCTGATCCCCTGATGAATCCAAGCGCGGACTAGTAACGCACAATAGCGCGTCCGGCGGTTTTGTCAGGATAGTTTGCCAGATCATATAAGCGATCCTTGGCGTCGAAATAGGCGCGCGGGAATGCCAGCAGCGGATGATCTGCAGGAATACCGGCATGTTTCGCAATGCCCAGCAGGCTGGATGTTTTGCCGTTTGAGGCAAGATGTCCTTCGGGCCATTCTACAATCTGTATGAATATCGATCGCGCCGCATCTTCAATGCCGGTTGTGCCGGTCGCTTCTGTAAGCGCCTTGAAGATTGCCTGATGGCATTGGGACTTGCGCTCCTGATCCATCGAGCCTTCGGGCACGTTTAATTCAACCAGGAATTTGCCTGCTGCGCCTTCAAAGGCGGTGCCATTATCGCCGCCGATGTACCAGTCATGGCTCTCAATCTCGTTGAACTTCACCCATGCGATTGAGCGGCCTTCGGGTGTATCCGCTCCGCCTTCAATCTGCAGGATGATCCGGGTCATAGCCTCGGCGAGCTCGTCGCGTTGTTCTGGCGAAAATTTTCCGTTGGGATAGTCGACAGTGATTAGGGGCATAGTGAGTCTCCTTCAGTTTAGTATCTTTAACATACTTATATTTTAGGTAGTGTAAAGATACTAAATTGAAGGGGTGAGTTTCCAATGCTGCGCGATTACTATTATAAATCGGCGCTTGAAAATGAGAGTTGATGTGATAAATTGGTATCTTAGAAAAACAATATTTTGAAAGAGGCCGTATGACCCGCACATCCCTGGAGCACTTTAACTGCTCATTGGCGCGCACCGCCGACATTATCGGCGACAAATGGATGCTGTTGATCATTCGCGACGCCTTTTACGGCGTTCAGTCCTTCTCCGAATTTCAGGAGCGGTTGGGACTTGCAAAAACCGTTCTGTCATCGCGGCTGCAGGCGCTGGTTGATGGTGATATTCTGGACAAATTACAGACCAGACCTGGGGTTGATCGCCATATCTACAAATTGACGCCGCGCGGTCGTGATCTGTTTCCGGTGATTGTTTCCTTGGTGCAATGGGGCGACAAATGGATATTCGGCGCTGGTAAGGAGCCGGTGAGTATCATGGATAAGGACCAGAAGGCGCCGATTCAGGCCGTTGGCGTGCAGGCGCGTAATGGCAATTTCCTGCAGCCAGGGGATATTGCATTTGCCCCCGGGGCAGGCGCGGATGACAGCACGCATGCGCTCTTTGCGTCCTATCATGCCAAACGCGCAGCCGGTGAAGAGAGCTGACGTTACGGCCTGCTAGGATCGTCAAAATGCGTTTAAAAAGCCATGGCCAAAGCCGCAAAACTGCGCTTTAACGGCGGGCATGCAACTCTCCGATCTTCTCGCGTCTGTTAATGTCAGCGATGGCAGCGCGACCATATCCATCCCCTCGACATGGAGGCAGGGGCGCACCACCTATGGCGGGCTGTCTTCGGCGCTGGCGCACCATGTTGCGCAAAAGGCTTTCCCTGATGTGCCGCCGCTGCGCTCTGGCCAGATCGCCTTTGTCGGGCCGATAGCGGGGGAATGTACGGTCAGCGTCGAACTGCTGCGCCGGGGCAAAAACACCGCATTTGTCAGCGCGCGGACCACCTCCGAGGCCGGGGTCGGCCTGATGTGCACCTTCATCTTTATGAACCCGCGCGACAGCCATGTAACCGAGCATGGGCTTGATCGCAACGAAGCGCCGCCAATTCCCGGCGAGGGCGAGACCCGCAACGGCCCGCCCGAATTCTTTACCTATCATTTTGACTATCCGGAAAAGCGGCTGGACCTCAGCCAGCGCAACAACAGGCTTGAGGCGTGGCACCGGCTGCGCGATGATGGCGAACATGATGTGATGACCGAATTGCTGTGCATCGGCGATGCGCTGCCGCCATCGGCTATGGGTCTGATGAGCGAGTCTGGCCCGGTCAGCTCGATGAACTGGCAGGTCAATATGCTTACCGACAAGCCCGAGACCGAAGGCGGCTGGTGGCTGTTAAGCTCGGAAACCCATCACGCCGAGAATGGCGCGAGCAGCCAATATATGACCGTGCGCAACAGCCGGTTGGAGCCGGTCATGACCGCCATGCAATCGGTGGCATTATTTGTTTAGAATAGAAGAGCGACAAGAGAGGAAAGCCCCATGAAAACACGTATTACCGAGATGTTCGGCATCCAGCATCCCATCATTCAGGGCGGCATGCACTATGTCGGTTTCGCCGAAATGGCGGCCGCTGTGTCTAATGCCGGTGGCCTGGGCATCATCACCGGCCTGACCCAGAAATCGGCGGCTGATCTCGCCAATGAGATCGCCAAATGCAGGGACATGACCGACAAGCCGTTCGGCGTGAACCTGACCTTCCTGCCGGTGGTCAATGCGCCTGATTATGAAGGCATGGTCCGTGCGATTATCGAAGGCGGCGTCAAGGTGGTCGAGACCGCCGGTAATAACCCTTCTCAGGTGCTGCCGCCGCTGCAAGGCGCGGGCATCAAGGTCATCCACAAATGCACCAGCGTGCGCCATGCGCTCAAGGCGCAGAATATCGGCTGTGATGCGGTGAGCGTTGATGGCTTTGAGTGTGGCGGTCACCCCGGCGAGGATGATGTGCCCAATATGATCCTGCTGCCGCGCGCGGCGGATGAGCTGGAAATCCCGTTCGTCTCCTCCGGCGGTCAGGCCGATGGCCGCAGCCTTGTCGCCTCGCTCGCCATGGGTGCCGACGGTATGAATATGGGCACGCGTTTCATTGCCACCAAGGAAGCGCCGGTGCACCAGAATGTGAAGGATGCGATTGTTGCTGCTTCCGAGCTTGATACCCGCCTTGTCATGCGCCCGCTGCGCAACACCGAGCGCGTGCTCAACAATGCCGCTGTCGAGCAGCTGTTGGAGATCGAGAAAGAGAAGGGCAGTGACCTGCAATTCACCGATATTATTGAGCAGGTGGCGGGGGTTTACCCCTCGATCATGCTGGAAGGCGAGATGGACAAGGGCGCCTGGTCCTGCGGCATGGTCGCCGGCCTGATCAACGATATCCCGACCTGTCAGGAGCTGATCGACCGGATCATGTCCGAGGCGGAAGAGATCATCAACCAGCGTCTCGGCGGCTTCCAGAACGCGGCGTGAGCCTCGACAAAAGAGAGAGCATCCGCCCATGACCATGACCGTCCACCATCTGCAATATTCGCAGTCCTTCCGCCTGATATGGCTGATGGAGGCGCTGGGTGCGGACTATGATCTAAAAATCTATGCCCGCGACTCGGAGACCAATTTGGCCCCGGCTGAATATAAGGCACTGTCGCCGCTGGGCACCGCGCCGGTACTTGTGGATGGCGATACGGTGGTGGCGGAGAGCAATGCCAGCATCGACTATGTGCTCGACCGCCACCCGGAAAGTCCGTTGCGCCCCGGCCCTGGCGATCCCACGCGTGAGCGCTATCTCTTCTGGTACCATTCGGCTCAGGGCAGCATGATGCCGATGCTGTTCGTCAACACCATCTTCGGCATGGTGCAGAAGAACGCGCCCTTCTTCCTGCGCCCATTGCTGCGATCCGTGGCGGCCAATGTCGGCGAGCGGTTGATCAAGCCGCGCATGACCGCGATCCTGAAGGTCGCGGAAGAGCATCTGGCCGAGCATAAATGGCTGGCGGGCGAAGAGCTGACCGCCGCTGACATTACCATGAGCTATGCCATGGCGGGTGCTCGCAAGGCCGGTCTGGTGACAGAGGCGCATCCGGGCTGCCTGCGCTGGCTGAAACAGATGGAAGCAGACCCCGCCTTTCAGCGCGCCAAGGCCAAGGATGACGGCCGCGATATGCTGTTCAGTTTCTAGAGTCGATTTCGTTTACATTGATCGTCATTGCGAGGAGCGAAGCGACGCGGCAATCCAGAGCCGCACGAGACGCTCTGGATTGCGTCGCTGCGCTCGCAATGACGATTATTGAAGACCTCGCTGTTGGAAACTGTCAACCTGACTTGACGAAGGTTACGAAAGTTGCGCTCACACGCCGCAGTTTTGCGTGACAGCCCCCTGCGTCTCCGCGTCACTCATAGTCACAATAATTGCGCCAATCACCCGGGTCGTTGCGATAGGCTTCGGGGTCATAGTCGGCTTCCGGGTCGGGCAATTTGTCACCATAGGTGTAATATTCGGCCTTATCATCGGGCTGGATCGGAATCAGCCGGTCCAGCGCTTCGGCAATATCCAGTCCGCCGCGCTCATCGGCAGGCGTCACCGCATGGCGGTCGCCATAGACTTGCGGGTGATGCGCTTTGAGCAGGAACATCAGCAGCCGGTCACTGGGCTTGTATTTGGTGTAGATATGCACACCATCCTTTCTGATGATGCGGTCCTCCGCACCCAAAATCGCACGGTCCATGGCAATATCGGTCAGCTTGCGCATCGCATGGCCAATCGCCGCATCCCAGGCGGCGGCAAATTGCTTGCCGCGCGGTTCGCGGCGCAGGCGATAGGCGCTTTGCGTCGTCATATGGACCATCCGCGCCGCATCGGTGACCGATCCGCTATCGGCGAGATATTCGATAAATTCCCGCTGCCGCTCGGGCGACCAGCCATCATGCCGCGCTGAAGGACGGGAAATGGGTATCCAGAAATACTCATCCGGATCATGCCCATGCGCATCCAGCGCACGGCTGTCATCCGGGGACGCCACCAGAGACTGGCGCGCCTCGGCAATCTCTGAATGGATATCGAGAGGATTTGCGCTGTCGGTTGAGGTTTCAGAGGGCGGGGTGTTGGGTTTGTGGGTTTTGCTCATACTCTGGTATAGCGTAGATGATGTTGTGTAGGACAGGGGGTGGTTCATTGGTAAGGAGTTACAGTCTGGATACCTGCTTGCGACCCAATTGGAGACATTGGGGATTGGCTAATACTTCTTGTGATAATGGCGTAACGAACTAATCATATCAAAGTGCCTGAATTTCCATTAACACCGCGACTTGCAGCCAAGCTCTCTGAAGTGTTCGCCGCTAGTGATCAGCAATTCGCCCATGAGTGGTTAGTGACTGAGTGTGGTCCAAACATTCCTGGCGGCCACCAGGATCTACATGGGATCGAGCGAGTTCGTGCTGCCGCGCTCAAGGTCAGTGATGGGTCGCTCGAACAACTCGCTAGGGCAACCGCGCTTGGCCAGATAGATTGGCGCGACCTTCTTATGGCAGCCGGCTTCGGCAGCCTGGATGCCCATGAAACTTGGTTAGACAAAAGAATCTCGGACTAAAGCTCTATCGGCGATGGAAATCGTTTTCTTCGCATCCAATGATCATGTCCACCTCCACTCCCAATCTCTGAAATAGAGCAACGGCTCGGAAAGACCATATGTCACCCCTTCGCGCCCTCCGTTGCCATCGGGTGCCGTTGGACCAGCGACGCCAACCGAAGCATAGGCTTCCTATGCCACTCGCGCGGAGATTGACCTGCAGAGGATAACCCGTTTATTCCCGGGCGCAAAACTTCATTATTCGGCAACAAGCTCACGATTTCGCTTGTTTCTCCGAGCACGTCGGCGCACCCATTCCTCATTATCAGTGATGAGCACATCAAGCGTTTGCGTTGGAGTTTTGGGGTTCATGGCGACACTCCAGCGCACTGATTCCTCTTCATCAAGCGCTAGCTTTTGCAGAAGCTCCACGGGCGAATTTTCATTCCTAGCCACACCCATTCGCACATCCGCCTCTGTGTCTTTTGCGAACATCTCCAAAATTGATAAGACGGCCATGCTTGGGTTACCAGCAACGCCGCCCCGCACCCAACTATTTTCGTCATACGCGAGTTGCGCCAGAACACCTGGTGGTGTCTTGGTATGTATCGCAACTTTCCATCTCACTCCATAATTCCCATCAGTAGCGAGATAGGTAAGACATTTAACTGGAATAGAAGGGCTACGCGCAGCGCTTGCTCTTACAATAGCATCCCCATCCTCTGACATTTTGGCGAGCAGTTCGATGGGAGTGTTTGGATTTGCTGCTACGGCGGACCTTACATAAGCGCTTTCTTCTTTGGCCAAAGCACGTAGTTTATGTTCAGGAGTGTTGCGGTTTCTTGCTCCGCCCGCCCTTACTTGAGGCGCTTTGTCTTCCAGCAGCTGCATCAGTGTTTCGACAGGGGTCTTAGGATTGCGCGCAACTTTTTCTCTCACATAGGGATCTTCGTGTCTCGCGAGCTCTTCAAGACGCATGGCTGACGTAGAAAAAGAGCTAGCCTCCTTTTCCGCGTCATCAGACATTATGCGAACGTTCATCATTCCTTCATTGGTTTGAGAAACAAATTTCGATGTCCCGTTGCAATAACTCTCCACACCCGCCGGCTCAGTATTTGCGGCGAGCGCCATGGCCAATACTAGTCCGCTCAGCATCTCTGGTCTCCGCTATAATAGCTGTTTTGTCGCGCTGTGATTAATACGTTTGTTGGACTGAATCAACGGAACGTCGGCTCTCCCCCATATTGGCAACTCAGACAAAGGCATCATCTAAGGACACCAGCATTCCCCCAAACAACAGAGCCTGCACGTTTTGTAACGGTGTCCCTAAACATACCCCTGCGACGTAATATAGGACTGCATTGTCGCGATGCGGCTTTGGTCTGAGGGGTGGGTGGACATAAATTCCATCGGTTTCTGGCTTGAGCGCTGGGTCATGCCGTCCCAGAAGCGCACCGCTTCATTGGCGCGGTAATTGGCGTCGACCATGAAGTCCGCGCCCAGCCTGTCGGCTTCATATTCATGCTTGCGCGAATAGGGCAGGATGACGCCAAAGGTCACGCCCGCGCCCAATATTCCGGCGATCAGGCCGCGATTCTCATTGTCGGCCAGCGCCACATTGGCGAGCGCCAGGCCGCTGCTCGCGGCCATTTGCTGCGAATAGCGCTCGGCGGCGTGACGGCCGACGACATGGCCGACCTCATGCCCCATCACCGTCGCGATCTGATCGTCATTCTGCGTCACGTCGAGCAGCCCGGTGTGAAACCCGACCTTGCCGCCGGGCATCACCCATGCGTTGACCGTCGGGTCGTCAAAAACGGCAAACTCCCAGTTTCTTTGGGTCAGGCCGAAGTCGGGCAGACGCTGATCGGCGCCGCGCACGATACGATCGCCAACCGCAGCCACCTGGCGTCGCAGCGCGGGATCATTGGTCTGGCGATTCTGGGTCAGCAACTGGTTCCAAGAGGCGGCGGAGAGCTGTTCTAGCTCGGCATCGGACACCAGCAGAAACTGCTTGCGCCCAAGCGCCGAGTTGGTGACGCATCCGGAAAGCGCCGCGCCGCTAAAGGCCACGACCGTGCCCGTTGCCAGCCCGGAGATTATCTCACGCCGTGACATTGTGACCGTCGGGCGGTTGTCAAAATCCTCTACGGTGATGTTGCCATTCTCGCTCATGCTACACTCTCCATCTTGTAGGTTTTGCTGTCGGCACTTTGTGATAAAGTTACATCATGGGCGATGTTTCAGCAAGCGTTACCCCACGCACTTATGCGGCGGATTATCAGTGGTTGGTCCGGCGATTTTGCCAAGCCTGTCTCAATAGCGCAGCAAGCCAAATTCCAGCGCCCGGATCACCGCGCTGACCTTGTCGGTGACTTCCAGCTTGGCGAATATCCGGCGGATATAGGTGCCGACCGTGGCTTCGCTGACCTTGACGATTTTTGCGATATAGGGCGCGGAGAAGCCGCGGGCGATCAGGCCCAGTACTTCGCTTTCGCGTGCCGAGAGGGTTACCTTGTTCTCCAGCGGTTCTTCCAGAATATTGCACACCTGCAAATGCGCCAGCGGTGCCACCGCCATCAAATGGGCCATAAGCTGCTCATCTTCCAATGGGGCGGCATCGGTAAAGCCGAACGATACATAGGCATTGCGTAAGTTGCGCCCGAATAGGGGGATGCCGACAGCGTGCATCAGCCCGGCCTTCTCCATCCCCTCGACAAAGGCATATTCCTCTGGCGTGAGTTTGCGAACATTGATCGCATCGCGAAAGGTCATGGGTTGCCCATGCTGCATCACGATATCGGGAATCGGGTCGTTTTTGCGAAATTCGGGATCCTTGTATCGCTCAATCATATCGTGCGGAAAGCCAAAGCTCAAAAGCTGGACATCGGCCGATATGGGCGAACGAATTTTCCCCGCCAGATGATAGGTCGCACGCACAATGCCCATTTCAAGATAACAGTCCTTGGCCCGGTCCAGAACCTCCTGAGTGTGCGTCGTTGATCTGATGATCAGCAGGTGTTTTTGGAGGTCAAATCCGGGTTGTATGGCCATATCTCTGTTCCTGATAACTATAGTTACATTCGTTTACATAGTGTCCTTATTTCGTGTGACAATAAAGAAGGGCATTGTTTGCTAAGAGTATTTCCATTGATCGAGATACAAATGGAATTTGGCTATGGCGTATATAGATACCCTTTCATCCAATGACTCACCGTTGTTCGAGCAACTGGGCAGAGCAACTCTTTTTGGCTGCTTGGACGATATTGATATCGCCAGCTATATTCGCTTTTTGCGCCGCAAACGCGACGAGTCTTTTGCCGAGGGCTATTTCTCTGATCCCTGTTGGGATATCCTCCTCGAGCTTTATATCAGCCATGCGTCAGGCCAGGAACTGTCGACAAGCTATATCGGCTATCCCGCAAAAATACCGCTGACCACCGGGCTGCGCCAATTGGACATACTACAATCTGATGAACTTATCTATCGCCGAAAAGACAGCGAGGATGCGCGACGCACCATTGTCGGACTGACCGCGAAGGGCATGTCGAAGTTGCGGGCCCTGTTTGAAAGCTATCGCGTGGCGCTGATGCACTTGCAGCAGTCGCGCGTTATCACGATGCTCAACCAGCCACAGGATGAACGTCAACCGGAGAATTCGGCTTTATAGTCAGGCAATTGCTATCGCCCCATATGCGAACGGTCGATTACTTCCCCTGCCAATTGGGCTTGCGCTTTTCGGCAAAGGCCAGGCTGCCTTCCTTGGCGTCCTGAGAGGTGAAGACCGGCGCAGTGATTTCAGCCTGTTTCTTCCACGCCTCTTCCTCGGCCCAGTCATAGCTTTCATTGATGATCCGCTTGGTGGCTTTGAGCGCCAGCGGGCCATTGGCGGCGACTGTAGCGGCGAGTTCCATCGCGGCATCAAGCGCCGGGCCATCGGTGACACGGTTGACAAAACCCATCTCATAGGCGCGCTGGGCGGTGTAGAAATCGCCGGTCAGCGCCATTTCCATGGCGAGACGCTTGCCGACAACATGCTGCAGCTTGAGCACACCACCGGCTGCCGCCACGAGCGAACGCTTGACTTCGGGGATGCCGAATTTGGCCTTGTCATTGGCGACGCACAGGTCACAGGCCAGGGCCAGTTCTAGGCCGCCAGCAAGGGCATAGCCTTCAACAGCAGCGATCAGCGGCTTTTCCGGTCCCTTCTCGGTGATGCCGCCAAAGCCATAGCCGGGGACCATCGGAGATTCGCCGCGCAGAAAGCCTTTAAGGTCCATGCCCGAACAGAAAGTGCCGCCTGCGCCGGTGAGGATGCCGGCATTGAGGCTGTTGTCATTATCAAGCTGCTCCATCGCCGCGCGGATGCCTTCGGCGGCTGCCTTGGTCATCGCGTTCTTGGCATCGGGTCGGTTGATGGTGACGACGATAAAACCGTCCTGAATATCGGTAAGTACTTCAGACATTGGGGGTCTCCTTTTTATGTTCCCCTCCCCTTTAGGGGAGGGGCTAGGGGAGGGGGCTGTCATTCAGCCGAAGCGCCTGTGGAACGCCCCCTCTCCCAACCCTCTCCCCTGAAGGGGAGAGGGCTATTTTAGAACAACAAATCCGCCAGCTTGGCGCGGTGCCAGGCGCCGTCGCCATGTTGCGAGGCGTGCCAGATGGCTGCACGGCGATAGAGCTGGGCATCGCAATCATGGGTGAAGCCAAAGCCGCCATGGAACTGGATCGCCCGGTCGGCGGCAAAGCCATAGACCTTGTCGCATGCCGCCTTGGCCATGCGGGTGGCAATCTCGCCCATGCCCTGATCGTTGAAGCAATGCGCCGCCGAATAGACATGGCTGCGCGCCTTTTCGTAATCGACATAGGCATTGGTGATGGGGTGTTTCAGCGCCTGATATTCGCCAATGATCTTGCCGAACTGTTTGCGGGTTTTGAGATAATCCAAGGTGTAATCAATCACCGCCTGGGTACCGCCGGCCATCTCTGCCGCTTGCAGCAGCACGGCGGTAAGGTGGATATGCTCAAATGCGGCCTTGGTCTTGGCCTCATCAAGCAGAGCAGAAGCGGGCAGGGTGATACCGTCCAGCTTTAGCGCATAGGTGCGGCGTGTCTCATCGATAATCTGCTCGCGGCGCAGCGCGCTATCGCCAAAGGCATCGCGCGGGATGATCACCAGACGCGGCGCGCCATCCAGCGAGACAGAAGCAATA
The DNA here is from genome assembly GCF_032852305.1 of Parasphingorhabdus sp. SCSIO 66989. Classification (NCBI taxonomy): domain Bacteria; kingdom Pseudomonadati; phylum Pseudomonadota; class Alphaproteobacteria; order Sphingomonadales; family Sphingomonadaceae; genus Alterisphingorhabdus (ex Yan et al. 2024); species Alterisphingorhabdus coralli. The sequence goes on from NZ_CP136594.1 coordinate 1,418,998, forward strand.
ATGATCTCAGCCTGTTCGGCATAGGGCACCAGCAGCTTTTCGCCGTTGAGGGTAATGTTGTCCCCGTCCGCTTTGGCGGTGGCGGTGATATTGTGCAGGTCCCAATCGCCATGCGCTTCGGCCAGCGCCAATGTCGCCACCGCGCCCTCGGCGATTTTGGGCAGATACTCTTCCTGCTGCGCCTCAGTGCCGCCTGCGACCAGGGCCTGTGCCGCCAAGGTGGTATCGGCAAAGGGCGTGGTCATCAACCGGCGGCCCATTTGCTCGACAATCGGCACTACTTCGCCCAGCGACAGGCCCACGCCGCCCTGCGCTTCGGGGATGGCGATGGCGAGCCAGCCCAGCTCGGCAATCTCTTTCCACACATCCGCATCATAGCCCTGCGCATCCTCCAACAGGGTACGCACTTTTTCGATCGGGGATTTCTCGGCGCAGAAACTGGCTGCGACATTCATCAGCTCGATCTGTTCTTCGGAATATCCGATAGACCCTAGATTTTCCATGATTAAACCTTATCAAAATACCGTTAGCACTGAGCTTGTCGAAGTGCGTTTCTCAGCATCGCACATTCTTGATAGGCGTCCTTCGACAGGCTCAGGACTAACGGTTGTTGTCCTTGTTCTTACCGCCCTTTGGGCAGGCCCAGCACATGCTCAGCGACAATATTGCGCTGAATCTCCGAGGTGCCGCCGCCAATGGTTGCGGAGAAGCTGTTCAAATAGCTGCGATGCCAATAGCCGTCATCGACAGCATTCTCGTCTCCGACATAATAACCGGCTCTTGTCCCCTGAAAGGCAAGCGAAAATTCGGTGAGATCACGGATCATCTCGGTGCGTGCCAGCTTGTTCATCATCGCCAGACCCATGGGCCGGTCCTGATTGAGCGGGGCCATGCGGCGGCGTTGGTTGTTGAGGTTGAGCGCCTGAATTTCCATCATCTGCTCGACCATCTTGTCGCGCATCACCGGGTCATCGAGCAGCTTCTTGCCACCGCGTTCTGAGTTGCGCGCAAGGTCGACAACCCCCATCGCGTCAAGCTCTTTGATATAATAGCCGCCGGCCGGATTGACCTTGGCGCCGCGCTCATATTCGAGCGTCTTCATCGCCACCATCCAGCCATCGCCTTCCTTACCGACCAGTCCCTCAGCGGGCACACGGGCATCGGTAAAGAAGGTCTGGACAAAGCCATATTCGCCGGTGAGCTTCTTGATCCGCCGGGTTTCAATGCCTGGAATTTTCATCGGGATCAGGAAGAAGCTGAGGCCGGCATATTTATTCGGGCCGTCATTGCTGGTGCGCGCCAGCAGGATCATATATTTGGCGCGGTCGCCCAGCGAGGTCCAGATTTTCGAGCCGTTGAGGACATATTCATCCCCATCGCGCACCGCTTTCAACTGCGCGCTACCAAGGTCAGAGCCATGTTCGGGCTCAGAGAAACCCTGACACCAAATATCCTCTGCGCTCAGCATCCCTTTGATATATTTCTTTTTGTCTTCCTCACTGCCGATGTCCATAAGCAGCGGTCCGGCCCAGCCAATGCCGATGGCGTTAAGGATGATCGGGCCGTCATATTTCTTCATCGCTCGCGTGGCGACGCGCTGAAATTCCGGGTGCATGCCATGGCCGCCATATTCAGATGGCCAGCTGGTGCCGAGATAACCCGCCTCATAGACCTTGCGCTGCCAGTCGCAGAGAAAGTCAAACTGCTCATCGGTGCTGACCTCCATAAAGGTCAGCGGCAGCATGAAACCGGGATCGGTGACGGTGTTTTCCTTGAACCAGGCATCGGCCTGGGCTTCAAAGTCCTTGAGTTCTGCCTCGCTCGGCTTGGACATCCTCATCTCCTGCATGATTCTTTTTTAATCGTTCGATTAAACTGAGAATGCGGGAGCCAAGTGGCAATGTCCAGTGGGGATTTTGTTTACAGCTTTCGCAATCCCCAAAAGCCCCGCGCAAGCGGAATGAATGATTTGGCTCGCGCAAAGGCGCAAAGACGCGAAGAGGCTGCACCAAGGATAAATCTCTTTGTGCCTTTGCGCCTTTGCGCGAGAATAAACCATAGCAACGGTTCCGCTTGCGCGGGGGCCAGTGGGATAGGCTTAGCCGTTGATCCACCAGCGGATAAGATAGGCGACAATGCCGATCACGCCAACGCTCGCGCCCCAGATCAGCGCCATCCAGCCGAGGCGTTTGCATAGCGGCGTATCGGCAGCAGGGTCCGGGGGCAGGGGACGGTTAGTCTCGGCCATTAATGGTAGCCCGCATCGCTCACCTTGCCTCGGAAGACCCAATAGGCCCAGCCGGTATAGCCAAGGATCACCGGCGCGATGATCACTGTACCGACCAGCATGAAAAGCTGGCTGCTGGGATCTGTGGCGGCGTCCCAGATGGTGATGCTTTCCGGCACGATATATGGGAACATCGAGATGCCCAGCCCGATCATGCCCATCAGGAACAGTGCGAGTGTGAGCAGGAAGGGCGCATATTCCTGGCGTTTTTTCAGTCCGCGGAACAACAGCACCGTGATAATCAGCGTCAGCAATGGCACTTGGGCGGTGAAGATGATGTTCGGGAAATCAAACCAGTGCCGCCAATACTCCGCATCGAGAAATGGCGTTGCAAGGCTGACCAGTCCGAGCAATATCAGCGTCGCCGGGAACAGCCGCCAGCTCAGCCAATAGGCGCGTTCCTGTATCGGGCCGTCGGTCTTCATGATCAGCCAGGTGCTGCCGAGCAGGGCATAGCCGACCGTCGTGCCGACACCTGTAAGAATGCTATAGGGTGAGAGCCAGTCAAGCCAGCCACCGGCATAGTTGCGGCCTTCGACCTCAATGCCCTGGAGCAGCGCGCCCAGCGTAATGCCCTGACACAGCGCTGCCACCAGCGATCCGGCGGTAAAGGCAAAGTCCCAGAATTTCTCATGCCCCGGATCGCGCCAGCGGCCTTCAAAGGCGACCCCGCGTAGCACCAGCCCAAGCAGCATCGCAGTAATCGGCGGATAAACGGCGGGCAGGATCACCGCATAGGCCAGCGGAAAGGCAGCAAACAGCCCGCCAGCGCCCAGCACCAGCCATGTCTCATTGCCATCCCATACCGGCGCGACCGAGTTCATCGCCTTGTCGCGCTGGGCCTTGTCCTTCAGCGTCGGGAATATGATACCGATGCCGAGGTCAAAACCGTCCAGCACGACATAGAGGAACACCGCAAAGGCGATAATAAACGCCCATATTAGCGAGAGATCAGCACTCATGCCGGTTGCCCCGTCAGGTTGTTGCCGGGGCGCATACCAGCGGTGCGGATCGGGCCGTTTTCAGCCACTTCTTCCTTACCCGTCACCGGCTTGTGCATGAGGCGTAATATATACCAGGTGCCCGCGCCGAACATGATGAAATAGGTCACCACGAAAGCCAGCAGCGAGGCACCGACAGCGGGTGCATCCAGCGGCGAGACGCTTTCCGCCGTGGTGAGCGCACCGTAGATGGTATAAGGCTGGCGACCGACCTCGGTGGTCACCCATCCGGCAATCACCGCGACAAAACCGCTTGGCCCCATCAGCAGTGCCCATTTGTGCAGCCATGGCCAGTCATAGAGCTTTTTGCGCCAGCGCGCGAACAGGCTGACCGCGCCGATCAGCATCATCAGCATGCCGATACCGACCATGATACGGAACGACCAGAAGACAATCCCCACTGGCGGCTGCTCGTCATCTGCTATGGTGTCGAGACCATCCAGCGGTGCGTTGAGATCATGCTTGAGGATCAGCGAGGACAGTTTGGGGATGCCCAAGGCCCAGTCGAGCTTTTGCTCTTTATCATTAGGGATGCCGAACAGATAAAGCGGCGCGCCTTCGGGATGGCTTTCATAATGGCCTTCCATCGCCATCACCTTTTGCGGTTGATGCTCCAGCGTGTTGAGGCCGTGCATATCGCCCGCGAAAATCTGGACCGGGGCGACGAGGGCCGCCATCCACATCGCCATGGAGAACATTTTGCGCGCATGCGGTTCGGTCTTGTCGCGCAGCAAATGCCAGGCACCAACCGCGCCGACAACAAAAGCGGTGGTGAGATAGGCAGCGAGCACTGTATGCACCAGCCGATAAGGGAAGCTAGGGCTGAAGATGATCGCCCACCAGCTTTCACCGGGCACGAACTGGCCGTTCTCGGCGATTTCATAGCCTACTGGTGTCTGCATCCAGCTATTGACCGAGAGAATCCAGAAGGCGGAGATACAGGTGCCGATGGCGACCATCAGCGTCGCGGTGAAGTGCAGCTTGCGCCCGACCTTGTCCATACCGAACAGCATGACGCCGAGAAAACCCGCCTCAAGGAAGAAAGCGGTGAGCACCTCATAGGCCATAAGTGGGCCGATCACCGGTCCAGCCTTGTCCGAGAACACCGACCAGTTGGTGCCGAACTGGTACGACATGACGATGCCCGAGACCACGCCCATGGCAAAGGCGATGGCGAAAATCTTGCGCCAATATTTGAACAGGTCGAGATAAAGCGTCTTGCCGGTTTTCAGCCAAAGCCCCTCCAGCACCGCCAAAAAGCTGGCGAGGCCAATCGAGAAGGCTGGGAAAATAAAATGGAAACTGACGGTAAAAGCGAACTGTATCCGCGCGAGCAACAGGGCGTCGAGAGTGTCGAACATGCAGTATCTCCGTTGCACGCCTATATGGCGCGGCATTACGGCAATTACGAGGCAGAGCTGTCTTGGTTCCCTTGCTAAAGGGATAGACTGAGTTGCATGATGTGCAACTCAGTCTATCCCTCATTGGACGCGATTGTCTTCGCATATTTCGTCATTGCGAGCGTAGCGAAGCAATCCAGGGCAACACGCACCTGCTCTGGATTGCCGCGTCGCCTCGCTGCTCGCAATGACGTGTTTCAACCGAGCTAAAACCGATGGGATTATTTAGCCTCATACCCGGCAATAATCGCGCTGCGCTGCTCATCGACAATGGAACGCGCGGCGTCATCGGGGATGCCGATGCTGTTCAGCACCAGCTCGCACAGCTCCAAACTGGCCTCTACCGTTTCCGGCACCGCGCTGATTGCGCCGGTATCGATCAGATGCCGCGCATGTTCTGCATCGCGGGCGCGCGACATGATCGGCACATGCGGCCAGGTTTCCTTCACCGCCTTGATCAGCGGCGCGACCGCGCCCGGCTGGTCCATAGTGGTGGCAAAGGCGGCGGCATTCTCAATACCGAGATGCACCAGCAATTCCGGCTGGCTGGCATCGCCATAATAGACATTGGCACCCTGATTGCGCTCACGCTCCACCAGCGCCGGGTCGCTGTCAATCGCGATATAGGGGATGCGCTGGGCGTCGAGCAATTGCGCCAGCATTTTCCCGACTCGGCCAAAGCCGCCAATGACCACCGGGTTTTCGTCATCGAGTGACTCTCCGGTATCGGGCGTATCGGCGCTGCGCTTGCGGATCGTCTCGCCCAACTGCCGCGCCGCAATGGCAAGGAACGGGGTGAGGAACATGGTGACGACTACCACCAACAGGACAAATTGCGCCGTTGCCGGTTCCAGCAGCGCCAGTGACAGCGCGGCGGTGATGACGACAAAGGCAAACTCACCGCCCTGACACATCAGCACCGCTGTCTCTGCGGATACGTCCTTGGGCAGACGGAAAGCGCGGGCAAGGGCATAGAGAATGGTGCCTTTAAGGACCATCAGGCCGAGCACCGACATCAGCACCAGCCCGATATCGGCCCATAGCGCGACGACATCGAGGCTCATGCCGACCGAGATAAAGAACAGCCCGAGCAACAGGCCCTTAAACGGTTCAATATCGGCGGCGATCTGGTGGCGATATTCTGTACCCGCGAACAGCAACCCGGCGAGAAATGCGCCCAAGGCCATGGAGAGCCCGGCCTGTGCAGTGACAGCAGAGGTGCCTAACACCAGCAGGACAACGGCGGCCATAAACACCTCGCGGCTGCCGGTGCTGCCGACAAAGCGCAGGAATGGCCGCACGATAATGCGCCCGGCGAGGAAGATCGCGGCGATGACCAGCACCGCCTGACCAATGGCCCAACTCGCGGCCAGCGCCATTGAGCCTTCGACCTTGGCCCCTGCAACACCGACAAAGAACAGGATCGGCACCACGGCCAAATCCTGCAAGAGCAAGACGCCAAAACTGGAGCGGCCCGCTGGTGTGCTGAGACGGCGACTTTCGGTGAGTAACTGCATCACCAGCGCAGTTGAGGAGAGGGCGAGGCACAGGCCGAATGTGGTGGCGGAGACAAGGTCATTGCCGAACCAGTAAGCAATCGCGCCGATGGCGATGGCACTGACCACCACCTGCGCGCCGCCAAAGCCGAAGACCAGCCGCCGCATGCCCCATAGCTGCGCCACGGAAAGTTCAAGTCCGATGGTGAACAGCAGGAATACCACGCCCAGCTCGGCAAAAGCGCGCACGCCTTCGAGATCGCTGAACACGATATATTGCAGGAATGAGGTGTCGTCTGCCAGCCGCCCGACACCAAAAGGCCCGATTACCAGCCCGACAAACAGAAAGCCCAGAACCGGGCTGACACCAAAGCGCCGCACCAGCGGCACGACAAGACCGGCAGCGACCAGAAAAACAATGATTTCCCGAAGATAGGGAATTTCGGGATGCACGGGGGGCCTTCCTTTTCTTAAGTGATAAACCTGCAATTCGTCATTCCGGAAGCCGGTTTTCTCCAAATCATTGATTTGGTAAGAAAAGCGAGCTGTCCGGAATCCAGAGCCACAAGCATCATCTCTTGCGGCTCTAGATTCCGGATCAAGCATTGCCAACGGAAAACTATTGTTTTCCGGGCAAAGCTAAGTCCGGAATAACGAAGTACTAACTGAATCATCTGCCAAATACGTCATTGCGAGCGCAGCGAAGCAATCCAGAGCATCTTGCGCTTGCTCTGGATTGCCGCGTCGCTTCGCTCCTCGCAATGACGTAGTCACCCCTCTATCGTCCGCATCAGATAGCACAGGCAATCCTGGCGTATCGCATCGAGGCTGAAGGTGATCATCGAAGGCGTGCTGTCGCAATTCAGCGCAATCACGCCGTCATCATAGCGGAAAAACTCGCCGGTCAAATCCCGGCCATGTTCGTCGAGAACCTGCAACGGCGAATGCGCACGCTGGCTCCGGCCCCAGATATGCCCCTCGTGCATCGGTATGAAATTGCTTGTCGCCAGTTCCGGCGTCAGGCTGAGCTCGGCGGCGCTTCCATCAAAGGAGATCGCGCATTCCGGGTCGATAACCACCCGGCCAATGGTTTCGAACAAACGCACCGGCTCTTCCGGCGGCTTGGTGGTGAACGCATCCAGCGCCAGCACCTTCTCGATCAGTGCGATTGCCGCATCGCGCCCGTCAATGTCGCCGCTCTGGCCACATTCCAGCGTGATCGCCGGACACAGCTCGGCGAAGGCGATGGACTGGGTGGTGCTGGGATTGCGGTAGAAGACGCTTAGCGGGCCGAACAGCGAAGCCAGCTGCAGATCTGCCGGGCGCAGCGTGTTGACGCAGCCATAATGCGGGTTGTTGCCGGTGTTGTTGTGAATATCGATGCTGGCAAAGAGGTTGCTATGCCGCGCAATCTCGATCACCGATTGCGCCAAAGCATGATACTCGCTGGCATCGTGCGGCCCCGTATGTGCCCAGATGCGGTTGAAATCCTGCTGGTGCGGCAGATAGCGCTTGCCTGCTGCGGTGGCATCAACATTGCCGATAAAGATCATCAGATTGCGGCTGGGTGTGGCATCGCGATAGCGTTGTTCGAGATATTGCAGCACCTCAAAGCTGGTGGTCTCATTGCCGTGGAGCAGGGTGGAGATAAACAGCGTCTCATCGCGCTCGCCTTCAAGCACCACCAGAGTCGGATTCGGGAAAAGACTCTTAATCTCCTGCGGCGCGATGTTGGCGAGTTCGGCAGGGAGGTAATTAACGAGATCAGGCTGCATATAGGGCTTTACGGCTGGCGGGTCAGATAGTCCATTCATGCACCGGCTTGCCCGTCCGCTGCATCTCGACATAGCGCTGCGTCAGTGCCTGATAATTGGTGCCATGGCAATTGACAAAACTGCGCTGCCACGCCGCGCCAGTCTGGCCATTGCGAAGCCGGTCCTCCAGGATGTCGTTGAAATAGATATTGAGGTCACCCGCATCGACCCCGGCTTTTTTCAGCGCATCGCAGGCCATGGGAATAAGCTTCTCGAGCAACAGCACCTGCACATTGACTGTCTTCCCCGCCCAACGGACATCGGCATGCAGACCATGACGGGCACAGGCATAGAAATTCGCGCGGGCATCCTCAAATGGCGTCTCGCTTTCGGGCGGCGTTTCGGCATCAGCCAGAGCCAGCATAAGTCCGTGACACAGCGCCAGATTGGCGACGGTATCGACCATACTCGGGCCAGCGGGCATCACCCGGTGTTCGATGCGTAGATGCGGTGAAAGATTGCCATCAAAGCCCAATATCGGCCTCACCCAGCGCCATATCGTGCCGTTCTGTAGCCTGAGATGCGGCAGCTTGCGGCCATCATCAGAAAGGGCGGGGAGCAGATCACCATAATGCATATTGAGCAGGAAAAGCTCGAGGAAGGACTCTTTCAGATAACCCGTCCCCAGCGTTACCCGCTGCGCATTGCGACCGCTGGGCTCGCGGAAGTTGTCCATGCTGGTTGCCTGTTCAAAGGCCGGAATGCGGGTCTCATCCCAGAGCGACTTGCTGAACAGAAAGGGCGAATTGGCGGTGGCGGCGACCAAGGGGGCGGAAGCGATAACACCGGCATTATACAGCCGCACCGCATCATCCTGATTGACCTTGAGATGCGATTGCAGCGAGGTGCATGCCGCCTCCAGCATCAGGTCCTCGGCGATATAGTCGAGCTTGTCATAGCCCTCGATGGAAATATGCAGCGGCTGGTGATCGCGGCGTCGGAAGACCTCACGGTTGAGCGCACGATAGCGTTCTGAATCCGACATCCAGTCAGGCTTGAGCATTTCATTCCGGACGGTCGGCAATATCCCGATCATCACCGGCGACAGATCATGCGGCCGCCCGGCACGTTCGCATTTCTGCCAGCTTAGCGTGAGGTCATTTTGCGTCTGGAACAGCACGTCCTTGTTCAGGGTACGGATCGGCGCATTCAACTCAAAATTGAACTTGGAAAGCTCGGTAACAATGTCGGGATCATCGGCGGTCTCGATAAACTCGGCATTTTGTGGCGCAGGCAGGCAATCGGTATCGGTCAGCCAGCCTTCCAGCTCCAGCCCGACCGTAGGCACGTCATCCTCATCAAAGGCGCGCTCATCAAACCATTGTTTGAGCGTCGCCGTCTCGCGCCGCAGCCGATTGCGAAATTCCTCGCGATCCTCCGCGCTGAAATCACCACCCTCAATTTCCTGCCCCATAGGCACTCCCCGTACTTTTATTGCGGTAAGTGAAGCCGATTTAAGACAATGTTGCAATGGGGAAGGCGGTGGGGAGACGGTTGGACACACAAGATACAGGCTTTTGACTTCACCTCGTTCAGGAAAACCGTGCGCTTGTAATGGAAATACACTCTATCAAACATGATAATACGAGTGTAAAGAAATGCGACGTTCTCTGTGACCAACCGACACAGTACAACACGGAATGAAAAACGGGAGAAAGCTTCATGAAAAGACTATCATTGACCATAGCGACGGTCGCCGCTTTGAGTGTGTCGGCCTGTGCCCCGGCAGGCGAGTCAGGGGACGCGGAAGCCGATTCAGATACCGAAACCGCTGCAGATGATGATATGGAGCGCCCTGACGAGACTCCGGCGATTACGGCTTCCGACGATACTATGGCGCTGACCTGCGCCGATTTTCTCGAGACCGCGGCCATTGCCACCGCCGAGGAGCAGGATGAGGCTGCTATCGCGGCCCAGGATGAGCTTTCCAATGGCCTGATCTGGCTGCACGGCTATCTCTACGCCGCCAATGACGGCGAAGTCGGTGTCCTCAGCCAGGAGTGGATGGAGACCAATGTGAAGCGGGTTTATGAAACCTGTAATGCCGCTGAAGACCCGGCCAAGGTCAATCTGTTTGAGGTGGCAAAATCATGAAGCTGTTGCACCTGATGACCGCCGCTGCTGTTGCAGCTGTTAGCCTCACCGTCGTCGCTGATGTCGCTGAGGCGCGCAAACGCCACCATCACCACCATCACCATGACTGGGACAATCGCCGCGATGCCCGCCGTGCCGGGATCATCGCCGGAACAGCCGCTGCCGGAATCTCGCGCGCCGTAGCAAATGACAATGCCCGCGATCATTATCGCGAATGCATGGATTATTACGGTTTCAACAATCGCTATGAGCGCTATTGCCGCGAGGAATATTATCGCGACCAATATCGCGGCCGCCGCGCCGCCAGACGCGCGGGCGTGGTTGTTGGCCTTGGTGTTCGGGAAATCGTCCGCGATTGATCGCGGGTTTGGAGAATAGCGAAATTGGATATGGTGGACGCACTAGGGTTCGAACCTAGGACCCGCTGATTAAGAGTCAGCTGCTCTACCAACTGAGCTATGCGTCCATGCCGGGGTAACCGGGCTGCCGATTCGTGAGGCAGAGCGGGGTAAATAGGGATTTTTGCGCGGATGAAAAGGGTTTTCTTCTGCACTTGCGCTGATTTAGGCCAATATTCCGCTGCTCAGGCTGGTTTGGGGTTGTCTTCGTGTCTGGCGGTCTATGGCCATCAGCATGCCGACACAGATCATCACCGTCAGCATAGATGAGCCGCCATGGCTTAAAAAGGGCAGGGGGATGCCGACCACCGGGGCGAGGCCCATGACCATCATCATGTTGATCGCGGCATAGAGGAAGATGGTCATGGTAAGGCCGCCCGCGAGCAGCTTGGAAAAGCGGCTGGGTGCATCGATGGAAAGCCGCCAGCCCCAGCGGAGCAGCAGGAAATAGGCGATGATGACGGCGATGCCGCCGATCAGCCCCCATTCCTCGGCCATGGTGGCAAAGACGAAATCGGTATGGCCTTCGGGCAGATAGTCGAGATGGCTTTGTGAGCCATTGAGAAAGCCCTTGCCGTCAATGCCGCCCGAACCGATAGCGATTTTTGACTGGGTGATATGATAGCCCGAGCCCAGCGGGTCATTTTCCGGATTGAGGAAGGTTGCGACCCTGCGCTGTTGATAAGGCTCGAGCAGGAACAGATAGGCAAGCGGAATCGCGATGGCCGCGACGACGCCTGCGCCGACAAACAGGCGCATTGGGAGACCGGCGAGAAAGGCGACGGTGACTGCGCCGACGCAGATGGTGATGGTGGTGCCAAGATCAGGCTGCAGCAGCACCAATGCCGCTGGCAGCCCCATCATGATCAGCAGCGGCCAGATCGCGCTCCAGCTGCGGATCATGGTGGGCGGCAAGGCGCTGTAGAAACGGGCGACCATCAGCACGATGGCGGGTTTCATCAGTTCTGACGGCTGGATCCGCATAAAGCCCAGTTCCAGCCAACGCTGGCTGCCGCCTCTGACCTGGCCGAGAATTTCGACGCCAAGCAGCATCAGCAGGATGATCACAAACACCGGCAAGGCCGCGAATTTGAACAGCTCTTCGGGCATATAGCTGATCACCAGCGCCATCACGAGAAACACCATGAAACGCGCCGCATGCAGCCCGGCCCAGGGGCTGAACGAACCACCGGCGGCGGAATAGAGAATGGCGACGCCAAAACCGGTAAACACCAGCAGCAGCAGGATTATCCCCCATGGCTGGTTGCGAAGGGGTTGAGGGACGAGCGCAATCTGCATTGATCAGCCCGCCTCGGCCTCATCATCGGCGCTGTCGTCGCTTTCATTACCAGCAGAAGCGGCGGCCTTATTGGCCTGAAACGCGGCGAATTTGGTTGCGGCGCGCTCTTCTATGGTGCCGCCCCATCCTGCTTCGAGCGCGGCGATGTCATTAAGGGCGCGGTCACGGTCAAACAGGAAGGTCAGCACATCACGCGCCACCGGATAGGCGGCGCCCGATCCGCCGCCATGTTCAATCACCACCGAGCAGGCATAGCGCGGATTGTCATAGGGCGCGAAACAGACGAACAGGCCATGGTCACGGAAACGCCAGGGCACATTGCGGCCATCGCCGCGCGACAGGCTAACCACTTGCGCAGTGCCGGTCTTGCCCGCAACCTCGACATTCTCGACCGGCAGGCGCGCGCGGCGGGCGGTGCCGGCACCATGGACCACATGCAGCATGCCCTTGCGAATGGTCTCCAGATGCTCCGGGCTGATCTGCATTGCCGGATGTTTGGTCTTGCGCGTCTTGACCAGCAGATTGGGCTCCAGCTTCTGACCGCTCGCCATGCGCGCGGTCATCACCGCCAGTTGCAGCGGGTTGGTCAGCACATAGCCCTGGCCGATAGAGGAGTTGGCGGTGTCCGCGCCGGTCCACCGCCGATCATATTTGCGCTCGAGCCACACCGGGTCAGGCACGGTGCCATAAAACTGGTTCTGCACCGGCAGGTCATATTCCTCGCCCAGACCATGCCGTCGCATCATCGCAGCCACCGGGTCCATGCCAATGCGCTGCGCCATCTTGTAGAAATAGGTGTCACAGCTCTGGGCGATGGCCTTGTCCATATTCACCGTGCCATGGTTGCTGTGGCAGCGGAAAAAGCGGTTGCCGACACGGGTGCCGCCGCCGCAGGTCACCGTTTCTTCCGGGTCGATCCCGGCTTCGAGAAAGGCGAGGCAATTCATCGGCTTGATGGTGGAGCCCGGCGGGTAAAGACCAACCAGCGACTTGTTGCGCAGCGGCACATGGTCGTCCTCGCGCAGCATGGCATATTCGTCGAAGCCAATGCCGTCGGAAAAGCTGTTGGGGTCAAAGCTGGGCATCGAGGCGAGGCACAATATGTCGCCATTTTTGCAGTCCATGACGATGACCGAGCCCGATTCTTCGCCGAGGCGGCGCGCGGCATAGCGTTGCAGCTCGGCATCGATGGTCAGCTTGACCGGATCGCCGGGAACATCATCGCGCTTTTCCAGATCGCGCACCACGCGCCCGCGCGCGGTGACTTCCACCCGACGCGCACCCGGCTCACCGCGCAGTTCCTGCTCAAACTTCTTTTCCAGTCCGTCCTTGCCGATCTTGAAGCCCGGCGTGATCAGCAGCGGATTGGGTTCGGCATCATATTCCTCGGCATTGGCAACGCCGACATAGCCGACCAGATGGCCAACTGCTGCACCAGCGGGATATTGCCTGCTAAAGCCCTGTATAGGCGCGACGCCGGGCAGATCGGGCAGGCGGACGCTGACTGCAGCATAATCCTCCCAGCGCAGGCCGGAGGCGACCTGTACCGGCTGAAACCCGCGTGATTGATCGAGATCGCGACGGATGCGCTCTATTTCATCATCGGGCAGGTTGAGCAGCAGCGCCAGCTCATCGAGCGTCTGTTCCGGGTTCACCAGGCGGTCCGGGATGATATCGACACGAAAATCGGCGCGGTTGCTGGCAATCGGTTTGCCATTGCGGTCAATGATCCAGCCCCGGCGCGGCGGCACCAGCGTCAGATTGACGCGGTTGCTTTCCGAGAGCATCTCATAGCGCTCATTTTCAGCGACAGCGATATAGGTCATGCGCCCGGCGAGCAGCAGCCCGACGCCTGCCTGCGCGCCGCCGATCAACAGTGAGCGACGGTTAAAGGTGATGTTTTGAGATGCTGCAGAGATGATCTTCTTTTTGCCCTTGCCCAATATGCTCATGGCCGCAGTCTCCGCGCATCAATCCAGGCGGTAAAGCGCAAGATGAGGGGAAAGAGAACCATGGACAGCGCTATCTGTGGCAAAAGAGCTAAAGGTACGATCGAAGCATCATGGGCAATATTTATAGCATATCCCGCAACAATCGCGAACAGGATGAATAGGCTGGCCACCACCCATTCCTGTCGAAAGCCGCGAAACGCAAAGCGTTGATCCGCCAGATCGAGCAAAATCAGTGTCACCGACCAGATGAGCATAGCAGAACCCAATGGCTGACCGCTGAACAGATCATCCACCAGGCCCAGCGGCGCGCCGACCCAGATCGGCCAGAATTGCGGCCGCAAAAGCCGCCATGCCAGCAGCACCATAAAGCCCAAAGGTGGCAACAAGGGCATGGTGGCGATGATCGGCAGCAACAGCGGCAGGGCGCTGGCAATAACCACCGAGACTATGGGATAGAGCCGCAGCTTCAGCCCCGATTTTTGTTGATTGATACGCGGTTGATAACGGCGCGCCATTATTCGGCTCCATCGCCGCTATCGGCCTCTTCACCGCTTTCCGCTGCTTGATCGCCTGCATTTGGCCGACTGCCTTCTCCTCCCGACTCTTGGGAAACAAGGTCGGGCTGATAGACTTTTTGCACCATGACAAAATCGGTAGCGGCGGGATCGCTCAGCAAGGTCGCCAATGCACCATCGCTGGTGATCTCGCGGATGACCGCCACCGGGATATTGGGGCGATATAGCCCGCCACTGCCCGATGTGACCATGATATCGCCTTCCTTGAACGGATTGACGCCGACATTGATCAGCCGGATGGCCACATCACCATTGCCCAGCCCTTCGGTAAAGGCGACCACGCCATCGCTTGCGCGCTTGACTGGAATGACATTACGCGGGTCAGTGAGCAGCAGCACGCGCGCGGTGTTGGGCGTGGTTTCAACCACACGTCCGATCAGGCCCTTTGGCGCGCGGACCGGTTGGCCACGCTCCACCCCTTGGCGCGAGCCCGCACCCATGGTGGCAAAACGTCGGGTGCTGGATGCCGAGGAGCTGATCAGCCGGGCAATGGTTACCGGGTCGGCCTCGGTCTGGCGCAGCTCCAGCAATCGCCGCAATCGCTGGTTCTCTTGTTTCAGCGCGCGGGCTTCCACCAATTGAGTACGGCTGTCATCGAGCTCGCGCTGCAATTCGGCGTTTTTGGAACCGGCGTCGAAATAGGCTGCGATCTCCTGCCAGCCATTTTGTGCACCGGAGCGGGCGCGGGCCAGTGTGCCGGACACTGGTGCCGCCGCTTCAGAAGCGGCACCGCGCAAAACCGAGAATCCGGCGGGATCAATCCAGGACAGAGCAAGCAGGAACAGCCCGACAAAGCCGCCCAGTATGGCGAGCACATAGCCGGTAAAGGCACGGTAATGGGCCTTGCGACTGAAGCCGAGACGCCGTTTGTCTGGCGTCGCCATCCTGCTTTCCTTTCTAAACGAATGCGTCGGCGATTATGCCGTCTGCAAAATCGTCCGATAGACCGGTTCTTCCATGGCGCGGCCGGTGCCGATGGCAACACAGCTTAGCGGGTCTTCGGCGACGGTGACGGGCAGGCCGGTCTCATCGCGCATATGGGCGTCCAGCCCTTCAACCATGGCGCCGCCGCCTGTAAGCACAATGCCCTGATCGACAATGTCAGCCGCGAGTTCCGGCGCGGTGTTTTCCAGAGCGATGCGGACGCCTTCGACGATGGTGCTGATTGGTTCGGCCATCGCCTCGGCAATCTGCGCCTGATTGATCGAGATTTCCTTGGGCACGCCGTTCACAAGGTCACGGCCCTTGATCTGTATCGTCTGGCCGACGCCGTCCGCGGGCGGGCGGGCGACACCAAAGTCTTTCTTGATGCGCTCTGCCGTGGTTTCCCCGATCAGCAGATTATGGTGACGGCGGACATAGGAGACCAGAGCCTCGTCCATCTTGTCGCCGCCGGTGCGCACCGAAGTGGTATAGGCGAGACCGCGCAGCGACAGCACCGCAACCTCGGTTGTGCCACCACCAATATCAACCACCATCGAGCCAATAGGCTCGGTCACCGGCATACCTGCGCCGATCGCTGCGGCCATCGGCTCGACGATCAGATACACCTGGCTGGCACCGGCATTGGAGGCGGCATCACGAATGGCGCGGCGCTCGACCGATGTTGCGCCAGAGGGCACACAGATGGTGATCTCGGGCGGGTTGAACATGCTCTTCTTGCCGTTCACCTTGGTGATGAAATATTTGATCATCTGCTCGGCGACTTCGATATCAGCAATCACGCCATCACGCAGCGGGCGGATAGCCTCGATACTGTCGGGCGTTTTACCCATCATCATCTTGGCATCATCGCCAACCGCCTTGACCTTTTTAACGCCGTTAATGGTCTCGATCGCGACAACCGATGGCTCATTCAGCACCACGCCCTGACCCTCGACATAGACGAGCGTATTGGCGGTACCGAGATCAATGGCGATGTTTTGCGAACCAAATTTGAACAGGCTGGAAAAAAGCGACATGAGTAAAGATGTTCCGTTAGCTAGATTCGGATAAGAGAAAACACACGGCCAAAGCGCATGGCTTGCCGATGGTTGAAATGCCCATAGACGGATTACAATATAATGCCAAAGAAAACTGGTGGATGAAAGGCTTTTTGACCCTCGTCACTGGCGCTTCACCGTCTTAAATAGGCTGTCATGCCCATTCGCAAACTTCCTGATGCCCTGATCAATCGTATCGCCGCTGGTGAGGTGGTCGAGCGTCCGGCGAGCGCGCTTAAGGAAATTATCGAAAATGCGATTGATGCAGGCGCGCAGAATATAGCGATTCGCTTGTCGGGCGGCGGGCTGGAGAGCTTTGCCGTGCGTGATGATGGTTGCGGTATGGAGCGTGACGAGATGGTGCTGGCACTGGAACGACATGCCACCTCAAAGCTTCCCGATGACGCGATTGAGCAGGTAGCCACGCTGGGCTTTCGCGGTGAAGCGCTGCCCTCCATTGCCAGTGTCGCCCGAATGCAGCTCACCAGCCGGACAACAGAGGGTGATGGCTGGTCGATGACCTTGGACCATGGCCAGAAGATTGCCGATGGGCCGGCTGCAACGATGAAGGGCACCGAGATTATCGTGTCGGATATGTTCGCCAAGGTCCCGGCACGGCGCAAATTCCTGCGCACGCCGCGCAGCGAATATGCTGCGTGCACCGATGTGGTGAAGCGGCTGGCGATGGCGCGGCCCGATATCGGCTTCCGGTTGGAGCATGATGGCCGCACCGCGATCAATGTGCAGCCAGGACAGGACAAGCTGGCGCGGGTCGCGGCGCTGACCGCGCGCGGACTGGCGGAAAACAGCATTGCCATCCATCTCGAGCGCGAAGGCGTCACGCTGAGCGGTGTCGCAGGTCTGCCGACGTTTAACCGGGGTGTCGCCGATCATCAGTTCCTGTTCGTCAATGATCGTCCGGTAAAGGACCGGATGCTCACCGGCGCGGTGCGCGCGGCCTATGCCGAGATGTTGGCGCGTGACCGCCATCCAGTGGTGGCGCTCTATCTCAGCGTTCCGGCGAGCGAGGTGGATGTGAATGTCCACCCGGCCAAGACTGAGGTGCGCTTTCGCAATGCGGCGATGATCCGTGGGATGATTGTTTCCGGCTTGCGGCGGGCATTGGATGAAAATGGCTTCCGCGCGGTGCAACGGCCATCGGAAAGTGCGCTGGAGCGGTGGCAGGCGGAGCCGGTCAAGGGCGATCCGTCCTTCTTCTCCCCCGCCCCTTTAGGGAAGGGGGCCGGGGGGTGGGGGCGTCTCGCAGGCGCGGCGCTGATGGATAACCCCCACCCCAACCCCTCCCCTGAGCCGGAGGCCACCGGAGGTGAACGGGAGGGGCTAAGCTTGCGCGAAACTCCCGACAGTTATGTCTACGCCGAACCACTAGGCCGCGCCGAGCCTGCCATCGAATCCGTTCCCGATCCCGTGCAGCATCCGCTCGGCGTAGCGCGTGGGCAGGTGGACAAGACCTATATTGTCGCCGAGGCCGAGGACGGACTGGTGATTGTCGATCAGCACGCAGCGCATGAGCGGCTGGTGCTGGAGCGGATGCGCGCGGCGAAACAGGGGGGGACCATCCCGTCACAAGGGTTGCTGGTGCCGGAGATCGTCGAACTGGAAGAAACCGCCTGCGACCGGCTCGAAGCGCGTCTTGAAGACATGGCGGCGCTGGGGCTGGAGGCTGAGCGTTTTGGTCCCACCGCTATGGCGGTGCGCTCCGTCCCGGCGATGCTCAAGAAAGTCGATATTGCTAAGCTTATGCAGGATCTGGCGGATGAGCTGGCGGGTCTAGGCGATATGCTCAGCCTTAATGAACGCATCGAGCATGTCGCCGCAACCATGGCCTGTCACGGCTCGGTGCGCGCAGGGCGGGTGCTTAATGTTGCGGAAATGAATGCGCTCTTGCGCGAGATGGAGCAGACCCCACATTCAGGCCAGTGCAATCATGGCCGACCAACATGGGTCAAGCTGGCGCATGAGGACATAGAAAAACTGTTCGGGAGAAAGTGAATATGCGGAAATCTGTTATCGCTCTGGCGCTGTGTGGCACAATATTGGCCAGTGGCTGCGCACGGCAGGAGCCGATCACCGAGGAAGAACTGCAACGCACTCCCGAAACACCGGTTGTCGCCGATGACACTGCTGTTGTTGAGGAAACAGAGGTCGCCTCTGAAACAGAAGAGACCGGTGCCGAAGCTGGCCCGGCGCTGCAAGCCATGGCCTTTACGGAAGCCGAAGGCGTGGTTGAATCGGGTCTGGGCTGTGCCTTTATCAGCGCCGATGATGAAGCTTTGTTCTTTGTCGATGACACCGCCAATGCCGCGGTCAAGCTGAATGATACTGTGGTCGCACTCAAGACCGAGGGCGAGGCCAATTACGAAGCGGTAGAGCAGGGCGGCACCTATGCCACCGAAGCGCTCAGCATCACCATTGATCGTGCCGAGGGCGAGGGTGAAACATCAGCGCTGGAAACCATCGAATGGTCAGCAACGCTGAACGTGACTCAGGATGAAGGCGGCAGCCGCAGCTATGAAGGCGGCCGCTATAGCTGCGGGGCTTAAGCTTCTGGTTCAACCTGTTGGTAGCACGTCATTGCGAGCGTAGCGAAGCAATCCATGGCAACACGCACCTGCTCTGGAATGCCGCGTCGCTTCGCTCCTCGCAATGACGAAATCAAAAGAACTGAGCAGCCCCTATTCGCTATCCCCAATCGGTGCATCCGGGTCGCGTACCGAAATCAGACCGATGGATTTCATCCGCATCACCGGCTCGTCATTCTGATTAAATACCGTCAGTTCGCCCTGCATGCTGCCCATTTCCGGGCGGCTGCGCGAGCGGCGCTTGGATAAGGTGGTGCTTTCACAGCGCAGCGTATCGCCGGGATAGACCGGTTTTAGCCAGCGTATCTCGTCAACCCCTGGGGACCCGAGCCCCGCCTGCCGATTGACCTTCATATTCTCCACCATCATCCGCATCGCCATCGAGCAAGTGTGCCAGCCACTGGCGGAAACCCGGCCGAAATGCGTTTTTGCCGCCGCATCATCGTCGAGATGAAAGGGCTGAGGATCATATTTCCCGGCAAATTCGAGGACTTCCTCGCGCGTGACCTCATAATGGCCAAAGCTATGTTTCGCGCCAACTTCTATGTCCTCAAAATAGAGCATGCGTGTCCCTCTCGATCCTAGACGTTAAACTTGAACAGCATCACATCGCCGTCCTGCACCACATAGTCCTTGCCTTCCTGGCGCAGTTTTCCGGCCTCGCGGGCGCCGCTTTCACCGCTGAGCGCGATATAGTCGTCAAAGGCGATGGTTTCGGCGCGGATAAAGCCGCGTTCGAAATCGGTGTGGATTTTGCCTGCTGCCTGCGGGGCTTTGGCGTCGCGTTCGACGGTCCAGGCGCGGGCCTCATTGGGGCCGGCGGTGAAGAAGGTCTGCAGGTTGAGCAGGTCATATCCGGCGCGGATGACCCGCGCGAGGCCGGTTTCATTAAGGCCCATTTCCTCGAGGAACATCTGCTTTTCGTCGGGCTCCATGCCAACCAGTTCGGATTCGATTGCGGCTGAGACGACGACGGCTTCGGCGCCTTCGGCCTTGGCCTTTTCAAACACTTTGGCGCTGTAATCATTGCCGTTGGCGGCGCTTTCTTCCTCGACATTACAGACATAGAGCACCGGCTTGGAGGTCAGCAGCTGCGCTTGTGCCAGATGCCGGGCTTCCTCATCATCGCCCGGTTCGGTCAGCCGTGCGGGTTTGCCTTCGCGCAGCAGGTCGAGCGCCTTGCCCAGTACCGATGCGGCGATCTTGGCTTCCTTGTCCTGCCCAGTGGCGCGCTTCTGCAGATTGGGGACGCGCTTTTCGAGGCTCTCCAGATCGGCCAGCAGCAGCTCGGTTTCCACCACTTCGGCATCGGCGAGCGGATCGACATGATTGGAGACATGCTGGATATCGTCATCCTCAAAGCAGCGCAGCACATGGACAATGGCGTCCACCTCGCGGATATTGCCGAGAAACTGATTGCCCAGACCTTCGCCCTTGCTCGCGCCTTTGACCAGCCCGGCAATATCAACAAAGGTCAGCTGCGTCGCGATTACCTTGGCGCTTTCAGCGATAGTGGCGATCCTGTCGAGGCGGTCATCGGGCACCGCGACCACGCCTTCATTCGGCTCAATGGTGCAGAAAGGATAGTTGGCTGCCTGCGCCGCCTGTGTCTCGGTCAGTGCATTGAACAGCGTCGACTTGCCGACATTGGGCAGGCCGACAATACCGCATTTGAAACCCATAATAACTCCTGATGGCAATCCTCTCTGCCATGAGAGAGGAGGGCTATGGAGCGCGCTCTAGACGCTGTTGGGGGAAGTTTCAATCACTGGCGCGCAGCATGTAATTGGCAACCGCCGCTGCCGAACCATCGCCGGTCATCGCGGCGCTGACGATGCGCTGGCGCTTGATGTCATAGCCGACCCAGGCATTGACCCCTGGGGCATCGCCGCCATGACCGAGCATGACCAGGCGCCCGCCGGCAATCGGTGTATCGACCAGCATAACACCGAGACCATAATAGGTGGTGATATCGGCCATCGGCACCATGGTATTGAACATCGCGTCACGCATGCTGCTGCTGACCAGCCGGTCGCTGAGCAAGGCGGCCCAGAACCGCGCCATATCACCTGCGCTGGCTGCTACCGGCCCGGCGGCGCCCGGTCCGGTGATATCCAGCACCGCTTCATCGCCATCGGTTTCCAGCGGCACGACGCGGCTGACATTTTCAGGCGTAACGACAATCGTTTCCTTAAGACCCAGCTTGTCGATCACCCGCGCCTGCAGAACATCTGCAAAGGGCTTGCCTTCGACCCGCTCAATTATGCGACCAAGCAGGGTGTAGCCAGAGTTGGAATAGCGCCAGAACTGGCCGGGACAGAACATTGCGCCGCGTTTTTTCAGGATATCGTCATGCTGTTTGGGTGTCATCTGGCGACGGCCTTTTTCGCGCCAGTCCGGGTCTTCATTGGCGCTGAACAGACCGCTGGTATGCGCCAGAAGATCACGGATAGTGATGTGATCAGCATTGGGCAGGCTGGGTTCCCAGCGAGAGAGCCGGTCGGCGAGTGACAGCTTGCCTTCGTCAACCAGCTGCAGCACGGCTACTGCAGTATAGGTCTTGGTCGCGCTGGCCCAATAGAAGAGTTGGCCTTTCTGGGCGCTGCTTTCTTCCCATAATGTCCCGCCGGGATAGGCCAGTGCGACGTTGAGATTCTTCGCCTTCGATATGTCTTTGGCTTCGGCAAAGGCCTTGGACAATGGCGCACTGTTAGCGAGCCGATTGCTGAACATCGGATCAAACTGTGCCTTTGAGCTGAATGGCAGCGAATAGGCCGGGCGACCCTGATAGACTTTGCGTTCATCACATTTGACAGGGCGGTAAAGCTGTGGAGGGTTAGCTGCGCCAAGGCGCGATTGGGTCGGCGATTGCGCCACTGCGCTGGTTGTAGGGAGCGATAGGCCAACAGCCATCAGGCCTGCCAGCAGGGTTTTTATAGTCATTTGATGCATAGGGGAATTACGCCTTGTGTACTGCCTTGATCCATGGGCCATAGGGGGTATTGCCCAGCCAATCCACCTGAGTCTTGGCGGATATTTCGTTGATTGCCAGTTGTGGTTTGTTGCCGGGATGGACGGCGCGGCGGGCGGGCCGTTCAGAAACCGGCATCTCGATAATCTCGGCCATGGCGCGGGGGATATCCATCGGGTCAGCGGTTCGGCCCGACCCATCCTCATTGCCCATGCGCGCCACCAGAGCGGGATAACCCGCCTTGCGTTCCTCAGAGACACGATCGCGCAGCGCCTTGGTATAGACATTGCGCTTCTTCCAGATATCGGTGGGGTAACCGCCGGGCTGAATCACGGTAACGCCGATATTGTGCGGCACCAGCTCATACGCCATTTGCTCGGCCATCGCCTCGACCGCGAATTTGGTCGGCGAGTAGTGGCCCGCACCCGGCACAATCACCCGGCCCAACTGCGATGATATTGCGAAGATATGCCCCGATTTCTGCGCCCGCATTCCGGGCAAGACTGCGCGTGCAAGACGGTGATAGCCATAGACATTGGTGTCAAATATCAGCTTGGTTGCTGCCATATCCTGCAGCTCAATCGGCCCGGTAATGCCAATGCCGGCATTGTTGATCAGAATATCGATCGGCCCGCCGGTCAGGCGTTCGGCTTCGGCAACGCCCTTGGTAACCGAGTCATCGGAAAGCACATCAATTTCGACGATATCCACCTTAAGCTTGCCGGCCTGCGCTTCCTCGGCGAGGCTTTCGGCCTCAGGTCGGGGCAGATTGCGCATGGTGGCGATCACATGCGCACCGAGAGATGCGAAGTGCATTGCGCTCAGCCGACCAAATCCCGAGGAACAGCCGGTAATCAATACCGACTTGCCAGCCAGAGCAGGGGGCATTCTGTCCGTCGATTGCGCGGTGGCAGCAGCCAGCCCATAGCCACCGGCAGCCAGCGCACCGACAGTAGCGGTTCCGGAAAGCAATGTTCTGCGGCTTATTGCGCTATCATCATCGGCCATACTGCTCTCCTCTATCGCTGTCAGCGACGGCTATATTGTGTTGCGCTTTTGCGCGCATCGCTCAGCCCGCGTGACGGCGGGATGCGCCAGCTATGGCTGAACCGATACACGCCGGTTATGGGGCGTTTCTCGTCATCAAGCGCGGGTTTGAACCTGGCTCTGCGCACCAGCAATTTGCACGTCTTGCTGTCGAGCAGCGCATCGCCCGAACTGCTGATGATCACGCACTCACTGACGCGGCCATCTTCCGCCACCGTCAATTCGGTTTCGACATCCGCTTCCAGCCCGTCCAGCGCGGCGTGCATTGGATAATCGGTGACGGTAATCCACAATTCCGGCGCGATAAGCGGTACCGGCTCACGCCGCTCATCCGGCACTTTGCGCGGCATAGCGCCATAGGTTGCGGCAACCAGCGGATTGCCAATGCTCTGATGGGCGGGCTCGCTCGCCTGGCCGGGGGCACTTAATAATATCGCCAGCGCGCACAACGGCATCATGCACTGTCCTGAGGACATAGTTTCTCTCCTGCAGGTCAGCTTTATTGTTTTTGAGATTAATCGGTGCTGACCCTTATCAGCAGCTTATCACTCCTGCATCCGCAAGGCCACATTGCTCATAAAGCGGGCGTCATCATCCTCAGCCAGCCAATGCGCTTCTGCGGCTATGGCGCCGAGCATATCGGTGAGGCTGTCCATCTCGGCCTTGGCATAGTTACCAAGCACATGGCCATGCACCCGAGCCTTGCTGCCGGGATGGCCAATGCCGATGCGCACGCGGCGGAAATCCGGGCCGATATGCTGGTCGGTGGAGCGCAGGCCATTATGCCCGGCGGTGCCGCCGCCGCGCTTTACCTTGATCTTGAACGGCACGAGATCCAGCTCGTCATGGAAGATGGTCACATCGTCAGGCGTCAGCTTGTAAAAACGCATCGCCTCGCCAATCGACTGGCCCGACTTGTTCATAAAAGTTGCTGGCTTGAGCAGCAGCAGCTTTTCCGAGCCACCATGTGAAAGGCTGAGCCGCCCTTCGGCGACCCAGCCTTGAAATTTCACTTTTGGCGCGGAGAAATCATGCACTTCGGCCAAAGCGTCCAGCACCATGAAGCCGACATTATGCCGGTTCAGGGCATATTCCGGCCCCGGATTGCCAAGGCCGACCCAAAGTTGCACGACCGTTAGGCGTTACTGCTGTTGCTGGCCAGAGATAGCCTGCGCTGCTTGCGCGCGGGCTTCTGTCATGCTCTGGCGCACATTCAGGTAAAAGTTGGTGCAGCGCTGCATCTCTGCATCAAGCGCGGCTTGTTCCATCGCCAACAACTGCCGGGTGGTGCCTTGCAACGCACTGCTAACCTGATTGGCATTATATTGGCTTGACCGGCCGTTATAAAATGCAGTCAGAACATTCAGCTCAATCAAGCGTCCGGCTTTTTGCTCGGCATCAACATCGGTGCGATTAAGCAGAAGGTCGCGTTGCGCGCCCATCAAGGCGAAGCAGCGAAAATCATTGGCGGCAAGTTCTGATAGACCCTGCTGCTGTTGCTGTGCGATGGCGGGCGCAGTGCCCAATGCCATCGACAATGCGATAATGATGCTGCTTAACCTTGTGGACATAATACGCTCCCTTGGAATTTAGCTTTCCTCAGAATCCGCCTCTTCACCCGAAGCTTCTTCTGCATCTGCGCCTTCACCTTCGCTCTCGGCTTCTGCTTCACTGTCCGAACGCTTGAGCGCGGACGGTGCGACAACAGTTGCCACTGTGAAGTCACGATCGGTGATTGCCGATTCGCTGCCTTCTGGCAGATTGACGGCGGAGATATGGACCGAGTCGCCGACTTCGAGGCCGGTAACATCGATTTCGATCTGGTCCGGAATACGCGCCGCATCACAGACAAGGTCGAGCTCGTGGCGAACAACATTGAGAACGCCACCGCGTTTCAGGCCAGGCGAATCTTCTTCATTGATGAAGAGAACCGGAACAGCCACTTCAACCGTGGCATCCTTGGCAAGACGCAAAAAGTCTACGTGAATCGGGCGGTCAGTAACCGGATGAAAAGCAACATCTTTTGGCAGGGTGCGGACGGCGTTGCCGCCAACTTCGACCATGACCAAAGAGTTCATGAAGTGACCGGTGCCCAGCATCTTGTTGAGCGCACGCTCTTCGAGATGGATCGGGGTCGGGTCTTCATTATTGCCATAAATAACGGCGGGAACGCGGCCTTCACGACGCAGCGCACGAGAGGCTCCCTTGCCTGCTTTTTCGCGCTGTTCGGCCGACAGGGTTAGCTGATCGCTCATATTCTGTCTCCAATTGGTGTTTGCAAAACCCCGCTATTCATCTCGCCTCCAGGGATGACCAAGATGACGGGGATGCGCGCGCTTAGGCGAAAAGCCGCAGCAATGCAAGCATTCGTCGTTCGTTGTTTCGCCATGTCACTAAACCGCAATGGCTGTGCGAGCGACCTTATTTGCCTCCGATATGGAGTTAAGGGCACCGCAGCCCGTCGCGTTGGGTTAGCGATGCGTCGCCATCTGATTGCTGACCATCAGCAATTGCCCATCAGCCGACCATGCTTCGACCCGCTGATCATATTGGCTGTTGGCAATGCTGGCGCTGTCAGCGCGGAGCAATATCGGGTCCGATCCGCAAGCCGCAATCTGCTCTGCGGTGGCGGTCACATGGTTCTGCATTTGGATGGTCGAGCCCATCAGCAGTTCATTCGCGACAAAGAATGTCCGCGGCATGGGCGCATCGACCATAGCGACCAGCCCAAGGATATCGAGAGGACGGTCGTCACTTTCGGCAATCCACAGCCAGCTTTCCGGTGACGGGTTAACACTGAATGGCTGTCCCTTGGCGAGGGCCTGGCGATATTGCCCCAGCCATAAAGGTGTCAGCGGCGGGGCAGGGACGAGTGGTTGTGAGTCTTCAATCGGCGGGGCATCAGGCTTTTCGATCTGGATGGTAAGATCGCTGTCGCGCGGCAGGCCACTGACCAGATTGACGGTGACCATCACCGCACCCTCTTGCACCATATCCACCCGCCAGAAATCGGTGCGTGCGCGCTTTGCCAAATGGCTGACGGTCAGGACGACATCGCCTTCCGCCACGCCGCCCATAAAGCTGGTCTGCATGGTCTGTAGAGTGCCGCGAAAATCGGCGTGTTGCATCACGGCATGTACCGCCAGTGCGTTGATCCAGCCACCAAAGGCCGCTTTGGGCGTGTTGCAATAATCTGTGGTAACCCGGGCGCGCCATGTTGGACTATCGCCATCGCTCATTGGCTCCAGCGCCAGAGCCTTGTCCAGCGCATAGCCGGTTTTGTCTTGGGTCATTATTGCAGCCGCTCCACGGTAAAGCCCTGTTCCGCCAGCATCGCTTGCACACTGTCTTCACCGGCAACATGCGCGGCCCCGACAGCGACAAAGGGGCGCTTATTGCTGTCGATTAGCTCGGCTATCGGCTCGGTCCAGGCCCGGTTGCGCGCCACCAGCAGGGCCTCGCGCACGGGTCCGGTGGCGAGCATGCCTGATTGAGCGGTTTCGGCCAAAGCCGCAACATCACCCGTCAGCCAATGGGCCAGCAATTCGCGATAGCTTTCCTTGGCCTCATCAGCATCGGCAATCACCGCCTCCAGCATCAGGGTCTGATGCTTTTCAGACAGATTATCAAAATAGCTGAACTGCTCTTCCGCGCTCTCCAGCGCTACGATGGGCAGGTTGCGTTCGCGCGCTTCTGCGGTCAGTATCGCCTCGACGCCATTGTCCTTGCTCACACCCAAGCCTGTTGTTGCAAGCCCAGCGAGCGACAAGGCGGTTGCCCAGCTTTCCTGCGCGGTGAAGGCATTGTCCGGTAAATCCGCCTCTTCGGCGATCTCTTCATATTCATCATGCAGCTGCGCCGAAATACGATCCGGCACCTTGGGCAGGCCAGGCGTATAGCCCATATCGCGGAAGGTGTCGGGGATGGGCTGATCTTCTTGCCGCGCATCAATCTCCAAAACCAGCGTCGCACTGTCCTGCAGCGATCCCGGAACCGCATTGTCATACCATTGCAGGCCATCGGGAAGCGCATGCACGCCGCCGAACAGATAGCCATAACGGCCATTGCGGCTGACTTTCCATAGAGCGGGCTGATGCTCTTTCGGCATCGCGGCCCATTCATCGGTGATATCCGGCTCCTGCTGGCAGGCGGAGATCAAAAGGGCAATCAGTAGGACGAACAAGGAGGCGGGGAACCTGAGCATGGTCATGCCATAAGCGCCCCGCCTCTCTCAGGCAATCGCGATTACGCGATCAATATTCGATACGGGTGGTTACAATTTCGCGTTCAGCAAGCTTCGCCTGCACGCTGGTTTCTCCAGCAAGATGACCCGCACCAACGGCTATAAACACTGTACCTGGTTGCTCCATACGGGCGTCAATCCACGCAGCCCAGTTTGCGTTTCTCTTGGTCAGCAGCGTATCGTACAAGACCTTATCGGTGAAACCTGCGTTCATCATCTCACCAAGCTGTTCGATGTCCGCGTCTCCCCAACTGGTGACCATAGAGTCGATTTGTTCGGGTATTTCATCGATGGACTGCGCGGTGACCAACAGATAGTTGATCTGGCTTTCCTTGGGCAGAGTATCAAAGAATGACAGTTGCTGTTCCGGCGTTTCTAGCTGAATGACGGTTTTTTCTGCGGCTGTTGCTTCTTCCGCCAGCACTTTTTCGGCGCCGCTATTCACATCATAACCGGCTTGCAGCAGCGGCAGCAGGCCCAGGTTAATAGCAGCAAACCACGGCTCGAACTGATCAAAAGCTGCGACCGGCAGCCCGATTGATTTCATCGCCGTGTCATAGGTTGCCTTTTGTTCTTCACTAAGCTGATCGCGCAACGGATTGCCAGGATCGACTGCCTTGGTCATCACCAAAGTCTGCATAGAGGCCGGATCGGGCTCGATGATTTCCAATACCAATTCATCCGATGCATTAAAGGCGTCCTTCACCGCTTCATCAAACCAGCTTAGGCCCGGTTTAAGAATATGGATGGTGCCAAAGAGATAAATAGTGGTGTCTTCGTCCTTCACGACCCACAGGGCGGGATCGACATCCACAGTTTCCGCCATTGCTTCGGGCGCTGCGGCTTCTTCCTGCGCCTGCGCCGGGACAGCGGCGGTTATCGCCAGCGAAAGGGCCATGAGAGAGGCGGCGATAAGGGAGTTCTTCATTACAATCCTTCAGTCATGATACTTTTCGCAAATTGCACTCGTGTTTGATTTGTCTATTGAAGTTTAGAGATTAGCGTATCCGCTCGGTTTTCAAGCCGCGCTTATCCAGCATCACCTGAACTGAATCTGGACCGGCCAAATGCCCCGCGCCGACCGCTACCAAAACCGTGCCCGGCTTATCCATGCGATCGTCCAGCCATTCGGCCCAGGCGCGGTTTCTGTCAGCGAGCAGGACATTGTAAAAGGCATCGCCCAGTTCCTCGCGGGTAAGGCCTGCCTCCATCGCGCTGGTATCGCCTTTGGCCCAGCCATGATCATCGGCATAATAAGCTGCCGGATCGCGTATCTGTTCAGCCTCGCCAAATAACGGGCCGCGCCCGCTCCATTTGCTGAGCGCGGTGTTCAGTTCGGCGATCATCTCGGTTTCGTCGAGCGAGTTCATCGCCGCCATCACCGCCTCGCCATCCTCTATCGCGCTGATCGGCTTGCCCGCCCGTTTGAACAAGCGGGTCAGCACCGTCTCGACGCCATATTCGTTGACCGAACCGAAATCCTCGGCGGTCTCGTAAAAGGTGAAAAAGGTCAGCAGCCATACCGGCATATGCTCGACCACCGGGACCGGCAGGCCGATCTGCCCCGCCAGCTTGGCCAGCTTTGGCCGGTTGTCCTTGTCGAGCTTCGCGCTCAATACACCGCGCTCGGCAGTGGCCTCAAACATGCTGGTGAACAGATCGACGTTGAGCATCTCTTGTTCTTGTTCCTCGGTGGTTTCCAGCACCAGGGAATCGGCCTCGGCGATGACCGCATCCACCGCATCGGAACGCCATTTGAAATCGCGGTGCAGCACATGCACCGTGCCGAACAGATAGATGGTGGTGTCCTCATCAGCCATTCGCCAGATCGCCGGATTGGGCTCATAATCCTGCCGCAGAGCCGCAATAATGCGCGCGCGCTCAATCGGCGCTGTCAGCTTGGGATAGGGCTTGTTCTTCTCGCTTTTGGCTGCCTGGCCCTTGGGTGCGGACCTCTGGGCATAGTCAGTGCTTTGCGCGCTATCGGCTTGCGCAAGCGGCACCAGCAACAGCGCCGACATGGCGACAAGGCCTGTCATTGCTGAACGTAGCTGATGCACCCTAAACATGCGGTTGCGACCTTTACCTTTCGCGTTCAAACAGCGCGGATAGTTTAGAAAACAGCGCTTTGGGGCCTAAGGTCAAGCAATTTTCTTAAAAAACCGGGTGCAACCCGGCTCTGGCCGTCTTGACCCTGTGCCGCGCATCCGCCAAAGCCCCATAGCTTTTTTGATATTACCGCAAGTCAGTTGAAGGACATAAAGTGGCCGATCCTACGCCGCTCAGTTTTCAGGAAATCATCCTCACCCTCCACGCCTATTGGGCCAAGCAGGGCTGTGTCATCCTGCAGCCCTATGATATGGAGATGGGCGCAGGGACGTTCCACCCGGCAACGACTTTGCGCGCGCTGGGGCCGGAGCCCTGGAATGCCGCTTTTGTGCAACCCTGTCGCCGCCCGACCGATGGCCGCTATGGCGAGAACCCCAACCGGTTGCAGCATTATTATCAATATCAGGTGATATTGAAGCCGTCGCCTTCGGACATCCAGCAGCTTTATCTCGATAGCCTCACCGCCATCGGTATTGATCCGCTGCTGCACGATATCCGCTTTGTCGAGGATGACTGGGAAAGTCCGACACTCGGTGCGTGGGGGCTGGGCTGGGAGGTCTGGTGCGACGGCATGGAGGTGACGCAATTCACCTATTTCCAGCAAATGGGCGGCTATGATTGCAAGCCGGTTGCAGGCGAGCTGACTTACGGCCTGGAGCGGCTGGCGATGTATATTCAGGGCGTCGACAGCGTTTATGACCTGACCTTCAACGACGCCACCGCCGAGCATAAACCGACCAGCTATGGCGATGTCTTCCTCGAAAACGAACGCCAGATGAGCACCTGGAATTTTGAGGTGGCGGAGACCGAGGCGCTGTTTGACCTGTTCAAGAAAGCCACCGCTGAATGCGAGAATTGTCTGGAGAAACAACTGCCACTTCCGGCTTATGAGCAAGCGATCAAGGCCAGCCACATCTTCAACCTGTTGCAGGCGCGTGGGGTGATTTCGGTCGCTGAACGCCAAGCCTATATGGGCCGCGTCCGCGATCTCGCCCGCGGTTCGTGCGAGGCGCATATGGCCAAGGAGAAGGACCGCTGGGCCGAGCAATATCCGGGGTGGTCGGTGTGATGATACTCAGCGCAGCCTCTAAAAATTGTGTCACCCCCGCGCAAGCCGGGGTCCAGAGCGGAAAAGCACGGTCTTTGCGTGTTGCTCTGGATTCCCGCCTTCGCGGGAATGACAAGGTAAGAGAGCAAAACACGTGACCGATTTCCTCCTCGAACTGCTCTCCGAAGAAATCCCGGCGCGGATGCAGGCCAAGGCGCGGGCGGATCTTGAGCGGCTGTTCACCGCGCAACTCGCCGAGGCCGGGCTTAAGTCCGAGAGCATCACCACCTATTCGACACCGCGACGGCTGGCATTGATAGCGCATGGCCTGCCTGATCAAACCCAAGCGGTGCATGATGAGGTGAAGGGCCCACCCGAAGGTGCGCCGGATCAGGCGGTGGATGGTTTTTGCCGCAAGAACGGCGTTTCCCGCGATCAGTTGGAAGTACGCGAGGTAAAGGGGCGTGCGACCTATTTCGCCGTCATCAACACCCCGGGCCGTGCCACCAGCGATGTGCTGGCCGAGGCGATCCCGGCGATCATCCACGCTTTCCCATGGCCGAAATCGATGCGCTGGGGCAAGGCCAGCATCAGCACCGAAAGCCTGCGCTGGGTGCGGCCATTGCAGGGCATTATCGCACTGTTCGGCAGCGATGTGGTCGCGTGTGAAGTCGATGGCATCAAGGCAGACCGTGTGACCGTCGGCCACCGCTTCCATTATGGCGCGTCCCCGGCAAGCCTTGTCGAGGGTTTGGCCGATATGATCCCGCTGGAGCGCATCGCGGCGAGCAGTTCGACGCATAGCGATATCCCGCTGATCACCATCAACAGCGCCGATGATTATGCCGAAAGCCTGCGCGGCGGGCATGTGATTGTCGATCATGAAGAGCGGCAGAATATCATCCGCGACGGCGCGGCCAAAGCGGCGGCGGATGCCGGTCTGGTGCTGGTCGAGGATGAGGGGCTGGTGATCGAGAATGCCGGCCTCACCGAATGGCCGGTGCCGCTGCTCGGGCGCTATGATGAGGCGTTCCTCGATGTGCCCGAAGAGGTGATCCAGCTGACGGCGCGGGTGAACCAGAAATATTTTATCTGCCGCTATACTCCCCGGAACGGGGCGGGGGACCATGCGCAGCATGGTGGAGGGGCACAGGCCGCAAACACAGCGCCTGAAAACAATCCTTCCCCTAACCCCTCCCGCAAGCGGGAGGGCAAGCTGGCCCCGGCCTTTGTCTGCACCGCCAATATCGACGCCAGCGATGGCGGCAAGGCGGTGGTCGCGGGCAATGAAAAGGTGCTTGCGGCGCGGCTCGCCGATGCGAAATTCTTCTGGGAACTCGACCAGAAAACGCCGCTGGCGGTTCATGCCGAGAAGCTGAAAGATATCGTCTTCCACGAAAAGCTGGGCACCGTCGCCGACAAGGTGGAACGCGTCGCCAAGCTGGCGCGCTGGTTGTGTGAGGAGGGTATCGTATCTTCACCCCTCCCCTTCAGGGGAGGGGCCGGGGGTGGGGGCGTTCCACAAGCGCAGCGCCCAGAAGACAGCCCCCACCCCAACCCCTCCCCTGAAGGGGAGGGGCTAAGTAGCGCGCAACTCGCCACCCTCGCCGAACAGGCGGCCAGGCTGTGCAAGGCCGATCTGGTTACCGAGATGGTCGGCGAATTCCCGGAATTACAGGGCCTTATGGGCGGTTATTATGCCGAGAAGGAAGGTCTCGACCCGCAAGTCGCCGCCGCCATCCGCGATCATTACAAGCCGGTCGGGCAGGGTGATGACGTGCCGACTGCACCGGTGACGGTGGCGGTGAGTTTGGCGGATAAGTTGGATACGCTTGTTACGTTCTTCGCCATTGATGAGAAGCCAACAGGATCAAAGGATCCGTTCGCGCTTCGACGAGCATCGCTAGGGGTATTGCGACTGCTGGAATCAGGCGGACTTAGAATTTCTTTGTCTCCTCTAATTGAACGAGTCTTTGGCGGCCTTTGCGAATGGCCAGACAACTATCGTGAGCTATCATATACAACCTTTGATGTTGACGATGGAAGCGTCACTAACTTCTCATCGAAATCAATTACTCTTGAACAGCTCCCGGAGCATAAGTCTGTTATATTAGAGTTGCGCTATGGGGCGGAGGAGACCGGACGCAGGGCTATGGAAGGACTATCCACTAGCCAGCGCGCAAAAATTTTACCTTTGATAACCGTGCAAAGCGAAACCGTGGAGTTCCTCGCCGATCGCCTCAAAGTCCAGCAACGCGAGGCCGGTGTTCGTCATGATCTGATCGACGCCGTGTTTGCGCTTGGCCAAGAAACTAATGAACGCGAGGATGATCTGGTCCGCCTGCTCGCTCGGGTGAAGGCATTGCAGGGCTTTGTCGAAACCGAAGACGGGGCCAATTTGCTCGCTGGCTATAAGCGCGCGGCGAATATTTTGAAGAAAGAAACCCCCAATGATGTCACCCCCGCGAAGGCGGGGGTCCAGGGCGACAAAGAACCAGTGGCGCAAGATGCTCTGGATTCCCGCCTTCGCGGGAATGACAGTGATATGGGTTTGGATGCTCTGTCCTACACCCCCGAACCCGCCGAAGCCGCGCTTATCTCCGCACTCACCGAAGCCAAGCCCGCTGCGGCTAAGGCCGTCGAAGAAGAACGCTTTGAAGACGCCATGACCGCACTGGCATCGCTCCGCGCGCCGATCGACGCATTTTTCGATACCGTTACCGTCAATGACGAGAATGCGGATAAACGCGCTGCACGGCTGGCTTTGCTGGCGGATATTCGCAATACCATTCACACTGTTGCCGATTTCTCGAAGATTGAAGGATAAAAGTGGCCAGTTATCCCATCGTCATTGCGAGCATAGCGAAGCAATCCAGAGCATCTTGCGCGGCTCTGGATTGCTTCGTCGCTTCGCTCCTCGCAATGACGGGGTAAAGTCTATGGAAACCAACTCATGACCCAATATGTTTACAAATTTGGCGGCGGCGTGGCCGAGGGGAGTGCGGATGATCGCAATCTGCTTGGTGGCAAGGGCGCGAATCTCGCGGAAATGGCGGCGATTGGCCTGCCGGTGCCGCCGGGCTTCACCATCTCGACCGAGATGTGCACCCGCTATTATGATGATGGCGAGCGCTTCCCCGAAAGCCTGAAGGCCGATGTCGCCGCGGGCGTCAAACATATCGAGGCGATTACCGGCAAAAGCTTTGGCGGCGCCGATGATCCGCTGCTGGTCTCGGTGCGCTCGGGCGCGCGGGTGTCGATGCCGGGGATGATGGACACGGTGCTCAATCTTGGCCTGAATGACGCCACCGTTGCCGGGCTGGCGAGCATTTCTGGCGATGAGCGTTTCGCCTGGGACAGCTATCGCCGCTTCATCCAGATGTATTCCGATGTGGTGCTCGGTCTGGAGCATGACCTGTTTGAGGAAGCGCTGGAAATCATCAAGGAAGACAATGGCTTCTTCCTCGATACCGAGATGGAATCGAGCCACTGGCAGGCGCTGGTCGGCGAGTATAAAGAGATTGTCGAGCGCGAATGGGGCAAGCCTTTCCCGCAGGATGCCGAGGAACAGCTTTGGGGGGCGATCTCGGCGGTGTTCGGGTCATGGCAGTCGGAGCGGGCCAAGGTCTATCGCCGGTTGAATGATATTCCCGCCGACTGGGGCACCGCGGTTAATGTGCAGGCGATGGTGTTCGGCAATATGGGCGAAACCTCGGCCACCGGCGTGGCCTTTACCCGCAACCCGTCTGATGGCACGCATGCCTATTATGGCGAATGGCTAGTCAATGCGCAGGGCGAGGATGTCGTCGCCGGTATCCGCACGCCGCAATATCTGACCAAAGCCGCGCGCGAAGAGGCGGGGGCCAAGCCGCTCTCCATGGAAGAGGCGATGCCCGAAACCTATGCCGAGCTTGCGCGGGTGTTTGATCTGCTTGAAGCGCATTATCGCGATATGCAGGATATTGAGTTCACCGTGGAGCGCGGCCAGCTATGGATGCTGCAGACCCGCAGCGGCAAGCGCACCGCCAAGGCAGCGCTGAAGATCGCGGTCGATATGGCAGGCGAGGGCCTGATCAGCGAGCAGGAAGCCGTGCTGCGCGTCGATCCGATGGCGCTCGATCAGCTGCTGCACCCGACGCTCGACCCGGATGCCGCGCGCGATGTACTGACCAACGGCCTGCCGGCATCGCCCGGCGCGGCGTCTGGTGTGATCGTGTTCGATGCCGATACCGCCGAGCGCCGCAACGAGATGGGCGACAGCGTGATATTGGTGCGCGTTGAGACATCGCCGGAAGATATTCACGGCATGCATGCGGCCAAGGGCATTTTGACTGCGCGCGGCGGCATGACCAGCCACGCCGCCGTGGTAGCGCGCGGCATGGGGCGGCCCTGTGTCTCGGGTGCGGGTGGTCTCACCATCGATGCCAAGGCGGGGACGCTGACGATTACAGGGCGTGAATTCCGCGAGGGCGATGTGCTGACCATTGACGGCTCGACCGGCGAAGTGATGGCGGGCGAAGTGCCGACGATCCAACCCGAGCTGGTCGGCGATTTTGGCACGTTGATGGGCTGGGCCGACAAGGTGCGCCGTCTCGCGGTGCGCACCAATGCCGAGACGCCGCTCGATTGCCAGACCGCGCGCGATTTCGGTGCGGAGGGCATTGGCCTGTGCCGCACCGAGCATATGTTCTTTGACAGTGCCCGGATTACCGCAGTGCGCCAGATGATCCTGGCCGAGAATGAAGAGGGCCGCCGCGCGGCGCTGGCGAAATTGCTGCCCGAACAGCGCGCCGATTTTGCCCGGATTTTCGAGATCATGGTCGGCCTGCCGGTGACGATCCGCCTGCTCGATCCGCCGCTGCATGAATTCCTGCCGCATGGTGAGGCGGAATTCGCCGAAGTGGCCGAAGCGGCTGACGTGGGCGTCGAAACACTCAAGCGCCGGGTTGCCGAGTTGCATGAATTCAACCCGATGCTTGGCCATCGCGGCTGTCGTCTCGGCGTGACCTATCCGGAAATATACGAGATGCAGGCGCGGGCGATCTTTGAAGCGGCGTGCGATGTTGCCGAGGCCAGCGGCGAAGCGCCGATCCCCGAGGTGATGATCCCGCTGGTCGCCACCCGCAAGGAACTGGCGCTGATGCGCGATGTTGTCGACAGCACCGCCAAGGCCGTCTTCGCCGAAAAGGGCCGTGAGATTGCCTATCTGGTCGGCACCATGATCGAACTGCCACGCGCCGCGCTGATGGCCGACCATATCGCCAATGAGGGCGAGTTTTTCAGCTTTGGAACCAATGACTTGACGCAGACAGCTCTGGGCGTTTCCCGCGATGATGCGGCGCGTTTCCTCGGCCAATATGTCGATAAAGGCATTTATCCGCGTGATCCGTTTGTCAGCCTGGATATTGAGGGTGTCGGCCAGTTGATCGAGATTGCGGTTGAGAAAGGCCGCG
Organism: Parasphingorhabdus sp. SCSIO 66989; assembly: GCF_032852305.1. Classification (NCBI taxonomy): domain Bacteria; kingdom Pseudomonadati; phylum Pseudomonadota; class Alphaproteobacteria; order Sphingomonadales; family Sphingomonadaceae; genus Alterisphingorhabdus (ex Yan et al. 2024); species Alterisphingorhabdus coralli. Next base: position 1,454,771 of record NZ_CP136594.1, read on the forward strand.
CCACCCGGCCCGATATCAAGCTCGGCATTTGCGGCGAGCATGGCGGCGATCCGGCGAGTATCGCGTTCTGCGATCATGTCGGCCTCGACTATGTCAGCGCCTCGCCCTATCGTGTGCCGATTGCGCGGCTGGCGGCGGCGCAGGCAGCGCTCAAAAGCTAATCGCCAGCAGGAGCATTGATGCTGCGTTTTCTCGGCTATCTGTTGTGCATCCTTCTCGGCCTTGGTGCCGGTGGTGGTCTGGCGGCATGGCAGTTGCGCAATGACAGTACGACAATGGGCATCGCCAACGGCCCATGGAAAACCGCGGAGAATATCGGCAGCCGCTATGCCGATATGCGCACCCGTGCGGTTGTTGCGCTGCGTGGGCTGCTGGCGCTGCCCGATAGCGAGGCGGTCTATTACAATGCGGCGGTCGATAGCGAAGGCGAGGCGCTGAGCGGCAATTGTCACTATCGCGTCAGCGGCGGCGCGCTGCCCGCGCGCTGGTGGAGCGTCACCGCCTATGATCTTGACGGCTATCTGCTTCCCAATGATAGCGGTCATTACTCGGTGGGCAGCGGCGCATTGCCAGCGGAGGAGCAAGGGAATTGGTCGTTCGTCGTTGGCCCTGACAACACGGTCGCATCGGGTGGCAAGTGGATAGAAGTCGTGGCGGATGCACCGTTTGAATTGACGCTGCGCACCTATCACCCGTCAAAAACGTTGCTTGAGGGCAAGGACAGCGTAACCTTGCCGACCGTCACCCGGCTGGCATGCGCCCAATGAGGCCGCAAAGCATAGTCTTCGGCGTCATGCTGCTGCTGGCTTCGGGCATCGGCGGCTATTTTGGCGTATTCAGCCAGGCACCAAGCTACATCATGGGCCGAGCCTGGGACAGCATTACCGAACGCGTGGGCGAGCCCAATGTCATGTCGCATGTGCCGCTGGTTGATGCCTCATCACGTGATGTCGTGCGGCCCAGTCCCGATCTGCTCTATTCCATCTGCCCCTTTGATCTGCACAAGGCGCCTTTGCGGGTTCATGCCGAGGCTGTGCCCGATCATTATTGGTCACTGACGGTGTTCGATGAGGAAACCAATGCCGTCTATGTCCGCAGCGACCGCGATACGGGCGGCGAATCGATAGATGTTGTCGTTGGCCGCTTTGATCAGCTGGTCAACAAGACCGGCGAGAAGGTGCAGGTGCCCGGCAATAAGGGCATCGCGCTGGTGCGGGTGCTGATGAAGGATCGCAGCGAATTTGATGCGATTGACCCGATCCGCAGCAAATCGACGTGCGAGCCGATTGTGCTGCGCTAAAGGTTCCGTTCGCCTCGAGCGAAGTCGAGAGGCTATTGCAAGCAGAGAACGGTGTCTCGACTTCGCTCGACACGAACGGGTAGAGGTTACAGGGCGATCTGCCTGCCACCCTTGAATAGCGCGGTTACCCGGCCCTGAACCGGCATCTTGTCAAATGGCGTATTCCCCGCCGCTGCTTCCATTTTTGCTGAATCGACGACCCATGGCCGGTCCATGTCGAACACCATGATATCGGCTTCCATGCCCTCGGCGAGTTGCCCGGCATCGACGCTAAGAATAGCAGCAGGATTTGAAGTCAGCTTGGCGATAGCATCAGAGAGGCTCAGCACCTTGTCGCGCACCAGATTCAGGGTGAGGGCGAGCAATGTCTCCGCGCCCGCCATACCTGGTTCGGCATCGGCAAAGGGCAGGCGTTTATCTTCAGGGCCGCGCGGATCATGGCCGGAGGCGATGACATCAATCGTGCCATCGGCCAGCGCCTCGAGACAGGCCTGACGGTCATCCTCACTGCGCAACGGTGGCGACAGGCGGGTAAAGGTGCGGAAACCGCCAAGCGCCACATCCGAGAGCATAAAATGCGCCGGGGTAATGCCGCAGGTGACGGATAGCCCCTCGGCCTTGGCAGCGCGGATCAGGTCGAGACCGGCGCGCGTCGTCACTTGCCGGAAATGCAGATGCGCGCCGCTCAGGCGCACCAGCGCGATATCGCGGGCGATGGATATCGCTTCGGCTTCGGCCGGGGCGGATGGAAGACCAAGGCGCAGTGCCATTTCGCCATCGGTCGCAACCGCTTTCCCGGTCAGCCCTTCGTCTTCGCTATGGACAAACAGCGGTAGATCGAGCGCGGCGCAATATTGCATCAGCCGCAACATCGTGCCGCTATCGGCGATCCAGCCGCGTCCGGTTGCGACACCGCGCGCCCCGGCATCCTGCATCAGCGCCAGTTCGGCCATTTCGCTGCCCGCCAGTTCGCGTGTGGCGCCGCCCAGTGGATGCACCCAGAAATCCGGCTTTCCCGATTGTGCGACAAAGCGCACCCGCGCTGGATGGTCGAGCGGCGGGTTCTGGTCGGGCATCACCGCAGCCCGGGTGATGCCGCCGAAGTGAAAGGCGGGTTTATCGACCGCGAACACGCCGAGATCGATAATGCCGGGCGCGACATATTGGCCTTTTGCGTCCAGAGCATCGCTTGGGGCAGTGTCGGGATTGATCGCGCTGATCTCGTCACCCGCCATGCTGAGTGAGCCGTTTTCGGATATGCTACCATCGGGCAGGATCAGACGGCCATTGGTGATGCTGGTGGAATTGCTCATGACCAGCCCTCCACCTTGCGCGCTCTGCGGGTCAGCACATCGAGACAGGCCATGCGCATCGCTACGCCCATCTCCACCTGTTCGGTGACGCTGGAGCGGCTGGGGTCATCGGCGACATTACTGTCAATCTCGACGCCGCGATTCATCGGGCCGGGGTGCATCACCAGCGCATCAGGAGCGGCGCGCGTCAGGCGTTCTTCGGTAAGGCCATAAAGCCGCCGATATTCGCGGGTGGAGGGGATAAACTGCCCCTGCATCCGCTCATTTTGCAGCCGCAGCATCATCACCACATCGACGCCGTCCAGCGCTGCATCAAAATCGGTAAAGGCGGTGACCTGCATCGCCTCAATCGCGTTCGGCATTAACGAGGGCGGGCCGACCACGCGCACCTCCGCGCCCAATGTGGTGAGACAGATGATATTCGATCTTGCCACACGGCTGTGCAAAATGTCGCCGCAAATGGCGATTTTGAGGCCACCAATCTCACCCTTGCGGCGGCGGATGGTGAGCGCATCGAGCAGCGCCTGAGTCGGATGCTCATGGCTGCCATCGCCGGCATTGAGCACCGGGCAATCAACCTTGTCGGCAATCAGCTGGACTGCACCCGAACTGCCATGGCGAATGACAATCGCATCAGCGCGCATGGCGTTGAGCGTCATCGCGGTGTCGATCAGCGTTTCGCCCTTTTTGATGCTCGACTGCGCTGCATGCATATTCACCACGTCGGCACCGAGGCGTTTACCGGCAATCTCGAACGACAGCAGCGTACGGGTGGAATTCTCGAAAAAGGCGTTGATAACGGTGAGGCCAGCGAGCCGGTCATCATGTTTGGACGATTGCTGATTGAGCGCGACCCATTGCTCGGCCTCGGCCAGAAGATACTGGATTTCCCAGGGCTGCAAGCCAGCTATGCCCAGCAAATTGCGGTGCGGAAAGGCATCCGAACCTTCAGGGAAGGACGGATAGGCGGGAGAATCTGTCGCTGTCATTAAAATGGGAGCATTAGGCTCAGTGGCCTCTAACCGCAAGGGCTAACGCGGCTCGCTTTGTCCCGCTGTTGTTGTGAAGGCGGCAGCAAGAAAAAGCAGCGCACCCGCCCCCATGACGACAACGGGTATCCATTCATTGAGTAATAGCGCCAGAGCGCCACAGCTGAATACGGCAACTGACAGGATCAAACAGATCGGCTTTCGCATGGCGGGCATGGCAAGGGCCAACATGCCGAAAATAGCCAGAGCGCACAGGTATAGGCTCGGCATGATGTAGAGGATCGGGAACATGTCCTTCAGAAAATCAGAAGCATTGCTCGCATTCATCTGGCTGGTGAACTCTCCAAATCCTGAAATATGCAAGGCGGCTATGGCGAGGACGAAGACTATTCCGAGCGCACAGGAAATTGCAGACATATCAATCCTCTTGATTCGGTGAGTCCGGAATCACGCTTTGCACCAGCGCATCAATCGCGCCTTGCAGGATATATTCCGCTGCCTTGGCATCGACCTGCGCGGCGCGTTTGGCGCGGCTGACATCGGCGGCGATCATCGCGCGTTCAACTGCCATGGTGGACCATCGCTCATCCCATAGCAGTATCGGCAACTCCAATATGGCAAGGTTGCGGGCAAAGGCGCGGGTGGACTGCGTTTGCGGCGTATCGCGGCCATCGAGCGAGAGCGGCAGGCCGATGACCAAGCCGACAATATTCTGCTCAGCTATAATCACACGTAGCTTGTCCGCATCCTTGCTGAACTTGCCCCGTGGTAGGGTTTTGTCAGCCGAGGCAATGCTCCACCCGGCATCACAAAAGGCAACACCGATGGTCTTGCTGCCCACATCCAGCCCCATCAACCGCCCGCCTTCTGGCAGAGCCTCGCGAAATTGGGCGGGATCGGTCGTGAGCATTAAATCCTCCCCGGCACGGGGAGGGGGACCAGCGAAGCTGGTGGAGGGGCACCTGCCGCTTGTACTATATGTGGTCCACGCGGAGGCGCGGAGACGCGGAGTAAATACTGGCCAATATCTCCGCGTCTCCGCGCCTCCGCGTGAGAATAAGAGGATCTGGAAATTGCCTCGATCACTCGCTGTCATCTCCAGTGCTATCCTCGCCCAGAAATGCCGCCACCCTCCGTTCTGCATCAGCACGGATATTGGCCCAGAACAGCGGATAGTCATAGACATGGTAATTATTGCCCGGCAGCACATAATTGCCCAGCTCGGGCGGATCACCGATTTTCAGAAACCCGCGTTCATCGCAGCGTGCCGGGACTTCTCCGGCGACAATCTCGCCATCGGTCAGCTTTTCATTCGGAACCAGCGTGCCGATATTCTCTTCTTTCGTCGTCTCGTCATTGACCACACCGCTCACCGGATTGACGCAGAGCGCAGGCTGTCCCGCGCGTGATTGGCCATCAAAGCCGGTGGTTGAATCATAGGCGGAGAGAATCAGATCAGTTTCCGCCGGTTCGGCAAAGCTCTGCCAGCTAAGGATACAGCCGGTCTGATCCGGCGCTTCGCATCCGGCCATGCCCATGGCGGGCAGGTCATTCACCACCGATATCGGCCAGCCGACAATATAGGCCGCGACGATACGATCCGCGACCGGCTTTCCGGCAATCCGGTTCTGCAGCAAATAGGTGAGGTGCAGCGCCCCCTGGCTATGCCCGCCAAGAATGATCGGCGCGTCTTCGGGAATATCGCGGAGAAACTCTGCAAAGGCGGTATCGACATCCTTATAGGCCGCATCCAGCGCTTTGCCCGCTTCAGGCTTGTCGGTCATAAAGGCACCTATTGCGGCCTGACGATAGCGCGGTGCCCAGATATGGCTGATGCCGTTGAACACGCTCGCCTGACTGCGCAGGAAAATTCGTGCGCGGTCCTGGGATTCCTTGTCATCCAGCGGCGCATTCCAGTTATCGGCGGCAAGATAGGACGTGGGATGCACATAAAAGGTATGGACCTTCGGGTCTTTTGCAGCCTCATAACCCTCGGGCGTCCACAGCACCTGATTATTCTCGCTAATCTCCGGCCGCGAGAACCACATATCGACCGGCGCATAAGCGGTTTCCGCCATCAGCTCCTGCTCGACATATTCTACGGTCGGAACAAAATAGAATTGCGACAGCTCTTTCGGAAACAGGCGCAACACGGTGAGCCCGGCGATCACCAGAACGATCATAAAGGCAAAGACATAGAGAAATTTACGAGCCAAATGCTTGCTCCGACAAAAGGTTATGACCGATAGGTGGGTCGCGACAGGATTGTGCTTCCCTGCCATATAGTCAGGGTCTTTCAGGCACGCAAAGGGTGAAACGCAATGAACACAGCGGATAGCATGTCCGGCACAGCCGCAAGCAGTGCGGTTGCAGACACTGGCGATGGCGGCTGGCCGTTGCGGCCTTGGCTGCTCTCACTATTGCTCGGAATTTGCGGATTGCTGGTCCATATCTTTTGGCAGCAGGACATGCGCGCCTATGACGATCCCTTGCCGCAATGGCGCGCTGCCGGGGCAGCATTTTTCTTCTTTGGCGGCCTGGGTGCAGCCTTTGCACTGGAACAGCGTCGCATTTTGTGGAGCGTGATCTTTGCACTTATAGCGGGCGCGATCATTGCGGCGATTGCATGGTGGGTCAGCGGCTATTGGGAATATGGCTATTATTGGAACTGGAGCTTTGCCGCTGGTGTTGCCGCATTGCTGATTTCTGTACCGCTGTTTCAGACGATACGAGATAATCCTGAAGATACGCCGCGTGCACTGCCTTATGATCGGCTGCATTTCTATAGCTGGTCCGATGTGGTTGTCGGTGCCGCCTCCATGGCGTTTCTCGGCGCAAGCTGGCTGTTGCTGACCCTTATCAGTGTGCTGTTTCAGCTGATCAATATCGATTTCATTCAAGAGTTGATGCGCGAGGACTGGTTCGGCTGGGTGTTTAGCGGGCTAAGCTTTGGCGCAGCTTTGGGCGTATTGCGCGAAAATGCCGGGCTGCTTGGCGTGTTGCAGCGGGTGGCGTTGATTGTGCTTTCCATCCTCGCGCCATTTTTGGCGGCTGCGCTGGCGCTGTTCCTGATCTCACTGCTGTTTACCGGCCTTGATGAACTATGGGCCGCGACCAAGAATACGACGCCAATTCTGATAAGCTGCGCCGTTGCTGCGGTTATTCTCGCCAACGCAGTGATCCGCAACAGCCCCGAAGAGGCGAGCCAGTCGCGCCTTCTGAAGATAAGCGCCATGATATTGGCGCTAACCATATTGCCGCTGGCCGTAATTTCCGCGGTGTCCATTGGCCTGCGCATTGATCAGCATGGCTTTACGCCCGAGCGCTTTTGGGTGCTGCTGATTGTTGCCATCGCCAGCGCTTATGGTCTGGCCTATCTCGCCTGTGTCGCTTTGGGGCGGAGCGGATGGAGCGAGCGCCTGCGCCCGGCCAATGTGCGGCTGTCGGTCGCGCTGTGCGTGATTGCGCTGTTGCTGGCTATGCCGTTTGTCGACTTTGGCGCATGGTCGGCGCGCGATCAGCTGGCGCGGCTGGAAAGCGGCGCGGTTAGCGAAGAGGATTTCGACTATTATGCGCTGGCACGGCAATTTGGCCCCACTGGCCGCGCAAAGGCGGAAGAGATGGCCAAAGGTGAGGGCGAGCGCGCAAAGCAGGCGCAATTGGCGCTCGATGCGGACAATCGTTGGGAATATGACGACGACATCAAGCTGGAGCAGGAACGCGAAATCTACCTGGTCCAGCCGGACCGGCCGCTGCCAGAGGCATTACGCGAAAAACTGTTGGGATCACAGCAATGCAAGTTCAGCGCCTGTAAGGTCATCTGGGACGGCGAAAGCCGGGTCTTTGTGGTTGGGCAACAATGCGATGGATGCCCGGTCTCGCGGCGCTCTTTTGCGCTGGAAGACGGTCAATGGCGCTCCATACATACGGCTTACACCAATAGCGACAAAGTCGAGACGGTGACCGAAGAGACCAAAGTTGAAATCCGCACGATTGAGCGGCGTCAGGTCTTTGTGGATGGCAAAGCGGTCGGCGACAGCTTCGAATAATGACTTTTCCGCAGCGCAGTTTCGCAAAGCGCTTGAAGCGGTGAATAGGCGGTGCTAGCGGCAAAATCATGTCTGTAAACGAAGATGATGTCCGCAAAATGGCTGTGTTGGCGCGGATTGCCATGCCCGACGAGGAAATCGCCGGGCTGGTGCCGGAGCTCAATAATATTCTCCACTGGGTCGAGCAGCTGGGCGAAGTTGATGTCACTGGCGTCGAGCCAATGGCCTCTGTGATTCACAATAAGCAACGTCTGCGTGACGATGTGATCAATGCTGATCCGCAAACTGCAGGCGGCGTGCGCGACAAGGTGCTGGCCAACGCACCGATGGCCGAGCATGGCTTCTTTGGTGTGCCAAAGGTGATTGAATAGTGTGTTTTGTTAAAGACACCGTCAGGGCTGAGCTTGTCGAAGCCCGTTTCTCAGCATGGCACCAAGTCGATAAGCGCCCTTCGACAGGCTCAGGGCTAACGGAATGTATAAATGAGCAATTTAACTGATCTTGGTATTAAGGAAATCCGCGACGGCGTGCGCGCCGGAAGCTTCAGCGCGCGCGAAGTGGCCGAGGCGCATATTGAGCAGGTGTCCAAGGCCAAGGCGCTCAATGCGTTTCTGATCGAGACGCCGGATCACGCGCTCGCTGCAGCCGATGCTGCCGACAAAGCGAAAGCCGCAGGCGAAGAGCTGGCACCTTTGGCTGGCGTGCCCATCGGCATGAAAGACCTGTTCTGCACCGAGGGCGTGGAGGCACGGGCTGCCAGCGCGATTCTTGATGGCTTTACGCCAACCTATGAATCCACTGTTTCGGGCAAGCTGTTCGCCGCGGGCGCGGGGATGCTGGGCAAGCTGAACATGGACCAGTTTGCCATGGGTTCGTCGAATGAGACCAGCGCCTTTGGCAACGTCGTTTCGCCCTGGCGGCGCAATGATGGTGGCAATACCGATATGTCACCTGGAGGCTCTTCGGGCGGTTCGTCCGCAGCGGTTGCGGCGCGGCTGTGTCCGGGCGCGACCGGCACCGATACCGGCGGCTCGATCCGACAGCCTGCGGCGTTTACCGGCATTAGCGGCATCAAGCCGACCTATGGCCGCTGCTCACGCTGGGGCATTATTGCCTTTGCCAGCTCGCTCGATCAGGCGGGCTCGATGGCGCGCGATGTCACCGATTGCGCGATCATGCTCGAGGCTATGGCGGGCTATGACCCGAAAGATTCCACCTCGCTCAATGCGCCGGTGCCTAACTGGGAAGCGGGTCTCAATGCCGATCTGAAAGGCAAGCGTGTCGGCATCCCGAAAGAGTACCGCATTGACGGCACGCCAGCCGAAATCAATGCGCTTTGGGATCAGGGCGCGGCATGGCTCAAAGATGCGGGCGCGGAGATTGTCGAGGTCTCGCTGCCGCACACCAAATATGCGCTGCCCGCCTATTATATCATCGCGCCGGCCGAGGCGTCATCCAATCTCGCGCGCTATGATGGCGTGCGTTATGGTCATCGCGAGCTGCCTGATGGTGCAGGCCTGCAGGATATGTATGCCGAGACACGCGAGGCGGGGTTTGGCGCAGAGGTGAAGCGCCGCATCATGATCGGCACCTATGTGCTGTCAGCGGGCTTTTATGATGCCTATTACACCCAGGCGCAAAAGGTTCGCACGTTGATTGCACGCGATTTTGAGCAGGTATGGCAGCAATGCGATGTGCTGCTGACCCCGACTGCACCGAGTGCGTCCTTCGGCCTGGGCGAGAAAAGCAACGATCCGATTGCGATGTATCTCAACGACGTTTTTGCTGTGCCGGCTTCTATGGCGGGGCTTCCGGCCATGTCCGTACCCGGCGGGCTGGACAGTCAGGGTCTGCCCTTGGGCTTGCAGATTATCGGCAAAGAGCTCGACGAGCAGGGCGTTCTCAACGCGGGCCTCGCCATTGAACAGCGTGCAGGCTTTGCCGCCCGTCCAGAGGCGTGGTGGTGATAGCCTTTCGCTTAGCCTCGGTCGCTCTGGCAGCGGTTGCTCTGACCAGTTGCTCATTGGTTGAACCGCCCATCCACCGCGGCACCATGGCAGGAAGCGCGGAGACCGAGCAATATTATGGCCCGGTGCTGACCGTTGCTGAGGATACCCCCGCAGAATCGGCCACCGCTTTGCAGCAGATCGCCGATGAGACGCTGCAGGTGATGACCTCGAACCGGTTTCTGGAAAATGCTATCGCGATGAGCGGGCAATATCCGGAACTCTTCATCAACGGCAAACTCGGCTATCGCTCCGCTGCATGGACCGCGAGCAATTTTCAGGATCCGGTCGGCGATTATCGCTTTAATGCAACGCCGATCACACTGGGCGAGAAGCGCGCCTTTACCGGCTATGATCGGCTCGGCTGGCGGATGCAGGTGCCGCAGGAAACGCTGACACTCTGGGCATCGGAAGATGTGGTTGAGCGCAGCTGCGCAATACGGATTATCGCGCATGAGACGGCGCACACGCTGGTTGATATGGATGGCAGCATTGTGATGGTCGATGATGGCGCCGATGCCTTCAACTCGCGCCGCACCGGCACCACCGGCAGCTATGTCATGGCCGGTCTGGCGCAATGCACCTGGCTGCAAAATCAGGGCCGTATCGGCGAGAAGGAAGTCCCGGCCTGTGTCGCGGAATTCTATAAGGCCCCGGTTTTCCCATGGGAACGCGGCCAGTTTGCGGACAATAAATGCGATGAATTTCCGGGCGATACGCCGATTGGTAAGGTAGGACCTTAGAGGACTGAATAATACACTATCGTCACCCTGAACTTGTTTCAGGGTCTCAGGCCAAAAGCGCTTCGCTTGCCAGCCAGATGCTGAAACAAGTTCAGCATGACGAATTTGGGAATGAGATATGACAGAATCAACCTATAGAGTGCAGGGCGCAACCGGTGAGTGGGAGGTCGTGATCGGCCTTGAGGTGCATGCCCAGATCACCAGCCAGTCCAAGCTGTTCTCCGGCGCGGCGACCGAATTTGGCGCTGAGCCCAATACCCAGGTGTCGCTGGTCGATGCCGCGATGCCCGGCATGCTCCCAGTACCGAACAAGGAGTGCATCCGCCAGGCGGTACGCACCGGTATGGCGCTGAATGCGCAGATCAATCCCTGGTCGCGGTTCGACCGGAAGAATTATTTCTATGCCGATCTGCCGCAGGGCTATCAGATCAGCCAGCTCTTCCACCCGATTGTGGGTGAGGGCGAGATTGAGGTTTCGCTCGACGAGAAGAACCCCGATGCACCGGGCAAATCGATCGGCATTGAGCGCATCCATGTCGAGCAGGATGCCGGCAAGCTGATGCATGATCAGCATCCGACCATGTCCTATGTTGACCTCAATCGCTCTGGCGTGGCGCTGATGGAAATCGTCTCGCGCCCCGATATGCGCAGCCCGCAAGAAGCCGGTGCCTATGTCCGCAAGCTGCGTTCGATCCTGCGCTATGTCGGCTCGTGCGACGGCAATATGGAACAGGGTTCGATGCGCGCCGATGTCAATGTTTCGGTGCGCAAGCCGGGTGAGGAATTCGGCACTCGAACCGAGACCAAAAACGTCAATTCGGTCCGCTTCCTGCAGCAGGTTATTGAATTTGAAGCCAATCGTCAGGTCGATGTTCTGGAAAGCGGCGGTCGCGTGGTACAGGAAACCCGCCTGTTCGATCCGGATAAGGGCGAAACCCGTTCTATGCGCTCCAAAGAGGACGCGCATGACTATCGCTATTTCCCCGATCCCGATCTGCTGCCGGTCGAGCTGGATGATGAGTTTCTCGAGGAATGCAAAGCTTCGCTCCCCGAACTGCCCGACGCCAAGCGGGCGCGTTATGAAGGCGAGCTGGGCCTTACCGCTTATAACGCCGCTGTCCTGACCGCCGAAGTAGAAACGGCGCAGCGTTTCGAGGAACTGCTCGCGGAAGCCGCCACCGCTATCGGCAAGCCCGAACCCAAGGTCGCCACACAGGTCGCCAACTGGATCCTCTCGGTCGCGCCCGGCGTGATCAAATCGCTGGGCGAAGAGGCTAATCTCGAGCACAATAGCGCCAGCGCCAATGCCGCCATTCTGGCGATGGTCGACAAGGGCAGCAGCTCAGGCGGGCAGGCGAAGGAAATCTACGAAATCCTGCTCAAAACCGGCCGCGACCCTGCCGAAATCGCCGAGACCGAAGGGCTGCAACAAACCTCTGATACCGGCGCAATCGAAGCCGCGATCAGCGACATCCTCGCCAATAATGCCGACAAGGTCGAACAATATAAGGGCGGCAAGGACAAGCTGTTCGGTTTCTTTGTCGGCCAGACGATGAAAGCGATGCAGGGCAAGGCCAATCCGCAGATTGTCAATGAGCTGCTGAAAAAGGCTTTGAACAGCTAGGTCGACCCTGAGCGTCACATATTGCATTACCTCTGTAATTTCTCGTATAGCGCTCCAGATTGATTTGACTCAACCTGAATATTTGATGAATCTTCCCTGTTAGTTGGTTGTTTGTCTGGCAGGGGGTGAGACATGAAAGAGGTTGCGCTTAAAGTTACAGCGATATTACTGTTGCTATTTGCCCATACGGCTCATGCGCAAGAAAAATCCGCTGTAAAAGAAGACTTTGCGTTTCCATCTGATGGCAGCGCAATAATTTTGGTGTTTCGGCCGGACATCTCGGTAGGGCGCCAATCTACAGGCGGGGTCAATGAGCCGAGTGTTGAGTGGACAGAAACAGCACGCCGATTGCTGACAAATGAGCTGATCAATGCTGATGTTACCAAGCAGCATCAATTTGTCTTTCTGCCTGAGTATCAGGGGGCGGAAGGGGAACTGATCAATGATTACCAGAATCTGTTCCAGGCGGTCACATTTTCGGTCGTTCAGCACAAATTGTTCTCGGGTAACAGGCTGCCTACTAAGAAGCGGATGAGCTCACTTGACTGGAGCCTGGGCGAGGGAACCCAGCAACTCGCCGATCTAGGCGGCGGCGATTATGCTCTCTTCTTCTATACCTATGACAGCTATGGTTCTGCAGGCCGCAAGGCCGCCCAGGCTGTTGGCATGTTGGGCTGCATCATCGGTGTGTGCGTCCCCATCAGCGCGGGCGTGCATACTGGCTATGCCGGTTTGGTCGATCTGAAGACCGGAGACCTTGTCTGGGTCAATGCCGACCTTGAAATGGGTGGTGATGTTCGTGAGCTGGAAGGTGCGCAAAAACGCGTTGCGCAGTTGCTTGAGGACTTTCCGCTTCCGGCTCCCGGCACGGAAGGCGACGTAACGGTTATTGACCCGATTACCGGACAGCGCGTCCCCTATGATCCTGCGGTGCATGATTCCATGATTGGTATTGACCCTGTCAAGGGAGGTGATTCGGTGGGCTCCGAAGATGCGACTGAGAAGCTGGAAGATGCAACCGTGTCAGATATCGAGGAGCCGATTGCGACTCCTGCGCCTGAAAGTGCAGCGGAGCCGGCAGGTGAGATCGGTAGCGATGGGACCAATGACAACTGAGCTGCCTTCCCGTTTCGGCATGATTGTCGCACGCTGCTGCATGCTTGCGGCCAGCGCTGCGCTTGCATGTGCTGTACCGGTGCAGTCAGCCTATGCGCTCGGCAACAATGACAAGGTGGATTTCTCCAACTCCATTGGCCCTGGCTACCAGCCGATAGACGATGACGAAAAAGGGCTTTGGATGCGGGTGAATGAGGTTGAACGCGACTTCAAACACTCGAAGTTCATAATCAAAGACCCTGCGCTGAATGAATATGTCCGCAATGTTCTGTGCCGCACAGTGGGCGAAGCGGAATGCGCGGATATCCGACTCTACATCATGCGTACGCCACATTTTAACGCCAGCATGGCCCCCAATGGTATGATGCAGATATGGTCCGGCTTGCTGCTCCGGGTCCAAAATGAGGCTCAATTGGCGGCGATTCTGGCGCATGAATATGCCCATTACACCCGCAGGCATTCCTTGCAGTCCTTTCGCAATATTCGCCGCAATACCGGGCGTGGATTGTTCTTTTCCATGATCATCCCATTTGCTGGTCTGTTGACGGTTGATTCTATCTTCTCATTCAGCAGGGAAATGGAGCGCGAAGCGGATCGCCTCTCTCTTGGATATCTTGAGCGTGCCGGATATTCAGCGATAGAGGCATCTCGCATATGGGAGCAATTGCGCGCCGAACAGGATGCGACCGCAGCCGAACGACAGATCAAAAGCCGCAAAGACAAAACCGGTGGTCTGTTTGCAACCCATCCGAATAGCCGCGAGCGTATGGAGATTCTAAGGGATCTGGTCGAGCAGGCCCCCGAAGCCGGGCAGGGAGACATTAACCGGTCGGAATATCTTGCTGCTGTGGCGGACTGGTGGCCGCGCTTCATTGATGACCAGATCAAGCGCAATGATTTTGGTGGAACCGAGTTCTTGCTCAACCAGCTTGCAGAAACTGAGAATACCCCTCAGCTGCACTATGCCAAGGCCGAGCTCTACCGGGCGCGCGGTGCGGAGGGGGACTTCGCGATAGCTGTTTCAGAGTATGAGTTGGCCTTGCAGAGCGAACCCGGTTTCGCAGCAGCGATGCGGGGCATGGGCCTGGCGTTGTTGCGCATGGGCCAGCGCGGTGATGGGCAGGCCTTTTTGCGACAATATATTGAAGCCGCGCCCGATGCGCCGGATATTGCAATGATGAAGATGATGGGAGGAATGTAATGCGTCCTGTTCTTTCAACCTTGGCGGCAACATTGTTGCTGACATCCTTTCCGACTGCACCGGCATTTGCTGGCTGGAAGCTAATCGAATCTGGTTCGGAGAATATGCTCAAGAAGGGCGGCATGACGGTAACGGCCAACGGTGACTGGAACCGTCAGACCAGCCGCCCCGGCAAGAAAGCGGAAGAGTGGACCATGGATGGTTTCTCTCTCAATCGCGTTGCCTTTTATGGTGAGATCGTCACCGGTGACACGCTGTACAAGGACCGGAATAAGAAAGAGCGGCCTTTGCCGACCTTCGACTCCAGTATGTTGCCGCCCGATATTATCAACTGGTTTGAGGCGACAATACGCATCGTTCGGGAAACCGCCATTTTTGAAGTTGACAATGTCCAACCCTTTGAGTTCAGCGGCAATCCGGGCTTCCGGTTTACCTATAGCTATGTCGATGGAGACGAATTGAAGCGCCGTGGTGATGCGGCCGGAGCGATGATTGACGGTAAATTCTATATGATGGATTATTCTGCCGCCGATATTCACTATTTCGACAAGGATCATGACAAGTTTGAAGCGATGCTCCAGTCCTTGCGTGTCACAAGCTGAGCGTTGGTACTTTGCTGATCAAAACCGAGGGTATGGAAATAGTCCACCGCCCCCTTGCCCTTTGGCGCGGCTTTGTATAGACGCACGCGCTTGACCGGCAGTGTGCGGGCGTGGCGGAACTGGTAGACGCGCCAGATTTAGGTTCTGGTATCGAAAGGTGTGGGGGTTCGAGTCCCTTCGCCCGCACCAATTGCCCCAGGCAATGACACTGTCGCACCCTTATATTCTGGCATGCAGGGCTCCGATGTGCGGGCCGTGCTCGCCAAAGTGCGGATTGAACACAGAAAGCGTAACGAGAAACCCATGCAGATTGTTGAAAAGACCAATGAGGGCCTGAAGCGCGCCTATAGCATCACCATCACCGCCAAGGACATTGACAAGCGCGTTGACAGCGAAGTCAAAAAGCTGGCGCCGCAGGTGAAAATGCCGGGTTTCCGCCCGGGCAAGGTGCCGCCCAATCTGATCCGCAAAATGCATGGTGAGGCGCTGATGCAGGACGCGCTGAGCAATGCTGTTCGTGAGAGCGTGGATGCTGCGATTGCCGAGAACAAGCTGCGCCCGGCAATCCAGCCTGCGGTCAATCTCAATGAGGATTATGAGCCCGGCAAAGATGCCGAAGTTTCGGTTGAGCTGGAAGTGTTGCCGGAAATCACCGTGCCTGCGCTTGATGATCTGAAACTGGAGCGTCTGGTGGTGGAGCCGGGCGATGCCGCGATTGATGAGTCGCTGTCAAAGCTGGCCGAGAGCCAGAAGCGTTATGATACCGCCGCGAAGACCTATAAGGCCAAAGACGGCGACCAGATCATCATCGATTTTGAAGGCAAGATTGACGGCGTGCCATTTGATGGCGGCAAGGGTGAGGCGATGGCTGTGGTCATCGGTTCAGGTCAGTTGATCCCGGGCTTTGAGGACCAGCTGATTGGCCTGAAAGCCAATGACGAGACGGTTATCAACGTAACCTTCCCGGAAGATTACAATGCCGAGAATCTCAAGGGCAAAGACGCGACCTTCGACATTGTTGTCGGCGAGGTGAAGAAGCCCGGCGAGAGCAAGATTGATGACGAGTTCGCCCAGTCCCTCGGTCTGGAAGACCTGGACAAGCTGCGCGAGCTGATGAAGGGTCAGTTGGAGCAGGAGCTGAACGGCCTGACCCGCACCCATATGAAGCGCAAGCTGCTCGACCAGCTGGCCGAAGCGCATGACTTCGAGGTTCCTGAAACCATGGTTGAAGCCGAGTTTAACCAGATCTGGCAGCAGCTAGAGCAGGAAGCGGCCAAGGAAGAAGACGCTGAAGCAGCCAAGGCCGAGATGGAAAAGGATCGCGACGAATATCGCGACATCGCCGTCCGCCGCGTGCGTCTGGGGCTGTTGCTGTCCGAGATCGGTCAGGTCAATGGCGTCGAGGTCAGTCAGCAGGAAATGCAGATGCTGATGAGCCAGGCGGCGCAGCAATATCGCCCGGAAGACCGCGAAAAGTTCATCCAGTATATCCAGCAGGACCAGATGGCTGCCGCACAGCTGCGCGCGCCGCTTTATGAGGACAAGGTTGTCGACTTCCTGTTCGACAAGGCGGACATTGCCGAGAAGACAGTAACCCGCGAGGAGCTGGAAGCGGCGATCGAAGCGGACGAAGAGGCGGAAGAAGCCAAAGCGGCGGCCAAGAAGAAACCCGCAGCGAAAAAGACTGCGGCGAAGAAACCAGCGGCTAAAAAGGCTCCGGCGAAGAAGCCTGCTGCTGCCAAGACGACGGCTGCGGCGAAAAAGGCACCAGCCAAAAAAGCGCCTGCGAAAAAGCCAGCCGCCAAGACCACGGCTGCAAAAACAACAACGGCTGCGAAAAAGGCTCCGGCCAAGAAACCTGCAGCCCGCAAGGCTCCAGCGAAAAAGCCTGCTGCTAAATCCAGCTAAGGCTAGCCAGTAAGAGCATTAAAAAAGGGGGCTTCGCGGCCCCCTTTTTTATATTCGTCATCCCGGACTTGATCCGGGACCTCAGGCCACATGTTCAGTGCTTGTAGCTCTAGAGTAGATTTCATTCACATTGAATCGTCATTGCGAGGAGCGAAGCGACGCGGCAATCCAGAGCAAGAGCGTGTTGCCCTGGATTGCTTCGCTACGCTCGCAATGACGTGTTTCAGGCTAAGTGAAAAGCAGCTTAGATGCTGAAACGAGTTCAGCATGACGACTTTTGTGGAGGCGCTACTTAAACTTCACTTCCTTCGCGCTCGAAATCACCGTGCCGAGAATACCATATTCCTCGGCTTCCTCGGTCGACATCCAATAGTCGCGGTCGATATCCTTGATCACCCGGTCATAGGGCTGACCCGTTGCATCGGCGATCTTGTGCGCAATACGCTCGCGCATTTTCACGATTTCCTGCGCCTGAATCGCGATATCGGAAGCACGACCACCGGCACCACCAGAGGGCTGGTGGATCAAAAAGCGCGTATTGGGCAGACAGAAGCGGCGCTCCTTTGGCACGGAAAGGAAAATATGCGTGCCGATGCTGGCTACCCAGCCAGTGCCGATCACCGCGACGGGCGAGCTGATAAACGCCACCAGATCGTGGATCGTATCGCCCGATTCGACATGACCGCCGGGCGAATTGATGATCAGCCGGATCGGGTCATTATTGACATGGTCGAGATAGAGCAGTTGCGAGGAAACACGCTCGGCCAGCTTCTGATCAACCCCGCCGAAAATCATCACGGTGCGGGTGTCGAGGAATTTGGTCATCATAGCGCCGGGCAGGCTGGTGTCCTTTTCCTCTTCTTCTTCGGCGCGGAAGTGGGGCGGGGATGACGGCAATTCGGTCATAAAGGAAATGTCCTTGTGCAAAAATGGTTTCCCTTCATCTATGCGTCGCATCGGGCCGGGGCAATAGCTCGTCTAATGAGAATCCTTTTTTTGCACGTCATTGCGAGCGAAGCGAAGCAATCCAGGGCGGCTTGCGCGGCTCTGGATTGCCGCGTCGCTGCGCTCCTCGCAATGACGATTTATTCAGTCTCAAACCAAGGATTTATGCACGCAACGCAATCAGGTCTTGATACCATCGGCGATACACCAGATATAAGCAGCCAAAGACAAAAAGGACCTTCTATGAATCCCTTCGATAATGGCGACTTTATGGACCCGATCCGCGATGCTCTGGTGCCGATGGTTGTCGAGCAGTCCAATCGTGGCGAACGCTCGTTCGACATTTTCTCACGCCTTCTGCGCGAGCGTATCATCTTCGTCACCGGCGGTGTTGAGGACAATATGGCCTCGCTGGTGGTGGCGCAGTTGTTGTTCCTCGAGTCGGAAAACCCGAAGAAGGACATCTTCATGTATATCAACTCGCCCGGCGGCGTGGTGACGGCGGGCATGGCGATTCATGATACCATGCAATATATCCGTCCGCGCGTCGGCACCGTCTGTGTCGGCCAGGCGGCGAGCATGGGCAGCTTCCTGCTGGCAGCGGGTGAGCCGGGCATGCGCGTGGCGCTCTCCAATGCCCGCATCATGGTGCACCAGCCTTCGGGCGGCGCGCGCGGCATGGCCTCGGATATCGAGATTCAAGCGCAGGAAATATTGCGTATTCGCAAGCGGATGAACGATCTGTACGCGCAATATACCGGCAAGCCGCTCAAAGAGATCGAAGAGGCAATGGACCGCGATACTTTCCTTGAGGCGGATGAAGCCAAGGCCTTTGGTATTGTCGATGAGGTCTTCGACAAGCGGCCAAAGCCGGCAGATGATGATAGCTGATCATCATTGCGTTTGGTTCGGTTGCGGAAATGCTATGGCATTTGATCATCTGCGATTAAGATTGTTTTGCTAGGCCTGTGTCTGGCGTGAGGGAACACTTAATCCTGTTGAATTATCCTGACAGTGTTTTACGGTATCCAATGGCGTTCCAGTCTATCGGGACTTTAGGAAGACTATAAATGACCAAATTAAGCGGATCGGACTCCAAGAGTACCTTATATTGCTCCTTCTGCGGCAAGTCGCAGCATGAAGTCCGTAAATTGATTGCCGGCCCGACCGTATTCATCTGTGATGAATGCGTTGAGCTGTGCAACGATATTATCCGCGAAGAAACCAAGGCGGGTGCTGTAGGCCGCAAAGATGGCGGCGTGCCCAGCCCGCAGGAGATCTGCGATACGCTCGACAATTATGTCATTGGTCAGGACCGCGCCAAGCGCGTGCTCTCGGTCGCGGTGCATAACCATTATAAGCGCCTTAACCATGCCGCCAAAGCGGATGATGTGGAACTGGCCAAGTCGAACATCCTGCTGGTCGGCCCCACCGGGTGCGGCAAGACGCTTCTCGCGCAGACTTTGGCGCGCACCTTTGATGTGCCCTTCACCATGGCCGATGCCACTACATTGACCGAGGCGGGCTATGTCGGTGAGGATGTCGAGAATATCATCCTCAAGCTTCTGCAGGCGTCCGACTATAATGTCGAAAAAGCGCAGCGCGGCATTGTCTATATTGACGAGATCGACAAGATCACCCGCAAGGCGGAAAACCCGTCGATCACCCGCGATGTCTCTGGCGAGGGCGTGCAGCAGGCACTGCTCAAGCTGATGGAAGGCACCACCGCCAGCGTTCCGCCCCAGGGTGGCCGCAAGCATCCGCAGCAGGAATTCCTGCAGGTCGACACCACCAACATATTGTTCATCTGTGGAGGTGCTTTTGCCGGTCTGGAAAAGATCATTGCTGATCGCCTCGAAGGCAAGTCCATCGGCTTTGGCGCGCATGTCGCCTCGCCGGACGAGCGCAAGGTTGGCGAGCTTCTGAAAGAAGGCGAGCCGGAAGACCTGCTCAAATTCGGCCTGATCCCGGAATTTGTCGGCCGTCTGCCAGTCATCGCGACTCTGGAAGACCTGGATATCGACGCATTGGTCAAGATTCTGCGTGATCCGAAAAACGCACTGGTCAAGCAATATGCCAAGCTGTTCGATCTGGAGAATATCGCACTGACCTTTACCGAGGATGCGCTCGAAGCGATTGCCAAAAAGGCCATCGAGCGCAAAACCGGCGCGCGTGGGCTGCGCTCCATTGTTGAAGGCATTTTGCTCGACACGATGTTCGACCTGCCAGAGATGGAAAGCGTGGACGAAATTGTTATCGACAAGGATGTCGTCGAAGGCCGCAAGGCGCCGGTGCAGGTGTTCGCCGCCAAGGACAAGGTTGAAGCCGGCGACGCGGCCTGAGCCGCGCATCGGTCGACTAGCCCAACAGCCTTACTGATGCTCGCTTAGTCGCTAGCGCGACTTGGCTTTGCCTTATCAGTTACAGCATAATTGCGCTGTGATGCACTCTAAACCCCGTTATTCGGGGCTGAGATCTGCGCCAGTCCCGATACGTGATATTTATGTCACGCAGCACAGCAAAAACTTGCTGCAGTGCAAAAAAGAGCTCAGTTCAAGTGACAATATTACATCCATATTGCGCTATAAAACTCCTATAATATAGGGTTTTAGCGGCTTTTCACACAACTGGCTTCTGTGTGTCACAATTCATCTCGCAACTGCAATAAAACTGTCATGTAATCGCATCACTTTTGTCTTTTTCCATCCCTAGGAGCGCTCTGACTCAAAGATGAGTGGGTTTCATTGTGCCGGTGCGGTGGGCAGCGGCCAATCATGGGGAAACAACAATGCAATTACGCTATTATCTGGCGGCCAGTGCCGCTTCGCTGTCCTTGGCCTGCGGCCTTGCGACTCCTGCTGCGGCGCAGCAAATTGTGTCGGGTATAGAAGGCTCTGTCACGGATGCTGACGGCAATGCTCTTCCGGGTGCTACCGTTGTTGTCACCGACACACGTACCAATACAGAGCGTACGACCAACGCAGGTAATAATGGTACCTTCCGTATCGGCCAACTCCCTCCAGGCGGCCCCTATACGGTTACCGTCACGGCACCTGGCTATGCGGGTCAGTCAGTTGAAAGCGTTTTTACCAACATCTCGGGTAACACCTCGTTCAACTTTAGGCTAGATGCGGCTGCTGCTGACGTCGTTACTGATGTGATTGTGGTGACCGCTGCACGCGCAGGCGTGACTCAAGTTGCTGTTGGTCCGGGCACCGCATTTGGTACAGACGTGCTGGAAAACTTCCCGTCGGTCACACGTGATATTCGCGACATCATCCGTATCGATCCGCGTGTTAGCCTCGAGCAGAACAACGATGTTGACCGTATCTCCTGCCTTGGCGGTAATGACCGCTCTAACACCTTTACGGTTGACGGGATCGTCCAATCGGACGTTTTTGGCCTTAACGGCACGCCGTTCGCTGCCCGTAACGCGCAGCCCATTCCCTTCGACGTGATCGAACAGACCTCAGTCGAATTTGCTCCGTTCGACGTGGAATATACTGACTTCACTGGCTGTCTCGTCAATGTCGTAACCAAGGCTGGCCAGAACGACTTTCACGGCTCGGCTTTCATCACCTATTTTGACGAAGGCTTGCAGAATGACACTGTGATCGATGCAGAAGGTGATGCGGAAGGTGTCAATGCGGGCCGCGAGCTGCGTTGGGGCGCGACGCTGTCTGGTCCCATCATCAAAGACACTCTGTTTTTCTCGTTTGGCTATGAAGAAGTCGACATTGACGATGGTTTTAACCGTGGTCCGTTTGGTTCAAGCTCTCCAGATCCTGAGGACTTTGTAACCCAGCAACAGTTTGATGAATTCGCACGTATCGCGCGCGATGTTTATGGTCAGGACATCGGTGGCCTGCCGGGCCAGCTTCCTGAAGGAAACACCCGTTATTTCGGACGTCTTGACTGGAATATTGCTCCGGGGCACCGCGCGGAAGCGACATATCAGCGTCTCGAAGAGACAAATGTTGAGTTTGACGGCGGCGGCAATACTTTCACTGGCTTTAATTCGTTCGAGGATGAAGGTACGGTTTCCGACAAATACTCGCTCCGTCTCTATTCGGAATGGAGCGATAGAGTTTCGACAGAACTTCGTATTAGCCGTGCAGAAGTCGGCGATGTCCAGGGACCGGTGGGTTTTGGCGAAGCGCAATCGGCCAACCCGACCCCCCGTCTCGTGGTTGGCTTACCTAATGACGATAATGCGGATATTATTGCCGGCCTGGGTGGAGCAGACAATGGTGGTCTTGCAACTGGTCCAGGTATTTTCCGCTCGGCAAACCAGCTTGACACCAAGATTGACCAGGCACGCTTCATCCTCAACTATGATGCGGGCAACGGTCACTTCCTGAAATTTGGTGCCGAACTCAACGACCTAGAGGTTTTCAACCTGTTTGCCATTAACGCAACTGGTACCTTGTTCTTCAACGGCCTTGACGATTTCGAGCAGGGCCTTCTGGCGCTCGGAGACAGTTCCTCATTCGATGGACCTGAAGATTTGTTCGAACGTGATGATATGGATCAGTTGGTTCGTTCCGATGTTGGTGGCGCCGTTATCCGCACAGGTATTAATGGCGATATCAACAACGCTGCTGCAGAGTTTAGCCGCCGGATTTACTCCTTCTTCGTGCAGGATGATTGGCAAGCTACCGATCAGCTCAGCATTACGGCGGGTATTCGCGCGCAGCTTTATGATGGCGATGCACCGCGTTTTAACCAAACCTATCTGGACCGCTTCGGTATTAACAATGCCGTCTCTTTTAGTCAGATTGATCCCATCTTCCTCCCGCGCCTCTCAGCGACCTATGAGTTCTTCAATGAGGGCTTCTTGTCGAACAGCCGATTGACTGGTGGTGTAGGTATTTTCTCTGGCGGTGATCCGGTTGTGTTCTTCTCCAACGCATTCTCAAATGACGGTTTTGCTTCGGCAGAAGCGAGTACAGGAGATTGCGCGGCTGGCGATCTGAATATCGATCCGGCGACCGGACAAATCTCGGTTCTAAACAACGGACAGTTTACTGGCATGCCGCAATGTGCGGTTGATGCTGCGGCGCAGCTTGCGGAAACGGGACAGGCCGGTGTTCAAACAATCGCGCCTGATCTTGAGATTCCAACGGCACTTCGCGCCAATATCGGTTTCAACACTGATATCGGAACGGATTCGGGTTTCTTCTCGAACTGGAACCTCCAGCTTGATTATATCTACACCCGTTTCAACAATACGCTGAATGTGACTGACCTATCGCAAGCCGTGAACCCTGATCTCGGCAATAACGGATTTACGGTGGATGGCCGTGAAATCCGTCGCGCAGTCAACACGCTGCTGCCTGGTTGTAATGCGACACTCGTAAATACCACGCCGCCAACATATGAAAATCTGACTGCAGCTTGCTTTGACGGATCAAACGGCCGTAATGAGTTTATTCAGCTCAACAATGGCCCGGACCTTGAAAGCCACAATTTCTCGTTCATTTTGAGCAAGCAATTTGACCGTGGTGTGTTTACCGAAGGTGGACGTGTTAATGTCAACTTCGGTTATGCCTTCAGTGATGCCGAGCAAACGAACAATTTCCGTTCCTCGACAGCAACATCCACGATTGACAATTTCCCGGCATTCAATCGTCAGGATCCTGCAGTTTCACAGTCAGGCTTTGAAACGCGGCACAACTTTACGTTTACGGTAAACTGGGCTGAGCAGTTCTTTGATGACTATGATACGCGTTTCGGCTTGTTCTTCCGCGCTTCGGAAGGCCGTCCGTATAGCCTTGTCTTCGACGATGGTCGTCCCTTCTTCGATGATGGCAGCACTCGCGAACAGAATGCTCTGCTCTATGTGCCAACCGGTTTGGATGACCCCAACCTGTCACCGCTTAGCGATCCGGATGCTGTGACTGCGTTGCTTGGTGCGCTGAACAACGGTGATGGCGTAGTAAGTGATCTGAATTGTAACTTCACGCCAGGACAGACAGTACGGCGTAACCAGTGTCGGAACGAATGGTTCTTCGATATGGATATTCGGATTAGTCAGGAAATTCCTGGCCCAGGAAGTCTTTTCGGTGTTGATGACCGGATCGAAGTCTTTGCCGACTTCTTCAACTTCCTGAACCTGATTGACAGCGACTGGAATGCGCGCCGCCAACTTGGTGGTTTCCAGGGTCGTGTCGATCTGGTCGACGGGGCGTTTGATGACGACGGTCGCTATATAATTCGCAACTTCAATCCGGCTGCTGGCCGTGCAGACACCCTTATCAACAACAGCATCTGGCGTATCCAGTTTGGCGCGCGCTACGAATTCTGATCTTTGTAACCGAACCTAGCCAATATAAAAGGCGCGGAAGGGAAACCTTCCGCGCCTTTTCTTATCTCGGTTTCACGGCTATACGTAGCGGTTTATGCAAGCATAGAAAAAGGCGCCGCCCCACAGGGAGCAGCGCCTTTTCTGGAGTATTGCTTTGTTTTGCTAGGGGCTTAACCCGCTGTCAGCGTCGCCATATTGCGTTCGCTGGTGATGCGCAGCATCGCTTTTTGCAGCTTTTCAAAGGCGCGCACCTCAATCTGGCGGACGCGTTCGCGGCTGACATTATAGACCTGGCTGAGCTCTTCCAGCGTCTTGGGATTATCGCTCAGCCGGCGCTCGGTCAGGATGTGCTTTTCCCGGTCATTGAGCGATTCCATCGCCTCGCCCAGCATTTCATGGCGCACATCGGCTTCCTGTGCATCGGCGACGACCTCATCCTGAAGCGGGCCTTCATCGGTGAGCCAGTCCATCCACTGGCCTTCGCCATCTTCGCGCATTGGCACGTTGAGCGAGGCGTCTCCACCCATGGACATGCGGCGGTTCATATTGACCACTTCGGTCTCTGACACGCCCAGCTTGGTGGCAATGGCATCGACATCATCAGGATGCAGATCGCCTTCCTCAAAGGCCTGAAGCTGGTTTTTCATCCGGCGCAGGTTGAAGAACAGCTTCTTCTGCGCTGCAGTGGTGCCCATTTTCACAAGGCTCCAGCTGCGCAGGATATATTCCTGTATCGAAGCCTTGATCCACCACATGGCATAGGTGGCGAGGCGGAAACCGCGATCGGGCTCAAATTTCTTCACGCCTTGCATCAGGCCAATATTGCCTTCCGAAATCAGCTCGGAAACAGGCAGGCCATAGCCGCGATAGCCCATGGCGATTTTCGACACGAGACGCAGATGCGAAGTGACCAATTGCGCCGCCGCTTCGGGGTCTTCATGCTCGGAATAGCGCTTGGCCAGCATATATTCCTGTTCTGCGGTGAGAACCGGGAATTTGCGGATTTCCGATAGATATCGGTTCAGGCTGTTTTCCCCGCCCAGAGCAGGGATGGTTGCAGGTACGTTTGTCATATTCATCCTCTTTTGTCAGGCGCTCGGGCGAACCTCATCAAGCATTCGGCTAAGAGTGCCTACGTTTCGATCAATTATCTATTTAACGGATAATTGCGTCAAAAGTTCCTTAAAATCGGCGGGATATTCGCTCGAAAACTGCGCGGATTTTTGACTTACGGGGTGTATAAAACCCAGCGTTTCCGCGTGCAATGCCTGTCGGGTAAAGTTTATGTTTTTCAGCAGCGTGTTTATCTTTCCGCCAATGCGGCCATAAACAGGATCGCCGAGCAGAGGGTGGCCTTTCGAGGCCATATGCACGCGAATTTGGTGCGTGCGGCCGGTATCAAGCGTGCAGCGGAGCAGCGATGCGCCCTTTAACGGGCGTAAAAGTTCATAATGCGTGACCGCGTGTTTGCCTTTTCCCTCACCGACAATCGCCATTTTCTTGCGGTCATGCGGCGAGCGGCCGATATTGCCGGTGACGGTTCCTTTTGGCGGTATGGGCTGGCCGACAACGATAGCGGCATAGTTGCGGCTGATCGAATGATCGGCAAATTGCTCGGCAAGTGCCTGATGCGCCGCATCGGTTTTCGCGATGACCAACAGCCCTGAGGTATCCTTATCAATCCGGTGGACAATACCCGGCCGCGCTACGCCGCCAATGCCGGAAAGCGAGCCTTTGCAATGGTGCAGCAGCGCATTGACCAATGTGCCGCTTTCATGCCCGGCCGCCGGGTGAACGACCATACCGGCGGGCTTGTCTATGACGATCAGCGCATCATCTTCATGGACAATAGTGAGCGGGATATCTTCGGGTGCAACGTTGAGGGGAGCGGCCTCGGGGATGGTGAGGGCGTAATCCTGCTCGCTGCGGATGACATGCGATACCTGTGTCACCGGTTTGCCCGCCACCAGCAAATGCCCGGCCTGGATTAGCTTTTGAGCGCGTGCGCGTGACAGTTCCGGGTGCAGCAATGGCAGCAACTGGTCAACGCGCTGGCCAAAATGCGCCTCGGTAAATCTTCCGTGATGCTTGGATTGCTCTTGCTCCATCGCTAGGCTCATGGCCGATGGCTGTGGCAATAACAAGCACACTATGCGCCGAGATGGTACGCGCAGCGGAAGAGGCGGCGCCGCTGGAATGTTGTGGGCTGCTGCTGGGGCAGGGCGATACCGTGACCGCCATTCTGCCCGCAGCCAATATCAGCGATACGCCAGACAACGCCTTTCTGATTGATCCGGTAGTGCTGGTACAGGCGCAACGTGCGGCAAGGCAGGGTGGCCCGGATATTCTCGGCCATTATCATTCGCACCCCAATGGTCGGAGCGAACCGTCAGAGCGAGATCAGGCGCAAGCGCTTCCCGATGGCCGGCTATGGGCGATCATTGCGTCGGGTAAGGTGCGGTTCTGGCGCGCGCTACCGGATCAAAGCGGTAAGGGCGGGGCTGTTTTTGTCCCAGAGGAGCGGGTGGCACCATAAGGCCCCTTGCTTCCATCCTCAGAAATGGCCAATGACCGACATAGCGCAATAATATCTCCGTTTCGGACTGGATGTCAGGAAGCCGCTTATGAGTGTTTCGCAAACCCATCTCGCCAGCCTGTTATGCTCGCGCCTTTGCCATGACCTTTTGAGTCCGGTGGGGGCGATGAACAATGGGTTGGAGCTGCTGGCAGAAGAAACCGATCCCGAGATGCGACGCCGCTGCCTCGATCTGTTGAGCGACAGCGCCCGTGCAACGGCGCAAAAGTTGAAATATTACCGCCTCGCCTTTGGTGCGGCAGGCGGATTTGACGATGCGGTTGATGTGACCGAGGCAAAGACGCTGGTGCAGGGGCTGATGGGAGACAAGGCGAGTAATGATCTGCAATGGTCGGTCGATGCGGCCACATTGCCCAAGGCGGCGGTCAAGCTTCTGCTCAATCTGGCATTGATCGGGCAGGAAGCACTGGTGCGCGGCGGGACCCTGGCTGTGGCGGCGGAGGAACGCGCTGGACAGGTTGAAATCGCGGTGAGCGCAACGGGCCCGAAAATTGCCATGGATGCTGCGATCCTCGATATGCTGGCTGGCAAAGGCGGTGACCTTCTGGAGAACCTGACCGCCAGAACCGCCGCTGCCTATCTGGCGCATGCCATTGCCCTTGAAGGCGAAGGGGCTATTCAAGTTGCGGCTTCGGCGGAGCAATTGGTTCTCGGGGCTACTGTCAACGCAGCCGCCTAGAGCGCATCCTGCGGTCTGAAGCGGCTCTCTAATCACTGCGATTTAGCGAAATATTAACCATGGCCTGAGCAAATGGCGCGAAGCCAATTGCCGGACAGGACCATGGACGATCTGCAGCAGGAATTTATCGCGGAGACCCACGAGACGCTGGAAGCGTTGAGCGGCGAGTTGGTGGCTTGGGAAGCCGAGCCCGATCATGGCGAGCATCTCGACTCGATTTTTCGCTTTTTCCATACGGTTAAGGGTAGCGCGGGTTTCCTGTCTTTGCCGCGCTTTGAAAAACTGGCGCATGAAGCAGAGGATGTGCTGGCCCGATTGCGCGAGAGCGAACGGCCGATCACCTCGCAGCTGGTTTCGGCGATCCTGGCACTGGTGGACCATATTGCGGAGCTGACGGCGGCGCTGGAAAGTGGTGCCGGGGTGGATCATGCCCAAGACGGCCTGTTGATTGAAGCGCTGACCAAGGCCTGGGAGGCAACTTTGGAGCTGACTGATGATGCGGCAATGGACAAGGTTGCGAGCGCCTATGGTGCTCCTGCCGATGATCAGAATCGCGATCAACCGACGCTTCCAGAGTCCGGCTCTGACCAGAAGGCGCGTACTGTACGCTTGCCGCTCGCATTGCTCGACCAGATGATGAACAGCGTGTCGGATATGGTGCTGGCGCGCAATGAGGTGGCGCGGCAACTTCGGGAGCTGCAGGGTACTGGCGAACTGGATGCGGCGTTTGAGCGGCTTTCAACCTGTGTCGGTGATCTGCGCGACAGCATCGGCCGGACCCGGATGCAGCGCATGGAGGGCGTGTTCGCGCCATTGCCGCGTATCGTGCGTGATCTGGCCGCTGATCTTGGCAAGAAGGTAGACATCGTCTGCACCGGGCAGGATGTCGAGCTTGACCGTGAGATGATCGAGATGATCCGCGATCCGCTGGTGCACATCATCCGCAATGCGCTCGATCATGGGATTGAAACCCCGAGCGAGCGCGAAAGAGCTGGGAAAGTTGCAACCGGCAAGCTGGAGATCAACGCCTCTCAATCGGGCAATCAAATCTTGATCACCATAGAGGATGACGGTGCCGGTATCGATACCGCCCATCTTGGTGAAAAGGCGGTTGCGGCGCGGATCCATAGCCGTTCGCAAATCCATGCGATGAGCGAGGCGGCGTTGGTCAATCTGATCTTTGCGCCGGGCATCAGCACCGCCGATCAGGTCACGGCCATTTCCGGGCGCGGTGTCGGTATGGATGTGGTGCGCGCCAATATTGAACGCGTCGGTGGCGCGATTGATCTGCATAATTCGCCGGGCAAGGGCCTGAAGATTGTTATCCGGGTGCCACTGACGCTGACAATCATTGCCTGCCTGATACTCCAATGTGGTGGTCACCAATTTGCCCTGCCGCAATCCGCTGTGCGGGAAATCACCTCTGCAGCCAATGACCAGATACGCATCGACCCTATTGGCGATGGCTGTATTGCGGCTCTGCGTGACGACTATCTGCCTGTAGTTAGGCTGGGCGACGTTCTCCATATCGAAGCCTCAGGGGCGCAATCCGGGGCAGGCGATGATCTTGGCAACAAGGTAATCATCGTCATTGATGTTCATGGCGGCGCGCGCTTTGCGCTGATGGTTGACGGCGTCACCGATCATGAAGATCTGGTCATCCGCCCCGGCGCACCTGCATTGATAGCGAGCGGGCTTTATGCCGGGACAACACTGCCCGACAATGGCCGTCCGATGCTGCTCATTGATCCTGCTGGTGTGGCGAGGAGTGCAGGCATAGAGGCCTTGACCAAGCCTATAAAGGCTCCAATTGCTGAAGCAACTGAGCAGTCTGAACAGCGCAACGCCGTTGAGACGCCCATATCACTGCTCGTCTTCCATGATTGCGAGCAACGCAAACGTGCGCTGGTGCTTGACTGTATTGAGCGGGTTGAGGATTTTCCGGTTGATGCGCTGGCCTTTTCTGCCGGCCAATTGCGTCTCACAAGGGGCGACAGGACCTATCCCGTCTTGGGCATTGACCGGCCGCCCGAGGGGCAACAGATCAAGCTCTTGCAGCTCACTGATGGCAGCGCAACACTGTTCTACGCCATCGGTGACATTGCCGATATCCATCATACCACCAAAGAAGCGTTGTCGGCTGGCGCTCTGCCGCAAGATAGCCAAAATCCGGTTTCGGCCATCAGTATCGCGGGCGGTGCACAAGTCGAAGTCTTGGATAGCCACTGGCTGTTCAGCGAAGTCAGCGATTATGCCATGCCAATCAATGAGGGTGCACGACCGCTTTGCTTGCTGGCCGATGCGGATGATGGCTGGTCGCGGCGCATGCTTGAACCCTTGCTTACAAGCGCAGGCTATGCGGTCAGCTATGATGCGCAGGCGGCAGATAGGGCCGATGTCATCATCAGCAATGTTGGCGGCCCGGCCTTTGGTGATGCGCGCAATGTCATTCACCTGCGCCAGAACCCGGAAGCCGAACCGGGCCGTGACAGCATCTATCGCTATGATCGGGTCGGTCTGATCGGTGCGCTACAGGCAAAACGCCAGGAGAGACGACATGGCTAGCCTCTATCTTCTGGCACGTCTTGCCGGGCGTGATATTGCCATTCCGGCCGAGCATGTCGAGAGCGTGGTTCGGGTAAGTCATGTGGTGCCGGTTCCAGCGGTATCGCCGCATATCAGCGGTCTGTTCGCATTACGCAGCCGCGTGCTGACCTTGGTGGATTGCCATTGGCTTGTTGAGGGCAGAAAGCGGCAGATCGAGTCTGAACAGCTTGCCATTGTCGTCACCATTGATGGGCATCTTTACGGCCTGTTGGTGGATGCCGTGCAGGATATTATTGCTATTGAGGACAAACCCTTGCCGGTTACCGGCAATATTGGCTCTGGTTGGGACGCCATCGGAAATCAAATGGTCTCTATTGCTGACACCCAGCTGACGCTGGTGCTGGATGCGGCCAGAGTGGTCAACCCGGCGCTCGCCAATGCTGCGTAACCGAACAGTCTGATTTGTTAAGGCGATCCTTACACTTGTTGATTATCGCTGAGTGAAAATCGCTTGGTCGCAGCAACAAGGAACCCGTTATGAAAAACTGTCTGGTGGTCGATGACAGCAAGGTCATCCGCAAGGTTGCGCGGCACATATTGGAAACGCTCGACTATCAGGTTGCAGAAGCCGAAGATGGCCAGGTTGCGCTTGATCACTGTCAAAAGACCATGCCCGATGTGATCCTGCTCGACTGGAACATGCCAGTCATGTCTGGCATGGATTTCCTCCGCGCGCTGCGCCGTTCTGAAGGTGGAGACGTGCCGAAAGTTGTATTCTGCACCACCGAAAATGGCCGCAGCCATATTGAGGCGGCTTTGGGGGCGGGGGCCGACGAATATGTGATGAAGCCCTTTGACCGGGAAACACTTGAGTCCAAACTGCAACTGGCAAGTTACGCCGGTTAGGGCGAACAGCGTGAAGCACCAACCGATTGAAGCGCGGGCGGGGCAGGGCAATGGTGCGCCTGACCAGGGCTGTTCGCCAGCTACGCCAATCCGGGTGATGCTGGTTGATGACAGCATGGTGGTGCGTTCCATTGTTGAGCGGCTGGTATCTGCGCACCCGCAATTTGAGGTGGTGGCCTCGCTTTCCGGAGCGCAGTTGGCGCTGGAGGTTTTGAAAACACAATCGGTGGATATCATCATTCTCGATATCGAGATGCCCTGCGGCAATGGTCTGGATGCCATGCCAGAGATGTTGGCCCTGTCCGATGCACGGATATTGGTGTTGTCGTCAATTGCTGAACCCGGTGGCGAGGCGGCTGTTCGCGCGCTTGGCATGGGGGCCTGTGATACTTTGGCCAAGCCGGGCCGCAGCAGTTTTGCCGGTCAATTTGGTGATATTTTGCTGGACAAGCTGACGGCACTTGGTCGCTCACATGCGGGCGAAGCGGTGCTGGCCAAACCTCTGGTTACGCGCGCGCATTGCGATGGCGTTTCCTCACCGGAATGTATCGCCATTGGCTCGTCCACCGGTGGCATCCCGGCCATGCTGGAGTTTGTGCAGGCGCTGGATGACAATATTCGTGCACCGATCTTCTTAACCCAGCATTTGCCGGGTGCATTTTTGCCATATCTTGTGCGCCAGCTTGCGGAAAAGACCGACCGCAAGGTGCAGCTAGCAGAAACGGGAGAGCGGGTCGCACCCAAAACCATCTACATAGCACCCGGTCACGGGCATATCATGTTGGTGCCGGCAGGAGAGGGGAGGTGCATTGCCGTCGATACCGCTGGCGGCGAGCGCTATGTGCCGGCCGTTGACCCGATGCTGGATGCCGTTGCCGAGCATTATGGTGATAGAGCGGTGGCTATCATATTGAGCGGAATGGGACGCGATGGCTTTTTAGGCGCAAAAAAAGTCGCCGATGCCGGTGGCCGCGTTTATGCGCAAGACCCGGCAACCAGCACTGTTTGGGGTATGCCGGGTGCAGTGGCACGCGAAGGCATAGCCTCGGCGATACTGCCCCCGGCACAGATTGCCGCTGATATAGCCCGCAGCTACCGCGCCGACTGGCCAGAAGGCGCGCGTCATGATTGACAGGCTCCATGGTGTTGAACCGCATCCGATTGCGCGGATTCTGGCGGCGCTGCTCGAAGCGCGCACCGGGCAGATCATGGCCCCCAATCGCTTCTGGCGTATCGAAACCTCGCTAAAGCCGGTCTTGCGCCACCATAACATTCCTGATCTTGATGCGCTCGCCGCCGTGATCAGCAAAGTTGAATGTGAGCCATTGGTACAGGATGTGGTTGAAGCGATGCTCAACAATGAAAGCAGCTTCTTCCGAGATGCCGCGCTGTTTGTTACCCTGCAAAGAGAGGTCATTGACCATATTGCCAAACAGAAGGCAAAAACGCGCCACCTGCGTATCTGGTCTGCCGGTTGTGCGACAGGGCAGGAGCCCTATTCGCTGGCGATGCTGTTCGCCGAGGAACCCGAGCGATGGCATGGCTGGACGATCGAGATCGTGGCGAGCGACATCTCGCAAAGCGCGATAGGGAAGGCCGAGAGCGGTGTTTACAGCCAGTTCGAGATACAACGCGGGCTCTCGGCCCAACGGATGCTGCGCCATTTTCAGCAAACGGGCAGCGATTGGGAATTGCGGCCAGATATCCGCGAGCGTGTAGCCTTTTCGCGATCCAATCTTTTGAAGCATGCGCCGCATCGCGCACCTTTCGATCTGCTTCTTTGTCGCAATGTGCTGATGTATTTCTCACCCGAAGCACGTCATCGCGCCTATGCCCGGTTGGCATCGAGCATCAGCGATGACGGGGTGCTGGTATTGGGCGCAGCCGAGACGGTTATTGGTCATGACACGCAATTTCGCGTCAGCGCGCGGTTTCGCGGTTGCTATCGTCGCTTGCCCAGGGAAAAGCGCGATCATAATCAGCCGCTTGCCATGCTGGGCTGATCACCATAGAGCATAGGCTTGTTTTGTTTACCAGGGTAGCCGACTGCAGTGACCAGTCTGAAAGCAATAGACACGCCATCGCCCAATTTCGATGAGCGCACGCTGCCGATCTCGATGATTGTGCTGCACTATACCGGTATGGAAGATGGTCCGTCAGCGATTAACTGGCTGGCCAATCCAGAGTCCAAGGTTTCCTCGCACTATGTTGTGGAAGAAGATGGTCAGCTAATAGCTATGGTTGATGAGGACAACCGTGCCTGGCATGCGGGCAGGGCGTTATGGCGTGGCATCACCAATGTGAACAGCGCCAGTATCGGCATTGAGATCGTCAATCCCGGTCATGAATTTGGCTATCGCCCATTCCCCGAAGCGCAGATGCAGACGGTGACCGAGCTGGTCGCCGATATTGTGCGGCGGCATCATATCAAGCCGATCAATGTCGTCGGCCATAGCGATGTCGCGCCCGAGCGTAAGGAAGATCCCGGCGAACTGTTCGATTGGGACCGGCTGGCGCGATTGAAACTGGCGGTGGCCAAGCCCGGCGCTCGGCTGGTCGATCCCTATTGGAGTGACGGCGCGTTTCTGTTGGCGCTTGAGCGGTTTGGCTATTCCATTTCAGACGGTCCGGCAGCCGTGCGCGCCTTTCAACGGCGGTTCCGGCAGGATAGTGTTGACGGCGTGATCGACGGCGAATGCCGCGCCCTGCTGTTTGCGCTTCTGATTGAGGAGTATTGAGGACGGGAATATGCGAACGGCATTCTATGCGCGTTCTGCCGCGTGCTCGGCTATCCACGCATTGATCCGCTGCTTTCTTTCAGCTGTCGCTGTTTCCGCCGCACCGGCAACAATGTCAGTGAGCGGAACCGACGCCAATATCTGCCGATAGCCCTGTTCCGCTTTTTGAAAAGCCGCCGCGATTTCGCAGGGGCGGGGGCATTCGGCTGGCGATGCGCCGCAAGGGCCATTGCGGCGGACTTCTGTGCAGCGGAAGCTGGGTGCGGTGCCTTCCAAAGCGGCGGTGATATCCCATAATGATATGGCACCCGGCTCTTTGGCCAGCCGATATCCGCCCGCCGCGCCCCTTTGCGCCTTGACTATCCCCGCCCGGCTCAGCGCCTGGAGCTGCTTGGCGAGATAGGGTTGCGGCACGTCAAGAAAATCGGCCAGCGCCTCTCCGGGCAGCGCTGCGTCCGGAGGCAGCAGCGCAAGGATGGCACAGACATGGGCGCCCCATTCGACGCCCTTGCCAATCTTCACTGCGCCGCTCCCAGAGCTTCCAGTGTCGCTCTGATCTCGTCCACGCGCGCTTTGTTGACGCCCATATCCGAATGGCCGACGCGGGATGCGGAGCGGATGTGCACTGCATCGCCGTCCAGTCGGAACTCAACATCATCCACAAAGCGGAAGATGCTCTCGGTGAACTCTGCCGCAACATAGCTGTCATTCTGCTCGGTAATGGTTCCGCCCATATCGGTGATC
The DNA here is from genome assembly GCF_032852305.1 of Parasphingorhabdus sp. SCSIO 66989. Taxonomy (NCBI): domain Bacteria; kingdom Pseudomonadati; phylum Pseudomonadota; class Alphaproteobacteria; order Sphingomonadales; family Sphingomonadaceae; genus Alterisphingorhabdus (ex Yan et al. 2024); species Alterisphingorhabdus coralli. Next base: position 1,489,084 of record NZ_CP136594.1, read on the forward strand.
GCGGTTGGCAGTTTCTCCCAACTGCCCATTGGCAGCGTATCGACCGCTTTTTCCTGCGCTGTGCCCTGTTCACTGGAAACGCAATTTGGCGAGTCGGGACAGGGGGAAAGTTGTCCGGCAACCAGCCCCGGTGCATCGCCATCCTGCGACGCATGTCCCAGATAAAAGAACCCTGCCACACCGACCAAAACCAGCGCGACAAGCACATAAAAACCATATTTCAGGATCGCCATATCTTTCCTCTTTCCATTTTCCCTAATTACGGATATAAAATATCCATAATATGTTTCCCGGTAAAGCCCTTTGGTTCGCAACACAGGAAAAAACCATGCTGACAGAAGATCGTCTCCCGCGTCATAACAGCCTCACCATATGTGCACGCCTGCTTTTCACGTCGCTGTTCTTTCTGTCAGGCATAACGCATTTTACCAACATTCCCTATTATGTCTCGCTTATGCCTGATTGGGCGCCGTTTCCGGTTTTCTGGATCCTGATCTCGGGTGTCGTCGAACTTGCTGGCGCGGCTATGATCCTGTTTAACTGGAGGCCAAGGCTGGGTGGCTGGCTGCTTATCCTGTTTCTGCTGCCAGTGACGATTGTGGTGCATGGCTCGGAGATGGTCACCGCGACCGACGAGGTTATCCGCGCGTTGCAGCAGGCGCATTTCTTCAAAGGCTTTGCGCTTATTGGTGCCGCGCTTTTGATCACGCAATTGGGCGTTAGTCAGAGGTCGGCTCAGCCAGTAACCTAAAGCCCGAACGGTCAAGAAAGCTCAGGGCAAGACCGCGCTTTTCGCCGGGTCGCCGGAGCGGAATATCAGTGTGTTGACGTCGGTGCCTGCGCCCAGATTGACCCGGTTTTCCTGCCGCGACCATATGTCCGAGAGAATTTGCGAGCGCACCAGCAGCTCCGTGCCGGGGCCGGGCGAGGGAGCCTCTTGCAACACAATCAGATTACCGCCTTCAATCTCTGTGCCCAATAGCGTGAGGGCAATCACTTCGCCTTTGGCGCTGATCGAAAAATTCTCGCCGACATAATTCGCAAAGGCGCGGCGACTTTCTATGTCCGTCACCACATCGGGCGCTCTGATTCCTTGTGCTTTCAATGCATGTTCCGCGTCGTGCAGCGGCACGCGATGCACCACCTCAAGCATCTCCGTACGCGGATTATGCGATACCGTTGAAATGGTAATCTTCTGCTTATGCGCGACCGCGGGCACAGCCAGCAGCAGCGCAGAAAGGACAATAAGAAATCGCGTCATTTTTTCGAGCTCTTTTTCGATCCCTGCGCCTCGCCCATCAGGTCACGGCCGGTGCGCGATTTGGGATCGGGCGACTTGAAGGCTTCCACCCGGCTTGGGATGATCCGGCGCGGATAGTGGTTGTTTTCAATATTCGCGTCTGCCGTTTCCCAATTGGGATCGACAACGACCTGCGACAGCTCCTTCCCTTTGGGGAAGACCAGCAGCTTCTTGACGCGCCGCGAATTGCGCCGCCAGATTTCTGCCGGGATCATCATCTTCTCGGTGCTGCCATCATCAAAGGTCAGGCCTAGAATGATCGGCATCACCAGCCCGCCTTTGTTGGAAAAGCTCAGCACATAATAATTGGCATCTTCCTCGACCGCGCGGTCAAAGGCGGTGCGCATCCACTCTTCGTCGAGCGATTCCAGAAACTCGGTATAGCTTTTGCGATCCTTGGGGGTGACGGTGAACTGGTCATTATCGTCATAGAAATCGGTCACGCCGGGATTTTCCAGCACCCAGATCGGCAGGCGCTGTTCGCGGTTCTGGCGGACGCCGACTTTCTCCGGCTCGTCCGCCAACTCCTGACGACGGCGCGGCAGGTCGATATCCGGGTCTTCGGTGTCGATGCGCAGCTTGTGGATGGTATCGAGCGAAATATCGACATGATCGGTGGTGTAGAACCAGCCGCGCCAGAACCAGTCGAGATCAGTGCCCGAGGCTTCTTCCATGGTGCGGAAGAAATCGGCGGGCGTAGGTCGCTTATGTTTCCAGCGGCGGGCATATTCGCGCAGCGCAAAATCAAACCGCTCGCGCCCGATGATCGTGTCGCGCAATATGTGATAGGCAGCCGATGGCTTGCCATAGGCATTGGGGCCAAGGTTCAGCACGCTGTCCGATTGAGTCATGATCGGCACCTGCTGGCTTGAGGTCATATAAGGGATCAGGTCGCGCGCAATGCTGCGGCCCCAGGGCATGTCCGGGTCCCATTCATAGCCGGCGACGGAATCGAGGAAGGAGTTCAAGCCTTCATCCATCCATGTCCATTGCCGCTCGTCCGAATTGACCGTCATCGGGAAATAGATATGGCCAATCTCGTGGATCACCACGCCGACCAGAAAGACCTTTTCTGACAGCGAATAGGTGCGGGTACCGTCCTTGTTCAACGTCGTGCGCGGGCCGTTAAAGGTGATCATCGGATATTCCATGCCGCCAACCGGGCCATTCACCGATTGCGCCGTGGGATAGGGATAATCAAAGCTGAAACGCGAATAGACCTTCATCGTATGGACCACGGCGGCGGTCGAATATTTGCGCCATAGCTCGCCACCTTCTTTGGGCCAGAAGGACATCGCCATCACGGTTTCATTCTCCGCGCCGGGCTGTTGATGGCCCTGTGCGTCCCACATGAATTTGCGGCTCGAGGCCCAGGCAAAATCGCGGACATTCTCGGCAGAGAAACGCCATGTCTTGGTGCCGGATGGGCCGGTGCGTTCATTGGCGGCGGCTTCCTGCGGCGTGACGATAAACATCGGTTCGTCAGCGCTGCGGGCAGCTGCAAGCCGCTGGCGCTGGGTAGCGGTTAGAACCTCTTCGGGATTGCTCAACATACCGGTCGATGCGACGATATGATCGTCAGGGACGGTCATCGTCACATCATAATTGCCAAATTCCAGGGTAAACTCGCCGCGGCCAAGAAACTCCTTATTGTGCCAGCCTTCATAGTCGGAATAGGCGACCAGACGCGGGAACCATTGGGCGAGCAGGAAGATATCATTGCCGCCGGGGCGCGGATCATCGGGGAAATGCTCATAGCCTGAACGGGCCGAAACCGCATTTTCCTCAACGATATTATACGCCCATTCAATCTCGAACTCGACGCTTTGTTCAGGCGCGAGCACAGTCGGCAGGTCAATGCGCATCAGCGTGCCGACAATGGTGTGATCGAGCGCGGTTCCATCGAGCAGGCGCACGGCACCAATATCATAGCCGAAATCATTATCGGCCATGGATTGCTGGCGGCGCAGTTCGCCGATGGAGAGCTTTGCAGGCTTGTCGCCGCTGGCTGCCGAAACGCTGGGGCCGCGGCGACCGGGGCCGCCAAAAGTGTTGGTCAACTCCGCCATGGAATCCTTGCGGAAAATATTCTGGTCGAGCTGCATCCAGATCCAGGGCAGGGCATCGGGAGAGTTGTTGGTGTAACGAATGGTCGCTCTTGCGGTCAGGCGGCGCTTCTTCTCATCCAGCTCGGCGGTGATGCGATAATCGGCCTGTTGCTGCCAATATTCATGGCCCGGAGCACCCGAAGCATTGCGATAGACATTGGGGTCGGGAAGAACCTCGTCAAGCTGACGAAACTTGTCCTCAAAGCTGCCCTTGGTCTGTTCAATCCCCTGCGCCAGCGCGGGCGTGGCGATGATCAATGCGGCGATAAAGGCGATAAACCTCAAAATGCTCTCCCAATGTCAGCAGAAAGTTTGGTGCGAATGTGATTTTGTATCTTGGCCGCATTGCTTAGTCGGATTTGCTGCCAATCGCAAATGCTCTGAAGCGTGCATTATCAGTGCGGTGTCGTCCGGTGATACACGGCTTATACAATTGTCACGAGATATGGTTGTGTGTTCGGATGCAATCGTTATACGCTCTGCCCCATGACAGACACACATATCGAAACCCCAATCGTCGCCGTTGCTCCGGGCGATGGAATCGGCCCTGAAATCACTGATGCAGCATTGCGCGTTATAGAGGCTGCAGGCGCTCGTTTTGAAACGCTGCCGATCAAGCTGGGTGAGGAGCTTTACAAGAGCGGACACACTTCGGGCATTGGCCCCGATACGTGGAACGACTTGGCGCGCAGCCATGCGCTGTTCAAGGGGCCGATCACCACGCCGCTCGGCTCTGGCTATAAAAGTCTCAACGTTACCTTGCGCAAGACGCTGGGCCTGTTCGCCAATGTCCGGCCCTGCCGCTCGCTGCACCCTGCGGTCGCCACGCTGCATCCCGAGCTCGATATCGTCATCGTGCGCGAGAATGAGGAAGATCTCTATGCCGGCATCGAGCACCGCCAGACGCATGAAGTGTTCCAGACGCTGAAACTGGTCAGCCGTCCGGGAACCGAACGCATCATCCGCTACGCCTTTGACTATTGCCGCGCCAATGGCCGCAAAAAGCTGACATGCTTCACCAAATCGAACATCATGAAGCTGACCGATGGGTTGATGCAGAGCGTGTTTGAGGAGATCGGCAAAGACTATCCCGATATCGAGCAGGATCACATGATCATCGACATCGCCTCGGCGCGCCTTGCCGCGCGGCCGCAGGATTTCGACGTGATTGTCACCAGCAACCTGTATGGCGATATCGTCTCCGACATTGCCGCCGAATTGACCGGCTCAGTTGGCCTTGGCGCATCGGCGAATATCGGCGCAACACTCTCCATGTTCGAGGCGATCCATGGCTCTGCGCCGGATATTGCCGGGCAGAAGATCGCCAATCCTTCAGGCCTGATTCTGGCAGGGGTGATGATGATGAACCATCTCGGCCAGGGCGATGTTGCGAGCAAGGTGCATAATGCCTGGCTGCGCACTATCGAGGATGGACTGCACACCGGCGACATCTACAAGGAAGAAACCTCCAAGGCTCGTCTCGGCACACAGGAATTTGCCGATGCGGTGATTGAACGGCTGGGTTCTGCGCCGGAGCATTTTGCTGCGGTCGCCTATGGCGATGACAGCGCGGTGCAGATCACACCCTATGAGCGCCCCGCAGCGGAAGCGCTTGCCGAGCGCAAGCTGATCGGCGTTGATGTCTTTGTGATGAGCACGCAAATCCCGGAAGACCTGGCAGGCATGCTGCGCGGCGCGATCACCGGAGCGGAAACGCTGACCATGTTGACCAATCGCGGTATCAAGGTCTGGCCGGCGCACAATCCGGCAACCTTCTGCACCGATCACTGGCGCTGCCGTTTTCAGTTTGCCGGCGATGCTCCGGTGACCCTGCGCGCTATTGTTGATCTGCTCAGCCGCCTGGTCGACCATGGCGTTGAAGTGATCAAGACCGAGAATCTCTACGAATTTGATGGTGAGCCGGGCTATTCGCTGGGTCAAGGTCAGTAAGATATCCGGCCCGTTCAGCGATCGCTGGACGCGCATGGCCATGATCTGCTAGAGCGCGCTCAGCCAGAGGGCTGGACAGTCGCGTCAGGTGAAAATCTGCCGAGGAAAGTCCGGGCTCCACGAAACAAAGATGCCGGATAACGTCCGGCGGTCGTGCTTATGTGCGATCAGGGACAGTGCAACAGAAAGCAGGTCGCGCAGGCTTCGGTCCCGTGACAGTGAAAGGGTGCGGTAAGAGCGCACCGCGCGCGCCAGCAATGGCCGCGGCACGGTAAACCCCATCTGGAGCAAGACCAAATAGGGATGGCGCAGGCAGCGCATGCTGCCGGACGGTTTCGGGTCCATGCCATCCGGGTTGGTTGCTGGAGCGTATCAGCAATGATGCGCCAAGAGGAATGGCTGTCGAACCTGGTAACAGGGGAACAGAACCCGGCTTACAGGCCCTCTGGCTTTATTCATCGTCATTGCGAGGAGCGAAGCGACGCGGCAATCCAGTGCAGCAAGCGCAAGTGGCTCTGGATTGGTTGACCTTCGGTCGCCTGCGGCCCGCTTCGCTCGCAATGACGCTGCTTTTTCAATATCCGGAAGTGACGGAGATCAAGGAACCGCCGCCGCCGGAAGCCGCCAGCGCGCCGGGTGCGGGCTCTTGTGCAAGCACAAAGCCCAGCATCATCAGGCTGGAAAGCACCACAGAAAGGGTCAATTGGCGGCTCATTGGGTCACATATTCCTTATTGCTGCACTGCAATATATGTGTGCTGGTGCGGCAAACAATGGGTGTTCGACCAAGAACGCTGGCTGGCGACAAACGGCATTTGCAGTTTGATCCGCTTCTTGGGGTGGATATTCGCATCATCAGGGCTTAAATTGGGGCGATGGCAAGAACAGGCAGATCGGTTGACTGGGGCTTTCCCCGCTGGCGCGGCTATGGCGCTGCGCGCGAGGCAGAGTCCGTGCGGATCTGCGATCGCCATGGCTGTGAAGAGCCCGGAACATGCCCCGCGCCGAAATCGCCCAACAGCCCCGACCGCTGGTATTTCTGTGAGAAACATGCGGCGGAGTATAATCGCGGCTGGAACTATTTTGAGGGGCTGAACAAGGAAGAGGCCGCTGCCCGCGCCAAGGATGAGGCGCGTGATGCGGGCGGTTATTCGCAAGCCTCGCATTATGGCTGGGCCGGGTCAGGCGATGGCAGCCGCTCCGCCGATGAAATGCGCGCGCTGGAAGTGTTGGGCCTTGACCCGGACGCGGATTTTGCGGCGGTAAAGAAAGCCTATCGCCTGCTCGCCAAACAGAACCATCCCGACACCAATCCCGATGACAAGCAAGCGGCCGAGCGGTTTCAGGCGATCCAGCTGAGCTATCAGGTGTTGAAGTCCGCTGAAGAAAGGCGCGAATGGAAGCCGGAGTAGAGCGCCTAGGTTCCTCTCCCCGGCGGGGAGAGGTTAGGTGAGGGGGAGCGAGGCGAAGTCGAGCGTCCAAGCTATCAACATCGTGCACCCCCATCCAACCTTCCCCCTCAAGGGGGAAGGCTATGAAGCTTAACTTTTCGAAAACGTTCTAGCTCTAAACTCGAACCGGATTTACCCTGTCCTACAGGGTGCACTATTGGTATGATGGCTGCGATGCTTTTGTATTAGCATGAGATAGCATCGCTGCCTTTTCCAACATGATATCCAACAGCATCACGCATTTCTGCGCCTCGCGAGCGGAACTTTCGTAACCTTCGTCAAGCAAGGCTGACACTTTCCAACAGCGGTTGCGATCAAGTCCAACCCGCAATGGCGGGTATCAGGATCACTAGCACCAGCGCATTGCCCACGCCATGGATGACAATGCCGATCCAGATATTGCGATAGCGCTGTACCAGAAAGGGTATGATCAGGCTGACCGGCATCAGCGTCAGGACATTCCAGCGCATAAAGGCATGGACCAACAGGTTCCAGCACAGGCCATTGACCAGCCAGGCCCATTTGCCGAGATAGCGCTCTTGCAAGGGCAGGGCATAGCCTCTCCAAAGCAGCTCCTCGCCGCCGATATTGACCAGCAGCCAGCCCAGCCAGAACAGCACCAGCCACCAATTGCCCCGCACAGGGATGCCGAAAAAGGTGCTTAATCCTGTTTCGGGGGTGAAGCTGGGGTCAAACAGTTCGGGAATGATTTCGGGTGGCGCGAAAAGCGGGAATTGGGTCAAATAGGCACCTGTCGGCGAGAGCAGTATCTCGCTGGATTGGACGATGAACAGGCCAATGATGATCGCTATCCAATGCTTGCCTTCTATCGAATTCAGCCAGAACCGGTCACGAAAGGACTGCCTTAGCCCCTCGCGCTGGTGCCGCCAGACCGTCCAACCGAGCATCGCGACTATTGGCAGCCATAATGCGGCGCTCCAACTTACGATCAGGGTAATGCCACGAGCGCTTGCTGCGGGAACCCCGAACCATATTCCCAAGAGTATCGCGAGGCCCGGAATACCGAAGAACAGCAATGAGCGTGTAAGGCTCATTTATCCGGAGACATTCGCCAGAGAGGTAAAAGGCCGCAGGGAAGTGCGGGGCTCAAGGCTCAGCTTTCGTGGTAGCGCTGCGCCGTTTCGCGGATCAGTGCGATCATATTGGGGATGCCCTGGGTGCGGTTGGAGGAGAGCTGGTTTTTGAGATCAAACGGCTCGAGCGCCGCCGGAATATCGGTGTCGAGTATCTGTTGCGGCGAACCATCCTGCACCGTGGTCAGCACCAGCGCGATAATGCCCTTGGTGATCGCGGCGTTGCTGTCGGCCAGGAAGTGCAGATCGCCAGCATCGGTTCGGGTGGGATAGACCCAGACTGAGGCCGAACAGCCGCGCACCAGCGTCGCATCGGTTTTGAGCGCATCGGGCATAGGCTCGAGCGCGCGGCCCAGTTCGATCAACAGGCGATAGCGTTCATCACCATCGAGAAACGCATATTCTTCGACAATATCATCAAGGCTTGGCATAGCCGCGCGCTTAGCAATGTCTGAGAGTGTGGGGAAGGGGGTTAAAACATCCTCCCCATACATGGGGAGGGGGACCAGCCGGAGTCTTGGCGGAGGCTGGTGGAGGGGGCTATCAATCCGGCACTGCGCAAGTGGAAATCCCCCTCCGTCAGCGCTATGCGCTGCCACCTCCCCGTGAACGGGGAGGATTTTATGATCTACAGCTCCACGCCCGCCGCAATCGCTTCCAGCTTGCGCAGCCGCTCGCGCAGGTCGGCCAGTTCGATCCGGGCATTGGTATTGTGCGGGTCAAACTCCTCTGTCTCCTGCACTGGGCCTTGGCGCAATTCCATGCGCTTAAGCGCAATCCAGTCATTCCAGGCGCGCAGCGCGGAGGCCGCGAGAATGGTGATACCCAGCAGCGCGGCTGCGGTGACAATCAAGATGGTGTTAGGGTCCTGCATGGCGTTAATCCTTGGCGTTGCCTCTCATCAGTCCTTGCGTAAATCTTCAATTTCGCGCGCAAGCTCGCGCGATCCGCGGTCATCGGTAATCACCCGTTCGAGCACGGCGATGCGCTCTTTCAACTGCTTCACTTCCGTCTGCAGGGCTTTCGCCTCGCCACTGTCGGCGCGAAACTGATTGCCGTCCTCGTCTTCCAAAATGCCGTTCTGGGCGCGATAGCGTGCGCGCAATACCCCGGCGATCGAGACGATCAGAACAATACCAATCACCATTTCAAACGGATTCATCTGTCTTCCCTCATTCCTGTTATTCTTGCTTCGGCGATGCCGTTTAGTTCGGCGTCTGATCGCGCAACGCTTCGATATCCTGAGTCAGCCGGTGGCTGCTGTCGGTGACGATGCGCTCGACATTGGCGAGACGATCCTTGACCGAACCCAGCTCGGCGCGCAGTTCGGCATGTTCCTGAGTCAGCAGTTTGACGCGCTCGGCGGCTTGCTGGTCATTTTTCGGATAGACCGCCTGTCCCCAGGCACCATCCAGAGGATAGCCATTCTTAATCCGCAGCCACGTGGTAGCCACCCAACCGGCGACGCCAACGCTGACGAATATCGCGATAAAGGGGAAAATAGTCTGAATAACTTCGAGTTTATCGGCTTCCATGATTGGTTCTCCTCAGCGCAACTTGTCGATTTCATCGGACAGGCGGGCGGCACTGCTTTCCTTGTCAGTAGCAATACGTTCGAGGACGGAAATGCGCTCCTCCAACCGCGAGATTTTGCCGGTGAGCTGCTCATTTTCAGAAGTCAGCAATTCAACTTTGCGTTGAGAATCTAGGTCGGCCTTTTCGCTCTTGCCACCCCATTCATCCTCCAGCGGATAGCCATGGCGTGCGCGGATCCAGTTATTGACCAGCCAGCCAACGGTCATCACCGCTATAATTAACACAACAAATGATGGTCCACCCCATGACATGCTTGCTGTTCTCCCTTCTGATATTTTGCGTGCTCTACGGCCTTAGCGTAGCTGTTCGATTTCTTCTGAAAGGCGCCCGGTAGTGCCTTCGCGCTCGGTCGAGATACGCTCGACAACGCTGATCCGTTCTTCCAGGCGCATCATCGCCGAGAGCATCTTGTCCTGTTGGTTGATCAGATATGTGCGCTCCTGCTTTTCCGGAGCGCCGCCATTTTCCTCAACTGCGGCTCGCGCTTTTCTGCGGCCATAGAATTGGATGGCCAATGTGCCGAGAGTACCGATAAACGCACCCATGATCATGCCTACCAATACAAAGGGTTCGGGGTCCATTATAGTTATCCTTCTGCGATGCAGTTATTAACGTAGCCGCTCTATTTCTTCGGAGAGCTGGCGGTTATTGCTGGTGTAATACATTTCGACATCGGCGAGCCGACGGTCGATTTCGCGAAAGCGCGAGCGGACATCGCGGGCGGTGCGGGCCGGTGACTGGCGCACGCCCTGCCAGAATTTCTGTTCTTCATGGTCGACATAGAGCGCGCTCGGCTTTTTCTCGGTCACCATCGCCGCGACGATGTAAGCGACGATCAATGGCTGGAAAACGAACAGGGTGATACAGACAGCCGCGATACGAACCCAGGCCACGTCGATCCCGGTATAGTCGGCGATCCCGGCGCAAACGCCCGCCAGCTTGCCATTTTGCTTGTCGCGATAGAATTTCGTGCGGCGGCTCATTTGCGTGCCCTTTCCTCAAGGATTTGTTCAATACGACTGACGGAAGAATCTGCGTCCCGGCCTTTGGTCAGGTCTTCGAGGCGCTCATCCGGTCCGGTCAGGCGTTCCGGCTTCCAGTTAGGATTGTCGGCGCTGATGATACGCTCGACTGTGTCCATCCGATCATCAAGGCGGCGGGCCATGATGTGCAGTTCATCAAGCAGACCTTCATCCTCATTGGTGAGCGTCGCTGCGGTCTTCCACTTGGTAATATAATGGAAGATGATCCAGGGCAGGCCGATAAACAGCATGCCCACGACCATGATTGGTACCAAAATGTCTTCCATTATTTATTCCCCTTTGTCTTCAATTTCTCCGGCTGGTTTGCCCAGCGCCTTTTTCATCGCTTCAAGTTCCTCATCGACCTTGTCGCTTGATTCCAGTGCGGTGATCTGATCTTCCAGTGTTGGCGGTCCGCCATGGCCAAGAGCCAGTGCATCGGCTTCACCTTCGGCAACATCGGCGCGGCGCTCGAGCAGGTCGAAGCGTGAGAAGGCTTCCTGCACCTTGTCACCATTATACATGGTCTTCAGCTTGATGCGGTTCTCTGCACTTTCCAGACGCGACATGATCGTGGTCTGGCGGCTGCGGGCTTCGCGCAGCTTGTTCTGCAGATTGGCGATATCCTGTTCCGAAGCGCGCAGCGCGTCATCCAGAACCTTGATCTCGTGGCTCAGCTGTTCGGACATATCGCTGGCTTTCTTCTTCTCGACCAGCGCCGCACGGGCCAGATCCTCACGTCCCTTTGACAGTGCAAGCTGTGCTTTGTCGGCCCAATCGGCCTGCAACCTTTCCAGCTTGTCGATATGCCGGCGCATTTCCTTCTGGTCGGCAATGGTGCGCGCGGCTGACGCGCGGACTTCCACCAGTGTCTCCTCCATTTCGAGGATGATCATGCGGATCATCTTCGCCGGGTCTTCGGCGCGGTCCAGCATGTCGGTGACATTGGCGGCGATAATGTCGCGGGTTCGTGAAAAAATTCCCATATGTGCTACCTCCTGGGGTATAGAACAATTAAGCGGCCGGGACGGGGCAAGGGGTTAAACGTCCCGGCCGCCCTATTTCGTCAGGAAAAATACCTGACAGAAAAGACCTGACTGACATTAGTGCCAGTATCGGCGGCATCGTCAACCACAACCATCGGGCCGACGCTGCTGAGATACAGAGTGGCGAACAACAAAGCGGGTGCGACCATCCAACCCAATACAGTTGCCTTATTGGCGGGCTGGCTATCATCCATCTGGAAGTTCTGATCCTGTGCCATGTTCGTGTCTCCGTTCCCTCAAATTCTGTGTATCGAATTTGTGTTTCATTAAGCAGACAGCGTGCCAGTTTTTCTAAACTACTGATTTATATAGGATAAAGGAAATATCCGCGCATTCCCCATTGAAGAAGATGCGGTATATTGGCAAAATACACTAGAAGTTAGGAAAATATGCTGTATTACTAATATGCATCACATTGTCTGAGGGTAAAACATGGAGCGCGCAAACCAGTTTATCGGCGAGTCCGGAGCGTTTCTCGACGCGGTCGAGCGAGCGAGCCGTGCGGCTGCGCTCGATCGGCCGGTGCTTGTTATTGGCGAGCGTGGTACTGGTAAGGAGCTTATCGCCGAGCGTCTGCATCGCTTGAGTATGCGTTGGGACGGGCCGCTGGTGACGATGAACTGCGCGGCATTGCCTGAGACCCTTATTGAAGCAGAGCTGTTCGGCCATGAGGCAGGCGCGTTTACCGGCGCAACCAAGGCTAGGGTAGGGCGGTTTGAAGAGGCGGACAGCGGTACGCTGTTTCTTGATGAGCTCGGTACGCTCTCCATGGGCGCGCAGGAGCGGTTGTTGCGTGCGGTGGAATATGGCGAGGTGACGCGTATTGGTTCGTCTCGCCCGGTGACGGTCGATGTGCGTATTGTCGCGGCGACTAATGAAAACCTGCCCAAGCTGGTCGAAGAGCATCGTTTCCGTGCTGACTTGTTAGACCGGCTGTCTTTTGAAGTTGTGACCTTGCCACCGCTACGCGCGCGGGAAGGCGATATTCCCATTCTCGCCGATTATTTTGGCCGCCGCATGGGAACAGAGCTGGGCTGGGATATGTGGCCCGGCTTTGGCGATTTAGCATTGGAAGCAATGCAACGTTATGGCTGGCCCGGCAATGTGCGTGAGCTGCGCAATGTCGTCGAGCGCGCGGTCTATCGCTGGGACGATGCGACGCGGCCGGTCGACCATATTGTCTTCGATCCGTTTGAATCGCCATGGAAGCCACGAGGCGAGGCGGCGGCATCGCAAAATGGCGACCCGATTGTTTCCCCAGCGCCCACGCCCGCCCCGGCACCGCAGCCGCAAAGCGAAGCACTACCGGCACCCAATGGCGAGGCGCAGGCAATGCAGCCGGTGTTGCAGATGGACAATGTCGGTAATCTCAAAACCGCCGTGGAAGATTATGAGCGGACGATACTCCAGCATGCGCTGGCGCGTCACCGCTATAACCAGCGCCAGACGGCCAAAGCGCTGGACCTGAGTTACGACCAACTGCGCCATGCGCTGAAAAAGCATGATTTATTGGGGTGATGTCGCTTATCGTCATTGCGAGGAGCGCAGCGACGCGGCAATCCAGAGCAGGTGCGTGTGGCCCTGGATTGCTTCGCTGCGCTCGCAATGACGAAGGAAGAGTATTTCGAGATACCCCATTGTCAGACCGCACCATAGCGTCTATATACTAGGCAATTCCGACATCGTAAGCGATTGGGACGTTGGCGCCGCAAGGGGCCGACCTTCATCGCTTATGGGCATATATTTGAGGGTATTTTGGCGCAGCAGATCGCTGACATTGCAGAGCTGACAAAGCTGATCGAGCCGGAGGTGCAAGCCTTGGGTTTCGAGCTGGTGCGCATCAAATTCATCGGCGCGGATGAGGAATTCAGCCTGCAGATCATGGCCGAGCGCCCCGAAACCGGGCAGCTGGTTATTGAGGATTGCGCTGATCTCTCCCGCCGCATCTCGGACAAGTTTGATGCGCTGGAAGAGGCAGGCGAAGACCCGATTGGCGTGCCCTATCGGCTGGAAATCAGCTCTCCGGGTATTGATCGCCCGCTAACGCGCCTTGCCGATTTTGACAAATGGGCCGGGCATGAAGCGCGCGTCCGCGTGATCGATCCGGTACAGGGCCGCAAACAGATGAAGGGCGTGCTTGTCGGGCTGATCGATGACGAGATTGCCGTCAATGATCACAAATTCGGACGGCTCAGCACGCCGTTTGAAAATGTGGACAACGCAAAATTGCTGTTGACCGATGCGCTTATTGCGGCCACCGCGCCGCTGGACATCAGTGACGCAGAAATTGAAACCGAAGCTTACACCGAAACTGAAACTGACACAGAAGAACAGGAAGACTGATCATGGCTGATGCCATTTCCGCCAACAAGGCCGAGCTGCTTGCGATTGCCAATTCCGTTTCATCGGAGAAGATGATCGACAAGACCATCGTCATCGAGGCGATTGAGGAAGCGATCCAGCGCGCGGCACGTGCCCGCTATGGTGCCGAGAATGACATTCGCGCCAAGCTCGACCCCAATACCGGCGATCTGCGCCTATGGCGTGTCGTCGAGGTGGTCGAAGAGGTTGATGACTATTTCAAGCAGGTCGACCTGAAAGGCGCACAGAAGCTTGAAAAGGACGCCAAGCTGGGCGACTTTATTGTCGATCCGCTGCCCGCCGTTGATCTCGGCCGTATCGATGCGCAGCAGGCCAAGCAGGTGATCTTCCAGAAGGTCCGCGATGCCGAGCGCGAGCGTCAGTTTGAGGAATTCAAGGATCGCGCAGGTGAGATTATCACCGGCGTCGTCAAGTCGGTCGAATTTGGCCATGTCATCGTTAATCTGGGCCGTGCCGATGGTGTGATCCGCCGTGACCAGCAAATCCCGCGCGAAGTTGTCCGCGTTGGCGACCGGGTTCGCGCGCTGATTATGAAAGTGGTGCGCGAAAATCGTGGCCATCAGATTTATCTCAGCCGCTCGCACCCCGATTTCATGCGCCGCCTGTTCGCGCAGGAAGTGCCGGAGATTTATGACGGCATCATCGAGATCAAGGCCGCTGCACGTGACCCGGGTAGCCGCGCCAAGATCGGCGTGATCAGCCATGACGGTTCGATTGATCCGGTCGGTGCCTGTGTCGGCATGAAGGGCAGCCGGGTGCAGGCGGTTGTGCAGGAGATGCAGGGCGAAAAGATCGACATCATCCCCTGGTCTGAAGATACCGCAACCTTCATCGTCAACGCCTTGCAGCCGGCGACCGTCAGCCGTGTGGTGATTGACGAAGAAGAGGGCCGCATCGAGGTGGTTGTTCCCGATGATCAGCTGTCGCTCGCCATTGGCCGTCGCGGTCAGAATGTGCGTCTCGCCTCGCAGCTCACCGATGCCGCGATCGACATTATGACCGAGGAAGAGTCGAGCGAGAAGCGCCAGAAGGAATTCACCGAGCGCTCTGCCATGTTCGAAGCCGAACTCGACGTTGATGAAACGCTGTCACAACTGCTGGTGGCCGAAGGCTTTAGCGAGCTGGAAGAAGTCGCCTATGTTGCACCGGAAGAGCTTTCGGGCATTGAAGGGTTTGACGAGGAACTGGCCGCCGAATTGCAGAGCCGCGCCGCCGAGGCGCTGGAGCGCAAGGAAGCAGCAGCCCGCGACAAGCGGCGCGAATTGGGCGTTGAAGATGCGCTCGCCGAGATCGTCCATCTCAACGAGCAGATGCTGGTGACGCTGGGCGAAGGTGGCATCAAGACGCTCGATGATCTGGCTGATCTCGCCACCGATGAACTCATCGCCAAGAAGCGCGCGGACAATCGCCGCCGCGACAATCGTCGCGGTGAAGAGGTTGTCGGTGTTCTCGGCGAATATGGCCTGACTGAAGAGCAGGGCAATGAGATCATCATGGCCGCACGTGCGCACTGGTTCGATGACGAAGACGCACCGGCTGCTGAATCGGCTCAGGCCGAAGGGGAGGTCGCTGATGCGGAAACTCCCCAATGAGACGGCGCAAGCTCCTGTAAGGCGGTGCATTTTAACGGGTGAGCGTGCTGAAAACAGCGCGCTGATCCGTCTTGCTCTCGGCCCGGACAACCAGGTTGCTCCGGATGTCCATGCCCGTGCCCCCGGTCGCGGTGCCTGGGTGATGCCTTCTGCCACGCTGATTGACAACGCGGTGCAGGGCAATCGGCTGGTTCCGGCTCTGAAGCGTGCCTATAAGGTCGGCGAGGTCGATATCGGCGACAATCTGGTGCAGCGCATCGACGATGCCTTGAGCCGCGCTTTGCTCGACCGGTTGGGTCTGGAAGCGCGCGGTGGCAGCCTGCTCACCGGCGCGCAAAAGGTCGAAACCGCAGCGCGCAGTGGCGAGGTTGTCCTGCTGCTCCATGCCAGCGATGCGCGCGACAATGGCCGCGCTTCGCTCGATCAGGCATGGCGCGTAGGCACGGGACAGGAAGGCAGCGGAAAAGCGGGCATTATCTTGCCACTGGACCGCGACGCCTTATCTGTGGCATTGGGGCGCGAAAATGTGGTGCATATCGCGCTGACCGATGATCGTGCCGCGGATCGGGTGCGCACCATAGTTTTCCGTCTGTTGCAGTTTCGCGGAATGGCCGTTCCGGCAGAAGGAACTGCTTCCGGCGGCGATGCTTCCCATGACCGGAAGCATGAAGACATAGTGATGAAGGGTTAAGTCTGTTCCATGAGTGATAATCAAGAAAACAAGCCAAAGCTGGGCCGCAAACCGCTGGGACTGAAGCGGTCGGTCGAGTCTGGCGAAGTGAAGCAGACGTTCAGCCATGGCCGCACCAACAAGGTTGTGGTTGAGGTCAAGCGCAAGAAGCTGGTCGGCAAGCCGGGTGCCAAGCCCGAGCCTGCGCCCGCACCCGCGCCTGCACCGGCTGAAGCCGAGAAACCTGCGCCCAAGCCAGCGCCTGCGAAAAAGGCCAAGCCTGCCGCCGATGAGGTGATGAGCCGCAAGGAAAAGCAGGAAAAACTGCTGCGTGAGGCGGAAGAAGCGCGTCTGGCAGCGCTCGAAGATGCGCGCCGTCGTGAAGCAGATGAAAAGGCCAAACAGGCCGAAGACGAAAAGCAGCGTGCCGAGCAGAACCGCAAGGCCGAAGCCGAGGCTGCCAAAGCCAAGCAGGCCGAAGCTGAGGCTGCGGCACAAGAAAGTGCTGAACCTGCCGCCGAAGAGGCTGCGCCAACCGAGGCGAAATCTTCCGGTCCTGCACCGCGCAAATTCACTCCGGTGACGCCCGCCAAGCGGCCTGAGCCGAAAAAGCCTGCGCCCAAACCGAGCCGTGACCGTAAGGAACGGCGCCAGTCGGGCAAGCTCACCGTCAATCGCGCATTGAGCGATGGCGATGGCGGCGCGCGTGCGCGTTCGCTGGCTGCGCTGAAACGTGCGCGTGAAAAAGAAAAGCGTGCGCAAATGTCGGGCCAGCCGCGCGAGGCACAGCCAAAACAGTCGCGCGAAGTGGTGGTTCCTGAAGCCATCACGGTGCAGGAACTGGCCAACCGTATGGCCGAAAAAGGCGCGGATCTGGTCAAGTCGCTGTTCAAAATGGGCTCTATGGTCACGGTCAACCAGACCATCGATCAAGACACCGCCGAATTGCTGGTCGAGGAATTCGGCCACAAGATCAAACGCGTCAGCGAGTCCGATGTCGAGATCGACACCGAGGCTGATGTCGATCCCGATGAGTCGCTGAAGCCCCGTGCGCCGGTGGTCACCATTATGGGGCATGTCGATCACGGCAAGACCTCGCTGCTCGACGCGCTGCGCGGCACCGATGTCGTGGCCGGAGAGGCTGGCGGCATTACCCAGCATATCGGCGCCTATCAGGTGAAGGTGAAGTCGGGTGAGAAAATCACCTTCCTCGACACGCCGGGCCACGCCGCCTTCTCGGAAATGCGGGCGCGTGGTGCCAATGTCACCGATATTGTGATCATCGTGGTCGCCGCCGATGACGGCCTGATGCCGCAGACGATCGAGGCGATCAACCACACCAAGGCATCGGGCGCGCCGATGATCATTGCGATCAACAAGATCGACAAAAATGGCGCAGAGCCAGACAATGTCCGCAACCGCCTGCTTGAGCATGAGGTGATTGTCGAGAAGCTTTCCGGCGATGTGCAGGATATCGAGGTTTCGGCGCTTAAAGGCACCAATCTCGACAAGCTGATCGAGGCGATCAACCTGCAGGCGGAACTGCTGGAACTCAAAGCCAACCCCGATCGCGCCGCTGAAGGCGTGGTAATCGAAGCGAAACTCGACAAGGGCCGTGGTCCGGTTGCGACGGTTTTGGTTGAGCGTGGTACGCTGAAGCGTGGCGATACCTTTGTGGTCGGCGAGCATGCGGGCAAGGTCCGCGCGCTGATCGACGATAAGGGCAAGCAGGTGAAAGAAGCTGGTCCGTCACTGCCGGTTGAGGTTCTCGGCCTGTCCGGCGTTCCGGGTGCGGGTGACAAGCTCACCGTGGTCGAAAATGACGCACGTGCGCGCGAAGTCGCCGAATATCGTAAGCAAAAAGCGCTGGAACAACGCACCGCCATGGCGCCGGCCTCGCTCGACAATATGTTCTCCGCAATGAGCGACAAGGCGGTGGAATATCCGGTTGTTGTCAAAGCCGATGTGCAGGGCTCTGTCGAAGCGATTATCGGCAGCCTCAACAATATCTCGACCGATGACATCAAGGCACGGGTGCTGCACTCGGGCGTCGGTGGTATCACTGAGTCTGATGTGACGCTGGCCAAGGCTTCGAACGCGCCGATTATCGGTTTCAATGTCCGCGCCAATGCCAAGGCGCGCGAAATCGCGCAGCGTGATGGCGTACGCTTCAAATATTTCGATGTGATCTATGATCTGATCGAGGATATCAAAGGCGAGATGGCCGGCGAGCTTGGCCCCGAGCGGATCGAGACGATTGTCGGTCAGGCAGAAGTCAAAGAGGTCTTCCCTGCAGGCAAGAAGGACAAGGCCGCCGGTCTTTTGGTCCTCGATGGCGTTATCAAAAAGGGCCATCACGCCCGTCTTACCCGCGACGATGTTATCGTCTCGGCCACCACCATCGCCTCGCTGCGTCGCTTCAAGGACAATGTCGACGAGGTCCGTTCGGGTCTCGAATGCGGTGTGGTTCTGGAAGACACCAACGATATCAAGCCGGGCGACACGCTGGAGGTATTCGACGTCGAGATGAAGGAACGGGTGCTCTGATAGGGGGCGGTAATGGCTGAACAGCGGATACTGACTTCGCCCTCATCAGAGTTGATGGGGGTGCAGTCGACCAAGTTTGACCGCGAGAGCGGCGTTGCGACCATGCATTTCGATGTGCCGCAAGTCTTTGCCAGCCCGCGTGGCTTTGTCCAGGGCGGCCTGATTGGCGGCTTTCTCGACGAGGTGATGGGCGCGGCGGTGTTCGGTGAGAGCGAGGGCAAGCGGCTGCCGCTCAATCTCGATATGAATATGAGCTATCTGAAACCTGTTCCTATCGGCCCGCTGGTGGCCAAGGGGAAAGTGGTCAAAATGGGCCGCAATGTCGCGTTTATCGAGGGCGAATTGCTCGATGCAGAAGGCAACAAACTCACCCGCGCGACGACCACGGCGATGCTGACGGAAATACCCGATGGCCAAATTTAACGACAGCTCGCCTGAAGGCCGTTCAGTCCGTGTTTTGCGCGTCGGCGAGCAGGTGCGGCATGTGCTGTCCGAATTGCTGATGTGTGGTGAGGTGCATGATGAACTGCTCACGGCGACACATATCGCGATTACCGAAGTGCGGATGACGCCCGACCTGCGCAACGCCACAGTCTATGTCAAACCGCTGCTCGGCAAGGATGAGGACGCGATCCTCAAAGCCTTGCGCACCAATACTGCCTTTTTCCAGCGCGAGGTCGCATCGCGGGTGCGAACCAAATATGCGGCGAAGCTGAAATTCGTTGCTGATGACAGCTTTGATGAAGCGAGCCGGGTTGAGGAATTGCTCAATGATCCCAAGGTTGCGCGGGATTTGGGTGGGGAAGACTGAGGCCCAAGGCTGGAAAGCGGGCATTTATTGTCTATCGTCATGCTGAACTTGTTTCAGTATCTCAGGCAACAGGCTCCGCATTTTGTGGCATAAGACCCTGAAACTAGTTCAGGGTGACGAACATTCAGGGTCCAGTCCATGGCCAAACTCTACTTCTACTATTCCTCAATGAATGCCGGCAAGTCGACCACTTTGTTGCAGGCGGCGTTCAACTATGAGGAGCGCGGCATGGAGACGATGTTGTGGACCGCCGGGCTGGATAATCGCAGCGGCAAAGGGATTATCGGCTCGCGCATCGGCCTTGAACGCGAAGCGCACTGTTTTGAGGACGATACCGATTTGCTCGCCGCCATTGGTGACGAACACGCCGACCGTCCGCTGAACTGTGTGCTGATCGATGAAGCGCAATTTCTTTCCAAGGCGCAGGTGTTTCAACTGGCGCGGGTTTGTGATGAGCTGAAAATCCCGGTTCTCGCCTATGGCCTGCGCACCGATTTTCAGGCCGAGCTGTTCCCGGGCAGCGCGCAATTGCTTGCGATTGCGGATGCGTTGGTGGAATTGAAGGCCATCTGCTTTTGCGGTGCCAAGGCGACGATGAACATGCGGGTTGATGCCGACGGCAACCCGGTGCGCGCAGGCGCGCAGACAGAGATAGGCGGCAATGACCGCTATATCGCGCTGTGCCGCAAGCATTATATGGAGTTTATGGCTGATGGCTGAAGCCAGTCCGCATGGCTGGATCATCCTCGACAAGCCGCTGGAACTGGGCTCGACCCAGGCGGTGGGTGCGGTGAAGCGCAATTTTCGCGAGGCCGGGATCAAGGTCTCCGGCAAGGGCGGCGGCGTCACCAAGGTGGGGCATGGCGGCACACTCGACCCGCTGGCCACCGGGGTCTTGCCGATTGCGCTGGGCGAGGCGACCAAGCTCAGCGGGCGGATGCTCGATGCGGCGAAGATGTATGACTTTACCATTTGCTTTGGTACCGAGACCGATACACTGGATGCGGAAGGTGCGGTGGTGGCGGAGAGTGATGTCCGTCCGACCTTGGCAGACGTTGAGGCGGTGCTGCAGCGCTTTACCGGGCCGATAGAGCAGGTGCCGCCCACCTATTCGGCGCTCAAAGTCGATGGCCAGCGGGCCTATGATCGTGCACGGGCTGGCGAGCAGGTCCAGATGAAGGCGCGGGCCGTGACTATTCATGCCTTAACTCCCCTCCCCTTCAGGGGAGGGGAGTTGGCCGGTGAGGTTGGGTCGAAACACCCCCCGGGTGTTTCTAAATCATCCTGGGAGGATGATTTACCCAACAGCACTGGCCAACTGGGTGGGGGCGTTCCACAAGCGCTGCATCCGATTGATAGCCCCCACCCCAACCCCTCCCCTGAAGGGGAGGGGCTTAATGAAATCACCCTTACCGCCCATGTGTCCAAGGGCACTTATATCCGCTCGCTTGCCCGCGATATTGCGCGCGCCGTGAACACCGTAGGCCATGTCACCATGCTCAGACGGACAAAGGCAGGGCCTTTTACGCTGGAACATGCGATTTCGCTGGACAAGCTCAATGAAATCGGTAAAGGCGCGCCACTTGAAGACATAATCTTGCCATTTGAGGCAGGGCTGGACGGCATCCCGGCTCTTTCCCTCACCCCCGATCAGGCAAGGCGGGTCCAGCAGGGCCAGGTCGTGACCGGGATTGCCAGTGATGACGGCGAATATTGGGTGCATGGCGGCGATTTGGTCCCGCTGGCGCTGGTTTCGCTGGAAGCCTCAGAGCTTCGTGTCATCCGTGGCTTTAATATCAATGCATGATGCTCGAGGAATGAAACATGTCGATTACTGCGGAACGCAAACAGGAACTGATCAAGGAACATGCCCGTGAAGACGGCGATACCGGTTCTCCCGAAGTCCAGATCGCAATCCTGACCGAGCGTATCAACACGCTCACCGAACATTTCAAATCGCACCATAAGGATAATCACTCGCGTCGCGGCCTGCTGATGATGGTCAACAAGCGTCGCTCGCTGCTCGATTATCTGCGCGGCAAGGATGCGCAACGCTATACCGACCTGATTGGGAAATTGGGTCTTCGTAAATGACGCAAATGTTCGGCCCGCCACTGGCGGGCCGATTTATATTTGCGTCATCCCTGCGAAAGCAGGGATCCAGAGCCACAAGCACAGTTCTTTGTAGCTCTGGGCTCCTGCCTTCGCAGGAGCACATGAAATAAGGACCAGTCCCGCAATTCGGTGGGGTGGTCAGGGGTAATCAGAAACACACCCCAAACCGCGCGGTGCCGGACAGCATCGCAACCAAAGAGGCCCCGCCGACATTAGGGTCGCGCGGGTTTAGAAGGAAAATCTATGTTTGATGTGAAAACTGTATCTCTGGAATGGGGCGGAAAAACCCTCACTCTGGAAACGGGCCGTATTGCCCGTCAGGCCGATGGTGCCGTGCTGGCGACCTATGGCGAAACCGTTGTTCTGTGTGCAGTAACGGCTGCACAATCGGTCAAGGAAGGGCAGGACTTCTTCCCGCTGACCGTCCACTATCAGGAAAAATTCTCTGCTGCCGGCCGTATCCCCGGTGGCTTTTTCAAGCGTGAGCGCGGTGCGACCGAGAAGGAAACGCTGACCAGCCGGTTGATCGACCGTCCGATCCGTCCGCTCTTCCCTGAAGGTTTCTACAACGAAATCAACTGTATCTGCCAGGTGCTCAGCTTCGACGGTGAGACCGAGGCCGATATCGTGGCGATGATCGCAGCGTCTGCGGCGCTGACCATTTCCGGTGTGCCGTTTATGGGCCCGATCGGTGCAGCGCGTGTTGGCTTTATCGATGGCGAATATGTCCTCAATCCGAAGCAGGAAACCGCTCTGGAAGACGGTCGTCTCGATCTGGTTGTTGCCGCTACGCAAGACGCGGTGATGATGGTCGAGTCCGAAGCCAAGGAACTGACCGAAGACGAGATGCTCGGCGCGGTTCTGTTTGCGCATAACGAAATCAAGACCGTTGTCGGCGCGATCATCGATCTGGCTGAACAGGCTGCCAAAGAGCCTTGGGAACTGGATCAGGTTGAAGATAAGGCCGCTCGCATGGACGAGCTGCGTGGTCTGATCGGCGATGATCTGGCTGCGGCTTACAAGATCACCGACAAGCAGGCGCGTCAGGATGCGATCAACGTCGCGCGTGAGAAAGCGCGTGAGCATTTTGAAGCGCTGAAGGAAGAAGACCCGGCGGAATATCTCGGTGTCCTCAAGCTGGTGAAGAAGCTCGAAGCCAGCATCGTTCGCGGCGCTATCCTGAAAGACGGTCAGCGTATTGATGGTCGTAAGACCAACGAAGTGCGTCCGATTGATTCCATGGTCGGCTTCCTGCCGCGTACCCATGGTTCCGCGCTGTTCACCCGTGGCGAGACGCAGGCAATCTGCACCACGACTTTGGGCACCAAGGATGCCGAGCAGATGATCGACGGTCTCGATGGTCTCACCTATAGCAATTTCATGCTGCACTATAACTTCCCGCCTTACTCGGTCGGTGAAGTCGGTCGCTTCGGCGCGCCGGGCCGTCGTGAGATCGGTCATGGCAAGCTGGCATGGCGGGCGCTGCATCCGGTTCTGCCCGATGCTGAGGAATTCCCGTACACCATCCGCATCTTGTCAGACATTACCGAGTCCAACGGTTCGTCCTCGATGGCAACCATTTGTGGCGGCTGTCTGTCGATGATGGATGCCGGTGTTCCGATCGAGCGTCCGGTTTCCGGCATCGCCATGGGTCTGATCCTTGAAGGCGATGAATTTGCGGTTCTTTCCGATATTCTCGGTGATGAAGATCATCTCGGCGATATGGACTTCAAGGTGGCCGGTACCGAAAACGGCATCACCACCATGCAGATGGATATCAAGATTGCCGGTATCACCGAGGAAATCTTCAAGACCGCGCTCAACCAGGCCAAGGAAGGCCGGGCGCACATTCTGGGTGAGATGACCAAAGCTCTTGGCGCCTCGCGCACCGAAATGTCGCAGCACGCACCGCGTATCGAAACGATGCAGATCGACAAATCGAAGATCCGCGACGTTATCGGCACCGGCGGCAAGGTGATCCGCGAGATCGTCGCCGAAACCGGCGCCAAGGTCGATATCGACGATGAAGGTCTGATCAAGATTTCCTCGTCCGACGGCGCACAGATCGATGCTGCCAAGGCATGGATTGAAGGCATTGTCGAGGAAGCCGAAGTCGGCAAAATCTACACCGGCAAGGTCGTCAATCTGGTTGATTTCGGCGCGTTCGTGAACTTCATGGGCGGCAAGGACGGGCTGGTGCACGTTTCCGAAATCAAGAATGAGCGTGTCGAGAAGGTCTCTGACGAGCTGTCCGAGGGGCAGGAAGTCAAGGTCAAGGTTCTCGAGATCGACCAGCGCGGCAAGGTCCGCCTGTCGATGCGCGTTGTTGATCAGGAAACCGGT
The DNA here is from genome assembly GCF_032852305.1 of Parasphingorhabdus sp. SCSIO 66989. Lineage (NCBI taxonomy): Bacteria > Pseudomonadati > Pseudomonadota > Alphaproteobacteria > Sphingomonadales > Sphingomonadaceae > Alterisphingorhabdus (ex Yan et al. 2024) > Alterisphingorhabdus coralli. Next base: position 1,513,110 of record NZ_CP136594.1, read on the forward strand.
GAAGAGCTGGAAGACACCCGCCCGCCCCGCGAAAACAAGCGCGGTGGTCGTGGCCCACGTCGCGACGGTGACGGCGGTGGTCGCGGACGTGGCCGAGGCCGTGGACGTGGTCGCGGCGGTGATAATGAAGGCGGTGACAAGGACGGCAGCGATGCGCCGCTGCCCGACTTCATCAAGGGTGATGAGGACTGATCCTCAAGGCCTTATAGAATATGCGAAAGGCCGCTGGAGCAATCCGGCGGCCTTTTTTATTTTGGCGCGATGCCGAAATATATTCAGCTTTGACTCATCCCGAAATTGCGACACTATGGCCATCGTCAGGGGGTGAGATGATGCATCGGATTCTTCGCAAAGGCACGGCTTTAACTTCGGCAATTCTGGCGCTTGCGGGTTTTGTGGCATCGCTCAGCGTGGAGGCGGTTTATCAACCGGCAAAAGCCAGTTCCGACAGCAGCTGCTATCCCGATTGGAGCCTGGCCAATCCCGGTCAGATATGTGCCAATAATGCGATTATCGCGCCGGGCAATGATACCCGGGTGAACCTTTTCCTGCTTTTGTCTGATCGCAACATCGCTGACGATGATCTCAGCAGCTATCCAGAGCCGCTCTGGTATCAGGAATTTGGCGAGGTCTATTTCAACTGGCGACAGATCAGGCGCATGGGAAAGCAGGATAGCCCGCAGCCGGATAACCCCTTTTGGGGCAGTCGCTGCGCCAGCTTTGTTGGCGGCACCGCCGATTTTCAGGCGGCGCTTGAGCAAGCGAAAAAGGTGAGCGCAGCGGATCGCGCGACGCTTTCAGAAGCACGCTTGTCCCTCTACGCGTTGTGCGAATTGCAAACCGGGTCCAGCCGACGCCGCTGGAATGATGCCAGCGGCCAGCCAAGCCCTGTTTTTGAGCCGATTGGTGCCAAACTATCCGGGCGCAGGGCCGGGGAGTATCTTGCCTATCTCAATGGTGCCGGGGCCTTTTACAGTGGCGCTTTTGACGAAGCGAAGCGGAGTTTTTCGCGGCTGGCGTCCGCCAAAGACCCGTGGGTGAAAGAGGCGTCGCGCTATATGCTGGGGCGTGTGCCGGTGAACAGCGCCCAGGCTAATGCGCTCGATAAATGGGGCTATTTCAATCCTGAAGCTGCCAATGTTGCCGATGCCCGTGCATCGGTGACAGCATTTCAATCCTATCTGCGCGATTATCCGCAAGGGCGCTATGCCGCATCGGCCAAAGGTCTGATCCGGCGCGGTTTCTGGCTCGCCGGTGATTTTGATGCGTTGGCGGGCCTTTATGGCGAATGGCTGCTGACCGCGCCCAATATGGACGAGCGCAGACGCGCGATTGAGGAGACTGATAATATGTTGCTGGCGCTGGATTATCGCGAAACCGAGGCACGCGGTGGCGATGGCTATTCACCGCTGCTGCAGGCCATCCATTTGCTGCGGCTGATGCGCTATCGCGAAGAGCGGCTGGAGCGCTCGGCGATTACCGGTAAGCGCGATGCATTTGAAGGCGCGCAGCCACTCTATGAATTTGTCCTCGCCAATTATGACTTTTATGTCGCCAGGGATTATCGCTCGGTGCTGGAGCTTATCCCCGATGCGGCGCGGCAACCGGATTTCTCTTATCTCGAATTCTCGCGCCAGGCCTTGCGCGGGCAGGCGCTGGCGATGCTCAAAGATCCCAATGAAGGTGGTTTCTGGCGCGATATGCTGGGTGGGAGCAAGGCCCGCTATCAGCGCGCTGCGGTCGAGCTGGGGCTGGCCAGTTTTTATGAACGTAATGGCCAACTGGACGCTGTGTTTGCCGCGGACTCGCCAATAACGAAGCCGCTGATCCGCAAGCGCTTGCTGGCCATGGTCGCAGGTGCGGATACATTGCGTGCCATTGCCGATAATGGCGAGCGTCCAAAAAATGAACGCGATCTGGCCTTGTTCACCTTGCTCTACAAGCAGTTAAGCCGTGGCTATTATGCTGCCTTTGCCCGCGATGTCGGCCGGGTTGGTGAGGATGCGGATAAGGAGATTTATGGTTTATGGGGTATGACCTATAGCGAAACCATCCCTGTCGGATTGTTTACCAAGGGCCGTAGCTCTGAAAATATTGACTGCCCGCAGCTGAAGCAGATCGCACAGACACTGGCCAATCGCCCGCGCGATTATCGGGCGCGGCTTTGCTTGGGTGATTTCTTCCGGCGCAATGGCTTTGATGATTTCTCGCTGTCGGGACCAAGCCATTGGCGCGCGCATAAGGATGCGGCTGACTATCCGGCTTTGGGGCAGTCCGCCAATCTGTTCCCGGGTGAGGCGAAAGGGCGGCAGGCGATCTATCAGGACATTATCGCCGACCGCGCCGCCCCGGCGCAGTGGCGCAGCTATGCGCTATATCGCGCCATTCGCTGCTACGCCCCGGCCAACAGCAACAGTTGCGGCGGGCAAGCCGTTCCCGAGAGCCAGCGCAAATCCTGGTTTCAGGAATTGAAACGCCGATATCCGCGCAGCAAATGGGCCAAAGATCTGCAATATTATTGGTGATGCGACGGTGGGCTGCGTCTTTAGTGCTGGCTATGGCCAGCGCGCTGCTATTACTGTCCTGCGAACAAGCTCCGCAGATAAATGTTGCGCCCCAAACAGTCGAAGCCGCAGACCATAAAGCCTTTTGGCTTTGGGCAGGCGTTGAGCCGCAACCGGTGCTGGATCAGGCGGAGACCGTCTACATTCTCGACAGCGAATTGCGTCGAGGCGACACCGCTCTGACGCAGTTACGCCCGGCGGTGCCTTCGATCCATGACGCCGATATCTGGATGGTGGTTCGGGTCGAGACGCTGGCTTGGAGTGAAGCGACGCATCAACAGCTACAACAACGTCTCAGCTTATGGGCGCGGCAGAATCGGCTGATTGGTTTGCAGATCGACTTTGATGCGGCGACTGATGGACTGGAAAACTATGCCCGTTTTCTAGCGGATTTGCGACAGCGCCTCCCCAATAATCTGCAACTCAGTATCACCGGGCTGATGGACTGGAGCGCACAGGGCGACCCGGCGGCATTGGCGGCTTTGGGCGAGAGCGTCGATGATATCGTGATCCAGACGTATCAGGGCCGTGAAACCATTGACGGCTATGAAAACTATCTCGCGCGGTTGGCCCGGCTCGATATGCCCTATCGCATCGGGCTGGTGCAGAATGGCGAGTGGCGCGAGCCAGCAGACTTGCGCGATGATCCCTTTTTTCAGGGTTATGTCGTGTTTCTGGTCAATCCAGAGCCATAGCCACAAATTCAGCCCCGGTTTAGCTGCGCTGCGCTAAGGCGCACCGATAATGGCCGCAATGCATCTGCCAAAGCACAATAAATTCTTGGCGGAGCGGCGATGAAGGGATATGGCGAGCTCATGAAGACGATGACAAAGATACTGGCCTCTGCCGCGCTGATTTCGGTTCTTTCGGCATGTGGCGGCGGCGGTGGTGGCCGTGATATTGATACCAGCTATGTCGCGCGCGATGTAAACACCCTGTACCTCGCGGCCAAAAACCGCATGGACCGCAACCAGTATCAGCTCTCTGCCGCTTTGTTTGACGAAGTGGAGCGCCAGCATCCCTATTCGCCATGGGCACGCCGCGCCAAGTTAATGGGGGCCTATGGCTATTATCTGGCGCAGGATTACAACAAGGCGATCCAGTCATCGCAAAGCTTCTTGTCGATCCATCCGGGTAACAAGGACGCGCCTTACGCCTATTATCTGATCGCCATGAGCTATTATGAGCAGATCAGCGACGTCACCCGTGACCAGCGAATCACCGAATTGGCGCTGGCGTCTTTGGGTGAGGTTATCCGCCGCTACCCCGACAGCAAATATGCCGCCGACGCGGTGCTCAAGGTCGATCTGGTGAATGACCATCTGGCCGGCAAGGAAATGGAAATCGGCCGCTTCTACCAACGCGACTCGCGCTGGCTGGCGGCGACATTGCGCTTCCAGACCGTGGTGGAGCGCTATCAGACTACCAGCCATACGCCCGAAGCGCTCTATCGCCTGACAGAGAGCTATTATGCGCTTGGTATTCCCGATGAGGCGAAGAAGTCTGCCGCCGTTTTGGGCGCCAATTATCCCGGCTCAAAATGGTATGAAAAAGCCTATAAAATGATCGACAAATATGGCGATGCCCGCAAGGATAAGAGCTAACGCCGTCAACCTGATTTTCGGAGTCTAGAGTCGATCTCATTTACATTGAGTCGTCATTGCGAGGAGCGAAGCGACGCGGCAATCCAGAGCAAGTGCGTGTTGCCCTGGATTGCTTCGCTACGCTCGCAATGACGTATTTCAAACTAAGTGAGAAACAGGCTAACCCGCGCAAGCGGAACCAAATCTCTTTCATTTAATCACGCAAAGACGCGAAGCCGCAAAGAAGGTTTGTCTTTGTGCAACCTCTTCGCGTCTTTGCGTGAGACCATTGCAATTTCTCCGCTTGCGCGGAGTTTCCGATTTACCTTTTATACGTTCAATAGCATCCGCAGACCGACTTGATATTTCTCCTTAGCAAGTGGCGCCTGACGCGCTAAGGCAGGGCCATGCTGGCAAGTCTGTCGATCCGTGATCTGGTGATTATCGAGGCACTGGAACTCAATTTCGCATCCGGTCTGGGTGTGCTCACCGGTGAGACGGGCGCGGGCAAATCGATATTGCTGGACGCATTGGGGCTGGTCCTCGGCGCGCGTGCCGATAGCGGGCTGGTGCGTGCGGGATCAGAAAAGGCAAGGGTAACAGCGGGTTTTGAGATCGCGCTCGATAAAGGCCCGTTGGCTGATCTGCTGGCCGATAATGATATCGAGGTGGAACCGGGCGAGCCGCTGATTATCCGCCGTCAGGTCAAGGCCGATGGCGGCAGCCGCGCGCATATCAATGATCAGCCGGTGTCCGCCGCACTGCTGCGCGAAGTGGCGGCACATTTGGTGGAAATCCATGGCCAGCATGATGATCGCGGCCTGATCAATCCCGCCGGGCATCGGCAGTTGCTCGACAGCTTTGCCAAAGCCGATACCGCATCGGTTGCGGCGGCCTATGCCGATTGGCGTGCAGCCGCGGCGGCTTTGAAACAGGCGCGTGCAGAGATGGCCGAGGCCGAACGCGACCGCGATTTTCTGCAGCATAGCCTCGAGGAATTGCGCCAGTTCGCGCCCGAAGCTGGCGAAGAGGAAGCGCTGGCGCTGGAACGCGCGACGATGCAGAAGGGCGAGAAGCTCTCAGAAAGCCTGTCCGAAATCACCGCCATGCTGGAAGGCTCGGACAGCCCTTTGGCGGCGTTGCGCAGCCTGACCCGCAAGCTCGACCGTATTGCGCCTGACCACGAAATGCTGGCCGAGGCGCTGTCCGCACTCGACCGCGCCTTAATTGAGGCAGTGGAAGGTGAGGAGAAGCTGGCAGCGGCACAGGATGCGTTACTATTCGATCCGGAGCGGCTCGACGATATCGAAACACGGCTGTTTGCACTGCGGGCACTGGCGCGTAAGCATGACGTTGCTGGTGATGATCTGCCCGCACTAATGCAAAAGATGGAAGCGCAATGGGCGGCGCTGGAAAGCGGCAGCGGCAATCTGGCAGTGCTGGAATCGGAATGCGCCAAGGCGCGTGAGGCCTATGTCACTGCAGCCAAGGCGCTGCATCAGGCGCGGATTGATGCGGGAGAAAGCCTCGACAGCGCCGTAGCCAATGAGCTTAAGCCCTTGAAGCTGGACGCTGCGCGCTTCCAAACCGCGATCAGCGAATTGCCCGAAGAACGCTGGGGGCCCAATGGCATCAGCGCGGTCGAGTTTCTGATCTCGACCAATCCCGGCAGCGATTTTGCGCCGCTGATGAAAATCGCCAGCGGCGGCGAGTTGTCACGCTTCATACTCGCGCTGAAAGTGGCGCTGGCCGAGCAGGGCGGCGCGGCGACGATGATCTTCGACGAAATAGACCGCGGCGTCGGCGGCGCGGTGGCCTCTGCGATTGGCGAGCGCCTGTCGCGTCTGTCGCGCCAGACACAATTGCTGGTCGTCACCCACAGTCCGCAAGTCGCCGCCAAGGGCGACCATCATCTGCTGATCAGTAAATCCTCTGACGGCACCGTGGCGCGCACCAATGTCCAGGCGCTGGATGCGGCGACCAGGCAGGAAGAGATAGCGCGCATGCTGTCCGGGGCTGAGGTCACTCAAGAGGCCAGGGCGCAGGCGGATCGGTTATTGGAGCGGGTGTGACATAATAAAGCCCCTCCTCTTCAGAGGAGGGGTTGGGGTGGTGGCGAGGCGAAGCTGAGCTCGCGCCAGCGAATTCTTGACTTGTGGCAACACCACCCCGCTGCGACTAAAGCTCGCTGCGCTCGCTAAGTCTCACTGCCCCTCCTCTAAAGAGGAGGGGAGTATGGAACGAGATAATGATTGACCGCAAAACCCTACTCAAACGCGCCAAGGAAATGCGGAATAACCCGACGGAGCCGGAAAAGCGGCTTTGGCGCAATCTTTCAAACTCTCAACTGAACGGCCATAAGTTTCGCAGACAGGCAATAATCGAAAACTCTATCGTTGATTTTCTCTGTCCATCCAAGAAGCTGGTGATTGAAGTCGATGGTGATACGCATGATCCAGCTAACGATGCGAAAAGAGATGCGCATCTAGCGACTATGGATTATCGCGTTGTCCGGTTCACCAATGCCGAGGTTATGCAGAATATGGATGGTGTGTTGGAAGATATTGTGTGCGTCTTGAGAGAGTCTCCTGATCGCTGGGGACTCCACCACCCCAACCCCTCCTCTAAAGAGGGGGGGCGATAATGACCGAACTTTCAACCCTCTCCGAAGCCGATGCCGCCAATGAACTGATGCGGCTGGCCAAGGCGATTGCGCATCACAACAAACTCTACCATGCTGAGGACTCACCGGAAATATCCGACGCTGAATATGATGCGCTGGTGAAGCGCAACACCGCGCTGGAAGAGGCATTTCCGCATCTGGTGCGTGAGGATAGCCCGAGCAAACAGGTCGGCGCTGCGGTGGCGACGTCGCCGCTGTCCAAAGTCACCCATGCCAAGCGCTTGTACAGTCTCGATAATGGCTTTTCCGATGAGGATATCGCCGACTGGCTGGCCCGGGTGCGGCGTTATCTCAATCTCGCCGAGGATGCGCCGGTAGCGGTGACGGCGGAGGACAAGATTGACGGCCTGTCCTGCTCGTTGCGCTATGAAAAGGGCGAGCTGGTGCTGGCGGCAACGCGTGGTGATGGCCTGGTGGGGGAGGATGTAACCGCCAATGTGCGGACGATAGCGGAGATACCGCAAACTCTCTCTCCCCTCCCCTTTAGGGGAGGGGTCGGGGGTGGGGGTGTTCAACAAGCGCCAGGCCAAGACGATAGCCCCCACCCCAACCCCTCCCCTAAAGGGGAGGGGCTTTATGAAATTCCCGACATCTTCGAGATCCGTGGTGAAATCTATATGGCGAAAGAGGATTTCACCGCGCTCAACGAGCGGCAGGAAGCGGCGGGCGAGAAGGTCTTTGCCAATCCTCGCAATGCTGCTGCTGGTTCATTACGCCAGAAAGACCCAAGCGTCACCGCATCGCGTCCGCTAAAATTCTGGGCCCATGGTTGGGGTGAGGCGAGCACCGTTCCCGGCGAGACCCAGATGCAGGTGATACAGGCAATCCAGAGCTGGGGCGTGCCGGTCTCGCCTTTGCTTAAACGCTTCGAAACCCTGAAAGACCTACTCGCGCATTATCGCAGCATTGAGACGCAACGCGCTGAATTGCCTTATGATATTGACGGTGTGGTCTACAAAGTGGACCGGCTCGACTGGCAGGAGCGGCTGGGTTTTGTCGCCAAGGCACCGCGCTGGGCGCTGGCGCATAAATTCCCTGCCGAGCGCGCCGAGACAACGCTGGAAGCCATCGATATTCAGGTCGGTCGCACCGGCAAGCTGACGCCGGTCGGGCGACTGACGCCGGTCACGGTCGGCGGTGTGGTCGTCTCCAATGTCACGCTGCATAATCGCGATGAGATTGCGCGGCTGGATCTCCGCCCCGGTGATCGCGTGGTGGTCCAACGCGCTGGCGATGTGATCCCGCAGGTGGTAGAGAACGCCACGCTAAGGGACGTGGATAGCAGTCAGAAGGACATGAATGGCAACCGAAAGGACGCCACTGACAGCTATATATTCCCCGATCGCTGCCCCGAATGTGGCTCGGAAGCGGTGGCTGAAGAAGGTGAAGTCGATGTTCGCTGCACCGGTGGTCTGATCTGCCCGGCCCAGCGTTTCCAGCGACTGGTGCATTTTGTGTCACGCGGCGCGCTCGATATTGATGGACTGGGCGAGAAGAGCATTGAGGAATTTATCGGCTATGGCTGGCTCGCCAGCCCGGCGGATATTTTTCGGCTGAAAACCCATCGCGAGGCGCTGCTGGCGAAAGATGGCTGGCAGGACAAGTCTGTGGATAATCTGTTGGCAGCGGTGGAAAACAAACGCGCGCCCGATGCGGCGCGGCTGCTGTTCGGCCTTGGCATCCGCCATATCGGCGCGACAACATCGCGTGACTTAATCCGTAATTTCAGAAACATGGGCGCGATAGCCGATATTGGTCATAAGATCGCTGAAGGCGATGAAGAGGCGATTGCCGAGGTTATGGCGATTGACGGCATCGGCCCGACAGTAGCGCGCGCCCTGGGCGATTTCTTCCATGAACCGCATAATGTTGCCGCCTGGGATGATCTGATGGATGAGGTGTCACCGCCCGACTTTGTCGATGATCGCAAGCAGACCGAATGGACCGGCAAAACGATCGTCTTTACCGGCAAGCTGGAAACCATGAGCCGCGATGAAGCCAAGGCCCAGGCCGAGCGTCTCGGCGCCAAGGCGGCGGGCAGTGTCTCGGCTAAGACCGATCTGCTGGTAGCGGGGCCGGGCGCCGGTTCCAAGCTCAAAAAAGCGCAGGAACTGGGAATAAAGACCACGGATGAAGCCGGCTGGGCGGAGATTGTTGCGGCGGCGGATTAAATAGCCCTCTCCCCTTCAGGGGAGAGGGAAGAGCCGCGCAGCGGCGAAGGAAGAGGGGGTGTTCCATCGGCGCAGTGCAAGCTGACAGTCCCCTCCCTTAATCCCTCCCCTGAAGGGGAGGGAGACTGGCGTTGGAAGTATCCAACTGATTACCCAACAAACTCAGCATTCCCTATGGCTCATAGGTGTGAACTTCGTGAACTTTGGCTACTCGCCTTCCTCAGGAAACCAGCGCATCACGCCGTTTTCCATTGGGGTCCATAGCCCCGCTGTAACACCGATCTTTGAGAGCGTGTCGCTGGTCCAGTTGTTGCAGCTATAGAGCAACGAGTAGCTGCCCATTGCCGGATAGAACAGGTCGGTCTGGCCATATCCCGCGATTGGCTCTGGCCGCTCGCTATCGATCAGGGCGAACTTGGCTTTCAGGAGCTCTATCAACTGCGCATATTGTTCCTCGGAGATGATCACGCTGCGGCTAAAGGGGCCGTCGCTGATCCGCTGATAATGATAGATATGCATCAGGGTCTCATCGCTGCCAAAGGCTGCGCCGAGCAGCGGGCCAAGCTTTACATCCTCCCAGCGTTCGGTCTCCAGATAGAAAGTCCGCTCGCCCCAACTGAACGAGAGATAGCGCCCCTGTCGCGATGGATCGGATAGGTCTGAAGGGGGCAGGAAATCGGCCCAGTCATGCGCTTCATGGACACGCGGCACGATGATCGCGGTGTGCACGCCATTGGTCTCGACGAAGATTTCGACGCCGCTTTCCGGCTCGCGCCATTGGGAGTTGGTACCGATCAGCCCGCCCATGGTCGCGGCGGCATAGAAGAGTCCACAGGCCAGCAGGAGCCAGGCAAGTGTCTTGGCCATTAGTCGGCCAAAGGTTGCAATCAGGCTCAGACCACCGGCCTTTTGCGCAGCCATAAGATGCTCCACTCGCCATCGACAATCTTGTGCGCCAGCCGCAGGCCCTGTCGGCGATAGGCGCGCAGCACGTCCTCTGCCTGATGGTTCATCAATCCGGCCAGGACCAGATTGCCTTGGGGCGACAGGCCTGCGGCAATATCTTCAGACAGCGCGATCAAGGGCGCGGCGAGGATATTGGCGACGATCAGTTGATAGGGCGCTCGCGCCTGAATCAGCAGATCATCCATGCCATCTGCGGCGATGGCGGCAATCTCGCCCTGCCGCATCCCGCTTTTCAGACCATTGGCGATGATATTCTCGCCCATCACCTCGACCGAAACCGGATCAATGTCCGTCGCAGTGATATAGGCGCGCGGCCAGAGATGTTCGGCGGCAAAGGCGAGCAGGCCGGTGCCGCTGCCGAGATCGAGAATGGTGTCGGCCCGCGCGCCGCTGCGGCGGATATGGTCGAGCATGGCGAGGCACCCGGCGGTGGTCTCATGATGGCCGGTGCCAAAGGCCTGACCGGCACCGATGCGGATATTGTAGACGCCCGGCTCGCTCGATGACGCATGATCGGGGGTATGCACATGAAAGCGACCGGCGCGTATTGGCTCAAGCCCCTGCTGGCTCACCGTCACCCAGTCTTCTTCGGGCAGCTCTTCCAGCTCTGGTTCCCCGTCGCTCTTCGGCACAAGCGTTGCGACCTGTTTCAGCATTGCCTTATCGGGCTTGTCATCGCAGTAAATCTCGATCAGCCATTGAGTATCATCATCACCATCGGCGCGGCGCGTCACCAGTGTCGGCGCGATGTCCTGTGCGCCGGGCAGGAAGTCTTCCATATCCAGCGCTTCGGCTTCGGCGCGGGTGCAGGGCAGGGTGATTTTCCAGCTATTGCTCATCATCCAATTCCAAATATACGTTGGGCATTGCCGCCGAGAAACAGCGCTTTTGCTTCATCATCCAGCCCCAGCGTATCCAGTCCGGCCAGCGCTTTTGCTGCGGTCATCATCGGATAGTTGGTGCCGAACATGATTTTATGCCGCCCATGGCCCTGCATATAACGCACCAACTCAGGCGGATAGCGGCTGGCGGTATAGGCTGAGGTGTCGATAAACACATTCTCATGCTTGGTGGCCACGGCAATGGCCTCTTCGGTCCACGGATAGCCGATATGCCCGGCGACGATCTTCAATTCGGGGAAATCCAGCGCCACCTGATCGAGATAAAGCGGTCGTCCCGGCTCTGACGGCATAAGCGGACCCGTATGCCCGATCTGGGTACAAAAGGGCACGCCCAGCTCGCAGCACAGCGCATAGATGGGATAGAAGCGCCGGTCGGTCGGCGGGACTTCCCAAAGCCAGGGGATGATACGCACGCCCTTAAAGCCCAGCTCGGTAACAGCGCGACTGATTTCGCGGATCGCGTCCATCGGCTTGGCATAGTCGCCTCCTGCAATGCCGAGCAGCTTGCCATTGGAAGCGGTGACAAATTCCGCGACCTCGTCATTGGAGATCAACACATTGTGCGGCGCATACCAGGCGTTGGTGAGCATCACATCGACTCCGGCCTGATCCAGACTGGCGAGGGTTGTTTCTATCGGAATTGCCTTTTCCGGCGCTGGCTCCTTAGTCCAGCGGCGCAGGGAATCAAAGACCGGATCCTGCGAGTGGCGCAGTGTCGGATGTTGGCCCCAGGCATCGATAATCATGCGGCTTTCCCTAGTTGAGTGGGAGCTCGGTACTTTTTGATATGCTCACCCTCTCCGTTCGTCTCGAGCGTAGTCGAGAGACCTCGCGGTTCGCTGGCCTGTGTCTCGACTTCGCTCGACACGAACGGGGTTTTTGGGACCTTCTCACTTTCCAAGAAGATCGTGTTGGCCTGAAGGGAATGACTAGCGCACATAGCTCGCTCCATTGGCATCAAGCACCGCGCCGGTCATGGAAGCTGGCGCGTCCAACGCGCAGAAAGTGGCGATCTTGGCAATCTCTTCGGGCTGGGCAACACGGCCGAGCGGGATATCATTAAGCAGCTTGTCGCCGCCGCGGCTGGCGAGATAATCCTCGGCCATGCCGGTCATGGTGAAGCCGGGGCAGATGGCGAAGGCGAGGATATCCTCGGCGGCATAGGCACGGGCAATGGTCTTGGTCATCGCCACCATGCCGCCCTTGGACGCGGCATAGTGCCAGTGCGCTGGGCTGTCGCCGCGATAGGCGGCGCGGCTGGCGATGTTGACGATGCGGCCGCCCCGTCGCTGTTCCTGCCAATGGCGCACAGCCAGGCGGCAGAGCTCGGCCGAGGCGGTGAGATTGATGGTCATGGTCTGCTGCCATTCGGCGAGCCAGTCCTGATGATCCTGATCGATTGGGCTGGCGGAGAACAATCCGGCATTGTTGATCAATACATCAACATGACCGTCTAGCCGTTGCAGCGCTTCCTGCCAAAGTGCTGGTGCGGCACCGGCTTGGGAAAAGTCAGCAGCAATCTGGTCTTCATCGGCGGACGTTGCTTGACCAATCATCTTATGCCCTGATTCGCGCAGTTGCGCAGCAATGGCAGCGCCAATGCCTCGGCTGCTGCCAGTTAGCAGGACATGCTTTCCCTCGCTCATGACTCAAGCTTATGCGCTTGAACTCACAAAGGAAAGTGGAGATACCTTTTAGGCCTCAGCCAATGCTGTCGGCAAAGCGGTCTGAGCGGGTGCGTAGCTGGTTCAGCTGACCATCCAGACGGGTAAAGCCGTCGCCAACCCGATCCATCTCTGCCGCCATATTCTCGGTATCGGTTCGGATGGTGGCAATGGTTCCAGACATAGAGTCGGCGGCCAATGCGGTCTCGTCCACGGCAGCGGTAATCATTGTCACGGTCTGTGCCTGCACCTCCATGGCTTCGCGGATGCGGTCGGCAGATTTCTGAACATCGCCGACGGTATCGCGGATCGCTGCGTTGGACTCCACTGTATCTTGCGTCGCCTCCTGAATGGCCGAAATTTTCGCGGCTATATCGTCGGTGGCGCGCGCCGTCTGATTGGCGAGTGTCTTCACCTCTTGCGCGACAACTGCAAATCCGCGACCGGCTTCTCCTGCGCGGGCAGCTTCAATCGTAGCGTTAAGCGCCAACAGGTTGGTCTGTCCGGCGACTTCGCGGATCAGTCCCAATATGGACTCAATCGATTGCGCATGGGTGGAGAGCTTTTCCGTGCTCGCCACCGCATCACTGGCACCATCTGCGGCGCGATTGGCGATATCGGCAGCGGTTTCCACTTCGAGCCGGGCATCCTCAATGGCCCGGATCAAGCCAGCAGCGGTCTGCGCCGCCTCGCGCATAGCGATGGCGGACTGCTCTGCTGCGGCCGCGACTTCAGATGACTTACTCAACATGCCACGCGCCGCATTGGAGGCATCGCTGACCTGACCATGCAAGCTTTCCCCCAATTGAGTCGTTGCCTGGATTTCGGCATCGACTTGCAGTTTGAACTCGTCCGAATGGCGCGCAATGCGGGTTCCGGCATCGCGTTTTTCCAGCATTGCGATGGCCGAGGACATAATTTCGGTTTCGATGATCTGGACCTTGTGCATTGCTCGGCTCAACCTCAGAAAGCGCTCAACGTCCTCGCGGATTTCTTCATGCAAAATGGCCTGTGCCTTGTCATAGGTTTCGGCGATGGAGGCGATCAACTGCCAGTGCGCAATGCCCATATCTTTGGCGACGACCGCGTTGTGAAACGCGGTGTGTACCCATTTCTGTGATTCCAGTGCGCCGAACTTCTCACGGGTAAAGATGCGGATATCTTCAACTCCCCGGCTGCGCGCCTGCGGATTATGGCCAAATCGCCGACCGAAAACGGTGGTTCGGCAATAATGGTCCCAAAATGTTTCTGCGACTTCCTGCTCGCGAGCGGTCAGCGTTTCCATAATCTCGTCGCTCAGTTCTGGAAGGCGCTGCTCGGGGTCAAAATGCCGTAAACGCTCCGCAACGGAAAGCTCACGGTCAATGGCTGCTCGGGAGATATGCCTGGAGGCGGACCGATTGGTGGAGTTATCTGATAACGGCATAATACCCTCAATGGCTTGGTGAGACTTCCATTTACAAGGCCATGGTTAACAGCCGGTTATTGGCAAGCGATGTGACCTATTATCGAGGCTTGATTGTCTGATTGCGGGGAAAACGTAGCTGCAGTGCACAAAAGCCGGGATGTGTGGCCAAAGTTCATTTGCAACTCGCCGTCAAATCGTTACATGAGGCGCAAATGCTTATCTGACAGGAAATGATGGAGCCATGACCCAGAAAGCCCCAAGACCCTTATCGCCGCATCTTTCCATATGGAAATGGGGTCCTGCCATGGCGGTGTCGATCCTGCACCGCATTACCGGCGACGGCATGGCGATTGTTGGCGGCGTGTTGTTCAGCTGGTGGCTCTTTGCCGCCGCCAGTGGTCCAGAATATTACGCCGTGTTTCAGACCGTGATGGGCAGCTGGTTCGGCTATGTCGTTCTGATCGGCCTTAGCTGGGCCTTCTTCCAGCATCTGCTCTCCGGCCTGCGCCACTTCGTGCTGGATATCGGTGCGGGCTATGAAGTGGACAGCAACAATATGTGGTCGAGCGTAATACCGCTGCTGGCATTGGTATTGACCGCCGGTTTCTGGGCATTGATCCTGCTCTAGGGCAGGCGAAGACAGGTCTGAAAGACAGGGAATTTCTTTATGAGTAGCGGAACGCAATTGGGCAAAGTGCGCGGACTGGGATCTGCGCGGCATGGCGGGCAGCATTGGATATTCCACCGCATTACCGCGATCAGCAATGTGCTGTTATTCGCCTGGTTTATCGGCTCGCTGCTGCAGCTTGAGAGCTATGATTATGTGACCGTGACCGCTTGGCTGTCTTCGCCGCTGGCTGCGGTAGCTATGATGCTTCTTGCTGTCTCGGTATTCTGGCATTTGCGGCTCGGCCTGCAGGTGTTGATCGAAGACTATATCCATAATCACGGAACCAAATTCGCGCTGCTAATGTTATTGAATATCTATGCCATTGGCGGCGCAGCGCTTGCCATTTTCTCGGTTGCCAAAATTGCCTTTACAGGAGCTCTCTGAGCATGACGGAACAGTCGACCCAGCCTGCTTACAAGATTATTGATCATACATATGACAGCGTTGTCGTTGGCGCTGGCGGTTCAGGCCTGCGCGCCACCATGGGCAGCGCCGAGGCGGGGCTGAAAACTGCTTGTATTACCAAGGTTTTCCCGACTCGCAGCCACACCGTGGCAGCGCAAGGCGGTATTGCGGCGTCGCTGGGCAACAACACGCCGGATCACTGGTCTTGGCATATGTATGACACGGTCAAGGGTTCGGACTGGTTGGGCGACCAGGACGCGATTGAATATCTCTGCCGTGAGGCACCAGCGGCTGTTTATGAGCTGGAACATGCCGGTGTGCCGTTCTCGCGCAATGATGATGGCACCATCTATCAGCGGCCCTTTGGCGGGCATATGCAGAATATGGGTGAAGGCCCGCCGGTACAGCGCACCTGTGCCGCTGCCGACCGGACCGGCCATGCGATGCTGCACGCGCTGTATCAGCAGAGCCTGAAATATGACGCGGATTTCTTTGTTGAGTATTTCGCCATCGATCTGATCATGGAAGATTCACCCGAAGGCAAAGTCTGCCGGGGCGTTATCGCCATCTGCCTGGAAGATGGCTCTATCCATCGTTTCCGCAGCCATGCGGTGACGCTGGCCACCGGCGGCTATGGTCGATGCTATTTCTCCGCCACCTCTGCGCATAGCTGTACTGGTGATGGCGGTGGCATGGTGCTGCGCGCCGGCCTGCCGCTGCAGGATATGGAATTTGTCCAATTCCATCCAACCGGCATTTATGGCGCGGGCGTGCTGATTACCGAAGGCGCGCGCGGTGAGGGTGGTTACCTCACCAATTCCGAAGGCGAGCGCTTTATGGAGCGTTATGCGCCATCGGCGAAAGACCTTGCCAGCCGCGACGTTGTCTCGCGCTGCATGGCAACGGAGATCCGTGAAGGCCGCGGCGTCGGCAAGGAAGGCGATCATATCTTCCTGCACCTTGATCATATAGATTCCAATGTGCTGGCGCAGCGCCTGCCGGGCATTACCGAAACCGGCAAGATATTCGCTGGTGTCGACCTGACCCGCGAGCCGCTGCCAGTGGTGCCGACCGTGCATTACAATATGGGTGGCATCCCGTGTAACTATCATGGTGAGGTAATCAATCCGACCAAGGATGATCCTGATGCGATTGTGCAGGGCCTCTTTGCCGTGGGTGAAGCGGCCTGTGTCTCTGTCCATGGCGCTAACCGCCTTGGCTCTAACTCATTGATTGACCTTGTCGTCTTTGGCCGTGCTACCGGTCATCGTCTGGCCGAAACCGTCACCGCGGGCAGCGCGCACAAGCCGCTTCCGGGCGGTTCGGAAGAGCAGTCGCTCAGCCGTCTCGACCATTTCCGCCACGCCAGCGGCGGTTCGCCGACAGCGGAAATCCGCACCGAGATGCAGAAGACGATGCAAAAGCACTGCGCCGTATTCCGCGACAATCAGCTGCTCGCCGAAGGTCAGGAAGCCATGGCCAAGGTCTGTCAGCGTATGGAAGATGTGCATGTCACCGACCGCTCACTGATCTGGAACACTGATCTCATCGAAACGCTCGAACTCGACAATCTGATGGCTCAAGCCGTCTGCACTATGGAAAGCGCCGCCAACCGCAAGGAAAGCCGCGGCGCGCATATGCATGAGGATTATAGCGAGCGTGATGACAAGAACTGGATGAAGCACAGCGTCATCACCTTTGAAGGCTGGGGCGGCAATGGCGGCAAGACCGAAATCGGCTATCGCCCGGTGCATGAATATACGCTGTCGGATGAGGCGACGTATATTGAGCCTAAGGCTAGGGTGTATTGATCTGGAGTTATTCAGCTAAGTTCTCGATTAATATCCATTCGCTCGTGAAGAATTCGAGAGACGAGCATTTCGTTACCAGACAAGCGATAATAGATGCGATGGGAACCGACTGACAATTTCCGATAGCTATATCGGAGGCCTTTTATCGGCGATCCTATTCCAGGAGCGTTTGAGGCATTTTCGATTTTTTCTATGATCAGTGTGACATAGTGATCAGCTTGTTCGATCCCCCAGCGGTCTGCTGTATAGGCCCAGATGCTTGACAAGTCTTTTCGTGCCGCAGGACGAAGCTGATATTTCACGTAGCGTTTTTGCTATAGTTTGCCCGCATCTCGGCGAGAAACGAATCCAGATCAAAATCTACCGCTGGTCCACTCTCTTCGCCCTCCATCAAAGCAGCGTCTAATGCCTTGATCCGCGCAGCGCGTTCTTCAGCTAGCCGCAATGCGTCGCGGACGACTTCGCTGGCTGAGCCATAACGACCGGAATCGACCATTTCCTGAATGAACTTCTGGTGATGTTCGCTTAAAGCGACCGAAGTGCTTCTCTTGGCCATGGTTGCTACCTACCAAATTTTGGTAATGGCAGCAACAAGACGTAAAATACTCATCACTCTCCACAGCTTAACCTCCAATTCAGAATCCCATCCATAGACGAAGCGTTTCATATGAGCGATGAATCGTTGGGAGTGAGAGACCATGGCAGAAGCCCATAATCGAGATGAGATAGAGGAAAAACCGGTACGCAAGGAACGCAGTCCGGGGTTTAAGCTGGCGGTGGCGGTGTTTATTGGCGCGTTGCTGATGGTGCCATTATTGCTGGTTTATGCGTTGGTCTATGACCGGCAGAGCCAGTCGGAGACGGCGCGCAATGCTATTGCCGAGGGTTGGGGCGATGCGCAGATCGTTGCCGCGCCGGTGATGGTTATTCCGTATGAGACGGAAAATATTGAGACATATGAAGAAGATGGGGTGAAGAAATCGCGCACCGTCCGGGTTTCGCGGACGCTGTATCTGTCGCCGCAAAGCAATGATATTGCTGTGGATGTCGCCGAAGAAGTGCGGCAGAAATCCATTTATCAGTCGGTGGTTTATGAAGCGGGGGTCAAGGGGCAAGCGCGTTTTTCTATCCCTGAAGATCTGGCGCGCTATGGCGTTGATCCCGAGACGCTGAAGCTCAATCAGGCCGAAGTCCGCTTTGCGATTGCCGATCCGCGCGGATTGGGATCGGGCAACACGCTGACGGTCAATGGCACCGCTGCTGACCTGCGTCCCGGCAAGGGCTTGGCAGTAAGCAATGGCGCGGGCTTCTTTGCCTTTCACGACTGGAGCGAAGGCGAACCGCTGGCGCTGGATTACAGCTATGGCATGCGCGGCAATGGCCGTTTGACTCTGGTACCGCGCGGCGGGACAAGCAATTTTGCGGTGAAGTCGAGCTGGCCACACCCCAGTTTTGGCGGCGATTTCCTGCCCGAGGACCGCGAGATCAGCGACGAAGGCTTTACCGCCAAATACAGCATCGACAATCTGGCGCTGGGTCAGTCGTTGGTGCAACTGGAGGATATCGCGCCGGAGCGTGACTATGAGTATGGCATGTTCGGTGGCCAGACGGCGGAAACGCTGCAGAACAGCCCGCTTATCTCGCTGGTCGAGCCGGTGAATATCTACAGCCAGGTCGACCGGGCGGTGAAATATGGTTTTCTGTTTATCGGCTTTACCTTCCTCACCTTTCTGCTGTTCGATATTATTGCAGGCGCCCGGGTCGCGGCGGCGGAGTATCTGCTCACCGGCTTCGGGTTGATCCTGTTCTTCGTGTTGCTGCTCGCCTTTGCCGAAGTGATTGGCTTTGCCTTTGCGTATTTCGGTGCATCGGCTGCGATGATCGGCCTGTTGAGCGCCTATAGTGCCGCTGTTCTGGGCGGGGTCAAGCGGGCGCTGTTTGTCGGCGGGATACTCACCGGCCTGTATGCGCTGCTTTATGTGCTGCTCAACATGGAAGCCTATGCACTGCTGGTTGGCTCGCTGCTGCTGTTCGTGGCACTGGCACTGGTGATGTACGTCACCCGCAAGGTCGACTGGTCGGGGCTTGGTCACAAGGCCGGGACACCGCCGGAGCAGAGCCAAGAGGCAGACGCTACGGCATAATTCGCCGCTGCATGATGGACAGCTAAAGCCGGGCAGGATAGTCTCTTAAGTGACAGACAGTTTCTCAGGAGAAAGGCCGAAAATGGCCACTATTCTGCCCGGCGACGGGTCCAGCAACAGGCAAAGCCCCCGCCAAAAGCCGAAGCGGATGAAGGGCGGGCATCTGCCGGTGATCGAATTCCGCTCGTCAACCGCTGCCTGGTTATTCAAATCAGGCAGCGGTTGGCAGATTCTCGCCGCCGCCGCGATCGGCTTCGGCATCGCTGCTTATTTTGAATATGCCGCCTATGCCGCGATCGTCATTGCAGCGCTGGCCATTCCTTATCTGGCATATAAATTTCTGCGCAATCGGACATCGATCTACTGGTTGGATGGCGATCGCCTGTTTATGCGCCGCGGCATTTTGATGCGCGCCGAGGAAGAGGTGGAGCTTTATCGCATCAAGGATGTGAAGGTCACTTTTTCGATCATTCAGCAGATGTTCGACAATGGCGATCTGGTGATGTCTTCCAGTGATCGCTCGAGCCTTTCCACCGATGGTCGCAATGCGATCATTGTGCGCAATGTGCCTGACGCGCGCTCTATCCGTGGTGAAATTCGTGACCGGGTGGAGATGGTCCGCCAGCAACGCGGTGTGCGGGAACTGGATATTGGCTAATATCATCCTCCCTGAGCTTGCTCGGGGAGGGGGACCGTCGAAGACGGTGGAGGGGGGCGAAGCCGAAGGCGAGCTTTGCGACGGTTACAGCCGATGTATCCTCGCCCTTCGGGCTGCGGCCCCTCCGTCAGCGCTTCGCGCTGCCACCTCCCCAAGACAAGCTTGGGGAGGACAAATGTTATCGCCAGCGCAGATTAGCTTCGCTGAGCTGATCAATGCGGGTCTTACCCATCAGCTTCATACCGCGTGCGATCTCTGCCTGCAGATTGCCCAGACTGCGCTCCACGCCTGCTTGTCCGGCGGCGGCCAGCGCATAGAGATAAAGGCGCCCGCCCGAACAGGCGGTAGCGCCGGCGCTTAGCGCTTTGAGCACATGGGTGCCACGCCGTATTCCGCCATCGCAGATAATCTCTATCTCGCCGCCCACGGTATCGACAATCTCGCGCAGCTGGTCAAAGGGCGAGCGGCTGCCGTCGAGTTGTCGTCCGCCATGGTTGCTGACCATTATCGCATCGGCACCTATTTCGACGGCGCGGCGGGCATCGGCTGCCGACATTATCCCCTTAAGACAAAAGGTTCCGCCCCATTGCTCACGGATGTTTGCAGCATCGGACCAGTTCATCGACTGGTCGAGCATGGTATTGAAATAGTCGGCGACCGAAATTGCGACATTGCTGCCCTCGGCGACATGGGTGTCGAGATTGGGAAGGTGAAACTTCTCGCGCAACAGATAGTTGAGCGTCCAGCCCGGATGTGAAGCAAAGCTGATGGCCGAACGCGGAGTCAGGCGCGGCGGCGAGGTAAAGCCGGTGCGCAGGCAACGCTCGCGATTACCCGCAACGATAGTGTCGACCGTCAGCGCCAGCGCATCGAATTTCGCCGCCTGACAGCGCTCAATCATCATCCGGTTCAGCCCCTTGTCCTTATGAATGTAGAGCTGAAACAGTTTCGGCGTAGTGATGCTCTCACCGATTTCCTCAATGCTGACCGTCGCCAGCGAGGAGATACCGAACCAGGTGTTGAACTTCTGTGCCGCCGCGGCGACTGCACGTTCGCCTTGCCAATGGAACAGCCGCTGCAAAGCCGTTGGTGATAGAAACAGGGGTAGGGCGATATCGTGCCCCATGACGCGGGTGGTGAGATCAATCTCTTCCACCCCTGCTAATACATCGGGGACAAGGTCGCATTGGTCATAGGCGCTGGTGTTGCGGTCCTTCGTCACCTCATCATCAGCGGCACCATCAATATAGTGAAACACCGGATAGGGCAGACGCGTTTTCGCCATGCGGCGGAAATCCGCGATATTGTGACAGTCTTGGAGTCGCATATTGGATAATCGCGTTAGCTCTTGGGAGAAGCGGGGAAGCGGCATCCGCGCTGCTTGCCAATGCCTTTGAGGAAGCTTCGCCGAACCACACCGGCATAGACCGCCTGATTATAGCGCCGCTCCTGTCCGGCAGCCCCGGTGATCTCGCGCACTAACCCGCGAAACGGGATCAAACCGCCGACCAGCGATTTGCCGAGTGAACCAGCAGTCTTGCGGCGTTTGTCAGCAGCGCTGTCTTCCTCGACAACATCCAGATCATCGCCCAGAACCTTATCGAGCCTTTTGACGGCATTTTGGATACTGCGGCAGTTGCTAATACCCTCCATGGAATAGGGTGCTTCTTCAATCTCCTGAAGTTCGTCGGGAATCTTGTGCTTTTTCAGGTTGAGGTCTTCCGCCGGTTGCGTTGCAACATCGACAGCAGTCTCTGTGTCGGTTTTTTCAGGGTCAGCAGTCTGCGCATAGGCAAAAGGGCTGATACTCAAGACTAGTGAGGCTGCTATAGAAAGGCTAACGGGTTTGAAAATGATCATCATGCGATTCCCTTTTTGCGAGTCCGCGCACAGACATTAGGTGATCGCGTGTAAAACGCCAAATATGGGTTAGGCAGCAACGGATTATGGCCACACAAGCAGCAAAATCGCCCAAGACCGTCGATGACCTTTTGGTCAAGAAACGCCGGGAGGTCCGCGAGAAAAAGCCCAAGGATCAAGCAATACCGCTGCCGGAGACAGTAGCTCTGGTGCTACAAGGAGGTGGTGCGCTCGGCTCCTATCAGGCCGGTGTCTATGAGGCGATGGTGGCGCAGGATATTCGTATCGACTGGGTCGCAGGAATATCCATCGGCGCGATTAACAGCGCGATTATTGCGGGTAATCCCTTTGCCAGCGCCTGGGAAAGACTGCGCGAGTTCTGGGAGCAGATTACCAGCGGCAGCCCAAATATGGTTTTTGCTGATAATCCCTTTTGGCGGCAGACCAACCATAGGCTTGGTGCCTTTGCTGCTGCGACAAGTGGCGTTCCGGGCTTCTATCGGCCGCATATGTCGGTACCCGGCTTCTCCATGCCCGGAACCGATAATGCTCTCAGCCTCTACAACACGGCTCCGCTGGAAGAGACTTTGAACAAATATGTCGACTGGGATCGGCTCAATGATGGCCCGATGCGGCTTTCGGTTGGCGCGGTTGATATTGAAAGCGGCAATTTCCAATATTTTGATACCCGCGATCCGGTCAATCCGACGCGCATTGATGCGCGGCATATTATGGCTTCGGGCGCGCTGCCGCCGGGCTTTCCGCCGATTGAGATTGACGGACGTTACTATTGGGATGGCGGTATTGTCAGCAATACGCCGCTGGCGCATGTGCTGGAAAACCAGACCACCGATATGCTGGTGTTTCAGGTCGATCTTTTCCCGGCACGCGGCAAGATGCCGCAGGATTTTGATGATGTTCTGAGCCGGATGAAAGATATCCGCTTTTCCAGCCGGACCCGCGCGGTGACCGACCAGTATCTCAGGATCCGCCGCGAGCATGAGGCAATCCGGTCGGTCTTGAACAAACTCCCACCCGAAGTCTGCGCCGATGAGGATGTAGAGCGGTTGCGTGCCATGGTTGATGAGAATGCGGTGAATATCGTGCATCTCATTTGTCAGGTCGAAGAGTGGGAAAGCGGCGCGCGCGATTTTGAATTCTCTCGTGCAACAATGGAACGGCATTGGGCACAGGGCCTTGATGCGGTACTCTCGGTTATCAAGAAACGCGGCTTGTTGGCGCAGAATATAATCGATGGCCGCACTGCGGCTATCGACATCGATTAAACCAAATCCCGTCTCAATTATCCTTATAGTAAAAAGGCATAAGGCATGTTTCTCAAAGGCAAGACAGCTTTGATTACCGGTTCTACATCGGGCATAGGCCTGAGCTGCGCCAAGGCACTCGCTGCTGAAGGTGCGAATATCATTATCAACGGCTTTGGCGATGTCGATGCGATTGAGCAGGAACGGATAGCGCTGGAGGAGCTGAGCGGTGCCAAGGCCGCCTATAGCGGTGCTGACCTCACCAACCCGCAAGCGATTGCCGAGATGTTCGCCATGGCCGAAGCCGACTTTGGCGGCGTCGATATATTGGTCAACAATGCCGGCACCCAATATGTATCCAAGATTGAGGAATTCCCGCCCGAGAAATGGGATTTGATCATGGCACTAAACCTCACCTCCAGCTTTCATACATCTCGTCTGGCGGTGCCGGGAATGAAGCACAAGGGGTGGGGCCGGATCATTGCTACGGCATCGGCGCACTCCAAAGTCGCCAGCCCCGGCAAATGCGCCTATGTCGCTGCCAAGCACGGTATTGACGGTTTTACCAAGACATTGGCGCTGGAAACCGCCGAGCATGGTATCACCGTCAACGCTATCAGCCCCGGCTATGTCTGGACACCGCTGGTGGAAGAGCAGATTCCGGATACGATGAAGACCCGCGGTCTGACCCGTGACGAAGTGATCAACGATGTGCTGCTAAAGGCGCAGCCGACCAAGGAATTTGTCACCAAGGAACAGGTGGCATCCTTTCTGGTCTATCTCTGCAGCGATGCCGCAAGCGCCATCACCGGGGCTAATCTCAGCATGGATGGTGGCTGGACGGTGCAATAGCCCATATCAATTAATCGCTGACAGTTGCGCTTTCAGGCGCTAGCTTTGGGTTCTGAGCAAAAAATTGCTGGGGAGCGCCTGAAAATGTCTATCAAAAATCTTCTCTCATACGCTGCAGCGCCGGTTGCGATGCTGGCGCTGGCCATGGCTACACCAGCTCAAGCCGATGATCTGCGCGATGCGGTGACGGCCGATATGCCATCGCTGCTGGAAATCTATCGCTACCTGCACGCCAATCCCGAACTGAGCTTTCAGGAATTCCGTACCGCCGCGAAACTGGCTGAAGAAGCGCGACGCCTAGGTTTTACCGTGACCGAGAAAGTGGGCCAGACGGGTGTTGTCGCCGTCATGGAAAATGGCCCCGGCCCGGTGGTGATGCTGCGCGCCGATATGGATGGCCTGCCAGTTGAGGAGCAGACAGGGCTGCCCTTCGCGTCCAAGGCAATCGCGACCACCTCCAAAGGGATTGAAAGCCCGGTGATGCATGCCTGTGGCCATGATACGCATATGACGGCATGGGTCGGCACGGCGCGGCAGTTGGTCGCGCGTAAGGATGAGTGGTCAGGTACGCTGGTAATGATTCTGCAACCGGCAGAAGAAATTGGATCGGGCGCCAAGGCGATGCTGGAAGATGGCTTGTATGAGCGTTTTCCCAAGCCGGAATATGTCATGGGGTTTCATGATGCGGCGCAGATTCCAGCAGGCATGATTGGCTATAAACCCGGCTATGCTTTGGCCAATGTCGATAGTGTCAGCATCAAGGTGAAAGGCATTGGCGGCCATGGTGCCTATCCCAGTACGGCGAAAGACCCGGTGGTTTTGGGTAGCCAGATAGTCATGGCTTTGCAGACACTGGTGAGCCGCGAGATCGATCCGCAGGACCCCGCTGTTGTAACGGTTGGCAGCTTTCGTGCTGGCGCGAAGCATAATATCATTTCCGATGAGGCCAGTCTGCTGATTACTGTGCGCAGCTATAGCGATGAAACGCGCCAGACGCTGATCGACGGTATAGCGCGCATCGCACGGGGGCAAGCGATTGCCGCCGGTTTGCCCGAAGAGCTTATGCCCGAAGTCACCATGGATGATGATTTTACCCCATCGGTTTATAACAGCCCGGAGTTTACCGAAGAGATGGCCACTCTCTTCAAAACACGCTTTGGCGATCAGCATGTACTGGAAACACCGGCGGTCATGGGCGGTGAGGATTTCAGTCGTTTTCGCCGTGCTGATCCGGACAATATCAAGAGCATGATCTTCTGGGTGGGCGGTGTACCTTTAGAGAAGTTTGATGCTGCTAATGGCGATGCCAGCAAACTTCCCTCGTTACACAGCCCCTTCTGGACTCCTGATGCGGAGAAAGTTGTGGCCACCGCGACCGAGGCGATGACGGCTGCTACACTTAAGCTGATGGCGAAATAGGCAAAGAGCTGAATATGAAGCTCAGCCTTTAGTGATTGATCTCGCTCTTTAGCGGAGGGGGAGATTCCCGCACAATTCTAGGCCGTGCAGCGCCTTTACTTGGGAGCGCGCTGCTTTCGGCTATTGCCTGATCGCTCTCGATGTCATGGTCAACGCTGTTTTCTTGGATGGAGGGGGTGGGGTCGACATCGACACTGTCATTGCCAAAGCTATCAATTGGCGCTGCACTGAACGGGTTGATATCATATTCGTCGGCAAAACCGGCCTCGTCATCCTGTTCTGAATCCGCTCCCGTGCCCTCTATATCTGTATCAACGGCGGGACTGGTAAATGGCTTGGGCTCTGGCTTAATGTCGGGCTCTGCGCTGTCTGCTGCCTCAGGTGCAGGGCTGTTATCGACCGGCAATTCGCTGGCCATCATCGCCACAATCAAGAGGAAGATAGCCGCGACAGCAGCAACCGGTTTCAGCATCGAACTTCTGTCCCAAATAGAAAGCTATGGCGATGAGCGTAATGCAGGACGGTAAAACAATGCTTAAAGCATGAATCAAAACCGCCGGAGCATCGCTGCTCCGGCGGGTGGGGCCAAGGTTAGAAACCTGAATCCCCGGACTTTCCTCCCCAGGAAAGTTGGTCAGGCGGTCCGGCCAAAGCAGCCGGGCGCCAATCTGGTTATGCGTGTTTAGGCAGCGTCTTTCTTGAACTGGTCTGCCTCGGTGCTTTCTGCCAATGCGGTGGTCGAGCTCTGGCCACCACCGATTGCGGTCGCAACCGCGTCGAAATAGCCGGTGCCCACTTCGCGCTGGTGGCGGGTGGCGGTGTAGCCATTTTCCTCGGCACCGAATTCGGCCTGTTGCAGCTCGGAATAGGCGGCCATGCCGCGATCCTTGTAGCCACGGGCCAGCTCGAACATGCCGTAATTGAGCTGGTGGAAGCCAGCCAGGGTAACGAACTGGAACTTATAGCCCATGGCACCCAGCTCACGCTGATATTTGGCGATGGTGTCCTTGTCGAGATTGGCTTCCCAGTTAAAGCTGGGTGAGCAATTATAGGCCATCATCTTGCCCGGATGCGCTTTTTGGATCGCTTCGGCAAAGCGCTTGGCGTCATCGAGGTTAGGCTTAGAGGTTTCCCACCACAGCAGGTCTGCATGTTCTGCAAAGGCGATGCCGCGCTTGATGCAATGCTCAACCCCGGTGCCTTCCTTGAGGCGGAAGAAGCCTTCCGGCGTACGCTCGCCGGTGAGGAACTCATGATCGCGCTCGTCCACGTCCGAGGTGATCAGCTTCGCGCTCTCAGCATCGGTACGGGCACAGATAACCGTCGGTACGCCGGAAATATCTGCCGCCATGCGTGCTGCATTAAGGTTGCGGATATGCGACTGGGTCGGGATCAAAACCTTGCCGCCCAGATGGCCGCATTTCTTTTCAGACGCGAGCTGGTCTTCAAAGTGAACGCCAGCCGCGCCCGCCGCGATATAGGCCTTCATAATCTCAAAGCAGTTGAGCGGGCCACCAAAGCCAGCCTCGGCATCAGCGACGATGGGCGCAAACCAGTCGCGGCTGACATTGCCTTCGCTATATTCAATCTGGTCAGCACGCTGTAGTGCGTTGTTGATCTTCTTGGCCAGTTCCGGGCCAGCATTGGCCGGATAGAGCGACTGGTCGGGATACATCGCGCCAGCGGTATTGGCATCGGCTGCCACCTGCCAGCCAGAGAGGTAAATTGCTTTCAGGCCAGCGCGCACCATCTGCATCGCCTGATTGCCCGAAAGCGCGCCGAGCGCGTTGACATAGTCTTCAGTCTTCAGAAGCTCCCAAAGTTTCTCCGCACCACGGCGGGCAAGTGTATGCTCTACCTGTACCGAGCCGCGCAGCTTGGCGACATCATCTGCGGTGTAATTGCGGTTAATGCCATCAAAGCGGCCCGGCGCTGCGGGGACGAGATCGTTAAAGTCGGTCATAATATATGCCTTTCTGCAGGGAGGTAGTCGCCCTCGCGGCGACGTCTTGGGAAGGCTATTAGGGGATAGAGGCAGTGCGAGTCTCAAAAATTGACACAAATTTTCTGTCACAATGGTGCCGAGGGCAGAGTTTGCTTGTAATTTTGTAAATATCGTTACAAAGAGCTTTGGCGCAGTTGCCTTATTCTCCATCGTCATTGCGAGGAGCCGAAGGCGACGCGGCAATCCAGAGCCACATGTAACTGCCCTGGATTGCTTCGCTGCGCTCGCAATGACGCTTAAGTAATGGTGCTCTTATGTCTCAGGATAAAGTCTTTGCCGGTGCTGCGCTGCGGCGATTGCGGGTCTCGCGCAAACTTAGTCAGGTAGCCATGGCGGAAGCGCTCAGCATTTCTGCGAGCTATCTTAATCTGCTCGAACGCAACCAGCGGCCATTAACGGCGCGGCTGATGTTGGCGCTGAGCGAGCGCTTTGACTTTGATCCGCGTCTGCTGCTTGCTGACGAACCAGGCGGTGGCGTCGAGGCAATGATGCGCCGGTTTAATGATCCGCAATTTGCTGATCTGAGCGTTGACCGCCAGCGACTTGCCGAATGGGCGGTGAGCGCTCCAGAACTGATGCAGGCCTTTGCCAGATTGCATGACAATTGGGCAGGGCAGGGCAGCGAACAGGTAGCAGCGACGGCGGTGCATCCGGCTATAGGTCTGGTCCGGCGCGAGATTGAGAAATGGCGTAACTATTTTGGCGACCTGGATGTTGCGGCCGAAGAAATGGCGGATGAGTTACGGCTTGCCAATAGTGATCTCTATGCGGCGCTGACAGAGAGGCTGCGCAGCAAGCATCAAATCATGGTGCGGGTTCTCCCTGTCGAGATATTGCCGGACCATCTTTACCGCCTCGATATGCATGCAAGGCAGCTGCAGATGTCGGAAATGCTTGATACGTCCTCGCGTACCTTCCGCACCGCTTATATGATTGCGCAACTGGAAATGCGCGAACAGGTGCAGGCATTGGCAGCGGGTGCAGCCTTCGATAATCGCGGTGCCGAAAGGCTGTTTCAGCGGCATCTCTATGGCTATATCGCGGCGGCGATCATCATGCCTTATGGTCGGTTCCTCAGGGCTTGCGAGCAGACGGGCTATGATATCGCTATTCTGCAGCGGCGCTTTGGAGCCGGGCTGGAGGAGATTGCGCATCGGCTGACAACACTGCAACGCGTTGGCGAGCGCGGCTTACCTTTCTTCATGGTGCGGGTGGATCGGGCCGGGCAGTTTTCCAAACGCTATAGCGGTGCCAGTGGCGCCGGATTTGTCGAGAGCGGGAGTGGCTGCCCCTTATGGTCGCTGCATCACAGCTTTGCGCAACCTTCAATCATGCAGGTGCAACTGGTCGAGAGCGAAGATGGTAAGCAATGGCTTACATTGTCGCGCACAGTCAAAGGCAATAGCAGCCCATCCGGCGCTGATGCACCTGCGATGGCGGGCGAGGGTCCTGCCTATGCTATCGGTATAGGCGTCGCAGCGGAACACGCTCCGCGATTATGCGCCCATTATGCCGATGTCGCGCAGAATAGCCGTGCCATGCGGATCGGGCCGGGGTGCCGCTCCTGTCACCGCACAGATTGTACCCAAAGAGCAACGCCGCCCGCAGGCAAGACGCTCACCTTTGACGATCGTGCGCGGCGGGCGGCACCATTCTCCTTTCAGGCGGGGTAAAGTCGCTCAAACCGCTGTAAATTTAGCCTAAGGGCGTAAAAACACCGAAAATGGATGGTGACTAATCCATTATGGATGTTCTAGGTGTTGGTGTGTAAACTTAACCGACACTTTACCTCTGTTCGCTATGCGTAGTGACAGTGAGATTGTCTGCGATGACACCATAAGAGACCCGCCCGCCCCATGTTTCGACTCTTCAAACATTATGTGCCGCATGCCGTGGTTCTTATGGGTCTTATCGATTTCGTTTTGCTGTGCATTGCGGCGGAGACAGCTTGGCAGCTCAGGGTCATGCAGATCGGCAGTGATGATGGTCCTTTTGCAGATCGTATCGTTGCGGTCTTGAGCTTTGCAATATTGCTGCAAATCGCGATGATCGCGGTCGGTGTTTACGGCACTGATGCCTTGTTGCGCTTGCGTTTTGCCATCGCGCGGCTTGCGGTTGCGGTATCGCTCGGGATTATCTTTCTTTCGCTGATGTTCTTTCTGCTGCCGGGCAGCACATTATGGCGGTCGATCTTGCTCTACGCCATGTTCCTTTCGATCGCGATGCTGATTGGCAATCGGATCATATTGGGCGGGATATTGGGAACGGGGGCGTTTCGCCGCCGTTTGTTGGTTCTGGGAGCAGGGCGCAGGGCGCAACGTATTCAGGAACTGGGGGAACGCCCGGATAGCGGGTTTGTCGTTGTCGGCTTTATTGGCATGGGCGATGGCCAGCATGTGATAGACGAGGCGATTAACCGCTCCGCCATCCGCAATCTCTCCAACTATGTCGAGAAATTGAATGTCAGCGAGGTGGTGCTGGCCTTGGAAGAACGGCGCAACGCGCTGCCGCTGCAAGACCTGTTGCGGATCAAGACCACAGGCGTGCATGTCAACGATATATCCAGCTTCTTTGAGCGCGAGACAGGACGTGTTGATCTCGATTCGGTTAACCCTAGCTGGTTGATCTTCTCTGATGGTTTTTCCTCAGGGCGCTGGCTGTCCAGCATTGCCAAAAGACTGTTTGATGTCCTTGCTAGCCTATCGCTGCTGATCATTTTCCTGCCGATAATCCTGCTCTTTGCTTTGCTGGTGAAGCTTGACAGCAAGGGCCCGGCCTTTTTCCGCCAGCAACGCGTCGGGCTTTTCGGTCAGCCATTCAGCATCATCAAATTACGCTCGATGAAGAGCGATGCCGAGGGTGATGGCAAGGCTGTCTGGGCCGAGGAGAATGACCCGCGTATCACTCGCATTGGTCGCTTCATTCGGCGCACAAGGATTGATGAGCTGCCCCAAGCATGGAGCGTGTTGAAAGGCGAGATGAGCTTTGTCGGCCCGCGGCCTGAGCGGCCGGAATTTGTCGCCGATCTGGAGACCAAGATGCGCTTTTATGCCGAGCGCCATATGGTGAAACCGGGTATTACCGGCTGGGCACAGATCAACTATCCCTATGGCGCATCAACTGAAGATGCCCGGCACAAGCTGGAATATGATCTCTATTATGCCAAAAACTATACTCCATTTCTCGACATATTGATCCTGTTGCAGACGCTGCGTGTGGTGCTCTGGGCGGACGGGGCGCGCTGATGGATTTGGCGTCATTTCTCGGACTTGCCGGCTTTCTGGGGCATCTGCTAGCGGCGCTGCTGCACGGCGGACTGGCCATCTGGTTGAGCCGGAACTTGCGGATACAACGCTCGGCGCAAGTGCCGCTGATTATTGCGCTGGGACTTTTGAGCTTCTGGGCTCTGGCCGTAGCCTGGGAAGGGCCGCAAGCATCGATATCGTTGTTCGTTGAGACTGTGCGTAATGGCGCTTTGCTGTTCCTGATGTTTCAACTGCTGCGCTCTGATGACAGTCTGCGCCAGCCGCCGACTGTGCATGCATTATACGCGGTGTTGGCCGGTGTTCTGGCATTGCAACCAGTTTTTGATGGCATTGTTCTCAGCTTTGGAGCCGAGCTTGCTCCACCTTTGCTGTTCTATGCATCCACCATATTGCGGATGATCTTTGCCGTTGGCGCGCTGGTGTTGGTACATAATCTCTATTCGATTTCCGCACCGCAAACGCGTTTTGCCATCCGTCTACCCATGGCTGGGCTGGCGGTGCTGTGGTTCTTTGATCTTAACCTCTATGCCGTTGCTTATCTGCTCTATGAATTGCCGGTCGAGCTGCTGGCGCTGCGAGGGGTCATTGTTGCCTGCCTGATGCCGGTTTTCGCGCTTGCGGCCAAGCGCAATGGCGAATGGAAGATTCAGCTTTCTCGCACAGTTGCCTTCCACTCCTTCTCGCTGATCGCAATCGGCCTCTACTTGCTGGCTATGGCGTTGGTGGTGCAGCTACTTTCCTATTTCGTCGCTGATTATGCGCGTCTTACCCAGGTCGGTCTGGTTTTCGGGGCATCGCTGGCGGCTTTGGTGCTGTTGCCGTCAAACAGCTTCCGTGCCTGGTTCAAGGTCAAGATCGCCAAGCACTTCTTCCAGCATCGCTATGATTATCGCTCCGAATGGATGCGCTTTGCCGACACCATGAGCGCGCGCGAACAGGACGCCTCCTCGCTGCATAGCCGTATCATCCAGGCTGTTGCCGATATCACCGACAGTAATGCCGGCCTGTTGCTTACGCCTGATGAGAGCGGACGCTTCATGCTGCAAGAACGCTGGAACTGGCCGATGCTGGAGGTTCCGGCCCCGGCCTGCACCGGCACCACGGCCAATTTCTTCGCGACATCCGGCTTTATCGTTGAATTGGACAATGTACGCGGTGACGACGCGGATGACGTACAAAAGGCGGCGATTGCCGACTGGATGGTCGAGGACAAGCGCATCTGGGTCATCGTTCCGCTTATTCACTTTGAGAAACTTGAAGGCCTGGTCATTCTTGGGCGGCCAACACTGAACCGCACCTTGGACTGGGAAGATCTCGATATGCTGCGCGTTGTTGGGCGACAGGCGGCAAGCTATGTCGCTGAGCAGCGCGGCCAGAATGCGTTGCTGGAATCGCGTCAGTTTGAGGATTTCAACCGTCGCTTTGCCTTTGTTGTGCACGACATCAAGAATATCGTCAGCCAGCTCGCATTGCTATCTCGCAATGCCGAGAAGCACGCCGATAAGCCGGAATTCCGCGAAGATATGGTCGAGACATTGCAGGGTACCGTCGCAAAGCTCAACGCGACCCTGACGCGGCTGACCAATTATCGCAAATCGCAGGACACCATCATTGCACCGTTTGATGTCAAGGCATTGGTGAAAAGCGTCGCGAAACAAAAATCGGCACCGGGACATAAGGTGCAGGTGCTTATGGGCGATGTGATGACCATATCCGGTGACAAAGCCGCGCTGGAGCAGGTGTTGTTGCATCTGGTGCAAAATGCGCTCGACGCAAGTCGCGACAATGCGCAGCCAGTCATGCTCAAATGGTCGCCCAGCGGGATTTATGGCTATATCGAGATTGTCGACCACGGCACCGGCATGAGCGCCGAGTTTATCCGCACCAGCCTCTTCAAACCCTTTGTTTCCACCAAAGATGGCGGCTTTGGCATTGGCGCCTTTGAGGCGAAATCCCTGATTGAAGCCATGGGCGGCCATCTCAATGTCGAAAGCCGTGAGGGCATGGGCACGCGCATGATCATCCGTCTGCCATTGGCGCTGGATCAGCATGATGACCTGATCAAGGTCGACAATAGCCGCAAATCCAAAACCAAAGACCATAACCCGGATCGCAAGAAAATAGGAGCAGGTCGATGAGCCAAGCCGCCCGTCAGCCAGAACAGCTAATCCGTCCCAAATTGCTTATCGTCGAGGATGACGAGGGTCTGCAGACCCAGCTCAAATGGGCTTATGATGATTATGAGGTGCTGCAAGCCTTTAACCGCGAGGAAGCGATCACCCTGCTCCGTGCGGAGGAACCTGCAGTGGTCACGCTTGACCTTGGCCTGCCGCCTGATCCCGATGGCACAAGTGAAGGCTTTGCCACGCTGGAAGAGATTATCGCACTCAAGCCGGATACCAAGGTGATCGTTGCATCTGGCCATGGCGCTCGCCAAAGCGCGCTGGATGCCATAGCCAAGGGGGCTTATGATTTTTACCAGAAGCCGGTCGATATTGACGAGTTGGGACATATTGTCAGCCGCGCCTTCCATCTGCATGAAATCGAGCAAGAAAATGCACGCCTCGCCGATGCTCGCGGTGGCAGCGAGAAGGTGCTTGGACGCATCATCACGGCTGCGCCGGAAATGCTCAAAGTCGCCCGCACTGTTGAGCGCGTTGCGCCGACCAATGCCTCGGTAATGCTATTGGGTGCCAGCGGTACCGGCAAGGAATTGCTGGCGCGAGGCCTCCATGACCATAGCGATCGCAAGGCCAATGCCTTCATCGCTATCAACTGCGCTGCCATTCCGGAAAACCTGCTCGAAGCGGAACTGTTTGGCCATGAAAAGGGTGCCTTTACCGGCGCGATCAAGACCACAGAGGGCAAGATTGAGCAGGCACATGGCGGCACGCTGTTTCTTGATGAGGTGGGCGATATCCCGCTGCCGCTTCAGGTCAAGCTGCTGCGCTTTTTGCAGGAGCGGGTGATTGAACGCATTGGCGGACGCAAACCGATTGCGGTGGATACCCGCATCGTCTGTGCCACGCATCAGGATGTCGATCAGATGCAGCGAGATGGCACCTTCCGTGAGGATCTTTATTATCGTCTGGCCGAGATTGTTGTCACCATCCCGACATTGGCGCAAAGGCCCGGCGATACGGTCCTGCTCGCCAAACATTTCCTCAACCGCATGGCTGAGGAGTTTAATCCCAAAGTCAAAGGCTTTGCCGCCGATGCACTTCGCCGGATCGATGAATGGCCTTGGCCGGGCAATGTCCGCGAGCTGGAAAATCGCGTGAAACGTGCGGTCATTATGGCCGATGGCAAGTTGGTCCACGCCGAGGATCTTGACCTTGGCGGCGATGATGAGGCTGAGGCGGACAGCGACAGCTTGCTCAACATCAAGGCGGCGCGGGAAGAATCGGATCGCAAGGTGATCCGCCGGGCGCTGGCGCGCAGTGAAGGCAATATATCCAATACCGCGCGGTTGCTGGGGATCAGCCGTCCGACGCTTTACGATCTGCTCAAGCAATATGATCTGCAGCCCGGCGCGACGACGGTGTCGGCCAAGGACTGACCCTGCCATGCCGCGCCTTTCCCGGTTCAACGCTGCCTGCAAGCGGCATTGGCGCGCGGCCATGCTGTCCATCGCCATAGGCACGATGCTGAGCATCGGCCCGGTAGCGGGGCAGAGCGATGCCGCGCGCGATGCGGCAGCGCGAGCGGAACAGAGCATTGGCAAGGGCGATTATCGCGCCGCGCGGATCGAGATGCTCAATGCCATATCTGAGGCACCGGATTGGGCCGAAGCGCGGTTGCTTCAGGCAGAGATTTATCTGCGGCTGCGCGACCCGCTGGCGGCAGAGGCAGAGCTGCGCCGCGCCCGCGAATTCGGCACGCCGGACGAGCAATTGCGCCACTTAATGGGCCATGCGTTGCAGTTACAGGGCCAGCTGGATCGTGCCCGCAAATGGCTGACCGAGGGACCGGTAGCGCGCAAGCATCTTGCCTATGCACAGCGGATATTGGCCGAGGTATACCTTGCCGATGGCGATCGAGACCGTGCTCGTGCCGCCTATGATGCAGCCATTGCTGCGGATGGTAGCGACCCGATGCTCTGGGTCTCGATTGCGCGTTATCGCTATCTCGATGGCGATCAGAAAGGCGCGATAGATGCCGCCGACTTTGCCGTACAACTGGCTCCCCAGAGCATTGATGCGCTGCTTTATCGTGGCGAGCTGGCGCGCAGCCAATTTGGTTTGATCCCGGCGCTACCATGGTTTGAGCGCGCGCTGGAAATTAACCCCGACCATATCCCGACGCTGATCGCCTATGGTGAGACGCTTGGTGATGCCGGGCGCATGACCGATATGCTGGCAGTCGCGAGGAAGATCATCGCGCTGGAACCGGGCAATGACCGCGGCCTGTTCCTGCAAGCGGTGCTGGCGGCGCGGGCGCGGCAGTTTGATCTCGCCCGGTCCATCATGCTGAAGACCCAAAACCGGCTTGATGATCAGGCTGCACCGGCACTTTTGCGCTGTGCTCTCGAACTGGAGGTGGACAATCTGGCGCAGGCTGAGGAGCATTGCGCTACGGTGCTGCGGCGGCAACCGCATAATCTCTTTGCGGGCAATCTTGCTATGCGCGGCATGGCAGGTGGCAGTGATCGGGAGATGTTCTTTGCTCTGGTTGCTGAGCATGGGCTGCTGACCACGCCCAACAGCTTTCGCCTGTTGCTTGCCGCGCGTGCTTATGAGGCTGATGGAAATCGGCCTATGGCTGCCGACTTTATCAACCGCGCATCACGTGCGCCGCACAGGCCCTATATTCTGGTGCCAGAGCCTTCGGGGCTGAGCGAGTTGGAGGCTGCAATACAGGCATCCCCCGGCGATGCCGGCGCCGAGGTGCGGCTGATCCGTAAATTGCTGACATTGGACCGCTACGTCGAGGCATTGCGGCGCGCCAAATCGTTGCAGCGGCGTTTCCCCGGTGTCGCCGATGCCCATTTGCTGGTGGGCGATGTGCATATGCTGTCCAATCGGCCGGAAGAGGGGTTTTCGGCGTATCAGGAGGCAGGCAAGTTGCGCTTTACCTTTGATGTCATGGTGCGGCTGCATGATGCATTGGCGGATCTGGGGCGCGATGAGGACAAGGCGGCAACATTGCGCAGTTTTCTTGCCAATAACCCGGCGCACCTCAGGGCGAAACATATGCTTGGGACCGCCTATCTCGATGCTGAACGTTGGGAATTGGCGCGGGTCACGCTGAGCGAAGTAAGCGCCCGGCTTGGCGGTAATGTACCGTTATTGCTGGCGGACCTGGCTTGGGCTGAGCTGAATGCAGGTGCACCGGAAAAGGCACAACGCACCGCGGCGCAAGCCTATCGCACATTGCCGATGAACCCGGTGGTTACGTATGTCTATGGTCAGGTGCTGGCAGAAGACGACACGCGACTGCGCGATGCGATTGATCTGTTTGAAAAGGCGGTTCAGCTGGCACCGCAGGATCAGCGTTTTCGGGCAAGCTTGCGCGATGCCAAGCGGCGTTATGCTGCGCTCGACAAAGCATGATCTTAGGATTAGGACAGTGCTGGTTAAAAGTCTGAACTCCATCGGCACTGAGGGAAACGGGCGCAACCTATAAAGTTATGCTCACCATCTCGAGTCGTGTAAGTTGTCGTAGAACTACCGCAACTCGGGCAGGTACGTTTGCCAGGCGGTGGTGGTGGAGGAGACGGATTCAAAAGCTCATCCTCAGCTAATCTAGCACAATTTATACAAAGACTGGTTCCGTTCTGGGCGCTTAGGCGAGGCAGTATTATCGGTTCGCCACATTCCTGGCAGCCAATATTTACGCTTGGGTCAAAAAGTAGGGCACCGGTATCATCCCAGACTTCTGTTTTCTTTGCCCCGCACTTACTACATTTTAACCTAGGATAAATTGCGCCAACATTTTCAAGAGTTGGTTGTTCGTCAAGATTCGACTGCATTTTTTGTGCATCTAACCGCCCTTTATGACCGCAAACACAAGAGCATATGATAAATTTCAGTACACGCGTCATGATTCAGTGTTCGCTAAGTCGTAACGATAATTATGTCTAATTTCTGATTTTTTATTAAGTCAAGTAAAAATTGCTGATCATATCAGACCAGCTTCCCGTCACGTTTGGACGTATTGTGAGTAATTTCTGAAAGTCATGTATGTCGGTAATACTGGTGAAATGTTCTTTACCGATCCAAAGATAGGCATCTTTCCGCTTATCAGTGTTAAGTGCCTTCCCTTTGTCAATTGCTATATCCGAGTTAAGAAAATTCCAGTTTTTGCCATCATCTGTATCTTTATCCATAACGGCAAACCATAAATGGATGCCGAATAGTCGCTCAAACTCTGCTGCTTTTGCAATTTCCTCTACAATGTTAAGATTGAAGCCTGAGTAACTATCGGAAAGGTTCTTAACATCTACAGCAATGATACCAAAATATGGTATTAATAAGAAGAAATCTGGTCGCTTGGCCTTACCTTTAAGCTGCTTGGAAAATGTCTCTTTCTCCTGATCGATAGCGACATAGATAAAGTCGTTGTCATCGAGCCAATTACGAAACAGTCGTTCTCCTCTGTTACCCTGCTTCTTTTTTCCTGATATTCTCTGTGAGACCATTAGTGAGCGTTGAACCTAGTCATCGACCTTTTCGAGCAATTCACCCGGCGTAATCCCGATGCGCTTCATCTGCTCGACAACCGGTGGCCAGACATTTTCAAAGAAGTTCTTGCGCTCATCGGAACGCAGCCGGGAAATGGCACCTTCGGCAACAAACATGCCGACACCGCGTTGCACCTCGACCAGACCGCTATTCTGGAACCCCTGATACGCCTTGGCGACGGTCAGCGGATTGGCCCCTTCCTTTGCCGCGAGTGCGCGGACAGAGGGGAGCATCTCGCCTTCCTTATAGGTACCATCAAGAATAGCCGCCGCGATCACGTCGCGCAGCTTGAGATATACGGGTCTTGTCTCTGCCATAGTGCATCACTGGCATAACACAGCGGGTCAGGTCAAGGGCTAATGGGCAAATGGCGTCTAGTTTTCGTCCGGCGTCCATTGGCTGAACACTGCATCGGCATCGGGGCGGGGCCGTTCTTCGAGCGGTTTTGCCGGGCTGCCGATATAGACAAATCCGGCGATTTTTTCATGGTTCTGGCCGAACAGGTTGCGCACATTGTTGTTAAAAGCTGGCCAGCCGGTAATCCAGCCGCCGACAAATCCTTCGGCGTGAATGGCGTGGAGCAGGTTCATGGTGAAGGCACCCACAGAAAGCTGCTGCTCCCAATCGGGGATTTTGCTAGACTCTTTAGGGCTGTAGAGCACCACCAGCATTTCCGGCGCATGCGCGGCAAACAGGTCCATTGCCTCCAGCTCCAGCCGACCAGCCTCGGGTTTCTCCTGACGATAGGCTTCACGCAATTTCGCTGCCAATAGATCGCGCTGATCCGCGGCAATATGTACCACACGCCAGGGCGAGAGCTTGCCATGATCGGGCGTGCGCATCGCGGTTGCAACAATGGCTTTCAGCCTAGCCGCATCAGGGCCGGGCGCAACCATATCACGCGGCCGACAGGACCGGCGCGAGGCGAGATAGGCGGGGAGGGAGGAAGTGTTATTGAGCATAAAGCCCATATTGCGGCGCAGCGGGCCAATTGCAATGCGCCTGTGAGGATTTACGTCATTCCCCTTCACAGCATGACATTTTTGTTTAAGGTGCGGCGCAAAATTGCATGACCCCGGCTTTTTCGGGCGCGGCGATAATCATAATCTGGAGGTGGGCTTTGGCCGGAACTTACGAGCAAGACGGCGATGCAGCCGGAACATTTTTAGGACATCCCAAGGGGCTGTTTATATTGTTTTTTGTCGAGATGTGGGAGCGTTTCTCTTATTACGGTATGAGAGGGCTTCTGATTTTCTATCTGACCAAGCACTTCCTTTTTGACAGAGAGTTTGCGCTGGGGATTTTGGGCGCTTATGTCACGTTGGTTTACATTACGCCCATCATCGGAGGGGCGCTTGCTGATCGGTATATGGGCGCGAGACGGGCCGTACTTCTGGGCGGAATACTGCTGGTTATAGGACATGCCGGAATGGCGATCGAAGGCTCACCTGTTCAGCAAGGCGAGCAGGCCGACCCGCTTATTCTGAATATCTTCTACCTTTCCTTAGCCTTCATTATTGCTGGAGTTGGTTTTCTTAAGGCCAACATATCAACAATGGTCGGGTTTCTTTATCCGAAAACCGATGGCCGACGCGATAGTGCCTTCACTATTTTCTACATGGGTATCAATCTGGGGGCTTTTCTGGGTTCGCTTCTTTGTGGTTTTCTGGGAGAGACTTTTGGATGGGCTTATGGTTTTGGCGCCGCAGGAGTAGGTATGCTTCTGGGCCTCGTTGTGTTTGTTCTTGGTAGGCCGCAATTGCGAGGCGCAGGCGAAGCACCCGATGAGGTCAAACTGACCTCACCGGCTTTTATGGGTTTGAGCCCACAGATTCTTATCTATCTCGGCACCGCTCTAATGATCCTGATCGCTTGGCAGCTTGTGCGATATCAGGACACCGTAAACATTCTTCTCGCGATTACGGGCGGCGTAGCTCTCACTTTCATCATTGCGAAGTCAGTTATCCAACTCGATCCGCATGAAAGAGACCGCATCTTTGCGGCTATTCTTCTCATCTTGTTCCAGATTATGTTTTGGGCGTTGTTTGAACAAGCTTCATCTTCTCTCAACCTCTTCACTGATGAGCATGTAAATCGCGACCTCTTTGGCTGGGAGGTTCCCGCATCGATGTTCCAGTCACTGAATGCGGGTTTTATCATCCTGTTTGCGCCGGTACTGGCAGCTTTGTGGGTTCGACTTAGCAACAAAGGTCGCGACCCATCTGCTGGGATGAAGTTTGGATTGGGTCTTGTCCAACTAGGATTGGGCTACGTTGTTTTGGCTTGGGGAGCGGAGTTAGACAATGGCCTCGTCCCGATGATCTTCATCGTATTGATCTACTTGCTCCACACAACCGGCGAGCTTTGCTTGTCTCCGGTCGGCTTATCCGCGATGACCAGGCTATCTGTTCCATCGATGGTTGGCTTGATGATGGGCACATGGTTTCTCGGCTCGGCAGGAGGCAATGCCCTCTCGGCAATTATCGCGCAGGAAGCGGCTGCTGATGGAGCCAAAGGCGGATATGTAAGCGCGTATTGGGATATGGGCTATTATGCGGTTGGCTTTGGGTTGTTCGTCATGGTCATATCACCCCTGATCACTAAGCTAATGCACCTTGATACTCTCAAGGATGACAATGTAGGTGACGACCTTGTCGGCCAGAGAGGCGTTGGCGAGCCACAAGCAGGTGGTATGCATCCGGAGACGCGTCTGGCCGAATAGTCCTTTTCTCATCGAATTGATTGATTGTCGTTGCAGCAAGGATCGGTTAACAGGCGGAGCATAATAATATCCACGGCGAACAGGGAGAGGGTCGCATGGATTATGGGTTGCAGCTGATTATCGGTTCGGTGGGCTTTGTTGCGACGCATCTGCTGCTTTCGCATCTGCTGAGAGAGCGATTGCTTGGGATGCTGGGGGCGATTGGCTATCAGATCGTCTATTCCATCATCGCTTTTGCCACGCTCGGGCTTGCGATTTATGCCTATCGCGCCTTGCCAGCCACATCGAACCTCTGGCCGGTGGCACCATGGATGCAGGTGGTTACGGCTTTCCTGATGTTCTGTGCCAGCGTGCTGTTTGTCGGCTCGGTGCAGAAGAACCCGGCCATGCCCGCACCACAGGCGGGTGAATATGCCGAATTGCCGCCGCATGGTGTGTTCAAGATCACCCGTCACCCGATGATGTGGGCCTTTGCGCTATGGGCCGTGGCGCATATCCTGGCACGCCCGACCGAGGCCAATTTATGGCTGATGGGCAGCGTCGGGGTTTTGGCGCTGGTCGGTGCCGCCGGGCAGGACAAGCGCAAGGCGAAGGAGATGGGCCTGCACTGGCAGCATTGGCAGGCCAAAACCAGCTTCCTGCCCTTCGGCAAGGGCCTCGCAACGCCGGGCTCGGGGATCATTCTGCTCGGTATCGTGGTCTGGCTGCTCGCCAGCTGGGCGCATCATGGCCTTGGCTATTCCATGGTGTCACCCTGGACCAACATATGGGGCGTCGCTGCACCCTGACTGTTTGCCAGCCAATGCTGCGCCTGTGTTGGAAAGTGTCAAGCGGAATTGACGAAGGTTACGAAAGTTGCGCTTGCGCGGCGCGGAAAAGCTGATCTTTGTTGGAAATCACATTCTTCACAGAATGTCTAAGGCGAAGACTATTCAATCCGTGAATGCGCATTCCCATTATAGTCCCTTTTATCTCGTCGGCCCCGCGCAAACGGGGCCAGAGCTATAGTTTCACGCAAAGACGCAAAGACACGAAGAGATCGTGCAGAAATGAGCCTTCTTT
Source organism: Parasphingorhabdus sp. SCSIO 66989 (assembly GCF_032852305.1). Classification (NCBI taxonomy): domain Bacteria; kingdom Pseudomonadati; phylum Pseudomonadota; class Alphaproteobacteria; order Sphingomonadales; family Sphingomonadaceae; genus Alterisphingorhabdus (ex Yan et al. 2024); species Alterisphingorhabdus coralli. The sequence continues at coordinate 1,553,873 of NZ_CP136594.1, forward strand.
GTGCCTTAGCGTCTTTGCGTGAGTCAATAAAAGCCTAGGCCCCGCCTGCGCGGGGCCGACGAAAAAAGATCGAACAATGTAATAGGAGATTGTAGCATCTGCAGTATGTGTAGGACAGGCGGCTCTGGCAAATCTATGTCATTCGACATCGAAGAAATGAAAAGGCGGGCAGGGACGGTTGGTAACCCGTCTTTCCTCCCCGTTCCGGGGAGGGGAACCGCCAAAGGCGGTGGAGGGGCACCCTCGACATGATGCAGACTTTAAGAAACGCGCTGCTGGCCTATGATTGTGGGCGCGAGGTCACTCAAAAAATATCGCACTCAGCGGCCTGTGCCCCTCCACCAGCTTTCGCCAAGGCTACAGCTGGTCCCCCTCCCCGTTCCGGGGAGGATTTACAACCGCGTCATCTTCAGCATGGCCTCGCCATAGCGTGGGCCTGCTGTACCGCCTATCGGTGCGGCTGCGTCCAGGCGTTCCATATCGTCTCCGGTCAATACCAGATCCGCCGCTGCCATGCTGTCTTCCAGTGTCGCGCGGCGTTTGCTTCCCGGTATGGGAACAATATCCTCGCCTTTGTGCAGCAGCCACGCCAGTGCCACTTGCGCAGCGGAGCGGTTGTGGGTGTTGGCGATGTCTTTGACGACATCAACCAGTTTGAGGTTCTGGTCGAAATTCTCTTCCGAATAGCGCGGGTCGCGGCGGCGATAATCGTCTTCGGGCAGGTCATCGCGCGAGGTGATCTGGCCGGTCAGGAAACCACGCCCCAATGGGCTATACGGGACAAAGCCAATGCCGAGCTCGCGGCAGAGAGGCAGAATTTCCTCCTCCACTTCGCGCTCCCACAATGAATACTCTGACTGCAGCGCGGCAATCGGATGAGTGTCGTGCGCGCGGCGTATGGTGTCGGGACCGGCTTCGGACAGGCCGACAAAGCGGACCTTGCCTTCTTCCACCAGCCGCGCCATTTCGCCGACGGTGTCCTCAATTGGCACATCGGGGTCTACACGGTGCTGATAAAATAGATCAATCTCGTCAATGCCGAGGCGTTGTAGCGAACCTTCACAGGCGCGGCGGACATTGGCGGGGGTAGAGTCAACACCCTGAAAACCATCTTCATTGAATTTGAAGCCAAATTTGGTGGCGATCACCAGCCGGTCGCGCCGCCCGGCTATGCCGCGCCCGACCAGCTCTTCGTTAAGATGCGGCCCATAAACCTCGGCGGTATCAAACAGCGTGACTCCCAGTTCAATCGCGCGGTCTATCGTTGCGAGGGACTCGGTAACATCCGCTTCACCGTACATATTCTGGCCGACACCCGCCATCGGCATACAGCCAAGACCCAGCGCCGAGACGGTGAGTTCATTACCCAGTTTGCGTTGCTGCATCCTTGCTCTCCTCTACCCTGTTTTCTGCGCGGGTGCGGTCGATAAAGCCCCAAATGTCGCGGCGCAGTTCCGGTGCGAAGAGATACAGTATCAGAACATTGGGCAAAGCCATCAGGAAAAATGCGCTGTCGACCAGATTGATCACCGCATCAATGCTGAGCAGCGCGCCTAGTGGCAGGATGAAGATATAAATTAGCTTGAACGTCAATTCGCGGCGGCGACCGCGCCCGAACAGATATTGAAACGCTTGCAGTCCATAAAAGCCCCAGGCGCATAGGGTGCTATAGCCGAAGAGAATAACCGCAGCCGTGAGCAACCAGGGGAACCAATAGCTGATTTGGCCAAAGGCTTCGGCAGTGATGCGGATATCCTGATGCTCGCCCGCCCATGTGCCCGCCAAAACAATGGCGACAGCGCCGAGCGAACAGACCACAACCGTGTCGAGAAAAGGCTCCAGCAGGGCCACCAGTCCTTCAGAGGCAGGTTCGTTGGTGCGAGCTTGGGCATGCGCAATGACCGCCGAACCGACCCCGGCCTCTGAGGAATAGACCGCCCGCTGCATCCCGACGATAAACGCGCCGATCATGCCGCCAGCAACCGCATCGCCGGAAAAGGCATCGGAGATAATCAGGCTGATCGCGGCGGGAAGGTCGGCGAGGTTAACGACGATAATCGTCAGCACACCAAGGATATAGACCCCGGCCATGATCGGCACCAGAATGGCTGTAACGCGGCCCAGCCATGTCACGCCGCCAATCACCACAAGCCCAACAAAAAAGGCCATAGTGAGACCATAGAGAAAGGCAAAGCTCTTGGGCTCGCCTGAGGCTGAAAAGGCTTGGAAACCCGTAACCTCGGAGAGGGTGGCAAGGCTCTGGTTGACCTGCACCAGCGGGATGGCGCCGATAAAGGCCATCACCGCATAAAACGCCCCCAGCGCGAAACCCAGACGCGGCAGTCCCTTCAGGGCAAAGCCGTTTTTAAGGTTGTACATCGGCCCGCCGCGCACGGTGCCGTCGCTGTCGACCTCGCGATATTTAAGGCCCATGGTGACCTCGACGCATTTCAGCGTCATCGCGAAGAAGCCGATGACAAACATCCAGAAGGCAGCACCCGGTCCGCCTGTTGCAATGGCAATGGCGACGCCAGCGATATTGCCAAGGCCAATGGTGCCTGAAAGAGCGGTGGTGAGCGCAGAGAATTGCGAGATCTGCCCCGGTGCATTGGGCTCGTCATAGTCCCCGCGCAATATCCTGAGCGAAAGCGGCAGGACGCGCAGGTTGAGAAAACCGAAATAGACGGTGAAGATCAGCATCGGCAGCGCCAGCCACAACACGATCCACGGTATCTCCGCGCCGAAAAACGGGATGCGTGAAAATACCGCAGCATTCAGACCATCAATGGCCCAGGTCAGGAAACTCAGAAATGGGTTGGCCATGAAAATCCGATTGTGACGAAAGAAGCTGTTACCCGCGGGACAGGTGAAAGAGCTTTATCCTAGGGCAGAAGCGGGCTAATCGGCAATGAGGTAAATGTATCAGGCTATAAGGGTAGCTGCAGTGAGTAGAGCGTTTTTCGGGACTGATGGCATTAGAGGCCGCACCAATGCGGGAGTGATGACCGCCGATACGGCAATGCGCATCGGCATGGCCGCAGGCAAGCATTTTCAGCGCGGCGACCATCGCCATCGGGTGATTATCGGCAAGGATACGAGGCTTTCGGGCTATATGATGGAGTCTGCGCTGGTCGCTGGTTTCACTAGCGTTGGCATGGATGTGATCCAGGTCGGCCCCTTGCCAACACCTGCTATTGCCTTGTTAACCCGGGAGATGCGGGCTGATCTAGGCGTAATGATTTCAGCGAGCCATAACCCTTATGAGGATAATGGGATCAAGCTATTTGGCCCGGACGGCTTCAAACTCTCTGATGATGATGAGGCGCGTATCGAGGCGTTGATGCTCGAAACACCGAAGCTGGCTGATGCGCCGGATATTGGCCGCGCCAGACGTATCGAGGATGCACGGGGGCGCTATATCCATGCGGTCAAGAAATCACTGCCCGATACCGTCCGGCTTGATGGCCTGAAGATTGTTGTCGATTGCGCCCATGGCGCGGCCTATCAGGTTGCACCTTCGGCCTTTTGGGAGCTGGGCGCGGATGTGATCGCGATGGGCGTTTCGCCCAATGGCACCAATATCAATGATCAGGTCGGTTCTACCCATATCGGCGCGTTGCAGGAGCGCGTGGTGGCGGAAAAGGCCGATATCGGCATCGCGCTGGATGGCGATGCGGACCGGCTGATCGTGGTCGATGAAAAGGGCGAGCAGGTTGATGGCGACCAGATCATGGCGCTGATCGCCACCGGCTGGGCGCGTGATGGCCGGTTAAAGAACAGTACGGTTGTTGCAACAGTCATGTCCAATCTTGGTCTCGAGCGCTATCTCGCCGAACAGGGTCTGCGCTTGAAACGCACCAAGGTGGGCGACCGTTATGTGCTGGAAGAAATGCGCCGTGGCGATTTCAATATTGGCGGCGAGCAATCGGGGCATATGATCCTGCTCGACCATGGCACTACCGGCGATGGCACAGCGGCGGCGCTACAGGTGCTGGCCGAGCTGGTGCAATCGGGCAAACCGGCGAGCGAATTGCTGCATGTTTTTGATCGCGTGCCGCAACTGCTCAAAAACGTCCGCTTTAGTGGTGGCAAACCGTTGGAAGATGCACGCGTAAAATCCGCTATCGTTCAGGCCGAAGCGGAGATGGGTGATAATGGCCGCTTCGTTATCCGCGCATCGGGCACCGAGCCGGTGATCCGGGTGATGGCTGAGGGCGATGATGCAGCCCAGGTGGAAAGCCTCGTCAATCGGCTGTGCGATGTGATTGCCGAGGTGGCCGCTTGATGCAGCCTGTGCGCGTGCTCAGCATCGCCGGATCAGATAGCGGCGGCGGTGCGGGGATACAGGCGGACATCAAAACCATCACCATGATGGGTGGACATGCGATGACCGCGATCACCGCATTGACGGCACAGAACTCTCAAGGTGTAGCCGCTGTGACATCGACCGATCCCGATATGGTCGCGGCGCAGATTGACGCGGTGGTTAACGACTTTGGTGTTGATGCAATCAAGATCGGCATGCTGGGCAGCGCGGCTATTGCTGAGGTTGTTGCGGATCGGCTGGAGAAGCTACCAAAAGTGCCGGTTGTGTTTGACCCGGTGATGGTAGCGACCAGTGGCGGCGCGCTGGCCGATGACGCTACCATCGCGGCTTTCGGACAATTAATGGCGCTGGCATCGCTGACCACGCCCAACCTGCCAGAACTGGACGCGCTTGGCGGCGAGGCGGAATTGGTGAAGCGCGACCTAACACTTTTGATCAAAGGCGGGCACGACGGAGCCGAAGAAGTCACGGATAGACTGGTCAACCGCGAGGGCGAGATTGCCCGCTGGTCCGATCCTCGCATTGATACACTGCATAGCCATGGTACCGGTTGCACCCTTTCCAGTGCAATAGCGGTCGGGCTGGGGCAGGGGCTTGATCTGCAGGCGGCGATCACACAGGCGCGCGATTTTGTTCGCTTGGCGCTGCGCAGTGCTCCTGATCTGGTCCCCAGCAACGGGCCTATGGGCCACCCTATGATGCGCAATGACGCGGTGATGCCCGGGCCGCTATTCAATCAGGTAACACTTGATTGCACCGATTTTGACGCCTCCATCGCCTTCTATACCCGGCTTGGCCTGACTCTTATCGTCTATGATCCCGATGAAGCGCCGCTTTATGCCCGGTTTGAGGCAAGCAATGGCGCGACACTGTCGCTGCATGAGGCCGATAGCGTCACCTCTTCGGCATCGATCTACTTCGAGTTTCCCGATGTGGACAAGGCTGTGGATAAGCTGCGCAATAACGGGTGGATATTCGATGGAAGCCCTGAGGATAAGTCATGGAATTGGTGCGAAGCTTGGACCACCGACCCGTCGGGTCATCGCATCTGTATATATCATGCCGGCGAAGATCGCCGCTATCCGCCGTGGAGGATATAGGGGGGCGGTAAAACTGGCGTCATTGCGAGCGTAGCGAAGCAATCCAGTGCAACACGCGCGTCTCTGGATTGCTTCGCTACGCTCGCAATGACGAATAAGGCAGGGTGTACCAATCAAAACCAAGACAATAGGGTTGGAGAGTTCCAATCTGCCGCTATATAGAGCGCATCAAGATTACCCCCCAAAGAAGATGGAGAAGAGAGATGGCCTTTACCCTACCTGACCTGCCGTTTGACAAGAACGCCTTTGGTGATGACGTAATGTCGGCCAAGACATTCGATTTCCACCATGGCAAGCATCATAATGCCTATATCGGCAAGACCAATGATGCGATTGCCGGCACCGATCATGACGGCAAGAAGCTGTCAGAGGTCATCATCGCCGCCAAGGAAAGCGGTAATCAGGGCCTGTTCAACAACAGCGCCCAGATCTGGAACCACACTTTCTTCTGGCACTGTCTGAGCCCGGAAAATGTTGCGATGCCGGCATCGCTGGCTGACCGTATTACCGCCGATTTCGGTTCGGTTGACGGTTTCAAGCAGGCGTTCAAGGCGGAAGCTGCTGGCCATTTCGGTTCCGGCTGGGGCTGGCTGGTGCTGAATGGCGACAAGCTGGAAATCACCTCGCTGCACGATGCCGATAGTCCGGTAGCGCATGAAGGCATGAAGCCGCTGCTGACCCTCGATGTGTGGGAGCATGCCTATTATATCGATTACCAGAATGCGCGCCCCAACTATCTCGACACGGTGATGGACAAGGCGATCAACTGGGAATTCGTTGCCCAGAACCTTGACGGCGAAGGCGTTTCTCGCGCTGATCAAGGCTGAGCGTAATTGCGATAGATTAGGAAAGGGCGGGGCCGCGAGGCTCCGCCTTTTTTGTGTGAGCGGCCAGACACTTCACAAGGAAAGAGCGTCCATGCCTGTTGAAATCTGCACCGCCGAAGCGCGGCATAAGGACTGGCTGATCGCCCATGACAATACGGTCGATCAGGCCTGGGTCGAGCGCTGTATCGCATTGGGCGAGTATCTTATCGCCGAGCGCGAGCACCAGCCTGTGGGGTTTTTGCGATGGAGCCGGTTCTGGGGCAAGATACCCTATATGGACATGATCCGTGTAGAGCCTTCACAGCAACGATGCGGCATTGGAATGCTGCTTCTTGGCGAATTGCAAAACATAGCGGTTTTGCATGGTGCGGAGATTGTGATGACATCGTGTGAAACCGGCGAGCAGGAGCCGCTTGCTTGGCATCTGAGACAAGGCTTTGCGAGGACTGGGGAGGTGAACTTCCCCACAGTGCAAGACGCGAGCGAAGTGTTTTTGGTAAAGCGGTTATAGTATCTACTGAAGCGCGAGGGATTTGTGCGAAGATATAAGCAAGAACAAATTGAGAGCTATGAGCGCGGCAGACTCGAATGGCTCAATCGTAGCGAGAAACTAAGAGACATTGTCTTATCCCGGTCATTCAACAGTGATCGTGCGGAACAGTTTTCACGGGAAGGTTTTGCCCGTCGGCTTGGCTATCTTGAGCATGCTATGCACCGTCTTGATGAGCTTTATCCACCAAATAGCATCGGAGCTTCGCGAGACACGGTGCGAGATGTTGAGTTGTTAATCCAAGCATTCGTAATGAATGTATTTGGTGCTCTCGACAATCTTGCCTGGATTTGGGCGCTGGAAAACAATGTCAAGCGACCTGATGGAAAAGATCTGCGTCGAACCGAAGTTGTATTCGATGGTCCGAAGGCCAAGACATTGGTTAAATCTCTTACCCCCGCGCTCTGTAATGTAATCGCCGATATGAAAGACTGGTTCGCGGCTCTTAGAATCTACCGGGATGGTGTCGCACACCAAATTCCTATCTATATTCCGTTTCTTTTCAATGAGAGTGAAGACATTGAGTCAAAGCGACTTAACGATGCAATTAGAGATGCAATTGCGGATGGAGATCATGGCTTGGTAGTTGAACTCTATAGCAAACGTAATGAACTTGGCGACTACGGAGCCTTAATGGCGCTAAGTGTCGAGCATTCAACAATGATGCTTCATCCACAAATGGTTTGTGATTTAGCAACTGTTGTAAACTTAGGAGAGCAGATGTTTACTGAGTTGGAACGCTTGTGATCTTAGTCTGCTTGCAACAAATAGAGACAGTCATCATCCCTATGTTTTTTGCTTCTCGATTGCCAACCCAAGCCACAAAGAAAGCCGAAACCTAAAACGCAGCTTACAGTTGCCTATACCAGCTCCATAACTCTAAAGAGAGTGCATCTTAGCGATGTAGCGCGATATTTGCGCCATCCACTATGGAGAAACACATATGAGCATGACGCTCCCGCAACTGACAGTCACCGGCACCGCCGAGGAGATGGGACGCCAATATGGTGCGCATTGGCGCGATATGATCCATGATTTTGTCGCCAATCGCGTGTCGGCGGTTGAGACCTATCTCGCTGAGCTTGGGTACGATACCAGCCGTTTGTTCGATGCCGGGGCGGCGTGTCTGGAGCAGCTGCGCGGTTTTGATGCGGATGGCCATGCCGAGCATCTGGGTATCGCCGCGGGCGCAGAGATCGACCCGGTGCTGCTCTACACCACCGCCAATATGACCGATGTCCGCGATATTATCGCCTTGCCTGTCGTCGACGATGAAGGCTGCACCGCGGCGCTGTTGCCGCCGGAAATCAGCGCCAATGGTCATAGCCTGCAGGGCCAGACCTGGGATCTGAACGGCCCGGACGTCAAATATGTTATCGCGCTACACCGGATGCCCGATGAAGGGCCGGAAACCTGGACCGTGACCTGCGCCGGATGCCAGACGCTGATGGGCATGAACCAGCATGGCGTTACTGTCGGTACAACAAACCTGAAAACCAAAGGGGCCAAAGTTGGTATTCCCTATCTCTCCTTGCTGCATCTTGCGTTGAAGCAGGAGACGCTGGAGGCTGCGAGCAAGATTGTCGAGCAGGCGCCGGTCGCGGGCAGCCATTCCTATTGGATTGGCGACAAGGACCGCGCGGTGGAGTGGGAACGCACGCCGCAAAAATCGACCTATCGCACCACAGAGAATGGCGCCTTTGTGCGCTCCAACCACTGTCTCGACCCGGAAAACATTGCGTTGGAATCAGGCCTGTCGGAGAGCACCCATGACCGCTTTGCGCGGATGCAGAAGCTGCTCGATCAATCCGATGCGCATACGGTGGAATCCTTGTCGATGCTGTTTGCCGATCGCTCGGATGGGCGGCTCAGCATCAACCGTTTTGAAGAGGATAACTCCGGCGCGACCACCAATGCGGTGATTGCCTGCAATCCGGCTGATCTGGAGTTTCTCGCTTGTCGCGGCCCCGCGGATCAGGGCGAATGGACAAAGCTGGAATTTGAACGCGCGCCGGTGGTAGCCTCGGCTTAGAGTCCTTTATGGCTCTGGCTGATCCACCTTTGCCGTTCGCCTCGAGCGAAGTCGAGAGGCCCCTTCAAGTGGAGAAATGTGTCTCGACTGCGCTCGACACGAACGGGGAATTTTATCGGATTCATTCAAAATTAGAACTGCTCTGAATCATGATCGCTTATTCCACGCTCGGCACCAACGATATGGACCGATCCATTCGGTTCTATGATGCCGTTTTCGGCGCCATAGGCGGGGTGCGCGAAGTTACCGGGGAAACATGGACACGCTATGGCCGCGAAGGCGAACGCGCCAAGGTCTGCCTGACCCCGCCCTATGATGGTCAGGCGGCGCAAAGCGGCAATGGCCCTATGCTAGCTTTTGAAACAACAGACCGCGCTTCGGTTGATGCCTTTCATGCCGCTGCCTTGGCGCAGGGCGGTGCCGATGCGGGGGAGCCGGGGATAAGAGAAGGCACGCACTATGTCGCCTATGTCCGCGATCCGGATGGCAATAAACTCTGCGTATTCGCGCCGAAATAGCGCTGGCCTTATCTGGCAGGGCAAGACCAGCTTGCGAGTGGGCACCATGGTTTGCGATTTCGCTTTGCCCTAGACTCTTTTTCATTTAGATTGAAGCATATCCTGAGTTTCTGAGATAGTTGGCGCATTCTTGCGGAGAGAAGGTATCGAGCAGTTTCCCGATGCGCTGCCATGTTGCTTCGACGGATCGCTCTTTGGCTTTACGCAACAGGGTTTTCAGCTTGGCAAAGGCCTGTTCGATAGGGTTGAGGTCTGGACTGTAGGGTGGGAGGAAGAACAGTCTGGCACCTACACTGCGGATTGCCCTGCGCACGGCCTGTCCCTTGTGGCTACCCAGATTGTCCATGATGACGATGTCACCAGGTGAGAGTGTAGGCACAAGGAACTGCTCGACATAAGCAGTAAAGAGTTGGCCGTTAATTGGCCCGTCAATGACGCATGGCGCATCGATGCGATCATGGCGCAGAGCGGCAAGGAATGTCAGTGTACGCCAACTGCCGAAGGGCGCACGAGGGATCAGCTTGCTGCCGCGCGGTGCCCAGCCGCGTAGCGGTGTCATGTTGGTCTTGGTCCAGGTCTCGTCGATGAAGACGAGGCGCTTGGGATCAAGTCGGCCTTGATATTTCTTCCATTGTGCCCGCCGCCGCGCCACTTTTGGCCGCAGTTGCTCGATGGCGAAGAGACTTTTTTTTGAAGCTGAGACCGGCCGAACGAACCATCCGCCAAACCGAAGCCGGGCTGGTGACGATGCCGCGCTCGGACAGTTCTGCCGTCAGTTGGTAAAGGGTCAGATCAGGCTGAGCCTGCAACCGCTCGATGATAAACGACCGGTGCGGCTCAAGCTGACGCTTGCGATAACCACCCATGCGCCGGGCAGCAGCGCTACCCTCCCGGCGACGGCGCTGTGACCACTTCACCACACTGGCCACACTCACACCAAACAAATCAGCAACCTCTCGGCAGCTGCGTCCCGAAACCACCGCAGCAGCTGCGCGCTCTCGTAGATCGTCAGAATAAGCTCGTGCCATAACTGCTGGCCTCCTTGCCCAGCCAGCAGCTTGAATCACAAATATCGAAAAAAGGGAATCCCCAGATTCAATCTAAATGAAAAAGACTCTAAAAGGCCGCGATGACCATTGCTCAACTCGATATCGCGATTCGCGCAGGCGCTATATCTTCGCTCCTGCTGCTCGCATGGCTGATGCTGGGTCGAAGGCGGGAGATTGGATTGCCTGCCTTATTGTTTCCACCATTGGCAGTGTGTGGCGCCAGTTTTGTAATGGGCAATACCCCTATAACGTCTTTGCGCCCAAGCGGTGTTATCGGCGATATTGCGCAGGCATTGAGTGGCTTTGCAGTCGTCTTCCTCTGGTGGTTTTGTCTTTCCTGCTTCGACAGGCGTTTCAGACCGCATGGCCTCGTTTTGGCTGGTGGTCTGACATGGGCGGTCCTGGCCGCCTGTGATCGCGGCCTGTTGGGCGAGGCGTTTGCAGACAAGGGCCTTTCGCGGCTTCTCGTCCTGTTGGGCTTTGTGATTATCGGGCATCTCGTCTGGCGCCTTATCGCCGAGCGACAGAGTGACATGATTCAACAACGCCATGATGCGCGGATGATGGTGGCAATCCTGCTCGGCGGCATATTGTTCATTGATCTGACGGCCGATGCGATTTTCGGGTTTTCTTGGCGTCCACTTGCCTTTGCCATCATTCAAAACGCAATGATGCTGGTCTTCGCACTATGGCTCGCGAACAAGCTGTTAGTCGTGAACCCGAGGGTACTCACTTTTCTCGGCGCGGACAGGAGTGGTGAGGGCCAGGCACCATTGCCCGTGAATGATGAACAGGAAGATCATCTGAAGCGCCGACTGACTGTGCTGATGGAGGAGGAGCAAGTCTTTCTCGATCCCGAACTCACCTTCACGGCATTTGTGGCCAGCATGAATGCCTCGGAACGCACTGTGCGCAGACTGATTAATCATGAACTGGGTTACGATCATTTCCGTGCATTCCTGAATCACTATCGGGTTGCAGAGGCGCGCAGGTTGCTGCGCGATCAGGGCGAGACCCGCAAGCTTGTCGCGGTTGCCCATGACAGCGGCTTTGCCTCGCTTGCCAGCTTCAATCGGGCTTTTCGTGCGATTGAGGGATGCACGCCAAGCGAATATCGCGCCGCTGGTCATCAGGGCGGCCGCAATAGCAAAGACTTGGCAAAAGCCGGGTTTTGAGGAACGAAATGCCGTGATCTGAGGAGACGGAAATCCTCCCATGCGTTAGCGCGCCGTCACAAATGTACCAAGGAGGCGGTTAGGTGAACGGAATGATTGGTTTGGCAGGGACGCTGGCGCTTCTCGTCATCCTGGGAACACTATTGGGCTTGTTTGATCGTCAGCACTTCTCGATGCGCTGGCTGCTGGTGGCGGTCGTGCTGGTTATGATCAACGATGCTGCCCTGACGCGCGTCTATGGCCTGTTGCCGGATATGATTGGCGGCGAGTGGAATTGGCAAGGTAAGCTGCTCGCGCTTGCCGCCACTCTGGCGATTGCGGCATTGCCAGTATTTGGCTGGCGCCGGATGGGCCTGACCCTGTTGCAGGAACCGGGCAGCCTCAAGGCCGCAATACCCGTCGCAGCTCTCTACTGCGCCTTCTTCGTTGTTCTCGCGTTGGTTTTCTCCGGAGGTCAGCCCAGCGGTGAAGAAATCGCTTTCCAGTTGACCATGCCGGGCCTGGAAGAGGAGCTGTTTTATCGCGGCACGCTGTTGTTTGCACTTGATCAGGCATTTACCGGCAGCAAGCGGTTCCTCGGTGTCGATTGGGGCTGGGGTGCGATACTGTCCTGCTTCCTTTTCGGCATGGGGCATGCGTTCGGTTTTGCGGATGGCAGCTTTTTTTTCGATCCTGTCATAATGGCACTGACCGCGATCCCGTCATTGATTGCCGTCTGGCTTCGTCTGCGCACAGGAAGTGTTTTGCTACCCGTGTTGCTGCACAACTTCGGTAACTCGTTTTCGCTATTGATCTAGGGGCCTGACCCTAGCTGCACTATCCCTTATTCTGCTGCCTGGGTTAGTGCGATCCGGTTGCCTTCGCTGTCTTCTATCTCTGCGACAAACCCGGCTTCGCCAAGATCCTTTTTCGGATAAAGGATGGCCGCGCCTTTTTTCGTGGCACGCACCAGAACTGCGTCGATATCGGGCACGTCAAAGTAGACAATCGCCCCGTTTTTTGACGGTATATAGACATCCCCCATTGCCAGCGCGCCGCTTGCTCCTGGTGCGTCGTCTGCACGCGGGAAGAAAGCCATTTCGTAGCCGTCCACTTGCTCTCGGCTGAGACTATATCCGAATATACTCTCGTAAAAGGCAATGGCGCGGTCCATATCTGTCACTGCTATCTCAAAATAGAGAACGGGGTTATGCACCGCTATCGTCTCCTGCTCGGTGCAATCAACTTTCGCTCTCAGCCTCGCCATCCTCAACAGAGAGCCCATGCCGCATCAGCATCGGCAATTGGGTGAAGGTGAAGACAAAGGACAGCGCGGTGACGCCCCAGACTTTCAGTGTCAGCCAGGTTTCAAAGTTGAGGCTGGCGCGCATTACCTCGTTGAGCACCGCCAGAAAAGTGAAGAACAGTGCCCAGTTGCGTGACAATTTGCGCCAGCCTTCATCGGACAGCCCTTCAAACGCGGCGTGGAGCAGATATTTGAGCAGCGCCTTGCCGCGCCACAGGCCGATAAACAATATCGCCGCCAGTGAGGCGTAGATGATGGTCGGTTTGACCTGAATAAAGGTCTCATCCTGAAAATAGATGGTGAGCGCGCCAAAGCCGAGGATCAGGATCGTCGAGAGCCAGAGCATCGGCGAGATTTTGCCGGTTTTCCATTGCGATATGCCAAGTGCCACCAGCACTGCGGCCATGAAGGCGCCGGTGCTGTAGGTGATTGCGGCAATCGTTCCTGTGACGGTGTTGGGCGCATCATCGGCGGGGGCGAAATAGCGATAGGTGAGGAAGAAGATCAGCAACGGGCCAAAATCGATGGCCAAGCTCAGCCAGCCGGGGGCCTTTTTTGCAGTCGCGGCTTTGGCGGCGTCGAGCTCGACCGTACCTTCGGCCTGTTCCACCGTTTCGGTATCGGGCGCATCGGCTTTGTGCTGGCTGTCCATCAGATTGTTCCTGCAAGTATCTTGGCGAGAAAGCCCGGATCAAAGGGCCGCAAATCGTCCATCTGCTCGCCAACGCCAATGGCATGGATGGGCAGTTGAAACTTTTCCGCCGCTGCCACCAATACCCCGCCGCGCGCGGTGCCGTCCAGCTTGGTCATGATCAGGCCGGAAACGCCCGCGACTTCCTTGAAGGTCTCGATCTGCGACAAGGCATTCTGGCCGTTGGTGGCATCGAGCACCAGCACCACATCATGCGGTGCCGCCGGGTTGAGACGGCCAAGCACGCGGCGCACCTTGGCGAGTTCGTCCATCAGTTCGCGCTTGTTTTGCAACCTGCCCGCAGTATCGACGATCAGCACATCAATGCCGGTTTCGGTCGCCTGTTTCACCGCATCAAAGACAATGCTTGCGGCATCGCCGCCCTCTGGCCCAGTGACAATCGGCACATTGAGACGCTCGGCCCAGATTTTGAGCTGACCGATAGCGGCTGCGCGGAAGGTATCGCCCGCTGCCAGCATCACGCCATAATCCTCTTCCTGAAACAGATGCGCCAGCTTGGCGATGGTGGTGGTCTTGCCCGAGCCATTGACGCCGATCACCAGGATCACCTGTGGCCGGGGGAAGGCGTCAATCTCCAGCGGTTCGGCCACTTCGCCGAGGATCGCGGCAATCTCGCGCTCGACCACGGCGCGGATATCCTCTTCGGTCACGTCGCGATCGAATTTCTCGGTCGCCAGCTTCTCGCGGATGCGCGCGGCGGTGCTGGGGCCGAGATCGGAGACGATCAGCGCGTCCTCAATATCGTCCAGCGCCGCATCGGTCAGCCGACCCGCGCCCAATATTCCGGCCAGATTGCCGGTCAGCCTGCTGCTGGTCTTGCTGAACCCGAGACGGAGCTTGTCGCTCCAGCTATTCGCACTCATAGAGGTGCCTGTCTTTCTTCTGTTGTTTCAAACAACCCCATAACCGCTAGCCCTGAGCCTGTCGAAGGGCGTTTCTCGGCCGGGTGCCATGCTGAGAAGCGGGCTTCGACAAGCTCAGCCCTAACGGTGTGTGGTTTGCTCTATTTCATCACTCTCAATTATCTTTGCATCCAACCGGCCATTGCTGATACCGGTGATTGTCACCCTCCTGATCTGGCCCGACGGGGCCGGGGTTGCAAGGCGTATCGGCGCGAAATTGGCGATATGGCCGGAGACACCATCCTTTTCGACCAGCAGACTGGCGGTGTTGCCGATCTGCGATTCCAGCCATTTGCTGCGCTGTGCAGCCGTTAACTCGCACAATTCTTTGGCGCGGGCTTTAATCGTGGCGCGGTCCACTTGCGGCATGCGGGCGGCGGGGGTGCCTTCACGCGGCGAATAGGGGAAGATATGGCCATGGACGATCTGGCATTCGCTGATGATCGTGCAATTATTAGTGTGCATCGCCTCGGTCTCGGTCGGAAAACCGGCGATAATGTCCGCGCCGATAGCAATTTCCGGACGGCGTGCTTTCAATCGCTGGACCAGATCAATCGCCTGTGCGCGGCTATGGCGGCGCTTCATGCGTTTGAGGATCATATCATCGCCTGATTGCAGCGAGATATGGACATGCGGCATCACGCGCTCGTTATTAGTGATCAGATCGAACAGCCGGTCATCGACCTCGACCCCATCGAGCGAGGACAGGCGCAAACGCGGCAGGGTAGGGACGTGTTTCAGGATGCGCTCGACCAGCATGCCGAGATTTGGCTTGCCCGGCAGATCATGGCCGTAGCTGGTGACATCGACGCCGGTGAGCACGACTTCCTGATAGCCCTTGTCGACCAGCTCTTGCACATGCTCGACCAGGCGACCTGCGGGCACTGAGCGGCTGTTGCCGCGACCATAGGGGATGATGCAGAAGGTGCAGCGATGGTCACAGCCATTTTGCACCTCGACAAAGGCGCGCGCATGGTCGGCAAAGGCGCTGGCCATGTGCGGCGCAGTTTCGCGCACCTGCATGATATCCTGCACCAGTGTCTCTGATTTTGGCGCGTCAAAAGACAACGCATCGGGTTGCATCTTCTCGATATTGCCCAGCACCCGGTCCACTTCGGGCATGGCGGCGAAACTGTCCGGATCAATTTGCGCGGCGCAGCCGGTGACGACCACCTTGGCATCCGGGTTGGCGCGCCGGGCTTTGCGGATCGCCTGCCGCGTCTGACGCACGGCTTCATTGGTGACAGCGCAGCTGTTTATCACCACCAACTGTTCGTCAATGTCTGGCATCTGCTCGCGCATCGTCTCGGTCTCGGCGATATTCAGCCGACAACCCATGGTGATAAAGGTCGCTTTTTCCTTTGTCTTTACCGCGCTCATAGCTCGACCTCGCCGGTAAAAGCAGAGGCGAAGGGACCGGTCATGCTGATGGTGCCGCCGGGTTGCCAGTCTATGGTCAACTTGCCGCCGGGCAGATGCACCGCAACCGGCCCGCTGACCAGTTTGCGCCGGATCGCAGCAACAGCAGTAGCACAGGCCCCGGTGCCGCAAGCCTCGGTCAGGCCCGCACCGCGTTCCCAGACGCGCAGGGTAATGGCGTTATCACTGACGCTGGCGACATTGACATTTACACCTTCGGGGAACAGCGGATCGGTCTCAATCTGCGGACCAAGCCGCGCCATATCGACGGCATAGGGATCATCAACAAAGGCAATCACATGCGGATTGCCGATATTGACCGCCATCGGTCTTTCCAGCATCTCCCAGCCGACCGGCATATCCATAGTGTCCATGGGCTGGGCCAGCGGGATCGCGTCCCAGTCGAAACGGGGTTCGCCCATATCAATCCGCACAGTATCGTCGAGCAGCTCGCCCTTGAGCAGACCCGCCCTGGTCTCAATCACCGCATCCTTGCCCAGCAGCGCAATGACACAGCGGGTCGCATTGCCACAGGCTTCGACTTCGCCGCCATTGGCATTGAAGATACGCATATGCACATCGGCTTTGTCGCTCTGTCCAAGCAGGATCAGCTGATCAAAGCCAATACCGCGTTGCCTGTCTGCCAACGCGCGGACTTGTGCTTCATGCAGGTGCACGGGCGCAACACGCGCATCAAAGATGGCGAAATCATTGCCCAGGCCATGCATTTTAGTGAAGGCGGTTGCAGTCATGGCCCGCGCTTTACGGCGCAGTGCGGTAGCTGTCCATATGCAACGCGTGAGAAACCGCCTAGCGGCTGGCGCTCTCTGCGGCTGGCTGCTGTTCTGCGCTATCGGATGCGCTGCCGCTATTCAAAGCGCCCTTTTCGTTGGGTAGCAAATTGGCGCGCGCGAGCATCCAGCGCGTCTGCTCGACAGAAAGCGGTTGGCCATAATGATAGCCCTGCACCTTGCCGCATCCTAAAGCACGCAGTCTGTTGACCACTTCGACACTCTCCGCGCCTTCTGCGGTGATCGGCAGACGTAGATTCTGACCCAATTGCGCAATTGCTTCAACAATCGCAGCGCTCTCGCTGTTCTCGTCCATGGTGGTAACAAAGCTGCGGTCAATCTTGATACGGTCAAAGGGCAGGGCGCGCAGATGCGACAAGGAACTATAGCCGGTGCCAAAGTCATCCAGCGCAATTTTGACGCCCTGGTTTTTCAGGCTGCCGATTATCGACTGCGCCAATGCGATATTCTCGAAAAGGGCGCTCTCGGTGATCTCAAGCTCCAGACGTTCTGCCGGATAGCCTGTCTCTGTCAGCAGCTTCAGGATTTTCTGTGACAGCCATGGGTCGCGCAGCTGGATCGGCGAGATGTTCACCGAAAGGATAAGCTCGCTGTCCCAATCCAGCGCATCGGTAAGCGCGCGGCGCATAATGCTTTCAGACAGGTCGCTGATCAGGCCACATTCCTCGGCAATCGGGATAAAGATATCTGGCGATACCAGACCAAGAGCAGAGGAATTCCAGCGCGCCAGGACTTCAAAGCCCACCAGCTTGCCGCTCTCCAGATCAATCTGCTGCTCATAATAGGGAATGAACTCGCCTGCAGGGATGCCGGTCCGCAGACCCTTTTCAATCATATTCTGTGTCTGGATTTCGGTCTGCATCGAGCTTTCAAACCATGCGAACTGGTTACGGCCCTGCTTCTTGCTGTGATACATGGCCATATCGGCACGACGCATCAGGCTTTCCGCAGTTTCTTCATAATGATTGGCGGCCGATATGCCTATGGACGTGCTGATCGCCAGCTCGCCAGCAGGGCCGTCAATCGGTTTGGCGACTTCCTCGATCACATCCTCGGCGACGCGTTCAACCGCGCTGCGGTTTTTGCCGTCAAAAATAAAGGCAATGGCGAATTCATCACCGCCCAGACGCGAGAGCAGGGCACGCGGCGGAATGACGGCACCCAGGCGGTTAGCCACGGTCTGAAGTACGAGATCGCCCGCCTGATGCCCGTGAATATCATTGATGGTTTTGAAATGGTCGAGATCGAGCATCAGGAAGGCAACAGCCATATCGCGTTTGTCCGCTTCGGCAATCAGATCGGCTGTGCGTTCATTGATGCTGCGTCGGTTGAGGCAGTTGGTCAGCGGATCGGTAATCGCCAGCGCCTTGGCTTCGGCTTCGGCTTTGCGATGCTCCAATATCTCTTTGCGCAGATCATTATAGCGCCGCCAGCCCAGCAGTATAATGGCGATATTGAGCAGGGTGGCGCTTGCGAGGATATTGTCCGGTCCATCGCCAATGCCATTAAGTGCCCGCGCCCAAGCCGACATGGCGGAACCGCCAGTGCCAACGAATTGCAAAATAGCTGCGGTTATGACTCCAGCCGCGACAAAATCAACATAAGCCCCTTTAAACAAGGATTTATGTACCCATTCACTCGCTGATTTTGTCCAGTTTCTGACCATTTTCACCATTTTCCCGATGGCTGATGCGGCGCATGGCGCGCCTCGTTCATCTGGTTTAGCGGGGGCATGTAAATAATCGGTTTACGATAAACCCGGTTTGGGGTGGTCGCAGAATACTGACTTTGGTTCTCGCTTAAGGGCTTGCCTTTTGCGCGCAATTGCGCCAATGGGCTGCCACAGCGTCAGGCGGAGTATCCGCGAAAAGCCGGTCAGCGAGGTTTCGCCCACCGGCTCTTTTTGCGTATATTGTGCCTGTGAGCGCGTTTTAACCACGGAAAGGCATGGCATGTTTGACAGCTTATCAGATCGCCTTGGCGGCATATTTGATCGCCTTAAAGGCCGTGGTGCGCTTAATGAGGACGATGTCCGCGCAGCGATGCGCGAGGTGCGGATTGCGCTGCTCGAAGCCGATGTTGCGCTGCCGGTAGTCCGCGGCTTTATCGACAAAGTGACCGACAAGGCGATCGGTCAGGAAGTGCTGAAATCGGTCACGCCAGGCCAGCAGGTGATCAAGATCGTCAATGACGCGCTGGTCGAGATGCTGGGCAGCGATGTCAGCGAGATTGATCTGGCGACCACGCCACCCGCCATCATCATGATGGTCGGCCTGCAGGGTTCGGGTAAAACCACCACCACCGCCAAAATCGCCAAGATGCTGACCGAGAAGGAACGTAAAAAGGTGATGATGGCGTCACTCGACGTCAATCGCCCGGCAGCGCAGGAGCAGTTGGCGACATTGGGTGAACAGACGTCGGTCGCGACGTTACCGATCATTGCCGGGCAGCAGCCGGTGGAAATCGCCAAGCGCGCTATTCAGGCGGCGAAGCTGCAAGCCTTTGACGTGCTGCTGCTCGATACCGCAGGCCGTCTGCATGTCGATCAGCAGTTGATGGACGAGATGCGCGCCGTCTCCGCCGAGGCGCAACCGAAAGAGACCCTGCTGGTGGTGGACTCGCTGACCGGTCAGGATGCGGTCAATGTGGCGCAGAATTTCTCCGAGCAGGTTGATCTCACCGGCGTTGTGCTCACCCGTATGGATGGTGATGCCCGTGGCGGTGCGGCGCTTTCGATGCGTGCGGTCACCGGTCGTCCGATCAAATTTGTCGGCACTGGCGAGAAGATGGACGCGCTCGAGCTGTTCCATCCTGATCGTGTCGCCAATCGTATTCTCGGTATGGGCGATGTCGTCAGCCTGGTTGAGCGCGCGGCGGAAACGGTCAAGGCCGAAGATGCCGAGAAGCTTGCCGAGCGCATGTCCAAGGGGCAGTTCGATATGAACGATCTGCGCACCCAGTTGCAGCAGATGACCAAGATGGGCGGTCTCGGCGTGCTGGCGGGCATGATGCCCGGCATGAAAAAGGCCAAGGCGGCGATGGAAGCCAGCGGCATGGACGACAAGGTGCTGGTCCATATGGATGCGATCATCGGCTCGATGACCATAGAGGAACGCGCCAAACCGGCTCTGCTCAACGCCAAGCGCAAGCGTCGCGTCGCCATGGGCTCGGGCACCACGGTGCAGGACGTCAACAAACTCATCAAAATGCACAAGGAAATGGCCGGAGCGATGAAGAAGATCCGCAAAATGGGCGGGCTTAAAGGTCTGGCCGCGATGTTTGGTGGTGGCGGTGCTGATCCTGCGGATTTACTCGGCGGGCCGGGCGGTCCGGGTGCGGGGCAATTGCCACCGGGCCTGCCCGGATTACCGGGCGGCATGCCGCCGGGGCCGTTCAAGAAATAGACTGAAATTTTATTATAAACCAATACTTTAAGATGATTTAGAAGGAAAAACTTATGCCAGTAGCAATGCGTCTTTCGCGCGGCGGTTCAAAGAAGCGCCCTTATTACCGTATCGTGGTGGCCGATGGCCGCGCACCGCGTGACGGCAAATATCTTGAGCAGATCGGCAGCTATAACCCGCTGCTCGCCAAGGATGACCCTGAGCGCGTCAAGCTCAACGAAGAGCGCGCCAAGCATTGGCTGTCCGTCGGCGCACAGCCTTCGGACCGCGTGATGCGCTTCCTTGATGCGGCTGGCCTGAAAGAACGCAAGGCGCGCAACAACCCGCAAAAGGCGGAGCCGGGCGAGAAGGCCAAGGAACGTCTGGAAGAAAAGGCCGCCAAGGAAGCCGAAGCCGCTGAAGCTGCCAAGGCTGCGGAAGAAGAAGCCAAGGCTGCAGAAGCTGCTGCAGAGGAAACTCCGGCAGAAGAGCCTGCTGCAGAAGAAGCACCTGCCGAGGAAGCGGCTGCTGAAGAAGCTCCAGCCGAAGAGGCCAAAGCCGAAGAAGCACCTGCTGAAGACGCAGCCGAAGAAAAGGCTGAAGGCTGATCATGAAAAGCCCCTCCTCTTCAGAGGAGGGGTTGGGGTGGTGGCGAGGCGAAGCCGAGCAATGCAAAAGTCTAAAAGGGCATCGAGCCCTTTCAGACTTATCCCACCCCAACCCCTCCCTTAAAAGGGAGGGGCTTTTGTTATGAATATCTCCGAAAAACCCGTCACTCTCGCCGTCATTATCGGCGCGCATGGAGTGGCGGGCGAAGTCCGCCTGAAGCTGTTTAGCGACAGCGTGGACAGCCTGAAGCAGCACAAAGCCTATAATCAGGGCGCTTTGACCCTGGAAGCGGTCCGCCCCAATAAGGCAGGCGCGATTGCCCGCTTCGCCGAAGTCACCGACCGCAACGCCGCCGAAGCCGCACGCGGCACCGAACTGACCGTGCCCCGCTCCGCCCTGCCACCGCTGGAAGAGGGCGAATATTATTATGCAGATCTGATCGACCTGCCGGTGGTTACCGACGCGGGCGAGGCCGTGGGCCATGTGATCGCGGTGGAGAATTTCGGTGCCGGCGATGTGGTCGAGATCAAAAAGCCCAATGGCAAAGCGTTTATGGTGCCGATTGGGGTCTGTGATATAACAGATACATCACTTTCACTGCCGGTAGATTTTGTTGGATGATTGGCTCGGTTGTAATCATTCTTTTAAGTTTCATAGTCGCATACAGCGGATGCGTTTTGGCACGATGGATGAATTGGGCGCCATGGACATTGGCCTTCATTCCATTTGGCGGACTGCCATTACTTTGGGGGCTAGGCTCGGGCTACATATTCTCGCCCCTATGCCCAGACGTCGATACGTGTGATTCTGGTGGCTGGTTTGCCTTTTCTGCGGGCATGTTTGTGATCTGGGTACTGGCCTGTATTGGGAACGGGATTGGCATATGGCTATTTTTGAATCGCGAATATGACTGATATTGGATTTTGGATTGTCATTGGGATCAGCGTTTGGGTTCCACTACTAATGACGACAATGCTGATCGCTGTAATTCTGCTATTTGCTTGCGAGAAAAATGCTCTCAATAACTTCGTTATTCCCATCTCTGGTATTTTCCCTTTTTTATTTCTTATCCTTCTGTTTTTCATCGATTCTATGTTCGAAAATGGTATTCTTTACGACAGAAATAAGTTTGAATATCCGTCCTACGTAATCATCTACTGCAATATATTTGCGTGGGTTCCGAATTACTTCATCATCCGGCGTATTTTAATCGACAGGAAATCGCTGTGACCTTCCACGCACAAATCTTGACGCTGTACCCAGAGATGTTCCCCGGACTGCTTGGGGCTTCGCTCGCAGGCAAAGCACTGGAGCAGGGCCTATGGTCGTGTGAGGCGATCAACATGCGCGACTTTGCCACCGACAGGCATCGCAGCGTTGATGATACGCCCGCCGGTGGTGGCGCGGGCATGGTGTTGCGCGCGGATATATTGGGCAAGGCGGTCGATTTTGCGAGCGCGCGGATGGCGGAAAAACTCCCCTCCCCTTCAGGGGAGGGGCTGGGGGTGGGGGCGTTCAACAAGCGCGGCACCGAGACGACAGCCCCCACCCCAACCCCTCCCCTGAAGGGGAGGGGCTATAAGGCCCCCGTCATCGCTCTCACCCCCAGAGGCACACCACTCACCCAAGCCCGCGTCCGTGAAATCGCATCCGGTCCCGGCGTCACGCTGCTGTGCGGCCGTTTTGAAGGCTTTGACGAGCGTATCTTCGAGGCGCGCGATATCGAGGAAGTCTCTATCGGCGACTATATCCTCTCCGGCGGCGAAGTCGCAGCGACGGTGCTTCTTGATGCTTGCATTCGCCTGCTTCCCGGTGTAATGGGCGCGTCTTGCAGTGGCGATGATGAGTCTTTCGAGACCGGATTGCTGGAATATCCACATTATACCCGGCCCGTTGAGTGGGAAGGGCGCACGATCCCTGAAGTGCTGCGATCGGGGGATCATGCGAAAATCGCTGCCTGGCGAGAAGAACAGGCGGAAGCGATTACACGGCTAAGGCGGCCGGATCTTTGGGAGCGCCACGGGGGTGCTTCGGGTCAGTCGCCCTCTGGTGCGCAGCGACAAAAGAAGGAAAATGGGAAATGAATCTCATTCAGACACTCGAAGCGGAAGCGATCGAGGAATTTAACAGCAAGAAAACCGTCCCCGATTTCAAGGCCGGCGATACATTGCGTGTCGGCGTCCGCGTGGTCGAGGGTGAACGTACCCGTGTCCAGAATTTTGAAGGCGTGTGCATTGCCCGGTCAAACCGCGGCCTCGGCTCCAACTTCACCGTGCGCAAAATTTCGTTCGGTGAGGGCGTTGAGCGTGTATTCCCGCTTTATTCGCCGAATATCGACAGCATCACCGTGGTCCGCCGCGGCGTTGTGCGTCGTGCGAAGCTCTACTATCTGCGCGGCCGCACCGGTAAGCGTGCACGCATCGCGGAACGTCGCGACACCAAGGTTGCAGCCCAGGGCTGATAACCGGCGACAGGCTATAATGGAAAGGGCGGTCCCAAGGGCCGCCCTTTTTGTTTCAGGATACCGTCATTGCGAGGAGCGAAGCGACGTGGCAATCCAGAGCGGCACGAGACGCCCTGGATTGCTTCGCTACGCTCGCAATGACGAGTTAGATTGATCCGCTGAAAGCCGCCTCAAGCCCGCTGAGCATCCGGCAGATCCTCGCGCATGATGGTGCGCGTATAGAGATGCCATGTGGCATAGCCCAATGTCGGCAGCACAATTGCCAGACCCAGGAACAGCGGAGCGGCACCAATGGCCAGCAGAACCGCAACGGTAATGCCCCAGCGCAGCACTACAGCCCGGTTCTTGTTGAACGCCTTTACCGAAGTGCGAATGGCGCGGCCTGCGCCGACATTCTTGTCGACCAGCATCGGCAGCGAGACAAAGCTGACAGCCAGCACCGCAACGGCGAAGGCCAGCCCGACCAGATTGCCGACAATGATCATGGCCCAGCCTTCGCCAGTGGTGAAGACGCTGGTGAGGAATTCGCCCGGCGATTGCGGTACCATAGGGCCCATAAACACACTGTAGATAATAAAGGCTGACAACATCCAAAGCGCAAACACGGCGAGTAGGATCGAACCGACAAACATGATGTTGGAGAAGTTGCTGCTGGCGAACACATCGAAAAAATGCATCCAGCCGGAATCTTCCCCGGCCTCGCGGCGGCGGGCGAGTTCATAGAAACCGGCAGAGACCAATGGACCCATGAGCGACAGCCCGGCAGCCAATGGGAAGAGCAAAGGCAGGCTGGCGCCGCCCAGCACAAAAGTTGCCGCTACCAGCCCGATCAGCGGATAGAGCGCGCCGATAAAGATAAGATCGCCGCGTTTGGAGAGAAAATCCTGATAGCCCTTTTGCAACGCTGTGCTGATGTCATCACTGCTAATGCTGTTGATACGAACCGGGGGAAATTTCGCGGCCAATTCTGCCGCAATATCCTGTGCCATGCTTCTCTCTCCTTCTGTGTCGTAAAAACCTGTCCTGTTGTCTTTTGCTTTTGGGGTTTTGCCGGTGTGAACGTATATGACGTTACGTTTCCCTAGTCTTTAACCCTATCATGAACAAAGCGCGCTGCGAGCAAACGGTTCCAACTCAGGCGTAATTCGCATCTTTGTGAGACGCCTACGCAAGCACTGAAAAGGCCAGCGCACAGAAATTACGCGAACCCGAAAGTTTGCCTTTGCTCCCGGCAGCAATTGCTTTGCCCAGCCGCAGCGATATGGGCTTGTGCGATGCCACAGACTGCGCCATGGAACCCGGCGCGGGCGGCATGCCCGCTGATTGATTTTTGGAGACTGTTCTTGGCTTATCGCGTTGCTGTTGTCGGAGCGACCGGAAATGTTGGTCGCGAAATGCTTACGGTGTTGTCGGAGCGTGAATTTCCTGTCGCGGAAATCGCTGCCGTTGCATCGCCGCGCTCCACCGGGAGCGAGGTGGAATTTGGTGAAACCGGCACAATGCTCAAGGTAAAGAATATCGAGCATTTTGACTTTACCGGCTGGGATATCGCGCTGTTTGCCGCGGGTTCCGCTGTGGCCAAGGACTATGCGCTCAAGGCGGCAGCAGCGGGTTGTGTGGTGATCGATAACAGTTCGCTGTTCCGCATGGACCCGGATGTGCCGCTGATCGTGCCTGAGGTGAACCCGGATGCCATCACGGATTACACCAAGAAAAACATCATCGCCAATCCCAACTGTTCCACAGCGCAGCTGGTGGTAGCGCTTAAGCCGCTGCATGATGCGGCGACGATCAAGCGGGTGGTTGTTGCGACCTACCAATCGGTGTCCGGTGCGGGCAAGGGCGGCATGGACGAGCTGTTTGAACAGTCGCGCGCCATCTTTGTTGGCGACCCGGTCGAACCCAAGGGCTTTACCAAGCAGATCGCGTTTAACGTCATTCCGCATATCGATGTGTTTCTTGATGATGGCTCGACCAAGGAAGAGTGGAAAATGGTCGCCGAGACCAAGAAGATCCTCGACCCCAAGGTGAAAATGTCTGCGACCTGCGTCCGTGTTCCGGTGTTTGTCGGCCATAGCGAGGCGGTGAATATCGAGTTTGCGGATGAACTGTCTGCCGAAAAGGCTCAGGAAATCCTGCGCGAGGCACCGGGCATCATGCTGGTCGATAAGCGCGAGGATGGCGGCTATGTGACGCCGGTGGAGAGCGCAGGCGACAGCGCCACCTATATCAGCCGCGTCCGCGAAGACCCGACGGTGGATAGCGGCATTGCGCTATGGTGCGTCTCGGATAATCTACGCAAAGGCGCGGCGCTGAATGCGGTGCAGATTGCCGAACTGCTTGGGCGGAAGCATTTGCAGAAAGCGTAGCTTGCAGCGCTAGTCATTGGCGACCTATAGCGCTGTCATGTCGTCCTCTTTGATGCAGACCTACGAGCCGCTAAACCAGCTGAAGCCGCTGGCCGATAATCTGTGGATGGTCGATGGTCCGATCATCAGGATGGACTTCCCGCTGGGCTTCAAAATGCCGTTCCCGACGCGGATGGTGATTGTGCGTTTGCCCAATGGCGATTTGTGGGTGCATTCGCCGACGGAGCCGACCGATGAGCTGTTTGCCGAGATTGATGCGCTTGGCCGGGTGCGGCATCTGGTTGCGCCCAACAGTATCCATTACTGGTATTTGCCCCATTGGACCGAGCGTTATCCTGAGGCTCGCACCTACGGTGTTGCGGGACTGACCGACACTGCAAAGCGCGAAATCCGCATTGATGAAACCCTGTCCGAAAGCACTCCTGCGGATTGGCAGGATATGTTTGAGACAATCATTTTCAGCGGCAGCGTGATTTCTGAGGCGGTGTTCTTCCATCGGCCATCACGCACGCTCATCGTGACCGATCTGATCGAGAATTTTGAACCAGGCAAAATCCGCAGCGGTTGGTTGCGCTGGTTTCTCGGGCTGGTCGGGATCGTCGACCCCGATGGCAAAATGCCGCTCGACCTTAGAATGACCTTCTGGCGCAAGGGTGAGACGCTGAGGCGGCAGGTGCATCAAATGATCGGCTGGAAGCCGGACAGGGTGATCATGGCGCATGGCCGACCTTATCTCGAGAATGGCACTGCGGAGTTGCGGCGCGCCTTTCGATGGGTAAAAGGGGTGTCATGACACTTTCAGCAGACCTGTTTTTCAGCTTTCGTTCGCCCTATTCCTATCTTGCGGTCGGCCGATACCGTGCCATGACCGAGGAATATGATCTCGACATTACGCTCCGCACCGTATTGCCGATTGCCATTCGCGATCCTGATATCCTGTTTACCGGCAATCCGGCGGCACCGCGCTACATTGTCATGGACTCGATGCGGTCCGCGGCCTTTCTGGGCATACCGATAGCCTGGCCGCGGCCTGATCCTGTGGTGCAGAACCTGATGACGCGCGAGATCGCTGAGGAACAGCCCCATATTCATCGCATTGTCCGGTTGGGGCAGGCCGCCACGCGGCGGGGCAAGGGCCTTGCCTTTGCGCATGAGGCAGCGCAGCTGATCTGGGATGGCTCAATTGATGGATGGAATGAAGGTGATCATCTGGCAAAAGCGGCTGAACGTGCCGGTCTCGATTTTGCCGAGCTTGAAGCCGAAGCGGTAAGCGATGCCGAGGCGCTCGATGCCGAAGTCGCTGGTAATCAGGCGGCATTGGAAGAGGCAGGCCATTGGGGCGTTCCGACGCTGGTGTTCGATGGCGAACCGTTTTTCGGACAAGACCGGATTGATGTTGCGCTGTGGCGCATGGAACAGGCTGGGCTGAAAAAGCGGTGAGCGACGCAGTCGTGACGCACATTGCCATGCCTGATGGGGTGAAGCTGGCGGTGCATCAGATGGGGCCAGAAGATGGCGCGCCTGTGTTGATGCTGCATGGCCTGTTTTCCAATGCCGAGACCAATTGGATCAAATATGGTCATGCCGGACGGCTGGCCGAGGCCGGTTTTCGTGTTATCATGCCGGAGTTCCGGGTGCATGGGCAAAGTGATGCGCCGCATGATCCGGCGGCTTATCCCACCGATATCTTGGCCGATGATATTCTGCATCTGATCGAAATGCTGGCGCTTGAGAGTTTTGATCTTGTCGGCTTTTCACTCGGCGCCCGCACATCGGCCAAGCTGCTTACCATGGGTCTGCGTCCACGACGTACGGCGCTGTGCGGCATGGGTTGGCAGGGACTGCAGGAGTGGGACCGGCGACGGCAGTTCTTTATCGATGCGATAGACAAGCGCGAGACGGTAAAGCGCGGAGATGAGCATTTTTTCGCCGTCGCCTTTATGAAGACGCAGGGCATTGATCCGGTTGCGGCGCGGCTGTTGCTGAACAGCTTTGGCGATATTGATGTCGAGGCGCTGACCGATATCGACACGCCGATCATGGTTCTGTGCGGCAGCGAGGATCAGGATAATGGCTCCGCTCCAATGCTGGCCCAAAACCTGGCGCAGGCGCATTATGTCGAGATACCCGGCACCCATATGTCCAGCGTGACCGAAAAGGCGCTGGGCGCGGCGCTTGTCGCGTTTCTGGGAGAATAAACCCCTTGCTGCCATCGGCGACCAAGAAGAATTTCCTGATTTTCTGGCTTTCCGGCTGGGCGCTGTTTTGCTGCATAGTGGCGTTGGAACCGCCTCAACCTCCAGGGATTACCGGCTTTGATATGGAAGCGCATCGCATGGCGGGCAGCGCCGAGACGGTCAATACGATCCATGCCTATTGGCAGGGTGAGGGGGTCTATAATCGTGCGCTCTGGTCTCTTGTCGTCGATATGCTGTTTATCACCGCGATCTCCATTGGCGGCATATTGGGTGGGCGGCTGTTACAGCAAAATGAGGCGAAAACTGTGCGCTTCATCGGGTTGGTCGCCATTGCCGCGCATGCGGTTTTCTGGCTGGTGGATTATGGCGAAACGCTCAGTCAGCTGGTGCAGATGGTGCACGGGCAGGGCTATGATATACTGGCGGGGATCGCGGCCTTTATGCGGCCGATCAAACTGCTGGTTTTCCTGATCGGTTTTCTCGCTCTGGTCATCGGCTATGGCGCATCGCGCATTCTGTCCACTACAGGCCAGTCCAAGCCTTGACGCCATCGCCGCTGGGCCGCATCCTGCGCGCAATATTGAATATATAATTGGGGGACTTTTCGTGAAACGCCAAATGCTTACCATTTCCGCCTGTGCGCTGGCCATGGCCATGCCGCAAATGGTTCTCGCCGAGGAAACCGCGCCCCGAGAGGACGCGGGTACTGGCAGCGATCTGGAGCAGGCACGGGCGTTCTTGGAAGAGACCGAGCAGGAATTGCTGGCCTTCTCCAATGAGGCGAGCAAGATATACTGGATCAATTCGACCTATCTCACCCATGACACCAATGCACTGGCGGCTGCCGCAGGCGCAAAGGGCACCGAAATGTCGGTGCGTTTCGCGTTGGAAGCGGCCAAATTTGCCGATGTTGAGGGGCTGACCGCCGAAGAGAGGCGCAAGCTTGACAAGCTGCGCGGCGGCATCGTTTTGCCCGCGCCCACCCGCGAAGGCGCAGCAACGGAGCTTAGCACCATCGCCACCCGCTTGCAGTCGCAATATGGCCAGGGCCGCGGCACCAAGGGCGGCGAGGAGATTAACGGCTCGGATATAGAAGCCGCCATGGGCACCACACGCGATCCTGAGCTGCTCAAGGAAATGTGGTCAAGCTGGCACGACAATGTCGGCGCGCCGATGAAAGATGATTATGTCCGCATGGTTGATATCGCCAATCAGGGTGCGCGTGAGCTCGGTTTCAAGGATGTCGGCGCGATGTGGCGTTCCAACTATGACATGCCCGCCGATGAGTTCGGCAAGCTGACCGAAACTCTGTGGCAGCAGGTCAAGCCGCTCTATGATGAGTTGCATTGCTACACGCGTGGCAAATTGAACGAGGAATATGGCGATGACGTCCAGCCCGACAGCGGCCCTATCCGCGCCGATCTGCTGGGCAATATGTGGGCGCAGGAATGGGGCAATATCTACCCCATCGTTGCCCCTGAAGGCGCAGGCGATATTGGCTATGATGTCACCGAATTGCTCAAGTCCGAAGATTATGATGCGCTGAAAATGGTGCAGACCGGGGAGGCGTTTTTCTCCTCGCTTGGCTTTGAGCCGCTGCCCGAAACCTTTTATGAGCGCTCGCAATTTGTGAAACCCGCCGACCGCGAAGTGGTGTGCCATGCCAGTGCTTGGGACCTGGATAACAAGGACGATATCCGCATCAAAATGTGCATCAAGGTCAATGGCGATGACTTTGTCACCATCCACCATGAGCTGGGGCATAATTATTATCAGCGCGCCTATAAGGAGCAGAGCTATCTGCACCTTGACGGCGCCAATGATGGTTTTCATGAAGCGATTGGCGACATGATCGCGCTCGCGATTACGCCCGATTATCTGGTCGAGATCGGCCTGCTCCCCGCCGAGCAGGTACCAAGCGCCGATAAGGACCTGGGCCTGTTGCTGCGTCAGGCGATGGACAAGGTGGCGTTTCTGCCCTTTGGCCTGTTGGTTGACCGTTGGCGCTGGGGTGTGTTTGGCGGCACCATCAAGCCCGATGGTTATAACCCCGCATGGAATGCACTGCGCCTGCAATATCAGGGGATTACGCCACCAGTGGAGCGCCCCGACGAGGCTTTTGATCCGGGCGCGAAATATCACATTCCCGGCAACACGCCCTATACCCGCTATTTCCTGGCGCGGATTTTGCAGTTCCAGTTCTTCAAGGCCGCTTGCGACACGGCCGGATGGGAAGGGCCGCTGCACCGCTGTTCTTTTTATGGCAATGAAGAGGTTGGCGCGCGGCTGAACGCGATGCTGGAAATGGGCGCATCCAAGCCCTGGCCCGATGCGCTGGAGGCCTTTACCGGCACCCGCGAAATGGATGGCACAGCAATGGTCGAATATTTCGCGCCATTACAGGATTGGCTCAAAGAGCAGAATGCAGACAAACAATGCGGCTGGTAAATGGCAGCGCGTAACCAAAGGAATTGGATAATGAAAACAGCGATAAAAGCGGCATTGCTGGCCAGTGGTCTGGCATTGGCGACGTCTGCACAGGCGCAAATGGTGACTGCCGCCAATCCGCAAAGCATTGCCAGCGCGATGCAGGAGGCTGGCTATAAGGCGGAACTGACTACCGATGATGTCGGCGATCCGTTGATCAAATCTCGCATGGATGGCTGGAATGTCTCGGTGCTGTTCTATGATTGCACCAACAATGCCAATTGCAAGTCGCTGCAATTTTTCACTATCTTTGATCGACCGCAGCCGATGCCGGCTGAAATGGCTATAGCCTGGTCAACCCGCAACCGCTTTGGGGCGGTTGGGCTTGATAATGAAGGCGATCCATCACTGACTTGGGACGTGTTGACCGGAGAAGCCGGGATACCGCAATCGGTGTTTATTGACGCGCTGAACAGCTATGACACAACAATTGCACGGTTCAGCAATTACGTTTTTGAGTGATATGGTTAGGTTGAGGCCTGACCAAGCGCACATTTAATTGTCATTGCGAGGAGCGAAGCGACGCGGCAATCCAGAGCAGCATGAGACGCTCTGGATTGGTTGACCTTCGGTCGCCTTCGGCCCGCTACGCTCGCAATGACGAGTGTTATTGGCTTATTCTGACGACTCAGTTGACCGTTCGGCAATCTCTTCGTTGCTGACCGCGTCTTCCGCTTCATCTTCGCTCTCATCTTTACGCTTTTGCGAGGCGACAATGCCGACCGTTGCAGCGGTTGCCGCAATGCCGCCGATAATCGCGGCGGCTTTGCCCGGATGGCGCTTGGCGGCATCTACTGTTGCACGCGAGGCATCACCGGCCGCCTGAGCCGCCTTCTTGCCCGCATCGCTCGCCATATGCGCGGCGGCGGTCGCGCCTTTGCTCAGTTGCTCTCCCGCCTTTTGCGCGGTTTCGCGGGCGGTTTCTTTCATTGCCGGAAGATTCTCGACAAATTTGTCCTTGGCGTCGAGCGCCTGTTCCATCGCCTTTTCAGACAGAACCTTAGCCTGTTCCTTGGCGGTTTCTGCGGCGCTGCTGGCTTTTTCGGCCAACACCTTGCCGGTCTCGCTGGCTTTTTGGCCCAGCACTTCAGATGCGGCCTTGGCGGCTTCGCCTGCCTTGGCTTTCAAGTCGTCGGTGGATGCTGTTTCGGTTTCGGGTTTCTTCGCCATGATTCCTCCTCTTTGGCGCATGCATAGGCTATGCCCATGAACATAGGCTTGCGCGCCTGTAGTGCCACCCATTGTCTCACAGGCTTACAAGGTTTTGCGTTTAGCCCTCCAACGCTTGTAGCAGATCGGCGACAAGATCGGCAGGATTTTCCAGTCCGACCGAGAGGCGTAACAAACCGAGCGGCGAAGTAACATGCGGCTCCTCGACCGAAGCGCGATGTTCGATCAGGCTTTCGACCCCGCCCAGGCTGGTGGCGTTGGTGAAAAGTCTGACCTTGCTGGCCATGGCAATCGCTGCATCGCGCCCATCAGCCAGTTCGATGGAGACCATCCCGCCAAAGTCGTGCATCTGGCTGGCGGCGATGCTGTGTCCCGGATGGTCAGCAAGGCCGGGATAATGGACGTTAGATAGGCGCGGATGCCCTTCCAGCGCTTTGGCAACCGCATGGGCATGGGCGCAGTGCGTAGCGACACGACAATGCAGCGTCTGCAATCCGCGAGCGGCGAGCCAGGCGTTAAATGGCGAAAGCACCGCGCCCGAGAGCGAGCGACCGAGCGACAGTTCCTCTTGCAAAGCATCATTGGCTGCAATCAGTGCGCCACCCATAACATCACTATGACCGCCAATATATTTGGTCAGAGAATGGATGACATAATCCGCGCCCAGCGAAATCGGTTGCTGCAGGGCAGGGGTGGCAAAGGTGCCGTCGACAGCGAGTTTTGCACCGACGGCATGCGCCTTATCGGCAATGGCGGCGATATCGAGTATCTCAAGCGTCGGATTAGTCGGGCTTTCGAGCCACACCAAGGCAGGCTTTTGCGCCAGTTCCTTTTCCAGCGCCTCGCCATCATTCAGGTCGATAAATACCGGAACGATCCGGCCTTTGCTTTCCAGCAACCCCGCTAGCGCGCGAAAGCCATGATAGAGGCTGTTATGAAACACCACGCGTGCTCCGACCGGCAGCGTGTCGAGTAATGCCGCACCCGCCGCCATTCCCGAGGCGTAAGCCAGCCCAAAGCTGCCCCTTTCTAATGCGGTTAGTCTCGCTTCCAGATCGGCGACATTGGGATTGCTCGACCGGCTATAGTCAAAGCCGTGCAACGTCTCATAGGCCGGGCCATGCTCAAAGGTGGTGGCCATATGGATAGGCGGCGCCATAGCCCCGTCGCGCCGCACATGCGGCACATGAATGGCCGCGGTTTCGGGTTTCAGGGCTTTGGGATCATCCGCCATGGCTTAGCGGAAAGGCGGTTCGTTAAAGGCGCGCAGCTTGCGGCTGTGTAAACGGTCGCCTTGCTCGCGCAGCAATTCGCAGGTCAGCGTACCGATCTGCATATGCGCCGAAACCGCTTCATTGTAGAAACGATTGGCCTGGCCCGGTAGCTTCAACTCGCCATGCAAAGGCTTGTCCGAGACGCAAAGCATGGTGCCATAAGGGACGCGGAAGCGATAACCCTGCGCTGCAATGGTGGCTGATTCCATATCAATGCCAACCGCACGCGATTGCGAGAAGCGCAGCGCGCTGGCGCTGTAGCGCAGTTCCCAATTGCGATCATCGGTGGTGACCACGGTGCCTGTGCGCATCCGGCGCTTAAGGTCAGCGCCACTCGAGCCGGAGATTGTCTCCGCCGCTTCAGCCAGTGCCTGCTGCACTTCGGCAATGGGTGGGATGGGTATTTCCGGCGGCAGCACCGTATCGAGAATATGGTCATCGCGCAGATAGGCATGCGCGAGCACATAATCGCCAATGCGCTGCGTCGGACGCAGGCCGCCGCAATGGCCGACCATCAGGAACACTTCCGGACGCAGCACCGCGAGATGGTCGGTGATCGTTTTTGCATTGGACGGACCGACACCGATATTGACCAGCGTGATCCCGCTGCCATCGGGCGCCATCAGATGATAGGCGGGCATCTGGATACGCCGCCAGGCGCTGTCGGCGATAAGCTGGGTGTGATCATCGGTCGGCTCATCAATATACAGGCCGCCTGCACCGGAGAGCGCGGTATATCGGCCCTGGCCGACCTGCTTACAGGCCCAGCTCACAAATTCGTCGACATAGCGGTGATAGTTGGTGAACAGGATAAAGCGCTGTGTGTGCTCCGCAGGCGTACCGGTATAGTGCTTCAGCCGTGCCAGCGAGAAATCGGTCCGCAGCCCGTCAAATAGCGAGAGCGGTGCTGCGCCATCTTCGGTGCTGTGGATATTGCCATCGGCAATCTCGTCGCCAATGTCGGCCAGTTCGGTAGTCGGGAAATAGCGCGAAAGTTCCTGTGGCGTGATCTCGCCGAGGTCGAGGCCCTCGATACCGTCCAGCACATAAGGGAAGGGGATTTCCTGATTGCTGGTCGAGACCTCCATCTCGATATCATATTGTTCGGCGAGGATTTGCAGCTGTTCGCGCAGATAATCGGCGAAAATCTCCGGCCGGGTCACGGTTCCGGAATAGATACCCGGCGTCTCCAACCGACCAAAGGAAAGGCTCGGCTTGGCGCTGCGCTCATCGCCGGAATAGCGGATAGTGAGCTTGGGATAGGTAAAGGCACCATTGGTGCGCATTGCCGGGTCGGGCGTGGTTTTGTCTTCGCAATAGGCAAGAATGGCGCTTTGCAGCGCGCCGATGGCCGCGTCATAATGAGCGCGGAGCTGGTCAATAACCGTATCAATATTTTGCATGGGGGCGATGTATCGGGAAATGCCGATTCTGTCATCCGGCAAATGCCCTTTCGTCACCTCGGTTATGGTGTCTGTGCTGCGGCAATCAGGGTTAACCTATCCAAAACGGATATTGTTGCGATGGCGCTGCATAATGTGCCCCAGCTATTCTTTGTCTTTCCATGCAATTGAGGACAGGAAAATGAGGAGCTTCCTTACCGGCGCAGCCACAATATGTGCCATCGCTGTGTTGGCCGCCAATGGTGCCATGGCACAACAACAGGCCCGGTCGGATTCGTTCCAGCAAATGCGTTTCTTTGACGAGACCGCAATTCGCTTGGCGCTGGAGCCTCAAGGGGCGGAGGTAGAGACGCGCAGGACCGAGTCAGGGATGCCCTTCTTCTTCATCACTTTTAACAATATGAAGCTGGTCGCCGTGCCGCAAAGCTGCAATCAGCAGCGGGCCAATTGCGTCGGCCTGGTCATCTCTGCGCGCTATCGCCCACCGCAAAATGTCTCGCCGCAACAATTGCGTGACAGGGTGGATGCCTTCAACCGTAGCTATGACTATGCCAAGGCGGTGATCAGCTCGGAAGGCGTGCCCACAGTTTCGCGCTATGTCATCGCCGATTATGGCACCTCACTCGGCAATTTGCGCAGCGAATTTACCAACACGGCCAATCTGGCGCAGATATTTAACCGACAGGTATTGGGGAACTGACCGCTTTTGGCGCGTGACCAACGTCAGTTATCCATCCACATGCGTGACAGGTTGAACTGCACCGCCTGGATGCGGGTATAGTTTTCATCGCTCATGCCAAGGCCTTCCAGCGCAGCCACTTCATTGAGCTCGTAAAGCAGATTGCGCTTGGCGGTATCCGGGATACGGCTCTGGATAAAGCACAGGCCAACCAGCCGCTCGCCTTCTGTGACTTCCTCTACCTCGTGCAGGGTGGTGGACGGATAGACGACCGCCGAGCCCGCAGCGCCCTTGAAGCGCATCTGTGAGTCCCCCAGCAATATGCGCAGCGCGCCACCTTCATAACTGTCCGGATCATTGAGGAAGATGGTGCAGCTCAGGTCGCTGCGAAACGCTTTGCCTTCAACCATCATCATCGGGCTGTCGGGGTGCAAGCCATAGCGCATGCCGGCATCATATTTTGTGATCAGTGGCTTGGTGATACCTGATGGAAAGGCAAAATTACGGAAATCCTCATGCCGCATCAATGCAGTCTCCAGCATCGACGAGGATTTCTCCCATGCCTTTTCATCGTGCAGATGCAGATTGTTTTTGACCTTGGAATGGGGGTTACTGATCCGTCCATCGACAAAATTAGCCTTGGCTGCCAAGGCCTTGAGTGTCTTGACTTCTCGGCCACTCAGAAGGTCGGGTATCTGCTTGATCATTGGTTTATCCTAACCGGTTCTATATTTCCCATGCCTATGCCAGCCGCTCAAGTGCATTTGCGATAGGCGGATGCTCTTTCGCAGCCGCCTCAAGCCAGGCCGTGCCCTTGGCAATCTCTTCTGCCCAATTGTGCTCGGCCTGTGCGATGACATCGCGGCGCAGCTGGGGCGAATAGCCATGTTCGGGGGCCTTGGAATATTGCTGCATTATCGGACCGTTGAGCGTCTCATGCAGCGCCTGATCCTCAAAATGCAGGTCAAACACCGCCGCGATCTCTTCGAACTTGGCATGAGGCGCATCGAGAAACACATCAAAATCGCACCATAGGCTGTCGCCATCTTCACTATCTGCTCTGCTCAGCGCGACCATTTCACAGGCCCAACTCATCGCCACTTTCTCGCCGGGCGACATCTGCCACAGCGTCCAAGGCGTTGCGTCCAACATGCGGTGCAACCGGTTTAGTCGCGCTGCTGCCAGAGACAGTGTTTCCGCGCGGCCAGCATCCCCGGCAAAAATCGTTGCGAGATAGATATGCGGCTTTGTGGTCAGCAGCAGGGCGGGGCCGGTTGCAGCCATAATCTCCGGCGCAATCTCGGAGACAAAGCTGGAGGCTTTGATGATGGTGTTTTGTTCATCAGGGGCTCTGCCCAACCATAGAAGCAGCTGCTGGAGCCTTTGCTGCCACAGCTTTGGCTCCCAGGGCATATCCGGCGCGGCAACCTTGCCGCCCAGCTCTGCCATAGGTCGCAGAGCAAATGGCTCGCGCAGGGCATGCACCTGATCATGCGTGCCCAGCAGCCGCGACATCAGGGTTGAGCCGACATGGCCGATATGAAAAATGAAGCGTGGCTTGCGCGTCAGTGAAGCGCCTGCCTCGGCCAGTTGCTGCCATTCCAGCCATCCTTGCGGAGTATTGGCCTGCAGCACCCGTTGATCAAGGAAACTTGCCGACGCGATGGCATCCAGTGAAAGCCGTGCGATGTGCACCCGCTCACCGGTGACATCTATGTTAAAGGGGAAAAAGCCGGGATCGCTGAGAAACGTCGTTTGCAGGTCTTGAGACATGCCCGGAGCATTAGGCCGGGAAAGCGTTTGACGCAATCATACAAAAACGGGCCGGAAAATCCGGCCCGTTTTCATACATTTGGTCTTTGCCGAAAGACAGATAGGATCAAGCGGTTGCTTCGCTATCTTCCTCCGCCGGGGCTTCATCGGCTGCTGCTTCAGCGTCTTCGCTTGGTGCTTCCTCTGCGGTTGCTTCTTCAGCTTCCTCGGCATCTTCACCAGCAATCTCGCCAGGCTCCAGTGTGCGGTCGATTTTCTCGACAAAGCCGGTGGCTTCTTCGGTGTCGAACATCTGCGCCATCACGTCGACGCCGTCCTTCTGAAGCTCGGCTTCGTCTTCAGAACGCGCGACATTGACCTGAATCG
Organism: Parasphingorhabdus sp. SCSIO 66989; assembly: GCF_032852305.1. Lineage (NCBI taxonomy): Bacteria > Pseudomonadati > Pseudomonadota > Alphaproteobacteria > Sphingomonadales > Sphingomonadaceae > Alterisphingorhabdus (ex Yan et al. 2024) > Alterisphingorhabdus coralli. The sequence goes on from NZ_CP136594.1 coordinate 1,590,756, forward strand.
TCACGGAAACTTCCGGGTGCAGCGCGATGCGGACATCGAACAGGCCGAGCGTCTTGATCGGACGCTCCAGGATGACCATCGACTTGTCGACGTCAGCACCGGTCTTGTTGAGCTCTTCAACAATGTCACGCACGGCGACCGAACCATAGAGCTGGCCGCTATTGGACGAAGCGCGGATCAGGACGATCTGGGTGCCGTCAACATTCTCGCCATGCTTGGCCGCGGCGGTGGCGCGTTCCTTGTTCTCGGCTTCAATACGCTCACGATTGGCCTCGAAAACCTTCTTATTGGTCTCATTGGCGCGCAGCGCTTTCTTGTTCGGCAGCAGGAAGTTACGGGCATAGCCGTCCTTCACGGTGACAACATCACCGATGGTGCCGAGCTTCTCGATCCGTTCGAGCAAAATGATATCCATGTCTCTTGCTCCTTACTTCACGATAAACGGCAACAGGCCGATCTGGCGCGAACGCTTGATCGCCTTGGACAGCTCGCGCTGCTTCTTGGCGGAAACCGCGGTGATGCGGCTGGGGACGATCTTGCCACGCTCGGACATAAAGCCCTGCAGCAAGCGAACGTCTTTATAGTCAATCTTTGGTGCATCCTTGCCGGAAAACGGGCAGGACTTGCGACGACGGAAAAATGGGCGTGCCATGGGTCTTGTCTCCTTCTAGTCCGGCTTATTCGCTGCGATCACGACGGCCGCGGCGATCGCGGTCGTTCTTGCGCATCATCACCGACGGGCCATTTTCATGCTCGTCAACGCGGATGGTCATATAGCGAACCACATCTTCGTTGATCGCGGTCTGGCGCTCCAGCTCGGCGACGACATTGGTCGGCGCGTCAATGTTGAGCAGCACATAATGCGCTTTGCGGTTCTTCTGAATTTTGTAGGCGAGGGTTCTGAGGCCCCAGGTTTCGGTCTTGGTGACCTTGCCTTCATTCTGTTCGACGATGTCCGTCGCGGTCTGGGCGAGTGCATCAACCTGAGCCTGGCTCAAGTCCTGACGCGCCAGAAAAACATGCTCATAAAGTGGCATGGGCGTTTCCTTCATTGTTGCCGATCGCTGACGCAGCACCATGCATACGCCCCTCCGGCTTTCGTAATTCCCGTTTTTTGCGAGAAGCGGGAGCTTAACGGGGTTTTGCCGGTTTGGCAAGGGGGATTAAAGGGGCCGATATCGCAATAGGGCTATGTTTATATTATCGCGACCTAATTGTGCGGAGGTGCGAAATCGGGTCGCTTCGTCGCTCCTAAAGAACGGCTTGTCGTGGCTAACTCTCTGATATACTCTCGCGTTCTATTGAAGAAGCGGAGTGCAATATGAGAGTATGTCTCGCGGCGGTATTGGGCGTAATCTGCATGCTTGCTTTGCTTCCCGTTGGCACCTTTGCACAGATGTCGCAATTGCAGCATGACTGTTCCAATCTGCCCCGTATCCCAGCCAACAGTGTTCGCTCTGCGAGAGACTTGCAGTTCGTTTCTGACATGTTCGGCAACAAGATGGTCGCGCTGCATAACCTTAGACTATTTGGTGAGGACCTTTCAGGGCTGAATCTGGCAAATCTGTGCTTTGAGGGCGGTGACTTCGAAAAAACGGTCTGGTCAAATACGCATGCGAGCAACCTCATCTTTCATGATGCCGACCTGAACCGTAGTCGGTGGAATGGGTTCAAAGGGGAAAACCTGTTCTTTCACGGATCACAGCTTGAGTGGGCAGATTTCTCCCATGGCCAGTTCCGAAGAGCACATTTTAGATACACAACCATTGAGGGATTAGATGCGCGGTATGCTGATCTTTCGTCAGGTAGCTTTGCAGGCAATTGGTTGAGCTCTCTTTCTCACGCGCGGTTTGATCATGCAGATTTATCAGGTTTTCACTTTGAGTGCGGGATGACAGGTGAAGACATCTGCGGCCAGTACAGTGAAAATATATCTTTTAGAGACACAAACCTGACCGGGGCCGTCTTGGATATGGCTTCAATGGCAGACCGCGATTTCGCAAGCGCTAGATTAAACTCAACATCAATGCCTCTATATGTGATCTCGGAAATGCGGCGAGCAGTGGTCGAAGGCCCTATAAACCTCATATCTCCTCCTTGGAGCGCGATTGATCGTCAAGGTGACTTGGCAAGCGTCAATCCAGACCAATTTGACCATCTACGAACCTATCTAAATCCACAATATGTCCACGAGACCGCCCCCTCATTCGACTGCTTGCTGGCCAAAACTGTCGCAGAATACTTTATCTGCAAACCGGATTACTCGGGATTTCCGCAGCTCGCTTATGAGGATGTCGAACTTGCTCGAGCTTATAAAGCCGCCAGTTATCGAAATCCTGCGATCTTAGGCACGCAAAAAGCTTGGCTAAAACTGCGCGATGAATGTCTTATACTATATACTCACGAGTCGGAGAGGCTTGGGTGCTTCAGAGAGCGCTATGAGGCCAGGACAGATCAGCTATGGCTTTCAGTTAAGGGTGAGCTGAACTTGCCGGTTGGCGAAAAGATGCTGTTTGTTGGTGTCGCAGAGGACTTTAACGACTCATTCCTTGAGAGGGATCTGTTCTCCAGCCTTGCCGTGATGATAGCACGAAACTCGGAAAGCTATGTGGTATTGGAAGCACTTCCCAATGGGAGGTTGATTGCCAGGGGTCTTACTGTTGGGGGCAACGCTCATATGGGTAGCATTAGCTCGCCGGAAGAAGGTTTGATGTATCATAGCGAAAGCGGGTGCTATGTCGCACAGACCGGCCATTCTGGAGGCAAAGGTCAAACTCTCTATCCTATTATTCGCATAACTGGGGACGCACTCACTCCACAACCACGGTGTGAAGGCATCTCGAAGCCTGAACATAATGATTGGATCATGACTGGCGCGCGCGCCAGTTTTCGCCGCATGCGGCAATTGCCCCTCTCAACGCAGCAGATTGATGATTTATTGGATGGGCAATTTCCGGGCTAGCTAGAGGTATATCCTTAAAACAGAAAATGCAGGTCCAGTATCGGCGCATGGCCGACAGTGTCCGTTTCGCGCTGTTCCAGCCTGTCGGCAGCAGCCCAATTGCTCTGCGACACCATCCGCGCCGCACGCCAGCATAACCGGCTTCATACGGTACCGCCCGAAGTGTAGGCAGCGCGGTCGCTTTCGAGACCGCGCCGTCCTGTATTATGCGATGTTTGCGAGGTTATTCGGCTTTTTTGGCTACTGCATCCAGGCCTTCGACATATTCGGCACCGGCCAGGATTTCTGCCGAACTGCCCTCGAAGCTGTCCCCGATAGGCTGTACCCGACCGCCGAGACAGGTGCCCAGGAAACCTTCCATCGCGGCGAAGAAGCTCATGCGGTTTTCCGGCTTCTGGAAGCCATGGCCTTCATCCGGATAGTTGATGTAGGTAACGGGAAGCCCCTTGTCCTGCATCGCCTTGACCAGATTATCAGCCTCTTGCTTGGTCACGCGCGGATCATTCCCGCCCTGACCAACCAGCAGAGGCACCTTGATATCATCGATCCGGCTGATAGCTGAACGTGAGAGCAGGTCTTCGCGCTGCTCTGGATCGGCAGGGTCCCCTGCATAGCGGTACCATGTGCCGGCGAGGAACGGTTTCCAATAAGGCGGGAAGCTCTCAATCAGCGTAACCAGACTTGAAGGCCCGACAATATCAACGCCGCAGGCGAAGGTGTCGGGGGTAAAGGTGACTCCGGTAAGGGTTGCATAGCCGCCATAGCTGCCGCCACCTATTGCGACCTTGTCCTCTATCGCGATGCCTTCCTTGACCGCCCAGCCGACGGCGTCGATCAGGTCATCATGCATTTTGCCGGAAAACTCGCCGACCGCAGCATTAGTGAACTCCTTGCCAAAACCGGTAGAACCGCGATAATTGACGCTCAGTACGGCATAGCCGCGATTGGCCATCCACTGATGGATGGTGTTATAGCCATAACTGTCGCGTGACCATGGGCCACCATGCACCCATAACAGCATTGGCAGCGCCTTTTCGGGGCGGCCATCGCCATCGGCATCGCTGCCCGGCGGCAATGTCAGATAGGAGACCATAGTCAGCCCGTCAGAAGATTTAAGCTCCAACGGGTGCATCTTCTGCAGTGGGGCCTCGGCCAGATCAGGACGGGTTGAGAACCATGGGGTTAGCGTGTCAGCATCACGATCATAGACATAATATTGGCCGGGTGCCTTTGCTGAGCCATCATAGACGATCCATGTTTTGTCATCATGCGTTCGTGAAGTAACCGAAAACTCGCCTGCGAGATTTTCCCTTAGAAACTTCAATTCCGCTGCTGCCTCTTCATTCAAGGCAAACCATTCATCCTTCAGGTAATTAACCGAATAGGCAATTGGCTCATAGGTTTCATTGTCTCTCAGAACGCCACCCAGATCCGCTTTTTCGGGCTCGACAATGACGCTGCGTTCGCCGGTTTCAAGGTTGACTTCGATACCTGCTGCGAGGTTGCGTTCGCGGCTGTCGATGAAAAACGCCTTCTTGTTGTCGCGCGAGAAGCCAGCAATGTTGGTGCTGAGCATGTCCTCACTCGGAATATCCGCGAACGTCTCCCCAGGGGTGAAATCGTCATTGAGATAGACGGCTTTCATGCCACCGGTAGGTTGAGGTATCATCGCCATGCGCGGCTTGTAAGCATTGTCGGTAATCCAGGATGCGTAACCCGGGTTTTCGGCTATCAGAGTGCGCTCAGCCGTTTCGATATTGACCTCGTAGAGGTCCGTGAGCTGTGGATTGCGTTCGTTGAAGCCGACCAGGATAACGCCCGGACGGTCGCGGCTGACACCGAGGATCTGCGCCCGTGCCCCATCGGCAACCGGGGTTAGGTCGCGGGTGGATGCGTCGCTTGGGTTTGTCGCATAAACGTGGAAGTTCTCGTCTCCGTCATTGTCTTTCACGAACATCACATATTTGCTGTCCGTCGACCAGAAATGGTTCGAGATACCGCGATGACGATCATCAGTAATGACCTTGCCCGCGCTTGGATCGGAAGCTGGCGCAACCCAAACATTCATCACGCCCTCATCGGGTGCGATCCAGCTGACCCATTGCCCATCCGGGCTGATGCGGCCCTGAGAGGCCACGGGGTTGCCAAAAAGGTCGTCGCGATCAATCAACTCATAGTTTGCAAGCGTTTCCGGTTGCGCGTGCGCCACGCCTGTCATCAGCGCCGATCCTGCTAATGCGGCCGCAATGATCGAAAGTCGTTTCATAGCATCTATCTCCTGGTCACTTAAGCTCGGCGAAGTCTCTATAGACTGCTGGCCTGCCTTGCAATGATCCTATGGAACTATGTTACATGACCCTCTCAGGGCATGCCCGTGAGTAATGACAAAGCCTTGGTAACGATCAGGCCTCCAGCTTGATCATAAGCGCTCTGGCAAAGCCGCTAAGCGTGTCGTCACGTGCGCCCATGATAAGGATGCTGTCGCCTGATTGTGCCAATCCGACAATATGCTCGCCACATTTGGTGCGGTCCGGGATATGGGTGGCGGTTGGACCGCTGTTTATCGCGGCGATGATATCCGCGCTACCTACGGAGCGATCCACGGTACCGCCGAAATAGACCGGGTCGCAGAAGATGAGATGGTCGTCTGCGCCCAGTTCCTCCATGAACATCTGCGCCAATTCTTGCCCCATGACCCTTAACGGACCGAACCCGTGCGGTTGGAAAAAGGCGATGACGCGGCCGGGAAAGGCTTTGACTGTGCGCAGAGTGGCGGCGATTTTTTCCGGATTGTGGCCGAAATCGTCGATCACGGTAATGCCATTGGCGGTGCCGACAATGTCGAAGCGGCGGCCCAGGCCGGAAAATGTCGTTATGGCCTGCACGGCGGTTTCCAGATCCACACCCGCGCAATGTGCTGCTGCGATGGCGGCGAGGGCATTGGCGATATTGTGGCGGCCCGGGACTTGTAGGGTGATGGGTAGGGTGGTGTCTGTAGTTTTCAGGGTAAAGCGTGCGGAGAGCGGTTCTTCAACAACATCGACCGCCTGAAAACCTGCACCATCTTCAAAGCCGAAACTGACCGCGCCCTTATGGTCGCGGCTGGCCATCAGCGCACGACTTTCGGTATCATCATGGTTCCACACCACATGGCTAGCCTTGTCGGCAAAATCACCGAATAGTGCGTGCAGTTCATCCAGCGTCTTATGGTCGAGACTGATATTGGTCAGCACCGCAATATCGGGCTCGAACAGCGCAATGGAGCCGTCGCTTTCATCCACCTCGCTGACAAAAGGCGCGCCTTTGCCGACGCGGGCGCTGGCGAACAGCGCATCATCGCTGGCAAAATTCTTCATCACCGCGCCGTTCATAATCGTCGGATCGGTGCCTGCCTGTTGCATGATCCAGCCGGCCATGCCGGTGACGGTGGATTTGCCGCTGGTGCCGCCAATGGCGATGCGTTGGCCCGCGGCGTTGAACAACTCCGCCAGCAATTCGGCGCGGGTGATGCGGCGACAACCCAGCGCATTGGCGGCTTTGACGTCGGGCACGGTATCTTCCACTGCGGCAGAGGCGACCAGTATCTGTTCGCCGCTATGCAAGCCGCTGCCATCCTGAGGAAACAGTTCCATGCCCTGTTGCTCCAGCCAGGCGAATTTCGCTTTGCTGCGGCCCTGATCGCGGGCGCGGTCTGATCCGGCGACAGTGCCGCCATGCGCGGCGATAATGCTGGCCAGCGGCAACATGCCCGATCCGCCAATGCCACAGAAAAAATAGGATTTGGTGTTCGTCACTTTGCTGTTCATGATGGCGGCGCTATTGCCTTTGCGGTAAGTTGGCAATGGGGAAGCGGGGGACGCTGTGGAGAAGATGACAATCGGCATATGCGCGCCGTCGCGTGCTATTGACCGCTCAACTGCCGATCATGTGCTGGCGATTTCCGGAACGAGCCATCCCGAGGCGGAGCTGGTGTTTCATGAACAGTGCTTTGCTGGCCATGGCCATTTTGCCGGTCCCGACATCCAGCGCCGTGATGCGTTCGTCGAACTGGCCAATGATCCCGAGGTTGACGCCATCTGGTTTGCCCGTGGCGGCTATGGCGCCTGCCGCATTGCCGGAGAGTCGGTTGCCATGCTCGGGGACGCGGCGTGCAGCAAAAGCTATATGGGCTATAGCGATGGCGGCAATATGCTCGCGGCGCTCTATCGCGCGGGGATAGGGCAGGTGGCGCATGGGCCGATGGTCGCAGATATTGGTCGCACTGGCGGCGATACGGCGATTGCGCGGGCATTGGATTGGCTATTGGACCGTGATCCACAGTCGCTCGCGGCAGGACTGGAGCCAGACACCCCCTACGCCGCGTTTAATCTGATGACCTTTGCGATGCTGGTCGGTAGCGATTTGCTGCCCGATCTGGCGGGCCATGTTCTGGTACTCGAAGAGGTTGACGAGCATCTCTACGCGATTGATCGCGCATTTTTTGCCGTTACCAATGCGCTTGCAGGGAAGGGCCTCAAGGGCATCGCACTCGGACGGGTCAGCGGTGTTCCAGAGAATGATATCGATTTCGTCATGACCGCAGAAGAGATAGCGCAAAGCTGGTGCGCCCGGTCAGGCATAGCCTATGCCGGACGCATGGATATCGGCCATGATGCCGACAATAAGGTGGTGCCTTTCGGCAGCCGATAATCCGGCTGATTATTCTGACTGCGGTTGTGCCATCCAGGCCGCAATAGCGACGAAAAGCGTTGCAATGGTCCCGGCTGCGCCTGCGGGGAAGACCAGTGCCATTCCTTGCGGTAAGGCCAGAATGTTGACCGCAGCGGCAGCGATACCGGTTATTATGGCAAGCAGCCCGACAGCTTTTGCCGCACCGCCTTTGCTCCACAGGGACAGTCCCAAGCCAATACCGGCCATGCCGATCAATGCTTTTGCTACAAAGAAGAACAGAAAGGCTCCGACCAAAACGGTCTGCATCAATGGCCCAAACTCCGGTCCCGCTTCGGTGGCAGGCAAGAACATTGAGAGGCCAATGCCGGCTTGAAGGGTATTGAAAAGGGCTGAGACCGCCAGCGCTGCCCAGATGATGCGACGTGCAGAATCCTGCACCATGGCGCCGAGCGCCGCGACAGCCATGACCGTGAAAGCCACCGTTTCAATCGTCCAGATGGTTGAGCGCAATGGCCAACCTTCGACAATGCCAACTTCGGTCAATGTGGCGACATATAGCAGCTGGGTCGCAACTGTGATGAACAGTGTAAGCGCCACTATGCGGTTGTTTGAAATAAGCGTATTCAACGGAGTTCCCCTGATCTTTTGGCTGCATTTTGTGCGAAGGTTCGCATAGTTGCACATCGCATTTGAGGATGCGTATGACATACTGGGTTCGAGGGGCAGGCGTGTCTGGTTACAGTAATGTAATGGTCAGAGGTTTAATTGGTTAAATCTTTGATTACCTTACGCGCTGTCTGCGCATAGATACCACGATAAAAGCGATGGGTTCCAACAAAATGGAGCAGTTGCGCATTGGCCGGATTGATATCCGGGTCATAATTGGCATAGGCCGGATGCGGCAGGATCAAAGGGTCTGTAGTATTGGCGATCAACATGTTGGAAGATATCTGCTCTGATCCCCATTCATGCCAGACAGAGCCGATTTTTGTCTCAACCTGTTCGGAAAACGTAATTAGCGTTTCCGGCTTGATGCTGTTTTGCGCGAAACCGGCAAAACCGGAGCAACCGCGCACATAATAGCGCTGGTCTGCATGGGGAAGCTCCTTGAAGATTCGCTCTGATAGAGTTTGCACATGCTTGCTGTTTAGCACCGAAGCGTGCTTTGATGTTGTAGTAAATGTTTCAATGCTCTGCCCCATGCGGCTGCCTAGAGTGAAGCACCGATCAGACTGATAAGCAGCAACGGTTTCCGGCATTGGTCCTAGGCCGATCAGATCGGCGTCAACCTGAATGACATAGGCTATGCGAGACATTTCCATAATCGCCCATAGCCGCTCCCAAGTGCCGCCACGCGGGCAGCCATGGGTATCTACCTCGGCAATCGGTCTAATGACGACTTCGGGGATATGCTCTGCCAATATCGCCTTGTCCTCATCGGTCAGACTGCCGTCGTCCATGATGATGACACGGCCTTGCTTGAAAGCGCGATGGATGGATTTGAGAGCCACCAGATATGCCAGAACATCGCGATGGCAGAGCTGGGAGAGGAAGATTAGCGGGTCATTGGTGACGGGAATGGGCGGTGTTTGCAAAATCCCCTTAGCAGCGGCATTCAGCTTTTTCAGGCCCAGCGATGCTTTTAAACGGTAGAACATGCTTGCTCCCGGTCGCGCTGTTCCGCGTCTAGCCGATACAGGTTGCAAACATGTTAACCAGCCTTGCCGATAAACCCAAACATATGCCCAGCCACCTTGCGCATCTGGATTTCTTCTGAGCCCTCGGTGATGCGATAGCGGCGATGGTGGCGGTAGATATGCTCAAACGGCTTGTGGCGCGAATAGCCGATGCCGCCATGGACCTGCATCGCGCGGTCAGCCGCGTCGCAGCACAGGCGGTTGGCGCGGTAGTTACACATGGAAATGCGGTCGGAGAGGCGCTTGGCGACTTCCGTTTTGGGCATGGTGTCCATCGCCGCCGCCGTCTGGTGGATCAGTGCGCGGAGCATCGCGGCTTCGCTGTGCAGTTCGACCAGCGGGAACTGGATCGCCTGATTGGCCGCGAGTGGTTTGCCAAATGGTGTCCGCTCCCGTGCATAAGCCACTGACTGATCGATACAATATTGCGCTGCACCGAGCGATGATGCGGCCTGGCGGATACGGTTTTCGTGCACGAAATGCTGGGCGCAGGCGAGGCCCATATCGAGATCACCCAGCACCGCATCGCCCGGAATCCAGACATCGGTGAATTTCACCTTGGGGTGATCGGTAGGCATGTTGAAGGTCCAGAGATACTCGCCAATCTCCACCCCCGGCGTATCATAAGGCACCAGAAAACAGCCAATACCGCGCGCGTCGCCATCCTTGCCGCCATGCCGGGCAAAGACCATGCAATGGGTGGCGATATGGCTGCCCGTGGTCCACATTTTGTTACCGTTGATCAGCCAGCCATCCACACCATCGCGTGTCTGCGGCACCGCTTTGGTATCCATCCAGGTCGCGTCTGAGCCATGATGTTCTTCGGTCAGACCAAAGGTCCACAGCATCCGGCCCTCGAGCATCGCGGGGATGAATTCTTGCCTTTGCTGGTCGGTGCCAAAATCGCGCACCATGAGCGGCTGAACCAGATTGCCGACGATAGAGCTTTCATTTTGCAGGTCATTGTGCAGGCCCAGGCCCTTGGCGGCGAGATGCTCGCGGATGCAGGCCATGGCGAGATGCGAGCCGTTTTTGCCGCCAAATTCTTCCGGCAGGGCAAAGCGATAATGCCCGGCCGCATCGGCGCGACGTCGCATTTCACCAAGCAGCGCCTCCCATTCCTCCCGCGGCAGGCCGTTATTGTCCCAATCGGTGCGCGCATGTTCGCGGCGATGATCGAAAAAGCGGATATTGTCGTCCGCCTGCTCCAGCGGCTTGATTTCGGCCTCGATAAATGCATCGAGTTCTGCAAGATAATCGGTGATGTCCTGGGGAATGGTGAAGCTCATGTCCTGCTCCATGTTTTAAGGGCGCTCTCCCGGCCCGGATATTTGGGTTGGTCAATGGTCAGCCTCTCCAGTGCCGAGAGACGCAAATGGGTGAGTATTTTGGGTTGGTTGAGGGCAATTGTACCGTCGCTCAGTCCTGCGCGAAGCGCCTCAAAAGACAGGTCGAGCGTGTCGAACCTTTGCTGCTGGCTTTCGGCAAAGCGCGCGCCGTACAATGCATCGCGCTTGAGGATGCCCAGTGCATTGCGCGCAACGCGGGCCTCGAACAGCGCGCGGCCTTTCGCTGTGTCAATAACACCCTCGCTGGCCCATCCGACAAGCGCTTCCAGCAGTTCCGCATTGTCGGTTTCGCCTGCAAAATCAGGCGTTTCCGGTTCCTGCCACTCAAACTGCGTCTTGGCGACATCGCCCAAGAGCGGATCAAAAAGCAGCAACAGATCAATCTCGACCTCGCTGGTGCGCCGACCGATGACTGTGCGCTCAAGGCTGCGATCCATGCCGGAGCGCCAGATATCAGTCATATTCAGGCAGACATTGCCCCACCACAGCGTCGAATAGATCAGCCAGTAATCAAAGCGCGCAAGATCAACCGGCGCGCTGCTCGCGGCTTCATAGGCGCTGATCAGATCGTCAATCGCGCCAAATCCCCCTGCGCCGCGATCATGGCGGGTGAAGCGCCAGCTCGGAGTGCAGAGATAGGCGAGGTCCTGCACCGGATCGCCGATATGCGCCAACTCCCAGTCAAGGATGGCAGTGATGCCCTTCCTGTCGATCAACAGATTGCCCATGCGGAAATCGCCATGGAGAAGGCATGGATCGGCTGTTGCCGGGAGATTATCCTGCAGCCAGCGAAAGGCATAATCAAACACCGGAATAGCCGCGCCATAATCCTTGTAGCGCTGGTGCATTTCGCTGAGCAAAGTGGCTGCATCGGCCTTGGGCATATCATCGGGCAGGGTATCGAGCGGGATCGTATGTATTCGCGCCAGTTCCTCGGCGCACTGCCGGGGTAAGGCCTTCTCAGCTTCGGCAAATGCAGGATTACCAAGAATTTTGTGCGGCAGCGCTTCGCCTTCAATACGCTGCATCAAAAAGCCTTCGCCCAAGCCATCTTCGGGCTGCAGCACGCCGAGCATGGGCGGCGCGGTTACGCCATGGCTCTCGGCGAGTGCAATCAGCTTGGCCTCGCTGGCAATGGAGAGGCGGGGGACAGTGTCGTCACTCTCGCCATTACCCGGCATCCGGCGCAGCACCAGCGGCAGATCGCCATAGTCAAAGCCCCAGCTTTCCATATTGGCGCCGCCGGACAGGCGCTGCAAATTGGCGATGCTCGCCTCGCCACCAAAATGGCGGGCGCATAGTCTGCCCAATGCCTCTCCCAATGCGTTTTTATCCATTTCGGGCGAGGTTAAGCGATCGATTAAATCAGGGCAAGCGAAACAGCAGGCAAAGCAAAAGCCGGGGTATCAATCGCCATTCTATATTGCCTAATCCCGACAGTGCCGTTACCCCGCCGCCAGTTTTTGAGAAGAGGGTCATTTATGAAGCGGGCATTTCTTTTCCCCGGGCAGGGCAGCCAGAAAGTCGGCATGGGTGTCGAACTGGCGGCGGCACATCCGATTGCGACACAGGTTTTCGACGAGGTTGACGATGCCTTGGGCATGAAGCTGTCTGAGATTATGGCAGAGGGGCCGCAAGATGCGCTGACCCTGACAGAAAATGCCCAGCCTGCGATTATGGCCAATGCCATTGCAACGCTGCGTATCTGGCTCGATCAGCAGGGTGGGGTACTGGCCGATCATGCGGCCTGTGTCGCCGGGCATAGTCTGGGCGAATACAGTGCGCTTTGTGCCGCTGGGTCATTTGATCTGGCCACCACGGCAAAACTGCTCAAGCTTCGCGGCGCGGCGATGCAAGCGGCGGTGCCGGTGGGTGAGGGCGCAATGGCGGCCTTGCTGGGTATCGGCTTTGATGAAGCGGATGCGGTGACCAAACAGGCCAGCACGAATGACGAAATCTGTGTTGCCGCCAACCATAATGCGCCGGGACAGGTGGTGATTTCCGGGCACAAGGGTGCGGTTGAACGCGCCTTGCCATTGGCGAAAGAGGCCGGCGCGCGCAAGGCTATGGCGTTGCCGGTATCCGCGCCGTTTCACTGCCCTTTGATGCAACCTGCCGCAGAAAAAATGGCTGAGGCTCTGGCTGATGTTGCCATCAGCGCGCCAAGCGTTCCGCTCTACGCCAATGTCACCGCCACGCTGGTCGAAGAAGGCGACATCATTCGCAAACTGCTGGTGGAACAGGTGACCGGTATGGTGCGCTGGCGTGAGTCTGTTACCGTGATGCATGAGTCGGGCATTGGCCATTTTGTGGAGTTTGGCAGCAAGGTGCTGACACCTATGGTCAAACGCATTTCGCCCGAGGCTGAGACGACCAGCCTGGTATCGGTGGATGATATTGCCGGTTTCACTGCCACGCAATAAACACGACTGTTATTCAATCATATTCTCACGCGGAGGCGCGGAGACGCGGAGATAATTGGAGTAAAATGCAGGACTTGGATGCCATTTCGGGCGATGTTGTTGATGCGGCGTTAAAAATCCACAGGGATTTGGGGCCGGGTCTGCTCGAGAGCGTCTATGAAATGTTGTTGGCAGCAGAACTTGAACGGCGCGGGCACAGCGTCTCGCGACAACAGGCAATCGATGTAGATTATGATGGATTGCATTTTCCTGCCGCTTTCAGAATAGACCTGATTGTAGATAACTGTCTGTTGGTAGAGATAAAGTTGGTTGAGAAGCTGAGCCAAGCTCATGCCAAGCAGTTACTCACCTATCTGAAACTGACCCAGCAGCCCGTTGGGCTGCTGATAAATTTTGGTGGCGCTACGCTCAAGGAAGGCCTTAAGCGTATAGTCAATGACCTTAACCCCTCCGCGTCTTCGCGTCTCCGCGTGAATCAAAACACTCCTAAACATTGAGGCATATATGTTCGATCTTACAGGAAAAACCGCACTGGTAACCGGCGCATCGGGTGGCATTGGCAGCGCCATCAGCAAAGCCTTGGCGGCGCAGGGCGCGCGGTTGGCGCTCTCGGGTTCCAATGCGGAAAAGCTCAATGCGTTTCGCGACGAGCTGGGCGGCGATCATATCGCGCTGCCGTGCAATCTCTCTGATTCGGAAGCCGTGGACGCCCTGGTGCCGAGCGCGGCGGAGGCGCTCGGCGGGTTGTCCATTCTCGTCAACAACGCCGGTATCACCCGCGATAATCTGGCGATGCGGATGAAGGACGAGGAATGGGCTGATGTCATCCGCGTCAATCTGGAAGCCGCGTTCCGCCTGATGCGCGCTGCGGCCAAGCCGATGATGAAGGCGCGGCATGGCCGGATTATCTCGATCAGCTCGGTTGTTGGCGCCACCGGCAATCCGGGACAAGCCAATTATGCCGCGTCCAAGGCGGGGCTGGTCGGCATGTCCAAGGCCTTGGCGCAGGAGCTGGCTTCGCGCGGTGTCACGGTAAATTGTATTGCACCGGGTTTTATCCGGTCAGCGATGACCGATGCACTCCCTGATGCACAGAAAGAGGCGCTGATGCAGAAAATCCCTGCCGGAAAACTCGGTGCGGGTAATGATATCGGTGCCGCCACCGCCTTCCTCGCCAGCGATGAGGCAGGCTATATCACCGGCGAAACGCTGCACATAAACGGCGGCATGGCGATGCTTTGAGCCATTCTATAGCTTGACTTAGAACTACTAATCTCCGCGCAAGCGGAAACATCTCGCACATATATTTTCGCGCAAAGGCGCAAAGGCACAAAGAAGGATATTCTTGATCACCAACCTCTTCGTGCCTTTGCGCCTTTGCGCGAGTCAATACTCTAACCCGCTTGCGCGGGCATGTGCGCCAACGTGCTAACGGTTAAAAGAAAGCACCTCTATTATCCCGAGAACACTCGCCAATAGTATTTGATCATAAAGCCGGGACTTGCCAGAGGCCGCGCATGGCTTTAGGGCAGCATGTAAATCAACAAAGCCAGAAGGAACCCCGATGAGTGATACAGCTGATCGCGTAAAGAAAATTGTTGTCGAGCATCTCGGCGTAGAAGCGGACAAGGTATCAACCGATGCCAGCTTCATTGATGATCTGGGCGCAGACAGCCTCGACATTGTCGAGCTGGTCATGGCGTTTGAAGAAGAATTCGGCGTTGAAATCCCCGACGATGCTGCTGAGAAAATCAGCACCGTCAACGACGCTATCGAATATATCGATAATAATCAGGGCTGATCGCCATAGCCGGTCGCCCGGAATAGCGGGGACACTGGGCTAAGCGAAAAGACATGAGATATTTTACGGGTCTTCCGTTTCGGTCTATGGCATCGGGCGGAAGGCCCTTTTTTATCGGCTCATCACGTAAATGTGATGCACCTATCTGAAGTGGCAGGAACGAAAAAGCCGAAGCGTTTTTGGAGAATATGCAATGCGTCGTGTGGTGGTAACCGGATTGGGTTTGGTGACGCCTTTGGGCGGTGACGTTGAAACCAGCTGGGCAAATCTGATCGCCGGGAAATCCGGTGCCGGGCCGATTACGCGTTTTGATCCGGCGGACCAGAAGTGCAAAATCGCCTGTGAGGTAAAACCTGCCGATCATGACTGGGGTTTTGACCCGGACAAGCGGGTTGATGGCAAGATCCAGCGTCAGGTGGATCCGTTTATCGTCTATGGTATTGATGCGGCCGGGCAGGCTCTAGAAGATGCCGGTCTGACCGAGATGAGCGATGAAGAAAAGCGCCGCACCGGCTGTTCTATCGGCGCGGGTATTGGCGGTCTGCCTGGCATTGAGAAGGAATCGATCGTTCTGCATGAGCGCGGCCCCGGACGGGTCAGCCCGCATTTTGTCCATGGCCGTTTGATCAATCTGGTCACCGGCCAGGTGCAGATCAAATATGGCTTTATGGGCCCCAATCATGCGGTGGTGACCGCCTGCTCCACCGGTGCGCACTCCATTGGTGATGCAGCGCGGATGATTGCGCTGGATGACGCTGATGTGATGCTTGCTGGCGGTGCGGAAAGCACCATCAATCCGCTGGGTGTTGCCGGATTTGCGCAGGCGCGGGCGCTTAACACCAGCTACAACGACCGCCCTGAGCAGGCAAGCCGCCCTTATGACAAGGACCGCGAGGGCTTCGTTATGGGCGAGGGCGCCGGTATCGTGGTGCTGGAAGAATATGAGCGGGCCAAGGTGCGCGGCGCGACCATCTATGCCGAGGTCGTCGGCTATGGCCTGTCGGGCGATGCCTATCACGTCACCGCGCCGCATCCTGATGGTGCCGGTGCGCAGCTGGCGATGGAAATGGCGCTGACAAAGGCGGGTCTCAGTGCGGGCGATATCGATTATGTCAACGCTCACGGCACCTCGACCATGGCTGACACCATCGAACTGGCGGCGGTTAAGCGGGTGCTTGGCAATGATCTCGGCGGTGCCTCCATGAGCAGCACCAAGTCCGCCATTGGCCATCTGCTCGGCGGCGCGGGCGCGGTGGAAGCGATTTTCTGTATCCTCGCCATGCGCGATCAGATTGTCCCGCCAACGCTCAATCTGGATAACCCTGATGAGGGCACCGAGGGCGTCGATCTGGTGCCACATGCGGCCAAGAAACGCGAAGTCCGCGCAGTGCTGAATAACAGCTTCGGCTTTGGCGGCACCAATGCGTCGCTGATTATGAAGGCACTCTAACCACCATGGCGCGGCGTCTCGGCTGTGCGATCCTGTTGATCGCCTTTCTCGGTGTCGCTATTTTGGGTGGCAATTTTATCTGGGGCTGGACCGGCGAAGGGCCTGCTGAAGAGGAAATCAGCTTCATCCTGCCCGAGGGCAGCAGCCTCGCCAAAGCGGCGGAATTGCTCGAAGAAGCAGGTGCGGTGCGTTCTGCCGACGCTTTTCTCAATCGCGCAAAACTGTTGGGCAGCAACGACCCTATCAAAGCGGGGGAATTTGTTATTCCCGCCGGGGCGAGCAACTCTGACATATTGGCGATTTTGCAGGGCAATGATTTTGTCCTGCGGCTGGTGGCCATCCCGGAAGGTATGCCGAGCATAGTGGTGCATGAGACGCTGATGGCGGAACCGTTGCTGACGGGCGAGATAGAGGTGCCCGAAGAGGGTTCGGTGCTGCCTGAAAGCTATAGCTTTGAACGTGGTGAGAGCCGCGCCGCTGTTTTGAAGCGGATGCAGGATGCGATGGACAAGACGCTGGCCGATCTGTGGAAGGAGCGCGCGAGCAATATCGCCGTTTCTACACCGCAGGAAGCGATCATATTGGCATCCATTGTCGAGAAGGAAACGGGTGTGCCTAAAGAGCGGCGCACGGTGGCAGGTCTGTATTCCAACCGGCTGAAGCGCGATATGATGCTGCAGGCTGACCCGACCGTGATCTATCCGGTGACCAAGGGCAAACCGCTGGGCCGCCGCATATTGCGCTCTGAACTCAATGCGGTGAATGATTACAACACCTATACCAGCTTGGGCCTGCCGATTGGCCCGATCACCAATCCGGGGCAGGCGAGCATCGCCGCGGTGCTCAACCCGGCCAATACCAGCGCCATCTATATGGTCGCCGATGGCAGCGGTGGACATGTTTTCGCGGATACGCTGGAAGAGCATAACCGCAATGTCGAGCGCTGGTTCGCGATCCGTCGGCAGCGTGGTGAGATGTAGCATTATGGTCCTCCCCGTTTACGGGGAGGGGACCAGCGAAGCTGGTGGAGGGGGCTGGCCATCCGGACCAGCGCAAGTGGAAATCCCCCTCCGTCTCACCTCCGCTAAAGCTACGGTGAGCCACCTCCCCGTAAACGGGGAGGACCAATAAATCTCTGGAAAAGCCGAAGCTTAGGCTTGATAGCGCACTGCACAATAATCATATGTGCGCCGCAACATTATTCCGCCAACGTATCAAATAAGAAAGGACGATCATGCTTGGTCGCAATGTACCCAATGTCTGTCTGAAAACCCGTGTCCGCGATGAGAGCATCGGCGGCGACAACCCCTTCCGCTGGGAAGATGTGATGAGCGGCGACTTGTTCTCTGGTAAGCGCGTCGTCCTGTTCTCGCTGCCCGGCGCTTTCACTCCGACCTGTAGCACCTTCCAGCTGCCGAATTTCGAAAAGCTCTACCCTGAATTTCAGGCCGAGGGTGTTGATGACATTTATTGCATGTCGGTCAATGATGCCTTTGTGATGTACCAATGGGGCAAGCAACAGGGCGTTGATAAGGTCAAGCTGCTGCCGGATGGCTCGGGCTATTTCACCCGGCATATGGGCATGCTGATCCGCAAGGACCATGTCGGCTTTGGTGAGCGTAGCTGGCGCTATGCCATGATTGTCGATAACGGCGTTATCACTCACTGGTTTGAAGAACCGGGCATCAATGATGATGGTTCGGATGAAGACCCTTATGGCGAAACCGCTCCAGAGCATATTCTGGACACGCTGCGCGCAGGCGATGTCGCCAAAGCGGCCTAAAATCTAGCTTTGCAGTAAGGAAGGGCGCGATGTGCATGGGAGCACGTCGCGCCCTTTTGGCTTTAGCGCATCCAACCTTTCGCCGAAGCCCGGCGGCACATCCATATCCCGACAATGATCGAGACAAGGATAGTTAGCTGTAATCCGGGAAAGGCAGGCGGCAACAATGACCGTGTCGTCTCGCTGCCGAAAAACCAGATATTCTGGGTCAAAAAGCCGAGCAGCGAGATGCCAAAAAAGAGAACCGCCAGCTTATTGCGCGCCAACATCATGAGACAGGCGAGTACGCCGGCGATGACAGATGATGCCGATCCTATCAGCGCCCATATGGGGCGGATATCCAGCAGTTTCTGTTGTTCCGGTTCAACCTGGCCATAGCCCAGCAGTTGCGGGTCGCCGAATACGGCAAACAGGCCGAAGCCGTTCCAAAGTGTCAGGATGACGGCCACGACCCAATATGTGATTGATGGTTTTTGCATTTTCTTCTCCCCCAGCCAAGCTATAGCAATGCAATATGTCGTTTATCAAATTCACGGCCAGCAGAACGCTATGATTGATCGCCGCCCGATCATCATGACGGCGCGCATGGGACTCGACGATTTTGCCTGGGCGAATGGCCTCAGACGGCGATATTTCCCCCCCGAGCGCAATCATATCGCGGCGCATATTACTTTGTTTCATCATCTGCCGGGGCATTATGCCGATCAGGTTGTGCAATGCGCTAAAGCGATGGCGGGTCAATATGCCGCACCGTCGGCGATTCTCAGCGACCTCATGAAGCTCGGCGGTGGTGTAGCCTATCGTATTGAAAGTCCAGCATTACAGACGATGCGTGCCGAGATTGCCGAGCAATTTCACGGGCTCTTAACGGCGCAGGATCAGGGTCGGCCAAGATTGCACATCACAGTCCAGAACAAAGTGGCTGCCGCGATTGCCAAAGAGACCTATGCCGAACTGGCAACGCATTTTATGCCGCGCCCGCTGAGCATTACTGGCCTTGCGCTCCATCGCTATGACGGCGGGCCATGGGAGGATATGGGTGAATATGGCTTTCGTGGGAAGACGGTCGCCGCGGGTTAAGCCCGACCTACCTCTTTCAGCGGTATTTCGGTATCGGCAAGCTGGGCCTTGTCCAGTTCCTGACCATCCTCAACCGCCGCTTCCACCAGCGCGCGGCCTTGGACATAGTCTTTGGTCTTGTTGACACAATCAAGCGCGACCACCTTGTCGTCGCGCAAATAGATCACGGAAAAACTGCCGCTTTCCGGATCACCGCGCAAAATCTCTTCATCATGGCCCAGCGTCATGCCCACGGTCTGCAGCCGGGCATCATATTGGTTAGACCAGAACCATGGCACCACGCGGTAGGGCTTACCTTTGCCGATAATATCCTGCGCCACTGTCTTTGCCTGATCATTGGCATTTTGCACCGATTCCAGCCGGATGTGCGCGCCATGGGCATAGGCATTGGCATGATTGGCGCAATCGCCAATGGCGTAGATATCGCTGAGGCTGGTGCGGCACAGGCCATCGACATCGACACCATTGCCGCCCATTGCGCCATCTGCCACCAGCGGTCCTGTCTCCGGTATGATTCCGATGCCAAACACCACCAGATCGCAGGGCAGGGCAGAGCCATCATCGAGGAGGATCGAGGTTGCCTTGCCCTCATCATTGGTGACGAATTTCTCTGCCTTGGTATGGAGGCGTATATGGACGCCGTGAGAGACATGTAGCTTGTGATAATAGTCGGCGATGATCTGCCCGCTGACCCGCGACAGCAATCGATCCTGAACCTCAATAATCGTCACTTTTTTGCCCGCTTTGGCGGCGACAGCAGCGACCTCCAGTCCGATAAAGCCGCCGCCGATAATCACCACATTGGTCGCATCGGGCAGGGCTGTGCGGATGGCATCACTGTCGCTCTTGCGCCGCACGCCAAACACATTGCGGCTATGGCTGCCCGGGCAATCGAGCATGCGCGGTGCGCCGCCTGCGGCCCAGACCAGCTTGCCGTAGCGCAGCACTGTATCATCCGATAGCGTGATCTCCTGCAGGCCGGAGCTAACCTGTGACACCCGTTTGCCGAGGAACAGGGTGATGGCCTTTTCCTGCCAGAACGCTTCCGGCCGCAGTGCCATGCGGGCAAATTCCTTGTCGCCGCTCAAATACTCTTTGGAAAGCGGCGGGCGCTCATAGGGCAGATCGGGCTCATCGCCGACCAGCGCAACGCTGCCTTCAAAGCCATGCTGGCGCAGCGCAATCGCGGTCTGCGCCCCGGCATGACCCGCCCCGACAATGATCACATCATAGCTTTCCATGCTGTCTCGCCCCGTTTGCACCGTTGTTGCTTAATTAATGAGTGTTTTTCTGCACACCAGTTACCGCCAAGCGTCAAGCAAGAAAAAATCGTGCCGGAGCCTTGTGCCATATTGACCATGATGGTCATGGCAACTATAGCCCGCGCTCTGCGATCCCGCTATGCCGGGATACAGCCGGTTCGGCGGAGTAGCTCAGGTGGTTAGAGCAGCGGAATCATAATCCGCGTGTCGGGGGTTCAAGTCCCTCCTCCGCTACCATTTTTACACCAAAAGTCATTTTCGAGATCAGACGCGCTTCGCCATCAACGATTGAGAACGAAGGTGATTGAGATATCGGTTGTCGCAGTGTCATTGGCGTAGTTGGCCGGGAGTGGGTCTAGCTGGGTCACTGTCTCTGCAACGCGTTCAATCTCGCGATCAAGATTGCGGTGGCCTGTTGATGTGATGAGCTGCGCGTTGAGTACCTTGCCTGATCGGGCAATGGTCACCTGCAAAACGCCCTTGCCCTCCTCACCGATTCGTCTTGACGCGGTGGGATAGCGTATCCGATTGCGATATTGCGCATGGGAGATACGGACGAAATCGGTCGGCAGCTCGGTAACCTTGGGTGGAGGTTCCGGGGGCGGCGGTGGCAGCGGTTTTGGCGGCGCAGGTTTTGCGCCGGTTCCCGATGCCATTGATCCGTCGAGCGATGATGCAGCGACGGCGCGCGGCTCTTCCGGTGCTGCCGGTGGCGGCGCATCTTCGGCGCGCTCTGTGGGTATTTCCGGCTCGTCTGTGGTCTCGACCCCGGGCGGTGGCGGTTCCAGACGGCGGGCAGGGGCGCCAAGCGTTACTACCATTTCGTCGATCATTTCCCCCGTCTCAGGGATGGCATTGCGTGAATATTGCCATACACCCGTCCCCAGGATCATCACCGAGACCAGCGCACCGAGCGACCAGTGCCAGCCACGCGGAACCGGCGGGCGTTCCGGGCTTAAGGCGCTGGTCCATTGATCGGCATAGACCATCGGCTATCCTCCACCCGGTCGCTGGACCGTCAGCAGCGTTATCTTGGCCCTTTTGCACAGGATGCTCATGTGACAGCGCTCGGCATTTTTGCATCTTGCGGTCGGTTTTCCGGCTCGTTTTCATAAAGCGGGATGGTGAACACCTGTGTGGCGGCATCTTCCATATGCTGTGCTTCGACATCGACCGAACGCTGCAGCCAGGTGAACAGCACCGCTGCGGGAATGGCGACCGCAAGGCCCGCCGCCGTGGTCAGCAGCGCCTCCCATATCCCGCCAGCGAGAACTGCAGGCTCGATGCTGTCGCCTACGGTCTCCATCTGCTGGAACGCCTCGATCATACCCAGAACCGTGCCGAGCAGGCCGAGCAGCGGGGCTATGGTGGCAATCAGACTGATCACCGCCAGCCCGCGCTCCAGCCCGTCAAGCTGGGCCTGGGCGATGCGGGTGGTTTCCTCGCGCACTATGGTGTCATCCATCTGCGGGTCGGCATTGCCGCGCACCGCCGCCATCATCACCCGCGCCACCGGGCTTTTGCGCGGCTCCAGATCAGCCAGCGCATCGGCATGACGCCCCTCGCGGATAGCGGTGACGACATCACCGACAAAGTTGGACCGACCGACGCTCAGCAGATAGAATTGCACAAATTTGACCAGAGCCACCGCCAGCGCCAGTACCGCCAGCACAGCCAGGATGACTATGATCGGCCCGCCAGCGTCAAACAGCTGCTCAACCGGTGACATGGTGGACGGGGCTTCCGCTGCGGATGCAGCAGAGAGCGGCAACAGCATCGCAACGCAAAGGCCAGCCTTTACAGATAGTTTGCGACAGATACTCGGTTGCTCTGACATAGTGCCCATCCATCCTTTCCCCACAAAGGATTGCATTCAGGGGGCTTGCTCAATGTCTTCATTACCATTTTATGACGCGGATGGAAACATGATCTACATATTTCTGTCATTGTGGCGTCATAAATGCTTTTCGGCAGCTTTGACGCTATGGGCTATCAACGCATAGCGAGCGCGCTATAGCCAGTTCGCCGTCGCTAACCGAGCCAGAGGAACTATACCCCTATGAAGAACCGATTTTTGCTTCCCCAAATCTTGCTCACCATCTCGGCCTTCGAGTTTTTCGGCCCCGCCATTCGCGACAGCGGCACATCGCATCTGCTCAATGCAGAATGGGTCGGCCATGCGCGGGTGCATCTGGTCTGGGCGCTGGGCTTTATGGTCACATCGGGGTTGGTCAACCTCTATCTGATCTGGCGCCGCCATGAGAACAAGTTGCGCGATCTCTATCTGTCCTGTGTCTGGCAGGGCTGCAATATTATCGGCTTCTGGATTTCGGTGCTGTTCGTCGACCATTATCACGGTGCGATCATCGATCCGAAACAGCATATGCTGATCCTCGGCATTGATGAGAATATTGTCGCCTTTGCGTTTCTGACCGTGGTGCTGGTTTCGGCGCTGCTGGTGCTGAAGTTCCGGGTAGAGACCGAGATAGGCAAGACCGGCATTTGACCGCCGCCGATCCGGGCGCAACAGAATTTCCAACAAAAGGTGACACAGGGTGACACAGTGTCACCTTGGTGTTTTGGGTATGTTTACTCTGCTATCACATTGCAAAATAGAGATTTATGATACTATGCTTCGCGATAAAGACTGGGTGACAGTCTCTATGGGATTGCGAGAAAATGCCCGTGCAGGTTCAGCAAATGAGAAAGAGCCGCAGCCAGTTTAGCAGCGATGCAGGGTGTAGGACATAAACGCTGCTGCCTCATTCCGACGTATGAAAGAGGTAATTCCTTGCCCCTTTCAAAACGAAAAGCCTGATGTTGGGATATCATGGGCTTTGCACAGATTTTCCACCTTTGACAGCGCTCGGGCGTCGTCGGCAAATGTTTCGCCTATCAGTGCAAGAGCGAACAAACCAAGTTTGTCTTTGGGAATGGTGAGGGAGCGCTCATAATCACGGTTGCCCCATGTATTCTCGGCCGTTTTGCCTATGTCATGGAAGAAGATTTCTATGGCCCCGTCTTCTTTCAAAGTCGCATCGACAATCAAAGTGCCTTCTTGGTTGGTTTTTCGGAATAGCTCGATGCGTTTTGCATCCATAATATGCTCCTGCATGTGGTCGCTTTGAGCGTTTCTGGGACTACGGTTCACGCGGCTGTGTCGGCATTAGGTGCTCTATTGCAAGAATTCAGAGAGTGTGCGCGCCGCCTTGCATCCCTTCACTGTTCCCGATCTTTGTCAATAAAGCGCACGAAATCATGTGTTCGATCTGCATCATCATCATCAACTATTCGGTGAACCAGATTTTGCGAATAGCAGTGCGTTAATGCCTCGGATAGCAGATTACGGCTTTTCTCACGGGTGCTGATAAAGGTGATCCATATCCCCTTTGCCGTCTTGTCAATTTGGATATCGACCTGGTTTGATGCCATGTCGTCATCATGCGTGATGTATATCGGGCCTTCAGAGCTGTCGCCTATATTGGAAGCTGGCATCAGATAATGCGCTAGCCCGATCCAGGCCTTGTCTGGATAATCGCTCTCTATCCGATATTCGAAGCCCACAAATACATACTCTTGCTGCGGTCAGATGATGGCGAAATTGCTAAGCATGTTTGAATTACGTAATTAGGCATACTGACCCTAGAGCTCGTCACACTCCAATTCTTTCCATTCAGGGTCTTCCAAGTGCTTTGTCGTTCTCATATCGCCGGTTTCACTTTTCGCCTTGAGCTCGATTAGTCGGCACTTGCGCTGCGCATTGCGCTTCTGAGTTCGCTCCCGCCGCAATTTTTGCCCTGCTTGAAAAGCATTAACGCAATCCTGATCGTAATCATTGTACGATAATGGCCCGGTTTGGCACTCAGCAACTTTCGCTTCTCTGGCCTCTTTGTTCTCCGCATAGAAATCCACAGTTTCGGCCTGTTCACAACCAGCCAGCGCCACAAGTGCAATGGCAAGTAAACCGTTACGTATCATGCTGAATCTCTCCATCGATCGATCATCCCAGCAATAGTGCCGGCCAATTATCGCTCTGGAGCTATCACATATCGGGTTCGGGCCTTTGTAAACTCTGCGCAGCCAAAACGAAAACGCCGTGGGGCCATCAGGGTCGCCATGGCTGAAAACGCCACTGCCCGTAACATGGTGACAGGATAAGAGAGATTGAGATAGAGCAGAACAACCAGAGAAATTGGTAAACTGCGACCTTAATTCCGCTCTAGCCCGTCAGTGCTCGCCTCACGGCTTCCGGCTCTTTGGCAATCACCTTCAGCAGCGCGGCGGCCGGGCCGCTGACGGCGCGGCGGCCCTGTTCCCATTTGCGATAACCGGAAAGGCTCATGCCAAGCAGAGGGGCCATTTGTGCCTGTGTCAGTTTGATCTGCTTGCGCACCTTGGCCGGTTCTATGGGTTCGTGCACAAGGGCAGGGCCTTCGCCTTTGGCATGGGCAAGGGCCTCGCCCAGAGACTGAATAAGATCATCGCCCAACTCTGTCATTTTCTGTCCTTCCATGCCGCCTTTAAGGCTGTGGTTAGTTGTTTGACGGTGCGTTTTTCGCCGACTGTCATATCTGCCTTTGCGGCCTTTGCATAAGCCAGCAGGGCATAGAGAGGCATCCTATCATCAAGGTAATAATAGATGATCCGCGCACCGCCTCGCTTTCCCCTTCCCGATGCCGCAAACCGCACTTTGCGGACACCGCCTGTGCCCGGTATTTCATCACCTGCCAGAGGGTTTTCGGCCAAGAAGGTCATAAGCTCGTCTTTCTCATCTTCGCTAAACAGTTTTTCACTCTGGCGGATAAAAGTTGGCGTCTCGGCAACTGTTTGCATATGGCATGCATAACCCAATGGGTTACTTAAAGCAAGAGGTATGATAGGGTAATCTGAGGTTATGATGACAATTCACTGAATCCGTAAATTCGAGCCATAATGAAGTGCAATTAGTAAACCGTCACCGTATTTCCTGTCACCGTATTTCCGGCTAACTGTAGCAATGTCACAAAGAGTTGCGCGGCATATTCATAACAGTTATGAATATATATGAAGGAGCGCATGATGAACAGACTGACAATTTCGGTGCCGGAGCAGATGAACGCCTATGTTGAAGCCCAGATCAATGGTGGGCGCTATGGCAATGTGAGCGAGTATTTCCGCGATCTTGTCCGCCGCGATCAGGAGCGCCGGGAAAGCGCCATTCAGGAGTTGCGCGCCATGCTCGATAAGGCAGAGGCGAGCGGTGTAAGTTCGCGCAGCTTGCCGGAAATCATGAAAGCCGCTCGTGAGGAAGCCCGCGCTCAGGGCTTGCTGGATGACTGAACGGCTCAGGCTTACCGAAGAAGCCGACCGTGATCTGATCGATATTTACCTTTACAGCCTGAAAGAATTTGGTGTGCAGCAGGCAGATCGCTACTCTGACACCCTGATGCAAAAGCTTGAAACTGTTGCTGAAAATCCGAGTTTTGGCAGCGATTACAGCTATATCCGAGCCGGATTGCGGCGCTATACAAGCGTATCTCATGCAATTTACTACCAATCTCTAGATAGTGGTATTTTGGTGCTGCGCATCCTGCATGGCAGCATGGACCCGGCACGACATTTATAGTGCCCAAGTTAGGCTTTGGGCATTGGGCCGCCCGCAATACCCTCTCGCATTCTTTATCTGGGTGAGGATTGTTTTGGCTGATTATGCAGGCGCTTGGGCGGACTATAATGGCAATTGACTGAATCGGTAAATTCCACTCACAATTAAGTGCAATCAGTAAACTGCCGCCGTAATTCAACCGTAGTACTGGATATCTGAGACGGTGATGGCAATTCGGGTTAATTCGGGGACAGTTTTTGGTAGCCTCGGTCACGCTTGAGCGCATTGTCCATGAAACTGTCCCCGAATTACCCCTGCGCCTTGCTTTCGATGATTTAGGGATTTAGTAAACTGTCACCGTAATTCCAACGCCAGAGGAAGAAGAAGCCTATAGCCGCACGGTGCAGAATGTCATCGGCGGCCTGGCAGCCCTTGTCGGGACCGATGGATCAGAACTCGCCAATGTTTTCGCATCGGCTCAGGCCGAGGTGGAGAATAATCAGCTGGTGACAGATCAGGCCAGATATAGTGAAGAAAGTCCTCCAGGAGCGTTAAGTCTCAAAGATGCTTTACGAGACCCAGAATTTGCCGCTTTGGTAGAAAAAGACGGCGTTGAAGCCTTTAAGGCATTGCTGAGAACCTGCGTTCAGACCAGCAATGATAGTTGCGCTTCTGCGGGCACACAGCAGCAACTGGATGCACTGGATCGTTATGCCGCGCTGAACCAACAATATGAGGCTGAGCAGCTAGAGTTTTTCAGAACGGAAATTTTTAGCCTGATAGCCGTTGGTTCCGGTGGTTTGTCGAATGAAGACTTTATTCGACTTGCCACAGCAACCAGTCAGGAAGAGATAGCGGCCATCGCTTGGGATTATACGCAGGCCAATAATCCGCCTGCGACCTATGCCAGCGAGGCAGCAACCGGATTTGAAGGCTGGTGGGCGCAAATCTATGGAACAGCGCTTTATCGTGGTGGAGAAGCGGGAGATAGAGCGCAATCCGATATTCTCAATACTCTGTTGACAGGCGGTCCGTCTGGTGCGGGTGCTGCTGTAGTTGGCGGAGCATTGGATATCTTCGGAAGCTTCGCAGCAGGCGGCGTTGAAGGCCAGATTGACCAGATATTCCCGTCACAGAGCGATATGTTCGCCGATGCCCAGCGACAGGAAAACAATGCAGAACTCCCATTCTATCAGCAGGTCTGGTCACAGGAAGAATTGAATGAGCTGGCCAGTGAAGAAATCATAAGCAGCCTTAGTCTCAGGCCTGGCACTGGTCTTTTGAGACGGGCTGGTTTGCTACGACCCGCACCGAGATTACAGGATCTGAGTCCTGATGAACTGTCATATCAGCGTTTAATTGACGGATTAAATGACCTTGATGTTTCTACGGGTCCTAACCAAGCTGTTTTTTATTCAGGACGTGGTGCGCGAGATGCTGCCGAAGACTTTGCATCCTCAAATGGTCTTAATACTTTGGAACAGACAACTGGGGGGCGCTATTTGGATGACCTTCAACTTTACGAAAATACTGTTAATAACGTGCGTCAAAGTCAGGCAGATACAATATGGGGTCGTATTTCACAGACATATGCCTCGTTAGCATCAGGGAAGGTGAATGCAATTATTAGTAACCCGCGCAGCAACAGTGTTTTTCTCACGCAGGAATTACCAACATTGCTCCAAAATCGTAATGTGACACAAGTTACTGTGCGTTCGCTCAACGGCAAACAAGTTACAATACCGGGTGGGACACCAATAGATGAAGCGCTTAAAATGTTGAAAGGATTCTAATTTGGAGAAGTGGGTTATATCGAGACCACATAGACATACCGTCAAGTACGAATGCAATGAATCTGTGGTTCTTTATGAAGTAGAGTCCCTGATAGACGGCGCAATTGCACTTTATTCTGACTCCCCTAAAGTTACTTCAGGGACGCTTGCGCCCGGAATCACAGAATTAGAGAGGGTGAAAGCCTGGCTGCAAAGTAAGGGTTACATAGTAGAGGTTGACGACACCCCTTTACCATAGGGATATAGCGGTGTCTCCTCCAATATTCTGCTGGAGATTGGCGGCGAGCGTGTTGCTGCGGATGACGAGCGCTATATTGACACTGCCAATGCCACCAATGGCCTGACCCGGGAATTTGATCAGGACCAGCAGGATGATTTTAATCGCGGGGTTGCTGCGACCCGGTCGCTGTTTAGCGAGGGTGGTACTACACTCAACATTCTGGCGGAAAACGCTGAAGAGAAGGAGGGTGAAGACGGCACCCGTTCCTGGGGTCCGGGCTCGCTGGAGCGGCAGATCTTTACCGGGCTGCGGGCGGCGGCCTCGGGTGATCTGAGTGGTTCGCTCACCGATATGCTGCAGGATGCTGTGGTCAATGTGGCACAGCAGAATCTCGCTGAGCTGGTGGGCCGCGAGGTGCATGATCCTGATGGCGCGATTAATGAGGGCTCGGTTGAGCAGGTGCTGCTGCACACGCTGATCGGCTGTGCCGCCGGGGAAGCTTCGTCCTCCGGCTCATGCGGCAGCGGTGCAGCAGGACAGGGCGGCTCTGCGGCGCTGACCTCGCTGTTCAGCCTGCCCGAAGATGCAGCGCCAGAGGAAGAAGAAGCCTATAGCCGCACGGTGCAGAATGTCATCGGCGGCCTGGCAGCGCTTGTTGGCACCGATGGATCAGAACTCGCCAATGTTTTTGCATCCGCGCAGGCCGAGGTGGAGAATAATGCGACTGCTTCTGGCAGCCATTTTGCAGACTGCACGCCAGGTGCGGATGGTTGCCTGTCGTGGGACGATTATCTAAAATCGGAAAAGGGTCAGTATGACCTCAGCGTTCATGGCAGCAGGGAGCGAGTCGAAGAGTGCTTGCAAACAAATTCCTCAGCATGCCAGCTGGAGCAAAAAGGGGTTAAGACAACCAATCTTACCGATGCTGAAGTAGAGCAAGGCCTTGCCCAGATTGAGGAATCGGAAACGACACTTAACACGCTCTATGGCGACGACGAGGCGGCAAAAGCCGAAGCAAGGCAAGCGATAGCCGAAGGCCGGTTGAGCCCATCTGCGCTTGCGCAGCAGGCAGAGACCAAATACCAGGAAGATGTTGCCTATTTGCAAAGTCTTGGCATTGAAGTGGGCAGTGACAATGGCGGGGAGGAGATGACGCCCGAGGAGGTTTCCGCTTTGGCTGACGCGAGGCGATCAGATGCCGCTCGCTTTAAGGCGGCGCTGGATTATGCCGCCGAGCAAAAGGAAGAAAGGCGCCAGGCCTATGATGCTATTCATGGCGCAGGTGCCTATGATGCCTTGCAACTGGAAAGAGCATTGGCCAGCGAGGCGCGCAGGCGGGAAATTGACGCGAAGGTGGATGCCGAGACATATAAACTGGTCTGTTATTTATATTGTACAGCCATAGGGAGTGCCGGGATTGCGGTCGCAGCGCCGGCTGTGGGAGCGGGTTTGGCCGGGGGCACCGCGCTGGAAGGCACGGTGACCTTCATTGCTGGTGGCCTGTTCTCGACTGGGCTAAACGAGGTGCAAACGGGCATTAACAAGTCAAAGGTTGAAAATGGCGAGATCGTGTGGGGCACACCAACAACCGGCGAGCGCGTTGATAGCGCCTTGACTGGCGGTCTGGGCGTGACACGCTTTGGTGTACTGAGAGACTGGAGCCCTGCTGCACGAGGCGCTGCGACTGGGTTTGTGTCTGGCGCAACCGGGAATACGGCAGGGCAATTAGTTGACATCGTAAACCCCCGCGAAAAGAAGACTGGCTTCGATTTTGGCGACTTGGGCCGAGATACGTTGTACGGCACTGTAACCGGGGCGGGCGTCGGCAGATTTACCCCGACGGCCCCGGTGCGGACGCAATATTTTTATCCCAACTATCGCGGGCAGAGCGATGGCACTGTTATTGGTCCGCGCGGCGGGCTCTATACGCCCCTCTATCCTGTCGGCAGCCGACCACAACAAATCTATACCAATAGCGGGAACTACGTTATTTTTGGTGGCAATAATGGTGATGTTCGTATCCGCATTCCCTCGCCAAACCGGCCACCGCAGCAACCGGGTAATAACGGTAACAACACGAACACTTCTGGCCAGAGCAGCACTGCTGATCAGGCAGATTCTGAATAACCATGGAGAGGCATAGCTTGAACCTGAGGCTCACTCCACCCTTTGGTGAGAGCCGCTGGCTGTCTTTTCGTATGCATCCGGTCAATTGGATAACTATTATTGTCGGCGCTTTTGTTATAGGCTTAGCTCTATATGCACTCTTGTACGTTGATCTGCATCCACAAGATTACACGAATATTCCTATGGCAATACTCGTTGTAGCCTTTGCCAATTTCATCGCAGTTTATCCCTATTGCGTTTATCGCATCGGCTACGATGACGATGCGATCTATATGCGCCCGCCGCAAGTGAACTGGAAGCTACGACCTCTACCTTTTGTCCGTCTGCCCTTTGATCATATCGGCTTGGTGACCGGAGAGCGTGCGCCGATTAATCAACTATTGCATGGCAGCAATCGCTTCACCCCCTTCCAATACGCCGCCGTCTATCCCCATATCTGCGATTACGGTGACAGTTTATTAATTACACTTAATTATCGCCCGAATTTGGGGATTCAGTAAACTGTCACCGTAATTCCAACAATGTTTAATCGAGACAAAAGTTGGCCAATGCAATGAACTTGCCATCACGTTTATACTTTCAGATTTTTGAGTCCAACGTGCTTGATGCCGCTGATCTTGTGGACACTTTGCTCGGGACGTCTTCTGGGCGGGCAAGAGGATCATCTCATGGAGGATGGTACGCTAGCTATTCTGGATACGATTATTCCTTTAAGATTTGGAAGAATGCCCATGATACGGGAGCAGGTCATGGTACCGAGTACCATCGGCCAGAGTATCCTGACTACGATATTATGCTGTGGTTGACGTCGAAAACAGAAGCTAATTTTAATTGGCTTCAAAATAAGCTAGAGCATCGGAAGGTAAAACTGTTTTTGACCGGCTTCGAGAAGAACTGGCCTAGCTCGTTTTGGGGAGTTGATTGCTCCAATCACGATCCAGGTCTGATTGAATAGTAAGTTACTGTAACAGATATCATGACTGAAGACTTTTGCGGACGAGCGTCCTCAGGCGTCCGGGGCATAATTAGCATACGAGGATTACGGTGACAGTTTACTAATTACACTTAATTATCGCCCGAATTTGAGGCTTCAGCAAGCTGTCACGGAAAACCTGAAGGCGGACAGACCCCCGAAAACCAGAAAACCCCGACCTCAGCCCGCGGCTTTGCCAGCTTTAACAGCTCCAGCAGCAGCTATGACAGCGAGGATATCAGCAACATAGAAACCGTGGTGCGCGCTGGCGGCACGGCGACAGTCAGCACGCAAGAGGCGTTTACCATGGACGGGGCACGGGTTGAGGCCGATCGCGTGGTTGTCGATGCAAAAACGCTGGAGATTACCAGCCCGCAGGACTCCTCCACCTTTACCAGCGATGCCCGTTCAACCGGTGTGAATGTCGGTTATGACTTTGCCGACAAGACGCTGAGCGTCGGCGGCAGCTACTCGAAGACCGATATTGATGGTGACTTTGTCTCGGTCAACGAACAGTCGGGCATCTTCGCCGGAGAGGGCGGCTTTGATATCAATATCGAGGAAAAGGCGACGCTGAACGGCGCGGTTGTCGCCTCTGAAGCCTCGCCCGATCTCAACAGCTTCCGGTCTGCCGAGCTGGAGATGAACGACCTTGCCAATCGGGAGACGTTCGATGCCAGCCAGATGAACGTCTCGGCCAGCCTGTCGGGCGGGATCAACAGTCTTGGCAAAGCCACCACCGGGCAGGACCGGCTGCCGGGCACCCAGCGCCCGGGCCTCAATGCCGGTCTGCCGACCTTCTTCACCGCCGGGGATGAACAAAGCGGCACAACCTACAGCGCCATTGCCAATGGCACGATCATTATCGGCGGTGAGGACCGCTCCGATGATCCGGGCATCAATAACGATACCGATGGGGCCAATGATGGCGCTCTGGATCAGCAGTTTACCGACGAGACCAGAACGGAGATCAACGACAGCTTCGCCGCGGCAAGGATATTGGCGGCGGAAGGCAATACCGCCTTTCAAAATATTGCGAGTAAGGAGAAGGAAAAGGACGCCGAGGCGAAACGGAAAGAAGATGAGGCCGAGAGGAATCGCAAAGAGGCTGAAAACCCTGAGAACTCGGCTGAAGACCGAGAGAAGTATCGCAAGGCGGCTGCAGAGGCGACTGCGCAAGCCAAGAAACTGCGCGGCGAAGCGCAGGACTTGCGCGATACCTTTGGCCCGGGCAGTCTGACGCGTCTGGTCTTTACCGCGATCAACGGCGCGGCGGGTGGTGATGTGACCAATGGCCTTTCGGGTATGGGTCAGTCGGCTGTGGTCAATGTGCTGCAGGGCCTGGGGGCACAGCAGATCAAGGCACTGGCCGATGGTCTGGGTAAGGAGACCATCACCGAAAACGAAGACGGCACCACCACCACAACCTTCACCCCGACCACCGAGAGCGAGCTGCTGCGCTCTGCATTGCAGGGCATTGCCGGCTGTGCGGCAGGGGCTGCGGGTGGCTCAGGCGATTGTGGCTCTGCCGCCATGGGTGCAGCAGGCAGTGTCGCGGTCAACCTGCTGATCAACAGCCTGACCGATGAGCAGGACGAAGCAACCTTCGACAAGGATGACAACCAGACCGATGCCGATACCGAAGGCGACCTGCAACGCAGCAAGAACGTCACCGCGCTGATCGGTCTCATCGCAGAGGGCCTTGGCCTCGATGCCAATGCCGCCAGCACAGCGGGGCAGATTGAGACCGAGAATAATCAGTTAGGACAAGAAAATAAGGGCAACCTGATTCAAACCAGTCTATGTCCACCAGGGCAAGAAGCTGTTTGCAACACCAATAATGTTATATTTCTCACCACAACGACATTGGGGCAACTCGCACTACAGGCGGCCGGTGGCGATAAGGAACTCGCTATAAAATGTGCTGGAGCGGATACTAGCTCTGAATGTGGCGTTGTGCGCCAGCGATACAATGAGCTGAGTGCGGCCTTAGGTGCTGGCTGGCAGCAGTTAGACGCAGATACTATTGTTCAGCGCATTGCGCAAATTGATGCAGCCGAAAGCACATTGGATCAGCTTTTTGGCGATGATGAAGTCCGTAAACAACTGACAAGGGAGTTCCTTGCCGATGGCAGTATAACCTCGGCAGGTCTGGAGGCAAAGCTAGCGGAACTTAAACAGCGAGAATGGGATGAGAGCACTATAGGCCAGCTCTATAACTCAGTTGTCAGCCTGTTCTCGTCGGGTGATGAAGTTCAACCTGACTTTGAAACCGAAACAACGCCATCAGGCGACCCCAATGATCCAAAGGATAAACAGAACGCCATAATTATGGGGATGGTTCTCGCCGTTTATGCTGCGGCACAGGGCGCAGATGTTGATCTGGGCAATCCGCCTCCGTTTATGCCTGATCAGGTAGGGTACACTGCCGATGACCAACCGCTGTTCCAGGACCCGGGAACGGACGAGTATTATGTCTTGGATGAACAAGGCAATCGTCAGGATGTTCCGTTACAAAGCAATGTTGTTAAAGACTATTTGGCCGCGAAAGCTCGACTAGAGCAAAGCCCGACGCCCGAGAAAGAAATCGGTATTACGCGTGACGGAAAAACGATTTATAGAGATCAATCGGGTAATGAATATGTCAAGAACGAAGATGGTCGGCAGATTTCGCTCCAGGAGTATCAAGGAGAAGGATTAGCGAATGGAAAGCCTACATTTAAGATTGGTGAGTCCGATGGCGGACCAGGCGCTTGGGTGCCTGCAAACGAAAACATGTCTAATGCTCAAAGATTATATCAACAGAAGGTAACTGGCGCTCCCCAGGGAACAGCTTACAATGTACCTGATCCGAATGTTCCATCTGGCCGCACAAGTTTCGATGGCTTTGATCCAGCAACGAACACATTGATTGATGCAAAGTGCTGGACCTGTTGGCCAAGAAATGATCTTAGTTTCTCGAACCAGTCAGTTGTGAATCAGGCTTTCAGGCAGCAAAGGATTGCACAGCAAACTGGGAGAACGGTGGAATGGCACGTCCCAGACGAAGCAGCAGCAACCCGTGTGCGAAACGCTTTCACCACTGCACCAGATGAACTACGTATTGATCCAAAGGTTGTTCGCATTGTCGTTACGCCTAAGTAGGAATCCAGAGTATGCAAGATAACTTGGTTTTTAGTGCCGTTTGGAAAGGCAAGCCGATGACGGCCCAAGAGGTGGTCAACGTTATGCGCGAGTTTCTGATCGGGCTTGAGCGCATTTCTCCATGGGAGGTTCCCTTCGATGTTTCAGGGAATTCGAAGAAGCAAGCTCATATGCCAATAGCTGAAGATTTGTCAGATTTTGAAGATGTTGTACTTAAAGCCATGGATGACAAAGAGGTTCGGTTCTTTAGTGAAACCGAGCCAAAAACGATGCGCATCCGGCATGATTCGAAATCAGTTTTTGGTATGCGCGCAATGTTTAGCGACTACCCACTTAAGAAAGTGAAGAAGTCTATAGTTACTGTGAATATGGGCATGGGATCTTCCGATGGATCTTGCAACAGCGGGGTAAATATCCGGGTTCCATTTTACACACCATATGTAGAAGAAAATGGGATTTGGGCAATGTCGAAGGAACTTGAGCAGCCTGAAGCTGTCTTCGACTACCTGATCGAGTTTTTTGATCCCTATTTTTGCTCAGTGTATTCGTCGGCCTTCACTTCTGAGGTGACTGAATGGGGAGTGGATATCAATAGCCCAATTGGTTGGCGTTCGTATGTACGCAGCCCGAAAGTTATCGAAGCTTTAGCAGGCGATTCTCGGGTATCTGACTATTGCAAAGGCGCATTGATCCAGATTGGCGACACGCCACTAGTGTTTAAGGATAATCAAGCCCGGAACAAGTCATTGTCATCGGCTATTGAAGTGCGCGATAAATTAAGAGCCGCTGGGGCTACCGACTGGATGGAGTAGATTACGGTGCCAGTTTACCCAATCCCCAAACGCAGCCCACGCACAACAGCCATGTCCTACAAGCAGAGCAGTTGCTATAATCGCGGCAGGCTGATCCAAACCACCGCAACCACCCAGCGCCAATGCCTGTTGGGCATCTCCTACGCAAACGCGCATTTCTGCGGCTTGCGAGCGGAACCTTCATAACCTTCGTCAAGCGCGCTTGACACTCGGGCGGCACGGCCACGGTCAGCACGCAAGAGGCGTTTACCATGGACGGGGCACGGGTTGAGGCCGATCGCGTGGTTGTCGATGCAAAAACGCTGGAGATTACCAGCCCGCAGGACTCCTCCACCTTTACCAGCGATGCCCGTTCGACCGGTGTGAATGTCGGTTATGACTTTGCCGACAAGACGCTGAGCGTCGGCGGCAGCTACTCGAAGACCGATATTGATGGTGACTTTGTCTCGGTGAACGAGCAGTCGGGCATCTTTGCCGGAGAGGGCGGTTTTGATATCAATATCGAGGAAAAGGCGACGCTGAACGGCGCGGTTGTCGCCTCTGAAGCCTCGCCCGATCTCAACAGCTTCCGGTCTGCCGAGCTGGAGATGAACGACCTTGCCAATCGGGAGACGTTCGATGCCAGCCAGATGAACGTCTCGGCCAGCCTGTCGGGCGGGATCAACAGTCTCGGCAAAGCCACCACCGGGCAGGACCAGCTGCCGGGCACCCAGCGCCCGGGCCTCAATGCCGGCCTGCCGACCTTCTTCACCGCCGGGGACGAACAAAGCGGCACAACCTACAGCGCCATTGCCAATGGCACGATCATTATCGGCGGAGTGGACCGCTCCGATGATCCAGCCTCAATCCCCGCTCCCCGCATCATCATCCATCAACCGCTGCATCAGATACACATATTGCAGCGCCTGCAGTTTCGCGCGTTGTTCATTGTCTACGCCGCCGGAATGGCCGCCGACGGTATCCTCGAAATAATAATAGGGCTGGCCGAGTTCTTTCAGCTTGGCCGCGCCTTTGCGGGCGTGGGCCGGGTGGGTGCGGTCATCGGCGGTGGAGGCCCAGAGGAAGGGGGTGGGATAGTCGACGCCCTTAACAATCTTCTGATAGGGCGAATAGCCTTCAATCCAGGCGCGCTGTTCGGGGATGCGCGGATCGCCATATTCGCCGATCCATGATGCGCCGCGGCCGATCAGGTGGAAACGCAGCATATCGAACAGCGGTATCTGCACAATCGCCGCGCCGAACAGGTCAGGGCGCTGGGTGAAGGCGGTGCCGACCAGCAATCCGCCTTGGCTGCCGCCCTGAATGCCGAGATGCTCGGGGCTGGTAAAGCCCTTGTCCACCAGGTCCTGGCCGACGGCGATAAAGTCATCCCAGGTGCGTTGCTTGTTCTCGCGGATCGCGCTCTGGTGCCAGCCCGGGCCAAATTCGCCGCCGCCGCGCAGATTGGCGAGCACATAGGCGCCGCCTTTTTCCAGCCACATCTTGCCGGTGGTGGCGAGATAGGCGGGCAGGCGCGGCACCTGAAAACCGCCATAGCCAGTCATCAGCGTCGCGGTCTCGCCGTTCATTTCCATGCCCTTGGGCTTGACGATGAAATAGGGAATTTTTGTCCCGTCCTTGCTGGTCGCTTCATGCTGTTCGACGTCCATCCCGGCAGGGTCAAAACGGCTGGGCGAGGTCTTGATGATCTCAGGCTCGCCGCTGCCATCGCTATAGTAAAGCGTTGTCGGATTGAGGAAATCGGTGACCGTGAACATGATCTGATCGGTCTCGTCCGAGCTGGTGGCGATGCCGACGGTGGCATTGTCGGGCAGGGCGACTTCCTCGCTCACCCATGCACCATCCTTGAAATTGAACTGCAGGATTTTGCCGACGACATTGTCGAGCATGGCGACGAACAGCGCATTGCCGGTGATCGCGCCGCCGCGCTTGGTCTGGCGCTCTGCCGGAGCCCAGACCAGCGTCTTTTTGGCGCCATTGGGATCGGCTTTCCATTCTTCCAGATTGACAGCAATCAGGCTGTCCGCCGGGAATGTCTGGCCATCCACTTCCCAATCGACGTCGGTGGAATAGAGCAAATGCTCATCGACAATGCCATAAGGCGAGGCTTTTTTCGGGATGTCGAGCTTTACCCATTCATAGTTTTCAGGGTTGAGCCAGAAATACTCGCTCTCATGAAAGCTGACGCCGCGAAAGGCCGTGGTGGCGTGGATGGTACCTTCATTATCGCGCAACAGGCTGGCGCCGGCCCAGACATCATTGGACTCGCCGCGGAAGATTTCTTTTGCATCGGCAATATCGGTGCCGCGTTTCCATACGCGGGTGGTGAAGGGATATTCGCTGTCGGTCAGCGTGCCTTCGCCAAAATCGCGGCCCACCATTAATGTGTCTTCATCGACCCATTGAATACCGCCCTGGCTCTTTTCAGGCAGCTCAAAACCGCCTTCGACAAAGCTTTTGGTTGTCATGTCGAATTCGCGCATGATGGTCGCATCCTCGCCGCCATCGGAAAGCGCGATCATGCATTTTTGCAGCGCCGGGGGCAGGCAGGTTGAGCCTTTATAGACCCATTCCTTGCCTTCTTCCTTGGCCAGCGCATCGACATCGAGAATGGTCTCCCATTCGGGATTTTCGGTCTTGTAGCTTTCAATCGTTGTGCGCCGTAACAGGCCCTTTGGATTCTGCTTGTCCTGCCAGAAATTATACAGACCATCGGGGCGGAAGCTGACATAAGGGATGCGGTCCTCGCTATCGAAAATGGCAAGCGCTTCGTTCTTCAGCGCTTCAAAACGCGGATCAGCTTCGAGCACGGCCAATGTGCGCGTGTTCTCTGCCTCGACCCATTCCAGCGCCTTTTCGCTACGCGCTTCCTCGAGCCAGATATAGGGGTCCTGTTCTGGTCCGGGTATGCCGTCATCGGCCTGTGCTTCTGCCTGTGCAGCGGCGGTGTTGTCATCGTTCATGGTTTCAGTGGCAGTGGCCATAGGGGATATACTCATCAGGGCGATAGCGATTGCTGTGGTGGAAATGGTTTTCAACGGTCCATCCTCTCGAAATGGGGGTTGATGGTCTGTCTTTTGTAGCTGTTATGCACAAGACGATGCAGGATTTTCGCCCGTGCTGCAATTGATAAAACCGTGTTCGATTTCGGCTATATGCCAGGCGAATAAAGCGCTCCCGATCCGGCGAAAAAAGGCTTAATATGGGTGCCTCGATCCCGAGACTATCCGGCAAGAGGTGAGGACAAGATCATGACAATCCAATATGAGACACGGGACACTATTGCGGTGGTAACGATCGACCGTCCCGAGCGACGCAATGCGGTCGATATGCCGACTTCGCAGGCATTGTACGATGCGTTCAAGCAATTTGACGCGGATGAGGCGCTATCGGTTGCGGTGTTGACCGGGGCGGGGGATGCCTTTTGTGCGGGCGCTGATCTGCGTGCCATTTCCGAAGGTGAGAAGAAGCCTGTGCGCGAGGAAGGCGATTTTGCGCCGATGGGGCCGACGCGCTTGCGATTGTCCAAACCGGTGATTGCGGCGGTGGAAGGGCCTGCGGTTGCGGGTGGGTTGGAGCTGGCGTTATGGGCTGACTTGAGGGTTGCGGCGCAATCTTCGGTTTTTGGTGTTTATTGTCGTCGCTTTGGCGTGCCTTTGATTGATCTTGGCACCATCCGCCTGCCGAGACTGATCGGCCAATCGCGCGCCAGCGACATGATCTTGACCGGCCGCGGTGTCGGCGCAGAGGAGGCGCATGCCATGGGGCTGGCTAACCGCGTGGTTGCTGACGGAGAGGCACTGGATGCGGCGATAAAGCTGGCATCCGAGATTGCCGCCTTTCCGCAGCTTTGCATGCGCAATGACAGGCTGTCGATGTTTGAGCAGTGGGATATGCGCGAAGAGGAAGCGCTCAAGAACGAGATACGCCGCGGTCTCGAAACGATTGAATCAGGCGAAACACTGTCCGGCGCTACCGCCTTTGCCGGTGGCAAGGGACGCCATGGGGAATTCGGCTAATCGCTATTCCTGATTCTCGTTTTCATCCGGCCCTTGCCCAGCATTCTCACCGGCCACCGTATTCGCGGGCGGTTCCTCGAAAGTGCCATCGCCAAAATCGATTACGAAGTTGATCGGAATATCAGCAATCGCCTTGCTTCCTGAATAGTTGGCGGGTAGCGGTTCGAGTTGCTTCACCATCTTGGCGACGCGGCGGATTTCAAAGTCGAGGCGGCGATGGCCGGTGGATTTGACAATCTCGGCACTCAGCACCTTGCCCGACCGCGCCACGGTGACGCGCAATATCCCGGTGCCCTGGCGCTTATTGGCGATGGCGCTCGGCGGATAGCGCAGATTGCGCATATATTGCTGTTGTGAGATGCGGATAAAGCTCTGGTTGAGGCGAGTGACCTTTTTCGGCTTGGCAGGCGGCGGTGGCGGCGGTTTTGGCGCTGGTGGGGGCGGCGCGACCGTAGCACCGGTGCCCGATGAAAAGGAACCACCATCTGTAGAGGATGCTGCCACAGCGCGGGGCTGTTCCGGCGGTGCAGGCGGCGGTGCATCATCGGCACGCTCGGTGGGGACAACCGGCTCGTCAGTGGTTTCAACGCCCGGTGGCGGCGGTTCCAGCCGCCGTGCCGGTGCGCCCAGTGCAACCACGGTTTCATCAAGCATCTCGCCAATTTCCGGGATCGCATTGCGCGAATATTGCCAGATAGCGACCGAGAGCATCACGGCTGCACAGGCCATGCCAACACCCCAGTGCCAGTTGCGCGGCACCGGCGGGCGTTCGGGGCTGATCGCACTGGTCCATTGATCGGCATACATGATGCTGTCCCCCGGTTTCTCTGCCTATTCCTCGCGCGGCCTGCCCACTGTGAGCAGCACGATATATTCCGCGCCTGCGAGGCGGATATCTTCCATGATCGAGATGACTTCGGCGGCCTCTGCCTCGGAATCCGGTTTAAGCTGGATCAGGCCATCGGGCTTTTCCGTCAGTGCCTGACGCATGCGTGCGGTCAACTGGTCGCGCTCCAGACGCTCATCGCCAAGGGCAATTTGACCATCCTCGCCGACAAGGACGACAAAGTCCTTTACGTCACCGCGTTTGTCGATCGCCGATGCGGCAGGGGACACGGCAAAGGCGTCCTCTTTTTCAATCGTTCCGGCGAGCATGAAGAACACCAGCAGGATGAACACCACATCGATCAGCGGCGTAATGTTGATCAATTCCTTTTTGGGGCGATAGCGTTCTATTCTCATTGCGCCGCCTCATCTTCCGGTGGCGAGAAGGTGACGGCAAAGGCACCCGAGTCACGGGTTAGCTGATAAATGTCTATTGCTTCCTGCATGGTGACATCGGGCATTGGGCGGACAAGGAAGGTGCGCCCCGGATCAGCTTCGGTCAGCACCGCGACTTCTTCGGCCATTTCCTCGCGGCTCATCGGGTCGCCATCATATTCCAGCTTGCCATCCTCCTTAACACGGATGACGATGGCA
The DNA here is from genome assembly GCF_032852305.1 of Parasphingorhabdus sp. SCSIO 66989. Taxonomy (NCBI): domain Bacteria; kingdom Pseudomonadati; phylum Pseudomonadota; class Alphaproteobacteria; order Sphingomonadales; family Sphingomonadaceae; genus Alterisphingorhabdus (ex Yan et al. 2024); species Alterisphingorhabdus coralli. The sequence continues at coordinate 1,631,385 of NZ_CP136594.1, forward strand.
GCGGTCGGGTCTTGCGTGACCTCCAGATCCTGCGGCGTATCAATGCCAATCAGCCGGAAACGCGCAAAGTTGGTGGTCAGCATGAAAAAGACCAGCAGAATGAAGACGACGTCGATCAACGGCGTCACATTCAGCAACGTAATGTCGCGCCGTCTGCGGCGAAGGTTCATGCGGCTGCGCTCGCGGCCACTTTGTCGGCGCTTTTGGCGCTGTTCGGCGAGCCAGTGACGACATTTTGCGGCGCCGCTTCATAAAGCGGGATGGTGAAAACCTGAGTCGCGGCATCCTCCATATGCTGTGCCTCGACATCGACCGAGCGTTGCAGCCAGGTAAACAGCACCGCCGCAGGGATGGCGACGGCAAGGCCGGCAGCAGTGGTCAGCAGTGCCTCCCAGATACCGCCAGCAAGAACCGCAGGCTCAATACTATCGCCTACGGTTTCCATCTGCTGAAACGCTTCAATCATGCCGAGTACTGTACCTAACAGACCAAGCAGCGGGGCGATAGTGGCGATCAGGCTGATCACCGCCAGACCACGCTCCAGCCCGTCTAGCTGGGCCTGGGCAATGCGGGTGGTTTCCTCGCGCACGACAGTATCATTCATATCGGGATTGGCATTGCCGCGCACCGCCGCCGCCATCACCTTGGCCACCGGGCTTTTGCGCGGTTCCAGATCGGCCAGCGCGTCGGCATGTTTGCCCTGCCGAATGATGCTGACAATATCCGCGACAAAGCCCGAACGGCCGACGCTCAAGCGGGCAAATTGCACAAATTTGACCAGCGAAACGCCGAGCGCAATCAGTGCCAATATCGCCAATATGACAATGATCGGGCCGCCAGCGTCAAAAAGCTGCGCTACGGGGGAGAGTTCCGCTTCGGCCGTTGCCGCGCTGGCTTGCGCAGGCGCAATTAGCAATAAAGGCAGAATAGCCGCCGGACAGAAGGGGTGCTTCCTGATTCGTGCATATGGCATTTGCAGCGGACTCCCTGAATTATTGCTAATGATATGGATTAGTAAGTGACGATAACGCTCCTGATTTGCGGTAACCCTAGGCCCGCATTGAGACGCTTTTGTTACATAATGAAAAGAGTTTTGCATCGCACAAAACTTCATATTTCTGTCATGTGATCGTGAGAACAGTCTAGTGCATGACTGTCCAATCGCCCTCGCAAAATGTCCATCAGGGTTCGGCTCCGCTGAGCAACTCGCGTTTTGTGATGATTTTAGGGGTGACGGCAGTACTCTTCTTTCTGGGTCTTGTGCCGTTTGAGGCGATTCCGGAAATCCCCGTCGATATTGATAGCAAGCCTTTTTTCATCCCGCTGGTGCTGACTGCACTGCTCCCCGCAGGGCGTCCCGGTATCGCAGTGGCACTTGGGACTGCGCTGGGCGAAGGTCTGCGCGATATGATGGAGGGCTATGAGCTCGACGATCCCATTGGTTTTATTGGCTATGCGGTGGGCTTTGCCATTGCCAGCTATGTCATTGGCGAACGCGCACGCAGCCCGTTCTTTCTGGTGCTGGGCGCGATTGTCGCGGCATTTGTACAAGCGGCGTTTGAGGCGTCGTCCTTCTTGTTCTTTGGCACCGAGAGCATGGGTATTGTCATCCAGAGCACCATTGGCAACACCATTACGCACGGCGTGATCTGGGGCGCGATACCGATAGTGTTTCTGGTTCCTGCGCTGCATGGACGGTTTGAGCGTTTTCTCGGCTTTGCGCCCAAGGGGGTGGCAGACCAGAAGACGCCGCTGGCGCCATTATTCTCGGATGAGCCTGCCAATCCTGATGCTCTGTTGAGCGCAAGGGCGCTGCAATTTCGCTATCCGGCGCAGGATGACAGCGTGCTGGCCGGCGCTGATATTGATTTGCTGCCGTTCAAGGTCACCGGGCTGATCGGCCATAGCGAAGCGGGTAAATCGACCTTGTGCAAGGTTCTCGCAGGGTTGGCGCCCAAGGTTACCGGTGGCGAGCTGACCGGCGAGATCATACAACCGGCAACCGGGCCGGATGCGCTGCGTATTGGCTATGTCGCCGATGATGCCGCAGCGATGATGACCCAGACCCGCGCCTATATGGAAGTTGCATCGGCTTTGGGCGGATCATCTTTGTCGGCGGAAGAAATGGAGAAACGGGCTCTCGATGCTCTAGCGGCAGTCGGAGTGAATGCGAAAGAAGCGCGCAAATATATCTGGGAATTGCCGGCACAGAAACAGTCGCTGGTGTCGCTGGTCGCGGCGACGGTAAATAATCCGAATATCCTGATCCTTGATGAGTTACCCGCGCAACTCGACAAGACGGGCAAGATGTTGCTCCGCAAACAGATCAGCCGCATTACCGGCAAAGGCGGTGCAGTGCTGCTGGTCGATAATGATGTCGACCGGCAATTGGCGATTTGCGATTATCTGGCGATCTTGGACCAGGGCAAGATTGTCGCGACGGGCCATGCGGCGGAGATATTGTCCGATGCGGACGGGCTCTCCGAATTTGGCATCGCGTCGCCACTGCAACTTACAGAACCGGACAAAACAACCAGCGCTGCCGCGCCAGTGCAAAACAGCATGGGCACAGGGCGCAAACCCATGCTGGAATTACAGCAGATACATCTGGATGATGAGGATGGAAATCCGGTGCTGCGCGATGCCAGTCTGGTGGTGCGTAGCGGCAGCATTGCCGGTATTGCGGGCGCTTATAACTCAGGCAAATCTGAACTGGCACGGATGATCGCCGGACTGGCGCAGCCTGAGAGCGGTCAGATCAAAGTAGCAGGCGACAGCCTTACCGACTGGTCGGTGGTCGACAGGTTGGATCACGTTGCAACGGTTATCCATTCACCCTTTGCCTTTTTCAGCGAGCCGACGGTGAAGCAGGAGATCGGTCGATCCTTGCGGGGTGGCAAGATGGATGAGGCCTATATCGCCTCGCATGTCGCCGAATATGCCGCGATGCTGGGGCTTGGCGAGGTTCTGACGCAAGACCCGCTGACCTTGCCATTTGGCACCGCCAAGCGGGTCCAGATTGCTGCCATGCTGCCGCGCCAGGCGCCGCTGCTGGTTCTCGACAAGGCATTGGGCAATCTCGACAGCGAGGGACTGGCGCTGATGCACAAGGCGCTGCGCAGCTTTATCGATAATGGCGGCACTGTGCTGCTGCTCGACCATGATATGGACATATTGAGCGAATGGACGGATCAGCTGGTTTTCCTGTCCGATGGCGTTTTACATACCGCAGAAGAGGATTATGAGGCGCGCCTGAGCCAGATATCGCGGTTCGGGCTGGATTGGCCTCACGCCGCCGATATCGCCATGCAACGCGGGCAACAGGCGATGACGCGTGCTGAACTGTTGGGCGCATCATCATGAAGGTGCCGACGCTGCATACGGGCAAGGACAATTTCTGGCGCCGTCGTGATCCGCGCGTCAAATGGGCGCTGTTCTTTATCTTCATTCTGCTGATTTATCTCGCGCCCGACTGGCGCTGGATGGCGGCGGCCTCGCTGGCCGGTTTCTTTATCGCGCTGACGGCGCAGGCCCCGGTGGGCTGGCTGCTGCTGATGCTGATGATCCAGATACCGAATGTCACCGGGCTGGTGATTATACCGATGCTGGGGAGTGAATTCACCTTTAACGACGAATTCCGTTTCGGCCTGCATATGGGCTTTGGCTGGATCGCGGCGATACTGATAGGGATCAGCCTGTTCTCTACCATGGATGTCGATGAACTGGTCTCCGGCCTTCGCGGCATTGGCCTGCCAAAGCAACTGGCCTTTGTCGTCGGCTATGCCTTTGTGCTGGTCTATTTAAGCTTCACCGATTTGAGCCGCATCTATGATTCCATGCGGCTTAAGGGGCTGGAGCTCAGCTGGCGGCAACCGATAGTGTCGGGGCGCAATCTGCTCACCATGTTCATCCCGGCGCTGATCACCATAGTCCGCCGCGGCGGCACCATGGCGACCGCGCTGGAGGCGCGCGGGTCAAGCGCGCAGAACAGCATTCAGCGCCCGGCAAAAAGGCTCGATATTGCCGATATCTTGGTCCTTGGCTGCGGCTTGGCCAGCCTGATCGCCGCGATCATCCTGTGACCGCTGCGTTTCGGCCAGCCTATCGCGGCCGGGTCAGGGTGAGAATATAGGAGCCGCCATCGCCGCCCACCGCACCAGCCTTGATGCGCAGTCGGTTGAGCATTTCCGGGTCTTCGGCCAGACCTGAAAGATCGGTCTCGATGCGCGAATTAACGCCTTCACCGCCATCATCATCGGCCTCAATAACCGCAAAGCCTGTGCCATAATCAAAGCCCAGTTCCAGCTTGGGATCGATAGAGCTGTCGGAGCTGGCCTTGTTCATGGTGATGGTTATTCTACCCGGATTGCGCCGCAGCTCGTTTATCGTCGCGTCTGACAAGCGATAGACAACGGGCATATTGGCGCTGACCAGGCGACCTTGGACAGCATCGCCAAAGTTCAGCAACACCGGCTTGGGAAGAGCTTCGCGGCCCTGCTTATTGGCGTCCAGCCGATAGGCACCATTGCTGCTGCTATGCCCTTTGGCGAGCAGTGTATAGGTACCTGAGCTTGGCGCGATAAATTCCAGCAACGCATTGCGTCCCTCGCCGCTGTCATCGTCTTGAGCAAGTGGATCGCCTGATACAGCGGTGCCGCGATAGATAGCGGCAATCGGGTCCAGACTGCTATTTCGTGGTGCCATCAATGAAAACACCCAGCGGTCGCCGCGCTCGGCGATGAAGCGGAATTCATGGCCTTCCTTGGACAGAACTTCGCCGGTAAAGCTGCCGCCATTGCCGATATTGCGCGGCGGTTGTGGGCGGTATCGGCTGGGGCGCAGGGCGACCTCAAAGGCGGGTTTACCCGAATAGGATGACGCTGCAGAAACCAGCAGCAGCAGATTTTGGCCCTGTTCTGAATAGATATGGACCTCCGCCGCCAAACCTTCGCCGCTGTCATCATCCTGTTTGAGCAAACGGTTGGTGTCGCGGTCATAGACTTTGAGAACCGGGTCCATACGGGTGCCGGGCTCGGCGCTGACTGTGATGCGCACCGCTTCGCCGGCATTGAGGCGCACGGCAAAGCGCTCGCGTTCGCTTTGCAAGGTTCCACGATAGACGCGCACATCAGCCGGAGCGCCATCGAGATTGCGCACCGGACCCTGAACAGGCCGCATGCTGCTGTCGCCGGTGTCCACGCGCTCGCGCACAGGCGGTGCCATTGGCGTTGGTCTTTGCGGACTTTCTGCACGCTCCACATCCAGTTGTGGCTCAGGCTGAGCAGCCAAGGGTGACAGACCCGTCGCGGCCAATGCCAGTGTCAGGACGGTGCAGAGATGGCGGTGACTGGTCATGAATTTCCCCTTTGGATGCTGTGTTACAGCCCTAGGGCAAATTGTCGGTGAACAAAGTAAATTGGTGTAATGGCTTTGGCTTAGCCCGCTTGTCGCTCGGTCAATATGTCGGCCTCAATGCGGATGCGGACGAACAGGATCGCGGCGTTGAGCAGCGAGAAGATCACACTGATCCAGACATGGCCGAAAATCAGCGGGATGGTGGCGATTTCGAGCGTGACAACGAGGTAATTGGGATGCGGGATAAAACGAAACGGGCCGCTGCTGATCCGCGGGAAATCGGGCGATGAGATAATCCGCGTCGTCCAATATGGGCCGAGCGTAGCAAGCACCCAGAGCCGCATTGCCTGTAGCACCAAAAACAGGATCGCCAATGGCCAGATAATCGGCCAATTTGGTAGGGTTTCGTAGACCAAAGCCGCGAGGAAAGCGGTGTGGATCGCCACCATTAGCGGATAATGCGAGCGGCCATATTCCTGTGCCCCGCGTGCCAGCAGGGCCTTGGTATTGCGCTTGGCATAGACGAGCTCGCCAAGCCGCTGCGCGATGAGCAGGCCGATGATAATAGCGGCGACGGGCCATTGTGGTTCCCAGATCAGCGATGGCGGCATCGCGTCAATAAGGTTGTACTGCATCATGGATGCACCAGCCCGACCGCACCGGTAAATCCCGGACCCAAAGCGGTCAGCAATATCGGGCGGTTATCGCGTTCGTTTTCGAGCAACTGTTTGAGCACGAAATGCACTGTCGGCGAGGACATATTGCCATAACCGCGCAGCACTTCCCGAGTGGCGGGTAAGCCTTCGGGTAAATGATCGAAATACCGCTCCAGCGCCTCGATCACCTTGCGTCCGCCGGGATGACAGGCAGGCTGGCGCAGCGCGGACTTTTCCAAACCCTCACGTTCCAGAAAACCATCCAGTACCGGCGCAAATTCGCGGGTGACAAAGGAGGGAATATCGCGCGCCAGAATGAGGCCAAGGCCTGCCTCGTCAATATCCCAGCCCATCATATCGCGGGTATCCGGCCAGGTCTTCTGAGCCGAGGCACCGATTCGCGGGCCATCTCCCTTGGCGCTGATCACCATCGCACTGCCGCCATCGGCAAACAGCGCGGTGGAGACAATGCCCTTTTTGGTGAAATCGCCCATGCGGAAGGTGAGTGAACACAATTCTACGCAGAACAGCAAGATGGTCGCCTCGGGCCGCGCACAGGCCAGATCGCGCGCCACTTGAAGTCCCAAGACACCACCCGCACAGCCATAACCGAATAGCGGCACCGTCTCGACATCCTCGCGAAAGCCCTGGCTTTTCAGCATCTGCGTCGGGATGGAAGGCGTGGCAATGCCGGTGGACGAAATGCAGACGATGATATCCACGGTATCGGCGTTATGGCCAGAAGCGGCGAGAGCATCCTCGGCCAACCGCGCCATCAAGCGCTCGGCTTCCTCCAGATAAATCGCATTGCGCTCCGGCCATTGCGCAGGTTCCATGTAGCTATCGGCAGGCTGGGCTATATGGCGGTTGTCAATTCCGGCGCTGGCATAAACCCCGGCCAGTTTGTCCGGCATTCCATTTGGCATCCGCGCCGAAAGCCGCGACACCACCTCATCCTGAGAAATCCGATATTCCGGCACTGCTGTGGCGATCGAATGGATATACGCGGACACCGACATTATGAGTAGATGCGTTGTGCACTGCGCAAAAACAAGGAGTGTTACGCATAAAGCCGCTCATGACGTGCTGAAAGAATATGTTGAAGGGCATCGGCTTGCACCTTGCCCATGCCATCGCCACTCTTTACCCAAAGCACAAATCTCAAAATATGGAACAGGCAATGAGCACAGTTCATAAAACACGCATGCTGATATTGGGATCGGGTCCGGCTGGCCTCTCTGCCGCCATTTATGGCGCGCGCGCCGGTCTGGAGCCGATTGTGGTGCAGGGCTTGCAGCCTGGTGGTCAGCTGACCATCACCACCGATGTCGAGAATTATCCAGGTTTCCGCGATGTCATTCAGGGGCCTTGGCTGATGGAAGAGATGACCGCCCAAGCCGAACATGTCGGCACCCGCACCATTTTTGACACGATTGTCGATGTCGATCTGTCGCGCCGCCCCTTCCGCATGACCGGAGATAGTGGCGATATCTATGAAGGCGATACGCTGGTCATCGCCACCGGCGCGCAGGCCAAATGGCTGGGCGTTGAGGGCGAGGAAGCGCTGGGCGGCAAGGGCGTTTCTGCCTGCGCCACCTGTGACGGCTTTTTCTATCGCGGCAAAAAGGTTGTCGTCATCGGCGGCGGCAATACCGCGGTCGAGGAAGCGCTATATATGACCAATCATAGCGACGATGTGACCCTGATCCACCGCCGCGATTCCCTGCGTGCTGAAAAGATTTTGCAGGATAGGCTGTTCGCCAATCCTAAGATTACAGTGCTGTGGAACAAGACCGTTGAACGCTTTGTCGGCGGGGGTGATCCAGAAGGGCTGGTCGGCGTGGATCTGAAAGACACCGTAACGGGCGCAACCTCTCATGAGCCAGCAGATGGCGCTTTTGTCGCTATCGGCCATGCCCCGGCGACCGAGCTGTTCAAAGGTCATCTGGAGCTTGACGGCGGCGGTTATATTCCGGTCGAGGCAGGTACGCCGAAAACGGTTATTCCGGGCGTCTTTGCCTGTGGCGATGTGATGGATCATGTCTATCGCCAAGCGGTCACCGCAGCCGGCACCGGCTGTATGGCGGCGCTGGATGCCGAGCGGTTCCTGGCGGAAGAGGATTTTGCCAAAGCGGCGGCTTGAGGCAAACCGCCGCAGTTTAATCGTCATTGCGAGGAGCGAAGCGACGCGGCAATCCAGAGCCAGCGCAAGACGCACTGGATTGCTTCGCTACGCTCGCAATGACGAGTGGAGGGGAATTGCGCTCAGGAAACTGCGCGCAAACACTCAAGAATGCGTCGTTCCAGCCAAGCCTTCGCAGCCACATCTGCAAAGCTATGCGACCCACTGGCCAGCCCCTCCATACAAATATCCGGATGATCGTGACAGGCCGCAAAAGCCGCGCCCTGCCATTCGGCGATAAATTGCTGTGCTGTGCGATCCTGTTCGGCCAGCAAGATCGTAACCGGGATAGCGCTGGCGGCGAGCGCTGCGCCTAGACGTTGCGCAAAGGGCGCGGGCAGGTTCGGGTCGCCTTTGCTGGCGCGTTTCAGGCCTTTGGCGAGTTTGCCGAGGTCAACATCGCCCGTTACCAGCCGCTTAAGCGCTTTCGGGTCTTTCAGCCGATCAAGATAGCGCGACCGGATCGCCTGTGGCGGTGGCAGATCATCCTCGGCTTGCTCATTTTCAAAAGTCCACGGATTGGCAAGGATCAGGGCATCCAATCCCAATCGCTGATGGAACAGCGTTAGCGCCGTGGCGGCATCGCAATTGCCAAAGCCTGCGATCTTGGCCAGTGAGGGCACCTGTTCGCGAAAGCAGTGCAACGCGGCGGCCATATCGGGTTCGCTCGATAAAAAACCCTGATTATCGCCACTGCTGTCACCTACGCCGCGCCGATCATAGCGGAACACCGCATAGCCTGCCTTGGTCAATGCTGCCGCGAGTTGCGCTTGTCCGGCATGGGCGCCGCTGCGGATTTCATTGCCGCCGCTGACCAGCAACAAGCCGGTCGTTGCCTCTCCGCTATCGGGCAGGTCCAGCGTTGCGTAGAGCGTTGCGCCTTTGCAGGGAAAGGAAAGCTGGCGGCGCATTATCCGGCCATCCAGCGGGCAATATCATCGGCGATAGCGACCGCCAGTTCAGGATCATCGCCCGGTTCGGCACGCAGCCAGAGCGGCGGGCCTTGCAGCACTGCATCAGCGTCACCATCGTCTTCGGAAAGACTGATGGTGCGGTCCGCATGAGCTAAGTCGCTATGGTCCATCGGTGCCGCGACCATATCCGCCGACAGTGCATAACCGGCCAGCATCACGCCATCTTTGCGTGCTGTCTCCAACATCTCTGTAAGTGCAGGCACAGCTTCGCCCTTCTCGCGCAAGGCAGCGATTTCGGTGCGTGCCAGCATCCGCAGTTGTTTCGCGGCAGGGATGGGCGATAGCCGCCAGCTTGTTACATGGGGCAGGGTGCTATCCAGCACTGCACCGGCACGAAAAGCGGCGCTATGGCTGATCGGACCGTGCTGCTGACAAGCAGCGGTCAGCGCCTGTTGCCAATCGGTTAGGGTCGTTTCCGTTAAAGGGGCCTCACTCTCAAGAGTCCCCGGCAAATCGGGCATAATCGATGCAATGCCGTGTGACGTTGCCAGATGCCGCATCACCGACACCAGCGTCCGCCGCATCCGGTTGGCCTCGGCAAAAAACGGTGGGATTAGACAGAGCTTTTGCGCGCTATCCGCCCCATGCGCAGGCTGCATCGCAAGGCACGGCTCCTGCCTGCCCTGATAGTCATAACTCGCAATATGTGGATCAGCGGCCATAGGACCGCCGTTCAGCCTGCGACTTTCTGAACCGAAAAATCGAGCAGATTGCCGTAAATCTCAAAGACTTCGCCATCGACATCCTCATCCTCTATGACGATATCAAAACGGTCTTCCATCTCGGTTAACAGGCCAGCAACCGCCATGGAATCAAGCTCAGGCAGCGCGCCGAACAGCTCGGTATCACGGTCAAACGCGTTAACGCGATCCTGCTCCAGCCCCAAAATATCGCGCAAAATGGCGCGCAGAACCTTGTCGGTTTCTGCCTCGGGCTGGCTGGAAACTGTTTCGGCGACACTGGCCATATAATCCCCCGAAATTGCGAGTTCGCGCTCGTCCGGCGCTGGCTAGGGGCCTCTCCCTAGTCTTTCCGGCGCTTGGCGGCAAGATCGGAAATGGTGCGCTTTCCGGCGCGGGCGATCAGATCGGGCCAGGATAAGGGCGAATGCGGCCAATAGAAATCCTGCGCATAGCGCGGGCGCTGTTGTTCCATCCAGTCCGCCTTATAGCGATCATCGCCGGTGCCGAAGTCGATGGTCACCACTTTGTCGATATCTATCACATGCTGGAACATCGCGGCGCTCAAAACCGTTCCCGGCGACGCTTTTTCCGCCTCTTTGACATAAGCCAGCTTGTGGATCAGCGCGATGCCATGATCTACCGTCCACAGCTGCGCCGCCACCGGCGCGCCGTCCATAAAGGCAAAACCCAGCCGCAACGCGCCATGGGCTGCCTCGCTCTCGGCGAGATGACGGATAAAGGCGGGGCTGCCTTCCTCGGGCTTCCAGCTTTTGGCGTATATAGCCTCATAATCGGCCCAGTTATCCGGGGTAACGTCATGGTCTATCCGCACCGATATCGCATGGCTTTTGGCCTTGCGCTTGACGGTAGAACGCATTTGACCGGGGCGGGATTGCCAATATGCATCAAAGCTGCGGCCATTGATGTGAAGATAATGGTTCATATCGCATGGTGCGCTGCTGGCCAGCCAGCCCTCTTGCTGGAATGCGCGGCGCAGTGATGTCGCTTCGCCTCGATCATCGGGTATCTGCGTCAGCGATATCTTGTGGGCCTTGCGCCGCGCCATGCGCGCAATGCTACGCAGCAGCGACATGCGCGTGACTTCATCATAATGCTCCCCGAAAATCGGTCCACCGGTAAAGCTGTACCAGTTGGTGAGGCCTTTCAATCGCCAGGGCAGGGTATTTTGCATCAGGAAAAGCCAGGCAAAGGCTGGATTATCCGGGTCATCATTGCTGGCACGGAATATCGCCGGGCGCTGATCAGCCAGACAATGGCTGTGCAGAGCCTCCAGCCATTCCAGCCGATTGAACAGGTTTGCCATGGCGTCACGCGACAGCTCGCGGCGGGCCAAATCTTGAACAGCAGCAAAACTATCGTGATATTCACCTTTTATCGGCATATCATGGGCATAACCTGCCGAGAGATCATCAGAAAGGCCTTTGCTGCGCAGCATGGAAATCCCTGACTCTAAACCCATTGATCATTTGGCCTTTTGCGGCGCGGGAGAGGTTCCGGCGCTGGTGGTTCGTAAACAGGCTATTAGTTATGAAGCGTTAAATTGGCGTATCGCTGCTCTGGCGGAATGGTTGCGCGGTCAGGATTTGGTGCCGGGCGACCGGGTGGCGACATGGCTGGGCAAGACGGATATTGCCTGCATTATGCCCTTGGCGGCGGCGCGGGCCGAGTTGGTGCATGTACCGATCAATCCACTGCTCAAGGCGCCTCAGGCGCAGCATATCATGGCCGATAGCGGCGCAAAACTGCTGATCGCCAATCGCCAGCGGCTGGGTCTGCTGAATGATGTGACGACGGATTTTGTTCGCCATGAGGACAAGGCGCTGGCTGCAATTTGGGAGGAGGGCGGCGATATCGCTGCCGATTGGCTTACCGGTTCAGACCAATCGCCAGATGCCCTTGCAGCCATTCTTTATACCAGCGGTTCCACCGGGCGGCCGAAGGGTGTGATGCTGAGCCATGCCAATTTGTGGCTCGGCGCGGTTTCGGTGGCGCGCTATCTGGGTCTGTGGCCCGATGACCGCACCCTGTGCGTCCTGCCGCTCAGCTTTGATTATGGCCAGAATCAGCTGTTTTCTACCTGGTATGCCGGGGGATGCTGCTATCCGCTCGACTATCTGATGCCGCGCGATGTTCTCAAAGCCATGGCACGGGACGAGATAACCACGCTGGCTGCTGTGCCGCCGCTCTGGTTGCAACTGGCCGAATTGGACTGGCCGGAGCAGGCGACGGCGCATCTGCGGCGGATGACCAATAGCGGCGGCGCGCTTACCGAGCCTTTGGTGCGCCGATTGCGCGGCCTTGCTGCCAATGCCGATCTGGTTGCGATGTATGGTTTGACCGAAGCCTTCCGCTCGACTTTTCTTGATCCGGCGTTGATTGATAGTCACCCGACCTCCATGGGCCGCGCCATCCCTTTTGCCGAGATTTTGCTGGTGGATCAGGATGATGCGGTGATCAGCGGAGAAGGCGAGGGCGAACTGGTGCATTGCGGTCCGCTGGTGGCACAAGGCTATTGGCAGGATGCAGTACCCACCGCAAAGCGCTTCCGCCCAGCGCCGAAAGGGTCGCATTACGGCGGAATGGCGGTCTGGTCAGGCGATACGGTGCGGCGCGAGAGTGACGGGCTACTCTATTTTGTCGGCCGTGATGATGCGATGATCAAAACCAGCGGCAATCGGGTTTCTCCCAATGAGATTGAGGAGGCGGTAATAGCCACCGGTTTGGTCGCCGAAGCTGTGGCCTTTGGCGTCGCGGATGACGCTTTGGGGCAGGCGATTATCGTGATTGCGCGACCCTCTGATGATGCCGATAGCGAAACGATTCTCCATATGATGAAACCGTTGGTGCCGAACTATATGCTGCCACAGCAGATCGTGTTGCACGACGCATTACCGCGCAATGCCAATGGCAAGATTGATCGGGTGCGGCTAAAGGCTGAGTTTGTTGCCGCCGGAGAACCCGTATCATGACCCGCAAAGCCAAGCCCTTTGGACTGATTCCTGAAGGTTTCGCCAATGGCGGCGAGGATGTCCTTATCGGTGGCCAGACTGTTCAAGATTGGGCCGAAGAAATCGGCACGACACCGTTCTTCCTCTACAGCGCCGATCTGCTGCGCCAACGCATGGCGGATCTGCGCGCGGCGATGCCCAACCGGTTGGCGATTCACTATGCGATGAAGGCCAATCCTTTTGCGCCTCTGCTCAAATTGATGACCGAGATCAGCGATGGCATCGATATCGCCTCGGCGGGCGAATTGGCGATGGCGATGGCGGCGGGGGCAACCACGGACCGTATCAGCTTTGCTGGCCCTGCCAAGCGCAATGCCGATCTGGAAGCGGCGATTTCTCAAGGTGTTACGCTAAACCTCGAGTCTGAAGGTGAGGCGGAACGCGCACTCACGATCGCCGAAAGGCTGGGCAAAACCCCGCGTCTCGCTGTTCGCGTGAATCCCGATTTTGAACTTAAAGGCTCGGGCATGCGCATGGGTGGCGGCGCAAAGGCATTCGGTGTTGATCAGGCGCGAGTACCTGCCTTGATCCGCCGCATAATTGATGCCGGAGCCGAGTATCGCGGCCTGCATATCTATGCCGGATCGCAGGCGCTGGATGCGCAAGCCCTGATTGACGCGCAGGCGAATACGTTAAGGCTGGCAGCCGAACTGTCCGATGCTGTCGGGATTGCACTGCCGCATTGCAATCTCGGTGGCGGCTTTGGAATTCCCTATTTCCCCAAAGAGATACCACTCGATATTCAGTCCATTGGTGAAGCCTTGGACGAGCAATTTGCCAAGCTGCCTGACAGTCTGAAGACATGCGATTTCGCCATCGAACTAGGCCGCTATCTGGTGGGAGAGGCGGGGATTTATGTCACCCGCATTATCGATCGCAAGGAAAGCCATGGCGAGATATTCCTGACCTGTGATGGCGGCCTGCACCACCAGCTCGCCGCGAGCGGCAATTTCGGCACGGTCGTCCGCCGCAACTATCCGGTCGCTATGGCGGCCAATCGGGATCGGGGGGAAGAGATTGTCTCGGTCGTTGGGTGCCTGTGCACACCCCTGGACCGACTAGCTGATTCTGTCTCGCTGCCGCGCGCAGAATCGGGTGATCTGGTCGTGATTTTCTGCGCTGGAGCCTATGGTGCGAGTGCGAGTCCTGTAAATTTTCTCGGCCATGGCGCTGCACAAGAACGGTTGGTCTGATCCTGTTTTACACAAGAATAATCGCAGTATTGCGAATTAACCGTCACATTTAACACAATATTTCTCTCTGCAAACGCATATTGCGGCAATGCAAAATCATCGTTTCTGAACTGTAAAGACTCGCGACACCTGCAACTCTTCTGCTAATCAGCCCATATGCGATGTAATATGGCCCATTATGGCACAATCATTGGTTAGCCGGGCTTTTCAACGCAATCCTAACGCTATGTTCACCCTTTTCGAGCATAGGTAGCATGATCCGCATTGGACCGTTTCTGACCATTGGTCGAGATTGTCATAGCGCGTGATGACCAGAGTGAGAGTAATGTTTGATGCAGAAAAATGTGATGGCGAGGGTTTCTCAGGCGGCCAATGCCTTGGTGCGCGCGTTCCTTTTGGGCTTTGCGGCATTAGCGGTGGCGAGCTGTGGCGGTGGTGCCCTTGATGGCGAACTGCCAACCGCATCATCGGTTGCCGTGACCGAGGGACCGGGTGAAGATTATGTTATCGGCCCGCTGGATGAACTGACGATCTTTGTCTGGCGTAACCCGGAGCTGGGCGCGACGGTCCAGGTCCGCCCTGATGGCCGCATCACCACTCCACTGATCACCGATATGGCGGCCGTTGGCAAAACACCGACCATGTTGTCGCAGGATATTCGCCTCGCTTTGTCCGAATATATTCAAGATCCGATTGTCTCGGTCACAGTCAATAATTTCTCCGGCACCTTCTCTCAGCAGGTGCGGATTGTCGGTGCGATCGAGAAGCCGGCCTCCATTCCCTACCGTGCCAATATGACGCTGCTTGACGCTATGATCGCAGTGGGCGGGCTGTCCGAATTCGCTGCGGGCAACCGTGCCAAATTGCTGCGCGTCGATCCAGAAACGGGTCTTCAGAAGGAATATGGTGTGCGTCTCGGGGACTTGCTGAAACGCGGCGACAGCCGGGCCAATGCTTTGTTGCAGCCGGGTGATGTCATCATCATTCCGCAAAGCGCATTTTGACCGGCCGAGATTAAAGGGACACCATGAACGGCTTATATGACGAGTTCAGGATAGCAGTGCACAGCGTCTGGCAAAGGCGCTGGCTGGCGCTGGCTGTCGCCTGGGTCTTGTGTGTTCTCGGCTGGCTGGCGGTGGCGATGATCCCCAACAGCTATCAATCGCGTGCGCGGGTTCTTGTGCAGATGAAATCGATTTTGCCCGACCAGTCGCAAAACGATGCACTGGAGCGCCAGCGCCAGATTGATCAGGTCGAGCAGACGCTGACATCTGCGGTCAATCTGGAAAAGGTCATCCGCGCCACCGATCTTGGGCAGAATATTTCCAGCTCGCGTCAGATGGAAGGCATGGTCGGTTCGCTGCGCGGCAAGATTCAGGTGGTGTCCGAGGAGGACAGCTTTTTCGAGATTACCGCTACCTCATCCGATTCGAGCCGCTCGGATGGTGAAAATGCCAAACTTGCGCATGATATTGTGCAGAAGCTGATTGATATCTTTATCGAGGAAAATCTTGCCGGTGGTCGCGGCGAGACACGCAAATCGCTGCAATTCTATGATGATCAACTGGCACTGCGGCAGAAAGAGCTAGAGCAGGCAGAAGCGCGCCGGGTTGCTTTTGAGACGGAGAATCTTGGTTTGCTGCCCGGTGTTGGTTCGGTTAGCCAGAGGCTGGAAAATGCGCGTTCCGAACTCAAAGAGATCGATATTCAACTGTCCTCGGCGCAAAGCGCATTGGCGGCCATCAATGCGCAATTGGGTGGTACGCCGGCCACGATCGCAGCGCCGGGCGTGCCGGGATCGGGTGGCACACGCGGCCTGCTGGCACAGGCACAAAGCCAGCTCACGGCCTTGCGTTCACGGGGGCTCACCGACTCTCATCCGGACATTGTCGCATTAAAGCGTCGTATATCGGATTTGGAAACCCGCGCCGCAAGTGAACCTGCCGGGTCCAGCGGCGTTCAAACGCCCAATCCTGCCTATAGCTCGTTGCAAAGCATTCAGGCTGAGCGGCAGGCTAATGTTCAGGCGCTGACTGCACGCAAACGCTCGCTGGAAGCCGATTTGACGGCGATGCGCTCAAAACAGGCCTCTGAACCGGGTGTCGCGGCGGAACAAGCGCGGATCAATCGCGATTATGAAGTGCTGAAGGCGCAATATGACCGCCTGTTGGAGGAGCGCGAGGAATTGCGGCTGCGCGGTCAGGTGGAGACCGAGACTGACGCGCTGCGCTTCAGCGTCCCCGACCCGCCAACCAACCCGACATCGCCGGTGGCCCCCAACAGGCCGCTATTGCTGTTGATGGTGCTTGCTGCCGGACTGGCAGGGGGTGTTGGCGTTGCCTTTGCCCATGCACAAATCAATGCCAGCTTCTCGACAGTTGGCAAGCTGGAAAAGATATCCGGCTTGCCGGTCCTGGGATCGATTTCACAAACACTGACCAACAAGCAACGGGTTTTGCGCAAGCGCAAGATGCGCTGGTTCTATGGCGCGACAGCGGGCCTTGGGATGATCTTTGGCGTGTTGCTGATTGTTGAATTCATTCAGCGCGGTTCAGTGGTTTGAGGGGTAAGCAGATGACCAGATACTCACCTCTACCATCGACCTCAAAAGACAGCGAGTCGCTGCTCGAACGGGCGTCGAAAAAATATGATCTGGGCGATATCCGCCGTACCAGTGCGGTCAAGGCGGCGTCCAAGGATGGCAATCAGCACACCGCATCGGGCTCTGATCCAATGCAAGCCCTGCCGTCTGATACGCCAGAGTCCCATGCAGCGGTACAGCAATCGCATCGCCCTGATCTCGGCGACGCGCCAACGCAAGCTGCGCGTAAGCTGCGTCATATTGATCGCACCGCGCTGCGCGAGGCGAACTTCATTATTCCTGATGGTCCGGTTAGTGGGCTCTCCGAAGAGTTTCGCATCGTCAAGCGGCAGCTATTGCAAAATGCCGAGGAAGATACCGGCCCTGATGGTGGTTTGGCGCGGCGGATATTGATTTGTTCGGCCAAATCGGGCGATGGCAAGACATTCTGCGCCGTCAATCTGGCGTTGTCGATTGCTGCCGAGCGCGATTATCGCGTGATCCTTGTCGATGCCGACTTCGCCAAGCCCGGCGTTAGCCGGATATTCGGCCTGGATCGCGAACAGGGCCTGATGGATGCGCTGAGCAACCCGGATATAGCTATAAATAATTGCATCGTAGATACCGATATACCCGGTTTCTCTGTGTTACCGGCAGGAAAGCAGACCAATAATGACACTGAGTATCTGGCGTCCTCTCGCACCAGCGCATTGCTGGCGCAACTGGCGCTGGATGATCCGCACCGGATACTGATTTTCGATTCTCCGCCTGCCTTGTCGGCGTCCCCAGCATCAGAACTGGCCAATCATGTCGGCCAGGCATTGATGGTGGTCCGCGCCGACAAAACCAGCGAATCCGCGTTGAGCGATGCGCTTACGCTGGTGGCGCGATGCCCGAATATTCAGCTTTTGCTCAACGGTGCCAAATTCTCCCCAACGGGCCGCAGCTTCGGCTCCTATTATGGATATGGAGAGCAATAATGTCTGTTTTCTCCCCAGAAAGACGCTTTAAACCGCGCCTTGCAGCAGCCATCGCCACTGTTTCCGCAACTTTGGCCATCACAATCACTCCCGCCGCCGCGCAGCAATTGCCCGCTGGTGGAGGTGGTATCGGCCTTGGCGATGATGGCGTTACCACTGCTGAAGGCCGACGCACCCAGGTCACCCCCTATATAGAGGTGGGACAGGTGCTGCTGGCGGACCTTAATAACGATAATGTCGTGACCTTCAGCGTTGTTGCCGCTGGTGTTGATGCCGGGATCCGTGGGCAGCGCGCCGAAGGGCAGGTCAGCGTGCGCTATGAGCGCCGTATTGAATGGGGCGATGAGATCGGCGATCAGGATATATTGAGCGGTATTGCCCGTGGCAGTGTCCAGCTGATCCCCAACGCGCTTAGTTTTGAAGCTGGTGGCCTGGCTACCCGCAGCAGCATCGATGTTCGCGGTGCACAGCCGACCAATGTTGTCGGCGATAATGACAATATCGCGCAGCTCTACTCGGTATTTGCTGGCCCGTCGGTCAACACAAACATTGGAAGCGCCTTCCTCAATGCCAATTACCGCTTTGGCTATGCCTCGCTCGAAACAGATAACAACATCGCGATTGCGCCGGGCCAGCCGCAGCTTGACGTGTTTGATGAAAGCACCAGTCATTTTGCCAATGCGACTATTGGCCAATTGGCGACCAATAGCATCTTGCCATTTGGCTGGACGATAAGCGGCGGCTATCGCCGTGAGGACACTACGCAGTTGGATCAGCGTTTCGAGGACGCCTTTGTCCGTGGTGACATCACTGTTCCCCTGTCACCGACTTTCGCGCTTGTCGGCGGCGCTGGCTATGAAGATGTAGAGGTTAGCGAGCGCGATGCCTTACGTGACGATGATGGAACGCCGCTTGTCGGCGCCGATGGACGCATCATCACCGATCCGGACTCGCCGCGTCTGCTTTCCTTTGATGCGTCCGGCCTTATCTGGGATGTCGGCGTATTGTGGCGCCCCAGCAGCAGAACCTCGCTCGAGGCGCGCTATGGCCGTCGTTACCAGAGCGAGACCTATTATGGCAATTTCAACTGGCAGGCCAATCGGAACACCGTTTTCAGCGTAAATGTGTTTGATACGGTCGCCGGTTTCGGCGCACGGATTATTGACAATGTTGCGTTGCTGCCGACGCAATTTACCAGTTTCCGCAATCCCATTTCGGGTGACCTTAATGGCTGTGTCATTGGCGGCGAGAATAACCTCTGTCTCAATGACGGCTTGCAATCGGCGGCCTCGTCGCTGTTCCGTTTGCGCGGCGTGAATGCGGTTGTTTCAACCCAATTGAACGGATGGCAGACTGGCCTTGCGCTTGGTTATAACCGCCGCCGCTTCCTCAACTCCGATATTGGGGTATTGGCGGATATTGCGGGCGGGTTGGACGAGAACTATTTCGCCAATTTCTTCGCTACCACCCAGATTGATGCGTCTTCAGCCTTTAGCGCCAATGTCTATGCCAACTATTTTGACAGCGCTTTTGAAGGGGCAGACGATGTTTTTGCGGTCGGTGCCAATGCCGCCTATTTGCGCAACCTGACACGACGATTACGCGCGACTGCTGCGGTGGGCCTCGATACTTTTGATGTGGATGGCATTGAGAACCCGCTTACTGCCTCGGCTTTGCTCGGCCTTCGCTATTCATTCTGACACCGGTACGACCGGCACTGGAGGAGACAGGAAATGTATGAGAGCTATTATGGACTGGACGCGCGTCCGTTCCAGCTAACGCCTGATCCACAATATTATTTTGACAGCCGCACCCATCGCAAAGCCTTGTCCTATCTTGGCTATGGTCTGGCGCAAGGTGAGGGTTTTATCGTCATCACTGGCGAAGTCGGTGCAGGCAAGACGACTTTGGTCGGCCATTTGATGGAAACCATTGACCGCGACCGGTTGCACGCAGCGCAGATTGTCACCAGCCAACTTTCGAGCGAAGATCTGCTGCGTCTGACGGCGGAACAGTTTGGTGTGCCGAGCCAGGGTATTGAGAAAGCCGCTTTGCTGCGCGCGCTGGAGAGCCATTTTCAGGCTGAGGCGCGTGCTGGCCGACGCTGTCTGTTGATCGTTGATGAAGCGCAAAATTTGGACCGGACCGCGCTTGAGCAATTGCGGATGCTGTCTAATTTTCAGCTTGGTAGTCAGGCTCTGTTGCAGATTTTTCTGCTCGGCCAGCCCGAGTTTCGCGATATGTTGCGTAGCGACCCTTCCGTCGAACAGCTGCGCCAGAGGATCATTGCCACGCATCATTTAGAAGGCATGCATGCCGATGAAGTGCGGCCCTATATCGCACACCGTCTCGCACGTGCCGGTGGAGACGGTCGCCCGACATTCAGCGATGCCGCGATAGCCGAGATTGCCAAAGCCACTGAGGGTATTCCGCGTTCACTTAACCGGCTTATGAGCCGCATATTGCTTATGGGAGCCATTGAGCAGGTGGATCATATTGATGCGGCGCTGGTCGAGCAGGTGTTGGCCGACCTGGCCGAGGATCTGCCGGTGACTATGACCGAACCGATCGAAGCGCTGCAGCAGCCTGAGGTGAGCGAAGCCGATGCCGATGAGCAGGCGGAGCCGATGCAGGTTGCCCAGTCAGTGCTTCAGGCAGCATCCTATGCGCCGGAGGAGGCGCTGGCTGCCAATGATGCTACAGATGCGGACACCGCAACATTGGAGCAACAAGAGGTAGAAGCCGAGTCAGAATTGGAGCAACAACAGATAGAAGCCGAGTCAGAGCCGGAACAAGAAGCGCCCGAGCCGGTGATTGATCCCGCTCAGTATCGCGCGGCGCTTGATCGTGTGGCAGCCTTGGAGGCGCGTATGGTGGAGCAGGAACGATCACTGCGCGATCTGCTTATCCGTCTTGTCCGCTGGGTTGAGAGCGAACAGCCAGATAATCGCCGCGACGCCGCCTGATCAGGAAAGACCTTTATGCTCCACCAACCGGAAATTGTGCCCAAGCCGAAGGACAGGGGCCATATTCCCAATGGCCTGTCCGTCGATATTGAGGACTGGTTTCAGGTCGGTGCGTTTGAGAATGTGATTGATCCGGCCGATTGGGATAGTTTTCAGCATCGGGTTGAGGGCAATACCGATGCGGTGATCGCGCTGTTTGCCGAGGCTGATGTCAAGGCGACATTCTTCATTCTCGGTTGGGTGGCCGAGCGCTATCCTGCGCTGATCCGGCGTATCGCCGATGCCGGGCATGAAGTGGCCAGCCATGGCTGGGCGCATGGCCGGGTGTTCAACATGGATGCCAAGGCTTTTGCTGCCGATATCAGTAAGACCCGCGCGGTTTTGCAGGATGCCAGCGGTCAGCAAGTCACCGGCTATCGCGCGCCGAGCTTTTCTATCGATCAGCGCACACCCTTTGCGCATCAGATACTTGCCGAGCATGGCTATGACTATTCCTCAAGCGTGGCTCCGGTGGTGCATGACCATTATGGCTGGGCCGAAGCGCCGCGCTTTGCCTATCGCCCGATTGCGGACTCGCCGTTGATCGAGCTGCCGGTGACCACAGTCCGGCTCAATGGCCGCAACTTTGCTGCTGGCGGTGGCGGGTTTTTCCGGGTGTTCCCTTATGCGCTGTCGCGCTGGGCGATTAATCGTGTGAATAGTGTCGATCAGGAACCGGCGATCTTCTACTTTCACCCCTGGGAAATTGACCCCGATCAGCCACGGGTCAAGGCCGCGCCGCTGAAGTCACGCTTGCGGCACTATAGCCGCCTAGAGGCGATGGCGGGCAAACTGCGCCGTTTGACAAATGACTTTAGCTGGGACCGTATCGATACATTGGCCGCACTGCGTGTGCCGCAATGAATATGGCCTTTGACCACAGCCTGAATGCGACCTCGCCTTGCTCCGTGGAAACGGTGCGCGCTGATGATGCAAAGGCCCGCGAACCATGGGTGGACTATGTCAACCGCCATGATGCTGCCACGGCATTTCACCGGCTTGAATGGATTGACGCGATTAGCGAAGCCACCGGCCATGAAAGTGTTTTGCTGATAGCGCGCGATACGGCAGGTGCTGCTGTCCGCGGTATATTGCCTTGCCATCTTATCCATTCCTCACTTTTTGGCCGCGCTCTGGTGTCTTGCGGTTTTGCAGTGGATGGCGGCGTTTTGGCGGATGATGCCATTGCTGGGGAGGCGTTGACCGATGCCATGTGGCAGATCGCGGAACAACGCAGTTGCCCCACGGTGGAGTTGCGCGGTGGAATGATGCCTGTGCAGCCGGAGTGGCATTGCAATAGTGAGAGCTATCTTGGCTTTGCCCGCGATCTTGCCGCTGATGATGAAGCTGAACTGCTCGCCATTCCGCGTAAACAACGTGCCGAAGTGCGCAAGGCGCTCAAACTGCAAGAGACAGGCGATCTAAGCGTCGAAACCGGCTCTTCCGAACGTGACCGTGACTGGCATTATCGTGTCTATAGCGAGAGTGTACGCAATCTCGGCACGCCGGTATTCCCGCGCGCGCTGTTTTCCTGGGTGCTCGATCATTTTGGTGAAGATGCCGATATCCTCACGGTGCTGCACCAGGGCGAACCGGTTGCTTCGGTGCTCAGCCTTTATCATCGCGGCACGGTCATGCCCTATTGGGGCGGCGGGGTATGGCAGGCGCGGCAACTGCGCGCCAATGATCTGATGTATTATGCGTTGATGAACCATGCGCGGGAGCGGGGTTGCAGCCGTTTCGACTTTGGCCGTTCCAAGACTGGAACCGGCGCTGCTGCATTCAAAAAGAATTGGGGCTTTGAAGGCCAGCCGCTGCATTATGCAACCCGCACCGCCGATGGCGCGGCGCCTCGCGATGTCAATCCGCTAAGCCCGAAATATCAGGCGCGGATCGGGCTGTGGCAGAAGCTGCCGCTCTCTGTCGCCAATCGGCTCGGTCCGTTGATCGCCAAGGGTCTGGGGTAGGGCAAGACATGGCGGCCATTCTCTATCTTGCCCATCGCATCCCCTTTCCGCCGGATCGCGGTGACAAAATTCGTTCCTTCCATATGCTGCAAGCCCTGGCGCGGCTTGCTCCGGTGCATGTCGCCTGTTTTGCCGATAATCTTGATGAGTTGGCGCATCAGAACGAACTCGCCGCCTTGGCACAAACGCATTGCGTGGTGCAGCGGACCAAGTCGATGGCGCTGGCGGGTGTAGAAGCGATACTAAAGGGTAAGCCCGTTTCGCTCACCGCCTTCCATCATCAGGCACTGGCCGACTATGTCGCGCGCACAATCGATGCGCAGGATATCAGCACAATCTTCTGTTTCTCCGGCCAGATGGGGCAATATATCCCGGCAGACTTTCAGGGCCGTATCGTTCTCGATCTGGTCGATGTCGATTCGATGAAATTTGAAAGCTATGCCGAAACCAGCAGTAGCGCGATGGCCTATATTTATCGCCGAGAAGGGCGCATGCTATCGCAGTTTGAACACCGTATGGCGGACCGCGCCGATGTGGTTTCTCTGGTTAGCGAGAATGAGGCCAATCTATTCCGCCGGCGTATGGCGGCGGATGGCCATGCCGCGGCTGATCATATCCGCAGCATTGCCAATGGTATTGATTGCGTCCGCTATGACCCGCACCATGATGACCTGACCAAAGCTGTCAGTGCGACCGTTGCGGAGCATGATATCATCTTCACCGGGCAAATGGATTATCCACCCAATGTCGACGCGGTGACGCATTTTGCCGCGCATGTGATGCCTGCTGTTGTTACCGCCGTTCCTGGCGCGCGCTTTATCATCGCCGGACGCAGCCCGACCGATGCGGTGCGGGCCTTGCATAATGCAAAAAATATCATCGTCACTGGCGAGGTGGAAGATATCCGCACCTGGCTCAATCAGGCGGCGATAGCGGTGGCACCGCTGATGATCGCGCGCGGTGTACAGAATAAGGTGCTGGAAGCGATGGCGATGGAAAAGTCGGTTGTTGTTTCGCCCGAAGCAGCCACCGGAATTGATGCTGTCAATGGCACGCATTTTGTC
The DNA here is from genome assembly GCF_032852305.1 of Parasphingorhabdus sp. SCSIO 66989. Classification (NCBI taxonomy): domain Bacteria; kingdom Pseudomonadati; phylum Pseudomonadota; class Alphaproteobacteria; order Sphingomonadales; family Sphingomonadaceae; genus Alterisphingorhabdus (ex Yan et al. 2024); species Alterisphingorhabdus coralli. The sequence goes on from NZ_CP136594.1 coordinate 1,655,054, forward strand.
GTTGCCGAGGATAATGCCAGCTTTGTTGCCGTGTGCGTTGATCTGTTGAGAGACAAAGGCAAAGCCAGAGCTATGGGCACTGCCGCACGCCGCTATGTGCAGGATACGATGAGTTGGCAGGCGCAGTTGGAGGGGCTGGACACAATCGTCTTTGGCGAAGACGTCAGCATAAGTGATGCCGCATGAGTGCGCTCTCTCATCCTGATAGTGGCTCTGCGGCAAAGGGCCGAGCCGATCCATCCGAAGCTGATGCAAAGGCGGCAAGTTGGTCGCCACCATGGCGGATCGCCTTTCAGCAGCTTGGCCTGTTAGCGCTGTTGCTGGTGGTGCTGTTCTGGCGCGACCTGAGCGATATGGCGCTGATCTGGTGGGATGTTTCGACCTATAACCATATCCTGTTGATCCCGCTCATTCTCGGCTGGCTGGTGTGGCAGCGCTCGGATGCCTTGCGCCAGACAGCACCCGGTTATGCACCGCTGGCTTTGCTTTGGGTCGGGCTGAGCGCGCTGGTCTGGCTGCTTGGCGAGGCATCAGGCACCGCGCTGCTGCGCCATGGCGCGCTGGTGGTGATGGTACAGGGCGCAGTCGTCGCGCTGCTCGGCTGGCGCGCGGGCAAGATATTGTGGTTCCCGCTCTTCTACGGCTTCTTTCTCGTGCCGGTTGGCGAAGAAATTGTCCCGTTTTTGCAGACGATTACTGCCGATATGTCGATGGTGCTGTTAAGCTGGGTCGGAATCCCGGCTTTCCGCGAAGGCGTGTTTATCTCCACACCCACCGGCTATTTTGAGGTCGCCGAAGCCTGCTCCGGCGTCAAATTCCTGATCGCGATGATCGCTTATGGGGTTTTGGTCGCGCATCTGTGCTTTGAACGCTGGAGCCGCCGCATCATCTTCCTCGCCGCCTGTGTCATCCTGCCGATCATCGCCAATGGCATCCGCGCCTGGGGCACGATTGCCATCGCGCATTATTATGGCCTGGATTTCGCGGTCGGCTTTGACCATGTGTTCTATGGCTGGTTCTTCTTCGCGCTGGTGATGATCATCATCATGGGCGTGGCATGGCCGTTTTTCGATCGCGCCATCGATGCGCCTTTTGTGACTGGTCAGGACAAGGCTGCTACGGCTGATACTGCGCGCCGTTGGATGGCTCCCGCCGTTTTGATACTGACCGTATTGCTGGTCGCGCCTGTGGGCTGGTCTCTGGTGATGGCTAATGCCCGAGCAGAGATTGCCGAAAGCATTACCCTGCCGAAAATCCCAGAATGGCAGCAGGTTGAATATGCCCCGCGCGCTGATTGGTCGCCGCAGCAAAAGGGTGCAGCGCACATATTGCTGGGCAGCTATAGTGATACCGAAGGCACCAAGGTTGATCTGTTCTTCGCGCTCTATGACCGCCAGGCCGAGGGCGAAGAACTGATCGGCTATGGCCAGGGCGCGCATGATCCGGCGAGTGACTGGGCCTGGACCGCCAACGGCGAAACGACACAAGGCCTTGCCAGCCAGCGACTGGTTGCGCCCGGCCCGATGGTGCGCGATGCGGTGACGCTCTATGTCTATGGCGATCTGACAACGCAAAGCGCCAGCGGCATCAAGCTGGCCATGCTGGGAGACCGCCTGCTCGGCAGCCAGAAGCGAGCCGGGGTACTGATTGTTTCAGCAGAAGCGGTGGAAGAAGCCGATGCTGCCCAAGCGGTGGAGCGCTTTATAACCGAGGCGGGCCCGCTTGACAGTCTGGCACTCACCATTGCATCGGGCGAATAATCTTTTGCTCCGAGATCCCTTAGCCCAGAGACCTTTATCATGTGCGGCATAGCCGGTCTGTTCTATCCCGAAACGCCCAAGCCGGTTGATCCTGGGCGGGTCCAGCGGATGAGCGACGCCCTGGCGCATCGCGGGCCGGATGGCAGTGGCGTCTGGGTGGATCGCGGCATCGGGCTGGGGCACCGGCGGCTGGCGATTATCGATCTGGAGGGCGGCGCGCAGCCCATGGCGACGCCCGAGGGGCGCTATCATATCAGCTTCAATGGCGAGATTTATAACTTTGCCGAGGTCCGCAAAGAGCTGGAAGCGGCGGGCGATGTTTTTGAGACTGACAGCGATACCGAGGTCATTTTGCTGGCTTGGCGGCGCTGGGGTAGGGCGGCGATTGATCGGCTCAACGGCATGTTCGCCTTCGCCCTTTATGACCGCGAGGAACACAGCCTGACGCTGGTGCGCGACCGACTGGGGGTCAAGCCGCTCTTCTACACGCGCCTACCAGATGGCGCGATTGCCTTTGCCTCGGAGCTGAAAGGTCTGCTCGCCAATCCGGCGCTGCGGCGCGTGCCCGATGAGCAAGTGATCGAATCCTATATGACCTGGGGCTATGTCCCCGACGACCAGTGCATTGTGCGTGGGGTACAGAAGCTTCCCGCCGGGCACAGCATCCGCTTTTCCGCGAGCCAGCCCGATGGTGCGCTGCACCGCTATTGGGATGTCAGCTTTGCCGAGCGCAGCAGCGCCAAACCCGCCGTGCTTGAGGAGGAACTGCTCGAATTGATGCGCGATGCGGTGCGGTTGCGCATGATCTCTGACGTGCCGCTCGGCGCGTTTCTCTCCGGCGGTGTCGACAGCTCCAGCGTCGTCGCGCTGATGGCCGAGCGTTCCAAAAGCGCCGTCACCAGTTGCAGCATCGGTTTTGATGAAGCCTCGCTCGACGAGACCAGCCATGCCCGTGCGGTCGCCAAACGCTTCGCCACCGATCACCATGAGGAAATCGTCACCGCTGGCGACTTCGCGCTGATCGACAGGCTGGTGGATCAGTTTGACGAACCCTTTGCCGATGGCTCGGCGCTGCCCACGGCGCAGGTCTGCGCGCTGGCACGGCGGCACGTCACCGTGGCGCTGTCGGGCGATGGCGCGGATGAAGCCCTGGCCGGTTACCGTCGCCATGTATTCCACCATGGCGAGGAGAGGGTGCGCAGCCTGTTGCCATTGGGTTTCCGGCAGAGTGTATTCGGCACGCTAGGGCGACTGTATCCCAAGGCCGATTGGGCACCGCGTCCCTTGCGCGCCAAGACGACCTTGCTCGCGCTCGCCAATGACGGTGATGCGGCCTATGCCGATGCGCTCTCGGTAACAGGCGCGGCGCATCGGCAGGCGCTTTACAGTCCAGAGCTGGGCAGGGCATTGCAGGGCCATCGCGCCGAGCAGGATATGATCAGCCTGATGCGCCAAGCCCCAGCGCGATCCGGTCTTGATAGGGCGCAATATGCCGATCTGAAAGTCTGGCTTCCCGGCGATATCCTGACCAAGGTTGACCGCAGCAGCATGGCCGTCAGCCTTGAGGCGCGCGAGCCGCTGTTGGATTATCGCCTGATTGAATTCGCGGCGCGCTTGCCGGAGAAATACCGCATCCAGAGCGGGCAAGGGAAATGGCTGCTGAAGAAAAGCATGGAGCGTTATCTGCCCGAGGATATTCTCTATCGCCCGAAAATGGGCTTTGTAACGCCGATCAGCCAATGGTTTCGCGGGCCTCTGGCCGATACGGCCCGCGGCATTGCCGATGGCGATGGACTGGCGCGGACTGGATGGTTTAACGGCAAAGCAATGACCGATATGGCCGAAGCGCATATATCTGGCCGCAGCGATTATGGCCGCACTTTATGGCAATTGGTGATGCTCGATAAAGCAATGAAAAAGCTGTTTGCGCTTTAAAACACCTAACCCCGCGCAAGCGGGAGTATTTTTTGTTCACACAAAGCCACAAAGACACAAAGCAGGCATAGAGAGAACACCTTCCTTTGTGCCTTCGTGTCTTTGTGTGAGAATGAAAATAGTCTGGCTTCGCCAAACCCTGATTAAGAGTTATGGATAGACCGCCTCGACAAAATATAGCCCATCGGGCGGTGCATTGAGGCCCAATGCCTGCCGGTCCTTGGCCTCCAGCGCCGCCTGCAGATCATCCGCACTCCATTGCCCGCGCCCGACCAGCGACAAGCAACCGACCATCGAGCGTACCTGATGATGCAGGAAAGAGCGGGCTGCGACATGCACTGAAATTCGTTCACTTTGGCGCACAACATCAATGCGATCCAGCGTCTTGACTGGACTCTGCGCTTGACAATGCGCGGACCGGAACGTGGTGAAATCATGCTGGCCAACTAGGTATTCCGCCGCTTCGTGCATCGCCTCGGCATCCAGTTCTACCGCCACTCGCCAGGCCAGCCCCTTTTGCCAGGTCAGCGGCGCACGGCGGTTGATAATGTCATAGCGATAGCGTCGACCGATACAGGAAAAGCGGGCATGCCATTCCTCATCGACCGCGTTACACTGGCTGACCGCAATCGGGGCAGGACGCAGATGGGCATTGACCGCTTCCATCAGGCGAAAGGCATCAAAATCGCGCTCTACATCGACATGCACCCGCATCGCCTCGGCATGGACGCCGGCATCGGTGCGCCCGGCGGCATAGAGTGTCACGGGCAGGCCAATCGTGGCCTCAACCGCTTCCTCCACTGCCTGTTGCACGCTGGGGCCATGTTTCTGCCGCTGCAGCCCCATAAAGGGCCGCCCATCATATTCCAGCGTCATGGCAAAGCGGGTCATGCGATCTGTGCGCCTTTGGGCAGGCTGTTGCCGCGCAGAAAATCATCCAGCGCCATGGCCGGCTTGCCAGCTTTTTGAATTATAGTCGGACAAATTGCGCTCTGATCAGCGCATGCAATGGTAATCCGGTCATCCAGGATCGTTCCGGGTTCAGCTTGCTCTGCATCAAGAATGATATCCGCCTGATGCACCCGATAACGCTGTCCCTCAAATTCAAAAAACGCGCCGGGCCAGGGGGTAAAAGCACGTATCTGCCGCTCGACCTGAATCGCAATCTGCGTGAAATCCAGCCGCCCTTCAGCCTTCTCAATCTTGTGCGCATAGGTCACGCCATTATCGGGCTGCACTTCGGGCGGATAGCTGTCGAGATCGGCCAGCACTTCGACCATCAACTCCGCGCCCATAGTGGCTATCTCGTCAGTCAGTTCCCCGGCATTCTTGCCAGCAACCGGCGTTTCCGCTTTCGCCAGCATCGGGCCCGTGTCGAGGCCTGCCTCCATCTGCATGATGGTCACCCCGGTCATGGCATCGCCCGCCAATATCGCCCGTTGCACAGGCGCCGCGCCGCGCCAGCGGGGGAGCAGCGAGCCATGGACATTGAGGCAGCCATGCGCGGGCGCATCGAGGATCGCCTGTGGCAGGATCAGGCCATAGGCCGCAACCACTGCAATATCGGCGTTAAACGCTGCAAATTCCGCTTGCGCCACGTCCTTTTTCAGCGACACTGGCGTCCGCACCTCCAGACCCAGTTCCTCAGCGCGCTTCTGCACCACCGAGGGACGCGGTTTCTTGCCGCGTCCGGCGGGGCGGGGTGGCTGGCAATAGACCGCGACAATCTCATGCCCTGCGTCATACAGCGCATTCAGCGTCGGCACCGCAAAATCGGGTGTGCCCATATAGATGATGCGCATATCTGTCCCCATTTCCTGTTCTGCGGTTGCGATTGGCTTGCCTTGTTGCCGCCAATCCCCCTAATGATGCGGCCATGGCATCGCAAGAGATAGAGGAATTGGCCGGGCAACTGGCCAAGCTGCCGGGGCTGGGCCCGCGTTCGGCACGGCGGGCGGTGTTGCACCTGATCAAGAAGCGCGAAAGCGCGCTGGCACCGCTGATTGCCTCGATGGAGGAGGTGCGCGAAAAGCTCTCGGTCTGCAGCATTTGCGGCAATATCGATACCACCAACCCTTGCGGCGTCTGCACCGATCCGCGCCGTGACTCCAAGTCCATCTGCGTCGTCGAGGAGGTCGCCGATCTCTGGGCGCTGGACCGGGCGCGATTATTTGCCGGGCGCTATCATGTGCTGGGCGGCACGCTGTCGGCGCTCGATGGCATCGGGCCGGATGATCTCAGCATTGACAAGCTGGTCAGCCGCATATCCGATGGCGGCGTGGATGAGGTGGTGCTGGGCCTGAATGCGACCTTGGAGGGGCAGACCACGGCGCATTATATCGCCGAGCGTCTTGAAGGCATGCCGGTGCGGATTACCCAGTTGGCGCACGGCCTGCCGGTGGGCGGGGAGTTGGATTATCTTGATGAGGGTACATTGGCGCAGGCCCTCAGAGCGCGACGGCCTTTGGGGTAGAGCGCCAAAAAATGACCGTTAGCCCTGAGCTTGTCGAAGGGCGTTTCTCAACTTGAGACGCGGGCTTCGACAGGCTCAGCCCTGACGGTGATTGTTTGCGAAGGCTTGAACAATTCCCCCACCACAGCTATTTTGCACCCATGGCCATAAGACCGATTGTAGAAGTGCCCGACGCGCGGCTCAAAACTGTATCGAAGCCGGTTGAGGTTTTCGATGATGAGCTGAAAACGCTAGTCGAGGATATGTTTGACACCATGTATGACGCGCCCGGCATCGGTCTGGCGGCGATACAGGTGGGTGTGCCGTTGCGCGTGCTCGTTATCGATCTGCAGGAGCCGGATGAGAATGATGAGCCGGTGAAAGACCCGCGCATCTTTATCAATCCGGAAATTCTCGATCCGTCCGAAGACGTGTCGACCTATCAGGAAGGCTGCCTCTCGGTTCCTGATCAATATGCCGATGTCGATCGCCCAGCGACCTGCACCGCGCGCTGGCAGGATTTGGATGGCAATGTGCATGAAGAGCGCATGGAGGGCCTGCTCGCCACCTGTCTGCAGCATGAGATGGACCATCTTGAGGGTATTCTCTTTATCGACCATCTCTCGCGCCTGAAGCGGCAGATGGTGCTGCGCAAGCTGAGCAAGGCGCGCAAAGCCGCAGCCTGATTATCCGCGGGATAAGTTTCTGATACGCTTGCCAGAGTGCTTTTGGCGTTCTATGTTCCCTGTATGTTTCGCGATATGCGAAGGCTAATTGGGCAGGACTATAGGTTTGAGCGAGCAACTGCTTCCGGTCATCATTGGCATCGTTACGCTGATTATCGGTGTGATTCTGGGTTGGTTTTTCGGTGGGCGTCCGGCTGCGGCAGCTAGGGCCGAGAAAGAGGCTTTGGATGCCGAACTGAAAGCGCTGAACGAGAAGTTTCAGAGCGCGATCAGTGATCTGGCAACAGAATCAGAAAAAGCGCGAAAGGCGGAAGAGCTCTCCCGCCAATGTGATACGCTGCGTTCCGAGCGCGAGGGGCTGAGCACCGAGAATGCCCGCTTGAAAGCCGATGCCGCCAATCATGATCGACAGCTGAAACAGCTGCGCGAGGCGCGCGAGGAATTGAGCAGTCAATTTGGCGAGGTGGGCAACAAGCTGCTCGGCGAGGCGCAAAAACAGTTTCTCGAACGCGCCGATCAGCGCTTCGCCCAATCGGAAGAAAAGAATGAGGCCCGGATCAAGGCGTTGCTCAACCCGGTGGGTGAGAAGTTGCACTCCTATGAGCAGCAGATTGAACGCATCGAGAAGCAGCGCAGCGAGGCCTATGGTGATCTCAAAGGCCTGATGGACCAGATGCGCTCCGGCCAGCAGCAGGTACGCGATGAGACCGCGCGGCTGGTCAATTCGCTGCGTAATGCGCCCAAGGCGCGCGGGCGCTGGGGCGAGCAGCAGCTGAAGAACGTGCTCGAAAGCTGCGGGTTGGCTGAGTATACCGATTTCGTCATGGAGCACAGCATCGAGACCGAAGAAGGGCGGTTGCGCCCTGACGCGGTGGTGCGGGTCCCGGGCGGGCGTTCCTTAGTGATCGATGCCAAGGTTTCGCTCAACGCCTATCAGGATGCGTTTGAAGCCGACGACGATGAGGCGCGCAGTGTTGCCCTGGCGGCGCATGGCCAGTCGATGCGCACCCATATCGATGGCCTGTCGCGCAAAGCTTATTGGGATCAGTTTGAGGACGCACCCGATTATGTCATCATGTTTGTACCCGGCGAGCATTTCCTCTCCGCCGCGCTGGAGCATGATGCTGGCCTTTGGGACTTTGCCTTTGAGAAGAAGGTCTTGCTGGCGACGCCGACCAATCTGGTCGCGATAGCGCGCACTGTAGCCGGGGTCTGGCGGCAGGAAGGATTGGCGCGCGAGGCCAAGCAGATCGGGGCTTTGGGCAAGGAAATGTACGACCGGCTTGCGGTATCCGCTGAGCATCTGAAACGCGTAGGGGCGGGGCTCAACAGTGCGGTGGGTAATTACAACAAGTTCGTTGGCAGTTTTGAACGCAATGTGCTCTCCACCGGGCGCAAATTCCAGCAGCTCAATATCGAGACCGGCAAGCGCGATCTGGAGGAATTGCCCGAGATTGAGGCGCTGCCGCGTTACGGCAATGATGAGCAAGATGAGGCGGCTGAGTAGTTTGTCTCACGCGGAGGCGCGGAGCCGCGGAGACTAACTCTCCCCCTCCACCTTCAGGGGAGGGGCAGTGAGACTTAGTGAGCGCAGCGAGCTTAGTCGCAGCGGGGTGGGGATTCTTCACGTGCGCTGTGCCTGTGGACCGCCCGCTCTCCCCTAGACTGTTTTCCACTTAGCTTGAAACACGTCATTGCGAGCGTAGCGAAGCAATCTAGGGCAACACGCACCTGCTCTGGATTGCCGCGTCGCTTCGCTCCTCGCAATGACGATTCAATGTAAATGAAATCAACTCTAAAGGCAGAGGACATAAACTCCGCGTCACCGCGCCTCCGCGTGAACTGATTACCCCTTACGCCGCAACACCGCCTTATGCTCGGCGCCGGTCAGAACCAGCTGACCCTGTCCATCCATGCTGACCGATAGCGGACCGCTGAACATTTCCATCATCGTCCGTTCTTGCTGATCAACCGCGCCCATACAGGCCATGCGCGTGAGGGCGAGGGGTTGGTTGGCGGTCAGTTGGCCATCTGACAGACTATAACTGCCGCTAAAGCGGTTGCAGCCGGTTGATCCGGCAATGCGATCGCCTTCAAACACCAGTTCGCTGCGCTCTGCCTGGACTGCGGGTTGGCCGTTCAGGCTGACAAACTGCCATTGGCTGTTTTGGAGACTGTCCATAGGGCTGGTGGAAGAGACGCTTTCGGTGGGTTGGCAAGCGCCGAGCGCTATGGCGAGAAACGGGATGGCGAGGGCGGTAAGGCGCATAAGACTCACTCCTGTGATGATGCGCTATTTCTGCCTTATGCCCGGCGCTGGTTCAACACCTCATAGGCCATAACCGCCGTGGCCACCGCAGCGTTGAGGCTGTCTGCCTTGCCCATCATCGGCATTTTTACCAGCACATCACATTCCGCTTCATAATCGGCGGGCAGGCCCTGCGCTTCATTGCCGGTGAGCAGAAAAGTCGGGGCGGTATAGCGCTCTGCCTGATAGTCGGTATCGGTGTTGAGACTGGTGCCGACCAATTGCCCCGGCCCGGAGCGCAGCCATTGCAGGAAATCGCCCCAAGGGGCCTGCACCACCTTCTGGGTGAAAACCGCGCCCATGCTGGCGCGCACCGCTTCTACCGAAAAGGGATCAACACAGTGATCAATCAGGATCAGTCCGCCAGCACCGACCGCATCGCCGGTGCGCAACATGGTGCCCAGATTGCCGGGATCGCGCATATCCTGTGCCACCAGCCAGATATCGCTTGTGGTGCGGTCAAGCTGGGCGAGCGGCACATCGAAATCGCGAAAGACGCCGACAATGGATTGCGGATTATCCTTTCCGGATATCTTGGAGAGGATGTCCTTACTGGTAGTGATGATGTCGCCGCCCTGGCTCTCTACGGCTGCTTCCAGCGTATCAATCAGCGGATGTGAGTCGCGCCCCTCGGCGACCACCATCATCTGCGGGATATGACCGGCCTCGCGCGCTTCTGTGACCAGCCTTAGCCCTTCGGCGAGAAACATTCCTTCGCGTTTGCGGTGCTTTTTCTCGCGCAGCGAGCGCAGATATTTGACTGTAGGATTGGAAAATCCGGTGATGTGTTTGCGCGGCATGCCGTGCGTCTAATCTTCGCCAAAGCCGTCTGCAACCAGCCCTACCAGTTTGGAAAGCGCCTTGTCGGCGGCATCCGCGTCGCAACCTTCAACACTGATATCGATACTGTGTCCCTTGGCCGCGCCCAGCATCATCAGGCCCATAATGCTCTCGCCATTGGCGGAGTTACTGTCCTTGGAAACGCTGACGGTCAGGCCTTCGGGCAGTGCAGCAACCGTATTGACGAATTTCGCGCTCGCCCGGGCGTGCAGGCCCTTGCGGTTGATAATCGTCACTTGTTCCTGCGGCATTATCCCGCGCTTCCCGATTGGCGGCGCTCGTCATCGTCAAGCAATTCCGAGGCGACCGAAATATATTTCTGTCCCGCTTCTCGCGCAGCCGCAACAGCATCCGCCACCGACATGGCTTTGCGTGCACCCTCAAGACGAATAAGCATCGGCAGGTTAACCCCGGCAATGACCTCAATCCGGCCGCGCTCCATAAGAGAAATGGCAAGGTTAGACGGCGTGCCACCAAACAGATCGGTGAGGATAATCACACCTTTACCGGTATCTGTCTCGCTGACCGCCTTGGCAATATCCTCGCGCCGCGCTTCCATATCGTCATGCGGGCCAATGCAGACTGTGGCGATATTCTTCTGGCGACCGACAACATGTTCCATCGCCGAAACAAACTCTTCGGCGAGTTTGCCGTGCGTTACGAGAACCATGCCTATCATTTTGGTAAACAATCACTTTTTGGGATGGTGTAGAGCGTTACCATAGCGTTACCCCGTATTTTTCTCCAGCGCATCAATGGGCCTTGATGTCAGGTTGCGATGCGCGACACTGGGGGAAAAACCTGCCTCGTGCAAGCCCTTGGCAATGCGCTCGGCAGTATAGACCGAGCGGTGCCTCCCCCCAGTACAGCCAAAGGCGATATGGACATAGGCTTTACCCTGCGCAACATAGCGCGGCAGCAGCATCAGCAGCAGGTCCAATATACGGTCATAGGCTTCGGCAAAATGCGGGTCCTGGCTGATATAGTCGCCCACTGGGGCGTCCTGTCCGGTTTGTTCGCGCAGCCCCTCTATCCAGTGCGGGTTGTTGAGGAAACGCATATCGAACACCAGATCAGCCACCGGCGGCATTCCGCGGGCAAAACCGAAACTTGATATGGTGATAACGCTGCCGGAGATAACCTCATTGGGGAAGCGTTCGCGCATATGGTTGCTGAGCGCATTGGCGTTGAGCGACGAGGTATCGATAATTTGATCGGCCCAGCGCTTCAGTGGCGCGAGCAATTCACGTTCTTCCTGTATCCCGCTGATCGCTGGCCTATCGAGCGCCAAAGGATGCGGCCGGCGCGTCTCATTATAGCGTCGTTCCAGCTCATGATCGGTGCAGTCCAGAAACAGCGTGGTGACGATGTAATTGTCGCCGTCGATGAGTTTCTTGATCGACTTTATAACCGAAGCCGGGTTGAAACCTCGCGTGCGGGTGTCAAAACCAATGGCAATACGGTCAGATCCGGCTTCCTGTCCTGCGCCAGAAGGGGTCGCCAAAAGGCGTTCGAGCAGGCGGATGGGGAAGTTGTCGATCATCTCCCAGCCCATATCCTCCAGCGTTTTCAACGCGGTCGTCTTGCCGGCACCGGACATACCTGTGATCAGCATGATCTGCACTGGCGGGCGCGTGATTTCCGAGGGAGCTGTTTGATCCATTACCGCTGTGATTAATCCCTTTTGCCATGGAGTCGCAACGCATATTCTACCTTGATCGGTGCGGTTGCCATATCGGGCCAGATGGCAATGCTGGGGACGTCATGGCCGAGCAGGGTTTTCTGATATGGCTGCTCGATAAAGCGCGGGGCATCAGGATCGAGTCTGATATACAGCGCGATGGGTATATCTGTCGCACAAGCAGGCGACTCGACAATGCCAAGATTGCGTATCTCGATCAGGCCTGCAATGTTCGGTGCGGGGATCGCCTCAAGGCGGTTGTGCCTGATTTGCAACTGTGTCTGATCATCGCTGACAAGCTTGAAACCACGATCCATCAGCAACAGGCATAGTGAGGATTTACCGGCGCCCGATGGCCCTGATATCAGAACGCCATGGCCGTCAGGGCTGGCGACGCAACTGGCGGGGTAGACTATATTGTCATCGTTCATCCTTTAGCCCCGAGCCGATTATCGGTTTAGGCGCCAGCATGGCGGGCAGGCTGATGCAGAAATGTGCGCCGCGCGCGCCATCGGGGCGGTCGGTGGCGATTAGCTGGCCTTCATGCGCCTCGATGATTGACCGCGCAATGGCCAAGCCGAGGCCGCTATGCTGGCCAAATTCCTCTTGTTCATCGCGATAGCTGTGAAAGCGATGGAAAATCGCTTCGCGTTGCGACTCAGGAACCCCGGGGCCATTGTCCATGATGCGGATCAGAACCTGATTGCGGTCGCGGGTCGCGACAATCTCGACCAGGCCTTTTTCTGGTGAAAAGGAAACCGCATTGTCGAGCAGATTGTCGATCACCCGCGCCAGACGCGTCCCTTCTCCCATGACAACAGCAACGCCTTTGCGCGGGCGGGCGAAAGCGATTTCGCGGCCATGGTTGAGATCACGTTCTTCGCGCGTTTTGAGCAACTGATCGATCACCTCGCCCATATCGATCGGCTCAAAACGGGTGCGGGCGAGTTGCGCGTCGACTCGGGACGCTTCTGAGATATCGGTGATCAGCCGGTCCAGCCGCAGGACATCGGAGCAGGCAATATCGTGCAGTTGTTTGCGCAGCTTGGGGTCTTCGACGCGTTCCAATCCTTCAAGTGCTGATCGCAAAGAGGCGAGGGGGTTTTTGATCTCGTGGCTGACATCGGCGGCAAAGCTCTCGGTGGCATCGATCCGTTTGCGCAGAGCCTCGGTCATATCTGAAAGCGCGCGTGCCAACTGGCCGATCTCATCGCCACGTTCAGGCAAGCGAGGGACCTCGACATCGCGCTCGCGACCCAGCCGCACGCGATTGGCTGCGCCGGCGAGCAGGGCCAGCGGTTTGACGATGGTGCGGGCAAGGAAGAGCGACAGCAACACTGAAACGATCAATACACAGGCGATAATGATGCCCAGAGCCAGCCTCTGATCGCGCACAATTGCGGTAATGGTACGCGCATTGCGGGTAATCAGCATAACATGACCGCTTTGCGGCGCTTTCGCGGCGGCGCTCAACATAAAGGTGCGATCAGGGGCATAACGTGCGCGGGTGACGGGTTCGCCAGTCTCTGCAGCGATGACCACTTCGTCCCAAGCGGATAGACGATCATTATCCGGCTCGACAAAGCGTTCACGGCGTGGCGCACGCACGATGGTATCAATACTGCGGTCAAGGAAACGCGCGACATGGCGTTTCAATGGCTCTTTGTCCGGGTCTCGTAGCTCGTAGGTTGGCTCGTTAAACGAGAAGGTGTCGATCAGTTTGATGCCGTTTTCGGCATAGACCCGCACCCGGAAATTGTTGAGCTGCGCTACTTCCGTCATCAAATCGGCGCGCATCGGTTCAGGTACCAAATCATAGGCGCGCACTGCTGCCGCCACCTGCCGCTCATCATCGGCCTGACGCGATATCAGTAGCGTGTTGCGATAATTGTCGAGGTAGAAAAAGCTGCCTGCCAGAACCGCGATGGCAAAGACATTGACCGCAAGAATGCGGGCACGCAGAGATATGCGCGCCGTCCAGAACAGCTCTGCCTCTTCTGCAGCGAGAGGCAGGCCATCGCCCTGAGCTATCTGGCTCTCAGGCGTCTTCGAAGAAACGGTATCCAGCACCGTATAGGGTATCTATCGCCGCGAAGCTGTCGTCAACCTCACGGAACTTGCGCCGCAGTCTTTTGATATGGCTGTCAATCGTCCGGTCATCGACATAAACATCGTCCTGATAGGCCGCATCCATCAACTGATTACGGCTTTTGACCACGCCGGGGCGATTGGCGAGTGTCTCCAATATCAGAAACTCGGTAACGGTGAGTGTGACCCGCTCGCCTTTCCAGCGCACACTGTGCCGTGCCGGATCAAGCTCAAGATTGCCGCGCACAATAGGTTCGGCTGTAACCGCCTCATCGCCATTGTCAGCACTGGCAGCGATAAGCTCGGTGCGCCGCAATATCGCTTTGATGCGGGCGATCAGCAGCCGCTGCGAAAACGGTTTGGCGATATAATCATCGGCACCCATGGCCAAGCCCAGCGCTTCATCGAGCTCATCATCCTTTGAGGTCAGGAAAATCACCGGCATTGTCAGCTTCTCACGCACCCGTCGCAGCAGTTCCAGGCCATCCATTTGCGGCATTTTGATATCGAATATGCCAAGATCAGCCGGGTTCTCAAGCAATGCGTCGAGCGCTGCCTGGCCGCTATTATAGAGTCGCGTGGTATAACCCTCTGCCTGGAGCGCGATGGACACGGACGTCAGAATATTGCGGTCATCATCGACCAGGGCAATGGTAGTCATCAAAATTTCCGCTTCGCCTCGGGCTTCGCAATGCTGCGCAGCAAATCGCACGGACTCAAAGGCTTGTAAAGTTCAACTGGCTCCATTTAGCCTATAAGCCTTGCAGGACAGGCACAATTGTCTCGCACTCTTCTTTGACCTTATCGGCCAGAGCATCTATGCGAAAGACCTGCATTGGCCGAACCGTGTTCGGCATCATCATTACATCATTTACGCAAGGGATGCTTCATGACCCAGAATGCTGATATTACCGTTTCAAACCAGGCTATTAATACGAATGCACAACTGCATTGGAATTATGAAACGGCGGCTCTGGTGGAAGAATCACTTCAGCGTGAAGAAGGGCAGCTGACTCGCCACGGGGCGCTTCTGGTGGAGACGGGCGCGCATACAGGGCGATCGGCAAAGGACAAATTTATCGTTCGCGATGCGGAGACCGAGAACACCGTGTGGTGGGGCAAAACCAATGCTGCGATGACGCCCGAGCACTTCGCTGCACTCAAGGAAGACTTCTTCGCCGCGCTTGGCGAGAAGGATACGCTGTTTGTGCAACAGCTCTATGGCGGTTCACAGCCAGAGCATCGCGTCAATGTGCAAGTGATCAACGAGCTTGCCTGGCATAACCTTTTTATCCGCACCATGCTGGTGCGTCCGACCCGCGATGAACTGAGCGGGTTCACTGCTGATTACACAATTATTGATCTGCCGAGCTTCCGCGCTGACCCGGAGCGTCATGGTACGCGCAGCGAGACGGTGATCGCCGTCAATCTGTCGGAAAAACTGATCCTGATTGGCGGCACCAAATATGCCGGCGAGATGAAGAAATCGGTTTTTGGCCTGCTCAACTATCTGCTGCCCAAAGATGGCATTATGCCGATGCATTGCTCGGCCAATATCGGCGCGGAGGGCGATACCGCGATCTTCTTTGGCCTGTCTGGCACGGGCAAGACGACGCTGAGCGCTGATGCCAGCCGCACCTTGATTGGCGATGACGAGCATGGCTGGTCTGACACGGCGGTCTTCAATTTTGAGGGCGGCTGCTACGCCAAGATGATCCGTCTCGATCCCGAGGCTGAGCCGGAAATCTATGCCACCACACGGCGTTTTGGCACGGTGTTGGAAAATGTCGTGATGGACCCGGAAACCCGCGAACTGGATTTTGACGATAACAGCAAGGCAGAAAATACCCGCGGTGCCTATCCGATCGACTTTATCCCCAATACCTCGGAAAAGAATATGGGTCCGGTGCCGAAGAATATCATCATGCTGACCGCTGATGCCTTTGGTGTCCTTCCTCCGATCGCGCGGCTCACGCCCGATCAGGCAATGTATCACTTCCTTTCTGGCTATACCGCCAAGGTTGCTGGCACCGAGATTGGTGTGACCGAGCCGGAAGCCACTTTCTCTACTTGCTTCGGTGCGCCGTTTATGCCGCGCCATCCTTCGGTTTATGGCAATTTGCTGAAAGAGCGTATCGCCAAGGGCGGCGTGACCTGCTGGCTGGTCAATACTGGCTGGACCGGTGGCAAATATGGTGAAGGGCATCGCATGCCGATCAAGGCAACCCGAGCGCTCCTCAACGCGGCACTGGATGGTAGTCTGAATGACGCCGAATTCCGCACCGATCCGAATTTCGGTTTTGCGGTTCCGGTGGCCGTGCCGGGCGTCGATACGGCAATCCTTGACCCGCGCACAACTTGGTCTGATCCGGAAGCATATGATGCTATGGCGCAGCAGCTAGTGAGCCTGTTTGTTGACAATTTCGCGCAATTTGAAAGCGATGTCGATGAAGGTGTGCGTCAGGCTGCCCCCAAAGCGGCTTGATCCGTTACGGTTCAGCAAACAGCTTTTACATATATCTGTCGCCAATCGCTGTTATGCGGAACGCCCAGGATTCGTAATCAATAGGAGAGTGTAATGAGTGGTTTGGACAGCATTTTGAACAGCATCCCTGTGGGTGCCAATAGCATCGGCGAAATCGCCGAGAAACTGGGCATCGATTCTGCTCTGGTGGAAAAAGGTGTTGCCGCTCTCGGCAAATCTCACCCGGAAACCGGTGACACGGTAACGCTGGCATCGCAGCAAACCAGCCTCGACACCAGCACCCTCTCCAGCATCGTCAGCCAGCTCGGCGGCGAGGGCGGTCTTGGTCAGATTTCCGAGCTGCTGAACAGCGATGAAGGCATGATGGGCAAGATCACCAGCTTCCTCGATCAGGATGGTGATGGCAATCCGCTCGACGACATCGCCGGAATGGCGAGCAAGCTGTTCGGCAAGAAGTAACTATCGACCGACAGAGAAAACAAAAAAGCCCGCCATTTTGGCGGGCTTTTCTTTTGTGCGATTGTGCTCGGCTTTAGAGCAGGTCAGCCGGAACCTTGCCGCCATTGGCAGACAGTTCCTGCAGCACTTTCTTGTGCAGCCAGATATTGTCTTCAGCCGAACCGCCATAGTCAGCGCGGCCCATCTCGCCGGCCAGCTCCTTGCGGTTGTCAAAGCTGGGGTCGAGGCCGACCAGCTTCATCAGATCAACAATCGATGTGCGCCAGTTCAGTGCGTCGGCGCCGGGCTTGGCGTCGAGCACAGCTTCAACATCAACCGAACTTTGTGCTGCAGCACCAGCGGCTGCAGCAGCAGCGGCCACTGCAGCGGTGACCGCGCCTTCCTGTGGCTTTTCTGGTGTCTTTTCTTCTTCAGAACCCCAGATTGCGTTTTTGATGGATGAGAAAATCCCCATATTGTCCTCCCTGAAATGATAAAAATGATAGCAAAATTGCGTCTAGCTTAGAATAGAGCCGAAAAAGGTAAACTCCATGACCGCGATGTAAAATCTGCCTCCACCCTGCATTTCAATAGTCTGCACCAGACAAATGGCGCTAATGTCCGTTTACAAATTCGTAGATGGAGACTCGAAATGAACTTCGCACATATTCTGCAGCAGAGCGGCGCGATTGACAACATTGCTGGCCAGCTCGGTATCGACAAAACCATTGCCCATGCAGGCGCAAGTGCTTTGCTCCCCGCAATCCTTGGTGGCTTTAAGAAAACCACAGAGCAAGGCGGTGGTGTTGATGGTCTGGGTGGCATCCTGTCGCAATTGGGTGGCAGCGGCCTGCTGGAGTCAGTCCTCGGTCCCCAGGAAACGCCGATTGAGCAGGGCAATAATGTTCTCGGCCAGATATTTGGCTCCAAGGACGTCAGTCGCTCGGTTGCCGGTCATGCCTCACAGCAGACCGGTGTCGATTCCTCGATCCTGAAGAAAATGCTGCCAATGCTAGCCATGGTTGTTGGCGGTTATATGGCGAACCAGCAGGGTGGGGCGCAGGCGCAACAGCAAAGTGGCGGTGGTCTTGGCGGTCTGCTCGGCGGCTTGCTTGGCGGCAGTGGCGGCTCATCGGCTTCGGGTATTGCCTCGATGCTTGACCTTGATGGCGATGGCAACCCGCTGGATGACATTATCGGCATTGCCAGCAAATTTGCCCGCTAAGCGACGCGGCTAATCCTGTATCTGATGATCGGCCCGGATTGAACGGGGCCGATCATCAAGCGTCGCGCAAGCACGCGCTTGCAAAAGTCCCTAAATCTTGTCAGCACGCTCTGCATGAAGTTATATGCAATATGGACCGTTCCAGCAGCTTTGGGCCTTTTGCAGTGCCCTGTAGTTGCGCAAAATACGCCTGTTGACCTCGAGCCAACGACCGAAGCCGATGTGCGCGAGCATATCGCCATATTGGCCAGCGATGACTTTGCCGGACGCGATCCCGGCACCATTGGCGAGATCAAGACGCTCACCTATTTGTCGCAACAATGGGCGACAGCGGGCATGGTCTCTGGGACCAATGACGCGGACAAACCATGGTTTCAGCCAGTGCCTTTGGTGCAAAGCAAGCCTGTCAGCAGCTCCGTCCGAATCCTGCAAGACGGCAAATCGCTGAAGCTGAATGAAAACGATATTCTGATTATCGGCACCGCCCCTGATGCAGCCGTTGAGGGACCAATTGTCTTCGTCGGCTATGGCACCGATGGCGAAGGCAAGGTTCTGGGCGATGTCGCTGGCAAGATCACCCTCATGCTATACGCCACGCCGGAAGGGACGGAGAAATATCCTTCACGCGATGAACGGCGTGCGGCTCTGGCCGATGCCGGTGCCGCTGCCGTCCTGACAGTTGTTCCCGACAGCTTCCCATGGCGCGCGGTAAAACGCAGCATCAAGCGCGGCTCCTATGAGCGCGCCAGCGATGACCGCCAGCCGATGATTACCGGCGCAGTCCGCTATGACTTTGCCGAAGACCTTCTGCGCCTTGGCGACAGTAGCCTCAAAGCAGAGAGCGAGGCTGCGCAGAATGCGGTCGTCTATGTCGGCTATGATACCGGCCTTACTGCGGACCTCTCCGCAACTACCGCTATACGCCGCTTCACCAGTCATAATGTGATCGGCAAGTTTCCCGGTAATAGGCCCGGCTCGGGCGCGGTGATGCTGATGGGCCATTGGGACCATTTTGGCAGCGAATGTCGCCCACCCGAGGCAGAGGATCGCATTTGCAATGGCGCGGTGGATAATGCCTCTGGCATGGCCGTACTTACCGAAGTTGCCGAAGAGCTGGGCCGGTTGGGTCCATTTGATCGCGATATCTATTTTATGGGCACCACTGCCGAAGAGCGTGGGCTTTTGGGTGCATATCATTATGCCGATTATCCGGCTTTCCCACTCGATGATATCGTTGCGGCGTTCAACCTGGACACCACGGCTATTGCTCCACGCGGGACACCTGTGGCGACTATCGGACGCGGTGAGACCGATCTGGATGACGAGATTGATGCCATCAGCCGCAGCCTTGGTCGAGAGGTGGATGAGTCATTGGACGCAAATGAATTCATCAAGCGACAGGATGGCTGGGCTTTCGCCGCCAAAGGTGTCCCAGCCTTTATGATCGGCGGTTCCTTTGCTGATGATGCTTTGCTGCAGAAATTTCTGCGCGGCAATTACCATAGTCCCGATGACGAGACCGAGAATATCCTCGATTTAGGCGGTGCGGCAGAAGATGCTGATCTGCATATCGCTTTGGTGCGCTATTTCGCCGATACGGAGAAATATTCCAAAGAATAGTCCAAAGGCAGCGCCGCCCACTGGTCATACGGGCAATCAAAAGCTAGAGGGTTGCCGCAACCGATTCACTTATCGGCCGTTTCCACATCGGAGGCGGCCTTTTTGCTAAGGCTGCAATAACAGCTGAGGGACAGGCACCATGGACATACCTTTGGCACTCACTTTCGACGATGTTCTGCTGCAACCGGCGGCCTCAACGGTTTTGCCAAGCACCGCAGACAGCCGCACCCGGCTGACGCGCGATATTGATCTCAATATTCCGGTGCTGTCCTCGGCGATGGATACCGTCACCGAAGCCGATATGGCCATCGTCATGGCGCAACTGGGCGGCATTGGTGTGCTGCACCGCAATCTGACGATTGAGGAACAGGTTGCTGCGGTGCGTCAGGTCAAGCGCTTTGAATCGGGCATGGTCGTCAATCCGATCACCATTGCCCCTGATGCGACTTTGTCCGAGGCGCAGGACATCATGGCGCGCAACCGTATCTCCGGCATTCCGGTTGTTGAAGCGTCGGGCCGCTTGGTCGGCATCCTCACCAATCGCGATGTGCGCTTTGCCGAGAATCCTGCCCAGCCTGTGCGCGAACTTATGACCAGCGAAGACCTTGCGACGGTCAAAGCTGGTGTAAGCCAGGACGAGGCCATGCGCCTACTGCACCAGCGCCGGATCGAGAAGCTGCTGGTGGTCGATGACGAATATCATTGCGTTGGCCTGATCACGGTAAAGGATATCGAAAAGGCGGTCACCTATCCCGATGCCACCAAGGATGCCGCAGGCAGGCTCCGCGTCGCGGCGGCTTCCACGGTCGGTGAAAAAGGCATGGAGCGCGCACTGGCTCTGTTTGATGCCGAATGCGATGTGGTGGTTGTCGATACCGCCCATGGCCATAGCAAGATGGTCGCCGACAGTGTTGCAGCGCTGAAAAATGCACATCCTGACGGCCAGGTGATTGCCGGCAATGTTGCTACCGCCGAAGCGACGCGCGCACTGATCGATGCCGGTGCCGATGCGGTTAAGGTCGGTATAGGCCCCGGCTCCATCTGCACCACGCGCGTCGTTGCAGGCGTCGGCGTGCCGCAGCTGACAGCGGTGATGGATTCTGCAGAAGAAGCGAATAAGTCCAATGTTCCGGTGATTGCCGATGGTGGCTTGAGAACCTCAGGCGATGCAGCCAAGGCACTGGCGGCGGGCGCGTCGACAGTGATGATCGGCTCCATGCTGGCGGGAACAGCCGAAGCACCGGGCGAGACATTTCTCTATCAGGGCCGCTCATACAAAAGCTATCGCGGCATGGGATCAGTCGGTGCCATGGCGCGCGGTTCGGCGGACCGCTATTTCCAGCAGGACATCAAGGACCAGATGAAACTGGTGCCCGAGGGTATTGAGGGTCAGGTGCCGTTCAAAGGCCCGGCGAGCGATGTCATTCATCAGCTCGTTGGCGGCATCAAGGCAGCGATGGGGTACACTGGCTCTGCGACGATCGAGGATCTGCGCACGCAAGCAAAGTTCGTCCGCATCACCAATGCCGGCCTTGCTGAAAGCCATGTCCATGATGTCGCGATTACGCGTGAAGCGCCCAATTATCCGACGCGGTAAAAACCGGACTTAATAGGAAACCGATATGGTCGAAGCAAAATTTATTCTGCTGATGTTTATCTGGTTCCCGTCTCCTGTGCCAAAAAGCCTGCCGATCTGGACAAGTGAGCCGCATATCAGCCTGAACGCATGTGAAAAGGCTGCAAGAGAAATGACGGCGCGAATAAAACAACAGAATGGCCGGGATGTTCGGGTGGAGCATCAGTGCGTCAACAAGGATGACTTTACCCCTCCCAATGATCCGCTGTTGCAATGACACCATCGGCGCGGGTGCAAGCCGCGATTGAATTGCTGGATGCGGTTATTGTTGCAGCCCGCGATGGCGGAGCAAGTGCCGATGTCGTCACCGCGCGTTTCCTGAAAGAACGCCGCTATATGGGCAGCAAGGACCGGCGCGCAGTGCGTGATCTTGTCTATGATGCTATCCGGCTGATCGGTGAGCGTCCAGACAATGGTCGTGCCGCCATGGCGATGCTGGCGGCGCATAATCCTGAAATGCAGGTGCTTTTCGATGGCTCGAAATACGGGCCTGAGCCACTAGAACCTGCTGAACTCGCTATTGATAAGCCGGGACCGATACCGCAATGGCTTATGCCATTATTACCTGATTACATCGATGTTGATGAGATAGCGGCATTGCTGTCTCGTGCGCCGTTGGATCTGGGCATAAAGCCCGGCGCGCAGGCTGATGTGCAACAGGCCTTTCCCGATATCACTGTGTCTGAGCATCTGCCTCAAGCGGGCAGGCTGCCTGCAGGGACACAGGTAAAGAACAGCGCTGTCTGGCGTGAAGGGCTGATCGATATTCAGGACTGGGGCAGTCAGGCGATCTGTGCGCTATGCGATGCTGCGCAGCATAAAGCCATCATCGATCTATGCGCCGGGGCAGGGGGCAAGACACTGGCTCTGGCGCAACAGGCTGATGATGATGCCGTGATATTGGCAACGGATACCTCGCGTGCCCGGCTGGCCGAGCTAGCACCGCGCGCCGAGCGTCTGGGCATTCCCAATATAGCGACCCGCTTGCTCAACCCGGCCCAGGAAAGCGCTATGCTCTCCGATTGGAAAAGACGCGCCGATTGCGTGCTGGTCGATGCGCCATGCAGTGGCACCGGCGTATGGCGGCGCAATCCGGAAGCGCGTTGGCGGCTGGATGCGAAACGTCTGGATCGACTATGCGAAACCCAGTCACGCCTGCTCGACATCGCGGCGGATATGGTGCGGCCCGGTGGCATATTGGTCTATGCGGTATGCTCCATCCTGCCGCGTGAAGGCGTTATGCAACTGGCGGCCTTTCTTGACCGGAAACCGGAACTTTCCGTCCAGTTGCCCGATTATCCATTAGGACGGTGTGTCGGCAGTAAAGGCGTTCAGCATCGCGAAAGCGCATTGGGAATAGCCCTGACACCGGCCCATGACGAGACAGACGGATTTTTTCTGACACGTCTTGTGAAATCATGATAGGCTGATTGGTAATGCCACTATTGGAGCTCATAATGCGTTTTTCCCCGCCCGTAATGGCCATTGCCGCCATTTTTGCCCTGTCATCCAGCGCGACGTTTAGCCAGGAGGAGGAGTATCAGCCTGATCCGCGTTCGGTGGTTCTGGTGGATGATGCCAAGGCGGCGTTGAATATCGGGGAGACCGAAAAAGCGATTGATCTGTTCGAGGCGGCTCTGGCCATCGACCCCGCCAATCGCGCTGCCTATCTCGGCCTTGCCGAGACTGCGCGTGCCAATGGATTGCCGGGCAAGGCTATCGGTCTGTATCGCCGGATTTTGGAACTGGAGCCCAATAATATCGCAGCACTGTCCGGTCAGGGTCGTGCCTTTGTGCAACGCGGCGCGATGGAAAAGGCCAAGATCAATCTCACGCGTCTGAAAGACCTGTGCGAAGGTGATTGTATCGAAACCACCTTGCTGTCGGCTGCAGTTGAAGAGGGCGCACCTGAAGAAGTGCTTTCTGCAGAAGCGGTTACCCCTGCGCCTACCGTCAGCGATGAAGGCGAAACGCAGGAGCCTTAAGCCCCCGCTTATCTATACCGCCGTTCGCCTCGAGCGAAGTCGAGCGGCATATGCCTGATGCAATGTGTGTCGACAGCGCTCGACACGAACGGTGCGTGAGCCGGTTCTTCGTTCTTTGTCTGTTGGTCAAGATGATTGAACTTAGAAGCCGTAAATCAGCGTGAAACGCGTCAGCGTGTCGGTCGCGACCGATCCGACTGGCGGGTCGGTCTCATGTTCGACAGTATAGGAAACCCGGGCCGTAAGGGCTGAGCTCAGCGCGGCCTCAAGACCGGTGATTGAACGCAGCGTAGAGTTGCCCGAGGCGATGTAAGCCTCTGCATCCTGAGTCAGTTTGATATTGTCGACGACCTGCCAATCAAAATCGAGCGCCGCCAATGCAGCCAATTGGCTGTTGGAGCCACCACCGACAAGTTCGACCTGGC
Source organism: Parasphingorhabdus sp. SCSIO 66989 (assembly GCF_032852305.1). Classification (NCBI taxonomy): domain Bacteria; kingdom Pseudomonadati; phylum Pseudomonadota; class Alphaproteobacteria; order Sphingomonadales; family Sphingomonadaceae; genus Alterisphingorhabdus (ex Yan et al. 2024); species Alterisphingorhabdus coralli. Next base: position 1,678,618 of record NZ_CP136594.1, read on the forward strand.
GATAGGCCGGGCCGCCTTTGACATCCAGCGTCATTCGTTCGCCAGTCAGGAAGCGATAGCCCAGACCGCCGGAAAGCGTATAACGTGCGGAAAAGCCCTGAAAACGGTCACGCTCATATTGCGCCAGTCCATAGCCATAAAGCCGGTCGGTAAACTGGACATTGGGCTCATAGGCGAACAGGAATTGCTCGCGCGTGCTGACGCCCTCGGTGCGTTGGAAGTCGACCAGAGCGGTAAGGTTATGCCGCCAGCGCTTGCCTTGCTTCTGTAGCTTCAAACTGCCGGTGATACCGGTGTTGCTGGTGTTGCCGGTCGAGCGGAAACCACCAATTTCACCCTGACCGCTCCAATTGTCGAACAGGCCGTTATTGGCGAGGCGTTCGGCCTCAGCAGCGGCTTCTTCGGCTTCTTTCTCGGCGAGACGGACAGACTGATATTCACTCAACATGGCGTCAAGCGCGGCGCTGTCTTCAGGATTGGTCTTCTTGGCCAGGCCAATAACGGTCTCAACCGCGCTGTCATCCTTGTCAGCAATTGCCTGATCAATCAGTGCTTTAACCGATTCCGGTACCTCGGCATAGGCCATTTGCGGCGTTACAAGAGCCGTGGACGCGATGAGCGCTGCGCAAAGCGCACCTTTTGAACTTTTCTGAAACATGCGGGCCTGTAACAGATTGTCTAAAGGTGTGACGTAAATTCTTTCAACACATCGCGGTAAAGCTGGCGTTTAAAGGGTACGATCATATCGGGAAGCTGCATCGGGTCCGCCCATTTCCAGCGCGAGAATTCGGCATGGTCGGTCGCGATGTTGATGTCGCTGTCCTGACCCAGAAAGCGCATGAGAAACCATATCTGACGCTGCCCGCGCCATTTGCCTTTCCAGATTTTGCCAATCAATTCATCAGGAAGGTCATAAAACAGCTCGTCGCGTGTACGTGTGACAATGTCCACCTTGTCAGAGGATATGCCGGTTTCTTCGCCCAATTCGCGCAACGCTGCGCTTTCGGGGTCTTCACCCTTGTCTATGCCGCCCTGCGGCATTTGCCATGCCGGGCTGCCTGGATTGTCGAGCCTCTGGCCGGCGAATACCAGACCCTTGGCGTTCAGCAGCATAATGCCTGCACAAGGACGATAGGGCAGGGTATCGACATCTATGCCGTTGACAATTCGTCCGCTCATTCGGCCGGGACTCCGCTATTCGGCAAACCTTCAAGGCCCTTCAAGATACCGTTCAACCGCCCGATCATCGCATTGCAGTCATGCACCGAGCTGGGGATCAGTTTTCTGAGCGCGATAAAGTCATGCACATTGCCCTCGGCTTCATAAAAACTTGTGGTAATACCCGCCTGCAACAACGCCGCGCCATAGGCCCGGCCTTGGTCGCGCAGCGGGTCGAGACTTGTGGTTATCAATACCGTTGGCGGGGTCTGGCTATGGTCCTGATCCAGCACATTATAATGCGCGCTCTCGCTATCGGGCTGATAGGCCGCGTCAAACCATTCCATCGCCTCTTTGGTCAGCACATAGCCATCGGCAAAATCCTGCATTGACGGCCAGTCGCGATCGGTGCTGACCACCGGATAGATGGGCATTTGCGCAGTCACTGGCACTTCGGCAGGCGATTGGGTGAGCGCCTGGGTGATAACGATCGCCAAATTGCCACCGGCACTATCGCCGACGGGAATAAGCCCGGTAACATCCAACCCCAACGCCTCGGGTGATCCGGCAATCCAGCGCGCCGCGGCAATCGCGTCTTCGGCAGCCGCAGGGAACGGATTTTCCGGTGCCAGGCGATAGTCGACAGCAATCAGCGGCAGATCGAGTTGATCTGCCAATAGGGTGCAAAAGCTGTGATGCGTCGCAAGATCACCAATCACAAACCCGCCGCCATGGACAAAAACAATCGCCGGACCAGCCTTATCGCGCTCGGCTTGCTTGTCGTAAAATCGAAGCGGAATATCGCCTACAGGTCCCGGGCAGGTGAGGTCGCGCGTAACCGCCAGTTCGATCGGCTCTGCATCGGCCAGCATATGCATGGCAAGATAGGCCTGACGTGCGTCTTCCGGTGTCATCTCGTTCATCGCTGGCCCCTCCATCGCCGCCATCATTGTCAGGCAAGCCTGCACATCGGGGCGGACAAAGGGGGTGTTCTGATCAGTTGTGTCGGGTTGGGTGGCCATATCTCTCTCCTGCTTTTGCTATTTTGCTAATTGCTCGCATGGTTTCGGTCCATAGACAACGACAGATATTGTCCATTCGGATATAGATGACTCTCGCGCAAAGGCGCTAAGAGCCTGATCCGAAAGTTATTGAACAATACCAGCCATTTGTGATTCACACCTGCTTTGCGAAGAGTAGGAGTGAAGCATGGCATGGACTGGTATTGCCCGGGCTGAGCATAGCCGGGAAGGTTTGCGATATCCATCGGATATGACGGATAGGGAGTGGATGTTGCTGGAGCCGTTCATTCCCCCGGCGAGGCGTGGTGGTCGGCCGCGGACGGCGGATATGCGCGAGGTGGTCAATGCGCTGCTCTATATTGCCTCTGCCGGATGTGCATGGAGGTTGCTGCCCAAGTGTTTTCCGCCAGTGTCGACGGTACGGCGCTATTTCTACGCATGGCGGGACACTGGCCTGTTCGATACGCTCAACATGGTGCTGGTGATGAACCTGCGCGAGATCGAGGGGCGCGAAGCCTCGCCCAGTGCTGGCGTGATCGACAGCCAGAGCGTGAAAACCACCGAGAGCGGTGGAATATCGGGTTATGACGCGGGCAAGAAGGTGAAAGGCAGGAAGCGGCACATCATAACCGACACATGCGGGTTCCTGATCTTCGTCCTCGTCCACAGTGCCGATATTCAAGACCGTGACGGGGCTGTCGATGTGCTGGCGGCAACTCGCCACCGCTTCCCCTGGTTGCGACACGTCTTTGCTGACGGAGGATATGCAGGGCAAAAACTGGGGGTTACGTTGGCTGGCATGGGGGCGTGGACCATGGAAATCATCAAGCGCTCCGATCACACCAAGGGCTTTCAAGCCCTGCCACGCCGATGGGTCGTCGAACGCACCTTCGCATGGCTAGGGCGATGCCGACGCCTCGCCAAAGACTGGGAAACATCCATCGAAAGCTCAACCGCATGGGCGCTCATCGCTTCCATCCGTATGATTATACGAAGAACCGCAAAATACTGTTATGCTTGAGATACTTTCGAATCAGGCTCTAAGGCACAAAGAAAGCGTTTCGGGGGGCTTGCTTTGGAAAACGATCTCGAAGATTTAGCTCGTATTGCAGTTGATTGCGGTTTCAAATTGCACCGAGAGACCGGGCCGGGGCTGTTAGAACATGTGTATGAAGTATTGCTTTTTGAATCGCTTAAAGAACAGGGCCTTTTTGTCGAAAGACAAAAAGCAATACCAATCCGCTTCAAAGGACGCACATTGGAAGAAGGCTTTCGTGCCGATCTGCTTGTTGAAGGCCAACTTTTAATAGAACTCAAGTCAACAGAGAAATATAGCCCGCTTCATGCCAAGCAAGTGCTGACCTACCTCCGATTGATGGACCTACCATTGGGATTGCTGATGAATTTCGGCATGGAAACCTTCAGAGATGGCATTAAAAGACTGGTCAACAATTACCGTGGTTAGCGTAATACCCTGACTTCTTTGTGCCTTAGCGCCTTTGCGCGAGAAAAATATGACGAAATCCCAAATTCTCTGGCTCCGTCGCGATTTGCGGCTTGCTGATCAGGCGGCCTTGATCGCTGCGGCTAAGGCAGGCCCGGTTATCCCGGTCTATGTGCTCGACGATGAAATGCCAAAGCACCGCAAGATGGGCGGGGCTTCGCGCTGGTGGCTGCATCATTCTCTGACCAGTCTTGGCACGGCATTGGCGGATAAGGGATCACGGTTGATCCTGCGGCGCGGTAATAGCGCTGAGATTATTGCCGATATTGCCAAGGAAGCGGGTGCTGCGGCGGTGCACGCGCTGCATCATTATGAGCCATGGTGGCGCAATGCGGAAAAGGCGTTGCGCAAGGCTTTGCCGGGAGACGTTGCGCTGGACCTGCATCACGGCAATTATCTGATGCCGCCCGGCAGCGTGACCGCGGGCAGCGGCGGGCCGTACAAGATTTACACCCCGTTCTGGCGCGCGCTCGATCAGCATATGCCGCCTGCCGTGCCACAGCCTGCGCCTGACAGCATCGATGCACCTGATAGCTGGCCCGCCAGCGATCATCTGGATGACTGGCAATTGCTGCCCGCCCGACCCAATTGGGCAACGGGCTTTGCCGAGATGTGGACGCCGGGTGAAGCAGGAGCCGAGGCTAATCTCGAAGCCTTTGCCAGCAAAGCTGTGCGTTATGATGAGCGGCGCAATTTTCCGTCAGAAGTCGGCACATCATTGCTCAGCCCGCATCTGCATTTTGGCGAGATTTCGCCCGCCACCGTTTGGCATCGCATCATTGCCGAGCATGGTGCTGAAGCAGCGGAAACCTATCTCAAGGAACTAGTCTGGCGCGATTATTCGCAAAATGTGATCTGCCAATATCCGGTTTATGGCAGTGAAAATGCGCGTGACCGGTTCGATGCATTTCCATGGCGCGATATGTCTGATCCCACAGTGCAGGCAGATTATCGGGCATGGACAAAAGGCCGGACTGGCTATCCGATTGTCGATGCCGGGATGCGCGAGCTTTGGGCCACCGGCTGGATGCACAATCGGGTGCGGATGATCACCGCGTCCTTTCTGATCAAGCACCTGCTGATCGACTGGCGCGAGGGAGAGAAATGGTTTTGGGATACACTGGTGGATGCTGATTATGGCTCGAACAGCACCAACTGGCAGTGGACCGCTGGCACCGGTGTTGACAGCAATATGTTCGTGCGGATCATGGCGCCGCTGACTCAATCAGAGAAATTCGATACGGCGGGCTATATCCGCCAATGGGTGCCAGAGCTGGCTGATCTTGACGCACCCTATATCCATGACCCGGAAGAACATGGCTTTCGGCCCAAAAATTATCCCCGCAAGATCATCGCGCACAAGCAAGCGCGTCAGCGGGCGCTTGATGCCTATGCTGCGATCAAGGAATGATCTATAGCGGCACGGGTTTGCCAAGAAAGTATTGAATATGAAGAGATTACAAGGAAAGACTTGCCTCATTACCGGGGCAGCGCGCGGTATTGGTGCGGGTATCGCCAAGGCTTTTTCTGATGAAGGTGCCAAAGTTATCGTTACCGATATCAATGATGACGAAGGCCGCGAGACAGCATCGCAAATCGGCGCTGGCTATCACCATCTTGATGTTGCCGAGGAGGGCGATTGGGCTGCCATTGCGGAGGCGGTGCCAGCGATTGATGTGCTGGTGAATAATGCCGGGATAACCGGCTTTGAAGATAGTCCGGCACCGCAGGACCCGGAAAATGCTTCGCTCGATGATTGGCATCGGGTGCATCGGGTGAACACCGACGGCACATTTCTTGGCTGTCGCTATGCCATTGGCGCGATGAAGCAGAAGGGTGAAGGCGCGATCATCAATATCTCGTCACGCTCCGGGCTGGTCGGTATCCCCGGTGCCGCGGCCTATGCCGCATCCAAGGCTGCGATCCGCAACCATACCAAAAGCGTCGCGCTTTACTGCGCGCAGCAGGGCTGGAATATCCGCTGCAACTCGATCCATCCGGCGGCGATATTGACGCCGATGTGGGAGCCGATGTTGGGTGAGGGCGAAGAACGCGAGGCCAATATGGCGGCAATGGTCAGCGATACACCCATGCGGCGCTTTGGCACGGTGGATGAGGTGGCTGCCCTGGCACTGCTGCTGGCTAGTGATGAGGCGGCCTATATCACCGGCAGCGAGTTGAACATCGATGGCGGCTTGTTGGCGGGTAGCGCGGCGAGTCCGGGGTAAGTAATCAAGCATTCACCAGCCTGAGCACCTACTCTCGTCGGCCCCGCGCAGGCGGGGCCAGGGCTTTCTTATTGACTCACGCAAAGACGCGAAGGCGCAAAGAGGGTTCCTATTTGCACGATCTCTTCGTGTCTTTGCGTCTTTGCGTGAAAATAAGCCTGGGCCCCGCCTGCGCGGGGCCGACGACAGTGGATAGCTTTGTCACTAAATCGCCAATTGAATGGATGATCATATTTCAGTCGAAGACCATTAGGGCGTTGCTTGACGATTTGAGTTTCGGCATAAGCGCCAGCGATGAATGCGCCACAGCAACAGTTTGAACCTGCCGGGGAGGGTTCTGATCGCGGTCGCCATCTGACAGCCGCTGACAGGAGCTTTGTCACCGGCTGGGGACCGTTTAGCGGCCTGATCGAGGGCCTGATCGGCAAAGGCTTGCGAAAGGCTCTCGACCGGATTGATGCGGGGTTGGAGGCGGGTTCCCTTGAAGCGCATTTGCCTGATGGCACACATCGTGTTCTGGGGAGACGCGGTGAAGGGCCGAAAGCGGAGATTGCCCTCACAAGCTGGCGCGCTTTGCTGCGGTTGGGGCAGAGCGGTTCGGTTGGCTGGTACAAAGCGTGGGAACTGGGCGAATGGCACAGCCCCGATCCGGTACCGATCTTTGATCTGTTTACCCGAAATCGAGTAGCGCTGGGCAACGCAGCGCGCGCTTCCGGACTGGCGCATCTGGCCAATCGTATTGCCCATCTGTTCCGCAGCAACAGCAAGAGCGGCGCGCAGAAGAACATCGCTTTCCATTATGATCTCGGCAATGATTTCTATGCCGCCTGGCTCGATGACAGCATGACCTATTCGAGTGCGCTGTTTGCCGAGAGTATCGCCGATACCGAGCCGCTGGAACAAGCGCAGCAACGCAAGATCCAGGCGATAAGTGATCGCTTGCAGGTTGGTGCTGGCGACAAAGTCTGGGAGATTGGATGCGGTTGGGGTGCCTTGTCGCGGCATATCGCAGCGGAAACCCGAGCGCAGGTCACCGGTATCACCCTGTCTCAGCAGCAGCTGGAAGCGGCGAGGGTAGCCGCCAGCATCAGCGCGGATAACGATCGTCTCGACTACCAGCTAATCGACTATCGCGATGTGGAAGGTCAATTTGATGCCATCGCCAGTGTTGAAATGGTCGAAGCGGTCGGCATGGAATATTGGCCTGCCTTTCTCGACCAGATCGTCGCACGTCTGAAACCCGGCGGTCGCGCAGCTTTGCAATACATCACCATTGCAGACGACATATTCGAGAAATATGCTTCCAGCGCGGACTTCATTCAGACCTATATCTTTCCCGGCGGGCATTTGCTGTCGGAAAACCGCTTCCGAGCGCTGGCGGAAGAACGCGGCCTGATATGGACCGACCAGCACAATTTCGGACTTCACTATGCCGAGACGCTACGGCGCTGGCGTCTGCGCTTTGACAGCGCCTTTGCCGAAGGGCGATTGCCCTCGGGATTTGACAAGCGCTTCATCAACTTATGGCGCTATTATCTGATGTATTGTGAAGGCGGTTTTCGCGGTGGCGGCATTGATGTCGCGCAGGTTACGCTGGTCAAGCCAGGATAAATCGGCCACAAGGCCGCGATAAAAAATCGGAGGATGCAATATGAAAAAACTCGGGTTGCTCTTGGGGGCAGTGGCGATGCTGGGCGGGTTGTCCGCATGCGAACAGGTGCAAAAGGTGGCGGCGGACGCTGCCGGTCTGCCGACGGATGAAAATGTCCTGTTCTGGACGCAGGACCAGCGCGATAATGCTTTTCGCCAGATGGAAGTGCTGACCGAAACGCGAACCATTTCCGCTGGTGAAGATAGTTTTGATATGGCCGCCGGTGATCCGCTGAAGCTGGACAAATGGGCTGGCGAGAATGACAAGGAATGGACGCTGACCCAATATATGCAGGATCAGCGCGCCGCCGGTATATTGGTGCTGCACAAGGGCAAAATCCGGCTTGAGGAGTACACGCTCGACCATAGCGCGGATGCACGTTGGACCAGCTTTTCTGTTGCAAAATCCTTTGTCTCGACCCTTGTGGGCGCGGCGATCAAGGATGGCTATATCAAGTCGCTTGATGACCCGCTGACGCAATATATCCCGGAGCTGAAAGGCAGCGGCTATGATGGCGTGAGCGTCGAGCAGCTGCTGACCATGACCTCGGGTGTGCAATGGAATGAGGACTATACAGACGCCGAGTCTGATGTTGCCAAGTTCAACCAGACCAAATCGAAGGATGGTGACAACCCGATCCTGACCTATATGGCCACGCTTAAGCGCGAGGCTGAACCGGGCACGCGCTGGCAGTATAATACCGGTGAAACCAATCTGATTGGCGTGCTGGTGTCCAAGGCGACCGGCAAGACACTGGCCGAATATCTCTCGGAGAAAGTCTGGGGCCCCTTTGGCATGCAGATGGATGCCGAGTGGATATTGAATGATGGCGGATTTGAGATTGGCGGATGCTGCATCTCCGCTTCGCTGCGCGACTATGCGTTGATCGGGCATTTCGCCGCGACGGGCGGTGTTGTTGACGGTAAGTCTGTCGTACCAGAAGGCTGGTTTGACAGCGCGGGCACGAAACAGGCCGATATCGGAATTCCGGGCCAAGGCTATGGCTATCAATGGTGGACCTATGATGACGGTGCCTATGCTGCACGCGGCATTTTTGGCCAGAGCATCTTTATCGACCCCAAGCGCGAACTGGTGATCGCCACCAGCGGCAATTGGCCGACGGCACAGGATCAACGCCTGTCGCTCGAGCGCAACAATTTCTTCCGTGCGGTGCAAAAGTCCATTGATCGCGAAAGCATGATGGACAATGCGATTATGGAAGAGGAATAAATCCTCCCCGTTCACGGGGAGGGGCCCCATCCGGAGGATGGGGGAGGGGCAACCTCCACAGGTCATTCACGTTGCGGTGGTACGCAACCTTTGATTGCAGATATTGACTATTATTGCGCTGTCGCAACAGGTGGCATGTGCCCCTCCACCACCTTCGGTGGTTCCCCTCCCCCTAGGGGGAGGATTTAATCAATCTCGAGCCGGTGGTTGGTGTCGAAATCCGTCACCAGCATATCGGCAATCTTTCCCGCAACCACATCAGCGGTTTTCAGCGTCATCGGGTCTTCCCCCGGATAGGCCTCGGCGCGCATCTTGGTCCGGGTGCGGCCCGGATCGACGATAGCGGTGCGCACATTGCTGAGGTTGCGCATTTCCTCGCCATAGCTGGCGATCATGGTTTCCAGCGCCGCCTTGGTCGCGCCATAGCCGCCCCAAAACGGGCGGGGCTTGCGGCCGACCGAGCTGGTAAGGGCAACAACACGTCCGGCCTCGCTCTTGCGCAGCAACGGATCAAACGCCGCGATCAGCGCATGCTGGGCCAGCACATTGAGGGTGAATAGCTGGTTGAGCTCCTTGCCCTGTAGGGTCGGCACTGGCCCCAATGAGCCAAGCATGGCGGCATTGAGCACCAGATAATCCAGCGCTTCCCAGCGCCCGCCGACTGCGGTCGCAAGCCGCGCCACGGAATCTCCGTCACTGAGGTCCAGCGGCGCTATTGTCGCCTGACCGCCGGCATCGAAAATCTCCGCCTCGACATCTTCGAGATCCTTGGCATTGCGCGCGGTGAGGATGATATGCGCACCGCGTTTCGCCAGTTCCTTGGCGATTTCCGCGCCAATGCCACGGCTGGCGCCGGTCACAAGGGCCAGTTTGCCGTCCAGCGGCTTATCGTTCGTCTCGCTCATGGGGGTCTTTCTATGCTTTATGTCATCCGACGCGCTCGGCCAACAGGCTGAACTGGTCAGGGCTTTCGCGTTCTTCCAGATCGGTCAGCCGCGTCGGGTAGCAGCCGGTGAAGCAGGCATCGCAATAGCTGGGATTGCTGTCATCGCGCTCGGCCTCGCCAACGGCGCGATACAGGCCTTCAATCGACAGGAAGGCGAGGCTGTCAGCGCGGATATATTGCCGCATTTCCTCAACACTACGCTGCGCTGCGAGCAGTTTTTCCCGCTCCGGCGTATCAACACCGTAGAAACAGCTATGCATAGTCGGCGGGCTGGCAATGCGCATATGCACTTCGGCAGCGCCGGCCTCGCGCATCATCTCGACGATTTTCGAGCTGGTGGTACCGCGCACGATTGAGTCATCGATAAGGACCACTTTTTTGCCATCGACGAGCGGCTTATTGGCATTGTGCTTCAGCTTGACGCCCAGATGGCGGACACCATCGCTCGGCTGAATGAAGGTGCGCCCAACATAGTGCGAGCGGATTATACCAAGCTCAAAGGGCAGGCCCGATGCTTGGGCATAGCCGATCGCCGCCGGTGTGCCGCTATCGGGCACCGGGATCACCAGATCGGCTTCGACCGGATTTTCCGATGCCAGTTCCGCGCCAATCGCCTTCCGCACGGTATAGACCGAAGAGCCATCGACGATGGAGTCAGGCCGCGAGAAATAGACATGTTCAAAGATGCAGGGACGCGGGGCCATTTTGACGAAAGGATGGTGTGAGCGCAGAACCCCGCCGGTAACCACCACCAGCTCCCCCGGCTCGACACTGCGAATATATTCCGCGCCGACAACATCGAGAGCCACGGTTTCTGACGCAAAAATATAGCTGTCGCCCAGACGCCCGATCACCAATGGCCGGATACCCAGCGGGTCACGACAGGCTATCATGCCTTCGCTGGTCATGCAGATCAGCGAATAAGCACCTTCGACCTTTTTCAGTGCGTCAATAAAGCGGTCGATCAGGCTGCGATATTGTGAGGTTGCCACCAGATGGATGATCGTCTCGGTATCCGATGTCGACTGGAAGATGGAGCCTTCACGCACCAATTCTCGGCGCAGTTTTACCGCATTGGAAATGTTGCCATTATGCGCCACCGAAAAGCCGCCCGACGCCAGATCGGCATAGAGCGGCTGAACATTGCGCAAAGCGGTTTCGCCTGTGGTGGAGTATCGCACATGGCCGATGGCCATGCTGCCCTTGAGCGGTTCCATGGTCTGCGGATTATCGAAATTCCCGGCAACCCGGCCCAGCGCTCTATGGGTATGAAAATGCTCGCCATCAAAGCTGGTGATGCCAGCCGCTTCCTGCCCGCGATGCTGCAGCGCGTGCAGGCCCAGCGCCGTCATCGCGGCGGCATCTTCTGCGCCTGCAACGCCGAAAATCCCGCACTCCTCGCGCAGCTTGTCATCATCAAATGGGTGTGTAGTGAGCATGGCCGCCGAATCCTTCTGCCCGTGTTGGCTGTCTTATAGAAAGCTGCGCGCTCTTTGTCTCGCACAGTTTGTCATCAAACTGTCAATTACGCTGATAGTCTCTTTCAATTTATGGTACTCGGCTTTAAATCTCGCGCGGCTACAGGATTGCTGTCTGCAAAAGCTGCGATCCATGTTATATTATCACCTTTGTTTTGCTCTGTTTGCAGCAAACCAGGCAAGGATGAGGCATCTATAGATGAACCAAGGCTGCAACTGTACGGCCCAGGACCGCGAGCAGGGCACGGCATTTATGCCCAAATTTGATGCCAACGGATTGGTGTCTGCGGTTGTTACCGATGCCGATAACGGCATGGTGCTGGTCATCGCTTATATGAACGAAGAGGCGATTACCAAGACACGTGAAACTGGCCGTGCGCATTTCTGGTCGCGTTCACGGCAGAAACTGTGGCTGAAAGGCGAGACTTCTGGCCATTTCCTCAATGTCGAAGAAATGCGGATCGATTGCGATCAGGATGCGATCTGGATGATAGCAAAGCCTGATGGCCCCACCTGTCATACCGGTGTGCCTTCCTGTTTCTATCGCCGCTTTACCGATGACGGCAGCCTTGAGCGTGTATGAGACTGGCACGAATATCGGCTCTTAGTCTGACAGTGGTTCTAATTGTCAGCGCGTGCGGGGTTGAGTTTAACAGCGATGAAGGCGGCGCAGCCGATAGTGGCAAAAGCCTTGACGAAGCCGCCATCGCTGCAGGGATTATCGTGGATCCTGAGGCGCTTGATCTGCAAGGGCTCTATGAGCGCGACAGCGGCTATGGCAAAGACCGCTTCTGCGCTATTCGTCAGGAGTCCGGCCGCTATGATGTGGGTGTGCTCGCGGTTTTCGGCGAGAGCATTCAATGCGAAGGGCGCGGTGTCGCGAGCCTTGATGCAGGCAATGTGAGAATGACATTGCGCCGCGATAAAGAAGAGACCTGCGAGCTAACCGCAACTTTCGACGGTGCCATGCTCAAGATTGCAGGCGAAGTTGCTGACAGCTGCGCAGCCTTATGCTCGCCACGCGCCAGTCTGGCCGGGGTGGAGATACCGCTGATCGATAATAGCAAGGATGCCGCAACAAAAGCCAAAGGGCGCGACATAGATCGGCTTTGTGAGGACGAGAGCGACCAATAACCGTGACAGGTTTCGCGCGAATAAATCCCATTTGAGTTGACTCACAAACTTGACGCTTACGTTAAGGTAATGTATGGGAGTCGTTATGTCAGCCAACGATCATGCCCGCATCGAGACGCCCGATATTCACAATCGGGATCATTTTTCCATTTCCGATCTGTCAGCAGAATTTGGCGTCACCGCCAGAGCGCTGCGCTTCTATGAAGATGAAGGCCTGATCGCGCCGGAGCGTAACGGTCTGACCCGCGTCTATGACAAGCGCGACAGGGCACGTCTGGCCTGGATCATGCGCGCGAAGAATGTTGGTTTTAGCCTGGCTGAAATTCGCGAGATGATCGACCTTTACGATCTGGACGACGGCCGCACGGTGCAGCGCCGGGTGACCATTGAGAAATGCCAGGAGCGGATTGATCTGCTGAAGAAGCAGAAAAAGGATATTGAGAGCTCGATCAAGGAACTTGCTTCGTTTGTGGAGATGGTCAGGGCCGTCGACCGCGAACAGGAAACAGCCGAGGCCAGCGCCTGAACCGGAACACGTTCAGGCAATATCCGTTTTGTGATACAGAACAACATATTCGGCGAAGCCATCGCCACTCATCAGTAAACAGACAGCAAACACGCAGGACTTGAGAAACTATGCCAACATATAATGCCCCCGTTCGTGACACCAAGTTCATCCTCGACGAAGTGCTTGGTCTGGAGAAATATTCAAACCTGCCCGGTTTTGAGAGCGCTGCGCCAGACATGGTTGAGGCGGTGCTGACCGAGGGCGGCAAGTTCGTTGAGGAAGTGATCTTCCCGATCAACCAGATTGGCGACCAGCAGGGCTGCACCCGGCATGATGATGGTTCGGTGACCACACCGGAAGGCTTCAAAGCCGCTTATGACCAATATTGTGAAGCAGGCTGGGGTACATTGACGTCGCCGGAAGAATTTGGCGGGCAAGGTATGCCGCATGTTATCGGTTTTGCTTTTGAGGAATATATGACCTCGGCCAATATGGCGTTCGGCATGTATCCGGGTCTGACTCATGGTGCGGTGTCTGCTATCCTCGCCAAAGGCTCTGAAGAGCAGAAGCAGAAATACACGCCGAATATGATTTCGGGTAAATGGGGCGGCACGATGAACCTGACCGAGCCGCATTGCGGCACCGATCTCGGTCTTATTCGCACCAAAGCTGAACCGCAGGCGGATGGCAGCCACAAAATCACCGGCACCAAGATTTTTATCTCTTCCGGTGAGCATGACCTGACCGAGAACATCATCCATCTGGTGCTGGCCAAGACGCCTGATGCGCCCGACAGCGTAAAGGGTATTTCGCTGTTCATCGTGCCCAAGTTCATGGTCAATGATGACGGCTCGCTGGGTGAGCGCAATGCGGTTGGCTGCGGCTCGATCGAGCACAAAATGGGCATTCACGGCAACTCGACCTGCGTCATGAACTATGACGGTGCTACCGGCTATATGGTCGGTGAAGAGAATAAGGGCCTTGCTGCCATGTTCATCATGATGAACGCGGCGCGTCTCGGCGTTGGCCTTCAAGGTCTCGGCGTGGGCGAAGTCTCCTATCAGAACGCGGTGCAATATGCCGGTGATCGCCGTCAGGGCCGCGCGCTCGATGGTGCCAAGGACAAGGACGAGAAAGCCGATACGCTGTTCGTTCACCCGGATGTCCGCCGCATGCTGATGGAAGCCAAATCGATTAACGAAGGCCTGCGCGCCCTTATCCTCTGGGGCGGCCTGCAGGTTGACCTTACGCACAAGGCGCAGACCGAGGAAGAGCGTCAGATTGCAGACGATCTGATCAGCCTGCTGACCCCGGTTATCAAAGGCTATGGCACCGATAAGGGCTATGAAATCGCAACCAATATGCAGCAGGTTTATGGCGGACATGGCTACATCGCCGAATGGGGCATGGAACAATATGTTCGCGATGCGCGGATTGCGATGATCTATGAAGGCACCAATGGCGTGCAGGCAATGGACCTTGTCGGTCGTAAGCTGGCGCAAAATGGTGGTCGCGCAATCCAGGCGTTCTTCAAGATTGTTGATGAGGAATGTGAAGCGGCGAAGAGCGACGAAAAGCTTGCCGATTTTGCTACTCGCCTTGAAAAAGCCTGTGGCGAACTCAAAGCCGCGACCATGTGGTTTATGCAGAACGGCATGCAAAACCCCAACCATGTTGGCGCGGGTGCGCACAGCTATATGCATATCATGGGCATCGTCTCGCTCGGTCTGATGTGGCTGCGCATGAGCCAGGCGGCTCAGGCAGCTTTGGCGGTCGGCACTGACAACCCGACCTACTATGAGACCAAGCTGGCAACGGCGCGCTATTTTGCCGAACGGATCATGCCCGATGCTGGCGCGCTGCGTCGCAAGGTTGAGGCTGGCGGCGATGCGATCATGGCGCTGGAGCCGGAGATGTTCGTCGCGGCCTGATCGGCTTGTGTTAAGGCTCATATAAACTGGAATGCATTGGGATTGGCGCATTGCTCGTCAATTCCGGTGCATATTATTAAGTATATTCACCCCGGCTTTTTTAATTTCTTTCGCTTATCGCACTCCCATGGCCTTGTTCTAGGTCCTATATTTTCGCGGTCGCGCGAGCGGCCATTTGATGGGAGTATGATATGCGTAAATTGATTGCAGCAAGCGCGCTGGTTCTCGCCGGATCACTGGCAGCAACCCCCGCAATGGCTGATGAACAAGGGCCAACAATCGATACCAATGGCGACGGCGTAGCCGATGCGTGGGACCGTAATAATGACGGCGTTGCCGATGCTTGGGATACAGATGGCGACGGTGTCGCTGATCTGTTTGCCGACAGTGTTTCGGAAGGCGATGACGATTAATCGTTGACGTAAAGCCGCCTAGATTTGACGGTAAAGGGCCGGAGGCGAAAGCCTTCGGCCCTTTGTCTGCGCGCTTAGAGACCAAACAACTCAGTCGTTGTGTTTCCCTCAGCGTTGATAACATTTCTGCTGATCATCTCGCCAATGACGGAGCTGTTGCCGAGAAGAATATCCCGGAATTGAGAGCCTGTCATGTCGCCTGAATAGGTGCCGAAATTATCAATAACGCCAATATCATGGCGCATAAGAATGCGCTCTTCAGGCTTTAGCAGTTGGGTCTGATACACAAAGCTGGCGCCGGTGTCGCTATACGGTGCAACGAGGGTGGCACCGGGTCTATCCTCCATACGATAGACAGCATAGCCAAATCCCTCAATTTCATAACGGTCAGCTACACACCATTGGTCAAATGTGGGCCGAAGACGCCGGGTATTCTTTGCCTGGGTCTTACCATCTGGATTGTCCCGCGCTTCATCAACGATCTCTTCAAGCGATGCAAGGCCAAGCGCCATACCGATAATGGATGCCTGCATCCGCTGGTCATCATCCATTTCTATGCGCTTTGCCTTGCTTTTTAGTTTGGTTTGACACGTTTGCGGTAAATCAAGAGATAGCGCCTGCGGTGTTGTTTCAGGGCTAAGCCGCACCGCAGCCATGCCTTCTTGCAGCGCCGCCATGACTTCTTCGGCCCGTTTCTCCGGTCCACTCGTACGCATTTTGAGTATCCAATCGCCGATTTTTGCAAAACCGGCCGCAGTCGCCATGCCATTGGCTGTGCTGTTATAACCGTAAATGATGGCTGATCGTTCTTGCCCGCCTAAGGCAACCAGCGAGCGCATATCATGTGCTCCAGACGGCCGGAACCGACTCTTGATCGCGGAGTCGGTCAGGACAGCGTTCATAGCCGCATCCGCCAGAGCAGGTTTGTAAATGTAGAAGGTGGCGAAGATTTTGCCGTCTTCGCTGGTATATTGAATGAAATTGTCGAGCCCTTCATTGCGGCTTCCGGCGGGCTCTTTGTCATTATAGCGCACAGTGGCAAAGGCCATCGGCACATGGATGCCGCTATGGTGCACGGACAGGCCATGGTCGCTGGAGAACCAGCCGGTCTCAATTTCTTCCTGTTCGACCACTGCCGGGTTTTCTGCTGTCTCAGCCTGCTCTTGTGCAGTGGCGGAAGGTGCCAATATCAGCGCTAAAGCCGTGGCTGAGAACAATAAGCTTGGGCCTTGGAACATGCGCATAACTATCTCCTCAACCTGTGAGCCTACGCCTTACTCATCGGGGCGGCAATGACGATGTCGGTAAATTGTCGTGCAAATGCACATCTGTCAGCCGCATCCGCGAATTATGATCTCAATATAGCCAACACATAGGAATACTATTATAGCGCCGTTTCAGTTTCCATGGAGAGAAGCATGGCATCAAGCCTTCACGTCACCGCAAAGCCCGGATTTGCAACCGTCTGGACAGAGGCAGGTCCCCGAAAATCTGCTTATGACCATCTGATGACTATCGGCACGTATTTTTCGGATCGCGGGGCATCGGTTCCCGACGACACTGACTATCTGACCTTGGGATCAGACACCATTCCGATCACCCGAGAGAACATAGTGCATGTAGAGGATATCCGTCCCTTTCTCGGCAAGTTCTTGCTCAGCGTAAAGGATAGAGAGGTTTTTCCAACGCACACTATCTTCATTCTCTATGACCATGCAGTAACAGGTGAAGACCTGTCTGATGATATAGTCAATTATATCGGCGTGTTTCCGTATGAATGGTGAGCGGTTTTAGCAATTCACCGACGCTCAACTTAGGTCCAGACGAAGGCCTCTCTTGTCTCGCCAAACGGTTTTCCAGATTTGTCGTAACGCCTTTCAATGATCTTGCCCTCGCCATGGGCGTTGACCATGACCACGGTGCTGCAGCGCGTGCCATAGGCGGGGTTCAGGATGAAGATAGGGCTTTGCTCTGCCCGGTCCGGCGTGACTTGCGGACTGTCATCGCTGCGCAGATCATCAAGCAATGCGCCGGGATCATGAGCTGGTGACCCGAGCCAGTCGGCAAGGCGCTGTTTGATCCGCAGAGTTTTGGGCCATGGCTCGTCCAGATCACCATTGGCGAGGCCGTATAGCCCCGGGTCAAGGGCCAGTTTGCGTGCTTTGGGCTGATTCACGGTAAGCCAGGCGCTGTCCTGATCAACGGAGAGCAGACTGAAACCATTATAGTTTTTGGTAAGTGCCGGTTCGGTTTTTAAGGATGATATGCCCTTCGTCAGCGCATCGGTGACAATTGCCCCGCGTGACAGCTTGTCGGGATCAGGGCCATTGGGGTTACGCCGGTTGGTGATGACCGCAAGGCGGCGGCGCTCGGTAACGCCAAGCCAAGTACCGCCGGATTGCTCGTCACGTCCGGCGATGATGCCGCTACCATCAGGCCAAACGGCTAAAGGCGTAGACGGGCGCGCATGAAACTCATCGCGATTCCCGATTAACACCAATGGCCAATCAGCATGCGCCTTCCATGCAAGAGCGACGACACACATATTATGCTGTCAGCAGTCTTATCGTATCACTCAGGCAGAAAGTCCGGCACGGAGAGATACCGCTCGCCGGTATCATAATTAAAACCGAGTACTTTGGCGCTTGCACCCAGATCAGGCAGCTTCTGGGCAATTGCGGCGAGCGTCGCGCCGGATGACAGGCCGACAAGCATACCTTCCTCACGTGCGGCGCGGCGGGCCATCTCCTTGGCATCGTCAGGCGCGACCTGAATCGCGCCGTCAATGGTGTCGGTATGAAGATTGCCCGGGATAAAGCCAGCGCCGATGCCCTGAAGCGGGTGAGGGCCCGGCTGACCGCCGCTGATCACCGGAGAAAGCGTTGGCTCGACCGCATAGACCTTGAGGTCGGGCCAATGGTCTTTCAGCACTTTGGCGGTGCCGGTGATGTGGCCACCAGTGCCGACACCGGTGATGACTGCATCGAGCGGTGCGTCCTTGAAGTCGGCGAGGATTTCCTCGGCTGTTGTGCGCACATGCACATCGACATTGGCCGGGTTCTCAAATTGCTGTGGCATCCACGCGCCGGGGGTCTGATCAACCAGCTCCTGCGCGCGCTCAATCGCGCCTTTCATGCCCTTTTCCTTGGGCGTCAGGTCAAAGGTTGCGCCATAGGCCAGCATCAGGCGTCGCCGTTCAATCGACATGGATTCGGGCATGACCAGCACCAGCGTATAGCCCTTGACCGCCGCCACCATGGCAAGGCCGACACCGGTATTGCCCGAGGTAGGTTCGATTATCGTGCCGCCGGGCTTGAGCGCGCCGGACTTCTCCGCATCCTCGATCATCGCCAGCGCGATGCGATCCTTGATCGACCCGCCGGGATTGGCCCGCTCCGACTTGATCCAGACTTCCGTCCCTTTTGGCGCGTCGCGGAACAGGCGGTTCATTTTGATATGCGGGGTATTGCCGATGGTTTCGAGGATATTGGCGGCTATCATATGGGGTTCTCCTGTAATCAATTGCAGTGTCAATCGCCGGCAGCGACTGCAGTGTTTTCTTGTGTTGCCTGCTTATTTCGCGATTCTGCCTCGGCTTGCAAGACTTCTCTCGGCGGATCGAAAGTTCGGGCGGCGCCAAGCTGCGGAAACAGGCGGGACCATAGCGCGGTAATTGCGATCGCGCCCGCGCCACCGCCGACAATTGCCGCGACCGGTCCGACCAGAAAGGCCAATCCACCGGTAAAGGCATCACCCAACTCATTCGACGCGCTGATCGTCATCTGACTCACCGCGCTCACTCGGCCGCGCTTGTCATCAGGCGTATGGATCTGGATCAGCGAACTGCGGACGTAGACGCCAAACATATCTGCTGCACCGCATATCGCCAGACAGAGGACAGAGAACGGCAACGAGGTGCTTAGACCAAAGCCGATAGTGGCGAGGCCGAAAACGACCATCGCAATCATCATCACATTGCCGACATTGCGCTTCAAAGGAACGAAGGAGAAGATACCCGCGACGATCACCGCGCCTATGGCCGGGGCAGGGGCGAGCAGCGACAGCGCGACTTCCTCCGATCCCAATATGTCCTTGGCATAGACCGGGATCATCGCCTGCGCGCCAGCAAGAAACATCACCATCAGATCGAGCGTGATTGCGCCGAGCACGAGCTTGTTGGTGCCGACATAGCTCAGCCCATCGAGCAACTGGCGCAACGGCCCGCGGGTGCGGTCCATGGCGGGACGCGCCACCGATCCGATGAGGAACATCGCCATTGTCGACAATGCATACAGTCCGGCACAGACGAAATAGGGCAGGGAGGGTGAGACTTGATAGAGAGGCCCCGCCATGCTGGGCCCGGCGATGACACCGACCTGCCAGGCGATGGTGGAAAGCGCGATCGCTTGTGGCAGGGACTGTTTGGGCACCAGATTGGGAGCCAATGCGCTGATGGCAGGGCCAAGAAAGGCCCGGCAGATACCGAGCAACACCGAGATGCCATAAATCCAGGCAATGCTGATCGCTTCGCCATAAGTGAGCAGCGCCAGCAGCAGCGCGATGCCGGCCTGAACTGCCAATACCGCGCGGACAATCCAGCGCCGGTCCATCCGGTCGGCGACCCAGCCGACAATCGGCGTCAGGATAAACAGTGGCACAAATTGCAGCAGGCCCAATATACCCAATATGCCGGCTGAAGCAGCGATACCCAAATCCTCACGTGCCAGATTATAGGCCTGCCAGCCCAGAATTAGCATCATCGCATACAGCGCAAACATCGCCGCCAGCCGCGAGAACCAGAGATAGCGATAATTTGCGATCCGAAACGGATGCACGGGCTTTGTATCGGCTATCTGGTCAGTCATGCGGCCTAGCTAGGGCTAAGCAGACTGATGCGCAATGGCTGTCGGCTTTGTTGCCCTAAAGCACCGTTATTTTTCTGTCATAAAACTAGTTTGCAACTGTCACATTAGCTTCACCCGGCTGCCATCTGCCGCTGTTAGGGCCTGCGACAAAGCGGGGGTGCTACGTCAGCAATTCCTTTTTTCCTCCGGTTTTTCGTAATGTTAGGCGCATGCCGCGCCAGCAGGGAGTGCATGAAAACAATGGCTTATTTTCCTAAAACTTCGACAGAATTGCCCTCTTACGGAGACAATCTCCAAACTCTGAAAACAGCAGCGAGCGCTTTTGCGTTGGCCACCGGCTGCCTCTTGGCGGTCCCTGCGGCAGCACAGACCACAGTTGATGGAGAAGAAGAAGAGACGGTTGTTGTCGCTGCAGGCGAGACACTGACCGTCACTGACACTGGGAGTATCAACGTCGCTGACGATGACGGCGTGGATGTAGACGGCGATGGTGTCACGATCAACAATGCCGGAACGATCCGTTCCGATGATGACGAAGCGATCGAAGGGTCAAACCGCAACAATCTGACCGTCAACAACACCGGCACCATTATCGCCGACGAAAACGGCGACAAAGGTATTGAAGCAGAAGAAAACCTGACGGTCATCAATTCAGGCCGCATCGAATCCGTCACCAGTGAAGCGATTGAAGCTGACGGTGCAGGCCTGGTTCTTGAGAATAGTGGGGAAATCATCTCTACTGTTGATGATGCGGTTGATGGCTCTGCCAATGTAATGATCACTAACTCCGGACTGATTCAGGGCGGAGAAAACGATGCCATCGAACTGGACAGCGGCACGATTGTTAACTCCGGCACCATCATTTCATTGTCGAGTGATCCCGAAGGTACACCTGCCTTCCCTGGTGGTCCGCCGGAGCTGGATGCAGCAATCGACTTTGACGCTGGCGACGGCAGCGAAGACGGTGGCACTATCACCAATATGGAAGGTGGCTTGATCGAGGGCGATATTGGCATTGTTGCCAGCCCCGGCAATGTCGAGGCGACCGAGATCAATATGGGAGCACAGACCATTGTCAACTTCGGCACGATTACCGGCCGCGAAGGCGATGCCGTGTTGCTTGGCGCGGGTGATGATACCTTTCAGCAATGGCAAAGCGGTGTCACCAATGGCCGCGTAGATGGCGGCGACGGTGAAGACACGCTCATTTTTGGTAACAACTCGGGTGAGAACGCCAATCGCGATCTGGCGAATGTCTCGAATGAAGACCTTTACTCAGGCTTTGAAACCATAGGGTTTCTGGCCCAAGATGGCAGCCTGACCCTGACCGGCGAAAGCGATCTGGAACTGACGGCGCTTGGCGGCGATGTGATTCTTGATGGCACCGTCACCAATACATTCACTGTCGCAGAAAACGGGATGCTGACGGTTACAGAAAATGGCAGCATCAATGTCGAGGATGCCGATGGCATTGATATTGATGGCGATGGTGTGACCATCACCAATGCCGGCCTTATCCGCTCCAATGATGATGAAGCGATTGAAGGCTCTGGCCGCAACAACCTGACCGTTAACAACACCGGCACCATCATTGCCGATGAAGGCGGCGACAAAGGCATTGAGGCCGAAGAAAACCTCACCATCGTCAACAGCGGTCGGATTGAATCGGTCACCAGCGAGGCAATCGAAGCCGATGGTGCAGGCCTGAATCTCACCAATAGTGGCGAGATCATCTCGACCGTCGATGATGGCGTTGACGGTGATGACAATGTTACGATCGTTAATAGCGGCCTGATCCAGGGCGGTGAGAATGACGCGATTGAACTCAATAGCGGCACTATCACAAATTCGGGCACCATCATCTCACTGAGCAGTGACCCGGAGGGTGCGCTGACCGGCATCGGCGGCGACCCTGAGCTGGACGCGGCGATTGATTTTGATGCCGGTACGCCCGGCAATGAAGATGGTACCGTCATCAATGAAGCCGGTGGCCTGATCGAGGGCGATATCGGTATTGTCGCCAGCCCCGGCAATGTTGAGAACTCGATACCAAATCAGGGTTCTCAGACAGTCATCAATAACGGCACCATTCGCGGTCGTGAAGGCACCGCCGTATCTCTGGGCGTTGGCGATGACGTATTTGAGCTGCAATCGCAGGGCGTTGTCGATGGCATTGTCGATGGTGGCGCAGGTAATGACATTGCCCGTATTGGCGGCGTCTATAACTCGGACTTCCTGTTCGGCTTTGAACAGATTGTCCTCAATGGCGCGATCATGCAGGGCAATCGTACATTGAACGGTGATGTCACCGTAGACGGTCCGCTGACGCTGAACCTCACCACCGACTTCCTGTTCATCAATGGCGACCTGACATTGGAAGATACCGCCGTAGTCAATATCACCACCGACTTTGATATCACGACGGTTGTTACCGGGCAGCCCATTACGGTGGTCGATGAAAGCGGCACCTTTACCGACAATGGCGCCACGGTGACAGTAATCGATGATGACTTGCTTCTCGATTATGAAGTGGCGGTTGGTTCAATCGTTGTGACACCGACTGCGGCGAATCCGGGTGCTGGGTCCAGCGACGGCAATGTGCTGTTGCTCGGCAATACCCTGCAGGCGGCATTGGTTCTACAGTCACTCGATCCGGCCTTTGCTAACCAGATCAACGATCTGGGCAGCACCGAGGCCTTTGAAGTTGCCGCCAATGGCCTGTTGCCATCGCTCAGCACCGGTATCTCGCGCGAGATTTTCGAAAGCTCTAACATGGCCAGCCGTTTCCTAGAGCGGCGTTTCTCCGAAGGGGGCAATGGCGTTTGGGCACAGGCCGGTTATCGCGCATCTGATCGCGATACCCGTTCAGCAACAGTTTCCGGCTATGACGCGGACAACATCACCTTCGCCGCCGGTATCGATACCCATATTGGCGATGATGTGCTGATCGGCTTCTCGGGCAGCTATAGCAGCATCGAGATTGATGAAACCAATGGCAGCGGCGAGAATATCGACATTGATAGCTACACCCTGTCGCTTTACGGCAGCGTCCATTCTGACCAGTTCTTCCTGAACGGTGAGATTGGCTATAGCTTCAGCGATATTCAGACAGACCGTAATGCCATTACCGGGCAGGTGCTCGGTGACTTCAACGCCGACGGCTTCCTCGGACGGGTAACCGCAGGCTATGTCATCGAAGCTTCGGAGACCTTCAACCTGATCCCGACCCTCGGCATCAATTACATGCAGCTGGACTTTGACGAGTACACCGAATTTGGTGGCCTTGGTCTTGGCGTAACCCGCGATGAAGTGACCTTCTTTGAAGGCCGCGCAGGCTTGACTGCGAACGCCAATTTCAGCGGATTGGACCTGATGCTGCGCGGTACCTATGCCTATGACTTTGATGCCGATGCGCGGGTGGTTCAACTCACCTTCTTCAACGCGCCGTCCATGGTCGCATCTTCGGATGAACCCGCTGAAGGCCGTTTCGAGGTCGATCTTGGTCTCGGCTATGATCTGTCCGAAACCGCTCGTCTTGATGTCGCCTATAATGGTGAATTTGCCGATGAATACACCTCGCATGGCGGCTTCATCCGCTTCCGGGTCAACTTCTAAAAGCATTCTGCCCAAGGCAAAACTCGGGGAAGGGGCCGCACATGGTGTGGCCCTTTTCTTTTGGGGTAACGATGGTCGCCGAAAACCGGAGGACGTGACTGGGCTTTACATCTGCGCACCTGCCAGCATCTATCCAGCTGAGCTGTTCATATGTTAGACGTGGCCTGATTGAGGAGACGCGTGTGAAAGTTCATGTAAAGGATTTCTTTGAGGCGGCGCGGAATAGAAGTCCGCGCATTGTCGAGAATCGCATCAAGCTTGGTGTCGATGTAAATCAGGTGGACCGCATGGGTCATACCGCGATGACCATGGCGCTTTATGGCAAGAATACGCCTGTAGTCGAACTGCTTCTCAAAAATGGTTATGATCTGGCTCAAGATGGTAAGTCGCTTCGACAGGCTGTGTTTGGCGGGCAAACAGCAGCCGTCAAATTGCTGCTGCAACATGGCGCTGATCCCAATTTCTATACCGCCGATATGGTGTTCCCCTACAATCCCAGCCCGTTGGCAGAGGCGGTAGAGAAGGGGCAAATGGCCGTAGTCGATCTGCTGCTTGCGCATGGGGCCGATGCTACAAAAGCGGATGGCTATGGCAAGCGCCCTTGGCAGAGAGCCCACAAAGAGGGCCATCAGGAACTTGCAGAAAAGCTGCGCTTGCTGGAACCTGACGAGTGGCATGATGAGCGCTGGTTGCGTCAGCGTTTGGAGCAGCTGGGCGTTCCCGAGGAGCTTCTTCAGATCATGGCCAGCGATGATCGCAAGCTGATGCTACCTGACTGCAAAGAGGTGGGGTATATAATGTTCAATTCGCTTGCAGATGCCAGCATTATCGAGAATTCAGAATATTTTCCCGGTAAGACGCTGGTTGACCTTCTATTTGATATTGATGGCCATGAAGAACTTGTCATGATCCTGTGGTATCCGAAGCGCAAATGCCTGGCATATTATGATGTTGATCATGACCACTTCAATACATTGGGTTCAGCCGAGACGTTTCTTAAAAGCCCGGGCAAAGTGATAGACTCGATCTGGCAGTAGGGTGTAAGCTCTTGGACAGAGCGTATAGCGCTGCGTCTGGGGGGCGGAGGCGGACCCTAGGTGTTGATTACAACCCGATCACCCAGCTTGGCGATTTTGAATAGCTGTGCAGCAAATTCATCCGGCACGCCAATACAGCCATGGGTGGCATAGCCAAATTCCACCTGGCTGCCATGGATCGCAATACCATCATTGGTCAGCCGCAGCATATAAGGCATCGGCGCGAAATAGAGATTAGAGACGTGGTCAATGTCTTTCTGGGTAATCTTGAACTTGCCCGTCGGCGTTGGTTTCTCATCCGCACCGTAGAGGATGACGGCGGTACCAATCTCATAGCCATCGCGAAATACTGACAGGACCTGATCTTCCAGATTGACGGTAATTAGCAACTCGCCCTTTTTGGGCGCGGCGCTTTCATCCCATACCCAGTCACCATGCTCAAACGGTCCTTTGACTTCCAGCATATGGCGGATCGGATAAGCGCCGACCATTGCGATATTTTCGCTGTTGGGACGAGCAATCTCTGTGCTGGGGCTACTATCGGCAACCACGCCATTGTCGCGGCTTATCTCGGCTGTGGCCGCAGCGGCAGTGGCCTGGCCCGCGCCGTCCATATCGCTGACGGGCGCGAGGCTATGCCGGGCATCCTCACCCTTGTCAGCGCCATTAATGATTGGTTCTCCGGCATCATCAAATACCGCCGGATCGACAAAAAGCTCAAACTCTTCAGCATTTTGCTGTGTCGGCTGTTCGGGCAATTCTGCAGCATCAGATGGGCCCAATATAGCGAGCACAGGCAGCACAAGGCCTGAGGCCAGCATGCAGCCCATGCCGATCCTTTTCGCCAAAGCATTCTGGTTTTTGCGCCTTTTCCTTGCCATCCGGGCCTTCGTCCATCGTCAATGGACTGAATATATATCCAAAATGGATATTTGCCAATGGCACTGGCTAGACTGTGTCAGGATAAGACGGTGTGAGCGGGAATTCTTACCAATCAGCCCAAGCTTACAAAGCTGTCGAGCACCCGTTTGCGGCCGGATGTCTCGAAATCGATCTCCAGTTTGTTGCCTTCCTTCTCGGCGACAGTGCCATAGCCGAACTTCTGATGGAAAACGCGGGCGCCGATCTGGATATCATCGCGGCCCTTATTGCCCAGACTGACCGCGCTGCGGCGGTTTTCCTTTACCCGGTTCGGCGTGCTGTCAAACCCGCCTTTAAGGTGCGCCGCGCGTTGCCAGCCGGGGCCGCGGCGTGAGGCACGATCGGGGTCTTTTGCGAGATGCGCGAACGGGTCTTCACGCTCCGACCAGTTGGCGCGCCACAGGCTTTCGCCGCCAGTCATGCTGTCTTCGCTCTCTACTGCATCGGCAGGAATTTCGCCGATAAAGCGCGACGGGATTGAGCTGGTCCACTGGCCATAGATGCGGCGATTGGCGGCGTGCAAAATGCTGCAACGAGTGCGTGCGCGGGTGATAGCGACATAGCCAAGGCGGCGCTCTTCTTCGAGTGAGGCTGTGCCGCCTTCATCAAGTGCGCGTTGTGATGGAAACACGCCTTCCTCCCAGCCGACCAGAAACACATTGTGAAATTCCAGCCCTTTGGCCGCGTGGATGGTCATGATCGTCGCGGTGTCGCCCTGATCGGCAGCATCATTGTCCATCACCAGACTGACATGCTCGAGAAAATCGCCCAGCGTTTCATATTCTTCCATGGCACGGGCCAGCTCGGAGAGGTTCTCCAACCGACCTGATGCTTCAACGCTTTTTTCTGCCTGCAAAGCCGCCGTATAGCCGCTTTCATCGAGCACCTGCCGCACCAGATCGGCCGGGGTCATATTGTTCATCTCATCGCGCCAGCGGGCGACATATTTCATCAATCCAGCCAAGGCATTACGCGCTCTTGGTGGCAGTTCATCACTGTCGAGAATATCAAAAGCCGCGCGGGATAACGGCGTGCCCGAAGCGCGCGCCAGCCGGTGGATTTTCTCGACCGACTTGTCTCCAAGCCCGCGCTTAGGCGTGTTGACGATGCGCTCAAACGCCAGATCGTCGGCAGGCTGGTTGATTACCCGCAAATAGGCGAGGGCATCGCGGATTTCGGCGCGTTCATAAAAGCGGAAGCCGCCGATAATGCGGTAAGGCATGCCGATGGCGATAAACCGGTCCTCAAACTCGCGCGTCTGAAACTGCGCGCGCACCAATATCGCGCAATCGTTGAGAGATACCCCACCGCGTTGCAGCGCTTCCAGTTCCTCACCGACACGCCGTGCTTCTTCCGGGCCATCCCAGACGCCGAGGACGCGGACTTTGTCGCCGGGGTCCAACTCGGTCCACAGCGTTTTACCCAGCCGCCCACTATTCGCCTGAATCAGCCCCGATGCCGCTGCCAATATCTGCGGCGTAGAACGATAATTCTGTTCCAGCCGCACGATAGTGGCTTCGGGAAAATCCTTTTCAAAGCGCAATATGTTGCCGACCTCGGCCCCGCGCCAGCTATAGATCGACTGGTCATCATCGCCGACACAACAGATATTGTGATGCGATTGGGCGAGCAGTCGCAGCCACAGATACTGGCTAGCATTGGTGTCCTGATACTCGTCGACCAATATATATTTGAACCGCTGCTGATATTGCTCCAGCACTGCGCGATCGGTTTTGAGCAGGGTCAGCATATGCAGCAACAGATCGCCGAAATCGCAGGCATTGAGCGCCTTTAAGCGATCCTGATAAAGCTGATAGATTTCCTGCCCGCGCCCCTGGGCATAGGCCTCGCTATCCGCGGCGCTCAGGTCTTTGGGGTTAAGCCCGCGATTTTTCCAGCCGTCAATCTGCGCCGCCAATTGCCGTGCCGGAAAGCGCTTGTCGTCAATATCATTGGCTTGGATGAGTTGCTTGAGCAGGCGAAGCTGGTCATCAGTGTCGATGATGGTGAAATTGCTCTGCAGCCCCACCAGTTCGGCATGACGCCGCAGCATCTTGGCGCCGATGGAATGGAAAGTGCCAAGCCATGGCATGCCTTCCACCGCCTCGCCGACATGGCCACCGACCCGCTCACGCATCTCGCGCGCGGCTTTATTGGTGAAGGTGACAGCGAGAATTTCCGAGGGCCATGCGCGGCGGGTAGCGAGAATATGCGCCAATCGCGCCGTCAGCGCTGCCGTCTTGCCGGTGCCCGCACCCGCCAGCATCAGCACCGGGCCGTCCAGCGCGGTGACGGCTTTGTGCTGCTCCGGGTTTAACCCGCGCAGATAAGCAGGCTCAGCCCGGGGCACGGGCGGCGCATCATCGAAACCGCTATCATCAGGGAAGGTACTGGTCATGCCCTGAACACTTAGGGAACGATGAGATTCCCGACAAGGGTTGGAATAGGGTTAGGAACAGGGCTGATGATTTTGTTTTACGCGACTTAACATCACCGCGTCGGCCCCGCGCAGGCGGGGCCAAGGCTTTGAATAGAATCACGCAAAGACGCGAAGGCGCAAAGAGGGAGCTTCTTGACGCTATCTCTTCGTGTCTTTGCGTCTTTGCGCAAAAATAAGCCTAGGCCCCGCCTGCGCGGGGCCGACACTATATGTGAGCATTTGCTAAAAGTTGTTTATGCACCGCTCTCCGGTCGCATAAGGTGCAGGCTGGCACGTCCCACTTTGCGTGGGTCTTCCTGATCAAAACCCTTTATGATCAATTCTTCACCATGGCCGGTTTCTGCTGCGATCAGTGTAGACGGCGCAAACCAGCCCAAGCGGTTCAGCTTGTCAATGGCGACAGCAGCCGCATTCTGGGCATAAGGCGGGTCGAGCAGCACCAGATCAAAACTGCGCCGTGCCGGGCCGAGATCAAAGACCGAGCTACTCTGCACCTGGCAGCGATCCTCGGCATCGAGCATCGCA
The DNA here is from genome assembly GCF_032852305.1 of Parasphingorhabdus sp. SCSIO 66989. NCBI lineage: Bacteria > Pseudomonadati > Pseudomonadota > Alphaproteobacteria > Sphingomonadales > Sphingomonadaceae > Alterisphingorhabdus (ex Yan et al. 2024) > Alterisphingorhabdus coralli. The sequence continues at coordinate 1,707,224 of NZ_CP136594.1, forward strand.
ATATTGCTTTTCAGCGCGTTGAGCGCGTCGCGGTCCTGTTCGACAAACAGGCATGACGCTGCGCCGCGTGACAGCGCCTCCAGTCCGAGCGCGCCCGATCCGGCAAACAGATCGAGCACCGCCAGATCCTCAAAATTGCCCAAGCGGCTCATCAGCATGGAAAACAGCGTATCGCGGGTGCGATCAGCACTGGGCCGCGTGGTCATGCCTTTGGGTGCCTTCAGATTGCGCCCGCGCCATTGTCCGGCGATGATCCTCATGCCTTTAGCCCCTCCTCTTCAGAGGAGGGGTTGGGGTGGTGGCGAGCGCTATAGCGCGAGCAAAAGCACAAAAGGGCATCGAACCCTTTTGTGCTTATCCCACCCAGTTGGCCAATGCTGCAGGGTAAATCATCCCCCCGGGATGATTTAGAAATACTCGGGGAGTGTTTCGACCCAGCAGCCTTGACCAACTCCCCTCCCTTGAAAGGGAGGGGTTTAATATTGGCCAAGCAGGTCATCTATTCAGCTTTTCCAGAGTCTGGCGAAACTTCACCAGCTCGACCTTGCGCACTGCCGACACATCGCCCGGTTGCAGATCGCCGATGGTGAAGGGGCCATAGGAGGTGCGGATCAGACGCGAGACTTCTAGTCCCAAGTGCTTGAGCACGTTGCGCACCTCGCGGTTTTTGCCTTCGCGCAGGGTGATTTCGATCCACTGATTGCGCCCGGTGCGGCGTTCCAGATTGGCGTCAATCCGACCATAGCGCATGCCATCGACGACCACGCCGTCGATCAGTTCTTCCAGCTGGTCCTGGCTGACATCGCCAAAAGTGCGGGCGCGATAGGTGCGTTTGACGCCGGTGGCGGGCAATTCCATTTCGCGCTTAAAGCCACCATCATTGGTGAGCAGCAACAGCCCCTCAGTGTTGAGGTCCAGCCTGCCAATCGGCACGACCCGTGGCAGATCGGGCGCAGTTTCTTTCAGCGTATCGTAAATCGTCTTGCGCCCGGAAAAATCGCGCTCGGCGGTCAGTGTGCCGACCGGCTTGTGAAAGCACCACAGCTTTGTCGGTTCGGGCTGTTTGATCGCTTTTCCATCCACGGTGACGCCATGCAGGCTGGTGAGCAGCGTGGCCGGCGTCGTCACTATTTCACCATGCAGGGCGATGCGGTTATCGGCAATCATCCGCTCAATCTCACGCCGTGAGGCGACACCCGCGCGCGCCAGCAGCTTGGCGATACGGTCACCCTTTTTCTCACCGCTATCCGTTTTTGCCCGAGGAGCAGCGGGCTTTTTCGGACGCGGCTTTGATTTTTTTGGCGCTTCGGAGGGCTCCTCCGCCGGGCCGTCATCAAAGGGCGACCAGCCGGTTTCGCGCGGAATATGTCCGGCATCACGCGCTTGTGGCTTGGCGCTTTTGCGGCGCTTATCGGGTGTGCGCGAAGAGGGGCGTCGGGATGTCATGCTCGCGCTATAGCTATTCACCTGGCGATTGACAGCGACAATTTATTGCCCACATGGTTGCCGAGGGAAGGGCAAAGGACCGCATCATGGCTTTTTTCAAGCGATTCAAACGCTCTATCAACACCGTCCTGATCGTCGAGGACGAGCCTCTGGTGGCGTTCGACAATGAACTGCATCTGGGTGATGCGGGCTATAGCGTTGTCGCCACGGTGGATAGCGCTGCCGAAGCGCTGGCCTCTATTGCGCGTGACAAGCCCGATATGGTGGTCACCGATGTGCGACTGAGCGGCGAGGGCGATGGCGTCGATGTTGCCCGCGCTGCGCATGATGCGCATATCCCGGTCATTTTCGTCACCGGTGCATGTCCGCTGGAAGCACAGAAACTTGCCGCCGGGTGTCTGGTCAAGCCCTATGGCCCGCGCGATCTGGTGCGCGCGGTGGAGACCGTGGACCGCATCATTCGCGGTGAAACTCCGGCAAAAATCCCGCAGACGCTGACGCTGTATCATCCGCATTAAGTTCAGAACGACTAGTGTTTCTAAAGAGGCAAGTTCTGTTTACGTCGGCCCCGCGCAGGCGGGGCCAGGGCTTTCTTATTGACTCACGCAAAGACGCGAAGGCGCAAAGAGGATTCGTATCTGCACGATCCCTTCGCGTCTTTGCGTCTTTGCGTGAAAATAAGCCTAGGCCCCGCCTGCGCGGGGCCGACGAGGTGGGGCGTTGAGTCCAATAGATATGTAACCGCACACGCCATTCCCACGAAAAGTAGAGTGAAACACGGTCACGCCGCTATCGGCAAAAGGTCATATATGATGCGATTATTGGGTTTTTCTTTATTGGCCACGGCCACCATGGTCGCGGGTGTCGCTGGCCTGCAGGTCATGGACAGCAAGGCCGATGTCGGCGACATGGATATGGAGCGCACGGTGGTGGCGGAGCTGTTCACCAGCCAGGGGTGTTCCTCTTGCCCGCCGGCGGATGCTGTCGCCGCTGATCTTGCGAAAAATGACGATATTGTCGTGATCAGTCGCCCGGTAACCTATTGGGACAGGCTGGGCTGGAAAGACACGCTGGCGAAAGAAAGCAACACTGAACTGCAACGCGCCTATGCTGCACGCGGCTTTGCCCGCGCCGGGGTCTATACGCCGCAAATGGTGATCAATGGTCGCTCCGCCGCCATCGGCTCACGCGGCTATGCTGTGCGCGACCTGATCATGGCTGAACAGAAGCGCAAAGCCCCGGCGAGCCTGACCAGCATTGCCGAGGATAATGGCGATATCCGTGTGACCGTCAGCGGCAAAAGCGATGCCACTGCCCATGTGACCCTGTTGGCGCTGGACAGCAGCGAGACCGTATCGGTCGGTCGCGGCGAAAATGGCGGGCGGAGGCTGACCTATACCAATGTGCTGGTCGATGAAGAGACCATCGGCAAATGGCGCGGCGGCAGCAAAAGCTTCCTTATCGATGCGGATGCGCTGAGGGTTTCCGGCGCGGATCGCTATGCCGTGATGGTGCAACAGCCGCATGGCGGCGAGATATTGGCGGCAAGCTATATCGGTTGAACTCGTAAACTATGAGTGTGGCTATTCGGTTTATCCCCATATCTTAACAAGATAATATTGCGCTGATCTCTTACGGCTGTCATCACGACCGCCCATGAGAGATACATTATGACGCAAACACTGATATTTTTCGGCATTGTTCTGGCTGTTCTGGCTGTCGCGTTCGCGGTCCCGGCCTTCAGACCATATCTACGGCCAATGCCTTTCGTGGCATTCCTTTTGGGCATCTCGTCAGGGTTTCCATTGACGCTGTTGCTGGCGACCATGACTTTCTGGCTGGCGCGGGTGGGAATTGACAAGTCGACTATCGGTTTCGCTATCGGTCTCACTACCCCGTATACGCTCAAATTTCTCTGGGCACCGCTTATCGACAAGCTTCCTCTGCCCATATTGACGCGGGTTTTCGGGCAAAGGCGTGGCTGGCTTTTCTTTATTCAGGCATTGCTGTTTGCTGCTTTATGGCAATTGGGAGGGAGCGACCCGGCCAATAATCTCGGATTGTTTGCAATCTGGGCTCTGGCAGTCGCTTTTCTTTCCGCGACACAGGACATCGTTATTGATGCCTATCGCATTGAAATCCTCTCTGATGAGGAATTGCCGCATGGCACCGCGATGAACCAGTTTGGCTATCGTACCGGCAATCTGATTGCCGGGGCAGGCACGATTTATCTGGCGTCTGTGGAAGGTGCTGGTCTTGGTTGGGCTGCCGCTTATGGCTTTACCGGTTTTTGTGTTCTGCCGGCAGTGCTTGGCGCGCTTTATGCCGGGCCTGGGCAGTTTGTGGAACATTCTGCACGTGCTGCCGGACAGTCCTTTGCGACATGGTTGCAGGAAACGGTCATCAATCCATTCATTGAGTTTTTCAGCAGGCAGGGTGCGGTGCTGATCCTGCTTTTTGTTCTGATTTACAAAATTGGTGACGCCATGGGGCAAGTCATGCTGGCGCCGATGATCGTTGATCTTGGCTTCTCTGACACAGAATATGTGACCGTGAACAAGTTTGTCGGTTTTGCCGCTTTGATTGTTGGGTCTGCATTAGGGGCACCTTTTATTGCTTGGTTAGGAATGGCACGTGCCTTGGTCTTCTCAGGCTTGCTTATGATGTTCTCTAACTTCCTGTTCGCTTTGCTCGCCATTAGCGGCGATTCAAACATCATGCTGGCCATTGCTGTTGGGACCGAGAACCTGACAAGTGGCATAGGGCTTACGGTCTTTGTGACCTATCTTTCCGGCCTCACCAGCCTGGCATATACCGCAACCCAGTTTGCGCTTTTGTCTTCCTTTGCGGCAGTTGGCCGGACATGGCTATCGACACCTTCCGGCTTTCTTGCAGAAGCGCTTGGCTGGGTTGGTTTCTGGTTCAGCACTGTGGCCATTGCCGCACCGGGTATGTTGCTGTTGTGGATGCTGTGGCGAAAGGGTTTTGTTGTTGAGACAGTACGTCAGCCCAGCACTGAAGACGACTAGAGAACTGCATCAATGCTCTGGGCAATCCTCCCCATCATTCTGCAGATACTCTGCGTGATTCATCTGTTTCGCGGCAGTGCCAACCGCTTATGGCTGCTGGCGATTATCGCATTGCCCATGGTGGGATGCCTTGCCTATTTCCTGTTGGAAGTTCTTCCTGACCTCCAAGGCAACAAGCATGTGCGCAAGGCGCGCAGGCAGGCGGCGCGGAAGATAAATCCTGAAGGTGCTGTGCGTGAGGCACGGGAACGTTTGGCGATTACTGACTCCGCCGCAAACAGGCTGGTGCTTGCTGATGCTCTGGCAGAAGCGGGCCGACCCGACGAAGCGGTGTCGGCCTATCGTGATGCTATGGCGGCGATGCCATTCGCAGACAGAGAAACACAATATAAGCTGGTTGATGCCTTGCTGCTCAGCAATGAGGCATCAGAAGCAGAGCAGGCCTTGAATGCCGTTGATGAGCCTTCCTCTGACAGGGACAGCATGACGCATTATCTGTTGCAGGGCCGGATAGCCGAAGCGCGAGGGGATCAGCAGGCGGCTATTGCAGCTTTCTCCAATGCGCAGCAAATCAGGGAAAGTGACGAGGCGGGTTGTCGACTGGCGGCGCTGTATATTGCCGCAGGTCAAGCGGATCGCGCGCTTCCGTTATTGCGCGATGTTAAGCAGAATTATGATCTGCGTGACAAGGCGCTGATCGATACCGAGCAGCAAATGTATGATTGGGCTCTGACGGAGTTGGCGCGGCTCGAAAAAGCATGATCGCAGCGGTCAGGCAGGCACTTCCTCATTCTGCTTCAGAACTTTCCCCGCAAGATAGAGCGACCCGGCGATAAGCACCAATTGCTGGCCAACGCCTTCCAACGCCTCGGTAACGTCCTGCGCAGCGCCTGCTTTGCCAATGTGAGCATCCTCAGCCATCGCTACCAGCGCGTCGGGTGCGTGACATTCATGTCCCTGTACCGGTATTGCAGTGAAACGGTCGATATGCGGCGCCAGGCTCTCGACCATCACTGTCGCGTCCTTATTGGCCAGCATGCCGAGGATAAGATGGATTTCCCGGTCCGGTGCCTTTTCGCGCTGTTGCTTTAGCCAGACGGCCAATTGCTGCGCCGCCAGCGGGTTGTGGCCGCCGTCGATCCAGATTTCCGCTTGCACAGCATTGCGGGTGAGAGGACCATTGCCGAGGCGGTGCAGGCGCGCCGGCCAATGGGCCCAGTCCATCGCTGCTGCCAATGCGGGCTCGGAAATGGTGAGTGCTTTTTGATGGCGCAATATCGCCACGGCCAGCGCGGCGTTTTCCTGTTGGTGCGCGCCGGTCAGCTTGGGGAGGGGCAGGGTGAGTTTGCCCGCCGCATCGCGATAATGCAGCTGGCCATCATAGCTGGTGGCGCCCCAATCCTTGCCGCGCGCCAGCAGCGATGCACCCGCGCGCTCCGCCTGCGCTGTGACTGCGCCGTCAGCGGGTTCGCCAAAGGCCTGCACCACCAGCGGAACGCCTTGCTTGGCGATGCCTGCTTTCTCGAACCCGATGCGTGCCATGGGTTCGGTTGGAACATTGTCCTCCGGCGCAAGCAAAAACGCCTCATGATCCAGTCCCAAATGGGTGATCGCGGTTATCAGCGGCGCGGTGAGGACATTGGTGGCGTCGAGCCGTCCGCCGAGACCGACCTCGATAATTGCAGCATCGGCCGGATGGCGGGCAAAGGCGAGAAAGGCGACGGCGGTCGTTACCTCAAAAAAGCTGGCATCCAGTCCCTCGGCAATATCAATCACCTCTTCGAGCAGCGCCGCGAGCAGATCATCCTCGATCAGCCGTCCGGCAATGCGGATGCGTTCGTTGAAGCGCACCAGATGCGGGCTGGTATAGACATGGGTGGTCAGCCCCGCCGCCTCAATCGCGGCGCGCAAAAAGGCGCAGGTTGAGCCTTTGCCATTGGTCCCGGCAATATGCAGCGCGGGCGGCAACTGCTTCTGCGGATTGTCGAGGCGATCGAGCAACTGGCTGATCCGCCCCAGCCCCAACACATCGCGGCCCGGTGAGAGCAGGCTCAGCCGGTCAAGCTGGCGCTGGACGGCGGGATCATCGGATATCGCGTGGTCGGGCATCAGTTCCCCTCCCGCTTAGGGGAGGGGCCGGGGGTGGGGGTGTTCAACAGGTGCATCACCTTGACGATAGCCCCCACCCCAACCCATCCCCTAAAGGGGAGGGGCTCTTCATCGTCCATCACGCCGCCTCATTCGCGGTCATATAGCCGATCAGCCTGGACAGCGTGTCGCGCATCTGGTGGCGGTGGACAACCATGTCGATCATGCCATGGTCGAGCAGATATTCCGCGCGTTGAAAGCCTTCGGGCAGCTTCTCGCGGATGGTGTTTTCGATCACCCGCTGCCCGGCAAAACCGATCAGCGCGCCGGGCTCGGCAATTTGAATATCACCGAGCATGGCATAGCTGGCGGTGACGCCGCCGGTGGTCGGGTCGGTAAGCACAACAATATAGGGCAGGCCCTCGCTCTTCAGCCGGTCAATCGCCAACGTCGCGCGCGGCATCTGCATCAATGAGAGTATCCCCTCCTGCATCCGTGCGCCGCCGGCAGCGGTGAAGATGATATAGGGCGCATGCGCCTGAATCGCGGCGTTGATCCCGGCGAGAAACGCGCTGCCCACGGCCATGCCCATAGAGCCGCCCATAAAGGCGAAATCCTGCACGCCGACAACCGCGCGCTGGCCGTCAATATCGCCCTTGGCATTGGTCAGTGCGTCGGCGAACTCGCTATTGGCGCGGGCGGTTTTCAGGCGCTCTGTATATTTCTTGCTATCACGGAATTTGAGTGGGTCTTCGGCCACTTCGGGGCTTTCCAGCACATCATAAAGCCCCTCATCAAACAGCGCATCAAAGCGCGCCCGCGCGCCGATCCGCCCATGATGGCCGCAATGCGGGCAGATATGCTCATTCTCTTCATATTCCTTGCTGAAGACCATCTCGCCGCAATTCTTGCATTTGTGCCAGAGATTATCGGGAGTATCGCGCTTGGCGCCGAAAGGCAGATTATTGCGGACGCGGCTGAACCAGCTCATATTTTACCAAACCTTATTCTGTCCGTTCGCCTCGAGCGAAGTCGAGAGGCATATATGCGAGGCTCTGTGTCTCGACTGCGCTCGACACGAACGGGGTGGGTTATGTGTTTCTCGCTGCCCGGATAGCATCGGAAAGCGATTTAACATAGTCCCGGACATGCGGCGCAGCATTAGCGCCATGTTCGCCGACCAGTTCAACAATCGCCGAACCGACAACCACGCCATCTGCAAGCTGCGCCACAGCAGCGGCCTGTTCCGGCGTGCGGATGCCGAAACCGACGGCGACCGGCAGGTCTGTCTGGCTTTTGATGCGCTCCATAGCCGCAGCGATGGAGGCGGTTGCGGCCTGTTGCTTGCCGGTGATCCCGGCGACCGAGACATAATAGAGAAAGCCCGATGCCTGATCGAGAACGGCGGGGAGACGAGCATCATCGGTGGTCGGGGTTGCAAGGCAGATATTGGCAACGGCCTTCTCCGCCAGCGCTGGAGTGAGCGCATCCTGCTCCTCGGCGGGGATATCGACGCAGATAACACCATCCACGCCTGCCTCGGCGCATTGCCCGGCAAACCACTCCGCCCCGCGCCGGAGCATCGGGTTGGCATAGCCCATCAGTACCAGAGGAACCTGCGGGTGACGCTGGCGGAAGTCTTTGGCGATCTGGAAGATATGGGCGGTTTTGGTGCCTGCTTCTAGGCTGCGGATATTGGCAAGCTGGATCGAAGGCCCATCAGCCATCGGGTCGGTAAACGGCATGCCCAGCTCGATAATATCCGCGCCGCCCTCGACCAGCGCATCGAGAATGGCAGGGGTGGCTTCGGGGGTTGGATCGCCAGCGGTGACAAAGGCAACCAGCGCCGCGCGGTTGGCGGGGAAGGATGAGGAGAGGCGTGTAGAGCTAATTCTCATTTGTTGCTTCTTAAAAGTGTTGAAAAATGGGTAGCAGTTTTGAGAGCTGCTAACATGAAAAGGATTAGTATGGGCCAAATGACCAAATACTCTATCCCATAACCGGATATTGGATCGCAAAGTGTGTAGAATTGTGTTCCGTCTGGTAGGGGTTCGGAAGGCCCCGCGTCACGACATTGATACAACGCGGTAACGCCAGAAACAACTATGACAGAACCGATTAAGGCAATTATTGTTACGCTAATGAAGGCACTATAAGACACTAGGAAAGCTAAAATAGAGAACTGTGTTTTTATATTCTCGAAGTGATCAACTAAATGCCACCAAAGCGACGGGGCAAGGAATAGAACCGCCAGCAAAATCTGATCTAAAAATATGCCGTATTTTATATCAGCAAGGACCTCGTCACTTAAGTGATTTCCAAGGGGAGTGAAAGCGTCTTGGGTTAGTATCACCAAAGCTATCCCCACTGAGAATATCGCCATGGTACAAAAGAATCTTGATCGCGATGTCATATTGTAACCGATCAAGACTTCAAATCTCCACTCCCAGCGCCTCAGCCACGGTAAAAATATCCTTGTCGCCGCGACCGCAAAGATTGGCGAGAATAATCTTTTCCTGATCCATCGCCCTGGCACGCTCGACCACCTTGGCGATGGCGTGGCTCGGCTCAAGCGCCGGGATAATCCCCTCGGTGCGGCACAATAGCTGGAAACCCTGCAGCGCCTCATCATCGGTGCAGCTGTCATATTCGACGCGGCCATTTTCCTTCAGCCAGGCATGTTCCGGGCCGATGCCGGGATAGTCGAGGCCGGCGCTGATCGAATGGCCTTCGGTGATTTGGCCGTCCTCATCCTGCAGCAAATAGGTCTTGTTGCCATGCAAGATACCCGGCGCGCCGCCGGTCAGGCTGGCGGCATGGTCATCGCCGTCGAGCCCGAGACCCGCCGCCTCAACGCCAAGCATCTTTACGTCGGGGTCATCGAGGAACGGATGGAACAGGCCAAGCGCATTGGAGCCGCCGCCGATACAGGCGACCAGCAGGTCGGGCAGGCGATTGACCCGCTCGAGCATCTGCGCCCGTGCCTCATGGCCGATCACGCTCTGAAAATCGCGCACCAGTTCGGGATAGGGATGCGGCCCGGCGGCGGTGCCGATAATGTAGAATGTGTCATGCACATTGGCGACCCAGTCGCGCAGGCCCTCATTCATTGCGTCTTTCAGCGTCGCGCCGCCGCTGGTGACCGGCACCACCTCGGCACCGAGCAGCTTCATGCGGAAGACATTGGGTTGCTGCCGTTCAACATCCTTGGCCCCCATATAGATGACGCAGGGCAGGCCGAAACGCGCGCAGACAGTAGCGGTGGCAACGCCATGCTGACCCGCGCCGGTCTCGGCGATGATCCGTGTCTTGCCCATGCGCTTGGCGAGCAGGATCTGGCCGATGCAATTATTGATCTTGTGCGCGCCGGTATGGTTGAGCTCATCGCGCTTGAACCAGATTTGCGCGCCGCGTTTCTCTCCTTTTGGCCCTTCCGGCGCGTCCTTGCGGACTTCCTCAGTCAGCCGCTCGGCATAGTAAAGCGGGCTGGGCCGGCCGACATAATGTTCGAGCAGATCGTCAAACTCTTCGGCAAAGGCGGGATCATCCTGCGCCGCGCGATATTCCTTTTCCAGATCAAGGATCAGCGGCATCAGCGTCTCGGCGACATAGCGACCGCCATAATCGCCAAAATGCCCGCGATCATCGGGCTGGTTGGTAAAGCTGTTCGGGGCAGGGGTTTTGTTCATCATTTTCTCTTAAGGGTCAGATTTCGTTAAACCGGCTATAGTGCCCCAGACTATACTTTTTCCACGTCAGCCCCGCGTAGGCGGGGCTAAGGCTACTGTTTCACACTAAGCCACAAAGTCACGAAGCAATTAAGGCAAAAGAATAATGCTTTGTGCCTTAGTGGCTTTGTGTGCACTAAAAAACGCCCTGGCCCCGCCTGCGCGGGGCCGACGAAATTTTGAACCAGGGGCTAATGGCGATCAAACTCCCGCACCGCTTGGCAAAAGGCGCGGATTTTGTCCATATCTTTCACGCCCGGCGCGCTTTCAACGCCGGAGGAGACATCCACCAGAGACGCATTGGTCGCGGCCAATGCTTCGCCTACTGTGTCAGGCGTCAGACCACCGGCCAGCCCCCAATCCACCTTATGCTGATGATCGGCCAGCAGTGACCAGTCAAAGCTGGCGCCGGTGCCACCGGGCAGGGCCTTTGCGGGCGCATCGAACAGCAACAGGTCCGCCGCATCATGATAGCGCGCCGAGCGCTCCAATGTCCCGGCATCGCGCAGCCCCACCGCTTTCCAGACGCCGAGCCGCGTCTTGTCTCTTATGGCGCGCAGCCATGCGGGCGTCTCGCTGCCATGAAACTGGATGATATCGGGCTTCACCTTGGTGATGGCTAGTCCAGTCAAATGTGCATCGGCATTGACCAGCAAAAGCACGGTCTTGATCCGGTCGGCAGCATAGCGCCGTAATTCCGCCGCGCGTTCGAGCGAGACATGGCGCGGGCTTTTGGGGAAATGGACCAGGCCAATATGGGTTGCGCCTGCGTCTATCGCGGTGTCGATAGCAGCCTCGGTGGAAAGGCCGCAGATTTTGATATTCTTCATCAAGCACTTCGATTCTGATGACTAAGGCTACCTTGAGCTTGGTTCTATGTAGTATTGTGATTTAAGACTTTTCTATCGCCTTGCTACCGCAAGGGCGTAAGCAGCGACCACGCAGAGCATCCAAATGACCTGGAAAACAACTAGGAACTCAACGGCAATTATATAGAGCGGGAAACACCCTTCATTGTAGGTATCGGATGAAGAGCAACCGTTCTTTATGTAGCTCAAAAGAAGCAGTATGGAGGGAAGGAAAGCCAGAAGTGAGAGAGTTACACCAACCACCCACGGGTTCTTTATTCGTGGCACAAACTTAAAATACAATAGCAACATCAGTGCCATGCCGGTAAGAAATGCTATCTGCGCCATACAAGCTGCAACCTACCTAACTAAAGCGTCCCCTCAATCGCCCGTGCCGCCGCTGCCGGGTCGTCGGCGCGGCTGATCGGGCGGCCTATCACCAGCACCGATGCGCCGTCATCGCGGGCTTGTCGCGGGGTTACGGCGCGTTTCTGGTCGCCCATTTCGCTGCCTGCCGGGCGCAGGCCGGGGACGACGAAAAAGCCGCGTTTCCATTGCTGGTGCACCGCTTTTACTTCCTGGCCGGAGCAGACAATGCCATCGACCCCGGCGCGTTCGGCGAGTTCGGCAAGTCGCATCACCTGATCATGCGCCTGCCCCTGATAGCCGATCTGGCCAAGATCATTATCGTCGAGACTGGTGAGCACCGTGACCGCGACAACCTTGGTATTGGCGCCCGCAGCGGCCTTGGCATCTTCCAGCATAGCGCGACCGCCCGAGGCATGGACGGTGACAATCGCGGGTTCGAGCACATGGATCGCCTGCATCGCCGAGGCGACGGTGTTGGGAATATCGTGCAGTTTCAGGTCGAGAAAAATCGGCAGGCCGATATGCGCCAGCTCATGCACGCCATGATGGCCATGGGCGCAGAAGAATTCGAGGCCCAGCTTGATCCCGCCAATATGCCCCTTGACCGCATTGGCCAGCGCTACCGCGCGGTCCAGCTCGGGGACATCCATGGCGAGATAAATCGGGTTGCTCATAAATATCGACTTTAGCTGGAAGGATCGGATTGCAGAGGGGAGGCGGGTTCGGCATCGCTGCTGGCTGGCGTGCTGACTACCGATTGCTGCGAGGTCAGACGGCTTTCCAGCGAGGCAATACGGCGCTTGTTACGCCATACCGAACCGCGATAGAGCAACCACATCGGCAGAAAGCCGAGAATGAACGAGCCGATAATCAGCATCGGCAATTTGGTATCGAGCAGCGTGTCACTCCAAATGGTGATCGACACATCATTCCAGTTATTGATCGAGAAAACGGCCAGCAATAGCACCAGCAATACCCAGAATAACGTCTTGATAAATTGCATGTTGTTTCGTCCTTTATGACCCTTGTGAGCGGTCATGCACCACAATACCCCGTGCCGCAACAATTGGCGAGTCCATGCTGGGCACTATTGTAGGGGCTTTGCATAATTATCTCGTCGGCCCCGCGAAGGCGGGGCCAGGGCTTATTTCACACTAAGCCACAAAGTCACGAAGCCGCTATGCCAAGCAGAATCCACGTTTTGTGTCTTCGTGTCTTTGTGTGAAACTTAAGAAAAGCCTTAGCCCCGCCTGCGCGGGGCTGACGAAAGTGGATTCACCCAAAAACCCGCGCAAAAATCGTGTCGACATACTTGAAATGATATTCGAGCGTGAATTTCTCGCGCAGATCGTCTTCGCTGATTTTTGCCGTGACATCCTCATCCCCCAGCAGCAGATCGAGCAACGAGAGCTGGCCATCGCTCTCCCATACCTGCATCGCATTGCGCTGGACGATGCGATAGGCGTCCTCACGGCTGATTCCCGCTTGCGTCAATGCCAACAGGACTCGCTGCGAGTGGACCAGCCCGCCCATGCGGTCGAGATTCTTCTGCATCCGTTCGGGATAGATAAGCAGCTTGTCGACTACGCCGGTCAGGCGGCGCAGGGCGAAGTCCAGCGTGATGGTTGCATCGGGGCCGATAAAGCGTTCAACCGAGCTGTGCGAGATATCGCGCTCATGCCATAGCGCGACATTCTCCATTGCGGGCAGGGCATGGCTGCGCACCATGCGGGCGAGGCCGGTGAGATTCTCGGTCAGCACCGGATTGCGCTTGTGCGGCATCGCGCTGGAGCCTTTCTGGCCGGGGGAGAAATATTCCTCGGCTTCCAAGACCTCGGTGCGCTGTAAATGGCGGATTTCGGTAGCCAGCCGCTCGATGGACGAGGCAATCACCGCGAGAGTGGCGAAATATTGCGCATGGCGGTCGCGCGGGATGACCTGTGTCGAAACCGGCTCCAGCTCGAGCCCCATTTTCTCGGCGACATGCGCTTCGACTTTCGGGTCGATATTAGCAAAGGTTCCGACCGCGCCGCTGATCGCACAGGTGGCAATCTCCTTGCGCGCGGCCACCAGCCGCTCCCGACCGCGATCAAATTCGGCATAGGCTTGCGCGAGTTTCAGGCCGAAGGTGGTCGGTTCGGCATGAATGCCATGGCTGCGACCGATTGTGGCGGTATAGCGATGCTCCTCGGCGCGGCGTTTCAGCGCGGCGAGCAGCGCGTCCATATCGGCAAGCAAGATATCACTGGCGCGGGCCAGCTGCACCGAAAGACAGGTGTCGAGCACGTCCGAACTGGTCATGCCCTGATGCATAAACCGCGCTTCATCGCCGACATTTTCCGCAACATTGGTGAGGAAGGCGATGACGTCATGCTTGACCTCGGCCTCAATCGCATCGATCCGCGCGACATCAAAGGCACCGCGCTCCCATATCGCCTTGGCCGCCTCTTTCGGCACCACACCTAGCTCTGCCAGCGCATCGGTGGCATGTGCCTCAATCTCGAACCAGATGCGGAATTTCGCTTCCGGCTCCCAGATGGCGGTCATATCGGGATGGGCATAGCGTGGAACCATGGCGGGTGACTTTCTGGCTTGATGATGAGATTCGGGCAGTTGGCCGCTGGCTAGCAGCATGGCGTATCCATCGCAATTGAAGCTTCAGATAAGTCCCTCGGCTTTCATGCTGAAATGCCCGTCGCGGCCAATGATGATATGGTCATGCACCGAGATATTCAGCCGCCGTCCGGCCTCGGATATATCGCGGGTAATGGCAATATCCTGACGACTGGGTGATGGATTGCCGCTGGGGTGGTTATGCACCATGATTAGCGATACCGCGCCGAGCTCCAACGCGCGCTGGATCACTTGCCGGGTGTAGATCGCAGCCTCATCCACCGAGCCATCGCTCATTTTTTCATCGCTGATCACCATATTGCGGCTGTTAAGATAGAGTATCCGCACCCGCTCTACGGTAAGATGCGCCATATCGGCGCGAAGATAGTCGAGAAGTGCCTGCCAGCTACCTATGACCGGCAGATTGACAACCGGTTCGCGCAACAGGCGCAATGCCGAAACTTGCGCGATTTTGAGTGCCGCAACGCTTGTTTCACCAAGGCCGGGAACCTGCATCAAAGTGCGGCTGTCGGCGGTCAGAACCGCGGCCAATGTACCGAAACGGGCGATAAGCGCTTTGGCCAGCGGTTTGGTGTCGCGCCGGGGGATTGCCAACGCCAGCAGATATTCGATCACCTCATGATCGAGCAGCGCGGTATCATCCTGATCGAGCAGCCTTTGTCGCAACCGGGCGCGATGGCCTGCGCCATCTGTGGCTTTATCTTGCTTGTCATCAGGAAAAAGCGGTGTGGAAGCTGTCGCCTTGTCCGTCATGATCGCTCCCTCCACCGATGCTGTACCGTAACTATAGCCGATATTCGGCCCCGGTTCATTGTCGATTGCACATGATTGGCTTTTTGCGCAATAGGGTGAGCATGACAGCGAGCGAACAGGAAGCGGATATGCCATCGTCCCGTGCCGCGTCGCTTGTGCCCGAATCATTATGGGTTCGGCTGTTATTGGCGGGCATTTTTATAGTGTTTGCGGGCGGCTTTCTGGCCTGGACGCAGCGGGTAGAGCTGGCCGACAGCTATGCCGCCGATTATCTCGCGACACAGGGCATAGAAGCGCATTATGACGTCGTCGATGTCGGTGTCCGGCGGCAACATCTGCGTAATGTCATCATAGGATCACCCAAAGCACCTGATCTGGTGATCGAAGAGGTGATCGCGACAACCCGCCCCGGTTTCGGGACGCTGGTGCTTGAAGATGTCCGCGTCAGAGGTATGCGGCTGTTTGGGCGTTATGATGATAGCAATACGGACAGGCCATTAAGCTTCGGCGCGCTGGACAAGCTGATTTTCACCGATAGCGATGCGCCATTTGAGCTGCCTGATTTTACCGTGGATGTCGATGATGCCCGCATTCGCATGGATACGCCCTATGGTGATGTCGGTGTGGCGCTGAGTGGCTATGGCCATCTGAAAGACGGCTTTGAGGGCGAATTGGCAGCGACGGCGGAAGCTCTCGACTTCGGCAGTTGCACTATCGACCAACCGAGCCTGTTCGGAACCATCCGGGTTGCATCGCTCGAACCGATTTTCTCCGGGCCCTTGCGGGGCACAAATCTGAATTGTCCGGATGCTGCCGCCAAACTGGAATCCTTTGCCTTTACCGCCGATGCCCGCGCCAATCGCACGCTGGAAGAGCTGCATCTCGGTCTGAGCGGTGCCGCAGAGTCGCCGGTCTATGCCGGGCTGGATCAGGGGCAGATCGTCGCGGAAACACTGCTGGTCGATATGGAAGCGGGCATAGATGCGAAAGTGCTTGATATGCAGGGTGAGGTGTCGCTCGCAGACATGCGCTCGCCCTGGCTTGATGGCGAAGAGGTTGCGTTCAGTGTGAATAGCGAGCCTCTGGCTTTCGCCGATATGGCGCAAAGCGGTGCAATACTGGAAAGGCTGGAGGCCAGCGCCGCACTCAATGCCAAGGGGTTAACCGTTGATGACGCCTGGAATAGTGTCGCGACGGAGGCGGTGGCAGAGACGCCGCTGGAGCCTTTATGGCGCCATATCGCGCCATTGCTCAATGCGCATATGAGCAATGCCGGTTTCGCGCTTAGTGGTTCTGTCGCCGATGGTGTGCTTGCACTCGATCCCTCGGTGATCAAACGCGACAATGGCGCAGCACTAGCGCGCTTTTCCGGCGCTGATATTGCTCTCAACGGCACCGGAGCGGCTGACGATATCCCATTCAGCGCGCGCATTGTTGACCGCAGCCTGCCGCAACTCTCAGCCGATATTCTCTGGGGCGGAGGTCTGGCTAATGGCGGTTTGAAACAGATTGACCTCTCCTTGCGGCGCTATGCCGCCAATGGTGCCGCACTGGCGATTGAGGATTTACGCATACGCCAGCAGGGCAGGGCGGATTATGCGCTGGCGGGCACCATTGGGCTGACCGGACCTTTGCCCGATGGCCGTGTTGATAATCTGGTGCTGCCGCTCAATGGCCAGTTGCGCGATGGTAGCAGCTATTATGCACGCGGCGGTTGTCAGAAAGTCGCGTTTAACAGCCTGAAAATGGCGACGACCAGCATCGCCAGGAACGGTCTGTCTTTATGCCCGGTAGATGGCAAGCCGCTGCTTGCCTTTGATGATCAGGGTGTTCGTTTCAACGCCAATAGTGGCGCGGTATCGCTGAAGGGCGATCTGTCGGGCACGTCATGGGCGGTCGCTTCAGAGCAGCTGATATTGCGTTACCCCGGCATGACCGAATTGCGCGACATAACCGCGCAAATCGGGGAGGCAGAGAGTGCAACGCGCATTGCCGCGCAGTCGCTCACGCTGGACAGCAATGGCGGCGAACTGGGCGGGGAATTTTCCGAGGCGGTTGCGACCATCGGCGAAATCCCGTTGCTTATTGATGAAGGGCAGGGGCAATGGTCCTGGGGTGATGAAGGGCTGTTGCTCGCTTCGGATCATATCCGCGTCAGCGATCGTGAACCGGAATATCGCTTCAACCCGCTTTTTGGCCGCGATGTCACACTGAAGCTGGTCGATGGACGCGTTACGGCTGACGGTTATCTGCACGAGAGGGAAACCGAAACCCGGGTCAGCACTGTCAATATTGTCCATGATCTGGAAAGCGCAACGGGCAATGCTGTTCTGAAAGTCGATGCGCTGCGCTTTGGTCCTGAATTCCAGCCGGAACTGATTACGCCACTCACCTTGGGACTGGTCGCGAATGTTAATGGCCAAGTCGACGGCGCGGGAGAGATTCGCTGGAATCCTGACGGGATAGAAAGCGATGGCCGTTTCTATACCGAATATGCCGATCTCGCCGCCGCTTTCGGTCCGGTTAAGGGCATAGCCGGCGAGATTGTCTTTTCCGATCTGCTCGCCATTGAAACACCGCCGGGGCAGGTGGTGCGGCTGGGTGAGGTCAATCCCGGTGTCGCCGCTTATGACGGCGTGATCCGCTACCAGCTCCTGCCGAATCAACGGATTGCACTGGAAGGTGGGGAATGGCCCTTTGCCAATGGCCGCCTGATCATGGAGCCCGCAGTCTTTGATATGGCGGGCGAAGAGGACCGCAGGCTGGGCTTTGAGGTCATCGGCATGGATGCGGCGCTTTTTCTGGCGCAATATGATTTTGAGAATATCACCGCCACCGGAGTTTTTGATGGCAAGCTACCGATTATCTTCAATCAGGATGGTGGCCGGATTGAGGGTGGTCATTTGACCGTGCGCGAAGGTGGCGGCACCGTCGCCTATGTCGGCCAGCTTACCTATGAGGATATGGGCACGGTTGCCAATTTCGCGTTTAACAGCCTGCGCTCGCTCAAATACCAGTCGTTGGAAATCGATATGAACGGCCCGCTGGATGGCGAGATGGTGACACAGATCAACTTCGCCGGCCTCAGCCAGGGCGATGAAGCCTCGCGCAATTTTATCACCAAGCAAATCGCCAAACTGCCGATCCAGTTCAATGTCACCGTGCGCGCGCCATTTTTTCAGCTGATCACATCGGCACGGTCATTTTACGACACGCAATATTTGCCTGATATCCGATCGGTCACTATTCCGTCGCAAGAACCAGAAGCGGCAGGAGCCAATACAGGTGACTGAAAACCGAATTTACAATGCTATTCAGCCATCTGAAAGCGAGCATATGCCATGAAACATGATAATAAGATGGCTGGACAATATGTTAGCGCGTCCTGGCTTATCGCCCTGTTTGCCGTGTTGCCGGTGAGTGGCTGCATCAGTCTGGAAGCGCCGAATGAGCCGATTGTCATCGAATTGAATATTAATATCAGTCAGGAAGTGGTGTATCGTCTGGATAATGATGCCAAAGCCCTGATTGACGAGAATGAGGATATTTTCTGATGGTTGATCTGAGTACCAAAGTTTCAGCCGCCCTGGTCCCCGTTGCCGCCGTGGCGCTGTTTTTCTCGCCTGCGGTCGTATCAGCGCAGAGCATGACCTATAAATCTGCGAAAGCCTCCGGTGTTATCGGCGAAAAGCCCGATGGCTATCTCGCTGTGGTCAATGGCGGCAATGCTGAGGCTCGTCGCGTGGTCGACAGCGTCAATATCAAGCGCAAGGCAAAATATACCGAACTGGCATCGCAAAAAGGTGTGACGGTGCAGGAAGTGGCACTGTCCACCGGCTGCAACCTGATCACCAAATTGCAGCCGGGCCAAAAATATATGACTCCATCGGGCCAGTGGAAAACCCGCGATGGTTCTCCGCCCGAGCGCGATGCTCGCTGTCCGTAAACCTTAATTTCCCCCCTCCACCTTTAGGGGAGTGGCAGTGAGACTTAGTGAACCGAAGGTGAGCTTAGTCGCAGCGGGGCGGGGGATATCCACTTGCGCTGCGCTAGTTGAACGCCCCCACCCCAACCCCTCCCCTGAAGGGGAGGGGCTTTGTTTCTGATATATTTTCCCACTTTCCGTTTACGGAAATGTGTGCATTGCCGCTATGGCCATTGACTTGCGCCAAACGGCTCACTAAACGGGCCGCGCCTAGGCGGGTTGCCTCGTTCTTCGGCGCTTTACCGGGTGGTTTTGACAATCTGGACAAGCGATGGCGGACGAACGACCTCAAAAGAAACCTGATACGCAAAACAACCGGCTGGATTCGCTTGATGACAGGCTCGACCGGCTCGAAGCGGAGCGTAGCAACAGGAACGGCAAAAAGTCTGTCGAAGCCGATCCCAATTATCGGATGGGCACGCGGGTTTTGGCCGATCTGATTGCAGGGGTTGCCGGGGGTCTTTTATTTGGCTGGCTGTTCGACAGCTGGCTGGGGACTTCGCCTTGGTTGATGCTGGTGTTCCTGTTCCTCGGGATCATCGTGGCATTCAGGAATATAATGCGGCTGACCGGCACCAGTTCGGGCGGCCCGCAAGACGAAGAATAGGGTAAAAGCGTGGCCGGCGAATCATCAGGTAAAATCGACCCGATGCACCAGTTCCAGATTGAAAGTTTTTTCGATCTGTTCAGCATTGGTGGTCAGCAGATTGCCTTTACCAATAGCGCGCTGTGGATGATCCTCACCGTTGTCGCCCTTTGGGTGTTTATGCAGGGCGGTATGAAACGCGAGCTGGTCCCCGGTCGCTGGCAGGTGATGGTTGAGGGCTTTACCGGCTTTATCGACAATATGATGCTCGCCAATATCGGCGAAGAGGGCAAGAAATATACGCCCTATGTCTTCTCGCTGTTCATGTTCATTCTGTTCGCTAATATCCTCGGCCTGATGCCGATCGGACTGGTGGGCGGCCATCCTTTCACCGTGACCAGCCACCTGACCGTGACCGGCATTCTCGCCATTGTCAGCTTCTCGATCGTCCTGATCGTGGGCTTCTGGCGTCATGGCTTCCACTTTTTCTCGCTGTTCGTTCCGCATGGCACGCCGCTGCCGATGATTCCGTTCATCTTCCTGGTTGAGCTGCTGTCCTTCCTGGTGCGCCCGTTCAGCCTCGGCCTGCGTCTCTTCGTCGCCATGACCGCAGGACACATCCTGCTCAAGGTTCTGGCGGGCTTCGTCATTAACTCGACCAAGGCCGGTGTCGGCTATGGCCTGATGGTCGGCATCCCAAGCCTCACGCTGATGGTCGGCATCAGCGCGCTGGAGATATTGGTGGCCGTGGTTCAGGCCTATGTTTTCGCTCTGTTGACCTCGCTCTACATCAACGATGCGGTCAACCTTCACTGATTTAACCCTTTCATTCACAACCGTTTTCAACACGATTTTTTCCAAGGAGTAATATAATGGACGCAGAAGCAGCAAAGCTGGTCGGTGCAGGTCTGGCAGCTATCGGTGCCGGCATGGCCGCTATCGGTGTGGGTAATGTTTTCGGCTCGTTTCTGGAAAGCGCGCTGCGCAATCCTGCCGCTGCGGATGGCCAGCAGGGCCGTCTGTTCATCGGTTTCGCCGCTGCCGAGCTTCTCGGCCTGCTGGCTTTCGTTGTCGCGATGATCCTGATCTTCGTCGCCTAAACGAACATGCTATACCCCTCCGGCGCCTTGGTGCCGGAGGACTTTCTTTCCGGTTATCTGACTGACGGACACCCGAAATGCCACAAATAGACCAGCTTATGACAACCTATGGATCCCAGTTCTTCTGGCTGGTGATCACCTTTGGCATTGTCTATCTGGTGATTGGTCGTGGCATGCTGCCCAAAATTCAGGGCACGGTGGAAATGCGCGAAAAGCGTATCTCTGACGATGTCGAGGCCGCGCGTCTGGCGCATAAAAAGGCGGATGAGCTGGAAGAGGAATATAAGACAAAACAGGCGGATGCGCGTTCCGAAGCGCAGGCCGTGATCGCGGCGGCCAAGGACAAGGCCGCCAAGAACGCCGAAAAGCGGCTGCGTGACGCTGACAAGCGGGTCGCCAGCAAGCTGGAAGAAGCCGAAAAAGACATAGAAGAGCAGCGCGTTGCCGCCATGGCCGAGCTGCAGGATGTTGCGGCGGAAGCCACCCAGTCGATTTTCGCCAAGCTGACCGGCTCCAAGGTCACCAAGGCCGAAGCCCGCAGCGCGGTGAAGGGAGCGATGACCGATGCTTGATCTGTTGCTGATTGCTGCCGAAGGCGCGCATGGCGAGGAATATGTCGAGCTCTCCGTATTCGGCATTACCGCGACCGCCTGGGTTTCCATCGCCATGGCGATCCTGATCGGGATCATATTGTGGCGCAAAGTGCCGGCGATGATCGCGTCGTCGCTCGACAAGCAGATTGAGGACATCAAGCGGCACCTCGACGAAGCCAAGTCGCTGCGTGAAGAAGCCGAGGCACTGCGCTCGGAATATGAATCGAAGATCGCGAGCGCGGTCACCGAAGCTGAAGATATGAAAGAGCGCGCGGAGCAGGAATCCGAGCTTATCATCGCCGAAGCCAAGGAAAATGCCACCGCCTTGATTGCACGCCGCAAAAATCTGGCCGAGCAGAAGATCGCCGCCGCCGAACGCGCGGCGATCACGGAAATCCGTGAGAAGGTAACCACGGTTTCGGCACAGGCCTCGCAGGCACTGGTGCAGAAAAAGCATGATGCCGAAGCGGATGCTGCTCTGGTGGATTCGACAATCGCGACACTGCGCAAGGCGATTCACTAGGTGATCCTCCCCGGAACGGGGAGGGGACCCATCCAACGGATGGGGGAGGGGCACCTTCGGCTCTGTCCCTAGTTCAAAGCTTCCAAGACCTTTCTTATATCCTTATTGCACCTTGGGTGCACTTGATCCTTATTGGCTATGCGGCCTGTGCCCCTCCACCATGCTGCGCATGGTCCCCCTCCCCGTTCCGGAGAGGATTTATAGGACCAACTTTAAAATCCCCATAAAAACGCCCATAACATGGGCATGACCAGCAGCGGCGATAGTCCTTCCGATCACAGCCTTCCCGATGCGCCCGACCGGTTCCGCGAGGAAAAGGCGACCTATGCGGTGCGCGGTGCGGAGACACCTGATCTGGATCGCGGCGTTGAAGCCATTCGCGCGACGCTGAAAACGCTCAAGGCGGAACCCGGTGTCTATCGCATGCTCGATGCCCGCGGCGATGTGCTCTATGTTGGCAAGGCAAGGGCGCTGCGCAATCGGGTAACCAACTATACTCAGGTGACTCGCCTGCCGCGTCGATTACAGCGCATGGTGGCGCAGACCCGCAGCATGACCATCGTCACCACCAATAGCGAGGCCGAAGCGCTGTTGATGGAGGCGCAGTTTATCAAGCGCTATCGCCCGCCCTATAATGTGCTGCTGCGCGACGATAAGAGCTTTCCCTATATCCTGTTGCGCGAGGATCATGATTTTCCGCGCATGTATAAATATCGCGGTGCGCGCAAATATAAGGGCGAATATTTCGGCCCCTTTGCCAGCGCCGGATCAGTGACCGCAACGCTCAATGCGTTGCAGAAGATGTTCCTGCTGCGCTCCTGCAGCGACAGCTTTTACGCCAATCGCTCGCGGCCCTGTCTGCTCTATCAAATCAAGCGCTGTTCCGCCCCCTGTGTCGATCGGATCAGCAAGGAGGATTATGCCGGGCTGGTCGATGATGCGCGTAACTTCCTGCATGGCAAATCCACCGATGTGCAGCAGCGACTTGCCGCATCGATGGAAGAGGCCGCCGAGCAGCTCGATTTCGAGACCGCCGCACGTTACCGCGACCGTCTGCGCGCGCTGACCTTTATTCAGGGTAGCCAAGCGGTGCAGGCCAAGGGCGTCGCCGATGCCGATGTCTTCGCTATGGCGCAACAGGGCGGCACCGTCTGCATACAAGCGTTCTTTATCCGCGCTAGCCAGAATTGGGGGCACCGCAGTTTCTTCCCGGCGCATGTCTCGGGCGTAGAGCCGGAAGAGATTTTGGCCAGCTTTCTGGCGCAATTCTATCAGGAAGTACCGCCGCCCAAGCTGGTGCTGCTCGACCGCGAGCCACAAGAGGCGGAATTGCTCGCCGAGGCGCTGCAGGTGCGGATGAACACCAAGCTCGATATGGCAGTGCCGCAGCGTGGCGAGCGCCGCAAGCTGGTGCAACAGGCCGAACGCAACGCCAAGGAAGCACTGCTGCGCCGCGTCGCCGAGTCGAGCAGTCAGGCGAAGAACCTCGATGCTCTGGGCGAATTTGCCGCGCTCGACAGCCGCCCCGAGCGTATCGAAGTCTACGACAACAGCCATATTCAGGGCAGCCATGCGCTTGGCGCAATGATTGTTGCCGGGCCTGAGGGCTTCCGCAAAAACGCTTATCGCAAATTCAATATCAAGGATGAGGAAACCGTCCCCGGTGATGATTTTGCGATGATGCGCGAGATGATCCGGCGTCGCTTTGCCCGGGCGCAACAGGAAGACCCTGACCGGACATCGGGTGACTGGCCCGATCTGTTGCTAATCGATGGCGGCAAGGGGCAGGTGTCTTCGGTGCAGGAGGTTTTGGAAGAGCTGGGCATTGATGATGTGCCGTTTTTCGGCGTCGCCAAAGGGCCGGACCGCAATGCCGGTCGCGAGGTTTTCTACTTCCCCGATGGCAGCGACAAGACGCTGCCGGTGAATGACCCGCTGATGTTCTTCATCCAACGCCTGCGTGATGAGTCGCACCGTTTTGCTATCGGTGCACACCGCAAGAAGCGAGCTGCGGCGATTGGTGTCAGTCCGCTGGACGAGGTGCCGGGTATCGGCCCGGTGCGCAAAAAGGCGCTGCTGATGCACTTCGGCACCGCCAAGGCAGTGCGCAACGCCTCCCGCGAAGACCTCGCCCGCGCGCCCGGTGTCTCACAAGCCATGGCCGATGCGGTCTATGATTATTTTCACGGCTAGGCACAATGGCGACGCTCGACTTCGACCGCGCGATATTGTGCATCAACCGCCGTCATGGCGAGTATGGTGCGGTGGTGCGGGTTTTGACGCCCGATAACGGCCTGCTCGCAGGCTATGTGCAGGGTGCCAAGTCACGCGAGCGGCGGCCTTTGCTGCAGCCGGGCAATGTGGTTTCAGGGCAGATACGGGGGAGGGTGGCGACCCAGCTTCCGGCGATGACGCTTGAACTGGTGCACTCCCGCGCGCCGCATTATGCCGAGCCGCTCAGCGCTGCCGGGATCGAATGGGCCTGTCTGGCGGTGGGCACGCTGTTGCCCGAAGGACAGAGCTATCCCGCCATCTATAACGGCTTTGATGCGCTGCTGAACGCCATTACCGGGGCACCATCGGCGCGGGGTTGGGCCGAGGCGCTGATCCGCTTTGAGCTGCTGCTGCTGTCCGAATTGGGGTTCGGGCTTGATCTGGAAACATGCGCTGTCACCGGCGGTCATGAGAATCTCACCTATGTCAGCCCGCGCACCGGGCGGGCTGTCAGTGATGAAGGCGCTGTTGGCTATCGCAAGCAATTGCTAACCTTGCCGCCTTTTCTCATCAGCGCCATCTCAGCCGATAGACAGGGCTTACGCGATGGTCTGGCGCTGACCGGCCATTTTCTCGAACGGTATTTTTTTGCCGATGCGCGAAAAACTCCTATGCAAAGCCGCGAACGTCTGGTGGAACGTCTTGAAGCGGCGTTCGCCTAAACAGATACAGGACAGAATATGCATATAGCGGTGCTTGCCGGGGACGGCATCGGTCAGGAAATCATGGTGGAGGCGGTGCGGGTGCTGGAGGCGCTCGATCTGCCGGGTCTCAGGCTCGATCATGCCGATGTTGGTGGCGTGGCCTATCGTAAGCATGGCCATCCTTTGCCACCGGAGACGCTGGACCTCGCCAAGACCGCCGATGCGGTGCTGTTCGGTGCGGTCGGCGACCCCGAACTGGACGGCCTTCGCCGCGAGTTGCGCGTCGAAAGCGCGATTCTGGGTCTGCGCAAGGAACTACAGCTTTTCGCCAATTTGCGGCCTGCCAATGCTTTTGCCGGGCTGGAAAATCTCTCCGGCCTGAAACCCGAAATCGCTAGCGCCATTGATCTGCTGATCGTGCGCGAGCTGACCGGTGATGTCTATTTCGGCGAGAAAGGCCAGCGTCAGACGGAGGATGGCCTGCGTCAGGGTTATGACGTGATGGCCTATGACGAGAGCGAGATCGCCCGCATTGCCCATGTTGCCTTCAAGGCTGCACAGGGGCGCAAGGGCAAGCTTTGCTCGGTCGACAAGGCCAATGTGCTGCAGACATCGGTGCTGTGGCGCGCTGTGGTCGAAGAGGTCGCGGCGGAGTATCCCGATGTCGAGCTCAGCCATATGTATGTCGACAATGCGGCGATGCAGCTGGTGCGGAATCCGGGGCAGTTTGATGTGATTGTCACCGGCAATCTCTTCGGTGATATCCTCTCCGATCAGGCGAGCATGTGCGTCGGCTCAATCGGCCTGCTGGCCTCCGCATCGCTGGGTGAGGGAACGAAAGGCCAGTATGAACCCATCCATGGCAGCGCCCCCGATATTGCCGGGCAGGGCATTGCCAACCCCATGGCGATGATCCTGTCGGCGGCGATGATGCTGCGCCACAGCTTTGCTGACGAGACCAATGCACAGCGGATCGAGAAAGCGGTATCGACCGTGCTTGCAGACGGGGTTTTGGGCCATGATCTTGGCGGCTCGGCCTCGACAAGCGCTATCGGCGATGCGGTCGTAGCGGCAGTGCAGAAGTAGGAAGACTAAGCGGCATGAAACGCAATAGCGGGCAAGACCCCGAAATTACCAAGAACTGGCGCCCGGCCACGCAAGCTATCCGGGGCGGCACGGCGCGTAGCGAATATGGCGAGACCTCTGAAGCGCTGTTTCTGACCTCGGGCTATGCCTATGACTGTGCCGAGGATGCAGCGGCACGCTTTGCCGGTGAGCAGCAGGGCATGACCTATAGCCGGCTGCAGAACCCGACGGTCGAGATGCTCGAGCAGCGGATTGCGCTGATGGAAGGCGCAGAAGCGGCCCGCTGCACCGCCAGTGGCATGGCGGCGATGACGGCCTCGCTGCTCTGTCAGTTGCAGGCCGGTGATCATGTTGTGGCAAGCCGGGCGCTATTCGGCTCCTGCCGCTGGCTCACCGATAACCTGCTGCCCAAATTCGGCATCGAAACCACAGTGATTGATGGTCGCGATATCGCCAATTGGGAGGCGGCGACCCGTCCTGAAACCAAGGTGTTCTTCTTTGAGACGCCAGCCAATCCGACGATGGATATCATTGATCTAAAAGCGGTGTGCGATCTGGCCAAGCAGCACGGTATAACAACCGTGGTTGATAACGCCTTCGCCACCAATGTGCTGCAGCGGCCGATGGAATTTGGTGCCGATGTTGTTGCCTATAGCGCTACCAAGATGATGGACGGGCAGGGCCGTGTACTCGCCGGGGCGATCTGTGGCACGCGCGAATTTGTCGATGACACGCTATTGCCGTTTCTGCGCAACACAGGGCCGACGCTGAGCGCTTTTAATGCCTGGGTTGTTCTCAAGGGACTGGAAACGCTGTCATTGCGTATTCACAAGCAGAGCGAAAATGCTGTGAAAGTCGCCAAGTTTCTCGAAAGCCGGGTAGAACGGGTCAATTATCCTGGTCTTGAAGGTCATCCACAGCACAATCTGGCGATGGCGCAAATGGACGCGGTCGGGCCGATTTTCTCGCTTTATGTCGGCGGTGGGCGTGAGCGTGCGCATGGTGTGCTCAACGCGCTTAATCTTATCGATATTTCCAACAATATCGGCGACAGTAGGTCCTTAATGACCCATCCGGCATCGACCACACATAGCAGCATGGGCGAGGATGCCCGGCTCGAGGTCGGCATTAGCGAGGACATGCTGCGGATCAATGTCGGGCTGGAAGATGTTGAGGATATTCTTGAAGATTTGGATCAGGCCCTTTCCAGCGCCGGACTTTAGCGCCATATTGATGGGCGAACCGAGTCTGTTGGAGCCAAAATGCTGAATCTGTTTGATCATGAAGCTGAAACCGAAGGTGTGGTTGTCCGCGTCGCCGTCAGCTTTTTGCCCGAACAGTCACGTAGCGAGGCCTCACGCTGGTTCTGGGCCTATCATATCCGTATCGAGAATCATGGCAGCCAACCGGTGAAATTGCTGACTCGCCACTGGCTGATTACCGATGGTCGTGGCGGCCAGCATCATGTCGATGGCGAGGGTGTTGTCGGCGAGCAACCCTATCTTAAACCCGGTGAGTCGCATGATTATGTCTCGGGCTGTCCGCTCAATACACCGACCGGGCGGATGGAAGGCGTTTTCCGCATGATCCGCGACGATCAAACGATCATCAATGCGGAAATCCCGCGTTTTCCTCTGGTGGCTCCTGCGGTTGCGCGATGAAACGGACGCATTTGCCGCTCAACGGCCTGCGCGTTTTTGACGCGGCTGCCCGTCATCTCAGCTTTACCCGCGCCGCCGATGAACTGGCGGTAACCCCTGCCGCTGTCGGCCAGCAGATCCGTGCGCTTGAGGATATGCTGGGCGTTGTGCTGTTCCGCCGCACGCCCAAGGGCCTCGAACTCACCAATGAGGCGGAAGCCGGTCTGGATTCGCTGCGCGGCGGCTTTCTACAGTTCGAGGAATCAGTCCGCGCCATGCAGGCGGGCCAGTCCAGCTATCGCCTGACCATCGCTGTACCTCGTGATTTTGCCGAGAAATGGCTACAGGAGAGGCTTGTGGCGTTTGCCCAGGCTAATCCTGATATCCGCTATGCGCTGGTCTCGGAGGAGCAGGGGGCGGATTTCACAGAGGCCAATCTCGATGTCGCTATCCGGCTTTGCGATGGTCCGGGTGAGCATGAGGGCGTGCAATTGGGCGATGCGCAGTTCGTCTGCGTTGCTGCGCCGGATTATAAGGGCGATGCCAAGATAAGCTGGCCTGGCGCGCAGCGCGAAGGCAGCCAAACCAAGGCAGATGAGGAGGGAGAGAATATCCCGTTCCTCAAAGTCGCTGATGCCGGTCTTGCGCTGGAAATGGCGGCGGCGGGGCTGGGTTACGCCACCGTGCCGGTGTTGCTGGCAGATAAGGATCTCGCGGCCGGACGTATCGAGGTTTACGCCAAAGCCCGCCCATCACGCCGTGCCTATTGGCTGATCGCGCCCCTGCCACAATGGCGGCAGAAGAAGGTGAAAGCGCTGGTAAAGGCGCTGACGGCCAATTCTTAACCCCTCCTCTGAAGAGGAGGGGCTTTACTAGCGCTCGGCCAGAAGATTGATCAATCGTGTCATCAGCGCGATAAATTCGCCTTCATTGACCGGGGTGTTTTTGTCATTCCAGTGTGCTGCCACCGCATAGTGCTCGCCTGATCGGGACGTCAGAAGGAAGTTCATTGACATGATCCCGGTCTGCGAACCACCCTTATAGCCAAGATAGCGCCAGTTCGCGGCATTCTCCTTACCGATACCCGGATTAAGTGCGAGGATTGTCTTGGTCTCATCGCTGGCCTCACGGCGTAGATAATCCAGCAGCCGCGCAATATCGGCGGCGCTGGCAAACCAGCCAATGCTGTCGATAGAATAGGGCCTTGCCGTCAGCGCGGCAAAATCGATCCGCTCCAGTGCCAGCGCATCTTTGTTCAGCTTCAAAAGGCGTTCGCGCCTTGCTGGGTCGCCTGCCAGATATTTTGCCAACAAGGCGGCATTGGCGGGTGTTTTTAGAGCCGAAACTTCACGCGTCATCAGAAAGGGTCGCAGCACATATGGATTGCGATGGCCGGTGCGCTGAACCATCGCTGCCAGTCGCTCCTGTCCGATCACCCTGACAAGCGTATCCGTGGCCGTATTGTCGCTGATAGCGATCATTTGTGTCGCCAGCGTGTGCAAGGTGACCGGGCTGTTTTCAGGCCAATCCTGCATCACGCCTGATGGATGCGATTTCGGTCCAAGCGTTACAACATCGCTCCAGCGGCGCTCCCCGGCGCGAATAGCGCGGTCAAGTTCGGCGAGGATATAGAGCTTCGCGGTTGAGGCGATGGAATAGAGCCCATCCGGATCAATAGCTGCCAGCGGAGCGGCGTTGCGTTGATCAAGCCGCTGGATGATCAGGCCCTGCTTCCCGGGCAGCGCATCTATCGCAGCTATGACCTCATTTATGCTCCCAGCGGCGGCCTCAAATCCGGTGATCCGCAGACCAGAGATGCGATAGGGGTAGTTGTCCTCAATATTCAATATGCCGGTCGCGGTAGTCTCGGAATAGGCAATTTTCAGCGTCGCCGTGGTGCGATTGAGTGTGGTTATCGATAGGATTTGCTGCGGCGGCCCATATTGATCGGTCATTTGTTTGGTAAAGGCGCGAAACTGCACCGGCGGGATAGCATTGAGGAAATTGGCGTTGAATACCTGCTCCTCAATCGGTTCGCCGCGCAGCAGACGCAGCACATCATTGGCGCGCTGGGTCAGGGCATTGACAGAGGCCGCATCCTGCCCCCTTTGCTGCGCCAGAGCCGGGGAAGTGAATGATAGGGCGAATGTGGCCATCAGCACCAGGCCGATGCGCCATAAATGTGTGACGCGATCAGGCGTCGATGGTATCACGGTCCACCTGCGCCGCATGGTCCTGAATAAACTGAAAGCGGTGTTCCGGATTGCGGCCCATCAGCCGGTCAATCAGGTCTTTGGTGCTGGCACGATCCTCATATTCGCGCGGCAGTTCGATGCGCAACAGGGTGCGCGTCGCCGGGTCCATGGTGGTTTCGCGCAGCTGCGCCGGGTTCATCTCGCCCAGACCTTTGAAGCGGCTGACCTCGACCTTTTTGCCTTTGAACAATGTTGCTTCCAGCTCCTCACGCTGCGCCTCATCCTTGGCATAGGCGCTGGTGCTGCCCGATGAGAGCCGGAAGAGCGGCGGTTGTGCGAGAAACACATGGCCGTTCTTCACCACGTCGGTCATTTCCTGGAAGAACAGCGTCATCAGCAAGGTCGCGATATGCGCGCCGTCGACATCGGCATCGGTCATGATGATGATCCGGTCATAACGCAGATCAGCAGCGTTGCAGTCCTTGCCGGTGCCACATCCCAGTGCCTGTATAAGGTCTGCAATCTCCTGATTGGCAAGGATTTTCGCCTTGGTCGCCGAGGCGACGTTGAGGATCTTGCCGCGGATCGGCAGGATCGCCTGCGTATCGCGATTGCGGGCCTGTTTGCCCGAGCCGCTGGCGCTGTCGCCCTCGACGATAAACAATTCGGTCGGCTCGTCGCCCTTGCCGGTGCAGTCGATCAGCTTGCCCGGCAGGCGCAGCTTGCGTGAGGAAGTTGCGGTTTTGCGCTTGATATCGCGTTCCGCCTTGCGCTTGAGCCGCTCCTCCATCCGCTCCATGACCAGACCGAGCAGCGCCTTGCCGCGGTCCATATTGTCGGAAAGGAAATGGTCAAAATGGTCGCGCACGGCGTTCTCGACCAGCTTGGCCGCATTGGCTGAGGTCAGCCGGTCCTTGGTCTGGCTCTGAAACTGCGGATCGCGGATAAATACAGAGAGCATCAGCTCCGCGCCCGACATCATATCATCGGCGACCAGTCCGCTGGCCTTTTTGATGCCCACCAGCTCGCCAAAACTGCGCATGCCTTTGAGCAGAGCCGCACGCAGGCCATTTTCATGCGTGCCGCCATCGGGCGTCGGGATGGTGTTGCAATACCAGCTATGGCTGCCATCGCTGTAGAGCGGCCAGCCCACCGCCCATTCAACCCGACCTTCGCCATCGGGAAAGTCCTGTCGGCCATGGAAAAACTCTGCCGTGGCACATTCGCGGCTGCCCAGTTGCTCGCGCAGATGATCAGCCAGACCACCGGGGAAGCGGAATGTCGCTTCTTCGGGCACATCCTCGCCAGCCAGCGCAGATGCGCATTTCCAACGAATTTCGACACCAGCAAAGAGATAGGCCTTGGACCGGGCCAGTTTGAACAGTCGCCTTGGCTTGAACAGCGCCTTTTCGCCAAAAATCTCGGTATCGGGCACAAAGCTGATAGTCGTGCCGCGACGGTTGGGCGCGCCGCCGGCTTTTGCCAGAGCGTTTACCGGTTTCCCGCGCGAATAGTCCTGCGCATGCAGCACCTTGTCGCGCGCGACCTCGACCCGCATTTCGGACGACAGAGCATTCACCACCGACACGCCGACGCCATGCAAGCCGCCGCTCGTAGCATAGGCCTTGTCGCTGAATTTGCCGCCCGAGTGCAGCGTAGTCAGGATAACCTCCAGCGCTGACTTGTCGGGGAATTTCGGGTGCGGATCGACCGGGATACCGCGACCATTATCGGCGATGGTCAGCTTATTGCCTTCATCCAGCGTAATCTCGATGCGGGTAGCATGGCCGGCCACCGCCTCGTCCATGCTGTTGTCGATAACCTCGGCGGCAAGATGGTGAAGCGCGCGCTCGTCAATGCCGCCAATATACATGCCGGGCCGCTTGCGCACGGGCTCCAGCCCCTCCAGCACCTCAATCGCGGAAGCATCATAATCGCTGGACTTGGATTGCGGCGGTTCTGCGCCTTCAAAGAGATCATCGCTCATGCGATAATCCTTACCCTGCATAGCGCGCTAGGCAAGGCAATAGGCTGGTATTCTCCACAGCTAGCCCGGCTATTGCCACCGTCATCCCCGCGAAGGCGGGGATAGGGCTTTTGTTTTTGACTCACGCGGAGACGCGGAGGCGCGGAGTTAGGGGCGCTTGACGCAATATCTCCGCGCCTCCGCGTGAAATAGTATGAAGTTAAGCCCTGTCCCCGCCTTCGCGGGGACGACAATGAAATAGCTTACCGTACCCGTGGGCCACCAAAAGGCAGTGGCGGTGGCGGGCGGCGGGTGCCGCGCGGTAGCTGTGCCTGATAGGCGCGACCGCAATGCTCGACGCAATAGGGGAAGCCGGGATTGACCGGGGCACCGCAGAAGTGGAAATCCGGCTCGCCCGGGTGCCCGATCGGCCAACGGCAAATCTTGTCGCTCAGGTCGAGCAGGCTGGTCTTGTCGGCAATTTCCGGGCTCGGCTTAGCCGGAACCAGACGGCGAGGCGGTGCAGGGGGGATCGGCGCCTGCTGGTCACCCGGACCCTGACGCAAAAATCCGCCGGGGCCGACCGATACGATTTTCGGTGTGCTGGGTACAGCTTCAGAAGGTAGCGGTTGCGATGGCGTTGCTTGGGATGGCGCAGGCGGCTGCTGTGCTGCGGCCACTGTTTTAGGGGCTGCTGGCTTCGCTGTGGCTGCCTTTGCGGGTTTTGGCGCCTTTGCCTTGGCAGCTGCCGGTTTCGCTGCGGTCTTGGTTTTCGGTTTGGCAGCTTTTTTCTTGCCCGACTTCACCGGAGACGGTCGCGATTTCAGCCCGAGACGATGCGCCTTGCCGATAACCGCGTTGCGGCTGACACCGCCAAGCTCTTCGGCAATCTGGCTGGCCGTATTGCCCTTTTCCCAAAGCGCCTTGAGCTTATCAATCCGTTCGTCCGTCCACGCCATAAACAAATATGCTTTCTAACTATAAACTCTTGCACCTGTGCCGCGCCGCCGATAGGCGATGCGGACATGGCGCATCAACAAGAAATATTATCCGATCGTCCGGCAGGAGAAGGTCCGCCCCCGTCCGATGCCGGTTCCATCCGCATCGCACCGCCGGGAGAGGCGCGTATCCGTTCGGTTAACTGGCAAGGATTGTCAGCCCTTTATATGAAGGAGGTGCGGCGCTTCTTCAAGGTCAAGTTGCAGACGATCTGGGCACCGGCGATCACAACCCTGCTTTTTCTGGTAATCTTCACCGTTGCGCTGGGCCGGGAAGGGCGAATGGTGCTGGGCGTGCCTTTTGCCAGCTTTATAGCGCCGGGCCTGATTGTGATGGCGATGATGCAAAATGCGTTCGCCAATGCCAGCTTTTCGCTACTCGGAGGCAAGTTGCAGGGCACGATTATAGATTATCTGATGCCGCCGCTCTCGGTTGGCGAGGTGTTGGCCGCTTTGGTCGGCGGGGCGATGACCCGCGCTGTGTTGGTGGGTTCTACTGTATGGCTGGCGATGTTCCTGTGGCCGACGGTTACGGTCTCGGTACAGCATCCCTGGGCCTTGCTGTTTTTCGGCCTGATGGGGGCGCTGATGCTCTCGTTTATGGGGGTGATGACCTCGATCTGGGCCGAGAAATTTGACCATAGCGCGGCGATCACCAATTTCGTCGTTGCGCCGCTATCGCTGCTTTCGGGCACCTTCTACGTCATCGACAATCTTGCCCCCGCGTTTCAGGCAGTGAGCAAAGCCAATCCGTTCTTCTACGTGATTTCCGGCTTCCGCTATAGCTTTATCGGCGAAAGCGATGCCTCGGTGACTGGAGGTATATTTTTGCTATTGGCGGTCAATATCGCGCTCGGCAGTATATGTTATATGCTGTTGCGTTCAGGCTGGAAAATCAAAAGCTGACAGCGTATCAGTGGCGCGTTCGCAGCGTGTAGCGGCCATTTTCCAGTTTTGAGAACAATGCGGCAATCTCCGGATGATCAACCGGTTCGTCATCGTCATCGGCTAGCAGATTTTGCTGGCTCACATAGGCAGTATAGCTGCCTTCCTGATTTTCGGCAAACAGATGGTAAAAGGGTTGGTCCTTGGCCGGGCGGATTTCCTGCGGGATCGCTTGATACCATTCTTCGCTATTGGCGAAGACCGGATCGACATCAAAAATTACACCGCGAAAATCAAATACGCGATGGCGCACCACATCGCCAATGGCGAATTTGGCCGAGCGAACAGCAGGCATCGCGATGATAGTATCGCGATTAAGGTGAGTCTCGTTTTCTGTGGACATAAACCTAATTTAGGCCTTTTGCGCCTGGGTGCAAGTATTGGCGCTAAGGCATAAACAGTGATTTCAGCGTTGAGAGTTTATCGGGCGTCGTGGCTTTGGCCCCTTGGCAAGCCGGGATGTATCGGCTAATGCGCCGCTTCGCCGGGCCAAATGACCACAGTTTAGCGGCCCGAAAGCGATATGCGGAGAGGTGCCGGAGTGGTCGAACGGGGCGGTCTCGAAAACCGTTGTGGGCGCAAGCCTACCCAGGGTTCGAATCCCTGTCTCTCCGCCACTTCATGCTAGCTACTCAGACGCTTGATTACTGCGAACCTGCCACGCCTTCCAGCCGGTCGACCAATGTTTCAAGGCGATCTAAAAATGCGTCGCTATTGGCAATGGTCTGCGGTGGTTCTGCGTTCAGTGCCCGATGCCTTTGCTCGATTACCATTATCAGATTTTCTACCACCAGTTTCGCGGAGCGTTCAGGGTGAAACTTGATGGTGCGAGCGGAATACTCCAAGGTGCCGAAGAAGATATCGCGTACAAGCCATAAGGGCGTTTCACTCTCGAAGATGCATCTGTCGACGCCTCTGCGCCAGATATCATCAAACACTTGCACATAGGTCCGCATATATTCGCGGTTTTGCTGCGATGTTTTGGGGTGCACTGGCTCGGACTGTGTGAGTTGAACAATATCAAAGCGCTCAATCAGCGTCTCGATATGAAACGTCGCCAGCGCCGACAAAGCCGCGAGCGGCGCATCAATCCCTTCAACGGCTATTATGGCATGCTCGGTCAGATCGGCCCAGAAACCCGCAATAAATGCGCGCATAAGATCATTCTTGGTCCGAAAATAGAGATAGACTGTGCCTTCGGCAATACCGGCACGGCGGGCAATATCGGCCATGCGCGTACCGTCATAGCCATTTTCCAAGAAGGCATCGCGCGCTGCCTCCATGATGGCCTGTTCCTTCAATTCTACTTTTTGACGCCTTGTAGGCGCGGCTTCAGCCAGTTTCATTTTGCCTCCAATCTCGCCTTACAAACCCGCTCGCGATGGCCGGTCAATCGCCAAAAATGAGCTTGACTTATATATTCTGAGTATCAATCATTCAAGCATAAGGAAAGCGGAGTCGGCAAGACTTTTTGCGCGAATGTCAGAAACAGGTTTGAGGGAAGCGCATTGACAGGCAAAACCATCCGGATCGGCGGTGCTAGTGGCTTCTGGGGCGAGTCTGATATGGCTCTGCCGCAATTTCTGGCGGCTGGCGGGCTTGATTATATTGTGTTCGATTATCTCGCCGAGGTGACGCTCTCTATTATGGCGCGTGCGCGCGCCAGTGATCCGCAAAAAGGTTATGCCACCGATTTTGTCTCTGCGGTGATGAAGCCCAATCTTGCCGAAATCGCGCGGCAGGGGGTGAAGATTGTTGCCAATGCCGGCGGTATGAACCCGCTTGCTTGTGCCGCAGCGATTGAGGCGCTGATCAGCGAAGCAGGTCTTGATCTCAAGGTTGCGGTAATCACTGGCGATGACCTGATTGATCGCGCGGATGAATTTTCTGGGGCAGAGCATGGCGATATGTTCTCCGGCGAGGCTTTCCCGGATGTCGAGAAGGTGGCCTCGATCAATGCCTATCTCGGTGCCGCGCCGGTTGCCGAGGCGCTTCGGCAAGGTGCCGATATTGTCATTACCGGGCGCGGTGTTGATAGCGCGGTAACCTTGGGTGCCTGCATGCATGCTTTTGACTGGGCGCTGGATGATTGGGACAAGCTCGCTACTGCCAGTCTGGCCGGGCATATTATCGAATGTGGTCCACAGGCGACGGGCGGCAATTTCACCGACTGGGAAGATGTTGCCGATACCCTGGATGTGATCGGTTACCCCATTGCAGAAATTGCGTCGGACGGTGGTTGCACCATTACCAAGCCGGACGGCACGGGTGGTCAGGTGACGACGGCTACGGTCGGTGAGCAGATGCTTTATGAGATTGGCGATCCGAAAAGCTATATCCTTCCCGACGTGGTGTGCGACTTTTCTGGAGTCAAACTTACACAAATTGCGTCGGATAAGGTGGCTATTGCTGGAGCGGTCGGTCGCTCGGCTCCGGATACGCTTAAGGTCAGCGTGACCTATGCCGATGGCTGGCGGGCGGGCACCAGTTTTTTCTTTATCGGTCAGGATGCGCCGAAAAAGGCGCAGACCTTTGCCGAGATGTCGCTCAAGCGCGCGCGGCGCAAACTGAAGCGGATGAATGCGCCCGACTTTACCGTGACACTGATCGAGATGGTTGGCGATGGCAGTGCCTTTGGTGACGATCAGCGCGACAGTGCGGCGCGCGATGTCACGGTAAAGCTGGCAGTAAAACACGAAGACCCACGCGCTGCCGGTTTGATCCTTAAGGAAGCCACCGGACTGGCGCTGGCCTCGCCGCCGGGCCTGACGCTATTTGGCGGCAACCGCGCCAAGCCGTCACCGGTTGTGCGGCTATTCTCGCTATTGCTGCCGCGTGAGCAGGTTACGCCAATGCTGCATTATCAGGGAAGCGAAACGGAAGTCCCCATGAATCCGGGTCAGCCTGTGGGGCCATCCGATCAGCCCGCTCCATCGGTCCCTGAAGGCGATGCCGATAGCAGAGTTCCGTTGCGTACTCTCGCTTGGGCGCGGTCGGGAGATAAGGGCGATAAGGCCAATATCGGCGTACTGCCGCGCGATCCGGCCTTTGCGCCATGGATATGGGCGGCGCTGGATGAGGACACCATCCGCCAGCGTTTCGAGCATTTCCTCAATGGCGATGTCGAGCGCTTCTATCTACCCGGCACCGGCGCCATGAACATATTGTTGCATGAAGTGCTGGGCGGCGGTGGCATGGCCAGCTTGCGCAATGACCCGCAGGGCAAGGCCTATGCCCAGATATTGCTCGAAACACCGATTGCTATTCCCACCAACCTTGCCCGGAGCCTGACATGAGCATCATTCAGTCCCGCATTTCCAAGTCATCTCAGGCGTTCCAACAAAACCGCGCCGATATGATGGCGCTGATTGAAAAGCTCAACGAACTCAACGCTCGTGCCGGTCTGATTTCGGAAAAGCGCAAACCACGTTTTGAAGAGCGAGGACAGCTTACCCCGAGAGAGCGGCTTTCGCGGATATTGGACCCCGGCATGCCATGGTTCTCGCTGGGCAATGTCACTGGCTATCTCTCCGATACCAAGGATGAGGCGAAATCGCTTCCGGGGTCGACACAGATTTCCGGTATCGGATTTGTGCGCGGCGTCCGTTCGATGGTGGTTGTCGATGATAGCGGCATCAAGGGCGGCGCCCTGACCGACGCGACCGCCTATAAGTTACAGCGTGCCGAGCATATTGCGCTCGAACAGAAGCTACCCTTTATCCATCTCGTCGAGAGCGGCGGTGCTGATCTTTATAACTATACCGTCGGCGGATTTGTAGAAGGCGGTGGTCTTTTCGCGCGGCAGGCCAAGCTCTCGAAGGCCGGTATTCCGGTGATCACCATCTTGCATGGCTCCTCCACCGCGGGCGGTGCCTATATGCCGGGCATGAGCGACTATGTCGTCGCGGTAAAGGATAATGGAAAAGCGTTTCTTGCCGGGCCGCCCTTGCTCAAAGCCGCAACCGGTGAGATTGCCAAAGCCTCAGAATTGGGCGGCGCGGAAATGCATGCCACCGTATCGGGGCTGGTCGAATATCTCGCCGATGATGATGGCGATGCCATGCTGATGGCGCGCGATGTTGTCGAGCGGCTGCAATGGAACCGGCGCTGTCCTGCGCCGCCGCCCTATGCTTCGCGATTGCCGCTTTATGATCCGGATGAGATTGCCGGTGTTGTTCCTGTCGATTACCGCATTCCCTATGACGTGCGCGAGGTGATTGCGCGCACCGTGGATGGTTCTGACTTTGTCGATTTCAAACCCGGCTATGGCGTTTCGACAGTATGCGGTCAGGCTGAAGTGATGGGCTTTGGTTGCGGCTTTATCGGCAATAATGGCCCGATTGACCCCGATGGCGCGACCAAGGCGGCGCAATTTATGCAGCTGATGGATCAGTCCGATCTGCCGGTTATCTTCCTCTCCAATACCACTGGCTATATGGTCGGCACCCAATATGAGCAGGCGGGTATGATCAAGCATGGATCGAAGATGATCCAGGCGGTCACCAATATCGAGGTTCCGCGCCTGACCTTACAGATTGGCGCGAGCTATGGCGCCGGTAATTATGGCATGTGCGGCCGCGCTTTTGAACCGGATTTCCTGTATCTCTGGCCCAATGCTGCGACCGGCGTGATGGGTGGCGAACAGGCGGCGACGGTGATGGCGATTGTCGCCGAAGGGCAGGCCAAAGCGGCGGGTAAAGAGCCTGACCGGGATGCTCTGGAAAAGCAGTCAGCGGGCTTGAAAGCGCTGTTCGATGGCCAATCGAGCGCCTTCTATACTTCTGGCCACCATCTTGACGATGGCATTATTGATCCGCGTGACACCCGCAAGGCGTTGGGCTTTCTGCTCGCCACCGTATGGGAGGCGCGGCACCGCGATGTGCGCAAAAACTCCTTTGGCATTGCACGGATGTGAGGCGGCATATGACGGAACTTCCCAAGACCGAGGCACTGGAGCTGGAGCAGGATGGCGGCTGGCTGACAATCTGGTTTAATCAGCCAGAAAAGCGCAATCCACTGACGGGCGAAATGACCCGCGAACTGCAGACTGTGCTTGATGCAGTGCGCGATGATCGGAATGTTCGCGGTATTACCCTCAGGGGGCGTGGCGGCATATTTTGCGCCGGTGGTGACCTGAAAGCTTTTAAGAGCATGGCCGGTGCGGAAGGCGAGGATGCACATGCAGATATTATCGCAATGTCAAAGTCGGGGGCAGCCATCTTTCAGTCGGTCAATTCGATGCCGCAAGTGGTGATCGCACTTGTCGAAGGCGCGGCGATGGCGGGTGGCTTGGGTCTGGCATGCTGCGCTGATGTGATGATTGTCGAGAAAGGCGCGAAATTTGCCTTCACCGAAACCGCTATCGGGCTGACACCAGCGCAGATTGCGCCTTATGTGCTGCAGAAAGTCGGCTATGCCACAGGCCGCAGGCTTATGCTGACAGCAGCACGGCTCAATGGCGCAACAGCTGCGGAAATCGGTCTGGCAGATCAGTGTGTCGATGATGCTGCGGGCTTGAGGGAGGCGGAACATGCTATTCGCAAACAGGTCCTGCAATGTGCGCCGGGCGCGGTTGCCGATATCAAGCACCTGATCCTCGCACTGCCGCAGCTTGAAGGCGAAGAGCGTGTGAAGGCAGCAGCGGAGAATTTCGCAGGACGCGTGCTAAGCGATGAAGGCCGTGAAGGCCTCGCATCATTCCTGGAAAAGCGGAAACCTGAATGGGCGCAGGGAGCAGGCGCATGAGACAGATCAAGACACTGCTGATCGCCAATCGCGGAGAAATCGCGCTGCGTGTGATGCACACCGCCAAAGCCATGGGTATCCGCACCGTTGCGGTCTATTCGGATGCCGATGCCACTGCACCGCATGTGGCGTTTGCCGATGCTGCGGTGCGGCTTGGTCCGGCTCCGGTTGCGGAGAGCTATCTCAATATGGCTGCAGTGCTCGATGCGGCCAAGCGCTCAGGCGCTGATGCCATCCATCCCGGCTATGGCTTTCTGTCCGAGAACTCCGCCTTCGCCGATGCGGTGGCAGAGGCGGGGATGGTCTTTGTCGGCCCCTCCGCTCATGCGATTGAGGCGATGGGCGACAAGGCCCGCGCCAAACGCGCCATGATCGAGGCCAAAGTTCCCTGTATTCCGGGCTATGAAGGCGAGGATCAGGACAGCGCCCAATTCATTACTGCGGCGGATGAGATCGGTTTCCCCGTGATGGTCAAGGCGGCTGCTGGTGGCGGCGGGCGCGGTATGCGTCTGGTGCATGATGCCAAAAACCTGCCCGAAGCCCTGCAACTGGCCCGCTCCGAAGCAGAAAACGCTTTTGGCTCAGGCGATCTGATCCTTGAAAAAGCGATTATTGAACCACGCCATGTCGAGATACAGGTATTTGCCGATGCGCATGGCAATACTATCCATCTTGGGGAACGCGACTGTTCGGTGCAGCGTCGCCACCAGAAGGTATTGGAGGAATCCCCCTGTCCGGTGATGACGCCTGAGCTCAGAGCCGCCATGGGGGAAGCCGCCGTTGCTGCCGCACAAGCCGTCGATTATCGCGGCGCGGGGACGGTTGAGTTTCTGCTAGATAAAGACCGGAATTTCTATTTTCTGGAGATGAATACCCGTTTGCAGGTTGAGCATCCGGTTACTGAATTGGTGACGGGGCTTGATCTGGTGGCGTTGCAGATCCGCGCTGCACAAGGCGAAGAATTGGGCATTGCGCAGGACGATGTTGCCCTTAAAGGCCATGCCATAGAAGCCCGGCTTTATGCTGAAGACCCGGCGCTCGATTTTCAGCCTGCGACGGGAAAGATTGCTTTATGGCAAGCGCCTGAAGGCGAGGGAATACGCTGCGATGATGGTATCACAACAGGCGGCGAGGTCTCGCCATTTTATGACGCGATGGTCGCCAAAATCATGGCCTGGGGCGAAACCCGAAAGGTGGCTCTCAGCCGACTGGCGCAGGCGCTGGACAAGACAACCCTATTCGGTGTGCGGACCAATCAGGCCTTTCTGGCCAGCGCGATAGAAAAGTCCGGTTTTGCCAATGGGGAGGCGACAACCGCCTTTATTGCGGAAGAATTCGGTGAGGAAGGCTTTGCCGATCCGGAGCCGACGCTGGAAGATATGGCCGTGGCAGCAGCCTTGCTGCATCGGAAGGAGAGGGCAGGGGCGCTGGGTTCTGCTCTGCATGTGCCGGAAGAGTTGCTCGAATGGTCAAGCTCTCTGCCGCGGCCATCTACGGCTGTGTTTGATGATCAGACTTTCCAGACCTCTGCGTCAGGTGGGGATAGATATGCTGTTCGTTCTGGCGAGGGCGAAACCGAGATCATCGTTCGTGATCTTGGCCCTTCGCATGCAAAGCTGCACGTCAATGGCGTTCCGCAGGATTATACATGGGCAGTGACGGGTCAGGGTGAAATCTATCTCAGACGCAGCAGTGCCACCTTCGATTTCCAGGACACATCTGCGGTGCTGAGCGCAAATGATGCTGCCGCGGGTGGCGGCAATCTGGTTGCCAATATGCATGGCTCGCTGATCGAAGTCTTCGTAAAACCAGGAGACAAGGTGAAAGCGGGCGACAGGCTGGCGGTATTGGAAGCGATGAAGATGCAACATCAGCTTGAAGCGGAAATAGACGGCACGGTCGAAGAGGTGCTGGCCGAAGCGGGTGCGCAACTGGCTTCGGGTGATTTGATACTGACGATCACGGAGGATGAGGATGCAGGAAGCTGAAGATTTCAGGCAGGAGTCCCGTGCGCTTTATGCATTGCTGAAACCGGTTGATAATAGCCGCTTCGCCGAAAAGACCCAGTTCAACAATTGGGCGATAAATGACGTTCTGCAGCATCTGCATTTCTGGAACGATATGGCACGTTTCCAGATCGAGGATGAGGCATTGCTTCAGACCCGGCTCAAGGAGCTGATGGAGTCCGGCAGCAAACTGCGTCAGTTTGAGAGCGCTACGCTTGGCGATCTTGGGGGGAATGCCTTGCTCGATGCCTGGGAGGTCGGGTTTGAGCGTATGGCAGACCTGTTTGCCCAGGCAGACCCGAAACGACGCCTTATTTGGGCGGGACCAAGCATGAGCGCACGCTCATCAGTCACCGCGCGTCTGATGGAAACATGGGCCCATGGGCAGGAAATCTATGATCATCTTGGCGTTGAACGCGAAAATACAGATCGCATTCGCGGCATAGTTGTGCTTGGCGTCAACACCTTTGGCTGGATATACAAAGCACGCAAGGAAGAGCCGCCCGAAAAAATGCCTAAGCTAGAATTGACCGCTCCATCAGGTGAGGTGTGGCGCTTCGGAGAAGACTATGCAGGCGGCTTGATAGTAGGTAGCGCAGCAGAATTCTGCCAAGTGGTTACTCAGACGCGCAATATCGCTGATACTCGACTAATGGTACGCGGCGATATCGCCAAAGATTGGATGTCCAAAGCACAATGCTTTGCCGGTCCACCGATCACACCTCCAAAACCCGGGGCTAGGTTTCGTCAAACCGCATAGTTAGTCGTAAGCTGCTCGGCACCCATGGATTTCGGGCTGATTGGCTAGGACTGATGCGAACAGCGATCTAAATCGGCCGCGCTTGTTTCATGCGGTAGAATATGCCGCTTTCATCATAGCCGGTCAGTTCCAAGACCCCGGACACGACAAAGGACGTCCGCTCATTGGTGCGGAACGGGCGATCGGCATAAACTTCGATAAACTGGTTCGGCATGGCGTGGAAATGGAAAGGGCAGCCAGGAGGATAGGCAAGCAGGACAAAATGGTTCTGCTGCGCGCCATTCTCCAGCGGCATCATCCAGCCGGCCACGCGGATACGCTTGCCTTCCAAGGCGCGCACCCTTTGGGTGAATTTCGGCTTTGACAGGATATAGCCCTCTGCATCGCGGCGGGTCTCCTCGCCAGTTGCCTCCAGCGTTTTCCAGGAAATCCCACCTTTGGGCGTCGCGGCAGGCTTCCAGATATCTTCTACCGGAGCAGGTGCCTGTCCGCCATCCTTGTAAGAGGGAACCGTGGATGCCACCGACGACGGCAGGCAGAGCGCAGCGGTTGCAGCGGCAAGCATCCATGCCTTTCTCATCATCATATTGTGTCTCCTGATAGCATTGGTTGAAGTATAGGGATTTTATTGCGCTCTTGCGAGTACCGATGACGGATCAACCCGCATCACCCGCCAAGCAGGGATGGCTGCGGCGACCAGACCGATGAGCAGTACAGCACCAACGATCAGGCCTTCTTGCCATACCGGCTGCCCTGCGGTGAGTCCTAAATCCTGCATGGCTGGAAAGCTCTGTCGGGCAAGGCTGAGCAGAGCATGTGCTGTTATCCAGCCGAGGAGCGCGCCAATGGCGGCGGTGACCAAACCTTCCAGCATGATCGTTCCGAACAGTTGGCCACGGGTAGCGCCCATGACCCGCAACAGCGCCAGGTCACTCTCTCTGGATCGCGCCATCGAAAACAGCGCGACAAAAATAGCCAAGCCGCCAACCCCCGCCAGCAGCCAGCCGAACAGCCTTGCACCGGCAAAACTGACGCCAAGCAGGTCGAGCAGGCGCGCGGTCTCGGTTGCGGGGACGGCGGCCTGTAGCTGGGTCTGACGATTGACCATGGCGGGGATACGGATGGCGCCGGAAGCATTGCTATAGGTGACCAGAAGCGCGGTCAATTCCGGCTCCAGTTCAGTGCGCTCATCCTGCAATATGCCACCGCCCCTTGGTATCTCTGATGCTGTTTCTGCACCAGCTGTGTTGGCACTGGTGACCTCATCTTCATCATCATGCTCGTGCTCGTGACCCTCATGGTCATGTCCGTCATCATGATCATGTCCTTCATGGTCATGGTCATGGCCTTTGTCATCATGATCATGGTCAATACCATGCACATCCCAGACGCTCTCTACCGAGGTCAAAATCAGGCGATCAACCACTGACCCAGTCGGTGCCAAAATGCCTACTGTTTCAAAAGGTGCGTGATCATGCGCGCTGGTGCCATCCTCTTCTTCCGCCAGACCATGGCTGCCAATGAATTTTTGCCCAAGCTGCGCTCCGGTATCAGCAGCAACCTGTGATCCCATGACCGCCTGTGCCGCCCCGTCGAACATCTTGCCCTGCGCAATTTCTGCCTGATAGAGGTCAAGGAACCTGTCATCAGTTCCGACGATGCGATAGCCGTTGAAATTGTCCCCAAGCGCGAGCGGCACCACCCGGGCAACCGCGGGATCGCGTTCAAAACGCTCTATGCTCTCCAGCGGAATATTGCCTGTCGGCTGGTCAACATGAAAGACACTGGAAAGAATGAGCTGCAATGGCGATCCCTTGGCTCCGACCACAAGATCCACGCCGCGGGCATCACGTTCAAAGCGTTCCGCCGACTGGTTGGCAAACTGCAACAATAACACCAGCATCGCCACCGAAATCGCCAGCAACAGGATATTGAGCGCACTGGTCAGCGGGCGATCACGCAGATAGGCGAGGGCCAGTGTCAGCATGGCGACACCTTTCCTTCGGCCAGCCTGAAATTGCTGGGGAAGAAGCTCTGCAACCGCTCATCATGGGTGGCGATTAACAGGCTGGCATCGATGCTCTCGGCCATATCGAGCAGCAATTGTGCCACGCGTTCCGCATTGTTGCCATCCAGCGCCGATGTCGGTTCATCCGCAATGAGCAGGCGCGGTTTGACAACCACCGCGCGGGCAATGGCTGCTCGCTGGGCCTCACCCTGGCTAAGCTGATGCGGTTTGGCATCGGCACGATGGGCAATGTCAAGCCGTTCAAGGCTTTCATCAATCGCTGCACTATCAACCGATCCGCATTGCAAGCGCTGCGCAAGTTCCAGATTGGCACGCAGGCTGAGCGCGGAAACCAGCCGTAATGTCTGAAAAACAATCCCTAGAGACTTGCGGCGTACTGCATCGGCGCTGGTTGCGCCTCCGGCATCGGCAATAGTGTCGCCATCAATATAGACTACGCCCTTGTCCGGCTGTTGCAGGCCGCAAATGATATTGAGCAGAGTTGACTTGCCCGAGCCCGAAGGACCAAGAAGCAAAGCATGATCACCCTGTTCAAGCGACAGGGAAAGATCAT
The DNA here is from genome assembly GCF_032852305.1 of Parasphingorhabdus sp. SCSIO 66989. NCBI lineage: Bacteria > Pseudomonadati > Pseudomonadota > Alphaproteobacteria > Sphingomonadales > Sphingomonadaceae > Alterisphingorhabdus (ex Yan et al. 2024) > Alterisphingorhabdus coralli. The sequence continues at coordinate 1,751,747 of NZ_CP136594.1, forward strand.
CCAATATACGACTATCATTATAGGATTTGCTTATCCCATTGACTGCAAGCAGCATGTTCAGGACTGACCAGTACCTTTTTTGGCCGCACTTTCGGCCTCTTTCTTCGCGTCGTCCGGATTGCTTACCGCGTTATTCCTGTCCGCAGCCTGAACTTCTTGCGCATCGGTGTCAGGGCGGGTCACAGTCTCGCGATCACTGTCTTCCTCAGTCAGCGCCGAGTCATCAAGATTGGGAATGGGTGTTTCCATTGCGCGATGCCGCATCGCGAGGAACGGATTGAGGCGATTAAAGCCGAAATCTCCGTGCATATCGCAAGCGATTGCAGGCTGCGAAACAGCAAATTGCGCCAGCGCGGCAAGCACCGCTACACAAGCGCCAATTTTTCTGGCCTGGAACTGCATGTATCGACTCCGTGATATATATCGTAATAATATATCAGTTCGTCGCAATTTGTCCAGCAAGCCACCTGTTGATCAGTGCATGCTGTGGAGTCCTACTATCCCAAAGCGCGCGTCCGAAGGTTCATAATGTGGGCGAGTATCAGCGTCACTGTTCCCAAGGTTGTGACGATGGTCTCCATCATCTCGTCGGGCATAAGCAAGGCAATGCACAAAAGCGCGATTCCCGTGCCGCCCATATAGCCAATGCGAATATCGCGTTTGGCACCTCGCAACAGGACCGAGCCGCTGACAAGAAAAATTGGGCCCAGCATAGCGATGTGGAACCATTCATTCTCGCTCAACCAGCCCAGAGTAGACGAATGGCTGAGCATCGGTAGCAAAGCCAGAGCTATAGGGAGGACAAGGCAATGTACCAGGCATAGAGCCGACAAGGTAATGCCAAAGCCATCCATTGAGCCGCGCATATCATAATCTGTACTTTTCACACTTGTCCTCAAGACCCTGAAAAACTATATCTGGTTGATGATATAATGTAACATTTATCGCAGCTTTCAAGAAGGTTCCGGGACAAATGTCAATAGCTGTCAAAACTATAAGCGCCAAAACCCACGTTGCCGTTTCAGGCCATGCGCATGTTTTGTTCGATATACAAGAGCAGGGTTGCAACCTGGCAATCTGGAAGAGATCGCTTCCCTTCAATCCTGAGCCGCTTCTGGCGGATGAGACACGCGGCGTCCGTTGCAGCGTTGCAGCCAATAACCCGGCACCCATTTTAACTCAGGAGTTGCAGGCAGCCGGCTTCACTGCCAGCGAGTCCCTTGATCGGCTGATCACCGACATCTGTCGGCTGTGCGATATGTTCCAGCCCGTTGCCGATACGCCGAATATCGAGGTGCGTGTGGAGGTTGTGACAAACAATGCCTGTCGTAAATTCCACGGCGATTATGTCTCGGCACGGCTGATCACCACCTATACCGGACCCGGGACGGAATGGCTGGATAATGACGACGCTATGCGGGTGGACCAAGGGCATGAGCCACATATGATCAATCAAATGGCGGCGGGTGATGTCGGCATCTTCAAGGGCAGGCTGGTAACCGAATGGCCAGCCATCCATCGCTCCCCGCCCATAGAAGGCACAGGCGCGGCTCGCCTGATTGTGGTATTGAACCCGGAATCAGACCAAGAAAGTTAAGACTCATGGACGTAAAACGTATCCCGGTAACGCTGCTTACCGGCTTTCTGGGCGCGGGCAAGACCACGGTGCTGAACCAGCTGTTCCAGCTTCCGGAAATGTCGAAAGCGCTGGTGATTATCAACGAATTCGGTTCGGTCGGCATTGATCATGATCTGGTGACCCAGAGCAATGAGAATGACTCGGTGGTCGAGATGGCCAATGGTTGTCTGTGCTGCACCATCAAGGGGGATTTGCAGAAGACGCTGAAAGAAGCACCGTGGCGCTTTTCGCGTGAAGGGCAATGCTGGTTTGATCGGGTGGTGATTGAAACCACCGGCCTCGCCGATCCAGCGCCGATCATCCACACGGTAATGGCCGATGATGATCTGAAGACCCGCTATAAATTGGCCAATGTGCTGACGCTGGTGGACGCGGTAAATGGTGCGGCGACGCTGGATGCGCAGCCTGAAGCGGTGAAGCAGGCTGCGGTCGCGGACAGATTGCTTATCTCTAAAACCGATCTTGCCGACGAAGCGACGATAAAGACCCTCTCTGCGCGGCTTAAGCGCCTCAATCCAGCCGCACCGTTGCAGATGCTGCCCTGCTCCGATGGCGAATTGGCCAGCGTATTTGATAACAGCGACTTTAACCCCGAACTCAAAAGCGAAGATGTCCGCAAATGGCTGGCGGAAGAGGCCTATGGTGATGAGGGACATCATCACCATCACGGGCATGGACATGATCATCACCACCACGGACATGACCACCACCATGATGTAAACCGCCATGATGACCGCATCCGCTCGGTGTGCATTACACTTGACGATCCGATCCCTGCAGAGATCTTTGACAGTTGGCTGGAAATGCTGGTGACGTTTAACGGTGTCAATGTGTTGCGCGTCAAAGGCTTGCTCAATCTGGTCGAGCTGGACAAGCCGCTTGTTATTCATGGCGTACAGCATATCTGGCACCCGCCGGTGACGCTGGATGATTGGCCCAGTGATGATCGCCGCTCGCGGATCGTGTTTATTTTACGTGATCTGGAAGAAAGAGACTTGCGTGATATGCTGGCATTCGTCACTGACAGGCTAGAAAGCAGCCATATCATGGGGCTTGAAGATACGGCGGAGCTGGCTGACGCTCCTGCTGGCTAAACGGAGCAGCGACGATGGACACGAACCGCAGGGTTTTTCTCTCTAGCACAGGAACCGCCTTTGCAGCGCTGGTCGCCAGCGGCTGTGCTGGACGTTCTTCTGCGCCATTTGCTGGTGCTGCGACCAGTGCAGTCTCCACCCCTGCCTATGGTTCGCTACAGCCCGACCCAGCGGGCCTGCTTGATCTTGCGCAAGGCTATTCCTATCGCGTGATCTCGTCTCTGGGCGAGGATATGGCGGATGGTATGACCGTCCCTGATCGCGCCGATGGCATGGGCTGTTTCGCCTTGGCCGATGGCAAATGGGCGCTGGTGCGCAACCATGAGCTTAAAGCGCATAATGAGTCCGGTGGCGCGTTGCCGCTTGGCTATGACAGCAAGAGTGATGGCGATGTTCTACCGGGCGGAACGACAACGCTGATCGTTGACCCTGCAACGCTGACAGTGGAACGCCAATATCGCTCGCTCGCCGGTACCATCCGCAACTGTGCTGGTGGTACAACGCCATGGGGCAGCTGGCTCAGCTGTGAAGAAGATGTGACCCGTGCTGGCGATGGCGTGGGACAGGATCATGGCTGGGTATTTGAGGTTCCTGCTGCAGCCAATTCCATGGCTCAACCGGTGCCGCTCAAAGCCATGGGCCGGTTCAATCATGAGGCCGCTGCTGTCGATCCGCTGACCGGCATTGTCTATCTTACTGAAGACCGGGATAATGGTCTGCTCTATCGTTTCCTGCCCAATGTGCCGGGCGATTTGAAGCAGGGCGGTAGGCTGCAGGCGCTGTCGCTCGGTGAAACTGCCGATACACGCAATTGGGGCAGGCAGGGGATTGTTGTCGGTAATCCGCAATGGGTGCGCTGGATTGATCTCGACAATGTCGAAAGCCCTGAAGATGATCTGCGCATACGCGGCGCGCAATTGGGTGCAACGCTCTTTGCCCGGGGCGAGGGCATCCATATGGGGCAGGGCGAACTCTATTTCTGTTGCACGTCCGGCGGCGCGGCCAAGCTTGGCCAGATTTTCCGTTTGACCCCGGCGAAGAAGAGCCGCGAGAAGAAGCCTGCGGACAGTCTGGAGCTGTTTTTCGAGAGCACCTCGCCGGACCAGTTCAACTATGGCGACAACCTCACCGTTGGTCCCCAAGGCCATCTGATTGTGTGCGAAGATCAGTACACCGATGTCGTCGACAACCATTTGCGGGCCATCACCTCCGACGGCACCGCTTATGCATTCGGCCGCCTGCGTATCCAGACCGAGCTTGCGGGGGCCTGTTTCTCCCCTGATGGCAAGGTGTTGTTCGTAAACGCCTACAGCCCGACCAAGACCTTCGCCATCACCGGGCCGTGGATGGGATAAGGCTTTCCCAGCAGATTGGCTTTGCGATCTGACTAGGGTCAGGACTCATTAAGCACATGGTCGAGACTTGGTCAGAAAAGGCCAGATATAGGAGCGAGTGAGGAGCATAGTGGTACTATTTGACGATCGAGCGACGACGAGCTGGCCTTTTCTGACCAAGCCGCTGCGCGGTGGCGTGCTGCGGGCGATCTGCTACGTCGATGCGATTGCAGGCAGAATAGCTGCCTGCTGCACGCCTCTCCTTGCAGCTCATCCCGCAGCCCGCCATCTCGATCCATGCGGTTGATGGGTCCTGACCCTAGCGGTATTTATGAATAGACTGTCAAATAATACCGAAAGCTTATTTAGTGACAGCGTAATTACTGCATAGCTATGCATTCTTACTGACATTGATGTCAGGGAGAGTGAACTATGAAACCAATCGAAACATTACAGTGCGATAGTTTTTCGATTCATTTAAATGATTCGGCTGTCAATCGGGCCATGTAATCGGTCTTGGGAGGCGGCAGGAACGCTGCCTTTGCGCTGATGTTACATCATATAATCACAATAAACCAATGCCTTAAGGCCATTTAATCCAAAGTGGACTAGCACTCACCAGTATTCGTTTCGCGAACTCAATAGAGGCGCATCTTCGTTAGCCATAGGTCCGCTCTATGGCCGAAGTGTATTCTGTGTTCCTTTTTGTGTTCGGAGACGATCAACATGTCAGTGCTATCGCAATTCACCAGCCGTGAATTCGGATCGCGTTTCTGGTTACGCTGGGCGATGCTGTCCAGCTTGCTGCTCGTTCTGCTGAACGCTGCACCAGCTGCGGCGCAGGATGAGACTCTGATCGTCAATAAAAGTATTGCCGATACAGAGATCCTCGCGAGTGAAACGACCGAGATGACGATCGTGTTGTTCAACACTGACACGAACAACGCTCAGACCGATGTTACGATGATTGACCCGTTCCCGGCGGGCCTTGAGTTGGTCAATATTGTCAACAACACATGTGGCGGCACCGTCACGAGCGATGGTGCTTCACCTGAAACCGTTACGCTGAACAACGGCACAATCCCCGCGGCTGGCGCAGGTGGTAATGAATCTTGTGAAATCGTTCTGGAAGTCACGGCGACCGCTTCCGGCAACTACACAAACACAATTCCGGCTGGAAACGTCACCGGTACTGCCGGAGGTAATGCAACGGTCAATGGGTCGGCGGCTTCGGCTTCTGTCACCGTTGAGGAAACGCTCCCGCTGACGGTTCGTAAAGCGTTTGTGCGCGGCACGATCGGAGTGGGTGTGCCAACCTATTTTAACATCACCATTAACAACCCGAACAGCACACTTCTCAATGATGTGACGTTTACCGACATCTTGCCTGACAATATGCGGTTTGTAGACAACCCGACCGCACTTCGGTTCAACGATTGTGGTCCGAATGTTGTAGCGCCAGCAGCGGGCGCAACCAGCACGACGCAATCAGACCTCACAGTTCCTGCTTTGGGTAGTTGTACAGTTTCGTTCTGGGTGGAGGCGACACTACCGGGTCCTTACACAAATGATATCCCTGCCGGGGGTGTCACTTCGGCTCAACTTGGCGCGGATGGCGACAGTGTGGCGCCAGCTTCGGCTACGACCAATGCGCAGGGCGAATTTGAAGTTCAGAAGACTTACCTACGTAACTCACTTGAGATCGGGCAAGTCACGACGCTGCGGGTAACTTTGACCAATCCGGGTCTCGGTCCGATTGAAAATGCTGCCTTCACCGATGTGTTTCCTGATTCAGGTAATGGCGTTCCTGATCTGATCGTGGCGGCTGCTGGCGTTGTCCGCAACACTTGCGGAGGAACGACTACCGCCGATCAGGGCGATGCTCAATTCAGCCTGACGGGCGGCACTGTTCCGGGAGCGAGCACCGTTGGTGCGCCAGGGGTCTGCGAAATCGATGTCCGGGTGCAGGCCAATGACGTTGCCACGCCTTCAGTTAACGAGATCCCCATCGGCGAGGTAACCGGGACGCAGGCAGGCAATGCAGTTGGAAACTCGAATGTTGGCCGGGCTGAAATCAATACGCTTGCCAATGGCGGTGTGGTGCGTGTCGGCGTCGCAAAAGCATATTCTGCTAATGGGGCAGCGTTCAGTACCACCGGGACCCAGACGACGGCTGGCACTGTTCTGAGGACGAATGTTGTCATTACTAACCCATCCGCGTTTGGCCTCATAAACGTGGAAGGCACGGATACATTCCAGCCACTAACGATCGATGGTTCGACCAGTGATATTCAGATCACCGATCCCTCCAATGTGACCTTTGCGAACTGTGGTGAAGACCCGACGCTGTTTACAGATGCCAACGGATTTCCCTCAGGTCCCTCGACTCCGTCGTTTACGCCGCTTGCCGGGCGCAATGGGTTTACAGTTTCGGGAATTAGCTTGCTGCCCCAGACCGGTACAGAAACCGGCGATACACGCGGTTTTCCTAATCCTGCTTGCGTAATCTCCTTTGATGTCGTCGGTCAGGTGCCGGGTATTCACCGGAATCTCATCAATGTTGGCGACGTCACTGGAGGCTCCGCGCCAACTCGGTCTGAGATTACAGGCGTTACAGGGGACGCTGCTGATGCGCGCTTCACCTATGTGAGCCCGCTGTCGGTTGTTAAGCAATATACGCCCAATGTTGTTACCGCGAATACGGGTATCGCCGGTTTGCGCATCACGCTTTCCAACAGCAACGCCACTGCTCCGATTACCGGTGTCGAGTTTACCGACATCTTGCCGGGCGCTGATGGCGCTGATCGTAACCGTGTTGCTGCAGTGCCAAATATTCAAAATAGTTGTGGCGGCACCGTAACTGCTGATCCGGGTACCAATAGTGTGTCGCTGGTAGGCGGCACGATACCGGTAGCTGTTGCAGGAACTCCCGGCGTTTGTGTCATCGAAGTCGACACCAATGTTCTCGATAGCGTTGATGGCATCGCCAATCTCTTGAACCGCATTGATACCGCAGCGGTAAGCGGTGAGATCGACATCGGTGGCAACCCGACGATTGTCCGCAACCTTGCGCGTTCGGATGCTCGCGTTTTTGCCAATTCGCTCGACGTTTCGGTCGATAAGGTCTTCTCACCGGGCACGATTGACGGTGGCGATACGTCCGAAGTGACGATCACGCTGTTCAACCCCAATGCCAATGATTTCGACATCTTTGACTTGGCGCTGACTGACGATCTGCCTACGGGAATGATCGTTGCCGACCCGGCTAATGCCAGCACCACCTGTACCGTGAATGGCTTGGATACAGGAACTGCAGCTACAGTGACGGCTGTACCGGGTGCGGACAGTTTCACGATTGAAGGGTTTGATCTGTTTGCAGACTCGAGCCGTCAACCGGGCGAATTGAGCCGTTGTTCGGTCACCGTCGCCGTAACCACCCTGCAGACGGGCTCGATTGTCAATACGATACCTGCTGGTGCGGTTACATCGCAAAATGATGCGACCAATGGGCTGCCGTTCAGCGCAACGCTGACGGTTCTGCCCAACACTGCGGTCTCCAAGGAATTTGTGGACGATACCATTCAGGTCGGCGGCACCACCGAGCTGGAAATCCGCATTCTCAATGCCAATGGTGCGCCTGCTACCAATATCAGCGTCACCGATACGATGCCGCCTGAACTGCTTGTGGCGGATGGTCCGGTCATCACGACCGAGGTTAACGGCACGACCTGTCCTGGTTTGAACGTCAACGCGCCAGCTGGTGGCAGCACGATCACCGCAACCGGTCTTACTCTGCCCGCCTTTAGCGAATGTCGTTTCCGCGTGGCGGTAACCTCCGACACGCCCAGCGACTTGACGGGCTGGGAGAACATTATTCTCCCGACCCAGGTGAACAGCACGGAAGGTGGCATCCGCACCGAGGACGCTAATGACAATCTTGTCGTTGTAAATGCGCCTGTCGTTGAAAAATCATTCGATCAAACCGATGCGCCAGTAGGCGAGGTGGTCACTCTGACCGCACGTGTCAGCAACCCCAACACGGTTGCCGGTGGCGACGCACTTACCAATGTGAACTTTGTCGACGCATTGCCGACAACGCCGGGCAACATGATTGTTGCACCGACGCCGAACTTTGTTGCCAGCGCGGGCTGTGGAAGCGGCACCTTTGTCGGCAACACCGCAGGTTCGAGCCGCATTGAATGGAATGGCGGTACGCTGGCATCCAATGCCTTCTGTGAATTCTCGGTTGATGTGCTCGTCGATGCGCCGGGCACCTACACCAACGAACTGCAAGCGTGTGACCTGACCAATCCTAATCCGGTGGCGGGGACCGATGCAGCCGCAACGGCTCAATCGGGCGGAGCGAACGTCTGTAACGTCCAGGGTGACGAAGCTATTGTTAACTTCAGCGATCTGGAGCTGAGCTTTGTGAAGGTTCTGTCTGCTGAAGATGGCGCGGTTGCCGATGTTGCCGAAGCTGGTGAGACGCTGACCTACGAAATCCAGATCACCAATGCTTCTGATACGGCCACCGCGACTGGCGTTGCTGTCGTCGATATCGTTCCTGACAACACGACTTATGTTGATGGCTCGGCCAGCGATGGCGGTGCGCTGAATGGTGCGCAGGTTGAGTGGACCGTCGATGTTCCACCTGAAGGTCTGACGCTGACCGTCTCTTTCCTGGTGGATGATCCGATCCCCGATGGGGTCACCAGCATTGACAATAATGTCACTGTTGATGGCGAGGCATGTGCGACCCTGCCTTGTGTAAGCACACCGGTACAAGAGCCTGCGCTGACGATCGTTAAGGAGCTGACCGGTGAGAATGGCACGGCAGCAGGCGTCGCCGAGGCTGGCGAAGAGCTGACCTACACCATCACAGTTGAGAACACGACCGGTACCAATGCTGTCGATGCGGCGATTGTCGATCTTGTTCCGGCCAACACCACCTTTGTATCTGCCAGCGATGGCGGCGCTCTGAACGGTGCGCAGATCGAATGGACGGCGGATGTAGCTGGCAACAGCACGATCACCCGCACGGTTACTTTCCGTGTCGATGATCCGATCCCCGATGGCGTCACCGAAATCACGAACAATGCTACCGTTAATGGCGATGGCTGCGCGACCGATCCGTGCGTTACTACGCCGGTTCAGGAGCCTGAGCTGACAATCAGCAAGCAGTTGACTGCTGAAAGCGGCGCGCTTGCTGGCTTTGCCGAGGCTTCGGAAGAACTGACCTATACGATCACCGTGAGCAACGGCACCGGAACCCCGGCGGCTGATGCTTTGATCGCAGACGTCATTCCGGCGAATACAACTTTTGTCTCTGCCAGTGATGGCGGCGCGTTGAACGGCGCGCAGGCTGAATGGACGGTTGATGTTCCTGCCAATGGTAGCGTCACCCGGACTCTGACTGTGCGCGTGGCCGACGAAATTCCGGCAGGAACACAGTTCATCGAGAACAGCGCGACAGTCGATGGTGTTGAATGTGCAACCCTGCCTTGTGTCAGTACGCCGGTTCAGGACCCTGAACTTGCGGTAAGCAAACAGCTTACCGGTGAAGATGGCGCCGTTGCAGGTTCTGCGGAAGCGGGTGAGCAACTTACCTACACCATCACTGTTGCAAATGCTTCGGGCACTGCAGCTACCGGTTCGCAACTCGTCGACATCATTCCGGCCAACACCACCTTCGTATCTGCCAGCGATGGCGGCACTCTGAACGGTGCGCAGGTCGAATGGACAGTTGACGTGCCGGCGAATGGCAACATCACCCGCACCCTAACGGTGCAGGTCGATGATCCGATCCCTGCGGGTGTTACCGAAATCACCAACACCGTTACGATTGACGGTGAAGGCTGCGCGACCGACCCTTGTGTCACCACTCCGGTCGAGCCGCTGACTCTCGAAATCGAGAAGGCGCTCACAGGAGAAAATGGTCCGACACCAGGCTTTGCCGAGGAAGGCGAAGAGCTGACCTATACCATCACCGTGCGCAACACGAGCGGCATCAATGCGGCTGCTGCGCTGATCTCTGACCCGGTCCCTGCCAACACCAGCTTCGTCTCTGCCAGCGATGGTGGCGCTCTGAGCAATGGTGTCGTCACCTGGACAACGGATATAGGCGCCGGTCAGACGCTGACCCGCACCGTTACCTTCCGGGTGGATGATGTGGTTCCGACTGATGTCCTGACCATCGCCAACAGCGCAACGGTCAATGATGAAGGGTGTACCGCACAGCCTTGTGTGGAAACACCGGTAGGCCGTCCGGTCCTCAACTTTACCAAGGTTCTGGCCGCCGAAAGCGGTACCTTTGCAAACATCGTCGAACCGGGCGAATTGCTGACCTATGAAATCGCTATCGAGAACAGCGGTACGGCCAATGCGGTCAATGTCGCCGTCATCGATAACCTCGATCCGGTTGTTACCTTTATCTCTGCCAGCAATGGCGGTGCGCTGAATGGTGGACAGGTTGAGTGGAACCTGACTGTACCAGTGGGTCAGACTGTCACGCTGACGGTTGTCACCCAGGCGCCGCAGCCGCTGCCTGCCGGTATCCAGAGCATCATCAACGATGCCACGGTCAATGGTGAGGTCTGTGAGAGCGCACCGTGTGTGATCACGCCTGCTGCCCAGCCACCGGTCGCGGTGGACGATGATGGTGGTGAAAACCAGGTTGGTGTCGCGGTTACGCTGGATACGCCGGCGAATGATATCGCCACCACAGCACCGCTGGATGTAACCACGGTTCAGATTGTTGGCACCGATGCTCCGCTGCAGCCGCTGGTTGTCCCGGGTGAAGGTACCTGGAGCGTGGATCCGACCACCGGTCAGATCACCTTCACGCCAGAGCCAGGTTTTGCGGAAGACCCAACGCCGATCAATTACACGATCCGCGACACTTTGGGTCAGCTGTCAAACGAAGCTGTCGAGACGCTGGAATATACTGATGATCTGCTGGTCCGTCTGACCAAGGCAGCGTCGGTCCGCACCGTTCGGATCGGTGATCAGGTACTCTACACCCTGACGGTTGAGAATATCAGCAACATCGATCTGGTTGACGCGACCATCTTCGATACGCCGCCTTCTGGCTTCCGTCTGGTTCCAGGTTCGCTGACCGTCGCGGATGCGGATGGTGCCGGAACATTGGTGACCAGCGCCCCGATCCGGATCGACAATATTGATATCGCCGCCGGTGAGATCGCAACGATCAGTTATCTGGCCGCTGTTGGCGCGGGTACCCTGCCGGGCACCCATATCAACACCGCTGTGACGCTCTCGAACGAGGTTCCGATCTCCAACGAGGCGACAGCGACGGTCGTCAGCGGCAGTGATCCACTGCTTGAGGAATCGCTCATTCTCGGCACCGTCTGGGAAGATCGTGACGGCGATGCGTGGCAGGATCCTGCCAAGGCAACAGGCGTCAGCATCTCGGGCGGCATTGACGAGAGCGTTTATGTTGCGAACTCGACCACCATTGACTTTGGTGAGGGGCCTCAACCTCTGGCCGATGCCAGCGCGCCGCTGAACCATGGTGTGGATATCGGCACCATTCTTGGCCGCAACAGTGTAGCCGAGCCGGCCAGTGCCAAGCAGGTTGTCATCTCGATGATGCTTACCGAGCCGCGCTTTGCCGATGGCCTTGAACTGGTCAGCCGTGAAGGCACGCGCCTGATGATGAACGCAGCCGGTACTCTATCGACCGCGCATAAGGGCAGTGTTGAAGATGGCCTGACCGCTCAGGACCTGCAGATTGACCGTCAGGTAACGCAGGTGGGCGATCGCTATCGCGCTGACTTTGTCATCACCAACAACGGTATTGATGAGCGCGGCATTGCCGGGGTCCGGATTGGCACCGTCGAAGGTCTGCTGGTCGAAACCGATGGCTATGGTCGCTTCTTCCTGATCGGAATTGAGCCCTCGCGGGTCGCACGCGGATCGAACTTCATCATGAAGGTCGATATGGCTACGCTGCCTGATGGCAGTGTCATGACCACGGAGAATCCGCGCATTCGACGGATTACTCCGGGTCTACCGGTCCGCTTCGACTTTGGTGTCCAGATTCCCGAGATGGTAATCGAGGGTGCGACCAATGCGGTGGCTATGGACCTGGGTGAGTTTGTCTTTGATGCAAACTCGGCCACGCTGAAGCCGGAATATGCCGCGATCATCGATCGCATGGCTGATGAGGTTCGTCGCTATGAAGGCGGCGCGATCAACATCAGCGGCCTTGGCGGCACTCCGGAACTGGCAATGGCGCGGGCTCAGGCCGTGCGGGATGCTCTGAAGGGACAACTCTCGCCGGAACTGCTGGCGCGGACCGATATCCGGGTCACCGGTGCGGTCGATGGTCCTGAAGTACTGACCTATGGCCAGCGCACCATTATCGGCGATGTATTCTTCGACACCGACAAGACGGCTATCCGTAGCGAGTATCGCCCGGTCATCCGCCGCATTGTCGATGCGATCAATGCCGGTGAAGTCCGCTCGCTGATTATCACCGGCCATGCCGATAAGCGCGGCTCAGATGCCTACAATATCGATCTGGGCAAGCGCCGCGCGGAATCGGTCTTCCAGTCAATCGTCTCACAGCTGCCTCCTGACAGGCGCGATGGGTTCACTGTGCGGTACTTACCGCCCTCGACGCCTGCATCGCCCTTTGAGTCAGAGAAGGGGGAGTAAGGGCCATGAAAAAGATCAAAATGACACCCGACATGCGCGCTTCTTCTGCAACGAAGCTTTCCGCTAAAGCGCTTCTTCTGGCCGGTGTGGTGCTGCATACAGCACCCGCCTACGCCCAGAGTGACAATGCTACCACGGAATGTGCCGAAGGCATTTGCAGCGAAGATGGTAATGTGCTGGTGCGCATCCGCACCGAAGGTGAGCGCGTTCCACGTGAGATGGGAGACAGTCCCGCAGCACTTCAGGCGAACCGCCGCGTAGACATTGCGACCCCGCCACAGCGTGGCAAGCAAAGCTCTCAGCGCGTTGCCCGTGCAGCAGGTCAGTTCTCGATCGATCTGCCCGGTGGCGGTCGCATCTGGACCGTGGAAGACCCGGCCTTTGTTGAGCCTGTGCTCAGCGTCGGGGCAGGGGCTACTGCCCCGGTTGTTGGCGGTCGCATTGTCGAGCCGGTTCAGTTCAGCATCTCCAGCAACTATGCGCAGATGTTTGAGCGTATGGAAGTCAGCATCTATCGCGCTTCTGATACCGACTATATCGCGCCGCTCGCCGTGCTGACGCCGGAAGCCGCGAATAATGTCTCCATCGAGTGGGATGGCACCATTACCAGCGGTGATCGCATTCGCCCGGGCGAAGACCTGATCTACATCTTGCGCGTTTTCGACAAGGAAGGCCGTTTCGATGAAACGCTTCCCGGCACGCTCACGCTGCTAACGCCGCAAGACCATCAGGCTGGCCTCAATCAAATCCGCGCGCGAACTTCGCTTGATGGCAATCAGTTGCTGAACGGGCGTGCCGCCGAGAACCGATTGATCGAGGAGACGATCTTCGGTGCCAATCAGCTACGTCGTCGCAACATCGTACTCAGCGGTTCGCGGGTGCGTGTGATTGGTCAGGACATTCCTGAAGGGATGCAACTGACCATTGATGGCTCGCCAGTTCCGATCGATCTCCAGCGTCGTTTCGCTGCCGAGATGCTGCTGCCTGTTGGCACCCATGATCTGGACCTTGAGCTGTCCACCGGCGCGGGCGATCCGATCAACTATCCGCTGACGGTTGATGTCTCGGGCGACTATTTCTTCGCTGTTGGTATTGCCGACGTCACGCTCTCTGACACCAATGTGAATGGCAGCATTTCTGCCGATGCGCTGGGTGACGAGGTCGTAACCGAGGACATTCTCGCCGATGGTCGCGTCGCGTTCTACCTCAAGGCCAAGACCGAGAGCGATATCATCCTGACCGCGCATGCCGATACGCGTGAGCGCCGTTTGGAGAATCTGTTCGACAACTTCTTCGATGAAGACCCAACGGACATTTTCCGTCGCCTTGATCCGGATGATTACTATCCGACCTATGGTGATGATTCACGTACCTATCGCGACATTGATACCCAGGGTAAATTCTATCTGCGTGCAGACTGGAAACAGAATTCCGCATTATGGGGCAACTACAATACTGCCCTGGAAGGCACGGAATTTGCTCAGTATAACCGTGCGCTATACGGTGGTGCTCTGGCCTATCGTAGCGATGGCACCAATAAATATGGTGAAGCCAATACGGTGTTGCGGGCCTTTGGTTCGGAAACCCAGACAGCCCCCGGCCATGTCGAGTTGATCGGTACCGGCGGCAGTATCTATTATCTGCGCCATACCGATGTGCTGCCCGGTTCCGAGCGCGTAATTCTTGAATTGCGCGATCCGACAACTGGTCGCCCGGAGGCCGTGGTTACGCTGACCAGCGGCGTCGACTATGAAATGGATGATATGCAGGGCCGTCTGGTTCTGACCCGTCCATTGATGCAGGTCGCCCAGCAGTCACTACCGACGATCATTCGCGATCAGCCGCTCATCGGTTTTGAGCAGCGCCTGATTGTCGACTATGAATATGTGCCGCAGGGCTTTGACCCGGATAACCTGACCTTTGGTCTGCGCGGTAAGCAGGGCATTGGTGACGTTGTTCAGATCGGCGGTACCTATGTCGAAGAAAACCGCAGCGGTGAGGACTATCGCCTCTATGGTGCAGACGTTGTGCTGCGCGCAGGGCAGGGCACCTATGCCAAGTTCGAATATGCCCGCACCGAGAATAGCCAGGCTCCGACCTTCTTCTCGGACAATGGCGGTCTGACCTTTACCCAGACCAATGCAGCGGCGTTGGCGAGCCAGGAAGGCGATGCCTATAGCGTCGAACTGCGCGCCAATCTGCGCGAGTTGGGCCTGACCAAGCGCGATGCGGTGGTCAGTGGCTGGTATCGTGACCGCGATGCAGGCTATTCGACCGCCTATCGTGACAGCAACGGCCTCGATGTGCGGGAAATCGGTATCGATTTCTCGGCTGACCTGACCAATCGCCTGTCGGTCTTTGGCCGAGCCAGCGAATTGGAGCGGGGTACGGACAGCTTGCGTCAGATTCAGGCGTTGGCGGATTGGGACATCTCCAATAACGATACCGTGATTGCCGAAATCCGGTCCGTGCGCGAGAGTGTTGGCGGCGCCAATGCCGATGGACTTATTGGTGCTTTGCAATATCGCCGTCGCTTGACCAATTCACTCGATATCTATGGTACCATCCAGCAGACCATTGATGATGATGGCGGTGCCTATGCCGAGAACGATGCCTATACCATTGGTGCTGACTGGATCGTTGGCCAGCAAACTTCGCTATCGGCTGCGCATACCTGGGGTGATCGTGGTGACAGCACCATGGTTCAGGCCAATTATCAGGTAAGCCCGGAATATAGCGTTTACGGCAGCTATGCTGTGTCAAACGACCGCATTGACCGTCTGTTCCAGGGACAGACAAACAATCCGGGTCTGGTGCTAGGTCATCGTTGGCAGCCGACCAACCAGCTGACTCTCTATAATGAGAATCAGTGGGTTCGCGAGACCGATCGCTCAGGCATCGCCAATACCTATGGTCTGGACTTTGTCATTGGCCGTGGCTGGAATATCGGCGTGACGTTCCAGGATGCTGGACTGGATGCCGTGTCTGGCCGGGTTAACCGGACCGCCATTAGTGTGCAGACGGGCTATCGCAATGAAGACCTCGACCTGTCGAGCCGTCTGGAATATCGCGAGGACGATGGTGCTGAGCAGCGCACGCAATGGGTGAGCAGCAGCCGTCTGGAATGGCGTGTCAATGAGGATCTGCGCGTCGCCGGTCGCTTGAATTACGCCAATACCGATGACGAATTGCTCGACGCGGCTGATGCGAAATTTGTCGAGGGCAACCTCGGCTTTGCATTCCGTCCGCACGACACCACAAAATGGGCCTGGCTGGGTCGCTATACCTATCTCTTCGATCTTCAATCGCTGGGACAGGAGAATGCCAATTTCGACCAGCGTTCGCACGTGATCTCGACCGAAGGTATCTTCAAGCCCAATGCCAATTGGGAATTTGCGCTGAAAGCGGCGCATCGTGAAGGTTCGGCGCGTATCCGGCGGGGACAGGGTGAGTGGTTTGACAGTGCTGCAACATTGGGAGCGGTGCAGGTGCGCTATACTCTGCCATTCCAGTGGGAAGCATTGGCCGAATATCGTATCCTGCACACCGATGTTGATGAAGGCACACGCCAGGGCTTCCTGGTTGGTCTTGACCGCCGGGTTAGCGACAATTTCCGCATTGGCGTCGGCTATAACTTCACCGATTTCTCCGGTGATCTGACCGACCTTGACTATCGCTATCGCGGTTGGTTCCTCAACCTGGTCGGTAGCTATTGATCCGATTTTGTCCCCGGCGATGCTCCTGCAAGCATTGCCGGGGAGTATCGCGACAATGTGATACATGATTGCGGCTTGCCTAGGCCGATCACACCTGCTGTCAGTTTATACACTTGGCTTTGCCGGATGTGCGAAAGGTTCCCCCTTTCCCATGTTCGCTGCGAAGTCTATTTGTAGTATGCGTTATAGTTGCTATAGCGGTGTAAAATTGACGTAACTTACTGAACGATATTGCTAAAAACCGTACAGTATTACTGTATTTCGGGTCTTTCGGTCCCGTTTAGGAGGCAGTTCGTAGAAGCATAGTTGTGGTAATCAGGTGCAAGGGTTCGAAACAGCGTTCATGGCGTCCTTCCTTAACAGAACCCGCCTTGGGCTGACTCTCGGGTCCATCATGTTGTTGCCATCCTGCATCTCGCTGGCGCCTGATAAGGCGCTGCCGGATACGGTTACCGAGATACCTGACAGCTATGGCAATGGAACCACCGACCGTGCCTATGAGCCGAAAGCCTGGTGGTCGGCTTTTGAGGACCCGATGCTTGATGCGCTGGTCGAAGAGGCGATGCGCGACAATCTCGATATTGCGGCATCGGCAGCACGTCTGGAGCAGGTGCGCGCGCAGGCGCGTGTGGCGCGCGCTGCGCTCTACCCGACACTGGATGCCTCGGGAGCGAGCAGCTATTCCGACAGTCCGCTCGCTGGCACCGGCTTTGATGGCTTTGGTCCGGGTGATGGCGGGGCTGCCGGTTTTCCTGCTCTCGACCGACTGGTCATCGAGAATTACACGCTGAGTCTGGCCGCAGGCTATGAGATTGATCTGTTCGGCCGTATCCGCAACGATGCGGCGGCAGCGCTGCGCGATACCTTGGCGGCGCGTTATGATTATCGCGCGATCCAGCTTTCAACCGCTGCGGAAGTAATCTCCGCCTATTTCGATATTGTCGATGCGCGGCGACAGATTGCCCTGTCTGAAAGCACCATTGACGTGCTGGCCGAGCGCACGGTGCAGACCGAGGACCGCTTTAATCAGGGACTGGTCGACTCTTTAGAACTTTACCAGATACGCCAGGATTTCCGTAATGTGCAGTCGGCTCTACCGCAGCGACAGGCACTGCTTACGTCGAATGAGGGACGGCTTGCACTGCTGCTGCGCGATTATCCTGCCGCGATGCATGAACGGCTCGATCAGCCATTGACGCCGAGGCTGGTGTTTGCGCCGGTGCCTATGGGAATGCCGATGGAATTGCTGTCACAGCGGCCCGATGTCGCATCGGCATGGTTCCGCATGGAGGCTGCGCGCCTGCGTGTCGGCGCGCGCAAGGCAGAGCGCTTTCCCCGGCTCAGCCTGAGTGGATCGGTTGGTACGCAAGGTGGTAACATTTCCGGTGCTTTTGACGTGATTGACAATTGGGTGCTTTCACTGGGCGCTAATCTGACTGCACCAATTTTTCAGGGCGGGCGTATCAAGGCCAATATTGCAGCGGCGGAAGCCAGCTATGCCGAGGCGACGGCAAATTATGCGCAGAGCGTTCTTAACGCCTTTCGCGAAGTCGTGGCGGCGCTGGAAACCTATGAGAAGAACCGCGAGCGTTACGCACTGATCGTCTCGCAGCGTGCCGAGGCAGAGGCATCACTCGCGGTACAACAGCGCCGTTTCAGCGCCGGCATCGGCAATTATGTCAGCTATCTTGATGCGTTGCGCGGACTGTATCAGGTCGATACCAGCCTCTCGACCGCAGCGCGCGACGTCGCCATTGCGCGATTGGATGTGCATCGGGCGCTGGGTGGAGACTGGGTGATGGATAATGAAGTAGAGCCAGTTCCTCTGGTCGAGATTGAGAAAGATCCGGTGCGCGATGATGTTGCCGATAGGGATGTCATCGGAGACCATGAAGCAAAGCCTAAACGGTCAGGGGATAAGGCCCAATGAACAAACAATTGCGTCTTGTGCTGATCATATTGGTTGTAGCCGCCGCCATTGCCGCGCTGATGGTCCTGCTCCGTCCGCAACCTAAAGAAAAGCCCGAAGAGACGCGTGCGCCGCTGGTACAGACCGAGGAACTGGTGATTGAGTCCGGACCCTTGCAGGTGCTTGGATCGGGCACGGTGCAAGCCCGCGAAGAGGTTTTTATCGCTGCCGAAATTCAGGGCAAGCTGGTCTATGTCAATCCAGCTTTCCGTGAAGGACGGCGGGTGAACAAGGGCACTTTGCTCTTCCGCATCAACAGTGCCGACTATGAGAATGCTGTCGAGAGCGCGCGCGCCGATGTTGCCGCGCAGGATGTTGCGGTGCTGCAGGCGCGTGAAGAAGTTGCGATTGCCAAGTCCGAGCTGGAAAACTTCGCCCGGCGCAACCAGCAGTTGCAACAGGTGCCGCAAGGCAATGCCAGTGACAGCCAGATTCTGCCGCCGCGCACCATGGCCAATAATTCCACACCTCAGGCCACTGCGTCAGGCACACCCAACCGTCTCGCAACACGCGAACCGCAGCTACGTTCTGCGCGTGCCGCGCGCCAGCGTGCCGGGGCACAGCTTGCTGATGCGCGCCTTGCACTAAGCCGCACAGCCGTGCGAGCGCCATTCTCAGGTATTGTACGGACAGAAACCGCTGCAGTCGGCACATTGGTCGCGCCCGGGCAGCAGCTTGGATCACTGGTGGCAACCGATGCCTATGAGGTAAGGGTGTCGCTGACTGAAGAGGAAGCGGCTCTGGTTCCCGGTCTGTGGCAAGGTGGGGGTGCCGGAATACCAGCGGCGATCACCTTTGCTTATGGCGGTGCGCGCTATCGCTGGCAGGCCTATGTCGATCGGGCGAATACGCTGCTCGATGCCAATACCCGCACGATTGATATCTTCCTGCGTGTACCCAATCCGGTCAGCGGCGGCGCGCTTGATGCAGAGCAGACAGATTCCGCAGGCGAGGGCAATCCCTCTGCGGCGGCACCGCCATTGCTCTTGGGCAGTTTTGTTGATGCCGAGATTCAGGGGATCGCGCTGGAAAACTATGCTGCCATTCCGGTAAGCCATTTGCGGACTGGCAATCAGATCTGGCTGGCGCGTGATGGCAAGCTCAAAATCGTGCCGGTGAAGGTAATTCAACGCAGTGACAATATCGCCTATGTCGAGGCTGCGGAATTGCTGAAAGGCGGATCGCTCATCACCAGCAATTTACGTGCACCAGTAGACGGCATGGCTGTCCGCGTTGAGAATAGCGGTAAGAAGCCAAAGCCTAAGAAAACAACCAGTCAGTCGGCAA
The DNA here is from genome assembly GCF_032852305.1 of Parasphingorhabdus sp. SCSIO 66989. Classification (NCBI taxonomy): domain Bacteria; kingdom Pseudomonadati; phylum Pseudomonadota; class Alphaproteobacteria; order Sphingomonadales; family Sphingomonadaceae; genus Alterisphingorhabdus (ex Yan et al. 2024); species Alterisphingorhabdus coralli. The sequence continues at coordinate 1,771,465 of NZ_CP136594.1, forward strand.
CAAAAACCGAAAAAGGTGACGAGTGAGCGCTGCTGACGACAACACTCCGCCACATGAAGGCAATGATGCGGAGTCCGCATCCGGCGTCGTCGACCGCCATGGCGAGATAGTCACCGAACGCGCGCGCGATCGTGGCGGTGCTGTCGCCTTTATGGCGCGCAATGGTGTGGCTGCCAATCTGCTGATGATGTTCCTGTTTGTTACTGGCATCATCGCCTATGGCACAATCGTGCAGGAGGTCACCGCAGAGGCCAGCCTCGACACCATTCAGGTGCGCGTGGTGTATCCCGGAGCTACGCCGCAGGAGGTCGAGGAATCGATCATCCAGAAGGCCGAGGAAGCGGTAGAGGCGATTGAAAATGTTAAGTCGGTAACCTCAACTGCCAATGAAGGCGTTGGCTCAGTGCTGGTGGAGCTGGAGCTTGGCGCCAATCTTCCGCGCGCACTGGATGATGTTAAAAGCGAGATCGACCAGATCCAGACCTTCCCGGCAGAGGCAGAAGAACCGGAAGTCAGCGAACTGACGACACGTCAGAGCGTAATGCGCATCGCCATTTACGGCGAAACCTCTGAGCGCACGCTGAAAGAGATAGCCTATGGTCTGGAGGACTCCATAGCGGCGCTGGATGAGGTCAGCTATGTCCAGACCAGCGCGGTGCGTGACTATGAAATCCTGATTGATGTGCCGCAAAATACGCTGCGCTCGCTGGGCCTCTCGCTAACCGATATTTCCCGCACGGTCGGGGCTAGCAGCCTCGATACGCCAGCAGGTGCGATCGAGACGACCGACAAAGAGGTACGGGTGCGCACCGTCGGGCAGAATTACAATCAGCAGAACTTCGAAGATATTGTCCTGCTCGCCACGCGCGAGGGAACCAAGATACGGCTAGGCGATGTCGCGACGATTGAGGATGGCTTTGAGGATAATGACCTCATCACGCGCTATAATGGCCAGCCTGTCGCCTTTGTCGATGTTTATCGCACAAGCGATGAGCGTGTGCTCGACGTTGCCGAAGCGGTGCGGTTTCATCTTGAGGAAGAATTTGCTCCGTCACTGCCCGATGGCATTTCCTATGCCATCTGGGAGGACAATTCCGAGCTGCTCAATGACCGGCTTGGCCTGTTGCTCGACAATGCGACGCTTGGTCTGATCCTTGTGCTCGTTGCGCTTACGCTTTTCCTCGACAGCCGCCTTGCGCTCTGGACGGCGGTGGGCATTGCCGCGACTTTTGTCGGTGCGATCTTCGTTCTCGAATTTGTCGGATCGAGCATCAACATGTTCTCGCTCTTTGGGTTCATCCTGGCATTGGGGCTGGTTGTCGATGACGCAGTTGTGGTGGGCGAGAATATCTACGCCGAACGCGAGCGCGGACGAACCGGGATGGGCGCAGCCATCGCCGGGGCACAACGTGTCACCATGCCGGTTATCTTTGCTGTCGCGACGACGATTGCGGCCTTCTCGCCGCTCTTTGCAGTAGAAGGTGTCATCGGCAAGATTCTCTCCGACATTCCCGTTGTTATTATGGCCGTGCTCAGCCTGTCGCTGATCGAAGCGCTTCTGGTATTGCCGCACCATCTCAGCCATTTGCCGCCACCCGGCGCGCCTCCGGGCAATCCGGTGCGGGGCTTTTTGCTTTCGGTACAGGAGAAGGTCGACACCCAGTTTCAGCGGTTCGTCAATGGCCCGCTTGACAAGGCACTGCGCTTTTCTGTGACCATGCCTTATGTCGTCCTCGCCGGAGCCATGGCGCTGCTTATTGTCGCTGTGGCGCTTATCCCTGCGGGCATAATCAAATTTCAGTTCTTCCCTGATCTCGAAGCTGACCGGGTCACGGCAACGCTCGAGCTGCCTGCGGGCGCTACGACCGAACAGACCGAGCGTGTGGTGCAAAGAATAGAGGCTGCAGGCGCTCGTGCATTGAAACGTCTCGATGAAGAAGCTGGTCTGGAGGATGGAGAATCGATAGTGCGCGGCCTGTATACCACGGTCGGTCTGGTGGCGAACCAGGGCGGGCCTACCGGTGTTGAGCAGCAGATCGCATCCAATATTGCGCGCGTGGAATATAGCCTTTTGCCGGGCGATCTTCGCGAGATTTCAGCCGCCAGCTTTGAGGAAGCCTGGCGCGAGGAACTGGGGCCAGTTCCTGAGGCGCAGTCCTTTACGATCACATCTGCACTGTTCTCGATCGGCGAACCGGTCAATGTACAACTCACCCACCCGGATACGGAGGATCTGGAACGCGCTACGAACGAACTGATGAGCGAACTGGGTCGTTTCTCTGGCGTTTTCAATATTGAAAGCGATCAGGATGAGGGCATGCAGGAGATTGAACTGCGCCTGAAGCCTTCTGCGCGTACCTTGGGCGTGACGCTGCAGGATGTTGCCAGTCAGGTCCGCGCAGCCTTTTTTGGCAGCGAGGCGGTGCGGGTACAGCGTGGGCGTGAAGATGTACGGGTCTATGTAAGACTGCCTGAAGACGAACGTGATTCCATAGCCGATGTCCAGCGCTTCCGTGTGCGCGTTCCGGGTGGCGATGTAGCTCTCGGCTCATTGGCAGATGTTTCCTTCTCGCAAGCACCATCGGTGATCCGCCGCGAGGATGGCCGCCGGATTACCACGGTTACAGCCGATGTCGATGTCGATGTCATCACAGGGCAAGAAGTGGCGCGCCAGCTGGAGCGCGAGATCGTGCCGCGCCTGCAGAATGATTATCCGGGGCTGACCTATGCCTTTGGCGGCGAGCAGGAAGAACAGCAATCATCCTTCGATGCGTTATTGGGCGCTTTCGGTATCGCGATGATCGTTGTCTACGCGTTGCTGGCGATACCGTTCCGTTCCTATGTCCAGCCGCTGATCATCATGGCTGCCATTCCCTTCGGTATGATCGGCGCGCTGATCGGGCATCTGGTACTGGGTCTCTCGCTCGGTATTCTCAGTATGTTCGGTCTGATCGCGCTGTCCGGTGTGATCATCAACGGTTCTCTGGTGATGATTGATTTCACCAACGAGAATCTGGAGCGCGGGATGAAACCGGCGGAAGCAGTGGTCGCAGCAGCCAAATCGCGTTTTCGGCCGATCTTTTTGACAGCACTAACGACCTTTTTGGGCGTTGCTCCGATCACTTTTGAAACAAGCATCCAGGCACAATTCCTGATCCCGATGTCGGCAAGCTTGGGCTTTGGTGTGCTGTTTGGAACACTGATCCTGCAGGTACTTGTTCCTGCTCTGGTGGTGGTTCAGGATCAGGCGGTAAATGGCTTTAAAAGATGGTTCCGTTCATTGCGTGACGTAGAGACAGCTCCAGCAGAGTGATGGCCTATGTGCCATTTGCCTCGTGAGAAATTCAAACCTGTTGGGCTGAGTCCGGCAGGCTCTCGCTCCAGATGCGTAGCTCTTCCAGAAAGCCCAACGCGGTGCGTCCCAAAGACGTAATCGAATATTGCACCGATACCGGCGATGTTGCGACGACTTCGCGCTGCACCAGTCCGCGCTGTTCTAATTGGCGAAGCCGTTCGGTGATCATCTTCTTGCTGGCACCGCCAATCATGCGCGCCAGATCGTTAAAACGGACAGGTTCATCTTTCAGGTGCCATAATATCGATCCGGTCCATTTGCCGCCGATAATGCGCATGCCACGCTCAATGGCGCAGGGCTCCAGACAGGCATTTTCCGCCTGTCGTCGGCCATGGCTATCTTCGATTATCCGTCCGCTGCCCATGATGTTTCCAAGGTTACAAAAAGTATACTGGTTGTAATTCTATCTCTAGGGCGCAAATAGGCGCGAAAGACGAATCCGTCAAGCAATCGCCAATTCAGAAAGTGCATATTCCATGAGCAAAATCTTTATCATCAATGGCCATCAGCCTTATCCATTTTCCAAGGGCGAGCTCAATGCCGCGTTTATCGATAGGGCCGAGACATTCTTTGCTGATCAAGGGCATGAGGTTCGCATGACCCATGTCGCAGAAGATTATAATGCCGAGCAGGAGGTCGCCAATCATCAATGGGCTGATATTGTCCTGATGCAGTTTCCGGTCAATTGGATGGGCGTTTCCTGGTCGTTCAAAAAATATATGGATGATGTCTATTCCGCTGGCATGGATGGCCGCTTGTGCGCCGGCGATGGCCGCACCACCGAGGCACCCAAGGCCAATTATGGCATGGGCGGTACATTGACCGGTACGAGTTATATGATCTCGGCAACGCTGAATGCCCCTGCAGAGGCGTTTAATGATCCTTCAGAACCGTTTTTTGAAGGCATGTCACTCGATGACCTGCTGCGTCCAGTACATCTCAACGCCAAGTTTTTCGGGATGAAGCCGTTGCCAAGTTTTGCCGCTTTCGATGTCATGAAAAACCCGGAAATCGAGAATGATTTCAAGCGCTTTGACGCACATCTGGCTGATGTTTTTGCAAAGGAACCTGCCCATGTCTGAAGCCGATATCCATCTCTATACTGCCGCGACAATGAACGGCTATAAGCCGGTTATCTTCCTCGAAGAAGCGGGCATTCCCTATGATCTGACCTTTATCGACTTCGCCAAGAAGGAGCAGAAGGCCCCGGATTATATGCAGCTCAACCCCAATGGCCGCATCCCGACGATAGTTGATCGCTCAAATGGTGATTTTGCGGTTTTTGAAAGCGGTGCCATCCTTTGGTATCTGGCCGAGAAATATGGCAAATTCCTGCCCGAAGAAGCCAATGCCAAATCGGAAGCCCTGCAATGGCTGATGTTCCAGATGGGCGGCATTGGCCCGATGATGGGGCAGGCGATGTATTTTCAGCGGATTGCTGCGCCCAATGGCCATGAGGAGCCGTTCTCGATCAAACGCTATGTCGATGAGACACGGCGCCTGCTTGAGGTGCTGGATACGCGCCTGGCAGGACGCGAATGGCTGGCCGCTGATCAATACACCATTGCAGATATGGCGACCTATCCCTGGGCGCGCGCCTATGTCTGGGCCAAGGTAGAGATTGACGGTCTCGACAATCTCAAAGCCTGGTTTGGCCGCATTGACGCCCGACCCAAGGTGCAGAAAGCACTGACTATCCCCAAAGCGCAGCCAGCTTTTTGGGGCCAGGCCGATGAGAGCGAATTCCTCAAGGAAAACGCCGCGCGTTTCGCCTCGGATGTGAAAAAGGACTGACCCTCAATCTTGGGATACTGGCTGATAAGGCCAGTCAGTTGCGGCCAGAATCAGGCGTTTTCAAGCGCCTGATTCTGGCTTTTTCATTTGGCGTGCAAAGGCCTTGCAGTCGGTTTTGCTTTCTCAGGGCCAGCCATGTGATAGGATAGGATCAATTATCTGCTGCAGCTTACGGGAACAGGCATTGGGCAACAGACTGAAAAAGGCAGGGCTGGTCTGCACCGCCGCTATAGTGCTGGGCGCGATCATCTATGGGGTTGTCGGTGCAACCATTGTCGGTGCGGCGCCCCGGCCATCGCGAATTTCGCCGGAAATGCTCAATACTGACCGCACCTCGACCGTGCGTATTCCGGTGAGTGGCAGCCTTAGCTATCTGGCAGAGATACTCAACGCCGAGGTGCCGCAGCGGCTGACCACCATCAACCAGCCGAAACAGATTTGCCTCAAGACCAAGTCAAAGTTGCTGCCGGATATATCCTGTCGCCTCAAAGGCTTTGTTGATCGCGGGCGCATCACGCTTTCCGGCTCCGGCAAGACCATGACCATCGCTATTCCGGTCAATCTGCGTGTCGAGGTGCTGGATATTGGCGATATAATCAAGCGTGAGACGGTTACCGGAGCGATGCAGGTGCTGATGCGGGTACAGCCGCAATTGTCGCGCGATTGGCGGACCACGGCCACGGTCGATATTGAATATCGCTGGACCGATGAAATTGGCATCGATGCGCTGGGCCAGCGCATCACCTTTGGATCGCGGATAGAGCCGGAAATCCGCAAGGTCGCCAAGAAGATAGAACAGCGCTTGCCGCAGCTTATCCAAAGCCTCAATGCGCGGCAAAAGGTGGAGAGCATCTGGCATGCGGGCTTTACCGTGGAGCGGGCCAAGTCTGACCCGGAAATCTGGGTGCGGTTTACGCCGCAGGAGATTGGCATGGCGGACTATGTGTTTCGCGATGGCCAGCTGATTGTTGATCTGGCGGTGCAGGCGCAGACCGAGACCATCTTTGGTCCCGAGCCGGAAAAGCCGGAAAAAACACCGCTTCCTGATCTGATGGAGCAGCCACCGGCAAGGGGCATCAATGTGCAGGTGCCGGTCTATATTCCCTATGATGTGTTTGAAAAACCGCTGACCGATATTGTCGGCATGGGGGAGTATCGCCAAGTGACGCTGGAGGATGGCACCACCACCGAGGCGCGGTTCAATTCTATCGAGATTTTCGGCACAGAAGGCGGCAGGCTGGCGATTGGGTTGGACGTTTCGATAAAGTCCCCGGTGCCGCTGATCAATGAGGTGGAAGGCGAGATTTGGGTGGTGGCCAAGCCGAAGCTGGACGTGGCGGCCAAAACCATCGGTATCAGTGATCTGGAAGTCATCAGCCAGACCGACAGCACCGCGTTCAATCTGCTTGCCGGAGCAATCAGCGCCGCAGAGATTGACGAGGAACTGATTGCCCAGATCCGCTATGATTTCAGCGATCATTATCAGGAGGGGCTGGTCAAGGCCGATGAATGGCTGGCAGCAGAACCGTTGGAAGGCTTTGTGTTCAACGGCAGTTTAGAAGGCGCCGATCTTAAAGAACTGCATGTTGCGCCCGATGGTATGGTGATTGAGGTCTGGGCGCGCGGGAAAGGGCGGTTGCACTATGCTCCGGCAGAGGCGGATGGATTGGTCGCGGCGCGCCGGGCGCGCAGGGTGAAGCGGGAAGCGGAAAAGGCTGCGGCGGCCAATGCGGCTGATTAGGGACAAGGCGCCGGTGCGTTAATCGTCATCCGCATCATATCCTCGCTGATAATCCAGATGCAGGCGCGAGATAAACTCAATCAGAAACGCCGTGGTCAGGCTGAACATAATCAGGCCATTGGCTGCAGAGAAGCCAGACAAGAGTCGCCATTTCTGGCCAATGATGATGTCGCCAAAGCCCAGCGTCGTGAAGGATACAATGGAGAAATAAAGCGATTTCTCAAGTGTTTGGAAGATATCGAGAAACAGAAAGGTGAGGGCCCATAGCCACATGCCGATCACCAGTGAAATCAGCAACCAGAACACCACCGCCACCAGTTCCACCATAAACCGCCAAATGCGGTGCCCGTCTTTGAGCCAGGCGGCATTTCTGGTGACAAATTGCGTTGCCATGCCAATAAAAAACACCTCAACGATAACGGTCAGGCAGATGAGCAGTGATCCGATAAGAAACTGAATCAGCATGTGCCGCTGTCTTTCCTCTACTTAAAATGACGATGCCAAGGGTTGCCGCAACTTGATCAGTAAAGCAATGACGCGCTTGGGTGGTGCTTGCCAAGCTGTTGCCACCATTCGTGTTTTTTCCCTTTGGCTAATAGGGCCACTATACAACCGCCAAATCCTGCACCGGTAATCCTTGCGCCATAGGCGCCCACGGTTACTGCGTCCGCGACAAGCTGATCGATCTCGGGCGTCGAGGCCTCAAAATCCCGCGCCATGGACATATGTCCTTGTTGCATCAAAGCGCCGAAACTCTCTGTAGACGCCGTTTCTATTGCGTCCACCGCCAGCAAAACACGGCTTTGTTCGCTGGCAATATGGCGGACGCGGCGCGTCAATGTCGCGCTGTCTAGCTTTGGTAGCGGATCGCGTCCCGCAAGGTCGGTAAGATATTGAATTTTCAGCGCTTGGCGGGCCGCTTCGGTTTCTTCCACACGCTGATGATAACGCCCATCTGCCAATTCGCGATGCTGTCCGGAATGTACCACCGCTACCTCCCAGCCCTGTGGTAAAGGTAATGGCGTAAAGTCCAGCGACCGGCAGTTGAGCAGCAGAATCTCGCCTGGGGCGGGCGCGGCTATTGCCATCTGATCCATAATCCCGCAAGGTACACCAATATACTGATTTTCAACTGTTTGTGCCAATTTGGCCAGCTCGGTTACTGGCAAGCCTTTGGGTGCGAATGCCTTGAGTGTGGCAATGATAGTCGCAGCCGATGACGACAAGCCTGCTCCTACTGGAATAGCGCTATCACAGTATATTGCAGCAGCCCCCTTCAGCCAGCCTTGCGCGCGTGCCGCTTCGAGTGCGCCTGCTACATAGTCGCTCCAGTGACTGGCCTTGGGTGCGCCGCAGCTATGCCTGGCAATATCTTCAAACTGAGCAGACTTTATGCGATCTTCTCCGCCTCTAATGGACGCAGCTGCAAGGCAAATTCCAAAGGGAAGGGCCATGGGCAGAACGTGGCCGCCATGCAGATCAATATGCTCCCCGAGCAGATTGACGCGGCCGGGGGCAAAAGTGGTTACGTCGGGTGACCGGCCAAAGCTTTCTGCGAATTGCCGTGGAATATCTTTTCGCTCAACGGTCATGCAAAGACCGCGCGTAGATGTTCTGCTGCTTCTTCCGGGGCGATATCGACAGTGAAGATGCCCGTCGCCTGCTCGACCGATGCGAGATATTTGACTCGCTTTGCATCGCGTAACATCGGATAGAATTGCGCGGTGAAGTGATAGGGTGCGTCATGCTCTGTGGGCGCGGCATGCAGACTCATCATATACGGCATGGGTCGGGTAAATAGAGCGTCATAGGCGGCCTGCATCCGGCCTAACAAATCAGCAAAATCAGAGACTTGTTGCGCAGAAAATGTCCATGGGCCGGGCAATGCGGTTTTCGGGATTATCCAACACTCATAAGGGAAGCGGGCAAAGGGCGGGACCATGGCAATCATGGTCCCATTGGCGGCGACTTGCTGGGCTTCTCCCCAGCTATCCATGGCGCTGACCAGGTCGAAGCCATTGGCAAACACTTTGGCGGCCTGTTCTTGTGGCTTGGGTACAATCGGGAACCCGTAGATTTGGCCATGCGGGTGATGCAGTGTTGCGCCAATCTCTGTGCCGCGATTTTCGAAGGGAAGGATATAGGCAAGGCCCATTTCACGCATCGCGGTATAGCGATCAATCCATGCTTCGACCAGCAGGATGCGTTGCTCCATTGTCAGATTGGAGAGGCGGGTTTCGCTGTCGGCGCTGTATACGATAACTTCGCATTTGCCCTTCGCCGCCAATCTCTGATGTGTCTCGTCAGCGGTCGGCGGATCAGCCGCATCCCGGTGCAGGCTGGGGAAGCGATTGTCGAATACAGCCAGCTCAAAATCGGTAAAGGGTATCTCGGTCTCGCCGCCGCCTTTGCGCATCGGGGCGAGGGGGTTATCTGCTGGATTGGGCAGATGCGTGCGGTTTTGCCGGTGGCCAGCATACACCGCATATTCCCCGCGCAAGGGATGCCAGCGCAATTCACCGCCGGGCGCAATCTTGCCTGAACTCTCCGGGAAAGGCGGGAGGTTGTGAGGTTTGTGACCGTAAAGATAGAGGCTGCGGCCATCGGCCTTCTGGTGATGGCGGCGAAAGACCGGGCCGGCCGCACCGGGGCTGCTGATGATTTTAGCGGTGTCGGACATGGCTTGCATGCAAAGCCGATCCGGCTAAGGCTGACAAGCAATAATCACGCCGCATCAGAGGTTTCTTATGGCAAACACCCAAAATCCGGTCTCTATGGCGCTGGGCGTTTGCTATTATCCCGAGCATTGGCCGGAGGAGATGTGGCCTACCGACTTTGCCCGAATGAAGGCGCTGGGTATTTCCCAAGTGCGGATCGGCGAGTTTGCCTGGAGCAGGCTCGAGCCTGATCCGGGTCGTTTTGATTGGGGTTGGCTTGATCGGGTCATGGATATTGCAGGTGACCATGATCTTGGCATCATTCTCGGACCCCCCACTGCAACGCCGCCCAAATGGCTGATTGACAGCGTGCCTGATATTTTGGCGCATGATCGCCATGGTCAACCACGGCGTTTTGGCTCGCGCCGGCATTATTGTTTCTCTTCAGAGAATTACCGTGTGCACTCTCGCCGCATCACCCATGCTTTGGCCGAGCGATATGCGCAGCACCCAGCGCTTGTAATGTGGCAGACCGATAATGAATATGGCTGTCATGATACGGTTTTGAGCTACTCGCCAATGGCGGCGCAAGCGTTCAGGGGGTGGCTGGCGCAGCGCTATGGCTCGGTCGCAGCGCTCAATGCCGCATGGGGCAATGTCTTTTGGAGCATGGAGTATCGCAGTTTTGCCGAGATTGATCTGCCCAATTCTACAGTGACCGAACCCAATCCCTCCCATGTCATGGATTTTCGGCGCTTCTCCTCAGATCAAGTCCGCAGCTTCAATGCCGAGCAATGCGCGATTTTGCGCGAACATGCCCCTGATATCCCGATAAGCCATAACTTTATGGGGCATTTCGCCGACTTTGATCATCATGCCCTTGGCCGCGATCTGGATATGGCGACATGGGATAGCTATCCGCTTGGCTTTCTCGATCAGGAAGCGCTCTATAGTGCTGAGGATAAGGCGCGCTATCGCCGCCGGGGACACCCTGACTTCGCCGCTTTCCATCACGATCTTTATCGCGGATGTGCACCCAAATGGGGCGTGATGGAGCAACAGCCCGGCCCGGTAAACTGGGCACCACATAATGCTATGCCGGACAAGGGAATGGTGCGGTTATGGAGCTGGGAAGCCTTTGCTCAAGGGGCTTCTCTGTTAAGCTGGTTTCGCTGGCGACAAGCCCCATTTGCCCAAGAGCAAATGCATGCCGGATTGCGCTTGCCCGATGATACGCCCGCACCGGTCTGGGAAGAGCTGGAAGGCATTGCTGATGACCTGGAACGGATCGGCCCGACACATCCGCAACAAGCCGAAGTCGCGATCCTGTTTGATTATGCTGCGCAGTGGATGATTGAAACCCAGCCACAGGGCAGAGGCTTCTCCTATAGCGCTCAGGCATTTGCGCTCTATTCCGCGCTGCGACAGCTAGGGCAATCAATCGACATTATCGGACCCGATGCCGCCTTGACAGGTTACAAGGCGGTGTTTGTGCCCAGCCTGCCTCACATTCCCGAGGCGTTGCGGCAACGCCTTGCCGCCTTTGACGGCATGCTCTGCCTATTCCCGCGCTGTGGCAGCAAAACAGAGGCGTTGACTGTTGTGGAGCATCTGCCGCCGGGTCCGCTGAAAGACATTATCCCGATCCGGGTTGAACAGGTGGAATCCTTGCCAGCGGATATGGTGATTGCGGTGCGGCATGAGACGGGGTGCTATAATGCCCATCATTGGCGCGAACAGATTGTCAGCGATCTGACGCCTTTGGCACATTTCCAGGATGGCGGCGGAGCATGGTATGCTTCGGGCAATGTGCACTATGTTGCTTGCTGGCCGGGACCGGATTTTATGCAGCTGGTGGTGCAGGACGTGCTGCAACATGCCGGTACAGAATGCGTCCTATTGCCCGAAGGCGTCAGGCTGCGGCGGCACGGAGATCTGCGGATATTGGTAAACTATGCGGATGCTCCGGTAGATTGCGCCAGATATGGCGGGCCAAAAGCCAATGCGGACTATCTTTTAGGTGCTGCACGGACGCCACCCTGTGATCTATCGATCTGGCGCGGCTGATTCACAGCTAACCAAGGCGATAGAGCAACACTATCAGCTATTAGTGTTGCCAATTGGCAATTCCTCATCTGTAAAATCGCCTTTCAGCGTGTACCGTAATGACACAGGCGTGCTGCCTTGAGCAGAGGTGCGCTGCATCAATACCATGCAATGTCACGGCCACCTTTCACAGTTTTTCAGTCGTTTACAGAGCTGATTTTTTTAAACTCGCCCTCTTTATAATTCTAACATCCAAAACGGTTTTACAATAATTGTTTTGGTCCGAACCCAATCTTGTTCGGTTTGTTCCTCTTTGTTCACCCTTCTATTTGGCACGATGAACAAGAACTCTATGGTCTGCAAATACAGCCCCTCCAATATGCGGCGTTTTTGCAAGGCCAGGTAACCAAATTACATGCACAGGGGACCACCATGCGAAACAACATCGAAGCTAATGCAGCTGCAGAAAGCCACATTCCGTATAATCAGGATCGCGGCGGCCGCGTTGTAAAGACCAACTGGGGTGCGGGCAGCTATGCGCCGACGATGCGCTTCTTTGGCGGCCTGATGTCTGGTGCCAGTGCGACGTCAATGGCGCTGGCGGCGATGTTTGCCGGTACGATGATGGTGGTGCCCACCGATACCGCAATCGCCGGCGATCGCTGTGTGCTTCAGGACCGTGGGACGGGCGGTAGCACCACCGGTGGCCCTGATTTTGGTGGTCGGGCGAACGGGCTTGATGCGCTGGCCTGCGGAAACGAGGCGCGCACTGATGGTAATCGCGCGGTGGCTGTAGGCTTTGATGCCAATGCGCTTGAAGCCAATGCGATTGCTATCGGCGCCCGCGCCACGGTTGTGGCCGGGTCAGCAAGTGCAATCGCCATCGGTCGGGACACAAGGGTCAATGCCAGCGCGAGCCGCGCTGTTCTTATGGGAGCCGGGTCAACAATCGGAAACGGGGCCGGCACCTCTTCTGTCGATTCGGTAGTTATTGGGTCGAACTCTACCCTTGTTGGCGCGTCTTCGACCATCATTGGTACCGAAAACACGTTAACCGGCAACTTCTCATTTGCAGTAGGTGACAATCTCAACCTTACTGGTGATTCATCGGTGGCGGTTGGTTCCAATGCTGACATGGTTGGCAACTTCTCTGTGGGCGTTGGTGCCTCAACCGATGTCGATGGTGACCTTGCGACTGGCGTCGGGAGTGGCGCGACCGCTCAAGGAACTGAGGCCACTGCGCTGGGCTTCCGTTCCAACGCGACGGGGCTTTATGCGACATCATTGGGTTCGCGCGCCAACGCTTTAGCCCAAGGGGCGATTGCCATTGGTGGCGATGGTGATGATAGCGCTTTTGCCGGGGGCACCACCTCGATAGGTGCAGAGGCTTTAGGCCTCAACGCAATCGCTATTGGTGTCGATAGCTATTCCAGCAGCCAGAATTCGGTTGCGCTGGGAACGAATAGTCAGGCCACGAACCTTAACGGTATCGCCATCGGCACAAGTGCCGCGGCGAATAACACCAATGCGATCGCCATCGGTGATGACTCGGACGCTGAGTTTTTCGGGGTGGCTGTGGGTTCCATCTCGCAGGCAACTGGTCAGTCTTCGCTTGCGCTCGGTCGCGATGCCCAAGCCAGTCAGTTGGAGGCCGTAGCGGCGGGTTTTGAATCGCGGGCCAGTGGCCAGCGTGCTATAGCTGTTGGCGGGCAAAGTCAGGCGACGGCTGATGATGCCATTGCTGTAGGTTCTGACAGCATAGCCAGCGGTGTAGATGCCATCGCTATTGGCCGCAACGCCGTCTCGCTTGGCTCCGTGGCTTTGGGTGCCGGTGCGCAGGCATCGGGTGGTTCAGCCTTTGGTGACGGCGCAATTGCGGGAACCGACGGTGCGGGTAACGCGCAGTCAACCGGCAACACCGCTATTGGTGAAGGTGCGACAGCCAATGTGGTAAACAACACCACCGCGCTGGGTGATGGTGCAATTGCCAATGTCACGGCAGGCGATGTCGCTCTGGGTGCAGGCAGCATTACCGCCGCCCCCAATTTGGTTGGGAGCACCACCATTGGCGGCCTTACGCTGGATGCTACCCAGTATGCCGGCTCGGCTTCAAGTGTCGTTTCCGTTGGTTCTGCCGGTGCTGAGCGCCAGATCACCAATGTCGCGCCCGGTCGTGTGACTGCGACCAGCACCGATGCGATCAATGGTTCGCAGCTGTTTGAGCTGGCAGAGCAAGTATCCACGATTTCCAGCGGTGGCGGCGGCGCGATTGACTATGTGAACGTCAATGGCACCGCCACCGGCGCAGGCTCTAACACCGCCGCCAATTCCGGCGCGCTCGGTGTTGAATCGATTGCAATTGGTGACAGCACAAGTGCGGCCAATAACGGTGATATCGCGATTGGTCGCGACGCCAGCGCGGCCGGTGCCAACACGGTTGCCTTGGGCGTGGCCAGTGAGACACTGGGTCAGGAATCGGTTTCCATCGGTCTGCTTGCCGGTGCAAATGGTGTTGCAGGTAGTTCTTTCAATACCGCCATTGGTGGGCGCAGTGGTCAGAATGTGGATGGCACGGGAAATGCCGCTATTGGCACCAACGCGGGCAACAATGTCTCTGGTGACCAGAACTTTGCAGGCGGTTTGGGGGCCGGAACGGGCGTTCAGGGAGTCGACAATGTGTCGCTTGGCACGGATGCTGGCGATTTTGTTACAGGCAATCGCAACATTGCTCTTGGTGTGAGATCGCTCGCGGGAACAAATGCTGCTGCGGTCACCGGGGAACAAAATGTCGCCATTGGTTTTGGCGCGCTGAGCGGAACTTCGGGCAACAATAATGTCGCCATCGGCCGCGAGGTGAACAATATTGGTGGCGAGATCAACAGCACAACCGCGATCGGCGACGATGCAGAAACGCGGCGGGACAATGCGACCGCAATTGGCCTCGCTTCACGGGCCAATGCTACAGAGGGTGATGTCGCACTGGGTTGGGGATCATCCACGAGCGCGTCCACGGGCGCAGCCTATTTCACGCAAGATGCCAATGGCACGCGCGGCATTGTCTCCGTTGGTGATCGCCGCATTCAGGGCGTTCTTGCCGGTTCTGCTCCGACGGAAGCAGTCAATGTTTCACAGCTAAGCGGCGTTGCCGAGGCGATTGACGGCTTCGTGTCGCCAACCAACAGTCTTTTCGATGAAACCGCCAATGGCGCGCCAACGACCGGCCCTGTCCTGACCGTCGATGTTGATGGCGATGGCACTGCCGAGAATTTCAACACCATTGAGGAAGCGGTGCAAAATGTCGCCGCCAATGCGGGTGGTGAATCCCAGTTTGTTACCGAGGATTTCGATAATAGCGCCCGGCCAACTGCAACCGGCAACGACTCATCTGCGGGCGGTAATGCTGCGCGTGCATTGGGTGATCGTTCGGTTGCAATCGGTAATGCCAGCAGCGCGCTGCGAGTCGCAGGAGTTGCGATCGGCAGCGGTGCCACAACTAACGGTGCGCACAGTGTTGCCATTGGTGGTGATTATTCCGGTGACTCTGCGAGCACGAATGGGGACTTAACCACCGCCGTCGGTGCCGGTTCTACTGCTAACGGATTTGGTACGTCCGCTTTCGGCACAAATGCTGAGGCGCGAAATACCCTTGCGCTGGCCGTCGGTTTTAATTCCACTGCCGAGGGCGTTGCAAGTATCGCCATTGCCGGCGCCCAAGCTGGACCTAACGGTCAGGGCACGATCGGGATCGGCCCGACGCTAGTTGATAACTCAAGCATCGGTATAGGTGAAGCCTCAATTTCTGGTGTGCAGCGATTTACAACCCCGTTTGATCCTATCGATCCGAATGCAGTTGGTAGCTACAATATTGCAATTGGTTTTACTTCAACTGCAAATACAGGCGATAATAATGTCGCTTTGGGTAGAGATGCTCTTTCGCAAGGAGGTAATGCAACCGCTCTCGGTTTCGGCGCACAGGCCACTGCCGCAGGCGCATTTGCGGGCGGGTCCGGGGCGCAGGCTAGCGGTGTCGACGCGATTGCTATCGGCACGGGTGCGATTTCGCTCGGCTCGCAAGCCATTGGCGCAGGTGCACAAGCTTCAGGTGGCGGTGCGGCCTTTGGTGATGGCGCGATTGCCGGTACTGACGGCGCAGGCAATGCACAGTCCGCTGGAAACACAGCGATCGGTGAGGGTGCTACGGCCAATGTCGTCGGCAACACCACCGCGCTCGGCTTTGGGGCTACCGCAGCTGTAACCGCAGGCGATGTGGCTCTGGGTGCGAATAGTGTCACCACCGCAGCTGCCGGTACGTCTTATGTCACCGGCGTAGCTGATCTGGGTGGCGGTGTCGTTTCCGTTGGCTCAACGGGTGCAGAACGCCGCATTCAGAATGTCGCTGCCGGTGCGGCGGCGACCGATGCGGTCAATGTCAGCCAGTTGCAACAACAGACCGAGAATATCGACGCGATCATTTCGCCGACGAACAATATCTTTGATGATACCACTGGCCAGCTTGCTGGCGGAGATGTCGTCACGGTTGATGGCACTGGCTATGGTTCGGTTGAGGAGGCTGTGCAGGCTGTCGCCGACGGGGCTGAGATTGATTATGTCAATGTCAACGGCACCACCACCGGCGCAGGCTCGAACGATGCTGACAATTCCGGCGCGCTTGGGGCCAATGCGATCGCCATTGGTGACAGTGCACTTGCTCAGGATGCAAGCTCTACTGCTATCGGTACGGGCGCAAACAGCGGGGCGGTTAACTCCATCGCTATGGGTACCGGTGCGAATACCGCAACCGACGCGAATGCCAGTGTCGCAATCGGCCTGAATGCCGAAACCCTTGCCGGGGCTGGTTCAGGCGTTGCAATCGGCAACGGCTCATCCTCAGGTGCTGTTGGTGCTGTTGCGATTGGTAGTCAGGCAAATGGAGAAGGCGCTAACAGCTTTGCGGGTGGTACAAATGCCCGTGCTCTGGGCGGTACTTCGGTTGCGCTGGGTAACCAGACGCTTGCTGACGGTACAAGCAGTGTGGCCGTTGGTACCAACGCGCAAGCCAATCAGATCGGAACGGTTGCCGTTGGTCAATTGTCGACTGCATCACAATCGCGCGCAGTTGCGGTTGGTCGTGAAAGTCTCGCCGATCAGACTGGTGCGACCGCTATCGGTACGTTGACCGATGCTACCGGCACAAACGCAACCGCTATCGGTTCGGGCGCACAGGCGACCGCCAATGGCGCATTCGCGGGTGGCTTCGGTGCAGAGGCCAGTGGCGCTGACGCGATTGCTATCGGCACGGGTGCCATCTCGCTCGGCTCGCAGGCTATCGGTGCCGGTGCGCAGGCGTCCGGCGGCGGCGTAGCGCTTGGTGATAATGCGATTGCGGGCACCGATGGTGGTGCGACCCCGGTTGCTCTCACCGCACGTAACGTCGCTCTGGGTGAAGGCGCGATTGCCAGCACCATCGATGACAGTGTAGCGCTGGGTGCGAATAGTGTGGACGGCGGGATTAACCTAGTCGGAGATACGACGGTTGGTGGCGTTACCCTTACCGCAACAGATTATGCCGGCTCAGCGGCCAGCGTTGTTTCAGTTGGTGACGCTGCCAACAATATCGAGCGTCAGATCACCAATGTTGCGCCGGGTCGCGTCACCGATACCAGCACCGACGCGATCAACGGTTCGCAGCTCTTCGCGCTGACCGAACAGGTCGCAAATGGCGCGGGCAGCCAGTTTATCACACAAGGTTTCGCACCTGCCAATGCACCCGTCGCATCAGGTGGACGAGCGTCTGCCGGTGGTCAGGATGCGGTTGCTGCTGGTGCCAATAGTGTCGCTCTCGGCGCGGATTCAGGTACTGATGCGGCAAGCTCTGGCTCGGTCGCTTTGGGCTTTGACAGCAGCGTGACCAATGCCTTTGGCGGCGTCGCGATCGGCGGTGCCTCTGAAGCCACCCAGGAAATGGGTGTTAGTGTCGGTGCTTTCTCGGAGGCTTCCGGCCGCGGCGCAATCGCTATTGGTGGCTCGACAGCCGTGTCTGATCCCAATGGCGCAACTGGTTCGGGCGCGGATTCCATTGCTATCGGTGTGACCAGCAGCGCAAGCCAGGCAGAGGCGATCGCTATCGGTCGTGAGGCTTCGGCTTCTGTGGCTGGATCGGTCGCGCTTGGCGCGCGCAGCACCACGGGCGCGGCAGTGGCCGTGACCGATGCGACGGTCGGCGGCACGACATTCGGTACAAACACGACTGCGGGTACCTTCGCAGGCTCCGCACCGACGAGCGTTGTTTCGGTTGGTTCCGCTGGTAATGAGCGCCAGATCACCAATGTCGCTGCCGGTCAGATCACCGAGACTTCGACCGATGCAATCAACGGTTCGCAGCTTTGGGCTGTTGCCGATGTGGTTGATAACATCGCAACCGGTGAGACTGGTCCGTTCGTATCCGAGAATGCGGCAGGTGATCCTGCGCCTTCGAATACTGGCACTGACGCGGTTGCTGGCGGCTTTGGCGCACAGGCCAATGCAGCGCAGGCAACGGCTATCGGTAATGATAGTCAGGCAAATGTCGACCGCGCAACCGCGCTGGGCTTTGGGGCCCAGGCTAACGCTGCTGCGGCAACTGCCCTTGGTACTGCCTCTGTTGCCGCGACGGATGACGCAACGGCGGTTGGCTTTTCGGCTGACGCGCTTGGTGCTGACTCCACGGCAGTCGGCGCAACCGCTCTTGCGGGCGGCAATGTTTCGGCAGTCGTTGGCTTTGAAGCCACGGATAATTCTGTGGCCAACTCGACCGTCCTGGGTAGCAATGCAAGCATTGCTGCGGGCGTGACGCAGCGCAGCGTTGCGCTGGGTCAGGGCTCGACGGTTGCCGCTGATGTTAACGGAACCGCTGATGTTACCATCACCAATACCGATGGCAGCACCACCTTTGGCGGCTTTGCCGGAACCGCGCCTGTTGGTGCGGTGTCGGTTGGCTCTGCTGGTAATGAGCGTGTGATCACCAATGTTGCGGCGGGCGCGGTCACCGCGACCTCGACCGATGCGATCAACGGTTCGCAACTGTTCTCGGTCGCGACCGAGGTGAACAACAATGCGCAGGATATTGCCAATATCGTCAATAATGGCGCAGGCAGCCAGTTTGTCACAGAAGACTTTGCTGGTTCGACAGCTCCTAATGCGAGCGGAACCAACGCTTCGGCAGGTGGTGATGGTGCTGTTGCCAGCGCCGAATCCGCCTTGGCCTTGGGTGTCGGAGCGACCGCCAGTGATGGCACCAGCAACATCGCCATTGGTGATGGTGCATTGGCAGACGGCAATATTGCAGGAACGGGTAACGCGCTTGCTATTGGTACAAATGCCGATGCCGGTGAGACCGGTTCCATTGCCTTGGGTGCGGACAGCTCGGTTGGAGATGTCGCAAGCAATGGTGTTGCTATTGGTACCAATGCGTCAGTTGGAACCGATTCTGACGGTTCGGTCGTGCTGGGTGCCGGCGCAACCGCGCTTGCAGCTGGCGATGCGAATCTCGATCCTGCTGTGACCAGCACTGCTGGATCTACCGTAATCGGCGCGGGAGCGGAATCACGCAGCACTGGAACCGTTGCTCTTGGTGATCGCGCTTTGGCTGAAGGTATTGCCGCGATCGCTTCAGGTTCTCGTGCAGTTGCTAACGGGGCAGGCGCCATTGCTACCGGTAATCGTGCACAAGCGACCGCTGATCGTTCAATCGCCATGGGTGTTGATGGCACAGACGGTAACGCTTTGGGTGCCATTGCAGGCGGAGTAGACTCCGTCGCAATAGGTACCGACGCGACTACGCTTAATGCCAACGATGTAGCTCTGGGTTCCAACAGCGTGACCGCTGCCGCTGTCCAGGTGGACACTGCGACGGTTGGAGGTACGACTTTTGGCGACAACACGACTGCGGGAACCTTTGCGGGTAATACGCCGAGCAGCGTTGTCTCGGTCGGTTCTGTTGGTAATGAGCGTCAGATCACTAACGTGGCTGCCGGTCAGATCACCGAGACTTCAACCGATGCGATCAACGGTTCGCAGCTTTGGGCTGTTGCCGATGTGGTTGATGACCTGGCAACCGGTGAGGCTGGTCCGTTTGTATCGGACAATACTGCCGGTGCGGCTGATCCAACGGCAGCGGGTGCAGATGCCTCTGCTGGTGGCTTTGGCGCGGTTGCCGATGGTGCGGCTTCGACCGTAATCGGTAACAGCGCGCTCGACAATGGCGTGGCCAACTCCACTGTACTGGGTAATGGCGCAAGCATTACTGCCGGTGTTACGCAGAGCAGTGTTGCTCTGGGTCAGGGTTCGACTGTTGCCGCTGATGTCGTTGGAACCACCGATGTCACCATCGGTGCCGTGGGCAGCAGCACAACCTTTGGCGGTTTTGCCGGAACTACGCCTGCTGGCGCGGTATCGGTTGGCACTGCTGGTGGTGAGCGGGTGATCACCAATGTTGCTGCCGGTGCAGTGACCGCGACTTCGACCGATGCGATCAACGGTTCGCAACTGTTCTCGGTCGCGACCGAGGTGAACAACAATACGCAGGATATTGCCAATATCACCAATGGCACAACGCAGCTGCCTTACTTCAAGGCGAACTCGACGCTGCCAGGTGATCCGGATGCGCAGGCTAATGGCGATGATGCGATTGCTATTGGTACAAGTTCGGTTGCTGATGGCAATTTTTCAGTTGCGATTGGTGCGGGCTCTGAAGTCACTACTGGCCAAGGAATAGCTATAGGTCAGTCAGCATCATCTCTCGACGCACATGCGATATCAATCGGACTTAGCAGCCGTGCGAATGGTGATGGAGCCGTGTCGCTGGGTAGACGGGCCAACTCTTTCGGATCATCTGCTGTCGCGTTAGGCTCTGAAACCGCAGCCCTTGCTGAGACTGCTACTGCAATAGGTTTCGCTTCGCGAGCGAACGACCTAAGCTCTACGGCGATTGGTTACCTCGCCGACAGCTTCGGAGACAACTCCATCGCGATGGGTACCCGCGCCACTACGGCAATGGGGGCCAATGATGCGGTTGCCATCGGCACGAGCGCACAGGGCGGCGCGGTCAACGCCATCGCAATCGGCAACGCGGCGAACGCCACTGCCGTTGGCGATGTTGCTCTGGGTTCAGGCAGCGTAACCGCAGCGGCGGTTGATACGCCGAATGTCACGATCGCGGGTACGACCTATGACTTTGCTGGCAGCTCTGCAGCTGGCGGTACGGCACCGGCAAGCGTGGTTTCGGTTGGTGATGCAGGCGCTGAGCGTCAGATCACTAACGTGGCTGCTGGTCAGATCACGGCAACTTCAACCGATGCCGTCAACGGCTCGCAACTGTTCGCCACCAATCAGGCGGTCGAACAGCTTGCAACGGGTCAAGTTGGTCCTTTCGTATCGGAGAATGCAGGTGGTGATCCTGCCCCGTCCAATATCGGGCCAAACTCTGTAGCGGGTGGCTTTGGCGCTGTGGCAAATGGTGCTGGAGCGACGGCAGTTGGTAACGACTCCACTGCAACGGGCGATGATGCGACAGCATTCGGCTTTGCAGCAGACGCGCTGGGTGTGGACTCAACGGCAATCGGTGCGACCGCAGTTGCTGGCGGCAACGGGTCGGTCGTCGTGGGCTTCCAGGCCGTAGACAACGCTGTGGCTAACTCGACTGTGCTTGGCAATGGCGCAAGCATTGCTGCGGGCGTGACGCAGAACAGCGTTGCTCTGGGTCAGGGCTCGACGGTTGCGGCTGACGTGACCGGAACCACCGATGTTACCATCACCAACACCGATGGCAGCACGACCTTTGGCGGCTTTGCCGGAACCACGCCTGCTGGCGCGGTCTCTGTTGGCTCTGTAGGCAATGAGCGTGTGATCACCAATGTTGCTGCCGGTGCGGTGACCGCGACTTCGACCGATGCGATCAACGGTTCGCAACTCTTCTCGGTCGCGACAGAGGTGAACAACAACGCGCAGGCCATCGCCAATGGCGCTGGCAGCCAGTTCATCACGGAGGACTTCCCCAATAGCGTTGTACCAACCGCAACCGGGTTAGATGCCTCTGCGGGCGGTAACAATGCCCGTGCGCTGGGAAATCAGTCGGTTGCTATCGGTGATCAGGCTCTCGCACAGGAGCAGACTTCAATCGCTATTGGTGGCGAATCGAGTGTTACCAGTGGCCCGAGCGGTATTGCTATCGGCTTTAGAGCAAGCGCCGTTGGCGACGGCGTCGGCGGTGGTGGTGTTGTTATTGGTGATAACGCTTCGGCTATTGGCTCCAGCACAGTCGCTGTGGGCCGCGGTAACCAGGCCTTGTCCAATGGGTCGACCGTAGTAGGTAACGGCAGCTCGGTTGGTACTGGTTCGGACAGCGGTATCGCTATCGGTAACAATGCTGCTGTAGCCGATAACGCACTTCGCGGTGTGGCGATTGGTGACGGCGCGGGTGCAGACGCTGAAGACTCGATGGCCTTCGGGTCACGCGCCAGCGCGCAATATGCGGGCAGCGTTGCCATTGGTGCAGACAGTGACACCGGCGCTGCGGCACCGATGGGCACCGGCTATGTCACGGGCGATGCGGCCCCGGCATCGGTGGTCAGCTTCGGCTCTGCAGGTAATGAGCGTCGTCTGACCAATGTAGCCGCTGGTTCGGATGCGACCGATGCGGTCAATGTCAGCCAGCTGCAGCAGCAGACGGAGAATATCGACAACATCATCTCGCCGACCAACGACATCTTTGATGATACCACTGGTCAGCTGGTGGGCGGCGATGTCGTGACGGTTGATGGCACTGGCTATGGTTCGGTCGAAGAAGCCGTTCAGGCTGTTGCAGGTAACACCGGCCAGTTTGTCACCAACAACTTTGCGGGCACCACCGCTCCGGTGGCAAGTGCGGCCGGTGCTTCTGCCGGTGGCGATGGCGCTGAGGCGACAGGAATCGACGCTGTTGCCATTGGTCGTATTGCCAATGCTTCGGGCGAAGCCGCGACTGCAGTTGGCTCTGAAACCATAGCATCCGGCACGGGCGCATCTGCCTTTGGTGACGATGCCAACGCTCTGGCTGATTTCTCGACGGCCTTGGGTGACGGTGCGGATGTTAACGGTGTACTGAGCGCGGGCGGTGTGGCTGTTGGTGCCGACGCTGAAGTGAACAACGCTCAAGGCGGTGTCGCTATTGGTAGTGGGGCACGTGTCGGTGATCCGGCGACGCCTACGACTGTTGCGGCCGGAGGTGTTGCTATTGGTGGCTTGGCGCGCGCCAATAATGCCACCACCACAGCAGTGGGTACGGGCGCGATTGCCAACAATGTTGGTGATGTTGCTCTGGGTTCAGGCAGCGTGAGCGCGGCGGCTAACCCGACCGCGAATGCAACAATCGCAGGCACGACCTACAACTTTGCCGGGGATGCCCCGACCAGTGTTGTCTCCGTTGGTGCGGTTGGCGCTGAGCGTCAAATCACCAACGTCGCTGCCGGTCAGATCACGGCAACGTCAACTGATGCCGTCAACGGCTCGCAACTGTTCGCCACCAATCAGGCGGTTGAACAGATTGCAACGGGTCAGGTAGGTCCGTTCGTATCGGAGAATGCCGCAGGCGATCCTGATCCATCCAATGCCGGCATTGATGCGGTTGCAGGTGGCTTTGGTGCGCAGGCTAATGCCGCTCAGGCGACCGCTGTTGGTAATGACAGTCAGGCGAATGCAGCCAATGCGGCAGCCTTTGGTTATGATGCTCAGGCGAACGTCGCCAATGCTGTTGCGTTGGGCTCCGGCGCGCGTGCACTGGGTGTTGGTGATGTGGCCATCGGCGCAGGTACGGTTACCGCCGCCTCCGCTGGTGCGGCCTATGGCACTGCTGCGACGAACCCCGGCAACGGTGTGGTCAGTGTAGGTGACCGCCGTATTCAGGGCGTTGCTGATGGCTCTGCCGATGATGAGGCAGTCAATGTCGCTCAGCTGCGTAACCAGGCTGACGAGATTGATGCTCTGCTCGGCAGCAATGACCTGCTGGATGCCAATGGCGATCCAACCGGCAATACGCTGGCGACAATCGGTACTGCTCCACAGACAACCGTTCAGGGTGCGCTCGAAGCGCAGGATGTGATTGTTACCGAACAGGGCAACAGTACAGCATCTTCGTTCAGCACGGCTTCGACCTATGACGAAACCACAGGTACGGTGACGGCAAGCCTCGATTATGATGGCACCACCTACAACAATGTTCAGGAGGTGGTGAACAACATCGAAGGTGACATCACCAATATCACCAATGGTGATGTTGGCCTGGTACAGCAAGCGGGTGTTCCGGGTGCGGGCAACGCCAACCCGATTACGGTTGGTGCGGCTACTGGCGGCACGGTCGTTGACTTTACCGGCACGGACGGTGAGCGGACGCTTAGCGGTGTGGCTGCTGGTACTGCTGGAACCGATGCGGTGAACATCGATCAGGCGCAGGCTGCGGCTGATGCGGGTGCGGCAACCTTTGGCGGCGGTGCTGCCTTTGACGTTGCAACCGGAGTTGCAACCGCACCAACCTTCACCGTGGGTAATGTCGACTCCGACAATGTCGCCGATGCGATTACCGCAGCGGACGACAAGGCAGACCAAACCGGTGGCGACACCGCGACGGCCTTTGGCGGCGCATCGACCTATGACCCCAATACGGGCGAATTGGTTGCAAGCCTCGATTACGATGGTGGCACGTTCGACAATGTTCAGGATGTCGTGAACAACATCGAAGGCGACATCACCAATATCACCAACGGTACTGATGGTCCGTTCCGCTCCGAAAACGCAGCTATGGATGCTGATCCGTCGAATGTCGGTGAAAATGCTGTAGCGGGTGGCTTCGGTGCTGTCGCAGATGCCGATGGCGCGACCGCGGTTGGTAATGACTCTGTGGCTGCGGGAGACGATGCAACAGCACTGGGCTTCTCTGCTCAGGCAAATGGTCTGGAATCGACGGCCCTCGGCGCGACATCGTCTGCACAGGGTGCGGGCTCCGTAGCCATTGGCTATGGTGCAGATGCAACCGCTGACGGTGATATCGCGCTTGGCGCTGGCACGGTCACTGCCGCTTCCACCGATGCCTCATATGGCACCGCGGAAGCTGCTCCGACCACGGGCGTTGCCTCGGTTGGTGGTCGTCGTATCCAGGGTGTCGCTGCTGGTGCCGCAGATGATGAGGCGGTCAACGTCGCTCAGTTGCGTAACCAAGCGGATGCGATCAATGATGTGATCGGTCAGGATGTCATCAACCCGGATGGTACCAACAATACCACCAATATCGTGTTCAACACACCTGATGGCACCACCGCTGGTGATGTCACCACGGCGATCGAGAACATCACAACCTCGGTTGACGATAACAGCACAGAGATCAACAATATCATCAACGGTAATGTCGGTCTGGTGCAGCAGGACGGTGATATTGATCCGACCAATACCAACCCGATTACGGTTGGTGCGGAAACCGGTGGCACGGAAGTGGACTTCGCCAATGCCAATGATGAAGATCGTGTTCTGACCAGTGTTGCTGACGGTGCGATTGATGCGACATCGACCGATGCCATTAACGGTTCGCAGCTGTTCGGCGTTGGTGACAACGTCAACAACTTCTTCGGTTCCGGTGATGTCTTTGCCGGCGTCGATCCGGTGTTCGTAACGCCCAATGGCGGCACTGCGAACAATGTGGCGGATGCCTTCCAGGAGGTCTCTACACAGGTTGATGGCAACACCACCAATATCACCAACAACACCACGGCGATTGAGAACATCACCAACGGCACCGCTGGCCTGGTTCAGCAGGAAGGTGGCGCTCCGGGTGATGGCCTGATCACGGTAGGTGCGGAAACCCAGGGTACGGAAGTATCTCTGGCCAATTCCGATGGTGCCGATCGCACGCTTTCGGGCGTTGCCGATGGCGAGGTCAGCGATACATCGAATGAGGCGGTCAATGGCTCGCAGCTGTTCGCAACCAATGAGTTGGTTGAGGGCAACACAACGGCCATCGAAAACCTCGATAATCGGGTGACGACCAATGAGACCAATATCGCCGGTAACACCACCGCGATTGAGAACCTCGACAACCGCGTCACGACCAACGAGACCAATATTGCGGGCAACACGACCGCGATTGAAAATCTTGATGGTCGGGTCACGAATAACGAGACCAATATCGCGGGCAACACCACGGCGATTGAGAATATCGATGGTCGGGTAACCAACAACCGCACCGATATTGACAATCTGATCAATGGTACTGCCGGTCTGGTGCAGCAGGATCCAACCACTCGTGAAATAACCGTGGGTGCGGATACTGATGGTGACCGTATTATTCTCAACAATAATGCCGGAGAAACCCGGACGGTTGCAGGCGTTACCGATGGTCTGATCTCTGCAGACTCAACCGAGGCAGTGAATGGCTCACAGCTATTCGCCACCAATGAGAAGGTCACGCAGAACATGATGGACATTGCCGCCAATCATGTGAAGATCCAGAACAATACCAATGCGATCAATGATCTGAACAACACCGCGGTGCGCTATGACACTGATATGAACGGTGCTCCGATCAACCAGATCACTCTGGGTCAGAGCGCTGGACTTGATGGCCCGGTCATCATCCGCAATGTCGCCAATGGCGTTGCCGATAATGATGCGGTCAATGTCGGTCAGCTGCGTGATGCGGTGCGTGAAGCCAATGACTATACCGATGCACGGGTCATGGAATTGGCGACACAGGTTGATGGTCGTTTGAACGATCTTGAGTTCAACCTGGCTGACTACCGTCAGGAAGCACAGGCCGGTATCGCGTCGGTCATGGCGAGCTCGCAAATTCGCTATGATGACCGTCCGGGCAAATTGTCCATCGG
Organism: Parasphingorhabdus sp. SCSIO 66989; assembly: GCF_032852305.1. Classification (NCBI taxonomy): domain Bacteria; kingdom Pseudomonadati; phylum Pseudomonadota; class Alphaproteobacteria; order Sphingomonadales; family Sphingomonadaceae; genus Alterisphingorhabdus (ex Yan et al. 2024); species Alterisphingorhabdus coralli. The sequence continues at coordinate 1,797,940 of NZ_CP136594.1, forward strand.
TGCCGGTGTTGGTGGCTTCCTGGGTCAGATTTCGGTCGCCTCGGGTATCGGTTACACCAATGAAGATCAGGACGTCCGCATCAATGCTGGCTTCGGTTACAACCCGGCCCGCAACGAAGCGACCTGGGGCGCAGGTGCAACCTTCACCCTGAACTGATCCTTCACGTCATTACCCCTTCGCTCTTTCTCCTAGGGGAGCGAAAAGATGGGGCGGTGCCAGAGATGGCGCCGCCCCATTTCTTTTGTCTCATGGTTTTGGACGCTTGGCGGAACAACATTCCGCGCATGGCATTGTCCAGCATATATGTTATGACCCATGGATCAGGTTGTGATGGAGGGTAGTGTGATGCTGAAACGCGGAATTGCCATATGCATATGTGCCATACTGGCAGCCTGTAGCGCTCCGCAGAGCGAACCACAGCCCTTAACGGGCGATTGGACGCTGGTTCCGGAAAGCTCTCAGATCGCGTTCGTGTCTATCAAGGCGGGCAATGTCGGCGAGGCGCATAGCTTCAAGACCGAAAGCGGCGTGGTTGATGGCACAGGCAAGGCCGAAATCAGCATTGACCTCAGCAGTGTCGATACCGCCGTTGACATACGCGATGAACGGATGCGCGAGTTTCTGTTTCAGGTTGATCAGTTTCCCAGCGCGACGATAACTGCGCAAATTGACCCGGAAACCATGAAGACGCTCGATATTGGTGAGCAGCAGATTGCGAGCACCGAGCTATCGCTTTCACTGCATGGCATCGAGGCGGATTTTGACAGCGATCTTGCGGTGACCCGGATTTCGGAAAACCGCGTATTGGTAGAGACTACAAAGCCGGTGATCATCGATGCAACCCAATTTGCGCTCGGCGACGGCCTGGAAAAGCTGCGCGAGCTTGCTGAATTGCCTTCGATCAGCCCGGCTGTGCCGGTGACGGCGACATTGATATTTGCCCGTAACGACAAATAGGCGCTTGCCTGTTAATCCGAGCCTCGCCACAAATGAGGTGAACTACTGAGCAGCTAATGAGACAGCATATGCCCAGGCTTTTCCGGTTATCACTGTCATTTGTCGCCTTGCTAGGGATATTCAGCACCGATTTGGTGGTCGCTCAAGAAACCTTTGGCACTTGGCGTAACCCGTCAGGCAGTGTCCATATCGAAATCTACACCTGCGGCGATTTTCGCTGCGGCCGCGTGGTTTGGGCCAGCGAAAAGGCGATTAAGGACGCGAAAAAGGGTACAGATGATCCGCTGATCGGCATGACGATATTGCGCAATTTCGCGGAAGATCGCAAAGGCATTTGGCGGGGCAGGGCCTTTGTTGCCGATAAGGGACGTGAAGTATCCGGTAGTGCTGAAATACTGGATGCCGACCGGCTCAAGATCAAAGGTTGTCTGCTAGGGCGTGTAGGCTGTCGGTCTCAAGTCTGGACCAGATTGTCTGCAGAGTAATGGTCGGGGAGAGAGGATTCGAACCTCCGGCCCCTGCCTCCCGAAGACAGTGCTCTACCAGGCTGAGCTACTCCCCGACGGTTCTTTGTCGCGTAAGGCGACAGAAGGCAGGCGAGCGATATAGGCAAGGGATTTGGCGGATGCAAGAGGGCAATGCAGACCAGAACGTCGTTGGATAAAGAGCCTGTATCTCTGGTGCGATTTCCGGTTTTATCCTAGACACTGGCGAAGCCCATTTTCGAGTCCCGATGCAAAGAAAGCCGCTATTGCCACATGCATTATGAAGACCAGTATCTTGATCTGATGCGCACCATCTGGCGCGATGGCGTTCGGCGCGGTGACCGTACTGGAACGGGAACACGCGCTGTCTTCGGCGCGACTATGCGCTTCTCCTTGGCGGATGGCGCGATTCCTCTGCTGACCACCAAGCGGGTGTACTGGAAAACTGCGGCGCGCGAGATGCTATGGTTTCTGTCTGGTGATACCAATATCCGGCCTCTGGTTGCGCAGAAGGTGCATATCTGGACCGACTGGCCGCTCGCCAAGTATCGCGAGGCGACTGGCGAGGATATCAGTCGCGACGATTTTGAGGCGAAGATCATCGAAGATGATGCATTCGCTGCTGAATGGGGCGATTTGGGCCCGGTCTATGGCAAGCAATGGGTGGACTGGCCGGTTTATGATGCCGCGCCCGAAGCCGGTGAGGGGCTATATCGTCGCCGCGCAAAGGGCATCAACCAGATCGCCGAATTGGTCAGCAGCCTGCGCGATAATCCTGGTTCACGCCGTCATATCTTTGAAGGCTGGAACGTTGCCGAGCTCGATCAGATGGCGCTTCCGCCTTGCCACAAAACCTATCAGTTTTTTGTCGCTGATGGACGTCTGACCTGCCTGCTCTATCAGCGCTCATGCGACGTCGCGTTGGGCGTGCCGTTCAATATCTTCTCTGCTGCTCTGCTGACCTATATGCTGGCGCAGCAAACCGATCTCGCGCCCGGGGAATTGATCTGGAATGGCGGCGATGTGCATCTCTACGAAAATCACGAATCGCTGGTGACGGAACAGCTTTCACGGACACCTTCAGGCGATCCAACACTGGAAATTGTCCGCAAGCCTTCGGACATATTCAGTTACCGGATTGAGGATTTTGTGGTGCATGATTACGCGCCGCAATCCCATATCGCTGCACCTGTTGCGGTTTAGAGGTTATTGGGGCAGAACTATTGCCCTAAATTCGCATTTATAATATTATGACGCCAATGCGTAATTAATGCGCAGCGATATTCCTATGCAGCTGTACTGGGCGCAGAAGATGCCAGGCAGTCTTTTCACGGGGAGAGGACATGGCTGACCAAGACGACAAACCCATGGCAGGGGCTAAGCCCAATTTGCCACCCTTGTCATTGCATGTACCCGAGCCGCAATTCCGCCCCGGCGATGACGTGGATTACAGCAATGTCGACATCCCGCCCGCTGGTAAACAGCCACGCCCGGATATTGGCGCGACACCCTATGACATGCGCGAAATGGTCTATGATCTGGTGCGTGTCTTGGATGATGATGGCAAAGCGGTTGGCCCTTGGGACCCCAAGCTAAAGCCTGACGTCCTTATCAAAATGCTGGAAAATATGGCGCTGGTCCGTGCTTTTGACGAGCGCCTCTTCCGTGCGCAGCGCCAAGGTAAGACCAGCTTCTATATGAAATGCCGCGGCGAAGAGGCGACCTCTGTATGCGCGGCTTTTGCGCTCGCCTCGGATGATATGGTCTTCCCCAGTTACCGCCAGCAAGGGGTATTGATCGCACGCGGTTATCCGCTGGTGGAGATGGTCAACCAGATCTACTCCAATAAGGGCGACAAGCTGAAAGGTCGGCAGTTGCCGATCATGTATTGCTCGCGCGAGCACAGCTTTTTCACAATTTCGGGCAATCTGGCGACACAATATCCGCAGGCCGTGGGTTGGGCGATGGCGAGCGCGATCAAAGGTGACACCCGCATCGCGGCGACATGGTGTGGCGAGGGCTCTACTGCTGAGGGCGATTTTCACAGCGCGGCGACTTTTGCAGCCGTCTATAATGCGCCGGTGATCCTCAATGTGATCAATAACCAATGGGCGATTTCCAGCTTTTCCGGCTTTGCCGGGGCTGAGCGGACAACCTTTGCCGCGCGCGCCACTGGCTATGGCATGGCGGGTCTTCGCGTCGATGGCAATGACGCGCTGGCGGTCTATGCGGCGACACAATGGGCCGCCGAACGCGCGCGCACTAACCAGGGGCCGACGCTGATTGAGTATTTCACCTATCGCGCTGAGGGGCACAGCACGTCCGATGATCCCTCCGCCTATCGCAGCGCCGATGAGAGCAAGGAATGGCCGCTAGGTGACCCGATCAACCGTTTGAAACAGCATCTGATTCAATTGGGCGAATGGGACGAAGATCGTCATGCCGCGATGGATGAGCGGCTCGCCAATGACGTGAAGGCCGCGACCAAGGAAGCCGAGAAGAACGGCATTCTCGGCCATGGTCTGCATCAGCCATTTGAAACTATGTTCCAGGATGTGTTCGAGGAACTGCCCTGGCATCTCAAAGAACAGAGCGAACAGGCCGCGCGCGAACGGGCCAAGAAATGGCCGGAGTAGGGGATATGGACGCATCGCAGGATATGACCCAAACGGCCGACACCGACACCGCGCAAGACACAGCCGCGGACACGGCCAAGCGCATGAATATGATCGAGGCGATCAACAGCGCTCTGGATATCATGCTCGAGCGTGACCCGAATGTGATCCTGATGGGCGAGGATATCGGCTATTTTGGCGGCGTATTCCGCTGCACTGCTGGCCTACAGGAAAAGCACGGCAAGACCCGTGTATTCGATACTCCGATCAGCGAATGCGGCATTATCGGCGCTGCGGTGGGGATGGGGGCCTATGGCCTGCGCCCGGTGCCGGAGATTCAGTTTGCCGATTATATCTATCCCGGCATTGACCAGCTGATTTCCGAGGCAGCGCGGTTGCGTTACCGTTCGGCAGCTGAGTTTATCTCGCCGATGACGGTGCGTTCGCCCTTTGGTGGCGGCATTTTTGGTGGCCAGACGCACAGCCAGTCGCCGGAAAGCCTTTTCACCCATGTCGCGGGCCTGAAAACCGTCATTCCTTCAACACCTTATGACGCCAAAGGGCTACTGATCGCGTCGATTGAAGACAATGATCCGGTGATCTTTTTCGAGCCGAAGCGTATCTATAATGGCCCGTTTGACGGCTTTTATGATCAGCCGGTGCAGCCATGGTCCAAGCATCCGGACTCGGTCGTGCCTGAAGACTATTACCGCATTGATCTTGGTAAGGCGAAGATTGTGCGTGAAGGGGAGGCGTTCACGGTCCTTGCTTATGGCACCATGGTGCATGTCGCCAAGGCGGTGGTGGAGCATCATGGCGTCGATGCCGAGATTATAGATCTGCGCACATTGCTGCCGCTCGATATCGAGACGATTGAAGAGTCGGTGAAAAAGACAGGTCGCTGCCTGATTGTGCATGAGGCAACACGCACCAGCGGTTTTGGCGCAGAACTCTCGGCACTGGTGCAGGAGCGCTGCTTCTATCACTTGGAAGCGCCGATTGAGCGCGTCACCGGCTTTGACACGCCTTATCCGCATTCGCTCGAATGGGCCTATTTCCCTGGCCCGATCCGTATCGGCGAAGCGATTGAGACACTGCTAAAGGACTGATCCCCATGGCAAAATTCATCTATAACCTGCCGGATATTGGCGAAGGCATTGCCGAGGCTGAGATTGTCGCCTGGCATGTGAGCATTGGCGATACCGTGTCCGAGGACGACCAGATTGCCGATATGATGACCGACAAGGCGACGGTGGAGATTGAATCACCTGTCACCGGCAAGGTTGTTGCGACCGCTGGCGAGGTCGGTGATGTGATCGCTATTGGCGGCATGCTGGTGGAGATTGAGGTCGAAGGCGATGTGCCTTCAGATGCTCCTGAAACAGCCGAGCCTGCCGCAGATACGCCGCCACCAGCGCCAGAAACTGCCCCTGAACCAACACCAGCGCCTGCTCCGGTAGCTGCACCGACACCCGCACCAGCGCCACCACCCGCTCCGGTGGTTGTTGCGCATTCGCAGGAAGACGCGAAGGTGCTTGCTTCACCCGCTGTGCGCCAGCGAGCGCGTGAACTGGGAATCAATCTCGCCCGGGTTAAACCCCAGGCTGATGGCCGTATCCGCCATTCCGATCTCGATGCATTTCTCAGCTATGGCGGCGGCGCAGCCCATGGCGGTCGTGCGCCAGATGAGGCGCTGAAAGTCATCGGTATGCGCAAGCGGATTGCGCAGAATATGGCGGAATCCAAGCGCAATATCCCGCATTTCACCTATGTCGAGGAAATTGACGTTACCGCCATGGAAACCATGCGCGCCGATATGAATGCGGGCCGCGGCGACCGTCCAAAACTGACCGCACTGCCATTGCTGATCAAGGCGATGTGCCGCACTTTGCGCGACTATCCGATGCTCAATGCACGCTATGATGATGAAGCCAATGTCGTCACCCGCTCGGGCGCGGTGCATCTTGGCATTGCGACGCAGACCGATGCTGGCCTGATGGTGCCCGTTATGCGCGGCGCAGAAAGCATGACCGTCTGGGATATGGCGAGCGAGATTGCCCGCCTCGCCGAAGCGGCACGCACCGGCAAGGCGCGCAGCGATGAGCTTTCCGGCGGCACGCTAACCTTGACCTCGCTCGGACCGTTGGGCGGTATCAGTACAACGCCGGTGATCAATCGCCCGGAAGTCGCGATTATCGGGCCGAACAAGATTGTTGAACGCCCGATGGTTGTTGATGGCGAAGTTGTCATCCGCAAGATGATGAATCTCTCTATCTCCTGCGACCATCGCGTGGTGGATGGCTATGATGCGGCCAGCTTTGTGCAGGATTTGAAACGGCGAATTGAAACGCCGGTGTTTATCTTTGCGGACTAATAGCTTCTAATTAGACAAGCTAGACATCCGTTCGCCTCGAGCGAAGTCGAGAGGCCAGAGCGTGCCGAGAGCAGTGTCTCGACTACGCTCGACACGAACGTATTCTAGCCAATGCATACCTTTATCGCCCTAACAGATTCGCAATGCTCTGCTGATCAAACTTCAGGCGGAAGGTCACAAATGGCCCGCTTCGGGTGTAGCGGCTTTCTTCAAAGTCACGGTCTTCAAAACCGACAAAGTTGTAACCCACTGAGATATAGCCATTTTGGAACGGGGTGACGCCAATGGTCGGGCCACCGGCCCAGGCGATGCTGTCGGCATTGGTGCCGATGCGCACTGTGCCTGCAGCGCCGGCATCGATGGTGTCGCTCAGGTCAAAGCGGAAATCCGCGCCGACGACATTGCTCCAACCCTCGACATCATCCGGGCCAAAGCGGTCGAACACATATCGCGTGCCCCAGAAGATGCTGTATTCGCCGCGTTCGACAAAGCTGCGGTCGCGACTGCCTAATGTCCCATCGCGCTCATCGATAGGCGTGTAGTTGATGCTGACACTGTTGATCAGGCGGCGCGAAGTCACATCGCCATCAACGGTAAGCAGCGCGCCGCCAATCGGCCCGGCTTCCCCGGCGACAGCATTGCGTACACTGTCCTCGCGGAACTCAAGACGCTGTAACCATGACCAGCGGCTATTGTCCGGGCGATGCGCCCAGCTCAATTCACCTTCAATCGTGTCGGTGCGGGGACCACCATCCTGTTCGGCGCGGAAATAGCTGAACAGGCCGCCCAGATTGCTGCCATTGCCAATCTGCTTCAGCGCGGCGCTGGTAAAGCCATAGCGGTCACCCAGGCCACCGGCGCGATATTCAGCACGGCTTGCCCAGCTCCAGTTTTTGTGGCGATAGGTCGCGCCCGCGGTGACGGCGACAAAGTCCTCTGTAAGGCCGCCGGTCTGCGGCAGGAAACCGCCACTGGCGACTGGCTGGAGCGGGTTGATCACATTGGCTTCGTCGATAGCGCCATTGAGTGTCTGGTTGCCATCAAGTGAGAAATCGACCGACCATTTTTCGCTCAGCTTTAATGATTGCGAGAAACCATAAGCGGCGAAGCTGCGCGGGCCGAATTCGGAGATATCCTGCTGATTGGCTGTGGCGAGGAAGCGACCACCGGCCCACGGGGTAACCTCAAAGCCGATTTGCGCGTTCTGCGCATCAAAATTCTCACCATCGGTAATCTCATAGCTGCCCAAAATCCGGACATCTTTGGTAATCGCATAGCGCGCTCCCAGGCGGTGGCGCGCCGGGAAGTCGGTGCTCTCATCCTGTCCGCCAATGGCGAAAGAGGTCTGTGCATCGAGCTCAAGCTTATTATCGAGCAGCCGCTGCGATCCGCCAAAGGTGGCGATCGTCGAGCGGTTGATTCGGCCATCGGCAAAGCGATCCTCGGCATGGGTCACGCCTCCGCGCAGTGATGTCTTGTCCGCACGATATTCCAGTTCGGCACTGGCGGCACGGCGACGTGCGTCGGTAATCAGGAAATCCTCCTGATAACCGGTGACCGCAAGGTTGACCTTGTCGGTGAACCGGTAACGGGTATCAACGCCGAACTTGCGGGTACCGCTCTCAACGGCGTTCTGCTGGCCCAGGCCAAAATTGTTCGACTGACGGCGGACATAGGCGAGTATGTCAAAATCAGCACCATGATGCTCAGCCTCAACCAGCCATGCGGTCGCGGTTCCTGCGTCAGGCTGGCCGGTGGCGGTATCGCTTTCGCCATCAGTCACGGCGAACTCTGCGCGCACTTCGGTTTTCAGGTCCGGGCGATAGCGCAGATCGACGCCGCCCAAATTGGTGCTGGTATCGGCGGTTTCGTCATGAATTGCGGTGGCGGCGACCTGGAGCTTCTGGTCCTTGCTGCGCCAGCTGACCCGGCCACCGGCATTGGTGGCGCGCTGGCCAACGCCATCCACCTCATATTCGGCGATGATGAATTGCGGGTCGAGATTGATCCGGCTCAGCACCGGCTCACGGAAGCGCAGCGTACCGGCGATATAGTCGATATCATAATCTATATGGCGGGTCAGCTGGGTCTCGTTGACGATCCGCTCCGAGCGGAAACGGTCGCGCACCTGCAGCACGATGCGCTCGGAATTGATGATGATATCACGCGCAGAAAGCGCATAGGGACCGGTGAGGCCATTGCCTTGAATTTCCTCACGACGGAAACGGAAGGGCGTATCGGCGCCGAAAACGGTCGCAGATACCTGGTCCGAACGATATTCGGCTTTGATCCCGTTAAACGCGCGCTGATAGCGTGAGAGCTGCGATTCGCCCAGGCCGGTCTCATAATCGCCAAAGAGGGCATAAAATTGCGGACGCTCAAGGCGGATATAGAGGCGGCGAAGGCTGGCCGCGTCAAAGCGCTGCTCTGAGCGGTCGGCATAGATGGTGTAATAGCTGCGTGGATCGATGACGCCGCCAAAATCGGTCTCATCGCGTTCCTTGTCGCTGTCATAGGCCATGGTCAGCAGCCATTTGCCGAGGATCTTACCCTTTGCGTAAAGCGCTACGCGGCCATCCAGGTTTATGCTGTCATCATCATCGGCCAGCGCCTCAAGGCGGCTGTCTAACGTATTGAAGCCAACAGTGCCGGCGGCAAAACCGACCACTGTCCATGGACGATCACCCGGTTCCAACCAGGTCTCTACCCGCTGCGGTCGGCTGACTTCGCCATCCTGGAAATTGAAATCTACCGAGACGGTGCCCGATGCTGTGGTCGGAGCGAGTTCGATATAGGCGATGCCTTCATCACCCTGAACCCGCCAAACCGGGCGCGCACGCTCAAGGCCGGAGAGCTGCTCTGCCTGTTGCGCATCAACCTCGATAGCGGGCGTATAGGGCGCAGGGACCGCAAAATCGCCTACCGCACCGTTGCGCACGGGTTTACCATCACGATCGGTCAGGCGCACCGCAATGACAGGGCGGGTGATGCCGTCCGCGATGAGCACCGATTCCTGCTTGAGGAATTCCGCATTGAGCGGGCTGGCGGAATAGTGGACGTCACGCGTAAGTTCCTCGACCACATTGCCGCCGCGATTGAGGACGCGCGCGCGCAGTGTGTTGGTGCGATCGCGCAGTCCGATGCCGCGCCACAGGCTAACGACCCAGCGGCCATCGGGGCTTTTGCGGACACCTTCATAGGTGAGGGCATCGACCATCTCACCATTGATAGTGAGGTCAACCGATTGGCCCGGCATATGCTTGATTGCGACGCGAATAGCTTTGGAGCGCGGGTTATGATCAGGTGTTGGGAACAGCCAGCCAATGCCCGCCTGTTCACCTGCAAACCAGTCACGATCACTGCCTGCAGCTTCCTGATCGGTCAGCACCTTGGGACGCACCTTTACCGGCGCAGATGATTCAGGTGCTTCGCGGGCTGTGGTTTTGCGTGCGCGGAAGTCAGCGCGCTTCAACATACCGCCCTGACCCTCGACAAAGCGTGAGATATTGCTGCCTGCGCTGCGCGTATTCTGCGCGCAGTTGACTGGTTCCATGTCGAGCGGGAAGGTAGAAGGATCAACCTGCACCACATGCAAGCCGGGCAATACGCCCTCGAAATGATAGCGGCCATCCTGATCCGTGATGGCAAAGCGGCCATCCTGCATCATCACGCGCACACCGGCTATGCCATTGGCACCGCGAGGATCGACAGTGCACGCACCATCGGTGATACGGCCCGTGATGGTAAAGCGGTCGCTGATCGCGTCGCGCGCGATGCGGGTAAAGGCTTCGGCGATATTGCTCTGCGTTCCGCGAGAGCCGCGCGCAGTCGCCTGGTTTACGATATCGCCGGGCAGGGCATCGGGCCGCACCTCGGTAAGATAGGTCAATAAGCCAGCACCGCCCGGTCCCAGCGCAGGCACGATCACGGTGAACCGGCGGCCATCCGGAGTTATATCCGCGGCGATGCGTTCGCCATTATAGCGAATGGTATCAGCCCGCAACCGCAGTGCAATCGGCAGCTCGTCGGTAATGGTTACTGTACCCGTGTTGAGCAGCGGGTCATTGTTACTGACTGTAATGCGATATTGCAGCACATCGCCCGGTATCGCCAGATTGGCGGATACTGTCTTTTCAAGTGAGATCGCTGCGCCGGGTTGATCCAGTGGAATGTCCAGTTGAACCGGTTCCGGGTCGGAAAGGTTGAAAATGCCGCCATAGGAGCCATCATCAATGATGAATGGCTCGCCGTCAGGGCGGCGCAATGGGGCCAGTTCCTGCGCCGTGCGCTCAGAGGCCCATGTGTACGGTTCTGGCGGCTCTACGACAACACGATAATCGCCCGGACGCGCAAATGGGAAGCGATAATGGCCGGGGTCAAATTCATAGGTTGCACCGCTGCTGTCTGTTACCGTCGATCCACTGATTATGGTGGACGGGAATGCCGAAACGCCATCATTGCCGAACACTTCTGCCGGGCGTCCGGTGGCATTGTCGATCAGCGTGACACGTGCGCCTGAAACGGGCGCACCATCATAGCTGTCAAAGACGACTCCAAAAGGATCGATCAGCACTTCGACATCCAATGTGCTGAGCAAGTTACCGCCAACATCGTCGAGGATGTCAATCTGTAGGGCACTTCCGGGCGCCACGGATAGCACGCAATTGCGTTCAACCGCTGCGGGCGGAACTGCTATCGTATTGATATATCCAACAAATTCACCGCTATTGGCTGCCGTCTCGGTGACGGTAATCACCTCGCGGTCGCCTGCTTTGGTGACCAGCTCGATATCAAAACGTTCGACCAGGCTCGCATCAGTGTTACGCGCCTGCGCATTGAGTAAGATAACCAGCGGTTCATTTGGGGTTATTGCCGTGCGCGGAGCAAGTGAAGCCGGGCTGGTCTGTATCCCGGAAAAAACGCCGGAAAACTCGACCGGTATAGACCCGTCATTGGTTCGGCATTGTGTCGGCGGAAGGTCCATCTGGACCGCGCCAGGGGGATCATCAAACTGAAATGTTGTGATCGTAATCGGGTCTTCAGGGGGTTCTTCTATGGCAAAGTCTACCTGGTTCGACGGTCGCGATATGCGTCCGCCGATTCCATCCCATTCGATTGTCGCAGTATTGCTGATGGTCTGGGCCGTCGCTTCACCTATTGGCAAAGCGAGGCCCAGGCCAGCAATCGCGAGCGCGATGGGCTTAACAAAGGTAGCCAGGGCTTTCATCAGAACAGGAGAGGGTGGTCAGTCGGCTTTCTCCTTATGACCACCCGAACCAGAAGCTCTATTAGTCGACCGTTACCCGGAAGATCAGAGTTTCCGTATCTCCTGCTGCGACATTGCCGAGATTGCCCGAAACAACCCCACCGGCTTCGCCGAGGGCCGAAGCATCGCCATTAGTACCTGTGCCATCGCATGCCGTAGCTGAAATCACACCGTTAGGCGCCGGAGGCGTATCGGTGGTGCCATTTGCAGGTGGCGTTGGGGCGGTGGTGTAGAAGGTTACATTGCCGGTATTGTTCAGATCATCGCTGATGCTGACCGCTGCGGCATCCGCGCCGCCAGCGGCGTTGGATACGGCGATACAATATTCTACAATAGCACCCGGAATGGCTTTCGGATTGGTCGTGCCGTTAATCGGGTCCCAAAGAACCTGGCTGGTCTTGGCAACGGTGATGTCAGCAGCCAACACGGTGTAATCGTCGGTTGCGCTGAATGCAGCGTCGCGATTGGCATCGGTATCACCAGCGGCATCCGCGAACACGGTTTCAACCGTGTTGGCACCGTCTGCTCCAGTGTCCTCTGTCAGTACTGCACCTAAAGAACCCGCGCCAGCGCCTTCTCGACCGGTGGCCGTCAGAGTAACAGCTGCAACGTCATCCGTGACCTGGCTTACGGGAATGTCGCCAAGAACAAAGACAGTTATGCTGGCATCTTCAGCCAGTTCATCAATAAATGTCTCAGTATCGGTGCCGGCGTCATACACACCATTGCCATTGCTATCGACAAAGATCTGCAGGCCAGTTGCATCAAAATTGTCAGTGCCACCATTGGGCGCTGCACCGCCAGCCTGGTTAGTAACGCCCAGTTCAAAGTCGAGCACATCGTTAGACGTATTGGTCACGACAAAGGTGGTTACCTGGTCCTGCTGGTTCGGTGAAACCGAGGTGGTTACGGAGTCCGAGGCGGCTACCGTCAGGTTGATTTTACGGTCAACTACGAACGTATCCGAGTTATCAACCGCTGTCTGGGCGACACCGCCGACTTCAAAATTGACGGTCACCTGGTTGGTGATGTCGGTACCGGCAGTCGTACCTTCGGCAAATGCCGGGCTACTGACCCCGATGGTCAAGGCTACGGCGGAAGCAGCCGCGGCCAGTTTTAGTTTCCTGTTCATTCTGGTCTCCTGTGTTAAACTTCGTATTCCCTTGTTAAGTCCTTGCCGTTTTGGTTTATCCGAACGACAAAAATCGTGGCTATTTCACTACGCCACGAAATGTTAATTTCCCTTCAGAACCTCTTGTTATATCTTGTAATATTTTCCACCTAATGTGCGTTACATCGGCGGATGATGCCGCTCTGTAGCGGCCATCACCCAAGGGCACGCGCAACTCATCGAGGGAACCCCAGCTGTTTCCGCCATCGATGGAAACCTGTTCCTCGCCATCAAGCGTTTCCAGAAACGCGACGGCGCGAGGAAGGGGATTAGTGATGACAAAATCGGATACGCGCGTGGCGCTCGCATTGCGGTAATTGATGACAAAGATCAGACGGTCTCCGGGAAGAACCTTGTCGGGGCTCTCCAGTCGGACAGATTGACGATCACCAAGCTGAGTAATGCGTTCCACAAATACTTGGCTGTTGAGCTCAATGGCACTATTTGCCGATGCAGGAGCCGCGAAACCGCCCAGGCTGGTTATCGCGAGGGCGGCAAAAAGCTGAATCAGTCGCTTAAAGGTGTGAAGCATCAGTTGACCTCCACCTGAAACGTGATTGTTCTCGTCTGATCGCCGGTAAGATCACCCAATTGCACGGCGATCGCGGTGCCATCAAAAGCGCCGCCATCGGCGTCGGCATCGGTATCCGTCAGTGCCGCCCCTTCTAAAGTCAGGGTTTCCGGACGATAGGTGGTGTTTTCCGGGATTGGGTCACCGACAGTCAAATTGGGCAGGGTGCCGCTGCCTGTGATGGTGGCGACCAGTGTATAGGTGATTACTGACCCCGGAACGACTGTCTCCCCGCCAAAAGGATCAGCCACTTGCGCAGACTTTTGCAGGCTGACGCTCGCTGCCTGTACCAGGAAGAAGCCGGGGGCATCATCATCGGCGCCTGTGGTGCCGACAACGGCATCCCCGCCGCCATCGCCAGCGCCATCAAAGGTTGTGCCTGGTGTGCCGGTTCCGGTGACAGCGGCAGCCGCCAGTGTGACCTCGGCGCGATTGCCGTCAACCGGGTCAGAGGGGATATTGCTGATAATGAAGATGGTGACATTGCCGTCGGGGGCCAGCAAAGGATCATTTGAACCCGCAGCGTAAACTTCATCAACGCCGGGATCAAACACGCCATTATCGTTCGTATCAATAACAATCTGGACAAAATCGGGATCGAAATCATCACCCGGTCGAGCGGTATCAGGGGTCAGTGTAAACGCTTCCTGACCGTTACCGTTGTTGGTGACAGTGTAGGTCAGGACTTGCTGCGTGGCATCGGGTTGCGTGCCGACATCGCCAGGATCAGTCGATTCCACCCCCACATCCAGAATCTCGTCGACAATGATCGTGGCCGTATTTGACTCTCGTTCGATACGGTTGCCATTTGCGCCATCATAGGAGACGCGTGCGGTGTTCTCGATCGGCGTACCCGCTAGCGTGCCTGCCGACGGATTGGCATCTTGTGCCAATGCGATAACAGGCACAACAAAGGCCATGGCTGAGATGAGTGCAGCCGGCAATATGCGCAAATGCTGCGCAGTTTCAAAAGGTCGTAATGTGGTCATTGCCCCTAATCCAATTGCTCTAGGGGCTTATCTCAACAAAAGGACAAAAAAAGGTTAACGCGCGGCAAACCATAATATAGAGATGGCACAGATAAGCATCTGTAAAAAAAGGATTATAAGAAATTCTGACAGGATTTTACATCCACTATGGACACGTCTTTTCGGCCATTGCGGGGTAAAGGGAAGTAAAATTGGCAAGTCACCGCCATTGGGCTAAAGATCGGTAATGGATATTCAGGAATCTCAAGGAGAATCGCTCGAGCGTAATCGGCTATTGGCGTCTGTAGCCGTTATTGGCGGAACCGCGTTGCTTCTGGGAGCACCGTTTGCCTTGCGCGCCGGGAGCGAGTTCTTTCTGCCGCTGACTGTGGCCTTGATCCTATCCATCGCTCTGGTGCCCTTGCTGGAATGGCTTGAGCGGCATCGCATTCCGTCCGCGCTGGCTGCATTTCTGTGCGTTATAGCGTTTCTGGTGGTAGCCAATGGGGCCTTGGCATTGATCATCGTGCCTGCGACAACCTGGTTCATAAACCTTCCCGGGCGTATCCCGAAAATTACCTCAAACCTACAGCCATTGATTGATTTTTATGCGGATGCTCAACGCTATCTGGATGAAACTTTACAAATGATGCGAACTGAGGCTGTGGCGGAAGTGCAGAAGGTTACGACCGATTCCCCAACCTCGCTAATCGACGTTTTTATCAGCGCTGCACCTGCTGTCGGCATCCAGATGGTCTTTGCCATATTGGTGATCTTTTTCTTCCTGGCAGGCTGGACCCGGCTGCGGACAGGCGCGATTAACAGCCGTGGCAGTTTTACCGGGGCTATGGCGACGGCACGGGTGATACAGAATGTTGTTTCGGCAACATCGGCCTATCTGACGACCATTACCCTGATTAACATCCTGCTGGGAGTGTCAGTGGGCTTTGTCTTGTATCTGATTGGCATGGAATCTCCGGCGATGTGGGGTGGAATTGTCGCCTTGCTCAATTTTATTCCCTATTTGGGGCCGGTTCTGGCGGCAATCATGTTGGCGCTCGGCGGTTTGATGACCTTTGATGATCTGACATGGGCGCTGTTACCTGCAATTATTCAGATTAGTTTTCATACGATTGAGGCCAATCTGGTGACACCAATGATCCTTGGCCGTCGGTTGACGATGAATCCTTTGTTGATCCTAATCTCACTCAGCTTTTGGAGCTGGATTTGGGGGACATTGGGTGCGCTACTGGCAGTTCCTTTACTCATTATTATTCAAACTATCATAGCTGCGGCGGGCAAACCTGATATTGCAGGCTTTCTGTTTGAATCCGGTACTTTGACTAGGGGGCACAACGGAGAATCGCGCGCTTCATCGACCTCAGATGCGGATGGCAAAATCCAAAATGCAGCGGAGACAGGAAAAGTGACGTCGGACAGTTGACAGGCGTCCGTGCCTCCGTTAACTGCCGCGCTTCCAACGCAGATGTCGCGTACATATGCGGGTGTAGCTCAGTTGGTTAGAGCGCCGGCCTGTCACGCCGGAGGTCGCGGGTTCAAGTCCCGTCACTCGCGCCACTTTCGGTAAAGTGGCTTTTCCTTACAACATTACTGACAAACTGGATTGGCCCAGATTATTGGCCAAATTTTCCTGTTTCCATCCAGGTGAGGATAGGCCGCACCGGGAAGACCCAGACGATGCCTGCTACTAGATAAAACACCATTTGCAGCAATATCGGCCAACCGACAATGCCATCAGCGACATTGATGACAATCACCGACCAGATGGCGATAATCATTAATATGGCGATAATACCCATAGGCTTGCGCAGCGTTGGCTTCATCTTATCGTTCCTGTGTTTGCGCTGCGGCATAGACGCGCAAGCGCGATGAGGCGGGGGTGATGACACCTTCCTGGGTGATGATGCAGTCGAGCAGCTGATCATGCGCTTCCAAGGGAATTGCCTCGCATTGCTGTACAGACCACGCCAGACCGATCCGCAAGACGTCAGGGTGGCGCGCGAAGTAGTGATCATAATGTCCGCCGCCTTGGCCTAAACGCCTGCCATTACTGTCAAAGCCGACAAGTGGGGCTATCAGCAAATCTGGCGTCACTTCTTGCGCTTGTGCCAATGGCTGCATGACGTCAAAAGGACCACGCTCCAATGGTTCACCCGGGTTCCAGCGGCGAAAAACCATATCGACATCACGCGTGGCGAAATAGGGTAGTGCTAAACATTTCCCTCTATTAACAAAAAGGTTATGATAGATTTCTGTTGTCGCTTCTGAAGTTATCGCGTGGTAGCTTCCGACTATTTTCGTGTCATCGAATATGGCGCGTACCGGACCGGGGGTAGCCGAAAAGCAAAGCTCTTTCGCTGATGGCGATAATGCAGCGAAAAAGCTGTTCCGCCGCTTGCGGAGCATGGCGCGTAAGGCCGCTTTTTCGGTGCTGATATCGTTCAAATCGCAATATCCTGCCTATGCTCACAAATATTGGGTGGCGGAACCGCGTGCGTCGTTTGCTGGAATATCCTCTGACGCCAAAACGTCAGGTGGGCGCCATGTGCATTGGGCCAAGGCCCAAACAGGGACGGCTCCCTTAGGAAGATGTATCGCCTCAGGGATGTTCTCGTCAGCTCGTACGCGGCAGTCCCGCCATCTGGCTATTTAGGCGTTCGGTTCTGGCTTCTCAAGGGTGTCGGCCAGCGTCTCGACACGTTCTGCCAGGCGCTCCAGTCCCTGAATGGCACCTTCAGGCAAGGAATCGGCATCAGACTTGTCCGGGGCTGGCGCCGCGCCATTCTGCGCTTGTTGCTCCTTTACGCTGTCTGCAAGGAACAGAGCCGCATAGAGCAATCCGCGCACCTCGGTCATGCCTGTGCCGCCTGATGAGGCCCTGCGGACCTGTTCATCCACCATTGCGGCCAAAGACAGGACATTGTCCTCCTCGCCATCGGGGCAGGTTACCGGATAGCTGTGTCCGCCGATTTCCAGAGTCAGATTGGCCATTTTATGCGCTTTCGGCCTTGATGATGCGATCAATGCGGCTCACGGCATCCTCTGCCGCTTCGCGCAGCCGGTCATATTCGGAACGTGACACATAGTCCTCTTCTGAAGGCGCACTATCGTCCTTGGCCTTTACGGAATCCAAATTGCTTTCCAATCGGCTGATCGCGCGTTCCAACCGGCCAATAGCAAGAATAAGATTATCTTCGCTCATTCGGTCTGGATAGCATCGCTGCGGACAAAGTCCAATGCTTGCAACAGCATGTATTGCAACATGCACGATCATCTCATGCGCAAAGCGGCGGCGCTGTGTCTTGACGGGCCTTCTCAGGCATCGCAAAGGATCGGCTCAACTTACGAATCGCCGCTGTACTCACCCAGTGCAGCCCTGATGCAAGGAAAGCCGTTTCGCCTTATGACTGAACCGACCATGTCTCAGGAATCTGCAAGTTTTGAAGAGTGCGCTAACGCCATTCGCGCCCTTTCCATGGATGCCGTGCAACAGGCGAAGAGCGGCCATCCCGGTATGCCCATGGGCATGGCGGATGTCGCGACGGTGCTGTTTCAGGAATATCTGAAATTTGATCCGGCTGATCCTGATTGGGCTGATCGCGATCGTTTCGTCCTGTCTGCAGGTCATGGCTCGATGCTTATCTATTCGCTGCTGCACCTCACCGGCTATGCGCGTCCGACAATGGACGATATCCGCAGTTTCCGGCAATTAGGCAGCCCTTGTGCCGGGCATCCGGAGAATTTTGAGCTTCCCGGTGTGGAATCGACCACCGGGCCATTGGGGCAGGGACTCGCCATGGCGGTTGGCATGGCGATGGCTGAGCGGCGGCTTTCTGCTGAATTTGGGGCCGATCTGGTGGATCACCGTACATGGGTGATCGCTGGTGATGGTTGTTTGATGGAAGGCATCAACCATGAGGCGGTTGGCCTTGCCGGACATCTCGGTCTGGGCAAGCTGAATGTGCTTTGGGATGACAATGCCATCACCATTGATGGCGCGACAGACCTTTCCACCAGCGAGGACGTTTCTGGCCGCTATCGTGAGTCAGGATGGCATGTTGTTGAGTGCGACGGTCATGATCCCGCAGCCATCCGTGCGGCCATGGATGAAGCCATTGCCGATGCGCGGCCTTCATTGATTGCCTGCAAGACGATTATCGGCAAAGGCGCACCGAACAAGCAGGGCACCGCCGCTACCCATGGCGCGCCCCTTGGCGAGGATGAAATTTCCGCCGCGCGCCGCGAATTGGACTGGCCGCATGCCGCCTTTACTGTGCCGGACAATGTGCTTGAAAGCTGGCGTCAGGCGGGTGCACGGCATCAGGAAGTGCATAAAGCATGGCAAGAACGCCTCGCAACTGATTCAAACAAAGATGAATTTAAGCGCCGCATGGCGGGTGATCTGCCTGAGCGTCTAGGTCTGAACCGCCATATCGATGCGCTGCTTAAGGAGCCGCAAAAGGTTGCTACGCGCAAGGCGTCCGAAATGGCGCTGTCCGCGATTAACGCCAACGTGCCCGAAACCATGGGCGGTTCTGCAGACCTCACCGGCTCTAACAATACCAAAACCGGGGATATGACTGCCTTTACCGCCGATAACCCAGCCGGTCGCTATGTCTATTACGGCATCCGTGAATTCGGTATGGCAGCCGCGATGAACGGAATGGCGCTGCATGGCGGGCTGATCCCTTATGGCGGCACATTTCTGGTGTTCACTGATTATTGCCGCTCGGCCATCCGTCTTTCCGCGATCCAGAAGCAGCGGGTCATTTATGTGATGACGCATGACAGCATCGGCCTTGGCGAAGATGGCCCGACGCACCAGCCGGTCGAGCATGTGATGAGCCTGCGCATGATGCCCAATGTTGATGTGCTGCGTCCCGCTGATGTCGTGGAAACGGCGGAATGCTGGGAAATTGCGCTGCGAAACAAGGATAAGCCGACAATTCTCGCACTGACCCGTCAGGGACTACGGCAATTCCGTATGGAGCCATCGGAAAGCAACCGCTGCGCCAAAGGGGCCTATCGCATCAAAAGCGCCGGCCATGTCCGCCGCGCGGTACTGGTCGCGACCGGTTCCGAAGTGTCCCTGGCACTGGAAGCCGCAGAAAGACTCGAGAAACAGGCCATTGGGTGTGATGTTGTCTCGATGCCAAGCTGGCGTCATTTTAACGAGCAGCCGCAAAGCTATCGCGACGAGATACTCCCCGCTGAGGCGCTGATTGTTTCCATTGAGGCGGGTGTGACGCTGGGTTGGGAACGCTATATCGGTCGTGATGGTCTATCCATTGGCATAAACAGTTTCGGGGCCTCTGCACCGGGCGACGATCTGTTCAAGCATTTCGGCTTTGACGCAGAGGCCATCACCGCGAAGATTATCGACAAATTGGCCGACTGAGAGGCGGCAAGGATTAAGCGGATCACGCGCAAAAGCGCGGTTCCATAGAATGTTAGCAGGAGCAAAGACATGACAGTCAAGGTATCGATCAACGGATTTGGGCGCATTGGACGGCTCGTTGCCCGCGCACTTCTGGCCCGCCCGGACAGCGGCCTTGAGCTGGTTTCGATCAACGATCTGGCCGATGCCAAATCCAACGCCCTGCTGTTCAAGCGGGACTCGGTGCACGGCTCTTTTGTCGGAGATGTCCATGATGATGGCGACCATATGGTAGTCAATGGCCATCGCATTCGTGTCACTGCAGAGCGCGATCCAGGCAATTTGCCGCACAAGGAAATGGGTGTTGATATCGTACTGGAATGCACTGGTTTCTTCCAGTCAAAAGAAGCCGCGCAACCGCATATTGATGCTGGCGCGAAGCGGGTATTGATCTCTGCCCCTGCCAAAAATGTTGATAAAACCGTGGTCTATGGCGTCAATCATGACGTCTTGACGTCAGATGACCTTATCGTCTCGAATGCCAGCTGCACCACCAACTGCCTCGCGCCGGTTGCCAAGGTTTGCCACGAGACTGTTGGTATTGAGCGCGGCTTTATGACCACCATTCACAGCTATACCAATGATCAGCGCATTCTCGACCAGATCCACAAGGATATGCGTCGTGCCCGTGGTGCCGCCATGTCGATGATCCCGACCACTACCGGCGCTGCCCGTGCGGTCGGTCTGGTGCTTCCAGAACTGAACGGCAAGCTGGATGGCTCCTCGGTGCGTGTCCCGACACCAAATGTCAGCCTGGTTGATCTGACGTTTACGCCGTCGCGTGATACCAGCGTTGAGGAAATCAACGGCGCGTTGAAGGCTGCTGCGGAAGGCCCGCTTAAAGGTGTTCTGAACTATAGCGAAGAACCTCTTGTATCGATTGACTATAATGGCGACCCGCATAGCTCCAGCATCGATGGTCTGGAAACGGCCGTTATGGAAGGCAAGCTGGTCCGCGTGGTTAGTTGGTATGACAATGAATGGGGCTTCTCCAACCGCATGATCGATACCGCAGGCGTGATGGCGGGCTTGCTGTAAGGCCTCCAGAATAAAGCTTCGGGGGAGGGGATTATGGCTGATTTCAAGACACTCGATGATATCGGTGCTGTTGCCGGGCATCCGGTGCTGGTGCGTGTCGACCTGAATGTGCCGATGGCCGATGGTGTCGTAACCGATGACACAAGGCTACGTGCATTGGTGCCGACAGTGAGTGAGCTCGCCGATAAGGGCGCCAAAGTGCTCCTATTGGCGCATTTCGGTCGTCCCAAAGGGATAGCCAACCCTGAGTATTCGCTCCAGCCCTTAGTAGAGCCCTTAAGCAATGTGCTGGGCCGTCCGGTGGGTTTTCTCGCATCGCCTGAGCGCCATGCCATCGATATTGTCGAGGGTGGTCATATCATCGTTCTGGAAAACAGCCGCTTCTACCCTGGCGAAGAAAAGAATGATGCCGAACTGGCGCATCAAATGGCCAGTTTTGGCGATTTCTACGTCAATGATGCCTTTTCAGCCGCGCATCGTGCCCATGTCACCACCGAAGGACTAGCGCATTTGCTTCCGGCCTTTGCCGGGCGTGCGTTGGAGGCTGAACTAAACGCGCTGGATCAGGCATTGGGCAATCCCGAGCATCCGGTCGCTGCCATTGTCGGTGGTGCCAAGGTCTCCACCAAGCTTGATGTATTGCGCAATCTGGTCGCCAAGGTCGATCATCTGATCATCGGTGGCGGCATGGCCAACACCTTTTTGGCCGCGCAAGGCGTCGATGTTGGCAAATCACTGTGCGAGCATGATCTGGCCGATACCGCCAATGCGATTATGCGGGCTGCCGATAGTGCGGGATGCACCGTACACCTTCCCTATGATGTTGTTGTCGCTAAGGAATTCGCCGCCAACGCACCGAGCCGCAAGGTCAATGTGCATGAGGTCGGCGCGGACGATATGATCCTCGATATTGGTGCGTCGGCAGTCGAGGCGCTGGCGGATGTCCTGAAAACCTGCCGCACATTGGTATGGAACGGTCCTTTGGGCGCGTTTGAAACCCCGCCTTTTGATGCGGCTACCGTCTCTCTGGCGCAGACTGCAGCCGCACTCACTCAGGAAGGCCAGTTGGCCAGCATCGCTGGTGGCGGGGATACTGTGGCCGCGCTTAATCAGGCGGGTGTTGCCGAACAATTCAGCTTCGTCTCGACCGCAGGCGGTGCGTTCCTCGAATGGATGGAAGGTCGCGAATTGCCCGGAGTGGCCGCGCTCAAACAATGATTATCCGCCCGCTCAAGGATGACGACCGTTCGGTGATAGCCGATATTCATGCCTTGAGCTGGCAGCAAAGCTATCGCCAGCAAATGCCTGCGGATTTCCTTGATAACGAACTGCCGGATATCATGCGCAAGCGCTGGCGGGATGCCGAGATCAAAGACAAGGATATCGTCCTGGTCGCCGAGGAAGATGGCAATATTGCGGGCTTTGTCGCAGCATGGGATGGCGAGCCCGTCTATCTCGACAATCTGCATGTGCTGAAAAAGCATCGCTCATCGGGCATTGGTCGCCAGCTTATGGGTGCTACAGCGCGGCAGGCGGTGGAAAACGGGCGCGAGGGCATTGAACTCCATGTTGTGATTGGCAATGACCGGGCCAAGGCGCTGTATCTCGCGATGGGGGGTGAGATTATGGCGGAAGAAGACAAGGTTCTAACAGGGATAACCGTGCCGCATTACCGCATTGGTTGGGCGGATTGCGGGACATTGATTGCAAGAACAGGCATATGAGCGAAGGGGATCACCATGGCTAATGCACAAATGATGGAACAAATGGCAAAGAGCGCCGGATTTATCGCTGCGCTCGACCAGAGTGGTGGCTCCACGCCCAAGGCTTTGCGTGGTTATGGCGTTGCCGAAGATGCCTATAGCAATGATGAGGAAATGTTCGCGCTGATCCATGATATGCGCAGCCGCATTGTTACATCGCCCTGCTTTAATGGCGAGAAGGTTATCGGCGCGATCCTGTTTGAGCGCACCATGGATGGTGATGCCGATGGTACGCCGGTGCCGCAAAAGCTTTGGGAGCGCGGCGTTGTTCCGTTTCTCAAGGTTGATAAGGGTCTGGAAGACGAAGCCGATGGCGTGCAGCTGATGAAGCCGATGCCTGAACTGGATGCGCTGTGCGAACGCGGTGTTTCCAAGGGTATTTTCGGCACCAAGATGCGGTCGGTGATCCATCAGGCGTCACCCAGCGGCATCAAGGCGATTGTTGACCAGCAATTTGCGGTCGCATCGCAAATTGGCAAGCATGGCCTGATGCCGATCATCGAACCGGAAGTGAACATCAAAAGCGAGAGCCGCGCCGAATGTGACGCGATCTTGCATGATGAGCTAAAATCCGCGCTCGATGCTCTGCCCGAAGGCGAGCAGGTTATGCTGAAGCTGTCTATCCCGGCGGAAGCCAATCTCTATTCCGATCTGGTGGCGCATCCCAATGTGTTACGCGTCGTTGCTCTGTCGGGTGGTTTTTCGCGCGATGAGGCGTGCAGCGAACTGACCAAGAACCAAGGTATGATCGCCAGCTTCTCCCGTGCGCTGCTGCAGGATCTGCGTCATGATATGGATGATGGCGGTTTTGATTCAGCGCTGGGCGGCGCGATTGACGAGATTTACGAAGCTTCGGCAACCTGATTGCGGATTACGGCCATGAACGATGCTAAATGGTCAGAGGTTGATAATTATATCACCAATCATCTGATTGGCGATGATCCGGTCCAGCGGCAGGTGCTGGAGCGAAATCGTGAAGCTGGTCTACCACCTATCGATGTTTCGACGCCACAGGGACGGATGCTGGAGCTGCTTATCAAAGGTGTAGGCGGCAAGAATGTGCTGGAGATAGGCACATTGGGCGGCTTCTCGACAATCTGGCTGGCAAGAGGATTGTCTGAAGACGGTCGAGTGGTCAGCCTCGAATTAGAACCTGAATACGCCAAAGTGGCGCGTGAGAATATCGCTTCTGCCGGGGTGCTGCCCAGTGTCGAAGTAAAGATAGGGCAGGCCGCAGACTCCCTTGCAGAACTTGCAGAGAGTGGTAGCCATTTCGATTTCGCCTTTGTCGATGCTGATAAGGAGAACTATCCGGTATATCTCGATTGGTGCTGTCGGTTGGTGCGCTCTGGCGGGATGATCGTGTTCGATAATGTTGTCCGCGAAGGCGAGATACTCAATCCGCAAAGCGCTGATCCCAAGGTTCCGGGAACGCGGCAGCTTTATGAGAAGATAGCCGGTCGCGATGATGTTGAAGCAACAGCTATTCAGACTGTCGGTGAGAAGCACTGGGACGGGTTCTTGCTCGCAATAGTGAAATAGGGCGAATGTCGATGGACAACATTCCACCATGCCAGCTTTATCTGATTTCACCGCTCGACGTGGGTGGCGATTTCCCCCAGCAGCTCGAGGCAGCATTGAAAACCGGCGAGGTCGCTGCGTTTCAGTTCCGGGTGAAAGGGTTGGAGCAGCATGAGGCCGCGCGCCTTGCTGAGCCGTTGCAGGCGATTTGTGCCGAGCATGATTGTGCCTTTATCGTCAACGATGACATTGCACTGGCCAAACGGCTAAATGCCGATGGGGTGCATTTGGGCCAATCCGACGGAACGGTTGCCGAAGCGCGTGAGGCTTTGGGTAAGGATACGCAAATTGGCGTGACCTGCCATGCCAGCCGCGATCTAGGGCTTGATGCAGGCGACGCGGGCGCGGATTATGTTGCCTTTGGCGCGTTTTTTGACAGCCAGACCAAGGACACCCAGCATCGGGCATCGACCGAGCTGATCCAATGGTGGTCATTGATGGTGGAACTGCCCTGTGTCGCTATCGGCGGAATTACGCCCGATAATGCCGGGCCGATTGTGGCTGCGGGTGCCGATTTTCTGGCGGTAAGTGGCGCGGTATGGAATGATCCTGGAGGGCCAGCGGCAGCAGTCGAGCGTTTTGCCGAAACGATTGCCGCCAATCCACCGCCTAGCGTCGATGACTAATCCACAGCGCAGGGTTAGGCGGAGACCGTGCCTTTATTTCTTCGGACGTGCCGTCCCAGCCGCTTCAAATAGCTGGTAAAATCCTCCTCAAATGCGGCGCATTCCGGCACAGGTCTGTCGGCTGGCAATGGCTCGGGCAGGGGCATAGGTGTCGTCTTGCCGAACAATCCCGCTGCCTTGATACTTTTTGCTTTCACTTCCTTTTTCATTTTCGTGTCCCTCAACACCAGCCTTATAGGCCCTTATTCGCTTAACTGTAAAATTATTTAACAGATTCGCGCTGTGATGCATTGCATGAAACGGACATTTATCTCGCATTTGGCAATATTGTCAGGATCGCGGTGCTGGCAGGTCACAAACCTTGCCAATGCCGCATCGGCGCTATAGAGGCGCGCAAATACGCACAAAACAACAGGGCAATGCCCCTATCAGACAGGCAGAAATTTCATGAAAATCAGTGGTGTCGATATCCGCCCCGGTAATATCCTGGAATATGAGAACGGTCTCTGGAAAGTCGCGAAAATCCAGCATACCCAGCCGGGCAAAGGCGGCGCCTATATGCAGGTTGAGATGAAAAACCTGATCGATGGCCGCAAAACCAATGTGCGTTTCCGCTCGGCTGACACGGTGGAGAAGGTGCGGCTGGACACCAAGGACTTTCAGTTTCTCTTCGCTGATGGCGAAATGCTGACCTTTATGGACAAGGAAAATTACGAGCAGATCATGCTGCCGACTGATCTGTTGGGCGATGCAGCGGCTTTTCTTCAGGATGGCATGGACGTGATGCTCGAGTTGTATGAGGAAAAGCCGATCTCTGTGCAGCTTCCCGATCAGGTTGAGGCGGAGATTGTTGAGGCCGATGCTGTGGTTAAAGGCCAGACCGCATCTTCCAGCTATAAGCCCGCCGTGCTCGACAATGGCGTGCGCGTGATGGTGCCGCCGCATATTGAAAGCGGAACGCGTATCGTTGTCGATGTCTATGAACGTACCTATGTCGGCAAAGCCTGAGACCGAGGCAGGGACGTAAGCAATGCCAGCATTATCAGGCCTGATGCGTATCATGGAGCGCGCCGCGCGCAAGGCGGGGACGCGCCTGCGCCGCGACTTTGGCGAAGTGGAGCATTTACAGGTTTCCAAAAAAGGTCCGGCGGACTTTGTTTCCAAGGCCGATCAACGGGCCGAGCGGACTATCTATGATGAGCTGCTTTCAGCGCGGCCCGATTGGGGCTTTGTGCTGGAAGAGGGCGGTATCATCGAAGGCGATCCGACGCGCCCGCGCTGGATTATCGATCCGCTCGATGGCACCATCAATTTTCTCCACGGCATCCCGCATTTCGCGATTTCCATTGCGGCGCAGGAACCCAAGCTGGACGGTTCCGGCTGGGGCGATGTCATTGCCGGGCTGGTTTATCAGCCGCTCACCGATGAAAGCTATTGGGCCGAACGCAATCAGGGTGCCTGGCTGGGCGATCGCAGATTGCGCGTTTCAGCACGCAAGCGTCTCGATGAAGCACTGGTGGCCACTGGCGTTCCGTTTATGGGCCACGGCGATTTTGCTGAATGGTCGCGGATTTTTGGCGCCATCGGCCCGGAAGTCGCAGGCATAAGACGCTATGGCTCCGCTGCTCTTGATCTCGCCTGGCTTGCGGCTGGTCGTTATGACGGCTTTTGGGAAAGCGGACTGAATAGCTGGGACGTCGCTGCTGGAATATTGCTGGTGCGCGAGGCCAAAGGCTTTGTCACCGATTATCGCGGCACGCCCGATGCCATGGGCAAACAGCAGCTATTGGCGGCCAATGACCAGCTACACAGCCGCATGCACAAGATTGTTGCAGGAGCTTTACGCAACGCCTGATTTGCTCCTGATTGTGCGACTGCACCATTTTCGAGCTTTTTGATGCCAATTTACACCGCTTTATGCTACGCAAAGTGGCAGATGGTGCGGTGCAATAATCATTCTTTGACGGGCCTAACCGAAGCCGTTGAACGTAATAGTTTTTCACTATGCATTTGTGATGGCAAAAAAACCGAGTCTATGGCTTGCGATGCGCAACCCTCTCGCTTAGAAGCCCGTCAGTTTAGCGCGCTGCGTAGTACAGATTGATCAAGGTGTTTGTGTGGTCGACCTTATTGAATATCTGCCGATCCTGATTTTTGGCGGAATTGCTGTCGGTATATCCGTCCTTTTCGTCTTTCTGCCCATGGGCGTTTCGCGTTTAACCGGCGTGCATAATCCAACGGTCGACAAACTTACCGAATATGAGTGCGGCTTTCCGGCTTTTGAGGATTCGCGCAGCCAGTTTGATGTGCGCTTCTATCTGGTGGCAATCCTGTTCATTATTTTCGACCTTGAGGCGGCCTATCTCTTCCCCTGGGCGGTGTCGCTTGAGGAAATTGGCTGGGCCGGCTGGCTCACCATGATGGTATTCCTGTTCGAGCTGATTGTGGGCTTTGCCTATGCCTGGAAAGTCGGCGCGCTGGAATGGGAGTAAGGACAGAGCAATGAATGATATTTCCCCCAATGCTCCGCTTGCTGAAAACACTCCGCCGGATGAGGCCTTTTTCAAGGACTTGAATGCCGAGGTGAATGATAAGGGCTTTCTGGTCACTTCGACCGAAGAGCTGTTCCAATGGGCGCGTACCGGCTCTTTATGGTGGATGACCTTCGGACTCGCCTGCTGCGCGGTCGAGATGATCCATGTCAACATGCCGCGCTATGATATGGAGCGCTTTGGCGCTGCGCCGCGCGCTTCACCGCGCCAGTCGGATGTTATGATTGTCGCCGGCACGCTGTGCAACAAGATGGCCCCGGCGATGCGCCGGGTTTATGATCAGATGTCCGATCCGAAATATGTTATTTCGATGGGGTCCTGCGCCAATGGCGGCGGCTATTATCATTATAGCTATTCGGTGGTGCGGGGCTGTGATCGCATTGTCCCGGTGGATATCTATGTGCCGGGTTGCCCGCCAACCGCAGAGGCTCTGCTTTATGGCGTGATGCAGCTACAGCGCAAAATTCGCCGCGTCGGTACGTTGGAGCGGTAATCCATGGCGCATAGTGCACCCCATATCGCGCCGCGTGAAGGCATAGTTGATACGCTCAAGACTAGCCTGGGCGCGCAGCTGATTGATGTGATCGAGGCCAAGGACGAGCTTTCATTGGTTGTGCAGCGCGACGCAGTGGCGGATGTGTTGCAGATTCTGCGTGATGAGCATGATTATCAGCAGCTGATGGAGATTGCCGGGGTTGATTATCCTGATCGCGCCGAACGGTTTGAAGTCTGCTATCATCTGCTCAGCCTGACGCTTAATCATCGCATCCGTATCAAGGTGAGCACCGATGAGGATCATCCGGTTCCCAGCGTGACCCATCTTTGGCCCGTGGCCGGTTGGCTCGAACGCGAGGTGTTTGACCTTTACGGGGTGATATTCAGCGGCAACCCTGATCTGCGCCGTATCCTCACCGATTATGGCTTTAAGGGCCATCCTTTCCGCAAGGATTTCCCGCTGACCGGCTATGTCGAGATGCGCTATTCCGAGGAAGCCAAGCGCGTCATCTATGAACCGGTCGAACTGGCGCAGGATTTCCGCAGCTTTGACTTCACCTCGCCATGGGAAGGCGCAGATTATGTGCTGCCCGGCGATGAGAAGGCCGAGGGCGAGGGGGAAGAGAAGTGATGGTTTTATTCTCCCTCAATACGGTGCCGACTCTTGTTTTTATTCGTCACCCTGAACTTGTTTCAGGGTCTCAGGAGATGCTGAAACAAGTTCAGCATGACGAGGTGCTTTAATGGCGAACTATATCGAAGAAATGCTCGGCGAAGCGAGTGAAGCCGATCCCGAAGTCGGCGATCTGGAAATCCAGAACTACACTATCAATTTCGGCCCGCAGCACCCGGCGGCGCACGGCGTGCTCCGCATGGTAATGGAGCTTGATGGCGAGATTATCGAGCGCGTCGATCCGCATGTCGGCCTTTTGCATCGCGGCACCGAGAAGCTGATCGAGTACAAGACCTATTTGCAAGCGCTACCCTATTTTGACCGGCTCGATTATTGCTCGCCGCTGGCGCAGGAATATAGCTATGTGCTGGCGATCGAGAAGTTGCTCGATCTCGAGGTGCCCGAGCGGGCGCAATATCTGCGTGTGCTGTTTGCCGAGCTGACCCGTATCTGCAACCATATGCTCAATATCGGCGCGCATGTCATGGATGTTGGTGCGATGACACCAAACATCTGGATCTTTGAAATCCGTGAGCAATGCCTGGAATTTTTCGAGCGGGCTTCGGGCGCGCGGATGCACAGTGCCTGGTTCCGCCCCGGTGGCGTGCATCAGGATGTGCCGCTGAAACTGCTCACCGATATTGCTGACTGGCTCGACGAATTCCCCAAGCTGTTCGAAGACGCGATGAGCCTCGTCACCGATAACCGCATCTTCAAGCAGCGCAATGTCGATATCGCCACGGTCAGCAAGGATGATGCGATCAAATGGGGCTTTTCCGGCCCGATGATCCGCGGTTCGGGCATCGCCTGGGACCTGCGCAAATCGCAGCCTTATGATGTTTATGACCGGATGGAATTTGATGTGCCGGTGGGGACACGTGGCGATTGCTATGACCGCTTCATGGTCCGCGTCGAGGAAGTGCGCCAGTCAGCACGGATTATGCGCCAGTGCCTGCAGCAAATGCCCGAAGGCCCGATTGCCTCAACCGACCGCAAGGTCGTACCGCCCAAGCGCGGTGAGATGAAGCAGTCGATGGAAGCGCTGATCCATCACTTCAAGCTCTACACCGAGGGTTTCCATGTGCCCGCTGGCGAAGTCTATGTCGCCACCGAAAGCCCCAAGGGCGAGTTCGGGGTATATCTTGTCGCCGATGGCAGCAACAAACCCTATCGCTGCAAAATCCGTCCGACGGCGTTCTCGCATCTGCAGGCGATGGATTTCATGTGTAAAGGCCATATGCTGCCCGACGCCACCGCCATTCTCGGCGCGATTGACGTTGTATTCGGGGAGTGTGATCGGTGACTGAGAACGTCGAGAATCTGATCCTTGAGCGCCTAAAGCGCATAGACCAGCGTCTTGGCACTATGGAGGGCGACATTCAGGATCTGAAAATTCGTATGACAGCGATGGAAGAGCATATGGCTGGTTTGTTTACGTCCATGGCCGGAGTGCACAGCCGACTTGATCGTTTCGATGAGCGGCTTTCCCGTGTCGAGAAGCGTCTCGACTTGCAGGATGCGAACTGATGGCTGATACTTCCAACATCCCCGATGAAGCCGAAGTCCGCGCCCGCTGGGGTGGTTTCGCCTTTACCGCTGCCAATGACAAGCAAGCCAAGATCATCGTTGCGCGCTATCCTGAAGGGCGTCAGCGCTCGGCGGTGATGCCATTGCTTGATCTGGCGCAGCGTCAGGTCGGTGCTGAAACCGAAACACAAGGCTGGCTGCCTGTTCCGGTGATCGAATATGTCGCCGATTATCTCGATATGCCGTTTATGCGCGCTTATGAGGTCGCGACCTTCTACACCATGTACAATCTCGTGCCGGTCGGCCGTTATCATGTGCAGGTCTGCGGCACCACGCCGTGTATGCTGCGCGGATCGGATGACGTCATGGCCGCGTGCAAGAATAAGGGCATGGTCAAGGGCAAGACCACGCCGGATGGTATGTTCACCCTGACCGAGGTGGAATGCATGGGCAATTGCTCTTCCGCACCGATGTTCCAGATCAATGACGATAATTATGAAGACCTAGACTATGACAGCGCGACCGCCATTCTCGAGGCCCTAGCCAATGGCGAGCAGCCCAAAACCGGCAGCCAGATAGAGGGACGCCAGTCGAGCGAGCCGGAAGGCGGGCCGACAACGCTGAAAGATATGGTGGATGCCAATCACGACTATCGGGGAGAGTGGTGATGGCTGATAATGAGAGCCTTGTGCTGGAAATCCTAAAGCGATTGCAAGCTGATATGGCTGAGATCAAAGAAGATATATCGGATATCAAGCTGCGTGTTACAGCTACCGAAGAACATCTCTCGACTCTGATGATGTCGGTTTCGGGCGTTAATCACCGCCTCGACCGCTTGGAAAAACGCGTAGAGCGTATTGAAAACCGCCTCGATCTTGCGGAGTCTGATCAATGAGCTTCGATTTCCTTCAGGATAAAGATCGCATCTTTACCAATGTCTATGGCTTTCAGAACTGGGGCCTGAAGGCAGCGCAGGCGCGTGGTGATTGGGACAAAACCAAAGACCTGATCGCGCTCGGCAATGACAAGATCATCGACGAGATAAAGGCATCAGGACTACGGGGTCGTGGTGGTGCGGGTTTCCCGACCGGTCTCAAATGGTCATTTATGCCCAAGGAAGCGCCGAAAGACGCCAAGGGCAATCCGCGACCCAGCTTTCTGGTTATAAACGCAGATGAGTCCGAACCGGGCAGCTGCAAGGACCGCGAGATTATCCGCCATGATCCGCATAAGCTGATCGAGGGCGCGCTGGTCGCTGGTTTCGCGATGCGCGCGCGGGCCGCCTATATCTATATTCGCGGCGAATATATCCGCGAGGCGGAAACGCTGCAGGCGGCGGTGGAAGAGGCTTATGCTGCCGGGTTGCTCGGCAAAAATGCGGCAAAATCCGGCTATGATTTCGATGTCTTCGTCCATCGCGGGGCAGGGGCGTATATTTGCGGCGAAGAGACCGCGATGATCGAGAGCCTGGAAGGCAAGAAGGGCCAACCGCGCCTCAAACCGCCCTTCCCGGCAGGCGCAGGGCTTTATGGTTGCCCGACTACGGTTAACAATGTCGAGAGCATCGCCGTGGTGCCGACGATCCTGCGGCGCGGTGCCAGCTGGTTCAACGGTTTTGGGCGCGAGAATAATCACGGCACAAAACTGTTCCAGATTTCCGGCCATGTCGACAAGCCGTGCGTTGTCGAAGAGGCGATGAGCATTCCGTTCAAGGATCTGATCGAAAAGCATTGCGGCGGCATTACCGGCGGATGGGACAATCTGCTGGCGGTCATCCCCGGCGGCTCCTCGGTGCCGCTGATCCCGGCCGAGCAGATTATGGATGCGCCGATGGACTTTGACGGGCTCAAAGACCTCGGTTCGGGCCTTGGTACGGCGGCGGTTATCGTGATGGACAAGTCCACCGATATTATTCAGGCGATCAGCCGCATCAGCTATTTCTACAAGCATGAAAGCTGCGGACAGTGCACCCCGTGTCGTGAGGGCACAGGTTGGATGTGGCGCGTGATGGAAAAAATGCGCACTGGCGATGCCGATATCGGCGATATTGACACGCTGTTTGAAGTCACCAAACAGGTTGAAGGACACACTATCTGCGCCCTAGGCGATGCCGCGGCATGGCCAATTCAGGGCCTGATCCGCCACTTCCGCCCCGAAATGGAACGCCGCATCCGCGAGCGTCAGGGCGGCGGTTCCGATGCAATGATGGAGGCGGCGGAATGAGGGTCGCTTTTTTGCCTGTCGCTGTCGGAATAATGCTGACAACAAGTTCAGTCGCTGCTCAGGAGACGGCAGTTATCGATTTGAATGCGAAGCCAGCGCCTTTCTCTCAGAGCGATTATGACAACCTCCTTGCATGTACTTTGCGTGAGCAGCCGGAAAAAACGCGCCGCTATTCTGAATATCATTTGCTTAGACGTAACAATCAAACCGTCGAAGAGAATGAGGCTGATCCTGACAGTGGATTGATGATGGAAGCCATCGGCGATTGTTTTGAATTTGAAAATGGCAAGCCGATTCCGTTCTCGTTGAACGCTTTGGTTAGTGACTGGGGCAAGGCATATGAGGTGTACGGTCGAAGTGGGATACAAGGAACCATGGTTTTCAAGAATGCCGCGGAGCTTGCTGATTGTGCCGTCCTTTATCACCGGGCGTTGGTGGATGAGATGCTCTCCCTTCCCCGTCCAATGGGAGCAATCCAATATCTTAATGACTTTATGGGTTCGCAATGTCTGACCGAAGGCGCAGTGAAGTTGAACCTAGATGAATTCTATGCGGCGATTGACCAGCAGATCAAAGATGATGGAGCTGCCGAATAATGCCTAAAGTCACCGTAGATGGCGTAGAACTGGAAGTCCCGCAGGGCGCGACTGTGCTGCAGGCTTGTGAGCTTGCAGGCAAGGAAATCCCGCGTTTTTGTTATCATGAGCGCCTGTCCATTGCCGGCAATTGCCGCATGTGTCTGGTCGAGGTGAAACCTGGGCCGCCCAAGCCGCAGGCGAGCTGTGCGCTGCCTGCTGCCGAAGGACAGGAAATCCGCACCGATAGCGAGATGGTCAAGAAGGCGCGCGAAGGCGTGATGGAATTTCTGCTGATCAACCATCCGCTCGACTGCCCGATTTGCGATCAGGGCGGCGAGTGCGATTTGCAGGATCAGGCCATGGCCTATGGTCGCGGATCGACGCGTTATGAAGAGAATAAGCGCGCCGTTACCGAAAAATATATGGGCCCGATCGTCAAGACGATCATGACCCGCTGCATCCACTGCACCCGCTGTGTGCGCTTTGCCGAGGAAGTGGCGGGCGTTGAGGATATCGGCGCGATTGGTCGCGGCGAGAATATGCAGATCACCAGCTATCTTGAACATGCGGTGCAGTCTGAGCTTTCGGGTAACGTGGTTGATCTCTGCCCGGTCGGTGCGCTGACCAGCAAGCCCTATGCTTTCGAGGCGCGTCCTTGGGAGCTGAAAAAAACGCTCGGCATTGATGTCATGGATGCGGTCGGCACCAATGTCCGTTTTGACAGCCGGGGCCGCGAGGTTCTGCGGGTTTTGCCGCGGGTCAATGATGATGTGAATGAGGAATGGGCAACCGACAAGACGCGCTATGCCATTGATGGCCTGATGCGGCGGCGTCTCGATAAGCCCTATATCCGCAAATCCGGCAAGCTGGTTGAAGCAAGCTGGGACGAGGCGTTCAAGGCGATAGCCAAAAAGGCCAAAGATGCCGGCTCTTCGGTCGCGGCGATTGCAGGTGATCTGGTCGATTGCGAAACCATGTTTGCCGCGCGCGAGCTGGTCGGGGCGATGGGCTCTAACTTGCTCGAAGGCCGTCAGACGGGCATGGCCTATGACGTTTCCAATATGGCGGCGGTCAATTTCAATTCCGGTCTGAATGGCATTGAGACCGCTGACGCTATCCTGCTGATTGGCACTAATATCCGCTGGGAAGCACCGCTTGCCAATACCCGCATCCGCAAGGCGATCAAGCGCGGCGCGAAGGTCTTTGCCATTGGTCCCGAGGTTGATTTGACCTATAAGGTTGAGTGGCTGGGCGAGGACCTTAAAGTGCTGAAACGCCTGCCGAAAAAGCTCAGTGATGCGCTGAAAGCGGCGGAGCGTCCGGCGGTGATTGTCGGCGGTGCGGCGCTGGCGATTGATGGCGCGCATGGCGCGGCGCTGAAGCTGGCGGACAAGTTCAACATGGTCCGTGATGACTGGAACGGCTTTAACGTGCTGCATTTCTCCGCCGCGCGTATGGGCGGGCTGATGCTCGGCTATGCGCAGCCCGGTGGTATGGCTGACATTGTTGCGGCCAAACCTAAGCTGACCTTCCTGCTGGGTGCCGATGAGGTCGACTTCACGGCGTTTGAAGACAGCTTCAAGGTGTTTATCGGCCATCATGGTGACAAGGGCGCGCATGCGGCGGATATTATTCTGCCAGCAGCCGCCTATCCCGAGAAAAACGGCACCTATGTCAATCTGGAAGGCCGGGTGCAATTCTCCGACAAGGCGGTGTTCGCCCCGGGTGATGCCCGCGAAGACTGGTCGATCCTGCGTGCGCTTTCCGATGTGCTGGGGCATACCCTGCCATTTAACAGCTTTGCCGAATGTCGCGCGGCGATGGTGGCTGCCGTGCCGGAACTGGCGGAAGAAGGCGTAATCGATTTTGAATGGGCGCCGCCCAAGCTGGACGACAAACCCGAAGGTGCAGTGCGCTATCCGATTGAGGATTTCTACCTCACCAACGCGATTGCCCGGGCGAGCCAGACAATGCAGCGCTGTTCTGCGGAATTGCTCAATGCCGATGATATGCTGGAGGCGGCGGAATGACCGGAACCTCCATCCAACCTAATGTCGTTCCCGCGAAGGCGGGAACCCAGGGCGTAACGCACACGCTCGTTCTTGTTGCTCTGGACCCCCGCTTTCGCGGGGGTGACGGTGAAGGAGTAGTGGCGTGACCGAATTTTTCCAATCCTTCGGCCTCAGCTATGAAGCGGCCTGGTTTATCGCCACCATAGCGGGCATCCTGCTGATCGCGCTGCCGGTGATGCTGGCAGTGGCCTATATCATCTATTTTGACCGTAAGGTTATCGCCGCGATTTCGCTGCGCCGTGGCCCCAATGTGGTCGGGCCTTTCGGCCTGTTGCAGAGCTTTGCTGATGGCCTGAAGGTATTCCTGCAGGAAACCATCATCCCGTCCAGCGCCAATAAGGGCCTGTTCCTGCTGGCGCCGATCATCACCTTTACTGTGGCGCTGATGGCCTGGGCGGTGATCCCGTTCAGCCCGGAAATGGTACTGGCGGATATCAATGTCGGCCTGCTCTATGTGCTGGCGATCAGCTCACTGGGTGTTTACGGCGTGGTGATTTCCGGTTGGGCATCCAATTCGAAATATCCCTTCTTTTCCGCCATGCGCGCCGCGGCGCAGATGATTTCCTATGAGGTTTCGATCGGCTTTGTTCTGATCTGCGTCGTATTATTTGCGGGCACCTTTAATCTCAACGGCATTATCGAGGCGCAGCGCGGCCATGGGCTGGGCTTTGTCAACGCCTATGGGTTCAACCTGCTGCTCTTCCCGATGTGGGTGGTGTTCTTCATCTCCTCACTGGCGGAAACCGCGCGCGCGCCGTTTGACCTGACCGAAGCGGAATCCGAGCTGGTTGCCGGGTATCAGACCGAATATAGCTCAATGAGCTTCGCGCTGTTCTGGCTTGGTGAATATGCCAATATCCTGCTGATGTGCGCGCTCAATGTCATCCTGTTCTGGGGTGGCTGGCTGCCGCCATTCGACTGGGAACCGCTTTATGCGGTGCCGGGCATCATCTGGCTGTTTCTCAAAATGTTCCTCACCTTCTTCCTGTTCTCCTGGATATGGGCGACGGTGCCGCGCTATCGCTATGACCAGTTGATGCGTCTGGGCTGGAAAATCTTCCTGCCGCTGTCGCTGCTGTTCGTGGTGCTGACCAGTGGTTGGGTAATGTACACAAAGGTTGGGTTATGATTCAGACTATCAAAGCCTTTACGCTTTACGAATTTATCCTCGCGCATGCCAAGACGCTGCGTTACTTCTTCAAACCGAAGAAGACGGTGAACTATCCCTATGAGAAGAACCCGATTTCGCCGCGGTTCCGGGGTGAGCATGCGCTGCGTCGTTATCCCAATGGCGAGGAGCGTTGCATTGCCTGCAAGCTGTGCGAGGCGGTGTGTCCGGCACAGGCGATCACCATTGAGGCCGAGCCGCGCGATGATGGGTCACGCCGCACCACGCGCTATGACATCGACATGACCAAGTGCATTTATTGCGGTTTCTGTCAGGAGGCCTGTCCGGTCGACGCCATCGTTGAGGGGCCGAATTTTGAATATGCGACGGAAACGCGCGAGGAACTGATTTACGACAAATACAAGCTGCTGGAGAATGGCGACAAGTGGGAGCGGGCGATTGCCGCAAACCTTGAAGCCGACGCTCCCTATCGTTAAACGCTGCGCAACAGAATCAACCGGCACCATATAGGTGCGCCACTTTCGACTATTACTGCTCTGATAAGACCTTGCCTCGGGCCGGGTCCGGGGCCCACAGGGATCAGGATTTGATACAGATATTTGCCTTCTACCTGTTTGCTGCGATCCTGATTGCCTCCGGGGCATTCGTCATCCTGTCGCGCAACCCGGTGCATAGTGTATTGTGGCTGATTATGGCGTTCTTCAACGCTGCTGGCCTGATGATTTTGGTCGGTGCCGAGCTGATCGCCATGCTGCTGGTGATTGTCTATGTCGGCGCGGTGGCGGTGCTGTTCCTGTTTGTCGTGATGATGCTCGACATTGATTTTGCCGAACTGCGCGCAGGTTTTATCAAAAATGTGCCGCTTGGACTGGCACTGGCCTTTTTGTTCCTGGCCGAGTTGATCCTTGGCATTGGTGCCTATCAGGCGGGTAGTGTCACTCTGGCCGATAGTGCGGTTAATCCGGCTCGTGATGGCGCAACCAACACCCAGGCTGTTGGCGAACTGCTCTACGGCAAATATCCATTCCTGTTTGAAGCGGCGGGCGTAATCCTGCTGGTCGCTATGGTCGGCGCGATTGTGTTGACCCTGCGTCAGCGCGCCGGCGTGCGGCCGCAAAATGTTGCGCGTCAGGTCAGCCGTCGCCCGGAAGAAGCGGTCCGCAATACCCAGCCCGAAGTCGGCAAGGGGGTATCGCTATGATCGGCATTGAACATTATCTCGTCGTCAGCTCCATCCTTTTCGTAATGGGCGTTCTCGGCATCTTCCTCAATCGCAAAAATGTGATCGTCATCCTGCTGTCGATCGAGCTGATCTTGCTGGCATGCAATATCAACCTCGTCGCCTTCAGCGCCTTTCTCGGCGATATGACCGGGCAGGTTTTCGCCATGTTCGTGCTGACCGTATCGGCGGGGGAGGCGGCTATTGGCCTCGCCATTCTCGTTATCTATTTCCGCAAACGCGGCACCATCGCTGTTGATGATGTCAACCGGATGAAGGGCTGAACCTCGTGGACATTCAGTTGATCGTCTTCCTGCCGCTTATCGCGGCCATTATCGCAGGGCTGGGCAACCGGGCCATTGGCAATATTCCCGCAAAGGTGGTGACGACAGGCGCACTGCTGGTCTCCTGTGCGCTCAGTTGGCCGATCTTTATCGGCTTTCTCACCGGCGATGCCGGAGCGTATGTCGCGCCGGTACTGACATGGGTTTCTTCGGGCGCGCTGCAATTTGACTGGGCGCTGCGCGTCGACACTATGACCGCAGTGATGCTGGTTGTGGTCACCAGCGTTTCCTCATTGGTGCACCTCTATAGCTGGGGCTATATGGAGGAAGACCCGGATCAGCCGCGTTTCTTCGCCTATTTGTCGCTGTTCACCTTTGCCATGCTGATGCTGGTGACGGCGGATAATCTGGTGCAGATGTTCTTTGGCTGGGAAGGCGTGGGTCTGGCGTCGTATCTGCTGATCGGCTTCTGGTTCAAAAAGCCCAGCGCCAATGCCGCCGCGATCAAGGCTTTCGTCGTCAACCGTGTCGGCGATTTGGGCTTTATGCTCGGCATTTTCGGCACCTTTCTGGTGTTCCAGACGGTGTCTATCCCGGAAATTCTCGAGGCCGCGCCTGCTATGGCAGGCTCAACCATCGGTTTCCTCGGCTATCGTCTCGATACGATGACAGTGCTGTGCCTGTTGCTGTTTGTCGGCGCGATGGGCAAATCGGCACAGCTTGGCCTGCACACCTGGCTGCCCGACGCGATGGAAGGCCCGACGCCGGTGTCGGCTTTGATCCATGCCGCGACCATGGTGACCGCGGGCGTCTTCATGGTCTGCCGCCTGTCGCCGATGTTTGAGGCCAGCGATGTTGCTCTGACAGTTGTGACGGTTATCGGCGCTTGCACCGCGATCTTTGCCGCTACAGTCGGTCTGGTGCAGACCGATATCAAGCGGGTGATCGCCTATTCGACCTGCTCACAGCTCGGCTATATGTTCTTCGCTGCAGGCGTTGGTGCTTACAATGTCGCGATGTTCCACCTGTTCACCCACGCTTTCTTCAAGGCGCTACTATTCCTCGGCGCCGGTTCAGTGATCCATGCGATGCACCATGAGCAAGACATGCGTTACTATGGTGGCCTGCGCAAACATATCCCGATCACCTTCTGGGCGATGATGGCGGGCACGCTCGCAATTACCGGTGTTGGTGTGTACTGGCTGCACGCAGGCTTTGCCGGGTTCCACTCCAAGGATGCGATTATCGAAGCCGCCTTTGCCAGCGGCACCGGGGCAGGGCAGTTTGCCTTCTGGATCGGTGTTTCCGCAGCGCTTCTCACCAGCTTCTATAGCTGGCGTCTGATGTTCCTGACTTTCTGGGGCACGCCGCGCTGGATCCAGTCCGAGCATATTCAGCACAGCGTCCACAAAACGCCAGAAGAAGCAGGCGCGGATCAGACCGGCGGCTATCATCCGCATGAAAGTCCCTGGGTGATGTTGCTGCCGCTTTTGGTGCTGTCCGTGGGCGCGGTGTTTGCCGGTTATGTGTTCAGCCATGCCTTTATCGAGGAGGGCGCGTTCTGGAACGGTTCGCTCGCCTATAATGCCGGGCTGATGCACGATATGCATGAGGTTCCGCTTTGGGTGAAACTCTCGGCAACCATTGCGATGCTGATCGGCCTCGCCACCGCTTACTGGATGTATATGACAGGCGAGGGCAAGGCCGAAGCTTTGGCCAGCCGGATGCGCGGGCTTTACAACTTCCTGCTCAACAAATGGTATTTTGATGAGCTGTACGACCTGATCTTTGTCCGCCCTGCCTTTGCGCTTGGCCGTTTGTTCTGGAAAGCGGGCGATCAGGGCACGATTGACCGTTTCGGCCCCAATGGCGCCGCCAGTGTGGTCAGCATGGGCAGCCGCATGGTGGTCAAAATGCAATCGGGATATCTCTACAGCTATGCGCTGGTGATGCTGCTCGGCCTTGTTGCCGCAATCAGCTGGGTGATGGTGAACTGACATGAATGATCTCGGCTTCCCCATTCTCTCGCTGATGCTGGCTGTCCCGGCCATTGCTGCGGTCATTTGCCTCTATGTGCCTGCCTCGACCGCGCGCATGGTGGCGCTGCTGGCGACGCTGGCTGATCTGCTTCTCGGCGTCATCTTGTGGATGAACTTCGATATTGGCGGCGCGCAATGGCAGTTTGTTGAGAGTGCACCGCTGTTCGACCGCTTTAGCTGGGCGCTCGGCATTGATGGTATCTCGCTGATGCTGATCATGCTCTCGGTCTTTCTGATGCCCATCTGTATCGGCGCGAGCTGGCAGGCGATCCAGAGCCGTGTCGGTGAATATATGGCGGCCTTCCTGTTGATGGAGGTGCTGATGATCGGCGTCTTCGCGGCGCAGGATATCTTCCTGTTCTACATCTTCTTCGAGGCAGGCCTGATCCCGATGTATCTCATCATCGGCATATGGGGCGGCGATAACCGCATCTACGCTTCGTATAAATTTTTCCTCTATACGCTGCTCGGATCGGTGTTGATGCTGATTGCCATGTTCTGGATGGTCAATGAAGCGGGTACGACCGATATTCCGACGCTGCTCAACTATGACTTCCCGGTCGCAGCGCAGACCTGGCTGTGGCTGGCCTTCTTCGCCAGCTTTGCAGTGAAAATGCCGATGTGGCCGGTGCATACTTGGCTCCCCGACGCGCACGTTCAGGCGCCAACGGCGGGTTCAGTTATCCTTGCAGGTGTCTTGCTGAAACTTGGCGGTTATGGCTTTATCCGCTTCTCGCTGCCGATGTTCCCCGAAGCCTCGGCGGAATTCATCTGGCTGATCTTCGGACTGTCGATGGTCGCGGTGGTTTACACCTCGCTGGTCGCGCTGGTGCAGCATGATATGAAGAAGCTGATCGCCTATAGCTCGGTCGCGCATATGGCGATTGTGACTATCGGGCTATTCGCGTTTAACCGTCAGGGTCTTGAGGGCGCGATGGTGGTGATGCTGAGCCACGGCCTTGTTTCCGGTGCGCTGTTCCTCTGCGTCGGCGTTATCTATGACCGTCTGCATACGCGGGAGATTGACCGCTATGGCGGCCTGTCGATCAACATGCCGCGCTATGCGATCTTGTTCCTGCTGTTCACCATGGCGAGCATCGGCCTGCCGGGCACCAGCGGCTTTGTTGGGGAATTCCTGTCGCTGCTCGGCGTTTATGAAGTGTCCAGCCTTGTCGCGCTGGTGTGCACCACCGGTATTATTCTCGGCGCGGGCTATATGCTCTATCTTTATCGCCGCATTGCCTATGGCGATCTCACCAAAGATGATGTGAAAGCCATGCCGGACCTGTCAGCGCGCGAAATGGCGCTGCTGGCGCCAATTGCTGCGGTGGTTCTCTGGATGGGGGTTTATCCCGAGAGCTTCCTTGCGCCGATGCGCAATGACATCACCACATTGGAGGCGCGCATTGCCCGGGCCAAGCCTGAGGGTGATGCGCAGCTGGTGATGGGCGCGGCACCGGCCAAAGCAGCCGAGGACCATGGTGATACGCATCATGGTGAAGAAGGGGCGCATTGATGAACTATTCGCTTTGGTTCCAGCTTATTGCGCCGGAACTTATTCTTTCTGTTTCCAGTCTGGCGCTGCTGCTTTTCGTTGCCTTTGGTGGTGAGCGGGTAACCAAATTGGTCAGCATCCTGTCGGTGACTGCTTTGGTTGCGTCGTCGGCGGTTGCGCTCGATTTCCTTACCGGTGACGGCTTTTCCGAAGGCGCTGATGCGTTTTACGGCCAGTATCGCATGGACCGTTTCGGCTCGCTGATGAAACTGCTGATCTATGGCGCGGCGATTGTGACCCTGATTGTCTCCCCACGCTGGATGGAAGCGCGCAAGGCAATGCGCGGCGAATATCCGCTGCTGGTGGTCTTTGCCGCTATCGGCATGGGCATGATGGTGTCATCGGTCGACCTACTGACCGTCTATATCGGCCTCGAACTCAACAGCCTTGCCGCCTATGTCCTCGCCAGTATCGCGCGGCAGGATGAGCGCTCGAGCGAGGCGGGTCTCAAATATTTCGTCCTCGGCGCGCTTGCCAGCGGTATTTTGCTGTTCGGTATGTCGCTGCTCTACGGCTTTACCGGCACCACCAGCTTTATCGGTATCCAACAGGCTATGAGCGATGGCATAAGTAACGGCGCGCTATTCGGTCTGGTCTTCGTGCTGGCTGGTCTGGCGTTCAAGATCAGCGCCGTGCCGTTCCATATGTGGACGCCCGATGTCTATGAAGGTGCGCCGACGCCGGTCACCACCTTCTTCGCCAGCGCCCCCAAAGTCGCCGCCATCGCGCTGACCATGCGGATGCTCGCCGAAGCCTTTGGCGGCATGGGCGAGGTCTGGCAGCAGATCATCATCTTTGTGGCGCTGGGCTCGATTGTTCTTGGTGCCGCCGGTGCTATTGGACAAGCCAATATCAAGCGCCTGCTTGCCTACAGCTCGATCAACAATGTCGGCTTTATATTGATCGGCTTGGCCACCGCCACAGAAGCCGGCGCGAGCGGCGCGATTGTCTATCTGCTTATCTATGTCGCAATGACGCTAGGCTCTTTCCTCTGCGTGCTCGAATTGCAGGACAAGGAAGGTCGCGCGGTGGAATTGCTGCCCAATATTGCCGGCCTCTCCAAAACGCGTCCTGGACTCGCTGCGGCTTTGGCGATGTTTATGTTCTCGCTCGCCGGTATCCCGCCACTTTACGGCTTTTACGGCAAGTTTCTGGTGTTTGATGCGGCGGTGCAGGCGGACCTGTTGCCCTTGGCAGCATTGGGTATCGCCGCCTCGGTTATCGGTGCCTTCTACTATCTCAAGGTCATCAAGGTGATGT
This sequence comes from Parasphingorhabdus sp. SCSIO 66989, assembly GCF_032852305.1. NCBI lineage: Bacteria > Pseudomonadati > Pseudomonadota > Alphaproteobacteria > Sphingomonadales > Sphingomonadaceae > Alterisphingorhabdus (ex Yan et al. 2024) > Alterisphingorhabdus coralli. The sequence continues at coordinate 1,840,420 of NZ_CP136594.1, forward strand.
ATTTTGATGAGCCTGCCGATGTCGTAGCTACCGATCGCATTGCGCCCGAGCGTATGATCATCATAACGCTGCTTGCTGCGTTTATCTCGCCGCTCGGCTATCTGCTCAGCGGAGTTATCGGCTATTATGCTGATGATGCGGCGCGCGCCTTGTTCTGGGCGCTATAATATCGCCCATTCTATCGAAACGGTTGCGATAACCGCATCGACCAATGCCGATCTTCTGCTGCGCGCACAACAAGGTGCGCCGGAAGGCACTTGGCTGCGCGCCGAGCAGCAACAGGCAGGGCGCGGACGGTTGCAGCGCAATTGGGCCAGCCCACCGGGAAATCTCTATATCAGCACCATAGTTCGGCTCAGGCACGATGACCCGCCGCCAGCGACATTGGCGCTGGTCGCGGGGCTCGCTTTTCATGCAACGGCGGCACACTGGTTCGGCAATGCTGCGCCGATGCTCAAATGGCCGAACGATCTGTTGGTCAATGGCGCCAAGCTGGGCGGGATATTGCTCGAGCGCACCGGTGATGCGGTGGTCGCAGGCTTGGGCATGAATATCACCAGTGCGCCCGATCTCCCGGATCGCGAGACAATAGCGTTGCATGACATGAAAGGCGGCAAAACCGCCACCGCAGAAGCGGTCGCCGAAAAACTCGCAACAAGCTTCGCCGCTACGCTGAATCTCTGGCGTGATCCGCAGCGTGGATTAGGAGCCATCATCCAGGAATGGGAGAATTGCGCCCATTCACGTGGAACAGCACTGTCTGTCACCGGCGCTGATGGTAAAAAGCTTGGCGGAACATTTGACGGATTGGCCCCTGACGGGGCATTACGTTTGCGCGACGGGCACGGGACTGTCCATATGGTCAATGCAGGCGATGTCGACCTGCTGGTTCAGACAGGAAATGATTGATGCTGCTGGCAATTGATGTGGGCAATACAAATGCGGTGTTCGCCATTTATGACGACATGGAACAGAAAACCCGCTGGCGTATTTCTACTGATCCGCGACGCACGGCGGATGAATATGCGGTCTGGTTGCAGCAACTGTTTGAGCTTGAGGGCTTTGACCGCTCTGCCGTCAAACAGGTGATTATCTCCACTGTTGTGCCGCGTGCGCTGCATAATCTGTCGCTGCTGTCGCAGAAATATTTTGAGCTTAAGCCGCTGATTGCGGGCAAGGGACCGACCGAATGGGGCATTGAGGTTGATGTCGACCAACCGGAATCGCTGGGTGCTGATCGTGCGGTCAATGCGATTGGCGCGCATAGGCGGCATGAGGGCGATCTGATCGTTATTGATTTCGGTACCGCCACCACGCTCGACTTTATTGACTATACCGGTGCCTATAAGGGTGGCATTATCGCGCCGGGCATCAATCTGTCACTAGACGCATTGGTCAACGCCGCAGCGAAATTACCGCGTATCGCGATTGAGGCGCCGGATAGGAGCAATGGCAATGTGCTTGGTCGCAATACCGAAGATCAGATGCATATCGGTGTCTTCTGGGGCTATGTCGGGCTTATGGAAGGGCTTATTGCCAGGATGAAAGCGCAGATCGGCCGTCCGGCTAAGGTTATCGCCACTGGCGGCCTGGCTGTACTGTTTGACGAACATACCGATATTTTTGATTCCATAGAGCCGGACTTGACCATGTACGGTCTGGCGCTGCTCGCGGCGAGAGTCGCAGACTGACGAGAATTTTATGAAACCCAAAGACGAATTACTGTTCCTGGCCCTTGGCGGTTCAGGCGAAATTGGCATGAACGCCAATCTTTACGGCTGTCAGGGCAAATGGGTCATGGCCGATCTGGGCATGACCTTTTCCGGCGGTGACTATCCCGGCGTGGATCTGGTCTTTCCGGACCTTGAGTTTATCGAGGAGCGTGAAGAGGACCTGCTCGCCATTGTCCTGACCCATGGCCATGAGGACCATATCGGTGCCTTGCCCTATCTGGCCGGCGATCTCGGCGTGCCGCTCTATGCCACCGCTTTCACAGCCGGACTGATCGCGCGTAAGCTCGAAGAGGCGGGCCTCAAGGATGAGCTCGACCTGCATATTATCGAGGAAAATACCGATTTCGCCATTGGTCCGTTCAGCTTCCGCTATGTGCCGCTGGCGCACAGTATTGCCGAGGGCAATGCGCTGCTGATCGACACGCCGCATGGCAAGATATTCCATACTGGCGACTGGAAACTGGATGATGAGCCGCTAATCGGCACGCCATCAACCGAGGCTGAACTGCGCGCTATCGGTGATGCGGGTGTGCTCGCCATGGTGTGCGATTCCACCAATGTTTTCAATCCGAACGCTTCGGGTTCGGAAGGCGATGTGCGGCGCGAGCTGTCTGACCTGATTGCCGGGATTAAGGGCAGGGTGGTGGTTACCACCTTTGCCTCCAATGTCGCACGCATGGACACGTTGGGCCAGATTGCGAAAGAGACAAAGCGGACGGTGAGTCTGGCGGGGCGATCACTCCACCGCATTCTCGAAAATGCACAAGCCAATGGCTATTTGATGGACTTCCCGGAAACCATTGATTTTCGCGATGTTGACAGCCTCGACCGCAGCCAAACCATGGTTATCGCAACCGGTGGGCAGGGTGAGACCAACGCGGCGCTGGCGCGCATGGCTTCGGACAGCCATCCGATCAAACTCAGCGCGGGTGATACTGTTATCTTCTCAACCAAGGAAATTCCCGGCAATGAGAAGTCCATTGGCTATCTGATCAACAATCTGGTGGCCAAGGGCGTCAACATCATAACCGAAAAGCAGTTTCATATCCATGTTTCCGGCCATCCCGGAAAGCCCGAGCTGGCGGCTATGTATGATTGGATACAGCCGGAGATATTGGTACCGGTCCATGGCGAGTTGCGGCATATGACCGAACAAGCGCGCTTTGGTGAAGAGTGTGGCATTGCCAAAACCGTTGTGCAGACCAATGGCGATATGATCCGCCTGGCGCCCGGTGATCCAGAGCGTGTGGATCAGGTACGCAGTGGTCGGCTTATTCTTGATGGTGATGTCATCCTGCCCGCCGATGGGCAGACGATGAACCAGCGCAGGAAAATTGCGTATAACGGAACCATCAGTGTTGCCATCGCGTTGGATGAGCAAAATCGACGCGTGGGCAATGTCGAGATCATGCCTTTTGGCGTTCCTCTGGATGAAGATGAAGATCTGTTCCTCGAGGAAGCCGATGAGGCGGTTCAAAAACTGTTCAGTCGCAAGGGTGTAGCCAAAACTGGCGATATAAACATATTGCGTGAGGACATCCGTCTAGCGGTGCGCCGCGTGGCAACGCGCTGGACGGGGAAAAAGCCAGTTGTCAAAGTGCTCATTGTCGAGCAAGGCTAGGCTAGGAAGAGGGAGCAGAGCTTAAGGGCGATGGAGTGGACCTCTATCATTGCGATTTATCTGCTTTTCTGGGTGATGGCATTCATGGTCGTGCTGCCCTTTGGCATCAAGACGCATGATGAACTCGGTATGGCCAAAATACCCGGACAGGCGGATAGCGCGCCGGGCAACTTCCGCCCCGGACTTGTGGCTATACGCGCGACCATAGTGTCGGCAATCGCTTTCGGTCTGTTTTACCTCAACTATACCAATGGCTGGATTACGACCGAAGATGTCGACTTGTTTGCCTGCGCGCCAAGCGTGACGATGGGCGAACGGACTTTGCTATTGCTGTATTGATCGGCGGAACCGCCCACTAGAGTCGATTTCATTTACAATTGATCGTCATTGCGAGGAGCGAAGCGACGCGGCAATCCAGAGCAGGTGCGTGTTGCCCTGGATTGCTTCGCTACGCTCGCAATGACGGGTTTCAAGCTAAGTGAAAAACAGTCTAGCGAAAGCGCTCAATCGCCTGGGCCAGCGCAACATACAGCTTGCCTATATCTGACGACAACAGGGCCACACTGAATGCCTCACCGTTACGCGTGGAGAGCAAGTCTCGCAGCATCGCCTCAAAATCGTGGATATAGCGGTTCACCGTCTCGCGAAATTCCGGTTCCTGCTCATAATGGCTGGCAATCTCGCGCACTTCTCCAGCGCTCAGAAGGCGGACGGCACGGCGGGTAAAGACGCCACGGTCGCCCTTGAGATAAGCGGCCCAGGCGGTGTCGGTAACATCATTGGACAGACTCTTGGTGATGTCTATCGACGCCGAATTGAGCGATTCCGTGATCAGCGCCAGATTGCGAGTAAATTCCTGATCGGTGTGCATTTCCGCGCGCTCGCGCGCATGTTCGACTCGGCTTTCCAGATTGGCGGTCAGCGCATCGACCTTGCCTAATTGATCGACCAATGAGGTTGAGGCTTCGCGGGTGGCGCCCAGGGCCTGATTAAGCGCCAGTTGCAGCTTGCCGATAACCTCTTCCGACTTACCGCGCATTGCGGTTTCCAGCACTGCTTCGCTGCGCTCGCCCATGGTTGCGGTTAAAGCGGTAATAACCTCTTCAAGCCGCTTCTCGACCTCAGAAAGGCGCTCTTCGGCATTATCCCGAATATCCTGAAACGCGCTCGACAATTGCGCATGGCTCTCGGTTGAGACGCTGTTCATCCGCTCGCTTAGTGTTTGCAGCGTGGCATCGGCATTTTGCAGTGCATCGCTGTTGCGCGCAATAAAGTCGCTGAAATCGCCGCTTATACGCTGAACATGCTGCTCCTGATCGGCAAGAGCGACCATGTTGTTCTCCAGCAGCTTCTCCAGATCACGGCCATATTGCATGACCATTTCCAGTTCCTGACGCGATTTCAGGCCATGCTGCTCGCCGCGTTCCAGCGTTGTTGATAGTGTCGCGACCTTGTCCTGTATGTCCTTGCCCAATTCGCTGGACAGCGCCGCTGTACGTTGACTCAGCACTTCACCCTGCGAGGTCAGCTGTTCCGTAGCGGCATGAGATTTTTCCAATGCCTCGGCAACGCTGGCGATTTCATTATTCAGCGCAGAGACTGCGAAGGCGATTTGCGCGGTGGTCTGGCTGGCATCATTGTCCATCGTCCCGATGTCCGAGCGTATCGCTTCCAGCTTGGCACCCATGGTATCGATTATTGCGGCGATGGCATCACCTTCAACCTGACGCTGTTGCGACATGGCTTTGATCGCCTCGTCATAGCGGTCGATATTGTGCTGCAAGGCGCTCGCGGCTTCGTCGAGACTGGAGTTGAAGCTCTGTGCAAACTGGTCGAGTCCGGTCTGCGCCGCTTCCTGTTGCTCGCTAAGCTTTTGCGCCGCGGTCTCGCTATTGTCGATAAGCTGTTGCGACGTATTGGTGCTGCTGATTTCCAGCGCGGTGATGTGGTTTTCCCATTGGGTGAGGGCGCGGGAAATGCGCTCATTGAGCGCGTCTACCTGGGTGGTGCTGGCCTGACCAAATTCATTGATCTTCTTGAAACCATTGATCATGTCGCGGATCTGGCCCTGCGCCATACGCCCGGCATTGCCGATCTGGTTGGCCATATCCTTTGCCGAGGTGGTTACCACCGGCATATGTTTGCGCAGTTCCTCCAGATTATTGGTTGCAATGGTGCTGACTTCGGCGATGGACTGCATGGATTTATCGCCACCATCAATCATATCGCGGACATTCTCCGCACGCTCGGTCAGTCGGTCGATGGCAGAGCGACCAAGGCTGTCGAGCTGGGTCGACTGGTTGTTGATAAACTCGCGCGCCATGGACAGTTCGCTATTGGTCGTGCGCAAGCGCTCGTCGAGCAAGTGGCTGGCCTCGGCAATGCCGGTGACCTGCTGCTCAAAATAGCGCGCATCGGCGCGGCGCCTGCGGCTCACCAGCATATAGGTCACCAACAGGATAAGCGGCGGCCCGGACCATGCAGACAGCATAGCGGTGGCGCTTTGCGGCGTTACCCCGCTGACCCAAAAATCAATATTGGCCCAGAGATAGAATCCTGTCCATGCCAGCGCCAAAACCGCGCAGATTATAGCAGTATTACGGCTTGGCGCATCTGTGCCTGCTTCTGCTGCGGCTGCTTCCTCAGACTCATGCCATTGGTCATCAAGGCTGGCACCTTGCTCAGGCGCAACCTGTTCGTCGCTCGTATCGAGTGTCTGTTCCACGCGCACTTCCTCATCGCCTTCGGCGGCGCAGTCACCAATAGGGTAAATTTTTGGGTCTATAGACATGGCTAAGCTGTACTCGCGCGGCAAAAATAGCACAAGTCTCAAGCGATTGGCAGTTTGGTCTCATTTGGTGGCATTGTCGAACCGCAAGCTTTGCTTAACCGATTACGATTATAGCTCCTGCTATGGCGGAGTATCACTCAGATTTCAGCCTTCTACGCGGTTCGCCGCTGGGCGATGATCCTGCACTTATCGAGGAGTTGCACTCGGCCTTGGCCGACAGCGTCGGTCGGCAAGTCGATTTGCTGGCGCGGGCACGGTGCGATGGAAACTGGCACATAGCGGCTGCGCGTCTGGCAGGCCTTGCCGCCAGTTTCGGCGTCGATCAGTTGGCGGCGCTGGCGAGCGAAGCGGAAAGCGCTGCGCCCGGAGATCCGGTGATTATCGCCAAATTGCGCGCATATCTTGCCGAATTGAGGGCGGCGTTAGCACAGACTTAGCGCCATTAGCGCAGTTTGCGTTCCACAGTTGTTCGCTCCGCCTTGGCTGTGGCATAGCATTGTCCAAACAAGACAGAATCATTTGGACAAAAGCAATATGCGCATAGCGCTAATTTCCCTTTGCCGCGAAGTATCAGGCGACGATGCAGGCTACTCCGGACTGTTGCCGATCGGCAATGACAGCCTGTTGGCCTATCAGATCAGCCTCGCCAAACGGGCAGGGGCTGACATGGTCCTTTGCCATGTCGACACAGTTCCGGGCGATTTGATGCGGCATGAAAAGATGGCGCTGGCCGGGGGCATGCAATGGCAGACCATACGCCATTTCGGCGATCTGCTGGCGAATGTCATGGCTGATGATGAGCTGTTGGTTATCGGCGACGGGATTTATCATACTATTGCTCTATTTGATAAATTCCTCGCAATTGATGCTCCATCGGTGATGGTGGCGCAGGTGGATAACGATGATCAGGGGTTTGAACGATTAGACCTTAATCATGTCTGGGCTGGGCTGTTGCTGGTCAATCGCGAACAATTAGACGGTCTCAGCGATGTGCCGTCGGAATGGAGCCTGGAATCTGTGCTGTTGCGCAGTGCGATGACAGGGGAAGCACAGTCATTCATGGTTCCGGGCGATGCGATGGACCATGGCGATGTTCGCCCGCTTGAAGGCGATGACGTCTTGAAGCAGATACACAAAGGCTTCCTCTCGCAATCCCACGACGGCGATCCATCATTCAACCATCCGCTTAGCGACATGCTTGTCACACCACTCACACGTGCCGCCGCAAACTGGATATGGGGCAATAGGTCACGTGGCGGATGGCTGGTGGCTTCCGGTATGATATTGCTGGTCGCCATGCTGGCCCTGTTTGCAGTCAAATGGTCCATTATGGCGGCGATTATTGGCTATTTCGGTTATCTCGCTGTCCGCATTGCCCGCCTGCTCGATCAGCCGGTCCCCAGCCTTAAAGCCACTGCGTACCATGGGCGTGCTATAGCTATGTTGGTGAGTCTCGGCATTGGACTGTCGCTCTATACCGATATGGTTACTATAGCCGTACCTTATACTGCCCTCATCTGGCTGTCTTTGCAGGGTTTTTCTTCGTACTTTGCGCCATTGCCAAAATGGAAGGCGGTGGCTTTTGATCCGCTGGTTTTGGCGGTATTAGCCGCGACGGCAGCCGCATTTGGTCAACTTTTGATTGCATTTATGGGGCTAACCCTCGCACAGGCGGCTATGCTTTTGGTCCAGAGTGAGAGTAAAGCCTAACCATATCTTAACCAACGCCAGATAAGGCCGCAGGATGATCGAGGAGCAGCCCGAACAGCCTGAAAATGCAGGTGAAACCGCGCGTCGAGCTGTTGATGCGGTGGGTCCGGCTTTTGTCGCAAGTGAGTTGCAGCTGGCGCTGTTTCGTTCAGATATTCTCTACATTCCGGATCAGGTCCGCGCCCGAATCTATGGCTTTATGGATGAATTATGGCGCTCCTGCTCCGCGATGATTGATGGGATTGTCGATGATGGCGAGCGGACCGTGGTCAGCAAGATGGCTGCGCGCGAGAATCTTCCTGATAAGGACAGTCTGATTGCGTCGGTGTTTATTGATCCGGCTTGCTTGGTTTTGCTGTTTTCTCGGGCATGCGAGGTTAATCTCGTCCAATGCTGGGCCGATGCTGGGCAGGCTGTGGCGGAATGTCCACCCGTCTGGCGTAATCGTGAGACGGCAGATCATCAGCAGCTGATCAATTCGCAGTCGCGATTTCTAACTAATGCCGAATTCATGCGATTGGACAGCGCGGAGTTTTCCGCGCTGCAATGGCGGCGTATAGTCTTGCGCTTTGCCGATGTTATCAGCCTGCATTGTGATGCTGATGCCACTGAGATGCGTGATACGATCCAGCAATTACTCGCCGATCATGATGAATCGCAGGCGCGATTGACACAGTTTGCCATGTATGTTGACGGCAAACGGGCCGAGACGCTTACCCATGCGCATTGGCAACAAAGCGGACCGACACTTTTCATGTTGGAACTCGCAGCGCGGTTGAATGTGCCTTATGATGCTCTCTTGGTCGCCAGCGCTATGCGCGATCCGGCTTTATTTGCACTGGCTTTGCGGGCCGCGGATGTCGCAGCGCAGGATATTGTGTTAATCATGGGCGAGACGCCTTTGGCTGCTGTGTGGTTTTCTTCGGTTACCAAGGCGCAGCAACATGCCGCGATGATAGCACGGCATGACCCGGCAGCAGCGCACAAGGCGCTGTCCGCTTGGTCGGATAATGACATGATCGCCGGTGAGGCTGTATTTGACCACTGGCCCTGGACGATGACCGTATGAACGATCAGCAAACTCCATCAAAAGCCTCTGCCATGCGGGGAAGTTTGTTGCTAGACCGTGATGACAACGTCATTGGCGGCGATCCGGCGGTGATCGATTATCATCTGATGCAGGGGGGAGAAGAGGGCAGTTGCCTAGCGATTCCGGCATTGCTGCATCTCGTTGCGACCGCGCGTGGGCTGGATATGAAGCTACACCGGCGTGTTACTTTTCCTGCTGGCAAGCGTGATATTACTGGCTGGGCTTCTGTCCATCCGGGCGAGCGCGATACCATGATACATCTTAGCCAGATCAGGTCTGAGCGGCGATTTGTGGAGGCCGGGCCTATTCCGTCGCAATTTGCTCTTAAGTTGGTGGCGGATATCTGGTTTAATGTCGATGCAGAGCATCGCATCCTGTCGGTGCATAGGCAGAGAAGTCTGAATCCGGATATAGGTCCTTCGCTGTCATTCCTCGACTCCGCTCAGGGTCATCTGTGGCACAGCATATTGCGACCCGCCACTGATGAGGATTTGATAACGCTGTATCAGCGTGGGCAATGGCCAGCCTGGCAGATGCTCGACGGCGCGAGGGTGCAGGCTGTTGAGGCCCCAGAGCAGAATTGGACCTTACGGATTTTTCAAAAGAATGAGGGAACGCTCTTTGAATGGCTGCTCCTGCCAGATAGCGGGATTACCCAATCTAAGACTGTTGAAACGCCAATCTCGAGTACAGATAGCGGGCAATCGCAAAACGACAATCGCCTGTTTGTCGACAAGGTAGCTCCGGCGCTGCGTGGGCCGGTGGGGCGGATTATGGCCAATGCCGAATCCATTCGCGATCGTGCCAATGGGCCACTGCGCCGCGATTATGTCAGCTATGCGGGTAACATCGCCGATGCAGCGGGGCATTTGCTGGCGCTGATTGAAGATGCTTCGGCGCTGGAGGAAGTGGACAGTCCGCAAGTGTCTCCGGATATTGAGGATATTGACCTTGTCGATATCGCGCGGCGTGCCGCTGGACTGCTCTCGGTTAAGGCTAAGGCGCGCAACATAAAGGTCGATTGCCCCGCGACCGATGAACAGGTGCTGTGTCGTGCGGATTTTCGCAGGGTGCTGCAGATCGTGCTTAATCTTCTGGGGAATGCTATTCGCTACAGCCCAGAAGACTCTATGGTCTGGCTACGCGCAGAGGATGACGGTGATGTATCGCGTCTGATTGTATCGGATCAGGGCAGCGGCTTGTCCAAGGAAGAACAGGCCATCATCTTTGACAAGTTCGAACGTCTTGGCCGCAGCGATGATGGTGGCAGCGGGCTGGGGCTCTATATCTCACGGCGACTGGCGCGCGCGATGCAGGGCGATATCATTATTGACAGCGCCCCCGGTCAGGGCGCCCGGTTCATATTGGAATTACCGAGCGCCTGAAGCGATTAATCCAATTTGGTTATCCGTTCGCCTCGAGCGAAGTCGAGAGGCCGGTGCGCGCCGAGGCAGTGTCTCGACTGCGCTCGACACGAACGGTGAAGACGATTTAGCGTTTATCCAGCGGGATATAATCGCGCTGTGTCGGGCCGGTATAGAGCTGACGCGGGCGGCCGATTTTCTGACCGGGATCAGAAATCATCTCATTCCACTGTGCAACCCAGCCCACGGTGCGGGCTAGCGCAAACAGCGCAGTGAACATGGTGGTCGGGAAGCCGATTGCTGACAAGATCACGCCTGAATAGAAGTCAACATTCGGGAACAGCTTCTTCTCTTTGAAATAGTCGTCGTTGAGCGCCATTTCCTCAAGCTGCCGTGCGGTTTCAAACACTGGATCGGTGACCTTCAGCGCATCAAACACTTCGCGCACCGTTTCCTGCATCACTGTCGCGCGCGGGTCATAATTCTTGTACACGCGGTGACCGAAGCCCATCAGACGGAACGGATCATTCTTGTCTTTGGCGCGCTCAATATAATGCGGAATTTTGTCGGGCGTGCCGATTTCGCGTAGCATGTTGAGCGCCGCCTCATTGGCGCCACCATGCGCCGGGCCCCAGAGACAAGCGATACCCGCCGCGATACAGGCGAACGGATTGGCACCCGAAGAACCGGCGAGACGCACGGTTGAGGTCGAAGCATTTTGCTCATGGTCGGCATGCAGGATGAAGATCCGGTCGAGCGCACGCTCGATCGCCGGATGTATTTCATAGGGCTCTGCCGGCACGCCAAAAGTCATACGCAGGAAATTGCCGGTATAGGAGAGCGAATTATCAGGATAGAGAAAAGGCTGACCGATGGAATATTTATAGGCGGCGGCTGCGATGGTTGGCATTTTTGCAATCAGGCGATGGCTCGATATCTTGCGATGTTCCGGATCGGCGATGTCTGTGGAATCATGATAGAAAGCCGACAACGCGCCGACAACGCCGCACATAATCGCCATCGGGTGCGCGTCACGGCGGAAACCCTGATAGAATTGCATCAGCTGTTCATGCAGCATGGTGTGGCGGGTAATGGTATAGGTAAAGTCGTTCAGCTCATCCTGTGACGGCAATTCGTCATTGAGCAGCAGATAGGCAACTTCCATGAAACTGCTATGTTCGGCGAGCTGGCCGATGGGATAGCCGCGGTGCAGCAATACGCCTTCGCCGCCGTCAATATAGGTCAGACCGGATTCACAACTCGCGGTGGAGGTAAAGCCGGGATCATAGGTGAAGGCCCCGGTCTGGGCATAGAATTTGCGGATATCGACAACTTCGGGGCCAACACTGCCCTGATGCACGGGCATGTCGAGATTGGCTCCGTTCAGATTTACCGTTGCGTTCTTATCGCTCACGCAAATTCTCCTTCATATTGTCTCAAAAGCGTTTTCACATTTGGTCCGCGATACGCGCCAGGGATTCATCGCGGCCTAAAAGGACCAGAACGTCAAAGATACCTGGCGAGTTACTCTGGCCGGTCAGGGCAGCGCGCATGGGCTGCGCGACCTTGCCAAGGCCAAGTCCTTCATCGTCGGCTAGCTGTTTAACGATTATCTCAAGATTTTCCAGCGTCCAGTCGCCAGTAGAGGCCAATTTTTCATGGATTTTGCCGATTATGCCCTCTGCCGCAGCGTCAAGCGCCTTTTGCGCCTTTTCATCCGGTGCCAAAGGGCGCTGGGCGAACAGGAAACCGGCACCATCGGCCAGCTCATGCAGCGATCGTGCGCGTTCTTTCAAGACCGGCATGGCTTGCAGCAGCAATTCCGGGTCGGCATTGGCAATCATCGGCGTAGCAATCTCGACCAGTCGCGCATCATCGGCTTCGCGGATATAAATGCCATTGAGATTGGCGAGCTTTTTCGGGTCAAAGCGTGACGGGGATTTGCCGACATTATCGAGCGAGAACAGCTTGATCGCTTCCTCGCGGCTGATCTTCTCGGTGTCACCATATCCCCAGCCAAGCCGCAGCAGATAGTTGAACAAAGCTTCGGGCAAAATGCCCATTTCATCGCGATAGGCGTCCACACCCAGCGCGCCATGGCGTTTGGAGAGCTTGGCACCGTCATTGCCATGGATTAGGGGGATATGGGCATAGACCGGCTCTGGCCAGCCCATGGCGCGGATCAGCGCCAATTGGCGGAAGGCGTTGTTGAGATGATCATCGCCGCGGATGAGATGGGTGACGCCCATATCATGGTCATCAACAACAACGCTGAGCATATAGGTCGGCGTGCCATCAGAGCGCAGCAGAACATAATCGTCGAGCTCTGATGCCTGCCAGCTCACTATGCCCTGCACCGCGTCTTCAATTTCCAGCTTGCCCGATTGCGGCGTTTTCAGCCGTACCACATAGGGTGCGCCTGCGGGTGCTTCGGACGGGTCACGGTCGCGCCAGCGACCATCATAGCGCATCGGCTTTTTCGCCGCGCGCTGCTCCTCGCGCATCTGTTCCAATTCTTCGGGCGTGGCGAAGCATTTATAGGCATTGCCGCTGTCGAGCAGCTGTTGCGCCACTTCGGCATGGCGTTTGGCACGCTGGCTCTGAAATACCGTTTCATCGTCCCAATCGAGGCCGAGCCAGTCAAGGCCGTCGATAATCGCGTCAATCGCTTCCTGGGTGGAGCGTTTTTTGTCGGTATCCTCGATCCGCAGCAGCGCCTTGCCGCCATGATGCCGGGCGAACAGCCAGTTGAACAAAGCGGTGCGCGCGCCACCGATATGCAGAAAGCCGGTGGGCGAGGGAGCGAAACGGGTAACTACCGGACTGGTCATAGCCTGATGCCGCTGACCCTTGCGGTCTGGCGGACTTCCTTTCATGATCGTTTTGGGCCTGAAATGGCGGAAAGGTGTTGGAGAATTGGGGGCTCCCTAACATGGCGATTGCGATCCGACAATTCCCGATATGGGCCGATCTGGCGCATCGCTGGCGGACGCTACGGCCAGCGCTTTTGGCATGGGCGAAAGAGGATGCGAAACAATGGCCGCTGGTCATTCCGCTGGCCTTTGCGACCGGGATCGGAGCGTGGTTTGCGCTGCCGGTGCGCGAGCAATGGCTTGGGTTGATTATTGGGGCAGTTCTGGCTGGTATGACGCTCTGGATGCTGGCTACACGCTGGCCGATAGCGGCGCGGTCCCTGCGCTGGTGCGGGGCCGGTTTGTTGATAGTGGCAGCGGGGACGCTGACCATCTGGACAAAATCGGAGCTGATCTCTGAACCGTCATTAGCCTCGCCATGGATCGGCACGATGGAAGGCGAGGTCGTCCAGCGCGAGATTTTGGCGGCGCGGGGGATGGAACGCTATGTTGTAAAGATCGCACAGCCTGAAGGTTTGCCATCAAAGGTGCGGATCAATGTGCCATTTCGCCTGGTGGAAGACAAAACGACTACGGTTTTCACAGGTGATCGGATCAGACTGAAAGTGCGCTTGATGCCGCCGGGGGAACCGGCTTTGCCTGGCGGCTATGATTTCGCACGTCGTGCCTGGTTTGCTGGACTGGGCGCTACCGGGAGCGCGCTCACTGCACCGGATGTTCTGGAGAGCAGCGGGCAGGGCGGTATTGCCAGTCTTCGCAGCCGGTTGTCGCAGCATATCCAGAGACAGATACCCGGATCCGAAGGCGCTATAGCCGCCACTCTCGCCACCGGCGATCGCGGCGGCATATCCGAAGCCGATGCAGAAGCGATGCGGCGTAGCGGTTTGGCGCATCTGCTGGCGATAAGCGGCCTGCATGTCAGCGCGTTGATCGGTGCGGTGTTTCTGTTGGTGCTGAAACTGTTGGCATTGTCGCCGACATTGGCTTTGCGTTGGCGCTTGCCCGTTGTCGCAGCCTTTGCCGGGGCGCTGGCGGGGATTGCCTATACTGTCTTCACCGGCGGCGCCGTTCCCACCATACGCGCCTGCATCGCTGCGCTATTGATTCTGTTAGCGTTGGTTCTGGGACGCGACCCCTTTTCCCTGAGACTGATCGGTTTTGCGGCGCTGGTGATATTGCTGATCTGGCCTGAAACACTGGTAGGGCCGAGCTTCCAACTCAGCTTTGCTGCGGTGGTGGCGATTATCGCGCTCTATGATGCACCGCTTATGCGCCGCTGGTCCGCCGAGCGCGATGAGAAGCAATTCGGCCTTGTGCAGCGCATAGGGCGCTTTGCTTTGCTGCTGTTTCTCACCGGGCTGGTCATCGAGATTACCTTGATGCCGATTGCACTCTACCATTTCCACAAAGCCGGCATTTACGGCGCGCTGGCTAATATTGTCGCTATTCCACTGACCACCTTTGTCATCATGCCGTTGGAAGCCATGGCGATGTTGGCGGACAGCATAGGATTGGGCGCACCGTTCTGGTGGCTATGCGGCAAAGCCATTGGACTGCTGTTGAGCCTTGCGCATTTCGTTTCGGAAAGCCCGGGAGCGATTATCCGCTTTCCCGCAATTAGTATCTCGACCTATCTGCTTGCGATAGTGGCGGGGCTGATCCTGTTCCTGTTGCGCAGTCCGTTGCGTTTGCTCGGCCTGGTTCCGGCTGCTGTTGCTGTGATCCTGATGCTGGCAACACCACGTCCCGACCTGCTGATTGCGAATGATGGACGGCAGATAGCAGTGCGCAGCAAGACATCGGGGAGTGGCGATTTTGTGCTTCTGAAACCGGACTCGGAATCCTTCACCACCGATATGATGCGCGAGCAGGGCGCATTTGAAGATGAGCCTGTGGGACTTGATCAATGGCCAGAGGCGCAATGTTCTCGCGAATTTTGCAGTTTTGTTCTGACACGATCAGACCGCGATTGGGTGGTATTGGTTAGCCGCAAAAACGAATATGTCCCCAAACGCGCGCTTGCTGCAGCTTGTGCCCGAAGCCATATCGTGATTGCAGGACGCTTTTTACCCGGCAGTTGCCGCCCGCGCTGGAGAAAACTGGACCGGCGCTATTTGCGCCAGAGCGGTGGGGTGGCCATCTATCTTGATGATACGCGCATTGATCAGGTTGCCGATAGCCGATCCGATCATGGCTGGAGCTATGATCGCTAGATCAGGAATTTTAGTGCGCACAAAGCCACAAAGTCACTAAGACGTTATGATGGGAATACCTCTTTGTGCCTTAGTGGCTTTGTGTGAGATATGACTATGTCGAGAAAGCCGCTAGGGCTGAACTTGTCGAAGCCCGCTTCTCAACATAGTCCAAAGCAGCAAGACGCCCTTCGACAAGCTCAGGGCTAGCGGTTTAGCATAATCGCCATGTGCACGAATATGGTGCGATTTCGGGACGGCCTGAACCTAATTATACCGTCGCAATAGCCCCGCTAACTGCCCCTGAATCTGCACTTCATCAGCGCGGTAGATTTGTGGCTCATAGCTGGCGTTAGCCGGGTCGAGGCGGATGGTGTTGTGGTCACGCCGCAGATATTTCAGCGTCGCTTCCTCGCCGCGCACCAGTGCCACGACAATCTGTCCATCACGCGCGGTGTCGGTGCGGCGGATCAGGGCAAAATCACCGTCGAAAATCCCGGCTTCGACCATCGAGTCGCCGGAAACTTCCAGCGCATAGTGATCGCCGCTGCCGAGAAGGGCGGCAGGAACAGGCAGTACTGACTGGCCCTCGAGCGCCTCAATCGGTGCGCCGGCCGCGATGCGTCCGTGCAGGGGAATTTCGAGCACATCATTGGAAGCATCGGGGATTGAGACATTCGAGCCGACCAGATTGCGGTCTGCACCGCCCATGGTGACCGAGGGTGCAGGGGTCGCTGTTCCGCCTTCGGGTAGCTTCAACACTTCCAGCGCGCGGGCGCGATTGGGGAGGCGGCGGATAAAGCCGCGTTCTTCCAATGCGCTCACCAGACGGTGCACACCAGATTTGGATTTGAGATCAAGCGCTTCCTTCATCTCTTCAAAGGACGGCGAAACGCCGCTGGCTTCGAGCCGGTCCTGAATGAAGCAAAGCAGTTCGTGCTGTTTACGGGTTAGCATTTGTCCCTCCGCATGAAACGAATAGGGAACAATTATGAAACAAAAGTGATCAAGTCAAGTGGGAAGTTTTCGTATCGCGAAAAAAGTGACCGATTATCAATTACCTTGCAGTAAATCGCGGGTTGCCTGAGCGACATCATGCTGGCGCATCAGCGTTTCGCCCACCAGAAAGGCGTGAACATTTGACTGTGCCAGTCGCTCGCAATCATCATGGCTGGCAATGCCGCTTTCGGCGATGACAAGCCGCTCTTTGGGAATCAAGGGAGCCAGAATCTCTGTCGTTGCCAAATCTGTTTTGAAGCGCGTGAGGTCGCGGTTGTTGATCCCGATGAGTGGCGTATCGAGCATCAGTGCACGCTCGAGTTCAGCGCGATTATGCACCTCGACCAGCACATCCATATCAAAGCGTTTGGCCTCTGCGACCAGATCCTGCATCAGTGCGTCGTCGCACGCGGCAACAATGATCAGAATCGCATCGGCCCCGAGCGCGCGCGCTTCGCCCACCTGCCAGGGGTCAACCATAAAGTCCTTGCGCAGACAGGGCAGCGAGCAGGCATTACGCGCCTCTGCAAGGTAATGGTCTGCGCCCTGAAAATAGGGGACATCGGTGAGCACCGAGAGGCAGGTCGCACCGCCAGCTTCATAATCGCTGGCATGCATTGGCGGGTCAAAATCCTCGCGGATCAGGCCTTTGGAGGGACTGGCACGCTTGATCTCGGCGATCAGCGCCCAGCCTCCGGCGGCGACTTTATCCTGCATCGCTTTGGCAAAACCGCGCGGGGCGGTTTTCACGGCGATGGCAGCATCTCGGTCGGCCAGCGAAAAGACCTGTTTGCGCGCCGCGACATGGGCGCGTTTGTCGTCGCATATCTGTTTGAGGCGGTCTGTCATATCGCAATCCAGCAGTTGAGCAGGGCATTGGCCAGACCTTTATCGAGAGCTTCTTCGGCTTCTTCCAGCCCTTCGGCCCAGCTTTCGGCTTCGCCCGCAATCTGCAACGCAGCGGCGGAGTTGATCAGAACCGCATCGCGATAGGCGCTTTTCTCGCCTGCCATAAGGCCGCGCAGGGCAGCCGCATTATAGTCGGCATCTCCGCCGCATATGGCCGAGAGAGGAGACAGGGTGAGATCATGCTCTTCGGGATTGAACATATGCTCGGTCATCTGGCCATTGTGCCAATTATGAATCAGCGTTGGCCCGGCGATTGAGATTTCATCCAGGCCTTCCATGCCCGAGACAATCATCAGCCGCTCATAATCAAGCATCTGCGCGGCCTCTGCATAAACCGGGACCAGATCAGGATGGGCAACGCCGATTAGCTGACGGCGCACAAGCGCCGGATTGCACAGCGGGCCAAGCAGATTGAAAATCGTGCGGCGGCCCAGCGCCTTGCGGATCGGGGCGATGGCACCAAGCGCCGGATGATGCGCCGGGGCGAAGAGAAAGGCGATGCCAAGGTCATTAAGCAGGGCGCTGTTTTCCTCTGGCGTCCGGTCGAGTCTGATACCGAGGGCTTCGAGCGTATCGGCTGCACCTGATTTACTGCTGGCCGCGCGATTGCCATGCTTGGCGACGGGCACTTCACAGGCGGCGACCACCAGCGAAACCGCGGTTGATACATTGAGGCTGTGGCTGCCATCGCCGCCGGTGCCGCAGACATCAATCGCGTTTTTTGGGGCATTGGGGAGCGGGACCATGCGTTGCCGCATGGCGCGTGCGGCCCCGGCGATTTCCGTTGCCGCTTCGCCGCGATCAGCAAGGGTAACCAGTATGTCACTGATCTCCTCGGCGCTATATTCGCCATCAAGGACAGCGCTGAAGAGCGCTTCTGCATCCTCTAACGCGAGCGGTTCATCCAGCGGAGGAACGGCGTTGCTCATACCAATGCGCCTTTGGGTGCTTTCGGGACACCGCCATGTTCGATCCCGGCAATATCGAGAAAATTGGCAAGCATCTGATGGCCATGCTCGCTGGCAATGCTCTCCGGGTGAAACTGCACGCCATGAATGGGCAGGGTTTGGTGGCGAAATCCCATAATCAGGCTGTCACCGCCATCTGCAGACGGTGTCGTTGCGTTGATATGCAGGCAATCAGGCAGGCCATCACGGGCCACAATCAGCGAGTGATAGCGGGTGGCGATAAACGGATTGGGCAGGCCAGCAAACACCCCACTGCCATCATGCTCCATCGGCGAGGTTTTGCCGTGCATTAGGCCGCCTTGTTCGACCGTGCCGCCAAAATGCTGGCCAATAGCCTGATGGCCGAGGCAGACGCCGAGCAGGGGGAGTTCTTTATCGGCACAGGCAGCGACCAGATCGAGCGAGATACCTGCTTCATTAGGCGTGCATGGGCCGGGGGAGATGATAATAGCCTGGGGATTGAGCGCTATGGCTGCGTCGGCAGTCAGCGCATCATTGCGTTCCACCCGCACCTCAACGCCCAATTCCATGACATAATGCACCAGATTGAAGGTGAAGCTGTCATAATTGTCGATCATAAGGATCATTGACCAAAGCCCCCCTCTCTTGCCCGGCTGATCGCGTCATTGGCAGCGGCAAACAATGCGCCTGCCTTGGCCTGACATTCGCGCAATTCATAGTCCGGGTCACTATCTGCAACAATACCGGCTCCGGCCTGGACATGCATGGTGCCATCTTTGACCACGGCGGTGCGCAAGACAATACAGCTATCGACCGAGCCATCGGGCGCGAAATAGCCGACGGCACCGGCATAGGCTCCGCGTTGTTCGGGTTCCAGTTCGGCAATAATCTGACAGGCGCGAACCTTGGGCGCGCCGCTCACCGTGCCTGCGGGGAAGCCAGCGAGTAGCGCTGAAACCGGGTCCATGTCATCAGCCAGATCACCGACAACATTGGAGACGATATGCATTACATGGCTATAGCGTTCGATGGTGAAGCTATCGGTTACGCTGACGCTATTGGCCTTGGCAACGCGGCCGACATCATTGCGACCGAGGTCCAGCAGCATCAGATGCTCTGCTCGCTCCTTGGGGTCAGCGAGCAGGATTTCGGCATTGGTGCGGTCTTCTGCAGCGGTTGCACCGCGCGGGCGGGTGCCTGCAATCGGGCGGATGGTAACCTCACCATCGCGGACTCGCACCAATATTTCCGGGCTGGAGCCGATCAATGCGAAATCCGGCAAGTCTAGATAGAAGAGAAAGGGCGATGGATTGATGCGTCTGAGCGAACGATAGAGCTGCATCGGAGGCAGCGGGAAGGGTGCGGTGAAGCGCTGCGCCAGCACCACCTGGAAGATATCGCCTGCGTGGATATAGTCTTTGGCCTTGAGGACCATGTCCCGATAACGTTCGGGGGCAATAACGGCTTCGGGCGCAATCTGTGACAGCGTAGCGGCATCGCCTGCTGTAGTAGCGTCGGAGCCCTGTGGTTCTACTAAAGTGCGCTCGACTTCGTCCAGACGTTCCTTGGCCTTTGTGATGTGATGGTCTGCATTGCCACTTGTCTTCGCCCATAAAGGCGTGATCAGGAACATCTCGTCCTTCAACCGGTCGAGAATAATCAGCAGCGAGGGACGGACGAAAACCATATCCGGCAGATTTAGTGGTGCATCCTCAGCACGTGGGATTTTTTCTACCAGGCCAACGGTTTCATAGCCGAAATAGCCTACCAGAAAGGCCAGTACTGGAGGTAATTCTTCAGGCACGTCCATCTGGCACTTGTGCGCCAGAGCTTTAAGGGCATCGACTGCGTTGGTGTCTTCATCGCCGTCGTTGTAGGCGTCAAACTTATCGCGCTGATGCTGCCAGTCGGGGTTGATAAACCCACGACCATTCTGGGCCCGATAGACAAGGTCCGGGTCTAAGCCGATCAGGCTGTAGCGCCCGCGTGTCTCACCGCCCTCAACCGATTCCAGTAGAAAGTCGCCGCGATCCGGGCGGAATAGCTGCATCGCCAGCGAAACAGCGGTATAGGTATCGGCAACAACGCGGCGATAGAGCAGGGCGGATTGTCCGCTTTCCAGTCTGGCGCGCGCCGCTTTCTCCTGATCGCTGCTATTCCGGTCCGGCTGATCCATTAGCGCAGCTGGTTAGTGCCGGTCAGATCGTCGATGACCGACTTGATAACAGCCTCGTTACGCTTCACCTCAATAGTAGCCTTCGCAGCCGCAACCATCTGGTCCGCATATTCGCGCGCCAGAACAGGTTTGAAGTCCTGCGCTACGCGTTGGGTGAGGGCGGGGCGCTCGCTGGCATCGCCGCGGTCGATATTTTCCAGATGGACGATAAACCATGCTTGGTTATTCGGGCCTTCCAATACCTTGGTGCTGCCCTCTGTCATGCTGAACATCAGTGCCAGTGGCGGCGGCACGCGCTGCCCACCGGCGTTGAGCTGGGCACGCCGTGCACCGACATTTTCTACCGGTGGCAGGCGTACGCCCAATGCGGCAACGGCACTGTTAAGCCCCTCACCATTTTCTGTCTTGGCGGCGATATCGCGGGCCGCTTTCTCGGCGCGTTCAGACCCCTTATCGAGGCGATAAACCGTCAGCACATCCTGTTTGACGGTTGCAAATGGCGGTGGCGCTGCCGGTTTGATCTCGCCAACATCAAAGATCGCAAATTCCAGACCCTGGGTCGTCTCAACAATCTGAGCCGTGCCAGTCGCTTCCATCTTGAACGCATCTTCCAGTACGGTGCGGGCAATGACATCGGTTTTGAATTCGGGATCAACAATCGAATTGCCATTGGCGATAAGTAGCGGTGTAGTTGTGATTGTCAGATTTTCAGACTGCGCAATATCATTGAGTGAAGCGCCGCTTTGCAGCCGATCCTCGACATTGACGGTAAAGTCAGACAGTGCCTCTCGCGACTTTTCTTCCATAATGTCGCGCTCCAATATGGCACTGACATTCTCCAAAGTGCGTTCAGGAACCTGTTCTATGTCGGTGACGCGGATAACATGCCATCCGAGCGGGCTCTGACTGATCGGTGCCATGGTATTTATCGCGGTGCCAAAGGCGGCATCGGCAACGGCATTGGAGGTTTCGCTGGCAAATTCGCCCTTGGTGATCTGCCCGATTTCGCTCGCGGCCAAGCCAATGGCTTCAGCCGCATCGACGATCGATGCGCCGCCATTGATGCGGTCCATCAGCGCTTTTGCGCCGTCTTCGGTGGGGAGAATGACCTGCAGCAGCAGCCGGGTTTCGCGTGCGGCAAATTCCTCGCGGCGCTCTTCAAAGGCGGCCTTTAATTCGGTTTCACTGACGCTAATGTCATCAATAACCTGATTGCGGGTAAACACGGTGTAGCGAATGGTGCGCTGTTCCGGCAGGGTGAAGCGACTGCTGTTATCGGTATAATATTTCTCCAGCGCCTCATCGCTTACCGCCTCATCGGTCATAAAGGCAGTCGAGGGCAGTGTAGCAATGCGTCCGCGGCGGCCTTCAAGCAGCAAAGAGGCATAGGGCAGCACCAGATTTTCCGGCGGCTTGGTGCCGATCTGGATCGGATCGATAAGCTGTTCGGCGAGCAGGGTACGTTTCAGCTGTTCGCGGAACCGTTCTTCGTTGATGTTGTTGTCGGCCAGTACCCGCCGATAGGTCGCCTCATCAAAGTTACCGGCGGCATTGCGAAAAGCGCCAAGCTTGGTGATCTCGGCATCCACAAGTCTTTTGCCCGCGCCCAGCCCTATGGAACGGCCATATTCTGCAACGGCATAGCTGTTCACTAGCTGATCAATCACCTCGTCAACACCGCCGCCCTCAATAAAGGCGGCCATGGTCAGAGTAGGGTCTTGCTGGCGCGCTTGTGAAAAGGCGTTGTCCACTGCTGTGCGCAGTTCGGACGTTGAAATACTCTGCTTGCCGATTTTCACTGCGGTCTGGCTGTTGCCGATGCCGCCAAACATGCCGCCGGTGACATCGCTGCTGGCAAAAGCAATGGCAATCAGGCCGACAAAAGCCAGGGTGAGCACAAGGCCGATCTTAGATTGAAAAATGGAACGAAAGAAACCGATCATTATACGCTACGCCATACCTTTAAGGGATGTTTCGGGACATCGTGTCTGCCCAAGCCTTTAGGGTCTGCCCCGGACAATCGCAAGAGCGGTGATGGCTTGCGCAAAATCATGCCGTTGATATAGCCCCAGCATATTGATCTTTCGGCATTTGATGCCGGACAAATACAAGAGATGAGACAGAATATGCGGCCCTATATTATTGCCAACTGGAAGATGAACGGCTCGTTTGATGCGCTTGATGAGGCCTGGGGCATTGATGAGGCCGCGGGCGAGTATCGTGATGTCGATGTCGCTATCTGCCCGCCGGCAACTCTGATTGCGCCGATGGCGGATGAACTGAGCTATGCCAAAGCCGGAGCGCAAGACTGTCATCAGGCCGAGTCCGGGGCGCATACGGGCTGCCTTTCCGCCAATATGATCGGCGAAGTGGGTGGAACGCTCGCAATTGTCGGTCATAGCGAGCGGCGCCAGGATCAAGCGGAAACCAGTGCGATCGTCGCCGAAAAGCTGATCGCGGCGCAAAAGACGGGTCTCGAAGCGATATTGTGTATTGGTGAGCCGCTGGATGTACGCGATGCGGGGGAAGCAGAGAGCTATGTCTGCCAGCAGCTGGCGGAATCGCTGGTTGGCGATATTGATCCTGCGATGCTGACCGTTGCTTATGAACCTATCTGGGCAATTGGCACCGGACGGGTTGCAGGCGAATCAGATATTGCCGCTATGCATGCCGCCTGCCGTGCACAATTAGTAGAACGGTTTGGCGATGTAGGTGCTGGCGTGCGACTGCTATATGGCGGTTCGGTCAAGGGCGAAAATGCGCCGCAAATTCTGGCTATCGATGATGTCAATGGCGCGCTGGTCGGCGGGGCCAGCCTGAAAGCAGAGACGTTCGCGCCGATTATTGCGGCGGCGGCACAATAACCGTCCTTCCGGCTAGTCCTTGCCAGCGATATTGAAACAATCGGGCGAAGTCGCTATGTGCGCTGCCAATGCAGAGGCACGCACAGTTTATCAGGCGCTGCCATATAGCTTTTACAGGACTTAGTGAGACCGCATGTTTACTTTTCTGACCGTCGTTCAGGCGATCGTCGCCGCCGCCCTGGTTGGCGTTATCCTTATGCAACGTTCCGAAGGCGGTGGCCTGACCGGAGGCGGCAGCCCGGCTGGACTGGTTTCAGCACGTGGCGCGGCTGACCTGTTGACCCGCACCACTGCTATTTTGGCGGTTGTGTTTGTCTCGCTGAGTATTGCTCTGGCGGTTCTTGCTGTTGATGAAGGCTCGGGCGAAGCTATCGACCAGAGCCTTGATCGTTCAGCACCAGCGCCTGACCCTCTGGCACCGGCTCCTGATCCATTGGCACCATCTGCACCGATCTCCGGCGATCCGCTTTCCGGCGCCGCGCAAGAAGCGCTGCAAGGCGAAGAGGGTGATGCTGCGGCCGGTGCGGCGGAAGGCGAAGCCGCAGAATAAGCCACTGCACTTTTTACAGTTGCCCACAATAAATTTTTGATTGGCGGCGATTCGGCTGCTTGTCAGATAGTGCGTATTGAGCCTAAGGCTTCCCTCCCATGGCGCGATATATTTTCATTACAGGCGGCGTGGTCTCCTCCCTTGGCAAAGGCCTTATGGCGGCAAGTCTCGGCGCACTGCTACAGGCGCGTGGCTATAAGGTCCGCATCCGCAAATTTGACCCCTATCTGAATGTCGATCCGGGCACGATGAGCCCGTATCAGCATGGCGAGGTCTATGTCACCGATGACGGGGCGGAGACCGATCTCGATCTTGGCCATTATGAGCGCTTTACCGGCGTTCCATCACGTCAGTCGGACAATGTGACCTCAGGCCGTATCTATCAGACGATTATCGCCAAAGAGCGACGCGGCGATTATCTCGGCGCGACGGTGCAGGTGATCCCGCATGTCACCGATGCTATCAAGGAATTTGCCCAGGCGGATACCGATGATCTCGATTTTGTGCTGTGCGAGATTGGCGGAACGGTTGGCGACATTGAGAGCCTGCCCTTTATCGAAGCGATTCGTCAGTTACGCAATGAATTGGGACGCGATCAAACAATCTCGATCCATGTGACATTGGTGCCGTACATTACAGCGGCGGGCGAGTTGAAAACCAAGCCAACCCAGCACAGCGTGCGCGAACTGACCGCATTGGGTGTGCAACCCGATCTGTTGCTCTGCCGCTGTGAAAAGCCGCTGCCCGAAGGCGAGCGTCGCAAAATCGCGCAATTTTGCAATGTCCGGCCTGAAGCGGTGATTCAAGCGCTTGATGCACCCAGCATCTACACCGTTCCGCTGCAATATCATGGCGAGGGCCTGGACCAGGAAGTGCTGCGCGCCTTTGGCATCGATAGCAGCGACCAGCCGGACCTTAGCCGCTGGTATGATATCAATGACCGCCACGCTAATCCCGAAGGCGAAGTCACGATCGGTGTTGTCGGCAAATATGTCGGCCTGCAGGATGCCTATAAATCACTGCATGAAGCGCTGGTCCATGGCGGCATGGCCAATCGGGTCAAGGTGAACATCCGATGGCTCGATGCCGAACTGTTTGAGGAGGACGAAAAGGATATCGCCGCGCGGCTTGAGCCGATGCATGGCATTTTGGTGCCCGGCGGCTTTGGTGAGCGCGGCAGTGCGGGCAAGATCGCCTCGGTGCGTTTTGCGCGCGAGCATGATGTGCCGTTTTTTGGCATCTGTCTTGGCATGCAGATGGCGTGTATCGAGGCGGCGCGAAACACATCGGGCATAACCAATGCCTCGACCACCGAATTTGGCGAGGCTGAGGAACCAGTCGTCGGCCTGATTACCGAGTGGATGAGCGATGAAGGCTTGCAAAAACGCGAGCAGGGTGGCGATTTGGGCGGGACGATGCGTCTTGGTGCCTATCCCGCCAAACTGTCAGAAAACAGCCATGTCGCCAGCATTTACGGTGTCAGCGATATCGATGAACGGCACCGTCATCGCTATGAGGTCAATAATAGCTATGTGGACCGGTTGGAAAAGGGCGGCCTGATCTTTTCGGGCATGTCGCCCGATGGCGAGCTGCCGGAAATTGTCGAACGTCCTGATTTGAGCTGGTTCGTCGGGGTGCAGTTCCACCCGGAACTGAAAAGCAAGCCATTCGCGCCGCATCCGCTGTTCGCGAGTTTTATTTCTGCAGCGGTTGAACAAAGCCGCCTAGTATAGAGGCTGGTGTATTAACCATATTTTGCCGCGTGGCGAAACAATATGTGTTCCATTATGCGCCATGGCTGGTTCAACAGATTGTAACTGACCTTAAACACGTTTTTTTATTTCACACTTGTAACCATCACAGTGTATATGCCTCTAAAGCCTTACTTCGCCGCCCTTGGGAATGATCGGCAAATAAGGCTTACAGGGGAGATGCACCTTGCACGCACATGAGCTGCAAAAGCTGCTTTCGCAGCATAGCCTTTTTGCGGACAGCGACGACGATGCGCTGGCGGCGATCATCCTGCGTGGGCATTTGGTGACGGCACAAGAAGGCGACGTCCTGCTGCATCAAGGCGACAAGGGTGATATTCTTTATATCATCCTGTCGGGCATGGCCCGGATCAGCATGGTAGCGAGCAATGGCCACGAGATCGTACTGGATTATGCGGAAGCAGGCCATGTCATTGGCGAGATTGCCTTTCTCGATGGCGGCGAGCGCAGCGCCAGTGTCGATGCGCTAAGCGATATGACTATGCTCACCTTGTCACGCGACGCCTTTGCGGAGATATTGGGCAGCTACCCTGATCTGGCGATGCAATTGATGAAGGCGCTGGCGCGTAGATTGCGTCAAACCAACGAGATTGTTGAGGCTGATCGCGCCTTTCGGTCTGGTCCCCGCCTGGCGCGCTATTTACTGCGGCTTATGCTGTCAGGCTCTGAAGGTGATGGCCGTTTGAAGCTCAAGCTGAGCCAGAGCGAATTGGGCAATTTTGTTGGCTTATCGCGCGAACAGATTAACCGCCAGCTTTCGGCCTGGTCCGAGCATGATGTTATCAGCATCGACAGCGGGAATATTCATATCAAGGATCAGGAAATGCTGATGGAGATTGCCGAAGCCATACCCTGAACCAGGCACAAAACGGATTATATTGCCTGATCCATGCGACCCTGGTCTGGCAATATAATGGCGTCCTAAAAGGCGTCGGGGGGTAAGGTCTTCGGACTTTACCCCCTTATATATGGAGAAGGGCGCGGCTATGAACCGCGCCCTTTAATGGTCTGATTGGATGTGATGCTCAGGCAGCGTCTTTGTCGTCGCTGCCATCGTCATTCGATAGATCCACAATCTTGCTGGCATCGCTGCCATTGATCGCGATCTTTTTCGGCTTCATCGCTTCAGGCACTTCGCGTACCAGATCGATAGCGAGCAGGCCATCGGCAAGCCGCGCATCCGAAACGCGGACGAAGTCGGCAAGCTCGAAACGGCGTTCAAAGTTGCGGTTGGCGATACCGACGTGCAGGAACTCGCCATCTGCGTCGCTGGCTTCCGCTTTGCGGCCGGTGACGGTCAGCAAATTTTGTTGCGCGGTAATCTCGATCTCATCAGTTTTGAAACCCGCAACTGCGAGGGTCACGCGATACTCGCCATCATCAAGACGGGCGATGTTGAAGGGGGGATAGTTATCGCCACTGCCATTGCGCTGGTGATTCTCCAGCAGGTCGAAAAGACGATCAAAACCGACTGTGGTGCGGCGATAAGGGGTGAAATCAAAACGCGTCATTTGTGTAATCCTCCAAAGAGCAATTATGTCGCCATGACCCATTTGGCGTCATGGTGAACCTGGTTGAATATGTGCCCCATCATGGCGGCACATAGTGAATCTGGTGAGAGATTTCATGATTTCAAGAGGCCCTAATATGCTGAAAAATAGCGCTTATTAGGATATTGCCAAATTGTTTGGACTTGCCAGAAGCAGGAAACGCCTGATCGCGTGAGCGACCAGGCGTCCCGTGACGATTTCGTTCTCGACGCCGTTAAGCGGAGTCCCTGAAATCGTATCAGTAGAAAAGCAGCTTCCCCAAACCGCTTTTCCGTTCCCCGAAAATTCGAATGCGTGTTCGAAGTCTCGTGCGACATAGATTCCGTAAAGTAACGCATTTGACCAGCGTGAAATGCCCGATACGGCCCATTTTGCTTCACAATGTGTTCATTGGGCAACAGTAAATTGCACTTTAGGCGCATTCGTGCCAACGCTGCCTCTCATCCGAATCCTCGTTCAGGAGCTGACCCGAACGTCATGCTGTCGACATTTGAATGGACCATCGCCAAGCGGTATCTGCTGCCGGCGCGATCCGAGGCGTTTATCTTTCTCGTCGCCGGGATCAGCCTGGTCGCCGTTATGCTCGGTGTGGCGGCGTTGATTATCGTGATGAGCGTGATGAACGGCTTTCGCGCGGAGCTACTCGACCGAATTGTCGGGTTGAATGGCCATGCACTGATCCAAGGCTATGGCGGGCGGCTCGACAATTGGGAAGACCTGCTTAAACAGGCGCGAGAGACCGAAGGCGTTGTCTCGGCCTCACCTCTGATCGAGCAACCGTTGTTAGGCTCTTATGAAGGCCGTGTTGAAGCGGTGCTGGTCCGCGGCAATGATGCGGACGATATTGCCGGTCTTAATGACAAGTTGGTTGCGGGGTCAGTTGCCAATATCAAACCCGGCAATGAGACCATCGCCATAGGCTCGCGTCTGGCGCAGAATCTCGGCGCGAGGCTCGGCGACCGGATGACGATTATCAATCCGCAGGGCCGCTCGACACCGTTCGGCACAGTGCCGCGAGAGATCAGCTATCAGATCGGCGCGATATTCGAGATTGGCGTTTATGATTTCGACAAGGCCTTTGTCATCATGCCGATCAAGGATGCGCAGACATTGCTGCTCACCGGCGATCAGATCGGAATGATCGAGATTACCACCGAAGATGCGGATAGTGTCGGTGAGATATTGGCACCGCTCGCGCCCAAGGTCGGCAATCGCGGCATTATCGCCGACTGGCGCACCATAAACGCCAATCTGTTCGAGGCACTGGCGGTCGAGCGGGTGGCGATGTTCGTGGTGCTGTCGATCATCATATTGGTCGCGGTGTTCAACATATTGTCGTCGCTGATCATGCTGGTACGCTCGAAAACGCGCGATATCGCCATATTGCGCACTATGGGCGCATCGCGACGATCCTTGCTCAAAGTGTTTATCTTTATCGGCACAGTGATTGGCATTTTGGGGGCGATTGCCGGATTGGGGCTCGGCTTTATCTTCCTGTTCTTCCGCCAGTCGGTGGTCAATTTCGTGCAATTCGTCACAGGGCAGAATCTCTGGGATCCTTCGGTGCGGTTCCTCACTGAATTGCCGAGCAAGACCGACCCGGTCGAGGTTACGGTGATTGTAGTGATGGCGATTGTCTTCAGCTTCCTGGCCACGCTGTATCCGGCGATGAAGGCGGCGAGCACCGATCCGGTTCAGGTTCTGCGTTATGACTGATAATAGGCAGCCTGTCGCCGAGCTGATCGATGTCACTCGCAGCTTTACCCAGGGTGATATCACCATCGACGTGCTCCGCGGTGTCAATCTGACCATCCAGCCCGGCGAGATCGTCGCTCTGCTGGGGCCTTCGGGCTCGGGTAAATCGACTTTGCTACAGGCTCTTGGATTACTGGAAGGCGGTTTTGGTGGCCAGATCAATATTGGCGGTACCAACACTGCAAGCCTCGACAGCAATGGCCGGACAAAGCTGCGCAAAACCAGACTCGGCTTTGTCTATCAGTTCCACCATTTGCTGCCCGATTTTGATGCCACCGAGAATGTGGTTTTGCCGCAGCTTATTCAGGGCACATCACGCGATGAGGCGACGGCGCGGGCCCATGGCCTGCTCGATGCGCTGGGCCTTGGTCAGCGTTATGAGCATCGGCCGAGCAAGCTATCCGGTGGTGAGCAACAACGCGTGGCGGTGGCCCGTGCGCTCGCTAATCGGCCGCTATTGGTGCTGGCTGATGAGCCGACGGGCAATCTCGATGAGGCAACGTCGGAAGTGGTGCTGGCGCAATTCCTTGAACTCGTCCGCGAACAGGGCAGTGCCGCATTGATCGCCACCCATAATGAGCGGCTTGCCGAGAAGATGGACCGCGTCGTGCGGCTGCATGAAGGAATATTGTCATGACTACTTTATACGATCTGCAAGCGCGCAAGCCCGATGGCAGCGCCATGCCGATGAATGACTATGCCGGTAAGGTATTGCTGATCGTTAACACCGCCTCCAAATGCGGTTTCACCCCGCAATATGAGGGGCTGGAAGAGCTGTATCGCGACTATAAAGATCAGGGCCTCGAGGTGCTGGCCTTTCCCTGCAACCAGTTTGGCAATCAGGAGCCAGGCAGCAATGAAGAGATAGCGGAGTTTTGTTCGCTCAATTTCAGCACCAGCTTTCCGCTGTTCGACAAGGTGGAGGTCAATGGCGATGATACCGACCCGCTATGGCGCTATCTGAAAAGCCAGCAATCCGGTCTGATGGGCAGCAAGGCGATCAAATGGAATTTCACCAAATTTCTGGTGGATCGCTCCGGAAAAGTCGTCGCGCGGCACGGTTCGATGGTAAAGCCGGAGCAGTTGCGTAAAGATATTGAAGCCCTGCTGAAACAGTAAGGCCCCAAAACTCTCAATCGCTACGCAGGCGTAACCTTTTCCGCCGCAAGGGCGAATAACCGGCCAGACTGGCAGGAGACAAGAATATGTGGGAATCACTTCAGACATGGTTTTTGAGTCTGGGTGCGGACTATGGCGTTAATCCGCTGATTTTCGGCGCGATTTATGTGGGAGCGATTCCGTTCTTCATGCTCTCGATCGCCTGGCTGGTGCGGCGCAAAAAGGCGGGGGAGTCTATTGTCCTACCGGTCCTGTGCGCGGGTAGCTGCTTTGTATCCGCCTATGTCTATCTCGCCATAGCGGGCAAGAATATCCCGCTTTGGGTGTGGTTCTTCCTCGGTGCGCTGATCGTCTATGGAGCATGGTCGACGATTAAAAGCGTACGCAGTAAGATAGCTGAAGGCGAGTAACCCTTAACAACGTCGGCCCCGCCCTTCGACTGCCTGCAAGGCAGGCGCTCAGGATAAACTCGGCTATGCCGAGGCGGGGCCTGGGCTTTTTCTTAGCGCACACAAAGCCACAAAGGCACAAAGCGGTTTAGCTTGCCTCTAAATCTTCGTGCCTTTGTGGCTTTGTGTGAAATTCAGCCTTACCCCCGCCTGCGCGGGGCTGACGGAGAGGTTGTCGGCATTCAAAGCACTTACTTGGTGTGTAAGTTTGCCTCGCCTATTGCTAGAATCGCGTAAGTTTAAATAACCTAAGGTATGCCTACCGACCCCTTCGTCCCGCTTTGTATCTTCTCGTCCTACACCATGCTGGACGGCGCTATTGACCCCAAGGCGATCGCTTCTGCGGCCAAGGAGCGCGGCTTTCCCGCCATCGCCATCACCGACAGCAACGGTCTTTACGGTTCGATGGCTTTTGCCGATGCCTGCTTCAAGGAAGGCGTGCAGCCGATAGTCGGCGCGCGCATCGCGGTTGCTCGACCCGGCGCCAGCGACAATGGTACGCCGATCATCGACTGGCTAGGGATATTGGCGCAGGATGAAGCGGGTTACCAAAATCTGTGCGCGCTGGTTTCGGCGGCGCATCTGGATCGGCCGATTGAACAGGCACCGCATATCTCGCTGAAGACTCTTGCGCAGCATGGCGAGGGCCTGATTGTTCTGACCGGAGCGGGTGAGGGGGCTATTACCCGTCTGCTTGCCGAGCAACAGACGGAAGCGGCACAAAGCTATCTCGCGACGCTGACCAGCAATTTACCGGGGCGCGTCTATATTGAGCTGGCCCGGCGCAATGATCCGGTCGAAGAAGACGCCGAGGAAGCGCTGATCGATCTCGCCTATGCCCAAAACATCCCGCTGGTTGCCACCAATCCAGCCTGTTTTGCCGAGCCCGGTTTTCACAAAGCGCATGATGTGATGCTGTGCATCGCCAATGGCGAATATCTCGAAAGCGAAGACCGTCAGCAAGGCGCGCCCGAAGCGTGGATCAAGAGCGGCGCGATGATGCGCGAGCTGTTTGCCGATCTGCCCGAAGCCATCGACAACACGCTCGTGATAGCCCAGCGTTGCGCCTTTGCGCCGCCCAAGCGCGATCCGATCCTGCCCAGCCTTGCCGGTGATCTGGAGGGCGAGGCCAAACAGTTACGCGAAGACTCTATCGCTGGCCTCGAAAAGCGCCTAAGCGTTTATGCAGACCTCAGCGAAGACGACCGCAAAGCCTATTTTGACCGGCTCGATTATGAAATCGGCATTATCGTCAATATGGGCTTTCCCGGCTATTTCCTTATCGTTGCCGACTTTATCAAATGGTCCAAGGAGCAGGGCATCCCGGTCGGGCCGGGCCGTGGTTCGGGTGCCGGTTCAGTGGTCGCCTGGGCGCTCACCATCACCGATCTTGATCCGCTGAAACTCGGCCTGCTGTTCGAGCGTTTCCTCAATCCTGAACGTGTGTCGATGCCGGACTTCGATATCGACTTTTGCGAAACCCGGCGCGGCGAGGTGATCCGCTATGTGCAGGAGAAATATGGCAGCGACCATGTGGCGCAGATCATCACCTTTGGTAAGCTGAAGGCCCGCGCGGTGCTGCGCGATACCGGGCGGGTGCTGCAAATGCCCTATGGTCAGGTAGATCGGCTGTGCAAGCTGGTGCCCAATCACCCCACCGATCCGTGGAAGCTCGACCGCGCATTGAATGGCGTTGCCGAACTGCGCCAGGAATATGAGCGCGAGGATGATGTGCGTCAGCTATTCGATCTGGCGATGCAGCTCGAAGGCCTGCCGCGGCACAGCTCAACCCATGCCGCAGGCGTAGTGATCGGCGACCGTCCACTCGATGCTCTGGTGCCGCTCTATCGCGATCCACGCTCGGATATGCCGGTAACGCAGTTCGATATGAAATTTGTTGAAACCGCAGGGCTGGTGAAGTTCGATTTTCTTGGCCTCAAAACCCTCTCCGTCCTCCACAAAGCCGTCGAGATGCTCGCACGGCGCGGGGTCATGGTCGATCTGGATGGGCTGACATGGGATGATCCGGCGGTCTATGAGCTGCTGCAGCGCGGTGATACCGTTGGTGTGTTCCAGTTGGAATCCGAAGGTATGCGTCGCACCCTGTCTGCGGTGAAGCCCACCAATTTCGGCGATATCATCGCGCTCGTCTCGCTCTACCGCCCGGGTCCGATGGACAATATCCCGCTCTTCGGCCGCCGCAAAAATGGTGAGGAAGAGATTGCCTATCCGCACCCGCTGCTCGAGGATGTGCTGAAAGAAACCTATGGCATCTTCGTCTATCAGGAACAGGTGATGCAAGCAGCGCAGATCCTCGCCGGATATACGCTGGGCGGTGCCGACCTGCTTCGCCGCGCCATGGGCAAGAAAATCCAGGCCGAGATGGACAAGCAGCGCGATATCTTCGTCAAGGGCTGTGCCGAGCATAATGATATTCCGGCGGACAAGGCCAATGCGCTGTTCGATTTGATCGACAAGTTTGCCGGCTATGGCTTCAACAAGTCGCACGCCGCCGCCTATGCGCTGCTCGCTTATCAGACGGCATGGCTCAAGGCACATCACCCACAGGAGTTTTACGCCGCCTCGATGTGCTTTGATATGCACCAGACCGACAAGCTGACCATCTTTGTCGATGATATGCGCAAGAACCAGATTGCCTGTCTGCCGCCATGCATCAACCGTTCAGAAGCAGAATTTTCGGTGCAGAAAGAGGATAATGGGCTGGCGGTGCGCTATGCGCTGGCGGGCCTGAAAAATGTCGGCACCAAGGCGATGCAGGCGGTGATTGCCGAGCGCGAAAATGCAGGCTGGTTTGAGGATATGGGCGATTTTGCCGGACGCATTAGTCCGACATTGGTCAACCGCCGCCAGTTGGAGAGTCTGGCCGGGGCAGGGGCTTTTGACCAGATCGCGCCCAATCGTGCCGCCGTCTATGCGCTGGCCGATACGGTGCTCGCAATAGCAAGCGCCGCCGAGGAATCGCGCACCAGCGGGCAGGCGGCGCTGTTCGGCGAGGATGACAGTGCGACGCGCCAGACGCTCAAGCTGGATGACAGCCTGCACTGGTCCGCCGGGGAACGCATGGCGCAGGAGAAAGAGGCATTCGGCTTTTTCTTCTCCGCCCATCCGGTCAGCCATTATGAGGTCGTCACCAGCGCCAATGGCGCGCGGCCCTTTGCGGCGGTGATTGAGGGTATGTCGCTCAAAGAAGGCGAACGCCGTCCGGCGACACTCGCGGTACTGGTCGAAGGCGCAAACCGCCGCCAGACCAAGCGCGGCCGCGATTTCGTGATGCTCGACCTGTCCGATGCCTCGGGCGGCTTTTCCGCCAGTTGCTTTGAGGAGCATCTGGTGCCGCAATTTGTCGAATGGGCGAAGGAGGGCGCGTGTGTGCTGCTCAATGTCGAACTTGACAGCAACAGCCCCGACCAACCCCCACGCGCCACCGTTCGCTCGGCGCAACCGCTGGATGGTTTGCAAACCGCAGCACGCCTAAAACTGACCTTCGAGACCAGCGAGGCGGCGACACTGAATATGCTGGCGACGATATTACAGAAACGCGGGGCAGGGCGCGGCGAAGTCGCGGCGCGGTTGATCCAGCCCGATCTGCCGCCGGTGGAGATGGTGCTGGGGCGGCGGTTCCGACTGGATAGCGAGCTGGTCGAAGAACTGGAACGGACGCCGGGTTTTGGGGATATTAGCTTGTCGGCGATACGTTCGGCGCGGCCAGAGGCGGTTGCTGGTTAGGGGTGGTTGGTTGAGGCTAATGGCGATACACGCATTCGTGTTCCCTCGCCCAACCGGCCACCACAGCAATCGGATAATAACGGCAGCAATAGCAACAATGCTGGTCAGCGCAGTACATCTAGCCAGAACAACAGTGCCGATCAGGAGGATTCTGAATAGCGATGGAGAGGCACAGATTGAACCTGCGGTCCACTCCACCCTTTGGTCGGACCCGCTGGCTATCCTTTCGTATGCATCCGGTTAATTGGATTACTATTATCGTGGGTGTTGTTGTTATCGGTAGTTATTTCGATTTATTATTGGGTGTTGACCTTCCGAAACGGGATTATATTGGAATTCCTCTGGTGATGTTGTTAGGGTGTTTAATAATATTCATCGCTGTTTACCCGGAATGTCTCTATCGCATCAGCTATGATGACGATGCGATCTATATGCGGCCACCCTGGTTTACCTGGGAATTGCGTCCCAAGCCCTTTGTCCGTCTGCCCTTTGACCATATTGGTCTGGTGACCGGAGAGCGTGCACCGATCAATCAGCTCTTCTATGGCAGCAACACCTTCACCCCGTTCCAACACGCCACTGTCTATCCCAGCATCTGGCCCGAGGACTGGGATGCAGACCAGGTGTTTCTGCTTACCGGCGCACAGTTGAAGGATCAGGAGTTTCGCGATCTTCTGTGGCTGATCAACGAGAAAGCCCCCGGCACGCTGGACGAGAATGTGATCGCTTTCCTCGAGAGTGAGCGCAGATTCTGATATGGTTTGGCACCCTTACTGGTATGAAAGTCAGCGGGATCGCGCCTTTGTATGATTTGAGGCCTGTCGCACAGGAATTACGAATTACAGTGCAGTTTACTCAACCCTTCGATCCTCTTTCCTGAGCCTTTCTGTCCTACATCAAAAGGCGCTGTTATGATTGTAGTGGCTCTTTCTCAATCTCGGTTTTGCGATTTTGCTTTGCGATAGAATAGGAGCTGGTGGCAATATCCTACGCTAGCATGCTTTTCTGAGCTTTATAGGTGTGAACTTTGTGAACTTAAGCGAGCGTGCCTGACACTCGTAACGGCATGACTTGATTCCTGATTGCCTTTTGTTTCACGCGAAGGCCGCGAAGATTTTTAAGGGGTTGCGCCTGGAGGAAACCCCTCCGCGCCTCCGTGTCTCCGCGTGAGAATAGATAGGTTGTTGCGTTAGGGTATGGCGCTTTCGTCGGCCCCGCAGAGACGGGGCCTGGGCTTCCTTTTAGAGACTCGCGCAAAGGCGCAAAGGCACAAAGAGGGTTATCCTTGATGCGGTCCCTTCGCGTCTTTGCGTCTTTGCGTGAGAATACTAGCCCCTACCCTTTAGGGGAGGGGTTGGGGTGGGGGCGTTCCAGAGGCGCGGCGCAAGTGGAGAACCCCCACCCCGCTGCGACTAAGCGCCTTCGCTAAAGCTACGGCGCTAAGTCTCACTGCCCCTCCCCTGAAGGAGGAGGGGGAGGAGTTGCGCGACCCCTTAAAAATCTTCGCGTTCTTCGCGTGAAACACTTTTGCGCAGATTCCGCAAAAACTGTCACCCACCCAAGAAAGGACAATCCCACAATAAAATACCTTATTCCCCAAAGCGATAGACAACCACACCCCGCCAAAACCCAAGGGTGACACACTGTAACCCTGTGTCACCTTTTGTTGGCTTTCGCCGCGACACGAGCCCCACAGAACCCATGGCTTGCACAACGCCAGAGAAGCGATACAGTGCGCACAAAATCACAACATATTCCAAGGAGAGAACAATGCTGGGTGCGATGCAGGATTTTGATTTGCGGGTGATGCATTTGCTCGACCATGCCGAGCGTGAGCATGGCGACAGGGAGATCATATCCTATTGGGCCGATGGCAGCGAGACGCGCAGCAGTTGGGGCGAGGTGGCCCGCGATGCGCGGCGTCTGGCCAAGGCACTGACCGCTATGGGCCTGCGGAAAACGGATCGCGTTGCCACTTTGGCGATGAACCATAGCCGCCATCTGGTGAGCTGGTATGGCGCGATTGGCATGGGTGGGGTGATCCACACCGTTAACCCGCGGCTGTTCGAGGATCAGCTCGAATATATCATGAACCATGCCGAGGATAAGGTGCTGCTCTATGATGCGATGTTCCAGCCGATCATCGACAAGATGAAGGACAAATGGACCACCATCGAGCATTATATCTGCTATGACCCACCTGCGGGCTCCGATGTTCAGGGTTTCGAGGCGCTGCTCGACACACAGGATGATGATTTTGCCTGGGTGACCGGCGATGAGCGCGATCCTTGCATGCTTTGCTATACCAGCGGCACCACGGGCAATCCCAAGGGCGTGCTGTATGAGCATCGCTCGACAGTGATCCATGCCATAGCCGAGATACAGCCGGCGGTGTTTGATTTATCGCCTGCCTCGGTGGCGCTGCCGGTGGTGCCGATGTTCCATGCGGCGGCCTGGGGCCTGCCTTTTGCCAGCGCGGTTGCGGGCGTGAAGATCGTCTATTCGGCGGTGAATGACCCGGCGGTGCTGACCATGTTGATGAACCGCGAAAAGGTAACCCACAGCGCCGGGGTGCCGACGGTCTGGCTTGCCATGTTCCAACATATGGACGCGACCGGCGAGCAGCCACAGCATCTGCAGGTGGTGACCATCGGTGGTTCTGCGGCACCGCGTGCCATGTGTGAGCGGATTATGAAAATGGGCTGCCGCGTCAATCATGCCTGGGGCATGACCGAGACCTCGCCCATTGGCACCATGGGCGCGCCTGCGCCGGGCTGGGATGAGCTAAGCCTGGACGAGCAACTTGATGTCGTTACCAAGCAGGGCAAAGTGCCATTTGGTGTTGAACTGCGCGTCGTCGATGATGACGACAATGTCCAGCCGCGCGATGGCCAGTCGAGCGGACGGCTGCAAATTCGCGGTCCCTGGGTGGTGAAGCGCTATTTCAAGGCCGAGGAGCATTCGCTGACCGAGGATGGCTGGTTCGATACCGGCGATGTCGCTGTGATCCATCCCGACAATGTGATGCAGATTACCGACCGCTCCAAAGATGTGATCAAGTCCGGCGGCGAGTGGATCAGCTCGGTCGAGTTGGAAAATGCCGCTGTCGGCATGGAAGGCGTGGCCGAAGCCGCGGCCATTGGCCTGCCGCACCCCAAATGGGACGAGCGGCCTTTGCTGATCGTGGTGCCCAATGAAGGTGCAACGCTGGAGCCGGACGCGGTGAAGGGGTATCTCTCCGACAAGATCGCCAAATGGTGGATGCCCGATGATGTGGTGTTCGTCGATGAACTGCCGCACACGGCGACCGGCAAGATCCTGAAGACGGCTTTGCGCGAGCAGTTTAAGGATCATGTGCTTTCGAGTGTTGAGGGGTAGGCGCTTGGAATAGTTTCACGCGAAGAACGCGAAGATTTTTAAGGGGTATGTGCGTTTTGCCTCTTCTTCGCGCCTTTGCGTCTTTGCGTGAGCATAATGTTTTTCTCCCCTGACGGGGAGAGACTTAGTTGGACTAAAACCCGAAATCGCCTTGTGCACCATGGTGGCGGGGCGGGATGAACAGGTCGGTACGCAGGCTGTAGCGGGTTTTGTCCATACCGTATTTGCGGCGCAAGGCGGTCATGCGTGTGGCGAGCAACTCCGCCCATGGCCCCTGTCCGCGAAAGCGGTTGAAGAAGCGTGGATCATTTTTGCGGCCGCCGCGCAGCGATTGAATGATGCTCATCACCTTTTTGGCGCGGTCGGGATAATGGGCGTCGAGCCATTCCTCGAATAAGGGCGCGACCTCATGTGGCAGGCGGACAGGAATGGCGGCAATGCCTTTGGCCCCGGCTCTTGCGGCTTCCATGGCGATGTTTTCCAGCTCATGATCGGTGATCGCCGGGATAATCGGGGCGATATTGATATTGGTGAAGATACCCGCTGCCGACAGCCGCCGCACAGCGTCCAGACGCTTAAGCGGGGAGGGCGCGCGTGGTTCCATAATCCGTGCTGTCCTACTGTCGAGCGTGGTGATAGAAATGGCGACCGCGGTAAGCTGTCTGCGCGCCAATTCTGCCAGCAGATCGATATCATCGGTCACGCGGTTCGATTTGGTGGTAATGCCAATGGGATGCAGCGTGTCGAGACAGACCTGCAAAATAGAACGGGTAATGCGATAGCGGTCTTCAATCGGCTGATAAGGGTCAGTATTGGTGCCGATCGCCAGCGGCTGCACAATATAGCCAGGCTTGGCCAGTTCGGTCAGCAACAGGTCGGCGGCATTGGGTTTGGCAAAAAGCTGGGTTTCAAAATCCAATCCCGGAGACAGGTTGTGATAGGCATGGGTCGGACGGGCATAGCAATAGATGCAGCCATGCTCACAGCCGCGATAGGCATTGATCGATCGGTCAAAGGGAATATCGGGGGATTTGTTGCGGGTGATGATAGTGCGCGGCTTTTCGACATGCACCTGGGTGCGTGGGCGCGGCTGTTTGCCGTCAATCTGTTCCTGCGCATCGCGCCAGTCACCATCCATGTTGGCTTGTTTATCGTCAAAGCGTGAGGAGGTGATGTTGCTGGCCGCGCCCCGGCCTTTATGAACGTGGCGATTGGCGTCGGGCCCCGGCGCAACCACGCCTTCGCCCGTCTCTGAAGAGCGGTTGGAGTGGGGATCGGGAACAGCTTTTGCCATGCCCCAAGGATAGAATGAGGGTTGAAACAAAACAAGAACAAAAATGTTCCTGCTGCTATTTCTCCGACAGTCTGGGCATCAGTTCGACGAAATTGCAGGGGCGATAGCGGCTATCGAGCTGATATTGCAAAATGCCGTCCCAGCCATCTTTCACCGCGCCATTGGAACCGGGCAGGGCGAAGATATAGGTTCCGCGCGCCAAGACCGCGCAGGCGCGCGATTGGATGGTTGATGTGCCGATATGTTCATAGCTCAGCCAGCGGAACAGCTCGCCAAAGCCAGGGATATCCTTCTTCTTGACCTGGTCCAGCGCCTCGGGTGTCACAT
The DNA here is from genome assembly GCF_032852305.1 of Parasphingorhabdus sp. SCSIO 66989. Taxonomy (NCBI): domain Bacteria; kingdom Pseudomonadati; phylum Pseudomonadota; class Alphaproteobacteria; order Sphingomonadales; family Sphingomonadaceae; genus Alterisphingorhabdus (ex Yan et al. 2024); species Alterisphingorhabdus coralli. The sequence continues at coordinate 1,879,612 of NZ_CP136594.1, forward strand.
CGCGACCAGTGAGGCCGGTACCGCCGGTGCTGATGATCGCATCAACATCGCGATCATCAATCCAGTTTAAGAGGCGCGCGACCAGCTTTTGCTTATCGTCTTTCTCAATGGCGCGGGCCTGCAGGTGATGGCCAGCAGCTTTGATGCGGTCGGCCAAGATATCACCGGAACTGTCGGTATCAGGGGTGCGCGTGTCGGAAACGGTCAAAAGCGCGATATTGATCGGGAGGAACCGGCGGCTCTCGTCAATCGCCACCGCTATGTACCTCGCTCAGCCGCACCAGCTCGCTGCCATTGCGATTGGGGAAGCGCGGCCACAGGCCCTGCGCCATGCCATGAGCGCTCTGGGAAGAGATGCCTGCCTGGGCCTCATATTTCCAATAGTTGCGCATCACGGTGCCAACATAGGCGCGGGTTTCATAATAGGGGATGGATTCGATATAGAGCAGCGGATCGTCCTGATCCTGGATGGTGCTGTTCCAGCGACCGACCGGAACCATGCCGGCATTATAGGCCGCCATGACTTTTGGCAGCAGGCCCTGTGTTTCGGTGCGCTTGCTGAGGGTCTCGAGATACAACTGACCCAGCGCCAGATTGACCTCCGGCTTGTTAAGATCTGCGGTGGAGACATCGAGACTATAGGCGCGCGCCATATCCTTGGCGGTGCCGGGACGCAGCTGCATCAGACCGCGGGCATTGGCCGGGCTGACAGCATTGGTGCGGAACGCCGATTCCTGCCAGACATGGGCATAGACCAGCGCCGGGTCGACCTTCCAGCCATTGACCGGCGTCCATGATGGTGCCGGGAAATTGGCAAGATCAGTCGGCGTAGCATTGTCCGGTGCATAATGGCCGAGCCAGGCCTGCAGGCGCGGCATTGCCATCTGTCCGGCGATCTTGACCAAGATATCATGATCCAGACCATTGGCGCGGCGCGCTTCATGGCGGATCAGCTCATCGGCAAGGCTGTCGCGGCCCAGGCTGGAGAGAGCGAGCGCCATCTTTGCATTGGGACTGCGTTGCAGCGCCTTGCGTTCATCAGAGGTCAGCTCGGTGCTGACGGTCTGGCTGGCCAGCGGCATACCCAGCGCCTCGCGTGCCAGCAGGCTGTAGAGAGCATCCTTCTGCTGTGCGGCCGCGCGCAGTGAGGCTTCCACCTTTGCAGGTTGGCCAGAACGCATCGCCGCGCGCGATGCCCAATAATAGCCCGCGCTCATCAGCTCGGGATTGCTGGCGAAGGTGCCAGCGCGATGAAAGGCGTGCTCGGCCCGTGCATAGTCTTTCAAACGCCATGCCGCGAGACCATGCACCCAATGGCTGTCAGCGAGCCATGGGCCAGAGCCGGTGATCGCCTGTGACGAAACATCGAGAGCCTTTTGTGGCTGGTTTTCAATATAATAGGACCAGGAAATACGCTGAAGCCACTCGGTGCGGCTTGCATCGTCAATGCCATCATCAACGGACTCAAAATAGCGCATAGCCCGATCGGGGTTGCTGTCCTTGATCGCGTCCAGAATGGCACCGGCATGGTGTTTGTGCAGACTGTTCCCGCCCTTTACCGAGCGGGGCTTGCCGCGCACCGGCGGACCTTTGTGATAAGAGAGGTGACGCTGGGCGTCATATAGCGAAATATTGGTGGCGCCGCGCCTCTCGGCAAGGCGGCTCAACTGCGCAGCTTGCGGAATATAGGGCGCATCGCGCAAAAGCTTTTCCAATGGCTCGCGCTCCACGCGAGGCGAGTTAGCCGCTAGATAAAGCTCGGCACGGAAGATCGGCGAGAGCAAATCATCTTTCGCGGTATCTGCAAGCTCCTGCGCGCGTGCCCAGTCCTGACGATCCAGCGCGGCGAAGAAATCGCGCGCGCGCCCGCGTTCTGAGCGTGACAATGCATTCTTGCTGTCTTGCGATGGACCATGTTCGGCATAATAATCAAAGCTAGTGGTTGCCGGAGCAGTAGCCATGGCAGGTGCGGCGGGTAAAGCCACACAAGCCGCCAGACTAAGTCCTATCAGCGATTTACCCATTCATCAGTCCCTTCAGCCTGAGCCAGTCTCTCCAAGCCGATCCCTTTATCGCCGGTGTTTTGGCCAGGGAACGCGGATGGAAGCTGGCGCTTGCCGGAATATTGCCGCCGTTAAGGTTAATAAAGCGTAAAGACCTGCGATTCTCGGCAAGGTCTTTTTCGGTCACAGCCATATTTGCGGTCTTGCTGCAAAGCATCACATATTCTGGCTGAAGCAATCCGGTCTGATGCGCGACCAGTTTGCGCCAGAACGGTCTCGTGCTGAGTTCTGCGTCAGCGTCAGCGCAATATTGCGGCAATATGCTGACAAATGCGCAATGATTCCGAGAGATTCCAATGGCATGCAATATCGCATCAAGCATGGTACCAGCCGCGCCGGAGAACAAAGCATCACTATCGTCCTCATCCGGCATATCGCTGATGACCAGCAATCTGGGTTTGGCCTGTACTGTCGGCGCTATGCTCGGGCCTATGCCGCTGACTGTTTTCAGTGCGTCGCTCTCGGGCCACCATTGCAACAGAGCATCCAGCGTATCGGGGAGTGCGATGTCCGTATCTGGTGGAGGCTTTTGTTCTTCAACTCTTGCAATAGGCTTTGGTGTCTGTCTAGTCGAGGAAGGCTTGGGATTGATTGGTGCAGGCGCAGTCTCTTCTTCAAACCAGCCTTGTGGTGCTTCGACATAATCCTGATCAACGCCCAGTTCTTGCCACCACTCCCAATAGCTTTGCAGCGCCTCAGCGGACATGGTGTCAGCGGCATTGGGGGCAGAATTATCGCTCATATTGGCTTTTGAACCGGTTTCTTTCCGCTTTCAGGCTGCGATGCCGTAGGGCAAATGACAAGCCCCTTGGTCAATGCGTCGCTTTTCGCTATCGGATTATGCAATCCAGCGCAATTGCGCACCATATATGTTCAAGCATTACCGCCGTGGGAGAGACGGCGATACAGGAGTGAATATGAGCGAACGGGAATCCATGCCTTATGACGTGGTGATTGTTGGCGGCGGCCCGGCGGGTCTGTCGGCGGCGATCCGATTGAAGCAGCTTGCCGCTGAATCAGGCAATGACATTGACGTCTGCATATTGGAAAAAGGTTCGGAAATCGGCGCGCATATCCTGTCCGGCGCGGTGATTGATCCGCGCTCGCTCGATGAGCTTATCCCCGATTGGCGCGAAAAAGACTGTCCGATGGCGCAGACACCGGTGACGGATAACCAGCACTGGATCCTCACCAAGACCAAAAAGTACGAAATTCCGCACTTTCTGCTGCCCTCGTTCATGAACAATAAGGGCACCTATACCGGCTCACTCGGCAATCTCTGCCGCTGGCTGGCGGAGCAGGCGGAAGAGCTGGGTGTCGAGATTTTCCCTGGCTTTGCTGCTGCGGAAATTCTTTATAACGAAGATGGTTCGGTTAAAGGTGTTGCCACTGGCGATATGGGCATTGCGCGTGATGGCAGCAAAAAGCCCGACTATGAGCCTGGTTTGGAGCTGCACGCAAAATATACCTTCTTTGCAGAGGGTGTGCGTGGACATCTTACAAAGATTCTCAAGAAGCAGTTTTCGCTGGATTCGGACAGTGAGCCGCAGGTTTATGGCCTCGGTATCAAGGAACTTTGGGATATTCCTGCCGACAAGCATTTCCCCGGCCGCGTTATTCACTCACAGGGCTGGCCACTGACTGAAGGCTCCAATGGCGGTGGTTTCCTCTATCATCAGGCCGATGGTCAGGTAGCGCTCGGCTTTGTCACCTGGCTTAACTATAAAAACCCGCATTTGCGCCCATTTGAAGAGATGCAGCGCTGGAAAACCCACCCGGAAATCCGCGCTATTCTCGAAGGCGGCAAGCGTGTTTCCTATGGCGCGCGCGCGATCAATGATGGCGGGTTGCAATCCATCCCCAAGCTGACCTTCCCCGGCGGTGCACTGATCGGCTGTTCTGCCGGTTTCCTCAACGTGCCGCGTATCAAGGGCACGCATACCGCGATGAAATCAGGCATGATGGCCGCAGAAGCCGCTTTTGCCGCGATCCACGAGCAGCGCAGCAGCGATGAGCTGACCGCCTATACGGATGCTTTTGAAAGCAGCTGGGTCAAGACCGAGCTCAGCAAGGTGCGCAATGTCGTGCCGCTGGTGAAGAAGTTCGGCGATACGCTGGGATCATTCTTTGCTGGTATCACCATGTGGGGTGAGCATCTGGGTATCAAAATGCCGTTCACTATGGGCCATAAGCCTGATCACACCTATCTGGTGCGCAAAGAGCATGCGCATGAGATTGAATACCCCAAGCCAGATAATGTCATCAGTTTTGATCGTCTGTCTTCGGTGTTTCTCTCCAATACCAATCATGAAGAGGATCAGCCGGTTCACCTGACGCTGAAAGACGCCGATATCCCGATTGCGCACAATCTGCCGCTCTATGATGAGCCTGCTCAGCGCTATTGCCCGGCGGGTGTTTATGAGGTGGTGGAAGAAGATGACGGCTCCAAACGCTTCCAGATCAATGCGCAGAACTGCGTCCATTGCAAAACCTGCGACATCAAGGACCCGACCCAGAATATCAACTGGGTAACGCCCGAAGGCGGGGGCGGGCCAAACTATCCCAATATGTGATGCCATCTGAGCTTAGCCAGATAGCGCCAGCAAAGTTAAACCTCGCGCTGCATGTAAGACGGCGGCGCGACGATGGCTATCATGATCTGGAAACGCTGTTCTGCTTTCTGGGTCATGGTGATTGCCTGACCGTGGGCGCGGCAGATGCGCTTTCGCTGGAGATTGTCGGGCCATTTGCTGATGAACTGGCGGTGGACGAGGATAATCTCGTCCTGCGCGCCGCACGCCTTATGGCTGGGCAGGCAGCTTGTGCGGCCAAAGCGCATATCATTCTGGAGAAGAACTTACCCATAGCCTCGGGCATTGGCGGTGGTTCGGCAGATGCGGCGGCTGCCCTGCGGTTGCTCAATCGCCTTTGGGGGCTGGACTGGTCGCCGGTACGTCTCGCTGAGCTCGGACTGGCGCTGGGTGCGGATGTCCCGGTCTGCGTGCATAGCCGCTATTGCGAAGCGCAGGGTGTGGGTGACGTCATGACGTTCAGTGCGCCTATATTGCCGGACAATACCCCGATATTGCTGGTGAATCCGAAGCAAGCGATTTCCACTCCGGCGATCTTCAAAGGCTGGGATGGTATCGACAAAGGGGCATTGCCTAAAGCCCGTTCACTGACAGCATTGCAGCATGAGATGCGCAATGATCTGACGCCATCGGCGGTTGCGATCTGCCCAGAAATTAAGCGGATATTGGATGCTTTGGGTGAGACCAATGCCGAACTGGTCCGCATGTCCGGCTCCGGTGCTACCTGTTTTGCCGTCTATGCCGATACAGCCAAGCGCGATGCGGCGCAGCGGACGATAGAAACACGCTTTCCCGACTATTGGACGTTGGCCAGCCATACGCTGAACCATGACTTTTAATCCGGTCGATTTCACACCATCACAACAGGGTGCGCCGCTGGAATCGCTGCTGATTATCGGCGATCATGCCTCTAACAGAGTTCCCGATGATCTTGATCTCGGCCTTGCGCCCTATGTGATGGATACCCATCGTGCGGTTGATCTGGGTACGGCGCAGGTCTCGGCGCTACTGGCCAGGCAATTTGGTTGTGCGGTTGCCAATGCCGCCGCCTCTCGCTTGGTGGTCGATCTCAACCGCCATCGCGATGACCCCGATGTTATCCCGCATGCCAGCGATGCGGTGGAGATCCCGGCCAACCAGATTGGAGAGGCTGCACATGAGGCAAGGCTGGTCACCTTTTATGACAGCTACCACGCCCGTGTTGGCGAAATCATAGAAACCATCCGGCCCAAGTTACTGATCTTCCTGCACAGTTTTGCACCGATGCTGGATAGCAAGCGGCATCAGGCGCGGCCTTGGCATTTCGGTATCATGTATGATCATGATCCAAGGGCAGGGCAGATTGCGCTCGATTATCTTTATGCCCGCGATATTCCGGTCGGCGATCAGCTGCCCTATTCGGGCAAAATCTATAACAGCACTATCAACCGCCATGGCGATGATCGCGGTATTGCCAATCTCGGGCTGGAGATACGGCAGGACTTACTGTTGGATGATCCGCGCTGTGCCGCCATGGCACAAACCGTAGGCGATATGGCAAAGATGATATTGAGCGCGCTCAAAGGGCAGATATAAATCACCTGATTCTGCACTTTGGCTCTGTTTTTTGGAAACTATCTTTCGTAAGAGGCTTTTCATGAGCAACAGATTTGACAAAAACAGCCTTCCCAGCCGCCATGTTTCTGTGGGGCCAGAACGTGCGCCGCATCGCAGCTATTATTATGCCATGGGCCTGACCGAAGAGGAGATTTCGCGTCCCTTTGTTGGTGTGGCCTCTGCCGGTAATGACAGCGCACCGTGCAACACCACTTTGAATGCGCAGGCGGATATCTGCCGCGAGGGTGTGAACGAAGGTGGCGGTATGCCGCGTCGGTTCAACACCATTACCGTGACCGATGGCATCGCCATGGGGCATCAGGGGATGAAGGCCTCACTGGTCAGCCGCGAGGTGATTGCCGATTCGGTGGAACTCTCGGTACGCGGCCATTGCTATGACGCACTGGTGGGCTTTGCCGGTTGCGACAAGAGCCTGCCGGGCATGATGATGGCGATGCTGCGCCTCAATGTTCCGGCGATCTTTGTCTATGGCGGCTCGATCCTCCCGGGCGTTTATCGCGGCGAGGATGTGACGGTCGTCGACGTGTTCGAAGCGGTGGGCCAACACTCTGCTGGAAACTGCCCGCTCAAGGAACTGACAGCGTTGGAAAAGGTTGCCTGTCCGGGACATGGTGCTTGTGGCGGCCAGTTTACCGCCAATACCATGGCCTGTGTCGGCGAGGCGATCGGCCTGTCACTGCCGAGCAGCAATATGGTCCCTGCAGCCTATAAATCGCGCGAGGAAATTGCCCGTGCCGCTGGCAAACAGGTGATGACGCTGGTCGAAAACAATTTGCGCCCACGCGATATCTGTACCCGTGAGGCATTTGAAAATGCAGCTAGGGTAGTCGCGGCTACCGGCGGGTCAACCAATGCCGGGCTGCATCTGCCCGCCATGGCGCATGAAGCCGGTATTGATTTTGGCCTTGATGATGTCACCGCCATGTTCCGTGATACGCCTTATATTGCCGATCTGAAGCCGGGCGGCCGCTATGTCGCGAGTGATCTGCATGACGCCGGCGGCGTTTATATGGTGATGAAGAGCCTGATGCGCGAAAATCTGCTGCATCCTGACTGCATCACCGTGACCGGCAAGACGCTGGGCGAAAATATCGAGGAAGTGACGTGGAACCCCGACCAGAAGGTGGTGTATGACGTCAAGGCGCCCATCACCCCGACGGGCGGCGTGGTCGGCCTTAAAGGCTCGCTCGCGCCCGAAGGCGCGATCGTCAAAATTGCCGGCATGCAGCGGTTGAGCTTTACCGGCCCGGCGCGGGTGTTTGAGTGCGAGGAAGATGCCTTTGCTGCTGTCGAAGCGCGCGATATTGCCGAGGGCTGCGTTATTGTGATCCGCAATGAGGGACCACGCGGCGGCCCCGGTATGCGCGAAATGCTGGCAACAACAGCAGCACTTTATGGTCAGGGCATGGGTGAGAAGGTCGCGCTGATTACCGATGGCCGCTTCTCCGGCGCGACACGTGGTTTTTGTATCGGCCATGTCGGCCCGGAAGCGGCGATGGGTGGCCCTATCGGGCTGGTGCAGGATGGTGATACGATCAGCATTGATGCCGAAGCAGGCACGATTGACCTGCATGTTGACGATGCTGAATTGGAAAAACGCCGCGAAAGCTGGAAAGAGCATCCCAATGAATATGGCTCTGGTGCCATATGGCGTTACGCGCAAAATGTCGGACCTGCCGCCAATGGCGCGGTAACCCATCCCGGAGCCGTAGAAGAGCGACATGTTTTTGCTGATATTTGATCAGAGGTTTGGCAAATAATGCACTATAATATCAAATTTTCTGTTCTGCTGCTTTCATGCGTACTAGTGGCCGGATGCTCTGACCCAGAGGAAGAGGCCGCTGAGTTAATCAACCGCGATGACGGCACTTTGGCCTGTGCATTGGCCGGGGCAGAAGACTTTACCCGCAATTGCGATGTTGAGCGCGTCAGTAATGATGACGGCAACCAGATGATCTTCCGTCATCCCGATGGCGGATTTCGCCGCTTTGACGTGGTGACCGACGGCCGAGCATTGGTATCAGCCGATGGTGCGGACGAAGCAAAGGTCACTATTGTCGAAGACGGGCTTATCGAGGTGCAGGTCGAGGATGACCGCTATCAGCTACCTGCGCGCGTTGCAGACACAGCTACGGACACAAATGCCAGCTGACCATCTGCGTCGTGATCTTACGGGCCGCGCCATTCTCTCGGTGGCCGAGACGCAGGCTGCTGAACAGGCGGTTTTTGACAGCGGGACATCGGTTGAAGAGCTGATGCAACTGGCTGGCGAGGGCGCTGCCGAACTGATCTGGCGTATTGGCGGCACGACCCCGACGCTGATCCTGTGCGGACCCGGTAATAATGGCGGTGACGGTTATGTTATCGCGGAATATCTGCGGCAAAAGGGTGTGGATGTTCAAGTCGCGGCTATGCGCCTGCCATCCAGTGCTGCCGCAAAATGGGCTGCCGAGCGCTATCAGGGTAAGACGGTGCCGTTAGATCAGGCGACATCAAGACCACAGGCCGTTGATGCGCTATTCGGCACCGGGCAGGATCGTGACCTTTCGCCGGAAATTGTTTCTGCCGCATGTCCTCTACTGAAAGCAGCGCATCGGCGCATCGCTGTAGACCTGCCCAGCGGCATCGACAGTGACAGCGGCGCGGACCGGGAATCCATGGTGCATTATCATCATTGCATTGCGCTTGGTGCCTATAAATATGCCCATTTTGAGGGCTATGGCGCCCATATCTGCGGCGAGCTCTCGCTGGTGCCCTTGCCGATTACTCCACCAGATATGGTGCCCTTAACGCTTGCAAAACCAGCTCTCCCGGCCCCTGAAACTGACAGCCACAAATATCGTCGCGGCATGGTTGTCGTGGTGGGTGGCCCTATGACGGGAGCGGCCATATTGGCGGCTCAGGCTGCGGCCAGCTCGGGCGCAGGCTATGTTTTGATTGCCGGGCAAGGGCAGGTGCCTGGCCAACTTCCGGCAGATATCATCTGGCGAGATACCCGGAGTGACGCATCCTTGCGCGAATTGCTGGAAGATCCGCGTATTGATACGGTAGTTATTGGTCCTGGGCTGGGCCGCGATGATAATGCACGTCAACGTCTGGCGATTGCGCTTGATGCAGATGCCAAGCTGATGATCGATGCCGATGCACTCTACATATTGGAGCGGGAAGCGCTGGAGAATGTTGCATCGCGTGCTGTTCTGACGCCGCATAGTGGCGAGTTTACGGCGCTTTGGCGCTTATTGCCCTCGGATGAGGCGAATGATTATCTCGGCAAGATCAAGCGCACCCAATTGCTGGCGGATGGGCTGGGATGCACCATTGTGCAAAAGGGACCGCTCAGCGTCATCGCTGCGCCCGATAATTCTCCGAATGTTGATGTTCTGGGTAGCAACTGGCTTTCTGTGGCCGGAACCGGCGATGTTCTGTCAGGCGCCATTGCGGCGCGACTGGCAACGGCGCGCAGCACGCCGTTTAAGGCCGCGCAACAGGGCCAATGGTTGCATAGCCATGCCGCGCGGCTCTTGCAGCCTCCGTTTACGGCATCACAGCTTAGTCATGCTTTAACAGAGGCTGTTCATGCCTGCTTGGACGAAGACAGCAGCCAATGACCGAAGATGACCGGCTGATTGTCCGCCTCGCAGCACGCGGCGATGGTGTCACTGCGTCAGGACAGCATATTCCCGGTGCTGCCCCCGGCGATAAAGTACGCGAGGATGGCGGTCTGGAGCATGGACCGCATCACGTCACGCCGCCCTGCCGCCATTATGATCTGTGCGGCGGCTGCTCGCTGCAACATGTCGATGAGGAGAGCTATGCCGGTTTTCTAAGTGATCGGGTGGCGTCCGCATTGGCGGCACAGAAGTTGACCGATATTGCGATAGCCCAACCGCATATCTCGCCGCCGTTCAGCCGCAGACGGACATCGCTGCGCGCCATTCGCCATGGCAGGAGCCTGAACCTGGGCTTCAATACGGCGCAATCACACCGTGTTGTGGATGTCGTGCAATGCGATGTTCTGCACCCCGATTTGCTCAGTCTAATTGCTGCGCTGCGAGCGCTTTTGCAGGACTGGGAAGATCCGCGGCTCAATCTGACAATTTATCTGAATCTTGCCGATCAAGGTATTGATTGTGCACTCAAGAATATCGACCCTGACAGCCTCGAAAAATATGAGAAGCTGACCGATTTCGCCAGCCAACAGCAATTGGCGCGTCTGGTGATAGATCGCGGCGATGGCTGGGAAACGCTGTACGAGCCGGAACCGGTGACGGTCAGCTTTGATGGCCATGCCGTCAATACGCCGCCGAACAGTTTCTTGCAGGCCACTGTGCAGGGGGAGGCTGCCTTGGTGGAGGCAGTGCGTCATGGTTTGGGCGACGCCAAAATCATTGCCGATCTGTTTTGCGGCATCGGAACATTTGCGCTCAATCTGGTGCAAGGGCGTAAAGTCTATGCTGCCGAGGCCGGGCGTGACGCGATATTGGGGCTGAAGGCTGCAGCGGGCAGGGCGGGGCTTCCGGTCTTTACCGAACATCGCGATCTCTACCGTCGGCCACTATCAGAGCAGGAAATATCGCGTTTTGAAGCAGTTATCATCGATCCTCCGCGCGCAGGTGCCAAAGAACAGGTGCAGATGATTGCGCAGTCTGATCTGGCCAGACTGGTCTATGTCAGCTGCAACCCGTCAACCTTTGCCCGCGATGCCAAGTTGCTTTGCGATGCGGGATGGGTTTTACAGCAGGTGCAGCCTGTAGGACAGTTTCTGTGGTCCACCCATGTCGAGTTGGTCGGGACCTTTTTGCGATCGGCCGATTAGCTCTGCCAGACCACACCATCCTGCGGTCGCCGATTGACGCTCAGTTCAAACACATCGGGTCGTGAATAATGGCCATCAACGTCCAGCGAAGCCAAGCCTTCACCGATGCTATTCAAATCCAGCTCAGCGCTTATCACTTCGCTCTGACTGCCGGCCTCGGCAAGGATTTCGGTATCCGGCGCGATAATCTGGCTGTTTCCGCGTTGTAGCTGACCTTCGGGCATCTGCTCGAGCAAGGCGCGTGCTTCGGCATTGCCACCGGCACGCTCAAGGCCTTCGAGAACATTGTCGCGATGCTGCACTGTGCCGGCCGCAAGAACAAAACATCGCCCTTCAAATGCATAATGGCGAGAGGCTATCGAATAGCTCTCACGCACCGTCGGCCATGCGGCCACATGGATTTGCTCACCCTGATTATGCATCGCTGCGCGGGCCAATGGCATCCAGTTTTCCCAGCAGATCAAGCTGCCAACCATCGTCCCATCATTGGCACAATGCGTTTCCAGTGTCGAACCATCGCCGCGCATCCAGATCAGCCGTTCACCATGGGTCGGTACCAGCTTGCGATGGTTCAGCGGGTGCTGTCCCGGTCGGAACAGCATCTGATTATTATACAAGGAGTTGCGTATCCGCTGATGCGCGCCCACCGACACCATGACGTCATGGCGGTCGACCAGTTCCTGCACCGGTTCCAAGCGTGGATCACCCTCGACAATGGCATTGTCCAGCATGATCCGATGCAATGCTTTACTGCCCGGATGATCCCATAGAGCGGCATCTGATGCCTCATCCAGCCAAAGCGGATAGCCACCCAGAAAGGTCTCGCCAAAAGCAATCAGCTGCGCGCCATTCTTTGCGGCCTGGTCGATATGTTCGATCAGCTGGTTTATGCCATCACCTATGGCGAGCGGGACTGGAGCAGCCTGAACTATGGCAGCGGTAAGAGTCTTGGGCATTTTTGATCCTTTGGGCGAAGTCCTATGCGCTTTAAGCGCTCTATACCGTGTTCGCCCGATGGACCAGAATGTTACGCCTCAGCCGTGCGAAATGAATACCGCAATGGCTGCATGCACAATCATGGCTATCAAACACAGGCTGGCCAGCGCAAACACGGCGAAACGGACAACAACCCGGTTTACCGTGACTTGCACAAGACTATGCACGATCCGCAGAACGACATAGCCCCAGGCAAGCATCAGATTGAGGCCGGTGCCCAGTCCGAGCAGATGGAGCACAATCGCAGTTGCATAGAATAGCGTAGGTTGCTCCATCAAATGATTGTAATTATGCGCTTTCCACTGGACTTCGGGCGGCAGCGTATGGTCAAAATCTCCGCCCTTGCTACCCACCATATTGGTGGCGTCGATATTGGCCTTGTTCATGGCAGGGATGCGGGTGGCGTACATCCACACCCACATCACCATGCTCCAGACAAGCAGTGCGACCACCGGCTGCAGGATAAATCCGGGCATTCTTCTCTCCTATAATCCCGTAAATACGATCACAGCATGTTGAGTAAAGCCGTCAATGCAAGCGCAATCAGGCAGATGGTCGCTGCAAGGAAAAGCATGAAGCGGATCATCACGGTATTGACCAGCGACTGCCACAGGCTGTGGGCGATGCGCAGGCCAACATAGGCCCAGGTCACGCCGATGGTGAGAGTGGAAACGCTGTCCGAAAGGGTCAAGATGATCACAGTCGCGTAGAACAGTGTCGGCTGTTCCATCAAATGCGTATGGTTATGTGACTTCCATGCGACCTGTGGCGGTACCACCGGGTCAACGTCCGGGCCGCGACCGCCGGGCTGCGCGCTCATATCGATGCCCAGTTTCTTCAGCGCTGGCAGCCGGGTTCCGGCCATCCAGAACAGCATGATAAGGGTCCAGAGAACAAGTACGATTGCGGGTACAAGAAGGGCAGTGTTCATGTGACGGAGAACTCCTGTTGATGGGAGCCCCTGACTGCTTCAATGGCAATAGATTGTCAAATGCAACCTATCTTGCGCATGCATTTTTATCGCGAAAAGCTGATGACATTGTCCGCTGAGAGCAGCCCGGTCTGGCTGCCGTCATAAAGGCTGGCCATTGGCGCATCCTCAACGTCGAACTGCAGTGTGTCGCCAAAGCCGTTAAAGGCGGTGCGCATCGCCGCGCCATAGGCACCGATCATGCCGATTTCGATATAGTCCCCGGCCCTGATACTTTCGGGTAGCAGAAACGGCCCCGCCATATGGTCGAGATCATCGCAGGTCGGCCCGAAAAAGCTGAACTCGATATAATGCTCGTCATCATTGCCGAGCGCCTTAACCGGGAAGCGCCAGCCAATATGCGCGGCATCGAACAGTGCGCCATAGGCACCGTCATTGATATAGAGCTCATGGCCGCGCCTACGTTCGACGCGGACGATCAGGCTGTTATATTCCGCACAGAGCGCACGACCCGGCTCGCACCATAATTCGGCCGAATAGCTGATCGGCAGGCTTTCAAAGGTACGGTCGATAATGCCAAAATAGTCACGCAGCGGCGGCGGGGTCATATCAGGATAAAGTGACGGAAAACCGCCACCCACATCGACAATATCCACCGTAACCGAGGCATCGACAATCGCCGCACGCACCCGCTCCAAAGCCTGGACATAGGCATGCGGGGTCATCGCCTGACTGCCAACATGGAAGCAGATGCCCAGCGTATCGGCCACTTGGCGACTTTCCTGCAAAAGCGGGGTGATCTCATCACCGACGGCGCCAAATTTTGCCGCAAGGCTGAGTTCTGCATGTTCGGACGAAACCCGGATACGCACGCAAAGCGTCAGATCATCGGCGTCATTGGTGGCCTCACGGATCTTCGTCAGCTCATCCTCACTGTCGAGGGAGAAGATGCGCACACCATGGGTAAAATAGGCTTCGCGGATTGCTTCGCGCGTCTTCACCGGATGCATAAAGCACAGCACCGCCTCAGGCAGCGTTTCCGCGACAATCCGCACCTCGGCAATCGAGGCGACATCATAATGGGTAATGCCTGCGTCCCAGAGGTGGCTGAGCAATTCGGGAGACGGATTGGCTTTGACCGCATAAAGCGACTTGCCGGGGAAATGCTCAACAAAATGGCGCGCGGCACGGTGCGCGGCATGCGGACGGTTAAGCGTTACGGGCTGGTCAGGCTGGAGCCTGTCAATCAGCGCTGTGGCATCTGGGAAGCTGGACAACTCAAGGGACCCCCAAAACATCAGTAAAGACCAAACGCTGCCTTGCGGTTTGGAAGTCCCCTTGGGGCAGCGGAAGGGCGAGATAATCTCGCAAATTGCAAAAGTAAAGGCCTAACGTCCGCACCGGTGAAAAAGTTGCAAGGCTTGTCCAACAAAAGGTGACACAAGTGACACCGTGTCACCCTGTAGATCGACGGCGGTCTCTGATTAAATATTTCTGTTTTTCAAAAGCTTGATTGCCAGATATGCCATCCACATTGAAGGTGACAGATTCTAACAATGAGCAGAAAAATCAGAAGGACAGATCAACAGATAAGAAAGAGCCATCGCGATCATAGCGATAGAGAGAGGGGTAGGACACAGCAGTGTTCTGGGACTTTTAGGGCTTTTCAATAAGCTGACGAAGCAGCATAAGAGTTCCCTGCTATTTCAGCAGAGATGGATGCGCCACCTTGGTTGTTGGCTGCCGAGCCATATCAGACCCAGCGATGATTTTATGAATAGACTAATGCAACTGCTAGATGTTCCGGAGAAAAGGAAAAACACAGATATTGACGCTGTCACCATATCCAGAATCAATGGTCTTTTTTCCGCTAGCTGTGACGAATATCTGGCCTTTTGCCGAATATATGGAAGCGTTGGGATTGCAGACTTTCTATGGATTAGAAGTCCGATAACAGAAAATGAGTTTTTGAATATTTTCTCCTCCTTTGAGAGGATTTTGCCAACTCTATTTTCACCCGAGCAAAGGATCATAAAAGACCGCACAATAAGGAGAAGCGATGACAGGTGGAATTTTCTTCCATTTGCCGTCTCTGATAATGGTGATGAGTTCTTCATCGTGGAAAACCGGGTTGTGGCGATACCTTCTCGTGATCCAGATTATTTTGACACACAATTATCCCTTGAAGATTTCCTATGCCATGTGATGAATGGTGCTTACGTAGAAGAATTATTTCCGGTTGATCTGGAATTCAGAAAAGAAAGTATAGCAGCATATGCTTAGCTGCTTTCCTGAATAGCAAACAGTCGGCGCGTTTAACCTGGCGGGATGAGCTAAGGTGGATCTGTTTACATTGGCGCGGAGATAGCCAATCAGCTCAACCGATCCCGGAATGTCGTCCAGTCAAACTCTTTGACACAGCGCAGCTCATCGGTTTCGCTGTTCCACAGCCAGATTGAGGGCAGGGCAACCCCGTTAAACGTGGTTGTCTTGACCATCGAATAATGCGCTTGATCGAGAAAGGCGAAGCGCAGGCCCGGTTCTGCGGGCCCTGGCAGGCGATAGTCGCCGATAACATCCCCCGCAAGACAGGATGGGCCGCCCAGCCGCACCGCCTCGCCATCGCGTTGTTCATGCAGCATGGCCGGGCGATACGGCGCCTCGATCACATCGGGCATGTGGCAGGTGGCGGACACATCGGTGATCGCGACAGGCATATCATTGTCAAACACGTCGAGTATTTCACCTACCAATATCCCGGCATCCAGCGCGACAGCTTCACCCGGCTCGAGGTAAACCTCGCACCCTGATGTCTCGCGCAAATCCTCAAGAAACGCGACCAGTTCCTCGCGGTTATAATCATCGCGGGTGATATGATGGCCGCCGCCAAGGTTGAGCCATTTCAGCTGATCAACATGGTCGGCGATATAGGGCACAATCGCTTCCCATGTCTCATAGAGCGGCTCAAAATTCTGCTCGCACAGCGTGTGGAAATGCAGGCCGTCTATGGTTTCAAAATGGGCTTCATTGAGTTGATCAATAGGAAAGCCAAGTCGGCTATGCGGGCTGCACGGGTCATATTTCGCAACTTCACCAAGCGGTGTCATCGGGTTGATGCGCAGGCCGATATCAAATTGCTCACCACCATCGCGCAGGCCACGTATAAGTGCGCTATGCGTTGCGATCTGACCAGGTGTGTTGAAGATCAGATGATCAGAGATTGCGGCGATTTCGGGTAGTTCAGCCGCCTTATAGGCAGGTGAATAGGTGGCGATTTCACCTTCATATTTGTCATAGCCGAGCCGGGCTTCCCAAAGGCCCGAAGCGCAGACACCATCGAGATACTCGCCGATCAGCGGCGCGACTTCCCACATGGAGAAAGCCTTGAGCGCCGACAGGATATGCGCGCCGGAGCGGTGCTTGATATCGGCCAGCACTTCCAGATTGGTGCGCAGCTTGGCCTCATCGATTACAAAAGCGGGCGAGGGCACGCGGTGCAGATCAAAATGGGCAAAGGCGCCCGGGTCTCCGGCTTTGGTTTCCATCTGAGATTTTCCTTCCCGTTCGCCTCAAGCGAAGTCGAGAGGCTATCGAGCGTCGCTAAGCGTGTCTCGACTTCGCTCGACACGAATGGAGGAGGTGTGTCAAGCGGTGCTGGTGAAGATAGCTGCCGCTTATTGTCATTGCGAGGAGCGAAGCGACGCGGCAATCCAGAGCAGGTACGTACGGCTCTGGATTGCTTCGCTACGCTCGCAATGACGGTCTTAACCTAAGGCGACAAATCAGTTCGTAATTGCAACGTAATTATCGACTAAGCATTATCAATGCGCCATAGCAGCGATGAAGGCATGAAAAAGGCGGCTAGGTGAACAAAGCGCGGACCATCAATCAGGATATACCGCAAGACAGCGCTTTGCTGTCCGGTACCCGCCTGTATCTGCTCGCCTTTGCCAGCGCGATTGTCACTGCCAATGCCTATTACATTCACCCCATCGTTGCGATGGTGGCCGAGGATTTCGGCGTCGGAAAGGCGCTGATCGGAGCGGTACCCGCGCTGAACCAGATCGCGCTGGCGGTAGGCATTTTCTTCCTGCTGCCTCTGGGTGACAGGCTCGGCAACGCCAAGCTGGCGGCATGGTTTTCTGCCGCGCAATTTGTCTCGGTCGTCATCATGGCGCTGGCGGGCAATTTTGCTCTGTTTGTCATCGGATCAATGCTGCTCGGCCTGTTCACCATCACGCCCTATCTGGTGCCTGCCTATGTCTCCAAGCGCACTGATCCGGCGAAAATGGGGCACGCCATGGCGGTGCTTACCACCGGGATTATCCTCGGCATATTGGGCGCGCGCCTCGGCGCAGGGCTGGTCGGCGAGTATTTTGGCTGGCGCAATGTCTATTATATCGCGGCGGTGCTGATGCTGATCTTCTCGGTGCTGTTGCCGATGATCATGCGCCAGCCGCGATCCGAAAGCGTGGCGATCAGCGATATCTCCTATGGCGCGCTGTTGGCCTCGACCCTGCCCATGGCGTGGCAGTATAAGCATGTGTTGCTCTCCGGCACGATACAGGGGCTTAATTTCGGCATATTCCTGTCGCTGTGGATGGGCATTGGCCTGCATCTGCCGACCATCGGCTATGGCTCGGATGTCGTCGGCTATCTCACCGCGATTGCGATCGTCAATCTGTTCAGTACCCCTATGCTCGGTCGCTGGAGCGACCGTGTCAGCGCCACCCGCGCGCGGATGACCATGGCGATGGTGCAGATGGTGGGGGTTGTCCTGCTGTTCTTTTCCGGCGGGAGTATCTGGCTGCTGATCGTGCCAATAGTGATCTTGAATATTGTCGGCCCGGTGATCGATATTTCCGGGCGCGCCTCTTTTCTCACCGAAACCCCCGAAATCCGCACGCGGCTGATGACGATCTACATCATGCTGATGTTTACCGGCGGCGGTCTGGCGAGCTGGGCCGGGACGGCGGTTTATGCCGCTGCCGGGTGGTTCGGCACGGCGATGCTGGTGCTGGTGATGTCACTATTGGTGACGGGATTGTCGGCGGTTGGGATGCGTAGGTAACTGATTAATCTATAAGCTTTAGCTGAACTTCTGCGCCTTCTGGCAAGTCCTTGAGCTGCTTATGGACATCAGACAGCATTGTATAGAGCTCACTCGCTGGAACTACGCCAAGGTTATCAGCGTGGAATTCGCACTCTGCAAATATCGGCAGAATTATAAACTGATAGCATTGACCCTTTTTTGCGATCTTACCCTGTTTGTGAGCTTGTAAAACCAAATCGGGAAGAAACCAAAGCTCTACATCCTGAGCAAATTCTCGGCATAAGTCGTCAAACTCACCGCGGGAATTGGATACGATTTCTAGAGTCCCGTCAGTGCAACATAGCCGCAGGACTTTGCCATCTTGATTTGCAAGAAAACAGTCTCCTACGACCGAACAGAGAAACGGTCTTACGTCTTTAGACGCCAACAGCCACTCCCAAGTCGATAGGATGTGTTCCGAGAGTGCCTTGTCCGGCTGAAATGCAAGATTTTCCCACTTCAAAGGCATTGCTTAAAAGTCCAACGGCCCGTCCAGCTCTTTCACCTGCCAGGGCAGGCCATGCTGGTTCAGCATCTCCATAAACGGATCAGGGTCCATCTGTTCCATGTTGAACACGCCTTCGCCTGACCACACACCATCCAATATCAAAGCCGCGCCGATCATTGCCGGGACGCCGGTGGTATAACTCACTGCCTGGTTGCCGGTTTCGGCATAGGCCGCCTCATGGTCGCAGATATTGTTGATATAATAGGTTTTTTCCGAACCATCCTTGGCGATGCCAGTGGCGATATCGCCGATATTGGTTTTTCCCTTGGTGGTCTCGCCAAGTGAGGCGGGTTCGGGCAGCACCGCTTTCAAAAATTGCAGCGGGATAATCTCTTTGCCTTCATAGATCACCGGATCGATCCGGGTCATGCCGACATTTTGCAGCACTTCCAGATGCGTCAGATAGGCATCGCCAAAGGTCATCCAGAAGCGGATGCGCTGGATTTCCGGAATATGGGTTTTCAGGCTCTCAATCTCCTCATGATACATGAGGTACATATTCTTCTCGCCGACACCTTCGAAATCGAATGTCTGCTTATGGCTCAGCGCCGGGGTTTCGACCCATTCGCCATTCTCCCAATGCCGCGCCGGGGCGGTGACCTCGCGGATATTGATTTCCGGGTTGAAATTGGTCGCGAAATGCTGGCCGTGATCGCCGCCATTGCAGTCGAGAATATCGAGCGTGTCGATGCGGTCGAGATAATGTTTCTTGAGGTATGCGGCGAAGACACTGGTCACGCCGGGGTCAAAGCCCGAGCCGAGCAGCGCCATAATCCCCGCCTCTTTGAAGCGATCATGATAGGCCCATTGCCAGTGATATTCGAACTTGGCCTCGTCGCGCGGCTCATAATTGGCGGTGTCCATATAATGCACACCGGTCTCGAGGCAGGCATCCATGATCGCCAGGTCCTGATAAGGCAGCGCCAGATTGCAGACGAGATCAGGCGCAACCTGATTAATCAGCGCTACCGTGGCGGGCACATCATCGGCATCGAGGGCATGGGTTTCTATGGTAACGCCGGTGCGCTCCTTGACCGATTGAGCAATCGCCTCGCATTTGGCAACCGTGCGGCTCGCCAGAACGATATGCGCGAAGGTATCGCGGCCCGCAGCCTGTAATTGCGCCATTTTATGCACCGCAACCGACCCGACTCCGCCTGCGCCAATGACCAATATCTTGCCCAAATCCCTGCTCCTGATAATGATGATGGAAAGCTGTTTGCGCGCACCATATAGAGGCAAGACATGACTGCACCAAGCCACTTATTGCACCCGGGCCGCAAACCCTCAGCCGAAGGCGTGGAGCGCGCGGCACACAAGATCGGCGCAATATTGCCGCCAACACCATTGCTGCCGCTGGAGGTCGATGGCCGCACCATCTGGTGCAAGGCAGAGTGCTTACAACCCATAGGCGCATTCAAGATACGCGGTGGCTGGCATCGGCTGACCGATCTGACCGAGGAACAGCGCGAGAAGGGCGTCGTTGCCTTTTCGAGCGGCAACCATGCGCAAGGTGTTGCCTGGGCAGCACAGAAGCTCGGCATATCGGCGGTGATCATAATGCCCGGCGATGCCCCGGCGGCAAAGATGCAGGCGACCAAGCAAATGGGCGCAGAGGTTATCACCTATGACCGTATGACTGGTTCGCGTGAGGCGATGGCGGCGGATATCGCCGAACAGACCGGCGCGACGATTGTGCCGAGCTTTGATGATCCCTGGATTATCGAGGGGCAGGGCAGTTGCGGTTTTGAGATATGCGAACAGATGATCGCGCAGACTGGCCAGGTGCCCGATCAGCTTATCGCCTGTTGCGGCGGCGGCGGGCTGGCAGCGGGCAGCGCGCTGGCCAATCCGGAAGCGGAAGTGGTTGTCGTAGAGCCCGAGGGCTGGGACGATATGCGCCGCTCGCTGGAATTGGGCGAGATTGTGCCTGTCGGGGATAACCCACCGCCAACACGCTGCGACGCCTTGCAGACGATGCGTGTCTCGCCACTCACCTTTGAGGTTCTGCATCAGCGGGGTGCGAAAGGGATAGCCGTTACCGAAGCCGAAGTGGAACACGCCATGCGCGTCGCTTTTGCCAAGCTGCACTTGGTGCTGGAACCCGGTGGTGCGGTCGCACTGGCTGCGGCTCTTGTGGGCAAGGTACCGCTGACCGACAGCACCGCAATCACCTTATCGGGCGGCAATGTTGATGCGGCTGTCTATGCGCAGATAGTGGCAAATGGTGACGGATGAGCGAGCAACTGCTTCACGACCTGTTGCAGCAAATTGCTGAAGGCGATCAGGCGGCATTGTCCAGCCTGTACCGCCGCACCTCGGCCAAGCTTTTTGGCATCTGCCTGATGATCTGCAAGGACCGGATGATTGCTGAAGACGTCCTCCAAAGTGCCTATGTCAAAATCTGGAACAAGGCGCGCTACTATAATCCCGAAAAAGCGAGTCCGATCAGCTGGATGGCGGCGATAGCGCGCAATGGTTCTATCGACGCTGTACGTAAGACCATGAGACTGGCCGATGGTGAGGAGTTGCAGGACACCATGCTGGCCAAAGATGCGGTTGCGGCGATGGAGCAGAGCGACGATGCCCGCCATATCCGCCGCTGTCTTGCGCATCTGGAGGCGGACCGCGGCGCGGCCATTCGATCAGCTTATTTTGAAGGACTGAGCTATAGCCAGGTTGCCGAGCGAATGAATGTGCCGCTAGGGACCATGAAAAGCTGGATAAGGCGGGCCATGGCGCAATTGCGCCAATGTCTGGATGGTGTGCGAATATGACGATAACCGGCAAAGACAAGCAAGTGCTGGCGGGCGAGTTGGCGCTGGGTGTGCTGGAAGGGCAAGAGCGCGTCGATGCGATGCGACTTATGCTGTCCGATCCGGATTTTGCCGCAAAGGTCGAGACTTGGCGCGAGGATCTGGGTGGGCTTTATGATGATTTGCCCGAAGCGGAACCGTCAGCCGCTGTCTGGGAGCGCATAAGTGCGGATATTGGCGGCGTTGCCAATGATAGTGGATCAACCAGATCATTGGCCTTCTGGCGCGGGGGTGCGCTTATGTCGGGCGCGGTCGCAGCCGCCTTAATGGTCGCGCTGGTTTTGCCGCGTGATGAGGATGTAGTGCCTGAACAGCCACAAAGCTATGCGATAGCGCAGCTCAGCAGCGATATAGAAGGGTTGAAGCTGGCGGCGCGTTTTGACCCCGCAGCCGCGCAATTGCGGGTTCGGGTTGATGGTATGCCTCAGACCGATACGGTGCCCGTCCTTTGGGTGGTGAGCGCCGATGCGACGGTGCAGCCGCTCGGGATTATCAATCGCAATGGCGAAACCGTTATGACGGTAGAGAGCGCACCGCGCGCGCTTATCCGTGACGGCGCGGCTTTCTCTGTCTCGATGGAACCGGAAACCGAGAAACCCTATGCCCAGCCCAGCGCAGACTTTGTCGCGCAGGGGACCATCACAACAATTTGAAGTTGGTTTTATCGACTATATTTCAATAGGTTGATATTTTTTCTCATCTATAGCGCATCCGTTCTTCGAAACCCTTCGTAGCTATGGCTGCATCATCCCCCGATGCAGCTATTTTCGGAGACTATTATGACCAAATCTGCTTTTCGTGTTCTCGGCCTTGCCGGCGCTGCTATGCTGGCGAGCATGTCCATGCCAGCCCATGCTGGCAATCACGGCCAGAGCCAGAATGTCGTACAAAAGGCCGCCAGCCTGGATGACTTTTCAACCCTGGTCACCGCTGTAAAGGCGGCTGATCTGGCAGGTACATTGTCCAGCAAAGGCCCATTCACGGTATTTGCGCCAAACAATGCCGCCTTTGCCAAGCTGCCCAGTGGCACCGTAAGCACTCTGGTTAAGCCGGAGAATAAGGCCACGCTGCAGAGCATTTTGACCTATCATGTACTTGCGGGCCGCGTGACTGGCGAGGATATATTGTCAGCGATCAACCTTGGCGGCGGCAGTGCGACATTGTTCACTGTGCAGGGTGGTGCATTAACCGCCACGCTGGATTCGCATGGCAGCATCGTACTGATTGACGCAAAGGGCGGCCGGTCCAAGGTCAAGGCGGCAGATATCAGCCAGTCCAATGGCGTTATCCATGTGATCGATACGGTTGTCATGCCCGGGTAACATGCGATTAACTTGATTTACAGGAGGCGGCACCGGGGAAATCCGGTGCCGTTTTTCGTTGCAATCCGTAACGACAATCTCCGTTACAAATCCGAAATTTTACTGTCACCATAGAGTCACGGGTGATGCGTAGGGCCGATCAATCAAGTCGATCACCCAGTTGGAGATGCGCCATGGCCCTTAAGCCGAAAAACACCAAAATTCGCGATGCGGTTCGTCTGCATGGGTCAGAGGGCAAGCAGGGCCTGCTGGAAAAGGCCTTTTCCTTTGCGTTTCGCGGGCTGGTCTATGCCCAGATATGGGAAGACCCGGTTGTCGATATGGAAGCGCTGGCGATCACGCCTGATACCCGCATGATCACCATCGCCAGTGGCGGCTGCAACGTGATGTCCTATCTGGTGGATGATCCGGCCGAGATTATCGCGGTGGACCTGAATACCGCGCATATTGCCTATAACCGGCTGAAAGTGACCGCGATCAAGCATCTGCCCGATCATCACAGCCTGTATCGCTTTTTCGGTCTCGCCAATCGCAAGGAAAACATCACCGCCTATAAACAATATCTCGCACCGCATCTCGACGATATGACGCGCAGCTATTGGGAGGGACGTGACCTGATCGGCCGCAAGCGGATATCGGGTTTCAAAAAAGGCATTTATCGCACTGGTTTGCTTGGTAATTTTATCGGCATCGCGCATTTGCTCGCCAAATTGTACAAGATTGATCTGAGTGAATTGCTGCGCGCTGAAAATATGGACGAACAGCGCCGCATTTTTGAGGAAAAGCTGGCGCCGGTTTTCGACAAAAAATTTATCCGCTGGCTCACCGATCAGCCCGCGTCACTCTTCGGTTTGGGTATTCCGCCCGCACAGTTTGAAGCGCTGGCTGGCGACGACAAAATGGCCAATGTCTTGCGCAAGCGTCTGGAAAAGCTGGCCTGCGAGTTTGAGATCAAAGACAATTATTTCGCCTGGCAGGCTTTTGGTCGCGGCTATGGTCGCAAGGCGAATATCGCGCTGCCGCCCTATTTGCAGCACGCCAATTATGATGTTGTGCGCGATCGGATCGAGCGGGTGCAGATTCGCCATGCCAATTTTGTCGAGTTGCTGGAGAATGAACCGGCAGCCTCTATGGATCGCTATGTCCTTCTCGATGCACAGGACTGGATGAGCGATGCCGAACTGAACCGCCTTTGGGGTCAGATCACCCGCACCGCCAAGCCCGGCGCACGGGTGCTATTCCGCACCGCGGCCGAGCCGACGCTGCTGCCGGGGCGTGTTTCCGATGATATCCTCGGCCAATGGGATTATCGCGAAGAAGAGTCGCTCGATTATACTAGGCGCGACCGCTCCTCCATCTATGGCGGTGTCCATCTTTATGTCCTGAAAAACTGACGTCATGACATCGGGGGACAGCAATGCGCATGCCGCGCAGATGGATGATATTTATGGCGGAATCCAGCGCCATATCTATGATATTACACGCAAATATTACCTCTTTGGGCGTGATACGCTCATCGCGGCTTTGCAGGCGGGGCAGGGCGAGACGATCCTTGAAGTAGGCTGCGGCACAGCGCGCAATTCGATTGTTGCGGCAAAGCAGTTTCCTGAAGCGCAGTTCTTCGGCTTTGATATTTCCAGCGCGATGCTCGCCAGCGCATCCAAATCGGTGACCAAGGCGGGCCTGAATGAACGTATTGCTTTGACGCAGGGTGATGCCACCGATTTTCAGCCTGAAGCAGCTTTCGGGATTGAGAAATTTGATCGGGTGTTCTGTTCCTACACCCTCTCGATGATCCCGGACTGGCAGGCGACCATCCGCAACAGCCTGTCCCTGCTGGCCGATGGCGGCCAGTTGCTGATTGTCGATTTCGGCGATCAACATGGCTGGCCCGGCTTTTTCCGCCGCATGCTTTATGGCTGGTTAGCGAAGTTTCAGGTAACGCCACGCACGGAATTGGCGGAGTTTTGTGAGAAACTGGCGAAAAAGCATTGCGTGCAATGCGAGGTTACACAGCCTTATCGTGGCTATGCGATTATGATCACGATTACGAATAGTCGGTCTGTCTAATCGTCGCCCCCGCGAAGGCGGGGGCTGGGCTGTTTCGATCTTTGAACCACGCGGAGGCGCGGAGCCGCGGAGAAATGATTTCAGTTTCTCCGCGGCTCCGCGCCTCCGCGTGAAATAAAGCCTTAGCCCCGCCTGCGCGGGGCTGACGAAAGAGTTTTACCGAACCATATTGCGCAGCGTTGCGATATGATCCGCCTCGTCTGCAGGCTTATCGCGCCTTATACGCGAAATCCTTGGGAAACGCATCGCCAGACCAGACTTATGCCGTTTGCTATCATGCACCGAGTCAAACGCTACTTCCAATACCAGCGTTTTCTCCACCTCACGCACCGGGCCGAAGCGGTTGACCGTGTTCTGCCGGACAAAACGGTCGAGCCATTTCAGCTCATCATCAGTAAAACCTGAATAGGCCTTGCCCACCGGATAGAGCTCGCCGTCATCGGTCCAGCAGCCAAAGGTATAGTCGGAATAGAAAGAGGAACGCTTGCCCGAGCCGCGCTGAGCGTACATCATCACACAATCGGCAACCAGTGGGTCGCGCTTCCATTTATACCACAGCCCGGTCTTGCGCCCGGCAACATAGGGGCTGTCGCGGCGCTTGAGCATAACCCCTTCAATCGCGGCGTCGCGGGTGCCGTCACGCAGCTCTGACAGTTCTTGAAAACTGCTGACATCGATCAATCGCGACAGATCAAATCGTTCGGAATCATATTGCGGCATAACCGCTTCAAGCCGCTCGCGCCGTTCGGTCCAAGATAGTTCGCGCAGATCATCTTCGCCCTCAATGAGCAGATCATAGAGCCGAACAAAAGCTGGAGACTCTTTCAACATTTTCGCCGATACCTTTTTGCGGTTCAGACGCTGCTGAAGAGCGTTAAAGCTGGCTGCGCCGCCGCCATGCTCGTCGCCGCCCTGATCCTCCCCGCGCACCATCAGTTCGCCATCCACGACACCGGGACGGCTGACATTCTCGGCTATATCGGGAAAGGCTGCGGTAATATCATCGCCGCCGCGGCTGAATAGTTTGACCTCGCTA
Source organism: Parasphingorhabdus sp. SCSIO 66989 (assembly GCF_032852305.1). Classification (NCBI taxonomy): domain Bacteria; kingdom Pseudomonadati; phylum Pseudomonadota; class Alphaproteobacteria; order Sphingomonadales; family Sphingomonadaceae; genus Alterisphingorhabdus (ex Yan et al. 2024); species Alterisphingorhabdus coralli. The sequence continues at coordinate 1,905,470 of NZ_CP136594.1, forward strand.
CCGGTGCTGACAATCTGCACCCGTATCCCGTCCCATTTCCACTCGGCGACATAGTCGGCCATATCGACCGCCTCATCCTCCAAAGGATGTGCCAACATGAAGGGACGGAAAAAGGCCGCGCCGCTGATATCGGGTTTGTCGGCCTTGCCTTCTCCCCAAGCGAACAGCGAAGCATAGGGCGGCGAGAGGGCATGCCAAAGCTCCTCGACCTCATCGACATTCTTGTCGAAAGCCTGAGCAAAAGCGGTTTTGGCGAGACGTGCCGAAACCCCGACGCGCATCGCGCCAGTGGCCAGCTTGATCAGCGCATAGCGGCCATTGGCATCGAGCCTGTCGAGCATGGATGCAACAAGCGCAGGCGCTTCTTTGCGCGATACCGCCATAAGTTGGTCCACGGCTTCGCTGAGTGGCAATGGCGATATCTCCGCCGTATCGCGTGTCTCCGCGCCATCGGGCCAGATCAGCGCGATGGTTTCAGCGCTGTCACCGACATAGTCACGGCTTAGCTTGAGCAGAACCGGGTCAACCCGCTGCTCCGCCGCTTTACGTACTGCCGAGATTTTAACCGCAGGGAAATCCAGATCGCCTGTCATCCCGGCCAGCGCCCATCCGCGATCCGGATCGGGGGTATTGCGCAGATAATCGGCGATCAGCGCCAGCTTACCATTGCGCGAGCGGGTGTAGACAAGCCTGTCGATAAGCTGTGCAAAAGCCTGCATCAGGCCTCACCTTGCCTTTCCCGTTCGCCTCGAGCGTAGTCGAGAGGCCCTTGCGCCAAGAGGGCGGTGTCTCGACTGCGCTCGACATGAACGGAGGATTGGGAGAATCTCATAATGGCCTAACCATCATCCGCTTCATCGCGGCCCACCAGCGCCAAAGCGCGCGCCTTGATCTGGTGCAGGCTGCACCAGTGCACCAGCGCATCCTCGCGACCATGGGTGACCCACACTTCGCGCGGATTGACCTCGCGGATGGTGCTGGTCAGCTCGTCCCAATCGGCGTGATCCGAGAGAATAATCGGCAACTCCACACTACGCTGCCGCGCGCGCTGGCGGATACGCATCCAGCCGGAAGCCATGGCGGTAATCGGATCGGGCAGGCGGCGGCTCCAGCGATCATTCAGTGCCGATGGTGGCGCGAGGACGACATGCCCGGCCATATCGGCTTTCTCAGCATCGGCTACGGCATAAATCTCGCCAAGGTCGACGCCGAGGCTATTGTAAAGATTGCACATTTTTTCCAGTGCGCCGTGGAGATATATGGGCTTATTATAGCCCAATGCCCGCAATTCAGCGATAACCCGCTGCGCCTTGCCCAGTGCATAGGCGCCGATCAGCACCGAGCGTTCGGGTTGTGCCTCCAGCAGGGCAAGCACCTTGCCCAGTTCTTCCTGTGTCGGTGGATGGCGGAATACGGGCAGGGCAAAGGTCGCCTCAGTGATAAACACATCGCACGGCACCACCTCAAAGGGCGCACAGGTTGGGTCCGGGCGGCGCTTATAGTCGCCGGTCACCACCACCGTCTCACCGCCATATTCCAACCGTATCTGCGCTGATCCCAGCACATGGCCGGCAGAGTGATAGCTGACCTTCACCCCGTTCAGATCAAAGCTCTCGCCATAGGGCACGCCATGCCCCTCATCGCCGGTGGCGTAGCGCAGATTCATAATGGCAAGCGTCTCAGGCGTGGCAAAAACCCGTTTATGTCCGCCGCGCGCATGATCGGCATGGCCATGGGTTACAAGCGCAGTATCGACGGCCCGCATGGGATCAATCCAGGCATCAGCGGGCTTCACATAAATCCCATAAGGATGCGGCTCGATCCAGTGATCGGCGATGATCCTTTGTGCGGTGTTGCCCTTGCTCATGCATTCACTATGGCGCTCATACCGATAAGTTCCAAATCAATTTCCGCAGCTACAGCGTATGAAACTCAGTGAATCCAAGGTTCTTAAAATGGCTGTGATAGGGGGTTAGCGCCTTGCTATCGCCAGTGGTAACAAACACCCCATTTTGCCGTGTTTCGGGCCATTGCCGGTCTCCGGCCAGCGAGACAATTCGCCTCGCAATGCCTTCCGCTCCGTCAATCAGCGCAACATTATCGGGCAGGAGCGATGCCAGTTCCTCGCGCAATAGCGGGAAATGGGTACAGGCGAGGACGATAATGTCCATCTCGTCGCCACGCGGTTGTTCACGCAGACCAGCCAGAGCCTTGGCCAAGACCTCCATCTCGACACGCTCGCCGCGTATCTTGGCTTCTGCCGGTTCGACCAGATCGGGTGCGGCATGGCGCAGCAGCAGCGTGTCGGGGCCATGGTCCTGATGCAGCCGATCAACATAGGGCTGACGCACCGTTGCCTGCGTCCCCAATATGCCGATCACTCCGCTCCTGGTCATCTCCGCCGCTGGCTTGATCGCCGGGACGGTGCCGACAACCGGCGTGCTGAGCGCGGCGCGGACATGGTCGAGCGCGATGGTAGAGGCGGTGTTACAGGCGATGGTGACGATCTGCGGCGCATAGCGCTCCACCAGCCGCCCCAATATCGCAGGAACGCGGGTGGCAATCTCCTCCTCGGTCTTTGTGCCATAGGGCAGGCCGGCATAATCAGCGGCATAGACCACCGGCGCAGTCGGCAATAAGGCGCGCAAAGCGGGATAGATGGAAAGCGCGCCGACCCCGGTATCGAGCAGCAACAAGGGTTGATCATCTGTCGTCATCGCCAGCCCTCTAGCATGCGCGACGCAGTGATCAACTCTCTTGCCGCTGTCGCACGCCTCGCCTAAGTCCGTGTGAGAAGCTGTGATGAAAGGGCTTTCATGTTAGAAAACAGCGCCATCTGGCTTGCAGCCCTTTTGGGCTATGCCATGGGGTCTATTCCCTTTGGCATGGTGCTGACCAGGCTCGCCGGGGCAGGCGATTTGCGGTCGATTGGTTCAGGCAATATCGGCGCGACCAATGTCTTGCGGACCGGCCGCAAGGGACTGGCCGCTGCGACATTGTTACTCGATCTCGCCAAAGGTGCGGTTCCAGTGATGATTGCGCATGCGCTTTGGCCCGATAGCAATGGCGCAATTGCTGCCGGGGCAGGGGCGTTTATCGGGCATCTCTATCCGGTCTGGCTGGGCTTTAAAGGTGGCAAGGGTGTCGCGACGCTGATGGGTGTTTGCCTCGGCCTGTCATGGATGATCGGGCTGGCTTATGCCGTGGTCTGGCTCGGGACGCTGGCGCTCAGCCGCTATTCTTCGCTCTCGGGCATGTTGGCGGCGATTGTCGCACCTGTGGTTGCAATCACTTTTTCATTTCCAAACTATGCGATGCTTCTGGCTGGCTGCGCTGCGCTGGTTGTTTGGCGGCATCGCGACAATATCGGCAGATTGATAAAGGGCGAAGAGCCCAAAGTCGGTCAGGGCAAAAAGGCGCAAAGCTGATATGATGGATCATGCCCGTCTTGTTGCTTCGCTGAGACTGGCGCGATCACGCAATATTGGCCCGGTGGCCTATCATCATTTGATCCAACGCTTTGGCAGTGCCGAGGCGGCATTGGAGGCGCTGCCTGATCTCGCCAGTCGGGCGGGCAAGAAACAGGTCATTATCGCCAAGGCTGACGATATTGAGCGCGAGATAGATAGTGTGCAGCGCCTTGGGGCTCAGCATGTTGTTAGTGGTGGCTTGGATTATCCGCCATTGCTCAGCCATATGGAAAACCCGCCACCGGTTCTTATAGTCGCGGGCGATACCAGTCTGGCAAGTCGTCCGACACTCGCCATGGTCGGCGCGCGCAACAGCTCTGCGGCCGCACGCAAGCTGGCTTTTCAACTGGCATCGGGAGTGGCGGAACAGGGCATCGTCACAGTCTCCGGTCTGGCGCGGGGGATTGATACACAGGCGCATCAGGGAGCCATACAGGGCAGTCATGACGTCAGCGCAATGACGATAGCAGTGATCGCATCGGGCATTGATCTGCAATATCCGCCGGAAAATGCCGATCTGCAGCGGACAATTGCCGAAATTGGTCTGCTGATTACCGAATACCCGCCCGGCACCGAGCCATTGGCGCGGCATTTTCCCTTCCGCAACCGGATTATTGCGGGCCTCTCCTATGCGACGTTGGTGGTGGAGGCTGCGCCGCGTTCCGGTTCGCTGATCACCGCGAGGCTGGCCAATGAGCAGGGGCGTGAGGTTTTGGCTATTCCCGGCTCGCCGCTGGACAAGCGTTCCGAGGGTTGCAACGGCCTGATCCGCGAAGGCGCTACGCTGGTGCGCAATGTTGATGATATTCTGGAAGCACTGGCCAATATCGGTGATGTTGCAGCAGTGGCTGACAGCAATCAGGCTCCCGCTGCAGCGGAACCACGTCTGTTGGAAGAGATGCTTGAGCCAACATTGGTACCTACGGAAGCCGAACCACCCATCGCCATTGATCCAGAGGATATAGCCTCAGACCATGACCGCATCTCGGCCCATCTCAGCTTCGCGCCGATCACCGTCAACGACCTTGCGGTTCTTAGTGAAATGGCGGTGGAGCGGGTGCAGGCGGTGCTGGTCGAACTGGAGATTACCGGGCAATTGACCCGCCTTGCCGGGGGTAAGGTTCAGCGCGCAGAGAGCGATTGATCGTACTACCCTGAACCACGAAAAGCTGGACGCCACTGGACAAAAGCGATAGGCGCGCCCACTTAACGGCGTGAATTGTCGCTCATGGAAAGGCTCTGGACCCTATGCAGCTTGTGATTGTCGAATCCCCCGCCAAGGCCAAAACCATCGAAAAATATCTCGGCGGAGACTATCGCGTTCTTGCATCCTATGGTCATGTCCGCGACCTGCCGCCTAAAGATGGTTCGGTCGATCCGGATGATGGTTTTGCCATGACCTGGCAGAATTATGGCGACAAGACCAAGCAGCTTAAAGCGATCACCGATGCGGCGAAAGAGTCAAGCCGTGTGGTGCTGGCGACTGACCCCGACCGTGAGGGTGAGGCGATTAGCTGGCACGTTTTGGAGGTTCTGAAAAAGCGCAAGGCGCTGCCCGATAGCGTCGACCGGGTGACCTTTAACGCCATCACCAAAAAAGCGGTGCTGGACGCCATGGCGAGTCCGCGCGAGCTGGATGATGATCTGATCGATGCCTATCGCGCCCGCCGCGCACTGGATTATCTGGTGGGCTTTACTCTCTCGCCAGTGTTGTGGCGCAAATTGCCGGGTGCGAAATCTGCCGGACGGGTGCAATCGGTTGCGCTGCGTCTGGTGGTGACGCGTGAGCGCGAGATTGAGGCCTTTGTTCCGCAAGAATATTGGTCGGTTGCAGCTGAGATGGAGCAGGGCGGTCAGCAATTTACTGCGCGTCTGGTGCAGCTTAATGGCGAGAAACTCGATAAACTCTCCATCGGTGACAAGGGCGCGGCAGACGCGGCGAAGAAGATCGTCGAGGACAGCACTTTCCGCGTCGAAAGTGTCGAAACCAAGCCCATGCGGCGCAACCCGCCGCCGCCTTTCACCACATCGACCTTGCAACAGGAAGCGGCACGTAAGCTCGGCTTTGCCGCCAGCCACACCATGCGTATCGCGCAACGCCTCTATGAAGATGGCGCGATCACCTATATGCGGACCGATGGTGTGCAGATGGACGGCAGCGCGATTTCCGCGGCGCGCAATGCCATTTCCTCGCGCTATTCGGGCGGCTATCTGCCAGAAAAACCGCGACACTATAGTAGCAAGGCCAAAAACGCCCAGGAAGCGCATGAGGCGATCCGTCCCACTGATTTCAGCCGTGACAAGGCGGGCAGTGGCGATCATGGCAAGCTTTACGACCTGATCTATAAGCGCGCATTGGCAAGCCAGATGGCATCAGCCTCGCTGGAACGCACCACGGTGTCGCTGCTTGATGGCACCGGTCAGCATGGCCTGCGTGTCACCGGTCAGGTGGTCAAATTCCCGGGTTTTCTGACGCTTTATGAAGAAGGTTCGGACGACAAGCGCGATGAGGAAGAGGGCATTCTCCCGCCAATGAGCAAGGGTGATTGCCCGACCTGTCTCTCGGTCGAAAGCACCCAGCACTTTACTCAACCGCCGCCGCGCTATAGCGAGGCCAGTCTGGTTAAGACTCTGGAAGAAAAGGGCATTGGTCGCCCTTCGACCTATGCCGCGACCTTGCAGGTGCTGAAGGATCGCAATTACGTCCGCGTAGAGAAAAATCGTTTCTTTGCAGAGGAAAGTGGGCGGCTGTTGATCGCATTTCTTGAACGCTTCTTCACCCGCTATGTCGAATATGACTTTACTGCGGATCTCGAAGAACTGCTCGACGATGTCAGCGGTGGACGTGAGGATTGGCAGAAGCTGCTGAGCGATTTCTGGCGCGACTTCAAGCCCAAGACCGATGAGGTGATGGAGCAGAAGCCGTCGGATATCACCAAGGAACTCGATATTTTCCTTGAGCCCTATCTCTTCCCAAAAAAGGAAGACGGCAGCGATCCGCGCGCCTGTCCGGCCTGTGCCGATGGCAAGCTGGCGCTGCGGGGCGGCCGTTATGGCGCTTTTGTCGCCTGTTCCAACTATCCCGAATGCAAATATACTCGCCGCTTCGCTCAACCGGGCGGTGCGGATGATGGTGAGGATACGGGGCCGCAGGTTCTTGGTCAGGATCCCGAGACCGGCGAGGATATCAGCATCAAGACCGGGCGGTTCGGGCCCTATATTGAGCGTCGGGCAGGTGAGGGCGAAAAGCCTCAGCGTGCGTCGATCCCTAAAGACCTGCCGCGCGCAGATATTGATCTCGAATGGGCGCTGAAGCTGCTGTCCTTGCCGCGTGTGCTGGGTCCGCACCCCGAAACGGGCAAGGATATCTCCGCCAGTATCGGCCGTTACGGGCCTTATCTGGTGCATGAGGGCAAATACGCTAAGTTGCAGTCCACTGCTGAGGTGTTTGAGACCGGCATGAATGCCGCGGTGGTCAAGTTGGCCGAAGCGGCGAACCGTCCCGGTCGCGGGCGGGGCAAGGCGGAACCGCTCAAGGTGTTGGGTAAGAACCCGGACACCGAAGCCGATATCAAGGTGATGGATGGCCGCTATGGTCCCTATGTCACCGATGGCACCACCAACGCCACTATTCCTCGCGACAAGGACAAGGATGCGCTGACGCTGGAAGAAGCGATAGCGCTGATCGCTGAGCGTGCTGCCAAGGGACCAGCAAAGAAGCGCAAAAAAGCAGCGCCGAAAAAGAAGGCTGCTACTAAGAAGAAAACAACGGCCAAGAAAAAGGCACCGGCTAAGAAGAAGGCAGCCGCTAAGAGCTGATATCCTCCCCGCTTACGGGGAGGGGGACCACCGAAGGTGGTGGAGGGGGCGAGCCTTCGGGCACAGCGCAAGTGGAAATCCCCCTCCGTCTCGCCTTCGCTAAAGCTATGGCGAGCCACCTCCCCGCAGGCGGGGAGGAATATCTACTGCCCCCACTCCAAGCCAATTTCGCTATATACATCCTTGGTATCGCGCCAATTGGGGTCGACTTTCACGTGCAGATAGAGATGCACCGGCGCCTCGATCAAACCGCCTAGCTCCTGGCGCGCCTTGGCGCCGATTTCCTTGATCCGGCTGCCGCCCTTGCCAAGAATAATCGCCTTCTGCGTCTCGCGCTCGACCAGTATTTGCTGGTGAATTTCCAGCGAGCCGTCAGCGCGTTCCTCATATTTTTCGGTCACCACCACACTGGCATAGGGCAGTTCGGCATGAAGCTGATGGTATAGCTGTTCGCGGGTGACCTCGGCGGCGAAGAGTCGCTGGCTCACATCGCTGACCTGTTCCTCGGGATAATGCCAAGGCCCCTCTGGCAGCGTCCGCTCCAGATAGTCGCGCAGCGGATCAATACCTTCGCCGGTTAGCGAATTGGTAAAGAACGTCTCTTCCGCACCAATCTGCGCCGACATCTCCTCCGCCAACAGCAACAGCTGTGGCTTGTCAGCGCGATCCACCTTGTTGAGGATCAGAACGACATGGCCCTTATAGCCAGTCAGAAACTCCATAATCCGCTCATCGGGATGGTGTTTTTTGCGCGAGGCATCACGCATTACCAGCACCACATCCGCGCCTTCCAGGCTATCGCGCGCGGCGGCGACCATGGCTCGGTCCATGCGGTCTTTGCCGTCGAATATCCCCGGCGTATCAAGGATCATCGCCTGGGTGTTGCCGAGCAGCGCGATGCCCGTCATGCGCGTCCGCGTGGTTTGCGCCTTGGAGCTCGTAATCGCGACCTTTTGCCCCACCAGCTGATTAACCAGCGTAGATTTCCCGGCATTGGGCGCGCCGATCAGCGCTACAGTTCCGCATCGTAAAGCCATGGTATCGCTCATGTATATTGCTTCAAAAAGGCCTGGGCGGCGGCGGTTTCAGCTTCCTGCTTGCTGCGTCCGGTTGCAGTGACCGAGCCGACAGAGGGGATAGCCGCTTCAACTGTAAAATGCAGCGCATGGTCAGGCCCAGAGCGTTCGACCAGCGTATATTCCGGCGTTCTGCGTTGGTTGGCCGCAGCCCATTCCTGCAGCAATGACTTGGGGTGTTTGTCGGGCGCACCGGCGCTGTCCATCCGTCCTTGCCAATGCTGCATGATGAACTGCTGCGCCGCTTCCATGCCCTGGTCGAGATACAGCGCGCCAATCAATGCCTCCATGACGTCACCCAATATATTGTCGCTTTCACGCCCGCCATCATCGCGCGCCTGCTTGCCGAGAATGATATGCGGCGCAAGATCAAGGCTGCGCGCAACTTCGGCACAGCTGGCGCGGGACACAAGCCGATTCAACCGTGTGGAAAGCTGTCCCTCTGGTTCATCGGGAAATTGCCGATAGAGCGCATCCGCAATAGTCAGGCCGAGAACGCGGTCGCCGAGGAATTCAAGGCGTTGATAGTCGTCCCGCTTGCCCGCACTGCCATGGGTGAAAGCGGTTTCAAACAGCGATGCATCCTTTGCCGGTGCGGGCAGTAAATCGCCGAGAAAACCATCAAGGTCGCTATCGCTCAAAACCCTTCTCCAATGCGATCCCAACGGGCGGCAGTGAACCATGTCCACGGCAGGAGCCATGACGCTGAGCCATCGGTGGAGAAAACGGTGAAGGAGGCCTTTCCGACGAGATTCTCCTGCGGGACCATGCCAATGCCTTGTCCTGCAACCTGTGGGAAGCGGCTGTCCTGACTGCGGTCGCGATTGTCACCCATCAGGAACATATGTTCCTCCGGCACGGTATAGACGCCACTATTGTCGGGGAAACCGGCATTTTGCAGGTCCAGCACCGCATAGCTTTTGCCATTGGGCAGGGTCTCGCGATAGCGCGGATAGCGGCAATGCCGCGTGCCATCCTCAGCCCGTTCCTCAAATTCCGGCCGGTAACAGGGTTCACCATCATTGGCGCTGATCATATTCTCGGTCACCGGGATGACGAAATCAGAGAGCTTCTCGCGCGGGACAAGTGTCCCGTTCAGCACCACCTCGCCATTGACGATCTGCACCGTGTCACCGGGCAACCCGATGACGCGCTTGATATAATCGACATCATTCACGGGCGGTGCCTTGAACACCACCACATCGCCGCGTTCCGGCTCGCTGGCGAAAATGCGCCCCGGGATTAGCGGCACGGAATAGGGCAGGCTGTACTTGCTGTAACCATAGGACCATTTGCTGACGAACAGATAGTCACCGATCAGCAACCGTGGCTGCATCGATTCCGACGGAATGTTGAACGGCGAGAAGACAAAGCTGCGGAAAATCAGAATGACCAGCAACAACTTTATGAGAAATTTGAAGAAATCGGTCCATTCTTCTTTTTGTGTATTGGCCTTTTCGTCCACCGTTTCGGCAGTTTTGGCACTTTCTTCGCTCATTCTTTGGCCCTTGTTGACTTTATGCCCGCTTTGGCGGCATGGCCCGACAAGGTCAAGCGGCGTCATGCCCGGCCAGTTTCTGCATGGAGTATCGAAATGACGCAATCATGGGCATGGTTGGATAAAGCCGCTGCCGCAAGCACGCCGATCGAGGATATGTTCGCGGAAGACTCAGAGCGGCTTTCGCGCCTCTCGCTCGACGTTAATTGCGGCGATGCCACGCTCTATTTTGATTTCAGTAAGACGCATCTGACGACTGATGATGTGGGCAGGTTCGCCGAGATGGCTGAGAAGTTTCATCTTTCAGCCGCACGGGAGCGGTTATTTGGTGGCGAGGTGATTAATATTACCGAAGAGCGGGCAGCTGAGCACAGTGCTGAGCGCGGCACCGGAGCCACTGAGGCGGTAGAGCGTGCCTTTAGCCTGCGACAACGCATGTATGGGCTGGTGGGCGCTATTCAGGCCGGGGCTTTTGGCGAGATCAAGCATCTTATCCATATCGGCATTGGCGGGTCGGCGCTGGGGCCGGATATGCTGTACGACGCCCTGGCGCGTGAGGATGCACAATGCGATGTTCATATCGTCTCCAATGTGGATGGCGCGGCGCTGGCAGAGGCGTTTGCCGCCTGTGATCCGCAGACAACCATGATCGCCATCGCTTCCAAGACATTCACCACGACCGAAACACTGCGCAATGCGGAAAGCGCGGTGAACTGGCTCAAGCAAGAGGGTGTCGAAGACCCCTATGGCCGTTGCATTGCGCTCACCGCCGCGCCGGAAAAAGCGAGCGAATGGGGCATTGATGATGCGCGCATCTTGCCATTTTCCGAAACCGTAGGCGGTCGCTATTCGCTATGGTCATCCATTGGCTTTCCCTTCGCTCTGGCGGGCGGGCAAGAAGCGTTTGACGCACTGCTGGCCGGCGCTGCGGCGATGGATGCGCATTTCCGCGACGCGCCTTTTGAACGCAACGCGCCGATCCTTGCTGCTTGCGTCGATCAATATTATGCGCGCGGTCGCAAGGCGCAAACGCGGGCGATATTCGCCTATGATGAGCGGCTGCGGCTGCTGCCTGATTATCTTCAGCAATTGGAGATGGAGAGTAATGGTAAGTCAGTGACGCTCAACGGTGACGTGGTTGATGTACCGACAGCCGCGATAAGCTGGGGCGGGGTCGGCACCGATGCGCAACATGCCGTTTTCCAGTTACTGCATCAGGGTACGCATATTCTGCCGATCGAATTTGTCGCCAGCGCAGAGCCGGGTCATGATCTCGACCCGGAACATCATGCGATATTGCTCTCCAACTGCTTCGCCCAAGGCGCGGCATTGATGCAGGGCAGGGCATCGGATGACCCACACCGCCATTATGGTGGTGATCGACCCTCAACCACCATCTTGCTCGATGATGTGTCACCCGCAGCTCTGGGCGCATTGATCGCCTTTTATGAGCACCGCGTTTTTGCCAATGCGGTGTTTATGAACATCAACCCGTTTGACCAGTTCGGTGTTGAATTGGGCAAAGCAATCGCCAAATCCATAGCAACTGATGCCGATACGGCATTTGATCCCTCAACACAGGCGCTGCTGAGCCGCGTTGGCTTGCAATAACCAGCCGCCGATAGAAGGAATCCGAAGATTATGACCGATTATGATTATGACCTGTTTGTCATTGGCGCCGGCTCGGGCGGTGTCCGTGCTGCGCGGGTTTCTGCCTCGTTTGGCGCCAAAGTCGCCGTTGCCGAAGAGTATCGCGTTGGCGGCACCTGCGTTATCCGTGGCTGTGTGCCGAAAAAGATGCTGGTCTATGGTTCGCACTTCTCTGAAGAGCTGGAAGACGGCAAGAATTTTGGCTGGACGTGGGACAATGCCCGGTTTGACTGGCACACCCTGCGCGATCATGTCCTGAAAGATGTGGATCGATTGAACAGTGCCTATACCGATACGCTGCAAAACCATGATGTTGAGATCATCCTGGAGCGCGCCGAGATTGCCGGACCCCATGAAGTCAAGCTGGCCAGCGGCAAAACGGTTACGGCGAAATATATCCTGATCGCCACCGGTGCATGGCCGGTTATTTCGGATTTTCCGGGCAGCGAACATATGTCGACCTCGAACGATATGTTCCATCTCGAGAAGCTGCCCAATCTCGTCATCATTTCCGGCGGCGGTTACATTGCCAATGAATTTGCCGGGATTTTCAATGGTCTTGGTAGCGAGGTGTTTGTCGTCAACCGCTCTGATGTGATCCTGCGCGGTTATGACGAAAGCCTCCGTGACCGCCTGCTGCAGATCGGCATGAGCAAGGGCATCAACTATCGTTTCAACTGCACCTTCGACAAGATAGAGAAGCGCGAAGATGGCGCGCTCGATGTCTATATGGATGGCCGTGAGATGCCGGTTGTCGCCGACGTCGTGCTGGCTGCAACCGGACGACGCCCGAAAATCGAGGGCCTAGGTTTGGAAAATGCGGGTGTCGAGATCAGCGATGATGGTGCGATTAAGGTTGATGAATATAGCCGCACCAATGTTGAGAGCATCTATGCCGTTGGTGATGTCACCGACCGGGTACAGCTGACCCCTGTCGCCATTCGCGAGGGTCAGGCTTTTGCCGAGACGGTGTTTAACAACAATCCGAAAACGGTGGACTATAACTGCATCCCGTCCGCGGTATTCTCGCAGCCGCCGATTGCCTCAGTCGGCCTCACCGAAGGCGAAGCACGCAATCGCTATGGCAATATCCGTGTCTATTCCTCGGATTTCCGCGCCATGCGCAATGTCTTTGCTGATAGGCATGAGCGCAGCCTCTACAAAATGGTAGTCGAGCATCCGACCGGCAAAATCCTGGGTCTGCATATGATCGGTCCTGATGCACCGGAAATCTTGCAGGCGGCGGCTGTTGCGGTGAAGGCGGGCCTCACCAAGGATGATTTTGACGCGACGGTTGCGCTGCACCCCAGCATGGCCGAGGAACTGGTCTTGCTGAAATAGGCAGCACCTATTACGGTCATGGCTTAATCCTGAAAGGAGAGAGCCATGACCGAGCAGCGCGTTCTGGTAACCGGCGGTACCGGCTATATTGGCGGCGAATTGATCGACCAGCTTTTGAAGAAAGGCTGGGCAGTCAACACCACGGTTCGCTCAAAAGCAAAAAGCGAGAGCAGATTGCGCAATCGCTGGCCGGATGCGGGCGACAGGTTGCAAATATTCGAAGCCGATCTGATGTCCGATAGTGGCTGGGCCGAGGCCAATCAGGGCTGCACCCATGTCGCGCATGTCGCTTCACCTTTCCCTATGGCGGTGCCGAGCAATGCCGATGAACTGATCGTCCCGGCGCGCGAAGGCACATTGCGCGCCTTGCGCTTTGCCAAAGATGCGGGCGTCACCCGCTTTGTTCAGACCAGTTCAGCAGCCGCAATTGCCTATGGCCATGGCGGAGCCAAGACGCTTTTTGACCAGAATGACTGGACCAATCTCGACGCGCCCAATGTCGCGCCCTATATCCAGTCCAAGACCGTTGCCGAACGCGCGGCGCGTGATTGGGTCTTGGAAAACGCGCCCGAGATGGAGTTTTGTTCGGTTAATCCGGTGGCTGTGCTTGGCCCGGTCGAGAATGATGATCTATCTACCTCGGTCGAGATGATCAAAATGCTTATGGATGGCTCGGTGCCGCTCATCCCCAATATGGGAATAGGCGTGGTTGATGTGCGCGACGTTGCTAAAACGCATCTGTTGGCGCTTGAAGCGCCTGCGGAAACCGTAAATGGCGAGCGTTTCCCCGCCAGCCAGAGTTTTTTATGGATGGCCGATATGGCCGCAACACTGCGCCAGCGTGTGCCGGAGCATGCCAAGAAGGTTCCTACCGGAAATATGCCGGATTTTCTGGTCAAGATTCTCGCGCTGTTTATGGCCGAGATGAAACAGGTCAAAGGTGAGCTTGGCAATTTGCGCGATGTTGACGGCAGCCATACCACCAAAACGCTAGGCTTTGATTATATCCCTGCAGAACAGTCGATTGAGGACACGGCGCGCAGTCTGGTCGCGCATGGCATCATAAAGGGCTGACAGGCCTTGCCAGCCCTTTGGCTGGGCCGTATCGCAACAGCATAATTTCAAAGAGCAAGAGGGTGCATCTATGCAGGATATTATCGAGGCGCTGGAAGCCAAGCGCGAAGCGGCGCATCTGGGCGGTGGTCAGAAACGGATCGACGCCCAGCATGCCAAGGGCAAGCTGACCGCGCGCGAACGTCTCGATATCCTGCTTGATCCGGACAGCTTTGAAGAGCTTGACCAATATGTCGAGCATAATTGCACCGATTTCGGCATGGCGGATCAGAAGATCCCCGGCGATGGTGTTGTCACCGGATCGGGCACGATCAATGGCCGTTTGGTCTATGTCTTCAGCCAGGACTTCACTGTATTCGGCGGCTCGCTGTCCGAACGCCATGCAGAGAAAATCTGCAAGGTGATGGACATGGCGATGAAGGTCGGCGCGCCGGTTATTGGTCTGAATGACTCGGGCGGTGCGCGTATTCAGGAAGGTGTCGCATCCCTGGGTGGCTATGCCGAAGTGTTCCAGCGCAATGTGCTCGCAAGCGGTGTGGTGCCGCAATTGTCGCTGATCATGGGGCCGTGTGCTGGTGGTGCGGTTTATTCGCCCGCGATGACCGACTTTATCTTCATGGTGAAGGACTCGAGCTACATGTTCGTCACCGGCCCCGATGTGGTCAAGACGGTGACCAATGAGGTGGTGACGCAGGAAGAGCTGGGTGGGGCGGTGACGCACACCACCAAAACCTCAGTCGCAGATGTCGCCTATGACAATGATATCGAGGCGCTGCTGGCGGCGCGGCGCATGATTGACTTTCTGCCGCTCTCCAATCGCGAGGATGTTCCCGAACGCCCCACCGCCGATGCCTGGGACCGGATTGAGGACAGCCTTGATACGCTGATCCCCGATAACCCCAACCAGCCCTATGATATGCATGAGCTGATCCGCAAGACACTCGACGAAGGGGATTTCTTCGAGATTCAGCCAGCACATGCGGCCAATATCATCTGCGGTTTTGGCCGGGTGGAGGGGCGCACTGTCGGTGTGGTTGCCAATCAGCCGATGGTGCTTGCCGGCTGTCTCGATATCGGCGCGTCGAAAAAGGCCGGGCGCTTTGTCCGCTTCTGCGATGCTTTTGATATTCCGATCATCACCTTTGTCGATGTGCCGGGCTTCCTGCCGGGCACGGCGCAGGAATATGGCGGCATTATCAAACATGGCGCGAAACTGCTCTTCGCCTATGCCGAGGCGACGGTGCCGAAAATCACCGTCATCACCCGCAAGGCCTATGGCGGCGCCTATGATGTGATGGCCTCAAAGCATCTGCGCGGAGACCTCAACTATGCCTGGCCCAGCGCCGAAATCGCGGTGATGGGCGCAAAAGGCGCGGTGGAGATTATCTTTCGCAAGGAGATGGGCGATCCGGAAAAGATCGCCGAGCGCACCAAGGAATATGAAGACCGCTTCGCCAACCCGTTTGTGGCGGCGGCCAAGGGCTTTATCGACGAGGTGATTATGCCGCATTCGACGCGGAAACGGATCGCGCTGGGGCTACGCAAGCTGCGCAACAAGCAGCTGGAGAACCCCTGGAAGAAGCATGATAATATTCCGCTATGAACTCCATAGCAGTTATCTTTGGTATCGTCTCTTTGGGGATATCTTACATAGGGTCTAAAACCCTCATTAATGGGCTTAAGACTGGCCAAATGTACTTCATTGTTCCGAAGCTATTTCACGCAGGGCAATTTGGTCCTTTCGATAGGCAAGACACTCCATTTTTCTTCTGGATTTCAACGTTGTGGGCAAGTTTTTTTAGTTCAGCCTTTGTCTTCTGGTTGATTTCATATTTGGGAGGCAGGTTTGAAGAATATTAATAGGGACCGAGATCGTTAGATCTTAGTCAAAACTTTGCTCATTTCCGAACACACACGAGATTTCTAATGCCCTCAGGCCTAGTTGCCCTTCTCGATGATGTAGCCGCCATCGCTAAAGCCGCCGCTGCATCGATCGATGACGCCGCCGCGATGGCCAAAGTCGCTGCGGCCTCAGCCGATGACATCGGCACAGCCGCAGCGCGGGCAGGGACCAAGACTGCCGGGGTGGTGATTGACGATGCGGCGGTGACGCCAAGCTATGTCACCGGCTTTTCGCCGGCGCGCGAATTGCCGCTGATCTGGCGCATCGCCAAGGGCTCGTTTTTCAACAAGCTGGTGATCCTGTTGCCGATTGCGGTGCTGCTTGGCCAGTTTGCGCCGTTTCTGATCCCGATCATTCTGATTATCGGCGGGCTGTTCCTCAGCTACGAGGCGGCGGAAAAGGTGCTGGAATGGCTCAAGGTCGATGAGACCAATGTGCATGAGGAACCCGCTGTGGCCGTCGGGCCAGAGCGCGAGGAGGAAATGGCATCGGGCGCGATCCGCACCGACCTGATCCTGTCGGCGGAGATCATGGCCATCGCCCTCTCCGAAGTAGCCGAGGAAGTCTGGTGGCAACAAGCGCTGGTGCTGGCGCTGATCGGCGTTGCGATTACCGTGGTGGTCTATGGCGCGGTCGCACTGATCGTCAAAATGGATGATATCGGCCTGCATCTCGCCAAGGAAAATACTGGCGCAACCGCCGCCTTCGGTCGCGGCCTAGTCGCGTTTATGCCCAAGCTGCTGACCACCATCTCGATTGTCGGCACCCTGGCCATGGCCTGGGTCGGCGGCGGATTGCTGGTGCATAATGCTGCGGTACTGGGCTGGCACGGGCCTGAGCATTGGATTGAGGGGGCAGGGCATTGGCTTTCCGCTATTGCTCCCGCCGGGCTCAGTGGTTTTGTGGAATGGCTGGTGTTTGCGGTGCTGTCCGGCATATTGGGTATTGCCATCGGCGCGATTATCGCGCCTATCGCGCACAAGCTGCTGCATTCGAGCGATCATGAGGAAGAGCAGATTGCTTAAAGGGTGGTGACTGTGCTTGAAAATTCTCGCAAAACATTATAATATCCTTATAATGATAAGGAGCTTATAATGCACAATGAGCGTGTTACCTATTTGACCAGCGCGGAACGTAAGGCAGAACTCGAAGCCTTTGCCAAGGCGCGCGGCGAATCCGTTGGCAGCGTGCTGCGCGAAGCTACCGCGCGCTATATAGCGGAGCCGCAATCTGGCCCTACACCAGAAGAGGAAGAGGCGCTGAAAGCGCTTGTTAATGAGGTTAACGACGCTATCCCGCTTATGAATGCTTCACTTGAAGATATGAGCAAAACCATCCGCAAGACCCGCAGCAAACTTGACAAGACATTGCGCGAGGCAGGAATCCGCAAATGAGCAGTTTTTCAGATGCGTTAGGCGCGCTGAAAAATGTCCTTCTTCTGCAAGATAATATGAGTCAGGTGCGACAGGATATTGCTGATCTGACCGACGATGTGGATGACCTGAATGATTATGTTGTCTCGATAGACAAACGTGTCGTCCGCATTGAAACCATGATCGAGATGTCGCAGAACGCACCTTCACAGAAAAGGTTGGAAGAATGAAACTCGGCCCCCTGAATCATGTCGGCGTTGCCACGCCATCCATTCCCGAAAGCATCGCCTTCTACCGCGATGTGATGGGTGCAACAGAAATCCATGAACCGTTCGATATGCCCGCACAGGGCGTCAAGGTGTGCTTTGTCGACACGCCTGCGCAAGACGGCGGCCAGGGCACGCAGATCGAATTGATTGAGCCACTGGGCGAGGATTCGCCAATTCACGGTTTTCTCAAAGCCAACCCCAAAGGCGGGCAGCATCATATGTGCTATGAGGTGCCCGATATCCATGTCGCCAAGGCCGAATTTGAAGCCATGGGCAAAAAGGTTCTCGGCGAGCCGCGTATCGGCGCGCATGGCACACTGATTTTCTTTGTGCATCCCAAAGATATGGGTGGGGTCTTGACCGAGATAATGGAAACGCCGAAAGACGGGTAGCAAAATAAAACCGTTGTTATCTTGAGCTTGTTTCAGAATCATATTCCCCATGCCCTAACTAACGTGGCGCCAGATGCTGAAACGCGTACAGCGTGACGAAAAAAGAGAGAGGATGTCCATGTCAGAGTTTCAGACCATCAAATATGACCTCAGCGACAATATCGCCACCATCACCCTGAATCGCCCCGAGCGGCTCAACGCCGCACCGGTGGAAATGGCCACGGAAATCAGCGATGCATTGGCACAGGCAGTCAGCGAAGGCGCACGCTGTGTGCTGATGACTGGCGAGGGCCGCGCCTTCTGTTCGGGTGCCGATCTGGCCGCTGGCAGCGACGGAAGCTCGCGTGGTCTTGGCGGTGATGGTGCCAAATGGTCGCTCAACTATGCCTATAACCCGATGATGCGGGCGCTGGCGGAATTGCCTATTCCCTTGGTCACGGCGGTCAATGGTCCGGCGGCGGGCGTCGGCTGTTCCATGGGGCTGGCTGGTGACTTTGTTGTTGCATCAGAAAGCGCGTATTTCCTGCAAGCATTCGTCAATATCGGCCTGGTGCCCGATGGCGGCGCGACATGGATGCTGCCGCGGCTGATTGGCAAGGCGCGGGCGATGGAGATGATGATGCTGGGCGAAAAGATTCGCGCGGACAGAGCCTATGAATGGGGCATGGTGCACAAGGTCGTCGATAATGACAGCCTGATGGACGAGGCACTTGCGCTGGCCAAACGTCTCGCCGAAGGGCCGACCATGGCGCTGGGTCTCATGCGCCGTCTGGCTGTGGAAAATCTCGACCGCAGCTATGCCGAAGCGCTTGATGCCGAGGCGAATGCCCAACGCGAGGCAGGCAATAGCGACGATGCGCGTATTGGCGCGGTGGCGTTCCTCAAGAAGGAAAAGGCGCAGTTTACAGGGAAGTGAATTCCATACCGCCAGTGCTGATCCTGAGCCTGTCGAAGGATCGAAGCACGTTTCGCGCAACGGACAGACGCCCTTCGACAAGCTCAGGGCCAACGGTTATATGATTGCCCATGACAGACAAACCGACTCTGAATGACTGGAATGCCCTTAAGGACAAGGAAGTAAAGGGCCGTGCTCTCGGTTGGGACACGCCTGAAGGCATCCATGTCAAACCGCTCTATACCGGCGAGGATGCGCCTGATCCGGGCCTTCCCGGCTTTGCGCCCTATACCCGTGGGGTGAAGGCCAGCATGTATGCCGGGCGGCCATGGACCATCCGCCAATATGCCGGTTTCTCAACCGCTGAAGAGTCCAACGCCTTTTACCGCCGCAATCTCGCCGCCGGGCAGAAGGGGCTGTCAGTCGCTTTCGATCTCGCCACCCATCGTGGCTATGACAGCGATCATGAGCGCGTGACGGGCGATGTCGGCAAGGCGGGTGTCGCCATCGATACGCTCGCCGATATGCAGATTCTCTTCGACCAGATTCCGCTCGACAAAATGTCCGTCTCGATGACGATGAACGGCGCGGTGATCCCGTGTCTGGCCTTTTATATCGTCGCGGCGGAAGAGCAGGGCGTGGCGCAGGATCAGCTCTCGGGCACGATCCAGAACGACATCCTCAAAGAATTCATGGTGCGCAACACCTATATCTATCCGCCTGCGCCCTCGATGCGGATTATCGCCGATATCATCGCCTATACCGCCGAACATATGCCGCGCTTCAACTCGATCTCGATTTCGGGCTACCATATGCATGAGGCTGGTGCGACGGCGGTGCAGGAGCTCGCCTATACCCTCGCCGACGGCAAGGAATATGTGAAGGCTGCGCTCGACAGAGGCATGAATATTGATGCTTTTGCCGGACGCTTAAGCTTCTTCTTCGGCATCGGCATGAACTTTTTTATGGAGGTGGCCAAGTTGCGCGCGGCGCGGACCTTATGGTCCAAGATCATCGCCGATTTTGGCGGCAATGCCCGCAGCCAGATGCTGCGTACGCATTGTCAGACCAGCGGTGTATCGCTCACCGAGCAAGACCCGTATAACAATATCATCCGCACCACGATTGAGGCGATGGCCGCGACCTTTGGCGGCACCCAGAGCCTGCACACCAACAGTTTCGACGAAGCAATTGCGCTGCCCACCGATTTCTCGGCACGTCTGGCGCGCAACACCCAGCTGATCCTGCAGGAAGAGACCGGCATGACCAATGTCGTCGATCCGCTGGGTGGCAGCTATTATATCGAGGCGCTGACCAATGAGCTGGTCGAGAAGGCCGAAGCGCTGATTGCCGAGGCTGATGCGGCAGGCGGCATGACCGAAGCCATTGCCAGCGGCTTGCCCAAACAGCGGATCGAGGAGTCTGCCGCTGCACGTCAGGCGCGGGTCGACAAGGGCGAAGATGTCATTGTCGGCGTCAATAAATACCGCTTGGAAGACGAGCCGCCGGTCGATATTCTCGAAATCGATAATGCCAAGGTCCGCGCTGAACAGATCAAGCGCATCGAAAAGACGCGCGCCGAACGCGATGAGGTCAAGGCACAGGCAGCTCTGACAGCGATTACCGAAGGTGCCAAGGCGGATGGCAATATGCTGGGCCTGGCGGTTGAAGCGGCACGCGCACGCTGCACCTTGGGTGAGATCAGCGCCGCTATGGAAGCGGTATTTGGCCGCTATGCCACCCAGCCAAATCCGGTTCGCGGAATCTATGGCGCGGCGCATGCCAATGATGCCCGCTATGCGCAGGTCGTGGATGCGGTGGAAAGCATCAAGGCGCGCAATGGTAAGGCACCAAAAATCATGGTCGCCAAAATGGGACAGGATGGTCATGATCGCGGCGCAAATGTCGTCGCCTCAGCCTTCACCGATATGGGCTTTGAGGTGGTTTCCGGCCCGCTTTTTCAGACGCCGCAGGAAACCATGGAGCAGGCGATTTCCGAGGATGTCGATGCCATCGGCGCTTCCAGCCTTGCCGCCGGACATAATACGCTGATCCCCGAACTGATCGGCAAACTCAAAGAAGCGGGCAGGCCGGATATCAAGGTGTTTGCCGGTGGCGTGATCCCGCAACAGGATTATCAGCATCTGCGCGATAATGGTGTGATCGGGATTTATGGCCCCGGTTCCAATATCGTCGAATGCGCCGCTGATGTGTTGCGTCTGTTGGGCCACAATATGCCGCCGCTGGACGAAGCGGCGGAATGATTGCCTTGCGGCTCTTTCTCATCGGCGGTGCCATAGCTCTGGCTGCACCCGCCTTTGCGCAGAGCAATGATTTCAGCGATCAGGATGCGGCAGAAGCGGAAAGCGAGCCGCTGCTCCCGGCGGCATCTTCCAGTCAGATGATCGCGGTTTTTCGTGACCTCTGCTTTGCGCCTTTCCCGTCACGCGAGGATTTTATTCGCGGCATGGAGGATAATGTGTCCGGCTTCCGGCGTGACCGCACCCGGCGCGGGCCCTGGCGCTGGGACAATGGCCGTTTTCAGCTCGATTATATCAGCGACCGCATGGCCCCTGCTGGTGTTCCTGCGCCACAATGCTCGGTTAGCGCCACCATAGCGGCGGACCCCGATCACCTCTCACTGGCGCGAAGCCTCGATAGCAAGCTTTTG
The DNA here is from genome assembly GCF_032852305.1 of Parasphingorhabdus sp. SCSIO 66989. Taxonomy (NCBI): domain Bacteria; kingdom Pseudomonadati; phylum Pseudomonadota; class Alphaproteobacteria; order Sphingomonadales; family Sphingomonadaceae; genus Alterisphingorhabdus (ex Yan et al. 2024); species Alterisphingorhabdus coralli. The sequence continues at coordinate 1,926,901 of NZ_CP136594.1, forward strand.
ATTGGCAAAGGCAAATCCTCAGGGCGCCGAGGCCGCAATTCGACTATCTGGACATTGGATTCCGGTGAGGACAGCCGTTTCCGCATTTTTTTGAAGAGCGAACCCCATGGCCCGGAACGGCTCAAGGCGCGCATGATCATTATGAAATTACCCGAATATGTGATTGAAGGGGAATAATTTCCCTTTACAGTGAAAAGCGCCCTCAGCGCATCATGCGCGTTTCCCTTGCAGGGCCCATAGCGACAAGAGGATGGTAAGGAAGCGATGACCCACAAGCCCGAAACGCTCGCCGTTCATGCCGGGACCGAGCCCGATCCGACGACCAATGCGCGCATCACGCCGATCTATCAGACATCGTCCTATGTCTTTGACAATGCCGAGCACGCAGCCGATCTTTTTGCGCTCAAAGAGTTTGGCAATATCTATTCGCGGATTATGAACCCCACCAATGCTGTGCTGGAAGCCAAGATAGCGGCATTGGAAGGCGGCGAAGGCGCACTGGCGGTGGCATCGGGCCATGCGGCGCAGCTCATTGTGTTCCATACGCTGATGGAACCAGGCTGCAATATTGTCGCGGCGAAAAAGCTCTATGGCGGATCGCTCAACCAGTTGGGTGAGAGCTTTCTGAAATTCGGATGGGAAACGCGTTTTGTCGATGCCGATGACCCCGCCAATATCGCCGCAGCGATTGACGACAAAACCCGCGCTGTCTTTATCGAGAGCCTCGCCAACCCAGGCGGTGTGGTGCAGGATATCGCTGCCATCGCGAAAGTCGCGCATGATGCCGGCGTGCCTTTGGTCGTCGACAACACTATGGCAACGCCGATGCTGTGCCGCCCGTTTGAGCATGGCGCGGATATTGTCGTCCATTCGGTGACCAAATTCCTCAACGGCCATGGCAATTCGGTCGGCGGCGTGATTGTTGACAGTGGCAAATTCGACTGGACCGCTTCCGACAAATTCCCCAGCATGACCGCGCCCAGCGGTTCCTATCATGGCGCGGTATTGAGCGAGGCGGTTGGGCCGATTGCCTTTATCATCGCCTGCCGCGTTCTCGGCCTGCGTGATTTGGGGCCTGCCATGGCGCCGATGAATGCCTTTCTGACCCTAACCGGTATGGAAACGCTGAGCCTGAGAATGGAGCGCCATTGCAGCAACGCAATTGCGCTCGCCAAATGGCTTGAGGCGCATCCTAAAATCGATTGGGTCTCCTATGCCGGACTGCGCTCCAGCGCTTATCACGAGCTTGCTCATACCTACCTAGGCGGACGCGGCGGATCGGTTTTCACCTTTGGCCTGAAAGGTGGTTATGATGCCGGGGTCAAGCTGGTGAGCAGCGTCAATCTGTTCAGCCATCTCGCCAATATCGGCGACACCCGCTCGCTGATTATCCACCCGGCATCGACGACGCACAGTCAACTGGATGAGGCCGCGCTGGTCGAGGCTGGTGCTGGACCCGATGTGGTGCGTGTGTCCGTGGGCATTGAGCATATTGATGACATTATCGCCGATATGGAACAGGCGCTGGGGACGATTTGAGCGCCATGACCGATATCCGCACCGAGTGGACGCGCGAAGAGATCGCTGCGTTGTTTGACAAGCCGCTGTTGGACCTGCTGTTTGAGGCGCAGACTGTGCATCGTGAGGTCCATGCGGCCAATGAGGTGCAGCTTTGCACGCTGTTGTCAATCAAGACCGGTGGCTGCCCGGAAGATTGCGGCTATTGCTCGCAATCGGTCCATGCCGATAGCGGGGTGGAAGCCACCAAGCTGATGGATGTGCGCGCAATCCTGCAAATGGCGGCGCAGGCCAAGGATAATGGCTCACAGCGTTTCTGTATGGGGGCGGCCTGGCGCAACCCCAAAGACCGCGACATGCCGGCGATTGTCGAGATCGTCAAAGGCGTGCGCGATATGGGGCTGGAGACCTGCATGACGCTGGGCATGCTGACGCGCAAACAGGCGGATATGCTGGCTGAGGCGGGACTCGACTATTACAACCACAATATAGACAGCTCGCCCGAATATTATGAGCGGGTGATTTCGACACGCAAGTTCGACGAGCGGATTGAGACGCTCGAGCATGTGCGCGAAAGTGGGATCAATGTCTGTTCCGGCGGCATTGTCGGCATGGGCGAAACCCGCGAGGATCGCGTCGGCTTTATCCATACGCTGGCGACGCTGCCGAAACATCCTGAAAGCGTGCCGGTCAATGCACTGGTCCCGGTCAAAGGCACAGTGCTGGGAGATATGCTCGCCGATACGCCGCTGGCCAAGATCGATGATATCGAATTTGTCCGTACCGTTGCAGTGGCACGGATCGCCATGCCCATGTCTATGGTCCGCCTCAGCGCAGGCCGCGAAAGCATGAGCGAGGCAACACAGTCGCTATGCTTTATGGCGGGAGCGAACTCGATCTTTACCGGCGACAAGCTGCTGACCGCTCCCAATGCTGGCGATGATAGCGATGCCGAGCTGTTTGCCAAGCTGGGCCTTAAAGCGTTGCAAGGTGAGGAGCCTATGCGGGCGGAGAAGATGCAGCAGGTTGTCGAGGCAGCTGAGTGAGTAGAATGGCCAAAATGGCAGTTAACTTTCTTGGCACTACCTTAGGTATGCTATTCTGTCTGCTTACAAATATTGCAATAATTGGAGCTGCGATTTGGCTTGCCAAAAATGATATTGGTGGCAGGTATGCTCCAATCCTGTTGTTTGTCGCTTGGTTGACATTCAATTTTGCTGTCGGCGTTGCAAATTCCATAAGGAACGAAGCTGAATGTTCAAAAAAATCTTGATCGCCAATCGCGGCGAAATCGCCTGTCGGGTTATCCGCACCGCCAAGAAAATGGGCATTGCCACGGTTGCGGTGTATTCCGACGCCGATGCGCGGAGCCCGCATGTGCAGATGGCGGATGAGGCGGTGCATTTGGGGCCGCCGCCTGCTGCGGAATCCTATCTGCTTGCCGACAAGATCATCCAGGCGTGCAAGGATACCGGCGCAGAGGCGGTGCATCCGGGCTATGGTTTTCTCTCCGAGCGCGAAAGCTTTGCCAAGGCGCTGGCGGAGAATGATATCGCCTTTATCGGCCCGCCGGCCAATGCCATTGCCGCGATGGGCGACAAGATTGAATCGAAGAAGCTGGCGCGTGAGGCCGGGGTCAATATTGTGCCCGGCTATGTCGGAGAGATTGACGACACCGACCATGCGGTGAAAATCGCCAATGATATCGGCTATCCGGTGATGATGAAGGCCAGCGCTGGCGGCGGCGGCAAAGGTATGCGGCTTGCCTGGTCCGAAGAGGATGTGCGCGAAGGCTTTGAGGCGACCAAGCGCGAGGGGCTGAACAGCTTTGGCGATGACCGGGTGTTTATCGAGAAATTTATCGAGCAGCCGCGCCATATCGAGATCCAGGTGCTGGGCGATCAGCATGGCAATACGCTGTATCTCGGGGAGCGCGAATGTTCGATCCAGCGGCGGCACCAAAAGGTTGTCGAGGAAGCGCCATCGCCTTTCGTTGATCCGGAAATGCGCAAAGCCATGGGTGAACAGGCAGTCGCTCTCGCCAAAGCCGTGGGCTATTACAGCGCGGGTACGGTCGAGCTGATCGTCGGCGCCGACAAGAGCTTCTACTTCCTCGAAATGAACACCCGGCTTCAGGTTGAGCATCCGGTGACCGAGCAGATTACCGGGCTTGATCTGGTCGAGCAGATGATCCGTGTTGCCGCAGGCGAAAAACTGGAACTCACACAAGATGATGTGACGCTCACAGGCTGGGCGGTCGAGAACCGTGTCTATGCGGAAGACCCGTATCGCGGTTTCCTGCCCTCCATCGGACGCCTGGTACGCTATCAGCCGCCGGAAGCGAAGGACGGGGTGCGCGTCGATGATGGTGTCGCCGAGGGTGGCGAGGTCTCCATCTATTATGATCCGATGATCGCCAAGCTGATCAGCTATGCCGATACCCGTGAAGAAGCCATCGACAAGCAGATCGCTGCGCTCGACCGCTTCGTTATCGAAGGGCTCGGCCATAATCTCGATTTCCTCTCGGCAGTAATGCAGCATGAGCGTTTCCGTTCGGGCGATATCAGCACCGCCTTTATCGCCGAGGAGTATCCCGAAGGCTTTGAAGGCGCACCCGCATCGGCACAGCTCTTGCGCCAACTTGCGGCGATTGCGGCGTTTATCAAGACCGCCGAAGCCGATCGCGATCTGCGCATTACCGGCCAGCTGGGCAAGCGCCTGCGACCGTCATCGGAGTGGCAGGTGGTCAGCGGCGATGCTGCAATGGAAGTAACTATCGGCGAAGACGTTATTATCGTTGACGGCACCGAGGTTGACCTCTCCATGGCCTATACGCCTGGAGATGGTCTGGTGATTGCCGAAGTTGATGGCGCGGAATTGGCGGTCAAGGTCGCGACGTCCGAAACCGGACTGACCCTGACAACGCGCGGGGCAATCCACACACTGCGCGTCCTGCCCGATCATGTTGCACGTCACGCGGTGCATATGCTCGAAAAAGTGCCGCCTGATCTTTCCAAGCTGCTGATATGCCCAATGCCCGGCCTGTTGGTGAAAACCATGGTGGAAGAAGGCGACAAGGTCGAGGAAGGCCAACCGCTTGCCATTGTCGAGGCGATGAAGATGGAAAACATCCTGCGTGCCGAGAAACCGGCGACCGTAGTGTCGATCAAGGCCGAGGCGGGGGACAGTCTGGCGGTCGATGAAGTGATCATGGAACTGGACTGATTGCGACAAAGCGGGCATTGCAGAATATCCGACGCAGGGTAACATTGCGCGGACAGGGGAGATAAAATGGCTGAGACACTCAGCAGCGATGCCGCCGCATCGGGCGCGCAAGACGTTTACGTACCATCGAAAAAAGATATCCGCCTCGTCATAGGCGCGTCTTCGCTCGGCACAATTTTTGAATGGTATGATTTCTTTATCTACGGCACGCTTGCAGCGATTATCGGGCGGACATTCTTCCCCAGCGATAATGCGACACTGGAAGTGCTGCTGGTCTGGGCAGGCTTTGCTGTCGGCTTTGGTTTCCGACCGCTGGGCGCGATTCTGTTCGGTTTCCTCGGCGACAGGTTGGGGCGCAAATATACCTTTCTGGTGACAGTGACACTGATGGGCATTGCTACCGCGGGGGTGGGTATGATCCCTTCGGCGGAAACCATCGGCATCGCGGCGCCGATCATCATTATATTCTTCCGGGTATTACAGGGATTGGCGCTGGGCGGCGAATATGGCGGCGCGGCGATCTATGTCTCTGAACATGCGCCGCCAGAAAAGCGCGGTTTTTATACCAGCTTTATTCAGGCCAGCGTGGTCGGCGGCTTTGTGCTCAGCCTGATTGTTGTCCTCTCCAGCAAGGCGCTCATGAGCGATGCAACATGGAATGACTGGGGCTGGCGGGTGCCGTTCCTGTTGTCGCTGGTATTGCTTGGCATCTCCTTGTGGATGCGGCTGATGCTCTCTGAAAGTCCGGTGTTTCAGGCGATGAAGGCTGAAGGCACCATTGCCAGCAATCCATTTAAAGAGAGCTTTACCTATCCGGGCAATATCAAGCGACTTGCGGTTGCGCTGTTCGGCATTGCGGCTGGTCTGACTGTTATCTGGTACACTGCTATGTTCTCGGGGCTCAGTTTTCTGCGCGGACCGATGCGCGTAGAGGATACGACTGCCGAGATATTGGTGGGTGTCGCCGCCGCTCTGGGCATGGGTTTCTTCATTCTTTTTGGCTGGCTTTCGGACAAGGTTGGACGAAAGAAACCGATTGTCTATGGCTATGTGCTGACTTTGCTGCTGCTTTTCCCCTGTTTTTGGCTGATGGGCAGCGTTGCCAACCCTGATCTGGAAGCGGTGAAGGAGAAAGCACCAATCACCATCAGCGGTAGCGATTGTGAGTACAGCCCCTTTGCCGAGCTGCAAGCCACGGATTGCGGCAAAACGATCAGCTATTTCACTACCAAAGGGTTACCCTATACGCTGAATGAGGAAGACGGTGCAGGCTCTGAGGTCTTGGTTACGATAGGCATGCAAAGCCTGGCAAACCCAAGTGATACCGAGCTTGACAATGCCATTGCTGAAGCAGGTTATGACTTTACGCCTATAGTGCCAACACCGGGCGCGATGGCAGGAATCATATTCGCTCTATTGGTTCTGAGCGGCTTGTCGGGTGCGACCTATGGTTCGGTCGCGGCGCTTCTGGCGGAGATGTTCCCGCCGCGTATCCGCTATAGTTCCATGTCGATCCCCTATCACATCGGCACTGGCTATTTTGGCGGCTTTCTGCCGTTTATCGCCAGCTATATCATCGCCAAGACAGGCGACCCTTATGCCGGGCTGTGGTACACCATGGCGGTGGTCGCCATGGCGTTTGTGGTGACGGCCTTTGGCCTGAAGGAAACACTCAACGCCAATGAATGGGATGATTGATGCGCACCTTGCGGCTTGACCTGGATAGCGACGCGCTGGTGGAGAACTGGCGCGTGCTGGACCGTATGAGCGGTTCCGCCAGCACCGGCGCAGCGGTTAAGGCAGAGGGCTATGGCCTTGGCGGGCGTGCGGTCACCGAGAAGCTACGCGAAGCAGGATGCAGCGATTTCTTCGTAGCACACTGGACCGAGGCGCGCGATATTTTACGGGCAACATCCGAGGCGGGCATATCGGTGCTGCATGGCGTCGGCAGCAATGACCTTGATCTTGCCAGCCAAATGCCTGCCAAGCCGGTGATTAACTCGCTGGCGCAGGCCAAAGTCTGGATTGAGGCTGGTGGCGGGCTTTGTGATCTGATGATCGACACCGGCATGTTCCGCTTGGGGCTGGCACCCGAAGAGGTGTCCGACCCGCTTATCGGGAAGCTGAAAATCGATATCTGCATGAGCCATCTGGCGTCTGCTGATGAGGATTGTGCAAAAAATGCTGCGCAGCAAAGTGCGTTTTCAGCGCTCAAGGATCAGGTCAGAGCCAAGCGCTATAGCCTCGCCAATAGCGCCGGAATTGCGCTGGGAAGCGATTATCATTTTGATCTCACACGCCCCGGCATTGCCATTTATGGCGGTGTGGTGCGTCCCGAATTGTGCGACAACATCAGACAGGTTGTCTATCCCAAGGCAGCGATATTGCAGACGCGCGATGCGCCTAAAGGCTCAACCCTGGGCTATAACGGCATCTATACCGCGCCGCATGATATGCGTCTGGCGACGATCTCGCTGGGTTATGCCGATGGTTATTTGCGTGGGTTTTCCAATAAGGGCCATGTGCATCTTGGCGGACAGGACTTGCCGGTTGTCGGACGCGTGTCGATGGACCTGACAATTATCGACATTACCGAAGCGACCGATGTCGGTGAGGGCGATTGGGTTGATGTCGATTATAGTTTGCCTGAGGCTGCTGCAGCATCGGGTCTGTCGCAATATGAGCTACTGACGGTCTTGGGCAGCCGCTTCCAACGTCGCTGGTCCTGAGTCTTGAAGCATATGCATATACCTAGCTGATCGGAGTTTCGATGCTGTTGCTATTTGCCAAATCACTCATGTTTTTCAATGCATTACATGGGCTTGTTGTACTTGTGTACGGTCGCGTAATCACACAGCAGTATCCAGAGTTATTAGTAGCTATGCTGGCTTTGGCTACTTTGCTTGCGCACTTCACTTTTAAGACGGCATCTCCTAGGCTCTTAACGAAAGCTGGCAACTGGTTGTTTTACGCTATAATGGCAGTTTTGACTGTGTTCTTTTTGGAAACTGTATATTCATTATATAAATCAATATATTATGGTTATAGCCTTCAACCATATGGAGTTAGACTGATCCTGCTCTTAACAGGCAGCGCCGATTATGCTGAAAGCGATAGCATCTATGGATTTATCGAGATTTTAGGGTCTATTACACTTGCGCTAATTATAAACCATAAGATGACCCCATCAGACCAGAAACCTTAATGATTTCTCTAATTGTTGACCAGCCACTCACTAATATCTTTCCAGCTTCTCTGCTTGGCGCTGCCACCGACAACCATCCCGACATGCCCGCCGGCGTAGACATGGCGATTGGCAAAGCCCGCTGATGTCGCCATTGGCGTGATCTGATCGCTTGCCGACACCAGTTCCAGCGCAGGTGCCTGGACGGCATCTGGCGAAATCTGTGTTCCATCAATCTTCCACTGTCCCTCAACCGAAGCATTCTTCTCGATAAATTCGCTAAAAAGCTGATCCGCAAAAGCAAAGGGCAGGGGCTCGCCGCCATTGGCCCAGTCTTCAATTGCGACAAAGATCGCTCTGCCAGGGCTGTCGGCATCCATTTTGCCAAAGGCGCGATATTTCTCTACCACGCGCCTTTTGTCGAGTGACCAGAAACCCTGCTGCACCATTTCGATGGGGGCGACCCGCATGGCTTTGCATTGCGCCCGGTTACGCGCCCATAAAGCCATCATCTCGCTGCGGCGATCAGGTCCATAGCCGGAAAAATCCCAGGGGCTGGCGATCAGGGTCAGGCTGCGTATCTCGCTCAAACACGCCGCGCCCAACGCCAGTAATCCGCCGAGACAATAGCCGACAAGATGCACCGGGCGTTTTTGCCTTTGCAGCAATGGGCGCAGATAGTCGGCAACAAAGCTGCTGATTGTTTCATCACCACGCTGTGGCGTAATCGCACCCCAATGTAGCAATCCGCAGCCAAGGCCCTGCGCCTCCAAATGGGCTATTAGCGAGCGCCCCTCGACCATATCGAGTATCTGTGGAGCATTAATAGGCGAGGGGACAATCAACACGTCGATATCGCGGTTGAGATCAGCACTGGCATGGCGCGTCACCGTAACCGGCCCCTGTGTTCCAATGACGAAAGCCTCAGATTTTGCTGCAGGTCTTGCTGCACTTTGAAATGCGCTCAACCCGTGCAGCAATTCGGCCATAGCCTCAGGATCATGCTGCAATTGCTCACGCGCCATTTCCAGAAAAAGCGGCAAAGGGCGCGGACCATGTTGCGGTGCATCATCTTTGGATGCTAGAGGGAGATTACCGGCCACTCATGCCTTCCTTTTTGGAGTCTCGCCCCTATGCCCGCTTCGAAACACAAAAGCGATGATGGCGTTATCATCATCAAAAAATATGCCAACCGTCGGCTCTATAACACCCATTCGTCAAGCTATATCACACTCGACTATATTGCGACGCTGATCCGCAATGGCGATGAGTTCAAGGTAATTGATGCCAAGAGCGGCGATGATATCACCCGCTCGATCCTGACCCAGATCATCATGGATGAGGAGAGCGGTGAGGAACAGATTTTGCCGACCAGCTTCCTGCGCCAGATTATCGGCATGTATGGCAATTCGATGCAGGCGATGATGCCGGGCTATTTGGAAGCTTCGATGCAGGCGTTTCGCGACAATCATCAGAAGCTGCAAAATGCTGTCGGTGATAGCATCGCCAATAACCCGTTCGCCAAAATGGCGCAGCGCAATATGGAAATGTTTGAAGCGGCGACACGGGCTTTCACTCCCGGTGTTGGCTCAAAGCATAAAGAGCCCGAGGCTGAAGATACACAGTCGGCTAAAAGCGACGATATTGATGCATTGAAGACGCAATTGGCGGCGATGCAGGAACAGCTTGACCGCATGGCTGACAAGAACTGAAAAGCGTCGCTCGCCGATTAGCGAAACCAATTTATCTGACCTAGAAAGACCATAGTCTTGCCCAAGAAAAATGCCCTGCCTGTCACCCGGGCGGAAGATTTTGCCAAATGGTATCAACTTGCCATCTCCGAGGGGGAGCTGGCCGAGGAATCCGGCGTGCGCGGATCAATGATCATGCTGCCATGGGGCTATGGCATCTGGGAGCGGATGCAGCGCTTGCTCGATGACCGGATCAAGGCCAGCGGGCATGAGAATTGCTATTTCCCGCTGTTCATTCCCTTGTCCTATTTCGCCAAGGAAGCCGAGCATGTCGAAGGCTTTGCCAAGGAAATGGCGGTGGTGACCCATCACCGGCTAAAGGCGGGTGAAAATGGTCTCGATGTCGATCCAGAGGCCAAGCTGGAAGAGCCGCTGGTGGTGCGGCCGACATCGGAAATGATTATCGGCTCAGCCTTTGCCCGCTGGCTGCAAAGCTGGCGCGATCTGCCGATCAAGATCAACCAATGGGCCAATATTGTCCGCTGGGAGATGCGCACCCGCATGTTCCTGCGCACCAGCGAGTTTCTTTGGCAGGAAGGCCATACCGCTCATGCCACCGAGGAAGATGCGGTCGATGAGACTCTGGAAATCCTGGAAATGTATCGCAGCTTTGCCGAAGAAGATCTGGCGATGCCGGTGATTGCTGGCGAGAAGCCGGAAAACGAACGCTTCCCCGGTGCCGATGCGACCTATTCGATCGAGGCGATGATGCAGGATGGCAAGGCACTGCAGGCGGGTACTTCGCATTATCTCGGCCAGAATTTCAGCAAGGCACAGAATATCCGCTATCAGGACAGGGAAGGGCAGTTCCAGTTCGCCTATACCACCAGCTGGGGTGTTTCGACGCGGATGATCGGCGGCGTTATCATGAGCCATGGCGATGATGACGGCCTGCGCGTGCCACCCGCCATTGCACCCTATCAGGTCGTGATTATCCCGATGCTGCGCGATCAGCCCGAGGATGAGGCACTGCTTGAGTATTGCCGCGAGGTGGCGGCTTCGCTCAAAGGCGTCAGCGCCTTGGGCGAGCCGGTGCGTGTGCATCTCGACAGCCGTCCGGGCAAGGCCGCGGTCAAACGCTGGGCATGGGTCAAGAAGGGCGCGCCGATACTCGTTGAGGTCGGTGGCCGTGATGCTGACGGTGGCAATGTCACCGTGCTTAACCGCACCGCACTTTATCAGGACAATGGCAAGATCGCCAATGATGTGATGCCGCGTGGAGCGTTTGCCGACAAGGTTACGCCGATGCTCGAAGCGATCCAACAGCAACTGTTCGATGAGGCGGCGGAACGCACCAAGGCGAATATCCGTCATGACGTCACCACCATGGAAGAGCTGACCGCGCACTTTAAGCAGAAGGGACATATTGGCTGGCTTGAGGTTAGCTGGAGCAAGCCGACTGGCGATGCACTGGAGAAGGTGGAGGAAATGCTCAAGGATCGCAAGCTGACACTGCGCAATGTGCCGCAAAATGCGCCTGCCGCAGAAGGTGCCTGTATCTTCACCGGCGAGCCAGCGGTTGAACGCATCCTTGTCGGCAAGGCCTATTAGAGTCGCATCCATGTCTAAATCGTCATTGCGAGGAGCCGAAGGCGACGCGGCAATCCAGAGCGGCACGAGATGCCCTGGATTGGTTGACCTTCGGTCGCCTTCGGCCCGCTGCGCTCGCAATGACGATTTAAGTTTGGTTGTTTAGCCGTATGTCCCGCAAGACATCTGCCGGTCACCTACCTAGCCGCGAGGCGATACTCGACTTTATCACCCAGTCCGATCAGCCTGCAGGCAAGCGCGAGATTGCCAAGCATTTCAAACTGCGCGGGGCAGACAAGATCGCGCTCAAGGCGCTGCTCAAGGATATGGCCGATGAGGGCCTGATCGACAGCGCACCGGGCCGCGCTTTCCACAAAATGGGCGGCGTGCCTAAGGTCACTGTGCTGCGGATTGTCGAGGTTGCCGACGGCAACGTGATTGGGGTGCCCGAAACCTGGCATGCGGCGACACCGGCACCCAAGCTGCGGATCATCGAACGCGGTCGCCGTTCGGCCTTGGGCAAGGGCGACAGGGTGCTGGCGCGGACCGAGGAAGCGGGCAAGGGCTGGCGTGCTTATCCGATGAAGAAGCTCGCCAATGCCTCGGAGATGCTGCTTGGCGTGGTGCAGGAGGATGAGCGCGGCAAGCCTGTGCTCACCATGACCGACAAGTCCAAGCGTTTTAGTGTGCCGATATCCGATATGGGCGATGCGGAAATCGGCCAGCTGGTCCGCGCCGAGCAGAAAGGTACGCGTGATCGTGCCCGTGCCTATGTCCGTGAGGTCATTGGCGATGCAATGGAACCGGGCGCGTTCTCGGCGGTGGCGATCCACAAATATGGCATCCCCGATCATTTCAGCGAGAAGGTGCTGGACGAGGCGGAGCGGGTCTCGAAACAGCCGCTGAAAACCGACAAACGCGAGGATCTGCGTCATCTGCCGATTATCGCTATCGACCCTGCGGATGCGCGAGATCATGATGATGCAGTCTGGGCTGAACCCGATGACAGCGCCGACAATGCAGGCGGCTTCCGCCTGATTGTCGCCATTGCCGATGTCAGCTTCTATGTCCGCTCCGGCAGCGCGATTGACCGCGAGGCGCGCAAGCGTGGCAACAGCGTCTATTTCCCGGATCGTGTGGTGCCGATGCTGCCGGAAACGCTGTCGGCCAATATGTGCTCGCTGAAACAGGGCGAAGACCGTGCGGCGATGGTCTGCCATTTGCGCATTGACGCAGAGGGCGAGTTGAAAGACTGGCGCTTTGCCCGCGCCATCATCAAGCTGACGCACAATATCGCCTATGAGGATGCGCAGGCGCAATATGATGCGGGCGAGACGGCGCTTGCCAAAGAGGTGCTGACCCCGCTGTGGGATTGCTGGAAACTGCTGCGCGAGGCGAGGGCGCGGCGCAAGCCGCTTGATCTGGAACTGCCCGAACGGCGCATTGTCCTGAGCGAAGAAGGCAAGGTCACCGGCGTTGCCATGCGCGAGCGGCTTGATGCGCATATGCTGATCGAGGATATGATGATCGCCGCCAATGTCGCCGCAGCCAAGGCATTGGAGGCGAAGAAACAGCCGGTCGTCTATCGCGTCCACGAAACCCCGGCGCGCGAGAAGTTGGAAGCGCTGCGCGATTATCTGCGCAGCATGGAGATGAATCTGGCGCTTGGTCAGGTGATCCGCCCCGAACTGTTCAACCGGGTGCTGGAGCGCGTTGAGGATGAGGATATGCGCATGCTGCTCACCATGCAGGTGCTGCGCAGCCAGACCCAGGCCTATTATGGCCCGGACAATCTCGGCCATTTCGGCCTTAATCTTGGCCATTATGCGCATTTCACCAGCCCGATCCGCCGCTATGCTGATCTGCTGGTCCATCGCGCGCTGGTGCAGGGCTATGGGCTTGGTGGCAAGGAGGAAGGGTTGAGCAGTGATGATGCCAATAAGCTCAGCACCATATGCGAGGCGATCAGCGGCTTTGAGCGCCGCGCCATGGAAGCCGAACGCGAAACGGTGGACCGCTATGTTGCCGCCTATCTCGCCGAGCATATCGGCAAAATCTATCATGTGCGGATCACCGGGGTGCAGAGCTTTGGCTTTTTTGTGACTATTGTCGATTTTGGCGGCGACGGGCTGGTGCCGGTCTCAACCCTTGGCCGTGAGCGTTTTGCCTATGATGAGGCGGCGCAAAGCCTGACCGGCGAAATCAGCGACACCAGCTACAAGGTCGGCCAACGCCTCAAAATGCGATTGGTCGAAGCCAATCCGGTTTCCGGCGCGATGAAGTTTGAGCCGGAAAAACTGGAACCGCTGCCTTATGAAGCGAGCGCCAAACGATTGCGGCCATCTGGTCGTCGTGCGGGCAAATACCGTCAAGGCAAACGCGGTAAGCCTAGGAATATTAGAAAATAAACCAGGTTCAGTGCAGACGGAACCAGAGTGTCTTTATAGTTCACACTAAGCCACAAAGGCACAAAAGTGGATTTTGCTATAGTCGCCTTCGTGCCTTTCTGGCTTAGTGTGAACTAAAATTCGCACCCTGTTTAACTCAACCGATCAATTTCCTCATTGGACAAGCTACCGGGAATAACCATCACCGGACAGGGCAGCGATCCCGCCTGACTGCCGGCAAAATAGCTGACCAGCGGCCCTGGCGCACCGCTGGCGGCGGCTCCGAGCACCAGTGCGGTGATGTCGTCATTTTCCTCAAGGAATTTTTTCAGGCTTTCCACCCCTTCACCGCGCTTGACCGAGATAGCGGGGCGCTGGCCCGATTGATTGAAATAATCCCCGGCTGCACTCGCCACCAAAGCCTCGGCACGGCGCGCTGCTTCGTCTTCCATGGTTGCCTGCACCGCGCCCCAGGCGACGAAATCCTCTTTCGGCACCAGCGCCAAAATATGCAGCGTGCCATTGGTTTTTGCCGCCCGCCGCGAGGCAAATCGCAGTGCAATTCGCGCTTCTTCGGTCTCGTCAATCACGACCAGATATTTGCGCATTGTCTGTCCTCCCCCTTTTTCGGGACTGAATACCTATAGATTGTGTCAAAAAACGCATCGGTGCAAGCGATATGGGCTTGACCATGATACGGTATAAACGACACAAGGGCCTTCATCTCAATTCCTCCCCGAATGAAAGAGGTTTCCGACATGCCTATCGCACTGAAAATGCCCGCGCTTTCTCCGACGATGGAGGAGGGGACATTGGCCAAATGGCTGGTGAAGGAGGGTGATGAGGTCACCAGCGGCGATTTGCTGGCGGAGATTGAAACTGACAAGGCGACCATGGAATTCGAAGCGGTGGATGAAGGCACCATCGCCAAAGTGCTGGTCGATGAGGGCAGCGAGAATGTTGCTGTCGGTGAGGTCATCGCGATTCTGGCTGAGGATGGCGAGGATATTGCCGAAGCGGCGAAGATGGATGTTGGCGGCGGTGCGGTCCCTGCTGCGCCTTCTCCAGCGCCTGCACCGGCACCGGCCGCACCAGCCCCGGCTCCAACACCTGCGCCTGTAGCCGCACCGGCCCCAACACCTGTTGCAGCAGCACCTGCGCCCGCTCCAGCGGCATCAGCCGCTACCCGCATAAAGGCCAGCCCATTGGCGCGGCGTATTGCGGCGGACAAGGGGCTTGATCTTGCTGCGATCAGCGGCACGGGGCCGAAGGGACGGATTATCAAGGCCGATGTGGAAGGCGTTGACGCATCCGGCATTGCCGCACCCGCAGCCACCGAAAAGGCTCCTGCTGCTGCCCCTGCGGCAAGCGAGTTTGTCACCGATATCCCGCATGAGGCGGAGAAGCTGGGCAATGTCCGCAAGGTGATCGCCCGCCGCCTGACCGAGGCCAAGCAGACGATCCCGCATATCTATCTCACGCTCGACATCCGGCTCGATGCGCTGCTGAAACTGCGCAAGGAACTAAATACTGCGCTTGAACCAAAGGGTATCAAGCTCTCGGTCAATGATCTGCTGATCAAGGCGCTGGCCAAAGCACTGATGGAAGTGCCGAAATGCAATGTCAGCTTTGCCGGCGACCAACTCATCAAATATAGCCGTGCCGATATCTCGGTCGCAGTCGCCGCGCCTTCGGGCCTGATCACGCCGATTATCAAAGAAGCCGATACCAAATCGCTCTCTGCCATCTCGACCGAGATGAAGGAGCTTGCTGGCAAGGCGCGCGACGGCAAGCTGCAACCGCATGAATATCAGGGCGGTACGGCGAGTATTTCCAATATGGGCATGTTCGGCATCACGCAATTTGATGCGGTCATCAACCCGCCCCAGGGCATGATCTTGGCGGTAGGAGCAGGGGAGAAGCGCCCTGCGGTCATCGACGATTCCTTACAGATCGCCACAATGATGAGCGCCACCGGCAGTTTCGACCACCGCGCGATTGATGGTGCAGATGGTGCAGAACTGATGCAGGCGCTGAAGCAGCTGATCGAAAGCCCGATGGGATTGGTGGCGTGATCATCAAACCCTCTCCAAATCCCTCTCCGACTTCGCCTAAGGCGCTCCGCACCTAAGGCTCCGTATCCTCTTCCGTAAAGGGAGAGGATGGGTATTGTTAAAGGATATGTAATGCCCGAAAAATTCGATCTTGTAGTCCTCGGTTCCGGCCCCGGTGGCTATGTCGCTGCCATCCGTGCGGCGCAGTTGAAGATGAATGTCGCGATTGTCGAGCGTGAGCGGCTTGGCGGGATTTGCCTCAACTGGGGCTGTATCCCGACCAAGGCGTTGCTGCGGACGTCGGAAATTTTCCACTATATGAGCCATGCCGATGCCTATGGCCTGAAGGTGGAGAAGGCCGGTTTCGAGCTCGACAAGATCGTACAGCGCTCGCGTAAGGTTTCCGGCCAGCTCAACTCCGGCGTTAAGACGCTGATGAAGAAGAACAAGATTACCGTGGTCGAGGGGACAGGTACGATCACCGGGGTCGGCAAACTCTCGGTGACACAGGGCGATCAAACCCGCGAATTGGAAGCACCTGAAATCCTTGTCGCTACCGGAGCGCGGGCGCGGGATCTGCCTTTTGCTCAAGCCGACGGGAAACGCATCTGGACCTATCGCCATGCGATGACGCCCGAAGTGATGCCGGAGAAGCTGCTGGTCATAGGTTCCGGTGCGATCGGAGTCGAATTTGCCAGCTTTTACAGTGACATGGGCGCGGATGTTACCATTGTTGAGATGCTCGACCGTATCCTTCCGGTCGAGGATAAAGATGTCAGCGCGCATATGGAAAAGACGCTGAAAAAACAGGGCATGACTATCCTTACTGGCGCTGGAGTTGAGGAACTCAAGACCAGCGGCAAGGGCGTTACCGCCAAGATCAAGACCAAGGATGGCAAGACGGCTGCGCATGAGTTCAGCCATGCGATTGTCGCCATCGGCATCGTGCCGAATACCGAGAATATCGGGCTGGAAGCGCTGGGCGTTGAAACCGATCGTGGCCATATCAAGGTCGACGGCTTTGGCCGCACCAATGTGAAGGGCATTCGTGCCATTGGCGATGTCACCGGCCCGCCCTGGCTGGCGCATAAGGCGAGCCATGAGGGTATTGTCGCGATTGAGCATATGGCCGGCCTTAACCCGCATCCGTTCGACACCTGGAATATCCCGGGCTGCACCTATTCGCGGCCGCAAGTTGCCTCGGTGGGCCTCACCGAAGCGAAAGCCAAGGAAGCCGGGCATCAAGTCAAAGTCGGCAATTTCCCCTTTATCGGCAATGGCAAGGCGATTGCGCTGGGCGAGGCCGATGGTTTTATCAAAACCGTTTTTGACGCCAAGACCGGCGAATTGCTCGGCGCGCATATGATTGGCGCGGAAGTCACCGAACTGATCCAGGGCTATGCCATTGCCCGCCAGTTGGAGAGCACCGAGGAAGAATTGATGCACACCGTCTTCCCGCATCCGACACTTTCTGAAATGATGCATGAATCTGTGCTATCAGCCTATGACCGGACGCTGCATATGTAAGTAAGGGGGCATCATGGCGGGCAACAAAGATCAGGAACTCGCCCGTGTCGTGTCCCCCAATATGCTCGCGGTCTATGGTCTGGCGACCATCTTGGGCGCAGGTATCTATGTCGTTATCGGCGAGATAGCAGGGGAGGCGGGGTATCTCGCACCGCTGTCCTTCCTTATCGCCGCCATTGCCGCGGGTTTCAGCGCGCTAAGCTATGCTGAATTGGGCGCGCGCTTCCCGCATAGCGGCGGTTCTGCTGTCTATATTGATGTCGCTTTTGGCTATCGTTGGCTGACATGGATCACCGCCTGGGCAGTTATTGCGGCGGGTCTGGTGTCTGCGGCGACGATTGCGACCGGTTTTGCGGGATATCTCACCGCGTTCCTGCCGATCCCGAAAGAGGTTTCTATTCCAGTGCTGCTGATCGCGCTGACCACCATCGCGGCGATTGGCATCAAGGAATCGGTCTGGTTTATGCTGCTGTGCACCGGCGCTGGATTGCTGGGCTTGACCATTGTCCTGATCGTCGGCGGCCCAAATATCGTCGACTATCCATCGCTTGTCGCGCAAGGCTTTGGCAGCAGCGAGGGTTGGGCCATGGGCGTTCTGATCGGCAGCTTTCTCGCCTTTTATGCCTTTATCGGTTTTGAGGACCTGGTGACTTTGGGCGAGGAGGTCCAGGACGTTCAGCGCTCATTGCCGCGTGCCATCTTAATCGCACTCGCGATCTCACTATTCTTTTATGTCTCCATAGCTTTGGTCGTTGTTTCTACACTGTCTCCTGAAGAACTTGCCGCCACCGGCGCACCGCTGGTCGAGGTGGTGCGCGCCAGCGGCTATAGCGGCGATTTTCTGGCGGTGCTTGGGCTGTTGGTCATCGTTGACGGTGCACTGGCGCAGATCGTCATGGCATCGCGCGTCGTCCATGATCTGGGTAAGCGCCGCGGCGGCGCTCCTGCATGGATGGCTGCCATTAACAGCCGCACTCAAACGCCTCTTGTTGCGACATTGCTCGCAGGCGCAGTTGTGCTGCTCCTGGCCCTGTTTTTCCCGACCGGCGCGCTTGCCGGGGCTACCAGCTTTATCACCTTATGCGTCTTTATCGCCATCAATGCGGCATTGCTGCGGCTGAAACTGACGGGCAGGGCAGGTGGTGACGGGATTGTCAGCTATCCGCTGCTTGTCCCTGTTTCCGGGCTAGTATTGAGCGTCGTCCTGCTTGCCGCGCAGATATTCGCCGCATCTTGAGCTTGGGTTATGGCTCTTTTCTAAAGCAATGATCTGGTTTATAAATCGGCGCATAAAGGGGAAGGAAAATGCTGATTACCGCACTCACCTTGATGGTCACCGCACAGGCTATGGACGCCGATTCGCTGCGCAAAGCCTATTCCAACTGTATGGTCGATGTGACCATTGAAAATCTCGACAACAAGGTAAAGGAACGCGCCTTTCGCAAGGTCGCAGAGGGGGCCTGTCCCGCCGAACGCGCGGCCTATATGGAAGCCATTGTCAAAGACGAGATGGAATATGATGCGTCCCAGGAAGACGCGGAAGCCTATGCCACTGAAGAGGCGAACGGGATAATCGAGGCCATGGCTGGCGGCTATCGTGATATGGCTGCAACCAACACACGGCCTTCAAAAGAAGACTAACTGCATAATTAGAGGTTGAGCTAAACCACTGGCGCGCGCCGCTTATGGCGTAGCAATATGCTGCGCACAGGCGGCGAATATGTCGTGCCAGTTCTCGATATTCAGATGCCCCTTTCCGGGCACCATATGCAGCTCGGCATTCGGGATATGCTGCGCTAAATAGCGGCCCATGGATTGTGGCACGAAAATATCCTCATCGCCGAGCCAGATATAGGTCGGCACCCGCACGTCCGTGATATCAAAGCCCCAATCCTGATAGGCAATCAGCGCTTCATGCGCCGGGCCGCGGCTGCCCTGACGGAAGGCTTCTTTCTCGGTTTGGCGGAATATGTGGAGTATCTCCGGCTGCTCCAGCATCGCCTTGTCTGCCGCGGAAACATTGGCTTTCATGATGCCGAAGAAGAGATCAGGCCAATAGAGCGCCGCCCAACCAATGGGCGCAAAAGCGGCGTGCATGGTCCATGGTAGCTGTCGGGCAATCGCCATATAGCTGCGGTCCAGCGCGTTAAGGCTGTTCGCGGTATCCGCTGTGGCTATCGGTCCCCAAGGTCCCAATGCTCCGATAAACTTCAGTCGCTCCGGGCTGATCATGGCGCCACAGGCAAAGAGATGCGGCCCCGCACCGGAATGTCCGGCAACCCCGAATGCCCCGACGCCGAGATAGTCGGCCAAAGCGATCACATCATCGGGCCAATCGATAAATTTGCGACCAGGCAGGAAATCGGATTGACCAAAGCCGGGGCGATCAATCGCAATTAATCGTAAGCCATGATCAAGTGCGGCGGCATCGGCGAAACCCGCTTCCAATCTGCTGCTGGGCGTGCCGTGAAAATAGAATGTCGGGAAGCCGGAAGCATCGCCGAAGCATTGATAGGCAAGCGCCCGTCCATCCTTGAGGCGGAATATAGACGCGCTACGCTGGTCGTCAGGTTGCAATATTTCTGTCCCGATACGTTCAGTAGATCAGATCATTACCGCAACGCGCAAACTCCGGAAACGGGGTATTTGCAGTGATATTGCGCAGTGTTGTCCCTACAAAAAGATCTTGTAGCCACTGTATCATTATGAAACTTTGTGTTTAGCCATTACTAAAAGATACACTCAGTTCAGCACATTGACAATTGCTGTAAGTCCAGCATTTGTGCGCGACTTAGCAAAAATTCCAAAAACATCCTCCTCTTTAAAGCATTACAGTCCGTAATGGAGTGTTTCACGCCATAAAGAACCATTCCCAACCTTGTTGAAATTGTAACGCCCTCTTGTCCCTTTACACATTGTCGCTGGAGAATACGCGCGTGATGCGGGGAGTCTTTCTGTCAGTTTACGCGCAGTTTTCAGGAACAGGGCAAGTAAAAAACAGGGGATGATCATGCGTAAGGTTGTAAATGGCGACTCACTGAACGGTAGCGATTCGCATATTCCATATAATCAGGATCGCGGCGGGCGCGTTGTAAAGACGCATTGGGGCGCGGGCAGCTATGCGCCGACCATGCGCTTCTTCGGCGGCCTGATGTCGGGAGCCAGTGCAACCTCCATGGCGCTTGCGGCGATGTTTGCCGGCACGATGATGGTGGTGCCTGGTGAAACGGCGCTTGCCAATACCATCCCGTCTAATGGTAACTGTGTTAGTGGCCCTGGCACGCAAGTGGGGAACGAGCCAGGTGGCTCACCACCTACGACTGGTAATGCGGTCGATGGCAGCGGCACATATGCGACGGTTGCAGGCTGCGGTGCTGATGGCAACAATACGCTGGCGTCCACGGTGTTCGGCTCTTTAGCGGAAGTCACTGGCACTGGCGGCGTAGCTATCGGTTTCTCCACTACTGCCGAGCGCTGGTCAACGGCACTCGGGCTTCAGGCGGACGCCAATGCCGGCGGTGTTGCTCTGGGCTTTAGCGCGCGGGCGCTGGGCACAAATTCTGTATCCATCGGTAGCGCCAACGGAGATGGCACAACCCCGCTATCGCGCGCCGACTCAACCACTGCAACTGGCGCAAACGCCATTGCGATCGGCAGCAACGGTGTGCGCGGCGCGCAGGCTGTGGGTAATGACACGATAGCCATTGGTGGCGAATCGGAGGCCCTCGATCTTGGGTCTATCGCTATTGGTGACAATAGCCGTTCCGCCAGCTTGAATTCGGTTACGTTGGGAGTTGATACTAATGCCACGGGTCAAAATGCCATATCTATGGGTACAGACGCTCTCACCGATGGTGCCAACGCCGTAGCGTTGGGGGGATTTACCGATGCCGTCGGAAATTTTGCGGTAGCTATCGGCTCTGATGCTCAAGCTCTAAATGATCGGGCTATTGCGGTGGGTCGCCTAGCTCAGGCAACTGGTGTTCGTTCGATAGCTGTAGGCTTTGATGCGCAGTCAACCAATGAAAACGCGATTGCAGTCGGTAATGAGTCTCGCGCGAGTGGGAATACTTCTTCCGCGTTTGGCTGGCAGGCGCAAGCCGGTGACAACATTGCGACGGCCATCGGGGATCGCGCAAATGCTGCTGGCTTTGCTTCGACATCGGTTGGTGGACAATCAAGTGCCGCCGGTGGCAACGCGTCCGCCTTTGGTGCGGGCTCAAGTGCCAGTGGGGACGATTCGACCGCCATCGGTTGGCGCACCACGGCATCAGGCGAGGCGTCCGCAGCCGTCGGTGATCGCTCTAGGGCCACTGGGGTCAGAGCAATTGCCATTGGCGGCGATGGTGATCTTGATAACTCAACAGGAGACCTTGCTGGTTCTGGCAACCCGCTTCAAATTGGCGCAGAGGCTCTTGCCGACGATGCTATCGCTATTGGTACGGATTCGGTTGCCAATGCGACCGCTAGTATCGCAATGGGCCAAGGGGCGTTGGCTCAGGGTGCCAGCAGCATCGCTCTGGGCGATGGTGCCAGTGTAGATGCGGCCGGAGGCAACTCTGTGGCGATCGGTGCTGCCGCTTCCGCTAACGGAGGCAATGGCGTCGCCATTGGCAACCTGGCGAATTCTGTCAATAACAGCGTTGCCGTCGGTGATGGCGCTCGATCTGGTGCCTTGGGCGTTTCCGTGGGCGCCGGAGCCTCTACCGTAACCGGCGCGTCTGTTATGATCGGCAACAATGCGGGCAACTCCTTTGGCGGCGGAACAGCGTTCCTAGGCATCGGTATTGGTCAGGACGCAGCGCGTTTTGTTAACGGCTCCAATAATATCGGTGTAGGAACCAATACGGGCGCAAATGTTACCGGCGATGACAATGTTGCCATCGGCAATGGTGCGGGTGATGCGATTACCGCATCACGCACGGTCTCTATTGGTCAGGATGCCCAGGCCAATGAAGATGATGCCATTGCCATTGGTAGCGAGGCGCGCGCTTTGGGCGCTTCGTCCACCGCTATTGGCGATGGGGCTATTGCCTTTGGCTCCACCTCATCGGGTGCGGGCGCACAAGCCGGTGGCGATGGCACGGCTATCGGTGAAGACTCGCGTGCTGGCGTTGTTACCGCTGGTGGTGCGACAGATGGCTCGACCAATGGCACCGCTCTTGGCCGTGGTGCCGTAGCCAATGGCACAAACTTCACCACCGCTTTGGGCGATGGTGCCGTGGCCGATACCGCCGATGGCAATGTCGCTCTGGGCGCAGGCGCAACGACAACCAGTGCGGCAGGTACGCAATATATCGTTGGCGGCACACAACCTGATGCACAGGTTTCCGTTGGCGGCGGCGCCTTTGCGACGCGTCGAATCACCAATGTCGCCGCCGGTTCCGCGCCGACCGATGCGGTGAATGTCAGCCAGCTAAGCACACAAACCGAAGCGCTGGACGGCTTTATTTCGCCAACCAATGACCTGTTTGACGCCAATGGTGTGCCCACGGCAACGGGCAATGTGGTGACCGTCGACATTGGCGGTACCTCTACCAACTTTGGTTCTGTCGAAGAGGCGGTTCAGGCTGTGGCCAACGCTTCTGGCGGAGATTCGCAATTTGTTACCGAGGACTTTGCCAATTCCGATGCGCCCAGCGCGACGGGTGTAGATTCCTCTGCGGGCGGCGATAATGCCAATGCGGCGGGTGATCGCGCGCTGGCTCTGGGGCATGATTCCTCGGCTGCCGGGCTTGAGTCGGTCGCTCTGGGTGATGCCGCGGTTGCCGATGGCAATGGCTCAGTCGCTATTGGTGATGCTGCCGATGCTGGCGGCAATAACTCGGTTGCCATCGGTAATGAAAGCGATACCGGCATTAACGGTGTCGGCATCGGTAATGATGCGGATGCGACAGGCGGCCAGTCGGTCGCTATCGGCGCAAACGCGGATGCTAGTGGCGGTAACGGTATCGCCATTGGTAACAATGCCGATTCGAATACCGGCAACTCAATCGCCATCGGTAACTCCTCCGGGGCGACCGCGAACAGCGCCGTTGCCATTGGTAACGGTTCAAGCGCAACACAGGGAAGCGCGATTGCCCTTGGCAATGGTGCCAATGCGGGCGTTGCCGTAGGTGATGTTGCTCTGGGTTCGGGCTCATCGACGGTTGCGGTCAACAATGTTGGCTATGGCGGGGTCGCGAACACCGCGACATCCGCTGTGGCCGTTGGTAACCGCCAAATTCAGGGCGTTGCAGCGGGCACACTCGGCACCGATGCAGTCAATGTCAGCCAGTTGCAGGCGCAGGGCGACAATCTGAACTCGGTCATCGGGCAGACGGTTATCAACGCCGATGGTACTTATACCGATCCTACGTTCACCGTAGGCGGCAATAATTTCAACAATATCACTGATGCGCTGACCGAAGTGGAGAATGTCGGAACCCGCTATTTCCAGGCGAATTCGACAGACCCGGATGCTACGGCTGCAGGAAATGACTCGGTCGCTATCGGCCCGAATGCGGTCGCCAATGGCAATAACAGCCTGGCCGCCGGCAATGGCGCCAATGCGGCACTCAACAACACGTTGGCACTGGGTAATGGCGCTTCGGCCAATAACCAGAATGGCGATGTTGCCATCGGTGCGGGGTCGGATACGGCGGCAGTGGGCGGTCTCTCCTATGGCACCCAGGCTGCTGCGCCGGGTTCTGTTGTGGCCTTTGGCAATCGCCGTTTGCAGGGCGTTTCCGATGGTGTGAATGGCACCGATGCGGTGAACGTCAACCAGCTGCAGAACAGCAATGAAGCGCTGGATCGCTTTATCTCGCCGTCGCAAAATCTGTTCGACGATGCGACCGGCGCGCCGACACCTGGACCGGTTATTGATGTCGCTGGAACCACCTATAATTCGGTGGAAGAGGCGGTAAATGCTGTGGCGACAACGGCTGCAAATGTGCCGTTTACCTCGAATCAAGGCGCAGGCCTTTCGACAGCGCCAGTCTCTAACGGCAATAACAGCACAGCAGGCGGCTTCCGCGCCAATGCGGGTGGTAACAACGCCACGGCAATTGGTGTCGATGCCGATACCGGCAATAATGAGGATGCAACCGCGCTTGGTCAGGGTGCAACCGTCAATGGCCAAAACGGCACCGCGCTGGGCCAAAATGCGAGTGCCGATCAGGCCGGTCTGGCCGTCGGTACCGATGCTTCGGCCAATGGCTTGGGGGCAACCGCGCTGGGTCGCAACGCCAATGCACAATATGCCGATAGCATCGCCATTGGCACCAATAGTGCTACCAGCGGATCGGTTCCGACCGTTGCCGGCTATGGCACGGGTAATGCAGCGCCTGCGTCGGAAGCCTCTTTCGGCACCGCAGGCGATGAGCGTCGTCTGACCAATGTCGCCGATGGTGCGGCGTTGACCGATGCGGCAACCGTCGGCCAGCTTGTCAATCAGGCGAGCGATATCAATACGCTGGTTGGCCAGACTGTGTTTGATGCCGCAGGTGTATTCACCGCGCCGACCTTCGTAACCCCCAATGGCGGTACCGCAGGCAATATCAGTGACGCTTTCCAGGCGGTAACCACGCAGGTGGACACCAACACCACCAATATCGCCAACATCACAAATGGCACAACGCAACTGCCTTACTTCAAGGCGAACTCGACACTGCCGGGTGATGCGGATGCACAGGCCACTGGCGCAGATGCTGTGGCGATTGGCACGCGTTCGCTCGCCGATTCTGAGCAAGCCGTTGCGATTGGTGATGGTGCGACTGCCAGCGATGTTTTCGGAATTGCGATCGGCGCGCAGGCTCAGGTCTCCGGTGGAGGCGGTCAGGCTATTGCTATCGGCCAAACAGCTGAGGCGGTCAATGCAAGGGCATTGGCTGTGGGCACGCAAGCTCGTGCGGGGGGGACCGACTCAATCGCAATAGGCTCCTTTGCAGGTTTTGGCACCGGAACCGGATCATCAGACACAGTTTATGTTGGCGGCAGTGCCGGACAGAATGCCTCTGGTGCAGGTAGTGTCGGGATTGGCTCATTAGCAGGCACCGAGAGCAATGGGGTCTTTAACACGGCGGTGGGCCGGTCCTCGGGTCAACGCGTCAATGGCAGTCAAAACGCCGGTTTTGGCTACCTGGCGGGTAATGATGTGACAGGGCCTAGCAATGTTGCGATGGGTACCCTTACGGGCAATAGTGTTGTTGGCCAATCCAATACTGCATTAGGAAATGGGGCAGGGACGACCGTAACTGGTTCCTGGAACTTTGCAGGTGGCGGCTTTGCTGGCACGCTGGTTGAAGGGGACAGCAATGTTGCCATCGGACTCGGAGCTGGTACTGGAACCAGCGCGACCGACCTTTTGACAGCCTCTCGAACGATTTCCATCGGTGAACGCTCCCGTGCTTCTTCTGATGACGGGATTGCCATTGGCACGGCGGCGGTCGGTAGCGCGCTCAACACCATCGCCATCGGCAACACCGCCGCCGCCACTTCCGACGGCGCGGTTGCCATTGGCCAGAACGCCACGGCGCAAAATGGTCAGGCGGTTTCCATCGGTGTTGCCAACATCGCCGACGGAGATGGTGCGGTGGCCATTGGTGACCCGAACCTTGCCACCGGAACCGGAGCGGTTGCGCTGGGTGCGGATAATACCGCGACGGGTGATGGTGCGACGGCGATTGGTGATACCAACACCGCTATTGGGCTTGGTTCGGTTGCTCTCGGCAGCAATGCGCAGGCAAATTCCGGCGGTGCTGCTGGCGATGTCGGCGCAGTTGCCCTGGGCGACCAGGCCAATGCGCAATATGCCAATTCGGTTGCACTGGGCTCAGGCTCGGCCACCAGCGCTGATCTCGGTACGCTGCAGGGCGGCGTTGCCTACAATCCTGCCACCGGCACGCTGGCTGGCGTAACGCCTGCGGGCGAAGTCTCGGTCGGCTCGGCAGGCAATGAGCGCCGCGTAACCAACGTGGCAGCAGGCTCGGCAGGAACCGATGCGGTGAATGTCAGTCAGCTGCAAAGTCTGGCGGACTCTGTGACCGCAGGCGCAGGCAGCCAGTTTGTCACCGAGGACTTCGCTGGTTCGACGGCTCCGGTTGCCAGCGGAACCAATGCTTCTGCAGGTGGTGATGGCGCTGTTGCCAGTGGCAACAGTTCATTGGCTCTGGGTGAAGGGGCAACCGCCAGCGAGACTCGCGCAATTGCGCTGGGTGCAGATGGCGATGAAAATGGCGGCCCAGATGATCTGCTCGCTGCAACGGCTTCGGGCGTAGACAGCATCGCCATTGGTACCGACACTACGGCATCCGGTGAAGATGGTGTGGCCATCGGTCGCTTCGCATCAGCTACGGCTGAAGGGGCAACCGCAGTTGGCTCGGAATCGCTTGCAAGCGCAGCTGGCGCTTCGGCCTTTGGTGACGATGCCAATGCACAGGCGGACTTCTCAACCGCATTGGGTGATGGCGCTGAAGTGAGCGGCGCTGCCAGTGTCGGAGCGGTAGCGATCGGTGCGGATTCGGTCGTCACCGACGCGCTCAGCGCCATAGCCATTGGCTCTGCAACCAGCGCCACGGGCGATCTTGCCACCGCTTTGGGTACATTGGCCACCGCGACCAATCTGCAAGCGACAGCTTTGGGTGCCGGAGCTGATGCGACCGCCGATCAGGCAACCGCCATCGGTGCCAGCGCAGTCGCTAGCGGTGACAGTGCCGTGGCGATTGGCGGGGCCGGATTACTTGATCCGAATACAACTGCATCAGGCGTCAATTCGGTCGCTTTGGGCACCGGCGCACAAGCAACCAATGATGATGCCGTTGCTCTTGGTACAGACTCTGTCACCGCAGCGGCTAATGCCACGGCCAACACGACGATTGCTGGTACAACCTACAATTTCGCCGGCGATGCACCGACCAGCGTTGTCTCGGTTGGTTCGGTCGGCAATGAGCGTCAGGTCACAAATGTCGCTGCTGGTCAGATCACGGCAACGTCAACCGATGCCATTAACGGCTCACAGCTCTTCGCTACCAATCAGGCGGTTGAGCAGCTTGCAACCGGCGCGGTTGGTCCGTTTGTTTCTGAGAATGCAGCCGGTGATCCAGCGCCATCGAACACGGGAACCGATGCCGTGGCAGGTGGCTTTGGTGCTGAGGCTAACGCAGATCAGGCAACGGCTGTCGGTAATGATGCAACTGCGACAGGTGCGGGCGCCACAGCGATTGGCTTTGATGCCGATGCAGGTCAAAATTCCGCAGTTCTGGGCGCCAGCGCATCTGCTGGCACTAACGCCGTTTCTGTGGGCCGAGGCACAACCGCAAATGCTAATGCAACAACCGCCATTGGTGCTGATGCGGTAGCAAGTTACGAGCGTAGCGTTGCTATTGGCGCGGGCAGTCAAACCGGCGGCGCAGCGCCGACCGATGCCGCCTACGCAACAAGCGCCGCAGCTCCAGATTCAGAGGTCAGCTTCGGCACCGCTGGCAATGAACGTCGTTTGACCAATGTAGCTGCTGGCGCTGCTCCGACCGATGCGGTCAATGTCAGCCAGCTGGATCAGCAAACCCAGGCTATTGACGATCTGCTTTCAGGCGACGATCTATTCGATGCTGACGGTACACCCACAGGTAATGGCTTTGACTATGATGGTCCAACCGCTGTTGCCGATGGCACTGTTCAGACTGTTTTTGATAATATTACGACCGACATAACCAACATTGCCAATGGCGATGTTGGTCTGGTCCAGCAAGCAGGCATTCCGGGTGCAGGCAATGCTAACCCGATAACGGTCGGCGCTGCCACTGGCGGAAATCTGGTGGACTTCACCGGAGCCGACGGTGCGCGCACTTTGAGCGGCGTGGCCGATGCTGTGGACGCGGATGATGCAATCACCGCAGGCCAGGCACAAACCATTGTCAATGATGCTTCGGCAGCCATTGGCGGCGGCGCAGCCTATGATGTTCTGACCGGCGCGGGCACTTTGCCGACGATCAGCGTCGGCGGCACCGCGACGCCGCAGAGCGTCGCCGATGCGGCCAATGCGCAGGATGCGATTGTGGTCCAGCAGGGGAACACAACGGCAGCCTCATTCGGCGGAGCTTCGACCTATGATGCCGCAACCGGCACGGTCTCTGCTTCCATCGATTATGATGGCAACACCTTCACCAATGTGCAGGATGTTGTGAACAGCATCGACACCAGCATTACCAGTGGTGCAGGCAGCCAGTTTGTGACTGAAGGCTATGATCAGACGACAAATGCACCAACTGCTTCGGGTACGGCTGCATCTGCGGGCGGTCAGAATGCTCTCGCCGAGGGCAATGGCTCACTGGCTTTTGGTGTAGGTGCTGAAGTCACCGATACCACTGGAGGAGCCACGAGCGTTGGCAGTATCGCCATCGGTCAGGGCAGCACGGTAAACGATGCGCCGCTCAGTATTGCTCTGGGTCAGGGCAATACGATCAACGGCGGCAATGGCTCGGTTATCGGTGCGGGCAACACGCTCAATGCCAACAATGTGGTCTCTGTAGTAGCGTCCACAAGCACCGTAAGCGACAGCGAACGCGTGGCAGTTTTCGGAACGGGTGCGACCGTATCCAATGTCACGGATGCGACCGTATTTGGCTCTGGCAATACCGTTAGCACTGTAGAGGGTGGCTTTATCGCAGCCGATAGCGAGGTGAGTGACAGTAGTGACGTTCTCGCCATTGGCCGCGGCAACAGCGCGATTACCAATGCTCAAAATCTCGGAGTTATTGGCTCCGGGAACACCATTGGTGACGAAGTTAGCGATACGGTTGTTTTTGGCGACGGCGGTACCGTTGCTGATGGCACAGAAGGTGGCGTGTTGATTGGTAGCGGCGGGTCGGTAGACTCATCCAGTGTTGCTATCGGTTCGCTTGCTAATGCTTCAATGGGTAGCGGCGTGGCAATTGGTGCGCAGTCAGCAGCGGGCAATGAATCGATTGCTATTGGCCAGGATTCTGATGCCACTCAAGCGTCCAGCATAGCGATTGGGACCGAGAGCGGGGCCAACACGGAAGCTGTTGCTCTAGGTATCAATGCGAACGCCGTAAATGCTGGCGACGTTGCCCTTGGCGCGAATAGCGTAACCGCAGCAGCGGTTGATACGCCAAATACCACCTTGGCTGGCACGACCTATACCTTCGCAGGCAGTTCTGCTGGTGCGGGTGCGCCGACCAGTGTTGTCTCGGTTGGTGCCGCAGGCGCTGAGCGCCAGGTCACCAACGTCGCCGCTGGTCAGATCACGGCAACGTCAACCGATGCCATTAACGGCTCGCAACTTTTCGCCACCAATCAGGCGGTTGAGCAGCTTGCATCCGGCGCGGTAGGTCCGTTCGTTTCTGAGAATGCCGCCGGTGATCCCGCTCCTTCGAATATAGGCACGGACGCGGTTGCCGGTGGCTTCGGCGCGATGGCTGATGCGGATCGAGCGACGGCTGTCGGTAATGATTCAAGAGCAGGAGTCGAAGGTACCGCGTTTGGCTTTGGTGCGGCTGCAGCCGAAGACGCTGTCGCTGTGGGTAATATCGCATCAGCAGGTGGGCGCAGCACAATTGCTATCGGGTCTAACTCCTTCGCGGATGATGACGATAGCATTTCCATAGGACGCAACGCCTCATCACCTGGTATCCAAAGTGTTGCATTGGGTGCGGACACGAATGCAGCCCCAACTGCTGTTGCAGTGGGCTTTAACGCCAATGCTACAGCGGTTAACGACGTTGCGCTTGGCGCGAACAGTATAACCGCAGCAGCGGTTGGCGTCACCGATGCGACGGTGGGCAACACAACCTTTGGCGGCTTTGCCGGTACGACGCCGGGCAGCGTCGTCTCGGTTGGTGCTGTTGGCGCTGAGCGTCAGGTTACTAATGTCGCTGCTGGCCAGATCACCGCGACCTCGACCGATGCGATTAACGGCTCGCAGCTCTTCTCGGTTGCGACAGTTGTTGACCAGATTGCATCAGGTGCAACCGGCCCATTCCAGTCGGATGACACAGCGGCTGCCGGTGATCCGACGGTTGGCGGTGCCAATGCATCTGCAGGTGGCTTTGGCGCTACCGCTGATGGCGATGCCTCAACGGTTCTGGGTAACAGCGCAAGCGACAATGCCGTGGCCAACTCGACGGTCCTCGGCAATGGCGCAAGCGTTGCCGCTGGCACTGCTGGCTCCAATGTAGCTCTGGGCCAAGGCACTGCGGCTTCGCGTGGCGAGCAGACCAACTATACCGGCTATGGCCTGTATACGCCGGGCACCGGCGCGCCTTTGGGCACGGAAAGCTCGGTTGGTGAAGTAGCTGTCGGCGATGCGGTAGGCGGTAACCGTCAGATTACCGGTGTAGCTTCAGGCACGGATGCCAATGATGCGGTGAATGTGTCGCAGCTCAATGCGGTTGCTCAGGCTGGCGCTGAAGTGCTGGGCGGCGGCGCAGCGGTTGACCCGACCACGGGTGCAACCACGGCACCAACCTTCACCGTTGGTAATGTCGACAGCAACACAGTTGCTGACGCGATCACCGCAGCGGACGACAAGGCTGATCTGCAGGGCACCACGCTGGCCGGAGACATTCTGGGCGGTGATGTGACCTATGATCCAGATACCGGCGCATTTGCCGGTGGTCTCGACTATACCGCGCAGACCACTGCAGGCACCAATGTCGATGACGGCACGGTGCAGGAAGTGTTTGACGAAATCGGCAATGATGTCGGCCAGAACCGCACGGATATCACCAATATCCTGAACGGTGATGTTGGTCTGGTGCAGCAAGCGGGTGTTCCGGGGGCTGGTAACGCCAACCCGATAACGGTCGGTGTAGCCACTGGCGGCACGGTCGTTGACTTTACCGGTACGGACGGAGAGCGCACGCTGTCCGGTGTTGCTGGCGGTACAGCTGGCACCGATGCGGTGAATATCGATCAGGCACAGGCTGCGGCGGATGCGGGTGCGGCTACCTTTGGCGGCGGCGCTGCCTTTGATGTCGCAACCGGCGTTGCAACAGCACCGACCTTCACTGTGGGTAATGTTGACTCCGACAATGTCGCCGATGCGATCACCGCAGCGGACGACAAGGCCGATCAGACCGGTGGCGACACCGCGACAGCCTTTGGCGGAACGTCTACCTATGATCCCGATACGGGTGCGCTGGTTGCAGGTCTTGAATATGACGGCACCACGGAGACCAGTGTTCAGGATGTCATCACCAATATCGAAGGTGACATTACAAGCATCACCAATGGCGATGTGGGCTTGGTCCAGCAGGTTGGCGTTCCTGGTCCAGGCAATGCCAACCCGATAACGGTCGGTGCGCAGACTGGCGGTACGCAGGTTGACTTTACCGGTACGGACGGAGAGCGCACGCTGTCCGGCGTAGCTGGCGGTACTGCTGGCACCGATGCGGTGAACATCGATCAGGCACAGGCTGCGGCGGATGCGGGTGCCGCGACCTTTGGCGGCGGTGCTGCCTTTGATGTCGCAACCGGCGTTGCAACCGCACCGACGTT
The DNA here is from genome assembly GCF_032852305.1 of Parasphingorhabdus sp. SCSIO 66989. NCBI lineage: Bacteria > Pseudomonadati > Pseudomonadota > Alphaproteobacteria > Sphingomonadales > Sphingomonadaceae > Alterisphingorhabdus (ex Yan et al. 2024) > Alterisphingorhabdus coralli. Next base: position 1,958,576 of record NZ_CP136594.1, read on the forward strand.
CACCGTGGGGAATGTCGACTCTGACAATGTCGCCGATGCGATTACCGCAGCGGATGACAAGGCTGACCAGACCGGTGGCGACACCGCGACAGCCTTTGGTGGAGCATCAACCTATGATCCGGATACCGGCGCTCTGGTTGCGGCCATCGATTATGATGGCAACACCTTCACCAATGTGCAGGATGTTGTGACCAATATCGAAGGTGACATTACCAATGTCACCAACGGCACAGCCGGTCCGTTCCGTTCGGAAAACGCGGCGATGGATGCTGAGCCTTCCAACACCGGCACTGATGCAGTAGCAGGCGGCTTTGGCTCACAGGCCAATGCGAATGAGGCAACTGCCATCGGTAATGATGCCCTTGCCAATGCAGAGGGCGCAACGGCGCTCGGCTTTGGGGCACAGGCTACCGGTGCCGGTGATCTAGCTCTCGGCTCTGGCACAGTGACAGCGGCTTCGACCGATGCCTCATATGGCACCGCAGAAGCCGCACCAACCAACGGCGTTGCCTCGGTTGGCGGTCGCCGTATCCAGGGTGTTGCTGCTGGTGCCGCAGATGATGAGGCGGTCAACGTCGCGCAGCTGCGTAACCAAGGCGATGCCATCAATGAGGTGATTGGACAGGATGTGATCAACCCGGATGGCACCACCACACCGCCGGTGTTCACAACGCCCGATGGCACCACCGCCGGTGATGTCACCACGGCGATTGAGAACATCACCACCTCGGTTGACAATAACAGCACCGAGATCACCAATCTGACCAACGGTACCACTGGTCTGGTGCGTCAGACTGGCGGTGCGCCGGGCAATGGTGACATTACGGTCGGTGAGGCTACAGGCGGCACGGTGGTTGACTTTACCGGCACCGATGGTGCGCGTCAGCTTACGGGTCTCGCCAATGGCAATGTCGCCGCCGGATCGACCGATGCGGTGACCGGGGATCAGCTCTTCGGTGTTGGCAGCAACATCAACGATTTCCTCGGTACCGGTGATGTCTTCGATGGAACAGCGCCAGTGTTCAACGTGCCCAATGGCGGCACGGAGAGCAGCGTGGCTGACGCCTTTGACCAGATCACCGATCAGGTTGATGGCAACACCACCAATATCGCCAATAACACCACCGCAATTGAGAACATCAATAATGGTACGACCGGTCTGGTCCGCCAGGTCGGTGGGGCGCCAGGTGGTGGTCTGATCACGGTCGGTGCGGAAACCGAAGGTACCGAAATATCTCTGGCCAATTCCAATGCCGAAGACCGCACATTATCCGGCGTTGCCGATGGTGAGATCAGCGATACGTCAAACCAGGCGGTCAATGGTTCGCAGCTGTTCGAGACCAATGAGAATGTCGCGGGTAACACCACGGCCATCGAAAATCTCGACAACCGCGTGACCACCAATGAGACCAATATCGCAGGCAACACCACAGCGATTGAAAATCTCGACGATCGTGTGACGACCAACGAGACGAATATTGCGGGAAATACCACCGCGATCGAGAATCTTGATGGGCGGGTTACGACCAACGAGACCAATATTGCGGGCAACACCACCGCGATTAACAATCTCGACAATCGGGTCACCGACAACCGCACCGATATTGACAATCTGGTCAACGGTACCGCCGGTCTGGTTCAGCAGGACCCGACCACCCGCGATATTACTGTCGGCGCGGATACCGATGGCACAAGGGTTGATCTCACCAACAATGCCGGGGAAACCCGGACAGTGGCGGGTGTCAGCGATGGCCTGATTGCGGCAGACTCAACTGAGGCGGTGAACGGCTCACAGCTGTTCGCCACCAACGAGAAGGTGACGCAGAACATGATGGACATTGCCGCCAATCATGTGAAGATCCAGGGCAATAGTGATGCGATCAATGATCTGAACAACACCGCGGTGCGCTATGACACCGATATGAACGGTGATCCGATCAACTCCATCACCCTGGGTCAGAGTGCGGGTCTCGACGGTCCGGTCATCATCCGCAATGTCGCCACCGGCGTTGCTGACACCGATGCGGTCAATGTCGGCCAGCTCAACAACGCACTGGCACAGGCCAATGGCTATACCGATGCACAGGTCGGCTTGCTGCGCGATGAGGTGAACAACCGCTTCGCCCAGGTGGACTTTGACTTGAACCGTCTGCGCAATGACATGGATGCCGGTCTTGCGGGGGCAGCCGCCATGGCCGCCATCCCTGACTCGCAAAATCCGAACAAGGTGATGTTCGGCGGCGGTGTCGGTGTGCGCAATGGTCAGGCCGGGTTTGCGGTCGGTGCATCCTTCCGCAGCGACGATGACCGCGCGACCTTCAACCTGCGCGCCGGTTGGGACAATGACTTCACTGCCGCTGCAGGCTTTGGTGTCGAGTTCTAAGGGCTAACCAGATACGCCACATAAAAAAGGGCATGGAGTTTATCTCCATGCCCTTTTTTTTATATCGGCTATGATGCTTGGTTCGGCAGATTATTGCATCCAGCAAAACTATTGAGCGGCCTCAGCACCCAAGCAACGCACCAAACACGGGTTTAGAACGGCGCGCATACTCTGCTGGAAAGCTGCCAAAATGCGATGCTTACGCTTCGATGCGTGCAACAGTTTCAATTGAGGGGAAGTGGCGGACAGGGTGGGATTCGAACCCACGGTGGGCTTGCACCCACGCCGGTTTTCAAGACCGGTGCATTCAACCGCTCTGCCACCTGTCCGCGTTCCGCCTCCCTAAGCGCATATGGCCCAGGTTGCAAAAGCAAAATTCATGCTGGCGTATAATGCTGTCACTTTATGGGTTAGGCCTTTGGTAAATCATGTTGCTGTGCCAAATATACGGTCATGAACTTCACGACATTTATCCTTCGCCGTTCGCGTTTTTCCCGCACTAGCTCTGCTGCGTCAAAGCCTATCGGCCGCATTGCCAAGGTCGCGGCCTTGTCTATCGTGGCTCTGGGCACCAGCGCTTCAGGGCAATCCAGCGAGACTTTCAACAGCTACCTCCCCAAATTGCTGGCACAGTCGCGCCAGGCGGGTGTGTCGCAGGCGACGCTGGATCGGGTGGCGCCGACGATCAGCCTCAGCGAATCGGCTCTGCGTATCGAGCGGCGTGCCAGAGGCGGGGGAGGTGGCCCCAACCGGCGCATTCCGCCCTTTACCGGATCGGACGAACAGCGGGCGATTATTGGCAAGCGCGCCAAGGGGCAGTCCAAATATCTCCAACTGCGCCCGATATTTGACCGCATCAAACGTGACACGGGGGTTCCTGCCGGCGTGATCCTGGCGATCTATGGCAAGGAAAGCAATTTCGGCAGCTATACCGGCAATTTTGATATCCCAAGCGTGCTTGCTTCGCTGGCTTATGAAGGCCGTCGGCGCGAACTCTTCTCGGGCGAATTTATCGCAGCGATGAAGATGATTGATCGCGGCGTACCGCGCAGCCGCCTGACCGGCAGTTTTGCCGGTGCCATGGGCAAACCGCAATTCCTGCCGTCAGTTTACTTGAGGCTGGCGGCAGATGGTAATGGCGATGGCGAGGCGGATATCTGGAACAGCGAGGCCGATGCCATGGTCTCGATCGCCAATTATCTCAGCAATGCCGGATGGCGACGCGGTGAAAGCTGGGGAATGGCTGTTTCGGTTCCCTCCAGTCTGGACCGGGACGCCGTTGCCAATCACACCGTTCCACAGCGCTGCCCGCGCGTCTTTGCACGGCATAGCGAATGGAAAACAGTCGCTGAATGGCGCGCTTTGGGGGTTTTGCCCAAATCGGCAAAGCGTCTGGACGATGGCGTTTTGACCACTTTATTGGAACCTGATTTCGAAGGCAAAACAGCCTATTTGCTCACAGGGAATTATCGTGCCATATTGGACTATAATTGCTCCAATTTCTATGCATTATCTGTGGGATTGCTAGCCGATGAGATTGCAGGTTGAGACACGCCGTCCAGTTTTTCTGATATCTGGCAAGGCTTTAGCCTTTGCCTGCATCTTCCTGCTTCCCGCATGTGTATCATCAACGGACCGCTTGCCACCCGCACCAAGCGGCACCGCACCGATAGCCGGTGTCAGTGATACGCCGGTTAAAATCGGCACTCCCTATGAGGTCGGCGGCAAGGAATATGTGCCGGCCGACACGATGGATTATGACGAGGTCGGCTATGCCAGCTGGTATGGCGATGAATTTGCCAACAAGCCCACCGCCAATGGCGAGAATTATGTTCCTGCAGGTATCAGCGCGGCACACAAAACCCTGCCTTTGCCCAGCTATGCCGAGGTAACCGCGCTGGAGACAGGTCGCACGATATTGGTGCGTATCAATGACCGGGGGCCTTTTGCCAAAGACCGGATCATCGATTTATCGCGCGGTGCTGCGGATCAGCTTGGTATAACCGATCAGGGCGTTGCCGGGGTCCGCGTCCGCCGTGTGTTTCCGCCCGAGACTGATCGCGCCTTGCTGCGCAGCGGACGGTCCGCTTATGCACGTCCGGTAACCTCGGATGGTTTGCTCAATGTCCTGCGTAAAAAGCTGGGCCTGATGCCGAAACCGGTCGCTCCCGTTCAACAGACAGCAGCAGCGGAAACTCCGCCGGCTGCCGCCCCGGTGACTCGCGCCAAGCCTGCCAATAATGGCCGCTTTATCGTGGAAGGGGAGGGCGCTTCTCCAGTGACGAACCCCAAGCCGCAATATTGGAGCGGTCCGGCACGAACGACCTTACCCACAGGCTTTATGGTTCAGGTTGCGGCCTTTGGATCCAAGGCGCGTGCCGACGCTCTGGCCAGCAAATTGGGCGCTAAAGTCTATGCCAGCAGTGACAGCAATATATGGCGGGTTCGATATGGGCCATATTCCTCTGCCACAGACGCGCAAAGCGGCTTGCAACGGGCGAGGCAAAATGGCTATTCGGATGCGAAAGTAATCCGCGCCGACCGCTAGGGTCAGGCCAACAATCTGCCGAGTACAGACCCGTATGAAAATGATCCGTACCTTGTCGCTCACTGCCTCTGCATGTGCGCTATTTGGCACTGCGGTATTTGCTGCCAATCCCAGTTATGACAGCAACGCGCCTATCGCTTATCTGACTGATCTGTCATCGGGCGCAGTGCTGCTGGACAAGGATGCAGACCGCAAGATTCCGCCTGCGTCTATGGCCAAAATGATGACGGTCTATGTCGCTTTTGACCTGGTAAAAAAGGGCGAACTGTCACTGGAAGATAATTTCACCGTTCAGAACAGCACCTGGCAGAAATGGAACAATCAGGGCTCGACCATGTTCCTCAAGGCTGGACAGAAGGTCTCTGTTGGCGATCTGCTACATGGCATCATCACGCTTTCGGGCAATGATGCCTGTGTCGTTCTGGCCGAGGGGATTGCCGGGACCGAGCCAGCCTTTGTCGATATGATGAATGATACTGCAGCGCGTATCGGCATGAAGAACAGCCGTTTTGGCAACAGCAATGGCTGGCCTGATGAAGGGCGGACATTGGTAACCGCGCGTGATCTGGCGAAGCTGGGCGCGCGCAGCGTGATGGATTTCCCCGATCTCTATACCGAGTTTTATGGGCAGGAGAGCTTTAGCTGGAACGGTATAACCCAGCAGAACCGCAATCCGATCATCGGTAGGATCAACGGTGCGGATGGCCTGAAAACCGGTCATACCGAGGAAGCAGGCTTTGGCTTTGCCGGAACTGCTGAACAGAATGGCCGTCGGCTGATGATGGTGGTGGCGGGGCTTGATACCTATAACGGCCGGATTGAGGAGTCAGTAAAGCTGCTCAATTGGGGCTTTCGCTCATGGAAGAGCGAGCCGCTATTTGCCGCCGGCGATATCATTGGCGATGCGCAGGTTCAGCTTGGCAGTTCGCGTTCGGTGCCGCTAGTGGCGCCGCGCAATCTGGCGGTAACCCTGCCGCGACGCGGCGGCGAATACAGCATGAAGATCGTTTATGATGGCCCGGTCAAAGCGCCTTTCAAGGCGGGCGCCAATATTGCCTCGTTGGTGATTACGCCGGAAGAGGGCAAGCCGCAGATATTGCCGCTGGCTGCTGGCGAGACGGTAGAAGAAGCGGGCTTCTTCTTGCGCATCTGGAACGGTATTGCCGCGCTGTTCGGCGCATGAGCAGCGATTTGCCAGTAGTCCCTTTTATTGCTTTTGAAGGCGGTGAGGGCGCTGGTAAATCAACCCAGATAAAGCTTTTAAGTGAGATGCTTAAGGCGGACGGTATTGGCCATATCGTGACCCGTGAGCCGGGCGGAACCCCTGCGGCCGAAGCCATACGCGAATTACTCCTGTCCGGTGCCGACGAACGCTGGAACGCCCGCAGTGAGGCGTTGCTGTTTGCTGCGGCCCGCGCCGATCATGTGGCTCGGGTTATCCGTCCTACCATCGCTGCGGGGCAATGGGTGCTGTGTGACCGTTTCGTCGACAGCAGCCGCGCCTATCAGAGTGCAGGGGAGGGGCTGGATGACGATGCCATCATGCAGCTTCATGCCATCGGCAGTGAAGGGCTATTGCCCGACCTCACTATCCTCTTGGAGATTTCGCAGGATGCAGCAGCAGAACGCATCCGCGCCCGCGACGGCGATGATCATGATCGTTTCCAGCGGCGTGATACGGATTTTCACAAGCAGGTTGCAGAAGCGTTTCACCAATTTGCCGAGGCTGAGCCTGATCGTTTTCTGGTGATCAGCGCTGAGCAGAGTCCGGAAGATGTCCATGCTGAAATTTGCGGATATCTGGTGAAGAAGGGCCTGGTGACGTCATGACACCGCTAATCGGCCATAGCGCCAATCAACGGCAGTTTTTGGCGGCTATTGCCAGCGGCAAGATGCATCATGGCTGGATTTTGGCGGGGCCGGAAGGCTTGGGCAAACATCTCTTCGCCCGCCACGCCGCGACGCAGCTATTGGCGCCTGATGGTCCTATTTCTGATGACCTGTTCGATATCAACGCCCTGCCAAAACCGCAGTTGCAGATGATCGACAGCAAAACCCATCCCGATTGTCACGAGCTAGAGCGCGAGCCGAAAAACGACACTGAGCGCAAAAAACAGGAAAAGGGGCAGGATTATGAGCGCCGCCGCAATATCCGTATCGATCAGGTGCGGGCGTTGCAGCAGCGCTTTGTCACCCGGCCCAGCCTGTCCGACCATCGGGTTGTGATCATTGATGCCGTCGATGATCTGGAACGCAATGCCGCCAATGCCCTTTTGAAATCGCTTGAAGAACCGCCTGCCAATACGGTGTTCCTGCTGATCTCGCATAGTCCGGGCCGGTTACTGCCCACCATACGCTCGCGCTGTCTGATGATGCGGTTTCATCCCTTGGCAATGGAGGAAATGCAGCAGGCCATTGTCGTGATGCAGCCCGACCTCAACCCCGCACAATTTGAGGCCCTGTTAAAGGCTGCTGGCGGGATACCGGGCAATATTACCGGCTTGCTCGATGCCGACATTGGAAAGCTGCTGCAAACCGTCCAAAGGATCTTGCAGCAGGGCGACAGGGATCATCAGCAACGCCTTGCGCTCGCCTCATTGCTCTCAGGAAAAGGCGCGGCCGAGCGGGTAGGAGCCTTTCTGGCGCGTCTGCCGAAAATTCTTGCCGATCATGCCCGTACCAGCCAGGGCGCGCGTCGAATGGCGGCTATCGACGCCCGCAGCGAGGTTGAACAGCTTGCATCCGAGCTTCCGCGCTATAATTATGACCCACAGACACTGGTTTTTCGCATAGGTGGCTTGCTGGCATCGGTCGCGGCGACTAGTGACGGCTGAAGATTAGAGTTACACAGCGCGAAAGCACAGCATGTCTGAGCCTTTTTATATCACAACGGCGATCAGCTATCCCAATGGCGCGCCGCATATCGGCCATGCCTATGAGGCGATTGCCACCGATGCGATTGCCCGTTTCCAGCGGCTGACGGGCCGCGATGTGCGGTTTCAGACCGGCACCGATGAGCATGGACTGAAAATGGCACAAAAGGCGGCAGAGCAGGGCATCACGCCGCGCGCGCTGGCCGATGAAATGAGCCAGCTTTTCAGGGATATGTGTGATGCGCTGAATGTCTCTTATGATGTGTTTCAACGCACAACGGATGAGGCGCATCACACCGCCAGCCAGGCGATCTGGAAAGCGATGGAAGCCAATGGCGATCTTTATCTTGACCGCTATGAAGGCTGGTATTCCGTCCGCGATGAAGCCTACTATGATGAAAGCGAGCTGATCGACGCCGAGGATAGCGAAGGCGAGAAGGTTCGCTTGTCACCCCAAGGAACCCCGGTGGAGTGGACCGCGGAGGAAAGTTGGTTCTTCCGCCTGTCCAAATATCAGCAGCCCTTGCTTGATCTCTATCGTGACCATCCGGAGTTTCTCCAACCCGATAATCGCCGCAATGAGATGATCCGATTTGTCGAAGGTGGTCTACGCGATCTCAGCATCTCACGCACCAGCTTCGATTGGGGGGTGAAGGTACCGGGTAGTGATGATCATGTGATGTATGTCTGGGTCGATGCACTGACCAATTACTTGACTGGCCTCGGCTATCCGAAAACCGACAGTGACTTTGGCCGCTATTGGACGTTAGATGCAGACATATTGCACATTATCGGCAAAGATATAGTCCGTTTTCACACCGTTTATTGGCCTGCTTTTCTGATGAGTGCAGGCCTGCCGCTGCCTAAACAGGTGTTCGGCCATGGTTTCCTGCTCAATCGCGGTGAGAAAATGTCGAAATCGGTCGGCAATGTCGTCGATCCCATGGCGCTGGCTAAAGGCTTTGGCGTGGATCAGTTGCGCTATTTCCTGCTGGCCGATGTCGTCTTCGGAAAAGATGGCAGCTATTCGGCAGAAGCCATTGTTACCAAAACAAATGCCGATCTCGCCAACAGCTTCGGCAATCTGGCCCAGCGCACGCTTTCCATGATCTTCAAGAATATGGATGGTCGGCTTGCTGATAACTATCAAGCCGAAGCGGCAGACAAGGACCTGCTCGATCTAGTGGCCAAAACAACGCGCGAGGAATTTCCTCAAGCTTTCAATACGTTAAACCTCTCCGGCGCGATTGAGGCTTGGCGGCGTGCCGTTTTCGCCTGCAACCAGTATGTCGATGAACAGGCACCCTGGGCGCTTAAGAAAACAGACCCACAGCGCATGGCGATGGTGCTGATGACGCTGTTTCAGGCCATTCGCGATCTGGCCATTTGTATTCAGCCAATAGTACCCGAAGCCGCCAATCAGCTGCTCGATCAGATGGGGATAGATGCGGACCAGCGCAGCTATGCGGAGCTCGCCAATAATGAATGGTATCAACAACTTGTGATGCGAGATTGGGCGCTGGAAAAGCCCATGCCCATCTTCCCCCGCCTTGAAATGCCCGAAGGTGCAAGCACAGAAGCCGGGAAGGACGCTGCCTGATGCTCGTCGATTCCCACTGCCATCTCAATTATGAAGGCATGACCGAGGATCAGCCCGAATTGCTGGCGCGCGCGCGGGGGGCAGGGGTGACCGCCATGCTCAACATTTCGACGCGCGAGAGCGAGTGGGGTGATGTCATCGCCACGGCCGAGCGCGAGGATGATGTCTGGGCCAGTGTCGGCATTCATCCGCATGAAGCCGATGATCATGAAGATCTGGCGCTGGAGCGGCTGATTGCTGCTTCTGAGCATCCGCGCGTTGTTGGTATCGGCGAGACAGGTCTTGATTACTATTACGACCATAGTGATCGCCAGCGCCAGCAGGACAGTATGCGGCTGCATATCGCTGCTGCACGCGAAACTGGTCTGCCTATGATTATCCATATGCGTGATGCTGAAGAAGATACCATCCGCATATTGGGCGAGGAGCGGGAGAGGGGGCTATTCCCCTGCCTTATCCATTGCTTCACCGCCGGTCAGGCCTTTGCTGACCAGATGCTGCATTGGGATATCCCGCTGTCGCTGTCGGGTATTGTGACTTTCAAGAATGCGCGCGAATTGCAGGATGTTGCCAGGAAAATCCCTTCCGACAAGCTGCTGATTGAAACAGACTCGCCATTTCTCGCACCAGTCCCACATCGCGGCAAACGCGGCGAGCCGGCATATGTGCGCGATACCGGCGAATTCGTCGCCAATCTGCGCGGTGAAGAACCGCAAAAACTGTTCGAGGCGACAGCGCTGAATTTCTACCAGCTTTTTAACAAGGCACAGCCGTGAAGCTAACATTGCTCGGATGCGGAACCTCTGCAGGCGTTCCGCGGATCGGCAATGACTGGGGTGATTGTGACCCAAAAGAACCGAGAAATCGCCGCAGCCGCGTCTCACTTCATATTGAAATACCATCAGAAGCTGGTGATAGTGCGAGTATCATCATCGATACCTCACCGGACCTTAGAAATCAGTGCCTTGATAATGACATCCATGATCTTACCCATGTGCTGTGGACGCATGATCACGCCGATCATTGCCATGGCATAGATGATCTGCGGCCCTTTGTTTTTCGTCGCAAAAGTCAGCCACTCCAGGGCTATGCGCGGCCATATACTGCAGATGCACTGAACCGACGCTTCGGCTATGTTTTTGCCGGAGATGGTGGTTATGTCAGCATTGCCGATATGACGGTAATGGAGAATACCGGGCGCGACAGAGCCGTCACGGTCGCTGCCAATGTAGAGATCGCTGCGGTTGATCAACCCCATGGCCCGGTCCAATCAACCGGTTTTCGTATATCGCACCACGGCAAGAGTGTTTGCTATGCTACGGATTTTTCAGAGATAACCGATGATATGGTGAGCCTGTACAAGGGCTGTGACTATCTGATCAGCGATTGCCTGCGCCGCGAGCCGCATCCAACCCATGCACATCTTGCGCTGGCGCTGGAACTGGCTGAGCGATCTGAAGTAGCGCATGTGGTGCTGACCCATCTCGACAAATCCATGGATTATCGCACATTATGCGCCGAGGTCGGCAACCGCGCCATTGTCGGCTATGATGGCTGGCAGGTGGACCTATGAGCGAATGGGACAATATCTCGCTGGTGCACAGCATTGGCGCTTTGGTGCTGGTTGGCAGCGCGCTGCTGGCATATCGCTTGCCGCTTGGCAAAGCTCTGAGGATGGCGGCTATATGGGTGCTGATTTTCGGTGCCGCTTTTCTGGCCGTTTCGTTTTTTCAGAGTTATTCTGCAGAAGATGCAGCACCCCCATCAAATGATGAGGATAGTGTAGGGCCATGGGTGCACGAAACTACACGGCATAGACTGTTATCGGTTAGGGATAATTGTTAATAATCCCTAATGTGTTTGCATTGCAGGCATTATTGCAACACAATACGCCCTCTTTATAGAACTGATATAGTCATTCCCGACGTCTGACAGCAAACCCGAATATTTACAGAGGACGCAATGACCAAATTGGCCGTTATTATCCCCTGTTACAAAGTGCGCAGTCATATTCGTAATGTCATCGCGAATATCGGCCCCGAGATTGAGCGCATCTATGTTGTTGATGATAAATGTCCCGAGGAGAGCGGACAATTTGTCCGGGATTTTATCACCGATAAGCGCATCCATGTCATTATGCATGAGTATAATAAGGGTGTCGGCGGTGCCGTCGTCACCGGATATAGGGCTGCGCTTGGTGATGGGATGGATATTGCCATCAAAGTGGATGGTGATGGGCAAATGGATCCGCGTCTTGCCAGCGTCATTGCCGAGCCTGTGATTGCCGGCAAGGCTGATTATTCAAAAGGCAATCGCTTCCATTCAGTCTATAATGTCCGCAAAATGCCTGTGGCCCGCCTGATGGGCAATGCGGCTTTGTCATTCATAACCAAATTGTCGAGTGGCTATTGGAGCATATTTGACCCGACCAATGGCTATACCGCTATCCATCGCACAGCGCTTTCCAGACTGGAATTTGCCAATATTGATGAGCGCTATTTCTTTGAAACCGATATGCTTATCAACCTGGGCAATAGCCGCGCTGTGGTGAAAGACGTCGCCATGGAAGCGATTTATGCTGACGAAGAGAGCAATCTAAAAATTAAGAAAGTGCTGGGCCAGTTTCTTGGGAAGAATCTGAAGGAAATGATCAAGCGCATCGTCTATACCTATTATCTGCGCGACTTTAGTCTTGCTTCTGCACAACTTCTCCTAGGCGCTGCTATGCTGTTATTCGGGCTGGTCTTCGGTGCAATCCATTGGACAGGCTCGATCACAACAGGCGAAACCGCCAGCACAGGAACTATCATGGTGGCAACCTTGCCGATCATTTTGGGATTTCAGCTGCTGTTGAGTTTTCTCGGCTTCGATATATCCAATGAACCCAAGGATGTTCTTCAACATTATCGCCATTTTCCTGAAGAAAAGGCTTTATCGCGGTCTGCAGTGACTATGCATAAAGCGCGTAATGAGCGCAGTGATGCCCGCATCAATGAACGCTAAATCGCTGTTGTACCAGTCCACGCGTTTTCTCATCGCCGGCGTGGTCATATTTCTGTTTGATTATGCTGTGTTCTGGTTGAGCTACGCCCATCTCCATGAGACGCATTTATTGGCGGCCAACATCTACGGTAAAGTTGCCGGCGTTATTTTGGGATTTTTCCTGCATAAATATTGGACATTTGCTGGCCAGCAACGCCATGGATCGCTCGCGCAATCGATCAGCTATGCGTTGCTATTTCTCTTCACTTTAGTGTTTTCCAGCGCTCTGCTCTATAGCTTGGCGACGTTTTTGATGCTGCCTGAAGCGGCCAGCCGGTTATTCTCCGACATCGCCAGCGTGGCGGTATCTTTTGCGGTCAGCAAATGGATCATCTTCCGGCATGCAGATAACCCGTTTGGATAGTCGCTCCTCTCTGGCTGCAAGCGGAGCAGGGTGGTGGCTGTGCCTGTTGCTGCTCCTGCTCATTATCACAGCATGGTCCTGGGTCGGTTTTCTTGGCTCTGACGACGCGACCTATGCCAAAGGCGCCTATGGCTGGCTTGAGCAATTCCCCTATGTCGGCGGTCATGGCACTATCCGCTATACCATCACCATACCCATGGCGATCAGCTTTGCACTATTTGGCGAGAATGAATACGCCATGGTGCTGCCGAGCTATCTCTATTATTTGGCACTATTGGCTGTAATCTGGTTACTGATGCGGCGTCTGGCGGCGCAGCTAACGGCAAATCTGGCTCTGCTTTTCCTAATCACTATGCCGCTAATGGCTATTCAATCGACCATCGCCAATATTGATATTGTCGAGTCATTCTTCCTGTTTCTTGGTTTCGCCTTCTATCTCAAAGCAACCAACAGCGAGACGCCATTACGGTGGGCATTTTTATCAGGCGCTTGTGTCGGTCTGGCATTTCTGACGCGTGAAACAGCCATTTTTATCATTCCATTTTATGGCCTGCTGTTCCTGTTCGGCTTTGGCATGCATCGTCTGCACTATTTTGCCGTCGGTTTTGGGTTTTTCGCTGTTTGGGCAGTTGAATTGCTCTATCTTGGCATCATGACAGGTGATCCGCTTTACCGGTTCAACATTTCGCTCAACCATGACAGTTCCATTGACCGGTCAATCGATGTGGCAGGCAATATGATTATCCACCCCGCTATTGATCCATTGCTTGTTCTCCTTATTAATCAGGAGTTTATGCTGCTTTTCTGGCTGGCAATCCCAAGCGGCTTGTGGCTTGGCTTTTCACAGAGTATTTCAGCGGAACAACGGAGATTTATTCGGCTTATTTCGCTTTTTGGCGTCGTCTGGTTTCTCTGCGTAGCTGCTGCAACAACGCTGCTGCCGCTCAATCCACGCTATTTCATGCCCACAGCCATATCGGCGTGCATAATATTGGTTCTGGCTATTCAGCAGATATCATTTCCCGTGCTTAGAAATACGCTGATAGCAGCTCTTATCTGCACCAACTTGGTTGGAATCATGATCGAAAACAAGGCGCCGCTTTTTGGCGAACGCACGCTGGTAGCGCTGGCCGATGCATATGAAGAGGATGTCTATACTGATCCGATGTCTCGCTATCGGGCAAACATGTTGTTACGATGGAAGGGACGAGCGGAACAGGTCAGGGGAGCGCCGCCGGTACGCGGGCAGCTTTTTTTCTACAACCCGGGCAAAGTTGAGAGCCCCAACCGGCTAATGGACGCATCGCAGCAACAGCAATACACGCCGAATGAGAATTGGACTCTCATTTCCGAGTTTCAAGCAAAACCTGATCCGGTTATTGCTATTGTTGAGCGCATAGGCTTTCACAATGTCATGCCAAAGAAGATTTGGAATAGGTTGCGCTATCGCCATCCTGATGTGCGACTTTATCGCATCCCGGCGGAATAGAAGATATATTTATTTAACATAATATATATTATCAGATTAAGGTGTTGTAAGCGTTCATTAGAAGTGAGACGTTTCCGTTCATTAGAAATAAGACTCTCTTCGATGGAATTGCAGTTTTGTGCTGCAATCAGCCGGAGTGCTTACAATGCCTGGAGATATTGAAGCTAATCAGGAAGACTTTGTTAACGTTGAAGAAGATTACCGTGTCGCTGCGATAGAAGCCTATCTGGCAAAGCAGATACGCATTATGGACTTGATGGCAACCTTGGGCAAAAGCAGGTCTCATGTATGGCGCATGATATCGCGCTATAAATCTGATGGTGTCAAAGGCCTTCAATCCAAGAAGACAGGTGGCAATAATCGTATCGATCCCAATTTCAGGGCTAAGGTAGTTGCTCTTGTCAAAGAGCATTATCGAGACTTCACCCCACAATTTGCTTCAGAGAAGCTTCTTGAACGTCATAACATAGCCGTAAAACCTGCCACTTTGCGACGATGGATGATGAAAGCAGGCTTATGGAAACAGCGCTGTGAGATCAAACCGAGCGTCTATTCCCCACGTCAAAGACGTGAACGCATCGGTGAATTGATCCAGGTTGATGGCAGCTATCACCGTTGGTTTGAAAAACGTGGTAATGAAGCATGCCTTATCGTCTTTATCGATGATGCTACCAGCCAAATAATGCATATGCGCATGGTCGAGCATGAAAGCTCTTTTAATTATATGCGCTGTTTAAAATGGTACATTGAACAATATGGGCGGCCCCTAGCTCTCTACTCAGACAGGCACAGCATCTTCAGGGTTAATACGCCAGGCAATAGCAGTCGCCAATCCCCTACCCAGTTCTCGCGAGCATGTCACGAGCTTGGTATAGGCGTGATTTGTGCGTCGACACCTCAGGCAAAGGGCCGCGTTGAGCGCTCTTTTAGAACACAGCAGGACCGGCTCGTAAAAGAGTTTCGTCTGCGAGGTATCTCGACGATCGAGGAAGCAAACTGGTTTCTCGAGCACTACCGACAAACCCACAACACAAAGTTTGCAAAATCCCCGCTCGATCCAGAAGATGCGCATGGACCGCAAGGCAGTTTCAACATAGATCGTCTTTTAACATTTACCGTTACACGTAAAGTCTTCAAGGATCTCACCATAAGTTTCAATAAGATACGATTTATACTGGATGACACTCCCCTTGCCCGCAGGGTAATCGGCAAACGGGTAACGGTTGCCGTCTACCTCGATGGACGGATTGAGATTTTTCACGATGAGACCACCCTAGCCTATAAGTGCTTCGACAAACTCAGGCTTATTGCTCAACCTGCTGTCGTTGATCGCAAAAGGCTAGGCACAGCGTTGCAGATGGCAAAGGCAATTCGCGAAGTCGAACCACATCACTTTATACGTAATAGACATATCATGGCAGGCTTCAGAGATTTTTTCCCGCAACCAACGGATGTTAAGTCTCGGACGCTTCAAAACCCTACTAAAACCGTTAGACGCAAATTTAACGGAAGAGCGAGAGCACCATTAGGACGCCACCCTATTGTGATAAGTGATAGGACACTCAATCAGGAACCACCTGAAGATTAACGGTCATGTTTCCAGCGATCTTTTCACTGTTAGGCTTAAAGCGCTTCAATAGCACAATTATCTTCGGTCATATTGTAATTAAATATCAAGATTGGTTTGGATCTAGCGGAAAGATATAGCGAAACTGTGGAAACAAACCTGCAGCAATTGTGACCAGCGCAAATATCATTGCGCCTGAACCAGCGACCCCGTCCACCGCAAAAGCTGCGATCACTAGAAAGCAAAAACCAGCCAGCAAGTAACGCCAATCCCAGCCAGAACGCATGTTTGAGATGCAGTTTAGGTCCAGCCATGCCTTCTCATATTCACCCCATTCATTCAGCAAAACCTCTAAGTCTGATGCTAATTCAGTAAAAATCCCATCAGCCGTGAGCTCATTGACCAGCAAAGCAATGGATTGCTGAGCCTTATTGAATGAGAAAAGGTCGCCTTTGTCCGCAGAAACTCGCATAGCCTGCAGCGCATAACCAAGCCTATCAAAAATCGACAAACCGGTGGCACTAATCAGTGCTGGTAAACGTAGTTGGATGAACTCGCGCCACTGACGTCTCTTGGCCCCTGTTGCCATGCGCTTTATATCATCATGCAGCCGGAACAAATCACCTCGCAGGATAGACCAAAGCGCGTGCTCGTAAATCTGAGTTGATCCTTTAACAACTGTTTCAGCCTGTAATAAAGTTGCCGCGCTTGGCTTTGTGGATTTAGTTTTCAGCTTGTGAAACTTGCCACTGTTTTGGTCAGAATCACCCTGTTTTTTGCGTGCTATGGCAGTCTCTAACGCATTAATTGTTTCTGTATTTGTCTTGTCACATAGATATGCGAGCCAAAATTGTTTAGCGAGCTGCAAAACCTTCGCTTTCCAATCTTTGCTATATAAATCAGAGGCTTGATTCACGGAAATTTCCTGAGTGATCTCTGTTTATGAACCTATTCCAACTATACAGTTGCAATACAGAGGCTCGATCTATCAAAATTCTGATTGCTTGGCATCTCGATTGTCAAATGCACGGTCTGACATAATTGGAGGCACTGATGTAAGAAACTATAACCGCTCATAAACGAGAAAAAGGCCCGGCTCTGAGAACCGGACCCTAACGACCTTTCCTTTTTCTCTCAAAGCGACATCGCTGTCAAGCATTACATGCTTCTCGGCAGATGCTTTTGTGCGCACAATTTTCAGATCAGCAGTCCCTGCTCTCTGCGGACAAACTGAAACTATTAGTCTGGGCCGCGTCAGAGCGGTTCCATAAGGGGAAAAACTCATGAATAATAAAGAATCGCAGCACGAACGCCCAACCGTTTACACGCCTAACGAGATTAAGCGCATCGAATGGATGACTCTGGTTTCGTACGGTGGGGCTTCTTTACGAGAGGCAGCAATTGCTCTTAGTCTTTCCCGTGCGCAAGTCTATCGCGTGTTCCAAAGATATTGCGAAAGCGGCGGCGCAGGGCTGAGACATCAATTGCGCGGTCGAAGAAGCAATCGAGCTTATCCGACTAAGCTGAAAGAGCAAGTATCTGATATTGTCATCAAAAATTACTCGGATTTTGGCCCTACCCTGACACAGGAAATGCTTGAGAAATACCATGGCATCCAACTTGCTAAATCAACGATAAGAAGATGGCTAATACAAGCAAGACTTTGGTTCGTAGACAGACTGAAACGGCGCAGGATACATCGTCCACGCAAGCGCAGTGCACGGTTTGGGCAGCAGATTCAGGTCGATGGCTCCTATCATCATTGGTTCGAAGAACGTGGCGCGTCTTGTGTTCTGATGCTACATGTTGATGATGCGACTGGTGCCATTTTGCACGGACAGTTTTTTCGTTCCGAAACCACAAATGCATATCTCGAAAGTACCAGATCATGCGTACGCCGACACGGCAAGCCGATTGCGATAGTAACGGACCGCCACGCAGCAGTCGGAGAGCATTACAAAGCCGCGCTTGACGAGATCGGAACCATCCACAGTTTTGCAAACAGCCCACAGAGCAAGGGTCGTGTCGAACGCATGAACAGAACTCTACAAGACCGGTTGGTGAAGGAGATGCGGCTAGAGAACATTTCCTCAATCGAGGATGGCAATAACTTTATTGGCCGATATATTATTGGTTTCAATGAGAAATTTGCCAGGCCCCCAAAAGACAAGAAATGTGCATTCAGAACGATAACAGCGCATGACAAGCTCGACCTAATCTTTTCAAAGCGTTTTAGGCGTAAGGTCTCTCGGCAACTGACCTTCTCAATTGATGGCGATATCTTCGTCATCGCGCCAAGTGCTGCCGATCACCATCTCGCCGGAAATTGGGTAGATATACGTCTTCTAACCGATGGTTGCATGGCTGTACTATTTGATGGTGTATGTTTGAATGCAGCTTGTGCCTATTGATGGATAGACTGAAATGTGTGGTAGTTTGGCCATGGCTGTTGGTGTAGCTCGAAAGCGAGGCGCGGTGTAGAAAGGTGCCATCACCAATAATCCGCAAGGAAGGCCGAGTTGCTTTTCTGAGCGACCTCACCTCCTCCTGCATTCTTAATCCGAGTCGAGATTGTTATCCTTGACCGCACACCCGCATAATCGTTTGGCGCGAAGTTTTGAACTGGCGGGCCAGGGCCGACACAGTCTCGCCAGCTTTGAGCTTTTCGCGGACCATCTGCTGCTGATCGGCTGATAGCGCAGGCGGTCTGCCCAGTGCTTTGCCTTGTGCTTTGGCACGCGCCAACCCGGCCTGTGTTCGTTCGATCAGCAGATCGCGCTCAAACTGGGCTACCGCGTTGATGACATTCATCGTCATCTTGCCGGCCGAGCTGGTGAGATCAACACCACCCAGAGCAAGACAGTGAACCCGAATGCCCATGGTCTCCAGATCAGTAACGGTGGAGCTGACATCCACCGCATTGCGGCCGAGCCTGTCAAGTTTGGTGACCACCAACACATCGCCCTGCTCCATCTTGTCAATGAGGCGGGCAAAACCTTTGCGCTGCGCAATGGCAACCGAGCCCGAGACTGTTTCGGTAATGATGCGATGCGGCTCGATATGAAAGCCAGCGGCCTTTATCTCGGTGAGCTGGTTCTCAGGTGCCTGTTCCAAGGTAGAGACACGGGCATAGGCAAAGGTTCTGGACATTTGATCAGCAGTCTTGTTCCGAAAATGATGTCCGAAACTATAGGCATGTCCAGTATATAATCAAGCTATTTTTCGGACAGTCTATAAGAGACTGTCCGAAAAGGTTCGGTTATGGGCAGGTTGCTAGATAGTGCCCACCTGGCTAAGTTCGCTTCGCTGTAATTCAATCACCAAGTTGAATACTATTATCGCCCCCGTAACATGGCTGCCATAGCTACCGGCAAAGGCCATGGTCGAGGCCCTGTAGTCCTCAAAATTCTCAATGTTGCTGTGACTAAAAGTGCCGATAGACTAGCTGCTCTTTTCTGCATCCGCACCGCTCAGTCGAGCGTCTAGGTAATTTCTGATCGCCGGTATCGCGGCACTAAGCTGCTGGTTCTGTATGTCATTTAGAGGATGATCATAGACTTGGCCGTCAATGCTTGTCCCTTCCTCCCAAAAGTCACACATGAGTTGATGAATAAATTTCACTTCATCAGTATCCAATTCATCAAAAGAAATAAAATCGTATCGATAATCTGCTGATTCTGGGTCCAACCAATTAGCAATTTTGGACAAAACAGAATGAGTGCCATACGGTTGCAATATCCCATGCTCCAACCGGGCAGCACAGTATTTTCTTAGCCCATGCTCAATTAACAACTCTAGCATTCCGAAAGCTATACTTTCTTGCTGACCTAAACCCAATAATAGTGGCATAAAATTTTCATTCTCCAAACGTAATAATATCAATACCCTTGGCACGAAGTTCATCTACACGTTTCAACAGACTTTGGCGTCTCGAAGGCGGAATATTTGATACATCTATTGCTATAGTAGTTTCAGGATATCTCTTAGCTTGGCTATTAATTGAACTAATAAACTGAGTTTCATTATAGCCGTTCGGATTGTTGTTGCCTTTTAGGTCAATTTCACCCCGATCAGTCATAATATCAGCATTTGAACCCGTCGCTCTCCCCGTAACATTTATTCCAGTCTCATTTTGTAACCTTATCGACTGAACAGCCTCATTTGGCCGATATTTCTGAGTAGCTGGATCCCACATCATGTCTAACAACTGCTGATCGCTTATTCCACTTGCATCAATTCCTGCCTCTTCTAAGTCTTCGCGGGCCTGCCCAACTGCCAAGTTTGGATCGCGTGCACGTCTATAGCCGGGAGCACTTGGATCACCGGTTGCATAAGGATTATTCGCGTCGATCGTTCTGCTCGTGGCATCCTCACCCAAGCTGTCATTCGCATTCGTAGTCCCCCCCTCATACTCTTGAAGCGAAATCCGCCGACCATTTTCATCCTTAACATATTCATTGCCCGATTGGTCTCTATAAATCGTCTTTCCATCACGCGTTACACCGATTTCTTTCTCGGGCGTCGGGCTTTGCTCTAGTCGAGCTTTCGCGGCCAAATAGTCTTTAACAACATTGCTTTGTAACGGAACATCCTGACGATTGCCTTGTTCATCCAAGACATAATACTCGTCCGTTCCCGGGTCCTGGAACAGCGGTTGGTCATCGGCAGTGTACCCTACCTGATCAGGCATAAACGGAGGCGGATTGCCCAGATCAACATCTGCGCCCTGTGCCGCAGCATAAACGGCGAGAACCATCCCCATAATTATGGCGTTCTGTTTATCCTTTGGATCATTGGGGTCGCCTGATGGCGTTGTTTCGGTTTCAAAGTCAGGTTGAACTTCATCACCCGACGAGAACAGGCTGACAACTGAGTTATAGAGCTGGCCTATAGTGCTCTCATCCCATTCTCGCTGTTTAAGTTCCGCTAGCTTTGCCTCCAGACCTGCCGAGGTTATACTGCCATCGGCAAGGAACTCCCTTGTCAGTTGTTTACGGACTTCATCATCGCCAAAAAGCTGATCCAATGTGCTTTCGGCTGCATCAATTTGCGCAATGCGCTGAACAATAGTATCTGCGTCTAACTGCTGCCAGCCAGCACCTAAGGCCGCACTCAGCTCATTGTATCGCTGGCGCACAACGCCACATTCAGAGCTAGTATCCGCTCCAGCACATTTTATAGCGAGTTCCTTATCGCCACCGGCCGCCTGTAGTGCGAGTTGCCCCAATGTCGTTGTGGTGAGAAATATAACATTATTGGTGTTGCAAACAGCTTCTTGCCCTGGTGGACATAGACTGGTTTGAATCAGGTTGCCCTTATTTTCTTGTCCTAACTGATTATTCTCGGTCTCAATCTGCCCCGCTGTGCTGGCGGCATTGGCATCGAGCCCAAGGCCCTCTGCGATGAGACCGATCAGTGCAGTGACGTTCTTGCTGTGTTGCAGGTCGCCTTCGGTATCGGCGTCAGTCTGGTTGCCATCCTTGTCGAAGGTCGCTTCGTCCTGCTCATCGGTCAGGCTGTTGATCAGCAGGTTGACCGCGACACTGCCTGCTGCACCCATGGCGGCAGAGCCACAATCGCCTGAGCCACCCGCAGCCCCTGCCGCACAGCCGACAATGCCCTGCAATGCAGAGCGCAGCAGCTCGCTCTCGGTGGTGGGGGTGAAGGTTGTGGTGGTGGTGCCGTCTTCGTTTTCGGTGATGGTCTCCTTCCCCAAACCATCGGCCAGTTCCTTGATCTGCTGCGCACCCAGGCCCTGCAACACATTTACCGCCGCTGATCGCGCCGGACTGATCATTCATAAATGCTGAAAGGTATCACTAATTGTACATATGGCCTCCAGCTCCAACAATCGCTAGAATCACAAACTGCACATTGAGCCACGCTAAAGCAATCAATAATACGGTAGGCACTCTATCAATGAACAAAACCAATGCTGCGACTGACAATGCGGGGCTCAACATTGCAGAAATGTACAAATAAGTGTGGAATATACTATGATTTCCGTCAATAATGTCTATTAAAATAGACGGAAAAAATAACCAAAACATTATGAAGGGGTACGCCCCTATCACTATAGAAATGATAAATAAAATCTTAGCTATATAAATCATTCTGAATCACAACCATTACACCATGTTCCAGGTATATAATCGAATTACGGTGACAGTTTACTGAATCCCCAAATTCGGGCGATAATTAAGTGTAATTAGTAAACTGGCACCGTAATCGCTAATCTAAGTGTAATTAGTAAACTGTCACCGTAATCGCGTAATCGCAAATATTTCAGGTCCGCCTCCCGGCAGCTCTGGCAATGTCGGTTAAGCGGGCGGTCCTATCCGAGGCTTACCATTCATATCCCAGGTTACTGATCGTATTTCGCCGGTTAAAACACCATTCTTCTTTAAGAATTCCGCTTCCATAAAAGCATTAGTCTTTAAATCGTCAGCGAAAGGAAATTCTTTATCAATGCATTGCTGTAGAAAGGCATTTAACTCACCTTCATTTTCGAAACGATTAACAACATCACCTTTGCGTATTTCAGAAATATCGGTCTGGTATTCAATGGCATTAGCGCCACCTAAAGTAACAGATCTCAAACCAATATAAGCAACGTAAGGAAAAGGCGTTCTTTGCATTAATCTATTACCTCGATAATCCAGCTTTCTGTTATGTTAGGGTTATCTACACGCGGTTGAGCGGGATGGACTACAATCTCAGGACCACCACCCGGCAAGTGCCTTCCGGGTCCCCTGAAGGAATCGTTACCGAACAGAGGGCTGGCGGGGCTATTATTATTAGAGCCTGATTCGAAAGTATCTCAAGCATAACAGTATTTTGCGGTTCTTCGTATAATCATACGGATGGAAGCGATGAGCGCCCATGCGGTTGAGCTTTCGATGGATGTTTCCCAGTCTTTGGCGAGGCGTCGGCATCGCCCTAGCCATGCGAAGGTGCGTTCGACGACCCATCGGCGTGGCAGGGCTTGAAAGCCCTTGGTGTGATCGGAGCGCTTGATGATTTCCATGGTCCACGCCCCCATGCCAGCCAACGTAACCCCCAGTTTTTGCCCTGCATATCCTCCGTCAGCAAAGACGTGTCGCAACCAGGGGAAGCGGTGGCGAGTTGCCGCCAGCACATCGACAGCCCCGTCACGGTCTTGAATATCGGCACTGTGGACGAGGACGAAGATCAGGAACCCGCATGTGTCGGTTATGATGTGCCGCTTCCTGCCTTTCACCTTCTTGCCCGCGTCATAACCCGATATTCCACCGCTCTCGGTGGTTTTCACGCTCTGGCTGTCGATCACGCCAGCACTGGGCGAGGCTTCGCGCCCCTCGATCTCGCGCAGGTTCATCACCAGCACCATGTTGAGCGTATCGAACAGGCCAGTGTCCCGCCATGCGTAGAAATAGCGCCGTACCGTCGACACTGGCGGAAAACACTTGGGCAGCAACCTCCATGCACATCCGGCAGAGGCAATATAGAGCAGCGCATTGACCACCTCGCGCATATCCGCCGTCCGCGGCCGACCACCACGCCTCGCCGGGGGAATGAACGGCTCCAGCAACATCCACTCCCTATCCGTCATATCCGATGGATATCGCAAACCTTCCCGGCTATGCTCAGCCCGGGCAATACCAGTCCATGCCATGCTTCACTCCTACTCTTCGCAAAGCAGGTGTGAATCACAAATGGCTGGTATTGTTCAATAACTTTCGGATCAGGCTCTTAACGCCCTTAATCTGTCGTAATACTGAGCCAGAATCAAGGCTGCCTGCTCTAAGCCCTAAACTGTCTTCTAATTGATTTAGCTGTTCACGTGTTACCTTTATCGTTCCTCCTCCTTCCGGCAGGCCGCCCAAGATATCCTCGAAAGCTTTCTTATCAGTCAAGAAGGTTGCGCCGCCTACTGGGCCTTCGCCAGGATTAGGATTGCCAAGAGTTCCATCTGAATGATTAATTTCATCCTTAGCGCCAGAAACATTATAGCCTTCATCAGCATCCAGCAACTCTCCCTGGCGTTTCTGCCCTTCAAGTGCAATCTCGTCAAAGCGTGGGGCCTGCAGCGCCAATTGATTAGCCCCGAGCAGATCATCAGTTTTCCCAACGATCTGCGTTCCATCGGGAGTGATTGCCTTTATCGCGCCTCCGCTTTCTGTGACAATCGAACCTGCCGGGATTACCTCGCCACCTTTTGTAACGATATTCTGATTAAGCTCAACCGTGCTGTCTTTTACAATGGCCGGACCGCTGGGAACGTAACTATCGCCAACTGGGACGCCCGAACCACTGCTGCCGCCCTCCCCATCAACTCGTTGCGATGGTCCATCCTTAGATGTCGAAGGACCTGTATCAGCATCCGTATCCGGTGCATCGGTTTGGCCGTTCGGCGGATTATTGGCATCATTGTTCCGATGCGGGGTGCCACCGCCAGTATCGTTGTTTGCGCTACCGCGGCCGCTCCCGCCAGACCCTCGGTCGCGTCCATTGATTGTTTCCTTTGCCGCGCTGCGCAATGCAGCGCGGGTGGCGACACTGGCTGCGCCGCCAGTGGCAACTGTAGCTGCGATCTCAAAGCTTGCCCGTCCGCGAAGTTTGCCCCTGAATGTGGCTTGTTCTTCGGGTGAAAGCGCAAGATATGCTTCATATTCCGCAGAACCTGCTTCAAATAGATCAGTGGCAATCTCCATCGGAGTACGCCGATCATTGAGAACGGCATCGACCACACCAGCGGCAGAGCGTGCAGCATTCACAGCAGCTTCTCCCGGGTCGTAGACGATGGTGCCAATACCGCCAGCAGTATCGAGTGCCGCTAAAGCAAATTCTTCTTCAGCTGCGATTTCCTCAAATGCTTCCAACCGAGCGGCTTCGACCAATTCTGGACTAACCCCCCTGTCAAGCGCTTCCTGTGCAGCATCATTGGCGAGTTTTCTTGCAGTATCGGCCGTCGTTGTGATTGCGCTGCGAGAAGCATCCATCCCGGCCTCGCCTGCGATGCGTGCTTCTTCTCTGATAATCAACAGGCGCAACGCATTGTCTGCGCCGACCACCTCACCAAATGCGGTGGCAGCCAGATCGCTGAGAACGTTGCCTTCGCCTTCCCCGGCGGCCTCCTTTGTCTGCGCATAGATCGCCCGGCGGACTTCTTCGCTGGTGCCCAAAAGCAACTCAGCAACACGCTGATCTTGCAGGTCATCCGAGGCGGCCAGGGTTTGAATTAGTTGCTGATCATATTCTTTGAAGGCAACATTCTGTTCAATGGCAGCAAGCTCTTCAGGAGATGCATTTCTGATGCGCTCTTCTTCTTCCTGGCTAAGCCCAAAAGCCGCTTCGCGCTTAAGCAAATCATCCCTTCGTGCCTCCAGTCTTAATGCATTCAGCTTCTCTTGTACCGCTGCACAGCCGCTGCCTGGGCTGCTGCCTAAACAATTTCTCACAAGCTTACGATCATTGTCGGCAGCCTCTAGAATTAGCTTGCCTTCTCCTTGGGCAAAATAGTTATCCCAAAGTGCATCTGCCTCCTCTTGCGTTATGTTGGCCGCCTTTGAGCCGACCCACCGCCCGTTGACGAAAAGATCATTATTTTCCGTCTCAGTCTGCCCCGCGACAGAGGCGGCATTGGAATCGAGGCCAACAGCTTCTGCGATAAAGCCAACAATGGTGGTGACATTGCGGCTGTGTTCCAGATCGTCTTCGCTGTCGACATTAACCAGATTGCCCTGTGCGTCGCGAACAGCTGTATCCTTGTTCTTCTCCAGGCTGTTGATCAGCAGACTGATGGCAACGCTGGCGCTCGCACCCATGGCTGCAGAGCCGCAATCGCCTGATCCGCCGGCGGCACCTGCGGCGCATCCGGCAATGCCCTGCAACACCCCGCGCAGCAGCTCGCTCTCGGTGGTCGGCTCAAAGGTGGTGACATCCCTGCCCTGCTCGTCCTTGGTGGTAGTCTTCTTGCCCAGACCGTCGGCCAGACGCTTGATCTGCTGTGCCCCCAGGCCCTGCAGCACATTGACCGCAGCACTTTGCGCCAGACCATTCAGGCCATTGGTGACATCACCGCCTGCCGCGCCGTTAAGCGCGGTGGCGACCAGACGTGCCATGCTGCCCGCGCCAAAGGTGTCATGTATCCGCGCCGCATCAGCTCGCGCCAGCTCTGCGTCAGCGATAAATGCCGCCGCCAACGAACCTTCAGGGGCAGTGAGCTTGCCGGTTTCCTCATCAACTACGGCACCGGCCGCTTTGGCATTGGCTTCCGCCTGCTCCGCCTCCTCCTTCTTCTCCGCTTCCTCCCTCGCCCGGTTGACGAAAAAGGTATTGCCTTCCGCCGCCAATATCCTTGCCGCGGCGAAGCTGTCGTTGATCTCTTTGCGGGTCTCGTCGGTAAACGCCTGATCCAGAGCGCCATCATTGGCGCCATCGGTATCATTGTTGATGCCCGGATCATCGGAGCGGTCCTCACCGCCGATAATGATCGTGCCATTGGCAATGGCGCTGTAGGTTGTGCCGCTTTGTTCATCCCCGGCGGTGAAGAAGGTCGGCAGACCGGCATTGAGGCCCGGGCGCTGGGTGCCCGGCAGCCGGTCCTGCCCGGTGGTGGCTTTGCCAAGACTGTTGATCCCGCCCGACAGGCTGGCCGAGACGTTCATCTGGCTGGCATCGAACGTCTCCCGATTGGCAAGGTCGTTCATCTCCAGCTCGGCAGACCGGAAGCTGTTGAGATCGGGCGAGGCTTCAGAGGCGACAACCGCGCCGTTCAGCGTCGCCTTTTCCTCGATATTGATATCAAAGCCGCCCTCTCCGGCGAAGATGCCCGACTGTTCGTTGACCGAGACAAAGTCACCATCAATATCGGTCTTCGAGTAGCTGCCGCCGACGCTCAGCGTCTTGTCGGCAAAGTCATAACCGACATTCACACCGGTTGAACGGGCATCGCTGGTAAAGGTGGAGGAGTCCTGCGGGCTGGTAATCTCCAGCGTTTTCGCATCGACAACCACGCGATCGGCCTCAACCCGTGCCCCGTCCATGGTAAACGCCTCTTGCGTGCTGACTGTCGCCGTGCCGCCAGCGCGCACCACGGTTTCTATGTGGCTGATATCCTCGCTGTCATAGCTGCTGCTGGAGCTGTTAAAGCTGGCAAAGGCGCGGGCGGAGGCCGGGGATTTGTCCTGACTGTTTTTGTCTTGGTCATCCTTGCTGAGACTAAGGCCTATAGCGGCACCAGCCTGAAAACCGCTCGACTTGCTGCTGCCTGTGCCGATATCGGTTTCTGTAGCGGAACGGAAGGTCACCGCCCCTTCAGAGTCAAAGGTTACATTATTGGTGGCCTCGACAACACTGCCGGTGACATCAATGGTGGAATCCGCCCCTGCCCCCCTGGCCGTGATATTGACATTGCCGCCAGAGACCAGCGAGGGAACCACGGTTTCATCAATGCTGAAATCTTCCGAACGCGATTTGGAATCACAGTAACAGCTTACTGAATCCCCAAATTTGGGCGATAACTCAGTGCAATTAGTAAACTGCCACCGTAATTCCCAATTTGCAAACTGTCACCGTAATTCGTAATTCGGTAATTCAACTCAGTCGCAATAACGCTCGATCTCAAAGGCATCAGCAGGTTGTCCCGAAAGCAAATATGCGCACCATTCATCAATGCTTTCGATCGGATCTTTCAGTACTTGCATATTGTCAACATCGTCAGCCTTCAAAACATAAAATTCTTTAAATTTCTGCTTCGTTTTGAACATAATCGAAAAGCTATTCCTAGGATCTTCACAAAGATAATGCGTTTCAATTAGGGCGCCAAGCTTCCAAAAATCGTCTTTATCTTTTGGCGCAATATCAGGAATCAGGTCAGCCAATTTTTCGAGATTCTTCTTTGAATTCTTCCAACGCTTCAAAATAGTATCAACTCTTTGCCAAACAAATGAACCACCATAGGGAAGGCCTGAGTGTGACGTTTCAGCAAAAGTGGCAAAAGGGTTCTCAAATCCATTGAACTTTGTGTAATAAGCGTGGACCAAAGGCTCAGGTAGCGCCTGGAACTTTTCTTTGCGTCCTTGCACCCAATCCGGCCTATCTTCGTTTAAGTAGGGATCGTCCCAAATTTTTAATGGCTTAACGCAAATCGCTCGTTCATGAGCTTCAAATACTGTCTTAAAGCTTTGAACCCTGCCTTTGGGCCGGTCACTTCGTAAACCAACAAACGTTGGTAGACACTCCTTAAGCAAAGTACCTGTCCGAGGTGTAACTTCACATATTTCCGAAAAAAGTTCATCTTTGGGTGTTTCAAAAATGTGCCTAATGCGCGAAGAGATGCCTTCAACTTCTGACATTACATATTCGGGCATATCTTGCCAATCTTCCACCTCAACAAGATTATAGCGACGCACTAGATCTCGAATACTACCATGCTTACTAAGTGTTGCCATCTCTCTCTTTCATTTGTTGAATTTTCCTTTCAAGCTCTTCTGCTTTCTCTAGCTGTTTATTGGCCAGCCAATCAGCATAATCTCCATCTATCGCCTCGCCTTTATAAGTTGTCCAATTTGTGCCATCTGTTGAACATTTATTACCTTTAGAGCAGTTGAGAGGGCCCTCTAGAGGCTGCCTATTGCTTTCATAAAGATCCAACTCTCGCTTCTGGGCATCTGTTAGAGCCTGATTCGAAAGTATCTCAAGCATAACAGTATTTTGCGGTTCTTCGTATAATCATACGGATGGAAGCGATGAGCGCCCATGCGGTTGAGCTTTCGATGGATGTTTCCCAGTCTTTGGCGAGGCGTCGGCATCGCCCTAGCCATGCGAAGGTGCGTTCGACGACCCATCGGCGTGGCAGGGCTTGAAAGCCCTTGGTGTGATCGGAGCGCTTGATGATTTCCATGGTCCACGCCCCCATGCCAGCCAACGTAACCCCCAGTTTTTGCCCTGCATATCCTCCGTCAGCAAAGACGTGTCGCAACCAGGGGAAGCGGTGGCGAGTTGCCGCCAGCACATCGACAGCCCCGTCACGGTCTTGAATATCGGCACTGTGGACGAGGACGAAGATCAGGAACCCGCATGTGTCGGTTATGATGTGCCGCTTCCTGCCTTTCACCTTCTTGCCCGCGTCATAACCCGATATTCCACCGCTCTCGGTGGTTTTCACGCTCTGGCTGTCGATCACGCCAGCACTGGGCGAGGCTTCGCGCCCCTCGATCTCGCGCAGGTTCATCACCAGCACCATGTTGAGCGTATCGAACAGGCCAGTGTCCCGCCATGCGTAGAAATAGCGCCGTACCGTCGACACTGGCGGAAAACACTTGGGCAGCAACCTCCATGCACATCCGGCAGAGGCAATATAGAGCAGCGCATTGACCACCTCGCGCATATCCGCCGTCCGCGGCCGACCACCACGCCTCGCCGGGGGAATGAACGGCTCCAGCAACATCCACTCCCTATCCGTCATATCCGATGGATATCGCAAACCTTCCCGGCTATGCTCAGCCCGGGCAATACCAGTCCATGCCATGCTTCACTCCTACTCTTCGCAAAGCAGGTGTGAATCACAAATGGCTGGTATTGTTCAATAACTTTCGGATCAGGCTCTGAGATATCGAGCGCGCCGCCACTGGCAATCAGACCAAATGTCTCAACGCTTGTGACGGTGTCGGTTTCGGGATCGATAACGCCATCTGCGCCTGGATCATAGCTGATCACCGGCTCGCGCGTGGCAACATTGGTAAGCGTCCCGGCAATGCTGATGATGGCGCTCTGCCCAGCGGTAATCTGGCCATCGCTGTTATCCAGCGCCAGCGCGTTCAAGGCCAGATTGGCATTGGTGGCAATCCGGCCATCGCGATTATTGATGCTGTCAGCGCTGATGCTGAGCGTGCCGCTGCCGCCATGCAGCAGAGCGCCGCCCTGGTTGATCAGCTCGGCCGCCTCGACAGTAAAGTTGGTGCCGGCAGAAAATACCTTAGCGCCGGAATAGTTGAGCGTGCCCTCACTGATCAGCGCAAAGTCACCACTGCCTGTATGATTAAGACTGGTGCCCTGCAACGAGATGCTGGCAGCAGCAAAGTCAAATTCTTCCGCCTGGATAATCGCATCATCGAGAATAAGCGTCTCAGCGGCAAAGTTCGCGGCGCCTTCTTCGCTCAAAATCTGCGCGCCGCTGCCGTTCAGCGTGGCCGCAGCGCTGATCGTCACATCGCCTGTAGAGCCGACAAAGGCGTCGACGCCAAGCACCAGATCACCGGCAAGCGCGCGCACTATGAGCGCCTCACTGCCCGAGACCGTGCTGCCGCCCAAATCCATATTGGCTGCGATCAATGTGGTGCGAGCGGTGCTGCGTATCTCCGCGCCGTCAGCGCTGATCGTGCCGCTGCTCTCCAGCTCCAGCCCGCCTGCCCCCAATGCAATCATCCGGCTATTGCCAAGCGCCATGCTGTCAGCACTGATCGCCATGGCTGTGCCTGCCTCAAACTGGCTGGTGATGGCATCACCCGCGCTACCGGCAACAATATCCGCAGCGGCGATGGTGAGTGCATCTGCGGTCAATATCTGGCCGCTATTGGCAAGATCACCCTCAAGCGTGATATCGAGCGCGCCCAATGCGGTGATCGCGCCTGCATTATCAAGCGATGCGGCGGTGACACCAAGCGCGCCATTGGAACCGATGCTGCCACTATTGGTGATGGCATCAGCAATAGCCAGCGTAAACGCTCCATCGCCGGAATGGCCGATCTCGCCGCTATTATTAAGGCTGCCCGCCTCCAGCGTGATATCGGCGCTGTTGAGCGAGATGCGTCCGGCATTGTCCAGCAGCTGGGTGGTAATGGACGAGCCTGCCGCCCCTACAGCGGCAAATTGTGGGTCCGCATCGGGATCATCGCTGGGCAGCTGCACCAGGCGGCCACTGGTGATCACGCCTTGTGTACCCAATTCAATCGCAGCGGCATGCAAAGTAAGCAGATCAGCCTGCAGCGCGCCATCAGCAATGCTAAGCGCGCCGCCAATGGCGATATCCGCGCTATTGGCCCCGGCGACAACAGCGCCACTGTCAATGCTGACACTGTCCGCCACAGTAAGCGATAAATCGCTGCCCGCCACCAGCTGACTGCCCAGCCCTGCCACAGTAAGCGTCCCGACAGTGCCGCTTACCGCGCCATTGCCGCCAAGCACAGCATTGCTGTTGCTCAGCCTGTCCGCGACATCAAGGCTAAGGGCTGCATCACCGGCTGCAATGATCCGCGCTGCTAGAACCTCACCTTCCGCCAGCTGCTCAGCTGTCAATGTCTGGCTGCTGCTATTTTCCAGCGTGTCTGCTGCAATTGAAAGACTTGCCGTGGCCTGGACCAGCCCGTCCACATTGCTGATAGTATCTGCGCGGAGCGCCAGCTTATCACCAAGGATCGTGCCGCTATTGCTGAGGCTATTACTCGCTATATCAAGCGCGCCGGTGGCAACAATCACACCGCTGCTCTCTGCTGTCGCTAGATTATTAATTGCACCGCTAATGCTGATTGTAAGGTCTGCTGGTGCCCCACCGCTTTCACCGGCGGCCAGCACGCCGCTATTTTCAAGCGCAGCAGCGTTTATCGTCGCATTGCCAAGGCTGAAGATGGTGCCACCTGCATTGTCGAGGCGACCGCCAAGCGCAATATCCATGCTGCCGAGCGACTGCACCAGCCCGGCCTGATTGCTCAGCTGATCGGCAGTGAGCGCAAGCGAAGAACCAGCCTGAACCGTACCGCCTGCAAGCGAAACGGTCTGAGCATCCAGGCTAAGCGCCTCGCTTGCGAGCAGCACGCCGTCAGCGCCCAAAGACACCATGCCATTGGCAGCAGTTAGAGCCGCATTGCCGCCATCAATCTGCCCATTGCCAATGGCAATATCGCCAGCAAACGCGGTGATGCGCGCATCGCCCAGCGCGCCGATGCGCATATCATCACCAAGCGCAAAATCTGCGGCAATGATGTCAGCATCACCTGCAGAAAAAAGTGTGCCCACAGCATCCGCACTGCCGCTCATGGTGACATTGAGGCTGGCACCATCACCCTGGGCGATAATCCGCCCCTCTGTGCCCTCCAGGCTGTCGACATCGAGGCTAAGCGCGCCCAGCGCTTCAATACTGCCTGCAGCATTGCTAAGGGCTCCGGCATGCACATCAAGCGCACCAGAGCTCGCAATCAGGCCAAAGGTCTCGATAGTGGCAATGGCATCAGTTTCAGGATCAACGATACCATCTTCGCCCGGATCATAGCTGATCACCGGCGCGCGGGTTGCATCATTGATAAGGCTGTCGGCAACCGTAATCGCACCACTCAGCGCCGCGGTAATCTGCCCATCGGTGTTATCCAGCCTTATGGCATTAAGCGTTAAAGCGCCATTGGTCGCAATCCGGCCATCGCGGTTGTTGATGCTGGCCGCATCAATGCTGAGCGCGCCTGAGCCTGCATGCAGCAGCGAACCGCCCGCATTGATCAGTTCGCTCGCACCAATGGTAAAATTGGTGCCGGCAGAATAAATCTCTGCGCCCGAATAATCGAGCGTGCCAGCACTTTGCAGCACAAAATCATCGCTGCCATTATGGCGCAGGCTGGTGCGCTGCAAAGAAAGGCTGTCAGCATCAAGCGCAAAACGCTCCATCTGGACAATCGCATCATCGAGCACCAGATCGCCCGCGCTAAAGCTGGCAAGCGCGCCACTGATAATCTCGGTGCCGCTCGCCTCTATCCGGTTGGCCGCGCCGAGCACGATATCGCCATCAGAACGTAAAGACGCACCCGGTGCCAGCACCAGATCGCCCGTGGCCGCATCCAGCGATATGCCGGTGACGCCGGTTAGCTGACTGTTGCCAAGATCGATGCTGTTGGCCGCCATGGCCATGGCCGCACCTGCCTCAAACTGGCTGGTCGCCGCATCGGAGCTGCTGCCTGCAACAATCGTGGTTGCTGTGATGTCGAGCGCGCCGCCCGACAATATCTGGCCGCTATTTACAAGATCAGCCGCAAGCGCGATATCGAGCGCGCCCAAGGCCGTGATTGCGCCGCTATTATCGAGCGATGCTGCGGTCAAACCCA
Organism: Parasphingorhabdus sp. SCSIO 66989; assembly: GCF_032852305.1. Taxonomy (NCBI): domain Bacteria; kingdom Pseudomonadati; phylum Pseudomonadota; class Alphaproteobacteria; order Sphingomonadales; family Sphingomonadaceae; genus Alterisphingorhabdus (ex Yan et al. 2024); species Alterisphingorhabdus coralli. The sequence continues at coordinate 1,991,511 of NZ_CP136594.1, forward strand.
GCGCGCCATTAGAGCCGATACTGCCGCTATTGGTGATGCTATCGGTAACCGAGAGAGCAAACGCACCATCACCCGAATGCACAATCTGGCCACTATTCTTGAGGCTTCCAGCCTCCAGCGCGATATCTGCGCTGTTAAGCGAGATACGTCCGGCATTCTCAAGGGCCTGGGTGGTAATGGACGAGCCTGGAGCGCCCATAGCAACCAATTGCAGCGGCGCATCGGGATCATCATTGGGCACAGCCACCAGGCGGCCAGCGGCAATCGCACCCTCTGCGCCAAGGCTAATCGAAGCTGCATTGAGCGTCAGCAGATCGCCCTGCAGCGCGCCATCAGTGATAGTCAGCGCGCCGCCAATGGCGATATTGGCACTATTGCCACCGGCAATAACCGCCCCTGTATCGATGCTAACATCTTGCGCCACATCCAGCGTCAGATCGCTACCAGCGACCAGCTGAGCCCCCAGCCCCGCCATATCGAGCGCGCCGACACTCGCGCTCACCGCGCCATTGCCGCCGAGTATCGCGTTGCTGTTGCTAAGCGCGTCTGCCACATCAAGATTGAGCGCGCCGTCATTGAGCGCAACAATTCTCGCTGTAACACTTTCACCATCGGCAATCTGCTCAGCCGTCAGCGCCTCACTGCCGCGATTATCGATGCTCGCAGCAACAATATCCAATGTGCCGGTCGACTGGATCAGGCCATCCACATTGGAAAGCGCATCAGCAGTAATCGCCAGACTGGCCCCTTCCAGCCTGCCTGCAAGATTTTGCAATTCGCCCGTGTCAACGACCACCGCATTGCCGCTAATCAGCCCGGCATTGCCAAGGCTTGCCGTCTCGATATCCAGCGTGGTCGCGGATCTCAGACCGCCATTGGCATCCAGCACAATATCGCCGCCTGTCACCACAAGGCTGCCTGCTTCGACACTGGCATTGATCGCCATGCTCTCGCCTGCAAGACTCACCGCCTCGCTTGCAACAGCACGGGCATTGATGCTGAGCGTATCTTGCGCATTGAGCGTCAGATTGCCTGCTTGCGTTAACCGGCCATCACGCGCCAGCCCGGCAGCCCAGGTGGCAGATGAACTGATATTCTCAGCATTGACCGCAATATCGCTGCCACTCGCCACCAGCCCGCTGGTGCTGACCTCGGCCGCATCAATCCCGACCGCGCCATCGGCATAGACAAGCCCTGTATTGTCAAAACCGCTCGCACTGGTGAACTCGGCTTGCGCTTCGCTGGTCACAAGACCGTTTATGCTGATCGTGCCGTCTGCGCTTAAAGAAAGTCCGGAATCAAAAGCCGCCAAACGGCCATCGACATTGACGCCCAGCCCGGCTTCGGTGCCGATCATCCGGATCGCGCGCGCATACATGCCGCCTAATGCTGCCACATCCAAGGCAAATTGCGGCGCATCGGCAAGCGCGGTTTGCGGCGCGGTGACGGTAATCGTATCGCCATCAACCCGGGCTTCGCCGGTGCCGGTGACCATAGTGATCTCATCTGCCCAGACTTCGGCATTGAGCGTCACTGCCCGGGCGAAAAGGTTAAGCCGTGCACCGCTGGCGTTCAGACCCGTGCCACCGACCGCAATCGTGCCCTGGCCTATATCATAGCCGGTGAGATTACCCGCCGCATCGCGCAGCGTGCCTGCTGCAGCGAGACTAACGGTCGGGCTATTGATAAAGCCGCAGCCATTACATTCCAGACCATTAGGGTTAGCGATCACCAATTCAGCAGGCGCACCGGCAATTTCGATAAAGCCGTTGAGGTAGGACCGCTCGGTGCCGACAACCTCATTGATAATCAGCGAGGCCGTGCCGCCACGCAGATTGCGGTTGCCATCAATATAACCGGCTAAATTGGTAAGAACGATATCATCGCTGTTGTTGAGGATAAGACCCCTGTCATCGACATTAAACCGCTCATAGCTGTTATAGCTGGTGCCATTGCTATTGGGCGTCGCAATATTGACAATCGGCGTGCCATTAGCCCCGGCTTCCAAATTGGTGCGACCCGAAGAGGAACCTGGTGTTGGTGTAATGATGACAGGGGTATCGCGCACCATGCCGGTGCGTGATTGAGCAAGCGCAGGCGTGGCAAGCGGCGAACTGACTACCGAAGCCATCAGCACCGAAGCAATAAATTTGCGTAAGTGCGAGTGCGAGCGCGCAGGCTTTGCAGCGGCGTGCGAAGCGCCCCGATGTGAGGAGGTTCTGGTCATTTTCATATACTCCAACCCAGGGCTACGCCAAAGCGCAGATCATTTTGCTGGAACGCTGCCCGTTTAATCGGCAATGCCGCAAAGCCATCCAGCGTCAGCCCCTTCCATGCGGCGCGCAGGCCTAACCCGGCCCCGGCAATGCCGTCATTGCCATTCACTTTGCCCATATCGAGAAAGGCGAAAGGGCTAAAAATATCGCCCAAAGGCCCAGGCAACCGTCCGCGCAGTTCCTGGCGCATAAAAAAACCGCTGCGCCCGATCAGCGCCCGATCAACATCAAAACCCCGCACGGTAAACGGCCCGCCAATCGCAATCGCATCGGCGCCATAAAGATTTTGATCGCTATATTGCGCCCGGATCGTGGTGTTCCAGCTGTCAAAGAACCCTTCATTCGCGCCGGTGTTAAACGGAATGGTGACGCTAATATCGGCGCTGGCAATTCTGTAGCGCGCTGTGGGCAATTCTTCAGGACGGCTATCATTTTCATCCTGCGCGCCGAATATGTCGAGGCCAAAGCGCATCGCAAATTGGCTATCCACACGGATATCGCCAAAATAGCGTCGATCGAGCAGTGCTGCGGTCAGATCCGTCACATCCTGACGCTGAATGCCAATCTCGACATCATCGATAAAGTTGCGCGCCCAGCGGCGCGACAATGATCCGCGTACCGCCGTGCGCGAGGTCTGAGTGCGGCCAATCACCCGCTCGGCAAATCCCGACACGGTGCGCAAGCGACCACTGGTCTCAAAGTCACGCACCTCACCCAGCACCTGTTGGCTATAGTCATTGGCCGAACCCGACACCCCAAAGGTCCACCAGCCTAAAGGAAAAGTAAGACTACCAAAAAAGCCCGAACTATCACCCGGCACATCCGGTTCAGCTATGCGTGTATTATAGGACAAGCTTAAAATTTCTGATGCGCCGAGCAGGCCCAAGGTCGCAATCTGTGCATTGCCCTGCCAATTGCCAACCGTATCGCCCGCATAATTATTAACGCCCAGCGAAGCAGACAAATAGCGCGGCTGCTCAGATGTGACCGCCAGCACCGTCTCGCCCGGCGCTTCGCCGGGCTCTAAATCGACATTAACCTCGCGCCCCTGGATGCGGCGCATCTGTTCCAAGCCCTGCTCCAACGCCCGTAAATCAACAATATCGCCACCATCCACAGGCGAGGCGACATCCCAGGTAAAGGCTTTTGCCTCCCCATTGGTGGTAACGCCGCTGGCAACGCCCGGCACCACCTGAACAATCAGAGTTCCACTGGCGAGATTTTGTTCGGGCAGGCCCGCACGGGTTGTTATCAACCCGCGATCCAGAAAGGCAGCTTGTAAAGAGCGCAGGATATAATCGAGACCCTGAGAACCGGCACAGCGGCCGCGATATTGCTCCAGAAAGCCCGGCACCCATTGCAAGCGGCTATGCTGCGCGCCGGCAACTGCGATCTCTTTAATCGCAAAACAGGCCTCTTCTTCAGGGAACTCACCCAGCACCGGTGCTTTTGCATCATCAAGCCGCGCCACCGGGGCCCGCTCACGCGCCGCCCGCTCCGCCGCCTCACGCTGTGCCTTGATCCGCGCCTGCTCTGCCTGTGCCTGAGAGTTCTGAGACAATCCCGTCTGCCCTGTCTGCGCCATGGCCAAAGACCCCGACAACAAAAACCCAGCCATGCCCATTAATAGAGCAGCACGTGTAATCATAAATCGCCCAGTTTATAGTAAAAGATGTGCGCCCGATTTTATTATCTGCGCAGCAAATTTCTAAAAATTGGCGTTTCTTACAATTAAAGAGTCGTAACTGGCAATGTAGCATTGGCCCGTTATCTACATATATAGCGTATTATTCTGGCGCAATAGGGTGGTTTGCAAGCCAAAATGGATGTTGTTGGATGCGTGGCCAGCAGCGGTCGGGGGCACTTAACCATTAGCCGAGTTCTGACGGCCATTGGACTAATGAAGTCCCGCTCGCCCTTGCATACAACACTTCTAGCCGGGAGCTGGCGAAATTCCTATTTCTTCTGAATGCAGGACTTGCTGCAAGGCCAGATACCATGCCCACCGGCGATGAAGTCCGCCTCCTCATCGGTGATCTGGTATTTGCGTCCGATCCTGAAAAGGATGGAACCCATATCCATGTTCCTTTCATCAAGGAAGTATTCTACGCTCCAGCGCCAATTTGGGTTTGTTCGCGCAGAGTCTTCCGTTTTCTTCTTGGTCATCGCATCATTCCTTTTCAAAAACAGGCTGGACCCTGGGCGACATCCTGACAAACTCACGCTTGCGTCTTCCCTGATAGTCCAGCAGCTGGAATTCCTTCCCCATATCCTGATCATGAAACGCCAAAAGCTCACAGTGGCGATATGGATTGATATAGATATTTGCGCTGCGGATCTCATCCATCCCATTGGCCACCAGTGTCTGTACGATACAGTCCACGGCGTCCAGAAACTCATGCGCGCTATAAGCGCCGCTCATCCGAATTCGCATTGATTACCTCCTAAGCCGACCTTCAAAAAGCCGGGTCGTGGTAACACCCGCGACTGAGTCCGAGCGCGCTGCCGTCTTTGGGCAGAGCCTTGGACATGCACGACAGCGACCCGGCCAGAATGCTCTGGCCAAGGCTCAGTCGTGCATCAGGGTTACCACGCCCCGTGCCGCGTTTTCGATGCGGCAGGGTTATGTTGCATAGATGAAAGCCGATGTCATCTCCCCACGCAAAACAAGCAACGAGAAGCTGAGACAAAACTGTATTCACACTCCTGCGTGCTATCCGAGCAAGCATTGTCTCCTATGAGTCAAATCAGTTATATCAATAAATGGCAGCGGACCTGCACAACCGCGGGATGAAATGGTCCCAGTTCTAACCACAAACCCTACTCGCCAAGCGTGGCTTGGTTAGTCCTTGCGCGATGATGAATCTTGATTGCGCTGAAGCCCGTCGCAGTGCGACGGGTCCAAAGAAGAAGCAGGCCAAGCGCTGCGCTAGTTTGAGGGCTGCGCGCTAGCCCTGCTTCTTCGGGCATTGAATAGCCCATAGCTTAAGGTTGATCTTGAAGAGTCTCATTTCTAAAAAACTTGAAACTGTCTCTTTTCTAAAGCACGCTAACACATATATGTCATCTCAAACTAAGCCCCTCTCTGACAAGCCTGTGCAAGTTGAAGCTGACCTTCGACCTCTTGCGACAATCATGCAGCGGCTTCGTGATCCTGATGACGGCTGTCCATGGGATCTGGCTCAGGATTTCTCGACCATTGCGCCTTATACCGTTGAGGAAGCTTATGAAGTAGCCGACGCGATTGATCGTGACGATATGGACGACCTTCGTGGCGAGCTTGGCGATCTGTTACTGCAGGTCGTGTTTCACAGTCAGATGGCCAGCGAAGCCGGGCATTTCACACTCCAGCAAGTGATCGATGGCATCTGCGGTAAGATGATTGCGCGGCATCCGCATATCTTTGCTGATCAGGCGGTTGAGCAATGGGATTGGGAAGACATCAAGAAACGCGAACGCGCCGAGAAAGGCATGTCGAGCGCGCTCGATGGCGTAGCGCAGGCGCAACCTGCACTGATGCGCGCCGAGAAACTGCAAAAGCGGGCCGCACGGACTGGCTTTGACTGGCCTCAGGCGCAGAGTTGTGCGGCTAAGTTGGAAGAAGAAATGGCTGAATTGGCCGATACCCGAACCGATGTGGAGCGCCATGAAGAGGCGGGCGACCTGCTCTTCGCCGCGGTTAATCTGGTGCGGCATTACGGTGTTGATCCCGAAACCGCGTTGCGTGATGCCAATCGCAAATTTGAGCGGCGCTTCAAAGCGATGGAAAGTGAAGCCAAAGGCGCATTTGAAACGCTGTCGCTTGATGAGCAGGAAGCGCTTTGGCAGCAGGTCAAGCGTTCGGAGGCAAAGACTGGCTAGCGGCGCGATACATGCGCCAGAAACGCGACCAGTCAGCCGGAGCCATCCCGACGGTCAGGTCACAATATTCAGCATCACTGCTGCTGTTGAGAACATGTCCATGCTCATGCAACCATGCAATTTGTCGGCCTTCGCTATGGGCTATGCGAACGGTTTCTACCTTTTCACCGCTGCGCAACATCGCCGCCATGACGTCACGCAGCTGGTCCAACCCTTCCCCGCTTTGGGCTGATACCAATATTGCAGGCTCTTCAGACTGTTGCATGGCAAAATGTGCATCGGCGCGCTGGTCATCGTCAAGCAAATCGGCTTTGTTCCAGACTTCGAGCAGTTGTGCCCCCTCGCCTCCGTCTTGATCACGTAAAACAACGCCGATTTCTGACAGCACTGCTTCTACATCAGCTTTCTGCTCACCGCTTAAAGGGTGCGCGATATCACGCACATGCAGAATAAGGTCGGCGGCCAACACTTCCTCCAGCGTCGCGCGGAAAGCAGCGATGAGTTGGGTTGGCAGATCAGAGACGAAACCCACCGTGTCCGACAGGATGGCCTTAGCGATGCCGGGTAATTCAATCGCGCGCATGGTTGGGTCAAGCGTAGCGAACAGCATGTCACGCGCCATGACATCGCTGTCGGTCAATCGGTTAAACAGCGTCGATTTGCCTGCATTGGTATAGCCAACCAGAGCAACCAGCGGCCACCCTTGCCTCTGGCGGCGATTGCGCTGAATACCGCGGGTGCGAGTGACTTCGCGCAATTCGCGCCGCAACCGGGCGCGGCGTTCATTGAGCATACGCCGGTCAGATTCGATCTGCGTTTCGCCGGGACCTCCGAGAAAGCCGAAACCGCCGCGTTGCCGCTCCAAGTGAGTCCAGCTACGCACAAGACGCCCGGCCTGATAATCGAGATGCGCCAATTCAACCTGCAGCCTGCCCTCTTGCGTGGCGGCACGATCGCCAAAGACCTCAAGGATCAGCCCGGTGCGATCAATCACCTTGACCTTCAACTCGGTTTCGAGATTGCGTTGCTGAATAGCGCTGAGCGCACCATCGACGATTAGCAATTCTGCCTCATATGCAGTTATGAGCGCGCTCAGCTCGTCCAACTGGCCCTTGCCCAGCAACGTCGCCGGTCGAATTGTGCGCAGCATATAGGCCTTGCTTGCCACGACATTGATGGCAATGGCATCGGCGAGTCCCCTCGCCTCCTCAAGCCTTTCTTCATGGCTTATGCCGGGATGTTGGCCAATGTCAGGGTAAACAAGCAGCGCGCGGGCTCCATAGCTGATTCCCTCACGCTCATCCAACGGTACAAAGGTATCACTCACAAAACGGTAATTTCTCAATCATTTACGGCGCCGTCGTCCCATTCACTGGTGAGGTCAATCGGGCCGCCAGGCTGCACGGTAGAAACAGCATGCTTATAAGCCAATTGTGCCATGCCATCGCGCTGCAGCAACATACAAAACAGGTCATAGGCGGCTACATTGCCCTGCAGCATGACGCCATTGACCAAAAACATGGTCACAGGGGTTTCGGAAGTTTGCACCGCGCTCAGGAAAATATCCTGTAAATTCTTATTCTTGCTGCGGCTTTCTGAGGAATAGTTGTAGAACTCTTCAAGGTCCATTTGCTGTGATGGCATGATAGTCGAGATCGCATGCTTGTAAACCAGTTGCGATTGGCCATCGCGGCGCAGCAATATGGAAAAGTTATCGAACCAGGTCACGACGCCCTGAAGCTTTACCCCTTTGACCAGAAACATGGTCACCGGCATACGGTTCTTGCGTAAAGTGTTCAGGAACAAATCCTGTAATGAAGTAGCCTTTTCGGTCATTGGACCCCTTTCTTATATCATTATCAAGGTCACTTAGTGTCACAACACTGATTTCATTATCCGATCTGCAATGACAATTCCACTATCTTGTAAAGCCCAAGTTACATTATTGTAAAGCTGGTGTTACAGCAGTTCTGCTCAAGCTTGGCCGTCCGTCTTGCGCTCATTCAGACCAAGCAGCTTCAGTTTGCGGTGAAGCGCCGAGCGTTCCATGCCAATAAAGGTCGCAGTCTTGGAGATATTGCCGGAGAATCTGCGGATCTGAACCTTGAGATACTCGCGCTCGAAATTCTCTCGTGCCTCACGCAGCGGCACGCCGGTCAATGTAGACACGCCAAGGCCCTGATCGCTGTCTCCCTGGACAATCTCGGTCGGAAGCATGTCGATCTCGATCTGCGATACCTCTCCATGCGGTGCCAGGATGACCATGCGCTCGACCAAATTACGCAATTGCCGCACATTGCCGGGCCAGTCATAGCTTTGCAGCGCCGCCATTGCTTCGCTACTGACGACAGGAGACGTCATGCCGTGCTCAACCGCCAATCGGGTGAGATAATGCTCAACCAGAGGTGGAATATCATCACGACGTTCGGTCAATGGAGGAATGGCTACGGGAACCACATTCAAACGATAGAACAGATCTTCTCGAAACCGGCCCTCGGAAATCTCGGTCTGCAGCTCCTTTGATGTCGCGGAAACGAAGCGCACATCGACCTTGATCTGGCGGTCGCCACCGACGCGCATAAAGCTCTGTTCGGTAAGCACCCGCAGGATTTTTGCCTGTGTGGAAACCGGCATATCGGCGACTTCATCAAGGAAGAGTGTCCCACCGTGCGCACGTTCCAGGAGCCCGGTTTGGACCAGCTTTCCGTTTTGCTCCTGGCCGAACAGCTGCTCCTCAAACCGATCCGGCGTCATCCGGGCGGAGCTCACAGTAATAAAGGGCGCATCTGCCCGCGGGCTCCAGCTATGAAGCAATCGTCCCGCTACCTCTTTGCCCACGCCTGCAGGGCCAGTGATAAGCAAACGGCTTCCTGTGGTTGCCACCTTCTTAAGGGTCGCGCGAACAGAGTTTATCGCCGAGGAATTGCCATGAAGCTCCTCGGCTACCCCTATCCTTTGACGCAACTGGGCGTTTTCCCGCCGCAATCTGTCGGTTTCGGTGGCGCGGGCAACCAGGTGGATCAGGCGCTCAGCTTCAAACGGTTTCTCGATAAAGTCCATTGCGCCGCGCGATACGGCGGATACTGCCGTGTCAATATTGCCATGGCCAGAGAATATCAGCACGGGCAGTTCCGGATCACGCTCCTTGACCGCGTCCAGAATTTCGAGGCCATCAAGCTTGCTGCCCTTAAGCCATACATCGAGGAGCAATAGCGCGGGACGGCGCTCATCTATCGCCTGTAGAGCGGAATCGCTATCCCCCGCGGTACGGCAGGTATAGCCCTCATCCTCAAGCACGCCCGCGACAAGCTCGCGGATATCTTTTTCATCATCAACAATCAGTACGTCGAGCGCCATATTATTCACTTACCGGGTCAGGAGAAATGCTTGTATCAAAGGTTAGGGTGACCTTTGCACCGCCAAGATCAGAGGTGGCAAAGGCGATGGTACCGAAATGCTCCTCGACGATCTTCTTAACGATCGCCAAGCCAAGGCCCGTGCCCTTATCTCTGGTGGTCACATAAGGTTCGATCAGATGGTCATGATCGTCCGGAAGGCCAATGCCATCATCACTGATAATCACATCAACCGAGTTCTCATGCGCCTCAATTGATACTGAGATATTGCCCGTCGGCATTTGCTCAGAGTCACCATGGTCCACGCTCTCATTATCGGAGTCGGATCGTGTTTCAATCGCTTCAGCTGCGTTTTTGAGAAGGTTGATAATCGCTTGTGAAATCTGCCTTCGGTCGCAGGAAAAGCCCTGCTCTGCGACATTGTGATCTGTCGTGTAGGTGATACCCGGATTGGCAACGCGTTGCATAAACACCGCCTGACGCACCAGATCGACCAGATTTTCGTCGCGAAAAACCGGCTTCGGCATCCGTGCAAAGGACGAGAATTCATCAACCATATTGCGCAGATCGCCCACCTGGCGGATAATGGTTTCGGTGAGTTGCTGGAAAGTATCCGTATCCTCGCCAATCGCTTTGCCAAAGCGGCGTTTGAGCCGTTCCGCAGCTAGCTGGATCGGTGTTAGTGGGTTTTTTATTTCGTGCGCGATACGGCGGGCTACATCGGACCAGGCCGCCTGTCTTTGATCGAGTAGCTGCTGGGTAATGTCATCAAAGGTTATCACCTGCCCCATGCCACCCGGGCTGCTGCGCGCGGCCAAGGTCAACATGTCATTGCCGCGACGAAACTGGACCACTGCCCTGCCCTCATCACTCTGGGCAACGTCCGCCAGAAATGGCGCAACATCGGATAAGGGGCGATCCACATAGCTTTGATTGTCATCGATCAACAGCTCTTGTGCCGAGCTGTTCATCAGCTGGATAACGCCTTTTTCATCCACCGAGATGATCCCGGCGCTGACTGACTCCACAACCGTTTGCATAAAGGCGCGGCGTTCGTCGAGCTGATGGTTGGCGCGGATCAGAGCCTGCCGCTGATCGTCCAATTTCTCGGTCATGCTGTTAAATGCACGACCCAACATGCTGACTTCATCGCGCGCGCCGGTATCGGTAACGCGTGTCGCCAGATTGCCACGGCTTACCTCACGCGAAGCGCCCACTAGATCGCTGAGCGGTGCCACCATCCGGTCGGCAAATTTGACCGCTACCCAAAGCGCAATTGTCAGCAGCAGCAGCGAGACCAGATATAGCGCAACATTGAAGCGTAGCTGTAATGATCGGGTGCGTCCGGAAAGTTCATCATAGTCGCTAAGCACTGCCCGGGCCCGCTCCCATTGACTAAGCGCCAATTGGCTTGATGCTCTTGATGCATAAAGCAGCACCTCGCCTTCAGCATCGAGCGCGGTGACAGACTCAATGCGGTCATCAGTGAAAGACAGAGCTACATCATTGCCAGACGCCAGTTCTTGCAACATCTCCGGAGTCACGCGAGAAGCAAGGTTGCGGTTTTCCGGATCGACAATAACAGCGGTGCGCAGCATACCATCATCGCCGCGTTCCAATATCGCGGATTCATTGAGCTGGCGGTATACCACTTGATAGGAATAGCCCTCGGCAAATTCCGGACTGTCAATCTGCGCCTGCGTTAGATAATCACGTAAATCCCCTGCCATAGCGAGGGTTTCATTGCGCACATCGCGGGCACTCTGGTCATTATAGCCTAGCGCCAGTTCGTTGGCGTTTTCCAGCACCCCTCTGGCGCGGTCTGAATACCAGAATTCGACGCCATACTGGAACAGCAGTGAAGCGAAAAGAACCACCAAAAGTGTAGGCACCGCTGCGACAATCGCGAACAGACCAACCAGTCGTGTGTGATAGCGCCCGCTGGACCCGGCAATCGCCTTTTCCGCACGACGTTTGGCAATACGGCGTGCCATCAGTACCAGGATCATCATCGCCGGGATCAAATTGGCAATCAACAAGCTCGATGCCCAGATGGCGGGCAAGACCCTGTCCGCGGCATCTTCAGTGGTTAATATCCGTACCGTGATGGCCAGCATGACCAGCAGTAAAGCTGCCATGGACCATTCGGCAACAACATAGGGTCGCTCATTCTCGATGCCGTCATCACTGTCGGAAACGCGAAACCAGTTTGCAAAGGAGGGAAGGATATTTGCCGATGCCATTGTCAGCTTATTACAACAGAGCTGTGACAATTAAAACACAAATTGGCGCCCGCGCAATCGCTTCATCCATGATGCCGGTCATTCCACCGGATAGACTATGGCAACATATCGTACAATTTGAGTTTTTTGCGTAATGTGTTGCGATTGATACCCAGCAACTCTGCAGCTTTTATCTGATTGTGATCAGTTTGCATCATAACACGCTGTAACAGCGGCTTCTCCATCTTTTCCAATGCCTCAGCATAGAGCGCGCCACCGTCAATTGAGGCTTGTTGCAGAAACGCATCAACAGCAGATGTGAACAAGGCACTATCAGAGCCATTGCTTTCCTCGGCCGTGCTATTGCCAAGCTGTTGCGCCACCATGGGGCGGGTAATCGTCTCGCCGCTGCTCAAGGCAACAATGCGCATTACGCTATTGCGTAGCTCGCGAACATTGCCGCGCCAATCGAGCGATTGCAGTAACGCCATGGCCTCGTCGGCGAAGTACTTCTCTTCTAGACCTTCGGAAACGGCCTGCGAAGCAAAATGACGAACCAGGTCAGGAATATCCTCGCGCCTGTCACGCAGTGCCGGCAGCGTGATCGGCAGGACGTTGATGCGATAATAGAGGTCCTCACGAAATTTACCGCTGGCGATCAGCTCCTCAAAATCCTGATGCGTGGCGGCAATGATGCGGGCATTGATGCCGATTTCCTCGCGACCGCCAATGCGATTGATACGTCCTGATTGCAGAGCGCGCAGTAGCCTCGTCTGCGCTGCCATCGACATATCGCCAATTTCGTCGAGAAACAGTGTGCCGCCATTGGCCTGCTCAAACATGCCTATCTGGCGATCCACAGCGCCGGTAAATGCACCCTTTTCATGGCCGAAGAGAACGGATTCGATCAGCTCGGAGGGAATGGCAGCGACATTGACTGGGACGAATGGCCCTGCATTACGGTGCCCGGCATTGTGAATGGTCTCCGCAACCAGTTCTTTGCCTGTACCGGACTCGCCCAGCAGAAGCACCGACAAATCGTTCTTCAGCACCTTGCCTATGGTGCGATAGACTTCCTGCATTGCGGCACTGCGGCCGACAATGGCCATGGAACCGCTGGCGATGCCGCTATCGTCCTCGGAGAGTCTTTTGCCCGGCGTCACCGCTTTCTGCGCGGCTATAATGAGAGCTTCCAGATCAAACGGCTTGGGGAAATATTCAAAGGCATCAGCATTGCTGGCCCGCAGGGCAGTATCGAGCGTGTTCTGTGCCGACATAACAATCACCGGCAGGTCAAGCGTCTCCTGCTGCAACCATTCGCCCAGATCGTCCAGACCATCACCATCCTCGAGGAGAACGTCGGTAATCAGAAGGGAATAGTCACCGCTTTTCAGGCTCTCATTGCGCCGATCACGACGTTTAACCACATCTACGTCCCAGCCCTCGGCGTTAAGCGCTGTTGTCAATACATGCGAGATGGCCTTGTCATCTTCAGCCAGCAAAATGCGCGTCATGGCTGCTCTTCCATCATATTCTCCTGACGGTCTACAGAAGCAAAGAAAAGCCGGAACTGCGTTTGCCCTTTTTCTTCATGTCGACGCTGCACGATCCGTCCCTGCATTTGTGTCACCATCTGGCGCACCAGTGCTAAACCAAGCCCCTGCCCTTTTGTCTTGCTGGTCACAAAGGGAGTAAACAGATGCGGCTTTATGCTTTCTGCTATGCCGGGGCCATTGTCCGATACGCGTATTTCAACCGGGAGACGGATCATCCCGTCACTCTTGCGATTGGCGATGCTTAGGCCAGGAGCATAATGACTACTCAAAGTAATCACTGGATCGGGCTGATCACAGCATGCATCGGCGGCATTGGACACAAGATTGAGCAGAATCTGCGTCAACGCCGGCTCGGATGCCAGAATCTCCGGAAGCGAGGGGTCATAGTGCTCAATTATGCGTATCTTGCTGCCGTGCTCAGCAATACAAAGCATCTTTACGCGACTGAGCACTTCATAGAAATTGACCGGCTTCATTTCGCCAACAAGATCACGTCCCAGAAATTGCATACGGTCGATCAGCTCAGCGATATGGTCAACTTCAGTTGAGATAAGAGAGACAAGATCAGCCTCGGCTGCATTTCCAGCCTTTTTCTGCTTACGCGCCAGAAGTTGGGCAGCGCCGCGGATACCAGCGAGGGGGTTCTTGATTTCGTGAGCCAATATCTCTGGACCGCGAAGCGCCAGCATATCGGAGTCTTTTTCAGCGTAGCTCGCAATGCCGTCAGGCGCATAGGACGGTATCATCGCAGCCACGCGCCAACCGGGCCACTCTTCCATTGGGGAAAGCGATAGGTCGATGGTAAACGGTTTATCGATGCCCTTTATCCGGCAAGGGGCCGCCCGCACCGTAACATCGGCCTCGGGATCATCGAGAGCCCGTGCAAGTCGAGGATCGGCAAAGCGCATAATGGTGGAAAAGGCGTGCCGAGTGAGCTTTTTGCTGCTTGCTTCCAGCATTGTTTCGGCCGCAGCGTTAGCTTCAGCAATCTTGCCGTTCGGGGCGATCACCAGGATAGCAATGGGTAACGCCCCGGCAGCATCCGATAGTCCGGGAAGCGACTTTTCGGTTATTGCGCTCTCAGCATCTTTCAACTCCGGGCGTGCCACCTGCCTCAGGCCGCCTGTCGCTGTTCCAGCCATGGCTCGTAAAAAGCGGTCAGGCTGTCGATCACGGCTTGCGGGTCTTCCAGACGGTTGACTGCATTACGGAAATCCGCCGAGCCGTGAAGGCCTTTGGTGTACCATCCGAGATGCTTGCGCGCGACGCGGACACCGACATCCTCGCCATAAAGCTCCAGCATGGCGCGATAATGTTCGATCAGAACATGATATTGCGTCGCCAGATCGGGATCGGGCAAGCGGGTGCGGTCCTCGCCGTCCTGGCTGAACCAGTGCATCACCTGCCCCAACAGCCATGGCTTGCCATAGGCACCGCGGCCGATCATCACGCCATCAGCACCGCTTTGCTCAAGCGCGATCTCGGCATCCTCAATCGAGCAGATATCGCCATTGACGATCACCGGGATTGAGACAGCGTCTTTCACCTTGCGGATAAACGCCCAATCGGCACTGCCCTTATACATCTGGTTGCGGGTACGACCGTGCACAGTGATCATCTTGGCGCCCAGATCCTCGGCAATATGCGCCAGTTCCGGGGCGTTGAGGCTGTCATGACACCAACCCATGCGCATCTTGACGGTGACGGGCACATCAACAGCATCGACCGTCGCTTTGATAAGCGCCGCCGCCAGCGGCAGATCGCGCATCAAGGCCGATCCTGCATCGCCATTGACGACTTTTTTGACCGGGCAGCCCATATTGATATCGATAATCGCCGCACCGCGATCCTCGTTGAGTTTAGCGGCCTCGCCCATCCGCTCTGGCTGACAACCGGCAAGCTGCATCGAGACAGGCTCTTCGGAAGGCGCCCAAGCGGCTTTTTGCAGCGATTGCCGGGTTTCGCGGATCATCGCTTCGCTGGCAATCATCTCGGTAACGTTCAGCCCTGAACCAAAGCGCCGCACCAATGTGCGGAACGGACGATCGGTCACACCCGTCATCGGTGCGAGGATCACCGGACAGGCTATTTCATGATCGCCAATGTTGATCGGGGCCAGAGCCATAATGATTATATATCCATGTGCTGAAAATTTAGGCAGCGGATAGCTGTTAATACGCATTTCTGCAAGTTTTGATCCACGCTACTGACACAAATGTCATTGGCGATGGACAAGGCTAAGCTGATTTGTCATGGGGATTGCCACTGTGACAGCCTTTCATGCCATCATTGTAGCCGCGGGTAGCGGATCACGCGCGGGCGGCGATATTCCCAAGCAATATCGCGATTATCAGGGGCAGCCGCTGCTTCGTCATAGTGTGCGAAATCTGCTGTCTCATCCGCTAATTGGCCAAATTATTGTCGTTATCGGCGCTGGACAAGATGCCATGGCGCAACAGGCCCTGCCCCAGGATGATCGTATCAAGACAGTTTTGGGCGGTGACAGCCGCATGGCCTCGGTTGCTAATGGCCTGCAAGCACTTTCGGCATTAGAAATCGCCGCAGATACAAAGGTGCTGGTGCATGATGCAGCCCGGCCCGGTCTTTCCCATGACGTGATTGACCGGCTGTTGCTCGCGCTTGATGAGCAACCCGGCGCCGTGCCCGTATTGCCGATGGTCGACAGCATGACCAATAATGCTGGCGAATTGCTCGGCGAAGCTGTTGATCGCAATGATTTTGTCAGGGTACAAACGCCGCAAGCCTTTCATTTCCACGTATTGCAAGCCGCGCATCAGCATTGGCAGACAAAATCTGGCGATGCACCAACCGATGATGCACGTATGGTTCAGGATTGCGGCTATAAGGTTGCTGCTGTTGCCGGTGATGAAAAGCTGGCAAAGATTACCTTTGCCGAAGATTTTGACGGGGGCCTAACGCTAATGAACCATCAGAGCGAGAATCTGCGCGCTCCGATACGTATAGGCAATGGCTTTGATGTTCACCGCTTTGAGCCGGGCGACCATATCTGGCTGTGCGGTGTGCAAATCCCCCATAAGCAGAGCCTGAAAGGACATAGTGACGCCGATGTCGGCCTGCATGCCTTGACCGATGCTCTCCTTGGGGCGCTGGCGCTTGGCGATATTGGCGACCATTTCCCCGATACGGACCCGCAATGGGCGGGTTCTTCTTCTGACCGTTTTCTCGAACATGCGGCGAATTTGGTCGAAGAAAAGGGGTATCGCATCGGCAATGTGGATATCACTCTGATCTGCGAAGCCCCTAAGGTTAAACCCCATCGCGAAGCCATGCGCGAGCGGGTGGCTGCTATTCTCAGCCTTGATGCTGACCTGGTCAGCATCAAGGCAACGACTACCGAGGCCCTTGGCTTTACCGGAAGACGCGAAGGCATTGCCGCGCAAGCCAGTGCCACACTTATTCAACACTCGACAAGATAGGATATCAAGATCATGACAAAGATGAGCAAAATTCTCGCGGGCGCGCTGGCACTGTCGGCACTGGCCTCGCACCAAACCGCTATGGCGCAGGACAAATGTGTTACAACCGAGGAAGCGAAAGCCGTCGCCACCGTGGTTATGCCCGGTATTGTTACCTCGCTTGCGGATTCCTGCAAGTCCACCTTGCCCGATACCGCGGCATTGTCACAATCCTCCACCTTTGTCGACGAGGTGCTGGCTCCGGCTGCTCGCACAGCATTCCCCAGCGCATTCCAGACTTTCCGTTCCGCATTTGGCGATGGCCTGCCAGAGGGCCTCGGCTATGACGATATGGCACCGCTAATGGACGCGTTTATTGGCCAGGAAGTGGCGAAGGGAGTCAAACCCGAAAGCTGCGGCGCAATCAACGCCCTGTTTGAAACCGTTCAGACGATGACGCCGGATCAGACATCGTCTCTGCTGGTCGGCTTCTTCCAGCTGGTAGCCACCGCTGAAGAAGACCCGACAAAGGACCTGCCATTCAACGTCTGTCCGGTAACGGTCTCCGAGTGAATTCCGGTCTATGACAGAGCTTCTTCCTGACAATATTGCCGCGCTTGCCGAGCAGGTGCTGGATAGCAACCGCGAGGCGGGCCGTCGCATCGCGGTTGCAGAAAGCTGCACCGGGGGTCTGGTCGCCGCTGCCCTAACCGAATGGCCGGGCAGCTCGGAGGTGTTCGAACGCGGCTATGTTACCTATTCAAACGCCGCCAAGCAGGAAGAGCTGGGCGTCAGCAGCGATATCATCGATGCCTTTGGCGCGGTTTCCATCGCTGTAGCCTGGGCCATGGCCAAGGGCGCCCTACAGAAATCGGGCGCCGACATAGCCGTATCGATCACCGGGGTCGCCGGCCCCGGTGGCGGTACCGAGAAGAAGCCGGTGGGCACGGTTGTCTTTGCCTGCATAAAAAAAGGCGACGACCCGGACAAGGTCGTAGCTGAGCTCAAGCGCTTTGGTGAAGATTTAAGTCGCGATGAAATCCGGCGTCAGGCAGCGTTATGCGCGCTGGAGCTTTTTCTACCATAAAGTTGATCCGCCCGATCCTCAAAAGCGGCGACCATCTTCCTGAAAGCCTTGTCAAAATACTGTCCAGCTAGCCGCTCAAAAAAGCGGTTGTGGAAGTTGAATGACACGAAGAAATCGACGCGGCACTGACCATCGCCATGCGGCGCAAAATTCCACTTGTTTTCCAGATTGCGCAGCGGCCCATCGAGATACTCGACGATAATCGCCTCGTTCAGCACCTTGGTAACATGCGAGGTGAATCTCTCGCGCAGCTGCTTAAAGCCGACAATCATATCGGCCACCATCTCAGTGTCGCTGTCTGAACGAATGCGGGTGCCGATGACCCAGGGCAGAAAATCCTCATAGGAATCAACATCGGCCACCAGTGCGTAAACCTGTTCTGGCGTATAGGGCAGATAGCGGGTTTCGCTATGCGTTGGCATGGGTCAGACTGTGGCAGCCTTTTTCGCCAACTGCTCCTCACGCGCCGCGCGAAGCCGCTCAAAATCATCACCGGCATGATAGCTGGACCGGGTCAGCGGGCTTGAGGCCACCAGCAAGAACCCTTTGGCGCGGGCAATGGCGGCATAGGCATCAAAGGCCTTGGGCGTCACGAAATCCGCGACCTTGGCGTGCTTCGGCGTTGGCTGCAGATATTGGCCCATGGTCATGAAATCGATATCGGCCGAGCGCATATCGTCCATCACCTGATGCACTTCCAGGCGCTCCTCACCCAGCCCCAGCATAATGCCCGATTTGGTGAAGATTGATGGATCATGCCGCTTCACCTGCTCGAGCAGGCGGATTGAGGCATAATAGCGCGCACCCGGGCGGATGGTGGGATAGAGACGCGGTACCGTCTCCAGATTGTGGTTATAGACATCGGGCCGCGCGGTAACGATCGCCTCAACCGCCGCCTCGGACTTGTTGCGGAAGTCAGGGGTCAGAATCTCAATCGTCGTATTGGGTGTATTGCGGCGCAATGCCTCAATCACCTTCACAAACTGGCTGGCGCCACCATCGGGGAGATCATCGCGGTCCACCGAGGTCACGACAATATGCTCCAGCCCCATTTTGGCCGCAGCCACCGCCAGATTTTCCGGCTCCATCGGATCTACCGGCCGCGGCATGCCTGTCTTGACGTTGCAGAATGCACAGGCTCGGGTGCAGACATCGCCAAGGATCATCACCGTCGCATGTTTCTTGGTCCAGCACTCGCCGATATTGGGGCACGCCGCCTCTTCACATACGGTGTTCAGGTTGAGATCGCGCATCAGCTTGCGCGTCTCATGAAAACCCTTGCTGACCGGGGCTTTGACCCGGATCCATTCAGGCTTGCGGACACGCGGCTCGCGCGGAGCTGGCTCAGGCTTGGCAGACATATCGTTCATGGCTTTGCAGATAGCGATGCGCGGGCGGCTATGCAATGGGCGCGATGGACCGAATATGATTGCATTGGCCTATCATTGCGGCGGCTGCACATATCGTCTAGGCCCCGCGCCCATGCAAAGCGGAACGCTCATTACCCTCGCCCTCTATTTCCTCGGGATGCTTGGCATCGGTCTTTATGCCTGGCGCAAGTCCACCAGCGACAGCGCAGGCTATATGCTCGGCGGGCGTCAACTGTCTCCAGCGGTTGCGGCTCTATCCGCCGGCGCATCGGATATGTCGGGCTGGCTGCTGCTCGGCCTGCCCGGTGCGCTCTATGCCAGTGGTTTGGTCGAAGCATGGATTGGCATTGGCCTGTTTATCGGTGCCCTGCTCAACTGGATTATCGTCGCGCCAAGACTGCGCGAGCAGACCGAGAAGCTGGATAACTGTCTCACCATACCGCAATTTCTGGCCCGCCGCTTCCCCGATAAAACGCTGTTGCTGCGCAGTATTTCGGCGATTGTGATCGTGCTGTTCTTCACCGTCTACACCGCCGCCGGACTGGTCGGCGGCGGCAAGCTGTTCGCCAGTGCCTTTGGGCAGGATTATCTGCTCGGCGTCTGGCTCACCGCCGGGGTGGTGCTGGCCTATACCATGTTTGGCGGTTTTCTTGCGGTGAGCCTCACTGACTTTATTCAGGGCTGCATCATGGTGGTGGCACTGGTGTTGATGCCGATTGTCGCGCTGTCTGATCTCGGCGGATGGGCAGCTACGACGAATATCCTGACAGAGATTGATCCTGGCCAGCTCAGTCTTACCAAAGGGCTGACACTGGTCGGTTTCCTCTCGGCCACCGCATGGGGGCTGGGCTATTTCGGGCAGCCGCATATCATTGTCCGCTTTATGGCGATCCGCAGCGTCAAAGATATTCCGACCGCTCGCACCATCGGGATGAGCTGGATGGGTGTCTCTCTACTTGGGGCGATTGGCGTCGCATTGGCGGGTCGCGCCTATGTCGAAGCCAATGGCCTGACACTCGATGATCCGGAGACGATCTTTATCCTGCTTGCCGATCTGCTGTTTCATCCGCTGATCACCGGCTTTCTCCTCGCGGCCCTATTGGCGGCAATTATGAGCACCATATCCTCCCAATTGCTGGTGTCTTCTGCCTCGCTGACCGAGGATTTCTACCGCGCCTTTTTCCGTCGTGAAGCCAGCGAGACCGAGCTGGTGACAGTGGGACGCCTTGCCGTGGCTGTGGTAGCGATATTGGCCGGGTTGATTGCGCTTGATCCGAATAGCCAGGTACTCGGGCTGGTCGCCAATGCCTGGGCCGGATTTGGCGCGGCTTTCGGGCCGCTGATTCTGCTATCTCTTTGTTGGTCGCGAATGACCGGGACCGGGGCGGTGGCTGGCCTACTCACCGGCGCGCTGGTGGTGATTGGTTGGATAGCCATGGGCTGGAACAGCGATTTTTACGGACTGGGCGGCGTGTATGAGATTATCCCGGGTTTCATTCTATCCACGCTCACCATTGTGCTGGTGTCAATCCAGGTTGACAAAGGTTACGAAAGTTCCGCTCAGGAACCGCAGAAAAGCTGAACTATGATGGACTATTCCAACACTGATAACTTGAGCCGGATCGCACAGGATTGCTGGCACCGATTGAACAAAGCCGCCAGTGACAGACGCCATGCGTTTCACCAACTGACCATAGCCAATAGCGATGCTGTAGGACAGCCACATCAGCGGATCATGGTGCTGCGCGAGGCCGATGGCGATGCGCGTCGCCTGCGCTTCCACACCGATGCCCGCGCCGCCAAGGTGGACATGGTCGGCGATGGCGCGCCGGTTTCTGTACTGGCCTATGATATGCCAGCGAAAATCCAGATCAGGATGAGCGGCAAGGCACATATTGAGACCGATACGCCGAATGTCGACAAGGCGTGGGAAGAAGCGACTTTATATGCCCGACGCTGTTATCTTGCCGACCCCGCGCCGGGAAGCTTTACCGATATGCCGATATCGGGTCTACCAACAGAGCTTGAGGGCGTGGAGCCTACTGTGGAAGAAGCAGAGCCAGGGCGCACCAACTTTGCATTGCTCTATATAACCATCGACCGGATGGAATGGCTCTATCTTGCCCATACAGGGCATCGTCGGGCACTGTTTGACTATGAAACCGATAAAGGTTGGGACGGGCGCTGGATGGTGCCGTAAGCGCTTGCACCGCCAGCCCAAAGTCATACAACAGCTTCATGCCCAATCGTGATTCCAACAATTCCAACATTGCTCTGTTGATCGACGCGGACAACGCTTCCCCAGCGGGTATTGACCCGGTGCTCACCGTTCTTGCCGAGCTTGGCACCGTCAATGTTCGCCGTGCCTATGGTAATTGGCGCAAGCAGAGTCTCAAAGGCTGGGTCGATCTGGTGCATCGCTATGGCATTGATCCGCAACAGCAATTCGACATCACCAAAGGCAAGAACGCCACCGATATGAAAATGACCATCGATGCGATGGACCTGCTGTCGCATGGCCGTGTCGATGGCTTTGGCATTATGAGCTCGGACAGCGACTTCATGCCGCTCGCCATGCGTATCCGGCAGGAAGGCATTCCGGTCTATGGCTTTGGCGGTCTGAAAACGCCCGATGGTTTCAAACAGGCCTGCACCCGCTTTATCGACGTCAACGCCCTGATCCGTGCCGAAAAGGCCGAGCAGGAAAATGGCAGGCAGGAGACCGAGGGCGTTGATGAAGCTCTGCTACACCTGCTGATTGACGCTTATCAGGCCAGCAAGCGCGATTCTGAGGGTTTTGCAAGCCTGAGCGCTGTGGGCAAGATCGCCGGCAATCGCTCCAGCTTTGACGTCCGCAACTATGGTTTCGCAAGGCTGTCGGACATGTTTGAGGCCGTACCGAATTTTCAGACCAGGCGTAACGAGAATGGCCAGATTTTCGTGAAGCGGGTGAATTGAGCAACTAGCCCCTCCTCTTCAGAGGAGGGGTTGGGGTGGTGGAGTCACAAAGTGCAATGCGCGCCGCAACACCACCCCGCTGCGACTAAGGGCCTGATGGCCCTAAGTCTCACTGCCCCTCCTCTGAAGAGGAGGGGAGATATATGTGCTACAACCCCCGCTTCACCAACGCCGGCATAGCAATTTCACGCATCCCACATGCCATGGCCCGCATCGCCATTTGCCGTGTCTTGGGCAGATGCGCGATATAGCAGGCCATATATTCGATATGCGATCGCGCGCCGCGGGCGGCTTTGAAGCTGCCCGCCCCGGCGGAGCAGTTGAGCCGCAGGTTATGTTCGATTGCATAATCGCCGAATAACAGGCTGGCGATGCGATACAGCGCCGCCTCGCGCGGGGCGGTCATATCATAGCCGAGCACCGGCACCGTCAGCACATCGCCGCGGGCAAAGCATCCGGCGACGCCCATAATGGTCCCTTCCCTATCGCGCACCACCTGAAAATCGACCAGCCCGCTTGTCGAAAGCAGCCTGATCCATTCGGGCGTAAATTGCGGATTGAGCATCGAATATTTGTCGAGATACAGCGCCTTATAGAGCGCCGCGATCCGCTCGGCATCGCCGGGCGTCATGACGCTGATGCCCTCCGCGACCAGTCCCGATTTGCGGAATTTGCGTCGGTCGCTCTTGGTGTGACTGCGCGGACGCCATTGTGCCGCGACATCATCGATCACCCATATCTGCCGCGACGGGATCATCAGCCAGCCATCATCGTTGAGCGCCTGATAGAGCGCGGGTGAGGACCAGTCATCGACACTGCGGATCGCCAGCATATGATCGGCATAGTCCGCCAGCACCGCCTCGCGCATCGCGGCAATCCCCTCGCCTTGCCAGTTACCATGCAGATTGGTGGCAAAGAGGAAATTATCGAGCATCGCCACCCGGTTGATATTCGCCGCGCGCAGCAAGCCGCCAATCGCACTCAACCCCGCACCCACCAACGGTGCCGCCATGCCGAGTCCAGCCTCATGCAGCTCATCCTTGGCATAGCCGACATAGGCGCTATGCGGCTGCACCACATAGCTGCCTCCCATGCCGCTATGGCTGATGGTGACGGGGAGAAGATGCGGGCCGTGGCGGATGGCGCGCAGGTCAATGCCTTGGGCATTGGGGATATGCACCGCTAATGGCTGATCCGCCGCCTTTTGCAGGAAAGCCGCAATCGCCGGATCGCTGTCTTCCGATAATGGAAGCGGGGCATCGGCCGGATCAAAAAAAAGAGGCGCGGAAATCGTCATCCCCGCGCCTCTATGACATCAATACGTCAATTGAGAGACAGTTATTTCCACAGCACCAGCTTCAGGCCGTTTAGCATCGACTTGGCCTCAACCATATCACGCACTTCGGTAAAGTCCGGCTTCCCCTGAACCGCACCCATTTGCAATTTCATATCCAGCAATACGCTTTTATTGGCTTCAAGAGTGATCTCGTGAGACCGCGCTGAGCCTTTGGTTCCACTGGACATCTGTGCAGTGACAGTATGCGTGCCCGGCTCAACCTCAGCCATCAGAAAATATTTGGTACGTATCTGGCTATTGAGGTCATCATTGATCGTGATGTTCATGCCTTGCTGACCACCAACAAAGCCTTTGCGCATGACATAGATACGCGCTTTACCCTCAGCCGGCATCATGGTCATGGCTTCAGCGGTCTGCGCCGGATCAGCCTTTTCCCCGGATTTGTTGCGCAGCAATATAACTACAACAAATACAACCAGCAGTGGGAACAATAAGAGGCCGAGCGATGGCACCACAAAGTACAAAGCCACGCCAAGTAACAAAGCCCCGACAAAAAGGCCGATATTCAATGGTGTCATTTTCATAGAATCAATCCCCCAAATGCATCGCCCATGGCGACGGCAAAACATAACCCCGAGCGAGAGGCCCGGGGCGCGTTCGGGCCCTCTATCAGGGCAATACATTTATGCTGGTAAAGACTGGTAACATCCACCGGAGCGGAGAAGTCTCCGCTCAAGAACGTCTGCACTTTGGACACGCTGACTAGCTTGGGAAGCCCTTCATTCTGTGATATGTAACAGACATGACCGCACATGAGATCATCGATACCCTGCAAAAGCATCGCATCAGCGTGGATGAATTTCTGTTGCTCGACCGTGAAGGTGCCTTTGGTGATCGTAACACCGAGCTTTTCGACGGGGAAGTCTTCTACATGAATTCCAAATATTCGGATCATGCACGCTGCATGGCGTATCTTTCTCATGCTTTGTTTGAGCAGTTGAAAGGCAGCGAGTTTGAAGTGCTGACCGATGTTTCGGTGCGGATATCAGACTATGACTGCCCTGAGCCTGACCTCGTTATCTGCAGTAAGGTAGAAAGCAACGGCATTGTCCCGCTCGACAAGGTAAAGCTGGTTATAGAAATTGCGGCAACGACGCTGCGCTTGGACCTTGGGCCAAAAGCCAATCTTTATGGCAAAGCGGGAATTACGGAGTATTGGGTCGTTGATGTGGAAGGCAAACGTGTTACCCAAATGTGGGCACCGCAGGAAGCGGGCTATCAGAAACAAAACGAAATCGCTTTTGGTGATAATGTGATAGCTCAGACCATTTCTGATCTGAGCATTGCGCTTCCCATGGACCGGTAACTCCCGCTTTCCCGGAAAAGCGCTTATCGCGTCAATTTCTTATAAGCCAATCGTGTAGGCCGATCCGCAGCATCGCCCAGACGGCGGCGCTTGTCTTCCTCATAGCTTTCAAAATTGCCCTCAAACCATTCGACATGGCTATCGCCTTCAAACGCAAGGATATGCGTTGCCAGGCGGTCAAGGAAGAAGCGGTCGTGCGAGATCACCACGGCGCAGCCGGCGAAGCTCTCGAGCGCATCTTCGAGCGCGCGCAGGGTTTCCACATCGAGGTCGTTGGTCGGTTCGTCGAGCAGCAACACATTGCCGCCTTCTTTCAGCATTTTGGCCATATGCACGCGGTTGCGTTCACCACCCGATAGCTGGCCGACTTTTTTCTGCTGGTCAGTACCCTTGAAGTTGAACGCGCCGACATAGGCACGGGTCTGCACCTCATGCTTGCCGAGCTGGAAGAAATCGAGGCCGTCGGAAATCTCTTCCCAGACATTCTTGTTGGCATCGAGATCATCGCGGCTCTGATCAACATAGCCGAGCTTGACTGTCGAGCCGACCTCAATCTCGCCGCTATCGGGCTGTTCCTGCCCGGTAATCAGCTTGAACAGCGTTGATTTACCCGCACCATTGGGGCCAATCACGCCGACAATCCCGCC
Source organism: Parasphingorhabdus sp. SCSIO 66989 (assembly GCF_032852305.1). NCBI lineage: Bacteria > Pseudomonadati > Pseudomonadota > Alphaproteobacteria > Sphingomonadales > Sphingomonadaceae > Alterisphingorhabdus (ex Yan et al. 2024) > Alterisphingorhabdus coralli. Next base: position 2,016,944 of record NZ_CP136594.1, read on the forward strand.
CGGCGGCAGTGTGAATTGGAGATTTTCAAACAGCAGCTTGTCGCCATAGGCTTTGGTCAGGCCCTTGGCTTCGATCACCTTGCCGCCAAGGCGTTCCGGCGTCTGGATAAGGATTTGCGCCTTGCCCGGATCACGGTTTTCCTGTGCCTCAACCAGCTGATCGAAGCTCTTGATACGCGCCTTGGATTTGGTCTGGCGACCTTTGGGGTTTTTGCGGATCCAGTCGAGCTCTTCGTTGATCGCTTTCTGGCGTCCCTTGTCCTCACGCGCTTCCTGTTCAAGCCGTTTGGCCTTTTTCTCCAGATAGCCCGAATAGTTGGACTCATAGGCAAAATAGCGGCCGCGATCGAGCTCCAGCACCCATTTCACGACATTGTCGAGGAAGTAGCGATCATGGGTGACCATGATGACATTGCCCTTATATTCGACCAGATGGTTTTCCAGCCAGGAGACGCTCTCCGCATCCAAATGGTTGGTCGGTTCGTCGAGCAGCAGGATTTCCGGTTTTTCCAGTAACAGCCGACACAGCGCGACGCGGCGGCGTTCACCGCCGGAGAGATTTTCCACCGAAGCATCACCCGGCGGGCAGCGCAAGGCTTCCATCGCTATTTCCAGCTGGTTGTCGAGTGTCCAGCCATCCACCGCGTCGATCTTTTCCTGAAGCTCGCCCATTTCCGTCATCAGCGCGTCAAAATCGGCATCTTCGGGCGGATCAGCCATCAGGCCGCTAATCTCGTTGAAGCGATCAACCAGATCAGCGACAGGCCGCACCCCATCCATGACATTCTCTTTGACCGTCTTGCTGGCATCCAGCTCCGGCTCCTGCGCCAGATAGCCGACGCGAATGCCCTCACCGGCCCAGGCCTCGCCCTGAAATTCGGTGTCGATCCCGGCCATGATCTTCATCAGTGTCGATTTACCCGCGCCATTGGGGCCGACAATGCCGATCTTGGCATCGGGCAGGAATTGCAGATGAATGTCATTCAGCGTGGGCTTGTTGGCGCCGGGATAGGTCTTGGTCAGACCCTTCATGACATAGCTATATTGTACGGCCATTGGGGGAGTCCTGTCTCTCAATATGCGGGAATATTTGCAGCGCTGCCTAGCGAAGCGGGAGGCGGCCTGCAAGGGAGGCGTTGGCAAATATTGCGTGTCTGGCCTATCCTCTTTTGCATGAAGAGAAAAACATACGGATTCGCGACCCTGATACCGGCGCTATTGCTCGCCAGCCCTGCCCTTGCCCAGCATGACCCTGCCGCCTTGCAAGCCAAGGCGCTCGAAGATGATACCGCTTATGATATTGTCGAAGGACTAACCACCGAAGTAGGCCATCGCTTAGCCGGTACCGAGGATGAGGCGCGTGCCCGAGATTGGGCGGTCCAGAAGCTGGCATCGCTCGGCTTTGAGAATATCCGCGTCGAGCCCTTCACCCTGCCCGTCTGGGTTCGCGGTGAGGAAGAGGCCTATATTACCTCGCCCTTCCCGCACAAAATGCACATCACCGCTTTGGGCAACAGCGCCAGCACAGGCGAGGATGGGCTGGAAGCGGAAATTGCCTATTTCCCGACCCTCGCCGATCTAAGCGCCGCGCGTGATGGCAGCCTTGAAGGCAAAATCGCCTTTGTCAGCCACAAGATGACAAAGACTATGGATGGCTCCAGCTATGGGGCTTTCGGTGGTGCGCGGTTTATCGGGCCGCGCATAGCCTCACAAAAAGGCGCGGCTGCGATTATCATCCGCTCGGTCGGCACTGACTATCACCGCAATCCGCATACTGGCGGCACCAGCTTCGCCAATGGCGACCCGATACCGGCGGCGGCAATTTCCATTCCGGATGCAGAGAATCTGGAACGGGTGATCGCCCGGGGCAAGCCGGTAACGGTCAAGCTCAAGCTGACTCCGCGCACATTGGGCGAACTGGAATCAGGCAATGTCATCACCGAAATTCCCGGCAGCGACCCCAATGCGCCGATTATCGTTATCGGAGGCCATCTCGATAGCTGGGACCTCGGCACAGGCGCCGTGGATGATGGCGCAGGCGTGGCCATCACCACCGCCGCGGCCAAGCTAGTCAAGGATGCGGGGCAGCCAAAGCGCACCATCCGGCTTATCTGGTTCGGCTCGGAAGAAGTCGGCATTTATGGTGGTCGTGCCTATGCGGAGAAGCATGGCGCAGCAGGTCATGCCATTGCAATGGAATCCGACTTTGGCGCCGGGCGCATCTGGCGCGTTGAGTTTAAACTGCCCGAAGGCAATGACGCATTGAAAACCGAGATTGCAAATGCCCTGGCACCACTGGGCATAGGAAAGTCAGAGATTATGGCCAGTGGTGGACCGGATAATGGCCCGCTTGTGCGCCTCGGTGTCAACGCCATCGACCTGCAACAGGACGGCACCGACTATTTCGACCTGCATCACACGCCTGACGATACGCTCGACAAGATCGATCCCAAGGCGATGCAGCAAAATGTGGCTGCTTGGGCCACGGTGCTGTCGATTATTGCCAATAGCGACGCCGATATCGCCGCGCGTCCTGTGGAGCCGGAAGGATGAAGCCAAGCGTCTCAACCATCTCAGTGCTTATACTATTGTCTTTAGGTGCCTGTAGTGAAGGTGAAGAGACCATCACCGATGATGGTTCCACCGCTTCCATAGAAGCACGCACCGAGAAGCAGGCGCAAAGCCTCGAAGAAGCTGCCGATAAGGCGATGCAGATAGAAATTGAGTCAATGCAGCCGGAGAATGCGACCAATGCGGAACCGGAACAAGCCTCCGCCGCAGAATAAGCAGAAGCAGACACTATTTTCGATTATTTCTGAAAGTGGTCGGGGAGACAAGATTCGAACTTGCGACCCCCTGTACCCAAAACAGGTGCGCTACCAGGCTGCGCCACTCCCCGACACTTTCTGTTGCTGCCCCTAGCCAATCGCACGGGGAAAGCAATGCTTTTTTATCAACCGGCTTTGCGGATGATTGCGTCCTCCTACGCCTTTGGCTTCGGCGGACAGCCTTCGCAAAATCTCCGGCTGGCCTGCCAGCCTTAGCTTTAGCGAAGGCTGGTGGGCCCGGAGGGACTCGAACCCCCGACCTAGCCGTTATGAGCGGCCAGCTCTAACCAACTGAGCTACAGGCCCATCCGAGAGCGTGCCGATAGCCGAAAGCCCCGGCCTATTGCAAGCGCCAAACGCGTTGAATCCAAAAATGCTCGTCTGATCGCTGATTACAGCGACAATTTTGCCGCTTCACTCAAGTCGTCAAGGGAGGCGGGTCGAACATTGCGTTGCGCGCAATAGGCAAGAACACTCCGCCACCAGTCATACAGCCTGTCCACATGCGCCTCAGAGCGGACATAGGGCGTGTGTCCAGGCTGTAACGAGGGTGAGTGAAAGGAGAAATTGAGCAGCGGTAAACCATCATCCGTCGCAATATCGATGGCGCGAATAGCTTCTTCCGCGCCAATGCCTTCCGGCGTCAATGCAATACGCTCCAAAAAACCGGTGCGCGAAAGCAGAGAACGAGCCAATGGCGCGTTGCGCAGTTTGGGATATAGCATCTGCGCTTGTCGTCGCAAAAGCCCCCAAAAAGTAGTGGTTAGCGGCAACTCCATCAAAGGCGCGTCTCGATCCAACCAATAGGGGCGCAGCGGGTGGTGTGCATAATCCGGCCCACCTTTGGCGCTATAATCGAAGCCAGAACGTACTGAACTATCAAATACTATCCCCGCTTCTGTTAGCAATTCTGCTGTATGCGGCCCTGCGCCATAGCGCCCTGCCCGGTAAATAATCGGCGCGACCCCGATGGTTTTTTCAATCTCTTCCGTAAGAGTCAGTATCTTGGCCCGTTCCAATTCGCGCGGAAGGTTGCCGGCAAAACTGTTCCGCTCGTTCAGCTCCTCTTGCTGCGGCGGATTGACCCATGGATGCAGTTGCATGCCAACATGCGCTTCACCCGCATCGACCGCTGATTTCAGGCGCTCAGCAGCCGGGGCATGGGTAATGATGGGATAATCTACTAGATAGATTGGCGTGACAGACTGATTTTTGCAAAAGAGCTGGAACCGGTCGAGCAGGGCTGCGCTTTCCAGACCAAATTCAGTATCGCTGAACGGCTGATTCCAGTCGAAATCCTCTTCGGTATCGACAGTAATGATGAAGCGCTGACCAAATTGCGCGCCCCAGTCGACATAGTCGACACTATTCCCGGATTGTAAAATCGAACGGGTTGGCATGCGCGGCGGGCTTTTCCTGTTTATTCGTCCAGAATAGACCTTCCCTATCCCCTCGCCCCTTAGAGTGGCAAGCGGTGCTGCTTACTATCTGTTTATAATCCGGATATCGGGCGGTTAGGATTTATGCGTCTTCGCGCTTACCCAGCGGCAACTCGGCAAGTTGCGCCAGCACGATATCGGTATCTGCAATAATGGCATGTGCCATATCCCGATAGGGTGACGCGACCGGCCCAAAGAGCTGCGTCTGGAGTATCTCGGCAAAGCCCTTCAATGCGCCGGCGGGTGTTCTTAGTTCATGTACCAATTGCCGATAATCCTCATGAGACAGAGTTCTGGCATGATCCAATGCCTCCGGTTCAGCGTCTTGTGCTTCGACCAGTCGCGTCAAAACACCGCAATAGCCGATAAACTGACCATCATAGCCCGATGCGAAGCGTGGCCAAGCGTCAACGCGCCATTCGCCAGCCAGGGCCGCACTGCCACGATGGACATAGCGACCATCCACTATTGGCCTAAACTGTCCCGCCAGTCGCGCCGTGTTGGCATCGCAGCCACAACTGCCCGCCATAGCCCTTACAAAGACAGGAAGCCCGTCGGCCATGCCGTCACAATCGGGATCGACCGACACCAGATATCCGCCCTTGTCACTGACAAAGCAGATTTCCGATATGCCGGTCATGTCATTTTCGGTGAACCCTTCCAGCGGCAAATGCGGTGCATAGCTCGCGTCACGGCGGGCTGTGAAGTCGGCTATGCGGTCAACAAGATCGCCGATGTCGGTCGCTGATTGATCAGTTTGTGGGCCATTATCCGCCTGTTGCTGATCATCATCTGGCTCGTCGGCAGCGCTGGCACCGATAGCGGCCGTGCTGTCAGCATCTTCATTTCCAGCAATCGTCGACGCGGGCGCGGTATTGTCCCGCTGTTCGGGCGTCTGCACTATGCCAACCCTGTGCATCAGCTCAGCGCGCTGCTCCGGTGACAGGGTTTTAATAATCTCAAGCCATTGTTCCGCCGGCAAACGCGCTTTGACTAGGGCTGCATCGCGCACGGGCTTCGCCTGCTCCAACAAATACCGTATCAAGGGAGGTGACCGGAAAAAACGGCGACTCTCTCTCAAGGCATCGGCCTGTTTTTCCAACGGGATTTTCTGACCCAATGCATTAAGGCGGACAAGCGCAGCGGCAAAATCCACTTGTGAATAATAGCGGCCCTGATTGCCATGGCGCATTGTTGCGGCTTGATCTTCGCTAATGGCCGGTGTTGCGTCAGCCAAAAGGTCAATGATCTGGCGATACTGAACCGCGGCCAGCGCGGCATCGGGTAATGCACCGGAAATCGCCGTCGCCAAACGATCATCATAATAGGGACTATGCGGCACTATCCAGCCTTATCCACGAACACATAAAAGACCGCACCATATTAGCCGCGGTCATAAAAAATTAAACATATCAATTAATATTGTCGCAAAGTGGGACAATTGCGCTGGAAAATAATATAATTATCGCTAAGGTACCAATCATAACCGGATATTACGGGAGACGGAGCCATGACTTTGGCGAATCTTGACGAAATTGATCGTAAGTTGCTTGGCGAACTGCAAGCCAATGGCCGCATAACCAATGTCGAACTGGCAGAGCGAGTTGGCCTGACCGCGCCGCCCTGTCTGCGCCGGGTGCGCGCATTGGAAGAAGCAGATATCATCAATGGCTATCATGCGGATATCAATCCCGCTGCATTGGGCTTTGCTATCACGGTATTTGCAATGGTCAGCCTGAAAAGTCAGGCAGAAAGCGCCTTAAAGGAATTTGAAGACCATATCATGGAGCTTCCCGAAGTGCGCGAATGCCATATGTTGAATGGCGAAATCGACTTCATCCTGAAGATCGTGTCGCATGATCTACAGACGTTTCAGGAGTTTCTGACTTCGCGATTGACCCCAGCTCCCAATGTCGCGAGCGTCAAGACATCGCTGACCATCAGGACGGCGAAGAACCAGCCGGGTGTACCTTTGGAGCGCTAAGTTAGCAGCCTTTTGCTAGGCGTTCGATGTGCGCGAAATGATAAATCAGTAATGGCCGGTGAAGGATCGCGATCCCTCGCCGACCATTGCCGATAATCGTCTTAACCGCCGGTGGCAGACTGCTGATCCAGCCAGATTGTCCAAAATTCCGCCAGAGGCTGGCGCGGACCAGTCACTTTAGCAAAGGAACTGCGCGCAGAGGCATAGTCACCGCCCATGGCTTGGGCAATTGCTAAGCGGGTGTTCGCCAGATTGGCGTCAACGCCCGGTTTGCCAAGCGCAACTGCATAAAGCTCAGCCGCTTTGGCATATTCACCATAGCCCAGATAGGCATCCGCGGTGCCCAGGGCGACCATCGGATTGCTTGAGCTACGCGCCGCACTTTCACCTGACCCCAGCGAACCGCGGTCATCCGGAATCCGCTGTTTCGCCATCGACAAACTCTCATTGAAGAACGCATTTCCAGCTTCAAGCTGGCCCTTTGCAATGCCTTCCTCAATCACGGAAGCCACCTCGCCCGGCAAAGCGCGTGGGTCAGCGTTTTCTATATACTCGGCATAATCCTGCTCACTAACCATCGCTTCGCTCACCCGCATCAGACGCATCAGGTCAATATTGACAGCGTTTGGGAAGCTCGCATTTTGACGGAAAAGCGTAAGCGCATCACGCCAGCTGGTTGCAGACGGATAGTTTGCCACCCATTGCTGCGACCAGTAATTGGTTTCCTGCATCAGGCCAGCATTGGCTGAGTTACGAACTCCAGACCGATAAAAACCCTCATCAACCTGGGCACCGCTTGCTTTAATGCGCTCGACCGTTGCCTTTAGGGTCTGCAAGCCTTCTGCCGTCCTGTTCTGACGGAAAATAGTATCAACATATAGACGCTCGATATTGTCCTGCGAGAATCCAGAATCGATCGCGGTTTTGAAGCGCTGTTCCGCTTCGGGGTATTCTTCATTCTCATACGCAAAAACCCCGGCCAAATAGCTAAAACGGCCTATATTTTCTGGCGGCGCTTTGCCGCTGTCCAGCATTAGCAATATGCCTTTGCGTTGCATGACACGGTCATTTTTTAGGCCGCCAAGGCGAACCGTGGCGTTGCCCAGGAAAAAATTCTCATCTGGTGTATCCGCAAGAGGCCCTGCAATCGCCAATTGTGCTTCGGCTGTTGCTATGTCCTGGGCATCAATCGCATCATTCGCCTTATTGAAAGGCTCAACAAAGTCGCTGCTGACATCAGGCCGTTCGGACTTTTTCTTCTTTTTGTCTTTCTTGCTCCGTTGCGCAGATGCGCCGTCCACCGGCAGGGCGAGCGACAAGGTGGTCGCTCCAGCTAGCAATGCCGCCATGGACAGCGAAAAAAGGGATTGTGAGCGCATTAAGTCCTCCTGAAAACGTCTCTTATTATTGTTTAGGATGAATGGAATATCGCAATGACCGGGCAATCCGCATCGTCGCGACTGTTAAGGATCGAATTTGTCTGTACCTTTCATCCGCTGAACCTGCATTGAACATCTTCGTTATTGCGCCATTCATGTGCAATGCGCTTGGCCGGGTCAAGAGAGATTTGGCGACCGGATGCATAGCGCTGGCGTATTGCCAGCGAGCAGCGTCAAATATGTTGATATACCGCACTTCTCCTCTGGTCTAAGCCACAAGGCTTTCCTACATAAGCTGTATGATCATTCTCATATCTCCCGCAAAATCGCTTGACTTTGATACGCCCGTGAACGGTGCCGAGGCTACACAGCCACGCTTCGCCGAAAAAACCGAGAAGCTGGCCAATGCGCTATCGCGGTTCAGCAAGCCCAAGCTCAAGAGCATTATGCCGGTGTCGGACAGCCTGATTGCGCTCAACCATGGTCGCTATAAGGACTTTTTCGCGCAGCCGGAAAAGCAGGCGCTGTTCGCCTATAATGGCGATGTCTATACCGGGCTGGAAGCCAAGACGATGGATGAGGCGACGATAGATTTTGCGCAGGATCATTTACGCATATTGTCAGGGCTTTATGGCTTATTGCGGCCATTGGATCAGATCCGCCCGCATCGGCTGGAAATGGGCACAAGATGGGCGCCGCGACGCAAAAAGCTGGTCGATTATTGGCAAGATGATATCGCGCCGATGATTGCCAAAGATGCAGAAGCGATTGAAGCAAAAGCGATTATCAATCTTGCCAGCCAGGAATATTTCGCAGCCGTGGAGGCCGGACAAAAGGCGCTTACCCTACCAATCATCAACATCGATTTCCGTCAGGATGGCCCCGATGGTCCGCGCTTTATAAGCTTCGCCGCTAAACGCGCCCGTGGCACTATGGCGCGCTATATCTGTGAGAACCGCTTGACCGATCCCGAAGCGCTCAAGGATTTTGACTGGGATGGTTATCGCTTTGACCCGGAGAGCAGCAACGACACAAATCTGCGGTTCATCCGCTCATGACGTCAAGCCGTCAGGCGGCAGTCATTATCGGTGCAAATGGCGGGATTGGTGGTGCTTTGGCCGATGCGCTTGATGATGAAGGCGCTTTTGCAACTGTCCACCGCCTTGCCCGCAGCGCACATGGTGATGCCCATATCGACCTGCAGGACGAAGCCAGTATAGAAGCGGCTGCAAAACGGATCGAGGCCTTAGAGATGCCTGTAACGCTGATTATCTGTGCATCTGGCTTGCTGCATGATGGTGGAAAGCAACCGGAAAAGGCCCTGCGTGATCTGGATGCCGATTGGCTTATGCAAAACTATGCGGTCAATGCCATCGGCCCTGCCCTTGTCGCCAAGCATTTTCTGCCGCTAATGCCGCGCAAGGAACGCTGCGTTTTCGCCGCCATCAGTGCCCGAGTTGGCAGCATCTCGGATAACCGTCTTGGCGGATGGCATGGCTATCGTGCGTCCAAGGCTGCGCTCAATATGCTGATCCGTAATATCGCGATAGAATGGTCACGGCGGAACGAGCGGTCAATCGCGGTCGCTTTGCATCCGGGCACCGTCGATACGGCGCTCAGCACGCCATTTCAGGGCAATGTGCAGCCGGGCAAGCTGTTCAGCCCGGAGCGCGCCGCCATGCAATTGCTTGATGTGCTGGACGAATTGCGGCCGGTTGATACCGGCAAGCTTTTTGCCTGGGACGGGCAGGAAATTACGCCTTGAGGGCAGCAAGATGAGCCCGCCCAAAATGGGCATAATTAGCTGTCGATAACCTTGGGTCACAGGTCGCAATTGCTGGTCAAAACAGCCCGTTTCCTCTAAGTCTGACAATCAGGTCGCAAGATGCGAAAAAGTAATAAAATATCATATTTGTGAGTAGTTTAACGTGAGTGAGATAGACACAGGTTCCAACCCGGAAAACGGCCCCGACGACATCGCCCCGATCGATATCGTTGATGAGATGAAATCGAGCTATCTCGACTATGCCATGTCGGTGATTGTCAGCCGCGCGCTGCCCGATGTGCGCGATGGTCTGAAGCCGGTACATCGCCGCATTCTCTTCGCCTCAAAAGAAGGTGGATTTGTCGCCGGGCGACCCTATCGCAAATCAGCGAAAATCGTCGGTGATGTCATGGGTAATTATCACCCGCATGGCGATGCCGCGATTTATGAAGCGCTGGCGCGGATGACGCAGGACTGGTCGATGCGTGTGCCGCTCATCGACGGTCAGGGCAATTTCGGCTCGATGGACCCTGATAAGCCGGCGAGCATGCGTTATACTGAGGCAAGGCTGGCCAAGGTCGCCAATACACTGCTCGATGATCTCGATAAGGATACGGTCGATTTTGCGCCCAATTATGACGGCTCGATGCAGGAGCCACAGGTACTACCGGCGCGTTTCCCCAATTTGCTGGTCAATGGCGCGGGCGGCATCGCGGTGGGCATGGCGACCAATATCCCGCCGCATAATCTCGGCGAAGTGGTCACAGCCTGCCTCGCCTATATCGATAATCCGGGGATTACGATTGAGGAATTGATCGAGATTATTCCGGGGCCGGATTTCCCGACGGCACCGCTGATCCTGGGCCAAGCTGGCGCGCGCGCTGCCTATCAGACCGGGCGCGGTTCGATCCTGACACGGGCACGGCATAAGATTGAGGAAGGCCGCGGCGACAAACGCGCCATCGTCCTGACCTCTATCCCCTATCAGGTCGGCAAGGCCGGACTGGTCGAGAAGATCGCCGAAGCCGCCAAGGATGGCCGGATTGAGGGCGTTTCCGATATTCGCGATGAATCAAGCCGCGATGGCGTGCGTGTGGTGATTGATCTGAAACGCGATGCCACCGAGGAGGTGGTGCTCAACCAACTCTGGCGCCACACCCCTGCTCAGTCCGGGTTCCCGGCGAATATGCTTGCCATTCGCGGCGGTCGCCCGGAAATCCTCAATCTGCGCGATATTATCGAGGCCTTTGTCCGCTTCCGCGAAGAGGTCATCACCCGCCGCACCAAGTTCGAGCTCGCCAAGGCGCGCGAGCGAGCGCATCTATTGCTTGGCCTGGTGGTCGCGGTCACCAATCTTGACGAGGTGGTGCAAATCATCCGTGGCTCTGCCAGCCCTGTTGAAGCGCGCGAGAAGCTGCTGGCGCGCGAATGGCCGATGGGCGAAATCGCGCCCTATATCCGTCTGGTCGAAGCGTTAGAGGATGATGTTTCCGGCGACAGCTATCAACTGAGCGAAGCACAGGTCAAAGCCATTCTTGATCTGCGTCTGCACCGCCTGACCGCGCTTGGCCGCGATGAAATTGGCAATGAACTCAAAGGGCTGGCGACGGATATTGAGGGCTATCTTGAGATTCTGACTGATCGTGCTGTGCTCTATGGCGTGATGCGCGAAGAATTCGAGCAAATCCACGCAGAATTCGCCACACCGCGTGTCAGCGAGATTGCCCCCGCATGGGATGGTCTCGAAGATGAAGACCTGATGGAGCGCGAGGATATGGTCGTCACCGTCACCCATGGCGGCTATATCAAGCGCACCCCGCTGGCAACTTTCCGCGCTCAGGGCCGTGGCGGCAAGGGCCGCGCGGGCATGGCGACCAAGGATGAGGATGCGGTGGTCGAGATGTTTGTCACCTCGACGCATAATCCGGTGCTGTTCTTCTCCAATCATGGCCGCGTCTACCGCCTCAAAGTCTGGAAACTGCCCGAAGGCGGACCGCAGACCAAGGGGCGGCCTATGCTGAATATGCTGCCGCTGCAAGAAGATGAGACCATCACCAATGTCCTGCCTCTGCCTGAGGATGAGGGCGAGTGGGAAAATCTCAACATAATCTTCGCCACCGAACAGGGCATGGTGCGGCGTAACTCTATGGATTCCTTCACCAATATCCCGTCCAACGGCAAATACGCCATGGGCTTTGTTGAGGATAGTGGTGACCGGTTGATCGGCGTGCAGTTGCTTAACGAGACGCAGGAGGTCTTCCTCGCCAGCAGCACCGGCAAGGCGGTGCGCTTTGCCGCGACTGATGCCCGCGAAACCAAGAGCCGCACCGGCATTGGCGTGCAAGGCATGGGACCAAAGGGCGACATAGAGGTCGTCTCGCTGGCGATCCTGAACACCACCGGCACCACCGCCGAGGAGCGCGAAGCCTATCTCAAAGCCGCACCATGGAAGGATAATGAGAACGCACCGGAGCTGTCCGCCGAACGCATGGCGGAAATGGCAGAGAAGGAAGAGTTTATCCTCACCATCTGCGCCAATGGCTATGGCAAGATTTCCTCCGCCTATGAATATCGCACCATCAAACGCGGCGGGATGGGCGTGGTCAATATCGACAATATCGCGCGCAATGGCGCTGTCGTGGCCAGCTTCCCGGTGAAACATGGCGATCAGCTTATGCTGGTTACCGATCAGGCCAAGCTGATCCGTATTGCGATTGATCTCAGGCATCTGCTGGGTGAAGATGATGATCGTGGCTACCGGATTATCGGCCGTGGTTCAGCCGGGGTGCGGATTTTCAATGTGGCTGATGACGAGCATGTCGTCAGCGCGGCGCTGATTGACGAGACCGAAGAGCCTGAGGATGGGGAAGAGTCGGGTGAAGAGACAGGCGAAACAAGGCATTAGAGGTTTCTAGCGCTCTTCCCTGTAGCGGAGAGGTGATTGCAAGTTCAAGCGACGCGCTTGGGGACATCCCCCTCCCTTAATCCCTCCCCTAGAGGGGAGGGAGACTATTGATCACGCAAAGACGCAAAGGCGCAAAGAGCTACCATGGAGCGATAACCTCTTGAAAATCTTCGCGTTCTTTGCGAGAAATTCAGTGTGCTAAGCACTCAAATAAGGCCGCACACGCAGAAACCGCACCACGCCCATGGCAATCATCAACTGGCCCGCATAATAAAGCGGCCAGACAGCCTGATTGACTAGCCAGCCATCTTTACTGATCCCCATTCCTGCAAAGATACAAAGATCGGAAACAACAAACAGCACCGCACCAATCCCGACCCGATAGCGCGGGAAGCGACTTGCCCAGGCCATGCCTGCCATCAGGCCGAGGCCCAAGCCGTAAAGAATAAGCCCCCATCCTGCTTCGCCAAAAGACACCAGGTGGGACAGCAACGGCACGATGATGACCAGCAATATGCCCAGAAGCCGTTGACTGGGCGCAACCTGTTCGCGCCGATTACGCGCATACAGTGCTATCGCCACGATATGCGATGCCAGAAACGCAATTGCCCCGGTCGTCAGATCAAGGATGATCAGCGCATCGCCGAGCGCGGATAGCGCCAGTGCGCCGCATAACAGCCAACCGTCGAGGCTTTTCAGCCGCCGCAATGCATAGAGCGCGAGCATCGCCACCGCACCCGCTTTCCACACCATCAACAGGCTTTCGGGCAGCGCCCCGTCGCGCAGAAAGGGAAAACCAATGGCAAAAACCAGGCTGAGGATCAGAAAGGGCCTGTCTTCAACCAAAGCCTGTTTCATGGATGTTGCCTCCCCTAAACCTTTAGCCCTGAGCCTGTCGAAGGGCGCTTCTCAATTTGAGAGACAGGCTTCCACAGGCTCAGCCTTAACGGTGATGGGACGGACCTGTCCATACTGCCGTTACGCCATATCCGCCAAATTGTGCCATTGCCGTTTAGCCGCGAAATTGGCATAGGCTCGGGCATGACAGACACACAATCGCACGACGTTCATATTATCGGCGGTGGCCTTGCCGGCTCTGAAGCCGCCTGGCAACTCGCACAGGCCGGGCTGAAAGTCCGCCTGTCGGAAATGCGAGGATCAGGGGATATGACCCCGGCGCATCAGACCGATGGTCTTGCCGAACTTGTCTGTTCCAACAGCTTCCGCTCGGACGATGCCGAACGCAATGCGGTGGGCCTGCTGCATGCGGAAATGCGTGCCTTGGATTCTATCATCATGGCGGCCGCAGAACTCGCCAAGGTTCCCGCGGGGTCGGCGCTCGCTGTAGACCGTGATATCTTCTCTGATGAAGTCAGCAAACGGCTGACAAATCACCCGAATATTATCATTGTGCGTGAGCGCGTGGACAGCCTACCGAGCGAAGGCGCAACGATTGTCGCTACCGGCCCACTGACCGCTGCATCGCTTGCCGAGAGCATTGGTGCCGCCACCGGATCAGAGTCCCTCGCCTTTTTCGACGCGATTGCGCCGATTGTGCATCATCACAGCATCGATATGGATATCGCCTGGAAACAGTCGCGCTGGGACAAGGGCAGCGCCGATGGCGACGGCAAGGACTATATCAACTGCCCGATGGACAAGGAGCAGTATCTCGCTTTCCATCAGGGCCTGATGGACGGCGAAAAGACCGATTTCAAACAATGGGAAAAGGATACCCCCTATTTTGAGGGCTGTATGCCGATTGAAGTCATGGCGTCACGCGGCGTTGATACGCTGCGCTATGGCCCGATGAAGCCGGTCGGCCTGGACGATCCGCGTACCGGGCGCTGGCCCTATGCCGTGGTGCAGTTGCGGCAGGATAACCGGCTCGGCACGTTGTGGAATATGGTCGGCTTTCAGACCAAGCTCAAATATGGCGCGCAGGTTGAGCTGTTCCGTACCATTCCCGGGCTGGAAAATGCCGAATTTGCGCGATTGGGCGGACTGCATCGCAACACATTTATCAATTCGCCGACATTGCTTGATCGCTCGCTAAGGCTCAAAAAAGCACCGCATATCCGCTTCGCCGGGCAGATTACCGGCTGCGAAGGCTATGTCGAAAGCGCTGCCGTCGGCCTGATGGCGGCACGCATGACCGCGGCTGAATTGCGTGGATCACCGCTTGATGCCCCGCCTCAAACAACAGCCTTGGGCGCCCTGCTCTCACATATCACCGGCGATGCCGATGCCAGCGATTATCAGCCGATGAATGTCAATTTCGGCCTGTTCCCGCCGCTGGAAGGCAAGGTGAAGAAGAAGGAGCGCAAAGAAGCCTATACGGCGCGCGCGCGGGCGGATCTGCAAAGCTGGTTGGGTGCTTTTTCGCAAGCGGCATAGACACCCGCTATCGTTCGCCCTGAGCTTGTCGAAGGGTCGTTCTTCTAATGCTTTTATTCTCACGCAAAGACGCGAAGACGCTAAGAATTATCACTTTGCGTCTTCGCATCTTTGCGTGAAACGAAATGTTCTAGAGTCGAATTCATTTACATTGAATCGTCATTGCGAGGAGCGAAGCGACGCGGCAACCCAGAGCAGGTGCGTGTTGCCCTGGATTGCTTCGCTACGCTCGCAATGACGTGTTTCAAGCTAAGTGAAAAACAGTCTAAGACTTCCGCTTGCGCGGAGTTAGCAATTCTTCAGCACCGACAGCGCTCTTTCTTGCTCTTCCGCTTGGGCCGGGTCGTCGCAAACTCTTCCGGTGTCAGTTCCGCATCACCATCAGCATCCGCGTCTTCAAAGCGGTTGACCGTCGCCACCGCCCATTCCTCGAATGTCAGTAGATTATTGCCATCAATATCCAGCTTGCGAAACGCCTTGCTGCGGCTACTCAGCATTTCATTGCGGGTAATACGCAGGTTGGAATCGCGATCATAACGGGCAAAGCGGCGTTGCTCGCGGGTTAGCTCGGTTGCCTCAGGCGGCTCAGGCCCTACCAGATCCGAAACATCGGCTTCGGGGAGTTCGCTATCGGGTGGTGCAATATCCTGCGGCGGTGGCTCGGCCTGAACGGCAACCTCTTCCTGTGCGTTGCCCAGCATATAGAGAAACCCGGCCAGCATCAGCATAAGGGTCGCAACGCCACCGATCAGATATTTGCCCATCTGTCACCTCATCTATTGAGAGGTAAAGGGATATAACAGGCAAAGCCTAGCCTGTCAGGCCGCGCCTGATAATCCGCACCGCCATGGATGGGCGCATAAGGGGTTTGTCCCAAGCATCATACAGGCCATCGCGGATAATCATGTCGCGGATAATCGCAACCAGTCTCAGCTTGCGCTCCAGCTTTACCTTGGCAAGCGGGGTAATCTGGCTGATCAGCGCTTCCTTTGCTGTCACCGCAGCCGCATCATCATAGCGGCCCATGCGCAGATCATCCCATAACGCATAACAGCCCATTAGCTGTTCTAATTCGGCAAA
The DNA here is from genome assembly GCF_032852305.1 of Parasphingorhabdus sp. SCSIO 66989. Lineage (NCBI taxonomy): Bacteria > Pseudomonadati > Pseudomonadota > Alphaproteobacteria > Sphingomonadales > Sphingomonadaceae > Alterisphingorhabdus (ex Yan et al. 2024) > Alterisphingorhabdus coralli. The sequence continues at coordinate 2,032,721 of NZ_CP136594.1, forward strand.
TGGTGCAATCTCGCTTACCTCAGCCAATGCCCTGCCCAGCATGGTCCCGCGCTGTTCGGCATGGACACCCGCTTCTTCGCCCTCGCTATCGGCAATATAGCCTTCCCAGGCATCGATAATCGGCACCAATATCAGTTTTGGAAAGCCGGGCTGTTCATTAAGCATCAGCAGCAGCGGATGACCGGTGCGGCGATCTTTGGAGGTGCCATTGATGACGTCACGCCACCATGCATAACGCATCTGACCAAGCAACATCTCGCTGGTGCTGTCACAGATCTTGCCGCCAATGGCATCCATCGCAAGCACGGTTTCCTGAGCCTTGCGCACCGATGCCGGCGCATAGGCCAGAGCCAGTCGCTGCCATGGCGCCAGATGTAGCGGATCATCCATCGCGGCCTATTCCGATGCCTCGCTGCGGAAAGCAAGTTTAATGTCATTTTAACCCTGTTCCTTAGAAACCCGATCATCACTTCCCCTCTATAACTCCGCCGAATGATCGCGCGCATGGGGCCTCATAGGGCCAGATGCAGCGTGAACGGATGGGTATGAGCATGATGAACAAAAAACTCGCAATCTTTGCTCTGGTGGATTTGCTGATGCGCCTACGCCGCAGCGTTGCGGGTAACACATTGGCCATGGTCGCTGCAGGACTGGTGCCGCTTACCGCGATGATAGGCAGCGGCGTTGATATGAGCCGCGCCTATATGGTGAAATCACGCCTGCAACAGGCCTGTGATGCGGGCGTATTGGCGGGCCGCAAGGCAATGGCCGATGGCGAATACACCACCGCCGCAAAAGGCATTGCCGAAGACTATTTCGATATCAATTTCCCCAATGACTATATGGAATCGACCAACGCGTCGTTCACCACGGACAATCCCGCTGGTGGATCGACCGTTGTCGGCAATGCCTCTGTCACCGTGCCTACGGTGATTATGCGCATGTTCAATATCGATGGCATGGATATGGCGGTTAACTGCACCGCACAGCTGGAAATCGCCAATTCGGACATCACCTTCGTGCTCGATAACACGGGATCGATGGCGTGTCCGGAAAACTCAAATACGGACCAATGCAATCGGTACTTTGTTGCGAATGGATATGTCCCTGTAGAGGGAGTTGCTTTTGAGGGGCTATCACAAACTTCCCGATTGGCGGCCCTAAGGACCGCGATGGACAGCTTTTACAGTACCATCGATGACGCTGCTGAAAATAGCGGAGCAAGGGTGCGCTATGCTTTTGTTCCCTATTCGCAAACCGTAAACACCGGCTATCTATTGCAACCAGACCATATTGTTAATGAGCATAGCTACCAGTCAACCGAACTCGAAACTATAGAGTATTTTCGCAGCCAAAATCCGACCTATACGGCAGATTGCGATAGGTATTTTGGAACCTGGCCGGGCTATCGCGTCTATGGCCGTTACGATGCCACTTATGGTGGTTGTATCTGGGATGAGGAGCGCCGTGTCTATCGGCAGGTAACATTTGACGTATCGAATTATAAGGCCGGCATAGCAACACAAGACCCGACTGAACGGACGAGTAATAGCTATACTTGGGCCGGCTGTATCGAGGAGCGTGACACGATTGGCACCGGTGCGATCTCCTTTGATATCGGCAGTGGCCAGTTTTCTCCATCAGGATTGTTTGACCTTGATATAGATGGTGCGCCCTTTGACGACGCAACCCGTTGGAGACCGTATTGGCCGGAAATATCGGTTCGCCGGTTCTTCGGTATAGAATCTACGACCGATGTTGACGAGACGCGCACACCGCAGGTCGCGTGTCCCGCACGATCTGCAACCCTAGCGCAATATGCAAATCTTGCAGACTATCAGACCTTCAATCAGAGCTTGATACCCGATGGAGGTACATATCACGACATCGGCCTTCTTTGGGGAGCAAGACTGTCGTCAACAACGGGTATCTTCAGTGCAAATGTTCAGGAAGCCCCTAATAATGGTGGTTTTGTCGGCCGACACCTTGTGTGGATGACGGACGGTGATCTTGGGGCCAGCACCAGCGCCTATAGTTCCTATGGAATTGAGCGCCATGATGGTCGCATAACCGGGGTCGTAAACGGAGAATCTGACGAATATGGTGCTCAAGTGCCAAATATTGAAACGCGATATACCGAGCTCTGCCGCGCCATAAAGGCAAAGGGCATCCGTCTTTGGGTTGTCGCTTTCAACACAGCACTCACGACCGAGTTGACCGATTGCGCCAGCCCGAACAGTTCCTATGTCGCAAATAATGCGTCAGAATTGAACACTGCCTTCGCCATAATCGCCGAGCAGATTGCAGAATTGAGGCTTACCGAATGATGCCCGGTTTTTCTCTGCTGCATCGCCTAAAAGGGTGCCGCAAAGGCGCCACGCTCATTGAGTTCGCGATTATTGCGCCAACATTTCTGTTGTTGCTTATGGGCGCTTTTGACATCGGCTATTCGGTATTTCTGCGCGCCACATTGGCAGGTTCAGTGGCTGAGGCAGCGCGCTCTTCAACGCTGGAAACTGCACCGGGCAGTGTTAATGCCATTGATGCCGAAGTGACCAGCCAGATGCAAAACATCAACAACAGCGCCCAACTGACCTTTGAACGCACCAGCTATTATGACTTTGCCGATATTGCCCGTCCTGAGGTGATCGTTACCGACGATAATAGCGACGGTTTCTGCGATCCTGGTGAGACCTTTGACGACGAGAACGGCAATGGCAATTGGGATGCCGATCTTGGCGAAGCAGGTATTGGCGGCCCGCGCGATATCGTTCTGTATCGCGTAACCATGACCTATCCGCGGATATTTCCACTTTATGGACTGTTGGGTATCTCGCAAACCGGCCAAATGGTGCATGAATCGGTGCTGCGAAACCAGCCCTATGGCCAGCAGGATATTCCGCCTGAAGTTAGCAGGGAGACATGCTGATGACCTCCACCGCTTCACCTGAAACATTGCGCAAACGCCCATTACGAGGACTGTTCAAGCACCTTGGCAAAAGCAAGAGCGGACTTGCTCTAACGGAATTTGCCTTCAGCCTCCCGATCTTTCTCGGGCTCGGCATGTTCGGTACCGAGATGGCCTATCTCGCGATTACCAGTATGAATGTCAGCCAGGCCGCGCTCAGCCTTGCCGATAATGCATCGCGTATGGGCCAGACCGTTACCGGTTCGTCCTCAAAAACCATCTATCGCTCGGATGTGAACTCGGTTTTTGCCGGTGCGCGCTTGCAAGGGGATGAGATTGATTTGCTGGAAAATGGTCGAGTGATCCTTTCCAGTCTGGAAACCACCAATAACGGTCGCTGGCAAAGAATCCGCTGGCAGCGTTGTATTGGAACGAAAAACTACAGTTCAGATTATGGCCCTCAGGGGATTAACGAGCGCAATGACAGCTCATTTGTCGGCATGGGCCCTGCGGGTGAGGAAATCCGGGCAGAGCGCGGCAGCGCTGTGATGTATGTCGAGATATTCTATGAATATCCGGGCCTTTTTGGCGACAGTTTTGTGTCCGGTCAGGTGATCAAGCACGAAGCCGCCTTCACCATCCGCGATGATCGCAATCTAGCCGAAGGCGTCGCAAATGATGGTGCGCGGAACCCGCACTGTAACCGCTTTACCGCGTCATAAGAGCCGCGCTCAGCCGTCGACGTAACAAACCTTGCGCACCGCCGCGATTACGCGCTCGGCATCGACCAGCGCCAATTCTTCCAGATTGGCGGCATAGGGCAGCGGCACATCTTCATTGGTGACGCGTAATACCGGCGCATCGAGGTCGTCAAAGCCTTCTTCCATGGCGATCGCGGCGATTTCGCTGGCGATGGAACAGGTGGGCCAGCCTTCTTCAACCACCACCATGCGGTTGGTCTTGGCGAGGCTATCGAGCACAGCCTGTTTATCCAGCGGACGCAGGGTGCGCAAATCGATGACTTCGGCATCAATGCCCTGCCCCGCCAGCGCATCGGCGGCTTCGAGCGCTATGCCGACACCGATGGAATAGCTGACAATGGTGACGTCAGCACCCTCGCGCATGGTGCGCGCTTTGCCGATGGGCAGCACATAATCGTCAATCTCGGGAATATCGAAGCTGCGGCCGTAAAGCAGTTCATTTTCCAGGAAAACCACCGGGTCTTCGGTGCGGATGGCCGCCTTGAGCAAGCCCTTGGCATCGGCGGCGTCATAGGGTGAGATCACGATCAGGCCGGGGACGCTGGCATACCAGGGGCCGAAGTTCTGGCTATGCTGCGCGGCAACGCGGCTTGCTGCGCCATTGGGGCCGCGAAACACCACCGGGCAACGCATCTGCCCGCCAGACATATAGTTGGTCTTGGCCGCAGAGTTGATGATATGGTCAATCGCCTGCATGGCGAAGTTGAAGGTCATAAACTCGACAATCGGACGCAATCCGCCCATGGACGCGCCGGTACCAACGCCGGCAAAGCCATATTCGGTAATTGGTGTATCGATCACCCGGCGGTCGCCAAATTCTTCCAGCAAGCCCTGGGTAACCTTGTAAGCACCCTGATACTCGGCAACTTCCTCGCCCATGACGAAAACACGGTCATCGCTGCGCATTTCCTCGGCCATGGCGTCACGCAATGCTTCGCGGACGGTGATCGGGACCATGTTGGTACCTTCCGGCACTGCAGGATCGCTGGCACGCTCAATGGTTGCAGGAGCCACAGATGCTGGTGCAGGCGCGGCGCTGGCTGCTGGCGCGGGAGCAGGTGCCGGTTCAGGCGCTGCAGCGGCAGGCGCAGCTTCCTCGCCCTCACCTGCCATGCGCGCAATCACGGTGCCGACGGCGACATTCTCTGTGCCTTCTGCGACCAATATCTCGACAATCTCGCCCTCGTCGATCGACTCAAATTCCATCGTCGCTTTGTCGGTCTCAATCTCGGCGAGAATATCGCCGGACTCAACCGTATCACCAACCTTGACCAGCCATTTGGCAAGTGTGCCTTCTTCCATGGTGGGCGAAAGCGCGGGCATTTTCAGATCAATAGCCATCAATATTGCTCCACCAGCACGTCAGTATAGAGCTCATTCGGCTCCGGCTCGGGCGAAGTTTCTGCAAAATCAGCAGCTTCCGCGACGATCTTGCGAATTTCCTTGTCGATCGCTTTCAGGTCTTCTTCCTTGACCTTCTTCTTGATCAGCTCCGCCTTGGCCGCCTCAATCGGGTCAGACTTTTCGCGCACTGACTGGACTTCGTCACGGCTGCGATATTTGGCCGGGTCAGACATGGAGTGACCGCGATAGCGATAGGTTTTCAGTTCCAGCAAGATCGGGCCATTGCCGCCGCGCACATAGTCAAGCGCCATTTCCGCCGCACCGCGCACTTGCAGCACGTCCATGCCATCGACCTGCACGCCCGGGATACGGAAGCTCTCGCCACGGCGATACAGCTGATCCTCGGCCGAAGAGCGGTTGACGCTGGTACCCATCGCGTATTGGTTATTTTCAATCGCGAAAATCACCGGAAGCTTCCACAGCTCGGCCATGTTGAAGCTCTCATAGACCTGGCCCTGATTGGCTGCACCATCACCGAAATAGGTGAGGCAAACGCCGCCATCATCGCGATATTTATGGGCAAAGCCGAGGCCGGTCCCGAGCGATACCTGCGCGCCGACAATGCCATGCCCACCATAGAATTTCTGCTCAACGCTGAACATGTGCATCGAACCGCCCTTGCCTTCGGAGATACCCGCAGCGCGTCCGGTGAGTTCGGCCATAATCACTTTTGGATCAATGCCATAGGCGAGCATATGACCATGGTCGCGATAGCCGGTGATGACGCTGTCTTCACCTTCATTCATCGCCGATTGCAAACCAACCGCAACTGCTTCCTGACCGATATAGAGATGGCAAAAACCACCGATCAGACCGAGACCATATAGCTGACCCGCCTTCTCCTCAAACCGCCGGATAAGCAGCATCTGGCGATAGAATTCGAGCAGTTCATCCTTGCTCGCTTTATAGCGCACCAGCTTTTTCGGCTTGGCTTTGGTATCAGCTTTTGCAGATGGTTTTTGCGCCATGGCAAAGTCCTTGTTCCGGGGAGGGATGACGGAGCTATATGCGATATATCCCCGATAGCGCAATGGCTTATCCAGCGCATTCACCGTCTTTGAATATGTATACAAGAAAAGCGCGGGCAACGCGCTGCCAAGGGCTTAGTTCAGAGGAACAACAATTTCGTCGGGATGGACGACATTCAGCTCTTTGCGGATCAGTTCACCGGCCAGATCAGGGTCGGCTTTGCCCGGTTGCAGCAGATTGATGCGGTTTTCCAGAGCAGCCTCTTTCTCGGTCAAGGCGGCAAGTTCGGCTTTGCGCTCCTGCAATCGCTGCTGATAGTCGCCCCATGCCAGCACGCCGGTAGGCCCCAGCACAGCATAGGCGCTAATGGCCAGCAGACACAAAAGCGCCAGACCGGACCCCAATTTGGAGCGCACTTTAGCTGCAGGAGTTTGTTGCTTAACCATCGCAATCTGTTGAATCACAAAAGATTCCGCGTTGCAAGCACCAATTGGAGAATAAGGCCCGAAATACGTCAGACAGAGTATTTCAGGCCATGTATTGCGAATTTAGCCGCCAAATATAGCCGCACCCGGATAGTGGGCGCTGTCGTCCAGCTCTTCTTCGATGCGGATCAGCTGGTTATATTTCGCAAGACGATCCGAACGCGCCAGGCTGCCGGTTTTGATCTGGCCGCAATTGGTGGCGACTGCCAGATCGGCGATGGTCGAGTCCTCGGTTTCTCCCGAGCGGTGCGACATAACCGCCGTATAACGCGCACCATGCGCCATGCGCACAGCGTCGAGTGTTTCTGACAAGGTGCCGATCTGGTTGACCTTGACCAAAAGACTATTGGCGACACCATCCTTGATACCGCGCGCAAGGCGTTCGGTATTGGTGACAAACAGATCATCACCGACCAGTTGCACGCTATCACCCACGGCTTGCGTCAGCGCCGCCCAGCCCTGCCAGTCATCTTCAGCCATGCCATCTTCAATCGAGCGGATCGGATAGTCAGCGCACAGCTTGGCGAGATATTGAGCCATCTCCTCGGAACTCAGCTCGGCATTCTCACCCGAGAGCTTGTATTTGCCATCGCTAAAAAACTCAGTCGCGGCGCAGTCAAGCGCAAGGACGATATCCTTGCCAAGAGTGAATCCTGCCTCACCTACAGCCGCTGCAATATAGTCGAGTGCCGCGCGGGTCGAAGCAATATCGGGTGCAAAACCGCCTTCATCGCCGACGCCCGTTGCCAGACCATCGCCATGCAGCTTCTTTTTGAGCGCATGAAAGACTTCCGCACCCCAGCGTACGCCCTCGGCCAGCGTCTCCGCACCTACCGGCATAATCATAAATTCCTGAATATCGATAGGATTATCAGCATGTTCGCCGCCATTGATGATATTCATCATCGGCACCGGCAGGATATGCGCGCTAACGCCGCCAATATAGCTGTAGAGCGGCAAGCCCCGCGCATCGGCCGCAGCGCGCGCTGTCGCCAGCGACACGCCTAGAATGGCATTCGCCCCGAGCCGGGCCTTATTGTCTGTGCCATCGAGCGCAATCATCGCGCCGTCAATATCGCGCTGATCCTCGGCATCCAGTCCGACCAGCGCCTCAAATATCTCGCCATTAACCGCATCAACGGCTTTCATCACGCCTTTGCCGCCATAGCGATCCTTGTCGCCATCGCGCAGTTCCACCGCCTCATAGGCCCCGGTCGATGCACCCGAAGGCACCGCTGCCCGGCCAAAGCTGCCGTCATCCAACAGAACATCAACCTCAACCGTCGGGTTGCCCCGGCTGTCGAGAATTTCACGGGCATGAATATCAATAATCGCGGTCATGATGTCCTCCTGAACGGTGCATATTGCCGCAGCCTGTTCACCATCGGCGCTCGGATTGCAAGCACACAATGCTCCCCAGCATTCCTATACCCAGCGGGATAAACATTATTGACAAGAAAAGGATTGATTTCATGCTATAAGCCAGCAAGGGCAAGCGCGAGTGCGGGCGGTTTTCCGCTTGATGCACATAGTCATGGAAGGACCACATTCAGTGAGCGAAGACACCAAGAGCGGCACTGGCGCCGCAAAGCCGAAAACCACTGCGCGCAAAACCAGCGCGGCGGCGAAGAAAAAGACCACCACCCGCAAGACAACCGCAAGCAAAAAAACCGCGACAACCGCCAAGAAACCAGCGGCCAAGAAGAGCACGGCTCTGGTCGCGACCAAGGCGGCAGCAAATGAGAATAATTTTGCCGAGGACACCAAAGCCAAGGCAGCGGAGCTTGCCAATGATGCGAAGGGACGTATCAGCGAGGCCATCGCTAATCTTGGTGGTCTGATCGGTGACAGCGCCGGTGCGATTGACGAGCGCCTGGGCAGCCGCTTTGGCGATATGGCCCGCACCGCCTCTGACAATGTCACCAGCGCGGCCAAGAAGGTTGATGAAAGCGATCTTGGCGAACTGGCCGATGAAACCCGGGAATTTGTTCGCAAGAGCCCGGCTCTGGCGGTCGGCATTGCCGCGGCCGCTGGCTTTGTTGTCGCCCGACTGTTCAAATCCGCGAGCAACAACGATAACTGATACTTGATGTCCAGCTCTCCCCAGACACCGCAGGACACTGCGCCTGATGACACACATCATCAGGATACCCATGACGCTGCCCATGATAATACGGTGCCGGGGGAGAATGCTGACGTCAACACAGAGGACGCGCCGACCAGGGACCAGACTGCGGATAAACCGGCCATGGTTGATCAGCTCAAAGGACTCTATGCCGATGGGCAGACATGGTTTCAGGCAGAGCTCGGCTTTCAGAAGGGTCGCATCAACTATACCGTGCGCGCGGCCAAGCTGGGGGCCATTGGGGTTGGGGTTGGCCTGTTCACGCTTTTGTGCGCCTATATCACCTTGCTGCTCGGCATCTTTATGACCGTCGCGCACTATTTCGGGCCGCTGATCGCGCTGCTCACCGTGCCGCTGACCTGGACTGTGCTGGGCCTATTGGCGCTGCGCTTTGCCAAGTCACAGCTGAACAGCACCAAGGCCATGATCGCCGAGACAGGCGGAATTACCGGTCGCAAAGTGGCGGAAGCGGTAAAGGACGACAATGGCTGAGAAACTCTCTCGCAAAGACCTGTTACAGCTAAAGGCCGATCGGGACGAGAGCGAAGCGCAGCTGCGCGCAGCAACCGACGCGGCGCGCGAGCGCTTTGCACCGCTCAACCTCACCAAAGAGGCAGCGGAGCATGTTACGGTAAAGGCGAAATCAGCGGCGAGTGCGACGGCTGAGGGCGCCAAAAAGCATAAATGGAAGCTGATTGGCGGCGCGGTGCTGGCATCTGCCGCATTGGCCTATCTTCCGGTCAAGAATCTGCTGGCGAAACGAAATCCGCCGTCGTAAAGGCTCCGTTTATACGGTCGGTGGTATATACTCTGTCGATGAGACAAGGAGATTGGGCATGTCTGACAGCACAAAAACAAATGCCACCACCGGCTTTGAAGACGCATCGGAAAAGCTGCGCGAGACCGTAGTAGAATATCCGCTTATCAGCCTTGCCGGAGCGCTGGCTATCGGTGTCGCCATTGGCGCGTCACTGCCAAAGAATCGGCGCGAGCAATCGCTGATCGGAGATGCGGGCCGCAAGGTCAAGGAAAGCGCCGAAGAAGCGATACATGCGGCGCAGGAAGCGGGTCGGGCTGGTCTGGAAAATGCAGGACTTTCGGTCGATGAGGCCAAGCTGCATTTCCGCGATCTGGTTCGCCGTGCAGGAGAGGCAACGCAATCAGCCCGTGACGCCGCACGCGAGCGCATGGGGCATTAGAAACGAACAGGGATGGTATGAGCAAATTGCATCTTGTATTGGGTGGCCGGGTCAAGGATCCGCGTGGCCTTGATTTTGTCGATCTCGAGCAAATGGACCTGGTCGGGGTCTATCCCGATTTCGCATCGGCAGAAGAAGCCTGGCGCGGCTGCGCCCAGCGCACCGTTGATGATGCCGAGATGAAATATGTCGTCGTGCATCTGCACCGGCTGCTTGAGCCGGAACTGCCGGAAGAGGTTGAGGCTGGCGAGTAAAGCGCCAATTCGCGCTCAAAAGTACCTCAAGCAATTAAAAATCCGTTCGTGTCGAGCGTAGTCGAGACACTTCTGTCCACTTGCAACGGCCTCTCGACTTCGCTCGAGGCGAGCGGTCGTGGCTAGGCTTTGGGAAATAATGACCGCGTAAGCGGTTGCGTCAGCACCAAGCCGGTCAAAAAACCGCCAATATGCGCGCCGATGGCGATGCTCTGGCCGCTAACCCCGCCAATGCCCAGAGCCAGCTGGATCAAGACCCACATAAAGGCGAGCCGCGCTAGCTGGCTGTGATAAGGGGTGAGATTGCCGATAGGTTTTTGCTTGATCTCGACATTCAGCAATATCGTCGCGGCAATCAGCGCACTGATCGCCCCGCTGGCGCCGATAGTGACAGCACCGATGGAAAAGGGATCAAAAGCCTGTACAAAGGCCGCGCCATAGGCTCCAGCGACCGTCAGTAACAGCGTGCGCGCACTTCCGAGCACGCGCTCAACAATCGTACCGCACAGCAGCAAGATCAGCATGTTGAACAACAAGTGCACAAAATCGACATGCAGAAAGGCGCTGCTCAGCGGTGTCAGCAGTGCCGGAACCAACAGATCAAAACGGGCAAAGCTGGCGCTGTCAAAAAAGCGTGCCGGCACAAATCCGGCATGCATCGCTGCCTGTTCCTGAAGCCCGGTGACATTCAGGCCGAGCCAAAGCAGCACACAGGCCCCTGCGAAAAACAGCGTAAAGGGACCAGGTTTACGGACAGCGCTGCTGCGCTTTTGCGGACGGAAATGTTCCATGTCCCCGATATAGGGACGGAAACTTAAATAAACTCGATTTTTTCGACGAGATAATATTTATCGCCTGCAGGCACACTTACTTCGACCTCATCCTCGACCTGACGGCCGATCAGAGCGCGGCCAATTGGGCTGTTATAGCTGATACGGCCATGGCGCGCATCGGCTTCGGCCTGGCCGACAATCTGATATTTCAGCGGCTTGTCATCTTCATCGAGCAAGGACACCGTCGCACCAAACACAATTTTATCGCCCGAAAGCGTGGTCGGGTCGATAATCTGCGCGCGGCTGAGCTTGTCTTCCAGATCGCCAATCGTGGCTTCGACCTGGCCCTGACGCTCTTTTGCGGCATGATATTCGGCATTTTCCGAAAGGTCACCATGGGCGCGCGCTTCCTCGATCGCGTCAACGATCAGCGGGCGTTCTTCCTTCAGCGCCTTTAATTCCGCGGCCAGCTTGTCATAGCCTTCCTGCAGCATTGGCATTTTGTCTGCCATATCGGCTTCCTTCACATCTCATGTCTTCAGCGACAAAAAGTTTCTCCTGGCGGCCCTTGGGAGCCGCCGAAAATCAAAACCTATTGTCGGGATTATTCGTTCAGATCAGCCATAATAGGCTTGAAGTGGCTTAACTTCAAGACTTGTGGTGCGTAAAGCCGCAATTGCCTCTACGGCGGCCATGCTGGCCGAGGCTGTAGTGAAGCTCGGCGTTTTGGTCTGCAGTGCCGAGGCGCGGATCGATTGCGAGTCTTTGAGGCTCTGCCAGCCCTCGGTGGTGTTGATGATCAGGCTGACCCCGCCATCCTTGATCCGGTCGACAATATGCGGCCGCCCTTGCGCCACTTTGTTGACTGTCTCCAGGGTAACGCCCTGCCCTTTGAGATACTCGGCTGTGCCGCCGGTCGCGATAATATCGAACCCCAGCGATTCGAGCTGTTGCGCTACCGGAACGATATTCGGCTTGTCACTGTCCTTCACCGAAACAAACACCGTGCCGCTATCGGGCAGATGCAGGCTCGCCGCGAGTTGCGACTTGGCAAAGGCGATGGGGAATGTCTGGTCGATACCCATGACTTCGCCGGTGGATTTCATCTCGGGCGACAGCACCGGATCGACACCGGGGAAGCGGGCAAAGGGGAACACCGCCTCTTTGACCGCCATATGGTCGATATTACGATCGATAGCGGGTAGCGCGGCCAGTTTTTCGCCCGCCATCACCCGCGCCGCGATCTTGGCCACCGGCGCACCAATCGCCTTGGCGACAAAGGGCACGGTGCGGCTGGCGCGGGGGTTAACCTCAATCAGATAGACAGTGCCATCCTTGACCGCGAACTGGATATTCATCAGGCCCTGCACACCCAGACCATGGGCCAGCGCCTCGGCTTGGCGCTCCATTTCGGCGATCAGATCATCGCTGAGGCTATAGGGCGGCAGGGTGCAAGCGCTGTCGCCAGAATGGACGCCGGCTTCCTCGATATGCTGCATAATTCCGGCAACGGTGACGCTCTCGCCATCGCAGATCGCATCGACATCAACCTCGACAGCATCGCGCAGATATTGGTCGATCAGCACCGGACTGTCGCCCGACACCTGCACCGCGGTGGCAATATAATCATCCAGTTGCGCAGGGCTGTCGACAATCTCCATCGCGCGTCCGCCAAGCACGTAAGAAGGCCGGATGAGCACCGGATAGCCAATCTTGTTGGCCACAGCGAGCGCCTCATCGCGGCTGCGGGCAATGCCGTTATCGGGCTGTTTCAGTTTGAGCTTATTGACCAGCTTGGCAAAGCGCTCACGATCCTCGGCGAGATCAATCGCATCGGGCGAGGTGCCTAAGATAGGTATCCCCGCCTCTTCCAGCGCCTTGGCGAGGTTAAGCGGCGTCTGCCCGCCAAATTGCACGATAACCCCGACCAGCTCGCCATTGGAACGCTCGACTTCGAGAATTTCCAACACATCTTCAGCGGTCAGCGGCTCGAAATAGAGCCGGTCCGAGGTGTCATAATCGGTCGACACCGTCTCGGGATTACAGTTGACCATGATCGTCTCATAACCGGCATCGGCCAGCGCGAAACAGGCATGGCAGCAGCAATAATCAAACTCGATCCCTTGCCCGATCCGGTTCGGCCCGCCGCCAAGAATGACGATCTTGCGTTTGTCGCTCGGCTCGGACTCGCATTCGGGTTCGCCAAAAATCGGCGCTTCATAGGTCGAGTACATATAGGGCGTGCGCGCATGGAATTCGGCGGCGCAGGTATCGATGCGTTTGAACACCGGGCGGACACCCAGCTTGTGCCGCAACTCGCGCACTTCGGCGGCGCTGGTGGCTCCGGCCATCGCTTGCAAGGCATCGTGTAGTAGCCCATGCGAACGCGCGCGTGTCTCGCCCAGACCGCCGCGCACCGGCACCGAACGCACCGCCAATGTCGCCAGTCGCCGGTCGGAAAAACCCATGGCTTTGAGCGCACGCAGACCTTCGGCATCGGTCGGCAGGCCATGTTCCATCACTTCGGCTTCGGCGGCGACAATCTCGGCAATCCGCGCGACAAACCAGGGATCATAATGGGTGATCTCGCAGACTTCGCTCTCAGACAGCCCCTCGCGCAAGGCCTGTGCAATCACCAGCAACCGCTCGGGCGTCGGCTTGGCGAGTTCGGCGACAATCACATCGCGATGCACACCTTCCAAACGCGGCACGCGGTTAAAACCATCCAGCCCGGTCTCCAGCCCACGCAACGCTTTTTGCATCGATTCCTGAATATTGCGGCCAATCGCCATCACCTCGCCCACCGATTTCATCGCGGTGGAGAGGTTATTCTCCGCGCCCTTGAACTTCTCAAAGGCAAAGCGCGGGATTTTGGTGACGACATAGTCAATTGTCGGCTCAAACGACGCCGGGGTGACGCCGGTAATGTCATTGTCGATCTCGTCAAGCGTATAGCCCACCGCCAGCTTGGCGGCGACCTTGGCGATGGGGAAGCCAGTGGCTTTGGACGCCAGTGCCGAGGAGCGAGAGACGCGCGGGTTCATCTCAATCACTACCAGACGCCCGGTCTGCGGGTTCACCGCGAACTGCACATTAGAGCCACCGGTCTCAACGCCAATCTCGCGCAGCACCGCAATGCTGGCATTGCGCATGATCTGATATTCCTTGTCGGTCAGCGTCAGCGCCGGGGCGACGGTGATGCTGTCGCCGGTATGCACGCCCATCGGGTCGACATTCTCGATCGAGCAGATGATGATGGCATTGTCCGCCTTGTCGCGCACCACCTCCATCTCATATTCTTTCCAGCCCAACAGGCTTTCATCGATCAGGATCTGGTTGACCGGCGAGGCATCAATGCCGGTGCGGCAATAATGCTCAAACTCTTCACGATTATAGGCAATGCCACCACCAGTGCCGCCCATGGTGAAGGCGGGACGGATAATCGCCGGCAGGCCGATTTCCTCCAGCGCCGCAAACGCCTCGTCCATGCTGGTGGCGATGCCCGATTTCGGACTTTCCAGACCGATGGCGTCCATCGCAGCACGGAATTTCTCGCGGTCCTCTGCCTTATCGATGGCCTCGGCGCGGGCACCGATGAGCTCGACATCATATTTGTCCAGCGTGCCGTCCTCATCCAGGGCCAAAGCCGTGTTGAGCGCGGTCTGCCCGCCCATGGTCGGCAGCACCACCAGCTTTTCATCCGGCCGCTCGGCGCGCTCCCGCGCGATAATCTTGGCAACGATATCGGGCGTGATCGGCTCGATATAGGTGGCATCGGCCATATCCGGATCGGTCATGATCGTCGCCGGATTGGAGTTGACGAGGACAATGCGATAGCCCTCCTCACGCAACGCCTTCACCGCCTGCGTGCCCGAATAATCAAATTCGCACGCCTGGCCGATAATGATGGGTCCAGCGCCGATGATCAGGATGGAGTCTATGTCAGTTCTTTTGGGCATTGTTTATGGCTGTACTCTTATGGTAAACTATGGCGTAAAGGAGCTTGAACGCATTGGATAGACCCAGAGTAGACCCCGAGAAAAACAGCGATCCTGATCCCATGGTTTCGGACGAAGTGGTCAATGCGAACTGGGTTCACGATCTGATTGCCATGACCCGCCCGGGGGCCGAGATCAATCTTTCTTATCGTGCTCTTTCTGATCGTGTCGTGCCGTTCGCTTTTGATGATTTTAGTTGATACTAACGTCTTTAGCGAAACGACCAAACCACGCCCCAATGATAGTGTCGTGGATTGGCTGTTAAAGCATCGCGATGAAACGCTGCTCTCTTCCATTGTCGCAGCAGAATTAAACATGGGCATCAATGTTACGCGTGGCCAGGACTTACGCAAAATGCTCAAAGGCTGGTTTGATCGTCTGGTAGAAGCCCATGAAGATCGCATTGTCCCTTTTGATATGGCCAGCGCATCAAAATGGGCAGAATTTGGTTCACAGGTGCTTATCGGTGAACAACGTGTGGGATCGCGCCAGTTTGACACATTGATAGCCGCGCAAGCCCTGGCGCTGGAGATACCGCTTGCAACGCGGAATAGCCGGGATTTTGAGGGCATTGGGCTGGTCTTGATCAACCCTTGGGGAGAATGACAGGGCCACTGCGCAATTTGCGGTGCAGTTGGGATGGAATGTCCAGACGCCAATGATAAGCTCCCCATTACCGCCGAGCACCCTCACCCCAACCCTCTCCCTCAAGGGAGAGGGAGGAGGCACAGCAAAAGAGATTACATATGCTAAAGATCGGTAATGCCATTTAGCGTCCGTTGTTGCTCAAGAGTCTCGATAATATGCTGAAATCCCGGTCTAAACCACCCAAAGTCGACTTGTTCTTCTTCCTCAGACAAATTGCAATTTGCGGAAAATTTGTTCCAGCCTGAATGGAGACTGTCATCTAATTGCTGCCAAGAATTACCAAAGCGAGAGGCTGAAACACCTTCTGTATTTACCTGAACTTTGATGTCTCCCTGGCAACCTTCCCTACTCAGCACAAAGCTAACCTCCGTGGCCTCTGTTTCATAGAGAGCGGATATCTTTGTTTTGGCATTACAAGCCGTGAGGGTCGCCTGCCTATTGATGCCTACACCTCCTCTGGTCCAGACATGTTCGAAGAATGCCTCTCCATCTCGATTACAAGCCATCGCATCAAAGCCTTGCTGTGCCATATTAGACGTTGACTTTGCAGCACCTTTTAATTGTGAATCCTGTTTAGGATCAATCATTTCAGTAGCAGGGGAAGTATCATCGCAAGCACCGAGTATCAGAAACAGCAACAGCAGATAAACCAGCCTCACCCCAACCCCCGCACAAATTTGGCGAACAGATAAAAACTGTCCTGCGGGCCGGGGCTGGCTTCGGGGTGATATTGCACGCCGAAGGCATTTTTATCGGTAAAGGCGATGCCGCAATTGCTGCCGTCGAACAGGCTTTTGTGCGTCTCGCGGACATTGTCGGGCAGCGTGGCGCCATCGACCGCGAAGCCATGGTTCATGCTGGTGATCTCGACCAGGCCCCCTTTTTCATTGGCGCTCTCATCCCAACCGCCGCCCACACGCTTTACCGGATGGTTGGCACCGCGATGGCCCTGATGCATTTTGATCGTCTTCGCGCCCGCCGCCAGCGCCAATAGCTGATGGCCGAGACAGATACCGAAAATCGGAATATCGCGCTCCAGCAGGCCCTGTATCACCGGCACCGCATAGTCCCCCGTCGCCGCCGGATCGCCGGGGCCGTTGGAGAGGAACACGCCCGCCGGTTCGAGCGTGAGGATATCGTCCAGCGCGGTCTCAGCCGGGACCACGGTGACCTTGGCGCCTGCCTCGACCAGATTGCGGAAGATATTGCGCTTGGCGCCATAATCGATGGCAACGACATGGGGGCGTTCTCTCCCCTGCACACCCTCTCCGTTCGTCTCGAGCGTAGTCGAGAGACTTTGCGCTTCATCAGCCTGTGTCTCGACTTCGCTCGACACGAACGGGGTTTCTGTAATCGGCGCATAACCATGGCCCAAACGCCATGCGCCGCCATCCCATAGCTTTGCCTGATCGCCCGTCACCTGTTTGGCAAGGTCCATGCCTTCCAGCCCCGGCCAGGCCCGCGCCTCGGCCAGTAACGCATCAATATCGAACTGACCGTCCGGATCATACGCGATCACCACATGCGGCGCGCCGGCCTCGCGGATGCGGCGGGTCAGCGCCCGGGTATCGACGCCCGATATACCGATGCGGCCATTCGCCGCCATCCATTCGGTAAAACTGCCGCCGCTGCGGAAATTGCTGGGCGCGGTCACATCCTCGCGCACCACACAGCCCAGCGCATGCGGACTGTCCGCCTCGACATCCTCGTCATTCACGCCGACATTGCCGATATGCGGGAAGGTGAAGGTGATGATCTGCCCGGCATAGCTGGGGTCGGTCATCACTTCCTGATAGCCGGTCATCGCGGTGTTGAAGCACAACTCACCCACCGCGCTGCCCGTCGCGCCAAAGCCCCTGCCCCAGACCAGCGAGCCATCGGCCAATACCAGCAGTCCGGTTGCGCCTTTGGGGGCTGTGCTGCTGGGCATGGCTGTCCTCCTTGCGGGGTTTGTTCAGGTGGCGGCGCGGGGGCTATGCGCCACGCCAAATTGACGGGGTGCTAAACTGTGGGCCGATCAACGGTCAATCTAGGAAAAAATTTCATCCCCGGCTATGATCATCCTTTATTGCAAAATCCGCCACATGACCAAAATAGCAAGACCCCCAAGGACGAGAAGACGAGAATGCTACGTGACGACCTGAAGGCGGCGCAAATTGCCGCGATGAAAGGCGGCGACAAGCCGCGCACCGCCGCCATCCGCCAGATTATGGCCAAGATCAAGGATCAGGATATCGCCATGCGCACCGCTGATGGCAGCGGCGATGATGATGCGATGGTTGTCGATGTGCTGCGCAAAATGGCGAAGCAACGGCGCGAATCAATCGCGATGTACCGCCATGGCGGCCGCGACGAACTGGCCGATGCGGAAGAGAATGAGCTGACGGTCATCGAGGAATTCCTGCCCGCGCAGATGGACGAAGCCGCGACTCGCGCCGCGATTGAGGCGATCAAGGCCGAAACCGGTGCAGAAGGCATGAAGGATATGGGCAAGGTGATGGGCCTGTTAAAACAACGCCATGGCAGCCAGCTCGATATGGGCAAGGCGAGTGCACTGGTGAAGGCGGTGTTGGGGTAATTACTCCCCTCCCGCCTGCGGGAGACAATGCCAAAATTCGCTTGCGAATCTCAACACTTTATCAGCTTAAATTGTTCAAAACAGTATCAAATACTTACTTGTTGATTCCAATTTACCAAATGATTACATGTATTTAACGGTCGGATGGTAAATCCAATTCAAAAATGATATTTCGTCAGAATGACTCTTTCCCCAGCCTGGTTGGATCAATTGCGCTCGCGTACGACCCTATCTTCTTTGATAGGGCGCTCGATTAAGATTCAAAAAGCTGGAAGAGAGTATAAAGCCTGCTGCCCATTTCATAACGAGAATACACCCAGCTTTACCATTAACGATCAAAAAGGCTTCTACCATTGCTTCGGTTGTGGGGCCCATGGCGATGCGATCACCTGGATGACCGAACATAACGGTCTTGGCTTCATGGATGCGGTGAAGGAACTGGCCAGTGAAGCGGGCATGTCCCTCCCCGCTCCTGATCCCAAAGCTGCCGAACGCGCAGAAAAGCGTACCAGCCTGATTGATGTGTGTGCAGCGGCACAAGACTGGTTTGTTCAGCAGTTAGATACAGTCGAAGGCGCTAAGGCACGCGCGTATCTCGAGAAGCGTGGTATTTCAGAGGAAACGCAGCGCACCTTTGGCTTTGGTTATGCTCCCGAAGGACGCGGCAATATCGCCAAGGCACTCGATGGCTTCCCCAAAGAGCAACTTGTTGAAGCTGGATTACTGATTCAGGTTGAGGATAAAGCGCCCTATGATCGCTTCCGCGGACGGCTGATGCTACCGATCCGTGATGCGCGTGGACGAGTGATTGCCTTTGGTGGGCGCATATTGGGTGAAGGTGAGCCGAAATACCTCAACTCACCCGATACACCTTTGTTCGACAAGGGCCGGACTTTGTATAACCTCGACAGGGCTGCCCCAGCATCCCGAAAGACCAACCGGCTGCTTGTGGTCGAGGGCTATATGGATGCGATTGCTCTATCTCAGGCTGGGTTTGAAGATGTGGTAGCACCACTTGGCACCGCCCTGACCGAAGAACAGATCGGCATGGCATGGAAGCTCGCGGAACAACCAACTCTCTGTTTTGATGGTGATAAGGCCGGCCAAAAAGCAGCAATGCGTGCGGCGCATAAGACATTACCCATTCTGAAACCTGGATACTCCCTACGTTTCTGTCTAATGCCTCAAGGGCAGGACCCTGATGATTTTCTGAAGATAAGCGGCCCTAAGAAGATGGGCTATTTGATTGATCATGCAGAGTCTCTGGCAGATTATATCTGGCATACTGAGAGTTCAAAATACGGTCCGACTCCAAACGCCGACGAACGCGCTGCGATGCTAAATGATCTAAAGCTCTACGCACAAGAAATAGAGCATTACGATTTAGCACGTGAGTATCGCAAAGAGCTAGTTGATAAGTTCTATGAACGCTTTGGCTGGAATAAGAAAAAATTATCTCAATACGCTAACGTAATACACCTTGCAGCGTTCAAAAACCGACGCTCTAGGAGAGATAATTATGCAAGGGCAATACTGCTAGGATTGTCAAGGTATCCGAGAACCATACACGATGTCATAGATCAAATATTTGAATTTGAAATACAAGATCAAACCATCGACGATATGCGCACCAAGCTAATACGGTTTGTCTCCGAAAACCCTGATGTCGAACAAGATATGATTGAGCAAATATGGGAACAAGAGCTGGGGGATAAATTCGAGAAGCGGAACTACAGAACTGACTTAGCATTTTCTTTCTATCATAAGGCTACAGATGGCAAAAGAGCCGAAAATGATCTCGTCATTGTTGTAAAAATACTATGCCAGGAGAGCCGGTACGAGAGAGAACGTAAAAAAGCTGAGGAGCGAGTTGCTCAGGAGTTTAGTCAGGAAGCGCTTGATAACAGGTATCGCATTGAACAGCAGCAGCTTAAATCATTACAGTCGTTGCAAGAAGTAGCAAGTCAAGTAAGGGAGTATTCCAAAGCAGCCTAAGGTCAATATGGTTCTCTAAATCAACCAGCCTGACCTTGATACCGCAACGCTGCGCACCATATTGGAAGAACGGGGATTTGGGGGAATATGTGCATCGCTGTCGGCAGCGTTGAACAACCTTCCCTTTTCCTTCACCCAAAGCGCATCACATGATGCCGAAACGGACAATGATAATATAGGTGCACGCAAGGATTTGCAGGAGGTTTTGCATATCGCCATTGCCCAGCCCCGGCTGAAGCAACGGCTTGAAAGACTGGAGAAACAGCTCAATAGCGATCCGACAGATACGGTGTTTACCCAATTTGCCGAACTGCAGGATCAGAAACGCAGCTTCAACCAGCGAATAACGGACCTTGCAGAACGCGCGCGCGCCCGGTAACGGAAGTATAATATACGGCTCTTGCGAATAGCGACGAGCGGTAACAACAGGAATACATAGCCTTGGCAAGCAAAGCAAAAGACGATCGCAGCGATGGTGATGCACCGCTGATCGACCTCAATGAAGCCTCAATCAAGAAACTCATCAGCCGCGCCAAGAAGCGCGGTTACATCACCTATGATGAGCTGAACGAGGCCCTGCCCCAGGACCAGATGTCCTCCGAGCAGATTGAAGATGTGATGTCCGCCATCTCGGAAATGGGCGTCAACATCGTCGAGAGCGAGGAAGACGTTAACGACGATACGCCCGAAGAAGTCGGCGCCGCCGATGCTGGCAAGACCGAGACCAAGGCTCCGGAAAAGAAGAAAGAAACCGGCGACCGAACCGACGATCCGGTGCGCATGTATCTGCGCGAAATGGGCGCGGTGGAATTGCTCAGCCGCGAGGGCGAGATTGCGATTGCCAAGCGTATTGAGGCGGGCCGCGACACCATGATCCTAGGCCTGTGCGAAAGTCCGATTACCTTCCACGCGATCATTGAATGGTCGGACGCGCTCAATAACGAAGAGATGCAGCTGCGCGAGATTATGGATCTCGATGCGATGCTCTCCAAAGAGCCTGCGCCGGAAAATCTCGAGGACGACGCTGAAGACGATGGCGAGATCAGTGAGAAGAATGCCGGACCTTCCTATAAGGAAGAGGAAGATGTCGAGGAAGAAAGCGGCGATGAGGATGATGACGAAGCATCGATGACCGAACGCCGCGCGCGTCCGGGCAATGATGATGATGACGAGGACAACACTCTGTCCTTGGCGCAGATGGAGGCGGCGCTGAAGCCCGATGCGCTGGAAAAATTCGCGACCATCACCAGTCTGTTTAAGAAATTCGCCAAGTTACAGGAAGAGCGCCTTGACGTGCTGAGCGTCGGTGATGATTTCCCGGCGGCGAAGGAAAAGAAATATCAGAAGCTGCGCGAAGACCTCACTGCTGAGGTTGAGTCGGTGCAGTTCCATGCCACCAAGATCGAATATCTGGTCGATCAGCTTTATGCCTTTAACCGTCGCCTGACCGCTTTGGGTGGCCAGATGCTACGTCTGGCAGAACGCCACAAAGTTCCGCGCAAGGACTTTCTCGACCGCTATATCGGACGCGAGCTGGACGATAACTGGGTCAGCGATGTCTCCAAGGTCGACAAGAAATGGACCGCTTTCGCTGAGAAAGAAGCCTCTGCGATTGACCGTATCCGCTCGGAAATCAGCGATATTGCCTCTGCTACCGGCATGGCGCTGCCGGAGTTCCGCCGTATCGTCAATATGGTGCAGAAGGGTGAGCGCGAGGCGCGTATTGCCAAGAAAGAAATGGTCGAGGCCAATCTGCGCCTGGTGATTTCCATCGCCAAGAAATACACCAATCGCGGCCTGCAATTCCTCGACCTTATTCAGGAAGGCAATATCGGCCTGATGAAGGCGGTCGATAAATTTGAATATCGCCGCGGCTATAAGTTCAGCACCTATGCGACATGGTGGATTCGTCAGGCGATCACCCGCTCGATTGCCGATCAGGCGCGCACCATCCGTATTCCGGTGCATATGATCGAGACGATCAACAAGCTGGTGCGCACAAGCCGCCAGTTCCTGCACGAACAGGGCCGTGAGCCGACGCCGGAGGAAATGGCAGAGCGTCTCTCCATGCCGCTGGAAAAAGTGCGCAAGGTGATGAAGATCGCCAAGGAACCGATCTCTCTCGAAACGCCGATTGGCGATGAGGAAGATTCGCATCTGGGTGATTTCATCGAGGACAAGAATGCGATCATCCCGGTCGATGCCGCGATCCAGTCCAACCTTAAGGAAACCGTCACCCGTGTTCTCGCCTCGCTCACCCCGCGCGAGGAGCGTGTTCTGCGGATGCGTTTCGGCATCGGTATGAACACCGATCATACGCTTGAGGAAGTCGGCCAGCAGTTCAGCGTGACGCGTGAACGTATCCGTCAAATTGAGGCCAAGGCGCTGCGCAAGCTGAAGCACCCAAGCCGCAGCCGCAAGATGCGTAGTTTCCTCGATCAATAATGACGATGCCATCGGCTGACGTGACAGCCTCCGTCGCCCCGGTTGGTTCCGGTTCGCCGCCAGATCGTTTGTTTCCGCTCAAAGCGCGGCTGCTTGCCGTCAAGCGCATCGTGCAAAATTTGCTCTCCTCGGACAAGCCCGTCGCGTGGCGCCGCGACAATGTGACGATTGGCGAAACGCTCGCACGCGATGTCAGTCCGCTCTACACCGCCAGGGATCCGCGTGAATTTGCGCTGGAGCTGGGCAAGGTCCAAAATCTCCGTGTCGCCGCGAAGCGGTTGGATGGGTTGGTTTTTGATACCGGCGAGCTGTTCAGCTTTTGGCATGTCATAGGCCGCCCGACGCGTTCGCGCGGCTTTGTGGAAGGGCGTGAACTGCGGCAAGGCTGCCTGATCCCAACGATAGCAGGCGGTATCTGCCAGATGACCAATGCGCTGTCTTGTGTCGTTGAGCAGGCCGGTATGGAGATTGTCGAGCGCCATAGACATAGCGCCACTGTGGATGGACTGGCGCTTGACCCAAAAACAGATGCGACGGTATTTTGGAACTATGTTGATTTCCGTTTCCGCGCCGCGCGACCCATTCGCCTCACCACCCGTTTGACGAGAGATAATTTGGAAGTGGTGATAGACGCACTTGCATGACCGTTGCGCCCAGAAGCTGTGCCAGCTGCGGGGAAACCGGCTGTGTCATGCATGCCAAGCATGGCGTCTTCGCGCCGGCGGCTGAACAGACGAGCTATATTCTCGACGATGTCTGGCCCGAATATGCCAGCATGGTCTCCTCGACTGCACAGCCCAATGACCAGATCATCGCGCCGGGCCTCTTGGGCCGCCCCGGACTAGATCGCTATCGCTGGCCAGGACAACCTGCCCATAAAGCATCCCTCGCCACCTTTCGCCGACACGCGGAAATGCGGCGGGTGGCCGAAGCGCCCGGTGGTGTCCGCCAGCGCGCCTATCTTGCCGAAGATCGCAAGCTGGGCCACGCACTGGCGCAGCATATTGATTATCGCGCCCGACATCTTGTGGTCGCCCAGACCTGGCTGCCCGCGCTCGAAGAAGCCGGAGTGCTGGGCGGGCGCAGCTATGATGTATTGATGTCGCGCTATCCGTTGGGTGAGGTCCATCGCCTGCTTGACCGCACCGCCAAGCAAACGGGACCCAGCACGACGATTAACGACTTCCGCGCACCCGATTCGCTGGTTGAACGCGAAGCTGCTCTGCTGTCAGGCGCGCGGCATATCATTACCCCGCATCATGGCATTGGCGCCCTTTTCCCCGGCCAGTGGCTCCCGCTCGCCTGGCATCGTCCAGAGGCTAAACCCCATATCTCCGGATCGCGTGTGGCCTATATTGGCTCAAACCTCACTCGTCACCGCCCGGATATTGTCCATGAACTCGCAGCAAAGCTGGAAGAACCGCTTATTGTATTCGGCGCGAAGCGCGGTGCGCAGTGGGAAGGTATCGCGACCGAGCATCGCAATATGGGCGCGGACTGGCTCAACGATATCGGAACAATCATCCAGCCCGCCGCGATGATCAATCAGCCACGGCTTTTGCTGAGCGCGCAGGCGGCAGGCATAACGATATATGCCAGCAATGGCTGCGGGCTGGCTCCTGGCGACTTTCGTCCGGTGAGCGACTTGGTCAGAGTAAGCGCCTAAGTCCCAGAGAATAGTAAAGCGCCAACTATTTCTACCGAAATGGACTATGTTTGCACCAAAGGCGGACCTATCGGTAAGACTGTTTTTAGGAATCACCGGTAATTTCTTTCACAGACACTGCGGTATGTACCGCGACCAGTCCTTAGTGAGGGAAATGTGACAACACCGCCATCATATACCGGATTAATGGACCCATCGAGCCGCGCCGATTTAGCAGCCCTGCAACAGCGCATTGCCGAGCGCCCTGCCCAGTTGCCGGACATCGTTGCCCGGCTAAGTACAGATGTCGCTTCCTTTAGTGGCAGCGATCTTGCCGATATCGCCTATTATCTTGGCAAGCTGCATGGTCATCATCCGGGCCTGTTCGATCATATGAGCCATCGCTCGATCCAGGACGACAATCATGACCTGATAGTGGATCTGGCGGAAACATTCGCCGCGCAACGCGCGATGCTGGCCAATATGACGGTCGAAGCCGGTCCCGCAACAACATTGGCAGGCGAATACAACGCAGTCAAAACCATTGAGCAGTTGCGGACCGCGATTGATGTGCTCGGTCAATCAGATCGCCAAGGCTGTGGTATGGGCGCTGCAATTGCGCTGCTTTCAGACTGGATAATCTGGCGGCCCGCCTTGAACGCGCTCGCCACACGATTGGCTATCCCGGTGCCGGATAGCGAAATGCAAGACATGCAGAAAAGGCTCTTGGCGTCGCTTGAAAACAGGGCCGAACCGCGCGAACTGCGCGCCATCAGTTTCGGGCTAGAGCAGCTTTATCATCAGCATGACCAGTTCTGGCTTCTCCTCGAACGCCGCCAGAAACTGCGCAACACCATGCTGCGTTCGGTCTGAACCCAATTCACCGCTTGCGATTTCGTTTATCGCTCTCTATCCGTTTAATCGCGTGATTAAATGAATAGTGGAGCAATACATGCAGCGTTTTGAAGGCACCAAAGACTATGTCGCAACCGATGATCTGAAAGTTGCGGTCAACGCTGCGGTAACATTGCGCCGCCCGCTCCTCGTAAAGGGTGAGCCCGGCACCGGCAAGACGGTATTGGCGCATGAAATCGCCAAAGCCACTGGCGCTCCACTGATCGAATGGAACATCAAGTCCACCACCAAGGCGCAACAGGGTCTGTATGAATATGACGCAGTCGCCCGTTTGCGCGATGGTCAGCTGGGCGAAGAGCGGGTGCATGACATTCGTAACTATATCAAGCGTGGCAAGCTGTGGGAGGCGTTCACCTCGCCAGAACTGCCTGTGCTGCTGATCGACGAGATTGACAAGGCGGATATCGAGTTTCCCAATGACCTGTTGCAGGAGCTCGATCGCATGGAATTCCATGTCTATGAGACCAAGGAAACCATCGCCGCCAAAGAGCGCCCGATTGTGGTTATCACCTCGAACAATGAGAAGGAATTGCCCGACGCATTTCTGCGCCGCTGCTTCTTCCACTACATCAAATTCCCCGATCAGGAAACGATGCGCGAGATTATCGACGTGCACTTCCCCGATATTCAGAAGAGTCTTGTCAGCAAGGCGATGGAGATATTCTACGAGGTACGCGAAGTGCCGGGCCTGAAGAAAAAGCCCTCTACCTCGGAGCTGCTAGACTGGCTAAAACTGCTGCTGCACGAAGATATGCCACTCGACGTGCTGCAATCGCGCGATCCAAGCAAAGCGATCCCGCCATTGCACGGGGCTTTGCTGAAGAATGAGCAGGATATCATGCTGTTTGAGCGGCTGGCCTTTATGGCGCGGCGGAACAGCTAAGCGCCGAGGGAGAGCGAAAATGTTCTTTTCCTTCATGGACGAATTGCGCAGCGCGGGTATCCCGGCATCGCTTAAGGAACACCTGCTGCTGCTCGAAGCACTGAACGAAGATGTCATTTCCCAGTCGCCTGAAGAGTTTTACTATCTCTCCCGCGCCACATTGGTGAAAGATGAGGGATTGCTTGACCGATTCGATCAGGTTTTTGCCAAGGTTTTCAAGGGTCTTGAAACCAGTTTTGAAGAAGAAACCGCAACTATTCCAGAAGACTGGCTGAAAGCCGTTGCCGAGAAATATCTCTCCGAAGAAGAAATGGAGAAGATCAAATCGCTCGGTTCCTGGGAAGAGATAATGGAGACGCTGAAAAAGCGTCTGGAAGAACAGCAAAAGCGCCATGAAGGCGGCAATAAATGGATCGGCACTGGTGGCACTTCGCCCTATGGTCATTCGGGCTATAACCCCGAAGGCGTCCGTATCGGCGGCGAGAGCACGCATAAGCGCGCGATCAAGGTATGGGACAAGCGCGAATTCCAAAATCTCGACAACACCAAGCAGCTCGGCACCCGCAATATCAAGATGGCGCTGCGCCGCCTGCGTCGTTTTGCGCGTGAAGGCGCGGCGGACGAGCTGGATATTGATGGTACGGTTGAAGGCACGGCGAAGCAGGGCTGGCTCGATATCCGTATGCGCCCGGAACGGCATAATGCGGTCAAATTGCTGCTGTTCCTTGATGTTGGCGGCTCAATGGACCCGTTTATCAAGCTGTGCGAGGAACTGTTCTCGGCCGCGACGGCGGAATTCAAAAATCTCGAATTTTTCTATTTCCACAATTGCGTCTATGAAGGCGTGTGGAAAGACAATCGCCGCCGCTTTTCCGAGCGCACGCCGACCTGGGATATTCTCCACAAATATGGCCATGACTATAAGCTGATCTTTGTCGGTGATGCCTCAATGAGCCCCTATGAGATCAGCCATCCCGGCGGCTCGGTCGAGCATTTCAACGATGAGGCCGGCGCGGTGTGGATGCAGCGTATGGTCAATACCTACCCCGCCACCGCCTGGCTCAATCCGGTGCCGGAAAAGCAATGGAGCTATTCGCAAAGCGTGCGGATGGTTCAGGAGCTGGTGAAGGACCGCATGTATCCCCTGACTTTGACGGGTTTGGATGATGCCATGCGGGAGTTGAGCCGTAAAAACGGTTGATCGCTAATACTGTGGATCGTTTCAAGCTCAGTTTGAGGCGTTCCGTTCGTGTCGAGCGTAGTCGAGACACTGCTCTCCACCTGCATAGGCCTCTCGACTTCGCTCGAGGCGAACGGGTAAGGTGGATCATCAAAAGCCGGAAAGGCACTATCCGAAAGGCTCATCAATCGCCTTTGACGGTTGCGTGAAATAGCGTGGACCATCTTCGGTCATATAGAAACAGTCCTCGATGCGAACACCGAACTCTCCTGGCAGATAGATGCCCGGCTCATTGGAGAAGCACATTCCCGCTGCCAGTTCGGTCGTCTCACCGCGTACCAGATTGATCGATTCATGCCCATCCATACCGATGCCATGGCCAGTACGGTGCGAGGTTCCGGGGAGCTTGTAATCCGGGCCATAGCCAAGCGTCTCATAATAGGCGCGCACAGCATCATCGACACTACCTGCCGCGACGCCGATCTGCGCTGCCTCAAACACCACATCCTGTCCATTGCGCATATGCTGCCATACCTGACGCTGCTTGGCGGTTGGTTCGCCATAGACAATGGTGCGCGAAATATCGGACCGATAGCCATGCACCGAACAGCCGCAATCCATGAGAACGATTTCGCCTTCCTTCACTTCTTGCGGTTGATCAGAGCCATGCGGATAGGCGGCTGCTTCCCCAACCAAAGCGATAGCGAATTTCGGTTGTCCACCCAGCGCTCGCGTCGCACCGTTCATAATTGCCGAAATGTCAGAGGGCGTCATGCCGCGTTCGATGCGCGGGAGCGTATAGGCATAGGCCGCCAGAGTGATATCAGATGCGGTCTGCATCAGAGCAAGCTCGGAGGCTGACTTAAACATACGACAGCCGAGAATAACCGGCGAAGCGGAAACGATCTTGGCATCCGGCATTACCCGCTTAAGCCCGTCAACGGCGAAGAAACGTACCGTTTTCTCAATACCGATATTGCCGGACGTATTGCCGGTGCGCGCCAGCCAGTCGGCAACTTTACGCAGCGGGTTCTCATGTTCGTCCCAGGTCAGGATTTCAGCCTCGACCGACAGGCTTTCCTGAATGCTCGGTTCCTCGAAAAACGGCGTCACAATCGCCAATGCGCCATCGGCACCCAGCACCGCCGCAGTCAGCCGCTCGCTGCGCCACCATTGCACACCGGTGAAATAATCAAGGCTTGATCCGGGCTCGATCAGCAGTGCGGACATGCCCTGTTCACGCATCAATCGCTGCGCTTTCGCCAGTCGCTGCAGCCTTTCTTCTCGACTTATCGGCTTTGCATCGGTGGCCATGTTGCTAAGTCCCGCAAAGCTGTCTTGCGCGAGTATCCGAGTAACAGGCAGCAACGTACCCAGCGCAGCAACACCGCCAAGCTGGAGAAAATGTCTGCGCTGCATATTTGCTACCAGTGTCATTCGCTTTCCTCCTGCTGCGCGCCCTGCTCTAACCGGAATAGATTGTATGCGATGCAATAGTTTCGGCCCAAGCCTGCTCATCATGTGACGTCATAGCGTCAAGATCACCCGGTTCTGCCGCTCCGTCATCCACCCATTCGCGCAGCGCAGGACCGCCGTTTATCACATCAATGGCGAGCCTATCGAGCTCATATTCATAGGGAAAATCACGCCAGAGCGGATAATCCGGGTAGAGCTGGCGGATGGCTTTGAAGGCCAGCGCCTGCAGTCGCCAAGGCTTGAATGCGTGATGGTCGTAGAAGCCCTGTTCAGCATGGATATGCACACCATGGCAGAGTTGGCCGACATGCTTGTGAAATGTCGGCTCAAACCAGATTTCACGCAGCGCGAAGCCTTTCAGCCATTCAGGAGCCATGCGCTCCATCTCCGTCATGACGTCACGTGCGTTGATATCCGGTGCGCCGAACAGCTCGAGCGGGCGGGTGGTACCCCTGCCCTCGCTCAATGTCGTGCCTTCCAGCATCACCGTCCCGGCATAGGCCCGCGCCATATTGACGTTAGCGGCATTGGGGCTGGGGTTGACCCATATGCGGTCAGTCGGCCAGCCAAAGCCGGGCGCGGCATCGGGTTGCCATCCGGTCATCTCTATTACCTGGTAGTCCACATCGAGCTGGAAATGGTCGATAAACCAGCGTCCCATCTCACCCATAGTCAGACCGTGGCGCATCGGCATCGGCCCTGCACCGACAAAACTCTCCTGTCCTTCCAGCAGGCTCAGCCCTTCAATCGGCCTGCCAGCAGGATTGGGCCGGTCGAGTACCCAGACCGCTTTGCCATGCTCGGCCGCCGCTTCAAGGATATAGAGCAGGGTTGTGACAAAGGTGTAGATACGGCAGCCAAGGTCTTGAAGATCAATCAGAATCACATCGAAAGTCTGCATCGACTGTCCAGTCGGTCGCCGCACTTCGCCGTAAAGGCTGAACACCGGGATATTATAGACCGGATCAGTCTCGTCGCGGGTCTCGACCATATTGTCCTGCTTGTCGCCTTTCAGCCCATGTTGCGGGCCAAAAGCAGCGGTGAGATTGATATCCTCACAGGCCATAAGCGCATCAAGGCTATGTGTCAGATCAGCCGTTACAGAAGCCGGATGCGCTAGTAGTGCGACACGCTTGCCCTTAAGCGGAGCCCGCAGTTCCGGCTCAGCCAGCAAGCGATCAATTCCAAATTGCATGGTCATTCCTCGGGAAGCTCGGCAATAAAGCCATCAGCATGGTGAAAGTCGGGTTTCGGGAAAGGATGCGTCAACGCCCAGTAGGAACTGGTGCCATCACGTTCGGCAACCACAGCTGTCAAGCCCAGTGAAG
Organism: Parasphingorhabdus sp. SCSIO 66989; assembly: GCF_032852305.1. NCBI lineage: Bacteria > Pseudomonadati > Pseudomonadota > Alphaproteobacteria > Sphingomonadales > Sphingomonadaceae > Alterisphingorhabdus (ex Yan et al. 2024) > Alterisphingorhabdus coralli. The sequence continues at coordinate 2,062,690 of NZ_CP136594.1, forward strand.
CGCCATCTAACTGCGCAGGCAACTCTGCTCCTGCAAAATCCAAAAGCGCATCAATCTGCAAAATGCGACTATCTTCCTGGACCGTTACGATAGGCGATATCCCTAGCGGCAAATCACGCATACCGCTGCGAAAACTATCAAAGCGGTAGGCAGCCCAGCAGGTGGAGGGAGAAAAGTTAAATTCACAGTATCCGGGGCCGTCTAAGTCCCGAAGGAATAGTTCGCAACAAGTTGTTTTCCAGAGATAATCTTTGCGAACAGCCTTTACATCATCAGGAATATCAAGCACGGCAGGATCAGCATCGATGGTGTAACGAACGCCAATCTGGCGCGCGCCTTTACGTTCCAGTTCCGCCTTCACAGCACACACAGTACTGGATGGCGCACTGTCATGCGATGCCAGATTGTATTCGTGCTTTATCACTGCCTCCCGATATCTCCTGCTTCGCTTTATGGCAGAAAAAGCCTGGCGACAACTCTGTGGCAGTAGCGAAGTCTTCATGCTAGTGGGCGCCGCATGACGAACTACACATCATCACTGCTCCAAACCCTTGATGAGCGCGGCTATATCCATCAGACGACCGATGCGGAAGGGCTTGATGCACTGGCCGCGAAACAGATTGTGCCGGCTTATATCGGCTTTGATGCCACAGCGTCGTCGCTGCATGTCGGCAATCTGGTGTCGATCATGCTGCTGCGCCGGGTGCAGCAGGCGGGGCATAAGCCGATCGTCGTTATGGGCGGCGGCACCACCAAAATCGGCGACCCTTCAGGCAAGGATGATGTCCGCAAGATGCTGACTGAGGACGATATTGCCAGCAATATCAAATCGATCCAGTCGACCTTTGAGAGATTTCTGACCTTTGGCGATGGGCCGACTGACGCCATTCTCGTCAATAATGACGATTGGCTTGGCAAGCTCGGCTATATTGAGTTGCTGCGCGATGTGGGAAGGCATTTCACGGTCAACCGGATGCTGACATTCGATTCGGTGAAGCTGCGTCTCGACCGCGAACAGCCGCTGACCTTTATCGAATTCAACTATATGATCCTGCAGGCTTATGATTTTCTGGAGCTTGCGCGCCGCCATGGATGCCGGTTGCAGCTTGGTGGATCGGATCAATGGGGCAATATCGTCAATGGTATGGAATTGGCACGGCGCATTGATGGTACCGAGCTGTTTGGCGTCACCACGCCTTTGATCACTAAGGCCGATGGCAGCAAGATGGGCAAATCAGTCGATGGCGCGATCTGGCTTAATGACAATATGCTCTCCAGCTATGATTATTGGCAGTTCTGGCGCAACACCGATGACCGCGATGTCGGCAAATTCCTGCGTCTGTTCACCGATGTGCCACTGGATGAGATTGCCCGGCTGGAAGCACTGGAAGGCGCAGAGATCAATACCGCCAAGCTGGCACTGGCCAATGCCGCAACGGCGCTATGTCATGGCGAAGAGGCGGCGCAACAGGCCGAGGCAACGGCACAGGCGACCTTTGCCGGTGGCGGCCTGGGGGAAGACTTGCCGAAAGTCAGCGTCGCGCAAACGGATATGCCGATAACCGATCTGTTGGTTACCATCGGTTTCGCCGCGAGCAAAGGCGAAGCCAAGCGCTTGATCAAGGGCGGAGGCGTAAAGATCGACGGCGACAAGGTCGCCGATGAAAAGCTGCTCCTGTCCCCTACATCTGAAGAAAGAAAACTCTCTGTCGGCAAGAAGAAGCACGGAATAATCACGGCCAACTAGGGTCAGGACCCTAAGGCGTAACAGTCGCATTCACCGCATCTTTACCGTTGTCTGCAATAGTGCATCAATCGACTATTGCCGGAGAGAGCAGATGAGCAAAGGTGCAAACCTTTCAGTAATGGATCAGCGCGCCGCTGCGCGCCACAGTGTCGACTTTGTGGTTATCGGCGAGCATCGCAGTCTCGGCGACATCAAGGCGCATATCGTCAACGTCTCCGCCAATGGTTTTATGACCGAGGGCGACATGCCTTTGCAAAAAGGTGAGCGCCTGTCGCTGCGGCTTCCCGTCGCCGGAATGATTGAAGCGCATCTGATCTGGTCGCTGGGTGGTCGCTCCGGTTTCCAGTTTGAGCGCATCCTGCGCCCGAACGACTTTATCGATATGGTCGAAGCGATGCAGCCGCGCGCGACCGTCAGGAAATACCGCTAATCCCCGGCTTTAGTATCCCAAGTTTCCGTTCACCTCGAGCGAAGTCGAGAGGTCAATGCGAGTGGAGAGCAGCGTCTCGACTACGCTCGACACGAACGGTAATCTATATGCTTTATCCCCCGCGCAAAAGCCGTACGCCGTAATCGCGTTCAAAAAGATAGAGGGCAATACGCGCCGCTTCGCCGCGTTCTGATACCAGTTCTGGATCCGTCTCGGTCAGCAGTCGCGCATCATCATGCGCTGTGCCGATCAGGGTGTGCACCTGTTCCGGCGTGGCCAGGCGATATCCAACATCGCCCGATTGTCGTGTGCCGAGCAACTCCCCTGCTCCGCGCAGCCGCAAATCCTCTTCTGCGAGATGAAAACCATCCTGCGAACTGCGCATCAGCGCCAGCCTTTCGCGGCCTGTCTCACTGAGATTATCGCCCCTAAGCAACAGGCAGCGCGATTTATCCGATCCGCGCCCGACCCGCCCGCGCAGCTGGTGTAGCTGGGCCAGTCCATAGCGTTCGGCGCTTTCGATAATCATCAGCGTTGCATTGGGGACATTGACGCCGACCTCAATCACCGTGGTGGCGCACAAAATCTGCGTTTCCCCGGCGACAAAGCGCTCCATCTCGGCGTCCTTGCGCTCGGCAGGCATCTGGCCATGGACCAGTCCGACCTTGTCGCCAAAACGCGCTTGCAACATGGCGAAGCGGGTCTCGACGGCGACAGCATCGACCTGCTCGCTATCGTTAACAAGCGGACAGACCCAATAGGCCTGGCCGCCGCCATCCATATGCCGCGCCAAACCATCGGCCAGCTCATCAAGCCGGTTTTCGCTCAGCACCAGAGTCTCGATAGGCTGACGGCCTGGCGGCTTTTCATCGAGGCGCGATACATCCATTTCACCAAATTGGCTGAGCGTCAGTGTGCGCGGGATTGGCGTCGCGGTCATGGTCAGCATATGCGGCGGCGCCTTGCCCTTTTTGACCAACAATAGCCTTTGATTGACGCCGAAACGGTGCTGCTCATCAATTACCGCTAAGGCGAGATCATGATAGATCACCGCATCCTGAAACACCGCATGGGTGCCGATAATCAACTGGATCGAACCATCGGCAATGCCCATCAGTTTGGCCTCGCGCGCCTTGCCCTTGTCGCGCCCGGTCAGGACCTCGACCTCGACCGGCAGGCCGCGCAGCATCTCGCTGATTCCGTCAAAATGCTGCCGCGCCAATATCTCGGTCGGCGCGAGCAGAACCGCTTGCCCGCTCGACTCAATCGCCTGCAGCATCGCCATTACCGCCACTACGGTTTTGCCCGAGCCAACATCGCCCTGCAGCAGTCGCAGCATTGGCGTTTCACTGGCCATATCGCCAGCAATCTCGGATATCGAACGCTGCTGCGCGCCGGTCAGGCTATAAGGCAACTCCAGCGCATCGGTCAGCCGTTTATCACCGGGGCGCGGCCGGGTTTGCTGGCGGCGATTGCTTTTGCGCAGCAGAGCAAAGGCGAGTTGCCCGGCAAATATCTCATCATAGGCAAGCCTTGAACGCGCCACATCATGGCGATCCTGATGCACCAGATGCAAGGCATCGCGCCAGGCAGGCCATTGCTCGCGCGCATGCAATCCGGGCTCAATCCATTCGGGCAGTTCGGGCACATCCGCCATGGCCTCTGTGATGCTGAAATGGAGCTTCTTGGCCGTCAGCCCATCCGCCAGCGGGTAAATCGGTTCTACTGCATTCACCACCTCATTCACCGGGCTGATATGATCGGGATGCACAATCTGCAGCATATCGCCATAACGGTCGAGCCGCCCGGAGACGCGGCGCTTCTCATTGGCGGGCAATTGCCGCCGCGCCCATCCGCCATTGCGGCCGAAAAACACCAGCGCCATGACATTGCCCAGATCATCCTGCGCCAATATCCGCGTCGGCCCACGTCCTGCAGATTCGCGTACACTGGTAACCAGTAGGTCGAGCACGACATATTGGCCGACATAGGCCTCATCCAACTCGGTGAGATGGTGCCGCATGCGATAATCATTAGGCAGATGGAAAATCAGATCGCGGAGCGTCGCGATATTGAGCCGGTCGAGCGGCTTCATTAGCTTGGGTCCAATGCCCTTGATGCTGTCCACGGCAGCAAATAGCGGATTGAGGATCGGCGGGCGCATGATTATGTAACTCGTCCAAACCGCAGTTGATGACCTTTGCGCATAAGGCCGCTATGGCATTGGCCCTGCATTACGGCAAGACGCGCAGCAAGAAAGACGCAACCCATGGATACGCCCAGCCCGAATGACCATAATGACGGACGCCAGCGTTACCGCGCATGGCATCGCGGCACGCGTGAGGCGGACTATATGGTGGGCGGGTTTTTTGATCGCTATCATGCCGAGTGGAGCGATGCCGACCGGGCATGGTTTGACCGGCTGCTCGCCTGTGAGGATGTGGATATCATGGCCTGGGCGATGAAAATGGCTCCGGTGCCGCCCGAATTTGACGGGCCACAAATGGCAGCGATGCAGAAGCTCGACTATATCGAGATTCCGGGAACCTGAACGCCATGTCCGTTTACCAACAGATCGCGTCGGCGACGGCGCCCCTGACCCTTTGCGGCAGCCCGCCGGGGGCAGTGCCGTTGATCCTCACCGATCTGGCGCGCCAGCATAAGGAGCGGATTGTGTTTGTCGCGGCTGATGATTCGGCGATGGCGGCAACGGCGCAGATTGCGGCGCAAATGGCGCCTGATCTGAAGATTGCGACACTCCCGGCATGGGATTGCCTGCCCTATGATCGCTCCTCGCCCTCTGCGGCGGTTTCGGCAGCGCGACTGGAAACTCTGCACGCACTGGAACAAGGTCTGGAAAAAGGCCCTAAGCTGGTCGTCACCACTGCCAATGCGCTGATCCAGCGCAACCTGACGCCGTTTCGCATCCGTGCCTTTGCCAGAACGCTGCGAAAAGACGAACAATGCGACCGCGAAGCGCTGATCCGGCATTTGCAGGGTCTGGGCTATAGCCGCACCGATACTGTCGCCGATTTTGGCGAATATGCCGTGCGCGGGTCGATTGTTGATCTTTATCCGTCCGGCGCGGAACATGGCCTGCGGCTTGATTTCTTCGGTGATGAGATTGAGACCATCCGCCTGTTCGATCCGGCCAGCCAACGGACGGTGGAGAGTATAGAGAGCTATCAGCTTCTCCCTGCATCTGAAGTAGTACTCGATGAAGACAATATCACACGCTTCCGCAGCCGCTATCGCGAACTGCATGGCGCAGAGGGCACCAGCGATCCGCTCTATCAAGCGGTCAGTGAAGGCCGCCCGCTGGCCGGTATGGATCATTGGTTGCCGCTTTTCGAGGAACGGCTTGAACCGCTATTTGCACATTTTGACGCGGACGACCTGATCCTGCGCGACAATGGCGCGGCGATTGCCATGGAGCAGCGCTTTGAGGCGATTCAGGACTATTATAACAGCCGCATAGAAGCACAGGCCCGCGACAATACCACCTATCGCCCGCTGGCGCCCGATACGCTGTATGCCAGCAAGGACGAACTCGACGCGCTAATCGCTAATGTTGCGGCGCATCAGCTTTCGCCCTTCCATGAGCCGGAGAGTGACGGCGTGATCGATATGGGCTTCTCGCCCGGTCGCGACTTTGCACCGGAACGCAAGGCAATGGGTAGCAATGGGGGCAGCATCTACACCGCCGTCACCCAGCATATCGGCAATAACAAAGCCAAGGGTCTGGCGACGATCATTGCCAGCTACACCGATGGCTCACGCAGCCGGAAGCAGAGCCTGTTGGAAGAACATGGCCTGGGCGATATCGCAGTTGCCAGCGATTGGCCAGGCGCGCTTGCCATAGCGCGAAGCGGCAAGACCGCGATGCTGACCATGGCGGCGGAGACAGGCTTCGCCAATGACAGTCTGGAACTGCTCACTGAACAGGATCTGCTTGGCGACCGTCTGGTGCGCCGCAGCCGCAAGGGCAAAAAGGCCGAGACTTTCCTCAGCGAACTGGCGACTCTCTCGACCGGCGATCTGGTAGTGCATGTCGAGCATGGTATTGGCCGCTATGACGGCCTGATTTCCATCCCCGTCGGCGAAAGCCCGCATGATTGCGTCGCCCTCACCTATGCCAATGACGATCGGCTCTATGTTCCGGTGGAGAATATCGATGTCCTCACCCGCTATGGCAGCGATGGCGAGGGTGCATCGCTGGATAAGCTGGGAGGTGAGGCATGGCAGCGCCGCAAGTCCAAGCTCAAAGACCGCATCCGCGCTATTGCTGGCGAGCTGATGAAAACCGCCGCTGCACGCGCCCTGCGTAGTGCCGAACGGATTGGTTTGGATGCCACGCCTTATGCGGCTTTTGTCGACCGTTTCCCTTATGAAGAAACCGAGGATCAAGAACGGGTGATTGCCGAGGTTCTCGATGATCTAGGCGATGGCAAACCGATGGATCGCCTCGTCTGCGGTGATGTCGGCTTTGGTAAGACCGAAGTGGCAATGCGCGCCGCCTATGCGGTAGCTATGTCAGGGTTACAGGTCGCGGTAATCGCGCCCACCACCCTGCTCGCGCGCCAACACCATGCCGGATTTGCAGAACGCTTTCGCGGATTTCCGGTCAATGTTGGAAGACTGTCACGATTGGTGCCGGAAAAGGAGGCTAAGGCGACCCGTGCCGGTATCGCCGATGGCACTGTCGATATCGCCATCGGCACCCATGCACTGCTCGCTAAATCGCTCGATTTTAAGCGGCTTGGCCTTGTGATTATTGATGAAGAACAGAAGTTCGGCGTCACCCATAAGGAACGGCTGAAGCAGCTTAAAAACACCGTCCATGTCCTCACCCTGACGGCCACACCAATTCCGCGTACTTTGCAAATGGCGATGACAGGCCTGCGCGACCTTTCGGTGATCCAGACACCACCCGTCGACCGGCTGGCGGTGCGCACCTACGTCATGCCCTGGGATCCGGTGGTGCTGCGCGAGGCCTTGCTGCGCGAGCATTATCGCGGCGGCCAGAGCTTCCTCGTCGTACCTCGCATCAGCGATCTCAAGGATATGGAGGAATTCCTCAAAGAGGTCGTGCCAGAGGTCAAACCGATCACCGCGCATGGCCAGATGTCGGCGACAGTCGTCGAGGAACGCATGTCTGCCTTTTACGAGCGCAAATATGATGTGTTGCTTTCCACCACCATAGTCGAAAGCGGGCTGGATATCCCGACGGCGAATACCCTGATCATCCATCGCGCTGATCGTTTTGGCCTCGGCCAGCTCTATCAGCTTCGCGGTCGCGTCGGGCGTTCCAAGACCCGCGCCTATGCCTATTTTACAACACCGGAAAACCGGGTGCTGACCGAGACGGCTGAAAAACGCCTCAAGGTGCTGAGCGATCTCGATAGCCTGGGGGCCGGTTTCCAGTTGGCCAGCCATGATATGGACATTAGAGGCGCCGGAAATCTGGTCGGTGACGAGCAATCAGGACATGTCCGCGAGGTCGGTTTTGAACTCTACCAGGCTATGCTCGAAGAGGCGATTATCGAGGCCAAAACGGGCGACCTCGCCGATGATATGCGCGAGGAAGCCTTCTCGCCCTCAATCACCGTGGATGCGCCGATCCTGATCCCCGAAGACTATGTCCCCGATCTCGGCCTGCGCATGGCGCTCTATCGCCGCCTCAACAAGCTGGAGGATACCGCCGCGGTTGAGGCCTTTGCCGCTGAATTGATCGACCGTTTCGGGCCGATCCCTTCACCGACGGAAAACCTGCTCAAGATCATGCGCATCAAGCTCAACTGCCTGACCGCGCGTATCTCCAAGATCGATGTCGGCCCGCGCGGCGCAGTGGTCACCTTCCATCAAGACACATTCCCCAATGTGCCGGGGCTACTGGCCTATGTCGAACGGCTGAAAGGTGTCGCCAAAATCCGACCCGACCAGAAGCTGATGATAGCCCGCGTCTGGCGCGACCCGCAATCGCGGCTCAACGGCCTAATGCAATTGTCACGTGGCCTAGCTGGAGTGGCGAGCAAGGCAGCCTAATTCGCGCGCATGGCGAAGGTAATAAAGTCAGCATTATCAAGCGCTTCACCACCAAGGAAGCCCTGATAATAATGGCAGCCTTCTTCAGCGAGATGATCGCGTTGTGCGACATTCTCTACACCCTCGGCAATCACCTCCAGATCAAGTGCCAAACCCAGTGCGATGATCGAGCGCACAATCGTTTGGTCGCGCGGTGAGCCCTCAATATCGCGGCTGATCGCACCATCGATTTTGAGATAATCGAGCGGCAGCGATTTGAGGTATAACAGGCTGGAATAGCCGGTACCAAAATCATCAATCGCCACCCGCATATGCGTCTCACGCAACTTTTCACATAGCCGCGAAGCGCGCTTTAGATCGCTGATCAGAGCAGTTTCCGTGATCTCCACCGTAAGACGCGCAGCATCAAAACCCGAACTGTGCACCGTTTCGATCATGCTGTCGGCAAATCCGGGGATAGCGAGATCCTGAGCCGTCAGATTCACCGAAAGCCGGACATCGGATAAAGCCTCAGGCCAAGCCGCGGCATGTTGTAAAGCCTTACGCTGTATATAGTCAGACACCGGCTGCACCATCTCGGCGCGGCCGGCGACGGCGAAAAGAGTCGCCGCGCCCAGCTCTCCCAGCTCCGGATGCTGCCATCGCGCCAGAGCCTCAACCCCTGTCAGATGGCCATTGGCCATGGCAAATTGCGGCTGAAAACGGACGATAATCTCTTCCCTGTCAATCGCACGCGCCAGATCATTTTCCAGATTGGCCTCACGCGGCGGTGGTAAGTCGCTGCCGCGATCAACCCATTTGATCAGAACCGAAACATCTCCAAACAGGCCATCCATTCCCGCATCCAACCGGCCCAGTAATTGCTCTGGCGTTTCGGACTCCTTGCGCGATGCTAATGCGATCTGCGCACCGATAGACACAGCGCTATCATCCAGCAGGCTGTTGTCGTGCAGCATGGTGACGATTTCTTCCGCCATCCAGTTCCATTTATGCCGGTCACGCAGCGTTTCGGCGAGCAGATAGAACCCCCGATCATGCCGGAAGATCGCAATGTCATGGCTGCTGCAGTCAGTAGCAAACCGCAATATGCGCTCGCGCAAGGACGCAAGCATAGCATCCACTTTCGCGCGGTCATTATGGGCATTGAGTAGAGACAATCGCTGAAAAGCGATCCCCATGGCAAATTGATGTGCATGGTCTCTACAGGCGAGCCAAGATAAAGCCTGTGCTTTGCTGTCTTGACTAAAATCATCAGCGACCAGCGTCAGATTTGTAAGAGCCTGTTCGATAATGACCTTGATACGCTGCGGCCCATCATCGATAAAAAGATGATCTGCGCCATTGCGGATGCTGGTGCTCTCAGAGCCTTCCATTAGCACCGGGAGAGTGATCCTGGCTGATATCGGAGCAATATCGATACCTCTTGCCCCGTCATGATCTATAATCTCCAGACCCACATCTGCCTCATCCTCATCGGACGACAGGATAACGAAACCCGCCTGCTCCAGCCTGTTACACAGTTGCTGAATAGCGTGAGCATTGTCCTGATGCTGCTCGGCTTGCAGGATCGTAATCGAAGTCAGTGCTTTGCTCCCACCATTGTGCTGCGCTCGACAGATGTGGCCAATGTTTCTATAGCTTTAGCATTAACAGCTTATAACTTAAGCCAAAGCTGATTTGTCATTTCATCTTATGCACAGTGCCGGAGACCCGAATATGTTAGGCAAAACCGCACTGATGGCCTCTTCTACAGCCGACGCCACTGAAGCTGCCGAAAAACTGCGCGAGAGCTTTGATTGGTGTCCTATGGAAGAGGCAGAGCGAGTAGTCGCGCTCGGCGGTGACGGGTTTATGCTGCAAGTGCTGCACTCGATGCTCGCCAATGAGCGAATTATCCCGGTCTTTGGCCTCAATCGCGGCACAGTCGGCTTTCTGATGAATATCTGGAAGGATTCGCTGCAGAATTTCCCAAGGCGCCTCGATAAGGCAAAACATCTCACCGTGATCCCGCTCAGCATGACCGCGCGCACCATGGATGGCGAGACGTTCACCTATCCCGCTATCAATGAGGTATCGCTGCTGCGCGAAACAAGGCAGACGGCGAAGCTGGAAGTTTCGGTCAATGGTCGGGTCAGAATCCCGGAGCTGGTGGCCGATGGTGTGCTTGTCGCAACGCCTGCAGGCTCTACTGCCTATAATCTCTCTGCCAATGGCCCGATATTGCCGCTGGGTTCGCCGCTATTGGCCCTCACACCCATCAGCCCATTCAGGCCCCGCCGCTGGAAAGGCGCGATTTTGCAGGACAGCTCAGAAATCAGCATCAAGGTGCTGGAACCCGCGAAACGTCCGGTTAGCGTCGTCGCTGACCAAAAGGAAATCCGCGATATCTGCGAGATCAACATCCGCAAAGACAGCCGCAGAAGCCTGACTTTAATGTTTGATCCCGAGCATAGCCTGGATGATCGTATCGCGATGGAACAATTTGTTGTCTGAAGGGCTTGCCAAACCGGAAAAAGCGTTGCTATAGGGCCGCCTCGCTTCGGAGAAATCGTGAAGCCACTCCCCGATAGCTCAGCGGTAGAGCATTCGACTGTTAATCGAACGGCCGTTGGTTCGAATCCAACTCGGGGAGCCATTTCTTTCTGACATTGCCAGCCTTTAGAGGCCAGCGCAGCCCGGCGCGGGGATTACCCCAGCGCGCCGTGGCAATGCTTGTATTTGCGGCCTGATCCACAGGGGCATGGCGCGTTGCGGCTGATATTCATATGCGCATAGGGATTGCCCTCGCTGGCATCGACCGGATCAGCGGTCAGCACGCCTGCCCCCGGAACGACACCCGCCGGACTTTGGCGCGGCGGCAGGGCACTGGAGACAGTGCCGCGTGTACCGCCATCGATATCATTGCTGTTATCCTCGCCCGTCAGCGGATCGATATGCGTCGTAAGGAAATCCGGCAGATCGGGCAGCGGTTCCGGCTCGGCCACGCGATATTCGCTGGTCATCACCGTCTTGGTCACTTCCTCGCGGATCACCTCGAGCATCCGCTCAAACAGGCCAAAGGCTTCCTGCTTATACTCATTAAGCGGGGTTTTCTGGGCATAGGCACGCAGGAACACCACCTGACGCAGCGCATCGAGCGTCGAGAGATGCTCTTTCCAGTTATGATCCAGCGTCTGCAGCATGATCGACTTTTGGATCGAACCCCATAGCTCATCATCAAGATTGGCAATCTTCTCTTTTAATGAGCCTTCGCTGAGCTCGGATATCCGTTCTTCCAGAACATCCTGCGCCAATGCGTCCTCTTCCATCCAGCCATCGATATCGGGTGACAGTGCAAAAACCTCATCGAGATCCTTCTTCAGCCCATCAACATCCCATTGCTCGGGATAGGAACCCACCGGGCAATTGCGATAGACCACGGCATTGACGGTATCGAGGCGCATATTCTCAATGTCTTCCGACACATCCTCGCCATCCATAATCTCGGCGCGCTGCTCATAAATGACCTTGCGCTGATCATTCATCACATCATCATATTCAACCACCTGTTTACGCACATCATAGTTGCGCGCTTCGACCTTTTTCTGCGCTGTTTCAATCGCTTTGGAGAGCCATTTGGAGCCAATCGCCTCACCATCGGCAAGGTTCTTGTTCATCATCTTGGCAAATAGCGTATCCGGACCGAAGATGCGCAGCAGGTCATCCTCCAGGCAGAGATAGAAGCGCGACAGTCCGGGGTCGCCCTGACGGCCGGAGCGGCCACGCAACTGATTGTCGATACGGCGGCTTTCATGCCGCTCGGTACCGAGGACGAAAAGGCCACCAGCATCAAGAACGCGTTGTTTCTCTTCGGCAATCTCGGCTTTCAGCTTCTCGACAGCCGCATCGCGCTCCGGGCCCTCGGGCATGTGGCCTAGTTCATCTTCGATGCGGAAATCGAGATTACCACCGAGCTGAATATCGGTACCGCGACCCGCCATATTGGTGGCAATGGTCACCGCGCCGATACGCCCGGCCTGCGCCACAATATGCGCCTCGCGCTCATGCTGGCGCGCATTCAGCACCTCATGCTTCACGCCTTCCTGATTGAGATATTCCGACAGCAGTTCGGACTTCTCAATCGAGACGGTGCCGACCAGTATCGGCTGGCCAATCTCGTTCTTCTCAGCAATCGCCTTGGCAATCGCCTGGAATTTGTCCTGCGTGTTTTTGTAGAACTCATCTTCCTCATCGATGCGCTGCACCGGCACATTGGTGGGGATGGAGACGACATTCATCTTGTAGATGTCGAAGAATTCCGCTGCTTCGGTCGCCGCGGTGCCGGTCATGCCCGACAGCTTGGGGTACATACGGAAATAGTTCTGGAAGGTAATCGAGGCGAGCGTCTGGTTTTCCGGCTTGATCGCCACGCCTTCCTTGGCCTCAACCGCCTGGTGCAGACCATTGGACCAGCGGCGGCCATCCATCATGCGCCCGGTAAACTCGTCAATGATGACCACCTTATCATCCTTGACGATATAATCAGTGTCGCGCTTGAACATCACATTGGCTTTGAGCGCCTGATCAAGATGATGCACGACCTGGGTGTTCTCATAATCATAAAGGTTGGTGCCAACCAATAGCCCCGCCGCTTCGAGCAGACGTTCGGCTTTCTCAATGCCGTCCTCGGTTAGCGAGATATTGCGGGTTTTCTCGTCCTTCTCATAATCTTCTTCTTCAATCTTCTGCACGACCTCATTGACCGCAACATAAAGCTCGGACTTGTCATCGGTCGGGCCAGAGATGATCAGCGGTGTCCGCGCCTCATCGATCAGGATCGAGTCAACCTCGTCAACAATCGCGAAGTTGAATGGCCGCTGCACCATCTGGCTGCGATCATGCTTCATATTGTCGCGCAGATAGTCGAAACCCAGCTCATTATTGGTGGCATAGGTGATATCCGCAGCATAAGCGGCGATGCGCTCTTCTTCCTGCAGATTGGGAACAATCACCCCGGTAGTGAGGCCGAGAAAGCGATAAATCTGTCCCATCCATTCGGCATCACGCGCAGCGAGATAGTCGTTGACGGTAACGACATGCACGCCCTTGCCTTCAATTGCATTGAGATAACAGGCCAGTGTCGCCACCAGCGTTTTACCCTCACCGGTGCGCATTTCAGAGATTTCGCCGCGATGCAGCACAATGCCGCCAATCAGCTGCACATCAAAATGGCGCATACCGGTTACGCGGACTGATGCCTCGCGCACGACAGCAAAGGCCTCGGGCAGGATAGCATCGAGCGCTTCACCATTGGCCACACGCTCGCGAAACTCGCCGGTTTTGGCTTTCAGCTCATCGTCTGAAAGCGCCTGCATATCAGGCTCTAAAGCGTTGATCTGATTAACGATCTTGCCGAGCGATTTGACATAACGGTCATTGGATGAACCAAAGAGATTTTTTGCCAGATTACCAAACATGGCGGGATTCCTTGCGATATTCAGATGGGGGATAGCCTGCGCAATCCTATGGCAGACAAAATACAATTACTGGTTAAGCAGCGGGGGTAGCCGCTATTGGCGCGTTATTCGCGTGAAAGATCGTGACGGATCGGCGGGCTGGAGTGAGTATCCGCTGGATCGACCGGAAGCACGGGCGCTGCAACGCCCAGAACCGCCAATGGCTGGTGGCGCACATCGCGGCTAACGGCTTCAAATTGCTGATAATGTGCGGCATTGGCTGCCGGCTGCTGCCCGATGGCCGCGCTGTCGAGCATTTCTGCGGCTGCTTCGGCCGGACATGCGGCATGCGCCACCGAAACACCGTTCAGCAGCACCAACAGGCAAATCAACGCTCGTGACATATTCGTCAGCATGGAACGCCATATAGGGACATTCGCGCCGTTGGTCCATGGTGGAGCGCGCAGTTTTTCAAAGGCTCTTGCCGAAAACCATAAGCTGGCTATCACGGGCACCATGTTAGAGACTTCACCGCTTGCTGTGCCCTTCCCTGAAATGCCTGATATTGACGGCGTGACACTGCGACTGGCGCATGCGCGTTATAAGGATTGGGACAGGGCAGACCTAACCTTCGTCGCTTTAGAAGAAGGCACCCATGTAGCAGGTGTGTTCACCCGCAATATCTGCTGCTCTACCGAGGTCGAAATGGGCCGCGAACAGATCAAACAGGGACAAGCACGTGGGCTGATTGTCAATGCAGGCAATGCCAATGCCTTTACCGGCGCGCGTGGGCGTGAAGCTGTCGAAGCGATTATGGCGCAGGTCTCGGACTATTTGGAATGCCCAAAGGAACGGGTTTTCGTTTCGTCCACGGGGGTAATAGGTGTTCCGTTGCCCAAGGATCGTGCCGAAGCCGGTGTCCGGTCAATCTTGACCGCATCTCCCTGTAGCTGGCGCGACGCAGCACAGGCCATAACCACCACCGACACCTTTCCCAAAGGTGCGACCGCCAGCGCGATTGTTGATGGCCGTAGCATAACCCTGTCCGCCATTGCCAAGGGTTCAGGCATGATCGCGCCCGATATGGCGACCATGCTCGGCTATATCTTCACCGATGCCGCGATTGCGCCTGCATTTCTCCAGCAACTGCTTTCCGACGCCAATAGCGGCAGTTTCAATTGCATCACTGTCGATAGCGACACCTCCACCAGCGATACGGTATTGCTCTTCGCAACAGGCAAGGCAGGCAATGCCCCCCTCACCTCTTATGATGATCCGGGTGCCGATGCCTTTGCTTCCGCACTGAAGCAGGTGTGTGAAGACCTGGCGCATCAGATTGTCCGCGATGGCGAAGGCGCGAGCAAGTTTATCGCGGTGCAAGTCTCCGGCGCAGTCGATAACGCCAGCGCGCGACAGATCGGCCTCGCCATTGCCAATTCCCCACTGGTCAAGACCGCCATCGCCGGAGAAGATGCCAATTGGGGCCGGGTGGTGATGGCCGTTGGAAAAGCCGGACAACCCGCCGACCGCGACCAGCTTGCCATTCGCTTCGGCAATCAATGGGTCGCGCGGGAAGGCCGTGCCATTGATGATTATGATGAGGCTTTAGCAACCGCACATCTGAAACAGCCTGAGGTGGAAATCGGCGTCGATATCGGCCTCGGTGATGGCCGAGCCACGGTGTGGACCTGCGATCTGACCCATGGCTATATCAGTATCAATGCGGATTATCGTAGCTGATGGCAGCGAGACCCCATCCGCTGGATCGCGCCGTTACTGAGTTGCTGCGTCAGGTCGCCGATGATCTGGTAATGCCCTATTTCCGCAATCTCGGCGCGGCGGATATTGCCGAAAAGTCGCCCGGTGATCTTGTTACAAAGGCGGATCAGCTTAGCGAAGAAGCACTGCATCAAGGCCTTGCAAAATTGCTGCCCGACGCTGTGGTTGTCGGTGAAGAAGCCTGTGAGTCAGACCCGTCATTAAAGGCTCAAGCTGGCGCGCCACAAGCATGGATTATCGACCCGATTGACGGCACCGGCAATTATGCTGCGGGCAATACACCTTTCGGCATGATTGTCGCGCTGGCAGAGAATAATCGCACTATTGCAGGGTGGATTTACGATCCGGTGCGCAAGCGTATCTGCCACGCACATTATCGTGCAGGTGCATTTATCGACAGCGAACAGGTCCGTATCAGCTCTAACCTACCGGAGCGCCCCAATGCCGCACTGGCGATGCGCTACATGACCGAGCAACAACGCGAAAAGGCGCTTGCCATTGCCGAGGAACACTATGAGCTGATGCCAATACCCAATTGCTCAGCCGAGCAATATCTGCTGTTGGTACAGCGCCAGCATCATTTGACAATTTTTGAGCGCACCCTGCCCTGGGATCATGCCGCCGGTGTGCTGTTTCTCAACGAAGCCGGCGGCAAAGCAGCACGTTGGGATGGCAGCGAATACCGCCCCGGCGATGATCGCAAAGGCATGCTGGGAGCGTCAAATCCGGCCATATGGGAACAGGCGGTGGAACTGTTTGAGAGGGGATTATAAACAAAGTGCCCCTCCTCTTCAGAGGAGGGGTTGGGGTGGTGGCGAGGCGAAGCCGAGTTCGCGCCAGCGAATTCTTCATTTGTCGCAGCACCACCCCGCTGCGACTAAGGGCCTTACGGCCCTAGGTCTCACTGCCCCTCCTCTGAAGAGGAGGGGAGATTCAGGCTCAGCCGGGAAGTGCACCCTCAAGCCAATCCTTAAGCTGGCTTTTCGGTGCTGCCCCAACTTTCTCGGCAACCTTCTCGCCCTTGTCGAAAAGGATCATGGTCGGGATACCGCGCACGCCATATTTAGCCGGAGCATCTGGGTTATCATCGATATTGACCTTGGTAATGGTCACCTTGTCGGCCATTTCATCGCTGATTTCTTCGAGCGCCGGGCCGATCATCTTACACGGACCGCACCATTCTGCCCAGAAATCGACCAATACCGGGCCATCCGCACCCAATACGTCGGACTGAAAACTATCGTCGGTTACTGCTTTTGTCGCCATTATATGTCTCCTTACTTGTACCTGAAACTAGGCCCTGATCGCCAAAGCGCAAGGGCATGCGGCTACAGCTTTGCTTGAAAGCCCTATACCCATTCTTTCGTGATGTCAGACAGGATGGTTTCATCCAGCCACAGCATTTTTGCGGTCGCGGTATAGAGCAGGCCGATACGCACATCACGCTCCGGGTAAATATGCTGCAGTGCCAACCGGTAGGCCGCCATTTGCCGCAAATGGGCCTTGGGAATGGCGTCCACATTCTCCGGCGGGTTGCGCCCGGTTTTGAAATCAATCGCAGTTATAGCGTCATCCGCGATCAACAACCGATCAATCGTACCGCTGATAACATGGCTGCCCACCGGCACCGCCAAAGGCACCTCCGCGCGCGATCCGGGACCGAATATCGGTGCAAATTCCGGCGCGTTTAGGATCGATAGAACCAGAGCCACCATATCTGCGCGCTCTGCATCGGTGAAATCCGATGCGCGACGTGCAAGCCATGATCCGGCACGTTCAGCGCGACTATCAGGCGCGATTTCCGGCAATCTTTCAAACAGTGAGTGTAGTAATTTGCCGCGTTCCGCCGCTTTACGCATCGCCGGAGTGTCAATCGGCGGTGAGGCCCATTCATCCTCACCGAGAGATGAAGGCGCCAATGGTCGCGGTGGACGTGCTTCCTCTGGTGCGGAACGTGTTGTCCATTCGAGCAGATTACTGGCCGCATGTATCACCTCAGTCGATCCGCTCTGGGCTGTACTTTGGATAAACTGCTCAGGATCGCCAAAATGCCAATTCTGTCCCCAGATCGCATCGTCTTTAGGCACTATGTCCTGTGTGCCCATAACCTCAGCTGCCAAAGCGTGCCAGCTATCGGGTGCCACCATGCCGGTGCGACCATTGGCCGTGCCCGCCAGATACAGCCGCTCTTCCGCGCGCGTCATCGCCACATAGGCAAGCCGCCAATGCTCAGCTTTGGCTAGGTCTTCCTCTTCCCGATACGCCTCTGCAACCGGCCCGAAACGCTCCGCCTTTGGGACAGGTAGCAAGGGTAAAGTCAGCAGTTCGCCAAACTCATCCTTTACCTTCAGATCAATAGCATTGGTCGGCGACGCATCGGGATCAGTGGCGCTGTCAGCAAGAATAACAATCGGCGCTTGCAGGCCCTTCGCCCCGTGCACAGTCATTACCCGCACTTCGTCGCTGCCCTTCACCTCACGTTTAATCTCGGTATCCGATGCCTCAAACCAGTGCAGGAAGTTCTGCATTGTCGGGTGATGATCGCGCTCAAAGCCCTGTGCAATCGCCAAAAATTCGTCGAGCGGGTCAAGACATTCCGGGCCAAGCCTCGCGATCAGCTTTGCCCTGCCCTGCATTGATCCGCTCAATAGTTGCTCGAAAAAGCCATAGGGCGTGTCATAATCGGCCATGGCGAGCAGCGCGTGAAGCTGCGTCAATGCCCTGACATCCTCAGCCAGAGTCTGGCCAAGATGTCGCCATAACGAGAGACCGAAAGGCCGGTCCGCGGCTCTATCCAACTGCTCATGGTTCCAGCCTATCAGCGGTGACACCAGCAGATTGGCGAGATTAAGATCATCATGCGGCTGCAGCGTGAAGCGCGCCGCCGCGCACATATCGCGCACCGCCAGGGGTTGGCCGACACGCAGCCGGTCAATCCCAGCCACCGGGATGCCGCGCGCATAAAGCCGTGCAACAATCAGCCGCGCCAGATCGCCACGTTTGCGCAGCAGGATCATGATGTCGCCCGGCGTTGCGCGGCGCGGGGTCTTGCCTTTGTTCAACTGCAGCCCGCTATCCAGCCAGACACGCACCTGATTGGCGACATTGTCCGCCAATTGCCGATCAGGTTCGGACAGCCAGCCCTCAACATCATCGCCGACAGCCAGATCGGCCGCATCCTCCTGATCCGCACCTATGGCCGACCATAGGGTGACGCTGCCTGGGAAATTCTGCCCCTTATGCGGTGGAGACGGCTCGGGCAGATGCAAGGCCTCTGCGCCAAGATGGTCAAGACAGGCATCGACAAAGTCCAGCATCTTCTGCGCCGAACGGAAGCTGCGCGCCAGAGACAATTGCTGCATCCGCCGTTCAGACTGGCTGATCACTTGCGAAAAGCGGATCTTCGCGGCTTCATAATTGATCGGATTAGTGCCCTGAAAGCTGTAAATCGCCTGTTTGAAATCCCCGACGGTAAACAAGGTGCGATGCTTCTGCGCAGCACCTTCACCAGCAAAGAAGTCCGAGGTCAGTCCGGCGACAATCTGCCATTGCAGCGCATTGGTATCCTGCGATTCATCGACGAGAATATGGTCAAAACGCCGGTCGAGCTTGTAGCGTATCCATTCGGCCATGCTGCTGTCGCGCAGCAGATCGGCGGCATTGCGGATCATATCGTCAAAATCGAGTACACCATCGCGGCGCTTGCGGCTGTCAAAGGCGGAACCGAAACGGCGGCCCAGCTCCAATGCGGGGATTGTGCGTTCCGCCAGAGCAATAAGGGCGCGCTTCTCCAGAACTGCGCTTATTTCTTCAATGAGCGCATAGGCATAGGATTCATAGTTGCCGTCAGCTTTGAGCTGGCCGGAACTGATTTTGCGCGGCTCGCCGTCCTTTTTCAGAACACATTGCGCCAGATCATCCAGCATGGCGAGACGCGCCTCACCATCAGCGCTCTGCCAGCGGATAATGGTGTCGCAAATCCCCTGCCCGGTCTTGGTGTTCCATGCAGCGTTAGCACTATGCATTGCAGAAAGCAGGTGATCTGAGACAGCACCTTGCCTCAGCGATTGCGCAAGACTTTCCAAACTGTCATTTTCATCCAACCCCAGCCCGCGCCGGATAATCGGGCCGAGGGGTCTGTCAGGATGTTTCCATAAATCCGGCCGCGCCGCACAGCGTTGCAGAAACGCCATAAAGCGCTCTTCACCCAGCGATAGCGCCAGTTCCTTGACTGTATCAAACAGCCCCTCATCACGCGCCTGCTCGGCATCGATAAGCAAATTGGTCAGCGCATCTTCGGTGAGTTCGCTGCGTTCCATTTCGTCCAGCGCGGCAAAGCCGGGGGCTATGCCCGCCTCTACCGGGAAGCTGGCGAGCAGCGACTGGCAGAAGCTGTGAATCGTCTGGATCGCAATGCCGCCGCCTGGTGCATCAAGTACAGCGGCAAATAATGTCCGTGCGCGCGCCAGGGTTTTCGGGCCGATATCGGCGTTGATCGCACTTAAATCTTTGGCCAGCTCGGTATCATCAGCCTGCACCCATTTCGCCAGCTGGGTACTGATACGCTCGGCCATTTCCGCAGCCGCTGCTTTGGTAAAGGTCAGGCAGAGGATGTTTTCCGGGCGTACTCCGGGAGTCAATAACTGTCGGAAAACCCGCGAGGTAAGCACCTGTGTCTTACCGGTTCCCGCAGATGCGCTGAGCCAGATGGTATCCTGCGGCACCACAGCCGCGCGCTGATCATCGACCAGTGAAAAGAGAGAACCAGAACCGCTCACGCGCTGCTCTCCCGCCCTCTGCTATACCATTCATCAAGACGACTGAGATCATCATAGTCATTAAAGCCCGGATAGTCGGGATTCACTTCAGCAGTGAAAGGCTCATCACCGAAAATCCAGCGATCGAGCGCGTCATCGATATAGCGGACCATTTCGGGCATAAACTCGTCCGGTGCCAGCCCGGAGCGTTTCTTGCCCACTTTCAATGGCTGGTCGCGATAGCCAAATCCATCAGCCTTGTTACGCGCCAATGACCAATATTCGACGCTTTCAATCCGTCCCGTTATTCCCTCAAAACCGCCGCATTCAGCGATCAGTGACAGCACGCCCAATTGCATGGCATAGCCGGTCTCCACCTGCCGCGCTGTGGGCGGCTGGCCGGTCTTGTAGTCGATGATGATGAGGCCGTTATCGGCAGTGCGATCGATACGATCCGCCGTACCTTTGAGCGTAATATCATGATAATCGATCCGGCCGGTTGCTTCGGCAGCGAGAACGGTACGGCCTTCAGCACGCAGTCGCTCGGTTTCATCAGCAATCCATTGCATCGCCGCATCGATACGCGGACGCCAGACCGCGCGCAGGATCGGGAAATCGATCTGTTCTTGCCAGAAGCGATCAAGACGCTTCGACAGCAGCGCGGGATCACTATTGTCCAGCTTGACCCAGTCTTCCAATATCGCATGCACCGCAATGCCGCGCCATGCCGCCGTCGGTCTGGCATCAGGCGCATCTATCGAGCGCAGTCGCAAAATCTTGCCAGCATAAAAGGCGAAGGGCGCGCCACGCAGCCGGTCAAGATCGGTGGCGGCCAGTGTCACCTGTCGCCGCTCTGCGGAGGGAGCCGGGGCCGGTGTGCCAATCCTGACCGGCGGCAATTGTCGATCAAGATTGCGCGCTATGGCCAGCGTCTCTGTATCCCGCTGTAGCCGATCCCCCAGCATCGCCTGCAAACGTCGCAAAAACGGGGATGCAATAGTGATACCCTCACCGTCGCGCGCCGAGCGGGTCAGCACACATTCCGGTGCGCCCAAAGCGGCTGCCAGATCATGCGCGCTGAGGCCGTTACTGTACTCTGCAGTCGGCATATTCAGTTTGCGGCGCAGCACCGGCGGGATGAACGGATCGGGTTGTGTTTGCTGCGGCCATTTGCCTGCATTCAAACCGGCGCAGATCATCAGATCGGCCCGCTGCAATCGCGCTTCGAGCAAGCCCAATATCGCCACGCGCGGATGCTGGCCATAGCCCGGACGGATAGCGCTTTCGCTGAAGAAGCCGCGCAGCAGCAACGGCATATCATCTGCTGCACAGGTCAGAGAAGCCTGCTCAGCCTCGCCCTCAAGTGCGGAAAGCGCATCCGCCAGCGCCCTGCCCGCCTGCCCCTGCCAGATAGCCGATTGTGTTAATCGATCCGCACAGTCGCGCGCAGCGGCAAGCAATAGGGTTAGTGGATAATCACTTGCGGTCGAAAGGGCTGACAGTGGTGCGAGATCACTCGACTGAAGCTGCTCCCACAACGCGGCAACAGTCTCTCCCTTCTTGCTGTCCTGCTGGCCGCGATCAGCAAAGTGTCGATTGATCTGACGGGTAATTGCTTCAAGCCCAAGGCCATTTCTCGGGCCGCGTAAAGCCAAGTCTAGCGCCCGGACCTTGGTCAGCCATTCTCCGCGCAAGTCCTCGCCGGTCACCAGCGGATGTTTCAGCATATCGAGCAAGGCAACCGGCGAAAAGCTGCTTGCCAGACATTCGGCGATAGAGAGAAACAGGCTGCCCGGAGGTGTTTCACCCAGCGGGCGACCAGCACTGTCATCGGCAACAATATCCCAGCGCGCCAGATGCTTGGCAACGCGGCGCGCCAATACCCGGTCGGGTGTCACCACTGCTACACGCTTTTCGGGCGTCTCTAATGCCTGCCGCACCAGTAGCGCAATCGTCTGGGCTTCTTCACCAATGGTATCGCATTCGATCAGCCGAACATTGGGCAGTCGCCGCTCGGCACTCTCCAGATCGCGCCAGCGTCCACTGTGCCGGGCGGGCAGG
The DNA here is from genome assembly GCF_032852305.1 of Parasphingorhabdus sp. SCSIO 66989. NCBI lineage: Bacteria > Pseudomonadati > Pseudomonadota > Alphaproteobacteria > Sphingomonadales > Sphingomonadaceae > Alterisphingorhabdus (ex Yan et al. 2024) > Alterisphingorhabdus coralli. The sequence goes on from NZ_CP136594.1 coordinate 2,084,944, forward strand.
AAGATATTGCTGATCGTCCTACTTATGACGGGCGCAGAGGCTGCTTCGCCCGATCGATGCCAGTTGCGCACCTCATCTCGGCGAATGCTCATCCGCTCGAGCAGCAGCCGCATATGATATTGCGGGTGATTGATCTGATGTGCCGCCTCATTGTCATCCAAAGCGTCATCATCTGACTTAGGCGGCATGAGGTCTTGCCAGATATCCTCATCCAGATTGAGGTCGAGCCCCGGTAGAATAACACTGCCACCATCCGCAAAGGCCACCGCGCGCAACAGCCGCGCCACCGCAGGTGCAGGTGTCGCAATACCAGCGGCGATAATATCTCCCGATGTGCGATTGCGGATGGATTCAGCCGCCTGTGCGAATAACAGATTGCGTCGGGAAGCCGCATCCAGCCTTTGAAGCTGTGTCAGATAATCCTGCCATTGCTGCGCAACATGGTTCACCAGATCAAGCGTCACCTGCCAGTGCGTCGCCAGCTCTGCACGCTGATCCTCGGCCATGACCGACAGTGCTGCAAAATCATGCTCTTCCACCGCAAGCTGGTCGAGCATGACGGCAAATTGCCGTGCCAGACGAAAACTCTCGGCGAGACTGATCTCTCGCTTTTCTCGCCCCTGATAGTCGCGGATCAGGCCCGCCAACACAAATTGCCGATGCAGCGGGTCCATGGCGGCGGGAATATCGTCCTGCCCTACCGGATCGAGCGCAGCGCCGACCGATTCTCCAAGTTCCATATCGCCAATCGCGACCATTTTGGGCAGCAACAGCCCGCTATCGGACTGCCTAACAAAGGCGTCCATCATGGAACGGCGGGCACGCTGATTAGGAAGCAATAATGTGACCGAAGCCAGACCATCGGCGCGGTTTTTATAGCGGTTGACCAGACCGGTCGCGAGGGCATCAGCAAAGCCGCGATGCGGCAATATGGTGTAGATTGATGGCTGCGCGCGGTCAGCCATATTGCAGCAAATCTTCCGTCGGGGCGATGGCACCGGGCGTGCCGACATCACACCACAACCCTTCATGGATGGCACCGAACAGGCGACCCTCTTCTACTGCCCTCTCCCACAATATCCGTGTGGAGAACGGTCCTTCCGGGGCATCACGCAACAAGCGGTGCGAGACAATCTGGATGCCGGTATAGATATAGGGCGCAATGCGGCGTGGTTTGCGCCAGCTCAGGCGACCATGGCCGTCCATATGAAAGTCACCCATGCCCTTATGCTGCGAAGCGCGCTTGTGCGGCACCACCAGCAACAGCGCATCCATGCGGTCCGCATCCCAGAAATTGCTGAGCTCGGTGAACACATCGCGCGGACCATCGAGCCAGATATTATCGCTGTTGATACAGAAAAACGGGTCGCGCTCGATCAGCGGCAATGCCTTGACCATGCCGCCGCCGGTTTCCAGCAACAGGTCACGCTCATCGGAGATTTTCACCTCCATTGGCAGCGACATGACATCAAGATGCGCTTCGAGCGTATCCGCGAGATAGTGCACATTGACCACGGAACGGGTAATCCCTGCATCCCATAGCTTGCCAAACACATGATCAATCAGCGGCTTGCCCGCCACCGAAACCAGCGGTTTGGGCCGTGTTGTCGTCAATGGCCGCATCCGCTTGCCATAGCCGGCGGCCATGATCATCGCGGTATCGCTGGCCAAGGGCACGGCTCCGCTCATGCTTTCAACCTGTCAATCAGACCTTCGCCCTGACGATAATCATCGGGGATATTGGCAGCGAACCATTCGGCCAGCGGCGCGCAAGCCGGATGCGCCAGATCGCGCTCCAGATAGCGCCAGACGCGAGGGATATAATCGAGATAGCGGTCTTTACCATCGCGCTTCATAAGACGGGTGAAAATGCCAATAATTTTGAGATTACGCTGCGCGCCCAATAACGCGTAATCGCTCAGAAACCGGTCAGAAGCCCGTGTACGCGAGACGAAATAATCACACATTTCCTGTTCTAATTCCTCGGAAACATCGCGCCGCGCATCCTGCAATAGCGATACCAGATCATAGGCAGGATGACCGAGCAGCGCGTCCTGAAAATCAAGCAGGCCCTGCTTGTCTTCCTCCAGCAACATGATGTTTTCCGCGTGATAATCGCGCAGAACCACAACCGGGCGATCCTGTGCGGCCAGAACCGGTTCAAGTGCCTTATCCAGAGCGGCAGAAAAGCTCTGCTGGTCAATTTCCAGACCTTGTGCCGGACAATACCATTCACAGAATAACTCCGCCTCACGCTGGTAAACCTTTTGGTCATAAGGCGGCAAGCTCGGCAGCGTCTGGCGGTGCAGTGATGTCAGTGTCTTCACCGCCTTGCGATATATGGCAGCCTCATCCTCGGTAGCCATATCATCCACAGCCTCGCGCATGCGATCGGTGCCAAAATCCTCCAGCAGCACCAGTCCCGCTTCGGCATCGGCAGCAAAGATTTCCGGCGCGCGCAGGCCATTGCGACCGAGATACTCGGCAACATGCAGGAAAGGCTTCACATCCTCTTCAGGCGGCGGAGCAACCATCAGCATAGCCTGGCCCAGACCATTTTCCGGGGCCTTATGATCCACCCGATAATAGCGGCGAAAGGAGGCATCCCCCGGAATCGCTGACACTTTGGCCCCTCCCCAACCGGCAATCGCCAGAAAATCGTCAATCATCTGCGTCTGATTATTCGTACTCACGCAATCGTTCTTTCCATGTCTCTCCGGCGTCCAGCGTTATCGAACGCAATTCCTGATCGTCAACCGCTATCGTGATGGCAAGATGGTTGGGACCGGACATACCCCCCGCCATTTCGGGCCATTCAGCGATAATCACCGCGTCATCGCTCTGGTCTTCCAAGCCCAGTTCGTCAGCCTCTGCCGGATCTTCAAGCCGATAGAAGTCGCAATGCAGCAACGGCAAGCGCACTTCTGGTGGATCATAATGGTGCACAATCGCGAAGGACGGGCTCGCCACTTCCCCTCCATAACCCAAGGCTTGTATCATCGCGCGCGCCATGCTCGTCTTGCCAGCACCCAATGGGCCGCTGAGACCAATGGAGTCACCAATATGCAGCTTCGTGGCTAGTTGCGCTGCCCAATCGCGCATAGCCTGTTCATCGGCAAATCGGATCATTGCGGCAGGACAATCGTTACCATGGTGCCAACGTCAAGCTGGGAGGCGAGTTCAAACTGGCCGCCATGCGCCAGCACAATTTCACGTGCCAGAGCAAGACCCAATGCTGTGCGGCCTTTGCTGTCACCCTCTTTTGCGTCGGTCGAGGCAGCAATACCATCATTGATCGACGCTACCAAAGACGCAACCATGCCCGGACCGTCATCGGACAAGATCAACCGCAACGCCTGTGCTTGACGGCGGGCATCAATCACGATCCGACCCCTATCGCCAATATGCTCAATGCTGTTGTCCAATACATGGCCGATAGCCTGCGCCATGCGTTGCCGGTCAATTGCGACATCGCCGGCATCATGCGCAATGGTAACCGCGACATGATGGCCATGATGCTCAATCCGCGCCTCACGTTCGGCGAGCATATCGGCAAGGAAAGTCTTAATAGGCACCGATTGGAGCGACAGTGGCAGTGTACCGGCCTCACTCTGGCTTAGATCAAGGACGGTGTTGATCTGCTTACTGAGACGCTCCACCGATTTGAGGATCGCGTCGACATATTCCTCTGCATCCGATGTCAATGGACCTGCCAGGCCTTGCGCCAGCATCTCGGCAAAGCCGCCAATGGAGGTCAAGGGTGTCCTGAATTCATAGGACATATTGGCAAGGAATTCGGACTTGATACGTTCAGCACTGACCAGCGCCTCATTGCGTTCACGAAGCGCACTTTCAATATTCTGGCTGTCCGAAATGTCCAACATGGTGAAAAGTACGTTGCCATCGGGTAGCGGTATCGCAGCATATTCAAAATGCCGGTCATTGGTGAGGCGAAGCCGACCCGCCTTTTGCTTGCGTTCTACACTAGCCGAACGGATCACATCACGAACCTCGGATATGCGTGCTGGGCGTTTCAGCCGCTTGGCCAACACTTTCAGCAACTCATCAACGCGCGGATGAGCGGCGAGAATCTCTTCCTCTACCTGCCAGCTTTCACCAAAACGCCGGTTCCATAGATGCAGCTTTCCGTCGGGCGCAAACACCGCCAGCGCCTCGAACAAATTGTCGAACATCGCGGTGCGCACCCGCAAAAGCGTATCGCGCGCAGAGGCCAGTTCAACCTCCTTGCTGCGATCTTCAAAGAACAGCACCAGCCCGCCATCGGGCATGGGCTGCGCAATCACCCGCAAATGGGTGCCATCACCCAGCAGCCAGTTTTCCTCGCTTGCATCGGCATTGTGAAACCATTGCCTCCGCTCGAGGCGCCAAGCCGGGAAATCACGGGTTTCTGGCAACTTGCCGCCCTCGCGCATGCGGTCAAGCAGCCGGTCAAACTCAATATCGTCGGCAATCCATTGCTGACGGATAGCGAATAGTCGCTGGAATGACTGGTTGCTAAAGATAAGGGAGCGATCAGCGTTGAATTGGACTACGCCTGCGGACAGGCTGTCGAGCATATCGCGTTGCGCCTCGCGAAAACGGTGCAGAGCATTGCGCGCAGATTGCAAATCCTGCACGTCAATCGCATAGCCTGCAATGCCATTATTGCCGATGGGCACGTCGACAATTTCCAATGTCCGCCTGCCGCCATCGACCGTTGCAGAGACAGTACGCCTTTGTATTTCACCAGACTCGGCGGCATCGGCAGCGAATGCCTGAGCGCTGCGGCCATCAAGCGGCTCGACCAGCTCAATAGCCTGCGCGATTACCGCGTCCGCCTCGCTATGGCCCACCGCACGAACATAGGCGCTGTTGACCAGTGTCAGCTTGAGATCTGACGTGCGATACCACATCGGCATGGGCGCCGCTTCAATCAGGCCTGACAGTGCCTGAAACGCCCGGCGCGCCTCATCGGCGTCATGGCCAAGCTGCTCTATCTGCTCCTGACTCGCCGTGGCGTCATAAATCCACAGCAATGCCGCGTTGCCGGGCATCGTCGCAGGGTCTGACAGCTGACCCTTTATCAGCAACCGCCGACTCGACCTCGCTACGCGCACCTCAAGCGAAAAGCCGCTGCCGCTGCGTTGTGTAGCGCGGATCGCTTCATCCAGTGCTTTATGGTCATCGTCTTTAATACCCTGCCCTTGCGCGCCTTCATCGAGCAATTCAGAAAAATAAGCGGGCAATGCGTCCAGACCGAACCAGCGGCCAAGGCGTTCACTACCCTCCAAACGACCGTCGGAACGGACCAGCAATGGCTGTGTCGGGGATTCATCGAGTAACCGCGTCAGACGCTTGGATCGGCGCTGCAAGGTCCGCGCCTGAGATCGCATAGACAATCCGGTCAAAACCGCCCATCCCGCAGCAACAAACCACAGGGCAAAAAGCGCGATCAGACCTATCAGGGCAGTGGAAGAGACGGTCATCTGCGGTTCTATATGGAGGTAAATGCCATTCTGGAAGTCTGTTAGCTGTTGAAGCCACAGAAATGCGCTTGTCTCTTCCAGATTTCCTGAATCAAAAAAGGCCCGCCCTTTGTGGGGCGAGCCTTTTTGATCTGGTTTTGAACTAACCAATCAGTAGCGATATTCGTCGCTCTTGAACGGTCCTTGCTGATCAACGCCGATATAGCTGGCCTGATCATCGCTGAGCTGGGTCAGCTTGACGCCGAGCTTGTCGAGATGCAGGCGAGCCACCTTCTCGTCGAGATGCTTGGGCAGAACATAGACCTGATTGTCATATTGCTCATGACGCTGCCACAGTTCGATCTGCGCCAGTACCTGGTTGGTGAAGCTGGCGGACATCACAAAGCTTGGGTGGCCGGTTGCGTTGCCGAGGTTCAGCAGACGGCCTTTTGAGAGCAGGATCATCCGCTTGCCATCAGGAAATTCAACCATGTCGACCTGCGGCTTGATCTCGGTCCATTTCATGTTGGAGAGCGCACCGACCTGAATTTCATTATCGAAATGGCCGATATTGCCGACAATCGCCATATCCTTCATCGAACGCATATGGTCGATGGTGATAACATCCTTGTTACCGGTCGTAGTGACAAAGATGTCAGCCTGCGGTGCCGCTTCTTCCAGCGTCATCACGGAGAAACCGTCCATAGCCGCCTGCAGTGCGCAGATCGGGTCAATCTCGGTCACAACAACACGCGCACCTGCGCCGCGCAGTGATGCCGCAGAACCCTTGCCCACATCGCCATAGCCGCAGACAACGGCCACTTTACCGGCCATCATAACGTCGGTGCCGCGGCGGATGCCGTCGACCAGCGATTCCTTACAGCCATATTTATTGTCGAATTTCGACTTGGTGACGCTGTCATTGACGTTGATCGCCGGGAAAGGCAGCTTGCCCTGCTTCGCCAGCTGATAAAGGCGATTAACGCCGGTTGTGGTCTCTTCCGAAACGCCGCGAATGGCTTCAACCGTCTTGGTAAGATAGCCCGGCGATTTTTCCAGACGGCGCTTCAGCGTCGCAACAAAGGCTTCTTCTTCCTCATTGGTCGGGGTGAACAGCTCTTCACCGGCCTCAACCCGTGCGCCCCAAAGCGCATACATGGTCGCATCGCCACCATCGTCGAGGATCATGTTGCAGGTTTCGCCATTTTCCGCACCCCAATCGAAGATGCGATCAATATAGTCCCAATATTCTTCCAGCGTCTCGCCCTTGACAGCAAAAACCGGAATGCCCTGCGAAGCAATGGCAGCAGCGGCATGATCCTGAGTCGAGTAGATGTTGCAGGAGGCCCAGCGTACTTCACCGCCCAGAGCGACCAGCGTTTCGATCAGCACAGCGGTCTGGATCGTCATATGCAGCGAACCGGTGATCTTCGCACCTTTCAGTGGCTGCTCTGCACCATATTCCTCGCGCAGCGCCATCAGGCCCGGCATTTCGGTTTCGGCAATTTCGATTTCCTTGCGGCCAAAATCGGCTTCGGACAAATCGCGAATGATAAAGTCTGCGCCATGATCCAGCTTGGTCATGTTTCAATCTCCACTTGAGTGATGGGCGGGAACGGCTGTCCCGATTGCGCCTGCCTTTAGCCGTCCTTGTGGCGACAAGCAAATATAAAGATTCCTTTATATGATGTTTTGCCTGCAAAGATTATCAATCCGGTTCAGGCGCAATCAGGGCTTGCACTCACGCCCCAGCTAGACAACATAGCGGAACACAGAATAACCCAATCCCCACACTGTTTTCAGGAGATATAAGATGATAGAAGAAGGTCAGAAGCTGCCCGAAGCAAAGCTTACCAAGGTCGCCGAGAGCGGCCCGGAACAGGTGAGCAGCACAGAGTACTTCGCGGGCAAGAAAGTGGCCCTTTTTTCCGTACCGGGTGCCTTTACCCCGACCTGCTCGGCCCAACATCTCCCGGGATTTGTCGAAAAAGCCGACGAACTGCGCGCCAAGGGCATTGATGAAATTGCCTGCACCGCGGTCAACGATGCCTTTGTTATGGGTGCATGGAACCAGGCCGCCGGTTCGGCTGATGTCACCATGCTGGCCGACGGCAATGGCGATTTTGTTACCGCCATGGACCTTACCATGGATGGAAGCGGCTTTGGCATGGGCAAGCGCGGCCAGCGCTTCTCTATGCTGGTCAATGATGGCGTGGTCGAGAAGCTTTTCGTAGAGGCCCCCGGTGATTTCCGCGTCAGCTCGGCAGAGCATCTTCTGGAAGCGCTTTAAGCCACACGCTTAGAAACGAAAAAGGCCCGGAGCGGTGATGCTCCGGGCCTTTTGCTTATGCTGCGAGCAGCTTAATATCCCATCAGCTTCATCACCTCATCGCGGCTGCGATGATCGTCGAGGAAGCAACCCAGCAAACGGCTGGTGCTCATGGTAACACCGGGAGTGCGTACACCGCGCGCGGTCATACAGCTATGGCTGGCCTCTATCACGACAGCAACGCCATGCGGGTTGAGATGATCCCAGATGCATTGCGCCACTTCCGCAGTGAGCCGCTCCTGCACCTGCAAACGTCGAGCATAGCCGTGCAGAACTCGGGCAAGCTTGGAAATGCCGACAACCCTATCACGCGGCATATAGGCGATCGCTGCCTTGCCGATAATCGGTGCCATATGGTGCTCACAATGTGACTGGAACGGAATGTCTTTCAGCAACACGACCTCATCATAACCGCCAACCTCTTCAAAGGTGCGGGAGAGGTGCACCGAGGGGTCTTCGGCATAGCCCTGACAATATTCGCGCCATGCACGAGCGACACGCTTGGGCGTATCGACCAGTCCCTCGCGCTCTGGATCATCTCCGGCCCAACGCAGAAGCGTGCGAATGGCCTCCTGCACATCCTCAGGTACCGGCGGCTTGGGCGCGGCATAGGGATTGCCATTGGCTGGCAAATCAATGTCCATATCATTCATGAAATAGTCCTGTCTCTCAACTTGTCTCTAAGATAGGAAGTGGCGGGAAAAGCTGCAAGCATCAGCGCCATCTTGGGATAGAGTAAGGATAACGCGCAATGAGCCAGAAAGTTCATTTCACCAATGCAAAAGATATAAAATTATCAGGCACTTTGGAGCTTCCAGCTACAGAAAAGGTGCGCGGTTATGCCCTGTTTGCGCATTGCTTCACCTGCACCCAGGCCAGCCATGGCGCACGACGGATATCGGAAGCTCTAGGCGCGATGGGTATCGCCACTTTGCGCTTTGACTTTACCGGCCTGGGCCGCAGCGAGGGCGAATTTGCCGATAGCCATTTTTCTGCCAATGTTGCCGACATTGTTGCTGCTGCGGACTATCTCGACGCAGAGTTTGAAGCCCCCGCCCTGCTGATCGGCCACAGCCTTGGTGGCGCAGCCGTGATTGCCGCAGCCGAGCAGATTCCCAATGCAAAAGCAGTTATCACCCTTGGCGCTCCTTTTGCCGTCGATCATGTCCTTGGCCAGCTCGGCGATGCAGTAGCGCGCATTCAGCAGGATGGCGAAGGCGAAGTCGCCATTGGCGGCAGGCCGTTTCATGTGAATCGCGCCTTTGTCGAAAATGCGCAGGGTCAGGATCAGGCCACCCGTCTGGCCAAGCTGCATAAGGCTCTGTTGGTGCTGCATTCGCCTACCGATGCCATTGTCGGCATTGATCAGGCGCGCCAGATTTATGAGGCGGCAAAGCATCCGAAGAGCTTTGTCTCTCTGCCCGATGCCGATCATTTGCTTACCGATGCGGCGCAGGCACGCTATGTCGCAGCCATGATAGCCGCATGGGCTGCGCCGCATATCCCTGAAAACACCAAAGAAGAGGAAACCGAGCAAGACGCAGCAGAAGGCGAAGTGATGGTTGAAAGCGCCGGCGGCAAGTTCAGCCAACGCGTAACCGCAGGCGCGCATAGTTTCATCGCGGACGAACCTGTGAGCTTTGGCGGCAGCAATTTGGGGCCAACGCCCTATGACCTGCTATTGGCCGGTCTCGGTAGCTGCACCACCATGACGATTCAAATGGTCGCCAAGCGCGAGAAAATCCCGCTCGAACATGTCAGCGTCACCGTACGGCACAAGCGCTGCCATAGCGAAGATTGTCAGGAGGCGGGCGAAGGTCGCCCTCGGATTGAGATAATTGAGCGCGACCTGAAATTCACCGGCGATCTGGATGAGGCCCAACGCGCGCGGTTATTGGAGATTGCCGATAAATGCCCGGTGCACAGAACTCTCGAGGCAGATCCGATTATCAAAACCAAGCTGGTTGGATGAATTATAGGGAGTGCGCTTCGCCGACGATAAGTAATCACTATACAGGCAGCTTATCAATTGCGGTCGATTGCAGCAGACCTTATCGACGAAGCTTAAGACCAGAATTCACCATAGAAGGAAACATCATGCCAAGCTCTACCATCCCCGCCAATTGCCTTGTCGTCGTTGCTACAGGCGCCGAGGCCAAGCTTTACCGCAATGTGGGTGAGGATAATGCACTCAAGCTGCGTGCCGAGGGCACTCTGACACCGAAAGACCTGCTCTCTGAAGGTCCTTCAGGCGGCCATGTGCCTAGTTCGTCGCCCAAGGAAACCGATGAGGCTACCTTCTCCAAGCAACTGGCGCACCATCTCTATGCCATGGAACAAAAGGGTGATTACAACCATCTCGTCCTCGCAGCAGACCCGGACAGCCTCGGTGAAATCCGCCCATTGCTGCACAAGGAAGTGACCGACAAGATCGTGCTGGAAATGGCCAAGACGCTGACCAACTCATCGATCAAAGACATCGAACGGTCGATCCAGAGTAACTAAACTGTCAGGAAAATGGCGCACCCGGAAGGATTCGAACCTCCGACCCCCTGATTCGTAGTCAGGTACTCTATCCAGCTGAGCTACGGGTGCGTGTTTGATACCACCATGTTGGCGGGCCTCGGCTCTTAGTCAGGCCTGCCGGACTTGGCAACCGCTTTTTTGCAAGCAGGCTATTTCAGCTGATCGATAAAGGGCGCATCAGCGGGCGGCATGGGCAGATTGTGCATATCTTCCGGCTTGATCCAGCGCAGTTCTTCGGCGTGCAATGCTTCAGGGTCACCGCTCCAACTATCGGTCTGATAGAGCAAAAGGATGAGATGTTTGCCCTCCAGCGGCTCGCTGGCAAAGATAAGTGGCAAGCATTGAGACGGATTGATCGTCACACCAAGCTCTTCGCTAATCTCTCGGGTCAGGGCGTGCTCAGGACTTTCGCCCGCCTCCACCTTTCCCCCCGGGAATTCCCACAAGCCAGCCATAGACGTTCCCTCTGGTCGCTTTTGCAGAAGATAGCACCCATCATCACGGCGCATCGCCAGCGCGACGACAAAGCGGATTGTCAGTTTTTTTTCCATGTTTTCGGCCATCTTCAACCTTTTGTTAAAGTCTATCGGCAAAATAGCGCCGTCGGGAAGCGCAGTTTTATAGACGGGAGCGCAAGGTGATACAGATAGTTTCGCAATTATGGTATTCGCGCAAGGGCGCGACCGCGATCGAATATGGCCTTGTTGTCGGACTGATTGCTGTCAGCGCTATGGTTGCCATTGCTAATGTCGCAGACACAACCAGTGGCATGTGGGATCATGTAGAAGACAGTGTTGTCAGCGCCAGCGCCCAAGAAGAGTGATCACCGCTATAATAAAATCTGTCCCTCGTTAATTCTTTTTCAATAACTGCAAACTATCCCAACATGTGCTCGTCCTGAAATCCCAAAGGGATATTGAAGGACAAGTCGGGTAATAAGTGTAACCTAGGAGACCTATAATGACTATCGTACGTAAAGTATTTGCTGACAAGAAGGGCGCTACTGCCATTGAATATGGTCTGATCGCTGCTCTGATCGCTGTTGCTGCAATGGGCGCTATGTCCACTCTTGGCGGCACGCTGACCTCTACCTTCACCCAGGTCAATGACCAAATGGCTGGTAATGGCGGCACCACCTCTGGCGGTGGCACCACCTCTGGCGGCACCACCTCTGGCGGCACCACCTCTGGCGGCTAATTGCCTTCACAGCATAACCAGAAGAGGAAGGGGCGGCTCCTGGGCCGCCCCTTTTTTTGTGCGATAATCACCTTTGCTCAAAAGGTAACCGTTTTCACCTTCTGGCCCGGCGTTAATCGGGCATCATTAGCCAGACCATTCAGCGTGCGAAAACGCTCTTCCTGATAATTGTCGAACGGCATTTTCGCAGCAAGGCTGGCCACCGTATCCCCTTGCCCAACAGTGATCACATCAATCCGCTTGGCACGGACGCTCGATGCCTCATCACCGCTGACCTTGGCGAAACTACCAATCATCTGGCCAAAAGGATTGTTGCGTCCGGCAGGCGTGATTGTGACAAAGTGATAGGCCCGATCAGAAGAATATTCATAGGCATAGACCGAAACATCGACTGTCTGGCGACCATTATTCACGCGCGCGGTGGAAAATGCCATGGGCATACCATTGATCGTCGTCCGCCCGATTTCGCCATAGGGCAAGCGGTTGTTGTCCTTTGCCAAAGCATCAAAAACGCTCCGCACATAGGCGTTCAGGTCATTGCTATACGGCGCGAGAGAAAACTGCGCCTGACCGCCCTGCCCTTGCACGGTAACCGCTCGGGAACCGTTATTGACGCTATAGCCATTGGGCGTATTGAACGCGAAGCCCAGTGTCGGATGGACAAAGCGATTGCCCTGCACCACGCCCTGTTCTGGATCATCGCCGTAGAGCAATCCGTCAAGCTGCTGCAAGAACGCCTCCCGGTTGCGCTTACCCGTTCCGCTATGCTCGGTCTTGGCCGCTTTTTTCGCAGAACGACGCACACGCTTCGCGGAGTCGGGATGGGTGCTGGCCCAGCTCGGAACCGAACGACCGGTTTGACCGCGCGCCCGTTTCTCCAACGCATTTTGCAGCGCGAGCGAGTACAGCATGGTGGAAACCGCCTGGGTGTCATAGCCGGCGCGATCAAGGTACAGAACACCAAGATCGTCCGCTTCATGCTCCTGCCCTCGTGAATAGCTGAGCGTCAGCAGTTGTGAACCTCTGCCAAACAATTCCTGACCAAGGCGTCCAAAGGCAGAATCTCCGAGCAAGATCGCCGAGCCAATTTGTCCCAAAACGCCCAGAATATTGTTGCGCTTGGCAGCGCGCTGCCGCCGTTGTGAGTGGCGCGCATCAATATGGCCAACTTCATGACCGAGCACGCCTGCGAGCTCTGCCTCGTCGTTCATCAAGGCCATAAGCTGGCGGGTGATATAGATATAACCGCCGGGCACCGCAAAAGCGTTATTTACCGGTGAATTGAGCAGGGTAACTGTGAACTCTTCACGGGCGTTGCCGAGGCCAGAATAGGAGGCAATGTCCTTGCCAATACGCTCAACATAGGCGGCTTGCGGCGAATCATAAGCGCCACCAAATTCCTGCATCAGTTGCGGATGCGCCTCGCGGCCAATCTTCTTTTCCTCATCGGTAAGATAGCGCACCTCATTTTGCGCTGCATTGGCCGAAGAGACACCGCCGACGCTGCCCGGTGTCGAACAGCCGATAAGCAACGCCGAGACTGCAACGGCACTGGTCAATAGCCTTTTGGCCATGATATTCCTCCTGCTGACTATTACGCTTGGCGCACATGTACCGCGCAAGTTTTACCTTACGTTAACTACCCGATTTCAACCTGTAAGAAAAGAATGCAGGCTGTAAACTCGCGCCAACAAACGACGCGGCGACGGTTCCGGTTCTAAACTATTTCACCAATGGCAAGATATTTGTCCTGCCGCATTTGCCGCCTTTCGACGGCCGTCTTGGTCAACAGTTCGTCAAGTTCTTCGCTGATGGCCTGGCGCAAAGCCGTCATGGTGCCTGTCGGATCACGATGCGCGCCGCCAATGGGCTCATCAACGATGCGATCAATGACCCCCAATGCTTTCAGCTGTTGTGCGGTAATGCGCATAGCTTCGGCTGCCTCGTCCGCCTTGTCTGCTGTGCGCCAGAGAATTGATGCGCACCCTTCTGGCGAGATTACGGAATACACAGCATGTTCCAACATCAACACACGTTCCGCCGCCGCCAAGGCAATCGCTCCGCCAGAACCGCCCTCGCCGACAATAACCGCCACCATTGGCACGTGCAGCGATAGGCAGCGCTCTGTTGCACGGGCAATTGCCTCGGCCTGACCGCGCTCTTCGGCATCTACGCCAGGAAAAGCACCGGATGTATCGACCAGCGTCACCACCGGCAGCTTGAACCGCTCGGCCATATCCATCAGCCGCACCGCCTTGCGATAACCCTCAGGTCGGCCCATGCCAAAATTATGTTTCAGCCGACTCTCGGTATCAGACCCTTTTTCATGGCCGATAACCATGACCGGATGCTCGCCGAGACGCGCAAAACCGCCGATAATAGCGGCATCCTCTGCGAACAGCCTGTCACCGCATAGGGGCATGAAATCACTGAACATATGGTCAATAAAGTCATGGAAATGCGGGCGATCCGGATGCCGGGCCACTCGCGTTTTCTGCCAGGGCGTGAGGTTGTTATAGGTCAGCGCCAGCATCTTGTCGGCCTTGGCCTGTAATTTGCCGATATCCGCTTCCAGATCGATACTGTCCTGGTCTGCCGTTTCGCGCAGTTCGTCTATCCGGGCATGCAGCGCAGCAATGGGTTTTTCAAATTCGAGGAAACTCGTCATTTAGGGCCCTTAAGTTATAAAGCGTTGCGTTATCCGCTGGTTGTTCCGCGGTCAATCGCTGCTCTGATTACGCGTGGCATGTGGAACGCTCGCCGAACGCGTCGCCAATGGGTGCCGCTCATTGACCAGCGCCACCAATCTTTGTGCGTCAACATGGGTATAGATTTGCGTAGTCGCAATATCCGCATGTCCCAGCATCGCCTGCAGGGTGCGCAAATCGGCACCGCCCTGCAACAAATGGGTGGCAAAGGCATGGCGCAGCACATGCGGGCTTATGCCATCCGGATTGAGCCCGGCACGCGCCGCGGCAGCCTTAAGCAATTGGAACAGACGGATGCGACTCAAATGGCCTTTACGGGAGGGAAACATCCATTGCGCATCATCCGGCAGAGTCTTGCGCCAATCCGCCAGAACCGTCCGCGCTCGCTGCGACAAAGGCACCATGCGCTGCGCACCGCCCTTTCCGGTAATCAGCATAACGCGTTTATCAGGCGCATAGGCGCTGGCAGGAAGCGATACCAATTCACTGACTCGCAGCCCTGAACCATAGAGCAGCTCTACCATAGCCAATAAGCGCAATGCTGCGGTGCCATTGGTCTCTTTTGCCGCTTCATCTTCCAATAATGTGAAGAGACGCTCTACAGCACCCGTGTCCAACGTCTTAGGTAGCGCTTTGCCGGTCTTTGGCCTTGTCAAGGAAAGCGAAGGATCGCTGTCGCGGACATGTTCTTCGACAAGGAAACGAAAGAATTGGCGCAAAGCAGAGATTTTGCGCGATACGGTTGTTGGCGCAAAGTCTGACCAGCGTTGCGCCAGCGCTGCGAGCGTATCAGCATCGGCCATGGCCAATTTGCCGCACAGCCATTCCGATGCCTGATGCAGGTCGCGTTCATAAGCAGCAAGGCTATTGGGCGCGGTTCCCTTTTCCACCGCCATCATCGCCAGAAAACTGGCTATGTAATCAGCATCTTTGGAGGCTGGCTGGTCCGCCATCACGGCCTATGCCCGGGTTACCGCCTCTGCGGCGATCATCCGTGCCTCGGCTTCCAGGCCGACCTTGTCCAGTGCGCGAACAATATGGAACAGGTGCGCGGGCGACATGCCCGACCAGTCCTGTGCCTGCATACCAACAGCAGCAGTCAGCACCGTCAACGCAGCGTTATTGGTGTCTGCGGCATCATTGAGTGCCTTTTCCCATCGGCTTTGTTTATTCAAGACATAGCCATATTCCGCCACCAGATCCTCGGCGGCATCTGTATCGGTGCGCCCCAGTCCGGCAAGGCCGGCGATAAGAAACGCCGTTTTCCGGTAACTCTCACTTGAGTCACTATCGGCAAAGCTGCGCATCGCGGTCTCGGATATCTGCTCGCCTGTTGATGGCTGGCCAACGGCGATCAGCCCCCAGGCAAGGGATCCTTGCGAAACCAACGAGCGCCAGCGCACCGCATTGCGGTCAAGCCCTGCCGATAGCATGGCGGCAACCAATCCATCGGCACTGTCAGCATAGTTATTCATGACCGGGAAACGTGCCGCAGCCCGCGCGGTCAGCACCTGACTGCCATAGCGCTCAAGACTGTCTCCAGCATCATCCCAAAGCTGTTGCAACGCTGCCATGCGATCAGCAGCCGCGCGCTGACGATAGGCTTCGCGCAAGAGCACCGTGCGTCCGCGCACCGCGGAGGTCATATTGGTTTCATCGAAAGTGATCGAATAAAGATCAACCAGAGCAGCATTGGACAATACACCCATCGCAGCCGCAATATCTGCCGAGCGCATGCGCGATTCGAGGGGAACCGCGGGGTTCTCTGCGCGCCAAGCCTTAAACCGTCTGTCGGTGTCATTATAAAGAGCCTCGGGCGGCTCGGCTCCTGTTGCTGTTGCAAGGCCAAATCGCCAGAGTGTCAGGCGATCGACACCATCCCAATTGACCGTTACCGCGCGGCGGCTATTGGCCCCGGCTCCGACAACCTTTTGCGCCAATAGCACATCAATCTCGTCTGCCACCGCGTTGCGTGATGCCCGATCAATCTGGGCTCGAGCCGAGGATTGGTTGCCCGACATCGCGGCACAGATCGCCAGCACCAACTGCCAGTTGCTTTCATCGCTTTGTGCCGCACCGCCATTGGCGATTGGACAGAAGCCGGTCAAATCGGCGCTGGCCAGAGCCGCATCGCGTGCGACATTGTAGAGCCGCCCCTGATAACGTCCGGCATCAACCTGCTGCGCCAGATGGCGCGCGAGAGACGCCTCACCCATATTGAGCAATAGCCGGGTGCGCGCCGCGATCCAGTCGGTATCATTGGCGCCGCTGGGGCTTTTCAAGTCGCTGACCAGCACACGCCTCAGCAATATATGGCCCCAGCGCGAAACAATCGGCTTGTCGATATTGGCCAAAAGCGAGGTTATATAAGGGCCGCGCACATTGGACAGTGCGGAGGAATCAAAGCCACCTTCGTCAGTTCCGATAAGCCCGACCTGGCCAAGATTGCGCCGCGCCCGCGCTGGCAGGCTGGATGGCGCCAGATCTTGGGTGACAAGCGCGTCCTGCATGACCTCATCTTGATCGCGGATAATATCCGCTTCGGTCACCTCGGATGAGGCATCGGGTAAAGTAGGCGGCGGTGCTGGTTGGCTGGTCGACCCCGTTGGTGATGGTGTTTGAGCAGGTCCGGCTGGAGACGGCGCAGGAGCAGGCGCTGCTGCAGGCGCCGGAGCGGGGGCTGGAGCTGGAGAGGACGGCGCAGGCACCGGTGTGGGATCCCCGAAACCAGGCGGTAACAGCGATTCAGGTTCATCCTGATCCTGACCGTAAATCGGGCCCATAGCGACGGCGACCATAGCAATCGCCAAAACCGATGCCACGCCGCGCTTTGCACTTTTGGATGATGGGATTCGCATCGGCATTATTCACTATAATCCTCTGGCTCCGGCGGTTCCGGTGCCTTGGGCTCAAGCGGAACCTCGATACGCGACATCGCCTGTTCGCCACCATTGATATAGCCAACAACGCCAAGAGCGACCAGCAATACTGCAACTATTCCCAGTAACCGACCTATACGCATTTGATTTTTGCTTTTCCTTCAAGGCATTAACCGGATGAGAGTCTGTCTCACCCCAAATTTGCGCCTGTCTATAATCGGCGAAACGATATGATGCTATCCCCTTGCCTCTTTCTTCAACCCAATTATAGCCATGCCCATCATGCAACAAGGACGAAATCGGACCGAGATAGCGGAACAACAGCAATCTCAAGCGGATGTGACAGGAATTGACCGTCCGATTGTTCTTGTCGGGCTGATGGGATCGGGCAAGAGCACCATTGGCCGCCGATTGGCCAATAGCCTGAAACTGCGCTTTGTCGATGCCGATGAGGAAATCGAAAAAGCTGCTGACCGAACGATCAGCGAGATATTCGACGAATATGGCGAGAAACAGTTTCGCGATGGCGAACGCCGGGTGATTGCCCGGCTGATCGGCAAAGACCCTATCGTGCTGGCCACAGGCGGCGGTGCATTTGTTAATGATGACACTCGTGCGCTGATAAAGCGTGACGCCTTGTCCATTTGGCTTGATGCTGATCTTGAGACGCTGGTGGAGCGGGTTTCGCGCAAGGATACCCGTCCATTGCTGCGCAACAAATCACCGCGTGATGTGCTCACAAAGCTCGCTGCCGAGCGTAATCCCCTCTATGCAGAGGCCGATTTGCGCGTGACCAGCGCCAATGGCCCGCATATGGCGACGGTCGAACGAATATTGGAGGCGCTTGCCCAATGGCAATCCTGAATGTTGATCTTGGCGAGCGCAGCTATGCGATCACCATCAGTCCCGGCCTGCTCGACGATCCAGCACTTGCGCTTAAGGACTATGCCAGCAAAGGCCGGTTGCTGATCATCACCGACAGCAATGTCGGCGCGCTGTACGCGCAGCGTTTCTCTGAAACCCTTGGTCGACAACAGATAACGGCACACATCCTGACCCTATCGGCAGGCGAGGAAACCAAAAGTTGGGTGCAACTGGAAGCGGTGACCGACTGGCTGATTGGTCACGGCGTAGAACGCAGCGAGAGCATAGTCGCGCTGGGCGGCGGCGTGATCGGTGATCTGGTCGGTTTGGCCAGCGCCTTGGTCAAACGTGGTTGCCAATTTGTGCAGATACCCACCAGTCTTTTGGCGCAGGTGGACAGTTCGGTCGGCGGCAAGACCGCGATCAATAGCCGCGCCGGTAAAAATCTGATCGGTGTGTTTCACCAACCCAAGGCGGTGCTAATCGATCCGAAGATGCTCGCCACCCTGCCCCCGCGAGAAATGCGCGCAGGTTATGCCGAGATAGTCAAATATGGCCTGATCAATGACCGTGCCTTTTTTGAATGGTGCTACGAGAATGGTGCCGCACTATTGGCAGGCGATCATGATCTCGCGGAAAAAGCGATCTATGACAGCCTGCGGTCCAAAGCGGATATCGTCGCTGCGGATGAGCGCGAGACCCGCAATGTCCGCGCCCTGCTCAATCTGGGGCATACTTTTGGCCATGCGCTGGAGGCGGAGACCGGGTTTTCCGATAGGCTGCTCCACGGTGAGGCGGTGGCGCTGGGTATGGTGCTGGCGCATGATTTCTCGGTGGAACAGGGCTTCTGCCCAAACGCCAATGCCGAGAGGCTCCGCACGCATTTTGTTGCTACTGGCCTGCCCACCACCCTTGCCGAGGTTGGAATCGCTGCGAGCGGTGAGACCTTGGTCGCGCATATGGCGCATGACAAGAAAATGACCGGCGGCAAGCTGCCCTTCATTCTCACCCATGGCATTGGCGAAGCATTTATTACCCGCGACATTGCCATGCAGTCTGTTGCCGATTTTCTCGAAGACCAACGCAGCAAAGCACCTGCAATCCATGCCTAATGGCGTTGCCAAGCGCGATCTGCCGCAAAAGATCTGCCCGGAGTGCAACCGTCCCTTTACCTGGCGCAAGAAATGGGCGCGTGATTGGGATAATGTCGTCTATTGCTCGCAGCGATGCCGCCAAAGCAGCAAGAAGTAGCTTCTATACCTATTTGCCCGGTGTATCTGCAGCAAAAGTGACGTCGATATCAAAGGCCTTGGATTCTTCCGTGCCAAAGCTCATATCCAAGCCGGCATACATGTCACCGCTTTCCATTTGCGCTTCCAGCCTCTGGCGGTCACGATCACGGTATTCACTGACAATCTCTTCTACCGAGCGGGTGTCTAGGCCATTGGCCAACAGCCCGTTGCGCGCCATGGAAATCGCGGTTTCCATGACCTCGCGGTGCAAGCCTTCGGCACCGCCCTCACTTAAGCGCATCTCATGCACGCGGTCATAGACCCGGACAAAAATCCGCGCATTGGGGAAGGCTGTTGCAATCGCCTCCAGCTGATCGCCGGAGAAATTGCGTTCATCCATGCAGAACATCAGCAAATCCGCCTTGTCCGCCCCGGCACTGCGCAGCAGGTCAATACGGGTTCCATCACCATAGAAAACCTTCCGGCCGAATGTGCCACTGACAGCAATCTGCTCCGGTTTGACGTCAATAAAGGTAAGCGAGAGATTGGCTCCGGCAAGAATCTGCCCCACCGCCTGGCCAAAGCGGCCATGGCCAATAATGATCGCATCGGAGTCTTCAGACTGTGATGGGTCCTCCAGATCGTGATCAATCTTCTGCTTCACCCCGCCTAACCCGCGCGACAGCAGCATCAGGAAAGGTGTGCAGACCATGGAGAGCGTGACCACAGCACCATAAAGGCTTGCTGCTTCCGGATCGATCAGCAGCGCCTGTTGCGCCTGATTGAACAGGACGAAACCAAATTCACCGCCCTGGCTCAGTAGCAATCCCAACACCAAAGCAGCGGAATTGGTCATGCCGAACAGTTTGCCGAGACCGAAAATCAGAGCAACTTTGGTCACAATCAGCAACGCAGCAAGGCCAATCACAAGAAACGGATTGCTGGCGATAACACCTAAATCCAGCATCATGCCAACACTGACAAAGAACAGGCCAAGCAGGATCGAACGGAAGGGATCAATGTCGCTTTCCAGCTCATGCCGAAAGGGGGAGTCGGCCAGCATTACTCCGGCAACAAATGCCCCAAGTGCAGGCGAGAGGCCAAGAGATGCCATCAGCAAGGCACTGCCGAAGACGGCAAACAGGCCCGCGACGATAAAGAGCTCACGTTCGGCGACGCGGCCGATATATTTCAGGATTGGATTCAGCAGAAAATGGCCGATAATGATCAGACCAATAATCGCTGCCACTGCATAAAGCGCGAGTAACCAGCCAGCGGTCGCATTTTCCGCCTGGGGCGCGCGCGACAGGGCCGCGATAATCGTAATCAGCGGGATAATCGAGAGGTCCTGAAATAGGAGGATCGAGAAAGCGCGCTCACCGGTCGGCGTATTCAACCGCCCTTCCGATTGCAGCATCGGCAGGACCTGTGCTGTGGATGAAAGACCGAGTGGCAAGCCGATAGCCAATGCGGCCTCCCAGCTTGGGTTGCGCAAAAAGTAAATAAGACCGGCCATGGCCAGCCCGCACAGCGCCACCTGTGCTAGACCCAATCCGAAAATATCGCGTTTCAATTTCCATAGCCGCGCCGGAGCCAGTTCCAGACCAACGAGAAACAGCAGCAACACAATCCCGACTTCGGCGAAGACCAATATCGTCTCGCCATCGCGTACCAATCCCAGGACACCCGGCCCGATCAATACACCGGCGAGAAGATAGCCCAGTACAGCGCCCAGCCCGAAGCGCCGGAAAAGCAGCACAAAAGCGAGTGACGCGGCGAGCAAAATGAAGCCGGAGAGGAAAATATCCTCCATATGCATTTCGCCATGCTCCATCAAAAGCGCTCCATCAGGCGTTTTCCGCCTCGGTTGGTGTGTCGGCAAAAGCGACTGACAGCGCTTCATATGGCAGCATTATCGCACCATGCCGCGCCGGATAAGGCGCGGCGCGAGCGAGCAAAATCATATCGGGCCAGAGCTCAGTTACATCACATTCATTGCCCTCAAGCAGGTCGCGACAGTGCTGCGCGCGTAACTCTGCCTCTTCCTGCGATAGGCCAAGGGCATTTCCGGCCAAAATCGCGGCCGATGCCTGGCCTAGAGCACAAGCCTGAACATCCAGACCAATGCGGCTAATCCTAACGGCCCCGTCTCTATCAAACCCAAGCCTGATAGTGCTGCCACAGACCGGCGACCGCTTCTCTACGATGCGTTCAAAAGCATCATCCAGAGGCCATCGATACAGAGATGCCGCCAGTCGCAAAATGTCCCGATCATAAAGTGCAGAATTACTCATCATTACCCCAAAGTGCTCTGACGTTCCGCCAGATAGTCAACAATGAGGTCTCCACAGGCGTTAAGCAAGGGGTAGGTCCGCCCTTCGGTCAGCCATTCGGGGCGCTCTCTGGTGGCATAGGCATATTCATGCACCAATATAATCAGCAGAAAGACCACCGTGCTGATCAACAGGCCTTTGATAATACCAAAGCCGAAACCCAGTACCCGGTCGATCGGACCCAAAAAGGATTCACGCGAACGCTGGCCAGTTCTGCGTGCAATCCAGCGCAGGCCGAAATAGCCGATAAGAAACAGCGCCATATAAGCCAGCAAAGACGCACCGGTCTCGCTTGTAGTCATGGTAGCGAGATATTCAGTCGCCGGCTCATGCGCAAAACCGATGAGCACTACCGCCACCAGCAGCGCGCCGAGCGACAGTAGCTGCTCCAAGAGGCCGCGGAAAAGCCCGGCAATGGCGGCAATGGCCATCACGCTCAGTACAAGAATATCGAAAATCGTCACGAGGATGCAGCTAGTTACTCGTCAGGATATGGTCAACGAGATTTGCAAGGGTAACGACATTTTGAACGCTAATGCCGTTAGGGACATCTTTTTGCGCAGGAGCAATCGCGCGATCAAAACCCAGCTTCGCCGCCTCGCGCAGCCGGATATTGCCATGCGCCACGGGGCGCACCTCACCGGACAGCGCAATCTCGCCAAAGAAAATAGACGCATCCGGCACAGGACGATCCGCCAGTGCAGAGATAAGCGCCGCCGCTACTGCTATATCGGCGGCAGGGTCAGAGATGCGATAGCCGCCGCCGATGTTCAGATAGACTTCCGAGGTCGCGAAATTCAGGCCGCACCGCGCTTCCAATACCGCCAATATCATCGCCAACCGCCCGCTGTCCCAGCCAACCACCGCGCGACGCGGAGTTGCACCGCTGGCGAGCTTTACCGTTAGCGCCTGTATCTCGACCAACACCGGGCGTGTGCCTTCCAATGCCGGAAACACCACCGCGCCGGGGACATTGGCATCGCGTTCGGAAAGGAATAGCGAGGACGGATTGGCTACCTCGGTCAGCCCTGCCCCTTCCATCGCAAACACACCAATCTCGTCGGTCGCGCCAAAGCGATTCTTGATCGCGCGCAATATGCGATATTGATGGCTGCGCTCGCCTTCAAAGCTGGCAACGGTATCCACCATATGCTCAAGCACCCGCGGCCCGGCGATCGAACCATCCTTGGTGACATGGCCGACCAATATGATCGCGGTACCGCTTTCCTTGGCATAACGGATAAGCTCGTGCGCCGAAGCGCGCACCTGACTCACTGTACCCGGCGCGCCCTCAATCCGGTCGCTATGCATGGTCTGGATCGAATCGATCACCACCATCGCGGTGTTCTCGCGCTCCTGCAGCGTCGCCAAAATATCGCGCACCGATGTCGCCGCGGCCAGCCTGATCGGCGCATCCCCAAGCCCTAGCCTCTGACCCCGCAAGCGCACCTGATCCGCAGCTTCCTCACCGCTGATATAGACAATATCGCGCCCCTGCCGCGCCATATGCGCCGACGCTTGCAGCAGCAATGTGGATTTACCGATCCCGGGATCACCGCCCAGCAGAATGGCAGAGCCCGGAACTAGTCCGCCGCCCAGCACACGGTCCAGTTCGGCGATTCCGGTCGTCAGCCGCGGCGGTGGCGTTACATCAGCATCCAGTTTGGAAAGCGCTATCGTGCGCCCGCCGGTGCTGAGATCATGCTTGGCCGAAAAGACGGTTTCGCCCACTTCCTCAACCAAAGAATTCCAAGCACCGCAATCACCACACTGCCCCTGCCAGCGATGCGAGACCGCACCACATTCCTGACAGACATATTTCTTCTTGGTCTTGGGCAAGGCCATGCTCCCGATAATCTTTTGAAACAGATAGAGAACAAAATCGGATTTGTCAGCAGAAACTTATGCACTAGCTATCACGCAAATCCTCTCGACAATCATGCCCTGCCCTGCAAATGATAACCTATGCGTCAGAAAGAACTCCGCCTTGCTCTTGTCTGCTATGGCGGGATCAGCCTCGCCGTCTATATGCACGGCATCACCAAGGAGATATGGCGTCTGGCCCGTGCGAGCCGGAATTTCCATGCCAATGATCCGGCAGTTGATGGCACACAAGGCGTCTATCGCGCACTGCTCGAATATATTGCAGAACAGCGCAATCTGAAGCTGCGGGTTCTGCCCGATATCATCGCCGGAACCAGCGCGGGCGGAATCAATGGTGTGTTTCTGGCGCAGGCGCTGATGAGCGGAGAATCACTTGAGCCGTTGACCGATTTATGGCTCGAATGTGCCGATATTGATGTGCTGCTTGATCCTGATGCGCGGCCCCTTTCGCGCTTCACCAAATTCTGGGCGCAACCGCTGGTGTGGTTCGCGCTGTCGCGTCCGGGTGGCGCTGTGGAACGCACAGTCAGCAAAAGCGCGCGCAATGAGGTCAAGACCAAGCTGTCACGGCTGATCCGCGCGCGCTGGTTTGCGCCGCCTTTTAGCGGCATCGGTTTTTCACAACTCCTCTATAATGCACTCGATGCCATGCGGGCTTCGGAGAAAGGGCCAAAGTTGATCCCGCATGGCCAACCGCTTGATCTGTTTGTCACCGTCACCGATTTTCACGGCCATCTGGAACGGATGCGTCTGCACAGTCCGCCCGAGGTGGTAGAGACCGAGCATCGTCTCACCATCCGTTTCTCGGCGACACGCGGTGAAGGCAGCACACCGCTGGCAGATCCCGCAGAACTGGTCTTCGCCGCGCGTGCGACCGCCAGTTTTCCCGGTGCCTTTCCGCCTTTTACAGTGCAGGAAATTGATCAGCTCCTGCAACAGAAAGAGCGCCAATGGCCAAGCCGTGACAGTTTTCTGCGGCGGACCTTGCCGCAGCAATATGCCCGCGATGTGATTGAGGATACGGTTTTGGTCGATGGCGCTGTTCTCACCAATGCCCCATTCGGGCAGGCAATGGAGGCGCTGAAAAACCGCCCCGCGCATCGCGAAGTGGATCGGCGTTTTGTCTATATCGACCCCAAGCCGGATTTTCGCGGTGCGACGGCGGAGAAAGCCAAGGCGCGGCGTGAGAAAGGGGATAAAGACCCCCTGCCCGGCTTTTTTGCGACGATATTTGGCGCCATATCGGATATTCCGCGCGAGCAGCCGATCCGTGACAATCTGGAGATGATTGAAGGGCGCAGTTCGCGGGTGCAACGCATGTTGCAGATTACCGATAATCTGCGCGGCGATGTTGAAGAGACGGTCGCCAAGCTGTTCGGGCGCACGCTCTTTCTAGACCGCCCAACGCCCAAAAGGCTGGCGGCATGGCGCAACAAGGCGCAGGACAAGGCCGCACGCATGGCGGGCTTTACCTATGGTCCCTATGGTCAGCTCAAGCTCAATGGCATTGTGGAGGATATTGTCTTCACCCTGAAGCGCGCTCATGCCGAGGCGAGTTCGGTGTATCCCTATGAGCTGCGCGAAACTTTGTGGAAGCATCTGCAGGCGCAGGGCATGGATGACCTCGCCAGCAGTTCGGGCGGCGCGACTGATCAGGCAATTGGCTTTTTCCGCTCGCAGGATCTGGGTTTCCGCGTCCGACGCCTGCGCTTTATGGCGCGGCGACTGGGGCAGGATATTGCCGATGCCGATAATGCACCGCCCGAAGCGGTGATGGCAATGCAGGAGACGATTTATAATTGTCTCTCGCTCTACCTCGAATGTGAAACCAAGGATCAGCGCGGCAAAGACTTCTCCGAAATTGCGGCCATAGCGATTGCACAGCCCGGCAAGGCCCTCGAACAGCTCGCAGAGGGTCGCAATTTGCGGGGTATTGATAACCAGGTCGATGCAAAAATCAGTGAGGCGCTGGCGATGCTGCCCAAAGAAGCCCGGCGCGAGATGCTGCTCTCCTATCTCGGCTTTCCGTTTTACGACATTGCGACGCTACCGATATTGCAGGGCGAGGGTCTGGATGAGTTTGACCCGATCAAGGTCGATCGTATCTCCCCCGATGATGCGCCCTCTATCCGTGCGGGCGGTGCCGATGCCACTCTAAAGGGCATTGAGTTCAACAGTTTCGGCGCGTTTTTCAGCCGTGCCTATCGTGAGAATGACTATCTCTGGGGTCGGTTGCACGGTGCAGAGCGAATGATTGATCTGCTGGTATCGACCATAGATGATGCAAGCGCGCTTGATCCTGCGGTCATACAGGAGTTCAAGCGCAAGGCGTTTCACGCTGTTCTGGACGAAGAGGAGCAGCGGCTTCGCACCGATCGCCATCTGGTCCCGAAAATCCGGCGCGAGGTGGACGCGAAGATACCGGCACCGGAAGCTATTGACACAAAAGATGCTAGTGAAGGCCTGATGTCACGTATGTTAAAAGGCTCTGATAAACAGCCGCAGCAAACACAATAACGAAACGGTCTTGATGAAAAAGACCGCTTACTTAGCCGAGAAAATCCTTCACCCGGTTGAAAAACCCTTTGCTCTGCGGGCTTTCATCACCGGTTTCGGTTTCCTGAAACTCACGCAGCAATTCCTTCTGGCGTGAGGACAGACGCGTCGGTGTCTCGACATCAATCTGCACCACCAGATCACCACGGCCACGCCCTTGCAGCACCGGCATACCCGCACCGCGCTGATGCAGTTGTTTGCCCGACTGAATGCCTGCCGGAATACGGATGACGCTCTCATCGCCATCCAGCCCGGGAATACGGATTTCTCCGCCCAGCGCAGCCGTGGTGATGCTGATCGGAACCTGTGTGAATAGGGCCGTACCCTCGCGCTCAAACAGCGCATGTTTGGCGATATGGATAAAGATATAGAGATCACCCGGCGATGCGCCATGCGGCCCGGCCTCGCCTTTGCCTGACAGGCGGATACGCGTGCCATTGTCGACGCCCGGTGGGATATCAACTTTGAGGGTCTGCGTCTTGTCGATCCGGCCTTCGCCACCACAGGTGCGGCACGGGCTTTCAATCACCTCACCACGGCCATGACAATTGGGGCAGGTCCGTTCTACCACGAAAAAGCCCTGCTGCGCCCGGATTTTGCCAGTGCCCGAGCAGAGATTACACATCCGCGTGCTTGTGCCAGGTTCCGCGCCGGTGCCGCCACATGTATCGCAAACGACGGAGACATCGATATCTATCTCTGTGGATTTGCCGTGAAACGCATCTTCCAGCGATATTTCCATATCATAACGCAGATCCGCACCACGCGCGGGACCACGGCGTTGCTGGCCGCCAAAGCCGCCGCCGCCGAAAATGGTGTCGAAGATGTCACCAATATCGGAAAAGCCACCGGGGCCTCCCGGTCCACCGCCCATACCGCCTTCAAACGCGGCTTTGCCATATTGGTCATAGGCAGCGCGTTTCTGCGGGTCTTTCAGGCACTCATAGGCCTCACCCAGCGCTTTGAACTTCGCTTCCGCTTCGGCATCACCCGGATTGCGGTCCGGATGATATTGCATCGCCTTTTTGCGATAGGCAGATTTCAGCTCCTGATCACTGGCATTGGAAGCAACGCCAAGCAGGTCATAAAATTCGGTATCTGCAGCCATAAACTATGCCTTAGCGAGCGCTTCGCCCAGCCACCTAACCGTTAGCCCTGAGCCAGTCGAAGGGCGCTTCTCGTAACGAGAGACGGGCTTCGACAAGCTCAGCCCTAACGGTTTTAGGGCTGAGAAAGTCTGTCAGCGAAAATTATTCCGCTGCCTTTTTGTCGTCGTCTTCTTCGCTGTCATCGACTTCGGAGAACTCGGCATCGACAACATCGTCATTGGCTTCAGCACCAGCATCATCGCCCGGCGCAGCGTCAGCAGCAGCACCGCCAGCGGCCTGTTCCTGCTCATAAATCGCCTGACCCAGCTTCATTGCAACCTGTGCCAGCGCTTCTGACTTGGTCTTCATCGCTTCGGCGTCTTCGCCTTCAATCGCGGTCTTGGTTTCGGCAACCGCCGCTTCGATTTCGGACTTCAGGCCAGCGTCGATCTTGTCACCATGCTCTTCAAGCTGCTTCTCGGTCTGGTGGACGAGGCTTTCGGCATTGTTCTTGGCTTCCGCCGCTTCACGCCGCTGCTTGTCTTCTTCGGCAAACTTCTCGGCATCCTGTACCATCTGCTCGATATCATTATCGGAGAGACCGCCAGATGCCTGAATACGTATCTGCTGTTCCTTGCCGGTGCCCTTGTCCTTGGCGCTGACATTCACAATGCCATTGGCGTCGATATCAAAGGTCACTTCGATTTGCGGTACACCGCGCGGTGCGGGTGGAATACCGACCAGATCAAACTGGCCGAGCAGCTTGTTGTCCGCCGCCATTTCGCGTTCGCCCTGGAACACACGGATGGTCACCGCCTGCTGATTATCGTCAGCGGTCGAATAGGTCTGCGACTTTTTCGACGGGATGGTAGTGTTACGGTCGATCATGCGGGTGAATACGCCGCCGAGAGTCTCGATACCCAGCGAAAGCGGGGTCACATCAAGCAGCAGCACGTCTTTAACATCGCCCTGCAGCACGCCTGCCTGAATAGCAGCGCCCATGGCGACAACTTCATCCGGATTCACACCGGTATGTGGTTCCTTGCCGAAAAAGTCTTTCACGACTTCGCGGACCTTGGGCATACGTGTCATACCACCGACCATGACAACATCGTCAATTTCAGCGGCCTTCATACCCGCATCAGCCAATGCCTTTTTGCAAGGCTCAAGTGTGCGCTTGATCAGGTCAGCGACCATCTTCTCAAGGTCTGAGCGGCTGATGGTTTTCACCAGGTGCTTCGGACCATTCTGGTCAGCGGTAATGAATGGCAGGTTGACCTCAGTGGTCTGTGCCGAAGAAAGCTCAATCTTCGCCTTTTCCGCCGCTTCTTTCAGACGCTGCAGAGCCAGCTTATCCTTGGTCAGGTCAATGCCCTCGGCCTTCTCAAACTCGCCAGCGAGGAACTGAACGACCTTGGAGTCAAAGTCCTCACCGCCAAGGAAGGTGTCACCATTGGTGGCCTTCACCTCAAATACGCCATCGCCAATTTCGAGGATCGAGATATCGAAGGTACCGCCGCCAAGGTCATAAACCGCAATTGTCTTACCGTCATTCTTTTCGAGACCATAGGCCAGTGCGGCTGCGGTTGGCTCGTTAATGATGCGCAATACTTCCAGACCGGCAATCTTGCCTGCGTCCTTGGTCGCCTGACGCTGAGCGTCGTTGAAGTACGCCGGAACGGTAATCACCGCCTGCGTCACTGTCTCACCGAGATAGCTCTCAGCGGTTTCCTTCATCTTCTGCAGCGTGAAGGCAGAAATCTGCGACGGGCTGTAATCCTCGCCACCGGCTTTCACCCAGGCATCGCCATTGCCGCCCTTGACGATCTCATAGGGGACAAGTTCCATATCCTTCTTGGTCATCGGGTCATCAAAGCGACGACCGATCAGGCGCTTCACTGCAAAAATGGTGTTATCCGGGTTGGTCACCGCCTGGCGCTTGGCCGGCTGACCGATCAAACGCTCGCCATCCTTGGTGAACGCAACAATAGATGGTGTCGTCCGAGCCCCCTCGGAATTCTCGATAACCTTGGGCTTGTCGCCCTCCATCACGGCCACACAGCTGTTGGTGGTGCCCAAATCAATACCAATTACTTTAGCCATAAGATCCTCAATCTTGCGTAAATACAGATTTTCGGCCCTGCGCCGCCGCAAAGCCTCCCTTCCCGAAAGCGATATAGGAGCCATTTTGCTTGGCACAAGACGTGTAGCTAACTAGGAAGACCGTCTGAGCCTTCAAGGCCGTAAACATGTGAAAAAAGTGAGATATAAAATGCGTTCTATTCTTATCTTTCCTGCCCTTTTGACCCTTGGCCTTGCGGCATGTGATCAGCCTGCAGAGACTGAAGCACCGGCAGAAGAAGCCACAGAAGCTTCAAGCGAACTGAGCGTTACCGATGCCGAAGTCGCTTTCTCACCCGTAGAAGGACGTCCTGCCGCCGCCTATTTCACCATTACTGGAGGCGAAACCGAGCAGAACCTGACTAGTGCTTCGGTTGAAGGCGCGGAAAGAGTAGAGTTGCATGAAACCGTCGAGAAAGACGGCGTTGCTTCGATGAAGGCCATTGAGTCGGTCACCGTCGGTGCCGGTGAAACGGTCAGCTTTGAGCGCGGCGGCAAGCATGTCATGGTCTTTGGTATGGCCAAGCCTGAAGATGGCGCGGAAGTTGATATGACGCTGAACTTTGGTGATGACATGACCGTCGACGTTAAAGCCAAAGCCACAACCATTGGTGCGGACAGCGAATAATCGCGTTCTTTCCGCATAAGGGGCGCCCGTTGACCTCGGGCGAAATCGCTTTGGTGCAATCAGTCTTTGGCGATGCCATTGACCTTGCGCCCGTGCAGCTGTGCCACAGCAAATGGTTCTGGTTCCAGCCGCGCAAGACGGTGATGGCACCGCTCGGTCATATCCATTTCCACCCGCACAGCCCCTATTGGAGCGAGGATTTCTCGCAAGAACGCATTGGCCTGCGCGGGCTGTTTATCCACGAGATGGTGCATGTCTGGCAGCATCAACAGGGCATATTCCTGCCGCTGAAACGGCTTCCCTTTGCCCGTTATGGCTATAGCCTGAAACCGGGATGGACGCTGGAGCGCTATGGCATAGAGCAGCAGGCAGAGATTGTGCGTCATGTCTATCTGCTGCGCGAAGGCGCTACCCTACCCGGTGCGCCTTCGCTGGAGCAGTATGAAGGCGT
Organism: Parasphingorhabdus sp. SCSIO 66989; assembly: GCF_032852305.1. Lineage (NCBI taxonomy): Bacteria > Pseudomonadati > Pseudomonadota > Alphaproteobacteria > Sphingomonadales > Sphingomonadaceae > Alterisphingorhabdus (ex Yan et al. 2024) > Alterisphingorhabdus coralli. The sequence goes on from NZ_CP136594.1 coordinate 2,115,205, forward strand.
TTTGCCTTTCACGCCGATTGCCAGCCGGATTGCCTGAATGATGCGAGACAAGACATGCTGAGCGCAATTGGCCTGGTTGGTGGTCTTGCCCTCCTGATCTGGATGACGGTGCGCGGGGTCAATATCCTGCTTGCCGCGCCGATTGCCGCACTAGTAGTAGCGCTGACATCGGGATTGGCCTTGCTGCCTCCCATGGCGATCAATGAAGCACCCGATTTCGCCAGTGCCTATATGGCGGGCTTCACCGGCTTTTTCGCTGACTGGTTCTTCATGTTCCTGCTCGGGGCGATCTTTGGCGAGATTATGGGCGCCAGTGGTGCTGCCGCCAGTGTCGCGCACTGGATCGTCGAACGCATTGGTATCCGCTATGCGGTTCTTGCGGTTGTCCTGGCCTGCGCAGTGCTGACCTATGGCGGGGTCAGCGTCTTTATCGTCAGCTTTTCGGTCTATTCGCTGGCGGTGCATCTCTTCCGCGAGGCCAATCTTCCGCGCCGCTTTATTCCGGCGGCTCTGGCCTTTGGTTCGGTGACCTTTACCATGACCAGCGCGGGATCGCCGGAAATCCAGAACCTGATCCCGATGCAGTATCTCGGTACGACCGCCTATGCCGCTTGGGAGGTTAGCCTGTTGGTGGCGCTGCTAATGGCAGGCCTGGGCTATATCTGGCTGCAATATATGGTACGGCGCGCGGTGGCACGCGGAGAGCATTTTATCGAACGCGACAGCGATACTGCGCACGACAAATTGCGCAATCTGCCGCCACCATTACTGTGCATTTTGCCACTGGCCGCGGTACTCGCGGTCTTTCTTGTCTTCCAATATCCGCAATCTGTTGGCGTCTTGTCCGCTATCCTCCCCGCAGAATCGCTCGGTAAATGGGCCCTGGTTGTCGCTCTGGGCAGCGGCGCAGCAGTCGCGATCGCGGTTGGCTGGCGCTCGCGCCATTCGATGCCGGATGCCTTTTCGCGCGGCGCGGTGAGTGCGGTTATTGCGATCGTCAACACCTGCGCGGTTGTCGGCTTTGGTGCTGTCGCAAAGCTGACACCCGCCTTCCAGGAAGCACTGGCTGCGGTACAGGCCCTACCCGGCGATCCGCTGATCGGTGCTGCTATTGCGGTCACGGTTATCGCCGGTCTTACCGGCTCGGCCTCAGGTGGGCAGAGCATCGCCCTGCCGTTGATCGCGCCGCATTATATCGATGCCGGGGCCAATCCCGATCAGCTGCACCGCACTGTCGCCATAGCCTCGGGCGCGCTCGATAGCCTGCCGCATAATGGCTATGTGGTGACAACCATCCGCGCCGTGTGCGGCGAAACCCATGCCGCCGCCTATCCCGCTGTAGGAACCCTGACGGTTATCGTTCCGATTATCGGATTGGGGGTAGCGTTGGCCTGTTTCAGCCTGTCTTGATCAACAGACCAACGCAAACTCTCGGTGGTTCAGTCCGGACGGCGGTCAGGATAGCCGTCCAGCCCATAGCAATCATCATCAAGACGGCCATTGCGGTTATAGCCGTCACACTCGTCGTTCTTGTCGACAAAATAGCCGACGGCTGCACCAGCAGCAGCACCGATAGCCGCGCCTTCTATGACATCACCGCCGGTCACACCGCTGATAATCGCGCCACCCACTGCGCCAACACCTGCGCCCTCGGCCGCATAGTTTCCGGCACAGGCCGAAACGGTGAGAGCCATAGCAACGGGAACTGCCAACATTACTTTACGCATTGTGTTTCTCCTCATATTTCGCCCTGTTCAGTTATGTAAAATAACGTCACTTGATAGACGCTGGCTGAACGAAAATTGCGAAATCGATACAATGCGACGGGTGGTGTCATAGAAGAAATCTATGGCGCGTAATTGGCCGTGAAAGTGATGATAAACGCCACACACTCTATGGCCTTTCAGAACGGACAGGCCTAGACGCAGCCCCATGGCTACGCGCGCATCTCCTCCAATCATATCACTGCCCTCGCCATGGCGGGTGGAGCTGCGCGCCATGGTGAATCTGTCATGGCCACTGATCCTGACTAACCTCACCATGTCGCTGATAAGCGCGACCGATGTGCTGATGATCGGCTGGTTGGGTGCGGAGGATCTCGCCGCTGCTTCGCTCGGTTTTAACCTCTGCATGCTGGCCGCGATTTTCTGCATGGGCCTGATGACCGCCAGCGCGCCTATGTTCGCCAGCGAATTTGGCCGGATGCACAACAGCGTGCGCGATGTCCGCCGCACCTTCCGCCAGAGCTTCTGGGTCGCTGTTACCATTATCATCCCCATCTGGCTGGTGCTGTGGCAGGCCGAGGCGCTGTTGATCCAAATGGGCCAGAAGCCTGAGCTCGCCGCCAAGGCTGAAATCTATGTTCGCGTCTATATGCTCTCCATCCTGCCGTTCATGATGCTGATGGTGATGCGCAACTTTATCTCCGCACTCGAGCGGCCCTTATGGTCGCTGGTGATCGGCATTATCGGGGTTTTGGCGAATATATTGGTCAACTATGCACTCATCTTCGGCAATTTCGGCTTCCCTGCGCTCGGTATTATGGGCGCCGGCATAGCCAGTATCGCCTGTAACGCCCTGATGGTGATGGGCATGATCATCGTACTGACTTCGGATAAACAGTTTCGCCGCTATAGGCTATTCGGCAATTTCTGGCGCGCCGACTGGGCACGCTATCGCGCTGTGTGGAGCCTTGGCCTACCCATTGCCGTATCCTTCGGGCTGGAAGGCGGTGTATTCTCGATTGCCGTGATCCTGATGGGCTGGATCGATACGCTATCGGTCGCTGCCCATGCCATCGCACTGCAGATCGCCTCGATCAGCTTCATGGTGCCGATGGGGCTGGCGCAAGCCGCCACGGTGCGCGTCGGTCTTGGCCATGGCCGTCGTGACCCGGCAATGATCCACCGCGCCGGTTGGACCGCCTTTGTGCTGGGGACCGGCTTTATGACCTTGATGGCGCTGAGCCTCTGGCTGTTCCCGGTGGAGCTGGCCAGCCTGTTTATCGACTATGATAACCCGGATGCCTATGCGGTTTTGGCTTTGGCCGTGGATTTCCTGATGCTCGCCGCCATCTTCCAGATCGCCGATGGCGCGCAGGTGGTCGGTGCGGGGATGCTGCGCGGGTTGCAGGATACGCGGATACCGATGGTGTTCGCGGCATTCGGCTATTGGGTCGTCGGCATCGGCGTCGGCGCGGGACTAGCCTTTTGGGCCGACTGGGATGGCGTCGGCATCTGGACCGGCCTCGCGTCCGGGCTTGCCGTGGTGGCGATATTGATGCTTACCCGCTGGATGATGCGGGATCGACTGGGATTGGTTCCTGAACCAACCTAACCTTCCAGTCGGCCCTGCGCAGGCAGGGCCAAGACTTTAATATGATTCACGCGGAGGCGCGGAGACGCGGAGTTAAACTCTTCGCGTCTCCGCGCCTCCGCGTGAAAAATACCTTTTTCAGACATAGCCTTATCCCCGCCTTCGCGGGGATGACTGAGAAGTAAAAATCAATCCGGCTTCTTCGCCACACCCACATAGGCCGCGCGCAGCAGGCGGTCCTTGATCATATAGCCGGTCTGCATTTCCTGCACGATGGTGCCGGGTTCATGCTCGTCGGTGGGTATTTCAATCATCGCCTGATGCTGATTGGGATCAAGCTCCAGACCCATGGCGGGGATGCGGCTGATGCCGTGCTGGCCGAATACTTTTTCCAGTTCGCGGCCGGTGGCTTCGATACCGGCGATAAGGCCTTTCCATTTCTCATCCTCGCGCAGATCATCGGGGATCGCTTCCAGCGCGCGCGACAGATTATCCGAGACCGAGAGGATATCGCGGGCAAATCCGGTAGCGGCATAAGAACGCGCGTCCTGGATTTCCTTTTCCATGCGCCGGCGGACATTCTGCGTCTCGGCCTGAGCATAGAGGGTTTGCTGCTTCGCCTCAGCCAGTTCAGCTTCCAGATCAGAGATGCGCGCAGCGGCATCATCGCCAGCTTGCCCTGCAACCTCAGCGCTACCTGCGCGCAGTTCTTCGGGAATGCCTGCCATCTCTGCTTCGGCGGGGGCGTCATTGGGGTTATTTTCTGTATTCATGTCACTCATATCGGTCTTGCAATTCTCTTCTATTCCGACGGCCCTATCCCAATAGCCGGGTCAGGCTGCGTGCCGTGAAGTCCACCATGGGAACCACACGGCCATAGTTCAAGCGGGTAGGTCCAATCACGCCGATGACGCCAACAACCCGGCCCTGCCCATCGCGATAAGGGGCCGCTATCACAGATGAACCGGAAAGCGAGAACAAATTATTCTCCGCACCAATAAAAATCCTTGTCGATCGGGCCTCACGCGCGCTGTCGAGCAGCGAGGCAATCTCCTGCATCTCTTCCAGTTCGCCGAGAAGTTGCCTCACCCGCTCCAGATCAGCCACCGCCTCATTGTCGAGCAGATTGGCTTGGCCGCGTACAATCAGCACAGGCCGCGCAGCGCTGTCCTTGGACCATGTGGCGATGCCACGCGCAACCAGATCGGCACTGGCACTGTCAATCGCGGCACGCTCGCGGGCGATTTCCTCTCCCATGGCGCTAAACGCTTCGCTGAGATTGCGCCCGGCAAAACGGCCTGTGATAAAATTCCCCGCCTCTTCCAGCGCCGATATCGGCAAAGGTGCATCGGTTTCAATCAGACGATTCTCAACGCTGCCATCCTCGCCGACCAGGACGGCCAATATCTGCCGGTCCGACAGCCGAACAAAGCTGCATTGTTTGAGCTTGGGCTCGCGATTGGGCACCATGACAACCCCGGCACAAGCGGAAAGCCCAGAAAGTGCGGTGGTCGCCGCCGCTAGCGCATCCTCAATAGGTCCGTTGCCATTGAGCTGCGTCTCAATCGCGGCACGCTCCTCTTGCGACAGCTCCGCCACCTGCATCATGCCATCGACAAACAACCGCAGCCCCTGCTCGGTCGGCATCCGCCCCGCGCTGGTATGCGGCGCGGCGAGCAGGCCGATTTCCTCCAGATCCTGCATGACATTGCGGATGGAAGCGGGCGAAAGGTTAAGGTCCGATGTTTTGGAAATAGTACGCGAACCCACAGGCGCGCCGCTATCGATATAGCTCTCGACAACGATGCGAAACACATCGCGGGTGCGGTCGTCCATATCGGAGATGGGTGTGGTGGCCATGACGCATATTTAGGACGTTGCGCGCCATGCCTCAAGGCTGTTGCAAAACTGACCGCCACAGCTATTGCGCCAGGGAACAAGCCATAGGAGAATCATTTATGCGTCCATCAGGCCGCGCGCCGGACGAAATGCGCGCCATCACCATCGAAACCGGTTTCACCAAACATGCCGAAGGCTCCTGCCTGATCAGCTTCGGCGATACCCGGGTGCTGTGCACCGCCAGTATAGAGGAACGTCTGCCGCCATGGCTGCGCGGCAAGGGTGAAGGCTGGGTTACGGGGGAATACTCAATGCTACCCCGCGCCACCCATACCCGTGGCAGCCGTGAGGCCGCGCGTGGCAAGCAATCGGGCCGGACGCAGGAGATTCAGCGGCTGATCGGACGCTCGTTGCGCGCCGTGGTGGACCTGACAAAGCTGGGCGAGCGGCAAATTACGCTGGATTGCGATGTCATCCAGGCCGATGGCGGCACCCGCACCGCCAGCATTAGCGGCGCTTGGGTCGCTTTGCGGCTGGCGGTCAACACATTGCTGGAGCAGAAGCTGATCAGCGAGGATCCCATCACCCAGAAGGTCGCAGCGATCAGCTGCGGTGTCTATCAGGGCACGCCAGTGCTTGATCTCGATTATGATGAGGACAGCAATGCTGATGCCGATGCCAATTTCGTGTTGATCGGCGATGGCAATATCGCCGAGGTGCAGGCTACTGCCGAGGGCGCGACCTATGATGAGGAAGCGCTGCTGCGGCTGCTGCGGCTGGCGCGCATGGGCTGTGACGGCATCTTTGCAGCGCAGGAAAAGGCGGTAAGCTAAAACACCCCTCTCCCCCTGAGGGAGAGGGAAGAGCCGAGCAGCGGCGAAGGGAGAGGGGTTCTTCGGAAACTTGGCGCCGCGCCAAGAAAGGACACCCTCTCTACTGCGACTAGGCAGACAAGCTGCCAAGTCTCGTTATCTCTCCCTTCAAGGGAGAGAGGAAATGAGGGCCATATGACCAACCGCAAACTCGAACCGGGCCGCCTGATCATCGCCACCCATAATAAGGGCAAGCTGGCCGAGATTGATGGGCTGCTTGGACCTTATGGCATGCAGACCGAGGCGGCAGGCGATCTCGGCCTGCCAGAGCCGGAAGAGACAGGGACGACCTTTGCCGAGAACGCGCTGCTCAAAGCGCGCGCCGCTTGTGAGGCAACCGGCTGCGTCGCACTGGCGGACGATAGCGGGCTCTGTGTCGCTGCTCTGGATGGCGCACCGGGGGTGTACACTGCCGACTGGTCAGAAAAGCAATGGTTTGAAGCTGAGGCGCTGGGCGGCAAGGGTCGCGACTGGTATCTCGCCATGGGCAAGGTCGAGGGCAAGCTCGCCGAGCAAGGCCCCGATACCGACCGGAGCGCCTATTTCGTCTCGACCCTCGCGCTGGTGTGGCCCGATGGGCATTATGAAATTTTCGAAGGTCGTGCCTACGGCTCGCTGACATGGCCACCACGTGGCACTTTGGGCTTTGGCTATGACCCGGTTTTCGTGCCCAATGGCGAGACGCAAACCTATGCCGAGCTGGGGCCTGAGCACAAAATGGAACACGACCACCGCGCCGATGCTTTTGCCAAGCTAAAGGCGGCTTGCCTGTAGGATTTTTCAATCGCCTTTGCTGTATCGTCATTGCGAGGAGCGAAGCGACGCGGCAATCCAGAGCAGCGCGAGACGCACTGGATTGGTTGACCTTCGGTCGCCTGCGGCCCGCTGCGCTCGCAATGACGGATTAGGTCAAAATAGAATGGCGACCACTATCCGGTTAACGGATTGCGTCCGACAACATTGCCTGCCGGATTATAGCGGCACACCAGATAATCATCTTTTCTGTTGGATGCGATAGCGCACCTCATATGCGTCGTCGTCGCCCAGATGATCTGGGTATAATGGCCGACATCGCTCCATCGGCCGGTCGTGCTCGACTCTGGAAATGCACCCCGTTTAAAATAGCGATCTTCATCGATCCAGCCACCAGACATCTCGGCATAGCTGAACGCATCGCGCGTCCCCATCCAGAGGTTTTCGCCCTGTCGTACCGCGACGCCGCTTTGCGGGTCATGCGCAAATCTCCCGCTGCGGGCCATGGCGCGCGCATAGGTGGCGGCATCTCTGGCCAGGGCATCATCCCATTGCAAAGCGGCCAGCCCCACCTCACGCCGCGCCCTGTTCTGGCTGTCGAGCATCACCTTGCGGAACAGCGCCTCACCGCGCGGTGCTGGCGTGCCGTCATAGATGGACCGGATTTTTGGCGGCGCGCCTGCATCCGCTTCACCCGCCGGGATGCATCCCAACAGCACTGGCGAAAGCGCGGTCAACAGGATAAGGGCCTTGTTCATATGGCACGGTCTAGCGCAACAATGATGAATAATCGGCAAACGGGGCTGGCGCTCTATATCCACTGGCCGTTCTGCGTCTCCAAATGCCCCTATTGCGACTTTAACAGCCATGTCCGCGCCGAGATTGATGATGCCGTATGGGCCGAGGCATTGCTGGCCGATATGGCCTATGAGGCGGAGCTGACGGCAGGCCGTCCAGTGCATTCGATATTCCTTGGCGGTGGGACGCCTTCGCTTATGCCACCTGCGCTGGTAGCAGAACTGCTTAGCGCCGCTGGGCAGCATTGGGGCTTTACCGAGGATGTTGAAATCACCTTGGAGGCCAATCCCTCTTCGGTCGAGGCCGCACGTTTTGCCGATCTGGCCGCAGCAGGCGTAAACCGCGTATCGCTGGGATTGCAGAGTTTCGATGATGATGCATTGCGTTTTCTCGGTCGCGCGCATGGTGCAGCAGAAGGCCTGGCCGCGCTGAAAACCGCACAGCAGCATTTTGCCCGCGTCTCGTTCGATCTGATTTATGCCCTCCCCGATCAGACGCTCGAAGAATGGCGCACTATGCTGAACAAGGCGCTGGATCAGGGCACCGATCATCTCTCGCTCTATCAGCTTACCATTGAACCCAATACCCGCTTCGCCAGCGATGTGCGGCGCGGGATGTTTGATCCGATGGATGGTGACCGCGCGGCAGATTTTTATGCGCTGACCGATGAGATGACCCGTGGCGCAGGCCTGCCCGCCTATGAGATCAGCAACCATGCCCGGCCCGGTCAGGAAAGCCGCCATAATCTGACCTATTGGCGCTATGGCGACTATGTCGGCATAGGCCCCGGCGCGCATGGAAGACGACTGCATGAAGCGACCGAAAGGCACAAAAAGCCGGAAAACTATCTCTCCGCCGTCGAGCGCAATGGTCATGGCATCAAACTGAGTCGCCATCTCGAAGCACAGGAAGCCGCAAGCGAGGCGCTGATGATGGGGCTGCGCCTGACTGAAGGCATTGATCTTTCAGCGCTGGCGCAGCGGTTCGGGTTGCCACAAGAGGCGATTATCAACCGGCAGAAGCTGGATATGCTGACACAAATGGGCCTATGCGAAAGCAATGGCGACCAAATCCGCGTTGCTCGCACCGCCCATATATTGCTCGATGCGATTATCGCGGAACTGGCGGTATTTGAGGAAGCCGCCCCGGCCTGCTAATCTCACTCTATGGACCGACAGGCGATCCTTGCCGCATGGCATCAGCATCTGGAACAGGCGAAGCGCTATTCGCCCAATACCGTGCGCGCTTATGAAACCACGGCGGCGCGCTTGCTCGAGGCTTTGCCGCAATGCACCAGCTGGGCCGCGATTGCCGATTTGGGATCACGCGATATCCGCACCCATCTGGCGGCGCGCCGCGCCGATGGCCTGTCTAATCGCAGCATTGCACGCGAGCTTTCGGTGATCCGCCAGCTCATCCGCTATGGCGCCGAACAGGCCGGTCGCAGCGAGATTGCCCCGATGCCGCGCGGCCCGCGCCTCAAACGCACCCTGCCCCGCGCGATTGAGGCCGATGCCGCGATTGCGCTGGCGGAGACGGTATCCGAAGAAGCAAGTGAAGCCTGGATCGCCGCACGCGATTGGGCGGTGCTGCTGCTGCTCTATGGCGCAGGCCTGCGCATCGGCGAGGCGCTGAGGCTTAATGCCGGGGTACTGCCCTTGGGCGAGACGCTGCGGATCATCGGCAAGGGCAATAAGGAACGCATTGTCCCGATCCTGCCGCAAGTGGCCAAGGCAGTGAATGATTCTGCCGCACTGTCGCCATGGGGAAAAGGCCCAGAAGAACCCCTGTTCCGCGGCGTTCGCGGCGGCAGACTAGACCCTGCCATGGTCCGCCGCGCCGTACAACGCGCCCGCGCCGCACTCAACCTGCCCGACAGCGCAACCCCACACGCCCTGCGCCACAGCTTTGCGACGCATTTACTCGGTGGCGGTGCTGATTTGCGCAGCCTGCAGGAATTGCTCGGCCATGCGAGCCTCAGCTCAACCCAGATTTACACCCAGGTCGATGCGGCGCAGCTGATGGATATCTACGATAAGGCGCATCCTCGGGCGTGACGCCTATATCTCCCCTCCTCTTCAGAGGAGGGGCAGTGAGACTTAATGAGCGCCAGCGAATTTAGTCGCAGCGGGGTGGTGCTGCAGCATGCGATCAATTCGCTAGCGCGAGCTCACCTCCGGTTCGCCACCACCCCAACCCCTCCTCTGAAGAGGAGGGGCTAATTATGCGGTCTTTATCGGCAGTTTCGCCAGAGAGCCTTCTAGTGAATAGTCGGCAAACTCTCCACGCTCGGCCTGTTGCCATGCAATCTCAATAGCCTCTCTTAGCTCTTGCAATGCTGTGGAGTTGCTTGCTTCGTAGGCATCATTGTCGGTCAACGGCTTACCCTCTGCTATCTCCGCGCCTTCGCGGCTCCGCGTGATCGTCACCCCAACCGCCCCTCAATCGCATCCCAAATCTTGCCCGACACATCACTATTGTTAAACGCATCAATCGCAACAATACCTGTCGGTGAGGTGACGTTGATCTCGGTCAGCCATTCGCCGCCAATGACGTCGATGCCGACAAAGATCAGCCCGCGTTTCTTCAGCTCCGGGCCCATGGCATCGCAGATTTCCTGTTCGCGTGGCGTCAGTTCGGTCGCCTCGGCATAGCCGCCCTGGGCGAGATTGGAGCGGAATTCACCTTCGCCCGGCTTGCGGTTGATTGCGCCGACGACCTCGCCATCGACCAGCACGATGCGTTTGTCACCCTTGGCGACTTCGGGGAGAAAGGGCTGGACCATATGCGGTTCGGGCCAGGTCTGGTTGAACATCTCCATCAGCGCCGAGAGATTGCCGCCATCGGCATCAATCTTGAAGATCGCCTTGCCGCCATTGCCGTGCAGCGGTTTGATCACCAGCGCGCCGTGACGCATCTGGAAATCGCGAACATCATCGAGTGAGCGCGTGATCATCGTCGGCGGCATGTAGCGGGCATAGTCGAGCACAAAGACCTTTTCCGGCGCATTGCGCACCGAGACCGGATCATTGACCACCAAGGTCTGGCCTTCGAGCCGTTCGAGCAGATGCGTCGCGGTGATATAGCCGAGATCAAATGGCGGGTCCTGGCGCATCAGGATGACATCACTATCGCGGCCAAGATCGAGCGTTAAGGGATCGCCAAAGCTGTAATGATCGCCCTTTACCGGCTGCACCGTCACCGGATGCGCCTTGCAGATCAGGCGTTCGTCGCCTCCGGGGCCAGCCTCCCACGTCAAAGTGGTGACATCATAATGGAACAGGCTGTGCCCGCGCTTCTGCGCCGCCAGCATCAGGGCGAAGCTGGAATCTCCATCAATATTGACGCTTTCCATCGGGTCCATTTGGACGGCGACCTTGAGGCTCATGCGATTCCTTTCTGCGCGAGATTATCCCATCTGGTCATGCCAGATATTGGCTAAATGGCGTGGCCAGCGCCCCGGCGCAACCAATATGGCGTCTATGGAAATACTATCCTGATCAGAAGCATAGATATGCGCCACGCTTTCAGTAGCCGCGACAACCCGCTGAAGCCGCCGTTTATCGAGCGCGTGATCGAGATTAGCGGCGATCTGGCGATGCTTGACCTCGACAAAGGCGACGGTCTTGCCGCGTTTCGCGATCAGGTCAATCTCACCGCGCGGGGTTTTCACCCGGGTTGCCAATATGCGCCAGCCTTTCAGCCGCAGATACCATGCGGCCAGTGTCTCGGCTCGGCGCCCCTGTTTCTCGGCCTCGGCGCGAGAAAGCCTAGCCATCGGCTTTGATATCCAGCGCCTTCTGATACAGCGCCTTGCGATCCAGCCCGAAGCGCTTGGCGACAGAACCGGCGGCTTTGCTGACCGGCATGTCCTGTAATGCTTCGGCCAAGGCATCGGCCACAACCGCGTCCCCCATTTCGACAGCCTCGGCAATGGGCGGCGCGATCACTAGCACAATCTCGCCCTTTGCTGGTGTCTCGCGATAATGCGCCGCCAATTCCGCGCTGCTGCCATTGCGCGCTTCCTCAAAGCGCTTGGAGATTTCGCGTACTACCGAAACCTCGCGCTGTGGCCACAAGCTGTGGATCGCCTCCAGCATCGCCACCAAACGCGGGCCGCTTTCATAGAGAATCAGCGTCGCCGGCACCGCGCCCAATTCCTCCAAAGCCCGCAATCGCGCCTGTGTTTTGGCGGGGAGAAAACCGGCAAAAAGAAACCGGTCTGTTGGCAAGCCTGCCAATGTCAGCGCCGCAATCGCTGCACTGGCACCGGGCAGCGTATGGATAGCCACCCCCGCCTCGCGCGCCTCGCGCACCAGCTTATAGCCGGGATCAGAGATCATCGGCGTACCGGCATCGCTGACCAATGCCACCGCGCCGTGCTGCGCCCGCTCGATCAGCGCCGCACGATCCTTGGCGCCGCTATGGTCATTATAGCGCAACATCGGCACATCGGCCTCGATATGGTTGAGCAGCTTGCCGGTCACCCGGCTGTCCTCGCAGGCGACAGCGTCGACGCCGCGCAAAATCTCAATCGCACGTAAAGTTATATCGCCAAGGTTGCCGATTGGTGTGGCGACGATATACAGGCCTTGTTCAAGTGACCGAGTCATAGACGCGGCACCATGGACCATCGGGGAAGGAAGCGACAAGTGAAGACGGGGTTTTTGCCTAAGAAATTTCAGGTAGCCATGGCCGCTGCCATGCTGATGGTACTGACCGGGTGTGAGACCCTGCTCCCCAAAGGCGCAGATCCGACCCCTCCGCCGGAGACAACGACCGATCCCACGCCGCAAGGCCCGATTGATGATGTTGTCGGCACCGACAATCAGCGGCACAAAGTGGCTCTATTACTGCCGCTCTCAGGCAGCAATTCGGGCATTGGAACATCGATTGCCAACGCCACGACTCAGGCGCTCCTGGATACTGAGGCGCAGAATATCCGCATCACCCGCTATGATACCGCCAAGGGTGCAACCGCCGCCGCACAGCAGGCGATTGCCGATGGCAACAAGCTGATTCTTGGCCCTCTGCTCAGCGACAATGTGCGCGCTGCAGCCAATGTTGCCACACCGGCCAATGTGCCGATTATCAGCTATTCCAATGACAGCTCGGTCGCCAGCAACATGGTGTTTATCATGGGCTTTGTGCCCGACCAGTCAATTGAACGGGTGGTGCGCCATGCCCGCGCGCAGGGGATGAATCGTTTTGCCGGGCTGATCCCCAATGGCGTCTATGGCCAGCGCGCATCTTCGGCTCTGCTGCAAGCTGTACGCAATGCTGGCGGCAGTGTCGTGCGGATGGAGACCTATAACCGTTCACGCAGCTCTTTGGAAAGCGCGATCAGTGGCTTGGCAGAAGTCAGCGATTATGACGCCCTACTGATCGCGGACAATGGCCAGACCGCCATTCGCGCCGTGCCGCAGGTGCGCAATAGCGGCGCCACCAGAGCGAAGATATTGGGCACTGAATTGTGGAACACCGACACGACTCTCAGCGGTGCACCGTCAATGCGCGGTGCATGGTTTGCCAGTGTTTCTGACGAACTCTATCGCCAATATGCCACCAAATATCGCCAGCGTTTTGGCAGCCAGCCATTCCGCCTTTCGAGTCTGGGCTATGACAGTGTGTTGCTGACCTATCGCGTAGCGCGTGAATGGCCGATGGGCAGCCTGTTCCCGGTTGATCGCCTGCGTGAAAGCGGCGGATTTGTAGGATTGGACGGTGCCTTCCGCTTCGGCCCGACCGGTATCGCAGAGCGCGCGCTGGAGGTGCAGGAAATCCGCACCAGCGGCAATGCGATTATCTCCGCAGCGCCACGGTCGTTTGAGGATTGAGAAAATAAGCCCCTCCTCTTCAGAGGAGGGGAGTGATCGGGTCGAAATGCCTCCCAGGCATTTCTGAACCATGCCGGGGGCATGGTTCACCCGAACACTGGTGGTGGCGAGGCGAAGGTGAGCTCGCGTAAGCGAATTCCTCTCGTAGCGCAGCACCACCCCGCTGCGACTAACCCCTTCGCTTCGCTCAGGGCTAAGTCTCACTGCCCCTCCTCTGAAGAGGAGGGGAGACTATACGATCGACTGCCCGGTCTTTTTCCAATCGGCCAAGAACCCCTCAATCCCCTTGTCGGTCAGCACATGGTTGAACAGACCACGGATCACATTGGGGGGCATAGTCGCGACATCGGCACCGATCTTGGCCGATTCGAGCACATGGATAGGGTTGCGGATTGAGGCGACGAGTATCTCGGTATCGAAGAGATAATTGTCATAGATCAGCCGAATATCCTCAATCAGCTGCATACCATCCAGACCATTATCATCATGGCGACCCACAAAGGGCGAGATAAAGCTCGCGCCAGCCTTGGCGGCGAGAAGCGCCTGATTGGCCGAAAAGCAGAGCGTGACATTGACCATGCAACCATCGTCGGTGAGCTTTTTGCAGGTTTTCAGGCCATCGATCGTCAGCGGCACCTTGATCGCGACATTATCCGCCAGATTGCGCAGCACTTCGGCTTCGCGCATCATCGTCTCATGATCGAGCGCCACAACTTCGGCAGAGACCGGACCATCGACCAAACCACAGATTTCCTGCACGACAGGCAGAAAATCACGCCCTGACTTATGGATCAGCGACGGGTTGGTGGTGACGCCATCGAGCAGCCCGGTGGCGGCTAGATCGGCGATCTCTGCGGTATCAGCGGTATCGACAAAAAATTTCATGGGGAGGCCTCTTCCTATAGTCGCTAGGTGGGGATGATTCGTAGCCGAGGTATAGCCCGACTAGCCCCTTGCGGCTATAGAAGCGGCAATGGCTTCCACCGCTCCCTCAATGCAAAAACCCGGCCAGACCACAGGCCGCAAACAGCGCGTGCGCGTGGTCCTTTTGACCGCGGTGATCGGCCCACTCGACTATGCGGTGCCACAGGGCATGACGCTGACCCCGGGGGATATTGTCACAGTGCCGCTGGGGCCGCGCCAATTGACCGGTGTGGTGTGGGAAGATGAGCGCGCCGAAACCGAGGACGTAGAGGACAGCAAGCTGCGCCCGGTTATCGCCAAGGCCGGTCTGCCGCCGCTTTCCGATGAAATGCGACGCCTCGCTGAATGGGCCAGCGACTATTATCTCGCTTCGCTACCCAATGTGCTGCGCATGGCCATCCCGGGTTCGGCAGCGCTGAAAGAGGCGCGCGAGATTACCGAATATAGCCTGAAAGACGAGCAGCCCGACCGCATGACCGATGCGCGCAAACAGGCCTATGAACGGCTGGAAGGACGGCAAGGCACAGTGCGCGAACTGGCGGCGGCGGCAGAGGTCTCCGAAGGGGTGATCCGCGGTCTGGTGAATGGCGGTTTTGCCGACACGCATCTCGTGCCGACCGATGCACCATTTGATCCGCCCGACCCTGATGCCGATCAGGTTGATCTTTCCGATACACAGCAGGACGTTGCCAATCAGCTCGTTGATGCCATCAAAGAGAAAAGCTTTGCCCCGATCTTGCTCGATGGTGTCACGGGCTCGGGCAAAACCGAGGTCTATTTTGAAGCAGTGGCCGAAGCCATACGGCAAGGCAGGCAATGTCTGGTGCTGTTGCCCGAGATCGCCCTCACCCAGCCTTTCCTCGAACGCTTCGCAAAACGCTTTGGTACACGCCCGGTCGCATGGCATTCCGGCCTGCGCCAATCGGAGCGCCGCCGTGCCTGGCAGGCGATTGCCAATGGCAGTGCGCATGTCATTGTTGGCGCACGTTCTTCACTGTTTCTGCCCTATCAAAATCTCGGCCTGATCATCGTTGATGAAGCGCATGAAACCAGTTTCAAACAGGAGGACGGGGTGCGCTACAATGCCCGTGATGTCGCGGTAATGCGCGCACATATGGAACGCTTTCCGGTCATTCTCGCCAGCGCCACCCCGGCGATTGAGAGCCACCATATGGCCGAAATCGGTCAATATCAGCGACTGTCACTGCCCGCGCGTTTTGGCGGGGCGATCATGCCCGATATCACGCCGGTCAACCTCATCGAAACCCCGCCCGAACGTAACCATTGGATCGCGCCACCTCTGGTTGAAGCGCTCGAAGAAACGCTGGAGCGCGGCGAGCAATCGCTGCTGTTCCTCAACCGGCGTGGCTATGCACCGCTGACCCTGTGCCGCAATTGTGGTCATCGTATCGAATGCCCCAATTGCAGCGCCTGGATGGTCGAACACAGGCTGACGCACCGCCTCGCCTGCCATCATTGCGGCCATGTGATGCCGATGCTCGATAGCTGCCCCGAATGCGGCGCGGAGGACAGCCTCGTCGCGTGCGGCCCCGGCGTCGAGCGTATCGCCGATGAGGTGGCGGCGCGATTGCCCGATGCGCGCAGCATTGTGGTGACGTCGGATACTATATGGTCGCCCGCCAAGGCCGAGGAATTTGTCCAGCAGGTCACCAACAATATGGTCGATATCATCATCGGCACCCAGCTGGTGACCAAGGGCTATCACTTCCCCAACCTCACACTGGTGGGCGTGATTGATGCCGACATTGGTTTGGAAGGCGGTGATTTGCGGGCAGCCGAACGCAGCTTCCAACAGATATCGCAGGTCGCCGGACGCGCCGGACGAGCGGAGAAGCCAGGCCGCGTATTGGTACAGACCCGCAACCCGGAAGCACCGGTGATCGCCGCGCTGATCGCCGGCGACCGCGATGCCTTTTATGCGGCCGAACTGGCCTCGCGCGAAATGGCGATGATGCCGCCCTTTGGCCGTTTGGGCGCGCTGATTATCTCATCCGAGGACCAGGCCGAAGCCAATGAAGCTGCGCGGATGATCGGCCATAGCGCGCCCGATTTTGATGGATTCACCGTCTATGGCCCCGCCCCTGCCCCACTTTCCATGCTGCGCGGGCGCTATCGTTTCCGGCTGCTGGTTCATGCCCGCCGCACGGTGCCGATGCAGAAGGCTATCCGCGACTGGCTCGATCCCATCAAACTGCCACAAGGCGTGCGGGTCGCGCTGGATGTTGATCCCTATAGCTTTGTTTAAGCTTCCCTCTGGCTAGGGCGCTGTTATAGCACGCTTATGACTTTGATAACGCGCCTGCTCCCGCTTCTGACGCTGATACTCTCGCCCATCCTTATGGCGCAGCCGGCCTATGGTAACTCGGCTGATATTCAGGCCAGTTCGCGCTCGGTCGTGCGTGTCGCGCTGATCGCTATGCAGGGTGATCAGGTGTTCTTTCTTGGTCATGGCAGCGGCTTTGCTGTCGCGCCCAATGTCATCGTCACCAATGCCCATGTGGTCCAGCCCAGCATCAATGACAGCACAATTATTGTCGGTGTGGTGCCTTCCGAAGGCCGCGATATCTACAAATCGCGCGTGATCGCTTTTGCGCCCGATAAAGACCTGGCTCTGCTGCGACTGGATGAAGGCTCGCTCGAACCGCTTTCTATCTTCGCATCGGCGGCGAGGGATGGCGATGATATTGTCGCTATCGGCTATCCCGGTGCGGTGGATCGGGCATTGGGCCTAACCGATGGCGACAAGGTGGAGCCGGGCACACCGGTAAAAACCAAGGGCACTATCTCTGGTGGTCGCTCAAACCGCGAATTTGCCACGTTGCTGCACACAGCGCCGGTCGCGCGGGGCAATAGCGGTGGCCCGATTGTTGATGAATGCGGTCGCGTCGTTGGTGTTAACAGCTTTATATCGGTCTCTGACGGCAGTGATGCAGAATTCGGTTTTGCGATCTCCAATCAGGAGCTTTTGAGCTTTCTGCGCGGATCAGGAATCCGTCCCCGAACCACATCAACGCCATGCCGTTCCCCGGCGCAGATCAGTCAGGCTGAGACTGAGCGCGCACTGGCAGAAATTGCGAAACAGGGTGACGAGGCCATGGCCCGCGCCAGCGCCGAGCAAAGGCGACAAGCCGCGCTGGAACGCTCGGTCGATCAGCAAATCCGCAGCGAACGCGAGGATTATATGGCGCTGGCCATGGTGCTGCTGGTTCTAAGCGGCTTCGCTGGCACTTCCGCCTTGGTTATGGACGGTCGATCAGGAGCAAAGACTGGAATTGGCTTAGGCTTTGTGGCCGTCTTCCTCGCTGGTGGCGCTGCAGCGCTCTTCTTTTTGCGACCATCCTATGATGAATTTGCCGAACGGCTCGAAGCCGCGCTGGAGGCAAGAAAAGAACCGCCATCAGCCCAAAACAGCGCCAGCAACTATGTAGGCAACAACATTTGCAAGCTGGACAGCGAGCGAAGCCGGATCACCATCAGCGATATTCGCCAAGCGCCTTTCACATGGAGCGAAACCGGCTGCGTCAATGGCCGCACCCAATATAGCCAAAGCGGCGATAGCTGGGTGCGCATATTGGTGCCCAACCAGGAGCAGACCGTTTCGGTGAATCGTTTTGATCCGCAAAGCGGAGAACTGACAATGTCGCGCTATTTGCTTGGCCGTGATGCCATGCAAAAAGCACGCACTATCCGCGCTCGCTTCAATGGCAATCAATGCACGGATGATATGGACATTATTTCAAGCCTTCAGGACGTGCATACGGCTCTTCTGGACATCATCCCTGACAACCCGAACGAGCGATTAGTGTTTCAGTGCGAGAAACAAGCGGAATAAAGCCTTCACGCAAACGCGAAGGATATGTCCTCTATCCTTTCGCCTCTTTCTCCAAGAGTTTCTGCTTGATCTCCAACCCATAGGCATAGCCGCCAAGCGACCCATCACTGGCAATGACGCGGTGACAGGGAATCAACACAGCGACATTGTTCGCACCATTGGCAGAACCGGCAGCGCGATAGGCTTTAGGCTTTCCCACAGCCGCTGCGAGTTCGGCATAGCTTCGGGTTTCTCCCGGTGGGATGCGCTGCAATTCCTGCCACACCGCTTCCTGGAAAGCTGTGCCCTGAACATCAAGCGGGATCGCCTGGCGCTCAGCGGGGCGCTCGACTGCCGCGACAACATCGCGCACCAGCGAAGCAAAATCCTCGCCGCCTTTGTCCAGCAAAGCATTCGGGAAACGCTCTTTCAGCTCCGTCTCACCCTCATTGAACGAAAGACGACACACGCCTTTATCCGTGGCGGCAACCAGCATCGGCCCCAAAAAACTGTCCACGATAGTCCAGTGGATCGTTACCCCTGCTCCGCCATCTTTCCATGCGCTTGCCGTCATACCCAGCCTCTTGTCCTGTTCTGCATAAAATCGGGATGGGCCCGAATAGCCCGCATCATAAATGGCATCGCCCACCTTAGCCGCCGCGCCGAGCACATCCCTGGCCCGTTCCGCACGCAAGGCGCGGGCATAAGCCGCCGGAGATAGGCCGGTTTCGCGCTTGAACAGCTTTTGCAGATGCGTCGGTGAATAGCCGGTCATCCGGGCCAGCTCATCCAGCTTGGGACTGCCTTCCATTTGCGTCACGCTCTGACGGATGGCACCAATTATCGCCTGCACCGCACCTTCATCGCGCGCAATCTCATTCGGCCGACAGCGTTTGCAAGCGCGCAGTCCGGCAGCTTCTGCTTCCTCGATAGTCGCAAAGAAACGGACATTCTCGCGCAAGGGATGCCGCGCCGGGCAAGATGGTCGACAATAGATACCCGTTGACAACACGCCGGTAAAAAAGCGCCCATCATAGGCTCTGTCGCGCCGCATAACCGCCGCCCATGCTTCATCATCCGTTATTGTTCTCGTCTCAACCATAGTGCCTATTTCATCATATTGTTGACTGATAGCGCATAACATAATCGCTTCTCAATCACCCCGCGTCCCGAAACTTGCGTTCAAAGCAAAAGAGCTTCCTGCACAGCCTTTGCAAAGCCCGTCTTGCAAAGGTGAAACAGGGATGCTAGCAGCCGCGCCAGATTAAGCGGATATGCCATTTTCACACGGCCTGATCCGCAGGTTTTCTGGCCCAACCGGGCCTCATTTCAGGGAAAGCATCACGGTGGAGCATTCCAGCGGCATTCAGGCCAGTCTTTCAGGACGTTATGCCAGCGCACTTTTCGCACTGGCGCGTGAGGAAAAGAAGATTCCGGCTGTCGAAAAAGACCTTACATCGCTTGGCAAGTTGGTTGATCAGTCCTCTGATAACTATAGTGAAGAGCTGGACGCCCTATTGTCATCACAGGTCATCAGCCGCAGCGCCGCCAAAGAGACCATGGCGACTGTTGCCAAATCGATGAAGCTCGACACGCTGACCGCAAACTTCCTTGGCGTACTGGCTGAAAATGGCCGTCTCGCCGAGCTCAAGGCGATGATTCGCGCTTTTCACGGCCTTGCTGCCGATCATCGTGGCGAAGTCACTGCTGAGGTCACCAGCGCCTATCCGCTGACGCAAGAACAGCGCGATGCCATCTCAAAGAACCTCAAAAGCCGCGCAGGCCGTGAGGTGATTATTTCCGAACATGTCGACCCTGACATTCTCGGCGGGCTGATCGTCCGCATGGGCAGTCAGATGATCGATGGTAGTATTAAAACGCGTCTCAATACGCTGTCCCAGGCGATGAAAGGCTAAACCCTCATGGACATTCGTGCCGCAGAAATCTCAAAAGTCATCAAGGACCAGATTGCCAATTTCGGCACTGAAGCCACGGTATCCGAAGTCGGCACCGTGCTTTCGGTGGGCGACGGTATCGCCCGCGCCCATGGTCTTGCCAATGTGCAGGCCGGTGAAATGGTCGAATTCGCCAATGGTACCAAGGGCATGGCACTCAACCTTGAGGCTGACAATGTCGGTATCGTGATCTTCGGTTCGGACGCCGATATCGCCGAGGGCGATACGGTGAAGCGGACCGGCACGATTGTGGACGTTCCGGTTGGAAAAGGCCTGCTCGGACGCGTTGTCGATGGTCTGGGTAACCCGATTGACGGCAAGGGCCCGATTGAAGCGACCGAACGCAAGCGCGTTGAAGTGAAGGCACCGGGCATTATCCCGCGTAAATCGGTGCATGAGCCAGTGCAGACCGGCCTTAAAGCGATTGACGCTCTGGTTCCGGTTGGCCGTGGCCAGCGTGAGCTGATCATCGGTGACCGTCAGACCGGCAAGACCGCTGTCGCCATCGACACCTTCATCAACCAGAAGAATGTCAATGACAGCGATGATGAGAGCAAGAAGCTTTACTGCATCTATGTTGCTGTTGGTCAGAAGCGCTCGACCGTGGCGCAGATCGTCAAGCAGCTCGAAGAAAATGGCGCGATGGAATATTCCATCGTTATCGCCGCAACCGCTTCCGAGCCGGCCCCGCTGCAGTTCCTGGCGCCTTATACCGGCTGCACCATGGGCGAATACTTCCGTGACAATGGCATGCACTCGCTGATCGTTTATGACGATCTGTCGAAACAGGCGGTTTCCTATCGTCAGATGTCATTGCTGCTGCGTCGTCCTCCGGGCCGTGAAGCCTATCCGGGTGACGTTTTCTTCCTGCACTCACGTCTGCTGGAACGCGCCGCGAAAATGAACGAAGATAATGGCGCCGGATCGATGACCGCGCTGCCGATCATCGAAACCCAGGCCGGTGACGTATCGGCCTATATCCCGACAAACGTTATTTCGATTACCGATGGTCAGATCTTCCTCGAAACCGACCTCTTCTATCAGGGTATCCGCCCGGCGATTAATGTTGGTCTCTCGGTGAGCCGTGTGGGTTCTGCTGCACAGACCAAGGCGATGAAGAAGGTGTCCGGCTCGATCAAGCTTGAACTGGCGCAATATCGCGAAATGGCGGCCTTTGCACAGTTCGGTTCAGACCTCGACGCGTCCACGCAAAAGCTGCTCAATCGCGGCGCTCGCCTGACCGAGCTGCTCAAACAGCCGCAGTTCAGCCCGCTACCTTTTGAAGAGCAGACCGTCTCCATCTTCGCCGGGACCAATGGCTATCTCGATGAGGTCGAGACCGACCGGGTCACCGAATATGAGACCGAGATGCTGCACTTCGTCCGCTCCGAGCATAAGGATATTCTCGACGAAATCCGCTCAAGCCAGAAGTTTGAGGGCGAAACCAAGGACAAGCTGGTTGCGGCTCTCGACAAATTCGGCAAGCAGTTTGCGTAAATGCACTCGTCATCCTGAACTTGTTTCAGGATATCCAGCGTTCAAGCGCATTACCAACAGATGCTGAAACAGGTTCAGCATGACGAAATTAGGGTTAAGTTAGAGGCTTATGGCCAGTCTTAAAGAACTGAAAAACCGGATCGGATCGGTCAAATCGACCCAGAAGATCACCAAGGCCAAGCAGATGGTCGCCGCGGCCAAGCTGCGCCGTGCACAGGCAGCGGCAGAAGCCGCGCGGCCCTATGCCGAGCGTCTGGCTGACGTCATGGCGTCACTGGCTGGCAAGGTATCGGGCGACAGCGCACCAAAGCTGCTCGCGGGCACTGGTGCGGATCAACGTCACCTGCTGGTGGTCGTTAACACCGACAAAGGTCTGTGCGGTGGTCTTAATTCCAATATCGTCCGTGCCGCCATCGCCAAGGCGCGCGAGCTTGAGCAGGACGGTAAGGACGTTACCTTCTATCTCGTCGGCAAAAAGGGCCGCGCGCCCATCAAGCGTGTTTACGAGAACAAGATTGGCACCCATTTCGATACGTCGGTCGTGCGTAATCCCGGCTTTGAAGAAGCCACACAGATTTCCGAAGAGCTGGTCACCATGTTCGACCACGGCAAATATGACGTTGCGCATCTGATCTACCCGATCTTCAAATCAGCACTGGCGCAGGACCCTACCGTGCAACAGCTGATCCCCGTCCCTGCCCCGGACAGCGCTGAGGACACCGGCGCGGTCGTGGAATATGAGCCGGGCGAAGAGGAAATCCTTGAGGAGTTGCTGCCACGCTACGTTAAGACCCAGCTTTTTGGCGCTTTGCTCGAGCGCGAAGCCTCGGAACAAGGCGCATCGATGACCGCTATGGACAATGCGACGCGCAATGCCGGCGACCTCATCAACCGCCTCACCATCGAATATAACCGCAGCCGTCAGGCCGCGATCACCACCGAACTTGTTGAAATCATCTCGGGCGCGGAAGCCCTGTAAAGACCCGTAAGGACGAACATCATGGCAAACACCAATACCGTAGGCCGCATCAGCCAGATTATCGGCGCTGTCGTCGACGTGACCTTTGACGGCGAACTGCCGGCAATTCTGAACGCGCTGGAAACCGACAATAACGGTCAGCGTCTGGTTCTTGAAGTGGCGCAGCACCTTGGTGAGAATACCGTGCGCACCATCGCCATGGACGGCACTGACGGTCTGGTCCGTGGCCAGGAAGTCAAGGATACAGGCGACCAGATCGCTATGCCGGTTGGTCCTGAAACGCTGGGCCGCATCATGAATGTTGTTGGCGAGCCGATTGATGAGCGCGGCCCGATCAACAACAAGGCTACCGCGCCAATCCATGCCGAGGCACCGGAATTTGTTGATCAGTCGACCGAATCTGAAATTCTCGTTACCGGTATTAAGGTGATCGACCTGCTCGCTCCTTATGCCAAGGGTGGCAAGATCGGCCTGTTCGGCGGTGCAGGCGTCGGTAAGACCGTGCTTATTCAGGAACTGATCAACAACATCGCCAAAGGCCATGGCGGTACGTCGGTGTTCGCTGGCGTGGGTGAGCGTACCCGTGAAGGTAATGACCTGTACCACGAATTTCTCGACGCCAATGTGATCGCCAAGGATGATGACGGCAACGCCATCTCCGAAGGCTCCAAAGTGGCGCTGGTTTATGGCCAGATGAACGAACCTCCGGGCGCACGTGCCCGCGTTGCGCTTTCCGGCCTGACCATCGCGGAATATTTCCGTGATCAGGAAGGCCAGGACGTGCTGTTCTTCGTCGACAATATCTTCCGCTTTACCCAGGCAGGTGCTGAGGTGTCCGCGCTTCTCGGCCGTATTCCTTCGGCTGTGGGCTATCAGCCGACCTTGTCGACCGATATGGGCGCGCTGCAGGAGCGGATTACCTCGACCAATAAAGGCTCGATCACCTCGGTGCAGGCGGTTTACGTTCCTGCCGATGACTTGACCGACCCTGCCCCGGCTACCTCTTTTGCCCACTTGGACGCGACCACCGTGCTTAACCGCGCGATCTCCGAGCTTGGCATTTACCCCGCGGTTGACCCGCTCGACTCCACTTCGCGTGTGCTTGAGCCGCGTGTTGTTGGTGAAGAGCATTATGAAACCGCGCGTGCGGTGCAGTCGACGCTGCAGAAATACAAATCGCTGCAAGACATTATCGCCATTCTCGGCATGGATGAGCTGTCTGAAGAAGACAAACTCACCGTTGCCCGCGCCCGCAAGATCCAGCGCTTCCTGTCACAGCCATTCCATGTGGCTGAGGTCTTCACCGGCCTGCCCGGCAAGTTTGTTGATCTGGAAGACACCATCAAATCGTTCAAGGCGGTTGTCGATGGCGAATATGACCACCTGCCCGAAGCAGCCTTCTACATGGTCGGCGGCATCGATGAAGCGATTGAAAAAGGCAAACAGCTGGCCGCTGAAGCAGCCTAATCAGCTATAGCTCTCCTCCACCCCTTGTGGGGGAGAGCAGCTAGAGATTGGAAACATGTCCAACCTGAAACTGGAAGATTGCGCCAACGAAACCTGCCCATGGTCGGGAGAGCCCGTATCAGCGGACTCGCTGGTCCTCTACAAAGGCAAGGTTGTTGGTTTCTGCAACCCCGGCTGTCGGGACAAATTTGAGAAAGCCACATCCCATTTTGATGCGGCCATACAGGACTGAAGATCATGCCCCTTCATTTTGAACTCGTAACCCCGGAAAAGCTGGTCCGCTCCGAAGATGTGCATATGGTGCAGGTCCCGGGCAGTGAGGGCGATTTCGGCGTGCTCGAAGGCCATGCCCCGTTTATGTCGACCATCCGCAACGGCGAAGTTGCGATCTTCGCGTCGGAAAATGCGCAGCCTGAAACAATCTCGATTGAAGGTGGCTTTGCCGAGGTCAACGACAAGGGCCTGACGATTTTGGCTGAGCGGGTTTCTGGCTGATTTTTCCTCCCCGTAAACTGGGAGGATTGTTTTCACACAAAGCCACAAAATCACGAAGACACTGTCATGATGAAGAGCGCTTTGTGCCTTCGTGGCTTTGTGCGCACTAAAAAGCCCTGTCTCCATCTTCGCTGAAGCGACGATGAGAAGGAAAACAGGGCTTAAGCCGCCCTGCTCCTCTGCCAAAGATAGAGACCGCTCGCGATAATCAGCACAGCACCGCCCATCGCCTGCAGGTCAGGATAATCCTGATAAAAGAAAACCCCCACCAGCAGCGCCACCAATAGCTGGACATAGACCATAGGCGCGACAACGGCTGCGCTGGCACGGGTGGTGCCGAGATAAATCAGCATATGGCTGACTGACGAGGTGCAGGCGACTACCACACAGACAATCCAGACCCATTGCGGCGGTGGCGCGGTTATGGTGAAGCCTTCTATACTGGCATAATGCGCCGCAATGGTGGCCAATATCAGAAACGGCGCAGTGAAACACGCAAGCAGAAACTGCATCAGCAACACACCGCCACTACCGGCGACCTTACGGTTGAGCATCATCACTCCTGACATCGCCAGTGCTGCAATCAATGGCAAAGCAGCGGTTGGGCCAAAATTGGCAATATTCGGCCGCAGAATCAGCACTACGCCGATAAAGGCAATAACACTCGCGACCCAGATATGTGGTGCAACCCGCTCTTTCAGCAGCCAAGCCGAAAGTAACGCCGTCAGCGCCGGGCTAATAAACAATATTGCCGTCGCATCGGCCAGCGGCATCAGGAAAATACTGGTAAAGAAAGCCAAAGTCGCCGTCGCGAGCATAGCGCCACGCGCAATCTGATATTTCGGCATCGGCAGGAAAAACGCTGATGGCCCTGAACGGACAAGTAGCAACAGGCCGAGCAGCACCGCCCCTAAAGTGAATCGCAATGCCGCAACGCCGGTGCTGGGCCATAGCCCTGCGGCTGATTTGATAACAGCGTCCCCAAGCGAAAGGCTGGCAAAACCTGCCAGAGTCAGCAACATCGCACTGCTTATGCTGCTATGGTCATGACTATCATTGCCATCAACACGCGGATCGCGCGCCAATGCTGCTCGGCTTTCTACCATAGGCGGCATGTTGGAGGATGGGCGGTTCATGGTCTGGCCCATGACAGAAAAAGGCGATGCCGCCAAGCCGTTGCAAAAAGGAAATAATCCGAAGCTGACAGTCCGATCAATCAGCCTCGTCTGAGCGTTAGGGAAATATAAAAGTTTCCTCCTTATTTACCTTATCCAACCACACATATTTGGGCCTTTCGGGCGCATAAGACAGATATTATGGGGCAGGCAGAATGAGTGCATTTGGTCGGAAAAACGGCATGGGCAACCGCCCACAATTTGGCGTTGCCCGGCCAATGAAAGGCGGCAGTGCCCAAGATGTCGCCAAAGAGGATAAAGCCGAGCAATTTCCGCCTGTTGATGAGGCCAAACTACCCGGAGAGGCACCTCCACCGCCAGTCTCCGACAGCGATGCCATGGCGCGGCTTACCGACCGCGCCAATGCTCTTGCCGAGGAAGCACCCAAGCCCGAAGGCTTTGAGGCGTCGGTCCACAAGATCAAGGAACAGGTCCTACCGCGGCTGCTGGAACGTGTTGACCCGGAAGCCGCTGCGACGCTGACCAAGGAAGAACTGTCCGAAGAGTTCCGCCCGATCATTCTCGAGGTGTTGGCTGAGCTTAAGCTCACACTGAACCGGCGCGAGCAGTTTGCTCTGGAAAAGGTGCTGATTGACGAACTGCTGGGCTTTGGTCCGCTCGAAGAGCTGCTGTCCGACCCGGATGTTTCGGACATCATGGTCAACGGCCCGGAACAGACCTATATCGAGAAAAAGGGTAAGCTCGCCATCGCCCCGATCCAGTTCCGCGATGAAGAGCATCTGCTGCAGATCGCACAGCGGATCGTCAATCAGGTCGGCCGTCGTGTTGACCAGACAACCCCGCTGGCTGACGCCCGTCTCAAGGATGGTAGCCGTGTCAACGTCATCATCCCGCCGCTCTCACTTCGCGGCACCGCCATCTCTATTCGTAAATTCTCCGACAAACCCATCACGCTCGACATGATGAAAGAATTTGGTTCCATGTCGGAAAAAATGTGCACCGCGCTGAAGATCGCCGGTGCCAGTCGCATGAATGTGGTGATCTCGGGCGGTACGGGTTCGGGTAAAACCACCATGCTCAATGCCCTGTCGAAGATGATTGACCCGGGCGAGCGTGTGCTGACCATCGAGGATGCCGCCGAGCTTCGTCTGCAACAACCGCACTGGCTGCCGCTGGAAACACGCCCGCCCAACCTTGAGGGCAAGGGGGCGATCAGCATTGGTGACCTCGTCAAAAACGCCCTGCGTATGCGCCCGGACCGCATCATCCTGGGTGAGATTCGTGGTGCGGAGTGTTTCGACCTGCTCGCCGCGATGAATACTGGCCATGATGGCTCCATGTGTACGCTCCACGCCAACAACCCGCGTGAGTGTCTTGGCCGTATGGAAAACATGATCATGATGGGCGACATCAAGATTCCGAAAGAGGCGATCAGCCGCCAGATCGCCGAATCGGTGGATCTGATCGTTCAGGTGAAGCGTCTGCGTGATGGTTCTCGTCGCACCACCAACATTACCGAGGTGATCGGTATGGAAGGCGATGTTATCGTGACGCAGGAGCTGTTCAAGTTTGAGTATCTCGACGAAAGCGCCGACGGCAAGATCATGGGCGAGTATCGTTCCACTGGCCTGCGCCCTTATACGCTTGAAAAAGCACGCCAATTTGGCTTCGATCAACCTTTCCTTGAGGCCTGTCTCTAAAGCCCGCGCAGGCCTAGTCCGGCGGCGAAAGCCCCTATTATCAGCGACAGCACCATGATCAGGTTCCACGGCATAAAGCCGACACGTTCCAGATCGACACGATCATTGCGCCGCTTTTCCATAAGAGCGCAAATGATCGCGACCATCACAGCAGCAACCGCCGCAATACCCCAAGGGTGATTGGCCAATTCGTCCATAGCTAATGATCAGAGTCGCTTTAAGCGGCGCTGATGCTGTCCATCGCGGTGATGATCCCGGAGAAATCGAGACCCTGGCTATCAGCCTCGACAAAAGCGCTATAGAGTTGCTCGGCACGCTCACCCATCGGCACTTCGGCTTTCACTGAACGCGCAGCATCAAGCGCGAGGCGCATGTCTTTCAGCATCAATGCTGCCGCAAACCCACCTTCATAGCCATTGTCGGCAGGGCTTTGCGGACCAACACCCGGCACCGGACAATAGCTTGTCATTGACCAGCTTTGACCTGAAGCCTGGCTGGAAATGTCGTAAAAAGTCTTTAGATCAAGTCCGATTTTCTCGGCCAATTTGAAAGTCTCACAAGTGGCGGCCATGGTCGAGCCAAGCAGCATATTGTTGCAGATTTTCGCCGCCTGCCCCGCGCCATTGCCACCGGCATGGATCACCGCCTTGCCCATATCGGAAAGGATCGGCTCGGCGCGTTTAAAGGCTTCCTCGCTACCGCCAACCATGAATGTCAGCGTACCGCCATTGGCCGCAGCAATTCCGCCAGAAACCGGCGCATCAACCGGCAGCATCTTCTTGGCATTGGCCATATCGGCGATATCGGTGGCGGTGTTGAGATCAATAGTCGAGCAATCGAGAACCAGTGTCCCCGGTGATCCTGCCATAATGACGTGATTGGCATAAACCTGCCGCACATGCTTGCCAGCGGGCAGCATGGTCACCACCGCTTCCTGCCCCAAAACCGCCTGCTCGACTTCGGATACCGCTTCACATCCCGCGGCACCCGCCCGGGCCAGCGCCTCACCAGAAAGATCAAACGCAGTCACCTTATGGCCGGCCTTAACCAGATTGGCCGCCATACCACCGCCCATATTGCCGAGGCCAATAAAACCGATCTTCATATCCAACCCCAATGATTCAAGATTATAGCTATTCCTGCAATTACCGCAGAGCCGCCAAATAGAAAGCATAAAAAGGCTTGGGCATAAGAGAGGAACCTATCAAAATCGGTCCTCGGCAAAGGTTCATCAGCACCACCGATTTTGAGGATCATAACTTCGATGATATTGATGTTATCGGTATTACGATAACGCCAGTGACACCAGCCAATCCAAAGAAGAACACAGCCAAAAGCCAATAATAGAAGGCCGCCTTTTAACGCATCTTCCATCTGCCCAGCCACCTAATGAATAGACGATTAGATCATAATTGCCCCGCGACGAAAGCTAGGCTTTGATCTCGCCAAAGACCATCCGGCGCCATCCCGAGCGGTCAAACGGTTTCCAATCGTCCTCAGGCTGCGCCAAGCGGTCGGCCAGGACGTACATAACCAGCGGATTGACGCCCAATCCAATATGGCTGGCAGTGACTTCAACATTGTCAGTCTGCGGACCCGGCTTCTGCACCGAACCGCGCCAGGCGACAACGCCATCGGTCTTGGTCAGAATCGACGTGGTCGGAACAGGCGGCGCCTCATCAATGTTGAGATAGCGTCCATCGCGCAACGGTTCCGGTTCTTCGCCATTCAGCGCCTCGAACAGATGCCGCGCATTGCTGTGGTTGCGGTCATTGGAGATCGGACTTCCCAGGGTGATCACCTGTCGCACCTTCTCCGGGGCCATTTTTGCGATCTCACGAGCGAAAACGCCGCCAAGGCTCCAGCCAATCAGCGATACCTTGCGTTCATCAAGACGATAGACCCGATCCAACAGATCATTCATCGCCTTTTCACGCTCGCGATTAATAATCACATTGCGGCCCATATCCCAACCATGGGTGTCATAGCCGAGCTCCTCAAGCAGGCCGCGCATCGGTCGGGTCGAGCGGTCGCTGGCCATAAATCCGGGCAGCACGATCACTGAATGACCATCACCCTGAGGCAATTGGGTCATTGCTCCGCGTAAGGCATAAAACCATCCGAGTTCAAACACCGCACGGCCCTCCAACATGCTCCACAGAAGGCTGGGTGGCTTGGCAGAATTGCTCGGGACTGTGCTTGCGGTGGCCATAAATTGTGTCTTTCTTGTTGCCTGTGTCGTTCGCGATAAAGCGCGATCATATATGGTTTTTCAGATAATTTCAGCCCGTTGCCGCTTGTTTCCGGGTTCGGGGCTTGCGGGTGGCTGCGGTTTTGCTGCGGCTTTTGGCTGTTTTGGGCTTCGCTTGAGCCGATTCTTCATCTGGTAAAGCTGCCATCATCTCCTCATAGGATTGGCGCAAGCATTCAGTGTAGAATTCCGGATCAGGCATCGCTTTGCGGCAGGCGGTGAAGGCAATACTCGCCTGATCACAATAGCTTTGCACCACATGGCCGAGCGCCAGCCCATCTGTCAGGCACAGCAGCCCGTGCATGCTCACCATCTTGGCACCACTGGAATAGATCGGCACTGGCGGGCCGGGCACATTGGTAACGATGGTAGAAAATGGCGGCTTCACATAATTGGCCAGACCCAGCTGCGAATAGGCCCGCGCACCCAGCGACATAAACAGAGCGGGCGATACCTTGCTGATATCAGCCATTTGCCGCGCGCCAATCGCATTGGTCATCGCCTTTGAGCGCTTGGTCTCGTCATAGACATAGTGCAAACGCTCAACCGGATCAGCAATATGGGTACCCAACGGCACGACCATCGCCGCAACCTGATTGCCCATACTGTTTTTCTCTTCCTCACTGCGCACCGAGATTGGCGCCATAGTGGTCAGGCTTTTGTCCGGGAGATCATCTTTTGATTCCAGATACATGCGCAGCGCGCCGCCGATAATGGCGAGGAAAACATCATTGATCTTGCAGCCCGGCGTCAGCGCCCGCAACTTCTTGATTTCTTTCAGCGAAAAACTCTGCCCTTCAACCACGCGGTTTGAGGAAACGGGCACATTGAACCGTGTCCGAGGCGCAGACATGGCTGGCTCCAGCGCAAATTCATCCTGCACCAGTCCTTTAATCGCACGGTAAACGCCCGGAGCCGATTTAGCCAAGAGACTGGTCTGACGCAGCGGATTTGTCCAAGCGCGAATATAGCCTTTGAACATCAAGCCCAGCGGATCGGGCATACGGTCCGCTTTCCACTCATCCGGTTTTTCCGGAGGCGGTGCATCAGGCGTCAGCGTATGCATTGCATCCATCAGATCAATGCCCGACATGCCATCAATCGCGGCATGATGCACCTTGGTGATCATGGCATAGCTGCCCTTGGGCACACCCTCGACATTATCCAGCCCTTCAATAACGCAGAATTCCCAGGGCGGCCGCGACAGGTCAAGAGGGCGGGCAAATATACGTGCTGCCTGAATACAGAGCTGCCGCCAATCACCCGGTTTCGGCAAAGCGATATGGCGGACATGATATTCCAGATCAAAATCCGGATCCTCAACCCAATAGGGATAATCCAGATTGAGCGGTACCTTAACCAGCCTTTGCCGGATGGTCTGCGACAGCGACATGCGCGATCTAAAGAAGTCTAGAATGTCTTTGAACCGGACAAAACCGCCCGGGGCCGTGCTCGGATCGTAAATCAATATCGACCCGATATGCATAGGCGTGTTGGGTTGCTCAAGAGCAACAAAGGACGAGTCCATACCCTGTAGCTGGCGCAATTTTATTCCCCTCAATCAGCTTGTTATGAAATTTATGGTGCTGATATAAGGAGACAGACTAACAGAAAGCGGGCATAGCACAAGTAAACTGGCGTTCGGGCGGTGTCCGCTCGAGCGCCAATAGAAAACCCGGTTCACTATGAGAGGCTTAGCGGCCTTTCCAGCTACCTTCGCGCTTCTCGATAAAGGCGGCCATCCCTTCGGCCTTGTCTTCGCTGGCGGTCAATATCTGGAACAGACGCCGTTCGTGAAGCAAGCCTTGATCCAACGTCATTTCATAGGCGGCGTTGACCATTTCCTTATTCACCTTGGCAGCCATTGGCGGCATGGCAGCGATCTGGCTGGCGGTTTTCATGGTCTCTTCGATCAGAACATCATGCGCCACCACCTTGGCTACCAGACCCGACCGCTCTGCTTCCTCTGCGTCCATCATCCGTCCGGTCAGGCACATTTCCATCGCTTTGGATTTGCCAATGGCGCGGGTCAAACGTTGCGAGCCACCCATGCCGGGCGCAACCCCGAGTTTGATTTCGGGCTGGCCGAACTTGGCGTTTTCAGATGCGATAATGAAGTCCGCCATCATCGCCAACTCGCAACCACCGCCAAGAGCGAAGCCGTTGACGGCGGCAATCCACGGTTTGCGAACAGCCTTTACCAAATGGCTAGTCCAGCGGGAGAAAAAGTCTTCTAAGTAAAAGTCTGCAGCCGCTTTCTCATACATCTCCTTAATGTCAGCACCGGCCGCAAAAGCCTTGTCACCTGAGCCGGTCAGGACGGCACAATGCTGACTATCATCGGCTTCAAATGCGGCAAAGGCGGTGATCAGTTCTTCCAGCACTATACTGCTCAGCGCGTTGAGCGCCTTGGGACGATTCAGCGTAATTAGCGTTACTGCATCGCGTTTCTCGGTCAGGATGGTTTCAAAGTCTGGCATCATTCTTTCCCTAGATTTCGTCATGCTGAACTTGTTTCAGCATCTCTTTGTTAAGCGCTCATTGCCTGGCATCAGGAGACCCTGAAACAAGTTCAGGGTGACGAAACTAGGTTGTGAGCGGCGTCCATTTCTCATCCTCAGGCAGTGGCGCGAAGATGCTGTCGAGCAGCTCGTCGGTCACGCCCTCTGGTGTGGCCGGATCCCATTGCGGGCTGTTGTCCTTTTCGATAATCAGCGCGCGGACACCTTCGATGAAATCATGTCGCTGCACCACGCGTGAGCCGATAGCATATTCCTGCACCATCTGGCTGGCAAAGTCGGGCATTTCCGCCCCCTCCTTCAACTGGCGCAGTGCCACCTTGCAGGTTTGCGGACTCTTGGTGCCAAGCGTGTCGCGCTCTTTGACTGCCCAGTCGTCATCGCTGGCCTCAAGCGCAGCCAGTATCTCTTCATAGATATCCGAAGCGAAATAGCGGTTGATCTTGTCGATATTGCCCATAATGCGCGCTTCAGGAGCAGTGGCGGAAAGATCACCCAAAATCCCGCTTATCCGACCAGGATGTTCCGCTATGCGTGCCTTGGCCTCATCCAGTGCTTCGGACGGCAGATAGTGCGTTGCCAGTCCGAGAGCCAAACACTCAGCACCATCGAGCCGCGCGCCGGTCAGTGCCAGAAAATGCCCTACCCGCCCTTCAAGTCGGGGCAGATACCAGCCACCGCCGACATCGGGAAACAGGCCGATACCCGTTTCGGGCATGGCAAAACGCGTATTCTCGGTGGCGACGCGATATTGCGCGGGCTGCGAAATGCCGACACCGCCGCCCATGGTGATGCCATCCATAAAGGCGACGACCGGCTTTGCATAGGTGAACAGCAGATGGTTGAGGCGATATTCGGTATGGAAGAACTGCTGCGCCTCGATACCGTCCTTCGCTCCGCTTTCGGCCAGCATGCGGATATCGCCGCCGGCGCAAAAGCCCCTGCCCTCGCTATGGTCGATAATAACGGCTTCTATCGCATCATTCTCCGCCCAGCCTTGCAGCGCCTCAATAATACCCTCGCACATGGCAAGATTGAGCGCATGGATCGCCTTCGGGCGATTGAGGCTGATGCCGCCAATGCGGTTTTCGGTGGTAATAATCAGGTCCTGGGTCATGGCTTTATCATTATCCGTTCGTGTCGAGCGAAGTCGAGACACTTTGCGTTATTGCCATCATCTCTCGACTGGGCTCGAGATGAACGTGAGGCGAAGGTTTTACTGCCGCATCATCTCACGCGAAATGATCATCCGCATCACCTGATTGGTGCCTTCCAGGATCGAATGCACGCGCAGGTCACGCCAGAAGCGTTCGATCGGGTAATCCTGCAAATAACCATAGCCGCCGAACAGTTGCAGCGCGTCATTGACAATCTTAGAGCCACTATCGGTCGCCAGACGCTTGGCCATCGCGGCGAATTTGGTCTTGTCAGGCGCATTGGCGGTAACCTTGGCAGCAGCGGTGTAGAGCAGCCAGCGCGCTGCCTCTAAATCGGTAGCCATATCGGCAAGCGTGAACTGGGTATTCTGAAAGTCGATGATGCGCTGGCCGAATTGCTTGCGGTCCATCGTATACGCCATAGCTTCATCAAGACAGCGTTGCGCCCCGCCAAGCGAACAGGCGCCGATATTGAGGCGACCGCCATCCAGCCCCATCATCGCAAAGCGGAAACCGTCGCCCTCAGCACCAACGCGATTAGTCACCGGCACGCGAACATTGTCGAGCAGAACCTGCCGTGTCGGCTGCGAGTTCCAGCCCAGCTTCTTCTCAAGCGCACCGAAGCCCAAGCCTTCCATGCCTTTTTCCAGAACAAAACAGCTAATGCCTTTGGGGCCATCCTCGCCGGTACGCGCCATCAGCACATATACTTCATTCTCGCCCGCACCAGAGATAAACTGCTTGGCGCCATTGAGGACATAATGGTCATCCTCCAGCTTCGCGGTGGTCTTCATCGCCGCCGCATCGGAGCCGGAGCCCGGCTCGGTCAGGCAATAGCTGGCGATCTTGTCCATACACACCAGATCGGGGAGATAGCGATCCTTAAGCTGCTGATCGCCAAAGCTGTCAATCATCCAGCTCGCCATATTATGGATCGAGATAAAGGCGCTGGTCGAAGGGCAGCCATAGGCCATCGCCTCCATAATCAATGCCGCCTCAAGCCGTCCAAGGCCGATGCCACCCGAAGCCTCGGAGACATATATCGACCCAAAGCCAAGATCGGCGGCTTTTTTAATCGTCTCACGCGGGAAGATATGGTCCTCATCCCATTTGGCAGCATGTGGCGTGATTTCATCCGCCGTAAATTTCTGCGCCATATCCTGAATGGCGAGCTGGTCTTCGGTGAGAGAGAATTGGTCGGTCATACGGAACTTTCTTCGAAGGGATTCACAATTCGGAGCTGATCTTCAATCACCAAACCGTGCTGCATGTCTTCAGAATAAAGAATGGCACAGCCGTCCAGAAGCGCTGCTGAAACTATCAAGGCATCAAAAAAGGAGAGATTATGAAGCGACGTAAGCCTCAGAGCCTGCTTATGCACAGCCAAGTCAACAACCCTCACGGACAAAGCGGCATATGCAAGTTCCGATAGCATTCGGGTCAGCTTTTCCGGTCCTGCAAGGCGCTTTCTTTGTATCACATTGGCAAATTCATTGAGGAGCTGGACACTTATCGCTGGAGCATTACCGACAAGCTTGTCCGCAATAAGGCGCTTCTCATCATCAGCAAAAGCGTAGATGGCGATATTGGTATCGATCGCAAAGGCCTTGTTCACCGCGCATTTGCCTCTTCCCGATCAAACTTATAATCAGGCGGCAATTCAATTCGCATCTTACGAATATTCTCTATTGCTTGCTTTCTCCGATCTTCGCGCTGTTTCTGGAGCATTTCCTCAAACACGGCGTTATCAATTTCGTCGCCTTCCTTAAGTCCGTACTTTTCAACAAGCGCCATCGGCAATCGCAATGCCAAGCTTCTGCCCCAGCGTCCGAGTTGAATGCCCATCATAATCTCCTATGATATCACATTGTGATATGCCACAAATAGCCAACCAATACAATCACCCACGATGGGTCAGATACTATTTCCCACAATCGCTTCTGCTTCTATTTCGATACGCCATTCAGGCCGGCACAGTGCCGCGACCTGGACCATCGTTGCAACCGGTCTGACGTCTTTAAAAAACTCCGCATGCACCGCGCCGATGGTGTCTTGATCATCAATATCGGTGAGATACATGCGGGTTCGTACCACATTGCTCAGCGAGCCACCCAATTCGGCAATAGATCGCTCGATCAGTTCAAAACAGCGCCTGGCTTGCTCGGCGGGGCCGCCTGATGTCGAGCTGCCATCATCTTCAATCGGCCCTGTACCGGCAACATAGATATGCGGGCCCACTCTTAAGGCCCTGCTAAAGCCGAAAGCCTCTTCAAAAGGAGAGGCGGACTCCGTGGTTTCTCTCAACCCCATGACTTACCCCATGGTCGGGATAACAAAGGCATTGTCGCCGCTGTCCGAACCATCGGGCCAACGCTGGGTCACGGTTTTGATCTTGGTCCAGAATTTGACGCCCTCCATACCATGCTGGTTGGTGTCGCCAAAGGCCGAGCGCTTCCAGCCACCGAATGTGTGATAGGCAACCGGCACCGGGATCGGTACATTGATGCCGACCATGCCGACATTGACCCTCGCCGCAAATTCACGTGCGGCATGGCCATTGCGGGTGAAGATCGCGACGCCATTGCCATATTGGTGTTGGCTGGGCAGCGCGAGCGCTTCCTCGAAATTCGCGGCGCGCACCATCTGCAATACGGGGCCGAAAATCTCTTCCTTATAACTTTCCATATCAGGCTTCACATGGTCGAAAAGACTGGGGCCGATAAAGAACCCTTCCTCATGCCCCTGCAGCGAAAAGCCGCGGCCATCGACGACCAGTTCCGCGCCCTCATCAACACCCTTCTGGATCCAGCCTTCAACCTTGTCCTTATGCGCGCCGGTGACTACAGGACCGTAATGCGCCTCAGGATCGGTGGAGACGCCGACACGCAGCGCAGCGATCGCCGGGAGTAGTTTCTCACGCAGCCGCTCGGCAGTGTCTTCACCCACCGGGACAACAACCGGCAGCGCCATGCAGCGTTCACCCGCAGAGCCGAAGGCCGCACCGGACAGGTCGTTCACCACCTGATCAAGATCAGCATCGGGCATAACAATGCCATGGTTTTTGGCACCGCCCATGGCCTGCACGCGTTTGTTTTTCAGCGTGCCTTGCGAATAGATATAATGCGCGACATCGGATGAGCCGACAAAGCTGATCCCGGCAATATCAGGATGCGCGATAATCGCATCGACCATTTCCTTGTCGCCATGCACGCATTGCAAAATGCCTTCCGGCGCGCCTGCTTCGACCATCAACTCGGTAAGCCGCACGGGCACGCTAGGGTCACGTTCCGAGGGTTTCAGGATAAAGGCATTGCCCGTCGCCAGCG
This sequence comes from Parasphingorhabdus sp. SCSIO 66989, assembly GCF_032852305.1. Taxonomy (NCBI): domain Bacteria; kingdom Pseudomonadati; phylum Pseudomonadota; class Alphaproteobacteria; order Sphingomonadales; family Sphingomonadaceae; genus Alterisphingorhabdus (ex Yan et al. 2024); species Alterisphingorhabdus coralli. The sequence continues at coordinate 2,151,857 of NZ_CP136594.1, forward strand.
CCGGACCAAACATCCACATCGGGATCATCGCCGGGAAGTTGAACGGCGTAATTCCTGCGCCAATGCCGAGCGGCAGCCGCATCGAATAGACATCAATGCCCGGGCCTGCACCCTGACTATGTTCGCCCTTCACCGCATGGGGAATGCCACAGCAAAATTCGATCACATCCAGCCCGCGTTGCACATCGCCCTTGGCATCGGCAATCACCTTGCCATGTTCGGACGACAGCAGATGCGCCAGTTCATCAATATGCGCTTCGACCAGCTGCTTGAAACGAAAGAGAACCCGCGCGCGCTTTTGCGGATTGGTCGCAGCCCATGCCGGTTGCGCGGCTTTTGCCGCCTCAACCGCCTTGTCGAGTATCGCTGCATCCCCAAGCGTCACCTCTGCCTGAACATAGCCGTTATTGGGGTCATAAATCGGCGAGGTGCGCCCTGCTCCGCCCTCATGGCCACCGGCTAGGACATGATCGACTGTACGCATGATGTTTCTCCTGGGGATGTTCTTTTCTATGCGCCGGCTTATGGGCCGGAACCCTTGGATTCTCAAGATTGTTATTGCGGCGCCGGTTGAAACAAAACACACCTTTTGCGCTGCTGCCGGTAATTCTGTTGCTCACCGGATTATGCGGTGATGCGGGCTTGTGTATTTCCCTCGCTTGCGCCAAGGCCGCAGCATGGCGTTCACCGCTCCCACCTTGCAACAGAACCGGCCTGCGCAAGGCTTGGCCATGCGTCTGCTTGCTGTGTTTGCATTGGCAACAATGATGGCGCTCGTCAAAATGGCGGCGGATCGCGGCGTCAATACATTGGAGAGTGTATTCTATCGCCAGGCGATAGCAATCTTGTTCCTTATTCCCATCATATTGAGCCAAGGCGGTTTTGCGACTGTAAAGACACAACGCTTGGGTACGCATATGCAGCGGTTGCTGGTTGGCCTGACCGGGATGATGTTCAACTTTGCCGCGGTGTCGCTGCTCCCCCTGGCCGAAGCCACGTCTATTACCTTTACGGTCCCGATTTTTGCGACATTGCTGGCAATTCTCCTCTTGTCAGAAAGCGTTGGCTGGCACCGTTGGAGCGCGATATTGGCGGGCTTTGCTGGCGTGTTGATCATCGTCCAGCCCGGGGGTGGCGCAATCGCGTGGCAAGGCGCATTGGTTGCACTGATTGGGGCGCTGCTGACCGCCTTGGTCAGCATCATTATCCGCTCCTTGGGAAGCACCGACAAACCGGTTACCGTCGTCTTCTGGTTCACACTTTTGTCACTGCCGCCACTGAGCATAGGCATGTTCTATTATGGCGCTTTGCACGATGCCGAAACATTCCTTATTATCGCCGGGATAGGGCTGTGCGGCGGTGTAGGTCAGCTGGCGCTCACCAGTTCGCTGCGGCTCGCACCGGTGTCCATAGTTCTCTCCGCTGACTATACCAGCCTGATATGGGCGACTTTTTTCGGTTGGCTAATCTGGCAAAGCTGGCCCTCGGTCTGGACATGGATCGGCGCGCCGCTGATTATCGGCTCCGGGCTGTATATCGCATGGCGCGAGCATAACTTGGCCCGACGCCCGCAATATCGACACGAGGCCAAGGAGCAAGCCGAAGCTAATTGACCTGCCGGTCCTTACCCTCCCAATAAGGTGCGCGCAGCTCCCGCCGCAAAATCTTGCCCGAGGCATTACGCGGCATTTCGGGGATCACATCAATGGACTTGGGTACCTTGTAAACCGCCAGAGATTCTCTCGCGAACGCGATGACCTCATCGCTTTCTATTTCATGTCCGGGCCTTGGCACGATCACCGCCTTGACCGCCTCGCCCCATTTATCGTCAGGAACGCCTATCACTGCTGCCTCCAACACCGCCGGATGGCTATAGAGTGTATTCTCCACCTCAGCCGGATAAACATTCTCACCCCCGGAGATGATCATGTCCTTCACCCGGTCATGGATATAGACATAACCATCCTCATCCATATAGCCGGCATCGCCAGTGTGCAGCCAACCCTCCGGGTCGACAGTCTCGGCAGTCTTTTCCGGTTGCTTCCAATAGCCGAGCATATTCGCCTTGCTGCGGGTAACAATCTCGCCCACCTCGCCCGTAGCTACCGATGCATTGTCGCTATCAACAATACGCACCTCTACTTCCGGCATTGGCAAGCCCGCAGAGCGCATACGTTTATTGCCTTCCGGGTCATGGTCAGAAGGATGCAGGCAGGTAAAAGTGCCGGTTGTCTCGGTCATGCCATAATGCTGCACAAAGCCGCAGCCGAGCACCTGCATAGCCTGTCGCAACAGCGCCAGTGGCATGGGCGACGCGCCATAATGCATATAGCGCAGGCGCGAAAAATCGGTCTCGGCCGCACTTGGATGGTTGATCAGCATCTGAATCGCAGTCGGCACGAGAAAAATGTTGGTGACACCGGCTTCTATGGAATCCAGAACACCCGCCGGGTCATATTCGGGCAGAAAATAAGCGGTTGCGCCTGCATGGAGGAACATAGAGGTATAGCCCGAACCGGCAATATGCGCGATCGGCATGACCACCAGGCCCTTGTCATTTTCATCAAGCCGGGCCCAGTCATAATCCGATTCCTCAACCGCCTGCCTCAGGCCGAACAGATTGCGATTGCACAAGGTCGCGCCTTTGGGGAGGCCAGTGGTGCCGGAAGTGTAGAGCTGAAGAACGCCATTTTCGGGATCTGTCGGTGGCAATTCCGCATCGTTCGGCTGCGCCGCCATCCAGTCGACCAAGCTAGTCAAATGCTCACAGCCATGGGTGCACACTATGGTCTCCAGCTCCGGGCACTTTTCTTTGGCATCGCGCGCCATAGTCGCAAAGTCAGGTTCAGACAGCATCCATTTCGCGCCGGTGTCCTGCAAGATATAACAAATCTCCGGAAGTGCCAGACGCCAGCCAATCGGCGCAATCACCAGCCCGGCCCGGCTCGCCGCCACCATGAGCATCGCGTAGGCAGCACGGTTCTTACCCAACCAGGCAATGCGATCGCCGGTCTTGAGCCCCGAACCGACAAAGGCCTTAGCCAGTGCAGTGCTCTTCTCCGCCAGTTCAGAATAGCTGTAGCTGCCATCGGCATCCTCGAGCGCAATATGCTCCGGACGCCGCTCAGCCCAATAATCCACACATGCATGAAAAGACCCGCGCGGGTCTGTTGCTTCGGTCATTATCTACTCTCCCAATGGTTGCACTTTGGTGCATTATCGTTTTTGCGGCACTATGCGCTGTTTACGCCTTGCCGGTAATTAATGCTGATAGTTGCCCGAAAGGGATGCAACACGCAATGATTGACCGGGCCAGATAGATTTTTTTAATGATTCTTGTGGCCGGAGAAGGCTCGCAACTATGCACTTACGCGACGGAACATCAAAGATAGGTTGTTCGCTGGCATTACTGTTACCATTGGTTCGGCAAAGCCTTGCTTCGTAGCGATGCATGACACATCTTCCAGCGCGCGAATGCCCCAGCTTTGGTCTCGACTGCGCAAATTCTGGTCGAAAGCGATATTGCTCGGTGCGGTTCCGACATTGGCTTGTAAGAATGGACCATATACAAACAGCAGCCCGTTCCGCCCGAGCCATTGCGCACTACATTTGAACAGCGCTTCTGTCGCTTCCCATGGGCTGATATGCAGCAGATTGGCGCACAGGATCGCATCAAAACTCGTCACGTCGAAGAGCCCTGCTGCATCACTATCCAGTAAATCCAAATGAACCGGCGGGCTGACATTCTCACCCTGTCCGCTTTCGGCTGTCCATGCCGCAATGGATCGCAACGCATCTGATGAAACATCACTGGGCTGCCAGGTGATATCGGGACGCCGGGCGGCAAAATGGGTGACATGTTGGCCACTGCCGCTGGCGATCTCCAGAACACGCGCGTTGTGCGGCAGTAATGGCAAAAGTATGTCGGCAATCACTTGCTTGTTGCGTTCCGCTGCAGCCGAGAATTTGCGATCTTCCGGGCCTGCCTCGCTCGCTATCCAGGGGGTCGAATCTGCCATTGTGGTTCCTATTCTAACACTATGGCTGGCCTTACCCAGCGATCATTCCTAGAGTAGCGCAATTGCAACCAAGAAAGACAGTCTGTTGGTAGAAAAAGCGAAAAAAGACGGGCCCAATGTGCGCTTTCCGCCGCCGCTGGTGTATCTTGGGTTTATCCTTTTGGGGCGTATCCTTGATACGCTGCTTCCCCTGCCTTCTATCGTGCCACAGGCCGAGTTTGAATGGATTGGCGTAGCCCTGATCGCCATCGGCATTGCAATTGTTATAGTGTCCATGGGTCTGTTCAGCAAGGCGGGGGAAAACCCGGAACCCTGGACTGCAACGGAGGTTATCATCGCACGCGGACCCTATCGCCACAGCCGCAACCCGATGTATCTCGCCATGGCTATGATCATGCTCGGCTTTGCCTTTTGGCAGGACAGCGCGGGAACGCTATTCTTTCTGCCCTTCGCGGTGCTGGCGATTGACCGTTTCGTCATCCGTGCCGAGGAGGAATATCTTGCACGGCGTTTTGGCAAGGGCTTTCTGGATTATCAGAAGAAAGTGCGGCGCTGGCTTTAGCGCTTAGTCCTCTTTGTTGTTGTACTCCGACGCCAAATAGCCGCCAGCAGACTACCCATAACTACATGATAGACCGATGATATCGCGCTTGGAACGGGAGCGAGAGCGGCCTGCATTGGTGCAGCAAATTGCGCAGCAAAAGCGGGGGTTGATGCCAGAGACGAACCAAGGCCGCTATTCTGCATCCCCACTTCAATACTGATGGTCCGTCGTTCCGCAAAACCCTGACCGAGCAGTGCGGTCAGAACATAGCCGAGGCCAAAGCCGAAGACGTGGAGCAACAGCACCGCAAGCATCAAAACCCCGAAATGCTCTTCTATGAGCGGTTTGGATGCGGCGATAATGCCGGCGACGATAATCACCACTACCAGCGCCGAAACCAGCGGCGACACTGTCGAGACCCGATCCGCCGCGCGGGGGAAAAGTTGCTTGAGCACGACACCGGCAACCACAGGGATCAACACGATTGAGACCATATTCACAAACAGGTTCCAGCGATCAATCGCGACAAACTTGTCCGCCAGCCAGCCTGTGAGCAGCGGCGTGGCGATGATCGCCACCAATGTTGAGGCCATGGTCATCGTCACCGACAGCGCAAGATTGGCACGGGCGAGATAAGCGACAACATTTGACGCCGTGCCGCCTGGGCAGCAGGAAACAAGGATCAACCCGACGGCCAGACCGGGTTCGAGTGCGAACACTGTGGCAAGAGTCACACCAGCAATCGGCATAATCGTGAATTGCAACACTACTCCCGTGGCGACGCAGCGCGGGATTTGCGCGACGCGCTGGAAATCCTGCAGCGTAAGCGTCAGCCCCATGCCCAGCATGATGATGCCGAGCAGAACGCTGATCAGCGGCTGACCAAAAGGCTGAAAACGGCCATCAACCACCCAGAGGAAATGTGCAGGGACAAACCACGCCCAAAGCGTACCGAGCACCGTCCACAATGCGAACAGATTGGTCGCGCCTTGTACCAGACGCGACACGATGCTTCCTGTCACTCCGCGGCTTCAGCTTGTGGTTCCGGATCGCTCCAGACCAGCACCGGTTTGCGCGCGGCCTGTGTCTCGTCGAGGCGCTTGAGTGGTGCATGATGTGGTGCGGATTTCAGGCTCTCATCGCCCGCAATCGCGCGCTCTGCGACGGCACGGAAGGCGAGAATAAACTGGTCGAGCGCCGCCTTGCTCTCGGTCTCGGTCGGCTCGACCAGCATAGCGCCATGCACCACCAGCGGGAAGAACACGGTCATCGGGTGGAAGCCCTCGTCGATCAGGCCTTTGGCGAGGTCGAGAGTGGAAAAGCCCTCGGCAAAATTATCATCCGAGAACAATGCCTCATGCATACATGGTCCAGCCCCGGCAAAAGGCGCGTCGATCAGATCTTCCATCGCGCGCAGCACATAATTGGCATTGAGCACGGCATCCTCAGCCACCTGACGCAGGCCATCAGCACCGTGGCTGAGCATATAGGTCAGCGCCCGGGTGAACATGCCCATCTGGCCATGAAACGCCACCATGCGGCCAAAGCTCTGGTCATGATGCTCCTGCGCGGTCTCTTCCTCGATAATATGCAGCAGGCCATCATCGCCTTCTTCCACAAAAGGCAGCGGCGCAAAAGGTGCCAATGCTTCGGAGAACACGACTGGGCCTGAGCCAGGACCGCCGCCGCCATGCGGGGTAGAGAAGGTTTTGTGCAGATTGATATGCATCGCATCAACACCGAGATCGCCCGGGCGCACCCGACCGACAATGGCATTGAAATTCGCGCCGTCGCAATAAACAAAGCCGCCTGCTTCATGAACTGCATCGGAGATCGCTTTCATATCGCGCTCAAACAGGCCGCAGGTATTGGGGTTAGTGATCATCACACCCGCGACATCCGGGCCGAGGCGTGCTTTCAGCGCTTCCAGATCGACCCTGCCCTCTTCGGTCGCGGGGATATCCTCGACCTTATAGCCAGCAAAGGCCGCTGTCGCAGGATTAGTGCCATGCGCGCTGGTAGGTACAAGGATCACCTCACGCGCATCGCCGCGCGCTTCGAGTGCAGAACGGATAGCGAGAACACCGCACAGCTCACCATGGGCGCCTGCTTTGGGGGACATGGAAACGGCTGGCATATTGGTCAGCTTTTTGAGCCACTCCCCCAGCTCATGGATAACCCGAAGCGCACCCTGCACACTATGGATCGGTTGCAGCGGGTGGATATCGGCAAAACCCGGCATCCGCGCGACTTTCTCGTTAAGCCGCGGATTATGCTTCATGGTGCAGGAGCCGAGCGGGAACAGTCCCAGATCAATAGCATAATTCTGCCGCGACAGCCGGGTATAGTGCCGCACTGTCTCGCCTTCAGCGAGGCCGGGCAATCCGATAACCGTATCGCGCTCCAGACCGCCAAGACGGCTTTTCACTTCCGGTGCATCGGGAATATCGACACCGGTGCGATCATAGGCGCCGCTTTCAAAGATCAGCGGCTCTTTCAGCATCAACGCGCGGTTGCCAGTGGCGGTTGACGGGGCGCTGTCTGTTGCGGAGCCTTGCGGGGTGGTCTGACGACCGACACTATTCATGCTCATGCCGCAATCTCCTTCAGCGCCTGCTCCAGCCCGGCGGCTAAAGCCTCGATATCTTCGTCGGTGGTGGTTTCGGTCACCGCGACCACCAGACCATCAGCAAGCTCTTCAGCATCGGGATATAGTCTGCCGAGCGACACCCCGCCCAATATGCCGCGATCTGCCAATGTGCGAATAATATCGCGGGCATCGCGGCCCAGATGCACCGTGAACTCATTGAAAAAGCGGTCATTGACCAGCGACACGCCGTCAATCTGCTCAAGCCGTTCAGCAGTCTTGACCGCCATCGCGTGATTGACAGCAGCCAGTCGACGCAATCCGGCCTCACCCAGCAACGTCATATGGACGCTGAACGCCAATGCGCACAGGCCGCTATTGGTGCAGATATTGGATGTCGCCTTTTCACGGCGGATATGCTGCTCGCGCGTCGAGAGCGTTAGCACATAGCCACGCTCGCCATCGGCATCGACGGTTTCGCCACACAGCCTTCCCGGCATCTGGCGCACATATTTCTGTTTGCAGCCGAACAGGCCAACATATGGACCGCCAAACTGCAGACCGACACCGATGGACTGCCCTTCGCCAACAACAATATCCGCGCCCATTTCGCCTGGGCTCTTGATCGCGCCCAGTGCCACCGGCTCGGTGACAACCGCGATCAACAGCGCTTTATGCTCTGCAGCGCGCTCGGCAAGGCGGGTCATATCGTCAATGCGGCCCAAAATATCGGGATATTGTACCACGATACAGCTGGTATCGCTGTCAATCTGGTCGATCAGCGCATCATAGTCAGTCGCGCCGGAGAAATCGGGATGGCTGACGCGCAGATCATCCTTGGTAAAGCGCGCCATGGTCTGACAGACCGAGACATAATGCGGGTGCAGCCCCGAAGAGAGCAGCGCCTTGCCGCGCCGGGTGATACGCCGCGCCATAACAATCGCCTCCCAGCAGGCGGTCGAGCCGTCATACATGCTGGCATTGGCAACATCGCAACCGAAAAGCCGCGCCACCTGAGTCTGGAACTCGAACAGCATCTGCAGCGTGCCCTGAGCGATTTCGGGTTGATAGGGGGTATAAGCGGTAAGAAACTCGCCGCGCTGAATGATATGATCAACACTCGCCGGAACATGATGGCGATAAGCCCCCGCCCCCAGGAAGAAAGGCGCATTGCCGGCGACGCTGTTTTCTGACGCCAGCTTGGCCATATGCCGTTCCACCGCCAATTCGCTAGCATGGTTCGGCAGATCATGGATCGGCCCGTCCAGCACCGCGGCATCGGGGACATCGACAAACAGATCATTGATGCTCGAAGCACCGACCCGTGCGAGCATTTTGGTTCGGTCATTTTCGGTAAGAGGTAGATAGCGCATTGCAAAAAATCCCGGATTATCAAATCTCAGCTATAGAATGGGGTACGATGTCAGGCACTCTATCTGTGCAAACATAAAACATACCACGACAGGTAGCGTCGATTTTCCCCTTGATGGCGACGCGTTGAAACTGGAACGGTGCTGCACGATGGTCAAAACTTTTGTTTGCTCCAATGCTTAAACGGCGGTCCATTGCCTCCAACCATTGGTCGGACTCCCAATCGCCATATGCCACGGTCTCAGCATCATCTTTTGAGATGTATAGCGCGCAATCATATCCCGCACAGTGACCAAGCCAACCGTGCACTTCGACCGTCTGGCCATCGAGTTGGTGTATCCTCTCAATGGCTTCCTGAACTGAAATGGGTCCATCAGGCGGCACCTGCGTGCAACCAAACAGCACCAGAGAAGCAACGCAAGAAGCCATTGCTCGTAGCATTACAAACTCTCGACAAACGCTTTGTATCCCGCCTCATCCATCAGGCCTTCGAGCTCGGACGGATCAGAAAGCGTCAGTTTGAAAAACCAGCCATCACCTTCCGGATCGCTGTTCACCAGCGCCGGGTCGTCAGCCAGAGCGGCATTGCCCTCGGTCACGGTTCCGGAAACGGGTGCATAGACATCGCTGGCGGCTTTGACGGACTCAACGACGGCCGCGTCATCGCCCTTGCCCACCTCCTTGTCGGCTTCAGGCACCTCGACAAAGACGACATCGCCCAGCTGCTCCTGGGCATAATCGGTGATGCCGACAGTGGCGGTGTCGCCATCGACTTCGATCCATTCATGCTCATCGGTGAAATAACGGCTCATCAGGATTTTCCTTTCCGGCGATATCCATTGGGAACAAAGGGCATTTTGCTAACGATAATCGGCACCCGCTTGCCGCGCACTTCGGCTTCGAGCTGGGTGCCGAGTGCGGCATAATCAGCGGCGACAAAGCCCATGGCAATCGGCGCGCCAATGGTAGGCGCGAAACCGCCCGAGGTGATGACGCCAATCTCAGCATCACCCGCAAAGATAGGCGCACCCTCGCGTACGGGCATGCGGCCTTCTACAGTAAAGCCAACACGTTTTTTGTCGGGGCCATTTTCCAGCGCCGCCAAGATTCTCTCCGCACCATGAAAACCGCCCTCTTCGCGGCGCGCTTTGGAGATGGCGAATGTCAGATTGCCCTGCACAGGGTCAATTGCGGAATCGAGATCATGGCCATAAAGCGGCAATCCCGCCTCAAGCCGTAGGGAGTCGCGTGCGCCCAGTCCTATCGGCTTGACCTCAGGCTGTTCACACAGAGCATCGGCAAGTGCGGTCACATGCTCGGCAGGCACGGAAATCTCAAAACCATCTTCACCGGTATAGCCCGACCGGCTGATACCCAGCGGTACCTCGCCCCAAAGACAGGGCGCGGCATCCATAAAATAAAGATCATCTGGGCCCGACCAGCCTATTTCCAGACCGGCAATATCAAGTCGCGCCAGCGCTTCTGCTGCCTTTGGTCCCTGTAAAGCCAGCAGCGCTTGGTCTTCCATATGCACCAGCTCAATACTCTCGGGCAGCTGCGCGCGCATATAGGCGATATCCTGATGCTTCACCGCGCCATTGACGACGATATAGAGATGCTGCCCGCTATTGGTGATCATCATATCGTCAAGAATGCCGCCATCCTCGGCCAACAACAGCGAATAGCGCATCTTGCCGGGCTTCAATGCCGAGATATCGCCGGGCACAATCCGCTCCAGCGCCTCGGCAGCGCTCTCACCTTTCAGCTGTAGCTGGCCCATATGCGATACATCGAACAGACCGGCATTTTCACGGGTCCATTGGTGCTCGGCCATAATGCCTTCATATTGAATCGGCATCGAATAGCCCGCAAAAGGCACCATGCGCGCGCCTTTATCGCGATGCCATGCATCAAGCGGCAATGTCTGTGTTGCTTCATCACTCATCAGGTCAGCCTTCCGCATTACAGGTGCATATCAGCCAGCGATAAACTCGCATGCCGATAGCCCCCTCTGTCACGGAACCTGAGAGTTTTCGAACGGCGTGCTTTATGTCACTGCCATTCCTTACCCCTTCGGTGGCCCACCTTCGCTAAAGCTTCGGCGCGCGCTTTCCAGAGTACTCATATTTTCACAGCGCCATAACGGTCCCACAGCCTGAGAGTTTCCGGGGCGGTTGCTCCTTCGGCGGCCGGGCTGGACTCTCCATCCATTCCGACACTCTCCCGTTGCGACGCATCGACCTTTTCGGAGCCGATTCGAGCGCAAAAACTGTGGCGGATGGTCAAGAGGCTGTCAATTGGCGAGCCGAACGTCTTACCCGGTTTTTGCTGTCATTTGAGCAGCCAGTGCCAATAGCGAGTCATTATGATGCACATGGCGGTCAGAATCGTGCGCATCATCCTCATTACCAAGGGCTAATTGAGCGATAGCACGGGCAACATCGGCGCTGTCTATCGAGCCATAACGAGACCAGCCTCGCGGCAGCAGGCTATCCGTGATCGGCGCTAGCGCAAGCATCAGACCTTCGACAATTCTCGGGTCATCGACACGCTCGCCACGCAAAAGACCCGGACGGACTATATCAAGCCGGTCAAAGCCCAAAGCAGTCACAGACTCTTCCACCTCGCCTTTGGTTTGTTGATAGAGATTAGGGGATCTGGCACTGGCCCCGACCGCTGTAACTATAATCGCATGACCTGCTCCAGCAGCATGGGCTGCGGCTGCGCAGTCGAGCACAAGTTGATAGTCCACCGCACGAAAAGCGGCCTTGTTGCCACCGGCCTTTTTCAGCGTAATACCCAAGGCAGAGACAAAAACATGTGGCTTCCACTCGGCAATGGCTTCGGGCCATGCAGATGGATCGGCGACTTGATAGTCTGAAGGCATATCATTATCGCCGCGACGCACCAGCGCATGCACCGCAATATCATCGCGATCCGCGAGTAATGGGGAAATCTGGCGACCGACCAGACCGGTCGCGCCGACAATCAGGACGCGTTTTTTGGAATCAGACATTGCGCAGCCCCTTAGGGACCGGGCCAATATTCTCGGCATAGCGGTTTATCGCATAGCGGTCGGTCATTCCGGCGATAAAGTCTATGATTCTGCGGCCGGTCTGGATATCATCCTCGCTTGCTTCAGGTCGCCAGTCCTCGGGCAATCGCATGGGATCAGCACGATAATAGAGCGCCAACTCAGCAATAATATCGTGCGCGCAATCTGCTGCCGCCTGCTGATCAGGGTGAAGGTAGAGATTGGCATACATAAAGCGCTTCAGCTCGCGCTCTTGTACGGTCATGGCATCGGAAAAGCCACCGATAGTCAGACCGGCTTTACGCACATTATCAGCGCTGGCGATATTGTGTTTTGCAATACGATCCTTGGTCGCCGCGATAACATCATTGACCATCAGGCCGATCTGGCTGCGCACCATCTCACGCAGCAATGCCGCGTCGCCAGCATCGGGATAGGTGCTGCGAATATCTGCCCACAGCTCGGCCAGAAACGGCAGTTCCATAAGCTGCTCACGACCAAGAAACCCAGCGCGGATACCATCATCGATGTCGTGATTGTCATAGGCGATGTCATCCGCAATTGCAGCAATTTGCGCCTCCAGCGAGGCATGGCTACCAAGTTCAAGCGACAGCGCAGCATCACATTCCACCATCGACCAACCCGGTTCTGTCAATGGCCCGTTATGCTTGGCTAGACCTTCCATCACTTCCCAACTGAGATTCAGCCCTGGCCTATCGGGATAGGGCGAGTCCAACTGCATCAATGTCCGCAATGTCTGCGCATTATGATCAAAGCCGCCGCAATCGGCCATGACATCATTGAGCGCCCGCTCCCCCGCATGGCCAAAGGGTGGGTGGCCGATATCATGCGCCAAACATAGGGCTTCAGTGAGGTCTTCATTCAACCCCAGAGCGCGAGCAATGGCGCGGCCAATCTGGGCAACCTCCAGACTGTGTGTCAGTCGAACCCGGTAATGGTCACCATCGGGCGCGATAAAGACCTGTGTTTTATGGCGCAGACGGCGGAAGGAAATCGAGTGGATGACTCGGTCACGATCGCGCTGAAACGCATCACGCGGCCCGCGAACCGCGCTGTCTTTTTCCGGATGTAGGCGGCCCCGGCTCTGCGCAGGATCGGAAGCATAGAAAGCGCGGGTCATGCAATCGGCCTGTTATCGGGAATCATCGGAAGACTGGTCCGATTATAACCGTAATCAGCCCTCACCCAATATCCATTCGACCGCCGCATCGGCATGGATTTTCGTGCCGTCATAGATCGGCAGCACATTGGCCTTGGTGTTGACGATCATCTCCAACTCGGTGCAGCCCAGTACAACTGCCTCGACATCTTCCTTCTCGATATTGGTCAGGAAGGTCTTGAGCGTGCGCTCGGCATCGCGCGTGGCCTGACCCAGCATCAGCTCTTCGTAAATGATCCGGTCCAGTTCCTCGACCCGCTCCATATTGGGCGGGATCAGCTTGATACCGTGGCGCACCAGTCGCTGACGGTAAAAGCCCTCTGTCATGACATTGCGTGTGCCGATCAGAGCCGCCCGCTTGATGCCATCGGCCTGCATCTTCTCACCGACACAATCGGCGATATGAATGATCGGCAAGGACACCGCATCGGCGACATCATCATAGACTTTGTGCATCGAATTGGCGCAGATCAATATGGCGGTCGCACCGACCTGCTCAAGCCGCTTGGCAGATTCTGACAGTATCTTGCTGGCATGTCGCCATTGTTCAGGCGTATCGAGCCGTGACAGATCGCAAAAATTATGGCTTTCCATAACAATCGGACCGCTGCACATGCCGCCAGCGCGTTTCTGCACCGCCATATTGATATGGCGATAGTAGATTTCGGTAGAAGCCCAGCTCATACCGCCAATCAGGCCAATTTTGCGCATTACGCGATCCCTTCTTGGGCCCTGACCCTAGTCCAGCGCCTTAACGATTTCCTCGACCATCTTCTTGGCATCGGAAAGCAGCATCATCGTCTGATCCATATAGAACACATCGTTATCGACACCGGCATAACCAACGCCGCCCATGGAGCGCTTGATGAAGAAGACCTGCTTGGCCTTGTCCACATCGAACACGGGCATGCCATAGATGGGCGAAGATTTGTCGGTCTTCGCCGCCGGGTTCACCACGTCATTCGCGCCGATGATGAAGGCAACATCGGCCTGGGCGAATTCGCTGTTGATATCCTCCAGCTCAAACACCTCATCATAAGGTACGTTCGCTTCTGCGAGGAGTACGTTCATATGACCCGGCATACGGCCCGCCACCGGGTGAATCGCATATTTGACCTCAACATCCTTTTCTTTGAGCGCGTCAGCCATTTCCCGCAATATGTGCTGCGCCTGTGCTACCGCCATGCCATAGCCTGGGATGATGATAACCTTTTCCGCCTGTTCGAGCATAAACGCCGCATCATCGGCACTACCCTGCTTATAAGGCCGCTGCTCGCGCGGTGCGCCATCGGCTCCCGCGCTGTCATCTGCGCCAAAGCCACCGGCAATTACCGAGATGAAGCTGCGGTTCATCGCGCGGCACATGATATAGGACAGAATTGCGCCTGACGAACCCACCAGCGCACCGGTAATAATCATTGCGGTATTGCCGAGCGTAAAGCCCATGGCAGCCGCAGCCCAGCCCGAATAGCTGTTGAGCATCGACACCACCACCGGCATATCTGCACCACCGATCGGGATGATCAGCAGGAAGCCGATAATGAAAGCGAGTACCGTGATCCAGACGATCAACATGCCTTCTCCAGCGCCACCAGCGCCAGACACGGCATAGGTACCGATCAATACGAGGATTGCCGCCAGCGTGCCAAGATTGATCACGTGCCTCGCAGGCAAAAGGATCGGCGAGCCGCTCATACGGCCTGAGAGCTTGAGGAAGGCGATTACAGAACCGGAGAAAGTGATTGCACCGATAGCGATACCGAGGCCGAGCTCAATGCGGCTGACCATCAGAATCTGACCTTCCGCATCGACAATGCCAAAGCTCGCCGGGTCCAGCCATGCGGCGAGCCCGACAACAACAGCGGCAAGACCCACCAGCGAGTGGAAGCCAGCAACAAGCTCGGGCATGGAAGTCATCGCAATGCGACGGGCAATGACAAAACCAATGGCGCCACCAATAGCAATGGCGATGGCAATCTCATACCATGTGGCGAGGTTATGGGTGATCAGCGTTGTGCCAACTGCAATCACCATGCCGATAATGCCATTGCGGTTGCCCGCGCGACTGGTCGCAGGACTGGATAGCCCGCGCAGTGCCAGAATGAAGAATACGCCCGAAACCAGATAGGCGAGTGCAACCCATGGATTGACCGAGCCGCCATCAGCACCGGCGGCGAGAATGGAGAAGGTCATCGCTTACTTCTCCTTCTTCTTGTACATGGCGAGCATACGCTCGGTAACGGCGAAGCCGCCGAAAATATTGATGCTGGCCAGAACCACCCCGAACAGGCCTAAATATTTGGCAATCTGGCTTCCCGCTTCAGCCGAAGCAATCAGCGCGCCGACGATAATCACCGAAGAAATCGCATTGGTCACAGCCATCAGCGGCGTATGCAGCGCCGGGGTGACTGACCAGACGACATAATAGCCGACGAAGCACGCCAGCACGAAAATCGACAAAACCGATATAAAATCCATGAGCTATCCCTGATTAGCGGTCATCTGAATGCCGAACGGCGCGATGTTTCTCTTTCTTTTGCAAATATCTTGATGCGTGTCGAGCATCAGTCGCATGATATAAAAAGAAACGCCGGGGAAACTGTGCCCGGCGTTTCAAGATCGAATGGTTTTCTGCAACAAATGATGCGTTTAAGGTACAACGACGCCGTTAATGGCGTGGATGATACCGTTTGACTGTTCCAGATCAGCCTTGGTCACAAAAGCGTTGCCGTTTGTACCGGTCAGCTTGACCTGATCGGCTTCGATGGTTGCCGTAAGTTCGGTTCCTTCCACAGTTTTGATCTTGACGCTACCGCCACCGGCTTCGATCATCGCAATCAGCTCTGCCGATGTGATCTTACCCGGGACCACATGATAGGTAAGGATGCGCGTAAGGATTGCCTTGTTTCCTGGCTGTTTCAAGCCATCAACCGCGCCTTCGGGGAAAACGCCAAAAGCATCATTGGTCGGCGCGAAGACGGTGAACGGACCGGTGCTGGACAGCGTCTCAACCAGTTCAGCCGCCTGAACCAGGCCGACAAGCGTACTGAAATCTTCAGAACCGACGGCCGCGTCAACAATATGCGGTGATGGCGCAGGAACGAGCGCGGGGGCTGGTGCTTCGGTGGGAGCCGCAGCTTGTGCAGCGGCTGGGGCTTCAGATTCTTGGGCAAAGGCAGCACCAGCAGTCATCAGCGCAGCAACAGTCAGTCCGGTCAAACTCGTCTTAAACATGTAACATAGTCTCCATAATGTTATGCAAATTGCGTCACAAAGACGCATGAATGAACCAAAAGGTTCATAATCGGCTCAAAAAAGCCGAATTTCTGGATTTTAGGGATGAATATCTTTCTCGATGAGCGCTTAAGCGCCTGTGCGACCTGCTTTACTATCGTTTACGCAGGTAAAGCGTATCTGTCATGAATATGCAATGAAGGATATCGGCGAAAAATTCAGAAGTCTAATCGATCGATCGACGACTGACTATCATCTACGACCAGATTGTCAGATTCAGGATCGACAAAGTTGCATTCAGCTATTTGCTGCACTTCATTTCCATCAATCCGGCTGGTGAACTGCAGAGAGACATCTGGTCCGCCGGACTGCCAGTTAGAGCTGCTCCAACTATATGTGCCTGGCGCTTCAATCCTGCTTTTGACCCATTCTTCGCAGACCTTGGGACCGTCAACGCCCAGCATCTCGCAAGCCGCCAAGAAAACACAGGCCAGAACTATGACTATAGATCTCACCCCAGCAACCGCTCATGCACCACTTTACCATCATGCGTCACGCGGATGCCCTGCACAATCTCATCATCATCCGGGAATATCGGCTTAGCGTCTTCCTTGTCCCAAAAGGCCGAGAAGAAATTAAAGATATTGCGGGCAAACAGCGCTGAAGCATCGGATGCCAGGGCAGAAGTGATATTGCGCGCACCGATAATGGTGACGCCATGTTTAACAACGGTCTCACCGGCAACGGCGCCATCAACATTGCCACCCTGCTCTGCGGCCAGATCGACTATGACGCTGCCTGGACGCATAGTCGCAAGCTGTTCGTCAGAGATCAGCTTTGGTGCGGGACGTCCTGGAATAAGGGCGGTGGTGATAACAATGTCCTGTTTGGCGATATGGCTGGAGACCAACTCTGCCTGCGCTTTCTTATACTCGTCGGACATTTCGGTGGCGTATCCGCCAGCGCCCTCACCCTCAATGCCTTCAACATCTTCAACAAAGATCGCTTTGGCGCCCAGGCTTTCAATCTGCTCTTTGGTGGCGCTGCGGACATCGGTGGCGCTGACCTGTGCACCTAGACGCCGCGCAGTGGCGATGGCTTGCAGCCCGGCCACGCCAACACCCATAACAAAGCACTTCGCCGCAGAAACGGTGCCAGCCGCGGTCATCATCATCGGGAAGGCACGACCATAATGGGTCGAAGCGAGAAGAACCGCGCGATAACCGGCCAGATTTGATTGCGAGGACAAAATGTCCATCGACTGTGCGCGGGTAATGCGCGGCATGAATTCCAGCGCAAGGCTATGAGCGCCAGTTTCTGCGTAGGCATCAATACGTTCACGCTTGCCAAAGGGATCAAGCGCCGCAGCCAGAGTCACGCCTTGCTTTGCACCCTTTAGTTCTTTGGGATCAATACCTTGGATGCCGATAATGATATCAGCTTTTGCAATGGCATCCTTGCGATCTGTGATGGTCGCACCGGCTTCGGCATAATCATCATCACCAAAAGCGGCGCTATCACCAGCGCCTTTTTCGACCAAACAGTGCGCCCCCAGTCCGGTAAACTTCTTCACCGTTTCAGGTGTCGCCGCGACGCGATTTTCATGCTCAGCCGTTTCTGCAAGAACGGCTATAATCTGCTGCGTTGTCTGGTCCGCCATGGTGATCAGCTGGCGATGAGCATAACGACAAATATGGTCACAATCGCCGAGACGATGGTGCCCCATTTCACAAAGCTGGTGAAACCTTCATAGGTTTTGTTGGCGAATTCCATATCGTTACCAGATGTCATATCGGGCATATCCTTGTTCTTATCTGAGCAATATTGCTGTTGGAAACACGCGGTCGCGCGTACCATTTGTACCTTGCTTAGCGCGAAGCGGCGGCGCGCTCAAGCACCAGCATGCTTTGTTTCCAAGAAAATCGCCATTCTACAGGCCCCTACAATGCAGCGTGCAAATGGACAGAAGATGGTGGCTCCTTTAACGTCCTGTTTACCAGTTTCTCTTATAGTCTGTGCCTAATTGGGACAGAAACGAGAAAGAGGCGGGCAATCATGGCAGAGGATGAAACACGTCTGCTGATGCTGATCGATGACGAACCGGCGCAATGTCGCTTGGTCGCCGCTTTGGCCAGCAAGGCCGGGTGGCGCACCATATTTGCCCGTGATTCGGAAACCGCGATTGCGATGCTCGGCACGCAACAGGGAATGATGCTGGATGCGATCATTCTCGACCAATGGGTGCCGGGGGACGAAGCAGCAGAACTGATCGCCGAGCTCAAATCACGTCGCCCGGCCCTTCCCATTCTTATGCTGACGACCAGCACATCGCCGCTGCTTGCTGTCGAGGCGATGCGCGCCGGCGCAACCGATTATCTCATCAAACCGCTGGCACCGGATCGGCTGATCGCCGCGCTCAATGCCGCCAGCGAGCGGCAGGATCGCGACGATGAACTTCAGCCCTTGACCGAAAAGATCAGCTCACCGCTCAACTTTGACGAAATGATCGGCAGCGCTCCGGCGTTTCGCGCGGCGCTGGCGGTTGCTGCCAAGGCGGCACGCGGACAGGGTCATGTGATGATCGAAGGCGAAACCGGCGTTGGCAAGGAGATGTTCGCCCGCGCTGTGCATGCAACGTCGCCGCGCGCCAAAATGCCTTTGCGCTTGATGAATATCGGTAGCACCCCGGCAAATCAGATGGAATCGCTGCTCTTCGGGCATGAACAAGGCGCCTTTCCCGGCGCATTCGATCGCCAGATCGGCCATATCCAGCGCGCCGAAAACGGCACATTGGTGATTGACGAGATCGACCGCATGCCAGCGGAGATACAGGATAAGCTGCTGCAAACGCTTACCACGGGTGAGATACAACCGGTTGGAAGCAATCACAGCCTGCGCATCGATACACGCTATATTTTTTGCAGCGACCGTCCAATTGCGGAGATGGTCAAAGCAGGCGACTTTAGTGCAGAATTGCACGAGCTGATAAGCCAACAACGTATCTGTATCCCGCCCTTGCGCGATCGCAATGGTGATATCGCGTCTCTGGCACGGCATTTTCTTTCACGGATTGCCGATCAGCCGGGCATGCGGCCATTGGGTATTACTCAGGATGCGCTGGCCTTGCTTGCCGCCTATCACTGGCCGGGCAATGTCCGGCAATTGCAAACAACATTGTTCCGCGCTGCCATATTTGCCGACGGGGATGCGCTAACTACAGCCGAGCTGCCGCATCTGGCACATATGATGCTGGACGTCGAAAGCCCGGCTTTGGCGACACATGAGGGCATTGGTGTTACGCTCTATGCCAATGATGGCAATTTGCGGCCATTGGAAGCCATTGAAGCTGACGTCATTCGCCTTGCCATCGGCCATTATCGAGGCAAGATGACCGAAGTGGCGCGTCGTCTCGGCATTGGCCGCTCAACGCTGTATCGCAAACTCTCGGAGCTGGGTATCGACAACGCGGCCTAAAAGCTGGTCAGCGCAGAATCGCGCAGTCCGCGCCACACACGCATCGCTTGCAAGGTTTCCGGTACATCATGCACCCGCAGGATATGCGTGCCACTGTTCATGGCGTGCAGTGCCAGCGCGAGTGACCCGGGGAGACGTTGATCGGTCGGCTCTTCATTGGACAGTGCGCCAATCATCCGTTTGCGACTGGCGCCAACGAGCAAAGGCTGACCCAAAGCGTGGAACAGCGGCAGCGCATTGAGCAGCGCCAGATTATCGCCAAGCGATTTGCCAAAACCCAAGCCCGGATCAATGATGATCTTCTCACGCTTAACGCCTGCGGCCGCAACCGCGTCAATGCGCTCTGCCAGCCAATCAAAGACATCGCGCACAACATCCGAATAGCCCTTATCATTTTCATGCGGATCATCGCCTTGTGATGGCGCATGCATCAGGACCACAGGACAGTCCGCCTTCAATATCACCTCTATCGAGCGATGGTCATAGAGCAGCGCGGAGATATCGTTCACCAAAGCGGCGCCTGCAGCAAGTGCAGCCTCCATTACTGCGGCGTTGCGTGTGTCTATGGAGATTATAGTGCCTGATGCGACGAGTTGCTGCACCACAGGTTCAATGCGCGCAATCTCATCCCCTTCCCATACAGTCTGCGCGTTGGGCCGGGTTGATTCACCGCCGATATCGACCATCGCGGCACCATGCGAAGTCATCGCAAAACCAGCATCGACCGCCTGATGCGGTGTATCGTGCTCTCCGCCATCGGAAAAACTGTCGGGAGTGACGTTGAGTATGCCCATAATCTGCGGCTGATCAAAGCGCAGAGTGCGCTGTTGTAGTGCAATCGGAGCATGGGCTTCTTGCAAATTGGCGTATTGCCGCTGCACCTGCTCGCGCGCGGCTTTGGGGACGTCTGCCAAAGTATCGTTGTTAAACGTATCCGCTACAATGACCGCGCGATACGCCAGCGTATCGCCATCCCAGCAATCCAATCGAAGCATATTCGCCCAGACCATCGAGCCGCCAAGGCGAATAGCACTGCCCTCAACCGCTTGTGGGCTTTGCGCCAGCGCTACTGGATGAAGATAGGCGCGCATCAAGGATTCCGATCAGGGTTCGGTCGCGAGAATATAGGTCTGGCGCTGGGTATCGATAGGCTGCATGCCCTTTTCCGGGTCATCAATATGCCAGAAAGTCCAGCCATTGCAGCTCGGCGCATCCTGCATAGTCGCGCCAATTTTGTGAATCGAACCCTGCTTGCCTTCACAGACCAGCGACCCATCGGCCTGCACCGTCGCCGCCCAGCGGCGCTTGCGATCATGCAGAACTGTACCCGGCGCGACATAGCCGGTGCTCACCAATGTTCCGAATGCGACACGTGGCGCGCTGCGCGGAGATTGCATCGTCTTGAGGGCGGATTCATCAAGCGGAAGTGCGTCGGATATACGCTGTTCGGCAACCTCGATATAGGTCTCATCGCGCTCACAGCCGATCCAATCACGCCCCAGACGCCGCGCAACGGCGCCGGTGGTGCCAGTACCAAAGAACGGGTCAAGCACAACATCACCTTTATTGGTCGAGGCCAGCAATACGCGATAGAGCAACGCTTCCGGTTTCTGTGTCGGATGCGCCTTTTTGCCATTGCGCTTCAGCCGCTCGGAACCGCCGCAAATCGGCAGCACCCAGTCAGAGCGCATCTGCAGTTCGTCATTCAGTGTCTTCATTGCGCGATAGTTGAAAGTGTATTTCGACTTCTCGCCATGCGAGGCCCAGATCATCGTCTCATGCGCATTGGTAAAACGCGTGCCGCGGAAATTGGGCATCGGATTGGCCTTGCGCCAGACAATATCGTTGAGGATCCAATAGCCCAGATCCTGCAGCACTGCGCCGACGCGAAAGATATTGTGATAGCTGCCAATTACCCAGAGCGAGCCATCAGGCTTGAGTACACGGCGCGCCTCTGTCAGCCAGGCACGGGTAAACTCATCATAAGCGCGGAAGGTGTCAAACTTGTCCCAGTCATTATCAACCGCATCAACAACCGAGCCTTCGGGCCGGGTAAGATCGCCACCCAGTTGCAGATTATAGGGCGGATCGGCGAACACCATATCGACAGACGCATCGGGCAGACCGCGCATCGCCTCGATACAATCGCCGCGCAAAATCGTATTGAGCGGCAGCGCAGGCGCTTTTGCCTTTGCCTTTGCAGCCGGACGCTTTTTTGCATTAATTCTCTCTTCCGAGCGTGTCAGAGCCATATTTCTCACCCTTTTGGCTTGTAGGGAAACGACCCTGAGTCCAGTCGGTTCCGCGGTCAAGCAGCGAGTTGGCAACACTTCTTTCAGAAAATGGTTAACGCTTTGAGAACACAATGAGTCCAAATCAGTATATGGAGTCTTCCGCCGCTTTACGGACTCAAGACCTAGTGGTGTGCCCCAAAGGACTCACCTGACAAAAAACATGGCTTTATTGCAGTTTCAAGACGCGAGAACGCGTGCAACGGGAGCAAAACTGCGCCTGTGCTGGGCCGTAGCACCATATTTCTCCAACGCGATCATATGCTCTTTGGTGCCATAGCCCTTATTGTGTCGCCAGCCATAGAGATCAGCTTCGCCCGCCAGTTCGGCCATTAACCGGTCGCGATGCTCCTTGGCGATGATCGAAGCGGCGGAGATGGCCGGGTCGCTGGCATCGCCGCCAATAATCGCTTCGGCCTCATAGTGCCATATGGGCAGACGATTGCCATCGACATGCACACGATTAAAGCCCGCGTTGATTGCATCCACAGCACGAATCATCGCCTGCATTGTCGCCTGCAATATGTTGATGCGGTCAATCTCTTCAGCCTGGACAACACCGATACCGAATGCGCAATGCGCCCTTATCTGTGATTCCAGCTCCGCTCGTCGCTTGGCTGTGAGTTTCTTGCTGTCCGCCAGACCGGTAATACCGTGATTTTCAGGTAGTATGACCGCTGCCGCTACTACCGGCCCGGCCAATGGCCCGCGCCCGGCTTCATCCACGCCGCATATGATCGGTATGTCTTGCATAAGGCCATCTAGGAAAGCCTGAAGCTTCACCGCCACATTCTTTGCAGAGTTTTCCCCAAAGCATTGCAAAGGGCGCTGAAAAAGAGGACATTAGGCCCATGATTACCGGAGATTCCCTTATGCCTCGCCTTACCCTCTCCATCGCCCTTCCGCTTGCCCTGATCGCCTGCAATTCCAGCAGCGACGCCCAAGCGGAAAACAGTGCAGAAAACAGCGAGCCCAAATATGTTACCGGCGGGGCATCGGAAGAATGGCCTTTTCTCGCTGAGGAAGTTGCCATGTTCAACGAGCCTTGGGCCATGACCTTTATGGATGATGGCACTATGCTCGTCACCGAAAAGCCGGGCAAACTCTATCTCGTCACTAAGAGCGGTGAAAAAAGTGAAGTCGCTGGCGTTCCAGAAGTCGATTATGGCGGTCAGGGTGGCTTGGGCGATATCGTGCTGGCACCCGATTTTGCCGAAAGCAGCATGATCTATCTCAGTTGGGTTGAAAGCGGCGGCGACGATACCCGTGGCGCAGTGGTCGGGCGCGCAAAGCTGGCCATGCCCGAAAAGGGCAGCGACAGCGCACCGCGACTGGAAGACATGGAAATCATCTGGAAGCAATTCCCCAAAGTGACCGGGCGTGGCCATTATTCGCATCGCATCGCCTTTTGCCCCGATGGTGACCATTTGTTTATCGGCTCGGGCGAACGGCAGAAATTTGATCCGTCGCAGGATATGCAGGCCAATCTCGGCAAGATTGTCCGCCTCTACCCCGATGGCCGCGTGCCGGAGGATAACCCGTTTTTTGATCAGGGCGGCGTGACCGCACAAATCTGGTCGCTGGGCCATCGCAATATTCTCGGCCTCGCCTTTGATGCTGAGGGGCGGCTGTGGAACCAGGAAATGGGCCCGCGTCATGGCGATGAACTCAACTTGGTGCAGCGCGGCAAGAATTACGGTTATCCCATCGTTTCCAATGGCGATCATTATAGCGGTGAGGAAATCCCTGACCATGATACGCGGCCCGAATTTGAAGCACCGGTGACCTATTGGGTCCCCGCTATCTCACCGGCAGGTTTGGGTTTTTATGATGGCGATATGTTCCCGGAGTGGAAAGGCAGCGCCTTTATCGGCGGACTGTCGAGCGAGGCGCTAGTGCGTGTCAGTTTTGACGGCACGAAAGCCGAGGAGGCCGAACGCTTCGAAATGGGAGCACGTATCCGCGAGGCTGAACAGGGACCGGATGGCCATTTATGGGTGCTTGAGGATGAGCGCCGTGGATCGGGCGGTCGGTTGCTAAGGCTTAGTCCGAAGCCTTAACGACACAGGCTGGGCATGAACATCCCGCGATCAGCCAAATCGAGGTGAAAATGGTTAGCATGAGCCGCGTTATAGTCGGGCGACAATGTTGTGGTGAAGATATCGCAAGCACCATCGCGCACATCACGCAAAAATGCCGCTTTATCCGCCTCGCCATCCCAATCTTCCAAGACACTTACAGCCACGCCATTACTAAGGGTAAATCCAGCAATATCAAGCGCGTCAGCAGTGGAGTGCTGGCTCCATTTATCTGAGTTTGCTCCATTGATGCGGCGGCAATTATAGCTGCCAATATGGGTTATGGCGATGACGTACACATCGGCACCAAAATGCTTCGCCGCCGCCTGCTGCACGACATGCTCTTCCCATAACACTAACCCTGAAACCATCGGACAGGACGGCGCAACGCCATCAGGGGTGTAGCGAATGGCAAGGGCCTCAGAAACGTCCGGGCGGACAGCATCAGAGACGAGACAAGGTCCCTCTCCCTTTGTCTCCATCGGCGTGTAGCTTATGCCGACCCCATCGAGCTCCGCAAAACACAGTTCCTTCGCCGCGCCGAGCTTCGCAAGCTTGGCGGGAGTGAAGAGACCTACCTGATCAGCCAAGGAAAAATCGGTCCAGGGGAAATCCTGAGGGTACTGCTTAAACCGTTCGCGTAGAAAAATGGCCGCAAGCAGCAGCATCAAAAGCAGCACAGCCACCCGCACCCAGCGCCCTTTAGCGCGGCGTCTCCTGGCCATATTCAGCTACCCAGCCTATCCTTAAGTTGCGCCGAGAAGGTGCGGATACGCTTGGCATTAACGCCAATATCGCTCAGGCCAAAGCGGGACACCGAACGAATATCGACAATGCTGCCCTCTCCGCTCGCATCGGGTATCGCGCGCACCACCACATCATCCTTGAACTTGAGCAGGGCAACCGTGTCGGTGGCCTCTAGCCGACCATTTTCGGTATCGGCAGTTGCCACCTTCCATTCATTGGCAATCGCTATTTCCTCTGCTTCTTCAATCACTTCAGCAACAGGCTTATCAAAGCGCAAAGTCTCAATATCGGGATAGCCTTCGCGATGCATCACCTGCCAGCGTTCAAAGGCGTCCAGCCCGGCATATTCGGGATCACCGCGCCCGGGAATATCGGCATAATTGTCCTGCCTCAGGCTCAGGGTCACATATTGCGGCGGGTTTTCCAGATCGGTCGAGATATCATGGATCATCGGCAGCGAAGACGCCTTGGCGATATGATAGCCGATATAACCGACATACCCGCCAGACAGGATAAGTGCGAGGACCGTCACCAGAACGATCCGGCCACCCTTGCGGCGATAATAGACCAGAATCAGCAGCGCCAATATCAGGGTAATCAGGCCAAGAAAGAACGTCCCGGTCAAAGCCTGCATGCCAACATCAAGGCTCCACCAGCGCTCACCCGCGCCAATAGCGCCCAATAGCGCTCCGCCAACCGTCAATATCCCCAGCACCAAAGATGTGCGCGCGAGCCAGATTGACCAGTGCCGCGCGGTTTCACGCGCTTCACTATCCGCATCGATAGCCATAAAATGAAAATTCCCTCATCACGGCATCCTAATGCCTCTCACTGCGTTGTTCTATCAAAGCCCAAAGGGGTCGACAACCATATGGGTTATCCGCCAATAGCGATAACCACCTCAACTATTTGAAAGAAACCGGCCACATCATGCTCAGCGAAGGAGACAAAACCCGCGCCAAACGCTTTGTTATGTTTACGGTTTTTGTCTACGCGCTGGGATTTGGTATCATCATTCCTGTGTTGCCCAGCTTTATAATGATGCTGGAAGATATTGATCTGGCTCGTGCAACTTTTCTTGGCGGGCTGATTGCATCATCCTATGCCCTGTTCCAGTTCCTGATGGGGCCGCTGATCGGCAATCTCAGCGATCGTTTTGGCCGCCGCCCGGTGTTCATGCTTTCGCTTATCGGCTTTGCGATTGATTATCTGCTGATGGGTTTTGCGCCAAATGTGATCTGGCTTTTTGTCGGCCGTTCCATTGCCGGCGGTCTGGGCGCGATATTCGGGCCGGCAAACAGCGCCATGGCGGATATGCTAAGCGAAGATGAGCGCGCGAAAGGTTTTGGCCTGATTGGTGCAGCCTTTGGCATCGGTTTCGTACTGGGGCCGGCGATTGGCGGCCTGATCGCCAATTATGACCCTCGCCTGCCCTTCTTCCTCGCAGCCGGATTAGCAGGCGTCGCCTTTGTCTATGGTTTCTTCGCCTTTCCCGAGACACTCCCCGAGAGCAAACGCCGCCCTTTCGATCTCAAACGTGCCAATCCGGTTGGTGCCCTGAGAGCACTCGGCAAAGTCCCCGCCATTCATCGCCTCGCAGCGGTCTATCTGCTGTGGTTGACCGCCACCAATATCTACCCTGCGACCTGGAGCTATTTTGCCCGGGCGCAATATGGCTGGGATAACGCCTTTGTCGGCTATTCGCTGGCGATTGTCGGTATCTCCATGGCGATGTTCCAGACGCTGGTTATCGGCCGTTCGGTCAAGCGCTTTGGCGAACGACGCACCGCGCTGATTGCCATTTCCTGCGCGATTATTGGCTTTACCTTCAATATGCTCAATCCCATTGGCTGGGCGACATTGCTGGTCTGTTTCCTGATCGGGGTACAGGCTATGGCCCTGCCCTCTATCAACGCGATGATGTCGCGGCGGGTTTCCGAATCCATGCAGGGCGAGCTGCAGGGCTTTAACGGCAGCCTGTCGGCGCTCGCGGCGCTGATTGCGCCCCTGCTCTATAACTCGGTTTTGACCTACGCCATCGCGCCAGAGAGCAGCATCTACTTCCCCGGCGCGCCTTTTGCTATCGCAATTGCCATTGCCGCTTTAACGCTTGTCATCATTGCCTCGGTCGAAACTCGCGCCCAGCCGGGTGTTGCTCGACAAAGCATCTGATCCTCCCTATGCACCCGTGCTTTGTTGCGAAGGAAGCATAGACATCGCATGACTGCGCTTTATCCCCTTGCCCAGGTGCCGCCGGAATTGGTCGAGGCGCTCCTTGATCGCGTGTTCGGCGAGGACCGTCACAACCGCACAGCATATAGAGTGCGTGCCGGTTCTGCGCAGCTTGATGCCCTCTCCTTCGCCGCACTCGATGATAATGATTATCTTGTTGGGTCCATCCAATGCTGGCCGGTTAAGCTGAGCGCGGACAATGGCGATGAATTTCCGATGATCATGGTCGGCCCGGTTGCGGTTGATCCGGAACATCAGAATATCGGTATTGGCCGCGCGCTGATGACCGCGATGATGGAAGCCATGTCCGCCAATGCTCCGCTCCCCTTGGTGATGATCGGTGACCCGGAATATTATGGCCGCCACTTCGCCTTCAGCGCCAAGCGAACACAGCAATGGCAATTACCCGGCCCATTTGAGCGCGAACGGCTTCTGATCAAGACGATCAAAGGCCTGAAACTGCCCGAAGCGGCAACGCTTGGCCCGTGGTTACACCCTGCAAAAACTTAGAAGATTGCAGTTCAACATCTCCCTTCCTCTTCAGAGGAGGGGCAGTGAGACTTAGGGCCGAAAGGCCCTTAGTCGCAGCGGGGTGGTGTAGCGGCAAGCGCCGCGCTTTGTAATTCCACCACCCCAACCCCTCCTCTGAAGAGGAGGGGCTTTTCACACACCCTATTGCCGCATGCAGCTATTTCCCGTTACATCGCTTCCATGCCCTATACGCCTCCTCCGAATATCCAATCGCTCGACTTGAAAGCCTTGTCTCAGCTGGTTTCCGACCAAAGCCGCCCGCCGGTGGAGAAATGGCAACCCGAAGCCGAGAGCGACAGCTATATGCGGATTGACCGCAATGGCCGCTGGTATCATCGTGGAGATGAGATCAAACGTCCGGCCATGGTGCGGCTTTTCTCTACCATATTGCGCCGCGAAGAAGATGGTCGTTTCGCGCTGGTCACGCCTTACGAGAAGCAGCATATTGCAGTTGAAGACGCACCTTTTCTGGCCGTTGAGCTATCGGCGCAGCACAATGATGGAAGCTATTCGCTGACATTCCGGCTCAACACCGACGAGCTGGTGATCGCCGGCAAAGACAATCCGCTGCGCATGGAAGGGCCGGATAATGATCCGCGCTTCTATCTGACTGTCCGGCCCGGTCTCGAAGCGCTGCTATCGCGCACCGCCCATTATGATCTGGTCAATCTGCTGCTCGATCAAAGCGAGAATGCACCCGATTATCGCCTCGACTATGGCGGCGCGGAGCTGGAACTGCACCTTGCCGATACGGAAGACGCCGCCTGATGAGTATCGACACCTTGCGGCTGCGGCTGGAAGCGGCCCTGAAAAGCAGCGCCAATAAGCAGGTTCCCGATGAATTTCGCGACGAGCGCTATTTCGGCACACCGGAGCGCGGCTATGTCGATGCAGCAGTGCTGATCCCGATTACCCGGCGCGAGGAACCCGGCCTGATCCTGACCCAACGCCCCGACACCATGCGCAGCCATGCTGGACAGGTGGCTTTTCCCGGCGGCAAGGTTGATCCTGAAGATGAAGATGCCATTGCTGCGGCACTGCGCGAGGCTGACGAAGAACTGGCAATACCTGCCGATGCCGTAGAAGTGATTGGCACAGGCGAATGCTATTACAGCGCGAGCGGCTTCTCGATTACAACGGTGCTGGCCTTTCTACCGCCAGATTTGCCGTTAAAAGCCAATCCTGACGAGGTGGCTGACTGGTTTGAGATGCCGTTTGAGGAGGCCATCCACCTCGACCTCTACGATCGCAAAACGGTCAACTGGCAGGGCCATGAACGAGGCTATTATGAGCTGATGTGGCAGGATCGGCGTATCTGGGGTGTCACTGCGGGCATTTTGGCCAATTTGTCGCGGCAGATTGCCGATGTGGACCCTATCTCGGCAATAGAGACCAAGCTCGGCAATGGCTGAAAAACCGGTATATCTTGATCCCGTCTGGCCATGGCCTGGACGCGAGGACGTGTGGGAATTCTGTGCCCTTCTCGATGGCGATGCCGCCCCTGGATCAAAAGCGCGACTGGTTGGCGGCGCGGTGCGTGATGCCTTATTGGGTGTGGCAGCGAGCGATATCGATATCGCTACCACCCACCTGCCCGAACAGGTGCAAGAGATCGCTAAGGCAGCGGGCATCAAAACCATACCCACCGGCATCGATCATGGCACCGTCACCGCGTCGCTGGAGAGCGGTCCAGTAGAAGTCACCACATTGCGCCGTGATGTCAGCACCGATGGCCGCCGCGCGACCGTCGCATTCTCTGATGACTGGCGCGAAGATGCGGCGCGGCGCGATTTCACCTTTAACGCGCTTTATACCGAAGCGGAAACCGGCAAGGTGCACGACTATTTTGGCGGTATGGACGACCTTAAGGCAGGTCGTCTGGTCTTTATCGGCAATGCCAGCGACCGCATCAAAGAGGATTACCTAAGAATATTGCGCCTATTCCGCTTCTATGCGCGCTTTGGGGGCGAGCCGCTGGATCCAGACCTGTTAGACCTGTGCCGGGAAATGGGGCCGTCACTGAAGGGACTATCGCGCGAACGGATATCCAGCGAGTTGCTGCGCTTGCTGGTGGCCGATGCACCCCTCGAAGCCATGCAGGCGATGGCGCAGGCGGACCTCTGGCAACACATTCTACCAGAAATGTCCGTTGGCGGATTTGCTCTCTTCCAAAGGCTACTAAACCGCGCCTCAGAGCATGGCGTCACGGCACATGGCATGACCCGGCTTGCCGCCTTGCTGCCATTGGAACGTAAGACGATGGATCGGGTAGCGGCGAGATTGCGGCTATCCAATGCTGATCGCGACAAGCTCAGGCAACTCACTGCCCTTTCTCAAGAGGATTGGTCATCTTTCAAAAAGCTTAGCTATCGTTTTGGCTGCAATGGCGTGATGCAGGCGGCTTTGCTGATTGGCGATGATGAGAATTATGAATCTGTCATCGCCGGACTGCGCAACTGGATCCCTCCTAAATTCCCTATTGCTGGTCGCGATTTACTGGCGCTGGGCCTCGCATCCGGACCCGAAGTCGGCAAAACTCTGAGGGCGTTGGAGGAACGCTGGATTGCTCTGGATTTTCCTGAAACAGATGACCCGGAAGCCTTTATTCGCGCAAACTTGCCATAGTCCGCCGCGCAATCTCAAGCGCGCCGCTGCAGAAAGAACTCTAATGCATCAGCGGCGCTCATCGGGCGCGAATAGTAATAACCCTGACCATGAGAGCAGCCCAAGGCCGCAAGTGTATTGGCAAGCTCAACGGTTTCAATACCTTCTGCCGTCGTTTTCATCCCCAGTGCATTGGCGAGTGACAGAACAGCGCGCACAATTGAGACGCTGTCGCGGTCTTGCATCATCCCGGTAACAAAGCTGCGATCGATCTTCAAAATATCGATGGGCAGTTTTTGCAGAAAGGCAAGATTGGAATAGCCAGTACCGAAATCGTCCATGGCGAGGCAGGTATCAAGCGCTTTGAGCGCATGCATTGCTCTGGCCGAGCGATCAGGGTCGCTTAAAATCGCGCTTTCGGTCAATTCGAGCGTAAGACGATTACCAGCGATACCCGATTCTTCCAGCACCTCGCGGACCGATTGCGCAACATCATCCCGGGCAAACTGAACCGCAGAAAGGTTGATATTCATGCCAATGGGCAATGTCTGGCCAGTAATTTCATCCCAGTCTTTAAGGCATTTGACCGCCCTTGAGAGGGCCCAGCGTCCGAGCGGCACGATCAAACCACACTCTTCCGCCACCGGGATAAAATCCGCAGGATCAATCGGCCCGCGTTCCGGATGGTTCCAGCGGGCCAAGGCCTCAAACCCAACCACAGCGCCATCACCCAGGTCAATCAGCGGTTGATATGCAACCGACAAGCCATCATTCTCGATCGCATGGCGCAGATCGGTCTCCAGGCTGAAACGTAAGCGGAAACTTTCGAGCACCTCCTTGCGATAAAGCTCGACCTTGTTGCTGCGCTTGGCCTGTTTCAACGCAATCTGGGCCTGGCGAATGGTATCTGAAGGATCGCATTCGTCTGCTCGGCCAATGCCAATGCCAATCGCCGCATCCATATTCACCTGAAGTCCCGAAAGCGCGTAAGGTGCGTCGAACACCGACTGCAAGCGCTCGCAAATTGCTTCAAGGTCAGACGAACCCTCCGCAAGCCGGGCAAAAATCGCGAATTCGTTACCGCCGATGCGTCCCAGCAAGTCCCCTGAACGCAGACTATTCTTCAATCTGCTGGCCACGGTTACGATTAATTCATCACCCACTATCGCGCCGGCATATTCGTTGATTTGGCTGAAACGGCTGAGATCAATAGCAATGATAGCAAAGCGTTTACTCTCGTGCCCGCAGTCAGCTTGATCATTGCCTTTGGCTGATAAAATGGCATCCACTGCCTCTTCAAATCCGGTGCGATTATGCAGTCCGGTTAGACTGTCGGATAGCATCTCGCGATGCAGATTGCGCTGATTCTGTATTTCAGCAGTGCGATCAATAAAGCTGAGCAGATAGGCATTATTTTGCGCATCGTCGAACCCATTCAGCGGTGCCGCACTGATATCAATGTCACGCGGGTCGACAGGGTCAAGCCTGCGCCAGCGCTCGGATACCGCCACCTCGCCAGCTTCCAGCAAGGAAAGAAAGCGGTCAAGGCGGGAATCATCAATGATCAACTTAGGCAGATTACTGTAGCTATGCAGCCGATCCTGCAGATCTACAAAGCGCTCATTGCGGGCCAGACAGGCAAAACCGGCGCCATCGCGCCTGATAATCACAGCCGCGATCGGTAGCGATGCCACGAGGCCCGCTAGTCGATCGTCAACAGAACAGGTTGCGTCTATGGGCTTAGCCAAAGGGGGGCATGCTCGCTGCATTTCCCCGCGGCTAAAGCATAAGCGTAAAGATATATTGAAGCCCTTGCGATCAAGCGCTTAGCGGCAATTCAATCATCAAACCGGTTTTTGCGCGGAAATCCGGTTGGTGGCAATCGCCCGGCGGCACCGCGAGCAACCTTCCACAAGCCGATGTCGGTCTCGGTACGCCGGCGGCCGGTTTCACCGCCCATTGTCCAACTTAGGCCTTCTTCAAAACTGAAAGCCAAGGCATCTGAGAGACCGCCATCCTTGTAACGCTGTAATTGGACCCCCTGGCCTCTGCCCATGGTCGGCAGATCAACCAAGGCGAAGATAACAAGCTTGCGGTTCTCGCCAATAACGGCGACGCTGTCGGCATTCTCTGGAATAGCCCGAGCGACTGCTAAGCGGCTATCGCCCTTAAGGTTGACCACCTGACGGCCTTTTCGCGTTTCCGAGGTCAGTTCTGACATCTTCGCCTGAAAACCCCGGCCATTATTGGCGGCGAGCAGTATATGGCCGCTATCCGATGCCGGGAGAAGTTGCACAATGCGTGCGTCGGCATCAATATCAACCATGGAGCGCACCGGTTCCCCAAACCCCCGCGCGCCGGGCAATTTGTCCGCGCCCAGCGTGTAGAAGCGGCCATCATCCGCCACCAGCAACAACCGATCCGTCGATTGTGCATGCAGCGAAAAGGCCGGGCCGTCGCCTTCTTTGAACTTGGTAATGTCCTTAGCGGACAGGTCCGCATGGCCCTTCATCGCCTTGATCCAACCACGGTTGGAAAGGATCACCGTCACCGGCTCACGCTCGATCATTGCTTCCAGCGGAATTTCACGCGCTGGTGCGGCTTCTTCCAGACTGGTGCGCCGTTTGCCTAGCTCTGTGTCGAGTCCATAGTCCTTCTGTAATTCTTTCAGATCATTTCGGATGCGCGTGGTTTGACGCTGCTTGCTACCAAGTAGTTTTTCGAGATCATCGCGCTCTTTCTCGAGGGCATCGCCCTCGCGCCGCAGCTCCATTTCCTCCAACTTGCGCAAGCTGCGCAGCCGCATATTGAGGATCGCCTCCGCCTGCCGCTCGCTGAGGTCAAACTCCTCCATCATCACCGGGCGCGGTTCATCCTCGGTGCGGATAATCTCGATTACGCGGTCGAGGTTGAGAAAGGCGATAATATAGCCGGACAGCAGTTCCAGCCGGTCATTGATCTTGCCAAGCCGATACTCGCTGCGGCGGCGAAGAACGATAAATAGATGATCGAGCCAATGGCCTAGCAACTCGCCCAGCCCCATCACCGAAGGCGTGCGCTCGGCATCAAGCACATTCATATTGAGCGAGAAGCGGTTTTCCAGATCACTCAAGCGGAAAAGGCTGTCCATCAAGACTTCCGGATCGACGGTGCGGCTCTTCGGTTCCAGCACGATACGCAACTGCTCGTCCGATTCATCTCGAACATCAGCCAAGATCGGCAGTTTCTTATCAAGGATCAGAGTGGCGATTTGTTCAATCAGCTTGGACTTGGGCACCTGATAAGGAATTTCAGTAACCACCGCAGCCCATTGGCCACGTCCGAGATCCTCTTTATGCCAGCGCGCACGGACCCGCATCGAACCACGTCCAGTGCGATAGACTTCAGAAATGCTCTCTTTGCTATCGGGCAAAATGCCACCGGTCGGGAAGTCGGGGCCGTGGAATACTTCCATTAGCTGCTCATGCTCGACCTTGCGGTTTTCCAGCACCAGAAGCGCCGCATCGACAATTTCCGAAACATTATGCGATGGAATCGAGGTCGCCATCCCGACCGCAATCCCACTGGCACCGTTGGCGAGCAGATTGGGGAAATAGCCGGGCAATATCTCCGGCTCTTCATCCTCGCCATTATAGGTCGGGATAAAGTCAACTGTGCCGGCATTCAGACCATCCATCAGACGGATGGCGGTCGGGGTTAGCCGCGCCTCGGTGTAACGATAAGCAGCGGCATTATCGCCATCAATATTGCCGAAATTGCCCTGCCCGTCGACCAGCGGGTAACGCAACGCAAAATCCTGCGCCAGGCGCACCATGGCATCATAGACCGCCTGATCACCATGTGGGTGATATTTACCGACAACATCGCCTACAACACGGGCGCATTTTTTAAATCCACTATTGGGATCGAGCTTCAACTGGCGCATGGCCCATAACAGACGGCGGTGAACCGGCTTGAGACCATCACGCAGATCGGGCAGCGAGCGCGCGGTAATCGTCGAAAGCGCATAGACCAGATACCGCTCGGACAGCGCTTCATCAAAAGAGGTTGGTATCAGATTGGATTCCGGGTTGTCTTCCCCCGGCGCGTCGGTACTGCTCATGGATTAGGCGACTAGCAGTCTCCCCAATTATTGGCGAGCGGGACGGCTGAAAATCTGTGGATTGCATTTACCCGCTGCCTAGGGCTGCTCGATTGCAGCCACAACTTTAATTGCACCGCTTTAGTTGATCCTCTATAGCGCTCGATCTGTTTATTCCCTCTTGCGACAGGGTCAGGAACGATCATGACACGCCGCCGCCAAATCTATGAAGGCAAAGCCAAAATCCTGTATGAAGGCCCCGAACCGGGCACTATCATCCAGTATTTCAAGGACGATGCCACCGCCTTTAACGCCCAGAAAAAGGGTACGATCAACGGCAAGGGTGTGATCAATAACCGTATCAGCGAATATGTTTTCACCCGGCTGGCGCATATCGGCATCCCAACGCACTTTATCCGCCGCCTCAATATGCGTGAGCAGCTAGTACGGCAGGTCGAGATTGTCCCGATCGAGGTCATTGTCCGCAATGTCGCCGCCGGTTCCATCTGCAAGCGACTGGGTCTGGAAGAAGGCCAGCCGCTGCCCCATACGCTGATCGAATATTGCTATAAGGATGATGACCTCGGTGATCCGCTGATTGCCGAGGAGCATATCGCCTGTTTCGGCTGGGCCAGTCAGGAGGAGATGCAGGATATCTCGTCCATGGCAATCCGCATCAATGATTTTATGTCCGGCTTGTTTGCCGGGATCGGTATCCGCCTGATCGACTTCAAGCTCGAATTTGGCCGGCTCTATGATGGCGATTTCTCGCGGATCATCCTTGCCGATGAAATCAGTCCCGATGGCTGCCGCTTATGGGATCTGGCGACAAATGAGAAACTCGACAAAGACCGCTTCCGGCGTGATCTGGGTGGTGAGGTTGAAGCCTATCAGGAAGTGGCTCGCCGCCTTGGTCTGTTGCAGGAAAATGCTGAGAATGAAGTGCTGGATTTTGACAGCCACCGCAAGAAGCGCGGAAAATAGATATTCGCGCTATTGATCAATAGCCAATGTTGCAGCATGTTGCGCAGCAATATGCCATTCATTCTGCCCCCTGCATGCTCTAGCGCGCTATGAGCCTACCCGCTTTTCTTTCTATGCGCGTCAGACAATATCTGCTGGCGCTGTGCCTAATCTTGCTACCGCTGGCGGCGCAAGCAGAACCGGCACAACAAAATGCTGCGCAATATGAAGAAGCAGTTCGCAGTGCCTGGGGCTTTGATAAAAGCGATCTGGAACCCGATCCGGCGGTGCGTTTCGGGGTGTTGGAAAATGGCATGCGCTATGCCATCCGCCATAACGAATATCCCGAGGATACCGCATCAATACAACTGGTATTCGATGTCGGCTCGCTTGCTGAAACCGATGATGAACGCGGCGCGGCGCATTTTGTCGAGCATATGGCGTTCAATGGCAGCACCAATGTACCCGAAGGCGAAATGGTCAAGATATTGGAGCGCTTTGGCCTCGCCTTTGGCGCGGATACCAATGCCTATACGTCTTTTGATCGCACCGCCTATACGCTGGAGCTGCCCAATACGTCAGAAGAGCTAATCGACACTGCTCTGTTTCTGCTGCGTGAGACCGCAAGCGAAATCAGCTTCACCCCTGGCGCCGTAGATCGCGAGCGCGGCGTAGTACTGGCTGAGATGCGCACGCGCGATAGCTATGGGCTACGCAGCTTCATAGATGAGGCGGCTTTTCTGCTGCCGGATACCAAAATCGCGCGACGATTGCCCACCGGCACCCAAAAGGTTGTCGGCGGAATAACTGCGGAAGAGCTGAAGCAGTTTTACCAGCGCTACTATACACCGGCGCGCGCCATGCTGGTAATAGTGGGTAATGTCGATATCGATGCGCTCACCACCAAAGTAGAAAACAGTTTTGGCGACTGGCGTCCCCAAAAAGGCGAAGCAGCCATCGTAGATTATGGCAGCGTTGCTTTAGACCGACCGGGTGCGTCCGGTGCCTTTATCGACCCGGCCATAGGCGAAGCCGCAGCGATTGTCGCATTTGGTTCCAATCGAGAGATACCCGATACACTGCAAACTCGCCGCGAGGCACTGCTGCGCAGCATTGGCTACCGCATAATCACGCGCCGGATAGGCCGCGCAATCCGCAGTGGGGATGCGCCATTCCTCAGTGCCAGCTTTGACAGCACCGAAGTTTTCGATCGCGCCTATAAGACACAATTGACCGTTTCCGCGCGCGACGGTCAACTTCCCGAAGCCGTGGCGGCGGCGGAGAAGATCATCCGTCAAGCGTTGCAATATGGCTTTACCCAGCAGGAAACCGAAGAACAGGTCGCCAATTATCGCAATGCCATACGCAATGCGGTAAAGGGTGCCGAGACCCGCCGCAACGAGACGTTAGCCGAGCAGATTGTCGATGCCACTTACTATAAGCGGCTTGTGACCTCTCCTGAAGCGAGGCAGGCACGGTTTGAGCGGGTCGCACAGGATATTACCCCCGAACTCGTGCTGGAAGCGCTCAAAAGCGATCTGATCGATCTTGCTGATCCATTAATCCATATCACAGCCAAAAGCGGCGGTAACGCTTATGCGGAAGATGTCCGCTCCGCCTATCTGGCAAGTCGCCAACTAGCCGTCGCTCCACCAGAGCAAGGTGCCAATCAGCAATTTGCCTATACCTATTTTGGTCGAGAGGGAGAGATTGTCAGCGACTCAATAATAGAGGACCTGGGCATTCGCACCGTCCGGTTTAGCAATAATGTGCGGTTGAACATCAAGCCTACACAGTATGAGAAGGACAGAGTTCGCATCTCCTTGCGTATCGACGGCGGCGAATTGGTGAATACGATCGATAACCCGCATGGTACTGCGTTGCTGCGCGTGTTCAGCAATGGCGGTCTTGAAGCCCACTCGCTTGATGATCTGCTCACTATCTTGGCGGGCAAGTCGGTCTCGTTTAACTTCGATGCAGGCGCGGATTACTTTGGCAGCTATGTCACGACAACGACCGAAAACACCCTGTTACAGTTTCAGATTCTTGCTGCCTATCTCACTGCCCCCGGCTATCGCGACAGCGCGGTTGAAAGGTATCGCAAAGGCTTTGACAATTATTATGCCCGCATCGAAGCCACGCCCGATGCAGCGCTGGGAACACATATTGGCGAGATTATCTCTGATGGAGACCCGCGGTTCACTTTGGCGCCACAGGATGAACTGGAAGCGCTGGATTTTAATGACCTGCGCCAGATTGTCAGTGAGCCCTTTACCCGCGCGCCACTGGAAATTGGCGTTGTCGGCGATATTGACCCGGATGTGATTATTGCCGACGTAGCGAAGACCTTCGGCGCGCTGCCGGCGCGCGAAAGCAATAGCAGAGAATATGCCGATCAACGCCAACGCAGTTTCACCGCTAACCGGTCCACTCGCTATATCGCCCATGATGGCGAGCCGCATCAGGCTATATTGCGCTACTACTGGCCCACCGCAGATGATTCCGATTTTGCGTCGACAATCCGCTCGTCACTTCTCGCCAAAGTGCTGCAATTGCGTCTGACCGATATCTTGCGCGAGGAATTGGGCTCCAGCTACTCGCCCAGTGCCTCGTCATTCATGTCTTCAGTCTATGATGACTTTGGTTATCTTACATTCGGCAGCGCAGTGGACTTTAACGATCGCGCCAAAGTGCGCGAAACCATGCGCGATATTGTGGCAGAGATCATTGCTTCTCCCGCTACCGAAGACGAGCTGCTGCGCGCGCGCAAACCGATATTGGAACGGCTGAAACAGCGCGAAACCAGCAACAGTTCTTGGATCGCCATCGTTGATGAAGCGCAGACCGACAAGGAAGCCTTGCAGCGTTACCGGATATTGCCTGAGGTTATTGCGCAGGTGACTGTCGATGATCTGCAACAAGAAGCCCGCAAATGGTTGTCGCAGGAACCGCTGGTCGTCGAGGTTATACATCGGCAGGAATATGCCCGTATCATCGGAACCTCACCTGCCGCGACCGACGCGGACTAGAGTGAGGGGGGAAAGCCGCTCAACCGCGGGTGCGATAACCGCTGATAATACCGAAGATAAACGAGAGAAACAGCGCCAATTGCACTTTTCCATCCGGATCGCGCCAACCGATTACCTCATGCCCCAAGGCAAACATGGCGATAAACATGATTATGGCCAGACCTGCGCTCATCGCTACAACCCCTTATTGTTATGCGACCAGTATATGCACGATATTGTATGTTTGGCTGGTTAAGAGATCGTTATCATGTTCATCTCTGTTAACGATCCCTTGCAGAGCAGAGCGGTCAAGGCTAGCGCATCGGATAGCAATTATAACCTTTTGCCATGCTGCCGCAGCTTCCGTTAAGAAAGAGGTCAGAGCAATGAAAATCCGAGTTCATGTGACACTCAAGCCCGGTGTTCTTGATCCGCAAGGGCGCGCGACACATCACACGCTGGAAAATATGGGCTTTGATGGCATCGAAGATGTTCGTTGCGGGCGGATGATCGATCTTGAGGTCGCGCCGACCGTTACCGATGAGCAAATCTGCGATATGTGCCGCAAATTGCTGGCAAATACGGTGATCGAGAATTTTGAAATCGTTCGCCTTGATGCAGAAACCGAAGCAGCATGAAAACCGCCGTCATCCGATTCCCGGGATCTAATTGTGATCGCGATATTCAGGTCGCTTTGCGGCAATTGACCGGACACGAGCCAACCATCATCTGGCACAGCGAAACCACCATCAGCGATGACATTGATTTTATCGCGATACCGGGCGGCTTTTCTTATGGCGACTATCTTCGTTCAGGCGCATTGGCCGGGCGCTCGGCAATTATGAAGGACATTGTCCGTGCCGCCGAGCGGGGCGTGCCGATCATCGGCATCTGCAACGGCTTTCAGATTCTTACTGAAACGCGCCTTTTGCCGGGTGCATTGATACGCAATAGCGGGCTTGATTTTGTCTGCCGCAATGTCTTGCTCACAGCCAATCCGTCTGCATCACCGATGTTGGCCGCATTGAGCGCGCAGACCAGTTATTCCATCCCGGTTGCGCATCATGATGGCAATTACTTCGCCGATGATGAGACGCTCGATATGCTTGAAGGCGAAGGCAAAATCGCCTTTCGCTATCAGGACAATCCCAATGGATCGATGCGCAATATTGCCGGCGTGGTGAATGCCCGCGGCAATGTTCTGGGCATGATGCCGCATCCCGAACGTGCGGTTGATCCGGCCTGCGGCGGGACTCATGGTGCAACACTCCTCAACTCCATGCTGAACGCCGTGATGGCAACTGCATGACCTTAAGCTCTAGGCGCTTTTCCGCTGCTGTAGTGTAAAGAGCTGAGACGCCTCATCGGCAGGCATTGGACGGCCATAATAATAGCCCTGTATCTTCTTGCAGCCTAAATCTGTTAACCGGCGCGCCTCGGCTTCATCCTCCACGCCTTCTGCCGTCGTGGACATGCCCAGGCTATCCGCCAACGCGACCACGGCACGGACAATAGCCAAACTTTCGGGAACATCGCGTGCAGCGCCCTGCACGAAACTGCGGTCAATTTTGATATTGGTGAAGCGGGTTTTCCGAAGATAGCCAAGTGAGGAATAGCCGGTACCAAAATCATCGAGAGACAAACCAACACCGAGCGACAAAATCTTGTCGAGAACATCAATCGCCATAGTGCCTTCATGCAGGAAGATACTCTCGGTCACTTCAATATCCAGTCGCTGTGGTGGCAATCCCGATGACGACAATGCCTCAATCAATATTGTCATAAAATTGGGATCACTAAGCTGTCCAGCGGAGACATTGACTGAGAGCTTGGTATCAACCGGCCAGTTCATTGCCTCCTTACAGGCGTTTTCCAGAACCCACCGGCCTATAGGGACAATCAGCCTGGCATCTTCCGCCAAGGGGATGAATTTGGCGGGCGAGACATGTCCCAATTCAGGGTTATGCCAGCGTAACAACACCTCAAAGCCGCAGATTTCTTCTCTTTCGGCGCGCACAATTGGCTGGAAATTCAAGGTGAACTCGTCATTCGCTAACGCCTTGCGAAGAGCAATCTCCATAATGCGGCGCTCTTCTGCATGCATGTGCAGCTTGGGCTCATAGCCATGATGCTTGTTGCCACCTTCATCTTTAGATCGGTAAAGTGCTAGATCGGCATTTCGGACCAACATCTCCACCGTACGACCATCCCGCGGAGCGATAGCGGAGCCGATGCTGGCGCCGACAAACACGGTATGCTGGTCCACTTCATAGGGCCCCGATAACGCTTCAATGATCTTCTGGGAGAGATTCTGAAT
The DNA here is from genome assembly GCF_032852305.1 of Parasphingorhabdus sp. SCSIO 66989. Taxonomy (NCBI): domain Bacteria; kingdom Pseudomonadati; phylum Pseudomonadota; class Alphaproteobacteria; order Sphingomonadales; family Sphingomonadaceae; genus Alterisphingorhabdus (ex Yan et al. 2024); species Alterisphingorhabdus coralli. The sequence continues at coordinate 2,192,152 of NZ_CP136594.1, forward strand.
GTAACTGGTATCGGGAACCTCTTTGATCAGCACCGCGAATTCGTCGCCGCCGAGACGACCGCACATCTCATTCTTGGTCATTAGCGCGTTGAGACGCTGTGATACCTGTGCCAGCAAACGGTCACCAACAAGGTGGCCCAGCGTGTCATTCACCGTTTTGAAGCGATCAAGGTCAATCATCAAGAACGCGCTGCGTTGACGCCATTTCTCTGAATCCCGCATCGCCTTGTCGGTTGCTTCGGTAATGTGCAGCCTGTTCGGCAGCCCAGTCAGGGTGTCATAACGGGCCATATGGGCAATTTTCTCCGCCGACTCCCGCTGCTCGGTAACGTCGGAACCAACGCCCCGGAACCCTAGAAAAACGCCGTTATCATCCAGTTTTGGCGATGCTGACAACTCCCACCAACGGATCTTTTCGCCAATGTGCACTCGCACCATAAGGTTGCTAAAACTCTCTCTTCGTTTCAGCTTCTCTGCAAGATCATGTAGGCTGGAGTGGAATTTGCCCGTTTCCCATGATGTGCCAGCAATCAGTTCCAGAAGAGAGTGGCCCTCAACCTCATCAACGGTGCGGCCCAGCGCATAGGCAAAGCGCGGACTTACGTGACTTACACGCCGCGAAGGATCAATCTGCCAGAGCCAATCAGCGCCGCTCTCCTCAAACTCGCGCAGCAGAAGGCTAACCACTTCTGACTTTTCATTCAGTCCATGGACAGAGAGGCGGTAACTCAGATAATCGCGAGCTGTTTCCAGGCAGGCAGCAATCAGAATGAACATTAGGCATATTGCCGCTGAAGCCATCACAAACTGGTTGGTGAGAATAAAGGAAAAAGTGCTGGCAACGCCAACGATCATCGCAAACAATACCGCACCCAATGGCATGGTAGACAGGATCATAGAGGAACCGACCATCAAAGCAGCGATGATCGTCCAGGTCGCACTATGCTGATCCACGGTGCCATATTGGCTGAACAGCAGGATAGGAACCGACCAAGACAAGCCGGATATGACGCCTCCGGCGGCAATGCCTTTGGCTGCGCCACTGCTAATTTCAAAGTTATTGCGACCACCTTTGCGCTGCCGGGCACGCGTAACCAGCGCATTGCCGATAATCGCAAGCAAGCTACCAACCACCCAGGAGGCGAGAAGCGCCATCGGAACCGCAAGATAATGGATTTGTGCAACGAGTATGATCCCGAGCACATTGGCGATAACACGCATAAAACCAATATGGGAGAAGCGTTCAAACTGAATCGCACGTATCTTATCCCAGTCAAAACCTTCTGGTTTCGACAGGCCCAAAATGCCCAATAAGGGCAATGGCTTTCCATCCTCAGGTGTTAACAGCGTTTCAGTCACCCAAGGGTCTTAGCTAAACTATGTTATCGAAAAGTAAGCGGATGTGAAAAAACCGGCAGCCGAGGCTTCGCTTCCCTCATGAGCGATATTGTCAGTCCAAGGCCTCGGCCGCCTGCTCCCAATTGGCGCCGTCAAAAAGCCGATGCTCAGGGCTAAGGAGCTCTGGGTTATCTAGACAGCCATAATGCACGCTCCAGCAATCAGGATGGGAACGCGGCTGATAGAAGCTCTTGATGCCGCACACACGACAAAACAGATGCTCCGCAGCACCAGTGCCGAAACGATAGCTGGTCAGGGCATCCGCACCCGATAACAGCGTGAAGTCCGCGTGAGGTACGATCAGATGCAGATAACCGGTGCGGCGGCAAATCGAGCAATTACAGTCGAGTAGGACGGGTTCCCGCTCCACATTTGCAGAGAAGCGCACGGCACCACAGTGACAGCCACCTTCGACGGTTACAGTCTCTGATGTACCCGGCTGACTCATTCTACGGTTACAGATTTTGCAAGATTACGCGGTTGGTCCACATCGGTCCCCTTGGTCACCGCGACATGATAGGCCAGCAATTGCACCGGCACCGCATAGACCATCGGGGCAATCAGCGGATGCACCGCGGGAACCTCAATCGTCGCCATCACGCCGTGCGAGGCCGCGTCCAGTCCTTTGCGATCAGAGATCAAGACAATCTTGCCGCCGCGTGCCTGTACTTCCTGCATGTTGGAGACGGTCTTTTCAAATAACGGCCCTGATGGCGCGAGAACAATCACCGGCACCAGATCGTCAATCAGCGCAATGGGCCCGTGTTTCATCTCGCCAGCAGCATAGCCTTCAGCGTGAATATAGCTGATTTCCTTGAGTTTCAGAGCCCCTTCCAGCGCCATCGGAAAATCGGGACCACGGCCCAGATACAGCACATCGCGGGCCGGGGCGATCAATGGCGCCATCTTCTCAATCTCTCCATCGAACGACAAAGCCGCGTTCAACGCAGCCGGTGCTTCGGTGAGATGCTCGACGATCTCCTGCTCTTCTTCGGCTGTCAGCTCGCCCTTGGCACGCGCCAGATTTGTCGCCAGCGCAGCGAGAACCGCCAACTGGCAGGTAAAGGCTTTGGTAGAAGCGACGCCAATTTCCGGCCCGGCATGAGTGGGAAGCAGCAGATCAGCCTCACGAGCCATGGAACTGGTTGGCACGTTCACAACAGCGCCAATAATCTGCCCCGCTTCGCGGGCATAGCGCAGCGCGGCCAGCGTATCGGCGGTCTCGCCCGACTGGCTGATAAACAGCGCGAGGCCGCCCTCTTCCATCACTGGCTGGCGATAGCGAAATTCCGACGCAACATCGAGATCGACCGGAACACGGGCGAACTGCTCAAACCAGTATTTCGCGACCATACCGGCATAATAGCTGGTACCGCAGGCGACGATGGTAACGCGGCGAATTTCCGAGAGATCAAACTCGATATCCGGCAGCGCGACCTTGCCTTCCAGCGGCCGCACATAGCTTTGCAGCGTCTGGGCTACGACCACGGGCTGCTCATAAATCTCTTTGAGCATGAAGTGGCGATAATTGCCTTTCTCGATCGACTGAACGGTTGCGCCGGAATTGACGATTTCGCGCTCGACTGGCTCGTTTTCGCGATCATAAATCTCAACTGACGCGCGACGGATAACTGCCCAGTCGCCCTCTTCCAGATAGGTGATGCGCTGCGTCATCGGGGCCAAAGCGACGGCATCGGAACCGATATAATTCTCACCCTCGCCATAGCCAATCGCCAGAGGCGAGCCCTGTCTTGCGGCGATCAGCAGATCGGGGTCACTGCGGAACATAGCTGCCAGACCAAAGGCACCAACAAGCCGCGGCAGTATCTTGGCGACCGCGTCTTTGGGGGACGTACTATTTTCGACTTCGCGCGCGATTAGGTGCGCCACTACCTCGGTATCGGTCTGGCTGGTAAACTCACGACCCTCAGCCTGCAATTCCTCGCGCAGATCGCGGAAATTTTCTATAATGCCATTATGTACGATCACCACATCGCCAACGATATGCGGGTGGGCATTGTCTTCGGTCGCTGCGCCATGGGTGGCCCAGCGGGTATGGGCGATACCGGAGCTTCCAGCGAGTGGTTCATTGTGCAACCGCTCTGCCAGATTGACCAGCTTGCCTTGCGCCCGGCGGCGTTCCAGCTGGCCGTCAACGATGGTGCACAGACCGGCACTGTCATAGCCACGATATTCCAGGCGTTTCAGACCATCAACCAGACGGTCAGCGACATCATCCGTGCCCAAAATCCCGATAATTCCGCACATAGGCGATCCTTTTAGCCCTATTGTTTCTTTTTCGTCATGGCAGCACGGAAACGCGCGGCCCATCCGGTTTTCTCTTTGGTTTCGGCGCGAACCAATGCCAATGCATCAGCCGGAACATCCTGTGTCACCGTCGCGCCGGCACCGACAATCGCGCCATCGCCGATAGTCACCGGTGCGACCAATGCACTGTTGGAGCCGATAAATGCGCCTTTGCCAATTTCGGTGCGATATTTGAAGAAACCATCATAATTGCAGGTGATGGTGCCAGCGCCGATATTCGCGCCCGCACCGACCGAGGCATCGCCGATATAGCTCAAATGATTTGCCTTTGCGCCTTCGCCCAGCACCGCTTTCTTCATCTCGACGAAATTGCCGACCTTTGCTTTTTCGCGCAATTCTGCGCCGGGACGCAACCGAGCATAGGGGCCAATCTGGCAATTCGCGCCAATATCCGCGCCCTCAATATGGCTGAAGCTGTGGATTTCTGTGCCGCTGGCGATACGAACACCCGGGCCGAAGACCACATGCGGTGCGACGGTCACATCAGGCTCAATCGCCGTGTCATGGGCGAAGAAAACCGTTTCGGGGGCAATCAAGGTCACTCCAGCGGCCATCATTTCGGCACGCTTGCGCTGCTGCCATTGCGCTTCGACCTGTGCGAGTTCGGCGCGGCTGTTTACGCCTTCCACTTCCCAATGATCGCACTCGATCACCCGGCAGCTGCGACCTTCCACGAGCGCTATGGTGACCAGATCAGGAAGATAATATTCGCCCGAAGCATTCTCATTGCCGACTTTGGAAAGCAGTGAGAACATATCCGCAGAACGCGCCATAAGCAGGCCACTATTACACAGATTGACGTCCTTTTCGGCGTCAGTAGCGTCCTTATATTCGACCATTTTGGCAATCCGGCCGTCATCATTGGCGATTACCCGGCCATAGGCCTTGGCGTCCTCAGGACGGAAACCCAACACAACCGCAGCGGGCATAGCACTATTGGCATCCGCTTTATGCAATGCTTGGCGCATCGCATTGACGGTATCACCACTGACCATCGGAACATCACCAAAACAGGCGAGCACATCGCCGTCAAAACCATCCAGCAGAGGTTCAGCCTGCAACACCGCATGACCAGTGCCCAATTGCTCCTCCTGAACCGCAATATCGGCACCGCGTTCGTGTGCTATCGGTTCGACCTGTTCACGGCTTTTGCCAACCACAACAATCTTGCGCATTTCAGCGCCTTCAGAGATCGCATCCAGACTGTCGAGCAGATGCAGAAGCATCGGCTTGCCCGCTATCGGGTGCAGTACCTTGTGCAGCGAGGAGCGCATCCGTGTGCCCTGCCCCGCCGCCAGAATGATCGCCGCCAATGGCCGCCCATTCAGATCGCTCATGCTACCCTCTTCATAATCATGCGAAATAGGCTGGTCATGCTGAACAGCCCGTGACAGAAATCTTCGCCGCGTCTTTGCCATGTTGTTGTTGCATATGCCAGTCCCATTGGCTCTAAGCGGCGCTATGCCAGAAATATCTTTCCAAATCGTCGCCTTTGATCTTGACGGTACGTTGCTCGATACCAGCCCCGAACTGACAGCAGCGGTCAATCACACGCTTGCCATTGCCGGATGCCCGCCATTGGCGATTGATGATGTCAAACCCATGGTCGGCCTTGGTGCGAAACACATGTTGACCGAAGGACTGACCAAGGCCGGGATTGATGACCCTGAAGCGACCAAGAAATATCTGCCCGAACTGCTCAATTATTATGGCAAGAATCTCGGCAGCGGATCACCGCCCTATCCAGGCCTGCTCAAGGTGATGGATACGCTAGACGATATGGGCATCGCCATGGCGGTGGTGACCAACAAATTTGAGCGTTTTGCCGAGACGCTCCTGACCCGCATCAATATGCGCGATCGCTTCGCCGCTGTTATTGGCGGTGATACCATGGGCAAAGGCAAGGCCAAGCCGCATCGCGCCCCGATTGACGAGATGATCAAACGCAGCGGCGGCGGCAAGGCGATCTTTATCGGCGACAGTATCTATGACGTCATGGCGGCGCATAATGCCGGAATACCGGCCATCGCCGTACGTTTCGGCTTTCTGCACCAGCCAGTGGATGAACTGGGGGCGGATGCAATCCTTGATCATTATGATGATCTACTGGGCCTGTTGGCGGAGATGTCAGATTGACCTTTCAGCATCAGCGCCCTTGCGCCATTTGATCCATAAATGCCGCGCCAGCATAAAAGGCGGCATTCGCAGCCAGTGCGAGCGAATATAGATCGCAAAGCGCAGCGGCGGATGCGTCTCCTGCCCCCAACCATTGCGCGCCAATAGCCGACGGCGAAACAGCGCCTCACGCCAGCTCCATTTCGCACCCCAGTCTTGCGGCCATGCGGTGCCATAAAGGTCATGCGCCAGCCGCAATGTACCGCGAATAGCAGGCCATAAGTCATGGCTTTGTGCACGCTCTCTTAACTCGCCAAAACTTCGTTCTGATGTGCAAAATTCACTCACCAGCAGATGAAAATCCCACAAATTCCGCAAACCACCCGCCATATCGCCATCAGCTAGGAAATGCGCGGCGCAATGACAGAGCATATCATGGGGATCGAGAACCTTGAGGCCATCACCAATGTCGTCGGCGCGTTCAATCATCGCCTCGGCGTCCGGCCTCGGCTTTGCGGTTAGCGGCAATATGGTGTGATGCACGTCGATCATACCATCGCGATCCCTGTGGATCAGCGGCGGCAGTTCGTGCATCCATTGGCGATAATAGGCCTGATCATAAGGGTCTTCCTTGACCCATTCCCAGCCATTTTCGAGCAACGCCGCCTCGACGTGATCGAGCCGGTCACGCGGCACCAAAATATCGAGATCGCCAATGTGTCGCCCTTTTGCGGCATCAAGGCCGCTGGAGAGATAGGCCGCGCCTTTGAGCAATATCGGCGGGATGCCTAGCGGCGCGAGTGCGGTAACGGCGCATTGCGCCTCCCATCGTGCCTTTTGCTGGATTGCCGCGCATTCGGTCCGCGCATCAGCAAAGATTTGCGCTACAGCCTCCGGCACAATCTTGCCTTTCAGCCGCTCTGCCAATGTTGCCAATAACAGTTCGGCGCGGGCCACGCAGAGGATATCGGTCCATTGATTGCCGGATATCTCTGAGGCTTTCGTCGGGTTCCGCAGCAGCGTCACAAGCTGTTCAACAGGCCGGGTCATGCGACACGCGCCCATAAGGCTTCGACCAGTTCCAGCGCCTCATCATTGGTCTCAAAGTCAATCGCATGCGCCGGAACCCGCTGCACCAGATTGACCAGCGCTGAAAAGCCCGCCTCGCCCAGCGCGACATAGTTGGTCGAAGCCTGGGTCAACCTGACAAAATTCTCGGTTGGCGGCACAGTATCCGTGGCCCGCGGATAACCAAAACTGGGATAAAGCAGCAAGGCGGGCATTGCCGTCTCGCCCATGGCGGCAATAGCGCTTTCGGGTGGCTGTAAATGGCGGATCGCGCCCTTTGGCGTATCAGTCAGCAGCGGCCCGAAACGGGCATCATCGCCAACAAAATCACGCGCGACATCAATAGCGCTGTTCTTCAGACTAATCGCACGCGGAAAGCCTTGAATATCGCCGCTGTCGAGATCAACCAGCGCAAATTCATCGCCCAAAAAACGCCAGCCATGTTCCGCCAACAGCGCCGATAGCGTCGATTTGCCAGAGCCGGATTCACCGGTCATCAACAGCACCTTGCCATCGCGCTCGACCGCGCTGGCATGGAGCAACAAATGCCGCCGCCAGCCTAGCGCCATTTGCAGGTTCATCGCCATTTCTGCTGCCAGCAACCCTTGTGTCAGCGGCAATGGGCTGGCATCGGGGAGCATATAATCGCCCGATAGCCGGACCGATGGCCGGAACCAGCGGCGATAGAAACGCTGTGCTTCCAGCCTAATGGTAAAATCGGCAATCGCATCATCGCAATCAGGATAAGGCTGATACAGCGCCTTAAGCTGTTCTATCGGCTGCGCCCAATCGGAACCGATACGGAATATCGCCGGGCCGACGTGGATGCGGCACTCATAGCGCATCTTTATCGCCTTGTTCCCGGACTTCACGCCGCACAAAGCCCAAAGCAACCATTTCATCCAGCCGTGCCGTCAGCCGCGTCAGATCATCTTCATTTTCAGCCTCAGGCTCGTCATCTTCGGGCTGCAGATCATATTGCGCGTTAAGCGCGGTCATGACCTGCTCTGCGGTTTCCGCGCCTTGCAGCATCGCATCTATGATCTGCGGCACCGGCTCGATCAGCACATGCGTCTGCCCCGATGGCCGGTGATACAGCACCTGCATCTCGTCCAGTGTTTTACGCCGCCACTGGTCGGCGGGATCAAGAATATAGCGGTCAGTCAGAAACGTCTCATCCAAAAGCGGGGCTTTCGCCATACCCGTTTAGCCTAAACGCCGCCCCTGAATCGAGGCATAACAAGTAAAACCGCTCTGCCCCGGGCGCAGGCGGCGGATCAGATCGCGATAGGCGCGCGGTCCGCGCACACGGCCGCGGCGGACATCCTCGCCCTTGAACGTGCGCGGTGGCAGCAAAGTGGCCCCTTCGGTCTTGCGATCAACGATGTTGCCATAGGCATCGACATAAATCGGTCCCTGCTCCTTGGCAGGCACGGTGATTTCACAGGTCAATACAGAACTGGCGGTCTGCGCCAGCGCGGGCCGAACGCTGACAATCGCCGAGGTCGCGACTGCACCAAGGACAAGCGCGCGCCGACTTTGGCGGAACGCGTCCCCCTGGCTATCCTTATCCACAGCGCTCTCGGCTGCATCATCGACTTTGCGATCAGTCATAATGGCCCCAAATTACATCCATATCCGTCCTATTACGCCGAAGCATAAAAATCGAGTAAAACCATTCAAATCGGTGTAGTCTGTGCAGGAACGGGACAGGCCGTGTCATAATTGCTAATCAAACTAGGGTTACAGTTGGACATGGCTCAGCAGGACTCATCTATGAGAGACTTTTTCAGCCCAGAGATACGCCCGTTGCGGCTGTTCCTTGCGGCAATGATCATCGTGCTGGCGCCGGTCTTGGGCCTCTACATAGATGGCCCGGTAGAACGCAGCGCGATCATAATTGCCGCCGGACTGGTGGCTCTGGCTATCGGACTGGACCAGAAAACTCCGGCGGTGCGCAGCGTAGAAGCTGCCTCACCGATTCTAGAGAGCGATCAGGCCGAGTGGCACGAGCTACCCGAATTGCGGTCGCTGATTGAGGGCATTCCTGATCCCATGCTTATCCTATCGGGCATGACTGTCATCGCCTCCAATGCCGCGGCCAAGGCGATGCTGGGCAATGAGATTGATAATGAAGACGTGCGGCTGGTTATCCGGCACCCCAGCGCCACTGACGCCATTGTGCGCCAGCGCGAGGAGCCATTGCATCGCCCGATTGAGTTGATCGGCATTGGCAGTCGCGACCAGAGGTGGGAACTCAATCTGCGCAGCGTTGGCGATGGCGATTATTGCATCCTCTATCTTTGGGATCGCTCGAGCAGCTATGCGGTGGAAAAGATGCGGACCGATTTTGTCGCCAATGTAAGCCATGAGCTGCGTACACCGCTTTCCTCAATCATCGGCTTTATCGAGACATTGGCCGACAAGGAAGCAGGCGGCGACAAAAAGACTCGCAAGCGCTTCCTCAAGGTGATGGCAGGTGAAGCGCATCGGATGCAGCAGTTGATATCCGATCTGATATCGCTGTCACGGATTGAGGCCGAGAAGTTCAAACCTCCCGAGAATCTGGTCGATATGGCGGACCTGCTGGATGAGGTGAAAGTGATTTTTGATGATCGCTATGATCGCAATATCATTCTCGATATTGACCCCAGCGTGCGCACCGTGCGTGGTGATCGTTCACAATTGTCGCAGATGATCCAGAATCTGGTGTCCAACAGTATCAAATATGGCCGCCCTGAAACGCCGATCATGATAAGGCTAAAGCCCAGCCGCACTGGCAGTATGGCACGTCTGGCTGTCATTGATGAAGGCGACGGAATTGACCCCAAGCATCTGCCGCGTCTGACCGAACGTTTTTATCGTGTCGATTCTGGTCGTTCGCGCCAGATTGGCGGAACGGGTCTTGGCCTTTCTATCGTGAAGCATATTGTCGAACGTCACGGCGGGCGGCTGGAAATCAACAGCACCGTTGGCAAGGGCACCAATATCACCATTTCACTCCCCGCTGCGCGCATAGAGGTCGAAGACAGCGATGGTGATGACAGCAATACCGAGCCTGAAGCACAGTCTGCCTTCTCATAAACTGCTCATCAGAGTCATGGTTTTGGCGGATACAACAAGCGCGGAAGGTGCGCTGTCATCAAACTGTAACGATATTGTCATTCTTGATAAACTGCGCCTGCGTAAGGCGCGGCCTATCGGATTGGCAAATCCTCATAAAAATCCGTCTATCCAGACAGAATCGTTCGCACAGGATCATCAATATGCGCGCCATTTCCCTTATCGGTCTATCAGCTTTGCTGTCCCTTGGCGCCTGTCAGGATCCTGCGAATCTGGTCCCCGATACCAGCCGTGATGAGGTGCGTATTGTCGGGTCATCAACTGTCTTTCCCTTTGCCAAAATTGTATCGGATTCGTTTCAGAGCATTGGTGAGCACCCTTCCCCGATTCTCGAATCCACCGGCACCGGCGGCGGCATCCAGCTTTTTTGTGACGGTATCGGCGCCTCTACCCCGGATATCGTCAATGCCTCGCGCCGGATGAAAGCCTCCGAATTGGCGCGCTGCGCCGAAAATGGCGTGGAAGAAGTTGTCGAGTTCAAGGTCGGCGTCGATGGCCTCGCCCTTGCGCAATCGACCGAGGGCATGGCGATGAATCTCACCGTGCCGCAAATCTATCAGGCGCTGGCCGCGCGGCCCTTTGGCAAGGATGCACGCCCTGAAACATGGGCAGAGATTGATCCGTCGCTGCCCGATATTCCGATCAAGGTTTATGGCCCGCCCAAAACATCAGGCACACGTGATTCCTTTGAGGAACTGATCATGGAGGTCGGCTGCGCAAGCGACCCGGCGATGGAAGCGCTGAAGGACTCCGATGAAGACGCGTTCAAGAAAGTCTGCACCGATGTCCGCACCGATGGTGCCTATATCAACACCGGTGAGAATGATAATCTGATCGTCCAGAAAATCACCGGCGACCCCAATGCCGTCGGCATTTTCAGCTATAGCTATCTTGATGAGAATGCCGAGGCAGTGCGCGGCGTGACGATCAATGGCGTTACCCCGGAATATGACAGCATCGCAACCGGCGACTATCCCGGTGCGCGTCCGCTCTATCTTTATGTCAAAAAGCGGCATGTAAATGTGATACCGGGGCTGAAGGATTATCTCGCCGAGTTTATTGCGCTGGCTATCCCCAACAGCCCGCTGGCCGATGCCGGCATGATTGCATTGCCGGAAGATCAGCGTACCGACCTTTCCGACCGCCTCGAATCGCTGCCAGCAATCAAGGCGGCGGATCTTGGATAAGCGTCAGCGTTTGTCGGGCGTAAGCGATGTTTTTGTATCTGCCGCATCAATGGCGACAGGATTAGGGGGCTAAACAGCAATGGCGGGATTCGCCTTTCTCTTTCTGATTGTCGGGCTCGGCGTTCTGGGCTGGCTGTTTGGCCGGGCCAAGGCCAATCGCTTTGTGCTCGCCGGCAAGTCGAGTTTCAACTCGCTGCCCAACTATCATGGCTGGTACGTCGCGCTCTGGGCAATGGTTCCGGTGATCATCTTTGCCTCCATCTGGATCAGCGTTTCTCCGGCCCTCACCACCAATATGGTGTTAGCCGATCCGGCGGCGGCGAGCCTCCCCGAAGACCCTTTTGCCCGTGCCTCGGTCCTGTCGGAAGCGCGTGCGCTGTCGCGCGACGCTTCATCGCAAAGCTTTAATCCCGAAGCGGCAACACTGGCACCGATATATGCCTCGGCTGAAAACTATTATCAGATGATCGGCATCGCGGCGGCATTGTTGCTCGGTTTTGCAGGTGCGGCCTATGCCTTTCTGAAAGTACGCCCCGATTTCCGCGCCCGCAGCCAGGTCGAGCGGGTGGTGCTGATGGTGCTGCTGATCGCCTCGCTGATCGCGATCCTAGTAACCATTGGCATCGTTGCATCATTAGTCTTTGAGACCATACGCTTCTTTACAATGGTCTCGCCTTTAGACTTTCTCTTTGGGCTAGAGTGGAATCCTAAACCGGACCCTGATGGTCAAGATCACACCGGCTTTGGCGCATTGCCGCTGTTCTGGGGGACGATCTTTATTGGCGCGATTATCGCCATGATCGTGGCCATCCCTTTCGGCCTGATGAGCGCAGTCTATCTCACCCAATATGCCCCAGCCAGCCTGCGCAGCTGGATGAAACCGATATTGGAAATCCTCGCAGGTGTCCCGACAGTGGTCTATGGCTATTTTGCTGCCTTAACAGTTGCTCCTGCCATACTACAATTTGCCAATAGCATGGGTATTGAAAATGCGTCTATCGAGTCCGCCCTCGCAGCCGGTCTGGTAATGGGCGTGATGATTATTCCTTTTGTCTCTTCCATGGCGGATGACAGCATTGCCGCCGTTCCCAACGCCATGCGTGACGGTTCACTTGCCATGGGCGCAACGCCCAGCGAGACGATCAAGAAAGTGCTGATCCCAGCGGCTCTCCCCGGCGTTGTCGGCGGCGTATTGCTCGCGGTCAGTCGTGCCATTGGCGAAACGATGATCGTGGTGATGGCCGCAGGCCTAGCCGCCAATATGACAGCCAATCCGTTCCAGAGCGTCACCACGGTGACGGTGCAGATCGTGCAGTTACTTACTGGAGACACAGATTTTGAAGGCCCGATGACGCTTGCCGCTTTTGCTCTGGGTCTGGCGCTGTTCTTTGTTACGCTGTTGCTCAATCTGGTCGCCTTGCAGATCGTGAAGAGATATCGGGAAAGCTATGAGTGAAACCGCCGCCATGCCCGCCTCAACGCCCTCTGGCCATAAGGTGCAAACCGACTGGAAGAGCGAAGCCATGCGCAAGCGCGTGGCCAAGCGTTACGCCGCCGAGAAACGGTTTAAAGCGATTGGCCTTTTGGCGATTATATTGTCGTCACTGTTCCTCGCCTTCTTGCTGTTCGTTATGGTCAGCAACGGGGCCAAGGGCTTTCAGCGTACCGAGATCGCCCTGCCTATCGATTTTGCCACGCTGTCCGGCGGTGCTTCGCCGGAGAGCCTTGAAGGCAACGGCCAGAATGCCGCCCTCGCCTCGCTGGATATTCGCGGCATCACCAATGCGGCGATTGAGAGCAATTATGGCGAGGATGGCCGCAAGATTTTTGCCCGCAATGCCTGGGTCGAAGTGCGCGAGCAGCTTCGCGATGATCCGCAGCTTATCACCCAAAATGCGACATTATGGCTATCCGCAACCAGCGCTTTTGACCGCATAAATAAGGGCGATGACAATGCTGATCTGCAGCCGATCTTTGAACGTGTCAAAGACGAAGGCAATGTTCGCACTGTGTTCAACACTCTCTTCCTGGCCAATTCGGATGGGGTCGATCCGGCACTGGTCGGCATTTGGGGTGCACTCAAAGGCTCGCTAATGACGATGTTCATTACAATTGTTTTGGCCTTCCCCATTGGTGTGTTTTCAGCCATCTACCTCGAAGAATATGCCCCGCAAAATCGTTGGACAGACCTGATTGAAGTTTCGATCAACAATCTTGCGGCCGTCCCTTCGATCATCTTCGGGCTGCTCGGTCTGGTGGTGTTTCTGACATGGATTGACCTGCCGCGCTCCTCGGCATTGGTTGGTGGCCTCACTTTGGCGCTAATGACCTTCCCGGTGATTGTTATCGCTGCTCGAAATGCAGTAAAGTCGGTACCTCCGTCTATCCGTGAGGCAGCGCTTGGTATCGGTGCAAGCAAGGTTCAGGTGATTTTCCACCATGTCCTGCCGCTCGCCATACCCGGTATTTTGACCGGCACGATCATTGGCATGGCGCGCGCGCTGGGCGAAACCGCACCACTGCTGATGATCGGTATGCGCGCGTTCACGGCTACGCCACCTGGCGATTTTTTAGATCCTACAACTGTTTTGCCAGTGCAGATCTATTTGTGGTCAGATGAAGTAAATAAAGGATTTGTCGAGAAAACCTCCGCTGCAATCATTATATTGCTGCTATTCCTGCTGACGATGAATGCTGTGGCGATCTGGCTGCGCAACCGCTTTGAAACACGATGGTGACCTGAAGACATGAACACACATGCTACCGATATGACCGCCACCACCACGCCAATGAAAATGGCGACCCGTGATGTCCATGTCTTTTATGGCAAGAAGGAAGCGATTAAGGGCGTCGATATTGATATCGATATGGACAATGTGACCGCGTTTATCGGTCCGTCAGGCTGTGGCAAATCAACCTTTCTGCGCACGCTCAACCGGATGAACGATACCATCCCGTCAGCGCGGGTTACCGGTACCATCACGCTGGATGGCGAAGACATCTATGACAGCGCCATGGACGTCGTGCAGCTGCGCGCCCGGGTTGGCATGGTTTTTCAGAAGCCCAATCCCTTCCCCAAGTCGATCTATGACAATATCGCCTATGGCCCGCGTATTCATGGGCTCGCCACCGACAAGGCCGAACTTGATCGCATCGTCGAAAAATCGCTGCAACGCGCTGGTCTATGGGCCGAGGTCAAGGACCGGCTCGGCGATAGCGGCACCGCGCTTTCCGGCGGTCAGCAGCAGCGTCTCTGCATCGCCCGCGCCATTGCGGTTGACCCCGAAGTCATCCTGATGGACGAACCCTGTTCAGCGCTGGACCCGATCGCCACTGCCAAGATTGAAGAACTGATTCACGAACTGCGCGGCAAATATGCTATCGTCATCGTGACGCACAATATGCAACAAGCCGCGCGCGTATCGCAGCGCACGGCATTCTTCCATCTCGGCGATATGGTCGAATATGGTGAAACGTCGGAACTGTTTACCAACCCCAAGGAAGAGAAAACCCGCGATTATATTACCGGTCGCTACGGATAATATGGCTCTACGCTAATGACGCCCAATAGTACCAAACATACGGTCAAGGCCTTTGATACCGACATGGTCGAGCTGCGCGGACTGGTCGCGGATGTTGGCGGGCGTGCGGAAAAGGCGGTTATCGATGCGATGACAGCGCTGGAGCGCAATGACCAGAGCATGGCCAGCGCGGTGATCGTCAAGGACAAGGATATTGACGAACTGGAGCGTGAAATTGACCGCATGGTGGTGCAGATTATGGCCCTGCGCGCGCCGATGGCCGATGACTTGCGGGTGCTGATTGCGACGCTCAAGATCTCCAGCAAAATCGAACGTATCGGCGATTATGCCAAGAATATCGCCAAGCGGGTGCCGCTCATCGATCCGGATGACTGGATGGAAGCGGCTGACGCGCTGGTGCCGATGTCACAGGCGGCGATCGAGCTGGTTGATGATGCGATGAATTCTTATGCCCGCCGTGATGCCGATCTGGCGATCCAGGTGTGCAAGCGCGACAAGATGGTCGATGACTTTTACAGCGCCATTTTCCGCGGCCTGATCGACCATATGATCGCGGTTCCCGGCCAGGTGAATGCCGGTGTCCACCTCATGTTTATCGCCAAGAATCTCGAGCGTATTGGTGACCATGCGACCAATATTGCCGAGATGGTCTATTTTTCAATTACCGGCGATAATCTGATAGAGCGCGATCGTGGCAATGATCCGCTCGATATGAACGATTGAAGAGGGAAGAGAGATGTCAAAGCCCCATATTCTCCTGGTTGAAGACGATATGGCACTGGCGGAATTGATCTCCTGGCATTTCGAGAAGCAGGGTTTTCGCATCAGCCAGACACCCGATGGTGAAGAGGCTTTGCTGATCGTCAGCGAGCAGCAGCCCGATATCGTCGTCCTCGACTGGATGATCGACAATCTCTCGGGCATTGAGGTTTGTCGCCGCTTGCGCCGCAATAATGACACCGCGAACATCCCGATCATCATGATGTCGGCGCGCGGCGAGGAAGAGGACCGGGTGCGCGGCCTTGATATCGGTGCCGATGATTATCTCACCAAGCCGTTCAGTCCGCGCGAGCTGATCGCCCGTGTCAACGCCGTGCTGCGGCGTATGCGTCCAGCACTGGCGGGTGGCACCCTGACCTATGCCAATATCGAGATGGATACCGTCGGCTATAAGGTCAAACGCGGCGGCAAGACTATACCTCTCGGTCCCACCGAATTCCGCCTGTTGCGCCATTTTCTTGAGCATCCCGGCTGGGTGTTCTCGCGCGAGCGCTTGCTCGATGCGGTCTGGGGCAATGAAAGCGATATCGAAATCCGCACCATTGACGTGCATATTCGCCGCCTGCGCAAGGCGATCAATGCCAATGGCGAGGCCGATATCATCCGCACCGTGCGTTCCGCCGGCTATGCGCTGGATGCCGAGGCTGTTGCCTAGACACCAAATCCTCCCCGTTTACGGGGAGGGGGACCGTCAAAGACGGTGGAGGGGCACCCGCCACTTGCGCTCCGCAAGCGGATATTCAATTGAATTTCACACAAAGGCACAAAGAAACGAAGAGCTCGCATCAAGAGTGAACGCCTTTGTGCCTTCGTGTCTTTGTGCGAGTCAAATTACAACACAGCATAAGCATTAAGCCTGCCGTAACGGCACCTCCTCTCCCGAAGTAAAAGACGCAATTGCGCGGTTGACAAAGGCTCGGACGCGTTGGAAACCCGCGTCATAAATTTCAGAACACAACCCAATTTTTCGAGGAGCCTTATCATGACCATCAGTTTTGCCGATCGCGTTGCCATTGTTACCGGAGCAGGCGGTGGCCTGGGCCGCGCCTATGCGCTGGAACTCGCGCGCCGTGGCGCCAAGGTTGTGGTCAATGACCTGGGCGGCGCGCGTGATGGCACCGGCACTTCCGATGCTGCTGCGATTGTCGTCGAGGAAATCGAGAAAGAAGGCGGCGAGGCGATGGCCAATGGCGGCTCCGTCACCGAATATGCGCAGATGGAAGAAATGGTCGCCAAGGCCAAGGAAAAATGGGGCGGCGTCCATATCCTGATCAATAATGCTGGCGTACTGCGCGACAAGAGCTTCGCCAAGATGGAGCCGAAAGACTTTTCCTTTGTCGTCGATGTGCACCTCAATGGATCGGGCAATGCCACCAAGGCGGTATGGGAAACGATGCGCGAGCAAAATTATGGCCGCATCCTGATGACCGCCTCTTCAACCGGTCTCTACGGTAATTTCGGCCAGGCCAATTATGGCGCGGCTAAGCTCGGCCTCGCGGGTCTCACCAAGACGCTCTATCTCGAAGGCGCAAAGTACAACATCAAGGTCAATACGCTGGCCCCGGTCGCCGGAACCCGCATGACCGAAGACATTTTCCCGCCTGAAGCCTTCAAAGCCTTCACCCCGGAAAATGTCGCGCCTGCTGCGCTTTATCTGGTGTCGGAAGATGCGCCCACCAATATGATCATCGGCGCAGGTGCCGGTGCCTATCACGCCGCCTATGTCACCATGACACCGGGCGTTGCGCTGCCTGAAAACGAGCGCACAGTGGAAGGCGTCGCTGCGGTATTCGACAAAATCACCGATCGCACCGGCGAGATTGTCCCGCAATCGGGTTCAGAGCAGTCCATGGCGATTATGAAAGCGCTACAGGGCGAGTGACGATTTCCTCCCCTCCTCTTCAGAGGAGGGGCAGTGAGACTTAATGAGCGCAGCGAATTTAGTCGCAGCGGGGTGGTGCCGCAACAAGTGAAGAATTCGCTGACTCGAGCTCGGCTTCGCCTCGCCACCACCCCAACCCCTCCTCTGAAGAGGAGGGGCTTTCTGTTTCTACTCCTCCACGACCTTGATCAACCGCCGCTCCACTGGCGCGAGCACATTGCTAAGGTCATGCCCACGCTTGAGCACCTGCCCGGCCTCGCCACGCAGCAACCATTGGCCCTGTCTGCGCTGTTGCGCGGGGCATTTCTCGATGCGGATTTCCGGCCGTTGTGAGGCATGGCGAAAGGCAGCGAAAATCGCGGTGTCGCGACCGAACTCAATGGCATAATCACGCCACTGTCCCGCAGCGACCATACGGCCATAGATATTGAGAATAGCGTTCAGCTCTTCGCGATGGAACACCGTCTGATGCGGCTGTTTGCCCGAAAGCGGGAGAACCGCGATATTGGAATGCGAACCGTTATGCGATGCTGTCATTCAGAACTACCAGCGCACATCAGGCCGATTTCTGATCCGAGCCAGTCTCAGGAGATTCGTCAAACAGATCCCCTTCAGCCTGACAGGGCGCTTCGGCGACTTCGGGCAATGCGCGCTTATTTTTGCCTTTGACATCGCGCTGATCCATCAGCTGTGCCAAACGTTTTTGCAGCTGCTCGATCTCGCATTGCAGGATTTCCAGCTTCTGCGTCGCCGGATCATAGACCTCGCTGCACGGCGTGCCATAGGGCATAAAATCTTTCTGATAGTCATCGGCGTCAACCGGCACCTGCCGCGCCCGGACGCCCACCATAGTTGCACCTTCAGGCACATCCTTGGTCACCACTGCATTGGCACCGACACGCGCCCTCGCGCCAACGGTGATCGGACCCAATATCTGCGCGCCCGAGCCAAGAATGGCACCGTCAGCGATGGTTGGGTGACGCTTGCCGCCCTGGCCATTGGTCGGATTGGTACCGCCGAGTGTCACGCATTGATAAATGGTCACATCATCGCCAATTTCCGCCGTCTCGCCAATCACGGTAAAGCCATGATCAATAAACAGATTTTTGCCGATGGTCGCGCCGGGATGGATATCAATCGCGGTCAGCATGCGGCCAATATGATTGATCAACCGGGCGAGGAAGAACAGATTGCCGCGGAACAGCCAGTGCGAAATGCGATAAAATCCGACCGCCCAAAGCCCGGGATAGGTCAAGATTTCCCATCTGGAACGCGGCGCAGGATCGCGCGAGGCGATGGATTCAAGATACTCATTCAGAGCGCGAAACATAAAACGCCCCTCCATTGGCAACGGGTCAAAGCCCTGACACTTCTGTGAATAATAGATACGGCATCCGAAGATTACCACTATTTTACAACAATTCCTTGTCAGGCAGCTGAATGGTCAACGCCCAAATAGGCTGAAAGTTTCGCCAAGCGACGCTCAACCCCCTCACCAATCAGGCTATCTTCCTCGCCGGCAACAATGATCGAAAGCCCCTTATCATCGCGCTGTAAATGGCTGTTCTGCAACAGATTATCATGACCGCCGCTAAAGCGTTGCCCCAAACGGATCGCTAGCCCCCAACCCGCGGCGCGCTCCAGCGCTTCAATGCTGCACAGCCGCTCGTCAGCGGTAAACGCTTCGACACCACCACCAAAATTGGTGAACAGGGCCTGGGCCAGCATCGCCCTGCCCGCGCCATCAACGCCAACCCAATTGCCATGCAGCGCGATCTCTAATGCTCGCTCCGAGCGGAAATCGGGATTGGCCTGCCAGCCAATATCGGCGAGATGGCAAGCAGCGAGAAACAGGCGCGCTTCTTCGTCAGAAAGATCAGGAAAGGCAGGCTTGAGCCAGTCAAACAGCTTTTGCCCATCCTGCCCGAAACGCGACTGGTAAC
The DNA here is from genome assembly GCF_032852305.1 of Parasphingorhabdus sp. SCSIO 66989. NCBI lineage: Bacteria > Pseudomonadati > Pseudomonadota > Alphaproteobacteria > Sphingomonadales > Sphingomonadaceae > Alterisphingorhabdus (ex Yan et al. 2024) > Alterisphingorhabdus coralli. The sequence goes on from NZ_CP136594.1 coordinate 2,211,518, forward strand.
GGCCAAAACGCCGGGTGGAATCGAGCAGAGGATCGACCGTCCGTATGTCCTCTGGCATGGCGCTGTAGATCAGCCCTTCGCGCAAGCCATAAGCCGACACAATGATATGCGCCGGTTGTAAAACCTCACAGGCGGCCTGCAGCATCTGCGCCGCCGTCCCCAGATTGGCGATGCGTGATGAGGCCAGACGCGGCACGGCGCGCAGGTCATCGCGCGAGCTGTCCAATATACGCTTGGTTAGCGGCGCAATGCGCTCGACCGGAATCGCATAATTGTGAAACACCGGCAGCGGATAGCCCTGATCGAACATATCGACACGCGCCAGCGCCCGCCACGAACCGCCGACAATATAGAGCGCGCGGCCCTTGCAGCGCCCGGCCCAATCGGCATCGGTAACCAGATCGCCAACATGTCGGCTCAGCGCTTTCTGGCCTTTCTCGCTGATAGCCTTGCTGCGCAACACGCCAATGGGCAGTGACAGGCTATCATCGATGCGATGATCATTCACCTCGGCCAGTTCGAGACTGCCCCCACCCAGATCGCCGACAATGCCATCGGCATCGGGAATTGCTGATAGCACGCCATAGGCGGCCATTTGTGCCTCTTCCGCGCCGCTCAGCACCCGGACATCAAAGCCCAGCGCCGTAACTTCGGCGGCAAAGTCCGCGCCGTTACTGGCATCGCGCACCGCAGCGGTAGCCACGCAGATCGTCTCATTCACATCCCATCCGGCAATTAGCTCGCGAAACCGCTTGATCGCCCGCAAAGCCCGCTCAACGCCCTCGGGCGCCAGCTTGCCGGTGTCATTAATCTCGCTGCCTAGCCCGGCCATAACCTTTTCATTGAAGATCAGCGCCGGATTGCGGCGCGGTCCAGCAAATACCACGAGGCGGATGGAGTTGGAGCCAATATCGATCACCGCAACACTATGGCTGCGGACGACCTTGGGCTTTCTTTTGGCGCGAAACAGCAATCGTCAGACCTTTAACTCTGTCGCCTTACCGGCTGTCTCAGCGTCAGATCAGGCACCTCATCGCTGTTCTTTAGCGCAGCCCCACGACCGGAGAGCGACGGGTTGGTCATAAAATAATGGTGCAGATTGAAAGGCTTATCACTTGGCTCGACGCGGATATATTCGCCCTCGGCATTCAATTCCCAGCTTTGCTCATTGTCGAGCAGATTGGCGAGCATCACCTGTTCGAGCACCTGTTCGTGCACCGTCGGGTTCTCAATCGGCAGCATATATTCCACCCGCCGGTCAAAATTGCGCGGCATCCAGTCGGCTGAGCTGATGAAGACCTGTGCATCATCATTGGGCAGATAGTCCCCGCTGCCAAAGGCCCAGATACGGCTATGCTCGAGGAATCGGCCAATCACCGATTTAACCCGAATATTGTCCGACATGCCCGGCACCTGCGGCTTCAGACAGCAAATTCCGCGAATGATGAGGTCAATCTGCACCCCGGCATTGCTTGCAGTGTAGAGCTTCTCGATAATCGCCGGATCGACCAGCGAGTTCATCTTGGCCCATATTGCGCCGGGTTTGCCTTTGCGCACATGTTCAATCTCGACATCGATCAATTCCATCAGTCGATTGCGCATATCGCGCGGCGACATGGTGAGCAGTTCCAACTGCTTGGGTTCGACATAGCCGGTGATATAGTTGAATAGCTGCGCCGCATCGCGCCCGGCGCGCGGATCGGCAGTGAAGAAGCTCAAATCGGTATAAATCTTGGCGGTGATCGGGTGATAATTGCCGGTGCCAAAGTGGCAATAGGTCTTATAACCCTCGGGTTCGCGGCGCACGACCATCGAAATTTTGGCATGCGTCTTCCACTCGATAAAGCCATAGACGACCTGCACACCGGCGCGCTCCAGAGCGCTGGCCCAGAGCAGATTCTGCTCCTCATCAAAACGCGCTTTGAGCTCGACAACCGCCGTGACCGATTTACCCGCTTCTGCCGCATCAATCAGCGCCCGGATAACCGCAGACTGTTTGCCGGCGCGATAAAGCGTCTGCTTGATCGCAATAACATCGGGATCACGCGCCGCCTGTTGCAGAAAGGCAATCACCACCTCAAAGCTCTCATAAGGGTGGTGGATAACAATATCCTTGCTGCGGATCGCCGCGAAGCAGTCGCCTCCATGCTCACGAATCCGCTCGGGAAAACGCGGCGTATAGGCCGTAAATTTAAGGTCAGGCCGATCCTCATCGACAATCTCTGACAGACCGCCAATGTCTATTATGCCGCTGACAACCGACTTTAGCGCACCGTCAGGCAGAAGTTGCTCTTCCAGCAAACCGATGGTTTCCGCATCAAGGTCAGATGAAATCTCCAGTCGGATCACCTGTCCCCGGCGGCGACGCTTGATCGCGCTGCGGAAATAGCGGACAAGGTCTTCTGCCTCTTCCTCGACCTCGATATCGCTATCGCGGATGATACGGAACAGACCCGAATTCAGCACCTTATATCCGGGAAACAAGGTATCTGCGAAACCGCGCAAAACCTCTTCCAGCGCGACATAGATCGCATCTTTACCAGGGATACGAATAAAGCCTGACATGGTCGGCGGCAGCATGATGAGCTCGCGCACATGATGCTTGTCGACTGCTCGCTGCAGATCAAAGATCAGACTGAGACCCTTGTTCGGGATGAACGGAAAAGGGTGCGCCGGGTCGAGCGCCTGGGGCGTCAGCACCGGAAAAATCTGATCAAGAAAATGCTCGCGCAGCCATTTGATATTATCCGGCTCCAGATCGGCCACGGTCTTGATAGCAATACCCTGATCGACCAGCATGGTTTGCAGCTCGGCCCATACACGCTGTTGACCCTCAGATAGTTCCGCGGTCTTAGCTTCTATTTCCGTCAACTGCTGCACCGGAGTACGGCCATCTACCGAGCGCTGCTCAACCCCCTGCTCCACCTGCCCCACCAGACCGGCAACGCGGACCATGTAAAACTCATCGAGGTTGTTGCCCGAGATGGAGAGGAAACGCAGCCTCTCCAGTAAAGGGTGCGCCGGATTTTGCGCCTCGGCCAACACCCGCTCGTTAAAGCCGAGCCAGCTTAGCTCGCGATTGTTAAACCGCTCGGAACTGATGAAACTGTCTTCACTCTCTTCGCCAGCCAACATCGCCATCATGCTGCTCCTGCCTGATCGGAATCGTCGTCATCATGATCATTAGTGCGCCCAAACAGATCCCGCATCATTGCCATGGTAACAGGCTTGCGCTGCTCAAGCGTTATTCGGTCCAACTCCGTTACCAGATCAGAGACGGCCTGGTAACTGCGTTCGCATCTTGCAGCGGCATATTCCGCCAGTCGCGGCGTAATATCCATCCCGCGCATCCTACCCAGCTTCTCAAATAGCGCGCTAATCATCGCCGCATCGGGCTGGCCGATAATGATATGCTGGGACGCGGCAAGGCGCGATTTGAGATCCGGTAAGGCGATGGCATCCAGCGCAACCGTATCGGGAAAGATGATCAGGATCGGCCGTGATTCCTGCTGCGCCTGATTCCATTTGTGGAATATTTCTGCGGGCTCAATCAGGTGCGCATCATCTACCAATATGCCTTTAGAATCCCGTGCAAAAACCTGCCCCATGCTGGTCTTGCCCGAAGCCTGTGAGCCGAACAGCACCGCGCCCTTATACGGCCAATGCGCCCAGTTTTTCAGCTGGTGAGCAACCTCGGCATTGGCCTCGGTCACCAGATAGTCGGTGCTGGATGGCCGCGATGTCAGGGGCAAGGCGATCTGGCTCATCACCACGCAGCCCTTATCGCGATATCCGTAGAGTGTTTCCGGATTGCTGCACCCGCCATCCGCGCGCTTCAAGCCCCGCACGCAACTGCGCCGCATCGCCGTTAAACTGCACCGACATGACCGATGTGCCACCCAATGCCAGGCTGGAGGTGCTGGCGCTGCTGACGCCCGCTACGCCACGTACTGCCGATTCTGCAGCATTCACCGCAGCGGCATCAGGGCTGGAATATTGCACCGAGAAGCTGTTGACCGTCGCGACCGGATCGGGCGCAGCGGGTTCATCTATAACCGGACCGCTATCCTCAAATTCCTCTTCGAGTTCTTCCAATTCGTCCTCAAGCGGGTCTTCCTCAACACTGTCGATAATCAGCGAGGTGTCAGGTCGCAGCGCACCGCGAGAAAGCGCCGCCACGAACAGAGAGTCCATGCGCTCAACCCCTTCGCGCATCATCTCATCCAAGCCATCGCTATTGTCGGCGCGCAGCTCAAAACTGCCCAATTTGCGACGATCAGGGCCGAAGAAAGCAGTGAAATAGCCTTTGACCGGCCCGCCGGGATATTGCCGCTCCAATCGCACAACCGGGATCAACACATCAGCTGCGCCAAATTGGTCAAGGATCAGCCGCCACCAATTGCGATCGCGCCGTCCCGTCTGCCCCGCTGTCAACAACAGCGAATCGCTGCCCGCACCGCTGGGGCGGACATAATCGATGGAACTTTCCGATGTGCGGAATGTTGCCCAGGCGCGTTGCCAGGGGGTGCGATATTCAAACACCTGTTCGCTGCCGCCGCTGATCATCACCGGTACGAGCAGCATGGGTGCCGAGCGTACCCGGGCGCTGCTTACTCCGAGGATCGAGCCGGCACGGGCACGATCGAACATGATCCCCAGCGTCGCGATATAACGGCGCGGACCAATCTGCTCGCGCTCAACCACAATACCCGACACGATGGAATTGAGCGCCGAATCGCTTAGCCCGGGCGCACTTCCGCCACGATTGGATTGTTTCCACAAGGCCTGCCAGCCTTTACGCTGCGCCTCGCGCCACCCCTTTTGGCGGGCATCTGCCGCATTGTTGCCGGTCACGTTGACGGTAATGCCGCCAACTTCAAAATCACCGCTGCTATTGATCGGAGCAATGCCGCGCTCGGCATCAATCTGGGTCAGGCCAAGGCTGTTCCAGCCGAACAGAGCGAGAAGTCCCAGCAACCCGAACGCCAGCAAAGCCATATGGGATCGTGATAATGTCATTGTTGCGCAGTTCCGGCTTAGTCCGACCCATCCGCAGCCAAGCGGAATATAATGGAAATCATCATGCGAAAGCGTTAGGCGCTGAAAGCATGAACAGCAATAGCAATCCGGATCAAATCCCCGCGGAAAAAACGCCTTCGGGTCAGAGCAAGCCCGATCAGTACAGCTATGCCGATGCCGGCGTGTCAATTGCCGATGGCAATGCTTTGGTCAAAGCGATTGCGCCACTGGCAAAGGCCACTGCGCGGCCCGGAGCGGATTCCGATCTGGGTGGCTTTGGCGGCCTGTTTGATCTCAAAGCCGCAGGCTTTACCGATCCGATACTGGTCGCGGCCAATGATGGCGTTGGCACCAAGGTCAAGCTGGCGATCAGCCACGACCGCCATGATGGCATCGGCCAGGATCTGGTGGCGATGTGCGTTAATGACCTGATTGTGCAAGGCGCGGAACCGCTGTTCTTCCTCGATTATTTTGCCTCGGCCAAGCTGGACAATGCGGTGGCAGAGCGGGTGGTGGCGAGCATCGCCGGTGCCTGCAAACTTGCCGGATGCGCGCTGATCGGTGGCGAAACGGCGGAAATGCCGGGGATGTACCAGCCGGGTGACTATGATCTTGCGGGTTTCTGCGTCGGCGCAGCAGAGCGCGGTGCTCTGATTGACGGCTCCGCGATAGCCCCCGGCGATGTGATTCTGGGGCTGGAATCGTCTGGTGTCCATTCCAACGGCTTTTCGCTGGTGCGCAGACTCGCCGAGGATAAGGGTTGGAAACTCACCCGCCCTGCGCTTTTTGATCATGAGCAACTGTTGATCGATGCCCTGATGGCACCAACCCGCATTTATGTCGCTGCACTTTTGCCGCTGCTGCGCGCTGGCCAGATCAAGGGTCTGGCGCATATTACCGGCGGCGGATTGCTGGAGAACATCCCGCGTGTTTTGCCCGATGGCTGTCATGCGAAGATCGATGCAACCAGTTGGAGCCAGCCGCGGCTAATGGCTTTCCTGCAGGCCGAGGGGAATATCGAACCGGAAGAAATGGCACACACATTCAACTGCGGCATCGGCATGGCGGTGATTGTTGCCCCGGATCAGGCGGAGGAGATTTCCGAGCAGCTAAGCGCGTCGGGCGAAACTGTGCATGATATTGGTCGCATCGACGCGGGCGAAAAAGGTTGCACCGTTTCCGGACCAGCCGGATGCTGGGCGGCGCGAGATGATTGGACGGCAACGCATAATGGCTAAAGCGCGCTTGGCTATCATGATCTCGGGTGTCGGCACCAATATGGCCGCGCTGCTTTATGCCTCACGCGATCCTGATTGCCCCTATGAGGTAGTGCTGGTTGCCAGCAATAATCCTGATGCGCAGGGCTTGAAATTGGCTGAAGCAGAAGGCGTCGCTACCTTTAGTCATGCGCATAAAGGCTTGTCGCGCGAAGAACATGATACGACCATGCACGCAGCGCTCACCGAAGCGAAGGCCGATTATGTCGCTCTGGCAGGCTATATGCGGATTTTAAGCGATGAGTTCGTCAGCAAATGGGCCGAGCGGATGGTCAATATCCATCCCTCGCTTTTGCCCAAATATAAGGGCCTCGACACCCATCAGCGCGCAATTGATGCGGGTGACAGCCATGGCGGCTGTTCGGTGCATCTGGTGACGCCGGAACTGGATGACGGCCCGGTGCTGGACCAGACGCCGGTGGCGATCCTGCCCGATGATGACGTGCATAGCCTGACTGAGCGGGTAAAAATCGCGGAATATCAGCTATACGCCCGCACCCTTTCAGACTATATCGCACGCGAAAATGACCCGGACTGGATACAGCAAAAGGTCGACGGCATTGCGCTCTCTTTGCCCAGCACCCATGCCCGCGAAAGCCATGGCGCGCCCGGATGGCGCGTCGGCAGCGAGAAATCGGGCAAGTTTTTCGCCTATCTCTCAGTCAATCATCATGGCGAGGACCGCGTTGCCCTGTTGGTCAAATGCAGCGGCCCCGACGAGATGATGACGCTGATCGACCAGGAACCCGAAATCTACCACAAGCCCGCCTATTATGGCGCTTCAGGCTGGATAGGCTATCGCCTTGATCGCCAAGGCGTCGACTGGGACCATGTCCGCCAATGGCTGGAACGCAGCTGGCGCAGCGTCGCACCGAAAAGCCTCACCAAGCTGATGGATGCAGCGGAGGAGTTTTGACAACTCGAGGTAATGCGCATATATTATGCGCATGAAACATTCAACGCCGCGCAAAGCCACCAATATAACGCTCGATCCAGTAGCTGTGGATGAAGCGAAGCAACTCGGAATCAACGTGTCGCAGGCTTGTGAGAATGGATTGCGCTCAGAAATCGCAAAAGCCAAAGGGGAGCAGTGGTTAGAAGAAAACCGCGAGGCAATTGATGCATTTAACGAGTGGATTGCTGAAAACGGACTGCCTTTGGAAGAGCATCGCCAATTCTAATGGCGCGCTTTGACGTCTATGAACTGCGCTCCAGCGGTACCATGGTCGTCAACTACCAATCTGACCTGCTTGACCACTACGCAACCCGTTTCATTATACCATTGCTGCCGCCAACAAATTCGAGAAGGCCGACACCGAGACTCAACCCTGTATTCAAGGTGCAGGATAAAGACCTTGTTTTTTATCCTCAATTGGCAGCGACTGTTCGGGCATCGGAGTTAGCTACTCCGATAGACTCATTGGCCGAGCACCATACTGAAATCATTGACGCCATCGATATGCTCATCAGTGGCTTCTAACGTCGCATAAAAAAGCCGCCGGATCGCTCTGGCGGCTTTTCTGAAATCATATCTGGCTTAATGCTTAGCCAACAATCTCGTCTGCGCTGAAGAAGAAATCGATCTCGATCTTCGCGTTTTCGTCGCTGTCTGAGCCATGTACCGAATTGGCTTCGATGCTCTCGGCGAATTCCTTGCGGATGGTGCCTTCGGCAGCATCTGCCGGGTTGGTGGCGCCCATGATGTCGCGGTTGCGCTTCACGGCATCTTCACCTTCCAGAACCTGCACCACAACCGGGCCGCTGGTCATAAAGTCGCACAGTTCACCGTAAAACGGGCGTTCCTTGTGCACGGCATAAAAGCCTTCCGCCTGATCGCGGGTCATGTGGATGCGCTTGGAAGCGACGACGCGCAGACCAGCCTCTTCCAGCTTCTGGGTAACCGCACCGGTAAGGTTGCGGCGGGTGGCATCAGGCTTGATGATCGAGAATGTACGGGTAACGGCCATGGGGGAGAACTCCTGCAAATTAACGGCATATTATGTTTGGCGCGCCTTTAGCTGCGCTATAGCCGCCTTGCAAGGGCGATTGTCTCGCAATGGCCGATAGCCTGTTATTCCGTGATATTGGCGGTCAGATTCACCGTGGTTTTGCCGCTGCCATCAGGCGACGCGACAACCCGCAATTGCTCTTTTTCGCCGCGCTTGGCAGAAAGGATGCTGGCTTTATCCATCGAACCGCTCTGGGTCACAGAAAACCCTGCCGATTCTGCTTCCGCACGATAGGTGCCCATCATGTCATCGGCGGACTGGCTGGTGGTATAAATCACCGTATGGGACGCCATATGCCCCTCATCTTCCATCTTCATATTGGTCATGACTTCGGCATCGGATGCGAGCTTCAGCCCATAGGGTGTATCCTCGGTATTATCATTATCCGTCTTGGCGGTGAAGCTGCCCCCCTTGGTCTCGACATTGAGACTGAGATCGCCACTATCACTGTTGACAGTCATTTCGGCATCGCCATCGCGCAGGGTGATTTCATCGCCACTGCTGCCTTCACCGCCACCGCCGCCACAGGCCGTTACCAACAATGCGCTGCTCAAAATGGCCAGTCTCTTCATGCTTCCGCTCCATAGATGCTGATAGGTTTTGCATAGGCATAAGCGCAATTGTGCTTGCGCGCCACAATCTCGCTGATAATTTACATTGGATAAGGGCGAGGCCTTACCCCTGCTCCACCCAGCGGCGACCATCCTGTTTCCAATAATGCCGGGTGACACCTTCCCTGTCTTTCAGCGACTTCCATGCAGAACGCGCGGCATCGATATGACCGGGTTCAAAGGGGAAGAATATCCGCTCAAACTGATCGCAATGGTCGCGCCACTGACCATCGGCAATGGCGAGGAAGCCGGCCTTGTTCGGCGGCATGTCGCCATCAGCAAGGGCGCGCATCAGCAAGATCGGCTGATCGGCTTCCTGCTCTTCTCCGGCAACGCCATGCGCCAGAAAACTCTCTGGCTTTCTGGTCCAAAGCGCTTCGGAGATCGCATCGATCAGCAACGCATCATCGGCAAGGATGGCCATGCGCTTGTCACCCGCCAGCGTCCGCTCAGCCAGATCGGGCAACAGATGCGCGACGGGATCGCGGGTCAGTTGGTAGAAATCGACCCGCATCCCTAGATTAGCTTGTCAGGCTGTAAGTCTGTCACTTGCCGTATTCCTACCATATCCAACCCCGCGCGAGCGGCAAACATGCCTTTAGTGCACACAAAGCCACTAAGACACAAAAAGCCAAGCCAGTTAAAGCAGCGTCTTAGTGCCTTTTTGGCTTTGTGTGCACTAATACAGCCTTGCTCCCGCTTGCGCGGGATATGAGAGAATAACCAGACCGTCTATTTCTGCTCGAAATTCTCGGCGACCAGTCGGTCAAGCAGACGCACGCCATAGCCGGTCGCGCCCTTGTCCCAGACGGCACCCGGCTTGTCGGCCCAAGCCATACCGGCGATATCCAGATGCGCCCATTTGACGCCATCTTGAATAAAGCGCTGCAGGAATTGCGCGGCAGTAATCGAACCGGCACCGCGCGGCCCAACATTTTTGATATCGGCAATCGGGGAGTCAATCAGCTTGTCATAAGGCTTGCCGAGCGGGAAGCGCCAGACCTGGTCACCCGAAGCGTCCGCTGCGCCATTGAGCATATCGACCAGCCCGTCATCATTGCTGAACATGCCGCAATATTCATGGCCGAGCGAAATAATGATCGCACCGGTCAGCGTTGCAAGGTCAATGACATATTCCGGCTTGTAGGTTTCCTGGCACCAGTGCAGCGCATCGCACAACACCAACCGACCCTCGGCATCGGTGTTGATCACTTCGATGGTCTGGCCTGACATGCTGGTGACGACATCGCCCGGGCGCTGGGCATTGCCATCGGGCATATTTTCTACCAGCCCGCAAATGCCGATAACATGCGCCTTGGCCTTGCGCCCAGCGAGCGCCTTCATCGCACCGGCAACCGCACCGGCACCGCCCATATCCCATTTCATATCTTCCATACCGGCAGCAGGCTTGATCGAAATGCCACCTGTATCAAAGGTCACGCCTTTGCCGACAAAAGCGACCGGTGTCTTATCCGCACCATCAGTGCCATCCCAACGCATCGCCAATATGCGTGCCGGACGTGTTGATCCCTGCGCCACGCCCAAAAGCGCGCCCATGCCGAGTTCTTTCATCTCGGCATCGTCAAGCACACGGATTTCCACGCCCAACTCTTTCAGATGCTCGCAACGCTCAACAAAGCTCTCAGGGTAAAGCACATTGGCCGGTTGTGCGACCAACTCACGGGTGAGGAAAACGCCCTCGGCTATCGCCTTGGCCTGTTCCCAATGGCTTTCAGTGCCCTCAGCCGCGTCCGAAACAGTGAGCGTTTCCAAAGTTGGTTTGGCATCCGCCGCCATGGTGGTACGATAGCGGTCAAAGCGCCAGCTACGCAGCAATATACCAGTCAGCAGGCTGGAGGTGTTTTCAGCCGACAGCGATGATGGCGATGCTGCCAGATCGATATGCGCCGCCGTCACCCCGGAGGTGAGATAGCGTGCGGTGAGCGCCGCACCGGCTTTCTCCAGATCGCGCGCGCCAGCGGTCTTGTCGCCGATACCGATCAGAACAACGCGCAGCGGCGCGCCATCGCCCGCAACAAAAGTCTCAAAAACATCGCCTGCGCGGCCGCGGAAGCGTGCGCCGCGTGCGGCCTCCACCACATGGCCATCCACCGGAAGTGATGCCGTCTTCAGATCATCCGATCCCACGCAATAGCAACGCAGGGCGTCTGCGGAATGACTATCGGAAAAACTGATCTGCATGGGGATACTCCTGAAAATGGATTTTGAACCGAAGAGCGCTGAGCGCTTCGCCAGTCATATAGAAATGCAATGCCCCGGCTTAAAGCGTCTTCATGCATCAGGGTCAATCATTGGATCATATTTCCGGGGAAGTTCGTCTTTCTCACTTTGCCTTTTGCCGCCTTTGTGCAAAAGACCGGCGCAGAAGAGGTGAACCCATTGTCCGGGACGAGACGCAAGAAACATCGCTGTCGCGCCGATTATGCGCGTTTGCGGAGTGCATATTGGTGCGCGGGCACGAGTCTGTTGGCCTGGTCTGCCCTGATTCTGCCTGCAACTGCTGCAGCACAGGAAATAGCGGAGCAACAGACCAATGCTGAAGCAGGATTGCCGGAAGAGACGAGTGAGCAAAGCTCTCCTGAAGCGTCTGATAATGAGCGCGAGGTCGAGTTCTCTGCCGATACCATAAGCTATGACAGCGAAGCCGATGTGGTGACCGCCAGCGGTGACGTCATAATGCGCCGCAAGGGGCAGTTGTTGCGCGCCGAAACGATTATCTGGGATCGCAAAAGCGGTGCGGTTACCGCCGATGGCAATGTCCGTATCATCGATGAACAGGGCGCGGTGCTCTATGGCGACAACATTACCCTGACCGAAGACGTGCGCGAAGGCGTGATCCAGAATATCCTGCTGGTGCTGGATGAAGGCGGCCGCATCGTCGCCAATCAGGGCCAGCGTGACGGCAGCGAGATCATCCTCAACGAAGCCGCCTATACCGCCTGCGCTGTGCAGGACAGTGAAGGCTGCCCGAAATCGCCGAGCTGGCAGATCAAGGCTGTCCGCGTCGCCTATGATGAGGAAGACAAGACGGTCAGATATGAAGGGGCCCGGCTTGAGCTTTTTGGCCTGCCGCTTATCCCGCTCCCCGGTTTCAGCCATCCGATTGACGAGCGCAATCGCTCCGGCCTGCTCGTCCCCAATGGCCGGATCAGCCAGGCCAATGGCCTTGAGTATAGCCAGCCCTATTATTTTGCCCTTGCGCCCAATCGCGATCTGACGGTCACGCCCTACGTCTTTTCCGATGTGTTGCCGATGCTGCAAACCGAGTATCGCGCGCTGACCGAACGAGGCGCCTATCAGCTGACCGGCTATGCCACCGCCAGCTCGCGTATCCCGGTGGGTTCGCGCGAACCGCTGTCATCCGAAGAGGATTTTCGCGGCTATTTTGATGGCGTTGGCAATTTTCAGCTTGATGAGAACTGGAATATATCCTCCTCGATCCGGGTAGCGACAGACCGTACCTTTTTACGCCGCTATGATATCAGCCGTGACGACCGGCTGCGCTCGACTTTTCGCGCTGAACGTATCGACAGTGACAGCTATTTCTCGTTGCAAGGATGGGCGACGCAGACTCTGCGCGTTGATGACCCGCAGGGACAGGTTCCCATCGCCCTGCCGATTGTCGATTTTCGTCAGCGTATGGACGATCCGGTTGCTGGCGGCCAGTTTGAGTTTCGGGTCAATTCCCTCGCTATTGCGCGAACCGAAGGACAGGATACGCAGCGCGCCTTTGCATCGGCACAATGGGATTTGCGCCGGGTGACGCCTGGCGGACAGCTGGTCACCCTGACCGCTTATGGCCGTGGTGATGTCTATAACAGCGATGAGAATGCGCTGACGCAGACACTCGTCTATCGTGGTACCGAGGGCTTTCAGGCGCGCGCGATCGGCTCTGTCGCAGCGGATTTTCAATGGCCCTTTGTCGGCAAAGCCTTTGGCGGCACACAGACGCTGACGCCGCGTGTGCAACTGGTTGCCACCACACCGGGGCAGAATGACGATATCCCCAATGAGGATGCCCGCGCGATTGAGCTGGAGGCGAGCAACCTGTTTGCGCTTAACCGCCTGCCCGGTTTTGACCGGGTCGAGGATGGTTTGCGCGTCGTTTATGGCCTCGACTGGAATCTGCAGCGCCCCGGTCTCAGAATAGACGCCAATATCGGCCAGAGCTATCGCTTCAACAACAAGAGCGATGTTATCCCGGAAGGCACCGGCCTTGCTGAGCAGACCTCGGACATTACCGGTCGCACCGATGTGCGCTTTCGCGATATCGTGAAGTTCAGTCACCGCTATCGGCTCGACAAGGGCAATTTGTCGCTGCGCCGCAACGAGATTGACGCCACAATAGGTTCACGACGCACCTATTTTCAGGTCGGTTATCTGCGCCTGAACCGCGATATCGGCGAGGAAATCGAGGATTTGCAGGATCGCGAGGAGCTGCGTGTCGCTGGTCGTGTGCAGCTTGATCAATATTGGTCAGTCTTTGGCTCTGGCATTTTCGATCTGACGGACGCGCAGGAAGACCCAACCAACTTTTCTGACGGGTTTGAACCGCTGCGCACCCGTCTCGGCATTGCCTATGATGATGACTGTATCTCGCTCGGACTGACCTGGCGGCGCGATTTTGTCAGTATCGGCGATGCCCCGCGCGGCGACAGCTTCCTGCTGCGTTTCCGATTGCGCAACCTTGGAATTTGATTGGCTTGTGTCGTCAACCGACTTGGCATTGTCTACGCTATTGTCTATTCAGCCTCCCAATTCTACTCAGCGTATATTCAGCCAGTTATGGCTAGCCATTGAGGACATGGCATTTTTGAATGCAAGCATTCCCCTTTTTTAACACTGTAAAGATGACGATGAATCAACCAATCAAGGCATTTAGAAAGACACTGAAGGGCTTAGCTGCCGGAATGACCTTCGCCCTGCTCACGGCTACAGCTTTGGCCCAGACAGTCAATGATAGCGAAGTCCCGTCGACTGAGCTCAATCTGCCCGAAAAACTAACAGTTTTTGGTAGTAATGACCCAAATATGCGGCGGGCAACGGCTATCGTTAACGGGGAGATTATTACCGGTACTGATATTGATCAGCGGCTAGCGTTAATCGTCGCCGCAAGCGGCGGCAAAACCCCCAGCGATGAACAACTCAAGAGCTTGAGGCTGGAGGTCCTTCGTAACCTGATCGACGAAACACTTCAGATTCAGGAAGCCGCAGCGAATGACATTGTGATACAGCAAGCGGATATAAACCGAACCTATCAAAGCGTAGCTCAAGGAAACTTCCGTATTGACCCGGCTGAGATGGATGGTTTTCTCCGCAAGAACGGATCATCACCTTACAGCCTGAAGCGTCAAATCATGGGCGAGCTTGCTTGGCAACGGTTGTTAGGGCGCAATGTGCAGCCATTTATCAATGTCTCGGAAGAAGAGGTTCAGTCGATTCTGAAAAGACTTGAAGCTGACAAAGGTACGGAGGAGTACCGCCTGGGCGAGATTTATCTTTCAGCAACACCGAACAACGCGAATGAGATTTTTCAAAATGGCCGCAGAATCATGCAGCAATTGCAGCAGGGGGGAAGTTTTGCCGCCTATGCTCGACAATGGTCCGAGGCTACCACGGCGGCTAGCGGCGGCGATCTGGGCTGGGTCAAATTGCAGTTTCTACCCAATGAGCTAGCCGAAGCCGCTCGCACCATGTCGGTCGGTCAGCTTGCGGGCCCAATTGAGATTCCAGGCGGGTTTTCTATCGTTTATCTGATCGACAAGCGCCAGATCCTAAGCGCGGATCCACGCGATGCCAGACTTAGCCTTAAGCAACTTGCCATTCAGTTTCCGCAAGGAATAGACGAAGGCGATGCCACTAATCGAGCAGCGGCATTTGCTAATGCGGCAAAAGCGATACGAGGTTGTGGCGATGCGGAACGCGCAGCACAACAAGTCGGTGCCACAATTGTCGACAATGACAATGTACGAGTCCGTGATCTTCCTGGTCCTTTGCAACAAACACTACTTAACCTCTCAGTTGGCGAGGCGACTCCGCCATTTGGTTCAGTTAAGGATGGCGTTCGGGTTCTGGTGCTTTGCGGACGTGACGATCCCAAGGTCGCAACTGGTCCTTCAGCCGACGAAATGATGCGGACCATTGAGGACGAGCGGGTAAATAAACGCGCACAGATTTATCTGCGCGATCTGCGCCGTGATGCCGTGATTGAGTATAACTGACCGGGTTTATGACACCAGCCGTTTACGCAATATCATCAGGCGATCCGGCTGGCATCGGGCCGGAAATCATTGGTAAAAGCTGGCTGGCGCGCAAAGAGCATCAGTTGGCACCCTTTTTTGCCATCGGTTGCAGCTGCGCCTTTGAAAGCCTGCCCAACCTTCTGGTCGAGCGTATCTCCAATCCAGAAGAAGCCACCGCATGCTTTGACCGCGCTCTGCCGGTGCTCAACGTACAGGATTGCAGCGAGGTTGTTGCCGGACAGCCCGATACAACCGGTGCGCAATGTGCTTTGCAGGCGTTGGAGCTTGGTGTCGGTCTGGCACGCACCAATGGCGTGGCGGGTATCATCACCGGGCCGGTTTCTAAGGATCAGCTACAGAAAGTAGGCTTTACCCATCCGGGTCAGACCGAATTTATCGCCGAACGCTGCGGGGTGGCCAAAGAGAATGCCGTGATGATGCTGGCCGGGCCGAGCCTCAGGGTGGTGCCCATCACGGTGCATATTCCTGTATCCGAAGTCCCATCGCGATTGACAGCGGAACTGATCAAAGCTCGTGCACGGACGGCTGCCAAGGGCATGCACCGCAATTTTGGTCTTGAGAATCCACGTATTGCTGTTGCCGGGCTCAATCCGCATGCTGGAGAGAATGGCCGACTTGGCAATGAGGAACAGGATATCATTGCTCCCGCCATCGCCGAACTGAGAGAAGAAGGACTGAACATTGTCGGGCCATTGTCGGCCGACACCATGTTCCATGCGGCAGCCAGAGAGAATTACGACGTTGCGCTCTGCCAATATCATGATCAGGCGCTGATCCCCATCAAGGCGCTGCATTTTGATGATGGCGTCAATATGACGCTTGGCCTGCCGATCATCCGTACCTCGCCAGACCATGGCACCGCCTTCAATATTGCCGGGCAAGGCATTGCCAACCCAACGTCCATGATCGCTGCAATCAAAATGGCGATGACAGCGCGCCATCATCGCGATCTGTATGGCGAGTAGCGCAGACCCCGCACTCCCGCCGATCAGAGAGGTCATTGCGCGCCACGGGCTGTCGGCCAGCAAGGCGCTGGGTCAGAATTTCCTGCTTGATGAGCAATTGCTGGACAGGATCGCCGCCATACCCGGCGATCTGGCCGATGCGCATGTGATTGAAATTGGTCCCGGTCCGGGTGGTCTGACGCGTGCCTTGCTGCGCACTGGAGCTCGGGTAACCGCTGTGGAACGGGATTCGCGCTGTCTTCCGGCATTGGCGGAGCTATCCGACTCCTTTGCCGGTCGGCTTACTGTAATAGAGGGCGATGCCACCGCCCTGCCCCTCGATCAGTTGAGCGATGGTCCCTGTCATATCGTTGCCAATCTGCCCTATAATGTCGGCACGGCGCTGCTGGTTGACTGGCTATCGGGCGAAGACTGGCCGCCACTCTGGCAAACACTGACATTGATGTTTCAGCGCGAAGTCGCAGAGCGGATCGTCGCCCAGCCGAACACCGGTGCCTATGGACGCCTAGCGGTTCTGGCCCAGTGGAGAAGTACTGCTAAACTGGCGATGAAAGTGCATCGCAGTGCGTTCACACCACCGCCAAAGGTGATGTCGGCAGTAGTGCATGTCATTCCCGATGAAGCCCCCAACGGCGTGCGTTCTGATATCATCCAAAGCCTCACCGCCGCAGCTTTTGGTCAACGCCGCAAGATGCTGCGGCAAAGCTTGAAATCGGTCCCTGGCGCGCTGGAAGCGCTGGAGGTATGCGATATTAATCCGATGCGGCGTGCTGAAACGCTCAGTGTGCTGGATTTTGTCCGACTTGCGAGAGAACTGCCTTAACTTCCCCGTCAGCCCCGCCCTTCGACTGCCTGCAAGGCAGGCGCTCAGGATAAACTCGGCTTCGCCGAGGCGGGGCTTAGACTTTTTTTGATTCACGCGGAGACGCGAAGGCGCGGAGAAGGTTGTGCTCGGTGCCAAATCTCCGCGCCTTCGCGTCTCCGCGTGAAAATATCTGGCTTAAGGAAAGCCTTGTCCCCGCCTTCGCGGGGACGACTTTAGGTTAAGATTGCGCCTTATATTCGCGCCGATAGTGGTGCAGCAATGGCTCGGTATAGCCACTTGGCTGCTGCGTACCCTTGAAAATCAGATCACGCGCGGCGCTAAAGGCCGGAGCATCTTCATTGCCGATAAGCGGCTGATAGGCCGGATCACCCGCATTTTGCGCATCGACCTTTGCCGCCATGCGCAGCAGCGCAGCATCGACTTGCTCGGCAGTACAAATGCCGTGGTGCAGCCAGTTTGCGATATGTTGCGAGGAGATGCGCAGCGTCGCGCGGTCTTCCATCAGGCCGACATCATGAATATCGGGCACTTTGGAACAACCCACGCCCTGATCAATCCAGCGCACGACATAGCCCAATATCCCTTGCGCATTATTGTCCAGCTCGGCGGTAATCTCTTCTTCCGACCAGCGCGCATTTTCGGCCAATGGCACAGTCAGCAGTGCGTCCAGCTCCGGCACTGGCTCGCTAACCACTTCCTGCTGCCGCGCGAACACGTCGACCCGGTGATAATGGATGGCATGCAGCGTCGCCGCCGTCGGGCTTGGCACCCAGGCGGTATTGGCGCCGGTCTTGGGATGGCCGATCTTCTGCTCCATCATATCTGCCATCATATCCGGTACGGCCCACATGCCCTTGCCGATCTGCGCCCGGCCTGACAGGCCGTGCTTCAGGCCGATGGCGACATTGCGCTTTTCATAAGCGTCGATCCACCGCGATTGCTTCATATCCGCCTTGCGCACCATCGCGCCGGCTTGCATTGCGGTGTGGATTTCATCGCCGGTGCGGTCGAGAAAGCCGGTATTGATAAAGGCGATCCGCCCGCGCACCGCATGGATACAGGCGGCGAGATTGGCCGATGTCCGGCGCTCCTCATCCATCACGCCGACTTTGATCGTATGGCGCGCCAGCCCCAGCCCGTCCTCAACCGCGTCGAACAGCCGATTGGTAAAGCCACATTCCTTGGGCCCGTGCATTTTCGGCTTCACAATATAGACCGAGCCAGTGCGGCTATTGCGCTGCGGGCCTAGGCCCTTAAGGTCATGGCAGGCAATAGTGGTGGTAAACCAGGCGTCCAATATGCCCTCAGGCGCCTCACTGCCATCGGGCAACAGCACCGCCGGATTGGTCATCAAATGGCCGACATTACGCACAAACAGCGTGCTGCGACCCGGCAGGGTAAAACTATTGCCCTGCAAGTCGGTAAAGCTCTTGTCGCCCGCCAAGGTACGGGTCATCTCCTTGCCGCCCTTGGCAAAGGTGGCGGTCAGATCGCCGCGCATCAGGCCGAGCCAGTTACGATAACCGGTGAGCTTGTCCTCACCATCAACCGCCGCGACCGAGTCTTCCATATCAATGATGGTGCTGATCGCCGCTTCCATGATGACATCGGCAATACCTGCCGGGTCATCACGGCCGATATAATGCTCGCGGTCAATCACCACGATCAGATGCAGGCCATTGTGACGGATCAGCAGCGACTCACCATCGTGCCCGACCAGTTCGGCGGGACCGGCCAGATCAACATCGCCGCCAGTCCAGTCGCTCCAGCTCCCGTTCTTCAGCGGCGCAATCTCGTCGAGCAGCGCCCGCGCTTTGGCGATCACTGCAGCACCACGTTCGGCATCATAGCCACCCGGTCTGGCGGACGGTGCGTCCAGCGCATCAGTGCCATAGAGCGCGTCATAAAGGCTGCCCCAACGCGCATTGGCGGCGTTGATCACGAACCGATCATTCAGCGCCGGAACCACCAGTTGCGGCCCGGCCATGGTCGCGATTTCGGGATCGACATTGTCGGTGGAAACGGTGAAGGCTTCCGGCTCGTCTACCAGATAGCCGATGTCCTTGAGAAAAGCGGTATAGGCCCCCTGCTCCGGTTGCCCGGGCTGCTGTTTGTGCCATTCACTAATCGCGTTCTGGATGCGGCTACGCTCGGCTAGCAATTCGGCATTTTCCGGAGCGAATCGGGCAAGCAGATCGGCCAGACCTGTCCAATACGCATCGGCCTGTACGCCCAGCGGCGGCAGCACCTCTTCCTCAAAAAAGCGGACAAGCCCGGAGTAAATCTGCAGGCCTGCACGTTCGCTATGGTTAGTCATTTCTATGCTCCCGATTCTTGGCTTCTGCCGCCCTATTGGCAGCCACAAAGCACTATTCATATATGGATCCGGGGAGGAAAAGCGGCCCTCCCTATGACGCAAGCGAAGCGGCTTGTAAACGTCCACTGTCATGGCTGGCGACATGGTGATTTAGGCGCTAAAGGATCGGTCATGACAACAATGATCCTTCTTGCCGCTACGGAACCGGCAACGCCGAACTATGACGTATATCTGCCCAAGCGAGGCGGGTTATGAGCTTTCGTATTCGCGCGGCGCGGCTCGATGATCTGCAGGCGCTTTATGAAATGGCGAAATTGACCGGCGGGGGCTTTACCAATCTGCCCGCCGATCGCCCGTCGCTAAAGGCCAAGCTGGAGCAGTCGGATACCGCCTTTGCCCGCACTGTCGACGAGCTAGACGATGAGCGCTTTGTCATGGTGCTGGAGAATATCGACACCAAACAGGTGCGCGGCACCTGCCAGCTGTTCACCAAGGTGGGTCAGCAATGGCCATTTTACTCCTATCGGATGAGCACGCTCACCCAATATAGTGATGAGCTGGACCGGACATTTCGTGCTGAAATGCTTAGCTTGGTCACCGATCTTGAAGGATCGTCCGAAGTTGGCGGGCTGTTCCTTCACCCCAATGAACGCGCAGGTGGGCTTGGGCTGTTGCTGGCGCGCAGTCGTTATCTGTTTATCGCCCAGCACCGCGCGCGCTTTGCCGATCAGGTGCTGGCGGAACTGCGCGGCATTATTGATGATGCGGGCGATTCCCCTTTTTGGGATGGCATTGGCGGGAAATTCTTCGGCATGAGTTTTGATGAAGCCGACATGTTCAACGCGCTGCACGGCAATCAGTTTATCGCTGATCTGATGCCGAAAAACCCGATTTACACCGCCATGCTCGACGAGGATGCGCGCAATGTTATCGGTCGGCCGCATGTCAGCGGACGGGCGGCAATGCGGATGCTGGAGAATGAAGGTTTTGTCTTTGAAAACTATGTCGATATTTTTGACGGTGGCCCGACCATGGTAGCGCGCACCGACAATGTGAAGTCGATTGCAGGCGCTGAACGCGCCAAGCTGATCGACCGGCTCGACGACAGCACCGCCGAAACCGCGCATAAAGCATTGATAGCCACCGGAAAGCTGCGTGACTTCCGCTGCGCTTACGCCATGGTCGCAAAAACCGATGATGGCGTGATGCTCGATGATGACGCGATTGATACGCTGGATATTGAGAGCGGTGCAGAGCTGCTGATGATTGGAAGGTAAAGCACAAAAGCCCCTCCTCTTCAGAGGAGGGGTTGGGGTGGTGGACACTAAACAAGCAAAGCGCTTGTGGCAGCACCACCCCGCTGCGACTAACCGCCTTCGCTAACGCTACGGCGCTAAGTCTCACTGCCCCTCCTCTGAAGAGGAGGGGAGATAGCAACTGAGAAAGCAAACCCATGCCACTCACTGAAATCAATTTTGACGGCATTATCGGCCCGACGCACAATTATGCTGGCCTGAGCCCGGGCAATCTTGCCTCAGCCAATAATGCCGGTGCCGTCTCACGCCCGCGAGATGCGGCGCTGCAAGGCATTGCCAAGATGCAGGCTAATCTTGATCTTGGTCTGGCGCAGGGCTTTTTCATGCCCCTGCCCCGTCCCGATCATGGCTGGCTGGAATCGCTGGCGACCGAATATGCCAGTGCCGATCCGCATATCCGCGCTGCCGCGCTTTCCGCCTCATCGATGTGGGCTGCCAATGCCGCCACCGTCAGCCCGGCCCCCGACAGCGCAGACCAGCGCTGCCATCTTAGCGTCGCCAACCTGGTGACCATGCCGCATCGCAGCCATGAATGGCCTGATACGCTGGCGCAGCTGCGTCTGGCCTTTGCCGATGAGCAGCATTTTGCGGTGCATGGTCCAGTGCCTGCGCCCTATGGTGATGAGGGCGCGGCCAATCATATGCGGCTTTGTCCAGGGCATGGTGAGGCTGGCGTGGAGGTGTTTGTCTATGGCCGTTCCGGCGGCGCCTTCCCTGCGCGCCAGCATGAAGAAGCCAGTCGCGCCATTGCCCGCAAACATGGGCTCGATCCCGCCAAGACGCTGTTTATCGAGCAATCTCCGACCGCCATAGCCGCAGGCGCCTTCCACAATGATGTGGTCGCGGTGGCAAATGAGAATGTGCTGTTCACCCATGAACAGGCCTTTGCCGATCGCGAAGGCGCTTATACGGCTATGCGCGAACTCTGCCCCTGGGTCGAGATTGTTGAGGTTCCTGCAGCCTACGTCTCGTTGGCGGATGCTATTCGCAGCTATCTGTTTAACGCCCAGTTGGTAACTCTGCCCGACGATGCCGGAATGGCACTGGTCCTGCCCACCGAGGCGCAGGAGACCACCGCGGTGTGGAGCTGGCTGGAACAGATGATCGCAGGCAATGGCCCGATCCGAAAGCTGATCCCTGTCGATGTGCGTCAGTCCATGGCCAATGGCGGCGGCCCGGCCTGTTTGCGCCTCCGCGTTGTTGCTGATCCTGAAACGGTGGACAGCCGCTTTATCGCAACGCCCGATAAGCTGAAGACCATCGCAGCAGTGATCGAACAGCATTGGCCGGAAGAGATTGCCAGCGATGCTATCGGATCTAACCAATTGATTGAGCAGGTGACGCTGGCACGAGCGAAGTTACTGGAAGCCACAGGGTTGCACGAACTGCTTGCCAGCAGCGGCGACTGACACTGTCGGCATAGCTTACAATTTACCAAATGCTAACCATCATAAGTCCTGCATTTCTGCCATTGGCATGATGATTGCACTCATATGTATCATGCTGAAAAAACTGCGCCGCCTGTTCATCATCAAGACCAAATTTGAAGCCTATCTGATTATCTATGCGCTTTCGCTTGGCGCGGTGGAGCGTGGTTCCAAATATCTTGAACAATTCCCCGGTACTGGGGGCTGGCTGCTGTTTCTATGCTGCACCGGTGCGGTATTTATGGCGGGCGCAAAGATCATCGACGCGATTGATTACAAGCGCGCTTACGGTCCGGAAGACTAAACTTTCTGAGGAGAGATAGAGGTGAGGCGCTTCTGTTGCCCGGCGCGCCTCGGGCCGCTGGAATCCCTTCTGTTGCCCGGTGGGTCCAACCGCGCAAATTACTTTCTAATCTCTAGCCGTTAGGCCGCATGATTAGGCAGCAAGTGCGAGTGCTTCGTTATCGTTTGCACTTATTGGTTTTGAGCCTTTAACGGGTTACTCAGCCCGAACGAAAACACCGCTTTTCAACACACGTCGATCCTGGTTCGGCCCCGTCAGAAACCCCGAAATACGGGATATCTGGTGGAGCCGCCGGGTACTGCCCCCGGGTCCGCTGCATCTATTGCACGCTGCACTTTATCGTTATAGTCCGCCGAAACGAACGCTATCCATATAGCGCAAAATTTCTGAATGAAAAGTGACGGATCGCGCAATCCGGCGTTTTGAAGCCAGAATGCGCCGCCATAGTATCCCGCAAACTATTGTTTCTTAAGCTCTTCAAGAATCTGCTCGAGCAATTCCTTTTCGCTCGGGCCTTCCGGCTCTGCTGCGGCTTCTTCTTCCTTCTTCGCTGCCTCAATCATCTTGTTCGCCTGACGCACCATCAGGAAGACGACAAAGGCGAGGATCAAAAAGTTGATAATCACCGTGATAAACTGGCCATAGCCGAGCAGCGGCACGCCCGCCTCTTTCAACTCGGCAAAGCTGGTCATCGAGCCCGTATAATCCGCCGGAACCGGGCCGAGCAGGATAAAGTTGTTGGCGAAGTCCGCACCACCAAAGATCGCGCCGACCACCGGCATGATAATATCCTCGGTCAAAGACGTGGTAATCGTTGCAAATGCACCGCCGATAATCACCGCGACCGCCAAATCGATCACATTGCCACGGGTGATAAAATCCTTGAACTCGCCAAACATTGCTGTCTCCTTTTGCGCTAGGGTTTCTAGTCCGCGAGAAACAAATGTCGAGAGCCTGCAGAGCATTTTTGCGTCCATCAAGGACGTGAATTGCAATTGAAACCGCGCTGTGTTGCACCTATATAACGCTTAGACGTGCAAAAGCACATGAGAAGGGAACCTCTATGCGACTCTGGAAATATCTGGCGCTTGTCGCCGCGACCATTACGCTGTCCGCCTGCGGCATTAACAGCGTGCCTACCGCCGAAGAAGAAGCCAAAGCAAAATGGGCCGATGTACAATCCGCCTATCAGCGGCGCTCTGATCTGATCCCCAATCTGGTCAACACGGTAAAGGCGGCTGCCGAATCCGAATCCGACATTTTGACCGAAGTGACCGAGGCACGCGCGAAAGCGACCTCGATTCAGGTCAATGCCAATGATCTGACAGATGCCAGCAAGATCGGCGAATTCGCCGCTGCGCAGGAGCAGCTGGGTTCGGGTCTGGGTCGTCTGCTTGCTTCATTTGAAGCCTATCCGCAGATCCAGTCCAACGCCAATTTCCGCGATCTGCAAAGCCAGTTGGAAGGCACGGAGAACCGCATCAATATCGCCCGGCGCGATTATAATGAGGCGGTTCGCCAATATAACACTACGATCCGTACCTTCCCGGATGCGATTGGTGCCAAACTGATCCATGGCGCAGAGCCTATGGCACCGTTTGAAGCTACTGCCGGTTCGGAAACTGCACCGACAGTAGAATTCTGATAAGTGTATAATAAAGTCAGATACTTAGCATATTTGTTCGCACTGCTCATAGGTGTGAACTTTGTGAACTTAGCCCAGGCGCAGGATTTCCCTGTGCTGACGGGCCGTGTCGTCGATCAGGCTGATCTGCTGAATCCGGGGCAGGAAAGAGCCCTTACTGATGAGCTGGAGGCGCTGGAGGCCAATTCCACTCGCCAGCTTGTTGTCGCCACAGTCGACAGTCTGCAGGGTTATCCGATTGAGGATTATGGCTATCAACTGGGCCGTGAATGGGGCATTGGTCAGGCCGCCAATGGTGACGCGGAAAAAGACAATGGCGTCATCCTGCTGGTTGCACCCAATGAGCGCAAAGTGCGGATTGAGGTTGGCTATGGTCTTGAGCCGATCATGACTGACGCTCTGGCCAGTCGCATCATAAACGATCATATACTGCCCCGCTTTCGTGAAGGCTATTATCCGGCGGGGATTATCACCGGCACGCAGGTGCTGGTGGAGCAACTCAGTCTGCCCGATGACGAGGCGCGCGCAATCGCAGCTAGAGCTGAAAGTTCAGGCCGCAAACGCAATCGCTCTGGCAATTCGGGTATGCTCATCTTCTGGCTGTTTATCCTTCTCGTCTTTGTTGTCCCGATGTTCTTCTCCAGCAGACGCAAAGGGCGGCGTTATCGCGGTCGCGGCGATGCTGGCCCAATCATCATCTGGGGCGGCGGCGGAGGCGGCTGGGGCGGCGGTTCCTCGGGCGGTGGCTTTGGCGGAGGCGGCTTTGGTGGCGGTGGCTTCGGCGGTGGAGGCGGCGGCTTTGGCGGCGGCGGCGCATCGGGAGGCTGGTAATGGCAAACACCCCACAAATGACGCCGCACGACCATGAGCTAGTGACGCAAGCGGTAGGCGATGCCGAACGCACCACCGATGGCGAGATCGTCACCATCGTCACGCAAATGTCAGACGATTATAAAGATGTGCGGCTGCACTGGGCGATTGGCACGCTGTTTCTGTTTCTGTCCAGCCTGGCGATCTTCCCCAGCTTCTGGGTCGATGCCAGCGCGCTGTTCGCCAGTGGCTGGAAAACCAGTTACAGCACAGCGCAATATATGAGCCTGCTATTGGGCGCGAGTCTGGTGGTGTTTATCCTTGCCTATGCCGCATTTTCCTGGATGCCGTTACGCATCGCACTGGCGCCCAAATCGGTCAAGGAACAGCGCGTGCGCGATCATGCGATTGAGTATTTCAAGGTCGGTGCCGAACGCCGCACCATGGCGCTGACCGGCATATTGATTTATCTTTCCATGGCAGAACACCGCGCCGAGATTGTCGCCGATGATGCCATCGCGACCAAGGTGGACCCGGAAGTCTGGGGCGATGCCATGGCGGCGCTGATTGCCGAGGTGAAGCAAGGCGAACCGGGCAAAGGCATGGCGGCAGCGGTAGAGAAAGTGGGTATTGTCCTCGCAGAGCATTTCCCCAAAACCGATGCCAACCCCAATGAGCTGCCGGATCGGTTGATTGAATTGTGAATCCTCCCCCTTGGGGGAGGGGGACCAGCGAAGCTGGTGGAGGGGCACAGGCAGCCAGCTACAAGCTTTCCGAAAGTAATTCGAACGCTCTTAAGAATGGATCGCACTCTTCCCCAAGCTTGTTATCATACCGACAGTGCCCCTCCCCCATCCTAAGGATGGGTCCCCTCCCCGTCCCGGAGAGGATATGTAGAAAGCCATCAAATGACCGATCATCATGACCATGAGGCGCCCGAAGAAGTGATGTGGCAAGGCCGATTTATCACCACAAAGCGCAAGGGCCGCTGGGAATATGTCGGCCGTGCACGCGGCATCGAGGCGGGTGTGATCCTCGCACTGGTGGACGATTATGTACTGCTGGTGGAGCAATATCGCGTGCCTTTGGGCGCGAATTGTCTGGAGCTGCCAGCTGGCCTGATCGGCGATGAGGATGCCAATGAAGCGCCGATAGAAGCCGCCGCCCGCGAACTGGAGGAAGAGACCGGCTACCGCGCTGGAATGATCGAGGATATGGGCCGTTTCTATTCCTCACCCGGTATGGTGAGCGAGAGCTACCACCTGTTCCGTGCGACAGACTGTGTGCGTATTTCTGATGGTGGCGGAGTTGGTGGCGAGGAGATCATCGTGCATCGGGTGCCTTTGCGCGAGATCAGTGTTTTTGTAGACAAGAAGCGCGCCGAAGGCTGCGCCATGGATGGCAAGCTGTTGATGATTATGGGCGCGGAGATGATGGGATGACATTAGCCCCTCCTCTTCAGAGGAGGGATTGGGGTGGTGGTGAGGCGAAGCCGAGCTCGCGTTAACGAATTCTTCTCGTGCCGCCGCACCACCCCGCTGCGACTAACCCCTTCGCTTCGCTCAGGGCTAAGTCTCACTACCCCTCCTCTGAAGAGGAGGGGAGATTATTTCTAAGCTTCGCGCTCTTGATAATCTTCGCGGCCTTCGCGAGAAACTGAACCAAGCGAAAAGCTCTTAAAACTCAACCAAAATTGTCCGAATAAGCCTGTATTTTCAAACTGCGCCGCGGTGTCTGCACCACGCGCGCATCAATGCCATATTTCTCGGCATAGGCCTTGGCCGCCTCGCAATCAGGGAATGTCAGGCGCAATTGCTGGCGGGTATCGCCCGAGCCAGCCCAGCCAGTGAGCGGATCGGGCTTTTTCGCCTCAGCAGGCTCAAACTCCAAAATCCACTGATCGGTCAAAGCGCGGCCGGATTGCATGGCGTTTTTGGGGTTTTGATAGATACGTGCGGCCATGGTTGCTTCCTGATATTAGCGATTGCGCCAGCGCTTTGCCGCATGGCTGTCAGGCGGTCAAGAGCGGCGTTGGGCATTCTTCGTCTTGAGGCTGGCCATAGCAGAAACCGGGTTTTCCGGCCAGACATGCTTAGGATAGCGCCCTTTCATATCGCGCCGGACATCGGCCCAGCTACCGGACCAGAATGCAGGGAGATCACGCGTTGTCTGCACTACCCGTCCTGCAGGCGATGTCAGATGCAACACCAGATCAATCGGCGGCTGCCCGATGCGCGGATGCTCTGCCAGACCATAAAGCGTCTGCACCCGCAAGGTGACGCTCGGCCCGGCTTCCGTAGCATAGTCAATCGCATGCGTGCTGCCTGCAGGGCTGGTGAAATGGGTCGGGGCTTTGGCATCGATACTCTGCTGGCTGTCCCAATCGAGCAGGCCGCGCAGGGCATTGGCCAACCGGCCACCGTCCAGATCGGCCAAACGCTTACGACCTTGCAGCGCGGGCAATAGCCATTGCTCCAGAGTGTTCAGCAGATTGTCCTCGGATAAAGCCTCCACCCTGCAATAAGCAGCACGCTGACGCAGCGACTGGGCTGCTTCAGGCCATGGCAGCGCGTCGAGACCGGTATCGGAAATATGCTGCAACAAGGCCTGTGCCACAGCGTCCGGGTCCGGCTTAGCTATCGGCGTGCTGGCAAGCCGGATCGCGCCGAGGCGGCGTTCATGCCGCGCCTCTACCCGATCAGCCTCCCCATTATAACTGAGATGATCCGCTTCTATAATCTGGCCAGCGCACCAATGCAGCACCTCATCCTCGCTCAGCGCCATAGCCGAGCTGATCCGCGCTGATGCGGCCTCGCCTTGCGCATGGCCAACGACCAGCCAGTCAGCAACGCGCAGCGACGAATCCGCATCCAGCCGATAGCGACGACCGCCCGCAGAACGCCAATATTCGCCGTCACCATCCTGTCGCTTGGCCAGCCGGTCGGGATAGGCCTGTGCCAACCAGATGGCGGCAGGCGCTTCGGAGAGATCGACACCGCCGCTTTGCTTTTCGGGTGCTTCGGCTTCTGCCAGTTTTGCCCAACGCGCCGCCAGTTTGCGCGCATTCTGGCTGCGCTTGTCCGATGCGTTACCAAAGCGGCCAAGGCGCTGCTCGATATCCATGCTGTCACCGCCGAGCCCGCGCTCCTGCAGCAGCAGCGCGATGCGCGCCGCTGTCTCGGCTTTCCCATTCTGCACTGCGATTATCAGCATATGTGCCAATGGTGGCGGCAGGGGTAGCGCCGCCATGGCGCGACCATGCGGCGTTATCGCGCCTTCGTCATCAATCGCACCAAAGTCTTGCAAAGCCTTGGTCGCGACCGCCAGCGCCGCATCGGGTGGCGGGTCGAGCCATGGCAAAGCCCTAGCATCCCGCGTGCCCCATAATGCGCATTGCAGCACCAGAGGCATCAGATCACTATCCATGATTTCCGGCGCGTCATAGGCGGGGAAACCCTTTGTCGCCGCCTCTTCCCAGGCACGATAGACGATGCCCGGAGCCTGCCGCCCTGCCCGCCCCGCACGCTGCGCCACAGACGCCTGACTGGCGCGTTCGGTCACCAGCCGCGTATCGCCCGATTTCAGATCAAAATGCGCCTTGCGCGCCATGCCACTGTCGATCACCACGCGCACGCCATCAATGGTAAGGCTGGTCTCGGCGATATTGGTCGCCAGGATCAGCTTGCGTCGTCCATCTGTATCGGGGCGGATTGAGCGTCGCTGCTCGCCACTCGACAGCCCTCCATGCAGCGGCACGATTGCGATGCGATCATCCACCATGTCCGTCAGACGTCGCTCAGTGGCGCGAATATCCCCTATGCTGGGTAGAAAGCAGAGGATATCGCCCTCGGTCTCTTCCAGCGCTTGCATCGCAAGCTTCGCCATGCTGGGAGCTAGAGGCTGTCGGCTGTCACGCCCCAAATGATGATAGGTCAGTGGATAGCTGCGGCCCTCACTGGAAATCACCGGCGCATCCCCCATCAGCGTGGCAAAGCGGTCGCCATCAACCGTTGCCGACATTGCCACCAGCCGCACACCCGGCCGCAGCGCCGCCTGCGCCTCCAATGCCAATGCCAGTCCGAAATCACTATTGAGGCTGCGCTCATGCACCTCATCAAACAGCACCGCCGCCACTTCGGGGAGATCAGGCTGGCGCTGTATCTGCTGCAGGAAGATCCCTTCGGTCATCACCACAATCTGCGTTTTGTCGCTGGTGCGGCTGTCCATCCGGGTCATATAGCCATAGGTTCCGCCAACAGCCTCACCCGCCAGCTCAGCCATACGCTCCGCTGCCGCCCGTGCTGCCACCCGGCGTGGAGAAAGCAGATAGATTTTGCCGTTCAACCAATCCTGCTTCAGCAACTCCGGCGCTACAGCCGTCGTCTTACCCGCACCCGGCGGCGCGATTAAAACTGCATTGGGCGCCTTTTCCAGCACCATCATCAACTTAGGTAGAACAACCGCAATCGGCAGGGTTTGACCGGACATTACGCCCTAATAAGCACGCGAAATGGCGAAGGCCACTGTCTCGGTCATCGCCGCTTTGGCATCGGCCGCGTGGAAACCGGCAATCGCGTCAATCGCCCGCTGGCCATAAAGCCGCGCACGCTCGATCGTATCATCCACTGCGCCATTTTCGCGCATCAGGCGGATGGCATAGGCCAGATCCTCATCGCTACTGCGATGCCCGGCAATCGCATCTTCCCAGAATTTGCGTTCCTCGGCATTGCCGCGCGCATAGGAGAGGATGATCGGCAGCGTCACCTTGCCTTCGCGGAAATCATCACCGACGCCTTTACCCATCGTCTCAGAGTCCGATGTATAATCAATCGCATCGTCGATCAGCTGGAAAGCAATCCCAAGATTGCGGCCGTATGAATCTAGCGCCAATTCGGTCGCCTCATCGCGCTCTGCCACTACGGCGGAGATACGACAGGCCGCCGCGAACAGCGCGGCCGTTTTCGCGCCGATTATTGACAGATAACGCTCCTCATCGGTCTCAATCCGACGCTGCGCCGTCAATTGATCTACCTCACCCTCGGCAATGACCGCCGAGGCATTGGAGAGGATGCGCAGCACTTTAAGCGAGCCATCCTCAACCATGAGCTCGAACGACCGGCTGAAAAGAAAATCGCCAACCAGCACCGTCGCCGGATTGCCAAAAATCAGATTCGCCGCGGTCTTGCCCCGCCGCATATCGGAGCCATCAACCACATCATCGTGCAGCAAAGTCGCGGTATGGATAAACTCCACCGCCGCAGCCAGCTTGTGATGCCGGGTTCCAGGATAGTCGAGCAGCTTGGCGCTCGCCAGCGTCAGCATAGGCCGCATCCGCTTGCCGCCGCCAGCGATGAGATGGCCCGCAAGTTCGGGAATCAGGGGGATTTCCGACTGCATCCGATCAAGAATGATGCTGTTCACCGCATTCATATCCTGCGCCACCAGCGACATGATCGGGTTGAGCGACGGCGGGGTATCGCGATTGAGAGGATGCACGGTAGCAGTCATGCAAAGGGATTTGGCAATTGGCTGGCCATATGGCAAGCCCTAAGCCTATTATGTTGCTCCAAACCGGATAGCACAGGAATCGGACCATGGCAGAAGACCCCATTCTCTCCGCCTATCGGCAAAGCATCGACAATATCGATGCTGCGCTGGTGTTTATGCTGGCCGAGCGCTTCAAGATCACCAAGGCCGTGGGCGAACACAAGGCAAAATCTGCCCTTGCTCCCGCAGACCCTGACCGCGAGGCCAAACAGATTGCCCGGCTAAAACAACTCGCTACCGACGCCGATCTTGATCCGGAATTTTCGGCGAAATTCCTGCGATTTATTATCGACGAGGTGATCCGCCACCATGAGCAGTTGCGCGATGGGGTTGGCGGCTGACTTCAGGATAAAACCCCAGTTAAAAACGCCGCATCGCTTTCACCCTTAGCCTGGAGAATATCCGGGACCACAGGTCCGACATGTGTATCACCATTGGGCCTTAAGAATTCACGTGTCGCAATATAGGCGTTGAAACCGGTTGTCGGCAATCGCGTCGGCATCATATTGCCCGTCTGATTGGCAAAGCCGCCGGTAGGCGTGCCGATAAGTTTGGCAATGCCATGATCCTGCATCGCGGTCGCGAACAGTATGGATGCCGAATAGCTCAGTTCATCTATCCAGACATAGCTTTGCCCATTGAATCGCTGGTCAGACGAAACAGGCTCTATCTGCTCTTCATCCATATCGAATTCGCGCAGGGTTCCCGGCTCGCCATACCATCCGAAGATACCATTATTATCTTCATTCAGCTTTTCCCGTGCCCGGGACACTTGGGTAACCGGTTTGTCGATCAGGTGACGGATAATATATGCGCCAGCATCGCTCTGGCCGCCGGTATTGTTGCGAATATCGATCACCAGCTTGTCTGCGCCGCGCTTATTTAGCTCGGCAAAGCAATCGGCGATTTGTTTTTCAAAAAGCGTCGGGTCGTCATCGACATCAAAAGTCGGCACGCGCAACAAGGCAGTGCCCGCCACGGGCCAGCTAATTGTGGGGGCATAGCGGGTCTTGGCATCATCCGCCTCCCAATGTTCACCCGACTTCCACTTGATCTGGCGCGTAGTATTACCCTCACGCAAGACGATTGAGAACCGATCGCGCCAACCAAGCACACAATCAAGCCACTGCGGCAGTAGCAAGGAAAGAATATAGCCGCGCAATATCTCGGTCTCGCCGTGACTATAGGGCTTGATCCGTTCCAGTATCTGGGATGCATCAACACCGTTTATCGCAAGAATCTCGGTTCCGCTTTTGAGCGGGGGATATTCACCGTCTTCATGTGTCCAGCTACTGCGCAGTGAGAAGCTGCCGTTCGCCTTCACATCAACACCGAAAGGGAATTGCTTATCGATGTCATCATAGGGACCGCCGCCAGTCAGTGATGGCATCAACAGGGTATGGGCATCGCGGAAATAGGGATTCATCTTGCCAAATGCACGGAACGCATCCTGCCGACTGAGAGGCTCGGTAATAGAGGCAGCAACAGCCTGAAACGCGGTTTCGGTCGCATCATCCAAGTGGCTGTGTCCATGCCAACGCGGGTGCCGTTGCAGCAACGCCTGCTGCCATATTTTCAGGTCATTTTGCAACGCTTCAGGTGCAAATGGACCGGGTGCCAAAGGCGGCTCGCTGGTCATCAGAAAACCGACACCAGCAGTACCTGAAACTGCAGCAACAACACCACCGCCTATCAACGCCTTGCGGCGTGTCAGCACGATACTCATGCCCGCACCAGTTCGTTATTGCTGGGCAGCTCAGCAGCGAGCGTATCACTAATCATTAAGGAACACCTTTCATGTCGAGGGAGCGCGGAACCACCCCGAATCATTATCGAAAATCGATGTTATCGATAATCAATGTATTATTGATAATCAATAATCTATTTATTGAGGATCAATGCGGGGTTGAGTCCAACTTATGATGTCTGAAAGTTGCGCGATCGCCTTATGCCCCGGCACAAAACAAGGTCACAAAAATGGGGCATTGAAATCGCAGAAAGGGGTGGTCGCTATCGCCGCGAAAAAGAGCCCGCAGAACTGAAGGACATTATCCCGCCAGCGGCAATCGCAACCTCACCAACAGCCCGCCAAGGTCTTCGCTTTCCTCAAGCATGACCGTGCCTTCGTAAATCTCAACCACATCGCGGACAATCGCCAAGCCCAATCCGGTGCCGGGCTTGCCGGTGTCGAGTCTCGCCCCACGGTCGAAGATCTGCTCGCGTTGTTCGGGCGGGATGCCCATGCCGTCATCCTCGACCCATATTTCGGCCATAGGCTTTTCGTCTGCATTGGCTGAGCTATCTTTGTTGTCGACTCCAACGGTAACGAAGACGCTACCGCCGCCATATTTGGCAGCATTTTCAATCACATTGCCGAGAATTTCATCCAAATCCTGTCGTTCGACGGTTACGTCGATATCGCGCTTGCCATCGACATCAAAACGCACATGGCTGTAGAGCCGGGTCACGGCACGTTCCACCGCTTCTACGCTCTGCCAGACATTCGCACGGCTATGAGCATGACCGCGGCGACCTACAGCGCGCGCACGGGCGAGATGGTGGTCAACCTGACGCCGCATCACCCTCGCCTCACGGATCACCGTGTCGGAAAGGTCATCGGCCTGTGCGGTGGCTGCGTTCATCACCACCGTGAGAGGGGTTTTCAGCGCATGGGCGAGATTGCCGGCATGGCGGCGCGCCTCCTCGGCCTGGGTTTCATTGTGCTCAAGCAGCGCGTTAAGCTCGTCCACCATCGGTATTACCTCGCGTGGCAGGCTATCGGTGACGCGATCCTGTTGGCCGGTGCGCATGGCATAAATCGCCTGCCGCACCCGGCGTAGTGGCCATAGGCCGTAAAACGTCTGCAGTGTCGCCAGAATGATAAGACCAAGACCGAGAACCACGAAGCTCCAGAAAATGGTGCGCCGAACATCGGCAAGTTGCTCATCCAGTTCATTACGGCTCTGCGCCACCATAAACCACCAGCGGGTGTCGGAATCGGGCAGATAGATACCGCGTTCGATAACGCGCAATACGCCGTCATTGCGGGGTTGGATCGATACCGAGACATCATTGCGGTCCGGTGCATCGACCGCAACATCGCCCACAGCCTCTTCCAATTGGATGATCTTTGTGGTGTCGTAGATATACGCGGCTTCGGCGCTTTCATTAGCGCGCGGTTTGAGGCTCCGATCCCATAAAGAGCGCGAGGGAAAATCCTGATGGCCCTCGCCGCTTATCTGCCAATAGAGACCGCTATCGGGTTCCAGAAAGCGTTGGTCACCAAGCGGGCGATTGAACAGCACTTCGCCATCCGGCCCGATCTCGGCCGAGGTAATCATCGCGTTCAGCACATATTCGAGCTGCTCGTCAAAATTGCTGGTGATGGTGTTGGTGAGAATCCGGTCAAGGATCAGTCCGCCGCCAAAAAGCAGCACCAGAATCCACGCCGCTGCAATGCTGATCATGCGGCGATTGAGCGAGCCAGTATGCTGCGCCGCTACAGCCTGCTTTTTTGCGGCTTCGGTCCCAGATGTTGCTCCAGTCTGATCGGCAGATGACGCAGAGGCATTTGCCTCGCTCCCCTGCCGTGCCAATCCGAAATCATCTGGATCCCGATCAGCCATCGCGTTCTTCAGGGTCTTCGAGGCTATAGCCAAGACCGCGAATAGTGGTGATCACGTCGCTGCCCAGCTTTTTGCGGATGCGGGTGACAAACACCTCGATGGTATTGGAATCGCGGTCAAAATCCTGATCGTAAATATGCTCGATCAGCTCGGTACGTGACACGACCTTGCCCTTATGGTGCATCAGATAGGAGAGCAGCTTATATTCCTGTGCCGTCAGCTTTACCGGCTCGCCCGACAAGGTGACTTTGCCCGACCGGGTATCAAGCCGCACTTCGCCTGCGGTCAGCTCAGAGCTGGCATTGCCCGAAGCACGGCGGATCAGCGCCCGCAGCCGCGCGATAAGCTCTTCGGTCTGAAACGGTTTGGCGAGATAGTCATCGGCGCCGGCATCCAGGCCCGCGACCTTGTCCGACCAGCTATCACGCGCGGTCAAAACCAGCACCGGGAAAGTCCGGCCTTCACGCCGCCACATGCCAAGCACGGTCAGCCCGTCAATCTCCGGCAGGCCAAGATCGAGGATCACCGCATCATAATTCTCGGTAGAACCAAGGAAATGGCCATCCTCGCCATCGGTGGATAGATCAACGGCATAGCCGGACCCTTCCAGCGTGGATTTAAGCTGTTGGCCCAGCGTTGGTTCATCCTCGACGATTAATAGCCGCATGTTCTTCTCCCTGTTTCGGGCATGGTGTGAATTGCTTTATGAATGGGGAAGCCATTTTCCATGGATGAGGTCAAGTATTTTGGCCGGGAAATATGGTTCGCGTGGATTAACGCCGACGCAGGATACGGCCGCTTTGTCCGTCAACATCGACAAAGATGACATGATTGTCCTGGATGAATTTCAGCCGGTAAATGCGGGTCTGCGGATCATATTCCGGGCCGAGATAGGTCATGCCGCGCATCTTGGGCAGCACCTGTGCCTCTATTTCTTTCAGGGACTTAACCCGGCCATCGAGCATCTGCACCCGCGCTTCTTCACTCGCGCCACGCGGTTTTGCCTGGGCATCAGGCACGGCCAGAGCCGATAGCAGAACAAGGCCGAAAGGAACGGCAAAGAAACGGACAATAGTCTTCATAATCCGACCCGAATAGAATTACGCTATTGAATAGGATGTGAATGGCTATGGCATGATCACCAGCGACGCAAGCCTGTTAAGCCTGTTTGATCAATGCCCGCTTGTGCGATCTGGGCCAAAGCCTTATGCGACCAGCCCATGGCAACACCTCCCATCCTCTCTTATGAAGGGCTCGGCCTGATACAGTGCAGCGGCTGGCTGTTTCAGGATATTGACCTGCATATCGGCCCGCGCGACCGGCTGGCGCTGATCGGGCGCAATGGTGCGGGCAAGACAACGCTGCTGCGGCTGATTGCCGACCAGATTGAATCGGATCGCGGCAAGCGCACCATTGTGCCCGGCACCAATGTGGTGATGCTGGCGCAAGATCCCGATTTCTCCGATCATGCGCGGTTGATTGACTTTGCGGTGCATGGCGCCAATGGCCCGGCAGAGCATGACGTGCAGGCGATTGCGGATCAGCTAGGTATCGATCTCATGCGACCTTCGGCGAGCGCCAGCGGCGGCGAAAAACGCCGTGCCGCCATCTGCCGGGCATTGGCGCAGGAGCCGGACCTGTTGCTGCTTGATGAACCGACCAACCATCTCGATCTCGGCGCGATTGACTGGCTGGAGGACTGGCTATCGCGCTATAACGGTGCGTTTATCGCCATCTCGCATGACCGGACCTTTCTCACCCGTCTCACCAAGCAAACCTTGTGGCTTGATCGCGGGTCACTGCGGCGCAAGGAGATCGGCTTTGGCGGCTATGATGCTTGGATGGAAAAGGTCTATGCCGAAGAGGCGCGTGCGGCGGAAAAGATGGATGCCAAGCTGAAGATTGAGGCGCATTGGCTGGAACGCGGAGTTACAGCGCGACGCAAACGCAATCAGGGGCGGCTGGAAAAGCTCTATGAAATGCGTGCCCAGCGCGCCGCTATGCTCGGCCCCAGCGGCAAGGCGAAGCTTGCCGTGGTCAGCGATGATGTGCGCACCAAATCGGTAATTGTCGCCGAGGATATTTCCAAGTCGTTCGGAGAAGGCGCAGAAAAGCACACTATAATCCGCAATTTCAGCCTGCGCATCCAGCGCGGCGACAGGATTGGCGTGGTCGGCCATAATGGCGCAGGCAAGACGACATTGCTGAAGCTGCTCACCGGCGATCTTCAGCCCGATAGCGGCAGCGTAACCCATGCGAAAACGCTGGATGGGGTGATTATTGACCAGCAACGCAGCCTGATGGCGCCGGACAAGCGGGTGCGCGATGTGCTGGCCGAAGGTGGCGACTGGATTGATGTGCGCGGCATACGCAAACATGTTCAGGGCTATCTCAAAGAATTTCTCTTCGATCCGGGTATTGTAGACACCAAGGTCGGCATATTGTCCGGCGGTGAGCGCTCGCGGCTGTTGCTGGCGCGCGAATTTGCCCGAGCCTCCAATCTGCTGGTGCTTGATGAGCCAACTAACGACCTTGATCTGGAAACGCTCGATCTGCTGCAGGAGGTTATCGCCGATTATGATGGCACGGTTTTGATCGTCAGTCACGATCGCGATTTTCTCGACAAGACAGTGACGGTTACGCTGGGGCTGGATGGCTCAGGCGCGGTCGATATTATCGCTGGCGGCTATGCCGATTGGGAAGCCAAACGGCGCGAGACCAAAAAGCAAAAACCGGCGGCGAAGAGCAAAGAGACTGCAGCCAAAACAGCGCTCAAACCCGCCGCGACCAAGACCAAGCTCAGCTATAAGGATCAGCGCGATTATGATCGCCTGCCCGACCATATTGCGATGCTGGAAAGCGAAATGGCGGAGATTGAGGCACAACTGGCCGACCCTGATTTGTATAGTAAGGATGCGGATAAATTTGCGGCTTTGACGGCTAGTCTCGACGGGAAACGTACTGAGAAAGAAGCTTCGGAGGAACGCTGGTTACTGTTGGCGGAAGAGGTCGAAGCCATGGCGGCGCAAGGTTAGTTTACGCAATATGGCCGTTGAGACTCAGAACTTCGTCGGCCCCGCGCAGGCGGGGCCTGGGCTTTGACTCGCGCAAAGGCGCAAAGACGCTAAGGGGTTGCGCCAAGTGCTTCATCTTCTTCGCGTCTTTGCGCCTTTGCGCGAGAATCAATAACGGCCTCAGCTCCGCTTGCGCGGGGGTAAAAAATACAACAAGCAGTATTCTAAAACTACTCCCCAGCTATCCGATAATAATCAGCGACCCGGTCCAGCGCCATGCGCAGAACCAGCTTGCCTGAACGCGCAGGCCAGCCCAAATCTTTCTCGACGGTGGGAATGGACTCACAAGCGCACACTACCCGCCAGCACAGATCGTTCATATCACGCCCCGCCGCTGCCAGTGCTTCCTCAAAACGCCGCCGCGCCGCCATGGCATATTCGCTTGGTTCAAGATGCTCGGCAGGTCCGCGACGCTGGCCGCTATCGATCATCGCGGACCAGTTCATCGTCGTCATGCCATCAAATTGCGCCCGCTCCCAATCATTGCGTAGCGCTTCCCCCGCATCAAATTGGCGGCGGCTCAAATGGCCGCGCGCATAGAGCCAGGAAACTGGGGATTCGGCGAGATTGACACCCGGCTTGGGCTGTGCCGGAGAAGAAGCACTGTGTTTAGTTCTGCGCTGTTTGGTTTTGGCCATAAGAGTCTCCAGTCAGGTTCGTCATGGATTCTCTATTGCCATTTGCGGTTCGCTGTAGGACAGCAGAAAAGACCGCAATCAATGGACATGCCATGCAGAATTATATTCGCGCCATTCGTAAGGAACAGGGTCTGACGCTCGCCGATCTCGCCGAGCGCTGCGACCCGCCGACTACGGCTCAGACCATTGGCAGGCTCGAAACGGGAGTGCGCACGCTTTCGCTGGGTTGGCTGGAGCGTATTGCCGCAGCACTTGATGTTGACAGCGATACCTTGCTGGCGCGGCAGAATGATCCCGTCGCTGATCTGGTCGCCATCATTGATGGCGAAGGCGCCCGAACCCCCTCACGACTGGAAGCGATCGCCCCTGCCCGTCTCAGCGAAGGACAGTTGGTGATGCGTATGGATATCTCGATTGGCGAGTATCGTGCCGGGGATCAGCTCTGGCTCGATCGGCTCGACAAAGACGCTTTTGCCAATGCCCTGAACCGCGATGTCCTCTGCCCGCGGCCCGCTGGACGGTTTATCTTCGGCCGTTTGCTTGCTCTGGAAGAGGATAAGATGCAGATTTTGCCTTTGGTTGCCAATGCGCGGCAGCAGATTATCAATGCCCCCGAATGGCTGGGTGTCGCCACCCATTTGTCCCGCACACTCTGACAGCGGGGGCGGAGATGCGCATCCTCACCCTGGCAACGCTTTACCCCAATCCGTCAAAGCCCAATTTCGGCATATTCGTCGCGCGCCAGACCGAGAAGCTGGCGAGCTTGCCGGACATCGATGTGACCGTGATCAACCCGGTCAGCCTGCCCCCCTTTCCGCTCAGCCGATTGCAGCGCTTTCGCTACGCAGCCCAGCTTTCGGGCGATAGCGGCGCTCCCGCAGACAAAGGCGGACCGCCGGTGCATCGGATCGCGTTTCAGTCCATGCCCGGAATGGCGGCGCGCAATAATGCGGCATCGATTGCGCGCGCGGTTATCCCGCTGGCGAAGAAGCTCCATGCCCGACAGCCCTTTGACCTGATTGATGCCGAGTTCTTCTATCCCGATGGTCCGGCAACGGCCTTGCTCGCAAAGGAATTAGGCATACCCTACACGATCAAGGCGCGCGGGGCGGATGTGCATTATTGGGGTGCACAACCGGCCAGTTTGAAGCAGATGCTGCCTGCGGCGGATGGCGCAGCGGCTTTACTGGCAGTGTCCGAAGCGCTGGCCCAGGATATGGCGGCATTGGGCATGGAACGCGACAAAATCCATGTGCACTATACCGGCTGTGATCAGGAGCGGTTCCGCCCTGATGCCGAGCATAGCATTGCCCCGCCCTTCGCGGATGGCACGCCCTATGCCATCACTGTCGGCGCGCTGATCCCACGCAAAAACCCGCATCTGATTATTGAAGCGCTCAAAGCGGTCCCGGGCCTGCACCATATCTTCGCCGGTGATGGCGAAGAACGCGAACGGTTGGAGAAACAGGCCGTTGATTTGGGGCTTGCCGAGCGGGTGCATTTTCTTGGGTCCGTGGCGCATGATGCTCTGCCCGGACTGCTCGCCGACGCAAAGATGCTGGTGCTGCCGTCGCAATCGGAAGGTCTGGCCAATGCCTGGGTTGAGGCTCTCGCCTGTGGCACACCGATTGTGATTAGCGAGGCCGGTGGAGCCAGAGAGTTGGTGCGCGATCCTTTGGCCGGGCGGATCGTCAATCAGACACCGGAGGCTATTGCTGCGGCTATGCAAGAGTTGTTGGCTCAGCCAAGTGACCCGGAAGCGGTGCGCAAGACAGTCGCAAAGTTCACATGGGAGCGAAATGCGGAAGAGCTGCGCGCTATCTTTGCCAGTGCTATCGGATGACGGAAAGTGTCAGGAAAACTGGACAAAGGTTACGAAAGTTGCGCTCGCGAGCCGCAGAAATGCGACCTATCCAACAATCGCCACAGCCATTGCCGTGACGCCTATTGGTATAGCCTGCTTGCCATCCTGTAGGAAACAGCTTTGATGTCTAGGGCAAGGACAGTAAGAAGCCAGCCCAACCCGCCCACAGAGCCATCTATACCATTGAAATACATTATGAATTTAACGCATAAAGCGCCGCACTGATCCAGCGTTCTTCAGCGCGCATCAGGCCCCAGGTTTTGGCGGCGGCGCGGCTGTCCATCACTTCCAGCCCGATATTGCGTGCCTCCAATGCGCGGCGCAGAGCAGCAGGCGGATGGATGAGCGTAGGACCGGAGCCTAACAACAGAAATTCCGGTGCCGGGTCGAGCAAAAGCGCCTTGTCCAATGCCGACTCGTCCAGCGACTCCAGCGCAGGCGGCTGCCAGTCAAAGGCGTTATCCGGCCATAGCACCAGGCCGCCAGGGACAATCCGATCTGCAACGCGAAAGCCCGATGGACCGATCGCACTGATCAGTGGCCCGGATATATCCTCACGGCGGATCTCAACCATGAATCAGGGCTCTGCGCCGTCATAGCCTTCGGCGAGACGCCGCTGCGCCTTTTCGCTGTCAGATTCGACCGGTACAAAGCTGTCCGGGCCGACACCGAGCCAGATCAGCACCGGCGAGGCGATATAGATGGACGAATAGGTGCCGATAATAACGCCGAACAGCATCGCCGCGCTAAAGCCGAAGATCACATCCGGGCCAAGCAGCACCAGCGACACCAGCACGATAATCATGGTCAGGCTGGTGCTGACTGTACGCGCCAGCGTTTCGTTGATCGACAGATCGAGCAGATTGCTGATCTCCATCTTGCGATATTTGCGCAAATTCTCGCGGATACGGTCATCGATAACAATGGTGTCGTTGAGCGAATAGCCGATAATGGTCAGCAAGGCGGCAATGATATTGAGGTTAAACTCCAACTGCGTCAGCGCGAAGAAACCGAAGGTCAGCGCAACATCATGGAACAGCGCAAACAGAGCACCGACACCAAATTGCCACTCAAAGCGGAACCAGATATAGATCGAGATGGCGATCAGCGCGAAGACCAGCGAGTAGACGCCAGTACTGAGCAATTCCTCCGATACCTTGCCCGAAACCGCGTCGACCCCATCAATGCGCACGCCCTGTTCGGCAAAGCGCTCCTCAATCATATTGGATACCGCGACAGTCGCGCTATCGGCTTCCTGCAGCTCATCGCCACCCTCGGCATTGAGGCGCATGCGGATGGCGACCTCATTGGGTTCGCCAAAGCGTTGGATATTGGCATCGCCGAGATTGAGTGCGGCAATGCTCTCGCGCAGCTCAACAATTGGAGCTTCCTCGACCTTCTCAAAGGTGACGCGGAATTGCTGGCCACCGACAAAGTCGACACCAAAGTTCAGGCCGCGCGTCATCACCAGAGCAATGGATGCAATGATCAGCAACACGCTGAAACCGACAGCCACATTGCGCAGCTTGAGAAAGCCGATATTGGTTTTTTCAGGAACCAGTTTAAGCAGTTTCATGTCTCCGGTCCCTTCCCTAAATCCGCAGCTCTTTGGGCCGGGCGCGGCGCAGCCAGCCAGCGACAAACATGCGGGTGATGAACACGGCGGTGAAGATCGAGGTGATGATGCCGACGATCAGAACGATGGCAAAGCCCTTAATCGGACCGGAGCCAAACAAGAACAGCAGCACCCCGGCAATTACATTGGTGATGTTCGCATCATAAATCGCGCGCGAGGCTTCTTTATAGCCGACCTCAATCGCCTGAATGATACGGCGGCCATTGCGCCGTTCCTCACCGATGCGTTCATTAATCAGCACATTGGCGTCCACTGCGGAACCGACGGTAAGGATAAACCCGGCAATACCCGGCAGCGTCAGCGTCGCGTTAAGCACCGCCATAATGCCCAGGATCAGGAACAGGTTAAGGATCAGCGCGATATTGGCATAAACCCCGAAACGGCCATACACAAGGATCATATAGAGCAGCACAAAGGCAGTGCCGATAAGGCCTGCAATAACCCCTGCGCGAATAGATTCGGCACCCAGATCCGCACCCACGGTGCGTTCTTCCACCACTTTTAGTTCGACCGGTAGCGCGCCGGAACGAAGCTGTATAGCCAACTGGTTCGCGCTTTCCACGGTAAAGCTGCCCGAAATCTGGGCAGAACCGCCAAGGATCGGTTCATTAAAGCTCGGCGCAGAAATCACTTCGTCATCAAGAATTATGGCAAAACGCTGGCCGGTATTCTCGGTACTGAGTTTGGCAAATTTCTGACCGCCCTCGCTGTCAAACTGAATATTCACCACCGGTTCGCTGGGATTTTCAGGGTTAAAGCTCTGCTGCGCCCCGGTCAGCCGGTCGCCTTTGATACCACCAAGACGGCGCACAGCGAGAATGGGCTGGCCATAGGCTTCGCCATCGGGAAAAGGATAGACCTCACTGCCAATACGCGCCCGTCCCGCAAGCGTCTCATTGGGGTCCGCCTGGGTATCCACCAGCTTGAATTCCAGCTTGGCGGTCTTGCCGAGCAGCTCTTTCAATTCATCCGGATCTTGCAAGCCAGGCACCTGCACCACGATCCGCTCCGCACCCTGACGGATGATCGTCGGTTCGCGCGTACCCAGTTCGTCTATACGGCGGCGGACAACCTCAATCGCCGAGTTCATCGCATCCTCGACCGCCTGATCCAGGCCGGCACCCGTAGGCGTCAGGACAAAGCGCGTGGTATCGCGCACCTCAATATCCCAGTCACGCTGACCGGTCAGGCCCGCACCGTTGGTCAGCGGCAGGATTGCCTCGCGTGCGGCGTCCACCTGGGTAGCATCCCGGACCATGAAAGACAGCACGCCATCATTGCGAGAAATCTCGCCGATACGAACCTGCGGATTGGCATTGGCCAAAGCATTACGCACCGACTCTTCCATATTTTCAATCTGCAGCCCGACGACCTCATTGGGATCAGCCTCAAGCAGGATATGGCTACCCCCGGCAAGATCGAGGCCGAGATTGACCGTCTCTTTGGGCAGAAAATCCGGCCAATAGTCGGTCACGCTCTTGGGCAACAGGCTGGGCAGCGACATGAACACGCCGATCACCAGGATCAGCGTTAGGGAAATGGTTTTCCATCGCGGAAAATCGAGCATTGTTTCAGTCTTTCAATCGCGACAATCAGAGCGAAGCGAGGGACAGCGGCATGTCCGACAGATCAGTCATTGGCTGCCTTGCCACCGGGAGGGACGATATCGCCAAGTGTTGACTTCACAGCCTTGACCTTGGTGCCACCGCCCAGATCTAGCTCGACATAGTCATCATCGACCTTGGTCACCTTGCCCATCAGGCCGCCACCGGTCACCACCTGATCGCCGCGCTTTACGCCGGCAATCTTGTCCTGATGGTCCTTCATCCGCTTTTGCTGCGGGCGGATCAGCAGAAAATAGAAAATGATGAAGATGGCCACCAGCGGCAAAACGCTGATCCATGCCGGTGCTCCGGCACCGGGCGCTGCGGCCAATGTGGTGAAGATGATGCTGTCCATAGCCTAGTTGCTTCTTTGTATCTGTGCCGGGCCGATACCCGACGGAAATTCGGATTTTGCTGATATATGGGGCAGCGCTCTCACCACAAGGGCAAGGCGATATATCTCCCCTATCAGAATAATCCGGCGCGCGTATCAGCAATTGGCGCATCTGGCAATGTATCTTGGTCATCTGTCACCGCGCCATGAGGACTGCGAAGGATGCTTGCCAAATGCGCTGGCCACTCTTATACGCGCTCACCTCGGTCGGGACGTAGCGCAGCCTGGTAGCGCATCACACTGGGGGTGTGGGGGTCGGAGGTTCGAATCCTCTCGTCCCGACCAGAGACTTTCCGCACCATAGCTGACCAGATCGGCATCACACGCCGTTGTTGTGCTTTGGCTATATAATCATGCCTTAAACAAAGCATTTTCCTACAGTTATCCAAATAGGTTATTTCTCCTCTATCGCGATATAAGGAGAAAACCATGCTCTGCAGCCAAGCGCCGCTGGAAATAAAGTCGAGACACGTATCCCACACCCCCGACACCGTCACCAAAATGATCGATGCAGTGATCGCCCGTGAAGGCGGTTATAGCAACCATCCCGCAGATCGCGGCGGAGAAACACGCTGGGGTATCACCAAAGGCGTGGCGCGCCAGCATGGTTATCAGGGCGCCATGCGTTTGCTTCCCCGCGAACAGGCGGTTGATATCTACACACGCATTTACTGGCTGCGGCCGCGACTGGATGACGTAGCCAAGCGCGCGCCCGCTTTGGCGGCGGAACTGTTCGACATTGCTGTCAATATGGGGGCCGGCATCGCTATCGGCTTTCTGCAGCGCGCCTTAAACGCGCTTAACCGCGGCGGCCGGGATTATGGCGATATTGCAGTAGACCGAGTCATCGGTCCCAAAACGCTGGCAGCGCTGGAATATTTCCTGTCGCATCGCGGCCAAAAGGCGGAATCGGTGCTGCTGCGCGCCGTCGATTCGCTACAAGGCGCGCGCTATATTTCTCTGGCAGAGTCTCGCCCGGCCAATGAAGCCTTTCTCTATGGTTGGCTGGCGCATCGCACCCGGCCCTGACCTGAGACGCCTCTGCCGACACCATTTGAACGCAACCCCCAGCCATAGGACAGCCCCATGTCACTTGCCGAAGCCATTATCTCGCCACTCGCAAAACTCATCGACAAGATCATCCCCGATCCACAAGCGCGCGACAGAGCCAAGCTAGAACTGCTCAAGCTGCAGGGCAGCCAGGAATTACAGGAAGTGGAAACGCGAATCGCTGCCATCATGGCAGAGGCAAAATCGACCGATCCATGGACTAGCAGAGCCCGCCCCAGCTTCCTTTACGTGATGTATGTGATGATTTTATGGGCCATTCCCATGGGCCTTATCGCCAGTGTCCGCCCCGAAACCGCCCATGCCATCGCCAATGGCATGAACGCCTATCTGGCAGGCATTCCCGAACCACTTTATGCCCTGTTTGGCACGGGTTATCTGGGATATACCGTCGC
Organism: Parasphingorhabdus sp. SCSIO 66989; assembly: GCF_032852305.1. Classification (NCBI taxonomy): domain Bacteria; kingdom Pseudomonadati; phylum Pseudomonadota; class Alphaproteobacteria; order Sphingomonadales; family Sphingomonadaceae; genus Alterisphingorhabdus (ex Yan et al. 2024); species Alterisphingorhabdus coralli. The sequence goes on from NZ_CP136594.1 coordinate 2,256,174, forward strand.
ACGCCAATGGGGCATCAACCGCGCCACCAAGCTCTGAACGGATCATGAACTCCAACGCCTTCTCTATACCGCACTGCAAAAAAATCTTTCGGTAATGCGAAAAATTCTTGCAACAAGCGCAAGCCTGCTCGTAAAAAGCCCATTCTTGTTTCAAGAATTTTACAACCTGAAGGGGAAATAGGAATGAACAATCTGGGTAAGATGCTCGCCATCGCTGGTGGTCTGGCTCTCGCAACTGCATGTACACCGGAAGAAGCTGGTGATGCTGTGGAAGCAACCGGCTGTGCCGCTGTTGACGGCGCTGAAGCTGTAGGTTGTGCTGCTGCTGACGGTGCCGAAGCTGTTGGCTGCGCCGCTTGTGCCGCTGCTGACACCGTAACCGGCGAATGCGGTGCTGAAGGCGAATGTGCCGCTGAAGGCGAGTGCGCTGCTGAAGGCGAGTGCGCTGCTGAATAATTTCAGCCCGGATTGCTTGCGCTAGTCTGCGCAAACAATTTGACGCAAATCAAGGACGGTCAACTGTCCGCCATTATCCTCTGGCTCTACCGCTGATGACTGTATAGTTATCAGCAGCGAGATACAGGAAAGATAATGAGCGAAGCAGTTGACCGTCTTTTTGCATTAACCGGGAAGATTGTTGAGGAGGGTGTCTCTCTCATCCCCCGCGTCATCCCGTCGGATAAACCCTTTGTGCAATATCGCCACTATCCCAAGGGCGATTGCATCGCGCCGGGCAACAAATCGCGCTGGTTCTATCACGCCCATAAACCGGAAGAACGCGAAGAAGGCGAGCATGGCCATTTCCATATGTTCCTGCCGCTCGACATGTTCAAAGGCGTGGAGCCACTGCACAAGCCGGAGCGCAAAAAGAACAAAAAGGGGCGCTATCCGGCAAAGGTGGTTCATTTCGCCGCCTTGGGCTTCAGCCTGGATGGCACCCCGCTCTACTGGTTCACCACCAACTATTGGGTGACCACCGAATATATGATGCCCGCGGACGCCATCGCCAAGCGGCTGAAAAACTACAATATGCAGAATGCCCCCGGTGATCCGCTGGTCAATGACTGGCTGACCGCGGCGGTCGAGGTGTTTCACGATCCGATTATCGACCTGCTGCATGAGCGCGACAAGGTTCTTGTTGATGGTAACTACACAGACAAGAGCACAGAGATTACATCGCGGATGGATTTTGATCTTTAAGCGACACACAAAATGTCTGTCATAAGCGGCTCTGAGCAATAGATGCAGCCCTGGCCCAGCCTTTGACGAGTCCTGGTCATTGAGAAGATCGCTTCAAAGCGCTCAGCGTTTAATGACGCAAACGCCGCATCGAGCAAACTGCAAATAAATATCAAAAGCATTTTGTTGCGGGTGCGAACATTGTTATGTTTGCAGCGCACAAAATACTGATTCTCTCAATATGTAACACCGTATTTCCAATATGATTTCCTAGTACGGCCATCCGGCCGGCCACAGTAAGCATTTGATTTAGGTTGTTTTTCCCCTGCATTGAGGAGAAGTTATGTCCGGTTCAGATGGTTCTTTGGTGCGTAACAAGGAAGGACGGGCGGACAATGGCCCGGAACCTGACCTGCAACCAGCAGGAGAAACGGCCTATCCGATAGACCGGATTTTGCAGGCTAATCTGTCCAAGTTTACCGGCGGTGTCTCCCCCATTACCATGTCGATGGCCTTTTTTGACTGGGCCGGGCATTTGGCGCTGTCGCCATCCAAGCTGATGGAGTTTCAGCAGGAAGCGGCCAAAAGCGCCATTGCCAGGAGCGTAGCGCTCAGGGAATCAGGCGCGGATCAGGAAAAAGAGCGACACAAGTCGAAAGACCGCCGTTTCAAGGATCCTGCATGGCAGAAATGGCCCTATAGTTTTTATGCCGAGAGTTTCCTGCGCGCCAGCGAGGAGCTGGAAAATGCGACACAGGATATTCGCGGCGTATCGGAGCACCATGAGAATATCGTCAATTTCATGGGGCGGCAGATGCTCGACCTGTTTTCGCCTGCCAATTACCCATGGAGCAACCCCAAGGTTGTCAACAAGGCGATAGAGAGCCGGGGCCAGAATTTTATTCAAGGTACCCAGAACTTTATCGCCGATTATATCCAGTTGTTTTCCGATCAGACCGGGTTGCCCAAGGAAGATTTCCAGGTGGGACAAAGCGTTGCCTGTACGCCGGGCAAGGTCATCTTCCGCAATCGGCTAATCGAGCTGATCCAATATGCACCACAGAGTGACACGGTGCAGGCCGAGCCGATACTGATCGTGCCCGCCTGGATCATGAAATATTATATTCTCGATCTGTCACCGCACAATTCTCTGGTCGATTATCTGGTGAAGCAAGGACATACGGTCTTCATCATATCCTGGAAGAATCCGGGCGCAGATGACCGTGATCTGGCATTTGAGGATTATCTCAATCTGGGCGTATTGGAGGCGGTCAAGGCAGTGCAGGCGATTGTGCCGGACCAGAAGATCAACGCGGCCGGCTATTGCCTCGGTGGCACATTGCTGATGATGGCGGCGGCCTATCTCGAACGGCAGCAGAATAGCGCGTTCAACACCCTGTCACTGTTCGCGGCACAGGCCGATTTTGAAGAGGCCGGCGAGTTAATGCTGTTTGTCGATGACAGCCAGCTGGCCTTTCTCGAAGACGTGATGTGGACCCAGGGCTATCTCGACAAAAGCCAGATGGCGGGCGCGTTCAGCCTGCTCCGCTCCAATGATCTGATCTGGTCGAAAATGGTTAATGAGTATCTGCTCGGCAAGCGCGATCAGCCAAATGACCTGATGGCATGGAACGCAGATGCGACCCGGATGCCTTATAAAATGCACTCGGAATATCTGCACAGCCTCTATCTCAACAATGATCTGTCAGAGGGCCGCTTCAAGGTGAATGGCCAGACCATCACGCTCACCGATACCGAACAGGATATTTTCGCGGTGGGAACGGTGAAGGACCATGTCGCGCCATGGCAATCGGTCTATAAGCTGCATCTCTATACCGATACCCAGGTCACATTCGTGCTGACCACCGGTGGTCATAATGCCGGGATTATCTCCGAGCCGGGCCGCAAGAACCGCAGCTATCAGGTCGCGGTACACAATCCTGAATCGACCTATCTCGCACCAGAGAAATGGCAGGAACAAAGCCCGTCAAAACAGGGCTCATGGTGGCCGGAATGGATGGATTGGCTGCAGGCGCGTTCGCAAAAGCCGAAAACGAAGCCGCCAGAGATTGGCGATGGTCGGGATTATCGCGTCCTTTGCGATGCCCCCGGGACATATGTCTTTGAATCATAGGATTATTTGACGAGACACAACACACTGAGGCGATGGGAGTTCTGATATGACCAAGATGCTCAATACCCAGATATGCCACACCCAGAAAACCGAAGAGATATTGGAGGCGCTTGAGGTCAATTCCCAGGGCCTCACCAGCGAAGAGGCGGAGAAACGGCTCGAGCATTTTGGCCTGAACCGCCTGCCAGAGGCGGCCAAGCGCGGACCGATTATGCGCTTCCTGATGCAGTTCAACAGCATCTTGATCTATGTGCTGCTTGGTGCGGCCGCGATTACCGCCTTTCTCGACCATTGGATCGATAGCGCTGTCATTCTGGCGGTGGTCATCGTCAATGCGGTTATCGGCTTTATTCAGGAGGGTAAGGCCGAAGAAGCGATGGATGCGATCCGCAATATGCTCGCCCCCCATGCCAATGTGATGCGCGATGGGCAGCGCCAGAGTATCGAAGGGGACAGGCTGGTTCCGGGCGATGTCGTGTTGCTCGAAGCCGGTGATAAGGTGCCCGCTGATCTGCGCCTGTTGCAGGCCAATACCATGCAGGTTCAGGAAGCGATCCTTACCGGTGAATCGGTACCGGTGGAAAAGGATATTGCCCCGGTTCGACAGGATGCGGCGCTGGGCGACCGCGCCTGTATGGCCTTTAGCGGAACCATTGTGACCTCAGGCCAGGCCAGAGGCGTGGTTACCGGCACTGGCGCGGAAACCGAGATCGGCAAGATCAGTGGCATGCTTTCCAAAGTCGAAACGCTGGTCACGCCGCTGGTAAAGCAGACCAACCGCTTCGCCGAATATCTGACCATCTTCATATTGACCGTTTCCGGGCTCATCCTGCTCTCGGGCTGGTATTTCCAGACCATGCCTTTTACCGAGCTTTTCATGGCGGTGGTCGGCCTGTCGGTCGCGGCCATCCCTGAGGGTCTGCCCGCCGTTCTCACCATCACCCTCGCCGTGGGTGTGCAGGCGATGGCAGAGCGCAATGCGATTATCCGCCGCCTGCCCGCTATTGAGACGCTGGGTTCGGTCTCGGTGATCTGCACCGACAAGACCGGCACATTGACCCGCAATGAGATGATGGTGGCCTCGGTTCTCACCGCGGGCGGCGTCATGCAGGTTGATGGCGAAGGCTATGCGCCACAAGGGACGATAAGCAGCGATGGTGATGTAGCACAGCTACACGATCTCGCACTCGCAGCAGCACTCTGCAATGATGCAGCGATCCGCGAAGAGGATGGCCAATGGCGTATCGAGGGCGACCCGATGGAGGCGGCGCTGCTCAGCTTTGCCGGCAAGACCGGGTTGGACTGGGAGCAAGAACAGCACCAACGCGAACGGCGGGACATTCTGCCCTTTGACTCCACCACTCGTTACATGGCGACGCTCAATACAGGCAGCGGCGATCATCAGGCCTGCATCTTCGTCAAAGGCGCACCCGAGCGCATATTGGGCATGTGTACTGAGCAACGCGATGCCAATGGCGAGAATGTGCCTATCGATCCCGACTATTGGCAGGAACAGGCCGAACATATTGCCAGCCAGGGCCAGCGCCTGCTTGCCTTTGCGCTGAAACCTGTCGGCGCAGACCATAGGGGTTTGCAGCTATCCGATATTGAGCAAGGGCTGATATTGCTCGGCATGACCGGCATGATCGACCCACCACGCCCTGAGGCGGTGGCGGCAATTGCGGACTGCTATCATGCCGGAATTGCGGTCAAAATGATCACCGGCGATCATGCCGGGACAGCGGCAGCGATTGGCAAGCAAATCGGCCTCAAAAATGCCGACCGGGTGCTGACCGGTGCTGATCTCGACGCCATGGATGACATCGCGCTGACCGATGCGATACTGGAAACTGATATCTTTGCGCGCACCAGCCCGGAGCATAAATTGCGCCTGGTGATGGCGCTGCAATCGCATGGGCTTTCGGTGGCGATGACCGGCGACGGGGTCAATGATGCCCCTGCCCTGAAACGCGCCGATGCCGGCATTGCCATGGGTCAGAAAGGCAGCGAGGCAACCAAAGAGGCCGCCGATCTGGTGCTCGCCGATGACAATTTCGCCTCGATTGCCGCCGCAGTGCGCGAAGGCCGCACGGTGTATGACAATATCAAAAAAGTGATCGCCTGGACGCTGCCGACCAATGGTGGCGAGGCGATGACGGTTTTGCTGGCGCTGATGCTGGGCCTGATGCTGCCGATCACGCCGGTGCAGATTTTGTGGATCAATCTGGTCACCGCGGTCACGCTAGGAATTGCCCTGGCCTTTGAACCTACCGAGGAACGCACCATGCTGCGCCCGCCCCGCGCCAAGGATGAACCGCTGCTCAGCGGCGAATTACTCTGGGGCATTTTGGTGGTGTCGCTGGTGTTCCTCGCTGGTGTCTTTGGCATCTATAAATATGCCATTTTGCAGGGCTATTCCATCGGTGTCGCCCGGACCATGGCGATGAACACTCTCGTGGTGATGGAAATCTTCCACCTGTTCTTCGTGCGCAATCTCTATGGCACTTCCATCACCTGGGATGCGATGAAAGGTACGAAGGTCATCTGGCTGGCAATCACCATTGTCACCCTCGGCCAGTTTGCGGTTACCTATCTGCCGTTCCTGCAAAAGATTTTCCAGACCGAGGATGTGCCATTTGATTATGGCGTGCTGATTGTCGCTATCGGCGTTGCCAGCTTCATCCTGATCGAGATCGAAAAACAGGTCCGCTTGCGCTTTTTCCGCCAGAAAGAAATGGATAAGAATGCTGCCATTACAGGGTAAGAAGGGCATCATATTGGGCATTGCCAATGACCAATCGCTTGCCTGGGGATGCGCAAAGGCCTTTCATGATCAGGGTGCGGAACTGGCGCTGAGCTATTTCAACGGCAAGGCCAAGCCGCATGTCGCACCGCTGGCCGAGAAGGTCGAGGCACCGATATTCCTGCCGCTAGATGTCACCGACCAAGAGCAATGGGATACCTTCTTTGCCGCGATAGAGCAGCAATGGGGCGAGATCGATTTCGCGCTGCATTCGGTGGTGTTCGCCCCAAAAGAGGATCTGCATGGCCGTGTCGTTGATTGCAGCAGCCAGGGCTTCCTTCAGGCGATGGATATCTCCTGCCATTCCTTCATCCGCATGGCAAAAGCCTGCGAACCGCTGATGACGCGTGGTGGCAGCATTCTTGCCATGAGCTATTATGGCGCGCAGCGGGTGATTGAGAATTACAATATGATGGGACCGGTCAAGTCCGCTTTGGAGGCCAGTGTGCGGCAAATGGCGGACGAGCTTGGCGAGAGCCATATCCGGGTCAATGCGCTGTCTGCAGGACCGATAGAAACCCGCGCCGCCTCTGGCCTGAGCGGCTTTGATAAGCTGATGGAGCAAGCCGCAGCCAAGGCACCGTTGCACCAGCTGACGACGATCGACGATGTCGGCGCGGTTGCGGCTTTTCTGGTTTCTGATGCGGCGCGGCACATTACCGGGCAGATACAATTTGTTGATTGCGGCTATAACATCATTGGATGAGCGATAATGAACCTGATTGAAAACAAGACCTATGACGAACTGCAGGTTGGCGATACCGCCAGCCTGTCACGCACGCTGACAATGCAGGATATCCAGATTTTTGCGGTGATGTCCGGCGATGTTAATCCGGCGCATCTCGACAAGGAATATGCCGAACATTCCCGCTTTCGCGAGATTATCGCCCATGGCATGTGGGGCGGATCGCTGATCTCCACCCTGATCGGCACAAAGCTGCCCGGCCCCGGCACAATCTATCTGTCGCAAACGCTGAAGTTCAAGCACCCCCTGGGCTTGGGCGATGTGCTGGATATCAAGGTCACGGTCAAAGAGAAGCTGGCGAAAAACCGGGTGACGCTCGAATGCATCTGCAAGGATCAGGACGACAATATCATCATCTCCGGTGAGGCCGTGGTTCTGGCGCCGGGCGAGAAAATCCGGCGTGAACAGGTCAAGCTGCCGATCATCGCGCTGAAAGAAGAGGAAAGCGACCGCTATCAGCAGTTGATTGCGCTGACCGATAATCTGAAACCGCTAAAAACCGCCGTGGTGCACCCGGTAGAAGAGAATTCACTCGGCGGCGCGCTGGAGGCAGCCAAGGATGGTCTGATCGAACCGATACTGGTCGGCCCACAAAGCAAGATCGAAGCAGCAGCGGAACAGCTCGGCGAGGATATCTCCGGCTATACCATCATCGCCACCAAACACAGCCATGAAGCTGCCGAACGCGCCGTAGAATTGGTCCATGAAGGGCAGGCCGAAGCGTTGATGAAAGGCAAGCTGCACACCGATGAGCTGATGCACCCGATTGTCGACAAGGCAAAAGGCCTGCGCACCGGACGGCGGATGAGCCATATTTTTGCCCTCGACGCGCCCAGCTATCACAAGCCGCTCTTCCTCACCGATGCGGCGCTCAATATCCGGCCCAGCCTCAGCGTCAAAAAGGACATTGTACAGAATGCGATAGACCTGTTCCGATCGCTGACCAACCGCACCCCCAAAGTGGCGCTGTTATCAGCGGTCGAAACCGTGAACGAGAATATCCCCTCGACCCTGGATGCGACGGCTCTTTGCAAAATGGCCGAGCGCGGACAGATTGTCGGCGCCATGGTCGACGGCCCGCTGGCGATGGACAATGCCATCTCCAAGGCCGCTGCCGAAGCCAAAGGCATTGTCAGCCAGGTCGCAGGAGACGCCGACATATTGGTCGTGCCCGATATCGAATCCGGCAATATCCTGTACAAGCAGATGCGCTTTCTCTCGGGTGTTGATGGCGCTGGTATCGTGCTCGGCGCACGCGTCCCTGTCATTCTGACCAGCCGCGCCAGCGGACCACAAAGCCGCAAGGCATCCTGCGCACTGGCGCTGATCTCCTATCGCGCCCAAGAGGATGGAAATGGCTGATCCGGTTGCAAAGCGCTTGCTGGTCCTCAATGCCGGTTCATCGACGCTCAAATATGCCTTTTATGTTGCCGATACCCTGGCCTGTCTCAAGCGAGAAAAGCTCGACATCACCGATGGCGATTATCTCGGCGCAATAGAGACAATTCTGGGCAATGCCGAAAACCTTGCTGCAGTCGGCCACCGCGTGGTGCATGGCGGTGAGGAATTTCATGATCCGGTCCTTGTCACCCAGGACATTTATCACAAGCTGGAAGCGCTGATCCCGCTGGCGCCGCTGCATCAGCCGCATAATCTGAAAGCCATCGATACCGTTATCCAAGCCTATCCCGATCTGCCGCAAATTGCCTGTTTCGACACCGCTTTTCACCGCAGCCAGCCAAGAGTGAACCAGCTTTATGCCTTGCCGAGCGATCTCAGCGAACAGGGTATCATCCGCTATGGCTTTCACGGCCTGTCCTATGAATATATCGCCTCGATACTGCCCGAGCATAGCGACAAGGCCGACGGCAAGGTGATTGTGCTGCACCTCGGCAGCGGCGCCAGCGCCTGTGCCATGCTGAACCGGCAGAGCGTCTCTTCCACCATGGGTTTTACCGCGCTGGAAGGCCTGATGATGTCCACCCGCTGCGGCACGATCGACCCGGGAGTGATCCTTTATCTGCAACAGGAAAAGGGCATGCCGCTCGCCGATATCGAGGCACTGCTCTATAAGCAATCCGGACTGCTCGGCGTTTCCGGGATAAGTGCGGATAGCCGCGATCTTGTCGGCCATGCTGACCCCAAAGCGCAAATGGCGATTGACCTGTTCTGCCATTATGCCGTGCGCGCAATCGGACAGCTTGCCGCTGAACTCCAGGGCCTAGATGTACTGGTCTTCACCGCCGGCATCGGCGAAAACCAGCCGGAGATACGCGATAGAATAACCCAGGCGGTCAGCTGGCTAAACCCCGAAATCCATGTCATTCCTACCAATGAAGAATATATCATCGCCGCGCATAGCAAGGCGGTTATTGAATAGCGTCTTTTTATTCATCAAGGTGGTGACCCCGGCGTGATTCGAACACGCGGCCTATTGATTAGGAATCAATTGCTCTATCCTGCTGAGCTACGGGGCCACGGGCCAACTGTTAGCCGCGCCCACCAAATGCTTCAATGACCATATTTATGAAGGGCGACTTTACTGGGTGAAGCGCAGATGTGCTGGACTTAACCCTTTCGAGAGAAAACTATTATACCACCTAGCTGGGTTTGAGCTGAGTTGTGCGTATATATGTTCGTTGAATCGATCTTCGCTGATGCGACAGCGCATCTAAACGGTATAGTGGATCCGCAATCGCGGATTTGGGCGCTCTATTTGATCGGTTCTTTGATGCTGGCTTTTGTCGGCTATGGGCATCTGAAACGCAGCGGCCATCTGGCCAAGCCGGGACAAGACCATCCTGGGTTTCTGCGCTATGTTTTCGACAGAGACATCTGGCTGCATGCTTCGACCAGGCAAGACCTGTTTTACTTCCTGGCGAATGGCCTGATTTACTATGGCCTGATCAGTCAGTTTCTGATCGGCAGCTATGGCTTGTCGATGGTCTTCTATAATGGCCTTGTGAGCACATTTGGTGCCTTGGATCAGCCGGTGATCAGCTCGGGATGGAGCGTATTGGTTTACAGCCTCGCTTTCCTGATGGCGGTCGATTTCGGGGCCTTCATCACCCATTGGGCCCAGCACAAAATCCCGCTATTATGGCAATTCCATCAGGTCCATCATTCGGCCGAGCGGCTTACGCCTTTGACGCTCTTTCGGATGCATCCGATCAATCTGGCCTTTGCCGCCTTTGTTGTCACCTTGCTCAGCGCTATCGCCTATGCGGGAGTGTTCTACCTTAGCGGGCAAGCCCCTCGCGCGCTTATGGTGCTTGGAGTGAACGTCTTTCTCTTCGCGTTCAACCTATTGGGCTATAATCTGCGCCATAGCCAAATCTGGCTCGATTATCCGGCGTGGCTAAGCAGGCTATTTGTCAGTCCAGCCCAGCACCAAATTCATCACAGTTCGGACCCAAAGCACTTTGATCGTAATCTCGGTCTTGTGTTCTCCATCTGGGATCAACTCTTTGGCACATATTATCGCGCCAAAAGCTATGAGCGCCTTAGCTTCGGTTTAAGCCGCACCGAGCCCAATCCGTTCAAAACAGTTGCCGCACTCTATTGGCAGCCGTTCGCCGATGCTGCTCGCCTCATTGTTCGGTTCTTTGATACAGGTCGTCGCAAAGTCATTTTTGCGCTGATCATGTTTATCGCAGTCGTCTCTTACGGCCAGTTATTCATGAACAGCAATCACGCAGCTCTTGCCGCGTCGAACCAAACTGCGCTGCCAAGCCTGCGTCTGGCTGATCTGACCTGGACGGAGGTTCAAAGCGCGATCGATCAAGGCTATGACACGGTGCTGGTCCCGACAGCAGGCATTGAGCAAAATGGCCCGCATGTTGTCTTGGGCAAACATCATATCGTCATCGGCCATAATAGTGTTCAGATCGCTGATCAGCTCGGGCGCACCTTGGTATTACCCGTCATCGATTATGTACCGGAAGGCGATGTTGGCGATATGCCGAGTGGTCACATGCAGTTTGCCGGCACCATCAGCGTGCCTGAACCCGTATTTGAGGAGATTCTCGAAGCCGCTGCGCGCAGCATGCGCACGCACGGATTTAAGAACATCTTCTTCATCGGCGATAGTGGCGGCAATCAGCAAGCGCAGGCGAGAGTTGCCGAGCGACTGCAAGCAGAGTGGAAGGCCGAGGATATGCTGGTCGCCCATATTGGCGACTATTACATCGCCAATGGGCAATTCGATGCGCTCTTGTCCCAAGGCTATACCAGCGAACAGATTGGCACACATGCTGGCATACGCGATACTTCGGAGGTACTTTTTCTCGAAGCGCAAGCTGTTCGGAGACAACCACTCTTGGCTCCCAAGAATCGCCCCAATGGGGTTATCGGCGACCCTTCGCTGGCCAGTGCGGAAATCGGCGAAAAGATGACCAAATTGAAAGTCGACGCGGCGGTTAGGCAAATCAAACAGCTAGACTCTTTTTCATTTAGATTGAAGCATATCCTGAGTTTCTGAGATAGTTGGCGCATTCTTGCGGAGAGAAGGTATCGAGCAGTTTCCCGATGCGCTGCCATGTTGCTTCGACGGATCGCTCTTTGGCTTTACGCAACAGGGTTTTCAGCTTGGCAAAGGCCTGTTCGATAGGGTTGAGGTCTGGACTGTAGGGTGGGAGGAAGAACAGTCTGGCACCTACACTGCGGATTGCCCTGCGCACGGCCTGTCCCTTGTGGCTACCCAGATTGTCCATGATGACGATGTCACCAGGTGAGAGTGTAGGCACAAGGAACTGCTCGACATAAGCAGTAAAGAGTTGGCCGTTAATTGGCCCGTCAATGACGCATGGCGCATCGATGCGATCATGGCGCAGAGCGGCAAGGAATGTCAGTGTACGCCAACTGCCGAAGGGCGCACGAGGGATCAGCTTGCTGCCGCGCGGTGCCCAGCCGCGTAGCGGTGTCATGTTGGTCTTGGTCCAGGTCTCGTCGATGAAGACGAGGCGCTTGGGATCAAGTCGGCCTTGATATTTCTTCCATTGTGCCCGCCGCCGCGCCACTTTTGGCCGCAGTTGCTCGATGGCGAAGAGACTTTTTTTTGAAGCTGAGACCGGCCGAACGAACCATCCGCCAAACCGAAGCCGGGCTGGTGACGATGCCGCGCTCGGACAGTTCTGCCGTCAGTTGGTAAAGGGTCAGATCAGGCTGAGCCTGCAACCGCTCGATGATAAACGACCGGTGCGGCTCAAGCTGACGCTTGCGATAACCACCCATGCGCCGGGCAGCAGCGCTACCCTCCCGGCGACGGCGCTGTGACCACTTCACCACACTGGCCACACTCACACCAAACAAATCAGCAACCTCTCGGCAGCTGCGTCCCGAAACCACCGCAGCAGCTGCGCGCTCTCGTAGATCGTCAGAATAAGCTCGTGCCATAACTGCTGGCCTCCTTGCCCAGCCAGCAGCTTGAATCACAAATATCGAAAAAAGGGAATCCCCAGATTCAATCTAAATGAAAAAGACTCTAATGGCGCGAGAAGAGTCTCGCTCAAGCCTTGGTCGGAAAGAACCTTAAGGCATTACCGAGCACAATCTCAGTTCTGCTTTTCCGGCGGCTGCACCGGGAATGGCAGCGGCATCAGTTCGACGCCCTCTTCCAGAAGTTCCTCGGTCTCTTTGGGGCTGGCCTCGCCATGGATGTGTTCCTTATCGGCCTCGCCATAATGCATGGCACGGACCTGATCGGCGAAATCGCGACCAACCCATGTGGATTGTTCCAGAGCCTTTGACTGGGCTTTGGCCAGCGAGGTCAGCAGTTGCTTGATTTCTGCCGGTGCGGGGCCTTCACCATTTGCAACGACAGGTGCCTTGGGCGCTTCGGTTTCCGCTGGCACAGACCCAGGAGATGCTGGCTTCGCTGTCGCTGGAACTGCAGGGGCCGCTGGCTGCGATGCCTCATCCTCGGCGGGAGTAGCAGCCGCCAACTGATTGCCCTTGCGGCCAACATTGGGCGCCATCACTGCCTTGGAGACCTCTGAATTGCCACATATCGGACAGACGAGCAGGCCGCGCTCCTGTTGCCCGTCATAGTCTTCAGACGAACCAAACCAGCCTTCAAACACATGGCCATGTTTGCATTGGAGATCAAAAACTATCATGCGCCCATCCCTTTGCCGATGTTGCGCGCATTGGCAAGGGCCGGGAGTTTTTCGCGGACAGCAGCGATGCGGCTCATATCCAGATCAACCAGCGCCAGACCGGGCTGGTCATCCATCTCCAGCAGCACCTCACCCCATGGATCGACAACCATCGAATGGCCATAGGTGGAGCGGCCATCTTCATGGCTGCCGCATTGCGCTGCGGCGACCACAAAGGCTTGCGCTTCAATCGCACGGGCACGCACCAAAACCGACCAATGCGCCTTGCCGGTAGGTACGGTGAAGGCAGCCGGAATCGTAATGATATCGGGCTGGCGCAGAGCCAGCGCGCGATAGAGTTCCGGGAATCGGATATCATAGCAGATGGTAAGGCCGAGCAATCCTGCGGGTGTTTCGGCTGTAACGACCTCTTCCCCCGCGCCATAGACGGCGGACTCACGCCAATCATCGCCATTGCCGAGGGTCACATCGAACAGATGAATCTTGTCATAGCGTGCCTGCATCTGGCCCTTATCATCGATCAGCAGCGACCGATTGCGCCATTTTCCGTCCACGTGCAGCACCGGATGCGAGCCCAGCGCCAGCCAAATGCCATGCTGGGCCGCTGACCGTTGCATCTCGCTGATAAACGCGCTGTCCTTTTCGGCAACGATATCCGGTGTCGCACGACTGCGTTTGCGGTCAAGCAGGCCCGACATTTCCGGAGTGAACACCATGCCCGCTCCACCGGATGCTGCCTCTTGCAGTGCATCATCAATGGTCTTGGCATTGGCGCGCCAGTCAATGCCGCTGGTCATCTGCAGAACAGCAATGCGATGCATGGCGCTCATCGAAGGCATTTACGCGGCGAGCAGCGGGTCCAGCTTGCCAGAAGCTTCCAGCTCGGCAAGATCATCCGATCCGCCAATATGGTGATCATCAATGAATATCTGCGGCACGGTGGTCCGACCATTGGCGCGCTGGATCATTTCCTCGCGCTTGGGGCCTCCCATTGAGATTTCATATTCTTCAAAGCTCGCGCCCTTCTCTTGCAGCAATGCTTTGGCACGCGCGCAATAGGGGCAGGTGAATTTGGTATAGATTTCAACTTTAGGCATGGTTTTCAGCTTTCCTGTGTTTGCAGACCAAATGGGGCGCATAGGCGGAAAAAGCAAGCCGCCAGCGCAAGAGCTCTATGTCTCACCCGTTGCCAGCACACGCGCCCAACAGGCAATCACAACCCTGTTCGCGCCCGCACCTTTGAGCAAACGGACACAGCTATTGGCGGTGGCTCCGGTGGTGTAGACATCATCGACGAGCAAGATAGTCCGTCCGCTGACTATCCTCTTCGCATCATCGCTTACAGCAAAGGCACCGCTCACCGCCTTGGCGCGTTCACGCGCGCGCATCTGTTTCAGCGGCGGCGTTGGCTTGACCCGCATCAGCAGATCATCGCGCATTTCCATCCCGGTGAGTTTGGCCAACGCCCGGCCAATTAACTGTGCCTGGTTAAAGCCACGCCGCCATATCCGCCAGCGGTGCAGCGGAACCGGGATGATCAATGTATCATCGGGCATGTCAGATATGCGGCTATCGAGAAAATGCGCGATAAAACTGGCCAATCCAATCCGTCCGGCATGTTTCAACCGCAGCACAATCGGGCGCGAGAATTCATCATAGACCACCACCGCCCGTATCCCGTCATGGATAGGCGGGGTCTGTATACAGGAAGCGCATATCAGCTCCTCCCCTGCCGCTTCATCGCCCATAGGCTTGCCGCAGCTTTTACATTGCGGCGCACTGATAAAATTGAGCTTGGACCAGCTGGACGGGCTGAAGCTATTGGTATCACTCACCATCTCGCCCGATAAGGGACAGCGCGGTGGCAGCAGCAGATCAAGGCCGGGCCTGACAAAGCGCATCATGGCGGAGTCTTGCGGATCAACGGCCATAGCCTCTTGTCGCGCCAATCTTCTCGCGGCACAAGGCCCGGCATGACTCAAGATGGTCCCAAAGACATTTTCGATACGCACCGTCAAAGCCTGCATCGCGCCCGTGCGCATACGATCCGGACCCGTGACCCAAAGGCGGATATTGTCTCTGAACTGATGGCTGAGGAAATTATCGCTCGACTGGAATGGGTTACACGTGATTTCAGAGAAGCATTGATAATTGGCAATGCGCCGAAATCGCTTCTCGATGCCTTAGCTGATCGCGATATTGCAGCAACTCTTTGCGATATCGTGCCTGTGGATGGCACAGACCCGGTGAAACTGGACCGTTGGGATATCCTGCCAGAGACTATCGGCAGGCCCGATCTGGTAATCAGCCTTGGTATATTGGATGCGGTGAATGACCTGCCAGGTCTGTTGATCCAGATACGCCGCGCGCTGAAGCCTGATGGGCTATTCCTCGGCGCGATGCTCGGGGCAGGCAGCATGTCCCGGCTTAAAGCCGCCATGATAGCTGCAGATGAGGCCAAAGCGACCCCGCATATCCATCCGCAAATTGATGTTCGCGCAGCCGGCAACTTACTCAGCCGTTGCGGCTTCACCATGCCGGTGACCGACAGCGACAGCATGCGATTGCGCTATTCGGATATGATGGGACTGGTGCGCGATATCCGCGCCTTTGGCGGCACCAATGCTCTGGCCGGAGCGCTCTATCCCGTCAGCAAATCAGGGCTGATCGCCGCGTTCCGCAACTTCGCAAATCAAGCCGATGATGATGGCAAGACAGCAGAACAGCTGGAATTTATCTGGATAAGCGGCTGGGCCCCCTCCCCCGATCAACCCAAGCCCGCACGGCGCGGCAGCGCAACCGCCTCATTAGCAGATGCGCTACGCAAAAAGCCTGAATAGAACGCTAGTGATTTAGCGCGATGCGAAGCGGGTTCCGGCAATGGATTTGCCCGCCTTGCGGACAATGCAGCTGCCGCCGCTCGCTTTGATACCATTGCACATTGCAATGGCGGACTGGCGATTACCAAGACCGGCAGCCGATACGCGATGCAACTTGCGGCCGCGCGAGGTGACCGGCGTCCGCACATGATCAAAGCCGCGCAATTCGCGATATTTGCCAGAAAAGACTGACCATGCCCGCTCAGCATTTGCCTGTGACGAGAATGCACCAAGCTGCACGATATAGCTGCCTTCGCGCACGCTACCGGAATTGGCCGCGCGAAAGGCTGCGCGCGCCGGAGCAGGCTTTGCGACGGCTTTGGGTGCAGGTGTCGCTTTCGCAGGTTTTGCAGCAGGAATTTCAATCGACTCAACCTGCTTGACCCGAATAGGCTTTTCCGGAGCAGCAATCAGCGGAACAGGAGCCGCAGCGGCCAGTTGCACTGGCGCTTGCGGGACCGCGACGCTTGGCGCAGACTCGGCCTCGAACTCTGGTTTTTCCGGAGCTTTCTCAAGCTTCTCCGCTTCGGCTTTGGCCTCCGCCTGCATGACCGTATCGGTCAGGGCAACCGCCATTTCATTTTCCGTCTGCGGTGCGAGGGCGAGTTGCGCAGGCTGGCCATCATCCGCCTGATAGGCCTTTACGCCCAAAAGAGCAGCGACGCGCATCTGCGCCAGATCAGGTCGTGCGGTGCGGGCCCATTCAAGGATGCGTGCATTGGCCTGTTCAGGCGAGACGTCCTGGCTGGCGAGCAGTTTCGCTTCGCTCCAGCGGCCATCCAACGCGTAGCTATAAGCGAGGTTCTGACGCACTTTGGGCGAATTGACGCCATTGCGCACTAGGTCTTCAAGCAAACGCACGCCCTGTTTCACATCCCCTGCCAGAGCCATCGCCAGACCATAATCGCTTGCCGGTATGGCATCGCGATGATCGGCCAGCAGATTTCGCGCCGTGACTGATTTGTCATTGGCGACATAGGCCAGTGCGAGACTGATCACAGTGCGGGCGCTTGTATCACCCAGTTCCAGCGCGTCCTCAAATGTCTTTTCAGCCGACATGAAGCGACCGGCGGCCAGATAGGATTGCGCCAGCACAGAACGCGCTGCAACTTCTCGCGGTCCCACTCTCACGGCTTCTTCTGCCCGGGCAATCGCATCCAGCGTATCGCCCTTTTCAAGCGCTTTTTCCGCCTTCGCGGTCAATGATTGCGGACGGGCCGACTGGCTCCCGCTGGCGCAACTGGCCAGGCTGGCTCCCATGATCAAAGAGGAAACCGCGATTTTCCATACAGATTTGCGTGTCATCATCGTAACCCCTGTCTCAAACTGTCTTTTTCGGTCCGGGAATCTGCCCGGCCAGCGCATCAATTTCGGGTAAGGCATCGAGCATTTGGTCAAGCGCCTGAGTCACCAGTTGCTGCGCCGACTGATTCTGCACCGCACAGGCCAGCCGCAGCCGCAAATGGCGTTCGGCATCGAGGCGCAAGGTGAAGGCAGCGCGCTTGGTGCGGGCCTTTGGTTCCGTTTTGCCTGTTTTGTGGCTTTCCAAGGCTGTGTCGCCAATGTCAGCTTTGACTGGCTTGCTGTCAGACTTGGCCGTCACCGGTTTGGTCGACAGGATAGCGTCGATATCGCGCGCAGGCGCATCGCCGCCGGTTTCCTCGACAGGCTCTTCAGCTTTCGTCTGGTCCTGCAGGCTACGATTCAGCTCTTCCTGCTGCTTAATCACCTCGGGAATGGCTCCGGCAAGCGGATTGCTCTTCGGCTCCTTCGCAGTGCTTTCACCAGATGGGTCTATCGATTCAGGCTCTGCGGGCTGCGGCGGATCGACATCATAGCCCATATCGTTCCAGCCAAGATCTTCGTGCATCACCTTCTCAACAGGATCAGGTGCAAAGTTGATCTGGCGGCGCATCGCAGGGCGCGCCGCACCTTTGCGGGCCAACAGGCCTGATGAAAGAGAGGCCAATGGTTTGGGATCACCCATGATTATCGCCTCCTCAGGAACCAGCTACTCGACGGCCAAAACCACCCATGGGGCGCGGTGCACCAGGCATCGGCGCGACATGGGTCGCAGCCGGTGCGCTGAAAACCGTTCGGCGGAAATTCTTTTCGAGGCGGTCTGAAATATAGGTCCACAAGGCCGTTATCTCGGCGGCAGACTTGCCGTTTGGGTCAACCTCCATCACCGTGCGGCCATCGATCATCGAGGCGGCAAAATCGGTGCGGTGGTGCAAGGTGGTCGGCGCGACGGTGCCATGTTGTGATAGCGCGACGGCGGCCTCAGAAGTGATTTTTGCTTTGGGCGTCGCTGCGTTGACGACGAATACGAGCGGCTTGCCAGCACGCTCGCATAAATCGACTGTTGCGCCGACTGCACGCAGATCATGCGGACTTGGGCGCGTCGGAACGACAATCAGCTCGGCAACTGAGATAACGCTTTGGATCGCCATGGTAATCGCAGGCGGCGTATCAATCACCGCCAGTTTGAAACCCTGCTGGCGCAATACAGCCAGATCAGAAGCCAAGCGTGCCACAGTCGTTTGGGCAAAGGCCGGGTACTCCGCTTCGCGCTCATTCCACCAGTCAGCCAATGAGCCTTGCGGGTCAATATCGATAAGGACAACGGGACCCGCACCAGAAAGCTGGGCCTGAACAGCCAAATGGCCGGACAATGTGGTTTTGCCCGATCCACCCTTTTGCGATGCCAATGCCAGAACGCGCACGTTGATCCCCTTGGTTCCTTAACTTCTCCAAAGGGTTTCGCAGAACAGACCTAATTTTGAGTTAACACCGTCGATAGAACGGCGTCGCTGCGCCAAATCCCCTATCGTCAACGCTTTCCTAATATATTATTAGCTAAAGACATTGCCGATCTGGTTGCAGGGTTTTGCCCTTCGCAATGAAGATTTGCCGTCAAAAGGATATCATCGCGTTAACCGCAAAGTTGGGGCGAAGAGGAGTTACAAAATGCGATCCACCGACAAGAGAGTCCGTGCTTTTGGTGCCCTTTTTATCGCCACACTAATGACCACCTCCTCTCCGGCTCTGGCCGATGTGAAAACTGGAGTCGAGGCATGGGAAAAAGGCGATTTCAGCACCGCGGTAAATGAGTGGCGGCAGCCCGCGCTCGATGGCGACCCGGATGCGCAGTTCAACCTTGGTCAGGCCTATAAGCTGGGCCGGGGCGTCCCTATGGACCTAACGGTGGCGGCGGACTGGTTTCGCAAGGCAGCAGAGCAAAACCACATTAAAGCAGCCGACAATTATGGCTTGATCCTGTTCCAGAATAACCAGCGGCAGGAAGCGATTCCATGGCTGCAGCAATCGGCCAAACGTGGAGAGCCGCGGGCACAATATCTGATGGGTACAGCCCATTTTAACGGCAATCTGGTGGAGAAAGACTGGGTTCGAGCCTATGCGCTGATGACCCGGGCTTCGTCTTCGGGCCTGCCTCAGGCATCGAAGAACCTGTCGGCCATGGACCAGTATCTCTCACTGGAACAACGGCAACAGGGTATTACGCTGGCCGGACAGTTGGAGCAGGAAGCAACACGCGAACGTCAGCGGCAACTGGCCGCTGCAACGCTTCCCCCGGACAGCAATCCTCCCGCGACGCCTGCGCCGATACGCACACCGCCAGCAGCACCACGAGCTATTCCCTCCACTCAATTACCGCCATCGACTGTGGCAATGCCTGCGCCGCAGAAAGTGGCCGCAACTGTTGATCCGACCACGATCGATCCCAGAACAGCCGGCGCGGATTTCGCAGGAGGATCGACGGCAGCGCCGATGACTCAAGCTGTTGCTGCTGCACCGGTTACCAGTGCGCGTTCTGCGCCGCCAACAGCCCGAACCGGTAATTGGCGAGTACAATTGGGGGCATTCAGCACCCAAGCCAAAGCGCAGGCATTGTGGAATAATCTGGAACGCCGCAATACAGCGCTGACGAGCCTGCAGCCCTATCTGGTGAATGCCGGAAATGTGACCCGCCTTCAAGTCGGCCCCTTTGCCAGCCGCAATGACGCCAACCGCCTGTGCAACAGCCTGAAAGCCAATGGGCAAGACTGTTTCAGCGTTCGGAAGTAGGCCAGCCTAATCTTGCCACTTGGTGCGCGGGATGCCGAGCGCGTAAAGCGCTGCGGTGAGACCATTGTGCCGAATGGCAAAATCAGCCACCTCATAGGCAATAGGCTTGGCGCAATAGGCGGCGCTAAAACCCGCGGCGTTGAGCATGGGAATATCATTGGCACCATCGCCCAAGGCCATGGTCTGCTCCGTTGCGAGATTTAGCAGCCCGCGCTCGCGTTCCAGCACATGCGCCTTCATCGCAGCATCGACCATCGGACCGGATACGGTTCCCAGCAAATGGCCATCCTCGACATCCAGCCGATTGGCCACCACGCCCTGAAAGCCGATTTCCGCCGCTATGGGGTCGGCGAAGTGATGGAAGCCACCGGATACCAGCACCGTATCCGCCCCCAATTTGCGCATCGTCCGTACCAATGTCCGCGCGCCGGGATTGGGAGAAACGCGTTCGGCAAGACATTCGGCGATCACATGTTCAGGCAGGCCTTTGAGTAACGCAACACGCTCTTTGAGCGATGCGGCAAAGTCGAGTTCGCCCTGCATAGCGCGCTCGGTAATCGCGGTGACCTCATCGCGCACCCCGGCGAAATCGGCGAGCTCATCGATACATTCCTGTCCGATCATGGTGCTGTCCATGTCCGAAAGCATCAGCTTGGGTATCGGTGCATCGGCGGGGCGAATGGCAAAATCGATTCTGTCGCTAAGTGGCTCCAGGGCCTTGCGCACATCCCTTAAGTTCACAGAGTTCACACCTGTGAGCCCTATGCGCGCCACCTGATCAGGCTCCAGCCATGAGGGCTCTCCGGCGCTGTATCCGGCACTTTCCAACAGGCTTAGGGCTTCTCCAACATCCAACACCGATCCGGGGGATGGCGTGTCGGCATTTGCTGCTATGAGCGTGACTATGAGCATCAAAGAATCCTCTCTGGCGAGCGACAAACCACCCGTTGCGCTTATTGCCGGACCAACCGCCAGCGGCAAGAGCGGAATGGCGGTGGCGTTGGCGCAGAGGCTGAAAAATGACGGCCGGGATGCTGTGGTTATCAATGCCGATGCCAGTCAGGTCTATCGCGATTTGGCCGTCCTTTCGGCACGACCTGATGCAGATGAAATGGCAGGCATAGAGCATCGGCTCTTTGGCTATCGTGATGGCGCAGAACCTTTTTCGGCTGCCGATTGGGCCGCAGATGCGCGCGCTGAAATCGCTGCCACGCACCAAGCCGACACCATCCCGATACTGGTCGGTGGCACCGGCATGTATCTGCGTACATTGCTGGATGGCATCGCGCCTGTTCCTGATATCGCTGCAGATGTGCGGAAAGAAGTGCGCGACCTGACAACGGAGCAGGCTTGGGCAGCGCTCGAAATAGAAGACTCTGTCGCAGCCCGCGAACTGCATCCCAATGATACCAGCCGTATCCAGCGCGCTCTGGAAGTAGCACGCCAGACAGGCCGAAGCATTACCGATTGGCGCAAGGAGAAGGCTGGCGGCATAAGCGACAATATTTCGCTCGTGCCGCTTATCCTATTACCACCACGGGATTGGCTCTATGCCCGATGCGATCAGCGCTTTATCGCGATGCTGGATCAGGGCGCTATCGCGGAAGTCGAAGCGCTCGTCGCCCGCGAATTGCCCGATACCCTGCCTGTTATGCGCGCCATTGGTGTACCACAAATCGCCGCATGGCTAGCGGGCGAGATTGATCACGAATCCATGATTGCCAATGGCCAGATGGAAACGCGGCGCTATGCCAAACGGCAATATACCTGGTTCAGCAACCAATCGGATAGCGCATGGCCGCGTCATGAAGGCACAATAAATGTCGAAAATAGAGATAAATTAGTAACAAAATTATACGATATGTTGTTGACATAACATTTTGTGATTCATATTACGCCGCGGTTGCTGCACGGCAGCATCGTGTTTACCGACAGATTCGTTTTTCTCATGTCATGATAGAAGAGGTTGGAACAGTGGCCGAAAAAACCGGCGCGGAAATCTTGGTGGAAGCTCTTGTCGATCAGGGTGTCGAAGTGATTTTCGGCTATCCCGGCGGCGCGGTGCTACCCATCTATGATGCCATTTTTCAGCATAACAAGCTGCGCCATATTCTTGTCCGCCATGAACAGGGCGCGGCCCATGCCGCGGAAGGCTATGCCCGTGCCACCGGAAAACCCGGCGTGGTTCTTGTCACCTCCGGCCCCGGTGCGACCAACACCATTACCGGCATCGCCGATGCGTTTATGGATTCAATCCCGATGGTGGTCATCACCGGACAGGTTCCGACCACGCTGATCGGTACCGACGCCTTTCAGGAAGCCGATACGGTCGGCCTGACCCGCCACTGCACCAAGCATAATTTTCTGGTGAAAGACCCGGCCAAGCTCGGTGCAAAACTGCATGAGGCATTTTATATCGCCACCAGCGGTCGCCCCGGCCCGGTGGTCGTGGATATCCCGAAAAATGTGCAGGTTGCCAGCGCCGAGTCCGATGCCAAGCCGGTCACCCAGCACAAGACCTATCGCCCCGCCCATGCGCCCGACCCGCAAGATGTCGATGCGACGCTCGACCTGCTCAAAAAAGCCAAGTCGCCGATCCTCTATACCGGCGGCGGCATTATCAATAGCGGCCCGGAAGCGAGCGAGCAGCTGCGTCGTCTCGCCAAGCTGACCGGTGCGCCGGTGACATCGACATTAATGGGTCTTGGTGCATATCCGGCTTCAGAGAAGCAATGGCTAGGCATGTTGGGCATGCACGGCACCTATGAGGCCAATCTGGCGATGAACCGCGCCGATCTGATTCTCTGCCTCGGCGCGCGTTTTGATGATCGGGTGACCGGAAGGTTAGATGCCTTTTCGCCCAACTCGACCAAGGTCCATGTCGATATCGACCGCTCCTCCATCAACAAAAATGTCCGCGTCGACCTTCCGGTGGTTGCCGATGTTGGCGCGTTTATGGAGGCGCTCGCGGACCGCTGGGATTCAGAGAATTGCGTGCCGCAAGATTACAGCGAATGGTGGTCGCGCATCAAAGGCTGGCGTGCCCGTGAGTCCCTGTCCTACCCGGAAGAC
Organism: Parasphingorhabdus sp. SCSIO 66989; assembly: GCF_032852305.1. Classification (NCBI taxonomy): domain Bacteria; kingdom Pseudomonadati; phylum Pseudomonadota; class Alphaproteobacteria; order Sphingomonadales; family Sphingomonadaceae; genus Alterisphingorhabdus (ex Yan et al. 2024); species Alterisphingorhabdus coralli. The sequence goes on from NZ_CP136594.1 coordinate 2,279,191, forward strand.
GATAGCGACGTGATCATGCCCCAACGCGCCATTGCGCAGCTTTATGCAGCAGCCAAAGCGCATGATGCCATCATCACCACCGAAGTTGGCCAACACCAGATGTGGGCAGCGCAGCATTATCATTTTGAAGGGCCGAATAAATGGCTCACCAGTGGCGGCTTAGGCACCATGGGCTATGGCCTGCCCGCCGCCATCGGTGCGCAACTGGCCTTCCCTGATGCGCTGGTGATCGACGTCGCTGGCGAAGCCTCAATCCAGATGAATATTCAGGAGCTGGCGACGGCGACCCAGTATAAGCTGCCGGTCAAAATCTTCATCCTCAACAATGAATATATGGGCATGGTGCGCCAATGGCAGCAGCTCAACCATGGCAGCCGATATTCGGAAAGCTATTCCGATGCCCTGCCCGATTTCGTTGCGCTGGCTGAAGCCTATGGCTGGACCGGTATCCGCATCGAAACGCGCGATGAGTTGGATGATGGTATTGCCCGTATGATCGAAACCGATGGCCCGGTCATGGTCGATTGCCGCGTCGCCAAACTGGCCAATTGCTTCCCGATGATCCCATCCGGCGCAGCACATACCGAAATCCTGCTGCACAGCGATGATGATGTGACCGGCGAGGCCGATGACGAGGCAAAGGCGCTGGTCTGATGTATATAGAAAAAGAGATCAAAGAACGGCATGTCCTGACCGTTATCGTCGACAATGAGGCGGGTATATTGGCGCGTATCGCGGGTATGTTCACCGCGCGCGGCTATAATATTGAGAGCCTGACCGTGGCGGATATCAGCGAAGATCATACGATCAGCCGTATCACCATTGTCACCAAGGGTCCGCCTGCGGTGATCGAGCAGATCATTGCCCAGCTTGATCGGCTGGTCCCGGTCCATAATGTTTCTGACCTCACTGAACGTGGCCCGCATGTGCAGCGCGAGCTTGCACTGGTCAAGGTCGCGGGCGTTGGCGATCATCGTATCGAGGCACTGCGTCTGGCCGATGTCTATCGCGCCCGCGTTGTTGATGCGACGACGGAGAGCTTTGTCTTCGAGATCACCGGCGGCCCGAGTAAGATCGGGACTTTTATTGACCTTATGCGGCAGGTCGGACTGGTCGAGGTTGGTCGCACCGGCGTCGTCGCCATTGCCCGCGGTTCGACTGCCTCATGACCGCGATATTGCTGTCCGCTTCAGGCGCATTGATGGTGCTGCTTGCGCTCTTTCATTCGCTGGCTGGTCACAGGGTGCTGCTCGGACCAGTGCTGGCGGAGCAGCACGGCATGCTGCGCGACGATACTAATCGCGCCATCATGCTGTTTGCCTGGCACTCGACCAGTTTCATCATCCTGCTGGTTGCGGCCTATCTGTTTCTGGTCGCAGCCGATGCAGTGATGGTTTACCCGCCGCTGATCACATTGATCGGCATGACTTTTTTCGGCCTGGCAATCTTCCATGCGCTCGCAACCAAGCGGCGTCATCCGGGCTGGATCATACTTTCTGCCATCGCCTTTACCGCGATTGGTGCCCTGCTTTTTTGAGACAATCGAGACAATAAGGAACCCACATCATGCAAGTTTATTATGATTCCGATGCCGAGATGGAACTGATCCGCGAGAAGAAGGTCGCGGTTGTTGGCTATGGCAGCCAGGGCCATGCCCATGCGCAAAATCTGCGCGACAGCGGCGTGAAGCAGGTAGCGATTGCGCTGCGTGAAGGCTCGGCTACCCGCAAAAAGGCCGAAGATGCTGGCTTTGAGGTGATGACCAATGCGGAAGCGGCGGCCTGGGCAGATGTTATCATGATGCTGGCACCAGACGAGCATCAGGCGAAAATCTATAATGAAGAACTAGCCGCGCATATGCAGCCCGGTTCCGCCCTGGCCTTCGCCCATGGCCTGAATGTGCATTTCGGCCTGATCGAAGCGCGGCCTGATGTTGACGTTATCATGATCGCACCCAAAGGCCCGGGCCATACGGTGCGCTCTGAATATGAGCGTGGCGGCGGCGTCCCCTGCCTGATCGCGGTGGATCAGGAAAGCAGCCAGCATGCGGGTAATGGCTATGCCAAGGCACTCGCCATTTCCTATGCCGCCGCTCTCGGCGGTGGTCGCTCGGGCATTATCGAGACCAATTTCAAAGAAGAGTGCGAAACCGATCTCTTCGGCGAACAGGCAGTGCTCTGCGGTGGTGTCAGCAATCTGGTGATGGCCGGTTTTGAAACGCTGGTCGATGCCGGATATGCCCCGGAAATGGCCTATTTTGAGTGTCTGCACGAGGTCAAGCTGATCGTCGATCTGATGTATGAAGGCGGCATCGCCAATATGCGCTATTCGATCAGCAACACCGCTGAATATGGTGATTATCAGACCGGCCCACGCATCATCACCGACGAAACCCGTGCCGAGATGAAGCGCGTGCTCGACGATATCCAGTCAGGCCGTTTCGTGAAGAACTTCATGCTCGATAATGCCGTCGGCAACCCCGAGATGAAGGCGGCACGCAAGCAACAGGCCGAGCATCCGATTGAGGAAACCGGCGAGAAGCTCCGCGCAATGATGCCATGGATTGGCGCCAACAAGCTGGTCGACAAAGCGAAGAACTAAAACATCCTCCCCCTCGGGGGAGGGGAACCAGCATAGCTGGTGGAGGGGCACAGGCCGCATATTCCGGTATTGGCTCTAACGGTCAGATATCTGATCAGACCGTGCATAAAATCAGATTTTGGAACATGCCGATGGTGCCCCTCTACCGCCTTGGGCGGTCCTCCTCCCCGTTTACGGGGAGGATGATCTAGACAGATTAGCTGGCAAATGCCGCTACGCGCTCCTATGTTACACGGGTTGATAATTCCAACCTGAATAGGAGTCGTGCCCCCATGAAAAAAGCGCTTATCCTTGCCTCACTAATTGTTGCCACACCGTTGATCGCCCAGTCCGCGCCACAGGTGCCGGGCGCTGTTGATGCCAGCCGCGTCACCGGCGGCACCTATGCCACTGACCCCGGCCATACGCTAATCGGCTGGCGCGTCAGCCATTTTGGCTTCAACGACTATTTCGGCATTTTCGGTGATGCCACTGGCACGCTGACCATGACGCCGGACAATCTCACCGGAGCCAAGGTGGATATCACTATCCCTGTCGCCAAGGTCACAACCGCAAGCGAAGGCCTGACAGAGCATCTGCTGCGCCCCGGCAAAGATGGCGGCCCCGCCGACTTTTTCGGTCCTGAGCCTAGTGATGCCCGTTTCGTGTCAACCGAGGTTGCCGTTGATGGTACAACAGCCAAGATCACCGGAGACCTGACGCTAAATGGTGTCACCAAGCCGGTCACGCTGGACACGACATTCACCGGTGCAGGCACCCATCCCTTCAACCAGAAAGAGACCGTGGGCTTTGAAGCCACCACCACGCTCAAGCGCAGCGATTTTGGTATTAATTATGCCATTCCGTTTGTCAGTGACGAGGTTGAGCTGGATATTTCGGTCGCATTTGAGAAGCAGTAACCTGCTGCCACTGTGAAACAAAAAAAGGGGTGCTGCCATTCGGCAACGCCCCTTTTTGCGCTTAACTTGGCTTACGCCTTGTAATGCTCGCTGGCATCATGGGTCGGATAGTTTTCATCACCCTGTTTGATGAACTCATCCTTTTTCGGCTCCCAACGCTTCTGAACATCTTCGTTAAAGTTCAGATAGAGCGTGCCATCGACAATCTCGTAAACATTCGGATCACCCGGTGCGAGTGCGTTATTGGCACCGATAGCCCAGGCACAATAGCCGCCATAGGCCGGGACATATTTGGCAGGGTCAGCCGCGAAAGTGCTGGCATTGTCTTCACTGGCAAAGCGATAGTCATAGCCCTGATATTTGACGGTGAATTCTTCGCTGCCTTCCACCGGAACACCGTCACCGACAAAATAGGACACCGCATCATAGCCGGACAGCGCCAGCGTATCGCCTTGATTTTCGGTGAAGACGGGGCCGCTTGGTGTACCGCCAAGATCGGTCACCGTGCTTTCCGCCGCAGCGACGGTTTCGCTGCCGGTTTCCGCCGGTGCTTCAGCAGCGCCACCACAAGCGGCAAGGGCAAGGCTGGCAACAGCCGCGAACAAAATTGATTTACGCATGATCATAACTCCTTGATGTGTTCTGTCATGGAACTGTTCGGGCGTCGTTGCGCTTGCGTTACACTCTGGCGATAAAAAATTTCACTGATGGCCCTTTTCATCTTGCAACTGCGGACAGAGTCGGTCACCGTACCCACATGAAACAGCGCGATCTGCTGCTTATTCCACGACTTCGACGCCCTTGGGCGTAACTGTCGTCGCGCGCTTTGGCCCGGCGTCACACGCTCAAGGGCTTATTTACCGCATCATGATAACCCGTTCGCAAAGCGTAATGCAGCGCGCATAATGAGCAGATACTTCGCACCATGTTGAAAGACCCCTCCCAAAAATACCGTCCCTTCCCGACGATTGACTTGCCCGACAGGCAATGGCCGAGCCGCCAGATAACCAAAGCGCCGCGCTGGCTTTCGACCGATATGCGTGATGGCAATCAGGCGCTTATCGATCCAATGAATGCCGAGAAGAAGCAGCGCTATTTTGATCTGCTGGTGCAGATCGGGCTGAAAGAGATTGAGGTTGGTTTCCCTTCTGCGGGCGAGACCGAGTTTTCCTTTATTCGCGGGCTGGTCGATAGCGGCAGCATCCCGGAAGATGTGACAGTGCAGGTGCTGACCCAGTCGCGGCGTGATCTTATCGAACGCAGCTTTGAAAGCCTTGCCGGGGTGCATCGCGCGATCGTCCATCTCTACAATGCTGTCTCGCCCGCCTGGCGCGAGATCGTGTTCGGGCTGGATCAGGCCGGCGTGCGCGATATTGCGGTTCAGGGTGCGCAGATCCTGATCGAACAGGCAGCGCGATACCCCGAAACCGATTGGCGATTTGAATATTCGCCCGAGACCTTCTCCACCGCAGAACTCGATTTCTCGCTGGAAGTCTGCGAAGCGGTGATCGAAGTCATCCAGCCAACACCCGAGAAACCGCTGATCCTCAACCTGCCCGCCACGGTTGAGGCCGCGACGCCCAATATCTATGCCGACCAGATTGAATGGTTTTGCAAGCATATCTCCCGCCGCGACAGCGTGATTATCAGCCTGCATCCGCATAATGATCGCGGTTCGGGTATCGCGGCGGCGGAGCTTGGTCTGATGGCCGGTGCCGACCGGATTGAGGGCTGTCTATTCGGCAATGGCGAACGCACCGGCAATGTCGATCTGGTGACGCTGGCGCTTAATATGTACACCCAGGGCGTCGATCCGGGGCTGGATTTCTCGGACATGGACGCAATCGTCAAAACCGCCGAGCATTGCAACCAGTTGCCCGTTCCGGCGCGCCATCCTTATGCCGGTGAGCTGGTGTTTACCGCCTTTTCCGGCAGTCACCAGGATGCGATCAAGAAAGGCTTCTCCGATCAGGAAAAGCGCAATGATCCGCATTGGCGCGTGCCCTACCTCCCGATTGACCCGGCAGATCTGGGCCGCGATTATGAGGCGGTGATCCGCGTCAATTCGCAAAGCGGCAAAGGCGGTGTCGCCTGGGTGCTGCAGCAGGATTATGGCCTGCGCCTGCCGAAAAAGCTGCAAGCGCATTTCAGCCGCGCGGTGCAGAAGCTGGCCGACGATCTGGGTCGCGAACTGCGCACGGATGATATCTGGCAGTGCTTCAAAACGCATTATCACCTCAATGGCGAGAGCGCGTGGCGGCTGGGCGACTATAAGGAGCAACGCACCGGCAATGACTATATGCTCACCGGCACGGTTATCAGCCCCAAAGGCGATATCACAATCAGCGGACGCGGCAATGGCCTGATCTCGAGCGCAGTCCACGCGCTGTCTGAAGCGCTGGAGCATGAGATCGATATTATCGACTATCGCGAACACGCTATAGGCCACGGTGCGGATGCGAAGGCAGCGGCCTATGTCGAGGTTCTGATTGATGACCAGCGGCATTTTGGCGTGGGTATCAATGCCGATGTTGCCACAGCATCTCTGGAGGCGCTGTTGAGTGCGTTGAATTCGGCGTAATCATCCTCCCCGGAACGGGGAGGGGGACCAGCCATAGCCCGAAGGGCGGCGGCTGGTGGAGGGGCACCCTCGGCATAGTGCAAAGCTATAGAAAAATCATGAGCTTCACCTTGTGCGAGGCCATAGACATGCACCATCGCATCATGCTGCCTGTGCCCCTCCACCATCCTTCGGATGGTTCCCCTCCCCCAAGGGGGAGGATTTAACCGCGCGCTTAAATCAAATTGACCGCACCAGTCAGTACGCTATTAGTGACCCAAACATAGCCTATTCTGGCCTTACAACATAATCGCATATCGGAGAGACCCCATGGCCCTGCCCCCGCTTTTTGACAATCTGCGCCTTCCCATCATTGGTTCGCCACTGTTTATCGTGTCCGGCCCCGAGCTGGTGATCGCCCAGTGTAAGGCAGGCATTGTCGGCTCTTTCCCGGCGCTTAACGCACGGCCGCAAAGCCTGCTCGACGAGTGGCTGCACCAGATTACCGAAGAACTGGCCGCGCATAACCGTGATAACCCTGATCGTCCCGCCGCGCCCTATGCGGTCAATCAGATCGTCCATAAATCCAATGATCGCCTCGATCAGGATATGGCAACCTGCGCCAAATGGCAGGTGCCGATGGTGATTACCTCGCTCGGCGCCATCGAGGATTTGAACAAGGCGGTGCACAGCTGGGGCGGCATCACTATGCACGATGTCATCAATGATCGCTTTGCCCGCAAGGCCATCGATAAAGGCGCAGATGGCCTGATTCCGGTGGCGGCAGGCGCTGGCGGCCATGCCGGCACCACCTCGCCTTTCGGCCTGATGCAGGAAATCCGTGAATGGTTTGAAGGGCCCGTCGCGCTTTCCGGTTCCATCGGCACCGGTGCCTCTGTCCTCGGCTGTCAAGCCATGGGCGCGGACCTGGGCTATATCGGCTCGGCCTTTATCGCGACCAAGGAAGCCAATGCCAATCAGGGCTATAAGGAAGGCATTGTTGAAGGCCGCGCTTCGGACATTGTCTATTCCAACCTGTTCACCGGCGTGCACGGCAACTATCTGCGCCAGTCAATCGAAAATGCGGGCATGGACCCGGATAACCTGCCTGATGGCGACTATAGCACGATGAATTTCGGCTCGGGTGGCAATACCGACAAAAAGGCGTGGAAAGACATCTGGGGCAGCGGTCAGGGTATCGGCGCGGTCAAGGAAGTGTTGAGCGTTGCCGATATGGTTGATCGGCTGGAGCGCGAATATCTTGAGGCCCGGTCGCGCCTAGATGGTATTGTGCGTGAAGGCTGGAAGAACCTGGAAACGGTTTAAAAACATCCTCCCCCTTGGGGGAGGGGGACCAGCGAAGCCGGTGGAGGGGCACCCTCGGCATAATCCAAACTACGCAGAAAGAAGCATTCTGCCTCTCCCAATCGCCAATAAAGATAACACCATCAGATCAGGCGGCTTGTGCCCCTCCACCAGCCGCCGCCCTTCGGGCTATGGCTGGTCCCCCTCCCCGTGCCGGGGAGGATTAAATCTCTACCTGGCTGCCCAGTTCCACCACCCGGTTCGTCGGCAGGCGGAAAAAGTCCATCGGCCCCGCAGAGTTGCGCAGCATCCAGGCAAATATCTTTTCGCGCCAGATTGCCATTTTCGGCTTTTCTGACGCCAGCAGCGTCTGGCGTGACAGGAAGAAGCTGGTGTGCATCATATCAAATGGCAGGCCGCACTGCTTCACCTGTTTAAGCGCCTTGGGGATATCGGTTTTCTGCATAAAGCCGAAATGCAGGATCAGGCGATAAAAGCCATTGCCCAAATCATCGACTTCGCACCGCTCGGAGGGCTCGATAAACGGCACCTGTTCGATATTTACTGTCAGCACCACGACCCGCTCATGGATCACCTTGTTATGCTTCATATTGTGCAGCAGCGCCGGGGGAACACCAGCGGAACTGGATGCCATAAAAATTGCCGTGCCCGGCACCTTAGCGGCGCTGTTCATCGCGGATTTAGCGAAGATTTCGAGCGGTAGTGCGCCATCATCCATATTCTCGCGCATCACCTTGCGGCCGCGCGACCAGGTGGTGAGCATGGTGAAAGCGATCGCGCCCACCATAAGCGGGAACCAGCCGCCATCTGGCACTTTGGTGAGGTTGGCGGCGAAATAGGAAAAGTCGACGATAAAGAAGATCGCCAGCATCGGCACCGCATACCAGGCGCGCCATTTCCATACGGCGATAACCAGCACCGCAAGCAAGCAGGTATCAATGGTCATCGCGCCAGTCACGGCAATACCATAGGCCGAGGCAAGGTTGGACGAGTTACCAAAGGTCAGAACAAGGATGATCACCGCGCCCATCAGCATCCAGTTGATCACGGGAATATATATCTGCCCGGCCTCTGAAGCGCTGGTATGCTTGATCGACAGTCGTGGGACGAAGCCCAGCTGGATGGCCTGATGCGTGATCGAGAACGCGCCCGATATTACCGCTTGACTGGCGATAAAGGTGGCTACTGTCGCGAGCAGCACCAGCGGCAAGCGAAGAAATTCCGGCGCCAGCAGGAAGAACGGATTCTGAATCACTTCCGCCGCTTCCGGGCCGCTCAGCCGGTCGATCATCGCCGCTTGCCCGAAATAGTTGAGCAACAGCGCCGGCATGACAAAGCCGAACCAGGACAGCCGCATCGGGCCGCGACCGAAATGGCCGATATCGGCGTAAAGCGCCGCTGAACCGGTCACTGCCAGCACCACCGAGCCCAGCGCCAGAAACGCCTGCCAGCCATCGGCTATAAAGAATTGCACCGCATACCAGGGGTTAAGCGCCAGCAATATACCGGGGTTCTGCGAAATCTGGATCGCGCCCAACGTGGCGATAACCGAGAAATAGACGATCATGACCGGCGCAAATAGAGCGCCGATCTTGGCGGTACCACGCGACTGCAAAACGAACAGGAATACCAGCAGCGCCAGCGCAATCGGGATAACCAGAGGCGTCAGGTCGGAATTGACCACCGTCAGGCCCTCAACCGCCGAGAGCACCGAAATAGCGGGCGTAATCATGCTGTCGCCATAGAACAGCGCGGTGGCGAACACGCCGAGCAGGATCAGCAAAGCCCCATAGCGGCTGCCGCTGACGCTGCGCGAAATCAGCGCGACAAGTGCCAGTGAACCACCCTGCCCTTTGTTATCGGCGCGCATCAGGATCGTGACATATTGGATCGCCACCACCAGCGTCATCGACCAGAAAATCAGGCTAACCACGCCAAAGACGTGCAGCTTGTCCAGCGCAAGCTGGTGCGCACCAACAAATGTCTCACGAAAAGCATAAAGCGGGCTTGTGCCGATATCGCCAAAGACAATACCGATCGCCCCCAGCGCGAGCTTCCACGTCGCACCGTGCTGATCCGGCTGCATATGCCGGGCCGAAAAATCGGCCTTAACTTTGGAAGCCATAAGCCATTGTCATTGCGTATCAGGGTCTATGGTAAGCGCTTGGGCTTGCCCGTCCCATAATCTCCAGATTAGCGACTCGCTTGGGAATCTGAAACAGGTGCGCGGAACTATCACTTGCCATGGTGCAGTGCAACAACCCTTAAGCGGAGGTGAATGGATCGATTCTCCCCTCCTCTTCAGAGGAGGGGCAGTGAGACTTAGGGCCGAGAGGCCCTTAGTCGCAGCGGGGTGGTGCAGCGGCACGAGCAGAATTCGCTGGCGAGAGCTCGCCTTCGCCTCGCCACCACCCCAACCCCTCCTCTGAAGAGGAGGGGCTAACCTATTCGCTCCGCGTCTCCGCGTCTCCGCGTGAATCATCAGCATCAGGCGCTATGGGCACCCCACCAATCATACTATCCAGCCGCGCCAGCCTCGTTTCAAGATCGGCCTTCCACGGCGCGTCTTCGGGCGAACGGTCATAGAGCTCTTTCCAAAGCACCCGCGCTTCCTCCAACTGACCACTTTGCGCCAGCGAAAGCCCCATGAAGAAAGGCGGGCCGGGATGATCCGGCGCGATATCCGCGGCGCGCTGATAAGCGAATTGCGATGCCGGGGTCAGCAGGCCATCGCTATGGCCAACCAGCGCATTGGCCAGCGCCAGCCACAAATCGGCATTATCAGGATGCTCCTTCACCGCATTGCGCAGCACCGTTGCCGCAGCCGTGAATTTGCCCTGTCGGCTTTGCGCATCGGCAAGGATCAGCCATTGCTGCGCATCGCCGAAACGCTCACCCATAGTGCTGCGGGTCTTGATCAAGGCTTCATCGGCTTCGGCCACATCCTCGCGCGGGGCTTTGGTGGCGCTTTCCAGTGAGGGCTGTCCCTGCCAGACATAGCCTGCGATGCCGAGAAACAGGGCCGCCGCCAAAAGCTGCATACCTGCCATGGGTGGGCGCGCGATAACATAGACCGCAATCAGAGCGAGCAGCCCAATTATGCCGATAAACAGCAGAGGAGCCATTAGTCTGCCGCCTCGCTATCGCCGGTAAAGCGCCGCCTTGCGAGAAACAGCCCCAACAGCAGGAACAGGATCGGAGCGACCCATAAGGGCCAGGTGACCGCGTTCAACTGTGGCGCATAGGACACCCAATCGCCATAGCGCTCGACCATCCAGGCGCGAATGGCTTCGGGCGACTCTCCAGCAGCAATACGTGTGCGCACCTGATGCCGCATATCGCCCGCCATGGGCGCATCGGAATCGGCTATCGACTGGCTCTGACATTTCAGGCAGCGCAGGCTTTCCATTAGCGCCTTGGCCTCAGCCTCCTGAGCCGGGTTATCGAGCTGTTTGTAAGCATAAGGTGCAGGGGGCAGGCTATCCTGCGCATTGGCCATGGGGGCCAGAAATAATGCTGCGAGGAGGAACAGAAACCTTATCACCGTCCCGCCTCTTCCAGCTTTTCGAGGATCAGCGGCACCGCTTCGGGACGAATTTCCCCGATATGCTGGTGCACAATTTTGCCCTCGCCATCGATAACGAAGGTCTCCGGCACGCCCGACGAACCCAGGCTGAGTTGCACGGCGCTTATATCATCAGCGCCAATACGTGTATACGGATTGCCATTGCGCGCCAGAAAGGCCTGTACATCATCAGGGCGATCACGAATGGCGATGCCATGGATAGTCACCCCCGATTTGGCCAGCTGATCCAATTGCGGAGCCTCGACGATACAAGGCAGGCACCAACTGGCAAACACATTGAGCAGCTTGGGCTTGCCATCGGCAAAATCTGCCTGTTTGAGGCCAGCGCTGCCCTCAATCGCGGGCGGCAGATCGAATTCGGGCAGGCTCTGGCCGACCAGCTTCGATGGTATCACCCGGTCGCTCGGATTGGCGAGGCTGAACGCGGCAATCACGATCAGCAGCACGAACAGCCCCAGCGGCAGCCAGATCAGCCAGCCACGCGATTTGGCCGCGGGTTCTTGAGTCTGTGCCTCACTCATGCCGGAACGGTTTGCCCTGTCGGTTCAGAGGCTTGCTCGACCTTGCGGATGGGCCGTGTGCGTCTGAGCTGGAACAGTCGGCCGATCAGCGCCAACAGCCCGCCAAAGCCGATCATGATCCCGCCATACCAGATCAGCGGCACAAAGGGCTTCCACCATAGCCGCAATTGCCAGCGGCCATCGGGCGCGCGCTCGCCGAGAACCGCGTAAAGCTGGCCATCCCAGCGGGTCAGCAGCGCGGCCTCGCTGGTATTGGTTGGGGGTGAAGAGAACATGCGTGCCTGCGGTGCCAATTCTATCGCTTCGCCCTCGCCGCGCTGCGCCGAAAGACGGGCTTCTAAGGCCGTCCAGTTGCGTCCAGCGACTGGCTCCACCGCAAGCAGGGTTATTGTCCAATCGGCGACCTGATGGCTCTCGCCCGGTGCCGAGGCCACCAGTGTTTCCTTGGTAAAAGCGGATTCCGAGGCCATGCCCGCCATGGTGACCGCAACGCCGAGATGCGCCACTACCATGCCCCATATCGGCAGAGACGCGCGATTGGTTTTGCTGCGGAATAGAGGCATTACGCTCGCAACTGCCAATGTCGCGGCAAGAGCAAGCCCCAGTGTCGGTAATATCCCGGCTCCAGAGCCAAAGATTACCACCAGCAGCAAGGCCACAGCCCCTGCCAGCAGCGGCGCTGCGGCTGCAGCAGTCAATTGCGCCTTGTCGCTTTTGCGCCAGCGCAGCATCGGGCCGACGGCCATGATCAGGACCATGGGAATGAAAAAGATCGCCGAGGCCGGATTAAAATAAGGCGGGCCGATGGAGACCTTGGTGCCGCTGGCTTCGGTAACCAGTGGATAGAGCGTGCCCATGAGCACAATTGCCAATATGCCCATCAGTAAGAGGTTATTGGCGACGAGAGCGGCCTCGCGGCTGAGAAACTGGAATTTTGCGCCTTCCTGCACCGTGCTCGCGCGCAGGCCGAATAGCGCCAGCGCGCCGCCAATATAGATGGCGAGCAAAACCAGGATAAAACTCCCGCGTTCAGGATCAACGGCAAAAGCGTGCACACTGGTGAGAACCCCGGAGCGCACAAGGAACGTGCCGACCATGGACATGGAAAAGGCGACCACGGCCAGCATCACCGTCCACGCCTTGAGCGCGCCGCGATTTGCGAGAACGGTGACCGAATGCAGCAGTGCCGTCGCCGCCAGCCATGGCATTAGCGAGGCATTTTCCACCGGGTCCCAGAACCACCAGCCGCCCCAGCCCAATTCATAATAGGCCCAATAGCTGCCTGCGGTAATGCCCAATGTCAGGAATATCCACGCCCCCAGCACCCATGGTCGCATCGCGCGGGCAAAGGTGGGGCCGACTTCACGGGTTACCAAAGCACCCACAGCGAAGGAGAAGGCAATGGAAAGCCCGACATAGCCAAAATAGAGCGTCGGCGGGTGGAAGGCCAGGCCGGGGTCTTGCAATAGCGGGTTGAGCCCTGCCCCTTCTGGCGGCGTTGGCACCAGCCGCTCAAACGGGTTGGAGGAGAGCAGCAGAAAGGCATAAAAGCCAATGCTGACAAAGGCCTGCGCCGCGAGTGTCGCAATCATCATTGCCTGGCTGATGCGGCGTTCCAGCATCGCCACAAGCGCGCCGGAGACCGCCATTACGGTCACCCAAAGCAGCATCGAGCCCTCATGATTGCCCCATGCCCCGGCGAGCTTGTAGAGCCAGGGTTTGAGCGAATGGCTGTTGGTCGCTACCAGCTTGACCGAGAGATCAGTAACCCAGAATATCTGGATCAGGCAGAGAAAAGACAGCGCCACCATCACGCCCTGTATCACCGCAATCGGACGAAGCGTCGCGGCGAAAGCGCTGGCACTGGCGGACTCGCGGTCGCGCAAGATCATAATACCCAGCCCCAGCTGCATCACCGACAGAGCAGCGGCAAACCATAACAGGCCAAGGCCGATTTCCGCGATCATTCGCGCACGGCTCCGGCCGCAGTGCTGGCGGCAATCGCTTCCTTGTCGAGGCCTTCCAGTTCTACTGGCATATAGTTCTCATCATGCTTGGCGAGCAGATTATCGGCAACAAAGCTGAGCCCATCGGCGGCGAGACGTCCTTCGGCGACCACGCCCGAGCCTTCGACAAACAGGTCCGGGGTTATGCCGGTATAGGTGACCGGTATGGTCGCTTTGCCATCGCCGACGATGAAATTGACCGTTATCCCATCAGCGGCGGTCTGGATTGATCCCTGCTGTACCATTCCGCCCAGCCGAATGGCCTGATCAGGCCCGACGCCTGCACCAGCAAGCTCTGATGGCGTATAGAAATAGGAGGCCTGCTCACGCAGTGCATAGCCGGCAAGGAACACCGCCACCAATATGATGCCCACGGCGCTCAATATCAGCACCAGCCTTTGATGTTTGGCCTGAATCATTTCCGTTTCAGCTCCTCAAGCCGTTTTTCCGCCCGGCGCTGCGCCAACAGACACCAGGTGATTATCCCGGCGCTGCCACCTATGCCGAGAATATAGACCGCAATCACAAAAGGCCACTGGTTCACGCCATGGCCTTTCGCCGCATCCGCGCTTCAATCCTGATCTCGGCCAGCATCTGGCGCATCCGCAACAGGATCAGCGCACCGAAAATCAGGCTGAACCCCAAAACCGAAATGCCCAATGGCCAGAGAAAAGCCGCATCAATAGCAGATTTGCCGACAGAGATGCTGGCGGGTTGATGTAGGCTGTTCCACCATTCGACCGAGCGGTTAACGATCGGCACGCTGATCGCGCCCACCATACCAAAAATCGCGGCGATGCGCGCGGTGCCAGTACGACCAGCGGCAGCTTCTTTCTGCGCCTCGGCAGCGATGGCCATATAGCCGAGATAGAGCAGGAACAACACCAGCATAGAGGTCAGGCGACCGTCCCATACCCACCAGGTGCCCCAGGTTGGGCGCGCCCAGATCGCGCCGGTAATCAGACAGATCAGTGCAAAAAACGCGCCGGGCAGAGCCGAAGCGCGCGCGGCAATGCCGGCGAGCGGGTGCCGCCAGACCAGTTCGACCAGACTGGCAATCGCAATACTGGTCCAACCCGCCATGCCCAGCCAGGCGGCGGGCACATGGATATACATGATGCGTACAGTCTCACCCATCAGCCGGTCAGCGGGCGTGGCAAATAGCCCCATCCACAGCGCAATCGCTACAAGCGCTATGCCCGAAACCAGCAAAGCCGGGGTCAGCGGCTTGGCTATCGACAGAAAGCGATTGGGGTTGGCGAAACCATGCATTGCTGATCCTCTGCCATGAGCGTAAAATAGTCTCAAGCGCTATTAGCCGCTTTTTCTGCGGTTAATGTGGCGAGCGTCACTCTCCCAATCAAGAAGTGACGCGCAATAAGCCCCTCCTCTTCAGAGGAGGGGTTGGGGTGGTGGCGTTCCTCAAGCACAGCGCAAGTGGTGATCCCCCACCCCGCTGCGACTAAACCTCGCTACGCTCGGTAAGTCTCACTGCCCCTCCCCTGAAGGAGGAGGGGAGAATTACACTCTACTAGCTTCAAGCCCGCCCGATACGCTTTTGCGCCATGGCATCGGCGACATTGGCGGCGGGCATATCGCGCTCGGCGCTTTCCTGCCAGATCGCTTTCAGACGTTCGGGAATACGCCCGACCCGCTCCATCACCTGTTCTCGTGAGCAAGGTTCGCCATCGCGCTGCGCAAGATATTCCAGCGCGACGCTGATGATACCGCCAGCATTGATGACATAATCGGGCGCATAGACAATGCCCTGTCTATGCAGCAATTGCGCATGCTCAGCCTTGGCGAGCTGGTTATTGGCACCACCAGCGATAATCTTTGGCTTCAGCCCCGGAATGGTCTTTTCGTCCAGTATCGCGCCCAGCGCATTGGGGCTGAAGACATCGGCATCAACGCCCATAATCGCATCGCTGGCGACATGCTCGGCACCCAGTTCCTCAGCCAGTGCTGCGGCGCGATCATTATTAACATCGGCCAGCACCAGCTTGGCACCATCGGCTGTCAGCAACCGCGCCAGGCCACTGCCGACGCTGCCCACACCCTGTATGGCAATACGCACATCGCGCACGCTATCGGTTTTGAGGCCCTCGGCGACCGCGGCCTTGACGCCAAGATAAACACCATGGGAGGTAAACGGCCCAGGATCACCGCCAGCGCTAGAGGCATCGCTGACCGGCAGGCCGGACACATAGCGGGTCCGCTGCGACACCGCGACCATATCGGCATCGGTAATACCGACATCTTCTGCGGTCACATAACGCCCGCCCAAGCCCTCAATCGCATCGCCAAAAGCGGCCAGCATCTCAGGTGTCTTGGTGCCGTTCTCATCGGCAAGGATAACCGCCTTGCCGCCGCCCATAGGCAGCCCGGCCATGGCGTTCTTGTAACTCATCCCGCGCGACAGGCGCAGAGCGTCGGTCACGGCATGTTCGCGGTGTGCATAATGCCAGAAACGGGTGCCGCCCGCGCCGGGGCCCAGAGCGGTAGAATGCAAGGCAATAATCGCGCTCAGCCCGGAAATGCGGTCATGCACAAAATGCACCACCTCATGATCGTCAAAATCCGGCAAATCCCAAACTGACGTCACAGGCTGCCCCCTTGCTGATTCCCAATTGCGTCATTCGGCACGGAACCGGTGACAGCGCGTTGTAATTCCGCACACCAACTTGGCTTTAACTCGGGGAAAATGGGGCGATCGAGGGGTCTCGAACCCCCGACCTCCGGTACCACAAACCGGCGCTCTAACCAACTGAGCTACGATCGCCATATCCCCGGCACTAAACCCTTGGTCCGCGCGGTAAATCGCTCTTTAGGGGCCGGTTTTAACCAGCGTCAAGCGGGGATTCGCTGAAGATGCGTTTCTTACCAATATTGCCCGATAGTGGAAGCGATATTTTCATAAGCCTCCGTAAAGACGAAATAATCAATCCCCATCCCAGACGCGCCAAACCACGCGCGGCGGATCAAGCCGACCATCGACCAGAGCACGCTCTTTGAGCAAGGCGTCACCGATGGTCACTCTGGTTTCCAGCGCATACCAGCGGGTATCCAGCACCGCCTGCTGTTGCACGTCGGAACTGATCTCATTCTGCCCAGATTCCACCGTCTGCCAGAAGTTGAATACGCTGGAGAAACCCTGTGGTGGGCGCGTTGCCAATATCTCGCGCACGCGGCTCACTGGATATTCGGGCGGCAACAGCATCGCGATCAGCGGAAACTGATCCTGCCGCAGCTGGTTGATATTGAGCTCGGACATTTCGGCAGCAGGTAAGGCGCAGAGCCAGGGCCGCAGCCGGTCAAACAGCACCTCATCCATACCGCGTATCGCACGCAGCTCGCCAATATCGTAAATAAGCTGTCCACCGGTGCGATGGGGTTCATCCTCGCGCAGATAAAAGCCGTCCTCGCCGCCGCCGGGGTTCTCCTGTTGGTCGCTATCAATCCAGTCGGCAATCGCCGCCGCCAGGGATTCCGCCTGACGCTGATCGATCTGCACCACATTGGCCAGTCGGGCAAATTGCTCCATCGCCGCCGGATTGCTTGCCAGACGGCCCTGCTGGCCGGTTACAAGCGAGTTGATATTGAAGCAGGTCGCACCATCACGCACCGTGATTTGCGCCGCACCGCGCTCAAACGGCAATTGCTGCTGAATGCCGTCTGGTGCGATACCAATTGGCGGCAACCGACCATTTTGCAGATTGAGATTGGCAATCTCCTGCAATACCAGCGACTCAATCCCGATCGCCTGCCAGCGTGCGGTCTCGCGGTCTGCGCCATTGACCGCCAACCGCGTTGCCAATGTCGAGCGCTCAAGCATCAAAGCCGCAATCACTGACAGCACCGACACCAGCAGCAGCACCGTCATCAGAGCAGCCCCGCGCTCGCTTTTAGGGAAGGAGATACGGCGGCTCATCGGCGGTACCCTGTGCCCACCGGTGTCATGATCCGCAGCGGCGCTTGCCCCTGACGGGTAATCGTCATTTCCATCGCCAGCGGTTGCTCAAGGATGTTTTCCGTGCGCCAGTCATCCTGCCACTGGCCAGTGACCAGCCGATAGCGCATGGTGATATCCTCGACATCATCGAAAATCACCGTCTCGCGCCCCGCCTCGCTGCCATCAACATGGGCAAAGGCAAAGCGGCTGAGCCGATTGTCCTCAAAACGATATTCGATCCGCTGGATATCGCTGCTCCCGGCAGCATCGCCCTCACCCAATATCTGCACGCCACCGCGCACCAGGCCTGCAAGCACCTCATCCTCGGCATGAAAGGCAGGCAGCGGATTGCCGCGCGCATCGCGCGCCGGGCGCTGCAGCGCCTGCGCCATATCCTGCCGCAAGATTGTCGTGAAACGGCGCAGAGTTGAGATCTCGGCAGACTTTTGACGCGCAGCATTTTCGCTATCGGCACTGATAGTCAGCAGCGCCAGCGCCGCACTGGACAGCAGCGCGAAGATAAACAGCGAGATCATAACCTCGATCAGGGTGAAGCCGTTAGCTTTACCACTATTTGCCGGGATTTGCCCCCGCCCTTCCCCGTTCGTGTCGAGCGTAGTCGAGACACAGCTCTCCACTGGCACCGGCCTCTCGACTTCGCTCGAGGCGAACGGAGATAGCAGATCAGCGAGAAGAGCTCTCACGCTCATATCTGCGGCGCCTGTTGCTGTTGCAGCTGGTCAAGCGGCGGTTGCAGCACTTCCGGGCTGCGGATCACTTCGAGCGTATAACCATTGCCGACAGGTCCACCCTCACCATTGCGCACGGTAATCCGCACGCGCAGCAACAGGCCTTCCGCCTCGGGGGTGACGGTCTGGTTCCAGACAAAATTGCGCCCGGCATTCTCCACCTCGCCTTCCTCATCGCCAATGCTGGGCGGCTGCGGCGTGGTGAGAATCTCGGTGGCGAGATTCTGCGCCACCAGCTCCTGCATCAGCCGGTCATCCAGCGTCGCCGTCTGCGTCACGGTAAAGCTGGTCAGCCGGATCAGCGCCAGCGCCGCCAGCCCGAAAATCGCCAGCGCGATCATCATCTCCAACAGAGTAAAACCCTGCTGGCGCGCATCCGTTCGACGCATAACTGTTCGACATGTAGGCAAAAAGGCGAAAAAGCGGAGCATAGGCGTGTCTATAGTTTGCTTGGCTACATATAGCGAGCGCCCACTTTGCTTTCGCGGCAATATCGCTAAAAGAACGGGCATGACCAAGACTCAGCCTGAGCTTATTGTCGGTGTAAATCAGGGCGATGCCGCGGCACTTGCGGCCAATCCTGCAGTGCAGAAGGTTCCGAACCCCAAGCTCGAACTGTTTATTTACAAGAACTTCCTTGATGCAGAGAGCTGTGCGCATCTTATCAAGCTGATCGATATTGATCGTCGTCCGTCGACCATCGCCGACCCAAATGGCGACGATTATTTCCGTACCAGTGAGACATGCGATCTCAACCATGACGACCCGGTGGTCGCGGCGCTGGATAAGCAGCTATCCGAGCTTTCGGGTATAGAGCAGAAATATGGCGAAACTCTCCAAGGGCAACGCTATGAAGTCGGGCAGGAATTCAAAGCGCATACCGATTATTTTGAACCACAGGGACAGGATTATGACCGCTATTGCTCGGTCGCCGGGCAGCGGACATGGACCTTCACTGTCTATCTCAACGATGTCGATGCAGGCGGTGCCACCCGCTTTAAGGCGATCAAAAAAACGGTGCAACCGGAGACGGGCAAGCTGCTTGGCTGGAACAACCGCCGCCCGGATGGCAGCGTCAACCCTTCAACCATCCATCACGGCATGAAGGTGCGCAAGGGGCTGAAATATATCATCACCAAATGGTATCGCGAAAAGCCATGGGGCTGATGCGCCTGTTGTGAGCAAAATGCCGCGCTATCGCCCGGGGCCGGCGCTGCTGGTGACCGCCGCCTTTATCGGTCCCGGTACCGTGACCACCGCCAGCATTGCCGGGGCCAGCTATGGCTTTGCGCTGGTCTGGGCATTGGTCTTTGCCACCATCGCGACAATAGTCTTGCAGAATATGGCTGGAACGGTCGGCATGACGCGCCGTCAGGGGCTGGCTGAAGCGATGCTGGGCATAGCAGGCGGCCAAGCGGGACGGATTGCAATTGCGGCATTGCTGCTAGTGGCGCTCGGCATTGGTAATGCCGCTTATGAAGCAGGAAATATTGGCGGTGCCGTCATCGGGCTTCAGCTTGTTCTGAGTGAGAATGCACCAAGCAAGACAGTCTCGATCCTGCTGGTCGCCCTGCTCTCTGTTGCTGCACTGCTTGCGCCCAATCGTCAGATACTCACCACGATCCTGACCGCTTTGGTTTTGGTGATGAGTCTGGCCTTTCTCGCAACCGCATTGATGGGTGGCATCGACCTGCCGGCCATGGCGCAAGGGTTACTGCCAACCATTCCCGATGGCACAACACTCAGTGCTATTGCGCTAATTGGCACCACCATCGTGCCTTATAACTTGTTCCTGCACGCATCATTGGCGCGGCAACGCTGGAACGAAGCTGACGCCCATTCTCTTGGTGAAATGCGCACCGACACCATAAGCGCCGTAGGATTGGGCGGACTGGTCTCCATCGCCATTCTCTCCACGGCAGCGACCCACATGTTTGCCAATGGCATGGCTATCGAAAGCCCCGCCGATATGGCGCGGCAAATTGGCCCCTTAGCCGGTTCCTATGCGCCCTATTTGCTCGGCATCGGCTTATTTGCTGCAGGCCTGACCTCAGCCATCACCGCACCGCTGGCCACCGGCATCATTCTTGCAGAAATTGCGGATAGCTTGTTGCCCCGAACCATCGCCAAATCCGCAATCGAGAAGATTGTCGCGATAGTGATCGTGCTTATCGGCGCAGCGGTTGCCATCAGCGGAACCTCACTCATAGCGATAATTATTACCGCACAGGCCGCCAATGGCCTGTTGCTACCGCTAGTGGCGATCATGCTCTATCGCTTGCGCTATCATCATAACGAAATCGAAATTATCGTGGCGGATAATAGACTTGTAAAACTTGCCGGACTGGCAGTTATTGCGATAACGTTGCTGTTGGGGGGCAGGCTGGTTGCATCCAGCCTCGGATTTTTAGGATGATGATTGGCGATGCGCATGGGCAGTATCGACCTCAATGCCGATCTTGGCGAAGCGGATGATCCTGGCGATCTGGAAGCCGACCGTGCGATGATGCCGGTTATTTCCAGCTGCAACATCGCCTGTGGCGGCCATATCGGCAATAGCGAGACGATGCGGGCAACGCTGCAACTGGCGCGCGACCATGGCGTCGCGGCGGGTGCCCATCCCTCTTATCCTGATCGCGCCAATTTTGGCCGACAGACAATGGATATAACGCTGCCGGAGCTGTTGCAAAGCCTGACCAGCCAAGTCTGCAGCCTGATCGATATGGGCCAGCAATTCGGCATTGGCCTGACGCATATCAAACCGCATGGCGCGCTCTATAATGATCTGGCGCGCGATAAAACGCTGGCACAACCAGTCGCTGCATCTCTTGCCGAAAATTTCCCCGGACTGGCGATTATCGGGCTGGCCAATGGTGCTATGCAAGCCGCCGTGGAGAAAGTGGGAAGCCGCTATATTGGCGAAGCGTTTGTTGATCGTCGCTATCTTGACAATGGCCATTTGCAGCCGCGTACTGAGCCGGGTTCAGTGCTGACCGATAGGGCCGAACAGGCCGAACAAGCGGTGGATATTGCACTACATAATCACGCCAACAGCGCCAGTGGCAAGCGTATTTCTATCCAAGCACAGACATTGTGCATGCATGGCGATACCGAAGGCGCTGCTGAAAATGCGGCGCATATCCGCCGGTCGCTCGAAACCCAATCGATCCAGATAGAAAGCTGGGCTGCATGAGCTATGCAACTCCCGGCCAGCTGATCAGTGGCGAGGACTGGCTCGCAATACCGTTGGAGGACTGGCAAGCCATGGCGATGCTGCAGCAGATGGCACAGGACCAATCGCTGTGGGAGGCTGTTGTTGCTGGAGAGACGCTGCTGACACTGCGCTATGATCCAGCCAAGGTGACAGCTCGCGAGGCACATAGCAGCGCGATCAGTCTGCTCCATAGCGCTAAGAAAAGTGTATCTTCTGGCGAATATGAAGCGTCACAGCAGCACCATCTGCTGCCACTCGTTGTAAACGCAGAAACCGCGCCGGAATGGGAAATGGTGGCCGAGCAACTGGGGATGAGCGCATCGCAACTCCCACAATGGCTGGAGCAAAGGGTATATCGCGTATCGCTAACCGGGTTTCAGCCGGGCTTTGCCTATCTTCAAGACATAAGTGCCGGTAATTTGCCCGAAATACCCCGTCTCGCATCACCACGGATTGCCGTGCACGCCGGAAGCCTGGGTTTTCGTGGGGCCAAGGCTTGTCTTTATGCCCATAAGGGCCCCGGCGGCTGGCCAATTATCGGTCGCTCCAATACGCCGCTTTTCCGTCCCGATAATCGCAAAGCGCCGGCGCTGCTCTCCATTGGTGATACCGTCTCATTCGAGATCCTCGACAGCGAGCATAACCATGTCTGATGCGGCTCTGGTTATTGATCAGCCGGGCCTGGCAATGTCGATACAGGGCCGCCCCTGGCGTAATATGCGTCATCAAGGCGTTCCCCTCGCGGGACCAGCCGACCCGATAGCCTGTGCCATAGCCAATTGGCTGGCCGGGAATCCTGCAGGCAGCCCCGCACTGGAATGGGCCGTATCGCGCTTCAGCGGCCATGCGACAACAGACATGGTGGTTGGAGTTGCTGGCGCGGCTGGCAATGTTGTTGTCAATGCCAAGCTGCAGGACAGCCGAAAGTCCATACGTCTTGCAGCAGGTGATCATTTCAGCATCAGCCCGTCGCGGCATGGTGCGAGGCTCTATCTGGGTGTAGCGGGCGGGTTCGCTGTAGACACTATTCTCGGCGCAACATCCACATATGCCGCGGCTGGCCTGGGTACCGCAGCAGATTGGCCGATGGAACATGGGGACAGTTTGCCACTGCGCACATCTGCCAAACCCGTAGCTGACCGCATATTGCCACAAAAAGCCCGCCAGAGTTGTCCTGCCAGCTATGTCTTGCGCTATGTCACTGCTGATGCAGCATCAGATAGAAGCGACAATGCGTCGCCCGCATCTTCCTGGCTCGTCACCTCACGCTTTGATCGTGCAGCGGTGCAACTAAGGCCAGAACCTCCTGAAAACATGAAACATTTTGGGCAAAGCACATCCGGTACTATGCCCAGCAACGCCGTTTTCACCGGTACTATTCAGCTACCGCCCGATGGGGAACCTTTGTTGATGGGTGTCGATAGCCGCACTACCGGCGGCTATACCATAGCAGGTCAGATTATCCGTGCTGACAGGCACTTATTGGGTCAGTTGCGCAGCGGCGACAAGGTCGAGCTAATCGCCACTAGCGCTGAGAAAGCGCGCGAAATATACGCCGAAAAGCTGGAGCTCTGGCGACGCTATCTGCCTGATCTCAGACTGGATTGAGGTAAACAGGCGCGCGCAATGGTGCGCCTGACCCGCTTATTTTTTCTTGAGCGAAAGGCCACCGAAACGCTTGTTGAAGCGTGCAACCTGACCGCCTTGATCCATCAGGCGCTGATTGCCACCGGTCCATGCCGGGTGCGAGGTCGGGTCGATATCCAGTTGCAGGGTATCGCCTTCCTTGCCCCAGGTGGAACGGGTCTGAAACTGGGTGCCATCCGTCATCTGGACAGTGATCATGTGATAATCGGGATGAATGTCTTTTTTCATGTCTCTTGTCTCCATGCCGCACTGGTTACCGACCAGCACAGTCTTGCGGGAAAGCGCCGCGCTTAACGGCTGCATCGCGAAATAGCAAGCGAAATTGGAAGTGCTTCAGCTTATGCTGGCGGATCAGCAATCATCGCAGTGAACGACACTTCACAAGCCGTCTTGTCACCGATTTTTGCCTCACCACTAAATTTGCAAACACGCGGACGTTTCTGCTCAAATTTGACATGCAGATCGAGCAAACAACCCGGCTCCACAGGCGCGCGGAATTTCGCGCCGTCAATCGCCATAAAGTAAACCAGCTTGCCGCTGTCGGCGAGGCCGAGTGTTTCCACCGCCAAGACCCCCGCCGCCTGCGCCAGCGCCTCGACAATCAAAACACCCGGCATAATCGGACGGCCCGGGAAATGGCCCTGGAAAAATGGTTCGTTGATTGTCACCGCTTTAACCGCATGAATTGACTCATCCAAAGTCAGTGTTTCGACGCGATCTACCAGCAACATCGGATAACGATGCGGGATCGCCGCCATGACCTTATTAATGTCATAGTTGCCTGACGTATCAGTCATGACGATCCCCCTTATCCTAAACAGATATGAGCGACTTAGCGACCGGTGGGCTGCTGTGTCGTGGTTTGTTGCTGCTGCTGTTGCTGCGCCGCGCGTTGCTGAAGTGCTGAGATAACCAGTATCTGCTGCACCCGCTGATGCAACTGCTGCCCTTGGCGGGATGGTTGCCAATCAGCAGGGACAGCAGTGCTGACTGCCGGCAGACGTGTGTTGAGAGCATTCACAATATCATTGGTTACGTCGGCTGCTGGCGGTGCATAAACGAAGGCTTCAGGTGTCAAAATAACAGTGATATTCTTGTCTGAGACGACCTGTTGCTGGGCAGCAGTGAACTGCTGTGTGATCTGCTCAAGCGCATAAATCTGTGCCAAAGCAATAGGCGCACTGAGAGAATCAATCTCGCGTTGAATTGAATTGATTTGTTGAAGCACCGGATTGTTTGCGCTTTGTGCTGCTGCCGCTTCCTGGTCACTAACTTCGCCATTACCGTCAGTATCCAACTGCTTGCCTAGCTCCTGTGCTTGTTGACGCTTTTGCTGAAGTGTCTGGATCTGTGAGGCATAGGTGGTTTCGATCTGCTGGTAAGCCGTGCCGCGGGCCTGGCTGGCAGCAATAGCCGTTGCCGGATCGGTCGTCGCAATACCGTTTACTTGCGCGATGGCAGGTGTCGCAGCCACTGCTGCTGAAGTCAGCAAAGCAGAAGCCAGAAGTTTTGTCATATGTTTCATCAGAATTGGGTCCCTACGTTAAATGTAATCAGTCGTGTATCGTCACCTACCTGCGATCTCACGTCATAGGCAAAGTCGATACGGAAAGGTCCAAAAGGCGAATTCCAGTTCACGCCGATACCGGCTGTAATCCTTGGAGAAATTGAGTCGCCTAAAAAGAGTTCCTGAAACGCAAGATCAGGGGTGTTTGGATTACCATTTGCGTCGACTGCGTCAAACGTCTCAATAATGTTGCCTTCATCATTTACGGTCAAATAGACCGGCTGTAATTCGCCAGTGTCCGATTGAATCGTGCGTTGAGGAGATTGCAGAATTGGTTGCACCACATCAAACACAGAGCCCACATCAACGAACAGAGAAGGCCTCAAACCTAATTCCTGCGCGCCAGAACCAAGCGGAATCTCAAGCTCTGCACGAGCAAAATAGTAGCTGCGCCCGCCAAGCGCATCATCCTGGAAGTTTCGCCGATTGGTCAGATTGGGAGTCAAGACAACGCTGCCATCGTCGGCGATGCTCCGATCAAGGCCTGAAGGGAAAACACGAATAACACGCGGACCGACGCCACGAATATCAAAACCACGAAATTGCGGTTGTCCCAGGAAGAAGCGGTCAATCAGGCGGACATCATCAATGCCATCAGCTTCTGAACCACGGTTCTCAAAGGGCTGAATATGGCCACCCTCAGCCTGAAGCGAGAAAATAAACCCACCGCCGACATTCCAGAACTTCCCAGCGTTGATACGGGTCCGCAAGAATCTGACTGATCCGCCTAAACCGGCAAAATCCTGGCTAATTGTGAAATTCTGACCGCGTGTCGGACGAATACGATTGTTACGGTCATCATAGATAAGCGAATATCCAATAGACGACGTCGTGCGGCTGCCAAGCGCGTCGCAAAGGAAGAAACCCGCTTGAACCGGATTACATTCGGTATCACCGTCACCGTCAATATCCGAGAAAAACTGAGACTCATCGACCGATACTTCATCAACCGCCAAACGATAATTGAGCAGCAAAGACAGAAACTCGTTCAACGGCGCGCCTACCCTGATTGTGCCACCAGTAGTTAACTGCTCAAACAAGGTATTGTTCTGGTTATTGAAGTTAAAGCTGTTCAGGTCGCGCCGGAAAATATCAGCACCGACCGAGATATTGCGATCGAACAGATAGGGTTCGGTAAAGCTGAGTTGAACACTGTTACGGAACTGCGAATAGTCAACTGCCAGTCCCAGCGTTTGCCCTTTGCCGCGGAAATTGCGTTGGCGGATTGATGCCTGGAGAATAAAATTCTCAATACTCGAGATGCCAGCAGAAAGCTGCAGTTCTCCAGTCGGTCGTTCCTGGACATTGGCTTCCAAGATAATCCGGTCGGCCTGCGATCCTTCCTTCTGATCTACTTCAAGGTTTTCCTGGAAGAAGCCAAGCGAGTTAATCCGGTTAGCTGAACGACGAACCTGGAAACTGTTAAAGGCATCGCCTTCGGTCAAGCGGAATTCGCGCCGAACAACCTTGTCCTGTGTCAAGGTGTTGCCATTAATATCAACCCGCTCAATGTACACACGATCGGTATCGGCAAGCAGGAAATTGATGTTCATCGTCAGCGATTCTTTATCGCGACGGAATTGCGGGCGCACATCGGCAAACGCATAGCCGAAAAGACCAGCTGTTTCGCTAATCTGCTCGACTGTATCCTCAACCAGCTTGGCGTTATACGGGTCGCCGCTCTTCATGCGCAGGCGGTTCTGCAGTGTCTCGCCGTCAAATTCGCGCAGTTCACTCTCAACCGTGACATCGCCGAAATTATAGCGTTCGCCTTCCTCCACCACATAGGTAATGATGAAATCACGCTTGTCGGGCGTAAGCTCCGCCACTGCAGAGACGACCCGGAAATCGGCATAGCCTTCGGTCAGATAAAACTGGCGCAATTTCTGCTGGTCAAAGGCCAGCTTGTCCGGGTCATAGGTGTCGGCAGAACTGAAGAACCGGAAAAAGCGCGATTGCTTGGTGACCATTTCGCTGCGCAACTGACCATCGGAGAATATCTCGTTTCCGATGATATTGATCTGCTGTACTTTTGACCGCGGCCCCTCATTGATCTCAAAGACAACATCGACGCGGTTCTGGTCCTGCTGCACCATCTTGGGCTCGACCGTCGCCGCAAAACGGCCTTGGCGTTTATACAGCTCGATGATCCGTGCAACATCGGCACGAACTTTGGTGCGGGTGAATATCTGTCTGGGTGACAGTCGGATTTCCGGAAGGATTTTTTCGTCCTTCAGGCGCTTGTTACCTTCCAGAATGACCCGATTGATGACCGGGTTTTCCTGAACCGTGATGACCACCGCGCCCTGATTGTTGCGGATGGAAACATCTCCAAACAACTCGGTGGCAAACAGATCTTTCAGCGCCTGGTCAGCCGCCTGCTGACTATAACGCTGGCCGACACGCAATTTCATATAAGAGCGGATCGTATCCGGCTCGAGCCGCTGTGACCCATTCACCGTGATTGAGCGGATAATCTCGCGTCCAGCAGCGGGAGCGGGTGCGGGTACGGGCGTCGGTTGCACCGCTTCTTCGGCAGGCGTTGCGCTATCCTGCGCATGTGCCGCCGAAGGAACACCTGCCAATATGGTTGTCGCCAGCAATGTCGACGCCAGAACCATTTTATGGCTATTGGCACCATGGCCAGACAATGTCTGGTCAAGCGATCTACGTGAATTCACCAAATTAACCCCAATAATCCCACTTGCCCTGTTTGAGCGTTACATCTCTGCAGGCGGCCCTCTCGCCAGCCCCTCTGCATCAACCCCACCAATGTTTCAACCCAAGAGCCGAAAAGATAACAAGTCATTCACCGTTACAACCACCATAAACAACAGCACAAAGGACAGGCCAAAGCGATAGGCCCATTCGGTTGCATTCGGCCCGAGAGGCCGACGACGCACAGCTTCAATCGCATAGAACAGCAAATGGCCGCCATCGAGCATCGGGATTGGCAGGAGGTTAATGAACCCCAAGTTAATTGAGATCAAAGCCACCAGATTGATGAAATTTGTCGGACCGGCTGCCAGTTGCTCACCCGACACCTGTCCGATTTTGAGGACACCGCCCATTTCCTTGATGGAACGTGTGCCAGTAATGATCTGGCCCAATGTGGTAACCATGAGCTTCACGACATTGATGGTCTTCTCGACGCCATAGCCCGGTGCCTCAATCAGCGAGACCGGTTCAATGATCTGCTTCGGGGGTGCGATGCCCAAAAGGCCATAGGGGCTTTTGTTGCCAAAACGATCTTCTGCATAGGCGGTGCCCAGTTCGATCTGCTTTTCCAATTGCACACCATCGCGCTCAATTAACAGGGTCGCCGCAGCGCCGGGCCAAGGCATGACATGCTGACGAATATCCTCAAAATAGCTTATGTCCTCGCCGTTAATCGCAAGAATGCGATCGCCCTCTTCCAACTGATATTCCGCAGCAGCAGTGCCCGGCTCAACATTTTCCACCAGCGGTGGCGTGACCACATTACCGTAAATCAGCGCAAAACCAGCAAAGATCAGAATGGCGAACAGGAAGTTCACCGCAGGGCCGGCGAAAACGATCGCTGCGCGCTGCAACAATGTTTTGGACTGAAAAGTCTGATTGCGCTCGGCTTCCGACAGATCGCTCATATCCGCATCGGGCTGACTGGCTGGGTTCATATCACCGGCAAATTGCACATATCCGCCCAACGGGATCATCGAGACTTTCCAGCGGGTACCGCTTTTGTCATTCCATCCGAAAATTTCGCGTCCAAAGCCGATGGAAAAGACATCGGCCTTCACCCCGCACCAACGCCCGACCAGATAATGCCCCATCTCGTGGATAAAAACGAGCGGCCCCAAAAGCAGCAGAAATGCGCCTACAGAAAATAAGAAACTCGGATTTTCCATTTAGGGGTTCAGCCTTTTCAAAAATCGCATAAGCAAAAAGATGGAATGAAGTGCAACTGGCGCAAAATTTAGGCAGCAATAAGGTCAGTCCGTGCCGTAGCGGCCTTACGCGCCTCGCTGTCTATTGCCAGCACATCCTCTATGCTCGCCGGTGCTGCGCAGTCTAGGCTTTGCTGCACCTCATCCACAACCCGGGTAATGTCGAGAAAACCGATCTTGCGATCAAGAAACGCGGCGACCGCAATCTCATTCGCGGCATTGAGCATCGCAGGCCGCGCACCGCCAGCGGAAATTGCCGCGCGCGCCATTGCCGTTGCCGGGAAAGTCTCTTCATCGGGTGCCATAAAGTCTAGCTGGCCGATGGTGGCAAGATCGAGCGGAGCGCAATCTGTTTCCATCCGCTGCGGCCATGCAAGAGCGCTGGCAATCGGGATGCGCATATCGGGTGAACCCAGTTGTGCGATGGTCGAGCGGTCATGATATTCGACCATCGAGTGAATGACCGATTGGGGATGAACAAGTATCTCGATGTTATCGAGGCCCACCGGAAAAAGATAATGCGCTTCAATCAGTTCCAGGCCTTTGTTCATCATCGTTGCGGAGTCGACGCTGATCTTTGCACCCATATCCCAATTGGGATGCGCTACCGCCTGTTCAGGTGTCACCGATTGCAATTCATCGCGGGTGCGTCCGCGGAAAGGGCCACCGCTGGCGGTCAGGGTGATCTTGCGGACATCGTCTATACTGCTGCCGGCAAGGCTCTGAAAAATAGCATTATGCTCCGAATCGACCGGAAGGAGATGTGCGCCGCTCTTACCTGCAACATCGGTCATTAATGCGCCGGCAGAGACCAGAGATTCCTTGTTGGCCAGGCCAACGCACTTGCCGCGTTTCAGCGCAGCCATCGTAGGCGCAAGACCGGCGCAACCAACAATCGCTGCCATCGTCCAGTCAACTTCGCGATCTGCAGCGGACACCAGTGCGCCCTCTCCTGCCGCCACTTCGACTTGCGAACCCGCTAGCGCAGATTGCAGATCGCCCAGCTTGCTCTCATCGGCGACAACCGCGAGCTCGGCGCCAAACTCCTTTGCCAGCGCAGCCAATTGGTCGACATCACGATGCGCCGTCAGGACCTCGACGCGATAGGCATCGCGGTTGCTGCGAACCAGATCGAGCGTCGATGTGCCGACCGAGCCGGTTGCGCCGAAAATCGAAATAGTGCGTGCGCTGCTCACGATGCAAAATAACTCCAGATAAAGGTAATGTGCGTGAGGCCGATCACGAAGAAAACCGCCAACATGCCGTCAACCCGGTCAAAAACGCCGCCATGGCCGGGGATCAATGTGCCGCTGTCCTTCACCCCTGCCCGGCGCTTCATCCAGCTTTCAAACAGATCGCCCATTTGCGCTACTATCGCCATCAACGGACCACTGATCAGCGCGATGCGTAAAGACTGGCCATCGGTCAGGATATTATATCCGGTCCAGACAATCGTCGCCGCAATCATTGCGCCAATTAGACCGGCCCAAGTCTTGTTCGGGCTGATCCGTGGCGCGAGTTTAGCGCCGCCAATGGCTCGTCCGGCAAAATAGGCACCAACATCGGTGGCTATCACCACGCAGATCAGCATCAGCGCCTCCAGACCGCTTTCCTCTTTCAGCCGGAAAAAGGCCAAAGCTATCGCCGCCAGTCCGACATAGAAAATGCCAAACGCCATCCAGCGAAAACGCGCGCTGCCCGATTGTGCGAACTTATCGACCAGCGACCAGTATTCGACCAGCACAACGCCAGCGACCAGTGCGCACAACATCCAGAAGAGCAAGCCGCCCGCCCATAAGGCCAGTCCGGCAACGGCGACCATAACGATACCGGACAGCGCACGGACGCCGAGATCAGACGTCTTCTTTGTCGCAATACCCTCCTGCACAGTCTTACCGTCCACCAAATCTGCGGTCACGGCTGCGGAAGTCTTCCAATGCTTCGCGCAGATGCTCGGGGGTGAAATCAGGCCAGAGCGTGTCGGTGAAATATAGCTCGGCATAGGCCGATTGCCACAACAGGAAGTTGGAAAGGCGCCGCTCGCCCGAGGTGCGGATGATCAGGTCAAGCGGCGGTAATGCGGCCGTGTCCAAGGCTTCGCCGATATGCTCAACTGCAATTGCTTCGGCATCCACCTCACCATTGGCGACCTTTGCCGCCACGGTACGCGCCGCGCGGACAATCTCGTCTTGCCCGCCATAGTTGAGCGCCACCGCTAAAGAGGTGCCATCATTATCTTTGGTGCGCGTGAGTACGTCCTCAATCATTTCCACAATATCGGGGGCCAACGCACGATAATTGCCGATGACATGCAGCCGCACATTATTGCTGACAAATTCGTCAATATCGTTGCGGATATAGTGGCGCAGTAGCCCCATCAGGTCGCTGACTTCTTCCTCGGAACGCTTCCAGTTCTCCGAAGAAAAGGCATAAAGCGTCATCGCTTCCAGGCCGAGATCACGCGCGGCGCGCACTGTTTTGCGCACTGCCTCGACACCAGCACGATGCCCCATGGCGCGCGGCAAATGGCGCTTTTTGGCCCAGCGGCCATTGCCATCCATGATGATCGCGGCATGGCGTACACCGTAGTCCTGCCCCGACTGCCCTTCGGCATGGGCTGCCTTTTGCTGGTGCGTCGGCTCGGCTATTCTGACACTGCTGTCCAAGGCAGACCCGCCATGATGCGTATCATGGTTTTCCGGGCGGCTTTCGTCGCGACTATGTCCGCGACGATCGGTCACTGGGAGAGGATTTCTTTCTCTTTGTCGCTGGCGGCTTCATCGGCCTGGGCGATCATGCTGTCGGTCAGCTTCTGGACTTCATCTTCAAGCCGCTTACGCTCATCCTCACTGATTTCTTTTTTGTTTTCATCAGCTTTCAACGCATCCATGCCATCGCGTCTTACATTGCGAATGGCGATACGCGCCTTTTCAGCATATTGTCCAGCGAGCTTGGCGAGTTCCTTGCGTCGCTCTTCGGTAAGGTCCGGGATAGGCAGGCGGATCACTTGACCGTCAGCAATCGGGTTAAGCCCCAGACCAGCCGCACGAATAGCCTTTTCCACCGGCGTCATATTGCCCTTGTCCCACACCTGCACACTCAGCATACGCGGCTCTGGCACGCTGACGGTAGCCACCTGATTGAGTGGCATATTGGCGCCATAAACCTCTACCTGCACCGGATCGAGCAGCGCGACATTGGCACGGCCTGTCCGCAGACCGGACAGATCGCCTTTCAGCGCTTCAACGGCCCCATTCATGCGGCGCTCCAGATCAGCCTTGTCATATTTTGCCATATCGTTCGCTTTCTCAAATCATTCTTGTATGTGCGGCCGTTATTCGACGCCAGATTTATTCGACAACTGTCGCTACACCTTCGCCCGCCATCACCTTGGCCAGATTGCCCTGATCACGGATCGAGAAGACAACAATGGGTATGCCATTATCACGGCACAGCGCAACCGCACTGGCATCCATGACGCGCAAATCCTTGGCCAGAACATCGCTATAGGATACGCTGTCATAGCGTATTGCATCGGGATTGGTCTTGGGATCGCTGTCATACACACCATCGACACTGGTGCCCTTCAGCAGCGCATCGCACTGCATCTCCGCCGCACGCAAGGCGGCGCCGCTATCGGTGGTAAAGAATGGACTGCCCACACCAGCAGCGAAAATCACGATGCGACCTCTTTCCAGATGCCGCAGCGCACGGCGACGGATAACCGGCTCACATACCTGATCCATCTGGATGGCTGATTGCACACGGGTATCCACACCTAGCTGCTCCAGCGCGTTTTGCATCGCCAGCGCGTTCATCACGGTAGCCAGCATGCCCATATAATCGGCCTGCGCCCTGTCCATACCCTTGGCCGCGCCCGCCATGCCCCGGAAAATATTGCCGCCGCCAATGACAAGACAGATTTCATGACCGGCTTCTTTGGCTGCCTTCACTTCCAGCGCCATGCGCTGCACCGTTTCCGGATCAATGCCGAAATTGCCATCCCCCATCAGGGCTTCGCCCGAGAGTTTCAGCAGGATACGGTTGAAGCGCTTCTGGGTCATATGGGACTTTCTGGACCTGAATGAATGAGCGGCAGGTTTTGACTTCCATAGTCAGTGGCCACGCCCCTGCCAAGCGATTGATTGCAATATAGTCGTTTCTCGCGAAGGCCGCGAAGAGGCGAAGAGCGCGAAGGCTATAAAAAAGCCCTCTCCCCTTCAGGGGAGAGGGTTGGGAGAGGGGGCGTTCCGCAAGCGCTGCGTCTAGCTTACAGCCCCCTCCCTTAATCCCTCCCCTGAAGGGGAGGGAGACATTTTAGTTGCCCGCAGCAGCGGCTACTTCTGCGGCGAAATCGCTTTCTTCTTTCTCGATGCCTTCACCGAGCTGGTAGCGGACATAATCGACCAGTTCGATCGAGCCACCGGCTTCCTTGGCCGCAGCAGCGACGACGTCAGCGATCGGCGTCTTGTTGTCCATCACGAAGAGCTGGCTCAGAAGCGCATTTTCCTTGGCGAACTTCTTGACTGCACCTTCGACCATCTTCTCGACAATATTGTCCGGCTTGCCGGACTCAGCGGCCTTGTCGCGAGCAACAGCGCGCTCGCGCTCGAGAACTTCCTGATCGAGATCATCCGCAGTCAGCGCCAGCGGGAAGGCGGCAGCAATGTGCATCGCCAACTGGCGACCCAGCTCTTCCATCTTGTCGGTCGGCGCATCACCCTGCAGCGCAACCAGCACGCCGATCTTGCCGAGCATCGGGGCAACAGCATTGTGGATATAGGGAACAACAACGCCCTGGCTTACCGACACCATCTTGGCGCGGCGCAGCGACTGGTTCTCGCCAATGGTGGCGATGTTGTTGGTAAGCTTTTCCTCAACCGTGCCGCCGCCGGGATAGTCCAAGCCCTTGAGCGCATCCATGTCGGTTTCGCCATGTTCGAGCGCCAGACCGGTCACGGTGCGAACAAAATCCTGAAACTGCTCATTCTTGGCAACAAAGTCGGTCTCGCTGTTTACCTCAACTGCAACACCTTTGGTACCGTCGACAGCAACGCCAACCAGGCCTTCCGCCGCGGTACGGCTGGATTTCTTCTGCGCTGCAGCAAGACCCTTGGCACGCAGAAAATCAACGGCAGCCTCAATGTCGCCATTGGTTTCGGCCAGCGCCTTTTTGCAGTCCATCATGCCAGCGCCAGTGCGCTCACGCAGTTCTTTTACGGCAGCAGCGGTAATCGCCATGATCTATATCCTTCAGATTGTGTCATGCGGCCCAGATGGACCGTGAGATATGTTGCACTAAGAGAGTGCCCGCGCCTTAGCGGGCAACTATTGCAGTTTCGCGTAATGCGAGGCCGGAGCGGTGCGCAAAACACTCGCTCCGGTTTTGATCGCTTATTCAGCTTTGGCTGCTTCAGCTTCGGCCGGGGCTTCTGCTGCAGGCTCAGCTTCGGCTGGAGCCGCCTCAGCAGGTGCCGCTTCGGCTTCAGGTGCAGGCTCGGCAACGATCGCTTCAGCAGCCGGTTCAGCCGCTGCGCCCAGATCTTCGCCGCTGGCTGCCGCGGCATTGGCACCGCCCTGACTGGCCGCTGCCGCAATCGCATCGCAGTAAAGACGCACGGCACGGCTGGCATCATCATTGGCCGGAACCGGGAATGCGATATTCGTCGGATCGGTATTGGTGTCGAGGATTGCAATCACCGGAATGCCCAAAACATTGGCTTCCTTGATCGCCAGATCTTCCTTGTTCGCGTCAATCACGAACATGACATCGGGAATACCGCCCATATCGCGGATACCACCGAGTGACAGCTCCAGCTTGTCGCGCTCGCGGGTGAGCTGCAGGACTTCTTTCTTGGTGAAGCCCGAGGTGTCGCCGCCCAGCTGCTCTTCCAGCGACTTCAGACGCTTGATCGAGTTGGAAATGGTTTTCCAGTTGGTCAGCATGCCGCCGAGCCAGCGATGGTTGACGAAGTGCTGGCCGCAGGAACGGGCTGCTTCAGCAATAGGTTGCTGCGCCTGACGCTTAGTGCCAACGAACAGCACCTTGCCGCCTGCCTTGACGGTGGACGACACAAATTCAAGCGAGCGCGCGAAAAGCGGCACGGTCTGAGACAGGTCGATAATGTGGATGCCGTTGCGGGAGCCGAAAATATATGGCTTCATCCGCGGGTTCCAACGGTGGGTCTGGTGACCGAAATGGGCACCGGCTTCAATCAATTGCTGCATGGTGACGGTAGTATCCGCCATAAGTCTTCTCCTTCCGGTTGAACCTCTGATGTGCGGGTGACCGAACAGCTCGGCACCGGAATATGTTGCACATCATGTGGAATAGCCGCGCCCTTAAGCGCCTTTTACGGGAAAATCCAGCATTTTTTTGCGGCAAAATCCTCCCCATTCATGGGGAGGGGAACCGCCGAAGGTGGTGGAGGGGGCGAGCCGCTGCGCGCAGCGCAAGTGGATGTCCCCCTCCGTCAGCGCTACGCGCTGCCACCTCCCCGTGAACGGGAGGATCAATGGCAAACTTAAAGGACAAATCATTTAGCCCTTGACGAAGAGAACATGATGTGAACAATAGAGAACATTAATTGAACATAGTGATTCGTAACGTTTTACCGAATGTCACGAATTACTAGCAACAAGGGCCCTTAACCACAGGCTGTGGATAAACTGGAACAGATAATGCCCCAAGGCATCAGGAAGCGGACGGGATAGAGATATGGCAGGTTTTTTGATTGCAACATTTTTTACCGGATCACTGATTTTCGCGGCCTATGCTGTAATAGCAAGCTGGGCTGAACATGGTGCGGCGGTAAAGCGCACTTTAGCTGGCAATGATATTATGCCGCGCCCTGCCAATATATCGGTGCGCCATTATGCCCAACCTGTTGTGGCGCCGCTTGCCCCTGCCCTTAACGGTGAGGCAAATACTATCATCCCGGTCAATTTTCGCGATTATGCCACCATCGCCAATGACCCGCGGATGGATATTTATTCCGAAGCCGCCTGATCGATAGGTTCTTGGTCTTTTGTGGCCTGCCGTCTTTTCGCCTTGGCATAGCTTATGATGCCAAATGGGATGAGGCCAATATAGAATATGCTGATCCCGGTCAGTGTCCACCAAGGGGCTGTAATCGCCGCAGCGCCAACCAAGCCGACAAGCGCGATCGCTTCCAGCCTGATATTCCGCCGCAGCCGCAATGACGACCAACTGAACGTCGCAACATTTGAGATCATCAGAAACGCAATTAGGACTACCCAAGGGCCAACAATCCAGGTCTCGCGAAAAAGCGGATCATCGGTGATGAGCCAGAGATAAACCGGCAGAAATGCCAGACCTGCCCCTGCCGGGGACGGCACACCTGTGAGAAAGCCCGCTGATTTATGCGGCTGCTCATCAACATCAATCTGCGCGTTGAATCGCGCAAGTCGCAAGGCGCATCCTACAGCAATGGTCAAGGCAATGATCCAGCCAAATTTGGGCAAATCCTGTAAAGACCAGAGATAGAGCACCAGCGCAGGCGCGACACCAAAAGCAATAGAATCGCTCAGCGAATCCAGTTCGGCACCGAAACGGCTCTGCGCATTCATTAGCCGCGCGATACGGCCATCCATGCCATCGAGAACGCCCGCAACAACAATGGCTCCCACGGCCATCGCCCATTGCTCGGCGAAAGCAAAACGGATTGCGGTAAGGCCAAAGCACATGGCCAGCACCGTAACGCCATTGGGCACAACCGCGCGCAGGGACAAGCCACGCCGCCGCTGGAGCAGACGCAAGCGACGATCGCGCAAACGCGTCGACAATCGATCCGCAGGAGGTTTTTTCGCCATTAGCGCGATGCTGGCATTATTGACTGATGCCCGTCAACTGCGGTGCAGCGGCAATCTCGGCCATTACCGTTTCACCGGCAACTGTCCGCTGGCCTTTGACGACGCGCGGCAAGGTGCCCTTCGGCAGATAGATGTCTACACGGCTGCCGAAACGAATTAGCCCCACGCGCTGGCCAATGGCGACAACGTCACCATCCTTGACAAACGGTACAATCCGCCGCGCCACAAGCCCGGCAATCTGGGTAAAGCCGACACGCATCCCGTCATCACGCTCAATCAGGAAATGCTGCCGCTCATTATCCTCGCTCGCCTTGTCGAGATCGGCATTGAGAAACTTGCCCGGAATATAGACCACCCGCTTCACCGTGCCGCCAATCGGTGCACGATTAATATGGACATCAAACACACTCATAAAGATAGAGACACGCACCAGCGGGTCGTCCCCCAATCCATCCGGCCCGGCGATTTCGGCTGGCGGCACAACCTCCTGAATCAGGGTAATCAGACCATCAGCCGGGGCAGTGATGAGCTGCGGGTGATCAATCGTCACCCGCTTGGGATCACGGAAAAACGCCGCCACCCAAACGGTAATGCCAACCATCGGCCAAGCCAGGATATTCCAGCCCAAAAGAAAGAAGCCAAGAGCAATAGCTCCGGCAATAACCGCAAATTTGCGCCCTTCCGGATGCACGGGAGGGAAACGCCACTCGGTAAGACCATTGCCGCGATTATCGAGAATTTCATTTGCCATGGCTGCGCCATAATCACTGTTTCATGCGGTTACAACAGTCATTGATCCGCCTTATTGCAACCGATACGCAAATTCCACGCAGCGACAGTTGATAAATGGCGCGGCTTTGCTAAGAGGCGGGCACACGTCACATCCCCTCCCTAAAGACCCCTTTTAGGCTCTATTTTCAGGAAAGACACACATGGCAAAGATCAAGGTGAAAAACCCCGTCGTTGAAATTGACGGCGATGAAATGACGCGCATCATCTGGCAGTGGATCCGTGAACGCCTGATCGAGCCTTATCTCGATATCGACCTGAAATATTATGATTTGTCCGTCGAAAAGCGCGACGAGACCAATGACCGCATCACCGTGGATGCAGCCAATGCCATTCGCGAGCATGGCGTCGGCGTCAAATGCGCCACCATCACCCCGGATGAGGCGCGAGTTGAGGAATTTGACCTGAAAAAAATGTGGAAGTCGCCCAATGGCACGATCCGCAATATTCTCGGCGGCGTGGTGTTCCGCGAACCGATCGTCATCGACAATGTGCCGCGCCTGGTTCCTGGCTGGACTGATCCGATCGTTGTCGGTCGTCACGCTTTTGGTGACCAGTATAAAGCCACCGATTTCCGCGTGCCCGGCCCCGGCAAGCTGCGTCTGGTGTTTGAAGGTGAAGACGGCACCAATATTGATGAGGAAGTGTTTCAGTTCCCGTCATCGGGCGTCGCCATGGCGATGTATAATCTCGATGACTCGATCCGCGACTTTGCCCGCGCTTCGATGAACTACGGCCTTAATCGCGAATGGCCGGTCTATCTCTCGACCAAGAACACGATAATGAAAGCCTATGATGGCCGCTTCAAGGATCTCTTTGAGGAAGTTTTCGAGAGTGAATTCAAGGAACAGTTTGACAAAGCTGGCATCGAGTATCAGCACCGACTGATCGACGACATGGTCGCCTCGGCGCTGAAATGGAATGGCAAGTTCGTCTGGGCCTGTAAGAATTATGACGGCGATGTGCAGTCCGACACTGTGGCGCAGGGCTTTGGTTCACTCGGCCTGATGACCTCGGTACTTATGACGCCCGATGGCAAGACTGTGGAAGCCGAAGCGGCACATGGCACCGTCACCCGCCACTATCGGATGCACCAGCAGGGCAAGGCGACCTCGACCAACCCGATTGCGTCGATCTTCGCCTGGACCCGCGGCCTGATGTATCGCGGCAAGTTTGACGAGACCCCCGATGTGGTCCGCTTTGCCGAAACCCTTGAGCGCGTCTGCATTGAGACGGTGGAAAATGGCGATATGACCAAGGACCTCGCCATCCTGATCGGCCCCGATCAAAATTGGATGACGACAGGCCAGTTCTTCGAGGCGATTGTCCAGAATCTCGAGAAGGAAATGGGCAACTGGCAATAAGCCAATAGCCCTCTCACCTTCAGGGGAGAGGGAAGAGCCGCGAAGCGGCGAAGGGAGAGGGGGCGTTCCATAAGCGCTGCACAAGTTTACATCCCCCTCCCTTAATCCCTCCCCTGAAGGGGAGGGAGACATTATCTTTCTCCGCCCGCGCCCATACTTAAACATTTCACAAAATTGCACATTTGGGGCAAAACACTGCCATGGCAGGTGAATTGCAAATTGAAGGCATGTCCGAAGCGCTGGTTATTCTCGGCGCTGCGGGCATCGTTATTCCCGCCTTTGCCCGCTTTCGCATCACCCCGATTATCGGTTTCATCCTAGTCGGGATACTGGTCGGGCCATCAGGCTTGGGGAGCCTGACCGACGACTATCGCTGGCTCAGTTATGTCACTATTTCCGATACCGAACCGATTGCGCCCTTCGCCGAATTCGGCATCATATTACTGCTCTTCTCGATCGGGTTGGAGCTGTCTTTCAAGCGGCTCTGGGCGTTGCGCAAGCTGGTCTTTGGCGTGGGTGCGGCCGAACTGGTAATATCCGGCCTGCTGATCGCCATCGCGCTTAACCTCATCACGGCACAAAACTGGCAAGGTGCATTAGGCTTAGGTCTTGCCCTCGCCCTCTCCTCCACGGCTCTGGTTTTGCCCATGTCAGGCACCAGCTCGCCTGTGGGCAAGGCGGCGCTGGCGATGTTGCTGTTTGAGGATGTCGCGATTGTGCCGATCATCTTCCTGCTCGGCGCGATTGCGCCACAGGCTGCGGCGGATGGCGATGGCTGGACAGGCTTGGTCAATGTCCTGCTGGTCGGCACTTTCGTGATCATCGGCATGATGCTGCTCGGGCGGCTGCTTCTGCCGCAACTCTTCGCTCAGGCCGCGCGCACCAAGAGCCCCGAACTGTTTCTTGCGGCCAGCCTGTTGGTGGTGATTGTCGCCAGCCTTGCCACCGGTTCCATAGGTCTTTCCCCGATTGTCGGCGCGCTCTTGGCGGGGCTGCTGATCGCCGAAACCGAATATGTCGGTGAAGTCGAGGTCATAACCGCGCCGTTTAAAGGGCTCGCACTGGGCGTCTTCCTGATCACCGTGGGCATGAGCATCGACCTCAGGGTGATAGCGGAAAACTGGGACAGCCTGCTCTTTGCCGTGTGCGGTGTCGTACTGATCAAGGCAATGGTCACAGGATTGCTGCTTCGCTTTGCCGGTGCCGCCAGAGGCACGGCGACCGAAGCAGGCGTATTAATGGCCAGTCCGTCGGAAACCACATTGATCGTCCTCGCCGCTGCAGCAACGGCCAAGTTGATCAACCCCGAAACCGCGCAATTCTGGCAGATTGTCACCGCCATCGGCCTTACCATCACACCGCTATTGGCACGGCTTGGGCATGATATTGCCCGCCGGGTCGAACTGGCCACCAGCGAGGAGCCTGAGGCACAGGAAGGCAAAACTGCCGATCGCTCGGTGATTTTCGGCTTTGGTCGCGTCGGCGTCATGGTCGCCGACATGCTCGACAAGCATGAGCAGCCCTATATCGCCATCGACTCCAATATTGATATGGTAGCGCGTGGTCGGCGTAACGGCTATGATATTCTGTACGGTGATGTCTCACGCCCAGAGATTATTGACCGCTTGCAGCTCGGCCACGCACGCGCGCTGATTATCACGATGGATGAACCGGTACTGGCTGCGCGCATCGTCAAACGGGTACGCGGCTGGGTCCCAGAACTAACGATCATCGCCCGTGCACGTGACACCGATAATGCTGCCGAACTCTATCGTGCCGGGGCCAGTGTAGCGGTGCCGGAGACGCTGGAAAGCTCGCTGCAGATATCAGAGGCTGCACTGGTCGACCTCGGCATTGGCATGGGGCCAGTCCTCGCCTCCATCCACGAAAAACGCGATGAAATGCGTGACAAGATTATGGATGATGGCGAACTGGAAGAGAAACCCTTGCTGAAATCCACCACCCATCCAGCACGCCCCTATTCGCGCTGAACTTTTTTTGATCCCGTTCGCCTCGAGCATATTTTTGGTAAGCTGAAAATTTACTAAGGTCATCGCTATACGTGCTTTCGTCGGCCCCGCGCAGGCGGGGCCAGGGCTATAGAGTCGATTTCAGTCATGTTGAATCGTCATTGCGAGGAGCGAAGCGACGCGGCAATCCAGAGCAAGCGCGGGTTACCCTGGATTGCTTCGCTACGCTCGCAATGACGTGTTTCAATCTAAATGAAAAAGAGTCTAGTTTCACGCAAAGACGCAAAGACACGAAGATGTAGCGCAAATCAGAACCTTCTTTGCGCCTTCGCGTCTTTGCGTGAGTCAAAAAGAAAGCCTTGGCCCCGCCTGCGCGGGGCCGACGAGACAATGGCACTGTAAATAGAACAGAGATTCAGCGGATTTGATAGGTCCTCGCCCTAGATAGAAACCTACTAATGCAAACTATCCCCTGCCCTTGGTCTTGGTTCGGCCCGGTTTCGCCGTGGCCTCGATGAACTGGATAATCTTTCCGGCAATATCTTTCCCGGTGGCATGTTCGATACCTTCCAGCCCCGGCGAACTGTTTACCTCCATAATCACCGGGCCATGATTGGAACGCAGGATATCAACCCCTGCGACATTCAGTCCCATCACCTTGGCCGCACGCACGGCAGTGGAACGTTCTTCCGGGGTGATCTTTATCGGCTTGGCAGAGCCGCCGCGATGCAGATTGGAGCGGAAATCGCCTGCAGCCCCGGTGCGCATCATCGACGCCGCCACCTTGCCTCCAACCACCAATATGCGCAGGTCACTCGAACCCGCCTCTTTAATGAATTCCTGCACCAGGATGTTCACATTGGCGCCGCGGAATGCCTCGATCACCGATTTCGCCGATTTGTCGGTTTCCGCCAGAACCACGCCAATACCCTGTGTGCCCTCAGTCAGCTTGATCACAACCGGCGCACCCCCAACAATTTTCAACACCTCCTCGGTCTTTTTCGGATCATGCGCGAACGCCGTCACCGGCAGGCCAAGGCCATATTTGGCGAAAATCTGCATCGAGCGCAGCTTGTCCCGGCTGCGGCCAATAGCGACACTTTCATTGAGCGGCCAGACCCCCATCATCTCAAACTGGCGCAGCACGGCGAGGCCATATTGGGTGATGGAAGCGCCGATACGCGGAATCACCGCCTCAAAACCCGTCATGGGCTGGCCATCATAAAGGATGCTCGGCCGATGTGATGTGATGTTCATCGTGCAGCGCAGCGTATTGAGAATGTGTAGCTCATGCCCGCGTTGGTCGGCGGCTTCTACCAGACGCTGGTGCGAATAGAGATTGGGGTTTCGCGCCAGCATGGCGATTTTCATCGATCACTCTCCTCCGGCGGGCCCAGCATATAGCGTTTGCGGCAATTCACCAGAAACCCGCGGCGCAGCGCCCTGCGACCGATCAAAATGGGAAAGGTCATGCGGCCGCGATTCGCCAGTGTGAGATGCCCCAGCCAGTGGAGCTTACCAAGCTGCATGGTCGTTTCTATGACATAGCGAAATTCGCTCTGGCCATTGGAGCTTCTGACCTTGCGCATGGCATGTACCGGCGCGCGATAGCGTTTGGCGCGCTCGCCCTTATGCGCGCGAAACCAGAATTCGACATGCGGTTCGCCGTCCACCTCGACTGGCCTGATCCGGGTGGCATGGATCGAGGATGTCGCTGCACCGCTGTCAATCTTGGCTTTGATCCGCTCAAGACCGAGACCCGGCAGATCAACGCATTCGCACCAGCCAATATCCTGCGGCTTTTTCAGCTTTTTGCGCAGTTTGCGAGTTTTCATTAGGCAGCGCTAACATCGGCCCAGTGCACAAGCAAAGCGATAATCTCCCCTCCTCTTCAGAGGAGGGGCTTTATGGTTATACCACCCCATAAGCCAGCATCGCGTCGGCAACCTTTTTGAAGCCTGCGATATTGGCGCCTTTAACATAGTCGACATAGCCATCACCCTGATCGCCATATTCGACGCATTTGGCGTGGATGCCTTCCATCAACTCATTCAGCATCTGCCCCAGTCGTTCATGGTTCCAGCTAATGCGCTCGGCATTCTGACTCATCTCCAGACCGGAAACGGCGACGCCACCGGCATTGGCCGCTTTACCCGGGCCGTAGAGGATTTTTGCATCATGAAAGACGCGCACACCCTCGAGTGTCGTCGGCATATTCGCGCCTTCGGAAACCGCCCGTATGCCATTGTCGACCATTGTTTTGGCTTCGTCACCGCTGAGTTCATTCTGGGTTGCACATGGAAGCGCCAAATCCGCCTCCACGCCCCAGGGCCGTTCACCCTCATGATAACTCGCGCCGGAAAACTCCTCGGCATATTCACTGATCCGGCCGCGTTTGACGGTTTTGAGATGTTTCACCCAATCAATCTTTTCCTGATCAATCCCTTCGGGATCATGGATAAAGCCGCCACTATCAGAAAGGGTCAGCACCTTCCCTCCAAGCTGGGTTACCCTTTCGGCAGCATGGGTGGCGACATTGCCCGAACCGGAGATGATCACGGTTCTGCCCTCAACATCTTCCCCGGCATGGTTGAGCATATCCTGCAGAAAATACACCGCGCCATAGCCGGTGGCTTCAGGCCGCATTTGCGAGCCGCCATATTCTACGCCCTTGCCAGTCAGGACGCCCTCCCAGCGATTGGTGATCCGCTTATACTGGCCAAACATATAGCCAATTTCACGCGCACCAACCCCAATATCACCCGCAGGCACGTCCGTATCCGGGCCGATATGGCGATAAAGTTCGGTCATAAAGGACTGGCAGAAGCGCATCACCTCGCTGTCCGATTTGCCGCGCGGATTGAAATTTGCACCGCCCTTGCCACCGCCCATAGGAAGGCCGGTAAGCGAGTTCTTGAAGGTCTGCTCAAAGGCGAGGAATTTCAGAACGCTTTCGGTCACCGATGGGTGAAAACGGATGCCGCCCTTATAGGGGCCGATGGCATTGTTGTTTTGCACCCGCCAGCCACGCTGAACGCGGATATTGTGATTGTCATCTTCCCAGCAGACACGGAATGACACCACACGATCCGGTTCGGCAA
Organism: Parasphingorhabdus sp. SCSIO 66989; assembly: GCF_032852305.1. NCBI lineage: Bacteria > Pseudomonadati > Pseudomonadota > Alphaproteobacteria > Sphingomonadales > Sphingomonadaceae > Alterisphingorhabdus (ex Yan et al. 2024) > Alterisphingorhabdus coralli. The sequence goes on from NZ_CP136594.1 coordinate 2,322,802, forward strand.
TACGCCGCAATATCTGCGCTTCGTGATATTCTTCCTTGTCGTCGATAAAGTCGAAAATATCCTGCGCAACTTCCTGCACAGCCTGAATAAATTCGGTCTGGCCCGGATTGCGCTTCTGCACACCGGCCATAAAAGTTTCGAGATCTACGTGATCGGATACTGCCATGGTCTGCCCCTCCTGCAAAATGCATGGTTTTGAGCGACCCTGATTTTGATACCTCTAAGCGAGTCGTCATGCTGTGACTCGCTGCACTATGCGGAAGATTAGCGTGTTTCGGTTAAATGGCTAGTATGGATTCGCCACTCGCACTTCGGCAAGTGCGACTATTCAGAATCGTCCGATGCTGGCGCTTCATCCTCGTCATCGGCGTCATCGGAAGTTTCATCCTCAGGAGAGGCTGCTTCCTCTTCACCATCACTCTCCGGCGCATCGACCACTGGTCCCAATGCCATAGAAAAACGTGACGCCTGTTCACCGATCACGCTATCCACCGCACCTGCGATAACGTCCTGCGGCAGGCGCATATAGCCGCCGACGACATATTCGAATTTCACTTTGGTTCCGGCATCGGTTGGGGCGAGAGTAACGGTCAAGGTGCCGTCCACCGCCTCGGATTGCAGCGGGCCCAATGCGCCTGTCATGCGCAGCATCTTGCCCGGTTGGATAAAGACAATGCGCATATGCTCGACGCTGCCGCGCAGGCCATCGGGTTCGTCTGCCGGGATCTGCTCGCAGAAACAGCCGGATGCCTGGCTGCCCATATAGAAATTAGACGCATCGCCGGTCCAGCTATGCTCTGCTGACCACCATTTATCCGGTGTGCGCAGCATCGCAAATGTCTCGTCGGGATCAGTCGAGACCTCGACCTCATGAGCAGTTACAAAGCCGAAAGCCTCAACGCTCTCTGGCTCGGCATAGGCTGGAAAGCCGGTTGCAGCAGCGATGGCCGCGATCAAAATGGCAAAACGCATGGGACTCCCCTCCCTGTCTCTTTATGCGGAGAGCCTAGGAAGTCGCGGCTCAGCTGTCGAGGACTTTGGCGATGGAGGCGCTGACGCTGTCCATATCAGCCATGCCATCGACCCGGCTGACAATGCCGCGCTCTTCATAGATCGGCAGAATCGGCGCGGTCTTGGCGCGATATTCTTCCATGCGGGTGCGCACGGTTTCTTCATTGTCATCGGGGCGGCGCTTGAATTCGGTGCTGCCGCAGCGATCACACACGCCCTCTACTTTGGGCAGCTTGTGCCGATCATGATAGCCCGCGCCACAATTTGCACAGGTGAAGCGGCCGGTGATACGATCGATCAGAGCGTCAACATCGACTTCCAACTCGACAACATGGTGCAGCGCGCGGCCGCGTTCTTCGAGAATCTCATCAAGCGAATGCGCCTGTGCGGCAGTACGCGGATAGCCGTCAAAGATAACGCCGGTGTCAGCATCCAGCGCATCGAGCGCATCGCCGATTAGCGCCGAGACAATATCGTCCGACACAAGTTCACCTGCATCCATAACCGCTTTGGCCTTCAGACCAACCGGCGTTTGCGCCTTCACCGCGGCGCGCAGCATATCGCCTGTCGACAATTGCACCATGCCGCGCTGTTCAACCAGCTTATGTGCCTGCGTACCCTTGCCTGCGCCCGGAGGCCCCAAAAGGATGATATTCACTTACCCTACCCCTATTTTGTGCAGCGATTATCAGTTTGGACGATCTGCAATTCTAACCTAGCGCAGTCGGCCTTTCAGTTTCGCCTTTTTAATCAGGTCGCCATATTGGTGCGCCAGCAAGTGGCTCTGGATCTGGGTCACGGTATCAACCGTCACATTCACCACAATGAGCAAGCTGGTGCCGCCCAGGAAGAAGAGCGGTATGCCAGTCTGCGCGATGACATATTCTGGCAGCACACAGACAAAGGCGAGATAGGCGGCACCGACCACGGTGATGCGCGTCAGCACATAATCGAGATAGGTGGCGGTGTTCTTGCCCGGACGGATGCCGGGGATGAAACCGCCATTGCGCTTGAGGTTATCTGCTGTCTCTTCCGGATTGAACACCACGGCGGTGTAGAAGAAGCAGAAGAAGATAATGCCGACGGCATAAAGCGTCATATAGACCGGCTGGCCATGTTGCAGCGTCGAGTTGAGCGTCTGCAGCACCGAACCCCAGGTTGTGCTGGTATCGACATTGTTACCGGCAAATTGGCTGATCGTCAGCGGCAGCAGCAGCAGCGATGACGCAAAGATCGGCGGGATCACACCAGCGGTGTTGACCTTGAGCGGCAGGTGCGAACGGTCCGCCTGCATGCCGCCACGCTGTTGCGCGCGTTTGGGATATTGGATCAGCACCCGGCGCTGAGCCCGCTCCATAAAGCAGATGAAGACGATCAGACCGACAATCATCACGATGATGCCAATGATCAGACCGGCAGAGATGGTACCTTCGCGGCCCTGTTGGAACATTTGCGACACAAATGTCGGCATCTGCGCGACAATACCGGCCATAATGATCAGCGAGATGCCGTTACCAATGCCGCGGCTGGTGATCTGTTCACCCAGCCACATCAGGAACATGGTGCCACCAACCAGCGAAATCACCGCGCCGATACGGAAGGTCAAGCCGGGATCAACCACGGCTTGCACACCGCTGGCAGAGGCAAAGGTCTCAAGTCCCGCAGCGATAAAATAGCCCTGCACCGCACACAGGCCCACAGTGCCATAGCGGGTATATTGGTTGAGCTTTTTGCGTCCGCTCTCGCCTTCCTTCTTGATCGCAGCGAGTGTCGGCGACAGGGCTGCCGCCAGCTGGACCACGATAGAGGCGGTGATGTACGGCATAACGCCGAGCGCGATCAGGCTCATGCGCTCGAGCGAACCGCCGGAAAAGGTGTTGAAGATATCCAGCACACCGCCCTGGGTTTGCGTCGCGAGCTGCGCCAATGCTGTCGGGTTGACACCCGGAAGCGGCACATAGCTGAGCAGGCGGAAAATCACCAAAGCGCCGATGGTGAACCAGATACGGTTGCGCAATTCGGTCGCTTGCGAGAATTTTGCCAGACTGAAAGAGCTGGCGATATTATCGGCACGTGTTGCCATGTTTCAAAACACCTTACAGATTACAGCTACACCCGATTGCATCGGTAAAAAGCTGATCATCATCAATTCGCTTCGCTTCTAGCCGCCCTGCCCCGAACTGTCGAGTTATCAGAGCCTCAAACCAAGGTTATTCACACCTCTATCGGCCAGAAAAGCAAAACCCCGCAACGCCATATCGGCATGCGGGGTCTGCTTGACAAGTCTTGATCGATTACTCGGCTTTGGCTTCAGGCTTGGCCGCGAGGATTTCCACATTGCCGCCGGCTTTTTCTACCGCAGCAACAGCCGCCTTGGATGCACCAGCGACAGCGAAACTCGCCTTAGTCTTCAGCTCACCCTTGGCCAGCAGACGCACGCCGTCCTTGCCACCGCGAGCCAGGCCAGCGGCCTTGAGTGCAGCATGATCGATCGTGCCTTTGGCATCGAGCTTCTTGGCGTCGATGAACTTCTGGATCATACCCAGATTGACTTCGGCAAAATCCTTGCCGAACGGATTATTGAAGCCACGCTTCGGCAAGCGCATGTGAAGCGGCATCTGGCCGCCTTCGAAGCCCTTGATTGCGACACCCGAACGGCTCTTCTGACCCTTTTGGCCACGACCACCGGTCTTGCCCTTGCCCGAACCGATACCGCGCCCGATGCGCATACGGCCTTTACGGGCACCTTCATTATCTTTGATTTCGTTCAGTTTCATTTTCTTGCACTCGCTTTATGCTTGGCCCGGAAAACCGGGGATTTCGCGCTAAAAATCTCTCCCTTTACGGGAGAGATACGAAGACTTACCGCCGAAGCCTTGGCGTAGGCGGTTAGTCGAAGTTGAGAGGGTCTTTCCCTCTCCAAGCTTTGCTAGTCGCTTCGCGACAAGCGTCGCTATCCTCTCCCGTAAAGGGAGAGGAATGTAATTATTCTACAATCTCAACCATGTGGCTGACGCTCTTGATCATGCCGCGCACGGAAGGGGTGTCTTCCAGCTCGACTGTCTTGTGCATCTTGTTGAGACCGAGACCGATCAGCGTCTTGCGCTGAACGTCCGGGCGGCGGATTGGCGAACCAGTCTGGCGCACCTTGATGGTTTTCTTAGCAGCCATTGCTCAATCACTCCGTAATTGCTTCAGCGTCAACCTTTGCTTCGGCTGCGCTGGCGCCGCCACGGCTCAGAAGGTCAGCAACCTTCTTGCCACGACGCTGTGCCACGGATTTGGGGCTGGTCTGGTCGCCCAGAGCCTCAAAGGTGGCGCGGATCATGTTATAGGGGTTGGAGGTGCCGACCGACTTGGTCACCACATCGGAAACGCCCAGGCTTTCAAACACGGCACGCATCGGGCCACCGGCAATGATACCGGTACCCGGAGGTGCGGTGCGAACGGTGACCTTGCCAGCACCGAAACGGCCCTTGCCGTCATGGTGCAGCGTGCGGCCTTCTTTCAGAGCCACACGGATCATCTTCTTCTTGGCAGCAGCGGTTGCCTTGGAGATCGCCTCAGGAACCTCGCGTGCTTTACCATGGCCGAAACCAACACGGCCCGAACCGTCACCGACGACGACCAGAGCAGCGAAACCGAAGCGCTTACCACCCTTAACCGTCTTGGAAACGCGGTTGATATGGACCAGCTTCTCGATCAGATCGTCGCCCTTGTCCTCATCGCGATTGCGACGGTCATTGCGACGACCACGGCCACCACCGCGTCCACCGCGGCCGTCACCGCGCGCATTACGGCCACCGCGCTTGTTTTCAGCAGGTGCAGCTTCCTGTGCAGCCTGTTCCGCAGGAGCAGCTTCAGCAGCAGGAGCCGCTTCGGTTGCCGGAGCGTCGTTGGTGTTTTCGACGGTTTCGTCTTTTTTTACTTCATCAGCCATCGCTTAAAACTCCAGTCCGCCTTCACGGGCAGCGTCAGCAAGCGCCTTTACCCGGCCATGATAGAGAAAACCGCCACGATCAAACACAACGGTGGTGACGCCCGCCTTTTTGGCAGCAGCGGCAATATCCTTGCCGACTTTGGCTGCGGCTTCACAGGTTGCGCCCGCATCCTTGCTGCCCTTGGTCAGCGAAGAGGCCGAAGCAACGGTCTTGCCCGCAGCATCGTCAATGATCTGGGCATAGATATGCCGACCGGTGCGGTGCACCGAGAGGCGCGCGCGGCCAGCGGCCTGTTTGCGCAGAGCGGTACGCACACGCTGGCGCCGCTTTTCGAATAGAGAAAGTTTCGCCATGGCTTACTTCTTCTTCCCTTCCTTGCGGAAAATATATTCGCCCTGATATTTGATACCCTTGCCCTTATAAGGCTCGGGCTTGCGCCAGCGGCGGATTTCTGCGGCCACCTGGCCGACTTTCTGTTTGTCCATGCCGGAGATCTCGACCGTGGTCTGATCCGGCGTCTTGATGTCGATGCCCTCAGGGATCGCAAAATCAACATCATGGCTGAAGCCGAGCTGCATGTTGAGCGTCTTGCCCTGCACCTTGGCACGATAGCCAACGCCGTTGATTTCCAGCGTCTTGGAGAAGCCTTCGGTCACACCGGTGACCAGGTTCTGAACCAGCGTGCGCTGCATGCCCCAAAATGCGCGGGCCTGCTTGCCGTTATTCGCTGGCTTCACGGCTACGCCGTCATCACCAATGCTATATTCAATCTGGTCCGAGAGCGGCAGCGTCAGCTCGCCCTTGGGGCCTTTGACCGACAGAATGCCATCAGCGATATTGGCGCTGACGCCTGCCGGAATGGCCACTGCCTTTTTACCAATACGGCTCATGATCAGAATACCTCCGCCAGAACCTCGCCACCGACATTCTGCTCGCGCGCTTCCGCGTCGGAGAGAACACCCTTGGGCGTGGATACGATGGTGATGCCCAGACCGTTGCGTACACGGGGCAGTTCCTGCGAACCGCTGTAAACCCGGCGACCCGGCTTGGACACGCGCGCCAGCGACTTGATCGCAGGCTCGCCCTCAAAATATTTCAGCTCGATACGCAGGCCCTTATGCTGGCCCAGCGCTTCCTCTGCATAGCCGCGAATATAGCCTTCGCGCTGCAGCACATCGAGAACACGGGCACGCAGCTTGGAAGACGGCGAGACAACGCTGTCCTTCTTGGCCTGCTGACCGTTGCGAATACGGGTGAGCATATCACCCAAAGGATCGGTAAATGCCATGATGCAAATCCTTACCAGCTGGACTTCGTTACGCCGGGGATCAGGCCCTTATTGGCCAGATCGCGCAGCTCGATACGGCACAGGCCGAACTTGCGATAATAACCGCGCGGACGACCGGTGGTGTTGCACCGGTTGCGAACGCGTGTCGGGTTACCATTGCGCGGAATTTCCGCCATCTTCAGGCGGGCCATCAGACGCTCGGTTTCGTCGAGCGAAGTGTCGGCCGCAATCGCCTTCAGCTTGGCATAGCGGTTGGCATATTTCTTCACCATCCGCTTGCGCTTCTCGTTTTTGTTAATCGAACTCAGTTTCGCCATGACTTAAGTTCACCTTTCTTGAGTAAAACTCTGGTGAAACAGCCGCTGCCCTATCAGGCCGCTTGCTGTTCCTCTTCTTGCGGGAACGGGAAGCCGAAGAGACGCAGCAATTCGCGGGCCTCATCGTCCGTCTTCGCAGTTGTGGTTACAATGATGTCCATGCCGCGAACGGTATCGATGGCATCATAGCTGATTTCCGGGAACACGATCTGCTCCTTCAGGCCCATGGCGTAGTTGCCACGGCCGTCAAAGCTCTTCGGGTTCAGTCCGCGAAAGTCACGAATGCGCGGCATTGCGATGGTGACGAAGCGATCAAGAAACTCATACATGCGTTCCTTGCGCAAAGTCACCTTGCAGCCGATCGGCATACCTTCGCGCAGCTTGAAGCCGGCGATGGATTTCTTTGCCTTTGTGATCACCGGCTTCTGACCGGAAATCAGTTCCATTTCAGCGGCAGCCGTTGCGACTTTCTTCTTGTCCTGGCTGGCTTCACCAACACCCATGTTGATCACGACCTTTTCGATACGTGGCACTTCCATCGGATTGGCATAGTTGAACTTTTCCTGCATCGCCTTGACGACCACATCGTCGTAACGCTGGCGCATGCGTGGCGTATACTTATCAGCCATCGATCGTCTCCCCGGACTTCACGGCCACACGGACCTTCTTGCCGTCCTTTTCTTCGATGCGAACGCGGGTTGGCTTGCCGCTCTTGGGATCGGCAACAGCAACCTTGGAAATCGCCATCGGTGCTTCATAGCGGTCAATACCACCCTGCGGGTTCTGCTGGGTCGGCTTGCGGTGACGCGCGATCATGTTGACGCCGGACACTACAACCTTGCCTTCCTTCGGCATTACCTGGGTGACGCTGCCGGTCTTGCCCTTGTCCTTGCCGGACAGGACGACGACATCATCGCCTTTTTTGATCTTTGCCATACCCATGGTCAGAGTACCTCCGGCGCGAGTGAAATGATTTTCATGTGCTTCTTGGCACGCAGCTCACGAACCACGGGGCCAAAAATACGCGTGCCGATCGGCTCGTCACTTTTGTTGACGAGCACAGCGGCATTGCTGTCAAAGCGGATGACGGTGCCGTCTGCACGACGAACGTCCTTGGCGGTGCGCACGATGACGGCACGGTGCACGTCACCCTTTTTCACCTTGCCGCGCGGTGCTGCTTCCTTCACCGAAACGACGATGATGTCACCGACGCTGGCAAAACGGCGCTTCGAGCCGCCGAGCACCTTAATGCACTGCACACGCTTGGCGCCGCTATTGTCCGCGACCTCAAGATTAGACTGCATCTGGATCATTGATCCGGTTCCTTCTTGTCTGGCTTGCCAGAACCTGTCTGGCAGTTCCTAAAAACGAAAATCAGGCGTTATCCTGTACGGCGATGTCCGGGGTTCCACCCACACGGTCGAGCACCTTCCAGGTCTTCAGCTTGGAAATCGGCCGTGTTTCCTCAATGCGGACAACCTCGCCCGCCTTGAAGGTGTTTTCCTCATCATGCGCGTGGTATTTTTTGGAGAGGCGGATGATCTTCCCGTACAGCGGGTGCTTCACCTTGCGCTCAACCTTTACCACGACGGTCTTGTCGGTCTTATCGGAGACCACCGTTCCTGTCAGAACACGTTTTGGCATAATATGTCTCCCTTAAGCCTGTGCTGCGCTGCGGGCGCGCTCGCCCTGAAGCGTTTTGATGCGCGCGATATTGCGACGCACGTCACGCATGCGCGACGGATTTTCCAGCTGGTTGGTCGCCGCCTGAAAGCGCAGGTTAAACGCTTCTTTTTTCAGCGCGGTCAGCTCATCAGCCAGCTGATCGTCGGTCTTGGTGCGCAGGTCTTCGAGTTGCTTGCTCATCTTAGCTTACCCTTCCAGGTGCGACGTGTCGCCGAGACGCGCCACGACCTTGGTCTTGATCGGCAGTTTCATGGCTGCACGCTCAAAAGCGACAGCGGCCAGCGGTCCGGGCACACCATCCAGTTCAAACAGGATGCGGCCAGGCTTTACCCGGGCGGCCCAATATTCGACCGAACCCTTACCTTTACCCTGACGGACTTCGGCAGGCTTTTTCGATACCGGCACATCAGGGAATACGCGAATCCATAGGCGTCCCTGACGCTTGATGTGACGCGTGATCGCACGACGCGCAGCTTCGATCTGGCGGGCGGTGATACGCTCGGGCTCCAGAGCCTTAAGGCCATAGGAACCAAAGTTCAGCGTGGTGCCGCCGGGAGCATTGCCCTTGATCTTGCCTTTAAAGGCCTTGCGGTATTTTGTTTTCTTCGGTTGCAGCATGATGCTTTATCCTAAAATCTAAACAGCCGTCGCTCAGCGCGCCGGACGCACACCGGAGGTCTGCGCCTCCATCATCAGACGATCCTGCGCCATCGGGTCATGGCCCAGAATTTCGCCTTTGAAGATCCAGACCTTGATGCCGATGATGCCATAAGCGGTCAGCGCTTCTGACTCGGCATAGTCAACATTGGCACGCAGTGTGTGCAGCGGCACACGGCCTTCACGATACCATTCTACGCGGGCGATTTCCGCACCGCCCAGACGACCACCACAGGTGATCTTGATACCCTCTGCGCCAAGACGCAGCGCCGACTGCACCGCGCGCTTCATCGCACGACGGAAAGCAACGCGACGGATCAGCTGGTCACCAATGCCCTGTGCAACGAGCTTCGCGTCAACTTCCGGCTTGCGGATTTCGACGATGTTCAGCTTCACTTCGCTGTCGGTCATGGTGCTGAGCTTCTTGGTCAGCTTCTCAATGTCCGCACCCTTCTTGCCGATGATAACACCGGGGCGGGCAGCATAGATGGACACGCGGCACAGCTTGGCCGGACGCTCGATCACCACCTTCGAGATCGCTGCCTGGGGCAGGTTCTTGATGATGTAGTTGCGGATCGTGATGTCTTCCTTGAGCAGTTGCGCATAGTCAGCACCTTCGGCATACCAGCGGCTGTCCCAGGTACGGTTGATCTGCAGACGCAGGCCTATCGGATTACTCTTCTGACCCATGGCTTACGCCTCCTCTTCATCATGCTCGCGCACAACGATGCGCAGGCGGCTGAATGGCTTCAAAATGCGGCTCGAACGACCACGCGCACGGGTTGTGAAGCGCTTCATGGTGATCGACTTGCCGACACTGGCTTCCGATACGACCAGCGCATCGACGTCCAGATTGTGGTTGTTCTCGGCATTGGCGATGGCCGAGGCCAGAACCTTGCGTGCATCAACCGCCATGGCTTTTTTCGAGAAAGAGAGGATGTTCATCGCCTCTTCCGCTTTCTTGCCACGGATCAGCTGCGCCACCAGATTCAGCTTCTGCGCCGAACCGCGAATGGAGTTGCCGACAGCAAGCGCTTCACGCTCGCCAACCCGGCGGGGTGCAGATTGCTTGCCCATTATTTCTTGCCCTTCTTGTCTGCGGCGTGGCCGTAGTAAGTGCGCGTTGGAGCGAACTCACCCAGCTTGTGGCCCACCATGTCTTCGTTCACGGAGACCGGAACGAATTTGTGGCCATTATAGACATTGAACGTCAGGCCAACGAACTGCGGCAATACGGTTGACCGGCGCGACCAGGTCTTGATCGGAGCGCGGCCGCCATTTTCCTGAGCTTCTTCGGCCTTTTTCAGCAGGCTAAGCTCGACAAATGGTCCTTTCCAGACGGAACGTGCCATGACTTACCTCTTCTTCTTCGCGTGACGCGACCGGATGATCATCTTGTCGGTCTGTTTGTTCTTGCGGGTACGAGCACCCTTGGTCGGCTTGCCCCATGGGGTCACCGGATGTCGGCCACCCGAGGTACGGCCCTCACCACCACCATGCGGGTGATCGACCGGGTTTTTTGCAACACCACGGGTCAGCGGACGACGGCCCTTCCAGCGGGTGCGGCCAGCCTTGGCAAAGGTCTGGTTGGCATTGTCCGGATTGGACACGGCGCCAACAGTGCCCATGCACTCGCCACGAATGTAACGCTGCTCACCCGAATTCAGGCGAACGATGACCATGCCGCGGTCACGACCGACCAGCTGCGCATAGGTACCGGCTGCGCGGGCGATCTGACCGCCCTTGCCCGGCTTCATCTCGATATTGTGGATGATGGTGCCAACCGGCATCTGGCTCAGCTTCATCGCATTGCCAGGCTTCACATCAACCTTTTCACCGGCGATGACAGTATCACCAACAGCCAGACGCTGCGGCGCGAGAATGTAAGCAAGCTCGCCATCCTCATATTTGATCAGCGCGATGAAAGCCGAACGGTTGGGGTCATATTCCAGACGCTCAACGGTTCCGGCAACGTCGAACTTGCGACGCTTGAAATCCACCTTGCGGTATTTCTGCTTGTGACCGCCGGCAATGCCGCGCGAGGTCACATGACCTTTGTTGTTGCGGCCACCGGTCTTGCGCTTGCCTTCGACCAGCGCCTTGACGGGAGACCCTTTCCAGAGGTCGCTCTTGTCGACGAGCACAAGGCCGCGACGGGCCGGGCTGGTCGGGTTATATGTCTTGAGTGCCATTTTTCCTGTCCGTCCTGTCTTATACGCCGGTGGTCACGTCGATGGACTGACCTTCGGCCAGTGTGACGATGGCTTTTTTGATGTCGGAGCGGCGATAAGGGCGACCGCGCCAGCGCTTGGACTTGCCCTTTTGCACGATGGTGTTCACGCCGGTCACTTTGACGTCGAACAGAGCTTCAACAGCCGCTTTGATCTCCGGCTTGGTTGCGCTGTTGGCAACCTTGAAGACCACAGCATTGTTTTCACTGAGCAGTGTCGACTTTTCCGTGATGTGCGGCGCAACGATCACGTCATAATGACGGGCATCGATATTTGCTTTTTTAGCCATTGAAACGCGCCTCCAGCTTTTCAACCGCTGCGCGCGTCAGCACCAGCGTATCGTGTTTCATGATGTCATAGACATTGGCACCCATGGCCGGCAGGCTGTTCAAGCCAACCAGATTGGACGATGCTTTCTGGAAGCCTTCGGCTACCGCATCACCGTCAATCACCAGAGCGGTCTTGCCCAGACCCAGCTTGTCGAGATTGCCCTTGAGCGCCTGCGTCTTGGCTTCTTTCAGCTCGAGACTGTCAACAACGATCAGATTGTCGTTCTTGGCCTTGTCTGACAGCGCCATTTTGAGGCCGAGAGCACGGATCTTCTTGTTCAGCGACTGCTCAAAGTCACGCTTGCGCGGACCATGGGCCTTACCACCGCCGATAAAGATCGGAGCACGACGGTCACCATGACGGGCGGTACCACCACCTTTTTGACGACCGAACTTCTTGCCGGTGCGGGCAACATCGGAACGCTCACGCGCAGCACGCGCGGTGCCACGGCGATTTTCCAGCTGCCAGGTGACGACGCGGTGCAGAATGTCTGCGCGCGGCTCGACACCGAAGACATCGTCATTCAGCTCGATATCGGCTTTCGCGCCGGTGGGCGCTTTGCCTTCCAGGGCTTTTACCTTGATCTTCATTGTGCCTTACCCTTCCTGGCCGTCAGTGGCTTCAGGAGCCGGTGCAGCCTCCGCAGGCGTATCCGCTGCCTCTGCTACTGTTTCTTCTGCCGGAGCCTCTTCAGCCGGAGCCGCTTCCTTGGCGACTTCGACAAGTGCTGCCGGATAAGGGGCATCATCAGGACGTGCGACCTTAACGGCATCACGAACCATGAGCCAGCCACCCTTGGAACCGGGGACCGAACCCTTGACGAAAATCAGACCACGGGTTTCGTCGGTGCGCACAACTTCCAGATTCTGCTGGGTGCGCTGACGGTCACCCATCTGACCGGCCATTTTCTTGTTCTTGAACACCTTACCCGGATCCTGACGGTTACCCGTCGAACCGTGCGAACGGTGAGAGAGCGAAACACCATGGGTGGCGCGCAGACCACCAAAGCCCCAACGCTTCATGGCACCGGCAAAACCCTTACCCTGGGTGTGGCCGGTAATGTCGACCAGCTGGCCAGCGACATAGTGGTTGGCGGAAAGCTCTGCACCTACGTCGAGAATGGCATCATCAGCGACGCGGAATTCCGCAACGCGCTGTTTGGGAGCAACTTCTGCCTTGGCGAAATGCTCACGCTGGGGCTTGTTGACGTTTTTCGGCTTAGCCGCGCCTGCACCCAGCTGCACCGCGACATAGCCGTCACGGTCAGAATTACGAACCGAAACAACCTGACAACCTTCCAGCGACAGCACGGTCACGGGAACGTGACGACCGTCATCCTGGAAAAGCCGTGTCATTCCGACTTTTTTTGCGATCACACCTGTGCGCATGATCAGTCTCCTTACAGAGGCCCATCACAAACGATGCGACGGGCGTGACAATATTTGGCTGATCCGAAAACCAACCGGCGATCATGGCCCTATATTTTATGAGTGCCCCGCCCGGGCCATGGCCGCACCCGAAAGATGCGGAAAAGACGGGGGACTCAGCCCGGCTTGCCATAAGGCTTCCGGCGGTATCCCAATTTCATGTCCAGCCAAGCTGAACCGCCCGGATCAGGAGCCGGGCATCACTGGCTTAGGCCAGCTTGATCTCTACGTTTACGCCAGCAGCGAGATCGAGCTTCATCAGCGCGTCGACCGTCTGCGGTGTCGGCTGAACGATATCGAGCAGCCTTTTATATGTGCGAACCTCAAATTGCTCACGCGACTTTTTGTCGATGTGCGGACCGCGGTTCACGGTAAATTTCTCAATGCGCGTCGGCAGTGGAATCGGACCACGGATGAGCGCGCCGGTGCGGCGTGCGGTATCCGCAATATCGCCTGTCGCCTGATCGAGAACGCGATGATCAAATGCCTTAAGGCGAATACGAATATTCTGTGTTTCCATAATTCCAACTACCGATGCGAAAGAGCCCACCTTCGTTGAAACTTCGGCGGGCAAGTCCGCTTCAGTCTCTCAAAAGGCACCAAAACTAAAATTGCTTAATCCGCCGAAGCTCCGGATGGAGCGAAGGAGGACCAAAAACAAACCGCCCTGTAAAACCCGATGGGAGAACAGGGCGGCCTGCTTAAATTTGTGTGCCGCGAATCAATCTTCGCAGCGGTGAAGCGCCTATATTACGCTTTGATGGTGCTGACAACCCCAGAACCAACAGTCCGGCCACCTTCGCGGATAGCGAAGCGCAGACCCTGGTCCATAGCGATCGGTGCGATCAGCTTCACGCCGATGGTGACATTGTCGCCAGGCATGACCATCTCGGTGCCATCGGGAAGGATAACTTCACCGGTGACGTCCGTGGTGCGGAAGTAGAACTGCGGACGATAGTTGGCGAAGAACGGCGTGTGACGGCCACCTTCGTCTTTCGACAGCACATAAACTTCTGCGTCGAATTCGGTGTGCGGGGTAACAGAACCCGGCTTACACAGAACCTGACCACGCTCAACTTCCTCACGGCCGATGCCGCGGATCAGAGCGCCGATATTGTCGCCAGCTTCACCGCGATCCAGCAGCTTGCGGAACATTTCAACACCGGTAACGGTGGTCTTCTGGGTTTCCTTGATGCCAACGATTTCAACTTCGTCGCCAACATTGATAACACCGGTTTCAACACGGCCGGTAACAACGGTACCACGACCAGAGATCGAGAACACGTCCTCAACCGGCATCAGGAAGTCCTGATCAACCGGACGATCCGGCTGCGGGATGAAGTCGTCAACGGCAGCCATCAGCTCAAGGATCTTTTCCTTGCCAATATTGTCGTCACGGCCTTCCAGAGCGGCCAGAGCCGAACCAGCGATGATAGGAATATCATCACCCGGGAAGTCATATTCGCTGAGCAGTTCACGAACTTCGAGCTCAACCAGCTCAAGCAGTTCTTCATCGTCAACCTGGTCAACCTTGTTGAGGAAGACAACCATCGCCGGAACGCCAACCTGACGAGCAAGCAGAATGTGCTCTTTGGTCTGCGGCATCGGGCCGTCAGCAGCGTTAACAACCAGGATAGCGCCGTCCATCTGCGCCGCACCGGTGATCATGTTCTTAACATAGTCAGCGTGACCCGGGCAGTCGACGTGCGCATAGTGGCGGTTGTCGGTTTCATACTCAACGTGTGCGGTCGAGATGGTGATGCCGCGCTCACGCTCTTCCGGTGCCTTGTCGATGTTAGCGAAGTCAACGGCTTCACCACCGCCTACTTCTGCCAGCACCTTGGTGATTGCTGCAGTCAATGTGGTCTTACCATGGTCAACGTGACCGATGGTGCCGACGTTCACGTGCGGTTTCGTCCGCTCAAACTTTGCTTTTGCCATTTTTTCCTACCTTCACAATTTACTATCACCGGATAGTCTGCGCGGCGCTTTGGCGAGACTATCCCAATCTGTCAACACCCAATGAATTGCTTATGCCGAACAAAAACGGCGAACCGGCAATTCAACAAGAGAGCGCCTGTATTAAAATCAGCCGATTAGGCCATCTTCGCCGTCAGTTCCTCGGCAACATTATTCGGCACTTCCTCATAGTGAGAGAATTGCATCGAATATTGCGCGCGGCCCTGGGTGAATGAACGCAGCTCATTCACATAGCCGAACATATTGGCCAGCGGGACCATGGCATCGACAATCTGCGCGTTGCCGCGCGTATCGGTGCCCTGAATCTGACCACGACGGGAATTAAGGTCACCGATCACGTCACCCAGATAATCTTCCGGGGTGGTGATCTCAACCTTCATGACCGGCTCAAGCAGCTTGATCTTCGATTTCTGCGCCGCTTCACGCATTGCAGCGCGACCGGCGATCTCAAAGGCCAGAGCCGAGGAGTCAACGTCATGATAGGCGCCGTCATAGAGGCGAATATCAAAGTCGATGATCGGGAAGCCGATAAGCGCGCCGGTTTCGGCGGTCTCGCGCATACCCTTTTCAACGGCCGGGATATATTCCTTGGGAATATTACCGCCCTTGATCTCGTCATTAAAGGTGATGCCACTGCCGCGCTCGCCCGGAGTAACCTCGAACTTGACGCGGGCAAACTGACCTGAACCACCCGACTGTTTCTTATGGGTGTAGTCAATGTCAGCCGGATTGGTCAGCGATTCACGATAAGCCACCTGCGGCGCACCGACATTCGCTTCCACCTTGAATTCGCGTTTCATACGGTCGACCAGAATGTCGAGGTGAAGCTCGCCCATGCCCTTGATGATCGTCTGACCCGATTCATGGTCAGTCGAAACACGGAAAGACGGATCCTCGGCAGCCAGGCGATTAAGGGCAATACCCATTTTCTCCTGGTCAGCCTTGGTCTTGGGCTCAACCGACAGCTCGATAACCGGCTCAGGGAATTCCATACGCTCCAGAATGACCGGATCGTTCGGTGCACACAGCGTGTCACCGGTGGTGGTTTCCTTCAGACCAGCAATAGCTACGATGTCGCCAGCATAAGCCTCTTCAATGTCTTCGCGGTTGTTCGAGTGCATCAGCAGCATACGGCCGATTTTCTCGCGCTTGTCCTTCACCGAGTTCAGAACCGAACCCTTGGTAAGCTTGCCCGAATAGATGCGGGCAAAGGTCAGCGAGCCGACAAATGGGTCGTTCATGATCTTGAACGCCAGCGCAGCGAACGGCGCTTCGTCGTCAGACGGACGCTCTACTTCTTCGTCGCTATCGGGCAGAACACCCTTAATCGCGGGAACGTCGAGCGGGCTCGGCATATAGTCGACAACAGCGTCGAGCAGCGGCTGGACACCCTTGTTCTTAAACGCGCTACCACACAGCACCGGAACAAATGCACGCTCCAGCGTACCCTTACGGATAAGACGCTTCAGCGTTGCAACGTCAGGCTCATTGCCTTCCAGATACGCTTCCATCACATCATCGTCCTGCTCAACCGCAGTTTCGATGAGCTGTTCACGATACTCCGCAGCCTTGTCAGCCAGATCAGCCGGGATATCGACATAGTCGAACTTCGCGCCCAGCGCTTCGTCCTGCCAGACAATACCGCGATTGTTGACGAGATCGACTACGCCCTTGAGGTCGCTCTCTGCACCGATGGGGAGATACAGAACCAGCGGCGTCGCGCCGAGGCGCTCAACGATGGAATCTACGCAATAATAGAAGTCAGCGCCGGTACGGTCGAGCTTGTTGATGAAGCACATCCGCGGAACGCCATATTTGTCAGCCTGACGCCATACAGTTTCAGACTGCGGCTCAACGCCGGCAACGCCATCAAAAACCGCTACCGCGCCGTCAAGCACACGCAGCGAACGCTCAACTTCAATGGTGAAGTCCACGTGACCCGGCGTGTCGATGATGTTGATGCGGTGCTCTGGGCCTTCGCCATCTTCGGCGCGCCAGAAAGTGGTCGTCGCAGCAGAGGTAATGGTAATACCCCGCTCCTGCTCCTGCTCCATCCAGTCCATGGTCGCAGCGCCATCATGCACTTCGCCGATCTTATACGACTTACCGGTATAATAGAGAATACGCTCGGTCGTGGTGGTCTTACCGGCATCAATGTGCGCCATAATGCCGATATTGCGGTATTTTTCCAAAGGATGGCTGCGGGCCATGGTCTTTACTCCAGGGGTATGCGCCTGAACCTCGGTTCAGACATGTCAAAATCGGGCGCGATATAGGCAAAGGGGCCAGTCTTGACCAGCCCCTTTGTCCCATAAAATCACCCGGTCAAAAAGCTTACCAGCGATAGTGCGAGAAGGCACGGTTGGCTTCCGCCATTTTGTGCGTGTCTTCGCGCTTCTTCACTGCATTGCCACGGTTGTTCGATGCATCCATCAGTTCACCCGACAGACGCGCCGCCATGGTGGTTTCGCTGCGGCCACGCGCAGCAGCAATCAGCCAGCGAATGGCGAGAGCCTGTGCACGCTCGGGACGAACCTCAACCGGAACCTGATAGGTCGCACCACCAACACGGCGGGAGCGCACCTCGATACCCGGCTTCACATTGTTCAGGGCATCGTGGAACAGCTGCAGCGGATCGGTCTTTGCCTTGGCTTCCACCGAGTCCAGCGCGCCATAAACGATACGCTCTGCAACCGACTTTTTGCCATCCAGCATCAGGTTGTTCATGAATTTGGAAAGAACCTGATCACCGAATTTGGGATCAGGAAGGATAACCCGCTTTTCGGGCCTACGACGACGTGCCATATTCTAATACTCCTCGAAAAAGCGTGTCTTATTTAGGACGCTTGGCGCCATATTTGGAACGCGACTGCTTACGGTCTTTCACGCCCTGGGTATCCAGAACGCCGCGCAGTACGTGATAGCGCACACCGGGAAGGTCGCGCACACGACCGCCACGGATCAGAACCACGCTGTGCTCCTGAAGGTTGTGGCCTTCGCCCGGAATATAGCTGATGACTTCACGGCTGTTGGTCAGGCGGACCTTGGCCACCTTACGCAGCGCCGAGTTCGGCTTTTTCGGAGTCGTTGTGTAGACACGGGTACAGACACCACGCTTTTGCGGGTTCTGATCCATGGCTGGCACTTTCGATTTCGCCTTTTGCGGCGTCCGGCCCTTGCGGACCAGCTGATTAATCGTTGGCATAAATGCTTCACCTTGTTATTCAAACGGTTACTCTGACAATGAGATACGTCGGACTGTCGCCAGTCCCGGCAGGAGGCTCCGCCTTTGGCCCTGCCCGCACCTCACATCATTGTGTGCCGATTTTCATGTTTTCGCAGGCATGCTGATAGTCAGCATTGCGGCGAAGCGCGGCCCTTAACCGGGAACGGCCGCGTGGTCAAGCGCTTTAGGGGACGCAAGTGACCATATTCTCTCGCAACTCTAGCAGATGTTACGCGACTGCGAAATAAATGCTGCGTCGCAGCATAATCGTAAGAAAAAATTTATCGCACCGTCACAGCAATCGCATCGCCCTGTTACATTTCCGCCCCAATAGCCTCCGAAATGGTCGCAATACAGCATAACTCCATTTCAGGGGAAACATCATGGCTTTGTTATCGCATGGCGCACTCGCAGTCGCCTTGGCTACCGCTCCTTCCATCTCAGCAGATGAGATCAACGGCTCGGATCAACCGGTTACGCCTCAGGCGCAGGGCAGCACCACCGAAGATGAACAAGCCGAAGACACTATCTATCAGGGCGATGTCATCATCGTCTCGGCGCAGAAACGCGAAGAGCGGATCACCGATGTGCCGCTGACCATCACCGCACTGGGCGCGGAAGACCTGGACCGCTTGGGCGCACAGGAGCTTGACGAAATCTCGCTCTATGTCCCCGGCCTGTTTATTCAGGAGCAGAGTGCCAATAACCCGGGCTTTGTTATCCGCGGCATCACCTCGGACAGCGGTAGCGCGCAACAGGGTCCGCGTGTCACCGTCTATTACAACGGCGTCGATATCTCGCGCTCGCGCGGCGTCTATCAGGACCTTTATGACATGGAGCGGATCGAGGTCATTAAAGGCCCGCAAGCCACTTTGTTCGGCACCGCCTCGACCATCGGTGCGGTCAGCCTTGTCTCCGCCAAGCCCGAGCCCGGCACCTCGGCATCCTTGCGCCTCGGCTATGGCAATTTTGATATGTTTCAGGCGCAGGGCCATCTGAACTTCGGCAATGACGAGATTGCCTTGCGTCTCGCCGGTGCCTTTCGCCGCCGCGATGGCTGGGTGCGCAATATTGCCGGTGATCCCAATGTGTCCAACCAGAACACATCCGGCATCGACCAGCCCGATCTCTATGCGCAGAACCAGTTGGGTGTCCGCGCCTCGCTGCGCTGGACGCCGATTGCCATTCCGCTAACTGTCGATCTGGTCGGCACCTATGACCGCCAGCGCAATTCGGGCACGCCCTTTGTCTCCGGCACCCTGCCCGCCACCGGCGGCAGTACCTCACCTTTTGATCCGGTGG
Source organism: Parasphingorhabdus sp. SCSIO 66989 (assembly GCF_032852305.1). Taxonomy (NCBI): domain Bacteria; kingdom Pseudomonadati; phylum Pseudomonadota; class Alphaproteobacteria; order Sphingomonadales; family Sphingomonadaceae; genus Alterisphingorhabdus (ex Yan et al. 2024); species Alterisphingorhabdus coralli. The sequence continues at coordinate 2,342,198 of NZ_CP136594.1, forward strand.
AGCTTTCCGGCTCGCCCTTCTCGCGCGAAGTGCTGGGGCTGGAAGAATTGGGGCTGGAGCGTGACGTTTATGACATCAGCCTGACGGTCAATTACGAGATCAGCGACAGCCTGACCTACACCCAGATCACTGCCTATCGCGAATTTGACTCGCTGGAAGTCTTCGATGCCGATGGTTCGCCCGCCTTTTATCTTGAGTTCGCAGAAGACGCCGAAGGCTATCAGGTCAACCATGAGAGCCGTTTGAGCTATGATAGCGATATCTTCCGCGGCTTTGTCGGTATCAACTATTTCTACGAGAATGGCAGCCAGGCCGTGCCTTTCTCCACTGAAGAAGGCACCTATCTGCAATGCGCTGCCGGGCTGATCCCCGGCCTTCCCTGCGTCGCTCCGGATGGCACGGTAACTGCGGAACAGGCCACCGCCTTGCTCACACAAGGTGCAGCTAGCTTTATACCCTATGCCTCGACTTTCCAGAATCGCGGTATCAATGATGCTTTTTCGGTCTTCTTTGACGGCACCCTCACCCCGACAACGGCACTGGAGTTGACCGCCGGTGTTCGTTTCCTGTTTGAAGACCGTCAGAGCTTTTTCTCTGCGGTGCAACCCAATTCGGTCATCACCGGCGCGCCTCTGCTCCCGGCTGTCGATACCGGCGGTGAGGAATTTGAAGCCGATGATGAGTTTTTCTCGATCCTGCCGCGCTTTAATGCGCTGTATCGCTTCACCGACAACCTCAACGCCTATGCCACCGTCTCGCGCGGTCGTCGTTCGCCGGTTATCGATGTTACTTCGGCGGCAGGTCCCAACGGCCCTGTTGCTGCTATCGATAATCTCCCGGCGGAATTTGTTTGGAACTATGAAGGTGGTTTGAAATATGCGGACTCCCTGATCCAGGCGAGCGTCGGCGTTTTCTATCAGGAATATGAGAACTTCCAGGTCACCATTCAGGAGGAAGGCAGCGGCGACTTCATCACCGTCAATGCCGGCAATGCCAGCAGCATCGGCGTCGAGGCGGAACTGAGCATCAGCCCGACCGACTGGCTGACCATCTTCGGCAATGGCGCCTATATTGATTCCACCATTGATGATGAGCCTGAGAACGGCGTGTTCGCCAATAACCGCTTCCGTCTGCAATCGGAGTGGCAGCTTTCCGGCGGTTTCACCGTGGATTACGACATTAACGAGAGCACCCGCTTCTTCCTGGCGCCTAGCGTCACCTATCAGAGCGACCTGTTCTTCGAGCTGCCCAATAACCCCACAATCGCCGAGGACGGCTATACGCTGGTCAATTTGCGCGGCGGTGTCAGCTTTGATGATGGCCGCTATGAAATTGCCGGTTTCGCCCGCAACATCTTTGACGAGCAGTACCTCATCGACGGCGGCAATACCGGCGGCTCTTTCGGTATTCCAACCTTTATTCCAGGTGAGCCTGCCTTTTACGGGGTGCAGGTAACGGCGCGTTACTGAGCAATATTATCCTCAAATCCGGGAATTTAATCGGTCAATTAAATTCCCGGTTGACCTAAACGGAAAGGTGGACATAGAAGGCTGGTGAAGGCGGCATCATCCATGCCTGCCAAGCGATAACCAATAAAGGATGCCTGATATGTCTCTCGATGCCCTTTCCCGCACCGCCTATAATGAAGACCATGAGGCGTTTCGTTCAACTGTGCGCCGCTTCATGCAGGAAGAGGTTGCGCCTAATGCGGTGCAGTGGGACGAGGACAAGCTGGTCCCGAAAGAGCTTTGGCCCAAGGCGGGTGAGCTCGGCCTGCTCTGCCCCACCGTCCCGGAAGAATATGGCGGTCTCGGCCTAGACTTTGGCTATAACGCCATCGTCAATGAGGAAGCGGCTTATCATGGCGGGTCGCCGCTGGGTTTCTCGCTTCAGTCGGACATTGTGGTCAACTATATCGTGCAATATGGCAGTGAGGAGCAGAAGCAGAAATGGCTGCCGCGCCTTGTGTCCGGCGAGACGATCACGGCCATCGCCATGACTGAGCCGGGCACCGGCTCCGACCTGCAGGGCATCCGCACCACCGCCAAAAAGGACGGCAACCACTATGTCGTCAATGGCAGCAAAACCTACATCACCAATGGCCAGAATGCCGATCTGGTGCTGGTCTGCGCCAAGACCGACCCCGATGCCGATCCGGCATGGCAGGGCGTGTCGATCATTCTGGTCGAAAGCGACCGCGAAGGCTTTGAGCGTGGCCGCAATCTCGACAAGATCGGTCAGGACGCCGCTGATACCTCGGAATTATTCTTCAACGATGTCCGCGTACCGATGACCAACTGTCTCGGCGAAGAGGGCAAAGGCTTTATCTATCTGATGAGCGAATTGCCGCAAGAACGTCTGTCGATCGCCGTTTCGGCGCAGGCATCAGCACAGAAAGCCTATGATGACACCGTCGCCTTCGTCAAAGACCGCAAGGCTTTTGGCAAGCCGGTGTTCAATTTCCAGAATACCCGCTTCGTCCTCGCTGACCTCAAAACCAAGCTGCAGGTCGGATGGGCGCATCTCGACTGGGCATTGGCGCGGCACAACAAGAAAGAACTGACCCCCGAAGAAGGCGCAGCAGCCAAGCTGTGGCACACCGAGCTACAATGGGAAATGATGGATAAGTGCCTGCAACTGCATGGCGGTGCTGGCTATATGAACGAGTATCCCATCGCCCGCGCCTGGCGCGCCGCCCGCGTCACCCGCATCTTCGGCGGCACCAATGAGATCATGAAAGAGCTGATTGGCCGGTCGCTTTAAGGCTGCCATTCTCCCTCCCTTCAAGGGAGAGAGATACGAAGACTTGGGCGCGCAGCGCCTTAGTCGCAGTTGAGAGAGGGTGTGCCATTTCTCATACCCCCTCACCCTCATCCAATTCCGCCTAACGCCTGAAGGCGAAAGGCTCCATATCCTTCTCCCCTCAAGGGAGAAGGAGGAGAACCATATGCCCAAAGCCGAAAGCTGGCAGCTAACCCAAGCCAACTATCCCTTTTCACACTCCACCGAGACTCGCTTTGCCGATCTCGACGTGCTCGGGCATATCAACAATGTGAAAATGGCCGGGCTGTTCGAGCATGGTCGCGGGCTGTTCAACCATTCGCTGAAATCAGAACGGCGCAAGTCCGGGCAACGCTGGCTAATTGCGGCAGTTAGCATCAACTATGTCGCCGAGGCGTTTTTTCCCGAGCATATTACGATCACCAGCGGGATCAGCCGCATCGGCTCTTCAAGCTGGGATATCGCATCCGGCGCGTTTCAGGCGCATGGCTGTGTTGCTACCTGTATCACTACCATTGTGCTGACGGACAAAAATGGTCCGGTGCCCATAACTGACGAACTACGCGCCGAGTTTGAGAGCCTGCTGGTGAACCGGACTTAAACTGCGACCTCTCCCATTGACACTGCGAAGGCGGGGATCAGACTTCTTATTTTTAACTCACGCGGAGACGCGGAGGCGCGGAGAGACTTGCATAAAGTATCAAGTCCTCCGCGCCTCCGCGTCTCCGCGTGAACAAATTTAGCCCTGGCCCCGCCTTCGCGGGGCCGACGACATGGTTAGATTCGTGTGAGAATATTACGCAGCATATTCTGAAACCGCCGCCACATGCCGTTCCTTATCGACCTCATCCAAAAATGACCCGGTAAAGCTGTTCCTCGCCAATGTCAGCAGATGGTCGCGATCAAGGTTCAGCGCCTCGGTAACGGCACGAAAATTATCATTCACATAGCCGCCAAAATAGCTCGGATCATCGGCATTGACCGTCGCCTTTATACCATGGTCGAGCATTGTCTTGATCGGATGGTCGTGAATATCATCGATAACACAAAGCTTGAGATTGGAGAGCGGGCACACAGTCAGGCACATGCCCTCATCCGCCAGCCGCGTGATCAGTGTATCATCCTCCAGCGCACGGTTACCATGATCGATCCGGTCGACTTTCAGCAGGTCCAGCGCTTCATGGACATATTCGGGCGGGCCTTCTTCGCCGGCGTGCGCGACGACTTTTAAACCCAGCTCGCGACATTTGGCAAAGACGCGCTCAAATTTGCTGGGCGGATGGCCAACTTCAGAGGAGTCCAGTCCGACGCCATCAATCTTCCCAAGATACGGCATTGCTTCTTCCAGTGTAGCAAAGGCGTCTTCTTCCGACAGATGCCGCAAAAAGCACATGATCAGCCGATAGCTGATACCCAGATCGCGCTCACCATCGGCCAGTGCGCGGGTAATCCCGCTGATCACCGTCTCAAACGCGACGCCGCGCTCGGTATGGCCCTGGGGGTCAAAGAAAATCTCGACATGGCGCACATTGTCCGCCTTGGCGCGCTGCAGATAGGCCATGGTCAGGTCGTAAAAATCCTGTTCCTCGATCAATACGCCCATGCCCTGATAATAGATATCGAGAAAGTCCTGAAGATTGGAGAAATCATAGGCGACGCGAACCTCTTCGACCGAAGCGAACGGGATATCCACCTTGTTGCGCTGCGCCAGCGCGAACATCAGTTCCGGCTCTAATGAGCCCTCAATATGCAGATGCAATTCGGCCTTGGGCAGGCCAGCGATAAAAGCGTCGCGTTCTTCAGAAGAAGCAAATCCGGTCATTATGTGTCCTTCAGGATGATATCGGCATCGGCCTTGTGCGCCGCGATTTCGGCAGAGGTCAAGCCTATCAGTTCATGCGGGAAGATCAGCCATTCCTCGGTCTCGTGCACATAGAAATCGGGCACGAGATCAGTCTCGTTGCGCGAGGGCTTATAGTAGACCGTCGCCACCCGGGTCTCGCGCGGCATGTTGTAGCGACAGCGCTTGGAAAGCTCGGCAATCAGGGCTTCAATACTACGCCCGGTGTCGAACACATCGTCGATCAGCAGCAGCCGATCATCCGGCCCCAGCGTATCGATCAGATAGCCAAGCGCAAACACACGCACCCCTGCCCGCCTTTTGTCGATGCCCATATAGGAGGACGTGCGAATGGCGATATGATCGCTCTCCTGCCCGTGAAATTCCAACAGCTCCTGCACCGCAATGCCCACCGGCGCGCCGCCCCGCCAGATGCCCACCAGATGTGTCGGCGCAAAGCCGCTCTCCAATATCTGCATACCCAGCCGATAGGAGTCGCTGAGCAGCTGATCGGCAGAGATATAGATTTTGTCGTCGGGCGTGACCGAAGGGTTGGTGGCCATGGGATCAGTCGACAAAATTCGCGGCGCGCTTCTGCATAAACGCCATGACCGCCTCAACCTGATTGGGGGTGCGGCCGATTTTCTGTTGTTCCTCGGATTCCATCATCAGAATCTCATCCGCCGTCATATCGGGCAGTTTGTTTATCAACCGCTTCGATGCCTGCACCGCATCGGGGTTACGGCTCGCAATCTCTTTGGCCAGCGCCATCGCGTCTTCATGTGGGTTTTCTGAGAGATGCGTCACAAAACCCAGTTCCTTGCCCTCTTCGCCAGAGAAGATGCGGTTGGTATAGGTCAGCTCGCGCAACACATCATCGCGGACAAAGCTGCGCCATGTGGTGAAACTGCCCATATCGGGGATCAGGCCCCAGCGCATTTCCATGATCGACAGTTTGGCATCAGGGGTGACAAAGCGGATATCCGCCGCACTCGCCAATTGCAGGCCACCGCCGATACAGGCGCCATGCACCGCGGCGATCACCGGCGCGGCGATCTGGCGGAATTGCAGCACAACATGTTGATAGAGATTGGCATTGCCATGGGAGCGTTCGATCAAGCTGCTGGTGGTCGCCGGTTCGGTAAAGCTCGCCATATCGAGACCGGCGCAAAAGCCCTTGCCCTCGCCCGACAGCACCACTGCGCGGATGCCGTCCATCGCCGCCAGCGTATCGCCGACTTCGGCAATCGCTTCAAGCTGCGCCTTGTCCAGCGCATTGAGCTTGTCGGGCCGGTTGAAGCGGACATCGGCAATATGATCGGCAACGGAAATGGTGACGCGTTCTGACATTTTCGGGAATCCTCTTTATGATGCGCTGGCGACCCTAATCGCCCGTTCGACCAGCGGCAACTGGTCATTGCCAAAATACATATCATCGCCATTCACAAAGATGGTCGGCGAGCCATAGCCGCCGCGCTCGATCAGTTCCTCGGTGGTAGCGCGGAGTTTGTCTTTGACTGCCTGATCCTGTGTCTGGGCAATCAGCGCCGGGCCGTCCAGACCGCGATTGCTGGCAATGGCGCTGAGGACATTGGGATCGTCAAGATTGCGCTGATCCGGCCCGAAATAGGCATCAAAACAGCCCTTGGCAAAGCGATGCAGTGCCTGCTGATCGTCGGCCAAGGCGGTACAGGCGCGCATCGCATGCACCGAGCGCACCGGGTGCCAGGGTGACGGGAAATGCATCGGCACGCCCGCCAATGCAGCCCAGTCTTTCAGCGACTTGCCATAATGCCGCATCTTTGGCCCGGTCATATCCTCGCGGCTGGCATAGACCGCCTGATTGACCGCATTAAACACTCCACCAACGAGAATCGGTCGCCATGTTATCTCCGCGCCGGTGTCATCGAGTATCGGCTGGATATTGTGGAAGGCCAAGCAGGTCCATGGCGATGAAAGGTCGAAGAAAAACTCCAGTTTTGCGGTCATGTAATTATCCTCTCTTCCGTTCGTCTCGAGCGTAGTCGAGAGACCTGTGTTTCTGGCCTGATGTCTCGACTTCGCTCGACATGAACGGGTTATGCTTGCTCAATCCTTCAACCCAAATAAATGCTTCCGCGCCTCGGCATCTTCCTGAGGATTACGATTGAGCGCCTCGCGCCCCAAAGCCATGCCGCGCCGCAACTCCGGACGCTCTTTCAACGCATCATACCAACGCCGCACATTTGGAAAGTTGCCAGCCAGATCAATCCCCTGCCGCTTATAGGTCTGCACCCATGGGAAACACGCCATATCGGCAATCGAATAATCCGCGCCCGCAACATGTTCATTGTCTGCCAATTGCCGGTCCAGCACACCATAAAGCCGCTCGGTCTCGCGGCGGTATCGGTCAATCGCATAGGGAATTTTCTCCGGTGCATAGAGCGCGAAATGGCCATGCTGGCCGAGCATCGGCCCCAGCCCGCCCATTTGCCACATCAGCCACTGGATCACGCCATAACGGCCACCAGGATCGGTTGGCAAAAACTGGCCAGTCTTTTCGGCGAGATAGAGCAGGATCGCCCCGGTCTCGAAAATCGACAGCGGCCCTTCCCCGCTTTTTGGAGCATGATCGACCAATGCCGGGATACGGTTGTTCGGGCTGATCTTCAGAAAATCCGGCGCAAACTGCTCTCCGGTGCCGATATTCACCGGCTTCACGTTGTAGGCCAACCCGCACTCTTCAAGCATGATCGAGATTTTCCAGCCGTTCGGCGTCGGCGCGAAATAGAGGTCAAGCATGGATGACTCGGTTTCTGACATGATTTTGCTCTCCTATAGGCCCGCTTGATGCATGATCTCGCACCAAAGCATAGCCCTGCCCCTCCACGGTATGCAGTATCGGCGTGATAAAACCCTGTTGGAGCTTTTTGCGCAAGCGATAGATATGCACCGCCAGTGCATTGGTGCAAGGGTCAAAGCTCAGATTGAAGATCACCGCGTGCAGTTCCTGCTTGGGTACAGGGCGACCGTCAGCCTTTGCGAGATAAGCCAACAGCGCAAATTCCCGGCGCGTAACAGTTATGGCTATGTCCTCACGCCACAATCTCTGCTGCATGTGGTCGAAATGCAATGTGCCATATTGCGTTATGCTTTGGTGACTTGCGACCAATGTCTTGTAGAGGGCGAGTATCCGCTCGGCACGCGCCCGTGCTTCCAGACTGTCCATATCCGGCGGCAACACCTCATCGGCACCCGCACGCAACACACCAACGCGGTCTGCCGCCCGCGCGACATTCGCCACGATTATGGGACGGGGCCGCAGCTCTGCATCGCCTGCGCGCAGCCAATCAAAGGCGTGGCTGCATAGGCTTCCATCGAGAACCACGAGCCGCGCTTCGAGCGGTAATGGCTGCCGCCATTCCAAGTCTATCAGCTTGTCGCGAGATGCCAGATCACACAGCCATTGCGGCGCGCCGATACCTTCATCTGAAATCCAGCAATATGCCAAGCCATGCCCCTGCGTTACATGGCTTTACCTTCGATAACATCACTCAATTGGGAAGCCTATCACTTCCCTCACTACATCCATAATGGATGTAGTTTTGCGTTAGCTATGACGCTTAGTTATCATCCCCCATCTTCAATGCCGCGATAAACGCTTCTTGGGGGATGGCGACATTGCCGTATTCGCGCATCTTGGCTTTGCCTTTTTTCTGCTTTTCCAGCAGCTTCTTCTTGCGGCTGATATCGCCGCCATAGCATTTGGCGGTAACGTCCTTGCGCATCGCACTGATGGTTTCGCGGGCGATAACCTTGCCGCCAATTGCGGCCTGCACCGGAATTTTGAACAGGTGGCGCGGGATCAGGTCTTTCAGCCGCTCGCACATATGCCGCCCTCGTGCTTCTGCAGCATCGCGGTGAACAATCATACTCAGCGCATCAACCGGCTCTGAATTGACCAGCACATTCATCTTCACCAGATGGCCAGCGCGGAGGCCGATCTGCTCATAGTCAAAGCTGGCATAGCCGCGGCTGATCGATTTCAGGCGATCATAAAAGTCAAACACCACTTCATTGAGCGGCAGTTCATAGGTCACCTGCGCGCGGTCGCCGACATAGGTTAGGTTCTTCTGGATACCGCGCCGGTCCTGACAGAGTTTCAAAATGCTGCCGAGATATTCATCGGGGCAATAGATCACCGCCTCAATCCATGGCTCCTCAATCTCAGCGATCTTGACGACATCGGGCATATCGGCGGGATTGTGCAGATGGATTTCCTCGCCATCGGTCATGGTGACTTTATAGACCACCGACGGCGCGGTGGTAATCAGGTCAAGATCATATTCGCGGGTGAGGCGTTCCTGAATAATCTCCAGATGCAGCAGCCCGAGAAAGCCGCAGCGGAAGCCCTGCCCCAGCGCAGCGCTGGTTTCCATCTCAAAGGTGAAGCTGGCATCATTCAGCCGCAGCTTGGAGATGCTCTCGCGTAGTTTCTCGAAATCGGCAGCATCCACCGGGAACAGGCCGCAGAACACCACCGACTGGACTTCCTTAAAGCCCGGCAGCGGTTCGTCCGCACCGTTTTTCACCGTGGTGATGGTGTCACCGACAGCGGTCTGACTGACCTCTTTGATCTGCGCAGTGATAAAGCCGATTTCGCCCGGCCCCAGCTCTTCGAGATGCTCAATCTTGGGCCGCATACAGCCGACGCGATCGACCAGATGCTCGCTCCCGGCCTGCATAAATTTGATGCGCTCGCCTTTTTTGAGCATGCCATCCATCACCCGGACAAGGATGACCACGCCGAGATACGGATCATACCAGCTATCGACCAGCATCGCCTTGAGCGGCGCAGCGCGGTCGCCAGAGGGCGGCGGGATTTTGGTGACGATCTGCTCGAGAATATCCTGAATGCCAATGCCCGATTTGGCGCTGGCATGGACGGCTTCATCCGCAGGCAGGCCGATAATATCCTCAATCTCGGCCTTAACCCGTTCGGGGTCAGCGGCGGGCAAGTCGATCTTGTTGATCACCGGCAAAATCTCATGGTCATGCTCGATCGACTGATAGACATTGGCGAGAGTCTGCGCCTCAACCCCTTGCGCCGCGTCAACTACCAGCAATGCGCCCTCACACGCCGCGAGTGAACGCGACACCTCATAGGCAAAATCGACATGTCCCGGCGTGTCCATCAGCGACAATTCGTAGGTCTCACCATCCTGCGCGGTGTAATTCAGCCGCACCGTCTGCGCCTTGATGGTAATGCCGCGCTCCTTCTCGATATCCATATTGTCGAGCACCTGCGCCTCCATCTCACGCTCGGTAAGGCCGCCAGTATATTGGATCAGCCGATCCGCCAGCGTGGATTTGCCATGGTCGATATGCGCGATAATCGAGAAATTACGGATTTTGGATAGGTCGGTCATGTACGGTTTCTAGAACATTGTGACGGGCAGCATAGCCCTTTTCCCAGCAGCGGTTAGCAGCGTCAGCGCCATGTGTCAGCAGGAAAGGCATGCACCGCCCGCACAACCGCGATTTAAGCCCTTAATCAAACCGTTACACCATGTTAGACGTGGAAACAGATTCTCTTCGGGTCGCTACTGAGGAGATGTAGCGATGGCCAAAAAGCCTTTTAATGACGCCCAGGTGGAGATCTGGAAGAAGTTCACCGAGACGCTGTTTCATGGCACCCATATGGCCATCACCCCCCAGCAGGTTGTCGACAATCTGCAGGTGATGTTTGCCGAGATGCACGGGGATAAACCATGCGAAACCGGCCTTTCGCTTTATGTTATCTGGCTCGCGCTGGGCGGACCGTTTTTCCATTTTGCCAGCCCGACTGCACGCAAACGCAAATTTGAGAAAAAGCTACAGAACCGGCGGGTTGATCTGTTTCAGGATTTCGCCCGGATACGCGGGATTATCTATGCCGGTTATTATGGTCATTGGCTTGGCGGCGAGCATGGCAGTGAGGAAGACAACGCCGATAATCCGGTGCTGAAGAGTCTCGATTTCACCCTGCCAACCGCGCGACAACGTGCGGGCGCGCCACAAGACCCGCCGGTGGTGGAGGAAACGTCTGGCGATCTGCCGCCTTCCGTTTTCTTCGATAGCAGCACTGTGCCTGCTGAAGCCGAGGTGATTGTCATCGGATCAGGCGCAGGTGGTGCGGTGGCCGCGGCCAATCTGGCTGCAAGCGGTTATAAGGTACTGATTCTTGAGGCCGGTGAGCATTTCCCGGCCAGCCGGATCACCACCCATGAAAAAATCATGTCATCCAACCTTTATCGCGACGGCGCGATCCAGACGACACGCAACCGCGATATCATCGTGTTTCAGGGACAGGTTGTCGGTGGTTCGCCAGTCATCAATAACGGCATTGCGCTGCGGGCAGCCCCACATCATGTGCTTCACCCACAAGCCGAAAACGTGCTGGACATATGGGCGAGTCTTGGTGCGCCTGTAAGCAGAACAGATCTGGACACCAGCTATGACCGTGTTGAAACGCGCCTTGATATCAAGCCAATTGCCAAGCGTTTGGGCCGCAATAATGGTACCCATCTGATCCGCGCCTGGAATGCCTATAAGCCTACATCCAACGATGCGCTGGACCAGGATGCAGTGCTCGAATGGTTCAGCAAAAACTGGGGCGCCTATGGCACAGATCGGGCCTGTGTCTCGGCTGGCTATTGCAATACCGGCTGCCCCTATGGTCGAAAAAATGCGCCGCCCGAGACATGGCTTGCCGATGCCACCAAAGCCGCCACCCCGGCCTATATCGTGACCGAATGCGAGGCTGAGGAAATCCTCTGGGACGGTCGCAATGATGCAGGTGAACGGATCGCCAATGCCGTGGCGGTGAAATTCCGTGACGGCACCCGCAAAGCCATCCGCGCCACCAAAGGCGTGGTTGTCGCTGCTGGCACCATCGCCTCATCCAATATCCTCGATGCCAGCCGCATAAAGGGCACGGGTGAAGGCATATCGCTCAATATCGCCTGCCCTGTTCCGGCGCTTATGGAGAAGAGACAGAACGCCTGGGATGAGGACCAGATGGCGACTTATGTCGATCGCGGCGATTTTCTGATCGAAAGCCATTTCCAGCCGCCCATGAGTATGTCGACACTGGTCCCCGGCTGGTTTGAGGAACATTATCAGCGGATGCGCAACTATAGCAGGCTTGCCTCTGCCGGTGTGCTTTTTCCGGCGGACCGGCTCGGGGAGCTCAAAAACGGCAAGCTCGATTTTCATCTTGATGACCATACGCTCAACACGCTCAAGCGTGCATTGGCAACGCTGTCCAAAGTGCAACTCGCGGGCGGAGCGCTGGAAGTCTATCCAGCATTGCTGCGTGGACAGACGCTTTGGAAAGGCATGGACAATGATGCCGTTGATGCATTTTTTAGAGACAATATCAAAGAAGCCGATGACGTCGTGCTGTCCTCCAGCCATCCGCATGGCGGCAATGCAATCAACAGCGATCCCAAAAAGGGCGTGGTTGATCTCGACCAGAAAGTGCATGGCACAAGTAATGTCTATGTCACCGATGCCAGCGTGATGCCCAGCTGTATCCGCGTCAATGCGATGCTGACCACTATGGCGATGGCGGACCGGGTGACGCATGGAAAGCGGATCTTCGGCTGACATTTCGGCTGGCAGGGTTTTACCAAAAGCTGACGCGCGCGGCATGTTGTCGCAATCGCTACGGAGCGCTAACTGTGGCAAATAGTGTTCAAGATTTCGGAAAATGCCATGATCCGCAATGCCCTCCTCCAATGGCGCAATCTCCGTCTTATTATGCCTTTGCTGTTGGCACCTTTGCTGGCTGCATGCGGCGCGCAAGCGAACCAGCCGGATAGCCCCGCCCAAGCTGATGCATCGATAACCGGCACGCTGGTCGTCGGGAACAAAGGCGAAGATACGGTCAGCTTTGTTGATCTCGCCAGCGGAGAAGAGATCAAACGCGTCGAAACCGGCCCGCAACCGCATGAGGTGGCGATATCGCCCAATGGTCTTTTCGCCGCAGTTGCTGCTTATGGTGGTGAGACAATCGATATATTCTCAATAAACGATGTTAAAGTGCTCACCGGACGTCGGCTAGCGCGTATCGATCTTGTTCCGAATACACGACCTCATGGCGTCTTATGGCTTTCTGACAACCTCATCATGGCTACGACCGAAGGTTCAGATACCCTCACCACCATCACCTTTCATGATTGCAAATCCAACGAAGATTGTCCGGCATTCGTACACTCGGTTAGTGCCGTTCCCACCGAAAATGCAGGAAGCCATATGCTGGCGGCCAGCGCTGACGGCAGCATGGCCTATGTCGCCAATCTGCAATCCAAGAATGTCAGCGTCATCAATGTAACCGAGGGCAAACACATCAGCGATCTCGTAGCCGGCACCGAACCGGAAGGCATAGCGCTCAGCCCCGATGGCAAAGAGCTATGGGTATCGGCACGCGGCAGTGACGAAGTGTTCGTTTTTGACACCGAGACGCTTGAGCAAAAAGCCAAGATCGCATCGGGTCGCTTCCCGCTGCGCCTCGCCATTAGCCCCGATGGCAAATATGCGGTGACCTCCGATCTGGTCGATGGCGGCGTCAGTGTTTATGATACAGCCACAAAGGAACGGGTGCGCTCGATAACCGTTAGTGGTGAGCGCGAGGCGGCTCAGGTGACGGTAATCTTCTCACCCGATGGCAAGCGGCTCTATCTGGCGGAAACCGGACAGAACACGATCGCTGAGATAGACTTTGCCAGCGGCAAGCTGCTGCGTCGTTTCGCCGTAGGGGAAAAGGGCGACGGCCTGGGCATGAGCCCGATTGCAATCACACAGTAGCAATTCCGAGGGAATCGGATAAAGACCAACACATAGAACAGACAAGCGCAACAGCGCGACATAAAGGGAGAGAGATATGAGCGAACAGGCCACCCCCAATTCGGGTCCACGCACATTGGTAGACGAAGCGGCACAATCCACCACAGCGCTTGGCCCGTTAATGGGACTGGCACGCGAGGATTTTGTTGGCGCGATCAGCCTGTTGCTGCGCGAAACCGCCAGCGACCCGGCGCGCACCATGCGCCATGCCCAGGCTTTTTCCGAAGATGTGGTGAAAATTTTTACCGGCAAGTCAGAGCTTTCGCCGCATCCCAAGGACAAGCGCTTCATGGACCCGGCTTGGCAGTTCAACCCGTTCTTCAAGGCGGGCGCGCAATATTATCTTGCCGTTCAGAAGGGTATGCAGCGCTGGATTGAGGATCTGGAGCTCGACGCGCTGGAAAAAGACCGCGCCAATTTCATTACCAATATCATTATTGACTCTCTCGCCCCGACCAACACCCTGATCGGCAACCCGATGGCGCAGAAGCGGGCGATTGATTCAGGCGGCTTATCGCTGATCAAGGGCCTGAAAAATGCTTATGACGATATGGTCTATAATGATGGCATGGTCAGCCAGGTCGACAAAAAGCCGTTCGAGCTGGGCAAGAATGTCGCCACCTCCAAGGGCAATGTCGTCTATCGCAACGATATGATGGAGCTCATCCAGTACGCGCCGACCACCGAGAAGGTGTATGAGACGCCGCAGCTGACTATCCCGCCGCAGATCAACAAAATGTATATTAACGATCTCAGCCCGGAAAAATCGGTGGTCAAATGGCAAGTCGATAACGGCATCCAGACCTTCGTCATCAGCTGGCGCAACCCGGAAAAGGAACACGGCATCTGGGATATGGCCGACTATATCGCCTCGTGCAAAGAGGCGATTGACGTGATTTGCGAGATTACCGGCTCTGACAAAGTCAATGTCTCCGGCGGCTGTTCAGGTGGCCAGACATTGGCGATGCTGCTCTCCAAACTGGCCTCAGAGAAAGACACGCGTATCGGCGCGGTGACGCTGATGGTCTGTGTCCTCCATCCCAAGCAGAATGACATCGAGGCCGGATCGCTTATGAGCGAGAACAGCCTCGAACTCGCCAAGCAACGCGCCTCACGGCAGGGCGTAATCGAAGGGAATTCGCTGGCGCGCGGCTTCGCCTGGCTGCGTCCCAATGACCTGATCTGGAACTATGTCATCAACAATTATCTGATGGGTGAAGACCCGCCAGCGTTCGACGTGCTGTTCTGGAATGCCGATGCCACCAATCTCTCGGCCAGCCTGATGGGCGATTTCCTCAACATCTTTGAAACGCTCGCTTTCGTCAATCATGGCGAGGTGGAAATGGTCGATCACAAGGTTGACATCAGCAAGGTCGACAATGATCTGTTTATCCTTGGCGGCGTTACCGACCATATCACGCCATGGCGCGCCTGCTATCGCTCGACCCAGCTGTTCGGCTCAAAGAATATCGAATTTGTGCTGTCGCAATCAGGCCATATGCAGGCGATTCTCAACCCGCCGACCAACCCCAAGGCGAAATATTTCAAGACCAAGGGCAATACCCCCACCAAGCAGAAAAAACCGCCTGCCGACGTCGATAAATGGCTGTCAGGGACCGAAGAGGTCAAAGGCAGCTGGTGGCCCTATTGGATGGAATGGGTACAGGCACGCTCCGGCAAGGAGATTGCCGCGCCCACAACGCTGGGCAGCAAGGCCAATCCACCCAAAGAAGCGGCACCGGGGCTGTATGTGCTTGATTGATTAAGGATCGGCCTAGTTTACATTAAGTCGTCATTGCGAGGAGCGAAGCGACGCGGCAATCCAGAGCAGCGCGAGTGGTTCTGGATTGCTTCGCTACGCTCGCAATGACGCGCTCTTATCTAAACGGAAATAGACTTCAGATATCAAAAGCAGACTTCGACAAAACCGACCCAAGCGTGTATAGGAACCCAAAGTCAGTCCAACGGGACGCAATAACGGAACATTTATGGCAAAGATCAAAGACCCGATGCACGGTGCCGATGTCACCATGGAAACAGTGGACGGCAAGGAGTTACGGGTAGCACGCTGGCGCTTTGATGCGGGGCTGGATTTGCCGCCGCTGCTTTTCTTCAACGGCATTGGCGCCAATATGGAAGCCGTTGCCCCCTTTGCCGAAATGCTGACCGAGCGGCCGTTTATCACGCTGGATATGCCCGGCGTCGGTGGCTCGCCCGATACGCTGGTGCCCTATAATGCGGTGTGGATGTCGCGCATCGTCAACAATATTCTCAATGACTATGACGTTGGCGAAGCCGATGTCATGGGCGTCAGTTGGGGCGGCGCGATGGCGCAGCACTTCACGTTGCAGAACTCGGCCCGGGTGCGCAAACTGATCCTGGCGGCGACCACCGCAGGCATGTTCATGGTCCCGGGCAAGATGTCAGCATTGACCAAGATGGCCAATCCGCGCCGCTATATCGACCCGGACTATATGAACGAGAATTTTGCCACGCTTTATGGTGGTAATACCGATGGCAAGAAGGGGCATTCCAGCCGCCTGACGCCGCCCAGCCGGCTCGGCTATCTCTACCAGTTGCTCGCCTTTGCCGGATGGACCAGCGCGCCCTTCCTGCCGATGATGAACAAGGAAACGCTGATCATGATGGGTGGCGAGGACAATATCGTTCGCCCGATCAACGGTACTATTCTCGAAACGCTGATCCCCAACAGCAAAATGCACCTGATCGAGGATGGCGGCCATCTCTTCCTGCTGAGCCATCTCGACGAATGCCTGGAAGCGATCCGCCAGCATCTCGACGGCCCGCCACGGCATGAGAAGATGCCGACGGAGGAAGCGGCTTAGGCGCGCTTTGTTCTGACCTTCCGTTCGCCTCGAGCGAAGTCGAGAGGCCCTAGTAAGTGGAGAACGGTGTCTCGACTTCATTGCTTGGCAATGAAGTTTATCCTGAGCGCCTGCCTTGGCAGGCAGTCGAAGGGCTCGACACGAACGGTTTATTGCCGTT
Source organism: Parasphingorhabdus sp. SCSIO 66989 (assembly GCF_032852305.1). Taxonomy (NCBI): domain Bacteria; kingdom Pseudomonadati; phylum Pseudomonadota; class Alphaproteobacteria; order Sphingomonadales; family Sphingomonadaceae; genus Alterisphingorhabdus (ex Yan et al. 2024); species Alterisphingorhabdus coralli. Next base: position 2,358,693 of record NZ_CP136594.1, read on the forward strand.
TACTTTTTGTGTGCCAACACAGCAGTCTTAATCTAACGACTCCCGACTCACTCCACATTGTCCCGCTTCGGGCAAACGCCCTGCGTCAGCAAGCGCCCGGGCCGCGGCGCGGGGGCGGTCGGTGGCGATGATATCAACGCCGCGTTCGCCCAATTCGGCATAGCGGGCATCAATGCCGAAGCGGTCGAGTTGTTTGTCTATCGAGCGTGACCCGCCCAGCGTGCCAAAAATGACCTCCACATCCGCCTTGTCCAACTCGGCATAGAGATTGGGGCGCGGCAGCCTTATACCAGTAAAGGCGACAATAGCCTCACGCGCTATGCCTGCAGCTTCGGCTTCTGCGAGTGCGCCGGGACGCTCTATCGAGAGCGAAATCAGCATCTCCGGCGCCAGATCATGCAGCTTCTTTGCAGCCGCTACTGAATAGGCAATCAGGATCACATTTTGCGCCATCTCCTCGGCGCGGATCATGGCGATCACATCTTCATAGGGTGCGGACCGCTTGAAATCGATCTGCATCACGGTGCGCCCTTTGGCCCAGCGCAATGCGTCCTGCAGCTTTGGCACGGCATAGGGCGTCACCCAGCCATCGGCATCCTTCAGCTTGAGCGCGGCTATGCTGGCCCAATCCTGCGCTGCAGCCTCGCCGTTGCCGGTGGTGGTGCGGTCCAGCGTGTCATCATGCATCAGGAACAAAACCCCGTCGCTGCTGGCCGCGACATCGACTTCCATAATTGCAGGTGTGGCGGCGAGCACTGCATCCATAGTTTCAATCGCATTTTCCGGCAGACCCGGAGACGGCCCGCCACGATGCGCCGAGATAAGCGTGCGTTCTTCGCCCTCAAGGCAGTCGAGGAAGGCGGACAGGTCTCCCTCAATCGACAAAGTCCAATGCCCCTGTGCCTGCGCCGCGACAGGAGACGATAGCGCAGGCAAAGCAAGCACGCAGACAATGGACAATGCAGAACGGGGAAAGGGCATGGTCTACTCCGAAGATGCTGAAAGAGGAGAAACGGGACTAGCCGTTGGAAAGTGTCAATTTGTCTTGACGAAGGTTACAAAAGTTGCGCTCAAAAACCGCTGAAATGCGTGGATGGTGTTGGATTTGTACTGGGATAGTCCATGGCCATTTGAAGTGGGTCTTCCAAGAAGGCAAATCTCATAGCCAAACAATCTTATCAGTAATGGGAGCTGAAGGACACAGTCACTTTATTAGGTTTAGGGTCAGGATCATTTACGTCTCTATATTGATTTTCGTCGGCCCCGCGCAGGCGGGGCCAGGGCTATATTTTCGCGCAAAGACACGAAGAGATCGTGCGTTACAAGAACTCTCTTTGCGCCTTCGCGTCTTTGCGTGAGTCAAAAAAAGCCTAGGCCCCGCCTGCGCGGGGCCGACAAGATAACCAGAATGCAATTGGAATAGAGATTCAGCGGATTCAGGTAGGTCCTGGCCCTACGCAAAAGACATATGGATGTTTGCGTCATGCGCCATGATAATCACCCCAGCCAATCGCGCACAATCGCATTGACCTTGTCCGGCGCTTCCTGCTGCACCCAGTGGGAGACATTGGGTAGGCGATGCAGCGTCAGATTGGGCACCCATTGATCGGTGTCATTGGTGCAACGAATATCAATCGCGGCATCCTCTTCACCCCAGACCATCAGCGTTGGTATCTCCACCCGGCCATCGCCGATCTCGCGAAAATCGGGGTAGCGCATCAGCGCGCGATAATAGTTGATCATCGGTGTCGCGGCTCCGGGCTTTGCCGCAGCGCGAGCATAGACATCCAACACATCATCGCTGAAATGCGTCTTGTCGATCGCCATATTGTAGAACACGTCACGAACCTTGGCCGCACCATTGCGGCTCAGACCCCATTCGGGCAGGCCGGGGATTTGGAAGAAAAAGATATACCAGCTCTTTTTGATCTGGTGCCAGTGCCTCAGCTCTCGTCGTGATGCCAAAGGATGCGGCACATTCATGATGATCAGCCGCTCCAAAGGCCGTATCTTTTTGATCGCAAAATGCCAGGCAACAATCGCGCCCCAGTCATGCGCCATCAACGTCACTTTCTTCGCGCCGCTGGCATCGATCAGCGCCGCCACATCCTGCACCAGCGTGTCCAGCCGATAGGGCTCAACGCCTTCGGGCTTGGACGACATGCCATAGCCGCGCATATTCGGTGCCCAAACGCGATAACCCATCTCCGCCAGCATCGGCATTTGATGCCGCCAGCTAAAATTGAGCTCTGGAAAACCATGCAGGCAGAGCATGAGATGCTCACTATCCGCCGACCCCGTCTCGGCCAGCTCAAAGCGCAGACCATTGGCCTCGATAAAGCGGATGGTGATGCCGCTGTCCGCCGCCGGTTGCCAACTGGTTGTAAAACTCTCGCCCATAGCCGCACCACCCTTTAATCGATCGCTTAATTCTGTTACTCCCAAAAGAAAACGCAGGAGAGAGTCAATGCATGATCTGATTATTCGTGGCGGCACCATTGTCGATGGTACCGGCGAGGCCGCTTATACCGCCGATATTGCGGTGGACGGCGACACCATCACCGCCATTGGTGATATTTCCGGCGAGGCGCGCGAGGAAATTGACGCGACCGGCCGGATCGTCACCCCCGGCTTTGTTGATATTCACACCCATTATGATGGTCAGGCGACATGGGACAGCGAAATGGCCCCCTCCAGCTGGCATGGCGTGACCACCGTAGTGATGGGCAATTGCGGCGTCGGCTTTGCCCCTGCCCTGCCCGACCGGCATGAATGGCTGATCGGCCTGATGGAAGGCGTTGAGGATATTCCCGGCACCGCGCTGGCCGAGGGCATGACCTGGAATTGGGAAACCTTCCCCGAATATATGGATGCGCTGGAAGCGATGCCGCGCACCGTCGATGTCGCTACCCATGTGCCGCATGGCGCGGTGCGCGCCTATGTGCTGGGTGACCGGGAGAAACCGGGGGCGATTCCCACCGATGAGGACGTTCAGCAGATGTCGAAGATTGTCGAGGATGGCCTGCGTGCCGGTGCGCTCGGCTTCTCGACCTCGCGCACGGTATTGCACCGCTCGGTCGATGGCGAGCTGGTCCCCGGTACCACCGCGACCAAGGAAGAGCTGATCGGCATTGGCCGCGCCATGGGCCGGGTTGGCCATGGCGTGTTCGAGATGGCCTCGGACTTGCGCTATGAATGGGATGAATTTGGCTGGATGGGCGATCTCAGCCGCGAAACCGGCCTGCCCGTCACCTTTGCCGCGCTGCAATCCATCGCCAAGGAAATGCCGCTGGAAGAGCAGATTCAACGCACCGGTGAAGAGAATGCCAAGGGCGCCAATATTGTCGCCCAGATTGCCCTGCGCGGCAATGGCATCATCATGTGCTGGCGCGGCACCGTTCATCCTTTCCTGTTCAAGCCGAGCTGGAAGGAGATTGAGGAGCTGGACTGGGAAGAGCAATATGCCCGCCTCAAAGACTCGGAATTCCGGGCAAAGCTGATCAGCGAAGAACCCGCCTACCCCGATGATGCCGGTGAGCTATTGCCGCTCATGATGATCGTCAGCAATGGCTGGATGGTGCAATATCAGATGGATGACGGCTTCAACTATGAGCCCACAGCAGAAGAAACCATCGCCGCACGCGCCGAAGCTGCCGGGGTCAGCGGGCCAGAATATGCCTATGATCTGCTGATGCAGAATGAAGGCGCGGGCATGATCTACTACCCGATCCTCAACTATGCCGATGGCAATTTGAACTTCCTGCATCCGCTGTTCCACCGCGACGATACGGTTAACTCGCTTTCCGATGGCGGCGCGCATTGCGGCACCATCTGCGATGCGGCATCGACGACCTTCTTCCTGGAGCATTGGGTGAAGAACCGTGAGGGTGATAAGGTCGAACTGGAGCATGCGATCAAGCGCCAGACAGCGGATACCGCGCGGCTCTATGGGCTGGAAGATCGCGGCGTGCTGAAGCCCGGCTATCTCGCCGATATCAATGTCATCGACCTTGATGCAATCAAGCTGGAGAAACCCTGGCTTGCCTTTGACCTTCCCGCTGGCGGCAAACGCCTGTTGCAAAAGGCCCAAGGCTATGACTGCACCATCAAATCGGGCCAGGTGACCTTCCGCAAGGGCGCGGTTACGGAAGCGCGTCCCGGCGGCCTGATCCGCGGCCCGCAATCGGTGGCGCAGCGGATCGCGGCGGAATAGCCTCTATGTACACACTCTACGGCGCGCTCGCCTCGCCCTATTCGATGAAACTCCGTGCCGTGCTGCGCTATCGCCGGATCGTGCATATCTGGCGGCACGGGGCAGAGGCGATGCAACTCGCCGGTACCAAGGTCAAAGCCCCGGTCATTCCGGTGATCCAATATCCGGATGGCAGCTATCATAATGACACCACGCCGGTGATCTATGACCTTGAGAGCCGCGAAGAAGGCCGTTCCATCATCCCGCCCGATCCGGCGCGCGCCTTTCTGGCACATCTGATTGAGGATTTTGCCGATGAATGGCTGACCAAGGCGATGTTCGGCTATCGCTGGCTGAAAGAGGTGGATCAAATCCAGATGAGTCGCTGGCTCGCCTTTGACTCGATGAAAGGTGGCGGGCGCGAAAACAGTGAGGCCTATGCCGAGCAGTTCCGCAACCGTCAGGTTGGCCGCATGGCGATTGTCGGCTGCACCGAAGAGAATTTCCCGCTGATCAGGGCGACAACCAATGCCGTGCTAGACGCGCTGGAAGCGCATGTCACCGATCAGCATTGCCTGTTTGGCACAAGGCCCTCGCTGGCAGAGTTTGGAATGTACGGACAGCTCTCGCAACTCGGCGTTGACCCTACTGCACAGACCATGATGCGCGCCGATTATCCCTATAGCATGCGCTGGCTGCTGCATATTGATGATATGTCCGGGGTCGAGGGCGAATGGGATGATGCCGATGCCGATTTGCGCCCGGTAGTTCATGCACTGCTGCAGCAGGTGGGCCGTGTCTATGCTCCCTTCCTGCTCGCCAATGCCGCCGCGCTGCAGAAGGGTGACACAACCTTCAGCATCACCGTCGATGGCATGGAATACAGTCAGGGTACGTTCAAATATCAGGCCAAATGCCTTGTCGATCTACGCACCCGTTATGCCGCATTGCAGGGAGATGATCGCGCCAAAGTGGATGCCGCTTTAGCGGATACCGGATGCATAGAGATGCTCTCCTAATAGCGCCTCGGCATCCTGAGCTGTCATCTGGCCCGATATAGCCTCCGCCTGATATCCATCCGCAGGCCGAGAAATGCGGTAAAGATCAGCAATGCAATCGCGAATAGTCCAACGACAACATTCAGACCCAGCCTGCCAATCGGGAACAGGAAGTTCCATTTGTGGATCATGCTGAAGACGAAGCGCTCGGGCTTCTCCCAATCGGCAACGCGGTCGACAAGGACACCTGAGCCTGTATCGACGAACAGCGTCGCATTGACCGGCTCGCCATAATCCACGCGCCAGACCGGCAGGCGTTTGTTGCGGAAATCATATTCATGGCCGAAGCGGGTCACCAGTTCGGCATTTTCCACTGCATCATCGGAGGCACCGGAAAAGCGATGGGCGATGGCAAGAGCGATTTCCTTGTCGCCATCGTCCACAACATCGCCGCTTTGGGCATCAAGATAGATGGCCGGGCCATCGGCTTTGAGACCGACAAAGCGTGCTTCGCGGATTTCGGCATCAGTTTCGGGTTCGGGCATCGCAGCGGGTGACTCAGCACCATGATCATGCGTCTCTTTGCCGCCGTCTGCGCTATGGTCATGCATGCCGCCGCCCATCGCACCTTTGGGTTGGGCCAAACCGATGCGATACAGTGCTTCACCCTCGCCGCCTTTAACCAGCGAGACCGAGGCAATATCGCGGCCATCGCTGAGCGCTGACCAGTCGCGTTCCACCGGCCAAGCGCCGCTGGTGAGATTAATCGGATCGCCCATAGTGAGATGGCTTTGCGGCGGCACCAGCGCTGACTGGACCAGATGGTAGATACCGCTGGCCGAGAACATCATTAGCGGCAAGGCCAGCACATAGCCCGCCACACGATGCCAGCCGCGACTGCCCGGTAGGCGCTTTTTACGGCGGATGGCGATCAGCATCATCACCCCGGTAATGGCCAGCGCCAACAGGCTGCCGACCATCAGCGTTATTACTGTTACGCGCAGCCATTCCATGCCCTCAGGCACCCAGGCCCAGGTGTGGAATAGCCGGAACACCGATTGCAGCACTTCCTTGGTGCCATTGTTGACCGCTGCCAGGCTGGAGGTCTCCGTGTGGACATAGGCGGTTAGGCCGTCATCCCCAGAAAATTCGAGCCGCCAGACCGGCAGCAACCGGTTGACCCAAGGATAGGACGTATCAAATTCGGTCTGAAATGTCGCTGAAGCAATTGGCGCATCAGTGCCGAGAAAATGCCGCGCCAGAAACTCGGCCTGTTGCCTGTCGCCTTGTTCTATTTCTGCGCCATCAGCCGGCTGGAAATAGCGCCGGTGCGCCATCGGGTCCTGCGTCACCTGCCACAGCGCCTTGCCATCAACCGCCGGAACGGTTTTCACTGCCACGGTCTCGGCAATGCCGTTGGCGGCCAAAGTTTCGGCAATAGGCTGGGCTTCGCTCAGCTCCACCTTGGCAACCGGCGGGCGGAATTGCACCTGTTGCGGCCCGAACAGCACCATAGTGATATGGCTCAGACCCGAAAGGCCCCAGAAAATCAGGCTTATCCCGCCAATCAAGGCGAGCCAGCTATGCTTGCTATGTGACCAGCGGGCGGTTTTGTTCTTCAGCGACATGACCAGTTTCCCCTGTTAAAACCGTGCCCGGATGCCGCCAAAAAAGGCGCGGCCCTGCCCCGGCGTATAGATGGCGGAATTTGTCAGCGACTGGTCTGCGACCGTGGAGAGGTTGGAGATAAACACCTCGTCAAAAACATTCTCGATCGAGCCGAACAGCTCCAGCTCGTCGGTCAATGTCACCCCGGCGGTGAGCTGCAATGTCTCATAGCCCGGAGCGCGCTCGGTGTTGGCAAAGTCCGCCCATGGCCCTTGCGGAATGAAGCGCAAAGTCGCCGAGAAATAATAATCATCAACCTGATCGAAACGCGCCTCGGCAATCAGGATATGGCGCGGCACACCGGCCAGCTGATTATCGCCATAGACCGCATCATCATCGAACACTAAATCGTTGAAGGTATAGGCCGCGCTCAACCGCAGTGATTGGCCGCGATTGGCCAGCCATTCCTTGGCCGGGAACACGTCCAGCCCGAATTCGATACCTTGGTGGATCGTCTTGTCGCCATTGACTGTTACCGTCTGAAATCCCTGGGTTCCCGGCACAGCCAGGTCGAGAAATTCATTCTCCAACTCGGCGCGATAGACCGCAATATCCCAGGAGAAGACGCCGCTCTGGCCACGCGTGCCGAGCTCAAACACGGTGCCGCGTTGCTCTTCCAGCGGATCAAAGGGGTTGGCGCCGCCCGCGGTCAGATCAGACAGGCTGGGCGGTTCAAAGCTGCGGCTGATATTGCCGAAAAACTGCACATCCTCACTGGCATCGAACAGCAAGCCAAGGCGCGGATTGAACTGCTCATATTCTTCGCGACCGGAAACGGTGTTCACAATCGCCTCGACATCGCGAATAGCACGCGCATATTGGCCACCGGCGATGATGTTGAAGTTATCGGTCAGGCCGAGATCAAGCTGGCCATAGGTGATCAGCATCTGCGAGTCCTGATCCGAACGGGATCGCAGCGTACCGCGTTCTCCGGACACATTTTCAAAGACCTCGGCATCATTGCTGCCAAAGGAATAGAGCGCGCCGAACTGCCAGCGGCTTTGTGCTGCGAGGAAACCCAGATCACCACTCATACGCAGCGAGCCGCCAATCTCATCTTCGCCCTGTACAATAATACCGGCAAAGCGGGTGATCGCATGGTCAAGCGAACGGCGCGAATACCATGCGCCGAGTTCAAGCTGGGCACCGCCCAAATCAATCGCGGTAAGGTTCGAGATACGATACACATCGAGATTGCGGTCCCAGTCATCGGCGACCGGGCCGGGATCGAGCACCGTCACCGGACCATCGGGGAAGAAAGGACCGATAGTGACGGGGCGTCCAGCGGCGGTCGGGTTGGCGAGTGCATCCTCCAGCCGCAGTGATCCCGCCAGTTCAAAATTATCGCTGAGCGCGGTCACATAAAAGCGCGTCTCGATATTATCGGATATCTGCCAGCCGAGATTGCCATGGCCATAAAGGCTGCGCACATCGCTATGTTCGCGATAGCCATCGCTGGTGAGGCCAGTGACGCCGACCCAATAGTCCATGCTGTCGCCCGCTCCGGAGAGCGAGGCATTGCCGCGAAAGGTCTCAAAGCTGCCACCTTCGGCACGCAGCGCAATTGGTGATCGCGCGGTGCGTCCGGTGGGGCTGACGATATTCACTGCACCGCCCAGCGATGCCGCGCCATAGCGTAGGCCATTGGCGCCCTTGAACACCTCAAGATAGCGGATGGTGAGCGGGTCAACTTCTTGAAACTCGGTATTGCCCGCAGCGCGGCTGATCGGCACGCCATCACGTAAGACCGTCAAACCGCGCCGTTCAAAGCTGGAATTGAGGCCCGATCCGCGGATGGAGATACGGCTTTCACGCTGGGCGCTGGTATCGGCAAAAACGCCGGGAGTCAGCTCAAGCGTATCGCCAATGCTCTGGGCAAAGGTGTCGGCAAAAACCTCATCCTCAACCAGCCCTATAGCGCCGGGAACACGCTTAAGTTCCTCGCGTGCTTCTTCCGCCGTTGTCGCGGTTGGTGAACCAGCCAGGCTGGCGGTGACGATAATCTCATTCTGGGTCTGCCCCACGCCTTGGGCATGGAGGACAGTTGCCGGACAGGCCAGCAGGGTGATGGCGACCAGCGGCCGCCCGAAATCGTAGATGGTCATTATGCAAGAATCTTTTCTCAGCTATCCGCAGCACCTGCCCTTGGGCAGATATGCGGACCTCATCATTGAGCTGACCCGGAGAAGGATCAGCGGCTTTTAGGAGAGGTGAGAAAAGAGAGGTGGCCCGGTAGAGGGCGGCAACAGCGTTTCAGAGAGAAACGCGCTGAGGTTTTTGCGGCCTGCACTGTGCAGCACCTTGGGGAAAATCGTTGTGAGATTGGGCCAGTCATCACCGATCAGTGCCAGCGCTCCAGCCCCAGCAAAGGCGCAATCGGGCATGGCCTCTTCATGGGTGTTGTCGTTATCGGGCGCATCGCTTTTCATCCGCCGTTCTAGCTCGGCGATTTTGGCATAGATCGGATCGTCTGCGGTGATGGTCGCTGTTGCGGCAGCGCCGGGCGAACAGATACTGATGACAAAGCCATTTTCACCCCAGCTCGGCATAAAACCAGCCGGTGCCAATGCCGAAACCAGCATTGCGAAGACTGCCAAACGGGCGAGGATGATATGGAGTAACGCCATGTTTATGGCGCGCGTCTAGCGAGGGGAAATGGCGATTGCAATTGGTAAAGTAAGATGTGACCTGAATTCTCCCCTCGCGTTTGCGGGAGGGGTCGGGGATGGGGCTGGAACAGGTAGACGAATTCGCTGGCGCGAGCGATGTTGAAGCATCGCCCCACCCCTAGCCCCTCCCGCAAGCGAGAGGGGAATTGGTTAAACCCGCATCGGCATCAGCACATAGAGCGCCGGAGACTTGTCATGCTCTTTGATCAGCGTCGGCGCGCTGGCATCGGCGAGGTGCAGGTCAACGCTATCGCCTTCAATTTGCGTAAGAATATCGGTGAGATATTTGGCGTTAAAGCCGATCTCCACCGTCTCGCTGCCATAGGATGCGGAGAGTTCTTCCGCCGCCGTGCCATTATCGGGCGAGGTAACCGACAGGGTGACCTTGTCATTATCCAGCGCCATTTTGACGGCACGGGTCTTTTCCTGGGCGATGGTGGCGACACGGTCGACGCTTTCACGCAGGCTACTCGGATCAAGCTTGAGCAGCTTGTCGTTCCCGGTCGGGATCACCCGATTGTAATCGGGGAATGTGCCGTCGATCAGCTTGGAGGTCAAAATGGTCGATTTGAGGGTAAATCTGATCTTGCTGGCGGACAAATCGATCAGCACATTGCTGTCGCCATTTTCATCAAGCAGCTTTTTCAGCTCGCCAACACATTTGCGCGGGATAATGACATCAGGCATCTTGGCCGCACCTTCCGGACGCGACAATGTATAGCGCGCCAAGCGGTGGCCATCGGTCGCGGCGGCTTTCAGAACCGGCTCATCCTCATCGGCGACATGCAGGAAAATGCCGTTGAGATAGTAGCGGGTTTCCTCGGTTGAAATCGCAAAGCTGGTCTTGTCTATCAGCGCGATCAATTCCGCCGCAGGCAGTTCAAAACTGGTCGGCAATTCGCCTTCGGCAATGATCGGGAAATCATCGCGCGGCAGGGTCGGCAGGTTAAAGCGGCTGCGCGAGGATTTGATCGCCATCTTTCCTTCGGCTGCATCGAGCGACACCTGACCACCTTCGGGCAGCTTGCGGACAATCTCGAACAGCGTATGCGCCGAGACCGTGATCGCACCCGGCGTTGAGACTTCGCTCGCCTGCACCGTTTCCACCACCTGCAAATCCAGATCCGTCGCCATCAGGCGCACACTGCCATCACTATTTGCCTCGATCAGGACATTGGAGAGAATGGGGATGGTATTGCGACGTTCCACGACCGATTGCACATGGCCAAGGCCTTTCAGCAAGGTGCTGCGTTCCAATGTGGCTTTCATCGCTCTTATTCCTTCTGGTGGATGATTATCCGGCTTGACAAATATCGTCACGGTATTCGGCTATGAGAATCCGTTTTATCTTCCTTAACAGCATGACCGCATGGGGCAAGAGACAGCCATGGCTGCAAGGGCCAGATCATGGCTAATTTGTGGAAAAACCCCAATTTGTTGGCGCTGTGCCGGGTCTAGGGTCAGGACTCATTAAGCACATGGTCGAGACTTGGTCAGAAAAGGCCAGATATAGGAGCGAATGAGGAGCATAGTGGTTCTATGAGACGATTGAGCGACGACGAGCTGGCCTTTTCTGACCAAGCCGCTGCGCGGTGGCGCACTGCGGGCGATCTGCTGCGTCGAGGCGATTGCAGGCAGAATAACTGCCTGCTGCACGCCTCTCCTTGCAGCTCATCCCGCAGCACGCCATCTCGATCCATGCGATTAATGGGTCCTGACCCTAGCCCTCAACTGTTTTTTTCGAGGCCCCATCACCCGGCATGATCTCGACAACCGTATCGCCCGGTATCAGCTTGGCCGCCTCTTCTTCCCAGAAGCCATAGGCCTTGCCATCGCGATAAATGCGTACCCCAAGTCCGCCGGAGCGGATATTGGCAAGTCCATAGCCCAGTTCCTCCTCGGCAACATCACGCTGGTTCAGCTTCACCCGGCCCGTGACCGAGGCCAGATCGCTGAGATAATCAGAGATATTGGCGCCATGGCATGAACTGGCAAGCAACAGGCCGGCAAAGCTGACCGGATTAATCACGGTTGAAGCACCGGCCTGACGCGCCAGCAATTCGTTATCAGCCGCACGCACCGAGACGCTGATCGGCACATGATGCGCCAAATGCCGCGCCGTGAGCACGATCAAGATACTGGTATCATCGCGTCCCGCCGATACCACCATGGACTTAGCCCGCGATATCTTGACGTCGAGCAATGTCTTATCCCGCGTCGCGTCGCCGCAAAGCACGGAGCAGCCCATTTGTTCGGCCTCGCTCAGCGCTTGCTCATCGGCATCGACGACTACGATTTCCTCTACCGGCGTGCCGCGCGCGATCAGCTCTTCCACTGCCTCGCGCCCGCTGGTGCCAAAGCCCGCCACGATGATATGGTCGTGCAAATTGCCCTGAATGATCTTCATACGCCAGACATCCCAAGTACGCTTGAAAACAAAGTTATACGCGGTGCCGACAAAAATCAGTACCACAAAAATCCGGATCGGCGTCACCAGCATCGCATCAAACAGCCGCGCCCTGTCGGTCACCGGCGCGATATCGCCATAGCCGGTGGTGGTGATCGAGATCATGGTGAAATAGATGACATCGATAAAGCTGACATCGCCATCATAATCATCACGCAGGCCTGCGCGGTCGAACCAATGCACCGCAATCGCCGCAGCGATCAGACCCAGAACCAGCCCAACGCGCCAGGTGATCGCGAGCCAGACCGGCATGCTCGATCGGCGGGTCAGCGTGTCATAGGATCGTCCGGGCCGTGCCATTATTGCGCACCCAGCTTGCCAAGCGGATCAACCGGTTTACGGTCGCGACGTAGCTCAAAGTGCAATTGAGGCCGTGTTGCCAAGCCTGTCTGTCCAGCGCGGCCCAACACCTGCCCAAGCTGTACAGTATCGCCACGCTGCACAGAAATCTGGCTGGCATTGCCATAGGCGGTGACCCAGCCGGAACCATGGTCGACCAGGATCAGATTGCCCAATGTCGGCACATCATCGCCGGTATAGGCAACGACGCCAGTGGCTGCCGCCCTGAACGGCGCACCCTGTGTCATGGCAATGGCAATGCCATCATTGACTTTGCCGCCACCCTGATCGCCAAAGCGCGAGATGACCTTGCCATTGGCCGGCCAGCGAAATTGCCCATTAAAGTTCTTGGGCGCGATGACCGGTTTTGGTGCCGAAGGTGCAGCCGTTGCAATCGTGGTGTTTTGGCCCGTCGCAGGCTGACCACCGGTCACGATATCATCGATATCGAGCGAGAAAGCCGCCGCGCGCTGCTCTAGTGCATCACTTTGTTGGGGCTGATCGACAGGAGCGGTCACCACCGCGCCACCGGGTAACTGCAGCCGCTGTCCGATGCGCAGGATAAACGGTTCCTCCAGATTGTTGCGCGCAACAATCTCCGACCAACGCACACCATAGGCGCGGGCAATGGCAATGCCCGTCTCGCCGCTGCTGACGACATGGAACAGGCCCGATGGCACCGTCAGCCGTTGGCCGGGATAGATGGTGAAAGGCGCTTCCAACCCATTGGCCATCGCCAAAGCCTCGGACCCTGCCCCAGTCTTATTGCCAATGGCGCGCAGCGTATCGCCCGATTGCACCACATAGCTGCCCCCGGTCACCGAGACAGCATTGCGCGAGACCGGACGTGCTTCCCAAACCGGTGGCGGTGGACTGGCACCGCGTATCGCCTCCATATCTGTTTCGAGCTGAGGCGTATTGGCGCTGCTGCCGGATACCCCATAATTGTCGCCGGCAGCATTAGGGATGCAGGCAGTGGGCAAGGCGGCAATAGCAATCAGCGAAAACAGCCTGCGCGCCGAAAAGCCTCGCGATGGATGCAATGAAACCGCCAAAATCATCGCGCCTGTCTAGCAGGATAGACGCAATGTTCCACTGTTTTTACATGCGCCATTAACCATGTTTACAAAGCGGCTTTTGGCAGTGTCGTCCTTCAGGGTTTCAGAGCACTTTCCGCGCTGAGACATTGGTCCAGCATTTCCAGCGATTCATAATGCGTCATGTCGAGATGCAGCGGGGAAACGCTGATATAGTTCTCGCCCACCGCTTCCAGATCGCTGCTATGTTCTGGCGTGGTTTCGGTCGGTGCGAGCCCGAACCAGTGATAATCAAAACCGCGCGGATCCTTGTTGGTGATAATCCGAACCCGGCCATAATCATGCCGCCCGAGCCCGACCGAACGCACGCCAGCGACCTGATCGGCAGCACAGGCGGGGAAGTTGACGTTGAGCAATGTCCGCGGCGGCATGGCGCGTTTTTCCAGCAGCAGCGCAATGAGCGGTTTCAACACCTTGACACCCCAATGCTCGGCGCTGGCAAAGGAGACGCTGTTGCCAGCCCCTTCGCGCGAATAGCATTGGCTGAGCGCGATTGACGGAACACCCGCCAGCGTGCCTTCCACCGCCGCTGAAACGGTGCCCGAATAGGACACATCCTCGGCCAGATTGCCGCCGCGATTAACGCCGGACAGGATCAGATCGGGCGGACTGTCCTTCATCAACTTGGCCACCGCCATCAGCACGCTGTCGGTCGGGGTGCCATCGACCGAATAATGCCGGTCGCCGTGACGCCGCACCCGCAACGGCCGCGACAGGGTGAGGGAATGCCCGGCGCCCGAATTTTCCTCTGACGGGGCGACAATCCAGATATCGTCCGAAAGCTGCTCGGCTATCGCCTGCAAAACGGTGAGGCCCGGCGCATAAACGCCATCATCATTGGTCAGCAAAATGCGCATGGGCAGTATGTCCTTATTGTGGTTCCAGCCTGGTCACACCGCCCATGTAAGGGTGGAGTATGTCGGGGATGAGAACACTGCCATCCGCCTGCTGATAGTTTTCGATAATCGCCACCAATGTCCGGCCAACGGCCAGGCCGGAGCCATTGAGCGTATGGACAAAGCGCGTACCCTTCTTCTCGCCTTCAGGGCGATAGCGCGCATTCATTCGCCGCGCCTGAAAATCACCAGTGTTCGAGCAGGAGCTGATCTCACGATAAGCCCCCTGCCCCGGCAGCCAGACCTCGAGATCATAGGTCTTGCGCGCTCCAAAGCCCATATCACCGGTGCACAGCAGCATCTTGCGATAGGGCAGATTGAGCGCCTGCAAGATACTCTCCGCCGCCTCGGTCATACGCTCATGCTCGGCGGCGCTGTCCTCGGGCTTGACGATGCTGACCAGCTCGCATTTCTCAAACTGGTGTTGGCGAATAAAGCCCCGTGTGTCACGTCCAGCTGAGCCTGCTTCAGAGCGAAAACACTGTGTCAGCGCCGTAAGTCTTATGGGTAAAGCGTCCTCGTCAATGATTTCGCCCATAACTGAAGCCGTCAGGCTTACCTCGGATGTCGGGATCAGCCAGCGATCATCGGTTGTGCGAAAACTGTCCTCGGCAAATTTGGGGAGCTTGTCGGTGCCGTACATCGCCTCATCGCGCACCAGCACCGGCGGGTTGCACTCGCTATAGCCATAATCCTGCGTCTGACGATCAATCATAAATTGACCCAGCGCACGGTGCAGCCGCGCCATGCCGCCGCGCAGGAAGGTGAAACGCGCACCGGAGAGTTTCGCGCCGGTTTCAAAATCCATGCCTAGAGCCGGCGCAAAATCGGCATGTTCTTGCGGCTCAAAAGCGAATGTCGGCTGCTCGCCCCAGTGGGCAAGCTCGACATTGTCTTTCTCATCCGCGCCCTCGGGGACATCATCAAATGGCAGGTTGGGAATGACGGCGAGCGTATCTTTCAGGCGTTCGGCAGTTTCGCGCTGCTTGTCCTCGACTTTCGGCATATCCTGTTTGATCTGCCCGACCTCGGCCTTGAGCGCTTCGGCAGCGTCCTTGTCGCCCTTGCCCATCGCCGCGCCAATAGCTTTGCTTGCCTCATTACGACGCGATTGCATCGCCTGCAGCTCGGTGGTTAGCGCGCGCTGTTCTTCATCCAGCGCCAAAATCGCCGCAGATTGCGGTTCCAGCCCGCGCCGTGCCAACGCGCTATCAAAGGTCTCAGGATTATCTCTTATCGTACGAATATCATGCATGCAGCGCGCTATGCATCGCCGCTATGACGAGCGCAAGACTCTGATCTCGCGCCGCGCGCATCACAGGCAAAAAAAGGGGCGGCTCTTTTCAGAGGCCGCCCTTAAGTCGAGGTTTCGCTTTACTGTGTGATCAAAGGCTATGCGAAACCTCAATGCTGTCTGCGCCCTTGGCTGCAAGGTAACGACGCCGGGCGACAAGCGCCGCGGCTGCTCCACCAAATAATAGCATCATTGGCGGTGCAGGAACAGGTGTGCCGCCGTTAGAGCCCCCATTGCTTCCCCCTGTGGAAGAACTGCTCGAGCTCGATGAAGACGATGACGAGCTTGAGCTGGAACTGCTCGATGACGATCCGCTGGAACCCGTGCTGCCGCCGCTGGAAGAGCTGCTTGAGCTAGACGAAGATGACGACGAACTGCTTGATGACGATGTGCCACCAAAGCTGGATGAACCGCCGGTAGAGGTTGCGCCAGAAGAAGTGCTCGAAGAACTGGAAGAGCTCGATGAGCTAGACGAACTAGAGGATGAAGAACCTCCACCAGTCGAAGTATCGCCGCCGGTTGAGGTGTCACCACCTGTAGAGCCACCGCTGCTCGATGAGGAGCTGGATGAACTCGACGATGACGAGCTGGATGACGAAGACGAACCCCCAGAACCACCGCTAGAGCCCGAGGAGCCGCTAGACCCAGATGAACCGCTCGAACCAGAAGACCCGCCGGAACCGCCTGAACCTCCATTCGAGCCGCCGCCACTCGAAGACGAGCTGGACGAAGATGACGAGCTTGAAGAACTTGACGAAGAAGAGCTCGACGAAGAACTGGAGCTGACACCGCCGGTCGAGGTCGAAACACCGCCAGTCGAAGTCGATGTCGAGACACCGCCGGTTGAAGTCGATACGCCACCGGTAGAGGTGGATGTCGAGACACCGCCAGTCGAGGTTGAAACGCCGCCAGTGGACGTTGAAACGCCTCCGGTTGAGGTGCTTACACCGCCTGTTGAGGTAGAGACCCCACCCGTGGACGTCGAGACGCCGCCGGTACTGGTGCTGACATTGCCAGAGCTGGTGCTGTTATCGATATCAATATCGATATTGATGCCGCCATTGCTGGTGCCATCACCGCCGGTGCTGGTACTTGTGCTGGTGCTGCCGCTCGACGTGTCGCCTCCCGATGTGCCTCCGGTTGTACCGCCGGAGGTAGAAGTGCTGGTCGTCGTGGAGACGTTCACCCCGCCGCCGCCTCCGCCGCCTCCACCGCCGAAAAAGCCGCCAAAGAAACCACCGCCAAAGCCGCCTATTGGGCCAAAGCCACCAAGACCGCCACCAACGACGACAGGGATACCACCTCCACCGCTAGGTGGCGGTACCTGTGGTGGAAGAACCGGTGGTGGCAAAATCGGTGGCGGCAAAGGAATTGGCGCGGACTGGCTTACGACTGTCACCACTGTAGGCTCGGCTGCTATTTCGGTCACGACCGGTCGACGAACCCGACGCTTGGTCCGAATCAGCTTGCCTTTGCGCATTCTGCGAGCGCGAGTCGCTTTGCGTGGCTTGGCGCGTTCTACAGCCTGTGCGGCGACTGTCTCGGCAACATATGTCTGGAAGCCTTTAGTCTGCGCAGTCGCAGGTGTATCCGCAACATGCATGGCACCGCCGCCTATCAGGGCACCGCCGCACGTGCATGCGCATAATTTTGCCAAAGCCATCTTTACAGACATAGTCCAAACTCTCTCGTTCGCGACTGCGGACTATGACCCTACTCGAAAATGGACCAATTCCGCAAATCCTAGATTTTCAGCCTGCAAGATGGCCAGAAAACCGCAGCAATCACAATCCCATTAACCGTTTTCTGGCTCACAAATTGCTAATTTTCAGTAGTTTTACCAACATATTTCCAAATATGTCCCGGAATGGAACTGCCTTTTATAGCTTTGTTAAGTCGATGCAGCCGTACCATGTCTTGGTGCATAAAATCCTGTCACACACTGTAATTTTTATAGATTACATCCAAAATGGTATCGAGGTCCATGACACGAAGCGTGGGTGAGTTGTCTGGTGTCGCTCACCTTCCCGGGCACCAACGCCTAATCGTTTTCAAGAAATCGCAAATGCAAGCGTATTGATACTTGTCGTTGATCGATAGCGTGGCTATAGGCCGCGCCAGCAAGCTATTGCACTTGCGACGGTCAGTAACGGGAGCAGTTAATGGTCACCACTACCGCTATGGACGATATTGATGTCCTGGCCAAAGCCCGCCGATCGCTGAGTCAAGACTATACGCCAGACGCTTCCGAAGACTATATGAGCGAACGCCAGCTCACCTATTTTCGTGATCTGCTAAACGCTTGGAAAAGAACGATTTTAGAGGCAGCTGAGGGGACGTTGCAACAATTGCAAAGCGGCCCGATCCGCGAGTCAGACCTTAATGATCGTGCCTCCAGCGAGACCGATTGGGGCATCGAACTGCGCACCCGTGACCGCCAGCGTAAACTCATCTCCAAGATTGATTCTGCACTGCGGCGGATTGAAGCGGGCGAATATGGCTATTGCGAGGTTACCGGTGAGCCTATTGGATTGGGCCGCCTGATCGCACGCCCGATTGCAACCATGACGGTAGATGCGCAGGAAGCGCATGAGCGGCGCGAAAAAATCTCGCGCGACAACTGACGCGCCAATCCAATTCAGCGAATGGCAAGTGCCGCGCTATCCCGAAACGGAATTTCCCTCACCTTCTTTTAACGCATTACGGCTATTGCCGACGCCAACCATAAAGAATTCGCGTCGGTAGAACCCTTAAAAATTTTACCATGCGCGGTAACACAATATCGACACTTTGCTGGCACATTGACCAAAGAATCAAATCAGGCCTACGGGAATCGCGCAATGGGAATTTGGGAAAAACTTCCTGAAAACAATGCTGATAGTCAGGATTCCGAGCGTGACAACCGTCACGAGCGGCGCGATGCGCTGTTTCTTTTGGCCAGAGTTTCTTTTGAGAACAGCGAGAAGACTATTGATGTCCGCGTGCGCAACCTGTCTGCGGGTGGGATGATGGCAGAAAGCAACGTCTATTGCGCACCAGGTGACATCGTTACCGTGACCATAATACATAGCGAGCCGATTGCCGGGCGTATCTCGTGGCAATCGGGCGGGCGATTCGGCGTTGCGTTTAACCACCCGATTGATCCGCAATCAGTGCGCGATCGCAAGACCGCAGCTATTCCCGAAAAGCCAAGCCATTTGCGGCTGATGGAGCAGAAGGCCGCGCGCAAAGCGAAACGTGTAAGGCGGATCTGAACTGAGCTGTATTCTGCTGACCAGTGGAGACGCTTGGGCCAGCCCCTAATCCTTGTCCAAGATAGCATTATCCTGCCCCATAGCAGGCGGCACCTCCCCCGCTCGCGCTGGGCTTACAGAAAAGCCAACCGGGTGCTGCATTGAGCGATATTCGCCCAAAACATCATCCTGACGCGATTCGAAGAAATTGACCGCTTCCAGATGAGGGTCAGCCAAGACATCCTCCATGCTGTTATAGCGCATCGCCGGAATTTGCTCTTCCGCCAAAATGATGACCCATTCATCCGTGGTTTTGGTCGAGGCGACTTCCTCAATAATCGCATAGAGCTCGCCGGTATTCTGTGTCCGCGCCTCATAGGTTGAAAAGCGTGGATCATCGAATACCCCGGGCCGACCGCCAATTTCAAAGAAGCGTTCCCATTGCGCGTCGATATAGGGCACGATCGCGATATAGCCGTCCTTGGTCGGATAGGGCCGCCGCCGCGGATTGACAGATCGGGTATAGGCGAGCTTCCCATTGCCGCTCGCAAAGGTCGCACCGTAGAGGTTTTCCACCATGTTGAAGAAAGTGAAACTCTCAAACATCGGTACCGATACGAATTGCCCTTCGCCTGTACGTTCACGATGGAACAGAGCCGCCAAAGTAGCGTAGGTGGCAAACAGGCCGACCGTCTTGTCAGCGATCAGCGAAGGCGCATAAGCCGGGTCACCCCCGGAGCGCTCTGCCTCCAAAGCGGCGAATCCAGACGCCGCCTGCACCAGATCGTCATAGGCTTGGCGTTTAGAATATGGGCCGCCCGCACCATAGCCCGCGCAATGGGTGTAAATAATGTCCGGTTTGATCGCGCGTACACCGTCATAATCCAGTCCGAGCCGTTTCATCCCGGCGAGCCGCACATTATGAAAGAATACATCGGCGTCTTTGAGCAAATTGGTAAGCTGCGCTTTGCCTTCATCGCTGCTCGCGTCAATGGTAACCGCTTTCTTGCCACGGTTTAGCGCCATATAGATGGGGCCGCGCTTGCCATCGGGCGAATAGCCCGCATAGCGCATCATATCGCCTGGTACCTTGCCACGATCAAATTCTACCTTGATGACCTCTGCGCCGAGATCGGCCATAATCATGGTGGCAAATGGGCCCATAACTACAGACGACATGTCAACGATACGGACACCGCTCAGCGGTCCACCAACGCCTCGTGGCTGGTCGCTTCCAGCTGCTGAACGCTGCTTCTCGGGTGCGCTGGATGAATCATGTGTGTCAGGCATATTCTCTCTGCTACTCTTATTTCTTTTCGTAAACGATGCTTACGCATCTCCATGGCAGACGCAAGAACCCTCAGTGTTTTCAACTGCCTTTGATAGATTTTACCGCTGAATCCCACATTTTGATAAGCGCGGCAGGTTAATCCATAATGGATATATATGTTATGATATATCATGGTTAACACTCTGTTTTGAATAGATTTACATCTGCAAAATCCTATGGTATGTCCATTTCGGATCAATTGGTTTTCGCTAAAAATCCAATTATCTTAAGCTCTTAGGGTCGCAAAAACTAGAATCGGCGAAGTCGGTTCCTGGGCGTGTCATGACGCCCAGAGAGAATAAGCTGAGGTATAATCAGATGCTCTATCTGTTCGAGTCAAACGAAAGAAAATTGCGCGACAAGTCAGAACTGCGGTCACTTTCACACAAATATGGCGATGATGTTGTAAGCACTCTGAAGCGGAGAGCACAGGACCGAAAACTAAGCCAACGAGATCGCAAGCACTGGCAGCGCTTGTACCGCAAGGCTAAAGCAAAAAGCGCAAGCCTTAGCGCTTTTGACAGAAGCAAAGTACAGCTTCGATAACAAGCTTATTAGCTTTTGGGCTGATAGGTCTGCGCCTCAGTCGGGAAACTCCGGTCGCTGACTTCAGCGGCATATTGCTTGACGGTTTCATCAATCGTTTCCGCCATAGTGCCGTAGGTTTTCACAAAGCGCGGCGTGCGTTCAAACAGGCCGAGCATATCCTCGGTGACCAACACTTGGCCGTCGCATTGTGCTGAGGCGCCAATGCCGATGGTGGGGGCGCCGACGGCCTTGGTAGCAGCAATGGCGATCGGCTCGACCACGCCTTCAATCACAATCGCAAAAACCCCAGCCTGATCGAGAGCTTTAGCATCACCGACAATCTTTTCAGCCTCGGCATCGGAACGCCCGCGTGCCGCATAACCGCCAAGAGCATTCACTGCCTGCGGAGTCAGGCCAACATGGCCGACGACAGGAATACCGCGCGCTGTCAGAAAGGCCACGGTCTCGGCCATGGCTTCACCACCTTCGAGCTTGACCGCAGCCGCGCCGGTTTCCTTGAGGATATGCGATGCGCTTTCAAATGCCTGCTGCGGCGAAGCTTCATAGCTGCCAAAGGGCATATCGATCACGACAACGCTGTGATAGCTGCCGCGCACCACCGCCGCGCCGTGGGCGCACATCATCTCCAGCGTTACCGGGACGGTGGATGGCAGGCCATAGATCACCTGCCCAAGCGAATCCCCAACCAGCAGCATATCGCAATGCGGATCGAGAATTTGAGCCATCCGCGCGGTATAGGCGGTGAGCATCACAATCGGCTTTTCGGTGGCACCATCCTTCTTGCGCCGCTGGATTGCGGGCGCTGTCAGTCGCTTCATCGGCTTTGGGGTCGGATTGGCACGGCTGGTGGAGGTGTCGAGGGTATAGGTGGTGGACATGGGAAAGCCTTTAAGAGTTAGTCTTCGATAAGGTCGATGGCCGCAACCGCTTCTGTCACATTATCGCTGAATACGCCATCGACACCGGCGGCAATAAAAGCCCGAACCTCGGCCTGAATATCGCCCCGGCCAACAGGGTCATCGCCACTCTTTAGCTGGTCGGGGAGAAAATAGTTCTCTCGCCGCATCGTCCAGGGATGGACCTTCAGCCCGACCGCATGGGCATCGGCGACAAGGCTGGTCGGTTGGGTCGCATTGCCATCGCGGTCGAGCGGAATCACCATCGTCTTTTGCGGCCCGATGCCATCGGCATAGCTGGCAATCTGCTTCAAACCTGCCGGTTTGACCATATCGGCATATTGCAACCCCTTGCCATCAACAGGGCCGCGCTGCTCGGCGACAAGCTGGATCAGCGGCAGATCGGTCATGCCATCAAGTCGCTTGAGATTCTCAACCTCGAAGCTCTGAATATAGACAGGCGCGTCGGCGCCGCGATATCCCGCTTTGTGCAGTTGCTTGACCAGCACCTCGTCAAAGGACAGCCCGATAGAGGCAAAATAGCTCGGGTGCTTGGTCTCGGGATAAATCCCGATTACCCGACCCATCTCGGCCTCTTTGGCGCGCACCAGCTGGATAATCTCCGCCAGTGTCGGAATGGTGTACAGGCCATCGAAACGGGCATTGTCCGGGCGCAACTGCGCCAGGCGTTCGCGGGTACGCAGGGTCTTCAGTTCGGCAAGGGTAAAGTCCTCGGTAAACCAGCCATTGACCTCTTCGCCGTCAATCAGCTTGCGCGTTCTCCGGTCGGCAAATTCGGGATGGTCGGCAACATCGGTGGTGCCGGAAATCTCATTCTCATGCCGCGCGACCAAAACCCCGTCCTTGGTCAGCACAAGATCAGGCTCGACAAAGTCCGCACCCTGATTGATCGCGCGTTCATAGCTGGCCAGCGTATGCTCCGGCCGCTCGCCCGATGCGCCGCGATGGGCAATGATGATTACCGGTCGCAATGGCTGCATGGTCTCACCTTCCCTTGCCTCGCTATCCGTGATGGTGATGACGCCAGCTACGGCACATATAGCCGCCAGACACATCTGAAACAGGAATTTCATCGCTGATCGTCTCCTTGCCGACGACGATGCTTAGGGCCAGGACCCTAGCCCTTGATAAGATTCGGGAACAGGCCAAAGAATAAGATGGCCGCAATAACCAATGGGCACAGCCAGGCGATCAGGAAGCGCCACAAAGCAAGTGTGCCACCGCTCAAGCCGTTCTGCGCGTTGATGATCCGCTTATCGGCAATCCAGCCGACAAAAATCGCAACCAGCAGTGCAGACACCGGCAGCATGATCTTGCCGGTAACGGTATCCAAAATGCTGAACAGTTCCAGCCCGTCGAAGATACCAAAGGGCAGCGGCTTAAAGTCTGCCAATGTGTTGAAAGAAAAGCTGGCAACGGCGCCAATAGCAAAGGCCATAAGTCCAAGCACAACCGCCGTCATGCTGCGGCTTATATTAAATTGCCGCGAGGCCCAGCTTACCGAGGCTTCAAGCAGCGCCACCGAGCTGGTCAAAGCGGCGAAGAACACCATAACAAAGAACAGCAAGCCAATCAGCGAGCCGCCCGGCATGGTCTGGAACGACACCGGCAAGGTGCTGAACATCAGACCCAGCCCCTGCGGCACCGGTTTCTCACCGCTCAGCACCTCCGCCAACAGGTCGGGCGTCATCGCGGCAAACACGATCGGGAAAATCGCCAGCCCTGCAATGATCGCCACCGAAGTATCGGCAGAGCCAATCATGCCCGACGTCTTGGCAAGGTCGGTGTCGGCAGAAGCATAAGCACCATAGGTGATCATCAAAGCCGAGCCCAATGACAGTGAGAACAACGCCTGCCCCAATGCCGACAGCATCACATTCGGATCGAGCAATCGCGACGGTTCAAACGAGAACAGAAAGCTTAGTGTCTCGGTAAAGGCGCCGGTCAGCATGGAATAGACGGTAATCGCCAGAAACAGCAGGAAGAAGGTTGGCATCAGCCACACCGCGACCTTCTCAATGCCGCCGGTCACGCCGCGCGCGACAACAAAAATGGTAATCGCCATAAACAGCGCATGCATAGCAACCATCATCTCGGCATTGCCATGCAGCGTGCCCAGCATGGAGGCGACATCTTCGCTATTCTGTCCGGCAAAGGCCCCTTGCGTCAAGGTGCCGCCCGAAACGGCGCTGGCCATATCGTCGACAAACACGCCGGCAAAATAGACCACCCAGCCGCCAATCACCGAATAGTAGGTGAGGATAAAATAAGCCCCCAACATACCGACAAAGGCCGCCGCGGCCCATAAGGGCGATCTGCCCGATGCCCGTGCCAGCTTGCTGACGCTATCCACCGCTGACGATTTACCATAACGGCCGATCACGGTTTCCGCCAACAACACCGGCAGGCCGATCATCACGACGCAGAAGATATAGAAGATAACAAAAGCACCGCCGCCATTGGAGCCAGCTTCAGCGGGAAACCGCACCAGATTGCCAAGTCCTACAGCCGATCCGACCGCTGCCATGACAAAGGCGAAGCGCGATGACCAATTTTCAGTATGTCCAACGCCGGCTGGGCCCGCCATGCGTATCTCCCCGTATTTTTCCGCTTGGGCCTTGCTTTAAGCGGAAAAGCTGGGACAGGCCAGCGGCTTTATGACAATTTGGTGTAAATGCTGATCTTGGAAATCAGCCTGTGACTTCGACGCCACGCCAGAAGGCGACCCGGTCCTTGATTTCCGCCGCTGCGTCTTTCGGCTCGGGATAATACCAGGCGGCATCGGGGTTCTCTTCGCCATCGACCACCAGGGTGAAATAGGAGGCGGTGCCTTTCCACCGGCAGACGCTGGTGGTGCTGCTATGCTTGAGATAAGCGTCGGCAACGGCAGAACGCGGAAAATAGGCGTTATTCTCAACTGTGACGATATCGTCACTCTCGGCGATCACCGCGCCATTCCATATTGCCTTGGCCATATCTCTCTCCTCTATTGCTAATTACCAGGCATTCTCGCATCGATATTCATAGCCAGCGAGATGCGTTCACGCTCGCCATGATAAGGCCGCACCGAGTGACGCAACCATGCCGGAAACAGCACCAGATCGCCGCTATTGGGTCGCAGGCGCATTTCGCCATTTTGCGGATTACCATCCAGTCCCAGCACCCTGAGGCTGTTCATCCGCATATGGGTCATGGGAAAGCGCGGGTCTTCGAGCACCAGTTCGCCACCCAGATCCTCACCGACATCGCCCTGATCGACATAGAATACTGCCGCCCAAAGCTGCGCCGGATGAACATGCGCGGTGTTGAGGCCACCGGATGGCAGGACATTGGCCCACATATAAATCGACCAATCCAACTGTGCCGGATCGCCCTTGTCGAGCCCGGTAATCCGTTTAGCCAGAGCCAGTGCTTTTTCGGCGACAAAGCCTGCCGCCTCGCCGCCCCAATCGAGCATCTTGGTATCAGAATGCCAGCCACCGACATTGGAGCGCGGCATATTCTCCGCCGTCGCCCGGCGCTCGGCTATGCTGGCTTTCAGCGCGTCGCACAACGCGTTACAGTCCTGAAACCTGGAATAGATAATCGGCGTCTCAAACGCTCCGGTATGCTCGGCCCGGATGCGGATGGAGCCGAAATCACTCACAGCAGCGCAGCCTCATAATCGGTGCTCTTGAAACCGACCATAACGCCGCCATCCCAGGCCAGAACCGGGCGCTTGATCATCGAGGGATTCTCAACCATCAGCGCCAGAGCAATGTTTTCGTTGATATTCTCTTTCGCAACATCGGGCAGATTCTTGAAAGTGGTGCCGCGACGGTTAAGCAATGGCTCCCAATCGCCCAGCTCCAGCGCCCAGTCGGTCAGCATATCGGTGGTGACACCTGATTTCTTATAATCGTGAAACACATAGTTCACATCATTGCGCTCCAGCCATTTGCGCGCTTTCTTGATCGTGTCGCAATTGGCAATGCCATAGAGAGTCGGGGTCATAGACGAATCCTTCTGGGGGAATTTTTCAGAATTGGCGGCTCCCTTAGCAAAGGAAATCCATGCTGACAGGACATTTTTTCGGGATGCCGCCAAAACCAGAGACTATGCGGCTACGGCTGGGTGTGTTCACACTGGACTTTTTGCGTGGCCTGTGCACCAAAGGCAGCATGATCCGAACCTGTATATCGCTGATGCTGTTGGCCACCGCCGCGTTCAATCATCACGCCGCCGTCGCCCAAGACCAGCCCGCGCCTGAACCTCCGCGCGCCATACAGGACAGCGACCGCCAGGGTTGGACTGCCATCAGCGTCGCTGGCCCTGTCGAGAAGGACTCCAAATTGCTGTTGTGGTTCGATGGTCATGCCCGTTTTCGCGATGATGCCAGCGATCTCGGCGTCACTATCTTCCGGCCCGGCCTGGGCTGGCGCGTCGCCGATGGGCTTGATCTATGGATGGGCTATGCCGATGTCATTGCCCGGCCCGAGTTAGGCGATGACATTGAGGAACAACGGTTTTGGCAGCAAGCTACTTATCGCATCACAGAGATTGCCGGTGGACAGGTTGGCGGCAGAACGCGGCTGGAACAGCGTTTTCGCGGCGGCGATAGCGAGACCGGTTGGCGCTTTCGGCAACAAATACGCTGGGCCAAGCCGATTGGTAATGGCGATGTTTCCCTGATTGTCTGGGATGAATTGTTCTTCAATCTCAACGATGCAACCGGGGTACATCAAGGCGGATTTGATCAGAACCGCCTATTTGTCGGTGGGGCGTTCAGGCTGTCCGATAGTGCCCGGATCGAGGCGGGGTATCTCAACAACATCCTCAATCCGCCCGGACCCGATAATCAGGTGAATCACAATGTCTCGATAGGCCTGTTTTTCGCGCTTTAGCCGCGGCATCCAGGACAATGATCCATATCAATGATGGGCTTAATCAAGACGTCATATGACGCGCTTATGAATTCGATCTTCTGATTCACCGGAGACCATGCATGAGCGAACGCAAGAATTGGGATGCCATAACCATCGGATCGGGTTTGGGCTCGCTGTCGGCCGCGGCCGCTCTCGCCAATCAAGGCAAACAGGTGCTGGTGCTCGAGCGGCTCGCCAATTTTGGCGGCGCGGCAACGGTTTATCGCCATGGCAATCTCACCATGGAAGCCTCGCTGCATGAAACCGATGGCGATACTGTGTTCAATCCCGATGGAGTGTTTCAGCGACTCGGCCTCAGCGACACGGTCGACCCGATCGAGACCGATATCTTTTACGAAGTGCGCGGCGGTCCTTTGGCAGAACCAATCCGCGTGCCGCACGGGCTGACCAAGGCGGCGCTGGCCTTGCAAACCGCCCTGCCCGACGATGCTCCTGCCCTTGAAAGCTATTTCGACGAACTGCGTCAGCTCTATCTCGGCACCAGCGAACTCGAAGCCATGGGATCGCGCGGGCCTTCGGTGCTGCTCAGCCTGCTCTTTTCGGGTCAGCTCTTTGCCATGATCGGCAATGTCCGCCGCACTATCTCCGACCGGTTCGACGCGATGTTTCACTCCAGCGAAGCACCCAAATTCGCGCTAGGGGCGGTGCTGCCCTATTTTGACAATGATCCGGAGGTGATGAGCTATTTCGCCTATGCCGCCATCTATGCCCGCTATGTTGAAACCGGCTCCTACAGCTTTCGCGGCGGATCGCAGGCACTGACCCGTGCATTGATGAAGAGAATCCGCGCTGCCGAGGGAGAGGCACGGCACAATGTGACGGTCAAAAACATCTTGCTTGATTCGGACGGCGCGGCTTGCGGCGTTGCCTATGAAAACAGCAATGGCGATATGTTTGAAGTGCATGCGCCAATCATTTTCGGCGGTACGGCCCCTCAGACGCTTGCCGCTATGCTGCCAGAAGAGCAGAGCGCGGATTTTGCCGAACGTTATGCGAAGAACGAGCCTTCCATATCGCTGTTCAGCCTGTCGCTGGGCCTTAACCGACCGGCTGAGGATTTTGGCGTGTCAGCATACTCCACCTTTATCTATCCCGAGCGCATGACCCGCTATTGCGACTATGCAGAGGCCGCAAAGGCCTTTGCCGGAGACCCGGAAGCAGTCCCGCCCTATATTGTCGCCGATTATGGCCGGTTGAATACCGGTCTGGCCAAGCCGGGTGACCTGCATCATGTCACGCTTGCCGGAGTCGACAAGCTGGAATGGTGGGCCGATCTGGATGAAGCGAGCGAAATGGCGCGGCGCAAAAACTGGATCGATTTTCTGATTACCGACCTGAATCGCCATTATCCGGGCATTGCCGATGCCATTGCGCATTCGGAAATCGCCACCGCGCGCACCATGCACAACCGCCTGGGCACCCCGGGAGGCGAAGTCTATGGCTTCCGCCCCACCGTATCGCGCCTGTTTGGCAGTCGCCCGAACGCACAAACCGCGATTAAGGGTTTATGGCTCAGTTCGGCCTATACCGTTTCCGGAGGCTATTCGGGCGCGATGCATGGCGGACTGATGGCCGCCGATGCGGCGCTAAGGGCGGAACGCAAGGACTAAAGACACTTTTCCCGTTCGCCTCGAGCGAAGTCGAGAGGCCTTTGCTTGGGGCTTGTGTCTCGACTACGCTCGACACGAACGGATACATTAACTCTCTAATAGCGTCAGGAATAAACGATAGAAATACTGTCAGCAGCTTTGACCGCGATACGTCGCGCCTCTGCCACATCCGCCTCATCAACCCGCACCAGAGCCACGCCCATGCGGCGATAATGCCGCGTAACCGGCTTGCCGAACAGGCGGATATCCACATGCGCAGCAGTATCTTCGGCAACGCGCAGTGCCTGATCCAACCCGGTAAAGTGAAAGGCCTCGGAATCGCGATCCGCCAATATCACCGCACTGGCGGCAGCGCCTTTCACCTCTATCGGCGGGATCGGCAGGCCGAGAATAGCGCGTGCATGGAGATCAAACTCGCTCAAATCCTGTGAGACCAGAGTCACCATACCGGTATCATGCGGGCGCGGCGACAGTTCGGAGAAGATCACTGTGTCGCCTTTGACGAAAAACTCGACGCCGAACAGGCCATTGCCACCTAATTCGGTAACGATTTTCGCGGCCATAGCCTGTGCCTGCTCCAGCGCCACTGCCGACATCGCAGCCGGTTGCCAGCTTTCGCGATAATCACCACGCTCCTGTCGATGGCCAATGGGCGGGCAGAAATGCACGCCGTCCTTCGCCGCGATGGTGAGCAGCGTAATCTCATAATCAAAATCGATAAACTGCTCGGCAATTACCCGCACCCTGTCACCGCGCATACCGCTGGCGGCATAGTCCCAGGCGGCGTCAATCTCGGCGAGATCGCGCACCGTACTCTGCCCCTTGCCTGATGACGACATAACCGGCTTCACCACCAAAGGCGCGCCGATCTGCTCAGCCACCGCGCGCAGTTCCTCTTTGCTCTCGGCATAATCATAGCGCGATGTCACCAGCCCCAATTCGCGCGCCGCCAGATCGCGAATGGCATCACGGTTCATGGTCAGCTGCGCCGCACGCGCCGAGGGTACGACGGTAAAGCCGTCCGCTTCCACCTCGGCGAGTATCTCAGTTCGGATCGCCTCAATCTCCGGCACGATATAATCCGGCTGATGCTTTTCGATGGTCGCGCGCAACGCATCGCCATCGAGCATGGAAAAGACTTCCGCCTCATCCGCCACCTGCATCGCAGGGGCGGCTGCATAGCTGTCGCAGGCAATCACATAACAACCCAGCCGCTTGGCCGAGATCACGAATTCACGACCCAACTCGCCCGAACCGAGCAGCAGGATTTTCGCAATAAATGTCATATACCCGTCCTAGCCGATTAAATATCCACGATAATCTTGCCGAAATGCGCGCGCGATTCCTGATGCCGGAAGGCATCGGCCAGTTCCGCCAGCGGGAAATGCTTGTCGAGCACCGGCTTGATGCCATTGGCCTCAATCGCCTCGATCATATCGAGCTGATGCTGGCGCGAGCCTACGGTAAGCCCCTGCAAGCGGATATTCTTGGCCATTAACAGCCCGGTCTGCACCGGCCCGGCAAAGCCGGTGAGCACACCGATGAGGGCGATATGCCCGCCAATCCGGGCTGCCATCATTGACTGACCGAGTGTCCCGGGACCACCAATCTCGACGACGCAATCCACACCCCTGCCTTGGGTAAGCTCCATCGCCTTGGCGCCCCAGGCTTCGGTCTCGCGATAGTTGATCAGATGATCAGCGCCGAGCGAACCCAGCCGCTCCAGCTTGGCATCGGAGGAAGACGTCGCAATCACCTCAGCGCCCGCCATTTTGGCGAATTGAAGCGCAAACACCGAGACACCGCCACTGCCTTGCACCAGCACCGTGTCGCCCGGCTTGATGGCATTATCGACAAACAAAGCCCGCCACGCCGTCAATCCGGCACAGGTCAGCGTCGCCGCTTCGGCGGGGGTGTAACCTTTCGGAACATGGGTAAAGGATGTCGCCGGGGCGGTGACCATCTCGCAGGCATAGCCATCAATGCCATCACCCGGCACGCGCTGAAAGCCATTGGCAGGCGGGATGCCATCGAGCCAATCGGGGAAGAAGGTGGAAACCACCTGATCGCCAACGGCAAAGCCTGTAACGCCCTCACCCACCGCCGTCACTTCGCCCGCACCATCAGACATAGGGATACGCTTGTCCTGTGTCGGCAACATGCCTTTGACCACGGCATAATCATGGTAATTCAGGCTGCTGGCGCGGACTCTTACGCTAATTTCTCCGGGCCCCGGTGCGGCTGGTTTAGGCAGTTCGGCGAGCTTCAAATTGTCTAGTGATGCAGGCGCGTGGAGTTGTATGGCTTTCATTTATGGCGTCCTCTGTTTGTGTTTTTACAAACGATAGGAGATCGCCAAAGGACTGTCATCTGTAATAGGCAGGCTTTGGCATATTCGCTAAACTGCTCCATCTATCTTGGAGAATGAGGAAAGGAAGCATCTGCAAATGGCTATCATTTTCCTCAACGGATGCACCTCGGCTGGAAAGTCCAGCTTGGCCAAAGCATTGCAGGAACAGATAGACGAACCTTATCTTCTCTTGGGAATCGATGATGCATTCGCATCACTCCCTCAAAGATCACATAACAATCCGGAAGGTTTCTTCTTTGACCGTGATGACAGGGGCCTTGTTCGATTGAATTTCGGAGCTTTCGGGCTGGCAACCCTCAAAGCGCACCATCGCGCAGCAGCGGCAATTGCCCAAAGCGGCGTAAACCTGATTCTCGATGAGGTTATTCTAACGCCCGAGCTGCGCAAGGATTGGGGGCAAGTGCTCAAAGGCTTGGATGTTACGCTGGTCGGTGTGCATTGCGATCTGGCCGAGTTGGAACGCCGGGAAAAGGAGCGCGGTGACCGGGTCATTGGTCAGGCGCGTGGGCAATTTGATATTGTTCACAAAGATATGGTCTATGATATTGAGGTCAATACGAGCCAAATCTCACCTGAAGAAACGGCATCTTCTATCATCGATTTTTTGGCTCAAAATCCATCGAGATTAGCGCTGTCTCAAATGGCGAAGACCGAGGATTGAAAAGCGAAGGACTTGGATGTCCTATTTTGCCAGACGTTTTTCCAATACCCGTTTCAGATCCGCATGCATCGCGAAATATTGCCGGCCATCGGCTTCCTGCTGCGGATGGTGTGGCGGCAATTCTCCAGTCTCGGTGATGGTCTTCACCGTCTGGCCAAGAAAATCGAGCTGGGCCCGGTCCATCTTTGCCCGCAACGCGGTGATGGAATCGCAATCCGCAACATCCACATTGCGCGTGGCGATAATATCGCCGGTATCAATGCCCGGATCGAGCAGATGCACGGTGCAGCCCACCTGCTGCCCTTCCAGCACACTCCACTCGGCGACATTCATGCCGCGATAGCGTGGTAGCAGACCCATATGGGCATTCATTGTGCCCAGCTTTGGAATAGCGAGCAGCGGCGCGCGCAATATTCCGGCTCCGGCATGGATAAACAGGTCCGGCTCCAAAGCACGTAAGGCTTCAAGGCTTTCAGGCGATGTCAGATCAGCCACTTGCGTAGCGCTTATGCCTTCTTGTCCAGCATATTCGGCTGCCGGTAATATATCGGCATAAGGATCGGGCGCAGCGTTGTCCTGGCCGTCTGCCTTAGCCTGCGTTTTGGGAGCCAGCACCGGTATCCCCTGCTCCGCCAAGCGCCGCGCGATCCGGCGGCGCAGCTTTGGCGGGCGATAGGCCTCAAACACAAAGCCGGTGGGCGTTACGCCATGGCGTTGCAGGGCCATAGCTACGGTGCTGCCGCGTTTGGCGCGATCATGGCTGAGCAGGAATATCCGCATTGCCTCAGCCATTCTCCAGCGCGGTCAGCACCCGCTCTTTATGCATCAATGCATCGATAAAGAATTTCGCCGCCCAATTGGGCACGGCATGGAAAATATAGCCGCCCCAGACCGGGAAAGACCCGGCCACGCCGCCCCGCAGACCCGGATTGGGATTGTCCATCGGCTGCGCCTGTTTCACTAGATCAATTGCGCGGCAGGCGGCGTTGACGAAGCGTAGATCACCACGCTCGTCATAGAGTCGCAGCCAGATCAGCGCCATTTGTGCGTTGCCTGTGAGGCATTGCGCGCGCTCATCAATGCGCCAGCGGCTGTTTAACCGACCGGGCAGGAATTTGAGGATTTCCATCCGCTCCATAATCTTTGCCGCCGCCAGCTCTGCCGCATCAACCGCATCCTCACGCCCCAGCAGCAGGCCATTCAGCAACACGCCCCAGATGGTATAGGCAATGGTGTGGGTGACCGCAGTGCCATTGTCATGATCGGCGCCATAAAAGCCCGAGCGCGCGAAAAAGCCGGTATCCTTGTCTTGCAGCGCCAGCACCCAATCAAGATGCTTTTCCGCTGCTTTGCGTGCCGCTTTGTCATCAAACAGCACGCCATATTCGGCAAGCCAGCAGGAGAGATGCGCGGCATAGGCCGAGGGCTGGTTGAGATAGAAATGCTGGCGAAACGCACCGTCATCATCCTGCACCGAGACCAGCCAAGCCGCCGCACGTTCCGCAGCGCTTCGTGCATCTGCGTCTTTCTTTTCAGCAGCCCAGATATTCAGGCCGTTCAAAATCTGCGCGGTGTTGAAGGGCGATGGTTCGACAGTGTTCTCTGCCACCTCGCCGCCGGGAAAAGCCCCATTTTCCAATTGCAGCCCGAGCAGAAACTCCATTGCCCGCGCGGCACGCTCTCCCCATTCCGGTTCGCTCAACCGCTCAGCCAGCGCCAAACAGGTCGGAATCAGATAACCAGTGGTTTCAGGATAAGAGGATGTCCAGCCCTTATCCAGCTTATAGCGCCCGGAAAAACCGCCATCGCTCTGGCTGTCCTGCGCTGCCCTTAGCCAGTCCGCCGCCGCGCGCAGATGGTCCTCGTCACTATAACCCATCGCCGCATTGCGACCATGATCCGCCACCTGCGCCAGATAGAATTGCCGATGCCCCGGCTGCATCAATCGCGCATGCAGCATATTGCCAATGGCGCGCTTAGTATCACGCGCAAGACTACCCATAGTGCTCATCGGCTTTGCCCGGTCCCCTGCGCGATTAAAATCATGCTGCATTTTCATACGCTATCCCATGCACGAAGAGCGTAAAAAATGGCTAAACCATAAGAGAATATCGTAAAATTCGGTCAGCCCGCATTCTGCGCTGTCTTGCACAAAGGCCGCGCCGGGCAAGATGGGCAGGCCATATGGCTGGGGCGGCAGAATTGTTGGCCGACGCGCTTGACCAGCAGATGGTGCTCATCGACATCCGCCGGAGCCCAGTCCTGCGGCAATAGCGGCATCAACTGGTCATAGGCGCGGCGGGTATCGGCCTTGGGCGGCACCAGCCCCATGCGCTGGATCACACGGCGGTGATTGGTATCGATCACCAGCGCGCTGCGGTTAAAGGTGCTGGCGTTCATCACCCCGGCACTGATTTTGCGCGCGACACCGGGCAGCGTCTCGAGCCAGGCCATCGCTTCGTCGGTGGGCAGATTGTGGAGATGATCAAGCGTCACCCGCCCGCGTTCGGCGATAATCGCCTGCAGGCAAGCCTTGAGCCGCTCGGCCATTAGCGACGGATAGGTCGCGGTGGAAAGCATCTCGGTCAGTTCTTCATGGCGGACCTCCGCCACCGCCTCCCAAGAACCATATTTGGCGAGCATATTGTCGGCCGAAGCATTGGAATATTGCGTCTTGGTCCGCGCGCCGATGACGCCCTGTACCAGCGTCCATACCGGATCGCGGCGTTTGTCGGGCGGGCGGATTACCCTACCAAAATGCCCGATCAGCATGTCGTGCAATTGCTGTAGCTCAGCAGTGCGCGGATCAGGGCCGAGATCGAGTTGCACTCAGATAACCTGCACCGGATATTGCTTAATATGATGATCGGCAGTGATCACAGTCATGTCCTCAGTCAGCGCATGCCCAATCAGCATCCTATCAATAGGGTCACGATGGATCATCGGCATAGTATCGATAGCCTGCCAGCTATTTGCCGGCAGGTTTATGATCTCAAAGCCGAGAATTCTCTGCAAATCGGTAAGCGTTTCCTCAATCGGCAGGCGATCGCTGTTGTGCAAATGGGTATATTCATAAGCAATGACCGCGCTTACAAACAGCAGATTATCCGGATCTGTAACGGCGTCGATCTGTTGTTGGGTCAACCTTTTGTCACGTGCGACCAGCCACACCAGAATATGCGTATCAAGCAGCAGCAAAATGGTTAGCCAAATTTGCGCTTTATGCGCTCTTCATATTCCTCATCGGTCATAGAAGGCGGAATGTCGAATGCCTCATCAGGCAGATGCGCATATTTCTCGGCGAGAGACCCTATGGCTGAAGCGCGCTTTGCGGCAATCGCTTCACGCTCTATCGCACTGGCATCCGCATCAGCCACGATACGCGCCACCGGACGTCCTGCCTTGTTCAGCACAACCTCTTCCCCGCGCAGCGCAGCGGCGATGAGTTCTGAAAGCCGCGTTTTGGCTTCTCCGATGTTTACGTGGATCGTCATAATAGGGTCAATATAGCATGGCCAAGCTGCTTGACCAAGTCGCTACAGCTTGGCAGCGACATAGAACCCATAGCTGACATAGGATGCAAAACGCTCATACAGCGCAATCTCTTTTTCCTCTGCGGCGACAATCGACTGCGCTGCATCCGATTGATCATGCCGCGCCAGAAAATCGGCAAAGCGCGCCTGCATCGGGCGATAGTAATTGTCGAGCCAGCAATGCGGCGGCAACGGGAAATAGCCGATGGGTGTATAGCCATTGGCTTCAAGGATCGCCATTTTTGCTGATGCGGTGGCGACTTCAGGGTATTCTTCTGCCCAGTGCTGGTCCAGCTCGGCGGGACGCTCATCGGTGAGCCAGGTTAGCTCGGACACCGCCAATATGCCGCCGGGCTTGAGATACTGTCGCCAAGCGCGGACGCCATTTTCAAAACCGATATTGTAGATCGCGCCCTCGGACCAGATGGCATCAAGCGAGGTGTCCGCAAAAGGCAAAGCATCCATGGAAATGGCATGGGTCGTAATGCGCTCGGAAAGGTCCTGCTTTTGCGCCTCAGCTTCCAGCTTTTCGAGAAATGGCGGCAAGAAATCGACCGCCTCTATATGTGCATCAAGTTCCTGTGCCAGCACCAGCGTTGATGCGCCCGTGCCGCAACCGATGTCGGCGATATGCAGCCCCTGCTTCTCCTTCAAGCCAGATAAGCCAATGGCGCGCCGTGTCACATCATCACCGCCCGGCCCTTGGCGATAGCCTCCAATATGCAGGTCGATAAGCAAGTCCAGTTGCATAATTCTAGGGTTCTAGCCTCCGCCCAAAGGTCAACACCGGCTGCTGCTCATAGCCCAGCGATTTATAGAACGCACAGGCACTGCTATTTTCGCTGCGAACCATCAATTGGATTTTGGCCGCACCTTGTTCGCGCAGATATTCCTCTGCGGCAGACATGATCTGGCGTCCTAACCCGCCTTTCTGACGTGACGGCTCTACGGCCAGATAATAGACCCATCCCCGGTGCCCATCAAAACCAACCATCGCCGAAGCCACCATCTGCTCATTTCCTTCCAGGATAAGAACATCCGATGTCTTGCCCACAACAGCTTGTTTAAAGTCGCTTTCTGCATCGTTCCAAGGGCGGGTTAAAGCGCAAGACTCCCACAAGGCAACTACGGCCTCACAGTCTTCAAGCGACGCTTGCCTCACTCCCATTCAATAGTACCCGGCGGCTTGCTGGTATAATCATAGACCACCCGGTTAATCCCCTTCACCTCATTGACAATCCGTGTCGCCACGCGGGTCAGGAAGGCAGCGTCGAAGGGGTAGACATCGGCGGTCATGCCGTCGGTGCTGGTGACGGCGCGCAAGCCGCAGACGCTGTCATAGGTGCGGCCATCGCCCATGACGCCGACGGTTTTGACCGGGAGCAGCACGGCGAAAGCCTGCCAGATCGCGTCGTACAATCCGGCATTGCGGATTTCCTCGAGATAGATGGCATCAGCCTTGCGCAAAATCTCGCAGCGTTCGCGGGTGACTTCGCCAGGGATGCGGATGGCGAGGCCCGGTCCCGGGAAAGGATGGCGGCCGACAAACACATCGGGTAAGCCCAGCTCACGCCCGAGATCGCGTACCTCGTCCTTGAACAGTTCGCGCAGTGGCTCTACCAGTTCCATATTCATCCGCTCGGGCAGGCCACCGACATTGTGGTGGCTCTTGATGGTGACGCTCGGTCCGCCGGTGAAGGACACGCTCTCGATAACATCAGGGTAAAGCGTCCCCTGCGCCAGAAACGCCGCGCCGCCGATCTTCTTTGCTTCTTCTTCAAACACATCAATAAAGGTTTTGCCGATAAATTTGCGCTTCTTTTCCGGGTCGGTCTCGCCTTTCAGCCCGCCGAGGAACAGCGTCTCCGCCTCGACATGCACCAGCGGAATATTATAGCTGCCGCGAAAGAGGCTGACGACCTGATCCGCCTCGCCCATGCGCATCAGGCCATGATCGACAAAGACACAGGTCAGCTGGTCGCCAATCGCCTCATGGATCAGCACCGCAGCCACCGCGCTGTCGACGCCGCCGGACAGACCGCAGATAACCTTGCCATCGCCGACCTGCTCGCGAATTTCGGCGATCTTGGTCTTTTTGAACTCGGCCATGGTCCAGTCGCCCGAACAGCCACAGACATGACGGACGAAATTGGCGATCAGCTTGCCGCCATCGGGCGTGTGCACCACCTCGGGGTGGAACTGCATGCCATAATAGCGCTTCTGCTCATTGGCGATCACCGCATAGGGCGCTCCTTCTGAGGTGGCGACCACCGAAAAACCGGGGGCGAGCGCGGTCACCTTGTCGCCATGGCTCATCCACACCTGATGCTTTTCATTCGGCTTCCACAGACCAGAGAACAACGTGCAATCCTCGGCGACATCAAGGAAAGCGCGGCCAAATTCGCCGGTCTCGCCACCCTCGACGCTACCGCCCAGTTTCTTGGTCAGCGCCTGCTGGCCATAGCAGATGCCGAACAAAGGCACGCCGCTGTCCAGCACCGCATCAGGGATATCGGGCGCGCCTTCTTCGGTCACCGATGCCGGACCGCCGGAGAGGATAACGCCTTTGGGTTTCATCCGCTCAAACGCCGCTTCTGCGCTATTGAAAGGGGCAATTTCGCTGTAAACGCCGGCCTCTCGCACGCGCCGCGCGATGAGCTGCGTTACCTGACTGCCAAAATCGATGATAAGGATGGATTCGCCGGGAGATATGGTCATGGCGACAGCGATAGTTTCGCGCGCGGGCCGAGTCCAGTGGCCGCAACACCACACCGTGCAGAACCTACTTTACCCGTTCGCCTCGAGCGAAGTCGAGCGGCCCTAGCAAGTGGAGGGCTATGTCTCGACTACGCTCGACACGAACGGAATACTTCCTAAGCGATCCACGCATCGATAAGATGCTCAAATCAGAGCGAGGCGGCGACTTGCTCCAGCCGGTTGCGCTGTTCGGGGCGAACGAAAGGCAGAATGACCTCAATCTCGCGCTTGGCCGCGGCGTTCTGCTTATTGGCGATCAACGCCTGCGCCAGATGCCAGCGAATTTCCATATCAGCGGGCTTGGCCATGGAAGCGGAGCGCAGCAGCTCCAGTGCCTCCACCTTGTCACCACCGCTGTTGAGCATGACCCAGGCGAGCGTATCCTGAACCGCCGGATCATCGGGGGCGAGGTCCATCGCAGCCCGCGCATGGTTCAATGCGCGTTTGTTGTTGTTCGCCTGCAATGCTGCCTGCGCTGCATTGTTACGCACCAACGCATTATCGGCCATGCCCTTGCCAATCAGCGCTTCATAGATGGTCAACGCGTCATTGGGCCGGCCCTCTGCCAAAGCAGCTTGCGCCGCAATCAGTTGCTCGCCCAGATTGTCGAGCTTGGGCACCTCGGCCCGACGTTCCAGACGTGCGGACAGGTCATCATCGCCCGCCTTGCCTGCCAGTTTAGCGGCATAGCCGAGCAGTTGCGGGTCAACATCGGCGCGATCAATCACCTGCCGCACCGCCTGCAGCGCGCCTTTGGCATCGCCCTGCTTCTCGCGCGCTTCGGCAAGCAGAAACGCGCCCTTGGTATGATTGGGGAAGAGTTTGACAAAGCGCGACAGCCTTTGCTCCGCCTGATTGAAATTGCCCTGGCGGATGGCAATCTCGCCGCTGAGCAACACCGATGGCGGATGGTCATCCAACACATCGCCCGTTTCCTGCATCAGATTATAGGCGGTCTGCACATCATCCTGGGCGAACGCGATGCGCGCGCGCAGATAGACCGAAACCGGCTGCACATTGGCCATGGCATCGGCCCGGTCAAGATAGTCGAGAGCCGCATCATAATCCTGATTATCCGCCTGGATCGCGGCCATGCTGATCAGCGGAAAAACAGAGTCGGGATAGGCTTGCAATGCCGCGCTAAAAGACTCTTCTGCCGCCTCCAGATCATTCTCAAACAGTGCCAACTGGCCGCGGATCAACAGGGCCTCAAGATTGTCCGGCTCGGCCTTGAGAGCCTTGGCGATCTGGCTGCGCGCCTCGCTGACCCGGCCCTGCTCAATCGCCAGCGCCGCCGACAGCGCCAGCAACCCGGCATCATCGCCATGCAGGGTCAAGCCGTTAGAAAGCCGGGTAGATGCCGCAGTAAAATCGCCGCTTTCAAACAGCGCCCGCGCCATCAGCCGATGCCATTCTGCCTGACCCTCAGACGGTGCCGCCTCCAGCATATCCAGCGCCTCACGATATTTTCCCTGCAGGATATTCGCACGCGCGCGCAAGCGAACCAGCGCATCATCGGACAGGTCCCCACTGGCCTTGACCTTGGACAGGGCGTTTTCCGCACCCAATCCGTCGCCAAGTTCCAGCAAGGTGCGCGCGAACAACAGATTGGCCTCGGCTGATGTTGGTTCCGCCTTGATCGCATTCAACAAATGGATACGCGCATCGGCGAAATTGTTTTCGGCAAAGGCCTGCTTGCCAGCCTCGAGTGGATCCTGTTCCACAATCCCGCAACCGGCAAGGGCCAGCGGCAGAGCGAGCGTTGCGATCATTACGCGGTAGAGTGACAAATGCCGTGGCATTAGGCGTTTCTACATCATCAAAGACTAAAAAATACCGAAAAAAGCCGTTTCGCGCTGAATATTCACAGGTACCAATGCATCAGATGTGCAAAAGGCGCTGAAGCATGCCTCAGCGCCCTCGTTCTTTAGGAGATAAAGAACTGCAATCGCATATCAGTTCTGCCGATATTCCCGGCGGCGACGGCGCAGAGCTACGCCCAGACCGGCCAAACCCAGAGCCATCAGGCCAAGACCAGCGGGTGCAGGAACCGGTGTGCCAGGGCGCTCATGCAGGTTGAGATTGAAATCCCAATGCTTGCTCAGAGGATGACCATAAGGGTCGAGAATGTTGAGCCAAGCTGACGCGCCGAAATTCTTGTTCTTGTCATTGGCACCCGGGCCGATTTGCACGGCAGTGTTGCCGGCAAAGGGATCGTTGGGATTAAGCGTGAACACCCGGCCATCTATGGTGATGGTGCCCGACCCGGTGGTAAAGAAATCAATATCCGGCGTGTCGGTACCCGGATTATAGGGCCCGCCGCCTGCTTTATAGATGAAGTTGGTTCCGTCGATAGTCTCGAGAAAACCGCCAAAGCTCAGATCAATCTGCGCAACGGCGCCCTTATTATTGATCGCACTGCCGGTGAAGGTCGCGGTCTGGTTATGCTCATCGACGGTGAACAGCGAACCATCCTGCATCGAATAGTGACGGCTACAACCGGAATTGTAGTTGCCGGTCCAAAGACCATGCGAACAACTGCCCTTATTGTTGGCGTCTTTCGCATCGAACTCAATGACATTGGCCGAAGCCATTTGCGGCACAGCCAGCAGCGCCGCCACCGCCATCGCTCCTTTGATGATCGTCTTGATCATGGTTTTCTTCCTTTTGATCCTAAAATCGCGAACAGATATTTCATCCGTTCAGTCCCACCTTCTTGATATGACAAAGGTTAAGCAGGACTCGTGCCAGAAGGAGTCAAATGGCGAGATTCGGGGATTCAAAAGGTTAACGCTCGTTGTAATGACTGCAGGAGTGTAAAATTCCCCGACACGAGGAGGACTTGGAAGTGAGATTGCTATTGAGGCCATTCACGCTGTTTCTGGCCAAGCATCAGTCAACAGTTAGTTTGGCGATAACGGGTTCTTCACCATTACTTTCACGCTTTATCTCGAAATCGATTGACTCCTCACTCTGGTTAGCGCGGCCAAAATTGCGAAAGATCGAGGCAGTGAGAATGCTAGCGCCATTGGGGTTTAAACGATCAGGGCGAAAAGTATTGGCACGAATAACATAATCACCCTTACGTGCCTGCCTGAGCATATATTCCTCAGGACCATAGCCTCTAATCATATCTTTCGACATATGCCCGCCAATTGCTGTCAGCTTCTCAGCGTAGTACGCGCGTTGGCCGGTTGGCTCTTCGACCCAAAGGTCAATATCTGTATTGTCCGTAGTCCATTCGATGACAACACGCACATCGCTATCAATCAGATTGGTGAACTTATCTGGCAAAGGGTTCTTGGCACCAGCCAGTAACGCGACAGGCAGTGCTGCATTGGCCTCTACCAGCGCTATAAGGTCAATACCCTCATAAGCATCGGGCACCGGGGACATAGCGATGTCATTCAAGAGCGACAGTGCATTGTCATAGTCTTTGGCAGCTTCCTGCATCTGTTGTGATTTGCCGCGCGACAATAATGCCAGAGCAAGTTTTCGCCTCGGCTGCGGAATTTCCGGCTGGATCGCGGCGAGGTAGCTGAACAGTTCTATCGAACGATCAATTTGGCCGTAGCGTTGCAAGCGGTGAGCTACGATGGTGACTGTCTCGATATTGGCGGTCGGCAAATCCAATGCCGAGAGCAACACCTCTATTGCCTCATCTGGACGGTCCCTTTCATAAAGCCAATGGGCGACATCCAGATAGAATAAAGGAACGCTACCATATTCTTCATTCTGCCGGGCAAACACAGCATCGAAATCATCTGTTTCCGCAGCAAGCGCCTGAATATAAGGTTTATCGTCAGCTACCGAAGCCAAATCAATGTCCACAGACACCGAGGCAGGCTCTGCGCTTCTCGCTGCTTGGCCAGTAGCTATGTTCCCTCCGGCAATAACGATATTACTACTATCAGCTTCTGCGGCTTCCACGTTCGTGCTCGAAACCGATACAGCGACTGGGGCTTCTTGGACTTGTTCGCGGGAAATGGCAGCCCCAGTGACTGTAACTTCGTTGTCAATAGCATTCGCAGCTTCAGATGATGGTGGAGGTGGGGGCGGAGGTGCAGGTGGAGGCGGCGGAGCGGGGGGCAATTCACGTGCAAACTCCACTGATCGTTCAGCAGAACCTTCACCGTCATCCAAAGACTGGTCTACACTAACCTTACTAAAATCCTTATCTCTCCATTCCAGCAGATCGGCCCATCGCGACGTTAGACTATCAATGTGATACTTTTGGTCACTGCGTGCATTGCTGTCAGCTATTTTTCTTGCTTCAACAAAGTCACGCATCAGGTCTGCGGGGTAGGATTTAGGCGGCTCTATATCGCTACCAACGTAATCTGCGGGGTCTTCCAGAACCAGAAAGGATAGACTTGGGGCCTCAACAGAATAGGCCCTCGCCATGGCCAGATAGCTCTCGCGATCTGGATCATTCTCCCGCCGTTGTAGCTGACTAAAGGCCCATAAGGCACCTGCCCCGTCAAAAGCGCGCGATTGCGAAAGCAAAGACACATCCTCGACATAGGCGCGGCGCGCATTGCCCGCTCTTATCCGCGCGATATCCGCTTTTCGCTTTACAATTGCTGACCAATGCCCGGTTTTGGACTCTAGCGAAACAAACTGCTCCCGCTCACCGGATGCACTCGAGATTCTGGTCAAATTGGGGGCGTCAGACAAAATCCGCTCAGCTATGCTCTCAATCTGTGATGGATTCTGCAGTGTGAAGAAACCGCCACCATGTTGACTGGCCAAATTGGCCAGCACCGCTTTACTGGCCGATTGCGAACTGCTGATTACGTGCAGCCTACAATCAGGGTCGAAGGTTACGTCCCTGTCAATTGTAACCTGCCCATCACTAAACATCAGACACAGGCTTGCTTTTTCTTCGCTGTCCAGCGCTGCATAGCTGCTTGCCCCAATATATGCGATGTCCGACAACAAAGATGCTAGATGCTCACTATCACGGACAGCATATTCCCGCCGATGCTCGCTATTGAACAAAACCAAGTCGATTGACTGCGCTGCCAAGCTTTGAACGAGGCGCTGCAGCAACCGACTTTCTTCCTCAAGCCTGTCCTCGCCGCGGGAACGGCTGTTATCCCAATATATCTTGACGCTCTCAAGCGGCTGCTCGTCGCTGATTACATCGCGATACTCCCCGGTTATCTGGACAAACTCCTCACCATTTCTGTGCCGGGATACAAGGACGGGAGCAATCGAAAGTGGGGCCACCCATATCTCACCACTGATATGGGTCTTGGTCCCACTCGTTGTCAGCAGAAAAGTATCTTTGGCGCTTTCATCCCGGCTCACGAGACTCTCGCCAA
Organism: Parasphingorhabdus sp. SCSIO 66989; assembly: GCF_032852305.1. Taxonomy (NCBI): domain Bacteria; kingdom Pseudomonadati; phylum Pseudomonadota; class Alphaproteobacteria; order Sphingomonadales; family Sphingomonadaceae; genus Alterisphingorhabdus (ex Yan et al. 2024); species Alterisphingorhabdus coralli. The sequence continues at coordinate 2,401,526 of NZ_CP136594.1, forward strand.
AAATAGAAGCCTCGGGCACCTCTTCAATCCCGGAAATTCGTATCTTTGCCGCCCACTCGCTGACGCTATATTCAGTCTCAACCGGCATACGAAAACCGGATACTCCGCTGACTGGAAATGCAAAGCGCAGTCTTAGGGTTCTCGTGTCATCCGGATTTACGGGGTAGATAACGGTCTCAAAAAAACCTTCGCGTGATACGTTCGCCAATCCCGGATCAATGCGTCCTCGAACTTGACGCTCGTAAGCAGACTTGGCTTTGCTCTTTTCCAACAACACTCCATCAACAAGTGTCCCACGCTTGGCAAACTCGTCCGAAGCCAAATCGATGGCGTAACCAGTGACCACCGCACCATCGGGCAACTGCAATCCAAATTTTGCTTCCAGCCCGTCATCGCTATCGTTGCGGATAATCGCGGTAATCTCACCCTCGCCAATGCTGCCATAGATGGTGAAATCAAAGTCCAGCCGCTCAAATCGCAGTGCATCGCTGCTTGTTGCCGCGCTTTGAATACCGTCAATCTCTGCTGTAAGAGACGGATTCGCCATGCGGGTGTCACCTGTCGATTCCGCGCGGGCATGCGACATGGTGCAGAGGTTAAGCAACACGAAAATGGTCAAGAAACCTGTAAGTGCTTTGTGCATCATCACTCCCCCTTAAGCGTAAGCTCTTATCTAAAAGGACATGAAGATGCGATGACTAGCCAGCCTTTAGCCGCGCTCGCAATTCCGTCTTAAGAATTTTGCCAATATGACTACGCGGCAGCTCATCAATCACATGCAACGCCGAAAGCCGCTGGGTCTTGCCCAGCTCGGCGTTAGTCGCAGCCAGTAACGCATCCGGATCAAGCGCCTCACCCGCCGCGGCAACAACAAAGCCCACTGGCGTCTCGCCCCAGCGCTCTGACGAGACGCCGACAACGGCAGCATCGGCGACCCCCGGCTGCGCCACCAGCGCTTCTTCAAGATCGCGCGGATAGATGTTGAAACCACCGGAGATGATCATGTCCTTGGACCGGCCCATCAACGTTATAAATCCATCCTCATCGACCCGGCCAATATCGCCCATGCGCTGCCATCGGTTGCCGTCTGCATCATACCAGCTGGCTTCCTCGGTCTTTTTCGGCTGGTTCTGATAGCCGCTCATCATTGTCGAGGAACGCCCGACCAGCTCACCCATTTCGCCAGGCGGTAACTGGTTGCCCTCCTCATCAATGGTTATGACTTCGCTGCCGCCCCAAGCGACACCCACTGAATGCAGCTTGTCGGGATGCTCATGCGCCATCAGCAGGCAGACAACCCCGCCCTCGGTCATTGAATAAATCTCAACCAGCCCGCCGGGCCAGCGGCGCAACACCTCGGCCTTGAGCTCGGCAGAAAATGGCGCGCTGGTGCAATATTTGAGCTGGAATGAGGATAGATCGAAATCGTCAAATTGGGGGTAATCCATCAACCGCTGATATTGCACCGGTACCAGCATGGTGTGCGTAACACGATGCTGCGCGGCCAGCTCCAAATAGCGGGCGACATCAAATTTGCGCATCAGCAGCACCGTGCCGCCATAGCAGATAGTCGGGTTGAACAGGCCCAGCGTGGTGTTGGAATAGAGCGGCGTAGAGAGTAACGTCACTTGGCCCTCTGCGCCATAGCCCGAGCGCTCGCCCACCGCCGATTGCCGCCAGCGCATCAGCCGCGAATGGACGATACCCTTGGGCGTTCCGGTGGTGCCGCTGGAATAGATGATATTGTAGGGATCATCCGGCCCGACATCTGGGGTGGCTGGCTGCGCGCCTTCTGCCGCCATCCAGTCCATCAGCGCCGGGCAATCATCCATAGCAGCGTCGAGCATAATATGTTTAAGGTCAGGGAGTTCGACACCGCTTTCGAGTAATTCGGTGCGCTTGGCAGAATCGATAAACAACATGTCCGCGCCGCTGTCCGCCATCATCGCAGCAAGCTGTTTCGGGGTCGCCGAAGTCGTCAGCGGTGCCGCACAGCCGCCCCCGATAATCGTCGCAATATAGACCAGCGCATAGCGCACCGTTGTCGTGCCAAGGATCGAAACCGCCTGCCCTTTGCGCAAACCCTGCGCCTGCAACTGCGCCGCAAGGCGATGGATTAGAGGAACGGCCTCACCCCAGGTCAGCCGTTCTTCATCATCATCAAAGGCCAGCCTATCCGGTCGCTGTTCGCCATGCATCGCGATCAGGTCATGCAGATGCCCGAAAGGCTGATCGAGATAGGGCACAAGGGTATCAGGCATCGCTGCTCTCCTTTATAATATTTCACGCAAAGAGCGCTAAGATTTTTAAGAGGTCATTTCCTGGCTTCACGGTAATTATTGGCTACTCGCTTCAGTCCTTCTTTTAAGGTCATACCCCCGAAATTGATGAGCAAGCCGAGCGGCAATTTCATTAATCGTAAATAGGTTAGGGTCTGTTTTGTGTGAATTGGAGCAAGCTTGGAAACGGATTTCACTTCAATAATAAGCTGGTCTTCGACCAGTAAATCAACGCGAAATGCGTCGGCATAATCCAGACCATCAATGCTTGCTCCGACCGGCAACTGCCGGTCAATCTTCAAACCCTGTTGCCGCAAGCGATTGGCCAACACACCTTCATAGACTGATTCAAGTAAACCGGGACCCAAATCAACATGAACCCCCATTGCTGCATCAATTACAAGGCCAGCAAGTTCTTCCAACCGGTCAGACACAGCCCGCCCTCTTAAAAATCTTAGCGCTCTTTGCGTGAAATAATCTGAATATGCGCAAGCTTAAAGATAAATCTGGCTCTGCGTCACTACCGCAACCAGTTCGCCATCTTCGCGGGTGATTTTGGTCTGCCATACCGATAGACGCTTGCCCACTTTCAGCGGCACCGCCTCGCCTGTCAGCACCGAGCCAATGGGCGCATGGCTGAGGAAATTGGTCTTGCTTTCCGAGGTCGTAGATGCCTCGCATCCCTCAGGCAGGTTCTGAAAAGCCCCAAAAGCCCCCAGCGCATCGGCAAAGGTCATCAACGCGCCGCCATGGATACTCGCAGCAGGCCCACTGGCGATATTGCATATCTCCGAACGCACGGTCAGCGTGCCGACAACGCGGTCTTTTTCCAATGTCTGGATTTCTATGCCCGTCAGCTTGGCAAACGGGACGATATCGGCGGGATTGGCCATGGCATCTGCTCCTTGTGTTTTCTGTTCAAGGAGCAAATTACCATGGCCATCTATCACCGCCAAAGGCGCTACGGCCAGCCCTAGCGCCGGAGCCGCGTCACGCGAGACTCACATGGTGCGGCCTGGAACATGGCCGCAGATTTGGCCTATTCCTGATAAGCAGGCTGGGCCGCCTCACGATTGGCCTGACCGTCAAGAAAACGCTTGCGGATAAAGCCATACACAACGCTGGCAATCGCAAGGATCAGGCTCAACATCAGGATAAACCCGGGATTACCGTCCTTTTGCAGCGCAACTTCACGACCGTCCTTAAAGACGTTGATCGTAACAAAGTTTTCGGCAAACTGGGTGTTGGGAAGCGCTTCTTCAGCACCGCTGTTTCCTCCACCTTCAAGCTGGCCGTTAAGCTCAAGCACCGGACCGGCAGGGCCTTCGGCGACCATCAGGCTTTCCAGTTGCTGGTCAAGAATCTTGCCGCGCACTTCCATTACCGCCGGAGCAGGTGCAGAAAAATCTTTCGCATCAGCCGGATAAAGCGGCATGTACAGCTTGGTAATGGTGCGGCTGCCACCGCGACGCCGACGGATGGTTTCTGTGGTTTCAATGATCTTGCTGGCATCGCCCTGCGCGCGGACAACAACCTCGTCATAGTCATTATCGGTCTCACCGCTGGCAACCGCATCCAGACCAACAGCCGCCGGTGCTTCATGCGAACGTGCTGCGGCACGTTCTGCATTGTCGGCATAGCTGCTATAACCGAGCCAGGCGGCAATAGCCAAAATCACCGGCGCGGCGATGAAATAGGCAATTGGCGGCAAACGAAACAATCTGTTCAACATCTTTACTTCCCCTTCACGGATATCCCGAATATCGCGCGCGCTATATTTGCGGAAAGTTGTCGGGGACAGGCTAAATCCCAAGAAAAACGTAAAGAATTATATCTCCGAAATGCTGTTGTTTTCGGAGATAATTGCTCTGCTCGCCAACGTGGAAAGGCAGCCGGAAAAACGTCTGCAAAAATGTGGAAAAAAACCGCTTTTGATTGGGTTATCGGCGCGGGAATGCCTATATATTGTCTATGACAGATACAGCAGAAAATACCCCTTCCGGGTCGCCGGAAAATGGCGGGCCGGATTCCGCCGAAAACCCCAATCAGAATGAATATGGCGCGGACTCGATCAAGGTTCTGAAAGGCCTTGATGCGGTGCGCAAGCGCCCGGGCATGTATATCGGCGATACCGATGATGGATCGGGCCTGCACCATATGGTGTTTGAGGTGTCGGACAATGCGATTGACGAGGCGCTGGCCGGGCATTGCGACTATGTGCTGATCACGCTCAATCCCGATGGTTCGGTCTCGGTGTCGGACAATGGCCGCGGCATCCCGGTGGATATGCACAAGGAAGAAGGCGTTTCCGCCGCCGAGGTTATCATGACGCAGCTCCATGCCGGCGGCAAGTTCGAGAACACATCAGACGACAATGCCTATAAGGTCTCCGGCGGCCTGCATGGCGTCGGCGTTTCGGTGGTCAATGCGCTCTCCGAATGGCTCGACCTCAACATCTATCGCGATGGCAAAGAGCATTATATGCGTTTCCGCCATGGCGAGGCCGAGGCACCGCTGAAAGTCATCGGCGGTGCGCCGACCAAGCAGGATGGCAGCCCGGAAACCGGCACCAAGGTCACCTTCCTGCCCTCTCCCGATACCTTCAAGATCACCGAGTTCGATTTTGAGAAGCTGGAACATCGCTATCGCGAGCTGGCGTTCCTTAATTCGGGCGTGCGTATCATATTGCGCGATGAGCGGCATGAGGAACATCTCGAACATGACCTGTTTTACGAAGGCGGGATCGCCGCCTTTGTCAGTTGGCTTGACCGCAACAAGACGGCGCTGGTTCCCGACCCGATCGCCATTTCCGGCACCCGAGACGACATCACCATCGATGTCGCGCTGGAGTGGAATGATTCCTACTACGAAAACGTCCTGTGCTTCACCAACAACATCCCGCAGCGCGATGGCGGTACGCATCTCGCGGCTTTCCGCGCGGCGCTGACCCGCACGATCAACAATTATGCCGAGCGTTCGGGGCTGATGAAGAAGGAAAAGGTCAAGCTCACCGGCGATGATATGCGCGAGGGCCTGACCGCTATCGTCTCGGTCAAGCTGCCCGATCCCAAATTCTCTTCACAGACAAAGGACAAGCTGGTCAGCTCCGAGGTGCGTCAGCCGCTGGAAAGCCTGATGGCGGACAAGATGGATGAGTGGCTGGAGGAAAATCCGCAAAGCGCCAGCATGATCATCCGCAAGATTGTCGAGGCCGCCGCCGCGCGCGAAGCCGCGAAAAAGGCGCGCGAACTCACCCGGCGCAAGGGTGCGATGGATATCGCCTCACTGCCGGGCAAGCTCTCTGATTGCCGCGAACGTGATCCGGCAAAGTCCGAACTGTTCCTGGTAGAGGGTGACTCCGCCGGCGGCTCGGCCAAACAGGGCCGCAACAGCCAGTATCAGGCGATCCTGCCATTGAAGGGCAAGATCCTCAATGTCGAGCGCGCGCGTTTTGACCGGATCATCTCGTCCAAGGAAGTCGGCACGCTGATCCAGGCGATGGGCACCGGCATCCGCGATGATTTCGATATTGAGAAGCTGCGCTATCACAAGATCGTAATCATGACCGACGCCGATGTTGACGGCGCGCATATCCGCACGCTGTTGCTCACCTTCTTCCACCGGCAAATGGGCGAGATCATCCGCCGCGGTCATCTCTATATCGCCCAGCCGCCGCTCTATAAGGTCGCCAAGGGCAAGAGCGAGGTCTATCTCAAGGACGATGCCGCGCTTGATGCCTATCTGATCGAGGCCGGGTTACAGGACCGGGTGCTTAACACCGCAGGCGGCGGCCAGATTGGCGCCAATGACCTCAAAGATCTGGTCGAACATGCCCGGCGGATGAAGGCGTTGATGGCCTATGCCCCGCGCCGTTATGACCCGGCGATTGTCGAGGCAATGGCGCTCACCGGCGCGCTCGCCCCCGATAGCGACACCGCCGCGCGCGAAGCCGCAGCCAGCGACACCGCCGCATGGCTCGACGCTGCCGATGAAGAAGCCCGCTGGTCAGGCCGCGTGTCCGAGGAAGGCGGTTATCATTTCGAACGGCTATGGCGCGGCGTCACCGATCATCACATTATCGACGCCAAATTCTTGGGCAGCGCCGAAGCCCGCCGCCTGCACAAACTCGCCATGGAACGCGCCGAGCAATATAAGGACGGCAGCACCCTGGTGAAAACCGGCGCGGCGGAAACGGACGTCTCTGCTTCTGGCCAGAACGCCGCCGCCAAAGGCACCGCGATCCGTCGTCCCAGCGCCCTGCTCGACGCGGTGCTAGAAGCAGGCCGCAAGGGCCTTTCAGTCCAGCGCTATAAAGGCCTTGGTGAAATGAACGCCGAACAGCTCTGGGAAACCACGCTCGACCCGGACAACCGCTCGCTGCTGCAAGTGCAGGTCGAAGATGCCGACGTCACCGACGAAATCTTCACCCGCCTGATGGGCGATATCGTCGAACCACGGCGTGAGTTTATCCAGGACAATGCGCTAAATGTGGCGAATTTGGATGTGTGACGCGCCACGGAATGCGCCGCGTTCCGAAGCGTCAACCCCGGCGAAGGCCGGGGTTTGTTTTCACAAGAGTTGGTTTAGCGGCTAATCATGTTTTTCAGAGATCTTCAGAATGTCATTCTAGAAGACATTATATCTCTTGCGGCAGAAGGCGTTGTTGAATCTAGGACTCTTGATTTCAAGCGTGATCAGATTGGTTCAAACGATAAAGCAAAGAGAGACTTTCTTAAGGATGTGGCCGCATTTGCCAATACTGTAGGAGGCACTCTACTTCTAGGAATCTGTGAAAAGAACGGAGCAGCGTCTACAACACCGGGGATAGACTTAGATGACCCGGACAAAGAAATCTTGAGACTTACCGACATAATTAGGTCAGGCATTGAGCCTAAAGTACCTAGGGTTGATATTAGGTGGATAAGAAGGGAAGGTAAAAATGGCTTTCTAGCCATAAACGTACCGCGAAGTGTTATCGCGCCACATTGCATCACCTTTCAGCATCATGGAAAATTTTATAGCAGAGCAAACAACGCTAATTATCCGATGGATGTAGTCGAGATCAGAAACGCTTTCTTGGCTGGCAACAGCCTTCCAAAGCTGATGCGTGAATATCGTGACGAGCGACTAGCTCTTATTGCAAGCACCGAAAGCCCGGTAGAGCTAGAAAAAGGGGTAAAAGTGACAGTCCACATTTTCCCTGAAGTAAGTTTTTTGGACAAAATTCAAGTCTCCCCTAGTGACCAAAACTCCCTGATACCACCAATTGGGCATAGGCGCTCTGTAGATAGCAGGTACACGATTGACGGTTATCTCACTGTAGCGGGAGGATACGATTTAGAGTCCAGACCTCATCCAGCGTATACACTTGTGTCATCTAACGGGATAATAGAGAGCGTTGTAATTGAAAGGAACGAGAAGAACTTGAGCTATACCCAGATTACGTTGAGCACAATATTGTAGAAGAAATTAGAATACGCCAAAATCAACTAATGAAGTTAGGCGTACCTGCACCTCTCCATATTTTTGTTTCCATGATTGATACGCACGGATGGCGGTTTTTCCGTGAAAAGCATTACACAAAGCATCCTGCATGCCGTGCTAACCTGCTCCGTTTGCCAAGTATACAAATAGGACTAGATGAGGACGCTGGTCGCACACTTCGTCCAATTTTTGACCGATTTTGGAATGCTTTCGGTTTTGAGGAATCTTGGAACTATGATGACGATGGAAATTGGCAAGATAATCGGTATCGATGAGGTTACTCTAACTCAATAAACCCCAATCCGATGCGCCACGCGCACGACCAAGATTACCACCCGATCATCCTCAATCCGGGCTATCACGCGATAATCACCCATGCGCCAGCGCCAATAGCCTGACCATTCGCCTGCCAAGGGTTTGCCCAGGTCGCGCGGGTCATCCAGCGTTGCTATCCGCTCTTCCAGCACCCGGATAATCCGCGCGGCGGCGGGTTTGCCCAGCTTTTTCAGCTCCTTCGCCGCTTGGGGCGTGAATTCTATCGCCCATTTGGGCGTGTCAGAGGCCAAGATCGGCCTTCATATCTTTCAGCGACACCGCATCATCGCGGCGAAAATCGGCCATGCGTTCCTCGGCGAGGAAATAGTCCTCCATCTCCTCCAGATGCGCCTCAATCGCCGCGCGCGCATAAAAGGTCTTGGTGCGCCCGGTCTTCTCCGCCAGCGCCGCCAACCGCTTTTCCAATGATTCATCCAGCCGTATTGCCAACATGGATTTCTCCTTTGCTATATATGTATAGCATTTATGGTCGTGCAAACAAAGCTCTGTTATCTCGGCGCTGATCCGCCTAGCTTTGCGCCATGCACCCCATCCACCTCCTCTATCGGCTCGCCCAGACTGTGCGCGGGGTATATTGGCGCGTGGTTCGGCCCAAGGTTTACGGGGCGAAGCTATTGGTGCGCAACCGCCAGAGTGAGGTGCTGTTGATCCGGCACAGCTACGGCCGCAGTGATCTCTATATGCTCCCCGGTGGCGGGATAAAGCGTGGCGAGACGGCGCTGGACGCGGCGCGACGGGAGTTGCGCGAGGAGGTTGGCTGCCGCGCCGAGGAACTCGCACTGCTTGGCAAGTATCTCGACACCAGCAAGGGCGCGCGCAACCATGTCAGCGTGTTTACCGCGACCACCCACGATCAGCCGCAGATTGATGGCCGTGAGATTGTCGAGGCGACATTCTTCCCGGTCACTGACCTGCCCGCCAATGCTTCCACGGCCTCGCGCCGCCGGGTTGCCGAAATGTTGGGTGAGGCGGAGATTGATGGGCGCTGGTAGCGCCTGCCTCTAAGGTCCATTCAGCTATAGGCGAACAACCCTAACCGTTCGCCTCGAGCGAAGTCGAGAGGCCGGTGGCGTTGGATAGCCGTGTCTCGACTAGGCTCGACACGAACGGAGTGCTTTCAAGCAAATATAGTACCTTAAACGCTCTAACTATCACCCGGATAGCAATGGCACCCTTTCACATGGTCATTCACCACGCCCACCGCTTGCAGATAGGCATAGATAATCGTCGTGCCGACAAAGCTCATGCCGCGCTTTTTCAGGGCTTTGGAGATGCTATCGGACAAGGGCGTTGAAACCGGCACATCGGCCCAGTTTTGCGGGCGATTGATAATCGGCTGACCATCAACATGACCCCAGAGCCAGTCTGAAAAACTGCCAAATTCCTGCTGCATCGCGATAAAGGCTCGGGCATTTTTGCGTGCAGAATAGATTTTCAGCCTGTTGCGGATAATGCTTTCATCCTCGCGCAGCGCCTCAAGCTCTTGATCACTCATCGCCGCGACCTTTTCGACATCAAAGCCATGGAACGCGGCGCGATAGCCCTCACGTTTGCGCAGCACCGTTTCCCAGCTCAGCCCCGCCTGCGCGCCTTCCAGGATCAGCATCTCGAACAGATGCCGGTCATCATGCACCGGCACGCCCCATTCCTCATCATGATAACGGTTATAAAATTCCTTGCCCGGCTGGCCGCCAAAGCACCGCATCTTGCCATCCGCACCGGTCACCAATTCCATTAGCCTCTCCTCAATAGAGCGAACGGCTGGCATTTTGCCGCAACCGCTGATGATGCGCCATACCGGTGAGGCGGCGCTGGTCTTCCAGACTGCGGTCGGAGAACTCCGCTTTATCAGGCACCCGGCTGAACGCGATCTTCACGCCGAGATAATTGAGGTCCATGCCTTTTTGCGAGGCCAGTATCAGCGTTTCCATGCCATATTTGCGGTTGGCCTCATCAATCCGCCGCCACAGCCCGGCCTGCAGCGCATCGCGATGATCGCTGTCGGCGCTGACAAACAGATCGCGCTCGGGCGGGCCGTTTTTCAGCGCGAACAGATGCACCGCAGCGAGCTTGATCGAACGCCGACGGCCATCGCGATAGTTGCGCGGATCGGCGAGCCAATCCATCATCGGCCACCACATTTCGTCGAGCTTGTCCAGAAAACGCCAGCTATTCTGGCTGCCGCGAAAGCGCACTTCCTGACTCAACCGCCCCTCGGGATAAAAGCGCAGCGACAGGTGCAGGCCCGAGGCGTACATCCCGTAATGCCGCAACCGGCTCGCCGCCTTGAGCAGCAGCGCGCGGGCGACAATCCGCGCGCCTTCCGGCCGCCGATGCGCACCGGAAAGAACCCGGCTATGGCCGATCATCGCCTTTTTCGGCGCCGCGCCATCGGGGACATCATGGCCTTTCAGCCCATAGATAAACCGCTCGCCGGTGACCGAACCCCAGATTGCCCGCGCCTGTTTCGGCGCCAGATTCCACAGGCTGGTAAAATCGGTAATACCAGCCCGAATCAGCCGCTGCGAGACGCCCCTGCCGACACCGGGAATCGCCTCGAGCGGCAAATCGCGGAGCCGAGCAGGCAGGCTTTTGGGCATTATCACCGTCAGGCCATCGGGCTTTTCCAGATCGCTCGCCAGTTTGGCCAATAAGGTGCTCGACGCCAGCCCGATGGAACAACGCATCGCCGGACCAAAGCGCGCCGCCAGCCCCGCCTTGATCCGCCGCGCCAGAGCCCTTGCCGCTTCCGGTTCGGCTTCTTCAGGGTTGAGGCGACAGACGCACTCGTCAATCGAGCAAACGCGCTGGATCGGCACATGCCGCTCAATCTCTTCCAACAGCTCGTGATGCATCACAACATAACGGTCATGCCGCGCCGGTAGCACCGCGACATCACCGCAGATCGCCCGCGCCTCGCGCATCGTGGTGCCGCGCTTGATACCCAGCGCCTTGGCCTCATAACTCGCCGCAATCGCGCCGCTATGCTCGGAATCCAGCGGGATGACGATCACCGGGCGACCGATCAGCTCAGGCGCATCATGCTGCTCCACACTGGCGAAATAGGCGTTAAAATCGATGAAGATATAGCGCAGCCCAGCAGCGCTATCAGCAAAGGCCAGCCCCTCACCCGTGTCACCTTCAGGGAGCGGGGCCAATAGGCGCGCATCATCGCGGGACCCGTCGGTAGTGGGTTGGGGTATGGGTTGAGGCTGCATGGTTGGAACAAAATAAGAACATTTGTTCTGATTCGTCAAGGTTGAACGGGTTAGGGTTTCACGCGAAGGCCGCGAAGGTTTTCAAGAGGGCGTTGCTTGGCGAAACCTCTTCGCGCCTCCGCGGCTCCGCGTGAGATTATTCCCCGCCCGCTTGCGGGAGAGGAGTGACTGGGTGGGTCTTCTCTGTAAGAACTACACAAGCAGACAGCCCCAATACAACCATCCCGGTCACCATAGGATCATAATGCGATCCCATAACCGGAATCAGCATCCAGCTCAGATTACTCATGGTGTGGAACAGCACGGCAGACATAAGCGCCTGACCGCTGCGCATATACAGCCAGATAATGATGATCCGCCGTGCTATGGTGCCAAGCGCCCACCAGAGGATCCATTCCACATTGCGGTCCGCCTGTAACAGCGGCGGCAGGTGCCAGATTGCGGCGATGAGCCCGACACATACACCCGCGCCGACTATCCCGTATCTCCGGGCAAGCGGAGCGGTGGCAAATTGGGTCCAGCCATATTCCTCTGCCAGAGCAGACACGAAAAAGAGGCCGAACAGCAATACTATCTGAACCAGGTCCCATTGCGGCGCAGGCAGTGTGTCACCGGTTGCTGCCTGGATCGCTGCAGAAACCAGCATCACAAAGGGCATTGTGCCGATCGCCAATATCCAGACCCATAGCTTCATCCCGCGAATGTCTGCCACGCTGGCGAGAAATGATCCCAATGTTGCTCGTCCTTCGGCTCGCAAGACCAGCAGCGATGCCGTCAGGAACGGAACCACCACCATGGTAGCGCTGACGGGTAATCCGGGTAGGATTTGGGCATCGGCCTGCCAGCCTATCCACCAGAATGGTATTGAGAGCAGAAAGACCAGCGCGAAGAATGTGAAGGCACTTCTCTCGGGCAAGGGTTGGTCTAAATCTGCGCTGGTCATTCAGTTTTGGCCTGTTTTGCCACCACATGCGTTATCAGGGGCGAGATTTCACGTTTGAGCGCTCAACCTGCGTAGTGCAAGCGGATATCCCCCACCCCGCTGCGACTAACCGCCTTCGCTAAAGCTACGGCGCTAAGTCTCGCTACCCCTCCCCTGAAGGTGGAGGGGAAACACTGGCGCAATCCCCTTCGCGCTCTTGATAATCTTCGCGGCCTTCGCGAGAAATACTTGGCTTGGTGAGGGCTTGCCACCGATAGAATTGGTCGCGACCATCGTAAAGCTCGCCTCCGGCTTCGCCCCCTCCACCGTCTTCGACGGTCCCCCTCCCCGAGCAAGCTCGGGGAGGATTTACGGTTCACAAAAAGCCGAAGCTCTGCTGCTCCGGCTTCACCGGTACATCATCATCCGCTTCCTCATCCCCACCCAAATCCAACGCACTCAGCGTCAGCCCCAACAACCGCACCCCCTGCTCCACCGGTAGCAATGCTTCCAAAAGCACATGGCCAATCTCCGCAAATTCCGCCTTGCCTTCGACCCAGCGGTCGAGCGAGTGGGCGCGGGTTATCTGGTGGAAATCGGCATATTTGACCTTGAGCGTCACCGTGCGGCCGCGCGCCTCGTTCTTTTCGATCCGCTCCCAGACAATATCGACAATATGGTTGAGCGCTTCACGCATTGCGTCATCGGCGATGATATCCTCGCCATAGGTACGCTCGCCGCCGATGGATTTGCGGATGCGATTGGGTTGGACCGGGCGATGGTCGATGCCGCGGGCGGCACCGTAGAGATAGTTTGCGAATTTGCCGAAATGCTCCTGCATCCATTCGCGGGGGCGGGCGCGCAGATCGGCGCCGGTTTCTATCCCCAGCCTCGCCATCTTCTCCGCTGTACGCGGGCCGACGCCGTGAAAGCGTCGCACCGGCAGGCTGGCGACAAAGTCCGGGCCCTGTTCGGGGCGGATGACGCACAGGCCATCGGGCTTGTTCTGATCGCTGGCGATTTTAGCGATAAATTTGTTGTATGACACACCGGCACTGGCGGTGAGTTGCGTTTCCTCTCTTATGCTGGCGCGAATAGACTCGGCAATTAGCGTTGCTGACCCGATCCCCTGCTTGTCCTCGGTAACATCGAGATAGGCCTCATCCAGCGATAGCGGTTCGACCAGATCGGTATGCTGGTGAAAGATCGCACGGATCTGCTGCGACACTTCTCGATAGACATCAAAGCGATGTTTGACGAAGATCAGATCAGGGCACCGCCGCGCCGCCGTGACCGAGGGCATGGCCGATTTCACCCCGAATTTGCGCGCCTCATAGCTTGCCGCGGCCACCACGCCGCGCCGCGCTGATCCGCCCACAGCCACGGGCTTGCCGCGCAGTTCCGGATGATCGCGCTGCTCTACACTGGCGAAAAAGGCGTCCATATCGACATGGATGATCTTGCGCAGCGGCGCGGCTGCCGGATCGTCACTGGTGGCCTTCATCTCATCCATGAACCGCAAAATAGTCAGAGGAGAAACCATTGGCAATTATTCCCAAGCCACCCCATAGGGCAGAAATGGACCAACCCAGCTCCACTTTTGACCAGGCATCGCCTCGGGTGAAGCGCCGCTTCCCCGGCCAGCGCGAATTTGTCGCGATGATGGCGGCGATGATGGCGTTGAATGCGCTGGCGATCGACGCAATGCTGCCCGCCTTTCCGGCGATTGGCGCAGCGCTCGACGTGGCGACGGCGAATGACCGGCAATATGTCATCTCGGTCTATATCGGCGCGATGGGCATTGGCTCACTGCTCTATGGCCCGCTGGCCGACCGTTATGGCCGCCGCCCGGTGCTGTTCACCGGTATCGGCGTCTATATCCTGTTCTCGCTGCTCTGCGCACTGGCCGAGAGCTTTACCGCGCTGCTGACGTTCCGCTTTTTGCAGGGCTTTGGTGCGGCCGCGATTGGCGTATTGGTAACATCGGTGATCCGCGACCGCTATTCGGGCGACACCATGGCCAAGCTTATGTCGATGATCTTTATCGTCTTCATGGCGGTGCCGGTGGTCGCGCCGACTATTGGTCAGGCGATCCTAACCATCGCTGGCTGGCGCTGGATTTTCGGCGTTTTTGCCATTGCCGGTTTTGCGGTGATCGCCTGGGTTTGGGCGCGGCTGCCCGAGACGCTGGAGCCGTGCAATGTCAAACCAATCAAGCCGACTGTACTCGCCAACACCTGGCGCATGGTGTTCTTCAACCGCATGGCCATGGGCTATGTATTGGGCGCAGGTCTGATCTTTGGCGGCTTGTTCGGCTTCCTCAACAGCTCGCAACAGATTTTTGCCGATGTCTTCGATGCAGCGGATATCTTTCCCTATGCCTTTGCCGCGGTTGCGGGTGGGCTGGCACTGGCCAATTTCGTCAACAGCCGGGTGGTCGAACGCATTGGCGCACGGAGGGTATCGCACAGCGCGTTATTCGCCTTTATTGCGCTGTCTTTGAGCCAGATCGCCGCCGCGTATTATGCGCCGGAAAGCATGGTGCTGTTTCTGGGTCTGGCGACGGTCAATATGGCGATGCTCGGCTTTACCGGCTCCAATTTCAGCGCCCTTGCGATGGAGCCTTTTGGCGAGGTGGCCGGGGCAGCCTCCTCGTTCCAGACTTTTGTGCGCACCGTGTTGGGCGCTATTATCGGCGGGTCTATCGGCCAGTTTTTCGATGGCACCGCCATGCCGATGGCTATAGGCTTTCTGCTCGCAGGGATAGCGGCGCTGGCGCTGGTGCTATGGTGCGAAAAGGGCAAGCTGTTCCAGCGTCCGCAGACCTGTCCGAATGTGCCTTATTGAAGCGTATTCATCCCCACCCATCCGTTCGTCTCCAGCGTAGTCGAGAGACCTCAGCGCAAAGTGTCTCGACTTCGCTCGACACGAACGGGGATAGTGCTTTTTCTAATTCGGCGGATTGGCGATAGCATTTCTGATATGCTGCCTCTCATTTTCGGGCAGCGTTACCGGCACCAGCGCGCCAAATGAGCCGCGCGCACCGCAGCCGACAAAATTGACGGCTTCAGGCCAACGCTTATAGCTTGGCTTGCCATCACCGATGATATGAATTGCGCCATTGTCATAGCGAAATATCGGCTGCTTACTACCATCCTCCAAAGTGACACTATACCAGCCAGTCGCCGCATCGAGTATGGTCCCGGAGGCACCGACACTGCACATATGGCCATTGGCGCGCACCGCATCGCCTCTGATTGAATAGCGCCCTTCCGCATCGCGCGACAGCAACAGGTGCGCACCCGATTCATAGGCTAAGGCGCGTTGCAGCCTGGGGTAATAGGGCGCCTCCTGCACCGTATCCGGTAGTGGTAGATCTTCATCCACAAATAGTCGCTTTTCGCCGCGTTCCAGCCAGTCCTGCTCACCCAGCGCGCCGAGCAACTGGCCGATACGTTTGTCATAAGACTCGTTCAGGCAATCTGATAAAAACTCGATAAAGTTGCAGTCATTGCGCGCACGCAGCCATTTTCGCTGGCTCGATCTAGAGACCTTCCGGGCGTCCCGCGCACGTTTGTAAAGACGCGCCATATCACGATCCTTGCGGCGCAATTCAGATTGATACTCACCGCAAATCTGGTTTTCCACATTGGTGCTCGCTTTGCTGCAGTCAAAGGAAGGCGCATCGGCTTCGGTCACAGTGTGAGATGCGGCGGCAATGGCGCGCATCTCTTCTGGCGAGAATAGTATGTCATCCGAAAAGGATCTAGTCCGCACCACACCGATCAGAGAAGCCTCGGCAAATTCGGGAAATTGTGAGACCGACAGGCGCGTATTGTTGATCAGAGCATCCTTAACTGTCTGATAATGGCCGTAGGTCGACAGATCAGCATCGGTGAGATTAGCCCTTGCCAGCGAGATGCCGGGTTCACCAGTATAGACCGGGCAACCATCTTCGAGCGTGATACTACACGCAAAACGAAAACCGATCAGCTTGGCATTGTCCAGCCTCCAACCATCAATCTTGGCCTTGAACCAGCCGCCGTCAAACTGGCCATGGCGGAAATCTGCGCCGGTGGAATTGGTATCGACAAGGCCGGTATTGCGAAACAACACCCCCGGCATCTCAGCACCCACCATATTGGCGCCACCCAGATCAGCCTCGATAAAGCCGATCTGCCTCGCCTCTACCTCCTGCCAATTGCTGCCTGTCAGTTTGGTTTTGTAAAAGCACACTCGGCGCAGTTTTGCTTCGCGGAAATCCCAACTGGAAAAATCGCCGCCTGTGATGATGGTGGCAGGCGCAGCAATCGCTTCCAGCATCGTGACCAATTCGTCGACGGAAGCAATTTCGCTGCCATCGATGACATTGCCGTCAAATTCGCGGTCTTCGGGAGAAGTTGCACTCCAAATATCACCCATGATTTTAGTGCAGAAAGGAGCAAGGCGATCTGTCTCTTGCTGTTGCGCAAATGCCGTCGCTGAAAAAGCAATACTAAGTAAAATCAGACATATACCGCGCAACAATAACCGCATGATGCTCTCCAGATGGCGACTACACCGACATCAGCATCGGCCCCAATGGCCGACCGCCGAAGAGATGCACGTGCAGATGCGGCACTTCCTGATGGCCATGGCCGCCAATATTGGCGAGCAGGCGATAGCCCGGCTCAACCAGTCCCATGGTACGCGCAACATGGCCGACGGCGCGTACAAATCCGGCAATCTCTTCGGCTTCCGCCTTGGCCGAGAAATCATCCCAGCTCACATAACGACCCTTGGGGATTACCAGCACATGTGTCGGCGCCTGTGGGTTGATGTCATGAAAGGCGAGCGCGAAATCATCTTCATAGACCGTCTTGTTGGGGATTTCCCCGCGCAGAATTTTGGCGAAGATATTGTCATCATCATAAGGCTGGGTCGCGTCGATAGGCATGGCAATCAGTCCTTTCTGGATGCTTTTTCGGTGAGGCCGGAAACGCCTTCGCGGCGGGCGAGTTCCTGTTCAATATCAGCCAGGCTCACTCCGGTTTCCACCAACAAGATCAGCAGATGAAACAGAAGATCGGCACTTTCGGCAATGATCGCCTGCTGGTCATCCTGCATCGCGGCGATCACGGTTTCCACCGCC
This sequence comes from Parasphingorhabdus sp. SCSIO 66989, assembly GCF_032852305.1. Taxonomy (NCBI): domain Bacteria; kingdom Pseudomonadati; phylum Pseudomonadota; class Alphaproteobacteria; order Sphingomonadales; family Sphingomonadaceae; genus Alterisphingorhabdus (ex Yan et al. 2024); species Alterisphingorhabdus coralli. The sequence continues at coordinate 2,418,896 of NZ_CP136594.1, forward strand.
TCCTCACCTACTTTTTGCGCAACCTTTTCGCGTCCGTTGTGCAGCAAGCGCGCAACATAGGACGCGTCAGGATCACCTGCCTCTTGCCGTTCCCGAATAAGATTTTCCAATTGCTCCAGCATAGGGGGCATGTCGAACTCCAAGTGTCTTGTGACCGAACTATCACATATATCCTTCAGCATCAGCAATGTTGCGTAGCTGGTCCGGCGTTATGTAGTTTTGCTTTTCATCCAAATTAAAGTCTGACCATTTCTCATCGTACAAAATCTCGAAAAGAAAGGGTTCTTTCGAATTGTCTTCAAAGATCTCAAGTATTGCGTTGATCTGGCGAGAGCGCTCCACATGGTCATTCATATACAGCATACACGTATAGAATAGGGTTTTACCGGGCTGTTTTGCTGCGCGTTTCAGATCGATCAGACCGATGCCGGTTTCCTTGTGCAGGGCCATGAGCATCTTCGGCGATACGTCCGCTTCCCCAAATCCTATCCCGATTTGTGACATGCCATTTCCCCTTGCAGGCGTTTATCGACGTGCCGCCAAACCGGCTGCTCTCAGCGCTTCATGGGCCTCGGCGATACTATATTCGCCAAAGTGGAAGATCGATGCCGCAAGCACGGCGCTGGCACCGCCCTTGGTCACGCCCTCAACCAGATGCTGTAGGTTGCCGACACCGCCACTGGCGACAACCGGAACCGTCACCTGATCGACAATGGTGCGCGTCAGGTGCAGATCAAAGCCATCTCGTGTACCATCGCGGTTCATCGAGGTAACGAGCAATTCGCCCGCACCCAGTTCGACCACACGCCGTGCATGCTCCATCGCATCCACACCCGTTGCGCGGCGTCCGCCATGGGTGTAGATTTCCCACCCCTCGTCGTTGCCCCGCGCGCGCGCATCAATCGAGGCGACAACGCACTGGCTGCCGAAACGCTCGGCGATCTCGGCGATGACCTCGGGCCGTGCCACGGCCGCGCTGTTGATCGCCACCTTGTCCGCGCCCGCCAGCAACAGCGCCCGCGCATCCTCCACCCCGCGCACCCCACCGCCCACGGTCAGCGGCATAAAGCACACTTCCGCAGTGCGGCGCACGACATCGAGAATGGTATCGCGGTTCTCATGGCTGGCGGTGATATCGAGAAAGCACAGCTCATCCGCGCCCGCCGCATCATAGGCCTGTGCCTGCTCTACCGGATCACCGGCATCCTGCAAGTCGACAAAGTTCACACCTTTGACGACGCGGCCATTGGCGACATCGAGACAGGGAATAACGCGAGTTCGGACGGTCATGCGTACCCTCCCACTCCCGTTCGCCTTGAGCGCAGTCGAGAGGCCGTGGCCACTTGCAAAAGTGTCTCGACTTCGCTCGACACGAACGGATTGATAGCTTCCATCACCGGTTTGCCATCTTCACAGCGGTGGCGAGGTCCAGCCGCCCGTCATAGAGCGCGCGGCCGGTAATAACGCCTTCAATGCCATCCTCAGCGTGCAGGCTGAGCAAATGGATATCGTCGAGCCCCTTCACCCCGCCGCTAGCGATAACAGGAATTGAGGACTGACGTGCTAGCTCGACCGTCGCCTGAACATTGCAGCCTTTCAGCAGACCATCGCGCCCGACATCGGTGAACAACAGCGAAGCGACACCGGCATCCTCGAACCGCCGCGCCATATCGGCGACCGGGACATCGGAGACATCGGCCCAGCCCTCGGTCGCGACAAAGCCGTCGCGCGCATCGACCGCGACGACAATACCATTTTCATATTCGCGCGCCATGTCGCGGACAAAATCCGGATCTTTCAATGATGCGGTACCAATCACCACCCGAGCGACGCCGAGATCAAACCAGCCATCAACGGCTTTGCGATCACGGATGCCTCCGCCGAGTTGCACATAGCCGGGAAACTCGGCGAGAATGGCTTTCACCGCCTCGGCATTGACCGCTTCGCCGGCAAAGGCGCCGTCCAGATCGACGACATGCAGATGCTGCGCCCCAGCCTCAGCAAATTGCATCGCCTGTGCTGCGGGGTTGTCGCCATAGACGGTGGCGCGGTCCATATCGCCTTCTGCAAGACGGACAACTTCGCCGTTTTTGAGGTCTATTGCAGGGAAGACGATCATAAGCCCCTCCTCTTCAGAGGAGGGGTTGGGGTGGTGGCGAGGCAAAGCCGAGCTCGCGTCAGCGAACTCATCGCGTGCGGCAACACCACCCCGCTGCGACTAAGCTCGCTTCGCTCACTAAGTCGCACTGCCCCTCCTCTGAAGAGGAGCGGAGATGTGTTGATCACGGCTTCCATTGCAAAAACCCTTTGAGAAAATTGAGCCCATATTTCTGGCTCTTTTCCGGGTGAAACTGCACCCCGATAATATTGTCTCGATGTACCGCCGCCTCCAGTGGACCGCCATGATCGCTATGCGCCGCGACATGCGCCGGATCATCCGCAACAAAATGGTAGCCGTGCAGAAAATAGGCCTCGCCCTGTGTGAGCAACCCGGCATTGCCCTCAGTCGGGATCACATCATTCCAGCCCATATGTGGCACTTTGACCGCATCGCTGGGTTCTATCGCGCGGACTTCACCGCCGATCCAGTCCAGCCCATCATGGCTGCCAAATTCAATCCCCCGCGTCGCCAAAAGCTGCATTCCGACACAGATGCCGAGAAACGGAACCGCGTCATTCAGCACCCGCTGTTCCAATGCATCGACCATACCATCAATCGCGCGCAGGGCATTGGCGCAGGCGGCAAAGGCTCCTACTCCGGGCAATATGATCCGGTCAGCTCTAGCGACAAGGTCCGGGTCGGCGGTCACGGCGACATCTGCACCAACCGCGCGCACCGCATTGTGCACCGAATGAAGATTGCCCGCGCCATAATCAATCAGCGCAATGGTTTCAGCCACTTAACGTGCCCTTTGTCGAGGGGATGGCATCACCCTTGCGCGGATCGCGTTCGACCGCCAACCGCATCGCGCGGGCGAAACCCTTGAAGATGCTCTCGATAATATGATGGTTATTCTGGCCACGCAGCAAATCGATATGCAGCGTCAATCCGGCGGTTTGCGACACTGAATGGAACCAATGTTCAAACAATTCCGTGTCCATTTCGCCCAGGCGCGGCTGTGAAAAGGCTGCGTTCCAGATAAAATATGGCCTGCCACTAATGTCCACCGCCACCCGGCTCAGCGTCTCGTCCATTGGCGAGTAGGCACTGCCATAGCGGACAATGCCCGCCTTGTCGCCCAAAGCCTCGCTGATCGCCTGGCCGATCGAGAGCGCACAATCCTCGGTGGTGTGATGCTGGTCGACATGCAGATCGCCGTTGATTTTGACCTCAAGGTCAATCAGCGAGTGGCGTGAAAACTGCTCCACCATATGGTCGAGAAAACCGATCCCGGTGGAGATATCATACACCCCGGTGCCATCCAGATTGAGGTGGACGGCAATATCGGTTTCCTTGGTGGTACGGACGATCGACGCTTTTCTCATGGCCCCTGCTATAGTCCTGAAAGCGGCAGGAACAAGAGGATATGCGCCATTAATTGCAGGTCGACCAATGGTTTCCCTCCGCTTTAGCACTATTTGCTTCCGTAACCATCTTGACCACACCCGACCAAAAGGCCACCAAAGGGGCATGAGTGACGACGCGCCCGACAGCCTGATTCCCTATGATGAAATCGTGCAGGATGCCCTGCGCGCGGTGATTGGCCGGGTGTTGCGGACGATTGAGGATGAGGGCCTTCCGGGCGAACATCATTTCTACATCACGTTCCGCACCAAGGCACCGGGCGTGGATATTCCCAAGCATTTGACCGAGCGTTTCCCCGAGGAAATGACCATCGTGCTGCAGAATAAATTCTGGGATCTGCATATTGATGACGAGCTGTTTTCCGTCGGTCTCAGCTTTAACCAGATACCCGCCAGCCTCACCATTCCCTATGCGGCGGTGACCGCTTTTGTCGATCCGGCGGTGGATTTTGGCCTGCAATTTCAGGTCGATGATGACGCATCGGGCGAGCCGGAACCGCATGAAGAGGCGGAGAATGATCATCCCGAAGAGGATGATGCACAGGATCGCGAGGATGGCTCCAATGTCGTCACCGTCGATTTCGGCAAGAAGAAATAGCCTTTAGAACAGGCAGATTTGCCAATCCCGAGGGGATGGACAAGGCATGACAGAAACACAAGACGAGCCGACAGCCGAAAAAGCGGCAGCAGACGCGCCGTCCAACGATGCGTCCACGGTGAAGCCGGAAAAGAAAAGCGCCATCACCAGCGGCAAGGAATTTATCGGCAATGTGCTGAAAGACCCGGCGGTGCAGACGGTCGTTACCGGCTTTGTCACCAGCGAGGCGGCCAAGCATCTGAAAAAACCCGGCATTGGCTATACCATATTGGGCTTTGCCGCGACCCGGATTGCCAAACGTTCACTGCCAGGCGCGATGGTCATCGGTGCTGGGATCGCCGCCAAATCGCTCTATGACTATCGCAAGAAAAAGAAAGCAGAAGACGCCGCGGATGGCACGGTAAAGGCGCTGCCCGATGCAACAGATGCGGATAGCGCCACCGGCGACGCTTGACGGCATGCCCCTTTTGCGGCCACAGAGCCGCGATGACCGAACCAGCCGATAATGCCATGACCGTCGATCAGGATACGCTGCACCGTCGCGGCTTGCTTTTCATCCTGTCCTCACCTTCCGGAGCGGGGAAATCGACTATCGCGCGGATGCTGCTCGAGGCCGATGCCTCGCTGCAACTCTCGGTCTCGGTCACCACCCGCCCGCCACGCCCCGGCGAGGTGGATGGCAAAGACTATTTCTTTATCGGTGAAGAACGCTTTGAAGAGATGGTCAAGCAGGACGAGCTGCTCGAATGGGCGCATGTCTTCGGTTATCGCTATGGTACGCCCAAAGCAACTGTAAAACAGGGCCTTAGAGAAGGTACTGACTTCCTTTTCGATATTGACTGGCAAGGGACGCAACAGCTCTACCAACGCGCCGAAGGTGATGTTGTCCGGGTATTTATCCTGCCCCCTTCCATTGGCCAGTTGCATGACCGGCTGCGCAAACGCGGCACCGATAGCGAAGAGGTGATCGCCAAGCGCATGGCCGAAGCGCAAAGCGAAATCAGCCATTGGGACGGCTATGATTATGTCGTCATCAATGATGATGTGGACGGCTGCTTCGCCAAGGTGCGCGAGATATTACACGCCGAACGCATGCGCCGCGCGCGCCAGACCGGCCTGATTGATTTTGTTCGCGACCTGATGGTGGCGGACGACAGCGCCAGCTAGGCATCTTTTTAGCGTCAGTTGACCCAGCTTTCCGTTCGCCTCGAGCGAAGTCGAGAGGCCGGTGCAAGTGGAGAGCAGTGTCTCGACTGGGCTCGACACGAACGGCGCAGCTCCGAGCCGATTCACTCTATGCAGTAGCCGATCTATTTGCCGAAAATCCCGTCCAGCAGACCCTTGCCCTTCTCCAGCGGATTGTCGCGGAACTTTGCTTCTTCGCGGCCAATATAGTTGAAAATGCCATCCATCGCCTGATCGGTGACGCTGTCAGTCAGGCCATCATTACTGATATCGGCACCGGCGAGAGACGCGATTTGCTGCACCTCCTGCAGCTTGTTCAGCTGATCAAACGCGCCGACATCGCCCAACGCAGATGCCACCAGCGGGCGGACCTTTTCGCGCAAGACTTCGCCAGAGGTGCGGCGCAGATAGTCGGTGCCTGCCCTGTCACCGCCGGTGACAATGCCAATGCCATCGGTCAGGGTAAGCTCGTCAATGGCGGCGCGAAACACCGGCTTGGCCTCTTCTGCTGCCCTGCCAGCCGCATCATTCAGACTGCGGGTCAGATCATTGGCTATCCCGGCATTGCCGAGAAAGCGCAACATGCCGCTCGCTTTTTTGAGCGGTCCGGGCAGTCCGATGCGCACATCCTTGTCATTGTAAAAGGCGTCAGGCTGGGCCAGCTTGTCGAGCGCGCTGTCGCTGGCATCACCCAAAATATCGGTAATCGAAAAGCCCTGATAGGCGGTGGCCGCCATCACCGGCTGCGCCGTGACCGAAACCGGGGCAATCGCGGTCGAAAGCGCCGCGATTGCCAAGAGCGTTGATCCAAAAAGATGTGCACGACGCATAACGCTGCTCCTCCTGCTTTAATGACCGGAAGATTATGCCATCAAACCGCGCGGATCGCCACGCCAAAACCGCCCATATTCGGGAAAACGGGTGCGACCATCGGGCCGCGTTCGTCAATTCCCTTCAGGGTCCGTGCCGCCACCTGGCGCCGAGGCGTTAACAATACCGCCATCAATCGGAATGGTGGTGCCGACCACATAATCCCCTGCCCGGCTGGCCAGATAGATCGCACCTGCCGCCATATCCTCGGCGGTGCCGACGCGTTTCAGCGGGATGAATTTGGCAACCACTGCTTCGGCATCACGAGCGGCCTTGTTCATTTCCGATGGGAAAGCCCCCGGCGCAATGCCGCTGACGATGATATTGTCTTTGAGCAGACGCACCGCCATGCGCTTGGTCAACTGGATCAGCGCCGCTTTCGACGCCTGATAGCTGTATGTCTCCCAGGGGTTAATGCGAATGCCGTCAATCGAGGAGATATTGATCACCTTGGCCGGTTCTTCCACCGAAGCGGCGGCCTTGAGCTGCTCATGCAAAGCCTGAGTCAGGAAGAATGGCGATTTGACATTGAGGTCCATCACCTTGTCCCAGCCAATCTCGGGGAATTCCTCAAACTCCGCGCCCCATGCGGCACCGGCATTGTTGACGAGAATGTCGACCTTGCTTTCATGCTCGGCAAATTGCGCGGCGAAGGTTTTTGCGCCTTCAATCGTGCTCAGATCACCCGGCAGCGAGATGCAGTTTTCGCCTAGTTCCTCAGCGGTGGCGTTGCAGACTTCTGCCTTGCGCGCAGTGATATAGACTTTGGCTCCGGCGGCGAGATAGCCCTCAGCGATCATCTTGCCGATACCGCGCGAACCGCCGGTGACGATGGCGACTTTGCCTTCAAGCGAGAATAGTTTTTGCAGGTCCATAATTATCCCTCATCCTATTTCGTCATGCTGAACGTGTTTCAGCATCTCCAACAGTGGCGCATTATGGCCTGAGATCCTGAAACAAGTTCAGGATGACGAGTTATTTTATTGCTAAGTTAATCAATAGCCATGCATCTGCGCGACGCGGTTGGCGTGATAATTGGCATCACCCATAAATTCGTTCAACGCCCGATCGCGCTTCATATAGAAGCCGATATCATATTCATCGGTCATGCCGATGCCGCCATGCATCTGCACGCCTTCGCGCACGGCCAGACCGGTGGTGCGTCCGGCTTTGGCCTTGGCGACCGAGACCATGACGTCCGCGCCCTCATTGCCCTGATCGAGCAATTGCTGCGCCTTCATCACTGCGGCACGGGCAATTTCCATCTCCGAATAGAGATGCGAAGCGCGATGTTGCAGTGCCTGAAACTCACCGATCAGCTTGCCGAACTGCTTGCGCTGCTTGAGATAGTCGACGGTCATATCCATCGCGCCCGAACCGACGCCGACCAGCTCTGCGGCTGAACCGGCGCGGCTGGCATGGAGCAGCGCATCGAGCACATCCTGCCCCTGATCAACCTCGCCAATCACCGCATCGGCATCAACCTCGACATTGTCGAAGGTGACCGCAGCAGCCATCGAGCTATCGACCAGCCGCGCCGCTTCAGCGCTCAGGCCAGCCGCATCCTTGTCGACCATGAACAGGGTCAGGCCTTCGCTGTCACCTGCGGAACCGCTGGTACGTGCCGCGACGATCAACGCATCGGCAGACGCGCCATGGATGACAAAGCTTTTTTTGCCATTGAGCTTGAAACCATTGCCCGAGCGTTCGGCTGCCATGGCGATCTGGTCGGGGCGATGCTTGGCACGCTCTTCAATCGCGATGCCCAACACCGTGTCACCGCTCAAAATGCCGGGGAAGTATTTCTCACGCAGCGCCTTGCCGCCCGCATTCAACGCCGAGACTCCCGCGACCGAAGTCGTCAGAAACGGCGAAGGCGTCAGATTGCGGCCAATCTCTTCGAGCACGATACCGGCTTCGACATGGCCAAGACCAAGCCCATCATCCTCTTCCGGGATGAGGATCCCGGTGAACCCCATTTCGGCAAACTGCTTCCACAGCGCATGGCGGAAGCCATCCTTGCACTTCTCATCACGCAGCGCACGCATATGCGAGACGGGGGCTTCGGTAGCGATAAATTCACGCGCACTGTCCTGCAGCATCGCCTGATCTTCGTTCAAATACATGGGCATTTTGGTGTTTCCTTGTCGCTATAAGCTCTCTCCCCTTGCGGGAGAGAAGCGAGACTTAGTGAGTTCCGAGCTTGTCGAGGGACGAACTTAGTCGCAGCAGAGAGGGGGGCAAGGCTGGGTGGAGTCTTTCAGCCCCTCTCCCTTCGCCGCTTCGCGGCTCTTCCCTCTCCCGTAAAGGGAGAGGGCTACAGGCTACGCCCCCGGCAGATCGAGAATCCGCTTGGAGATAACATTGAGCATCACCTCGCTGGTGCCGCCCTCAATGCTGTTGGCCTTGGTGCGCAACCATGTGCGTGGCTTGGCGCCATGACCGGAGGTTTCGCTTTCCCATTCCAGCGCATCCGAACCGCCCGCAGCCATGACCAGTTCATGGCGTTGTTTGTTAAGCTCGGTGCCCGCATATTTCATCATATTGGGTTTGGCGGGATGGCCTTTCCTAGCCTTCATTTCATCGACAAATTTCTCGGCCATTGCTTTGAATGCCAGTGCATCGACATCAAATTGCGCCAATTGAGCGCGCAGCATCGGATCATCCAGATTGCCAGCATCGTCGGTGCCAATGACCTTGGTCATTCTCGCACCCAGCGACGGCGCGCCATCGCCGAGGCCACCGCCCGAGATCATTTCACGCTCATGGCCCAGCAGATATTTGGCCACATCCCAACCGCGATTAAGCTCGCCGACAATTTGGTCCTTGGGAACGACAACATTGTCGAAAAACGTCTCACAGAACGGTGAATTGCCTGAGATCAGCTTGATCGGCTTGGTCGAAACACCCGGCGTTTCCATGTCGAACAGCAGGAAGGAAATACCGCGATATTTGTCTTCCTTGTCGGTGCGCACCAGACAGAAGATCCAGTCGCACTTATCGGCATAGCTGGTCCAGATTTTCTGGCCGTTGACGATCCAGTGATCGCCCTTGTCCTCGCCAAAGGTCTGCAGGCTGACAAGGTCGGAACCCGAACCCGGCTCCGAATAGCCCTGACACCAGCGGATTTCACCGCGGGCAATCTGGTTGAGATAATGCACTTTCTGCTCTTCAGTGCCAAAGTGCAGCAGCGCCGGGCCGAGCATCCAGATGCCGAAGCTCTGCAGCGGCGCACGCGCCTTTATGCGGGCCATTTCCTGCTTGAAAATCTTGTGCTGCGCTGGGCTCAGGCCGGCGCCGCCATAATCCTTGGGCCAATCGGGAACGGTATAGCCCTTGGCAACGCATGCTTCGAACCACGCCTTTTGCGCGTCGCTGGCGAAGGTCGCATTGCGGCCACCCCAATAGATATCGTCCTCGCTCTTGACGGGCTGACGCATTTCTTCGGGGCAATTGGCTTCGAGCCAGCCGCGCAATTCGCTGCGGAATTGATCGAGATCGGAAGAGCTCTCGGACATGGGGGCATATCTCCTATACGAAACAAATGGGACCAGATGGGGGCGGCAAGACGATTCTGCGTCGCTTTTCCGCGCAAATGATGCGGCGGACCGTAATCCAGCAAATGCAGCGCGGCAAGTGTTTCAATCCGCATCCAGCTTGCCGTAACGGCGCAAAGCCGCCGGTTGACGCGCCGCATAGGTCGCATATGGTGGCGATGCGGAAGCAACACACAGACTCGGCGACAAGACCGGGCGCAGGAGAGAGAAATATGGGTCCAGAGAAGGCGAGAAAGCCTGATCGCTGGCGCGCTGCTATCCGCGCGATTGGTTGGTGTGCTGAATGACCGCCGCCCCCTTCTCCGAGAAAGTGCCGCTCAAAACCAAACTTGCCTTTGGTACGGGCGCAATTGCTTTCGGAATCAAGGACAATGGCTTTTCTGTTTTCCTGCTGATTTTCTATAATCAGGTTGTCGGCTTGCCCGCCAATCTTGTTGGCCTGGTTATCGGGCTCGCTTTGTTGATCGACGCCTTTATCGATCCGCTTGTCGGCAATCTGTCCGACCGGACCCGCACCAAATGGGGGCGTCGCCATCCCTGGATTTACGGCTCTGCCGTGCCGATCGCTCTGGCCTGGTTGCTGATCTGGAATCCGCCAGAAATGGGTACGGGTGCTACGCTTGGCTATTTGCTGGCAGCCGGCGTCATGGTCCGCGCCTCACTATCGGCCTATGAAGTGCCCTCGATATCCTTGATGCCGGAAATGACCAGCGATTATGACGAGCGCACTATGGTGGTGCGCTATCGTGCGCTGCTGGGATGGGCTGGCGGCTTGTTCATGCTGGCAATGGCCTATGGCGTCATCCTTGTGCCCTCGGCGGAGTATCCCGACGGAACGCTTAATCCAGCCGGCTATCCGCGTTATGCCTTTATCGGCGCGATCATCATGTTCGTTGCGGTGATGATTTCAGGCATCGGCACCCATCGCGATTATGCCAGACCGCCAAAGAATGAAGCGGCGACAGCGGAGAGCCTTAAAGAGATACTCTCGACGCTTGGCTATACGCCCTTCCTGATCCTGATGATCGCCGCGCTGTTTGGTTATGCGGGTCAGGGTCTGACCTTCGCCCTCACCAACTATCTGTTTGAATATATCTGGGAGTTTGGTCAAACAGAGCTGGTCATCTACTCCGGCGTTCTGTTCACCAGCGCCATTATCGCCTTTATCGTCATCGCGCCTGTGGCCAAGCGTGCCAGCAAGCCACGCGCTGCTGCGGTTATGGCGCTGATATCCGGCATTTTCGGAACCGCGCCCTATTGGCTACGCTATCTTGATCTCGCGCCCGAAAATGGCTCCCCCATGGTGCTGCCATTTCTGTTTACCTTTATCGGCATTGGCATTGTCGGCTTTATCTCGACCATGACGCTCACCGTTTCCATGGTGGCCGATGTCACCGATCATGCCCGCCGCCACAATGGCAAGCAAACCGAAGGCCTGTTCTATGCAGGCTATTTCTTTGTTCAGAAAGCGGTGACCGGGCTTGGTATTTTCTTCGCCGGGCAACTGCTCGGGCTGGTTGGCTTTCCCGAGGATGCGCAACCCGGCTCAGTCGCTCCGGACCTTCTCGACAATCTGGCGATTACCTATGCCAGCCTCTCCGCCCTGCTCTCACTCGGCGCGATGATCAGCTTCTGGAAGTTCCCGCTGGGGCGGGATGATCATGCAGAGATCATCGAACCCCGGCCACCGCTGGCCGCGTTGGACAATGATAGCAATTCCGCTCTCGACTCTTCACCGGCCAAAGCGCCATAACCCTTTACACCCTCAATTTCGGAGACAGTCATGGATTTTGATCTTACAGAACGGCAGCAATATTGGCGCGATCGTGTGCGCGATTTTATCGAGAAACATGTTCGCCCGCGCGAGGGTGATTACAAGAATGAGCAGGCGACTGGCGACCGCTGGAAGGTGCTGAAAACGATTGAGGAAGAAAAAGAGCGCGCCAAGGCACAGGGCATCTGGAACCTGTTTATGCCGCCTTCCAACCCCAATCTAACCCATGTCGATGACAGCTTTGAATTTGACGGGCCGGGCCTCACCAACCTGGAATATGCGCTGTGCGCCGAAGAAATGGGCCGCATCGCTTGGTCATCCGAAGTGTTCAACTGCTCCGCGCCTGACACCGGCAATATGGAAGTGTTCCACCGCTATGGCACCCGCGAGCAAAAGGACCAATGGCTCAAGCCGCTGATGGAAGGCGAAATCCGCTCGGCCTTTCTGATGACCGAGCCGCAGGTCGCTTCATCCGATGCGACCAATATCGAAACCTCGATCAAGCGCGAGGGCGATGAATATGTCATCAATGGCCGCAAATGGTGGTCATCGGGCGCGGGCGATCCACGCTGCAAAGTCGCCATCGTCATGGGCAAAACCAATTTTGAGGAAAGCCGCCACAAGCAGCAATCAATGGTGCTGATGCCGCTTGACGCGCCGGGTGTCAAAATCCTGCGCCACCTGCCGGTCTTCGGTTATGATGATGCACCGCATGGCCATATGGAAATTGAGCTTGAGAATGTCCGCATCCCGGCATCGAATATGCTGCTCGGCGAAGGCCGCGGTTTCGAGATCGCGCAAGGTCGCCTTGGCCCCGGCCGTATCCATCACTGCATGCGCACCATCGGTACCGCCGAGGAAGCGCTTGAGAAGATGATCAAACGCCTGACCACACGCGTCGCCTTTGGCAAGCGGATCTCGGAACACAGCATCTGGGAGCAGCGTATCGCCAAGGCACGGATTGATATCGAGATGACTCGCCTGCTTTGCCTGAAAGCGGCGGACATGATGGACAAGGTCGGCAACAAGTCCGCCAAGGCCGAGATCGCGATGATCAAGGTACAGGCACCAACCATGGCGCTGCAGATTATCGACGATGCGATCCAGGCGCATGGCGGCGGCGGCGTGTCGGAGGACTTTGGTCTGGCGTCGGCCTATTCCGGTCAGCGCACGCTGCGCCTCGCCGACGGCCCGGACGAAGTCCATGCCCGCACCATCGCCCGTCTGGAAATGGGCAAATATCGTGACCGCGACACCGAAGCGACGCAGGTCTCTTCAGGCGATATGGGCGTGGCGCGGTGAGCTACACTCCCCTCCTCTTCAGAGGAGGGGCAGTGAGACTTAGCGAGCATAGCGAGCTCTAGTCGCAGCGGGGTGGTGCAGCGGCACGGACTGCACTTTGCGACTCCACCACCCCAACCCCTCCTCTGAAGAGGAGGGGCTATGAGAAGGGAGAAGCCCAATGAAAGCAGCCTTGTGCACCGCTCCGGCCCAGCCGCTGGAAATTGCCGATATCACCATCGACAAACCGCGCGGGCATGAGGTTCTGATCCGCACCCATGCGGTCGGCATGTGCCATTCGGACCTGAAATTCATTGATGGCGCTTTTCCCTTTCCCATGCCCTTTGTCCCGGGACATGAGGCATCGGGCGTGGTCGAGGCGGTGGGTGATCAGGTAACGCGGCTCAAGCCGGGTGATCATGTCATCACCGTCCTCACCGCCTATTGCGGCCATTGCGAATCCTGCCTCACCGGCCATATCACCCTGTGTCAGGAACCAACGCTGAAGCGCGATGAGGATGAAGAGCCTTGCCTGCACAAGGCGGACAACACCCCGCTGCCGCATTTTCTCAATCTCTCCGCCTATGCCGAACAGTTATTGGCGCATGAGAATAGCTGTGTTGCGATAAACCCGGACATGCCGCTGGATATTGCGGCGTTAATGGGGTGCGCCGTGGTCACCGGATCGGGCGCGGTCTTCACCGATTGCAATATTGAGCCCGGTCAGAGCATCGCGGTTATCGGTTGTGGCGGTATTGGTCTTGCCGCGATCAATGCTGCGAGTATTGCTGGCGCTGGCCAGATCATTGCCATCGACCCGGTACCGGAAAAACGCGCGCTTGCTGAAAGTCTCGGCGCGACCCACAGCTTTGATTCCGCCGATGAAAGTCTTGTCGAAGCCGTCATCACAGCAAGCCATGGCGGTTGCCATGCGGTGGTGGAAGCCGTTGGTCGGTCACAGACCGTGGCGCTCGCATGGGAGATCACCCGACGCGGGGGCATCACCACTGTTCTCGGCATGGTCAGCCCCAATGACCCGGTCACCCTGCCCGGCCCCAGCTTCCTGCAGGGGCGCACGCTCAAAGGCTCGCTTATGGGGTCTGCACCCTTCCCGGTCACGGTGCCGCGCCTTGTTAATTTCTATCTGCAGGACCGGCTGAAACTGGACCAGCTTGTCGGTGAACGCCTGCCGCTGGACCAGATCAATACAGGACTGGACAAGCTGCGCGCCGGAGATGGCTTGCGCACGCTTATCACCTTCTCCTAAACCACCCGATAACCACCCCCATGAAGAAAGAACTGTTATGAGTCAGGATGCCCAACAGACCATGACCGGGACGATGGATGTGCCCGAAGCCGACCGGCTTGATGAAGCGCGGTTGACCGAGTGGATGGACGCCAATGTCGAGGGCTTTGCCGGGCCACTCACATTGCGCAAGTTCAAGGGTGGCCAGTCCAACCCGACCTATCGCGTTGATACCGAGCACCAATCCTATGTGCTGCGCCGCAAACCCTTTGGCAAATTGCTGCCTTCCGCCCATGCGGTTGACCGCGAATATCGCGCCATGGCTGCGCTGCATCCGCAAGGCTTTCCGGTGCCGAAACCCTATGGACTGTGCGAGGATGATGACGTTATCGGATCAATGTTCTTCATCATGGGCATGGCCGATGGCCGCAGCCTGTGGAACGGAACCCTGCCCGACTATCAGCCCAAGGATCGTGGCGAAATCTATGCAGCGATGACCGATACGCTGGCGCATCTGCATCGCTTTGATCCCGAAGCCATCGGTCTCGGCGATCATGGCAAGCCGGGCAATTATTGCGAACGCCAGATTTCGCGCTGGACCAAGCAGTATAAGCTCTCGGAAACCGAGACTATCGAGAAGATGGATCGGATGATGGCCTGGCTCGCCGAGACCGTCCCCGAACAGCGCGGCTACTCCATCGTCCACGGCGATTATCGCATCGACAATATGATCTTTCACAAAAGCGAAAACCACGTCATCGCGCTGCTCGATTGGGAGCTGTCGACTCTCGGCGATCCGATTGCCGATCTCTCCTATTATCTGATGAGCTGGATCACGCCGCCTGAGGGTCGCAACGGCATTGCCGGGCTGGACCTGAAGGAACTCGGCATCCCCGACATCGAGCAGACCATTGCACGCTACAGTCAGCAATCAGGGATCACCGACATTCCCGATATGGACTGGTATTTCGCCTATAACCTCTTCCGCATGGCGGCGATTCTGCAGGGCATCAAAAAGCGTGTCATCGACGGCACCGCATCGAGCAAACATGCCAAGGGCATGGCCGAGCGTGTGCCCGGACTGGTCGAGGCAGGATGGCAATTCGCGCTCAAAGCTGGGATTGAATAGAATCTAAACCCCTCCCCTAAAGGAAGAGGGGGTAATAAGAAAAGGAACTCAAGAAGATGTCTCAATTTGATCTGACCGGCAAGGTCGCGATTATCACCGGCTCGTCGCGCGGCATTGGCAAGGCGATTGCCGAGCAGATGGCGGTACAGGGCGCGAAAGTTGTTATCTCCAGCCGCAAACAGGAGGCCTGTGATGAGGTCGCCAATGCGATCAACGCAGAGCATGGCGATGGCACTGCGCTTTCTGTTCCGGCGAATATTTCCTCCAAGGATGATCTGCAGAATCTGGTTGATCAGACCCGCAAGGCATTCGGCAAGGTCGATATCCTTGTCTGCAACGCCGCCTCCAACCCCTATTATGGCCCGATGTCGGGGATTGAGGACGAGCAGTTCCACAAGATTTTGCAGAACAATATCGTCTCCAATAACTGGCTGATTCAGATGGTGGCGCCGGAAATGCTTGAGCGTAAAAATGGCTCGATTGTGATTATCTCATCCATTGGCGGCTTTACCGGCACCGCAACCATCGGTGCCTATAACATCTCGAAAGCAGCGGACTTCCAGCTTGCACGCAACCTTGCCACCGAATTTGGCAAACAGGGCGTGCGGGTGAACTGCATTGCGCCCGGCATCATCAAAACCGATTTCGCCCGCGCACTCTGGGAGAACCCCAAGCTGATGGCCTATGTCGAGAACGCCACACCGCTGGGCCGTATCGGCGAGCCATATGAAATTGCCGGGGCCGCCGTATTCCTTGCCTCGGATGCGTCGACCTTTATGACCGGCCAATCGATCACCGTCGATGGCGGCACCACCATTGCGGCAGGACTGTAATCCATGGAACTCACCAACAAGACCGCGATCATCACCGGTGCGGGCAGCGGCATTGGCCGCCGTACCGCCCTGCTCTTCGCGCAGGAAGGCGCGCATGTCATCGCCAGCGATATCACCGATGCGGTGGACGAAACCGCAGCGCTGGCGCCCGACAAAATTACCGCCGTCAAAGGTGATGCCGGAGACGAGGCATCGGTCAAGGCGCTGGTTGATCGTGCGGTTGCCGATCATGGCGGGCTGGATATCTTTTTCGCCAATGCGGGCATCTCGGGCGGTTTTGATGGCATTTTCGACCAGGGTGTCGAGGAGTGGGAAAGTATCCTGCGCGTCAATTTGATCGGCGTATTTCTGGCGATCAAATATGGCGGTCAGGCTATCGTCGAAACCTCCAAAGCCAATGGTAATCGCGGTGGTTCTCTCATCGCCACCGCCTCGGTTGCCGGACTGCGCTCGGGTGCGGGTGGCCCGGCCTATACCGCGTCCAAAGCGGGCGTGGTCAATCTTGTGAAGATCGCGGCGCAACAGCTCACTGGGAGCAATGTCCGCTGCAACGCCATCTGCCCCGGCCTGATCGAAACCGGCATGACCAGCTTCATTTATGAAACCGCGCGCGCCAAGGGCCGCGAGGTCACGGTCGGCCAGTTGAACCCGATGCAACGCGGCGGCGAGGCCGACGAGATCGCCGAAGCGGCGCTGTTCCTAGCCTCTGACCGCTCCAGCTATGTCAATGGCCATGCTCTGGTCGTCGATGGTGGCCTCTCCACCTCGCATCCCTATAACCGCCAGACTTTCGGCAAAACGGCAGTATAATCCCTATGACACTCACCGTATCAGACCCTGATTCGCTTGGCTTTCATGGGCCCCTGCTCGATCGCATACCCGCCTTTATCAAGGCGAAGTATCTCGACACCGGCCTGATGCCGCATGCCGCGCTGCTCATCGGGCGCGGCGACGAGATTGCCCATCTCTCGCTGCAGGGCGAAGCGCGCCCGGGCCAGCCGCTGACCGAAGACGCAATCTTCCGCATCGCCAGCATGACCAAACCGGTGACATCGGTTGCGTTTATGCAGCTGGTCGAACAGGGCAAGGTGGCGCTGGCCGATCCGGTGCATCGCTATCTGCCCGAATGGAAAGACATGGGCGTTTTCGTCAGCGGCGGTGGCGATCAACCTTTTATCACCCGTCCGCCGGCGAGCCCGATGCGGATTATCGACCTGCTCCGCCATACCAGCGGCCTGACCTACAGCTTTCAGGAGCGCACACCCGTCGATGCCGCCTATCGCAAGCTTGGCTTTGAGCGTTTTGATGGCGGCGATATCGACCATTTCATCGCATCGCTGGCCAAGATTCCGTTGCAATTTGACCCCGGAACCAGCTGGAATTACTCGGTTTCTACGGATGTCCTCGGCGCGATTATCGAGCGGATTTCCGGCCAATCGCTGGCGGAGTATTTTCAGCAGCATATCTTCGATCCGCTGGGCATGGAAGACACGCATTTCGCGCTTCCCGCCGAGAAGATCGACCGCGCCACCGACAGCTACAGCTTTGACCCGAAAGCCAAGATGAAGCCCTATGATTCCGGTGCCGATACCGCATGGGCCAAAACAATCGGCTATTTCTCCGGTGGCGGCGGGCTGATGTCGACGCTGAGCGACTATCACCTGTTCTGCCGCATGCTGCTCAATGACGGCCAGTTGGACGGCGCGCGGATTATCGGACGCAAGACACTGGAACTGATGACCAGCAACCACCTGCCCGGCGGCGGCGATCTGACCCAGCACAGCAAGGCATTGTTCTCTGAGGCGGAGAATGCCGGGGCTGGCTTCGGTCTTGGCTTTGCCACCACCATCGACAATGCGGCCACCGCTATTCCCGGCTCAACCGGCGATTTCTATTGGGGCGGCATGTTCTCGACCGCTTTCTTTGTCGATCCGGTCGAAGATGTGATCATGATTTTTATGACGCAGTTGATGCCGTCTTCAACCTATCCGATACGCCGCGAAATCAAGACGATGCTCTACGCGGCTTTGGATTGAATATTAGCCCCTCCTCTTCAGAGGAGGGGAGTGATCGGGTCGAAATGTCTCCCAGGCATTTCTGAACCTTGCCGGGGGCAAGGTTCACCCGAACACTGGTGGTGGAGTCACTAAGCGCAACACCACCCCGCTGCGACTAACCACCTCGGCTTACGCTCCGGCGCTAAGTCTCACTGCCCCTCCTCTGAAGAGGAGGGGAGATACTACCGGACCATTGCGCCCCACATCATCACTGCCGCATCATAGCGCTCCCGTCGCGCCTGTAACTGCGCTGTTGCCTCGGCATCCTCGCCCCATTGCTCAGCCTGCCAGAGCTGCTCCAGAAAAGCCGCATCCCAGACAGCATCCGCCGTCTGCCGCCCCTCGCGCAAAGCCAGTGCCAGCGCAAAGGAGCCCGTCAGTTCGACGATCTGGCTGAAAGCGGTCAGCCGAAACGCATCATCATCGGCGACAACCGCCTGCGCCAATGCCAGTACGTCAGGCGATTGCGGCTGTGGCATCACGCCCGATATCCGCGCCCATTCGACACCATGCGCCGCTTCCAGATCGCGGATAATCGGCTCCCAAACCGCCTGTTGCCTCGCAAACAGTGGCGCGTCCGGATCATCGCGATAAGATAGCGTATCGGTCTCGGCAAAACCTACAATCGCGCCAATGATCTCGGCACGATTGTCGGCAATATGATCAATCGCGGCATTGCAAAAACCGGTGAGCACCATGGTCTGCGGCTCGATAAACTCCTGCTGCGCCCGCCATTCTTCCGCCACCAGTTCTGCCAGTCGCTGCGCGGGAATAGCAAGCGCCCGCTTCAGCGGCGTTTTCACCGCGCGACCATCCAGCAATATCGCATGACCATCTTCGCCGGAACCAAGAGATACCTCTTTATAGAAGCGTTTAGCACGCGGATTTTGCGACTCTTGGGTCGGCGTTTTCACCGTCATGGCTCGGGGACATCCTCGGGCGGCGTGCGCCACATTCGTGCCAACACAATCGGTACAAAGAAAAACTCAACCAACCCAATGGCTAACAGGCCATAGCTGAAAATATCTGGTAATCCGACGATCACGCCATTGATGGCCAGCAATGCCACCATGACAATGATGACGCCACTGAAACGCACCAGCGAGATAATCATGAACCGTCGTCTTGCATGTGCCTCATCCATGGCTTGTTCCCTCATTCAAAGCATCAAACAGCGCATCCATGCTGGTCACCACCTGCTCCGCTCCGGCGGCATGCAGCTCGTGCGCATCATGATAGCCCCAATCGACCCCAATGGCGCGCACGCCTGCATTGATCGCCATTTCCATATCAAAGCTGGTATCACCAATCATCACCGCACCAGCAGGCGCGGCACCGGCATCGTCAAGCGCCTGCATAATCATCGAAGGATGCGGTTTGGACGGATGTCGGTCGGCAGTCTGCAGACTGATAAAATGGTCGGCAATGCCATAATGCTCGACAACAAATTTAAGTCCCCGGTCCGATTTCCCCGTAGCCACCGCGCAGAGCCACTCCGCCGCGCGCAGCTTTTCGAGCAACTCAATCAGTCCGCCATAAAGCGGCTCGGTTCGATCGCCCTTTGCGCGCAAAGCCTGAAACGCCTGACGATAATTCTCGGCAAGCCGTTCATGCAAAGCATCATCCGGTTCAGGCGCGAGCCGTCGCATAGCCTCAATCAGCGACAGACCGACAATCCGCCGCGTCAGATGATGGTCGGGCGGTGTCAGATTTTCCGCCACAAACGCCTGCTCCATCGCGGTGCAGATATTGGCCTGACCATCGACCATAGTGCCATCGCAATCGAATATCGCCAGACGCGTCACGCATCACTCTCCACATTGCGCATTAGCATCGCCATCGCCTTGCGCCCGCTGGCCTCTACCTTGTCGGCCGCTGCCAATCGCGTCGCCTCGGGTTTGTTCTGGCTCAGCTTGGCGGTACCCCGCCACGCTTTTATCTCCATGCGAAAACCGACAATGCCCTGCAACATGCCTTCAAATTTGCCCGGGGCCATTTTATCACGGGTCCAGGGTGGGTCTTCGCCAGCTTTGGCCTCATGATGCGCGGTGACCTGATCGATCAGATCCGGCATGGCATCGCGCTCAATCCGGCTGACCGCACCCTCCAATTCGATGCTGAGATAGTTCCAAGTCGGCACCTGATCGGGAATGTCATACCAGTTGGCGCTGATATAGCTGTCCGGCCCGTTGACCACGAACAGCGCATCGCCCTCGCATATGTACCGCGTCAGCGCATTGCCGCGCGAGAGATGAAATTCGAGCGTGTCCGGCCCTTCAAACAGCACCGGAATATGCGCCACACGCGGGCCATTGGGCGTCTGCGCGAAGACCATGCCAAAGCCGATTTCCTCGACCCAGTGCCGCATCAGATCGCGGTCGGTGATATGGAAGCTGCGATCGGGATGCATCAGCTACGCCTGCCCCTTGGCGCATTGCGCGCGGGCCGCTTTTTGGCCGCCGCTTTGCCCCGCGTTGCCGGTTTGCGTCCCGGCTTTTTGCCTGTTTTGGCCTTGGCCGCGCTCGCCGCCGATGTACTGCGGCTGCGGCGCTCCCCACGTCGCGCCTTGCGCACCTGCTTGGCATGCGCCTTGGCTTTGCGCTTCTGGTTGGCACGATCAGGCAGCGGCTCGCTATCGACCGGATCAAAGGCATCACCCAGAGCAGTATCAAAGCCCATGCTCTCCATCGTCTCGGCAAAATGCGGCGGCAGTTCGGCCTGCACATCAATGCGATGACCCTCAGGCTGCTCAATCACCAAACGCCGCGCATGCAGATGCATTTTGCGGCTCACCGGGCCGGTGACATAGGCCTCCTTGCCGCCATATTTGGCATCGCCGACAATCGGATGGCCAATCGCCGCCATATGTACGCGCAGCTGATGCGTCCGCCCGGTCAGCGGGTGCAGCTCAACCCAGCTCACCTTGCCGCCGGCATGCTCAATCACGCGATAGCGGCTGCGGCTCGGCTGGCCCTGTTCATGGTCGACATACATTTTCTCGCCGCCCGTACCCGGCTGTTTCGCCAGCGGCAGGTCAATCTGCCCCTCGCGGATTTCCGGCAGACCCATAACCAGCGCCCAATAGACTTTCTTGGCCGAACGCCCGGAAAAGCGCTTGGAGAAAAAGGCGGCGCTGCCCGGCGTGCGCGCGATCAGCAATACCCCCGATGTATCTTTATCGAGCCGGTGCACCAGACGCGGGCGCGGATCATCGTCATCACGATAGGCGTCGAGCAAGCCATCAATATGGCGATAGGTCTTACTGCCGCCCTGCGTCGCCAGCCCCGGTGGCTTGTTGAGGATGATGGCCGATCCGGTCTTCTCGATGACCAGACTTTCGGCCAGCGCCTTGTCCTCATCGGATAACTCGCGCACCGGACGCGCGGCGTGGCGCTTATGATCGGGGTCTTCGGGCGGCACCCGCAACAATTGGCCGGTACTGAGACGATCCCCCGGAGCTACCCGGCGGCCATTGACGCGGATCTGACCGGTCCGCGCCCATTTGGAGATGGTACCAAAGCCGATATGCCCCATATGCCGCGCAAACCAGCGGTCAACGCGGATATCGTCATCGTCTTTGGCAATGCGAAATTCGCGCACCCGCGGCGTCTGCTCACTCTCGCTCATACCCAGAGCCTCGCCAGCATCAGTCCACCGAACAGTGCAGCCACCGAGGCGATAACCGAGAGCAACGCATAGCCCGCAGCCACACCCCATTCACCGCGCATCACCATATTGGCTGTCTCGAGCGAAAAAGCGGAGAAGGTAGTGAAACCGCCGAGCAGGCCGACGCCGATAAGCAAACGCCAGGTTTCGCCGCCACTGGCCTGCTGCGCCAATATGCCAACAAGGCAGCCCATCAAAAAACCGCCGCTGAGATTGGCAATCAGTGTTCCCCAAGGCCATCCGGGTCCGAAAAACTGCAATGCTATACGGCCTAAATGAAAGCGCCCGACAGCGCCCAGACCGCCGCCGAGAGCGACCAATAACGTAGCACTGCTGAGGGAGACACTAGACATGGGCAGCGTCTTAGCCGGACTTGTCACGAAAGGCTATGGGGTGCCTAAGGGAGCGCTCAATTTCCCTGATTCCGCGCAAGCGGAAACTATGCACATTTATAGTCTCGCACAAAGGCGCAAAGGCACGAAGAGCGCGCATCAAGAATAACGCTCTTTGTGCCTTTGTGGCTTCGTGCGAAACAAAACTAAGAGCCGCTTGCGCGGCGCTGGCGATGTTGCTCAAAGCCCCGCTTAACCCGCAATCGCAGCGCGCACAGCGGCCAGTGCATCGTCCGCCGCATCACCATTCGGTCCCCCACCCTGCGCCATGTCGGGGCGGCCACCGCCGCCCTTGCCGCCCAGCGCTTCGACCGCAACGCGCACCAGATCGACCGCGCTATGGCTTTCGACCAGATCATCAGTAACGCCGACAGCGGCAGCAGCGCGGCCGTCATTGACCGCGATCATCACCGCAACGCCGCTGCCCAGATCGGCCTTGGCATTGTCGAGCAGGCCGCGCAGTTCCTTGGGGTTAAGCCCGTCAAAGCACTGGCCGCGAAACCGAACATCGCCAATGCTTTCATCAGCGGCAGGCTTATCGTCGCCGCCACCAGCATTGCCCGCCAATGCCAGTTTCTTACGGCTCTCGGCAAGCTCTTGTTCGAGCTTTTTGCGTTCTTGCACCAAAGCTGCGACGCGCTCGGTGACTTCCGCCGGAGATGTTTTGAGCGCGCTCGCGGCTTCTTGCAACGCATGGTCGCGCTGCACCAGCCAGTCGCGCGCCGCCTCTCCCGTCAGCGCCTCAATCCGGCGCACACCACCCGAGACAGCGCTTTCCGAGGCGATATGCAACAGACCAATATCGCCCAGTGCATTGACATGCGTACCGCCGCACAGTTCGACCGAATAGTCACTGTCATCCCATGCGCCCATGGAGAGCACGCGGACCTCATCGCCATATTTCTCACCAAACAGCGCCAGCGCGCCTGCGGCCACGGCATCATCGGGGGCCATCAGCCGGGTCTGGACCGCATCATTGCCGCGTATCTGCGCGTTGACCTCGGCCTGGATCGCCGCGATCTCTTCGGGCGTGACCGCCTTGGGATGCGAGAAATCAAAGCGCAGGCGATCTTCGGCAACAAGGCTGCCCTTTTGCGTGACATGCTCGCCGAGATGACGGCGCAGTGCGGCGTGCAGCAAATGCGTTGCGCTGTGGTTCGCACGCAGGCGATCACGACGTCCGCCATCAACACGGAGGGTGACGGTATCGCCTGTGGTCAGAGCGCCGTCGGTCATGGTGATATGGTGCGCATGCAAACGTCCCAATGGCTTGCTGACGGTTTCCACGCTGGCGATCTGGTTGTCGCCGGATAGCACCGTACCGCTATCGCCTTCCTGCCCACCGGATTCGCCGTAAAAGGGCGTCTGGTTGGTGAGCAATATGCCGCTATCGTCCGCTTTGAGCGCATCAACCTCGGCACCGTCGCGGATCAGCGCGACGACTACGCCATCGCCGCGTAGCGCGGTATAGCCGGTAAATTCGGTGCTGCCCTCGCGCTCGGCAATGTCGAACCAGATATCATCCGAGGCGGTTTCGCCCGAGCCTTTCCATGCGGCGCGTGCGGCAGCCTTCTGTTCCGCCATGGCAGCGTCGAAACCGGCGCGATCCACGCTGATATCCTGTGCGCGCAGGGCGTCTTCGGTCAGGTCATAGGGGAAGCCATAGGTGTCATAGAGCTTGAATGCGGTTTGACCGGGCAGCGTATCACCCGCTTTCAAATCTGCGACAGCCTCATCTAACAGCTTCAGACCCTTATCGAGGGTTTTGCGGAAGCGGATTTCCTCGCGTTCCAAGGTCTCGGCGATAAGCGGCTGTGCGCGCGCGAGTTCGGGATAGGCCTGCCCCATCTGACTGACCAGTGTCGGCACCAGACGGTGCATCAGCGGCTCGGACGCGCCGAGCAGATGCGCATGGCGCATAGCGCGGCGCATGATGCGGCGCAGCACATAGCCGCGGCCTTCATTGGCGGGCAGAACGCCATCGGCGATGAGGAAGCTGGTCGAGCGCAGATGGTCGGCGATAATGCGGTGACCGGCATTATCGGCATCGTCCGATCCGGTGAGGCGCACCGAGGCGCTGATCAGCTCTTCAAAGGTATCGGTGCGGTAATTGTCGTGCGTGCCTTGCAAGACCGCGGCGATACGCTCCAGGCCCATGCCGGTGTCGATGCTCGGTTTGGGCAGCGGATTGAGCGTGCCGTCTGCATCGCGGTCATATTGCATGAAGACGAGATTCCATATCTCGACAAAGCGGTCGCCATCCTCGTCCGGGCTGCCCGGAGGGCCGCCGGGGATGTGGTCGCCATGATCGTAGAAGATTTCGCTGCACGGGCCGCAGGGGCCAGTGTCGCCCATTGACCAAAAATTGTCATCGGTGGCGATGCGGATGATACGCTCATCGGGCAGGCCGGAAATACGCTGCCACAATGCGAATGCTTCATCATCATCATGATAAACGGTAACGGTCAACTTGTCCGCTGCAATGCCCCAGACTTTGGTCAGCAATTCCCATGCGTGGCTGATCGCGTCTTCCTTGAAATAATCGCCAAAGGAGAAATTGCCGAGCATCTCAAAAAAGGTGTGGTGACGTGCGGTATAGCCGACATTGTCGAGGTCATTATGCTTGCCGCCAGCGCGGACGCATTTCTGCGATGAGGTTGCGCAAGGCGCGGGCGCGCTTTCAAGGCCGGTAAACACATTTTTGAACGGCACCATCCCGGCATTGACAAACATCAATGTCGGGTCCGCCTGTGGGATCAGCGGTGCAGAGGCAATGGCTTTGTGGCCCTTGCCTGCAAAGAAATCGAGAAAGCTCTGCCGAATGTCATTGGTCGAAGTCATTCAGGCGATTTAGGGTAGCGTTTAGACCGAGGCAAGGCTTTGCTTGCGCCGTCGGCAACAACATAGGTCGAGCGCTATTGCATATTGCGATCATGGCGGACGCCAAAGGACACTTGCCCCAATACCTTTGGTCAGTCCACCAGTTTGGCGCCTTCTAAAGTGAATGTATCGACCAACACCCGGCAGCAGCTCGGTGGAAGCCCCCGCAGTCAGTTGTGAAACTGCGTATGGGCGTACTCAGCCACTTCCTCAATCGCTTCCTGAATGCCGGACTTGTTCGAGCCACCAAAAAAACCGCCTGACACGGTGCCTTCACCACGAACGGTAGACATCACCGTACCATTGGGATCGACAAAATCGACCTCCATCACGACTTTTGAACCACCCGCAAAAGGCCCGGCAAAATAGCGAGTTGTCTGACTTCCCTCATCAAAAGCCAGATAGCGATAGCGGACGGTCATGCCATCGCCCTTTGTGAATAGAGGTTCATCACCGCCGAAAAAGGCTTCTTCCATTTCCTTCTGCGTATAGGTGAGGTTTTCTTCATCGACCTCGACAGTCGAATTATCGTAAACGATATTCGCGCTATCCGAACGATATGTGCTGGAATTGGGTCTTTCTACCAACAATGAACTATTTGCACATGCAGCTACACTCAATGCCATTGCGCTTGCCAATATAACCTTTTTCAGCATCCTACTTCCTCGTCATTTCAACAGTATCTTGTCGCTTTTGTCGATGTGAAGGCAGCGCATCATCGCTGCTCACGCTGGCGAATACCGTAATGTACCTTGACGAGGAAGAATTACAAAGTGTGCGCTATTGGCAAGTCAAATCCTGTTTTCAGAACAAGAATATGCATCAGCTCAATCGGTTGTCGAGCTGATGCACACAATATTACGCGTCACTATCGGCGTCTGGTCCGGTCATCATCTCTTCAGCAACTTCATCTTCCTTGCCGCGAATGGCGTTTTCCAGTTTTGTCATCATTTCCGGATTTTCCTTGAGGAAGGTCTTGGCATTTTCGCGGCCCTGGCCGATGCGGACCGAGTCGTAAGAGAACCAGCTTCCGGATTTCTCGACCAGCCCGGCCTTGACGCCGAGGTCAAGTATCTCGCCAATCTTGGAGATGCCCTCGCCATACATGATATCGAACTCGACCTGCTTGAACGGTGGTGCGACCTTGTTCTTGACGACCTTCACCCGGGTGGAGTTGCCGATAATTTCATCGCGATCCTTGATCTGGCCGGTGCGGCGGATGTCGAGACGGACCGAGGCATAGAATTTGAGGGCATTACCGCCGGTGGTGGTTTCCGGATTGCCATACATCACGCCGATTTTCATGCGCAGTTGGTTGATAAAGATCACCATACAGCGCGAACGGCTGATCGAACCGGTCAACTTACGCAGCGACTGGCTCATCAAACGCGCCTGCAGGCCGACATGGCTGTCGCCCATCTCGCCTTCAATTTCCGCGCGCGGCACCAATGCAGCAACCGAATCGATCACCAGCACATCAATCGCATTGGAACGCACCAGCGTATCGGCAATTTCCAGCGCCTGCTCGCCGGTATCGGGCTGCGATACGATCAGCTCGTCAATATCGACACCGAGCTTTTTGGCATAGACCGGATCAAGCGCATGTTCGGCGTCGACAAATGCCGCCGTGCCACCGGTTTTCTGCGCTTCCGCCACGGTGTGCAGCGCCAGCGTTGTCTTGCCCGAGCTTTCAGGGCCATAAATCTCAATCACCCGGCCCCGCGGCAGTCCGCCTATGCCCAGCGCTATATCCAACCCCAGCGAGCCGGTGGACACCGCCTCAATATTCATCGCCTCGCGTGAGCCCAGCTTCATCGCCGAACCCTTGCCAAATGCGCGGTCTATCTGTGCCAGTGCGGCGTCTAGTGCTTTTTGCCGATCCATAGTCTTTGTCTGCTTCTCTGCGTCAACGAGTTTCAACTGTCCGGCCATGTGCCTGCTCCCGTGCTAGATGCCTAATTGCAATCAATCAATGGAGAAGCTGTACCGGATTTGTTCTATAAGAACAAGGGGTGAACATAAATTTATCCATCAAGCGTGGAAAGCGCCTCCTCCAGACTGGTGAGAGAAAAGGGCTTGGCCAGCTTTTGCACCGGCTTCACACCATCAGGTGGCGTCGCAGCATTATCGCCACTGGCGACCAGAAACGGAATACCGCGCTGCTGCAATTGCTGCACCAAGGGCCAGCTTTCTCCATCGCTTAGGTTGAGATCGAGAATCGCCGCATTTACGTGGCCCTGCTCCAGCACTTGCATAGCGGCGCTGCAGCTGTCGACCACTGCGGCGACATCATGGCCAAGCGTCTCGATAATATCCTCGAGCATCATGGCGATCATCGATTCATCTTCAGCGATCAGGAAATTTTTGCGCGTCTCTACCATTGTCATGCCTCAGCCTTGCTACGGCATTTGCGCAAGGCCTTTTGCGCGCTGTCGCAAATCTGCGCCACGGTGAACGGTTTGGGTAGAAAGCCCATATTATCGACATCAATCGACTTGCGTAGCTGCTCCTCGGCATAGCCCGACATGAAGATCAGCGGCACCTGCGGGTCACGCTCGCGGATGATGCGCGCCATAGCAGGGCCATCCATCACTGGCATAACAACATCCGAAATCACCAGATCAATATCATCATGTGCGGCGAATTGCTCGACGCCATCCTCGCCATCGCTCGCGGTGATAACGCTATAGCCCTGGCGGGTCAGCGCGCGTTCAGCCACGGCCCGCACCATATCCTCATCTTCGACGAGCAATATCGTGCCGCTGCCCCATTGCTCATCGGGTGCGTCCTCAAAGGACTTGGCTTCCGGTTCGGCCGCAACCTCGCCGCGCATGTCGTGCACCGGGAAGTAGATCGAGAAGGTGGTACCCTCACCCAGCGCTGAATCGACAAAGATATAACCGCCCGACTGTTTGACGATGCCGTAAACGGTGGAGAGGCCGAGGCCAGTGCCCTTGCCGACATCCTTGGTGGTGAAAAACGGCTCAAATATCTTGGCCTGATTTTCGGCGCTAATGCCGCATCCCTGATCACGCACAATAATCGCGGAATAATCGGCGACCGGCAGTACATCGCTGTTCATTGCGCGCACATCGCTGGCACTGATCCGCTTTGTCTCAATACTCAGTATGCCGCCCTGTTCCATGGCGTCGCGGGCATTGACGGCAAGGTTGATAATCACCTGCTCCAGCTGCCCCGGGTCGGCGCGGATCGCGCCCAGATTGCGGTCATGCCGCACTTCCAGCGTTACTTTCTCACCAATCAGGCGCTGCAACAAATGCGAGGTTTCGGCAATAACATCGGGCAGTTGCAGTATTTGCGGTCGCAATGTCTGTTGCCGGGAAAAGGCGAGTAGCTGCCGCGTCAGGCTGGCGGCGCGGCCGGCATTATTCTTGATCTGCTGCACATCATCATAATCGCTGTCTCCAGGGCTATGGCGCAGCAACATCAGGTCGCAATGACCGAGAATGGCGGTGAGCACATTGTTGAAATCATGCGCCACGCCGCCGGCAAGCTGGCCCACAGCCTGCATCTTGGTGGCTTGTGCTACCTGCTGCTTGAGCGTCGCTTCCTCGCTGCTATCGCGCAGAGAGAGCAGCACCGCCGCATCGCCAAAACCGCGCACGCCGGCGATGCTGAGCGATACCGGTTCCTCCGGCTGATGCCGAAAGCGCACCGCCAAATCACCGCCCTGCGCCGGGCCGGAGGCAAAGCGCCGCACCGCATCCGCCATCGCCGCCTTGTCATCGGCAATCACCAGATCACCCGGATAGGAAGGCGGTGAGTCGTCGGCGATACCGCTGGCCTTGGCAAAGGCGCTATTGGCAAAAAGAAACCTGCCATCACGGCTGACCATTGCCAGTCCAAAGGGCAGCAGCGACAGCATCATTTCCAACTGCAAAAGCGTAGAATCGCTGCGTGATGAGATGTTCTGGCGATCTAGCAATAGCACCAAGGCGGGGTGCTCACTCTCGCTGCCATCCATCGCCACATCATTGTCGGTCAGCGGCATATGCAGCAGATGCAGCGCCGGACCGGTTTGCCCTTCACGCTCAAAAAAGATGTTCTGTGCATCATCAACGCGCATGAAACTGGCGAAATCGCGACCAACCGCATTGGCATTGCCATCACCCATAGCCCGTAAGGCGAACGCACTGTTGACAGAACGGATGCGCCCTTCCGGCCCAACCACCGCAGCGATCAGCCCGGCATTGCTCGCCACCCTGCCCGCAGCGCCGCCGACCAGCCGCTTGGCCTCTTCCACCACACTCGCCTGCAGCAAAGCCCTAAAACGCCAGAGCAGATGGTCCTCCGCGCGGCCAATGCGCAGCACTTCCAGTGCATAGTCATTGCCCTGATGCCGCAGCGAGTCCGCCTCAGCCGCACCATCGCGCCACGCCGCGCGCCCGGCTTCCATCGCGATGGCTGCACTGCCGCTGTCCAGCTTGAGGTCTGTGGGCGGCACATATTGACCAAATGTGCGGGCATAGAGCGCATTGGCACAGACCAGCCTGCCCGCACGATCGGTAACCGCGATAATCTGATCGCTCTGATCGGCAACAGCAGAGGTGATCGCCCAGTCGGCGATATAGCTATCCAATTCGCTCGCATCTGATGTCGCCGAGACATAAAACCAGACAAGCGCGGCAAAGAACGCCATGGCTCCCGCAAGAAGCAGGGCGATCATCGTCTCGCCGGTCAACAGATAGGCGCTGGCGACGGTAATCGCCATGGCGGCAAACACAGCGGCGGCCACCGGCTTGGGGAAGCCCGTCGCATCATCGTCCGCAGCGATCAGGCTGTCCGCCCTGCTATTCACGCGTAAACGCCCTCTTTCCTGTCCATAGTCGCGCATGCTTTATGCGCTTTTACCGCGCGCAGGAAAACCACCTGCACCAAGTTATCCGCGCCAAAACCGGGAACTCAAACGCTTCGTCTCAATAGGACCTGCGAACGGCGGCGCTTATGGGCGATCCAGTAACGCCAGCCAAAGGAACTGATGACATAGCCCAATGTCGCCGAAACGATTGCGAGGAAAGCAAAACCGAAAGCCGTGACACCGGTTTGCAGGAAAAGCCAGTTGACCCATTCGCCAAGAGTGCTGCGCATCTGGGTATTGAGTGGTTCGCCAAAGGTCATGGAATCGATCTGCAATATGAACTTACCGGTCTTGTTTGCGAGAATGCCCCACAGGCCGATGGTCAGCGGATTTGTAATGAAGGTGGTGAGCGCCGCCACTGGCACATTGGCGCGCAAGGCAGGTGCGAGAAACGCCGCAAGAAATATCTGGCCGAGGGGAATGATAAACGCAGCGAACATGCCGAGGGCCACACCACGCGGCACCGAACGGCGGGTGAAACGCCATAATTCTGAGCGCAGGAAACGGTGCGCAATAGGGCGCATATAGCGGTTGCGCTCCATGCTCTCGCGCGTCGGCATCTTGGCGAGAATCCAGGCCCAGACGCTTTTCATGCGCAATAATTCCGAAAAGAGGACATCTTAGCCATTATCTTTAAGTAGGCGTCCCTGTTGGCGTTTCCAATCGCGCTCTTTGATGGTCGCGCGTTTGTCCGGCGCCTTTTTGCCCTTGGCCAGCGCTAGTTCGACCTTGGCGCGACCTCGCGAATTGAAATAGATGGAGAGCGGCACCAGCGTCATGCCCTTGCGCGCCACCGCCCCATGCATCTTGTTGATCTCGCGCTCATGCAGCAGCAATTTACGCGGGCGCTTGGGGTCATGGTTGAAGCGGTTGCCATGACTGAATTCCGGGATATTGGCGTTGATCAGAAAGACC
Organism: Parasphingorhabdus sp. SCSIO 66989; assembly: GCF_032852305.1. Lineage (NCBI taxonomy): Bacteria > Pseudomonadati > Pseudomonadota > Alphaproteobacteria > Sphingomonadales > Sphingomonadaceae > Alterisphingorhabdus (ex Yan et al. 2024) > Alterisphingorhabdus coralli. The sequence continues at coordinate 2,449,683 of NZ_CP136594.1, forward strand.
TCGCCATCCTTCACTTCGGCATAGCTCTCGGCAATCGAGCCCTCACCAAAGCGCAGGCTCTTTACCTCGGTACCCTGCAACGCAATGCCCGCTTCAAAGACATCATCAATAGCAAAATCAAACCGCGCACGACGGTTCTCCGCGACGGTTTTTGCCTTGTCAAAAGTGCTGTGTTTGGGCCTGGCCATGAGGGTTGTTTCTAAACGTCTTACTATTGTTCTTCTTGATACCGCTCTTGCCGTTCGTCTCGCGCGAAGTCGAGAGACATTGCGCGAAATGTCTCGACTGCGCTCGACACGAACGGATAGGGTTAGCTGTTTGTTGCCTTAATAGCCGCGCATTGCCTTATTCAAGCTTAACACAGCCTAGATCAGGCCCGCATGGGCCAGTGCGGCGTCCACAGCCTTGCAGCTTGCCGCCGATGGCGGTGTCATCGGCAGGCGCAGTTCTGCGGGGAAATCGGCAATCACCTTGCTCATCGCATATTTGACCGGACCCGGCGAAGCATCGGAAAACAGGGCTTTGTGCAACGGAAACAGCCGATCCTGCAACGCCAGTGCCCGGTCCATATCCTTCGCATCCAGTGCCAGCTGGAATTGCGCGCACAATTCCGGCGCAACATTGGCGGTGACCGAGATGCACCCTGCCCCGCCCATCGCACGATGGCCGAGTGCAACATCATCATTGCCCGATAGCTGGCAAAAATCTGATCCGATATGGGCGCGATGATCGCTGACCCGGTCCAGCTCGCCCGTCGCATCCTTGACACCGACAATGCTGGGATATGCCGCCAGTTCGGCCATGGTCTCACAGCTGATATCGGTTACCGTGCGCGAGGGGACATTATAGACGACAATCGGCAGATCGCAGCCTTCAACCAATGTCGCAAAATGCGCTTTGATGCCTTCCTGATTAGGCCGGTTATAATAAGGCGGTACCACCAGCGCCGCCGCTGCGCCCGCCGCTTTGGCGGCATGCATATGCTCCAGCGCCACCTTGGTATCATTGGAGCCGCAACCGGCAATCACTGGCACTCTTCCGGAGGCTTGTTCGATACATACGGCAACCACATGATTATGCTCGGCAATTGTCATTGTCGCCGCTTCACCCGTTGTGCCGCAAGGAACCAGTGCGCTGCTGCCCATGGCGATCTGCCAGTCAATCAGGGCGCGAAATTCTTTTTCCGCAAACGATCCGTCGCAAAAGGGAGTCGCCAGAGCCGGAATGGAACCGGAAAACATGGATTTGCTCCTAAAAAGTCGCCACTAGGGCATTGTTGCGTCTGGCAACAGAGATATTACCTTCGAATATTAATCCATTGCCTGCAATGTGTTCAGCGCCTGATAAGGAGCAAAGGCCCATAATGTCCAGCATGACATCATTTTTCCCCGCACCTAAAGTGCCCGCTCGTTCATTTTCCCGTTCCATCATCACCCTGCTTGCCGCCACCGCGCTCAGCGTGCCCATGGCCTGCGCTGCCCAGCCCAGCGGCCCGGAAAGCGACTGGGAACGCGCCCGTTCCGTGCTGCAAGACCGGACATCGGGCAATATCAATGCCGCGATTGACCGCTGGGAAACGCTGCGCAAATCGGGCAATTACAGCTTTGAGGAATATGCCAGCTTCCTGGTCAACTATCCCGACTGGCCCTATGAGAGCCGTTTCCGCCGCAATGCGGAACAGGCGATCAATATGGAGAGCTATTCGCCGACACAGGTGCTCGCCTATTTTGACCGCTTCCCGCCCGTCACCAACACCGGTCGCGCCCGCTATGCCGTCGCGCTCAACACCGCCGGTCAGCGCGACAAGGCGGTAGAGGTCGCGCGCGAAGCATGGCGCAACGGCACCATGACCGAGCCAGATGAGGCGCGGATGCTCGGCCTGTTTTCCAGCGAATTCACCGTCGCCGATCATGATGCACGCATGGATGCGCTGCTCTGGGCCAATGCCGCCAGCCGCGCCAATGCTCAGCTCAGTTTCGTATCGCCGCAAAAGCGCCCGGTTTATGCCGCGCGCCTTAACATGATCCGCAAACAGCCGGTTAATCATGCCAGCCTGCCCGATAGTGTGCGCAGCGATCCGGGATATCTCACTGCCTATGCGACACGGCTGCGCGCATCGGGGAATTCGATCACCTCGCGCAATCTGCTTGCCAATCGTCCCAAGCTGGCCAGCTATCCCCTTGATGCAGAAGAATGGTATGAAACGCTGCTGGTCAATGCCCGCGCCGCCGCAAATGATAGCCAATGGACGCTGGCCTATAATATCGCCTCCAAGGTTGATGACGCCTTCCCCGAAGGCACAGATATCAGCCAGGAAAATCTGGGCGTCCGGGATGACTATACCAGCCTGACATGGCTGGCAGGCACCACCGCCCTGCAGAAACAGCGCCAGCCCGCCAAGGCTGTCGGCATGTTCGCCCGCTATGGCAATGCGGCGCAAACCCCGCAAACCCGTTCCAAGGGCTTTTACTGGGCGGGTAAGGCCGCGGCAGAAGCTGGCGACACGGCGCAGGCGGAAAAATACTTCTCCATGGCCGCGCAATATGATGACCATTTTTACGGGCAACTGGCGGTTGAAAGGCTGGGACGCGAAGTCGGCCCCTTTGCAACATCGGCCCCGTCTGACCGGGTAAACATGACCGATCGCGGCCAGTTTAACAGCGACCGTCTGGTACAGGCGGCCAAGCTGGCCACCCGGCGCAGCGGCGACTGGCGGGTGCATAACAGCTTCTTCCGCGCCCTCTCCGCCCGCGCGGAAAGCGAAAGCGATTTTCTGCTGCTCGGCGAACTCTCAAAAGAAATCGGTCGCCGCGATCTTGCGGTGATTGCCGGGCAAAGCGCCCGCAAACAGGGTATAGATCGGCTGCAGGCGATTGCCTTCCCCGATATGCCGGTGCCCGGCGGTTATCAGAATAACTGGACCTTTATCCACGCGATCACCCGGCAGGAAAGCCAGTTCAGCCAGCGCGCCGTCAGCCACGCCAAGGCGCGCGGTCTGATGCAGCTTCTCCCCTCCACCGCGCGCGAACAGGCGGGCAAGATCGGCATGGCCTATAATTTCGGCTCGCTGACCGAGGATCCGCTGTACAATATACGCTTGGGCTCCAGCTATTTCGAGCGTATGCGCCGTTATTATGGTGGCAGCTATCCGCTGGCGGCAGCGGCCTATAATGCCGGCCCCGGCAATGTGAACAAATGGCTGCGCCGCAATGGCGACCCGCGCACCGGCGCGATTGGTATCATCGAATGGATTGAGAAAATCCCGATTTTCGAGACCAAAAACTATGTCCAGCGGGTGATGGAAAACGCCGTGGTCTATGATGTGATGCATCCCGACAAGGCGGGCTATAACGGCCCCAATCGCCTCAGCCACTATCTCGGCAAGCGCACACCGGGTTGAGGCTTGAATATTCTATTTCAACAAGACCGTTAGGGCTGAGCCTGTCGAAGCCCGTTTCTCAGTTAAGAACGAACCTGAGAGACACCCTTCGACAGGCTCAGGGTTAACGGTTATATGTATGACCGCATGCCCACTACCCAACCCAAGCCCAACTATATCAGCGCCCAGGGCCTTGCCGCCCTGCAAGCACGCTATGATGCGCTGTTCCATGGCGAGCGGCCCAAGGTGGTGGAAACCGTCAGCTGGGCCGCAGGCAATGGCGACCGTTCGGAAAATGGCGACTATATTTACGGCAAAAGGCGGCTACGCGAAATCGACCGCGAAGTGCGCCACCTGTCGCGGCGGATCAAACAGGCCGAAGTGATCGACCCCGCCGCGCATCCCGACAAGAGCCGGATATTCTTCGGCGCGACGGTCGAACTGGCAGATGGAGATGATAACCGCCGAACGGTGACGCTGGTCGGCGATGACGAGGCCGATGCCGGAGCAGGCCGGATCGGCTGGAACTCGCCACTGGCAGGCGCTTTGCGTGGTGCTTCCGTGGGTGATTTGCGGACAGTCAGATTGCCAGCGGGGCCGAAGGAATGGGAAGTGATGGCGATTGGCTATTGAGGCATGCCCATCCTGGAAACGAAGTTGGACAGAAGCAATCAGTCATTTGCATCAAAAAGTAGGCCAGAAAATGAAATACGAAAAGCCAAAATTTAGGAGCGACGAAGAGATACTAGTCATTCTTTCAAGAGAAGGCACATCGACGAACGACCGCATAGAAGCAGTCCTTTCCGCATTATATTACGGATCTAGCATACAATTTTCCGGTGATATTCTAATTGAAGAGTTCTCAAATGCTAAGTACCCAGAAAGAATTTATCTGAAAAATCTTTTTGAAACTTATTACGGTATGTGCGCAACTGATTATAGAATCGAAGACAGCATAAAGCTTTTAAAAGAATATATACATGAAAACCCTATAGATAAAGACGCAATAGAAACGACTATAGAAGCTATATTAGAGTATAAAGTTATGTACGCAAGTGGGCCGTAAGAATAAATAATAATAGAAGCTAGGGTAGCGGCTCTATGAATCTCAAATTACACCAATTCCCCCAAACCTATTCCTTCTCCGGCTTATACCCGAACGCTTTTTTCGCCAGCTTGACCAGCTCCGCGTCAATCTCCGGAAACTCCACAGGCACCGCCTCTTCCAGACGATCGGCAATATGGTTCATCACCGCGATGCGCGCGGCTTTTTTGTTGTTGCTGTCAAACACCGCCCAGGGCGCCCAGCGGGTGTCGGTATGGGCGAACATATCGGCATAGGCGGTGAGATACTCCTCGCGCCGGGCGCGGTTGCGGAAGTCATCTGCGGTCATCTTCCAGCGTTTGCGCGGCGTGTTGAGGCGGTCGGCAAAGCGCTTATCCTGCGTTTTTTGCGTCGTGTGCAGGAATATCTTGATCAGCGTAGTGCCATCATCGACCTGCTGCGCTTCAAATTCGTTGATCTCGTCATAGGCGCGGCGCCATTGTTCTTCGGTGCAAAAGCCTTCCACCCGCTCGACCAGCACACGGCCATACCAGCTGCGGTCAAACACCGAGATATTGCGCGTCCCCGGCAGATTGCGCCAGAAGCGCCAGAGGAAATGCCGTTCCTTCTCGGCCTTGCTCGGCGCGCCAATGGGATAGACCTCGAAATAGCGCGGGTCCCATTCGGCGGACATACGGCGGATGATGCCGCCCTTGCCCGCCGCATCCCAGCCTTCAAACACGATCATCGCGCGCTTTTGATGCACGATATGGGCAAAATGCACCCGCGCCAGCCGCCGCTGCACCGCTTTCAGCGCATCGCCATAATCGCCGTCAAAAGACGCACCCTTCTCATAATCTGACAGGTTTATCGTCATACGATCCCCAAATTGGCCGGTTAAACCGTGCATAGCATGATCCCCTTGCAACAGGTTTAATGCCACCAGTTTAATCCGCCGCGGTCAAGCCGCTTCCGCCACCATATTCGAGGGATTTGGCGAATGTCTCAATATGGGATCAGGCGGGGAGGCAGCGGATATCATAGCGCGCAAAGACAGAATCCGCCGTGACAATTACAGCATCCACACCCATGGCCTGGGCGATAATCATATGATCAAAAGGGTCGCCATGATGCCACGGCATTGCCTCGACCCTTGCGCAATCTTCAGCATTGAATGGCAGCAGGGTAAAGCGCTGGTCATCGAGCAATTGCATAATCGCATCACTGCTGATGCCCAGCTTGCCGATCTGATGTTTGATCGCAATCTCCCAAACCGAGGCAAAGCTGACAAAAGCCTCGCTGGCAGGGTCGGCAATGGCGGCGCGGACGCGTGGCTTTAACCGGGGGCTGTCCTCCAACCACCACAGCAGGATATGGGAATCCAGCAACAACCGCACGCGTCCGCTCAGTCCTGACCGTTGTCGTCGTCATATGGCCAAGCCTCAAACGAGGCGAGGATGTCCTCCGGCCATTCGTCGAAATCATCGGCCATGCCAATCTTGCCGCGCAATGCCCCGGGCTGACGTGGCTTACCATCGGGTGTAAACACCCATTTCCCATCGACAAAATAGGGCTGCCCCTCAGGGCCCTTGCCTGTTGGCGACGCCTTGGAGGCAGGCGCGGATTGTGCATGATTAAACGGCATGGCCTGCTCCTTCACTGTGTTTTGTGATGCCATATCTGGCCCTTCATCACCCGCAATCAGCTTCTCAAGGCACAGCTTCACCAGCCCGGACAGAGACAAGCCCTGTTCGGCGGCAAGGACGCGTGCCTTGCGATGCAAAGCGTCATCCAATGCGATCGTCACATTCTCACAGAATCACAAGTGCGGCGATGCGCGCTTGCAGATCACCCCTGTTTCGGCGGCTCGACCACGCGGACATGCAGTTCACGCAGCTGTTTGAAATCAGGCTGTGACGGCGCGCCCATCATCAGGTCTTCACCCTTCTGGTTCATCGGGAAGGCAATCACTTCGCGGATCGCTTCCTCGCCCGCAAGCAGCATCACGATCCGGTCGATCCCCGGTGCCGAGCCGCCATGGGGCGGTGCGCCCAGCTTGAACGCCTCGATCATCCCGGAGAATTCGCGGTCGACATCTTCCCGGCTGTAACCGGCAATCTCGAACGCCTTGTACATGATATCCGGACGATGGTTCCGGATCGCACCCGAGCTAAGCTCATAGCCGTTGCAGACAATGTCATATTGCCACGCCTTGATCTCCAGCGGGTCCACCGTCTCCAGCGCTTCCATCTCCCCTTGCGGCATGGAGAACGGATTGTGGCTGAAATCGATCTTCTTCGCGTCCTCATCATATTCGAACATCGGGAAGTCGACGATCCAGCAGAATTTGAAGCAGCCCTGTTCAATCAGACCGAGCTGCTCGCCAATCTGGGTGCGCGCGGCACCGGCGAGCTTGGCGGCGTCCTTTTCCTTGCCTGCAGCGAAGAACAGGCCGTCATCGGGGCCAAGGCCCAGTTCATTGTAGAGCTCTTCCATCCGCTCCGGGCCGTGGTTTTTGGCGATGGGGCCGCCAAATTCGCCGCCCTTGCGGGTGACATAGCCAAGCCCGGCAAAACCTTCGCCGCGTGCCCAGTTGTTCATGTCATCGAAGAACTTGCGGCTTTTTTCGTTGGTGTTCGGGGCCGGAATCACGCGAACGCATCCGCCGCCGCCAACGATTCTCTCGAACAGGCCAAAGCCGCTCTTTTCAAAGTGGCTGGTCACATCGCTGATAATCAGCGGGTTACGCAAATCGGGCTTGTCTGTGCCATATTTCAGCATTGCCTCGGCATAGGGAATGCGCGGGAATTCGCCCGACGGCGTTACAGTCTTGTCACCGGAGAACTCTTCAAAGCACCCGGCAAGCACCGGTTCCAATGCTTGGAACACGTCTTCCTGCGTGACAAAGCTCATTTCAAAGTCGAGCTGATAGAATTCCAGACTGCGGTCGGCACGCAGGTCTTCGTCACGAAAGCATGGCGCGATCTGGAAATAGCGGTCAAAGCCGGACATCATCAGCATCTGCTTGAACATCTGCGGCGCTTGCGGAAGCGCGTAGAAATTGCCCGGATGCATGCGGCTAGGCACGAGGAAGTCGCGCGCGCCCTCTGGCGAGGAGGCGGTCAGGATCGGTGTCTGAAACTCGGTAAAGCCCTGCTCCACCATCCGCTTGCGCAAGGATGTAATTACTGCCGAACGCAGCATGACATTGGCGTGCATCTTGTCACGGCGCAAATCGAGGAAGCGATAGCGCAAGCGAATATCTTCGGGATATTCCGCCTCACCAGCGACCGGCATCGGCAATTCTGCAGCTTCGGACTGGACGGTCACTTCGCGTGCCACCACTTCAATCTCGCCGGTCGGCAGATTGGGGTTCACCGTCTCGTCAGAACGCGCCAGCACTTCGCCCGTCACGGTGATCACACTCTCGGTGCGCAGCCGGTCAAGCTCGGCAAAGCAAGGGTTGTCGGTATCGGCAACAATCTGGGTAATGCCGAAATGATCGCGCAGATCGACAAACAGCACCCCGCCATGGTCGCGAGTGCGGTGAATCCAGCCGGACAGGCGAACGGTCTCACCAACCTGGGCCTTGCGAAGCGCGGAACAATTGTGCGTGCGATAGCTGTGCATGGAATAATCCTGATTATCTGTAAGCAGCGCGGGGCCTATGAAGCTTTTGTCACCTCGCCCGACGCGAAATATGTGCTGCGCCTAACACAGGTGCGACTAGCATTTGTCAAGTCGCCTCGGCGGCTTTAAGAGCGTTTTCATGAAAATTCATCCTTTGATTAGCGATAGCGACACGCTTGCCGCACTATGCGAGCGCTTTTCCAAAGCCGATTTTGTCGCCGTCGATACTGAATTTATGCGCGAGAACACCTATTGGCCGGAATTGTGCCTGGTGCAGATCTCCGATGGCGAGGAAGCCGCCGCCATCGACCCAATGGCCGAGGATATTGACCTTAGCCCACTTCTCGACCTGCTCACAGAAAACCATGATGTGCTCAAAGTCTTCCATGCCGGCGGTCAGGATATCGAGATTATCTTCAACATGACCGGCAAGACCCCGGCGCCGCTGTTCGATACCCAGATTGCCTCGATGGCATTGGGTCAGGCGGAGCAGATCGGCTATGCCAATCTGGTCGAGAACTGGCTCGGCGTGCGCGTCGACAAGGGCGCGCGGTTTACCGATTGGTCGCGCCGCCCGCTCGATCAGCGGCAGATTGATTATGCCATTGGCGACGTCACGCATCTCTCCGCCATCTTCCCGCAAATGCTCGACAAGTTGCGCGAGACCGGACGCGGTGCCTGGCTCAATCATGAGATGGAGAAGATCGGTAATCCGGCGCAATATGATATCGATATCAACACGCTCTGGCGGCGGATCAAGGCGCAGGGACGCAATGCCCATGTGCTCGGCCGGTTAAAGGCGCTGGCGGCATGGCGCGAGACCGAGGCGCGTGACAAGAACCTGCCGCGTGGGCGCATCGCCAAGGATGAGACGCTGGGCGATATCGCCGCGCATCCGCCGAAGAAGCAGGATGATCTGGCGCGCATCCGTGGCCTCTCCAATAGCTGGAAGAGCAATGATATCGGCGCGCGGCTGATGGATGCGCTCGCCGATGCCGGGCCATTGCCGAGCGAGGAAATGCCTCCGCGTGGCCGCCGTGGTCCCGGTCTCGGCAAGGAAGGCGCGCTGGTCACTGATCTGCTCAAGCTACTGCTCAAGATCCGGGTGCGCGAGATGAATGTTGCGGCGCGGCTAATTGCCCGTACTGATGAATTGGAGAAGTTGGCAGCAGGCGAACGCGATGGGCTGGAAATCCTTACCGGCTGGCGCTTTGAGGAATTTGGCCGCGATGCGCTCGATCTGGTTGAGGGCCGGGTTGCCTTCACCATTGTCGACAATAAGCTCAAAATGACGCGTACCGAGGCACCGGCCGAAGACACGCCCGAGCCGCTGGAAACCGCCGCTTCATGAGCAGCTTTTTGCCCACGCTCAAACAGCTGCAATATCTGGTCGCGCTGAAAGAGCATGGGCATTTTGGCAAGGCGGCGGAAAGCTGCTTCGTCACGCAATCCACATTATCAGCGGGCCTGCGCGAGCTGGAATCACTGCTCGATTGCACGCTGGTCGAACGCACCCGACGCGTTGTGCGCTTTACACCGCTGGGTAATCAGGTGGTCGAACGTGCCCACCGGCTGCTGCGTGAGGCGGAGGAGCTAGCCGAACTCGCCAAGGCTTCGGGCAAGCCGCTCACTGGCGAATTGCGGATGAGCGTTATCCCCACCATCGCGCCCTTTTTGCTGCCCCGGCTGTTGCCGCGTCTGCGACAGGAAAAGCCCGATCTCAAACTCTATCTGCGCGAGGAAGTCAGCACCGCCGCCTGCGATTCGCTGCATCATGGCCAGGTCGATTGTATCCTGTTTGCCATGCCTTTTGCCTGCGGCGAGGTGGAAAGCGAGACGCTGTTTACCGACAGCTTCCATGTCGCCTTCCCCAAGGATGACCCACGCGACCCGCCGACCAGCATCGACCCGGCGCTGATCGATGAGACCCGGCTATTGCTACTCGAGGATGGCCATTGCCTCAAAGACCATGTCCTAGCCGCCTGCAACCGCCCGGAACTCAGCGCTAGCGCCACCATGATCGGCACCTCGCTGCACACGCTGGTGCAGATGGTCGATAACGGCCTCGGCCTCACCCTGCTGCCCGATATGGCGCTTAGCAGTGAAATCCTGACCGGTACCAGCATTGTGACAAGACCGCTAAAGGCGCAGCAAGCATCGCGGGATATTACGTTGGCCTGGCGCAAAAACAGCCCGCGCGATGAGGAGTTCCATATGCTGGCGGATATTTTGCGGCGGGGGTGGCAGGAAGGGGCATGAGTATATCGCCCGTTCGTGTCGAGCGAAGTCGAGACACCGTTTCGTAACGCAAGGGCCTTGCGAGTTGATCTGGCGTGCATGGGTCTCTCGCGAAGGCCACGAAGATTTTCAAGAACGCTAAGGGCTTGGCGCAAACCTACCCACTCTTCCTTCAGTTGAGACCTGGCCCTGAGCTTGTCGAAGGCGCGCAGGTGTTGGAAACTGTCAACCGCGCTTGACGAAGGTTACAAAGGTTACCCTCGCGAGGCGCGGAAAACGGTGCTTGTGTTGGAGGTTCCCAACAATGACTGGCAGCCAGCCATGGGGTAATGAGCCGCATAAGATTGAGAAAGAACCAAACAAATCATAACATCGCAACACACTGTAGGACAGCATTTGGAACGGCCATTGTTACAAAGACCTTAGATTACAGTGACACCTGCAATAACTGTATCTCAATTCCAATAAGTGATCGCTAATGGGCTCGGGACTTCTGTGCTCGAATGGGACCACCGACGGTTGCTTGTGCTGCGCCTATGTTTCAAGATGTTCCCATGAGTTATGATCTGCATATTACTGCTCCCGAACTGAGCACAGACCCATCACACCGATGGACTAAACGCCTGAATGCATGCGACCGCATGGAATATGAGTTCCACCCAAGTGTTAAATTTGAGGTTGGTCGTGCTGGTTTTTGGCCCATCAAAGTAACTACTCCCCGACGTCGGCTATTCTCTTCACGTAAAAGTTATATCTCAGGCTTTGAGATGTTCCTGAGTGATTTCAGTTTCGAAAGCTATTTTGACTGTGAATTAGAAGACGACGAAGGTAAGAAAAGGAAAATTGCAGCAGAAGGTTTTGACTTTGATCTTTGGCAGAACTTCAGATTGCAAGTGAGTATTTCATTCAAGCCATACAATGCGTTCGAAGCGACCTTGTCGTTCCTCTCAGCAGCCATATTGACTGAGGAACTAAACGGACTGTGCCACGATCCGCAAACGGGTCAGTATTTTGGCAAACGTGACGTATTTGAGTGGGCGAAAATGCAGGCTGAACGAAACAACCAAGGTACAAGTAAAAACGAGTTAGTGGCGTACCCTTTTGAAGGTTGGCAGTAAGACTGTTGAGAAGTATTCTGCTTAAACATACAGTGTGACATTCTGTAATCTTATCGCACTTTTTTGTGGTTTGGCACAATCTTCTTCGCGCTCTTAAAAACCTTCGCGAGCTTCGCGTGAAACACTTTGCTTGGTCAGAGCCTGCAATCAAATCGGCGCCAGCAACCATCGCAACACACCGCCTGTGCCCCTTCCGCCTTCGCCAAGGCTTCGGCGGACACGCCACCTGTCCGCGAAAAAGGCGGATTTTGATCAATCCATATGCTTCAAGCCAACGCGCAGATAATCCCAGCCGGTGATCATCGTCAGAACAGCCGCGATCCACAGGCTGGCAAGACCGACCACATGCACCCAGCTTTCGGCAAAAGTCGCGCATGTTGGACCAAGGGCTTGGCATGGCTGGCCATGCACCGCACCGCCCAGGATCAACGCGCCCAAAGCAATCAGTTGGAATGTGGTTTTCCACTTTGCCAGCTTTGTCACCGGCACCGACACCTGAATGCCACCGAGAAATTCACGCAAGCCCGACACGGTGATCTCACGGATCAGGATCACCAGCCCCGCAACCACATGCAGGTCGCCGACATAAGGCCCGCGCAGGAAACCCTGTGCGGTTAGGATCAGGATCACCGCCGCGACCATGATCTTGTCGGCAATCGGGTCGAGAAACGCGCCGAGCTTGGACACCGCGCCCTGCGCTCGGGCGAGATAGCCGTCAAAATAATCGGTAATCCCCATCAGGCAGTAGAGTCCGAAGCCGAGCAGATAGCCCAACTGCCACCCCGGCCACCAGAGCAGCGCGACGAGAAACGGCACGGTGACGATCCGCGACAATGTCAGGATATTGGGCAAGGTCAGCATCGAGGATGCTCATAACCAGAGTTTGGGCAAAGGGGAACCGACTCTTTGCCCCGCCTTTTGCCCCAGGTTGAGACGTGTATCAGAGCAGCAGAGAATCAGCGGTTGGCGTTATGGCCGGGATTGTCTAGGGATGAACCTACAGGGATTAACAACAGGCTTATAGCACCGCATGTCATCTGCATTTCCCCTTCTTGGCAAAAGAAGGTTTTCCCCGCTTTTTATCACCCAGCTGCTGGGTGCTTTTAACGACAATCTGTTCAAATTCTCGATGGTCATATTGGTGACCTATGCCGTTCTTAACGACCCGGAACAGGAATTTCTGTTCAACGCCGTGGCCTCTTTGGTGTTCATATTGCCGTTCTTTCTGTTCTCGGCTTTGGCGGGGCAATTGGCAGACAATTACGACAAAGCGATGATCATCCGCCATGTCAAAACGGCGGAAATCGGCTTAGCGATTACCGGGGCCATTGGTCTCTATTTCGAGATCGTTAGCGTGATGTATGTCGCGCTGTTTTTGCTTGGCCTGCAATCGACATTTTTCGGGCCGATCAAATATGCGATCCTGCCGCAACATCTCGACAAGGATGAGGTGCTGGCCGGAACAGGGTTGGTCGAGGCAGGGACCTATATTGCCATTCTAGCCGGGACTATCCTTGGCGGCATCATCATCGACCGAGAAGGCAATGGCGTCGAATTTGCCGCCTTCATGGTACTGGCGGTGGCCGGGATTGGCTGGGTCTCCAGCCGCTTTGTCCCCGATGCGCCGCCACAGAAAGAGCGCGAGAAGATTGATTTCAATATCTTTCGCTCCAGCTGGCAGTTGATCAGCGATACCATGCATATTCGCCGCCTCTATCTGGCGATTATCGCGATCAGCTTTTTCTGGACCATCGGCGCAGTGTTGGTGATCCAGTTTCCGCCATTGGTGAAAAACGTGCTCACCGCCGCCCCCGAAGTCGCCAGCCTGTTCCTGGGCGTATTCTCTGTAGGCATTGCGGTCGGCTCAGTGCTGATCAACTGGCTGCTGAAGAGTGAAGTCTCCGCGCGCTATGCGCCGATCAGTGTGATCATGATGGGGGGATTTGTCATTCTGCTTTATGTTGCGGGCCGCAACTGGAATGGCCTGGAAGGTGATGACCTCTTCACATTCTGGACCTTTTTGGAACAGGATGGTTCGTGGCAATTGCTGGCAATATTGGCGGGTGTCGCGATTACCGGCGGCATGTTTGTGGTGCCGCTTTATGCTTTCCTCACCACCACCGTCGATATCAGCCGCACCGCGCGTACCATTGCCGCCAACAATGTCGTCAATTCCGGCTGTATGGTCGCAGGTGCTGCTATGGCAGCGGGCCTCAGCCTATTGGGCGTCTCAACCCTCGACCAGTTCCTCGTCGTCGCCGCGATGTGTCTGATTGCAGCGTGGTTGGGCTGGCTGCTGCACAAGGCGGCAATGGAACCGTTGGATACGGACGATGAGTTCCATGACCATGACAAGGTGGATCATCTCACGCCCTAGATACGGGTCAGGTAGCAGGCCTTATATACATCAAATAGGCTTTGCCTGGACTGGGCGAGAACTAGACTTGTTCACGCGGAGACGCGAAGGCGCGGAGAGGATTGCATAGATCATCAAGTCCTCCGCGTCTCCGCACCTCCGCGTGAGTCAAAAAGGAAAGCCTGATCCCCGCCTGCGCGGGGATGACGAGTGGAGGTGCTTTGTCGTCGGCAAGAAATCTCACCAGATAAAGGCCGAAATCCCCAAAAAGAACGCCGCGAAACTCAGGAAGAAAGTGCGGATATCATCAGCTCTTCCCTGCCAACCAGTCGCTTGGGATTCTTGATCGACTTCCAATGCGGACAGCGGCAGCTCGGCGCGAAAGGCATGGCCTTGCTGGATATCTTCAATCGGTGCTTCGACAGGAGCGGCATTGGCATGTGACATGCCGTGACATTAAGGATTTGTTTACCGATTCTGCCAGAGGCATTATTCTTTTTCGGTTCAAGCGTATCACTTTGGCACAACCGATCAGGCAGCCCCAATCAGCGATGCAAGCACCCGCCTTTTGCCTCTAAATGGCCGCCGCCCATGCATCACGCGATAATTGTCGAGAATGGCGACGTCACCCTGTTGCCAGGCGCAATCGGCAGTCACCTCTTCGGAAAGCGCAATCACATGCGCCATATCGTCCGCATCAATCGCGCTGCCATCGCCAAAGGTCACTTTGTCGGGCTCGCCCTCCGGCGTATCGGCCCAGCCGATCCAGGCAGCGATCAACTGATTGAAAAAGCTGATCGTGCCATCTTCCAGCACCCGCACCGCAGGCATGGCCGAAGTGGTGACACGCAGCGAAGGTTCCTCACCTTCGCGATCATCGCCCCAGCCCCATTCATAACCCAGCACCTTGAGCTTGGCCTCCGCCTCGGCGCGGGTTGTAACGCTGAGCGTACTGGCCCAGCTACGCCCCTGCCCGCTCGCCGCGTCGTCGGAACCCGGCATGATATTGGTATAGCGCAAGCCAAGCCGCTGACATTTTTCGGCGAATTCGGGAAGCTCGGCCGCGATCTTCGCATGTAGCAGATCAGAGCGGCATATCGGCGTCGCCCCACCCTCACCCGGTGCGAACTCACAGAAAAACAGCAGCCGCGATGGATAGATCGGCGTCTGCGCCATTTCGTGATGCAGATGGATCGCGACATCAGGCGGCGCTTCATTGGCAGTAAACACTCGCTCGGTGACATTGACCCGCACCGCGTTGGACAGCGACTCTGCATAGGTGAAGCTGGGCCAGCGCGTCGCTTCGATCAGCGCATCGAAATCCTGCGCATCGGCAAGGTCAAAACCGCGCAACAGCACTGCACCGGATCGCGCCAGCTGCTCCTCGACACCTTCGCCTATGGCTTGCCACAATTCTTGCGGGCTATGGTCCGTCGCAGCAACATCGTCGGCAGTGATAACGGCGGGAAAATTCTCCATCAGGCCAGTGCATCCTTATATTTGCGAGTCCAGCGGCGGCGCTCAAAGGCGATTGCGATGGCGCTGATCCCTATCACAGCCGTCAGCGATGGCCAGAACATATCGCTCAGCCCGTCGACCAGACCGATAGGCGAGAACAGCAGATAAATCGCGACAATCGCCGCCACCAATATGATCGATACCGGCCCGGCATAGCGCCATGGGGTGAGCTCGACCGGGTGGCGGATATTCTCATGCGCGATATCCACTCCGCCAAAACCCTTTGACAGCGCCGCCATAAAGCCGATCTCGATAAAGAACAGGATCGCATAGAGATGCACGAAATTGAGACCGGTATCGAGCGCGGGAATGAAGCGCAGCGCGCCATAGGCGGCGACATGGAACAGGATGACCGCTTTCGCCGCCCAAGGCGGCACGCCGCGCATAAACAGTCCGGCCAGCACAATCGCGATCACCGGGATGTTATAGAAGCCGCTGAAAATGCGTATGATCTGCCAAAGCCCTTCGGCGGCATTTTGCAGGAAGGGGGCAGCTATAAAACTGGCTACCGCGATAAACAGGCTGGCGATCTTGGCGGTCTTCACCAGCGTCGCGTCATCAACTTCGCCGCCACGCATGGGACCGTAGATGTCCAGCGCAAATAGCGTCGCGGCACTGTTGAGCAATGAATTGAACGAGCTGAACACTGCACCCAGCAACACAGCGAGAAAGAAGCCGGACATCCAGCCGGGCAGAACATCGGCAACCAGTCGCGGATAGGCCTTATCCAGCCCGCCAATATCCGGGCCATAGAGATGGAATGCGATGATCCCCGGCAACAGCATCATCCCTGGCACCAACAGCTTGAGAAAGCCGGTGAGCAACACGCCCTTTTGCCCCTCCGCCAGTGACTTGGCGCCGAGGGTACGCTGGATGACATATTGGTTGGTGCCCCAATAGAACAGCGTCGCGAAGATCATGCCGGTAAACAAAGTCAGAAACGGCGTCGGGTCATCATTGCTGCCAATGGCGTTGAGCTTGTGAGTTTCGGTCGTAAAAACCGTTGTCGCGCCCTGGGTGAAGCTCCCCTCGCCCAGCGCGACAAGGCCGAAGATCGGCACCAGAAAGCCGATGATCAGCAGGCCAATGCCATTGATGGTATCCGAGACCGCCACCGCTTTCAGGCCACCGAAAACCGCATAGGCGCCGCCGACACAGCCAATGACCAATATCACCGCAACCAGACTGGCCGTCGGTCCCAGCCCGGTCACGCCTTGAACATCAAACATGCCCAGCACTGCGAGCGCGCCCGAATAGAGCACCGAGGGTATCGTCACCAGACCATAGCCGAGCAGGAACAGCACCACGGTATAGCGTCGCACGCCTTCATCAAACCGGCTGCTGAGAAACTCGGGCAGAGTGGTGTAGCCACCGGCGAGATAACGCGGCAGAAAGACCAGTGCCATGACAATGATGGCGAACCCTGCGGTCACTTCCCACGCCATGGCCGACATGTTGAAGGCATAGGCCGAGCCGTTAAGGCCGATAAGCTGCTCCGCCGAGAGATTGGTGAGCAGCATCGACCCGGCGATGAAAAGGCCCGTCAGGCCACGCCCGGCGAGGAAATAGCCGTCGCGATCCTCGGCGGTGCCGCGCGTCTTGAGCCAGGATAGCCACGCCACCAGCGCCATAATCGCCGCCGCGCCGAACAGGGTCCAGAGATTATCGGCGGTCAATCCCAAACCCTTCCGATGTCACCCCCGCGAGCCGAAGGCGACCGAAGGTCAACGCGGGGGTCCAGAGCGTCAAAGTGCGGCGCTTGAGGCTCTGGATACCCGCCTTCGCGGGTATGACGGTTAGTTTTTGCTATCATGGTGTTTGCTGACCAAACGCCACATCGGCAGCATCAATACCCGCCTTCTCCAGCATATCCGCAATCTCCACCGGCGCGCCGTTGGCAATGCTATTCTGCGCCGCAGCGCCGACGAGAAACGCCCAGAAGCCCTCGCGCGCTGTGGCGAGATCGGTTGGCTTGCCATCCAGCGCATTGATCAGCCGGTGATGCAGATGCCAGCTTGCACCGCCATGACCACTTTGTTCGATCCAGCGCGGATAGCTCGGCTCGATATGCACCCGGCGTCCGGCATCGCCCTGCACAATATCGAGAGTGTTTCTGAACTGATCATCCCCATTGGGGTCGGCATGCTCTTGCCCGCGCAGCTGGCCCTTATCCCCGGTGACCACAAGCTCCTCGCGGAAGTCGGGTGTCAGCATATTGAGCGTGAAGCTGCCACGCAGACCACCCGCATAATCGATCAGCACATCGGCATTGTCGAGCATATCCGCCTGCTCGCCATCGCGCGCTAGATCGCGGAAATTGACGGCCTGTGATCCACTGGCAAGGACGCGCTCCGGTGGCGCGCCGGTGATGCGGTGCATCAGGTCAAAATAGTGGCAGCATTTCTCGACCAGCGTGCCGCCCGAGCCGCTGTTGAACTTGTTCCACTGCCCCACCTTATCGAGAAAGGGCGGGCGGTATTCGGCTATGCGCAGCGTTTTGAGAGTGCCGATAGTGGCCGTGTCTGCCAGCCGATCCAGTGCCTCGGCATAGAGCGCTTTGTAGCGATATTGCAGGCCAAGCTGGAACAGCGCCGGATGCGCCTCCGCCGCCTGCAGCATCGCAAAGGCATCTTCCAGCGTGGTTGCCATGGGCTTTTCCACCAGCATCGGCTTGCCGCTGGCGAGCAGAGGCTCCACCACTTGCCAATGCGAATGATTGGGGGTGGCGATAATCACCAGATCGACCGCCGGGTCATTGGCAGCCGCTTCCGGGCTGTCATAGAGGGTTAGCGGCTGATCGCTGCCCAGACTATCATGCAGCCGCTGTGCTGCCGCAACGCTGGGCTTATGCGGATCATAAACGCCGATCACCCGCGCTTGCCCTTCCAGCGCCGTCACCCGCAGATGCTCCAGCCCCATGGTGCCGCAGCCGATCAGTGCGAAATTATAGCGCGGTTCCTCGCGGCGCGAGAGATAGCGGTCCTCCTCGCTGACAAAATCCCATTTGCGGCTAGCGGTAAACTGGCGCAGCCTCAGGCCATCTTCATTGTCGCCAGCCATAGACTTCAGAAATTATCCTTGGCGCTGCGGATCGCGGCGAAGGTGGCGACGGCATCGCCTTCATGCCCCATATGCGCCTGCATCGCCGCAACATCGGCGCGCAAAAATGGATTGGTATCCAGCTCGCGTGCCAGCGTTGTCGGCACCGTGGGCTTGTCTTCGGCACGCAACGCATCAATGCGCGCGGAATATTCGGCAAGCGCCGCATTATCCGGATCGATATGCGTCGCAAAACGGGCATTGGCCTGGCTATACTCATGCGCGCAATAAAGCGTGGTGTTGTCCGGCAAATCGCGCAAGCGCAACATAGTCGACCACATCATTTCCGGTGTACCTTCAAACATCCGGCCACAGCCCAGCGCGAAAATGCTGTCGCCGACAAAGGCAATCTCGTTATCGGGCAGATGATAGGCGATATGGCCGAGCGTATGCCCCGAAACATCCATGACATGCGCCACATGATCGCCCAGCTTGACCGTATCGCCCGGATCAACCTGATGATCATAGACCGGGATGCGTTCGCCATCGCCTCTGGGTGCGATGATGGTGCAGCCGGTTGCGTCCTTAACCGCCTGATTGCCGCCGGCATGATCGGGGTGCCAATGGGTGTTCCAGATATGGCTGATCGCCCAGCCCTTTATCTCGGCCTGTTTCAGAATTTCCTCGGCATCGGGCGTATCGATAACGGCGGTCTCGCCGCTGACATCATCGTGCAGCAAAAAGCCGTAATTGTCGCTGAGACAGGGGAATTGGTGAACATGAAGCGGCATGGCGCGGCTCCTCGCGGGTTTAGGGGCTGGTTTTGGAATATGCTTAGCATCTGCACCGCCACTGGCAAGGTGGTAGCAAAGAGGCCGAGCGCAAACCTCCCGTTCGCTTCGAGCGAATGTCATGAGATTCCAGCGCGTCATTGCGAGCGTAGCGAAGCAATCCAGAGCGTCTCGTACTGCTCTGGATTGCCGCGTCGCTTCGCTCCTCGCAATGACGTTTAAAAACGAACAGTTATGCCCTAAAGATGTAGCTCATGAACCTTGCCGACAGACTGACCCGCTTCAGCCGCTGGACGCTGACGCAGCCGCTGGCGAAATTATTTGCCCTATCTATCCTGTTTCAGGCCGCATTGGTGGCCAGCCTTTACCTGCGCAATGATACGCTTTTCTATACCGGCGTAGTCGGCAGCTGGTGCCTGATCATCCTGTTCCTTGTGCGCCAGACCACGGCCATCGGCGATGAGATGCGCCGTCTTGAACCGGGTCAGCCGCAACCCGGCTATGGCAGGATCATAAGACTGCTGGCACCGTTTATGATCCACTTTGGCAGCTTCGCTATTCTCAGCACCATTGTTGGCCTCGCCTATCGTGCCTAAGATCAGACAGATATTGAGTATGCGCCGCAACAGGCCTATTGAGCCGCCATGGCACGCGAACAATTTATATCCTTCACCTGGGACGATCCCTTTCTTCTTGATGACCAGCTGACCGAAGAGGAACGGCTGATCCGCGACAGCGCGCATGGCTTTGCACAAAGCACGCTGCAACCGCGCGTGATTGACGCCTATCGTGAGGAAGTCGACGCGCCCGAGCTGTTCCCGATGATGGGCGAGGCCGGACTGCTCGGCGTTACCCTGTCCGAAGACTATGGCGGCGCGGGCGCCAATTATGTCTCCTATGGCCTGATCGCGCGCGAGGTGGAGCGCGTGGATAGCGGCTATCGCTCGATGATGTCGGTGCAGAGCTCGCTGGTGATCCACCCGATCAACAGCTTTGGCAGCGAAGAGCAGAAGCGCAAATATCTGCCCGGCCTGACTGCGGGCACGCTGATCGGCTGTTTTGGTCTCACCGAACCTGACGCCGGCTCCGATCCGGCGGGCATGAAAACCACCGCGAAAAAGACGGACGGCGGCTATGTCATTTCCGGTGCCAAAACATGGATCTCCAACGCGCCTTTTGCCGATGTGTTTGTCGTCTGGGCCAAGTCCGAAGCGCATGGTGGCGCTATTCGTGGCTTCATTCTGGAAAAAGGCATGAAGGGCCTCGAAGCGCCGAAGATCAAGGGCAAGCTGTCCTTACGCGCCTCGACCACCGGCATGATCCAGATGGATGAGATCGAGGTTGGCGAAGAGCAGCTGCTGCCCGATGTGCAGGGCCTTAAAGGGCCGTTTAGCTGCCTCAACCGGGCGCGCTATGGCATTAGCTGGGGCAGCATGGGCGCGGCGGAATTTTGCTGGCATGCGGCGCGGCAATATGGCCTGGACCGCAAGCAATTCGACCGACCACTGGCGGCGACACAGCTTTACCAGAAAAAGCTCGCCGATATGCAGACCGAGATTGCGCTCGGCCTGCAAGCCTCGCTGCGCGTCGGGCGGTTAATGGATGAAGGCCGGTTCGCGCCGGAAATGATTTCCATCGTCAAACGCAATAATTGCGGCAAGGCCCTCGATATTGCGCGCCAGGCCCGCGACATGCATGGCGGCAACGGCATTTCCGAGGAATATCAAGTGATGCGCCATATGGTGAATCTGGAAACGGTGAACACCTATGAAGGCGCGCATGATGTCCACGCGCTGATCCTCGGCCGGGCACAGACGGGCATACAGGCCTTTTTCTGAGGCTGTCCGGCGGGGCTGGTCTCTGCTAGGCATTGGCAATGGCACAGCAAGAGGCTCCCAAACAAACCGAAAAGCGCAGCGCAAAGGTCGATGCCATGGTCGATGCCATGGCGGACTTTGTGCTGGAAAACGGGCTGACCGCCGCCAGCCTGCGGCCATTGGCTAAAGCCGCGGGCACCAGCGACCGGATGCTGCTCTATTATTTCGCCGATAAGCATGAGCTAATGGCCGCGATATTGGAGCGGGTTGCCGATCGTATGGTGGCGATGCTCGATGCGATTGCCGATAGCGAACCGATGTCGCCCGATGCGCTGTTGACCGCGCTGATGCCGCTGCTCTCCAGCGATCTGGCATGGCCCTTTATGCGCATCTGGATTGCGCTCGCCAGTGAGGGCGCCAATGGCGACAGCAATGCGCAGAATGTCGGCAAAAGGCTGGGTCAGCGTTTTCTTAAATGGGGCAAAGGCCGTTTGATCGGGGCCGATGAGGCGGAGCGACACAAGGAAGCGAGCCGGATGCTGGTGATGATCGAGGGCCAGGTAATGCTCAAGGCGCTGGGATTGGAGCAGATCGGCAAGGATGCGCTGGGGTAAAGTTTCGTTTCACGCGAAGCACGCAAAGATTTTCAAGCGGTCGTTTTGGACTGCCGACTCTTTGCGCCTTTGCGTCTTTGCGTGAGCAATAAATAAGCCCCTCCCCTTCAGGGGAGGGGTTGGGGTGGGGGCGTTCCACAGGCACCGCGCAAGTGGATATCCCCCACCCCGCTGCGACTAACCGCCTTCGCTAAAGCTACGGCGCTAAGTCTCGCTGCCCCTCCCCTAAAGGCGGAGGGGCTAATTCGCCCGACGATCCAGCAAAAACCCGAGCGCTATCGCCACCCCTGCGCCCCATAGGATGCTGGCTCCCGATATGGCGACAATCTCGACTGTCTCGCCATAAAGCTGCGGCAGCCATGTCAGTGCCATGCCGTCGCACAGCGCAGCGGCGGCAGTTGCTATCGCAAGCGCAGGCCCAAGTTGGCCGGACTGTATCGAAGCGACCATGCGGATCAGATAAACAAACGGCACCGTGCCCGGAATGACCAGCGCATAGAGCAGCGCCATATTGCCCTGTTCAAGCAGGTCCGCCTGGCCGAGAAACCGCAACAAAAGCGCAGCGGCGAACCACAAAATCACCCCCATGATGATGCTGATACTGATCTGCTTGGCAGACAAGCGCGGCGCGGCATAGAGCTGGGCATGAGTCATAATGGTCTCCTTGGAAGTGACCATTAGCATCAGAATGTAGCGGTCGCTACATAAAATTGTGCTCTAGAGACTTAGATAATATATTCAGACCCTTAAACCTGATAACGGGTCAATCCCGGCCATGATATTGAGGTTCTGCACCGCCGCGCCGCCAGCCCCTTTGCCGAGATTATCCAGCACCGCCATCAGCCGCACCTGTGTGCCATCCGCCCGCGCAAAGACATGCAGCTTGAGGCCATCATATCCCGGCACACCCGAACGCAGCAGCAGCTCGCCCGGCGTCTCGCTCTCACCCAGAGGCGCAACGCTGACCAGCGGCGTCTCGGCATAGTGCGCCACCAGTTGTTCATGCAGTGCTTCCGGTTCAGCGACGCCCAAAGCGCCACCGATATGCAGCGGCACCTCAACCACCATACCGCGATAGGCAGGGATAACGGCGGGCGCGAATATCGGGTCTTGTGCCAGTCCCGCATGGACTTTCATTTCCGGCAGATGCTTGTGGCTGAGGTCGAGGCCATAGCCGCGATAAGCAATATCGGGCTCATCATCCTCGATCCGGGCTATAAGCGCCTTACCGCCCCCCGAATAGCCGGATACGGCGTTTACCGTGAACGGATAGTCAGCCGGTACAAGCCCAGCGCTGACCAAGGGAGCGACAAGCGCGAGAAAGCCTGTCGGGTAGCAACCCGGGTTACTGACAAAACGTGCGCTCGCAATCGCCTCCGCCTGGGCCGCAGACAGTTCGGAAAAGCCATAGGCCCAGTCGTTATGGACACGGTGTGCAGTGGACGCATCGATAATGCGAGTTGTCCCATCGGCAACCATCGCCACCGCCTCGCGCGCTGCATCATCAGGCAGGCAGAGAATGGCGATATCTGCGGCATGCAACGCCTCTTTGCGCTTGGCGGCATCGCGGCGGTCCGCATCATCCAGCGCCAGCAAAGTGACATCATTGCGCTGCTCAAGCCGCTGCCGGATCTCCAGCCCGGTTGTCCCTGCCCCGCCATCGATAAATATAGTTACGCCCATGTCAGTCGCTTTCTTGCGGTAATCGGGCGGTTGTCTCCACCCGTATAAGGCCTTGCCACGACATCCTCCAGCCTGTCCACCGACACGCACATGGCAGTGCTGTTGGCATGGATGATATGCTCGCCATCGAGCATGATGCCAACATGGTGCGGGAAGAAGACCAGATCATTGCGCTGCAATGGCGCATCTTCCTCCAGCGCTTTGCCCAAGGCCGCTTCCTGCTGGTCACTGTCACGCGGCGATGTTACGCCCTTCAGCATCAACACAAGCTGCACCAACCCGGAACAGTCCAGCCCATCGCCGCCGCGCCCTCCCCAGAGATAGGGGGCATCAATCAGCGTCTCGGCAATAGTCGCAATATCTTCACCAGCTGTACCAATCGCAGCCAGGTGATGGCTCGGGAGATAACCATGTTCGCATTTGCTAAAGGCACCTTCCTCGCCTGCAATCGACAATTGCGACCCCATGGCAGGCCGCATCACCACCGGTGCCTTGAAATCGGGCTCGCTGAAGATCAGCGTAGCCCGCGCGCTGACGCTATGGGTTGCGGCAACAGTTCCGCGCGCCAAAGCCGATAACTCCACATAGCCGCAATAGCCATCATCCAGACAATAGCCCCAGCACCAGCCGCCAGCCATTTCCAACACCGCAAAGCCATCGCCAAGCCGCAGTTGCGACACCGCCTCGGCTGTCTGAGATGCGGTTTTGTGCAGCATTGCAGAGGCCATGACACAATGATGCGGCACCGCTGCAACATAGGATGACGCGAAAATCTTGCCCGCCAGCCCTATGTCTGCGAGGTCGCCCCGCGCTGGGGTTATGCGTTTGTCATAGGCGGGCAATGGCCCGTTCAGGCCAAAGCGGGTGACCGGCTCGGCATCAGTGGTGGACAATAATCCCGTTGTCGCGGGCAAAGGCGCTGCGTTCTGCTGCATTGTTGCCAAAATAATCCTCGAACTTGGCGAGGAATGCCCCTCCCCTGCTGGTGCCGACGATAAACACGTTGCGGCCATCCGCCTCGTCCGCCTGCCGCGCCAGAAAGCCCAAATTGGCGAGCTTGTCCAGAGCCCGTGTGATTACCGGTTTGGAAACCGCAAGCGCCTCGGCCAGGCCGCGTACCGTGTGCGGCCCGGACGTATAATGCACCAGCAGCAGCACCGCCAATTGCCGGTTTGTAAGATCCGGCTCGGCCGCGCGTACATAGTTGACCAGGCCCTGCATCCACTGCGCTATCATCGTCATTCTGTTATCCAAACCGTTAAGGCCCAATCGGCCATTTCATCAGAAGGTTCGGTCAAAGAGCGGTAATGGTTACATGGCGGTAATAACTTCTGCCCGTTCACGGGAAGGATAAGGTTACTTTCCGAAACGCTGCTGCAAATAGCGCCAGCTTGCGCGCAGGCCCAGTGCTTCGCCGCCCTGCGTCTGACCAGGGCGCGCAGTCGGTCGCCAGGCAAAGGTGTCAAAATGCACCCAGTCCTTGCCTGTAGGCGCAAAGCGTTTGAGGAAGAGTGCCGCGGTCACCGCTCCGGCAAAGGCACCGCCGGTGTTGTTGATATCGGCCAAAGGTGTTTTGAGCATATCGGCATAGTCATCCCAGAGCGGCAAGCGCCACATCGGATCTCCAACATCGCGTCCAGCGTCATGCAAGCCGCTGGCGACATCCTCATTATCGCAGAACATTGCCGGCAGATCGGGGCCGAGCGCAATCCGCGCTGCACCGGTGAGTGTCGCAAAGTCGATCACCAGTTCCGGGTCATCTTCACCTGCCTTGGTCAGCGCGTCACCCAGCACCAGACGGCCCTCGGCATCGGTATTGCCAATCTCGACACTGTCGCCCTTGCGACTGGTGAGGATATCGCCGGGGCGGAAAGCCCCTGCAGCAATGCCATTTTCCACCGCCGGGATCAGCAGATGCAGCCGCACTGGCAATTTCGCCGCCATCACCAGATGCGCCAGCGCCAATGCGTGCGCCGCACCGCCCATATCCTTTTTCATCAGCCGCATGCCGACCGCGCTTTTGATATCCAGCCCGCCACTGTCAAAGCATACGCCCTTGCCGACGATAGCGAGACGGGGATGATCTTCCTTGCCCCATTCCAATTCAATCAGACGCGGTGCATGGGCACGGCTTGAGGCGCGGCCAACCGCATGGATCATAGGATAGCCCTGCTCCAGCGCATCGCCACGGGTCACGGTCAGCTTGGCATCATAGGTTTCAGCCGCCTTTTGGGACAGCTTCTCCAGCATGGCCGGGCCCATATCCTCGGCCGGTGTATTCACCATATCGCGCACCAGCGCCGTAGCGCCCGCCTCGGCCATGCGCGCCTCGGCATTGGGCAGCTTGTGGGTGAGAAGGACACGCGGGCCTTTGTCATCGCCATTGGAAAGATAGCGGTCAAATTTATGTTGGCCGAGGCACCAACCGATCACCGCCTGTCCCGGCGTCGCATCGCCATCAAGCCGATAATGACCCTCGGGCAGGGCTTCGGCCAGCTTTGCCAGCGACCAGACGGTCAATGTGTCAGCATCAGCCACACCGGCAACCACGCGCAAGCTGTCGCCTTTGCCCTCAGGCACCAGAACATATTCGTGTGGCTTGGCGGCGAAGCATCCGGCCTTGACGAAACTGCGCACGGTATCGGGCTGTTGCTTCAGCCAGTCATCAAGCTGGTCCGCTGTAAGACAGGTGATCGGGGTGGCGTTCTGGCCGCTATCGGCCATGACAAGATGAGAAAAATCAATCATCCGCAACAGATAGTGCGTTTTGCCGCTGACGCAAAAGTGTAATTCGGACTTGTTTGCTCGCGGTTAGGGGAATAAAGCCTCCCCCTTGGGGGAGGGGAACCGCCGGAGGCGGTGGAGTAGCACCCTCGGCATGTTCCGAATTTATCGAAGATGCGCGAGCCTTTTTTCCAGACTGGCTGCAAGACGGAGAATAGCAGAAGCTTTGTAAAAGGCCGAAGGTGCCCCTCCACCAGCTTCGCTGGTCCCCCTCCCCGTTTCGGGGAGGAAGCTCTACTCCGCCGCCTCAGCCATCGGCTCGGCTTGGGGCTGCGCCACAGCACCAGCATTACGGAAGGTCAGCACCCCGTCATCCAGCGGCTCATTGAGCAGCACATTGCGTTCAAACAGATAGTCCTGCGTCAATCGCCACGGCATTTCCGCGCCCTGTTTCGGAAGGATATCGTTAGCGCGCTGGACATAGCCCGAGGAGAAACCGTCAAACAGTTCCTCTTCAGGCACTGAAGCAGGATCATCGAGTTGCGGCACAACAATATCGCTGCCGCTCTGCTGCATGCGGTTCAATATGCGGCAGACATAATTGGCGACGATATCCACCTTGAGCGTCCAGGACGCATTCAGATAGCCGAAGATGATCGCCATATTCGGCACATTGGAAAACATGCAGCCCTTATAGTAGAAACGATCATTAAACTGCGTCGCTTCGCCATCGACCGAAAATGCCACCTTGCCCGCCATGGCGAGTTTCAGGCCGGTTGCAGTGACGATGACATCCGCATCCAGATGCTCACCCGATTTCAGTTCTATGCCGGTCTTGGTGAAGCGCTTAATATGGTCGGTGACAATGCTCGCCCGGCCTTCGCTGATGGCGGTGAACATATCCCCATCGGGCACCAGACACAGCCGCTGGTCCCATGGATTATAGGGCGGGGTATATGTCTTTTCGTCCGGCTCGCTGCCCAGCGCCTTTTTGACATTCTTCATCAGAGTCTTGGCCACGCTGTCGGGCTTGTTCTTGGCGCGTTTAAAGAACCAGTCTTGCAGCCAAACATTGCGCTTGCGGATGATATTATAGGCCCATTGATCAGGCATGATCGCGCGCAGGAAATTGGCAATCGCGTCCTTTGCCGGACGCACCGCATACCATGTCGGCGTGCGCTGCAGCATCGTTACATGCCCTGCAGTGTCGGCCATATTCGGAACCAGCGTGACCGCTGTGGCTCCCGAGCCAATGACAACGACCTTCTTGCCGCTATAGTCCAGATCCTTGGGCCAGAATTGTGGATGGACAATCTGCCCGGCAAAATCCTCGCGCCCTTCAAATACCGGGTCATAGCCCTGATCATAATCATAATAGCCGGTGCCCATATAGAGGAAGCGGCCTTTGAGTTCGCTGGTGCCGCCTTTGGTCTCGACCGTCAGCGTCCACAACGCCTCCTCACTCGACCAGTTGGCCGAGAGGATTTTATGGCCAAAGCGCATATGCTGGCGCAGGTCATGCTTGTCGGTGATGCGGTGCAGATAGTTCAGAATAGACGGGCCGTCGGCGATTGCCTTTTGCTCGGTCCAGGGCTCAAATTCGAAACCCAGCGTGTGCATATCGCTGTCCGAACGGATGCCGGGATATTGGAACAGGTTCCATGTGCCGCCCAGATCATCACGCTGTTCAATCATCGCAAAACTGCGGCCAGGACATTGCTGCTTGAGATGCACCGCCATACCAATGCCGGAGATTCCCGCTCCCGCGATCAGCACATCAACAATTTGTTCGGCCATTCACCACTCTCCACATCAACCCGAGCCAACCCATGATCTGCGCCATGGTGTTACTTACAATGCTGTGACTATGCCGCAGCGGGAACGGGGATGCAATGATTTAACCGAGTGATTAAAACGCCAATGACTGGCGAATAGCGTTATTAAGATACCGGCACTCCATAAAGATCATGCGCGTCAGCATCTTCGATCGTCACATCGATAATGTCACCGACCGCCAGATCCGCAGCAACATCGCGCAGGAATACCTCGCCATCAATGCCCGGCGCATCTGCCTGTGAGCGTCCGGTTGCGCCGATAGAACCCTCTTCATCGGCCTCGCCAACCTCGTCGATAATCACCGGCAGGGTGCGCCCGACCTTGGCTTGTAATCGGGCGGCACTGATTGCGGCGGTTTTTTCCATCAGCCGCTGGTAGCGTTCTTCCTTCAGCTCTTCAGGCACCGGATTATCAAGCGCATTGGCCGCTGCCCCCTCGACCGGCTCGAAGCGGAAACCGCCAACGCGATCGAGTTGCGCCTCATCGAGCCAATCGAGCAGATATTGGAAGTCTTCCTCGGTCTCGCCGGGAAAGCCGACAACAAAGGTCGAGCGGATGGTGAGATCAGGGCAAATATCGCGCCATTTTTTTACCCGCTCCAGCACCTTGGCCTCATTGGCCGGGCGCTTCATGCGTTTCAGCACCGATGGCGCGGCGTGCTGAAAAGGGATGTCGAGATAAGGCGTCAGCAGGCCATCGGCCATGAGTGGGATAACCTTGTCGACATGCGGATAGGGATAGACATAGTGCAGCCGCACCCAGGGCGCCCTGCCCTCAGCGGTGCGCAACTGGCCCAGTTCGCGCGCCAGATCGGTCATATGCGCGCGCGTCTCGCGGCCTTTCCACATCCGCGTTTCATGGCGGGTATCGACACCATAGGCCGACGTATCCTGACTGATCACCAACAGCTCTTTGGTGCCCGCCTCGACCAGCTTCTCCGCCTCACGCAGCACCGCATCGACGCGGCGGCTGACCAGATCACCGCGCAGTTGCGGAATTATGCAGAAGGAACAGCGATGGTTGCAGCCTTCGGAAATCTTCAGATAGCCATAATGGCGCGGCGTGAGTTTCAGTCCACCATGCTTGGTCTGTGCGTCAGGATCAGCTTGCGGAATCAGATCGATATATTCACCGCGCGCCGGTGGCGCCGCCTCATGCACCGCGCCGACCACATCTTCATATTGCGCCGCGCCGGTGATCGCCAACACATCGGGAAAGCGGGCGCGGATGGTATCAGCTTCCTTGCCCATACAGCCGGTAACGATCACCCGGCCATTTTCCGCCATCGCCTCACCAATCGCCTCCAGGCTCTCTTCCTTGGCGCTGTCGAGGAAACCGCAGGTGTTGACCAGCACCACATCGGCACCGGCATAATCGGGCGACATATCATATCCATCGGCGCGCAGCTTGGTAAGGATACGCTCGCTATCAACCAGCGCCTTGGGGCAGCCCAAGGACACCATGCCCACTTTGGGCGGGGCAGGAATGGACAAGGGAGTGTTGGAAGCCATGGAACGCGCCATTAGCGTTGTTTTTGCCTTATGTCACGTCCAAGCCTATATCCGCCTGACAAGCGATGATTGGGAGAAGTATATGGTTCGCGATGACCCACTATGGAAGAAACTGGAAGCCATGAAGGTTTCGCCGCCAAGCACCAACTTCACCTTCGAGCAACGCTTGGCGCGGGACAATGGCTGGAATTCTGCCTTCACGGCAAGAGTAATGAAGGAATATCGTCGTTTTCTGTATCTCGCCGCGAAAAGCGGTACCGATATCACCCCCTCAGTCGCTGTGGACGAAGTCTGGCATCTTCACCTCAGCTACACACGCCATTATTGGGATGTGCTGTGCGGCGACATATTGCAACAAGAGCTGCACCATGGCCCGACTGCCGGCGGTCAAGTCGAGCGCAAACGCTATCATGACCAATATGCAGCGACCCTAAGCAGATATTCCGAGACCTTTGGCGAAGAGCCACCAGCCGATATCTGGCCCGATGCACAGACGCGGTTTTCCGGTCTGCTGCGCCGTGTCGATGTGACCAGAAACTGGGTTGTCCCCAAATGGCCCTTGCGCCCAGCCGTAATTGCCGGGGCAGCCGCACTGGTTTCCGCTTGCACCATGCTGACCGCTGCGGCGAGCGGTGAAAGCGACGGCGGTACCAATCCCGCTGTCTTCATTGGTGCTGGCACAGCGATTGTAGGCGGGCTTATTGCCCTGTTTGCGAGCCTTCATGCGCAGTCAAAAAAGAACAAAGACTCTGGCTGCGGCGCGGGTACAGCTGGAGGTATCGGCGGCAAAGATAACGATAGTTCAGCCGATGGCAGCGGTGGTGATGGCTGTGGCGGCGGAGGCGGTTGCGGCGGTGGGTGAATTGACCATTGCGCATTGAAATGGCCTTCTCCACAACGTCGGTATGACCAACGCCCCAGAAACCAGCCCTCCAGCAATTGCTGGTCGCCTGTTTATCGCCCGCCATGGTGAAACCGTGTTTAACGCCGCTGCTCGCCTACAGGGGGAAAATCTTCATACACCGCTGACTCGGGCGGGCTTTGCCCAAGCCGATGGAATGGGCGCAGCGCTGCGTGAAGTGCTGGGGGCTAAGCCGTCCATAACGCTGTGGGCATCGGAGACCGGACGCGCCTTGCAGACATTGGCGGTGATTGCGGAGCATCTGGAACTCGATTGGCATCAAGCACGCCGCGATACCCGGTTGGCGGAAATCGGCATGGGCAGCTGGGGCGGCCGCTATTATGCCGATGTTACGAAAGAATATGGACCAATTGTCGATATGCAAACGCGATTGCTAACCCCTGCCCCTGATGGCGAACACTATACCGCTATTGCCGAGCGGGTGAGCGAGTGGGCCGCAGAACATGGCGGCGAACCGGGCGACAAGCTGGTCATTATGCACGGCATTTCCAGCCGGGTGCTGCGCGGTGTATTGCTGGGGGTGGAAACCGATCCGGTCTATGGCGCACCGATTGCGCCGGGACTTCCCCAGGGATCGGTGACCTGTATCGAGAATGGCGAAGAGCATGTGGTGGTCACCGGCACAGGCGGAGAACGGGCCTGATATGCGTCGGAGCCTCGCCATAGCAACACTGACAGCCAGCGCGATAGCTACACCCGTTATAGCCAAGGATAGCCTTGGTGTATTTGAAAGCTGGGGCGCTTTTCGCGATGCCGATATTTCGCGCTGCTATGCCATTGCCAAACCAGCGCAGATCAATGGCCGTCCGCGCTATAATGCCTATGCCAGTATCGGTTGGTGGCCAAAGCGGCAGGTCCGCGCACAGGTGCATTTCCGCTTGAGTCGTCCTGCTGCCGATGGCGGCGAAATATCGCTAATGGTCGGCAATCGCCGTTTCACCTTGACCGGAGGCAATGGCGATGCATGGGCCAAGACCAAGAAAGACGACGCCGCAATTATCGCCGCGATACGCTCGGCTCGGAGCATGAGCATCCGCGCGCGCAGCAAAAAGGGTGGGCGCATAACGGATCGCTACACCTTGCCGGGAGCAGCTACAGCCATGGACGCCGCGGCCTTGGCCTGTGCCCGGCGTTAATTGGGGGCATCACTGCTCACAGGCGGAGGCGGCGCTGCGCCTTCAGGTGGCGCACCTGGCGGACGATCACCTGGCCGATTGCCACTGCGTGAAGGAAATTCGCTGCGCACCAGAAAGCCGTCGGAATTTGCATCCAGTTCCTTGAAACGCTTGCTCTGCGCATCTTTCAATTCTTCAACGCTTACTTGCCCATCATAGTCACCATCGGCTTGCGACAATATCGTCACATTCAGCGGCGGCACGAGTCTGCGCAACAGGCGGCCATATTTGCGGTCATTAATCTCGAACGGGAGGCTATTAGGCACCATCGCTTGATTTACCGAACCAGCAGATCGGTCATCCAATGCCTGCGAGCCAAGGCTGCGCTGCCAAGCGGAAAACTCGGCATAGGAGAGCGAGGAATTGCCATCTGTGTCAATCCGGCCAAAACGCTGTTGAACGATCGATTCTGCCAGCGCATTGATCTGACCGCGCAACTCCTCAACGGTAAGATAGCCATTACGATCCTGGTCAGCTTCGCGGTGCTGGCGCTCGATTATTCCTTCGACCTTTTTTAGCTCAAGAGGCTTCAATTGACGCGGTTGCGGACCTCCAAGACGACTCTGTCCAAAAACCGGTGCCGCCAATAGCGAGAGCAACGAAGCGGCCAACAATGAGCCCATTAAAGCAGCTCTGCCAGTTTTCTGTCCCGGCTGCAGAAATGCAAGCGCTTTCATGCGATAAACTCTCCTGATTCTTTGTGGCTTTGCAGAGGTATATTGGCGTAATTTGTCTCTTGTGGCCAGACTTTCACCACAGCCTCCCATAACCAACGATGAATATCTAACCACCATATGCGTAACGATGTGCTCTGATAATTGGGATAGGCGCACTTCCCTTTCGCCCGTCACTTCCCTATATGGCGCCCCATGCAGATTCCCGGCCATATCGACCCTGTGCCCGTGCCGCGCCCGGACAATGTCACCGCGCGCGCCGATGGCCGTATTGACTTGATGGGGCTGAAGCGCGAGCAGATTCGCGATCTGTTTGCCGAAGCCGGCCTTGATGCGCGCCAGGCAAAGCTGCGTTCCAAGCAGGTGTTTCACTGGATCTATCATCGCGGCACCAGCGATTTTGAAAGCATGACCGATATCGCCAAGACGATGCGGCCCTGGTTGGCCGAGCGTTTTGTGATTGCGCGCCCCAATGTGGTGGAAGACCAGATTTCCGAAGACGGCACGCGCAAATGGCTGTTGCAGACCGATGACGGTCATGATTTCGAGATGGTGTTTATCCCCGATGCAGACAGGGGCACCCTCTGCATTTCCAGTCAGGTGGGCTGCACCCTCAACTGCACCTTTTGCGCCACCGGCACCATGCGGCTGGTGCGTAATCTGACACCCGGCGAGATTGTCGGACAGGTGATGTTGGCGCGCGATGCGCTGGGCGAATGGCCCAAAGGTGTGATGGACGGTCTGGATGATGAGGCGGATAGCGGCGGTTACACTGCTGACGGCCGGTTGCTGACCAATATCGTGCTGATGGGCATGGGCGAGCCGCTGTATAATTTCGACAATGTCCGCGATGCAATGCAGATCGTGATGCATGGCGACGGGCTGGCGCTGTCGAAAAGGCGGATCACCCTTTCCACCAGCGGTATCGTGCCAACCATGGCAAAGGTCGGCGAAGAGATTGGCGTTAATCTGGCGGTCTCACTGCATGCGGTCACCAAGCCGGTGCGCGACGAGATTGTTCCGATCAACAAGAAATATGGCATTGAGGAGCTGCTGGAAGCCTGTGCTGCCTATCCCGGCGCCAATAATGCGCGGCGCATCACCTTTGAATATGTCATGCTCAAGGACAAGAATGACAGCGACGAAGACGCGCATGAACTGGTGCGGCTGCTCAAACAGTATAAGCTCCCCGCCAAGGTCAATCTGATCCCGTTCAACCCCTGGCCCGGCGCACCTTATGAATGCTCGACACCCGAGCGCATCAAGCGCTTTTCCGATATCGTGTTCGAAGGCGGTATCAGCGCGCCGGTACGCACGCCACGTGGTCGCGATATTGATGCCGCCTGTGGTCAGTTGAAAACGGCGGCAGAAAAGAAAAGCCGAGCGCAAAGGGATCGCGAAGCAGCTGAGGCCAGCGCCTAATTTATCAACTCGTCGGCCCCGCGCAGGCGGGGCCAGGGCTAAAGTTTGTTTTCACGCGAAGACGCTAAGCCGCAAAGAAGACTCTCATTTTTTGCACTATATCTCCGTGCCTCCGCGTCTCCGCGTGATCCAAAAGCCTAGGCCCCGCCTGCGCGGGGCCGACGATATGGTTGAGAGCGTTCCCCTCTCGCTAGGCCTTCAAACCCCAATCACCGTAAATATAAGCGGCGCGTGATCAGAGTATTTCTCAATCCATTCATCGCGCTTGCTGTCGATGTGCTCCAACGCCCAGCCGCCTATCTGTACCTCATGGCCCTCACCATCCTGCTCCAGCACCATATGCTCGGCGACAAAGACATGGTCGAGCTCTGACATCGGTAGTGAAGAGCCTGACCCGTTGTAGAAGGTATAGGGAAAGCTGGTCGGTGGCTTGCGCATATCGCGGCGGCGCATTCGGCTGGTGAGCACTGCAATTTCGCGCTCTTTGGGGATGTCATTCTCGCTGCGATAATAATCAAGCCCCATAGTGTTATAGTCACCGAGCACGATAAAGTTCGCCTTCTTCTCATCAACGCCCGCCAGATTGGCCGCGGCCTTGTCGAGTGCTTTTTTGAGCGCGTAGATATTCTCAATCATCGCATCGCGCAGGCCGAAACCTTCCGGGTCAGGCAGGCTTTTGAGATGCACAAACAGGATCGGGATATAGACCTCATCCTTGCGGATGGTGAGCAAGGCGCCGGGGCGCAAAAAGGCATTATTCTGTTTGAATTCGTCCTTCTGGGTGAAAAACGGTGACAGACCGGGGCGCACACCGATCAGGATTTCCTGTGATTGCCGTCCGGTGGTGATGTTAAAGCTGTGCTCGGGAAAGGCCTGCACCATCTTCTCATAGACAAAGCCGCTCGACACCTCGGATATGCTGAAGATATCCGGCGCTTCATCTTTGAGGAACTGGATAACCCGATCGAGACGATTGAGCCGCTTTTGCCGCGTGCGTTCGTCCTTCCCGCCAGTGCCGTTAAAATGCTCGATATTCCAGGTCAGTATCTTCAAGGGCAGCATATTCTGTCTCCCATAAGATATTCGGTGACGCCATGTTACAGCAAAACGGCTCTTCGGTTAAGCCGTCACACATATTGCGTAACCTCCCCGGCATGGCTTACGAACCGGAATATGAGGAGCCGCTTCTTTCATGGCCGATAATCAGCAGGATACTATTCGCACCAGCGTGAAACGCCATGGGCTGGTGACGCGCCTTTGGCACTGGACCAATGCGGTGACGCTGCTGGTGCTGCTGATGAGCGGGTTCACCATATTCAACGCCCATCCACGGCTTTACTGGGGCGACACCGGCAACAATTTTGAACCGGCCTGGCTGGCCATCGGCACCAGCGAAACGCGCAGCTATGTCCGCATCAACCGCACCAAGATACCGTCCACCGGGGTTATCGGCCATTGGCGCGATGATGCCGGTCGGGTGCAGAATTGGGCCTTTCCCGATTGGGCCACCATCCCGTCACGCTATGATCTCGCCGCCGGGCGGCAATGGCATTTCTTCTTTGCATGGATACTGTCGATCAGCCTTTTGCTATTCATGGTTTTCAGCCTGTTTAACAAGCATATAGCCAATGATCTGCATATGCGACGTGAAGACTGGTCGCCGCGTAATATCGCCGCGACCCTATGGCATCATGTGCGGTTGCGTTTCCCAAAAGGGCGCGAAGCTTTGCGCTATAACAGTCTGCAAAAGCTCAGCTATATTGGCGTGATCTTTATCGCCCTGCCGCTGATGATTGCCACCGGGCTAGCCATGTCGCCGCAGATGAATGCGGCTATGCCCTGGCTACCCGAACTCTTTGGCGGGCGGCAATCGGCGCGGTCATGGCATTTTATCATCGCCTTTGCGCTGGTGGCGTTTTTCCTGGTGCATATGCTGATGGTCCTGCTCAGCGGTCCGATCCAGCAATTGCGTGGGATTACCTCGGGGCGCGTTCAAATTTCGGAGGGTAGCGAATGACCGATACCCACAAACCGTCAGGGCTGAGCCTGTCGAAGCCCGTTTCTCAATACGGAAAGACGCCCTTCGACAGGCTCAGGGCTAACGGTAAAGGACGCCAAGTCTCCATAACCCGCCGCAAATTGCTCGGCGGTGCTGCGCTGGGCCTCGCGGGCGGCCTGCTCAGCGGTTGCGATATGCTCAATGACAGCAAGCCTTTCCGCAACATGCTGCGCAGCGCGGAGAGTGCCAATTTCACCGTGCAGCGCGCGCTGACGGACCGGCAGGCATTGGCTACCACCTTCCCCGAAAGCGCTATCTCGCCGGTCTTCCCGTCCAATGGCACCAAGGAGCCGGACAGCGCCTCCTATGCCCGCTTTGCCGCGCGCGATTTTGCCGGTTGGCCGCTAATCATTGACGGGTTGGTCGAGAACCCGCTCGACCTGACGCTGGAACAGGTACGCGCCATGCCCAGCCAGACCCAGATCACCCGGCATGATTGCGTCGAGGGCTGGAGTGCGATCGGCAAATGGACCGGGGTGCGGCTTTCGCATCTGCTCGAACAGGCGAAGCTCAAGCCCGAGGCGCGCTATCTGGTGTTCCATTGCGCTGATCGGCTTTATGGTGTCCCCTATTATGAGAGCATCGACCTGATTGACGCGCACCACCCGCAGACGATTCTCGCCTGGGCGCTCAATGATGAACCGCTGCCCATCGGCAATGGCGCGCCGCTCAGGCTGCGGGTTGAGCGCCAATTGGGGTATAAACATGCAAAATATGTGGTGCGAATAGAGGCCGTTAGCACCCTGGGGGGTGTTTATGGCGGCAAAGGCGGGTATTGGGAGGATGTCGCCAACTATGCCTGGTATGCCGGGATATAGCAGACGTAGGATATTGTGTGGGAAGTCATGAGGTCGCTTATATTATGTGGTTGTTGGACCGTTTTCTGAAGAAGATCATCACTGAGGGTGTACTCGAAGTCGAAGGGCCCGAGGGGGAAAGCTATGAATATGGCGAGCCGCATGAGGATTATGGCCCGGTCCGGCTTAAAATCGCCGACAAGGCCACCGCCAACCGTATCAGCCGTAATCCGGCACTCGGTGCGGGCGAGGCCTTTATGGATGGCACCCTCACCATTGAGAATGACGATATTTTCGGCCTGTTGGCGCTGATCGCCTATAATATGCGTTGGGATTATGAGAATACGACCCGTGTCGGCCTCTGGAAATCGCAGCGGTTGCTGTCCAAAATCCAGCAGGTGAATGACTCGGTACGCAGCCGCAAAAATGTCGCGCATCATTATGATCTGAATGACCGTCTTTATGATCTCTTTCTTGATGCTGACCGCCAATATAGCTGCGCTTATTTCACCGATAGCGACAATAGTCTGGAACAGGCGCAGCAAGACAAGATGGCGCATATCGCGGCCAAGCTGGACCTGAAGCCGGAGCATCAGGTGCTCGATATCGGCTGTGGCTGGGGCGGGCTTTCGCTCTATATTCACAAGGTGTCCGGCGCGCGGGTCAAGGGCATTACCCTGTCCGAAGAACAGCTAAAGGTAGCGCGTGAACGCGCCGAGGCGGCAGGCGTGGCCGACAAGGTGTCGTTCGAGCTGATCGACTATCGCCATGTGCAGGAGACCTTTGACCGTGTTGTCTCCGTGGGCATGTTCGAGCATGTCGGGCGACCCAATTTTCAGGCCTATTTTGACGCAATCCGCGATCGGCTAAAGCCCGATGGCGTGGCGCTGGTGCACACCATCGCCCGCGCCGACGGGCCGGGTGTTACCGACCCTTGGACGCAGAAGTATATCTTCCCCGGTGGCTATGCCCCGGCGCTGAGCGAGATCCTGCCACATGTTGAAAAGGCATGGCTCTGGGCCACTGATATCGAGATTCTGCGGCTGCATTACGGCCATACCTTGGTCCACTGGTATAAACGCTGCGAAGCCAAGCGCGCCGAGATCGAGGCGCTGTATGATGAGCGCTTTTACCGCATGTGGATGTTCTATCTGGCTGCAGCGGCCAATGCGTTTTTCCATGATGGACACATGAATGCGCAGATCCAGCTTACGCGGAAGCGTGATGTACTGCCGCTGACGCGCGATTATATTGCCGAGGTGGAGAGGAAATATCGTAAGACATAAATCCTCCCCCTTGGGGGAGGGGTACCAGCCGTAGCTTTAGCGAAGGCTGGTGGAGGGGCACCCTCGGCCTGATACAGAGTCAGCAAAAATCTGCGATTTCTGTTCCCATCATGCAAAGCCATAATGCACTGCGGGCATAGCATAATGTTGCCTGTGCCCCTCCACCACCTTCGGTGGTCCCCCTCCCCGTTCCGGGGAGGAAAATCACTCTGGATACTTCCGCTGCATATGCTCCCAATCGTCGCGGATCAGTTCTTCCAGCACATCCATATCCACATTTTTCAAACGCGTGATGTAGAGACAGGCTCTCGCCATTTTGTGCTTGCCTAGCTTGGCCAGCAAAGCATCGCGCTTCTTCTGCGCCTCGCCATCATAGGCACTGCCCATAATATAGAGGCTGAGATTGGCTTTGCGCGGCGAAAAACCGGTGCGGAGGAAATCCCCTTCACGACCGCTGTCATATTTATAGTGATAGCTACCATAGCCGATAATGGAATCGCCCCACATTTTCGGCTCCACGCCGGTTACCTTGTGGAACAGATCAAGCAGAACACGCGCGTCTTCACGTCGCCCGTCATGCTCGACCGCATTAATGAAAGCGTTTACATCGCCGTCATTTTCCTGCGTCTTGTTCTCGGCCATGGCTGCTATCCTATACGCCTCAATCTCCCGCGAGTTCGGCCACTAGTTCCGGCGCCGGATAGAGCACTTCCAGCGCCTGCTGGATCGCCTCGGTGGATACAACAACGGTGCGGTTCAGATTGCCATCATAGCCATAATTGCCACCGAGGGAATGGATGTTGCCGTCAAAGGCGGCGCCGATCACCGCACCCTCTTTGTCGAGAACCGGTGAGCCGGAATTGCCGCCGATAATGTCATTGGTGGTGACAAAGTCATAGGTGGCATCCGCGTTGATCTTGTCCTTATTGGCCTTGAACGCCTCGGCAAGCTCATAGGGGTCAGAGCCGGTGGCGCGGTCATAAGTGCCGCCCATTTGGGTCGAGAACGGGACCTGTACGCCATTTTCTTCCCAGCCGGTGACACGGCCATAGCTGATGCGCAGGGTGAAGGTCGCATCGGGATAGATGCTGTCGCCATAGGCCGCGAAACGCGCATCGGTCAGCTTGGCCTGCGCTGCGGTAACCGGGGCCTCATATTCTTCTTCAAACTGCTCTGTCAGCTCATGCGAACGTGCATCCTGTGACAGCGCCAGCTTGATCAGCGGATCATCCGAAGCCTCAACCGCGGCCAGACCGCCTTCCCAAAGCGCCTTGCGTGTCTCCGGATCGGCAAGGCCGGTGCCGGAGACCAGCCGCTCAGCCATCGCCTCGGGGCTTTCCTTACCCAGCAAGGCCTGCACATCAGGATTGTCCGTGGTCATGATCTCGCGTGTTTTGGAAAGCCAGAACCGCAAGCTCAGCTCCTCCAACCAGGGATAGGTCGGCTTGGCATCAAGCAGGCGTTTCTCCGTAAGCGGCAGGTGCGCATCGCTAAAGCGTGGCTCGCGCTCAGCATTGGGCTTCTCACGCTCCTTCGCCGCGCGCACCAGGGTACGGGCATAGCTGTAAAGCTGCGACCCACCCGAGCTGTCAATCTGGCCATAGGCTTCATCAAAATTGCGATAGGCAGATACCGCACCGGCAATATCGCCCCATGGGTCACCTTCCAATGTGCCCGCGCTGCGTTCCTTTAACTCAGCCTCGCTGGCATCCAGCTGTGCGGCGAATTCTGCGTTGTTCAGCGCCTGCATCCGGCCATAAAGCGCCTTATAGCTATTCTCGACACCGAACAGGCGGCTGCCGCCCTCTCTTGTGCGTTCCTCGCTGCCACGCATCGCCTCGATCAGGCGGCCGCGATATTCCGCCAGTTGCAGCAGGCGATTGGGCAGCGCCACCTCGCGCTGATAGGCGCGTTGTGCGCCAGTCATACCGCGTTGGGTCGAGCCGGGATTGCCAACAACAAAGGTGATCTCGCCATCCTGCGGCGCGCGGGGATTCCATTTCAGATGTGCAGGCGTATCCACCGGCTTGCCATCCTCATAGGCACGCAGAAATGCCGCATCCATGGCATAGCGCGGGAAGTTGAAATTGTCGGGATCGCCGCCAAAGAATGCCGCCTTGAATTCCGGCGCCCAGGCAATGCGGACA
The DNA here is from genome assembly GCF_032852305.1 of Parasphingorhabdus sp. SCSIO 66989. NCBI lineage: Bacteria > Pseudomonadati > Pseudomonadota > Alphaproteobacteria > Sphingomonadales > Sphingomonadaceae > Alterisphingorhabdus (ex Yan et al. 2024) > Alterisphingorhabdus coralli. Next base: position 2,489,464 of record NZ_CP136594.1, read on the forward strand.
TCGGAATATTTGCGATATTTATAGAGCTTATACTGACCGCCGCCAAAGAGGGTGACCACCTGACAGCGGGTCGTTTCGCGATCCGGGCATTCGCTTGCCTCAATCTCGGAGATACGGGCGTCACGCGCGCTGACCAGAGCCGCGCCCGCCTTCCCGGCAATCGCAGAGGTAATGTCGCCGGTATAGTCGGTGATATCGGTCACCACCTCCGCTTGCTGACCCGGACAGGTGCGTTCTTCGCTGCGCTGGCGCGCATTCACGCCATTGGCAACCAGATCGCTGTCCTGTGTCGACAAGTCCTGCAGACAGCGCACAACACAGTGATGATTGGTGAGGATCAGGCCTTCGGGCGAAACAAAGCTGGCCGAACACCCGCCGGTCAGCCGCACCGCCGCGGCGCGGGTGCGATCAAGCCATTGCTGATCCGGCGCCCAGCCATATTCGCCCTGCACCTTCTCGGTCGGGAAGGCATCAAAGGTCCACATGCCCTCTTCTGCCTGCGCCGCCGGTGCGATGGCGATAAGCGCTGAACCCGCCAGCCATGCGGTTGCTTTGCGCGCACGAAATGATGTCGTCATAAATCCTGCTCCTGCTTTGGATATAGCCTCATGATATTCTGTCACATGCTTCTATCGGCTTGCCCGCATCTGTCCAGCCTGATAATCGCGCTGGCGAATTTCCGGTTTTGAAGGTTGCCCGCACATGACTGATACGCCCAAAAAAGTTGTCCTCGCCTATTCAGGCGGGCTGGATACCAGTGTGATCCTGAAATGGTTGCAGACCGAATATGGCTGTGAGGTCATCACCTTTACCGCTGATCTGGGTCAGGGTGAGGAACTGGAGCCGGCGCGGCGCAAAGCGGAAGCTATGGGCATTCCTGACAAGCACATCTTTATCGAAGATCTGCGCGAGGAATTTGTTGCCGATTATGTCTTCCCGATGATGCGCGCCAATGCGCTCTATGAGGGGCTGTATCTGCTTGGCACATCGATCGCGCGGCCGCTTATTTCCAAGCGCCAGATCGAGATTGCGCACAAGCTGGGTGCCGATGCAGTCAGCCATGGCGCGACCGGCAAAGGCAATGATCAGGTGCGTTTTGAGCTCGGCTATTATGCGCTTGATCCGGATATCAAGGTTATCGCCCCGTGGCGCGAATGGGATCTGACCAGCCGCACCAAGCTGATCGAATTTGCCGAACAGCACCAGATTGCCGTGCCCAAGGACAAGCGCGGCGAGGCGCCCTTCTCCACCGATGCCAATCTGCTGCATACATCTTCGGAAGGCAAGGTGCTGGAAGACCCTTGGGAAGAGACGCCCGACTATGTCTATTCGCGCACCGACAACCCCGAAGACGCCCCCGATACGCCGGAATATATCACCATTGATTTTGAGCATGGCGATGGCGTCGCGATCAATGGCGAGCCGCTGTCTCCTGCGGACCTGCTCGCGAAGCTCAACGACCTTGGCAAGACGCATGGTATTGGTCGGCTCGATCTGGTCGAGAACCGCTTTGTCGGCATGAAATCACGCGGCATGTATGAGACACCGGGCGGCACCATCTATCATATCGCGCATCGCGGTATCGAGCAGTTGACGCTCGATCGCGGTGCGGCGCATCTCAAGGACGAACTCGCCCCGCGCTATGCCGAGCTGATCTATAATGGCTTCTGGTTCTCACCCGAACGCGAGATGCTGCAGGCGGCGATTGACCATAGCCAGCGCAATGTCACCGGCACGGTAAGGCTGAAGCTCTATAAGGGACTGGCGCAGGTGGTCGGCCGCAAGGCGGATGTCGCGTTCAACCTCTATAGCGAAGACGTCGTCACCTTTGAGGATGACGCCGGCAGCTATGACCAGCGCGACGCCGAGGGCTTTATCAAGCTCAACGCTTTGCGCTTGCGGTTACTGGGACGTCGCAAAGGGTAAATTTCGAGTCGGAATCGACTCAGTAACGATCTGGCTGCGGGTCTTTTCCGGGTCATAAAATTGCGTGTTCAAACCACTCTGTAACCCGGTCAGGACCGGAAGTTACTGTCCACAAAGTTATCCACCGTAAAGCGTCAAGCGATGTGGATAAGTCGCGCGATTTTGATTGCGGCACCGGCCTGTGCATGACAGCTTTGAATTGTCGAAAGGGCAACTGCCCAGACGGGAAATCAGAGGCAAAAGCATGAAAATGCTGATGTTCTTGAAAGTACCGACACAGAAACGCAAGGGAAAGTCGACGCTGGCAACAGGGTGTGACTGGAACGGAAACGTAAAGGTCTTGTGAAGGAAACCGCAAGGTGGACGGAGCAGTCAGGCAGTGAGAATTTCGATGATTGAAAAGGTGCGACCAGCTTGCTGGGAGAGCCATTTTGATCGGCATTATGAGACTGTCAGGATGTGACGACAGGCCGCTGTGTAAGCAGCAGTGTGACGAAACAGAGAGACAAAGACCATAGTGTCAGATGTGGACAAGCGGTGAGTGCGATCTTCGGATCAGCTTACCGCTTGGAAACATCGGACGCCGGACGGTTGGGTGGTAGGCATCGCTGGACCCTTCTAGGTTCGCATCGGTTTTATGGGCAGTGATCCCGTATCGCGGCGCAAAAAATCGAGATTGGAAAGCGATTTCCAACGCAGATTACCCGATAAATCGGCGCAGTGGGGGCCGACCGCAAGGTCGGCCCCCGTTTTGCATTTTGGGCAGTATTTTCTCTCTCTGCACTTATCAGCATAGCGGCTAATGTAAGGCTACACCGCTCTTTCTGATTGACGCATAGCCTCATCTGTCTTAGTGATATATATTGATAACACACTAAAGCATGATGGAGTTTATAATGCGCCCTTCACATTCCTTGGCTCTTGCTGTTGCCTGCACAGCAGCGTTGGCCCTTGCTGGTTGCAAGCAGGTCGATACCGATGCTGAAGCCACCGATACAACGACAGAGGTTCAGGACAGCGACTCCGAAGAGGAAAATGTCAGCTTCTCGATAAAGGCCGAAGGGTTCTCCATGGAGATTGACCTGCCGCTCGATGAGGTCGACAGCGAAGACGCCAAAGGCCATGCGGAAGGCCTGTATCCCGGTTCCAAGGTCAAGGGCATTGCAATTGAAAGCAAGCAGACCGATGAAGGCGGCGAAACCGTCGTGGCTATCGACTTTGAAGCACCTGCCTCCCGGGACGAGGTTGCCGACTGGTTTGTAAGCAAAATCTCCAAAGAAGGCGGCAGCGCAAGCCGCGATGGCGACACCATTTCCGGCAAGATGGATGATGGTCAGGACTATACGCTGACGCTCACCGAAGATGGCGACAAAACCAAAGGCATATTGCGCATCATCCCCGATTGAGCGGATCAATTTCAGGTCAATATAAGCTAACCTTACATATTGAACTGTTTATCTTTTCATACACTCATGTCCATGTTACGCCATGGGCATGAGTGCATTTCCCTTTAGCGCCATTGTCGGTCAGGACGAGATGAAACTCGCCCTGCTGGTTTCTGCAGTTGACGGTCGGATTGGCGGGGTCATGATCTTTGGTGATCGCGGCACCGGCAAGTCCACCGCCGCGCGCGCCTTAGCCGCCACCCTGCCCCCCATAAGAGTGCTCGAAGGCAGCCGCTATAATTGTGATCCCGACCGTGATGTCGGCTTTGTCGACCCGCAAGCCGGCAAGCGGGTGCGCAAGGTGCCGGTACCGTTTGTAGACCTGCCGCTCGGCTCGACCGAGGACCGGGTGTTGGGCACGCTCGATCTGGAGCGCGCGCTGGCGCATGGCGAGAAGGAATTTGAGCCCGGCCTGTTGGCCAAGGCGCATCGTGGCTTTCTCTATATAGACGAGATTAACCTGCTGGAGGACCATGTCGTTGATCTGCTGCTTGATGTCGCCGCATCGGGCGAAAATCTGGTCGAGCGCGATGGTATGAGCATCCGTCATCCGGCAAAATTCGTGCTGATCGGCAGCGGCAATCCGGAAGAAGGCGAGTTGCGGCCTCAACTTCTCGACCGCTTCGGCTTGTCGGTCGAGGTGCGCACGCCAGAGTCGATTGATGATCGTGTAGAGATTATGCGCCGCTGCGACGAGCAGGAGCGCAACCCGGACAAATTCGCCGAGAAATGGAAACCCGAAGACGCCAAGGTGCTGCGCAAAATCGCCAAGGCGAAAAAGGCACTGCCAGCAATCAAAACCTCTGCCAAAATGCTGAAAGACACCGCCGAAATCTGCAAGGCAGTCGGTGCCGATGGCCTGCGCGGCGAATTGACGCTGATGCGCGCGGCGCGGGCGCTGGCAGCGCTCAACGGCGACAAATCGGTCACCCGCGAACATCTGCGCACTATGGCGCCACTGGCGCTGCGCCACAGGCTGCGACGCGATGTGCTGGATGAGACCGGATCGACGGTGCGGATTGAACGGGCGCTGGAAGAGCTGTTCGATTGAACGACGCCGCCGCCCCGGACCAGATGCATGCGGCAAGCGATGCCGCCGACCAGACATTAGCGGCACAATTTTTCCTCAATGATCCCCTCGCCTTTCGCGGCATCTGCCTGCGCGGCTTTGGCCCGGTGCGTGATCATCTGGTGGCGCAACTGGTCGAACGGCTGAGCGCCGATTATCCGGTGATCAAGGTGCCGATCAATGTCGATAATGAGCGGCTTTTGGGCGGCGTCGATCTGACCGCCACCCTCGCCACCGGTCGCCGTGTCGAGCGGCCCGGACTGATCGAACAGGCAGAAGGCGGGGTTCTGCTGATCCCCATGGCCGAGCGCATGGCCGAAGATGTCGCGGCACATATCGCACAAGCGCTGGATACAAGCAATCTGGGGGTAATCCTGCTCGATGACTCGGTGGAAGCCGATGAAGCGCCTCCACGTGGTTTGATCGAGCGGATAGCGTTTCGCTGCGATCTTAGCCGGGTGCGCACTTTGGAAGCGGTTGATCTGGCACCGACGCCACCTGAAACCAAACCTGCGAAGCTCAGCAAAGACCAGCAGAAATCGCTGGCGGTTACAGCGGCCATGCTCGGTATCTATTCGGTGCGGCCATTGCTGTTTGCCCAGAGCGTCGCGCGGCAACATGCGGCGCTTTATGAGCAAGCCAAGGTGGATGACGATGATATCGCGACAGCGGTGCGGCTGGTTCTCGCTCCACGCGCGACGCAATTGCCGCCTGCGGAACCGCCGCCCGAGGAAGAGCCGCCTCCACCGGAGGATCAGCAGCCCGAGGAACCGGAAGATGATCCCGGCGATGGCGATGAGGAGCAGAGTCTCGACGATATCCCGCTCGAGGACATATTGCTCGAAGCAGCAGCCGCCGCGATCCCGCCGCATGTGCTCGACCAGATCAATGACAATGTCCGCGCCGCAGGGCCATCGAGCGCGGGCAAATCAGGGCAGAAGAGCAAATCCACCATGCGCGGTCGGCCTTTGGGCACGCGGCCCGGCCTGCCCGGCAATGGCAAGCGGCTGGCGCTGATCGACAGCCTGCGCGCTGCTGCGCCGTGGCAGACGATTCGACGCAATGCCGCGCAACAGGCGGATCAGGATGCGGACCCGGAGAAAATCCATATCCGCAAATCCGATCTTCGCGTGCGCCATTTCGAGGAGCGGCGCGAGACAGTGACGATTTTTGCCGTCGATGCGTCGGGTTCCTCGGCACTGGCGCGGCTCGCTGAGGCCAAAGGCGCGGTCGAGCTGATGCTGGCCGAAGCCTATGTCAAACGCTCGCAAGTGGCGCTGATCGCCTTCCGGCAAAATGGTGCAGAGGTTCTGCTTCCCCCCACCCGCTCGCTCACCCGCGCAAGACGTGCCCTCAGCGCCCTTCCCGGCGGCGGCGGCACGCCCTTGGCGGCGGGCTTGATCGCGGCGCAGCAGCTTGCAGAAGCCGCCGTGAAACGCGGCCAGACGCCGACCATCGCGCTGCTCACCGATGGCAAGGCCAATGTGCTGAGCGATGGCACGCCTGACCGCAAAGGTGCGATGGAAGAGGCGGAGAATGCTGCCAAGGCCATAGCGGCGCAGGCGCTGCCCGCCATTGTCCTTGATATCTCACCACGCCCACGCCCGGAGGCCGCCACGCTGGCAAAGGCGCTTAACGGCCGCTATTTCCCGCTGCCCCGCGCTCAAAGCGCCGCCATGGTCGAAGCAATAGAAAGTGTCGGCCAGGACGCGGGACGATGAGCCAGCGCTATCCCGATTGGGAGCGCGAGGGCAAGGACTGGCCCAATCGCGCCGCCAGCCATTTTGTCAGCACCCAAGGCTATCGCTGGCATGTGCAGCAAATGGGCAGAAGCGCCGACCAAGCGCCGACGATCCTGCTGCTCCATGGCACCGGCGCGGCGACGCATAGCTGGCGCGATATGATGCCGCTGCTCGCTGTGGACCATCATGTAATTGCAGTTGATCTGCCTGGCCATGGCTTTACCCGCCCGACCTTTCAGCGCCGCGTCACCCTGCCCGCTATGGCGCACTCGATCGCAGATCTGATGCAGCATCTCGATACGCAACCCGATCTGATTGTCGGCCATTCCGCCGGCGCCGCTATTGGTGCGCAGATATTGCTCGATCATGACTGGCAGGTACCGCTGATCGGTTTCACCCCGGCGCTGATGCCCTTTCCCGGCCTTGGCGCGAAGATATTCCCCTCCCTCGCGCGGGTGCTGTTCACCAACCCGTTCACAGCGATCATATTCTCTCGCATGGCCAGCCGCCCGGGCGAGGCCGAGAAGTTCCTCAAACGCGCTACTGGATCGGATCTGGATGCTGCAGGACTCGACTATTATGGTCGCCTGTTTCGCCATTCCGGCCATTGTGACGGCGCGATCCGGATGATGGCCAATTGGGACCTGGATACGCTCAGCAGCCGGCTGACAGAACTGCGTACGCCGACGCTGTTGCTCCATGCCGAGAAGGACAAGGCCATCCCGCAATCCTCGGTACTGGGCGCGGCGGAGCGGATATCTGACTCTGTGACTCAGGACATGGCAGCACTCGGCCATCTGGCGCATGAAGAGGATGCGGAACAAGCGGTGCGGATCATCAGGGAGTTTTCTGCGTTACATCTTTAGGTTTTATGGAGCGGCGCAATGAATATTGGCATGATTGAACTGATCGGCGTTTTTGGTTTGGTTCTCGCCTTTCTCGGTTGGCAATATTGGTCGGTCAGCCGCGATATTGCCAAGGACAAGGAGAAGAAGGCGCAGGAGGACGAGGACTCCTCCTAAGCACTGGTTAGTGATCGTACCGTTAGCCCTGAGCCTGTCGAAGGGCGTTTCTCAACCATGTGCAATACGGATAAGCGGGCTTCGACAAGCTCAGCCCTAGCGGTTCCAAGTAAGACCGATGGCCGCTCTATTTCTCCCGCGGCATGCGGAAGGGTAACATGAGCTGCACCACTGGATTGACCAGCCGATCGAGCGAAATGCTCTCCTGTACCGCCATAACCGGCTCACCAAACAGCTTCATCGACAGCGCCGAACGCGCATAAAAGGGCGAATCTTCCCAGGTTTTCACCACCCGCGCAAAACCGCGATCTGCCCGGGTCTGGCGGTCCAGCCCCCAGAATGTCCGCGGCAATGGCGCGACCATGGGAAGGTCCACCTCATGCGGCGTGCCCGAGGCATCAAAACGCAAGGCGCTGGCGAAATGGCTGTCATCGCGGCGGCGCCCTTCATAGCTGACGACAACTTCCTTGCCGATATGCGCGCGTGACCAGTGCCAGCTGCGGAAGCCATCTTCAATCGGTTCATCGCCATGATTGCTGTCTAGATAGCCGCTACCTTTCCAGGAGACATCCGGCTGCTCCATCTTCACCTCAATCCGCGCCTGAGGGGAGATTGGCTTCCAGCTATGCAGGCCGTGCGGATCAAGGTGGAAATTGCGGGTATTGATCATCTCCGGGTAAACAATCACCTGCCCCTTCACTCGCCTGCGGAACGGGTTGAGGATGCGGCTGTCGCGCTCTTCGATATCGATAATCAGCCGGTCTTTATCCCAGCGCATCGCGCTTGGCCCGACGCTCAGCATATCGCGTTCCTGACGACTGTCTTGCTCACCGCGTTCGGTCATCACCCAGCGCGAATGCTTATCGCCATATAGCGCGACATTGATCGAGCAATGGTCGAGCGGAATATCGCGGCCTGAACGCTTGTAATAGGGCGAGAAAACGCTGCCGACAAAGCCGATAATCGTCAGTCCATAGCGCTTGTCGTCGCTGAATGCGTCGAGATACCACCAGTGATAACCGGTGGGCGGGACATGCGCGTCGAAAAATGGTCTTCCAGCACCGTCTGGCTCGCTATCCTGCCCGACAAGGCGGCCATGGGGACCCCGGCTCCCGGATGGGTGCCCCCGCCCGTGCAATAGAGACCAGATACCCGCGTTCGACTTCCGGGCCGGAGGAAGGACGCCGCCCAGCCGTGCGAGGCCCGTCCATAAAGGGCTCCACCCGTCGCCGGAAAAAGCCTGTGGAACGCGCTGGGCGTTACCAGCTGGTGCGCCATGGGCTGTTTCACGTCCAGACCGCAATGGCTCAGTTGATGCAGCATGTTTGCCGTGCATCGCTCTTTCTCCTCCTCGGTATATTCGTGGGAATCGCCATTGGCTGGTGCATTAACAATGACTTGAAGCCGTTCTGGTTCCCCTTGGCGCCATCCGCCGGTGCCGCGGTCAAGGGCGCAGACATAGGCGGTTGGCTTGTCCGGTGGCTTTCCCGATGCGATCTGCGCAAACTCACGCGGATAATCATCGGAAAAGAACACATTGTGATGGTCGAGTTCAAAGCCGTCAGTTTTAGCATGGGCGAGCCACACCATGGCGGACAGCGAGCGCTTGTCTTTGTTGATCGCATCGACCGCTTTAGTGGCAGCAGCGCCGAACAGGCCGGTGCCGAGCGCGGAAGGATCGGCATTGCAGATCACTACCTGCGCGTCCAACTGCTTGCCATTGGCGAGAGTGACACCCTTGGCCTTGCCGCCAGAAACTGTGATTTCCTTGACCGCATCGCCATAATGAAAAGCCGCGCCATTGTTGGCCGCCACCGTTTCCAGCGCTTTTGCCAAAGCGCTCATACCCCCGGTTATCAGCCACACACCGCGCGCCTCGACACTGGCAATCAGCATCAAGGTCGCCGGAGTTTCAAAGGGAGAAGAGCCGCAATAGGTGCTGTAGCGGCCAAAAAGCTGCTGCAGCCGGGCATCCTTGAAATAGCTTCCCAGCGCGCTCCACATGGTTTGGAAGGGGCGGATCGCCAGCAGCTTGCCGACACGACTCCACCCGACACGGCGCATCAGGCCGAAGGGGTTGGTCTTGCTGCCATGCATGAAAGGCTCGTTCAAAATATCGAGCATCTTTTGCGCATCGCGGCTGAAACGGCGGAAACCCTCGGCTTCCTGCGCGCCGGCAAAATCGCCAATTGCATCAATGCTGCGCTGCTCATCAGCGAACAGGTCAAGGATTTCGCGATCATCCCAGGCATGGCGCGCAATGCGATCAGCCGGTTTCAGATCAAGATGTTCGGCCAGTTCTGCCCCGGCATCGGCGAAGATTGCTTCCAGTGACGGGCGCATCGTAAAAACAGTGGGACCAGCGTCCACCCCATGCCCAGCCACGTCCACTTTGCGCGCCTTGCCGCCGGGTTTTTGCTCCTTTTCCACCACCATCACCGGCACCCCGCGTGCCGAGAGCAAAGCGGCGCTGACGAGCCCGCCAATCCCTGCTCCGATAATGATGACTGGCGCTTCCTTCACCTTCTCTCCTAAAGGATAGAGCATTGATCCATAAGGTTCAGTTTGACGTGGATTTGCAAAATGTCCAGTCTTATTGACACTTTGATCTGAATAGGAGTCATGACATCGCTTCTGAAAAACTGACATGGTATGCCCGCTATGTGCTGCGGCGGAACAAAATCCTGAGCAGCGAGAAATTCTTGAGCTGGGCCTCCAACACCCCACTGGTGCGCGGCTTTGCTCGGCGTAAAGCGGCGGCGCAGTTCAATCTGATCAACGGCTTTATCTATTCTCAGATTATCGGTGTGGTGGTTGAAACCGGGCTGCTCGAATTTCTGTCCGACGGTATCCACTCGCTGGAGGAAGTAGCGGGGCATTGTGGCCTCAGCCACCATGCTGCCGACCGGTTACTGCGTGCCGCGCGTTCACTGGAGTTGGTCGAGTCGCCGGTTGCAGGGGGCTGGTCGCTCGGCGTTGCCGGCGCACCACTGTCCTCCAATGAAGGCGCCAAAGCCATGGCACGGCATCGCGATATGATCTACCGCGATATTACCGATCTGCTCGACCTGTTGCGTGATGATCGCCGGTCGCCGACACGGCTCTCCAACTTCTGGTCCTATGCCGCGCAAGATGAGGCAGAGCCGAACTCTGCATCCGATTACTCCGCACTCATGGCTGCGACTCAGCCTATGGTCGCTGAACAGATTGTCCATCGCTATGGCTTTGGCAGGCACAGTAAGATGCTCGATATTGGCGGCGGATCAGGGGCTTTTGCTGCCGCCGTCGCCGAGGTCGCGCCGCAACTGGATATCGGCATATTCGATCTGCCCGAAGTGATGCCCAGCACCGCTGAACGACTCGCTGCACTGGGGCTGGAAGAGCGCATCACCGCGCATCCCGGCAGCTTTATCACCGATGCCCTACCCTCAGGCTATGACCTGATCACGCTGAACCGTATCTTGCACGACCATGATGATCCGATTGTCACCGCATTATTGGCGAAAATCCAGGCTTCGCTGCCCGCCAATGGCCGACTCCTGATTATCGAGCCAATGGCAGAGACTCGGGGCGCAGAACCCATGGGCGATGGCTATTTCGGCCTCTACCTCTGGGCGATGCGATCAGGCCGTCCGCGTTCGCTGAAAGAATACCGCCAAATGCTTAAAAATGCAGGATTTTCGCGGTCTAAAGAGATCAAAACATCGCAGCCGCTGATCACCAAAGCGATTGTCGCGGATAAATGACAGGAAAAAGTGTCAATTTAATTTGACATTCGATGGTGTTGCTATAAGTTGACACTCATGGAGTCCCCGCATTTCGGGAGGCAATCCAGGGAGGTCGACAGTTGGACACGTCCGCGATCATCATTGATTCCCCAGGCGCTCTTGCGGTGAGAAAGATTGCGCTTAACGAAATGGGTGAATCTGATGTGCTGGTCGATGTGCATTGGAGCGGCATCAGCACCGGCACCGAGAAACTGCTCTGGACCGGCAAGATGCCGAATTTCCCTGGCATGGGTTATCCGCTGGTTCCGGGATATGAATCGGTAGGTCGCGTCATTGATGCTGGCCCGCAGGCGCAGGAGCGCATTGGCGAATGGGTCTTTGTCCCCGGTGCCAATTGCTATCAGGATGCGCGCGGCCTGTTCGGTGGATCGGCAAGCAATGTCATCCTTCCCTCTGCCCGGGCGCTTCCGGTTTCCGAAAAGCTGGGTCAGGAAGGCATATTATATGCCCTCGCCGCGACCGGCTTGCACGCGATCAACCGCACCGAGCCTCCTGAGCTGATTGTCGGCCATGGTGTGCTGGGCCGTCTTATCGCCCGCCTCACTATCGCAACCGGTGCCCCCGCCCCGACCGTCTGGGAAATCAATCCCGACCGGCAGGATGGCGCGCAAGGCTATAATGTCGTCCATCCCGATGAGGATGAGCGCAGCGATTATAGCGCGATCTGCGAGGTCAGCGGCAGCAACAGCGTGATTGAACCACTGATCCAGCGGCTCGCCAAAGGCGGCGAGATCACCCTGGCTGGTTTTTACGACCAACCCATAAGTTTTGCGTTTCCGCCCGCTTTTCAACGCGAAGCGCGGCTGCGGGTCGCGGCAGAATGGCAACCCGAAGATCTGGCGACGGTTAACGCGCTGATCGACACCGGGGCGCTTGATCTGTCCGGCCTGATTACCAGCGTTGAACCGGCAACCAATGCCAAAGAGGCTTACCCCCAAGCCTTTGAAAACCCTGAGTGCCTGAAAATGGTTCTTGATTGGAGAGAGACAGAATGACCATGCTTGACGTTGATGCCCTACGCGAAGAAGCGGCCATTGAACCGGATCCCGTCCACACCGGCGAGGTGAAGAAAGAAACCCAGATTATCGCCATTTACGGCAAGGGCGGATCGGGCAAGAGCTTTGCCCTATCAAACCTCAGCTATATGATGGCGCAACAGGGCAAGCGGGTATTGCTCATCGGTTGCGACCCGAAATCGGACACCACCTCGCTGCTGTTCGGCGGCAAAAGCTGCCCGACGATCATCGAAACCTCTTCGGCCAAGAAACTGGCGGGTGAGGAAGTGACCATTGAGGATGTCTGCTTCCAGCGCGACGGCGTCTTCGCCATGGAGCTGGGCGGCCCCGAAGTTGGTCGCGGCTGCGGCGGACGCGGCATCATCCACGGCTTTGAGCTGATGGAGAAACTGGGCTTCCATGACTGGGGCTTTGACTATGTTCTGCTCGACTTCCTTGGTGATGTGGTCTGCGGCGGTTTCGGCCTGCCGATTGCGCGCGATATGTGCCAAAAGGTGATTGTTGTCGGCTCGAACGACCTGCAGTCGCTCTATGTCGCCAATAATGTCTGCAAGGCGGTTGAGTATTTCCGCAAGATGGGCGGCAATGTTGGCGTTGCTGGCATGATCATCAACAAGGATGACGGCACCGGCGAAGCGCATAATTTTGCCAAGGCGGTCGACATTCCGGTGCTGACCGCGATCCCGGCTGATGAGGATATCCGCCGCAAATCGGCCAATTATCAGATTATCGGCAAGCCCGGCGGGCAATGGAGCGGCCTGTTTGAAGAACTCGCCACCAATGTCGCCGAAGCGCCGCCGCAACATCCGGTGCCGCTGACCCAGGAAGGCTTGCTCGACCTCTTCACGCCTGAAGAAGTAGGCGGCGAGATTGAACTCGTCCCTGCAACCCAGGCGGATATGCGCGGTGGCGTATATGAAGAAAAAGCCTCCCTCGAAGTGATTTACGACGAGGTATGAGCCGTGACTGATCTACAATCCCCCCCAACAGATCGCTCTCCCGACCGGCTTGACGTTGCTCAGCCTGACGCTCCCCCTGTGCCTGAAGGCGGCGGTTGCCACGCCGGTGCCGACACCATGCGCGAGGCCGCCAAAAAGGCGGGCAAGAGCGAAATTCTCGACCAATATGAGAAGGACTATCCGGTAGGTCCGCATGACCAGCCTCAGAGCATGTGCCCGGCCTTTGGTTCGCTACGTGTCGGCTTGCGTATGCGCCGCACCGCGACGATCCTCTCCGGCTCGGCCTGCTGTGTCTATGGCCTGACCTTCACCTCGCATTTTTACGGTGCGCGGCGGACAGTCGGCTATGTCCCGTTCAGTTCAGAGACGTTGGTCACCGGCAAGCTGTTCGAGGACATCAAGGAAGCCGTTGAGCAGATGGCTGATCCCGAACTCTATGACACCATCGTCATCACCAATCTCTGCGTCCCCACCGCCAGCGGCGTACCGCTCAGGCTGTTGCCGGACCAGATTAACGGTGTGCGGATCATCGGTATCGACGTGCCGGGCTTTGGTGTCCCGACCCATGCCGAGGCCAAGGATGTTCTGGCAGGCGCGATGCTGAAATTCGCCCGCGAGGAAGCCGAACAAGGCCCTGTCGCCGCGCCGAAAGAGCGCTCCGACAAGCCCACGGTGACCTTGCTCGGCGAGATGTTCCCGGCTGATCCGGTGGGCATTGGCCATATGCTGGCCCCGCTGGGACTGGCGGCTGGTGCAGTTGTGCCAACCCGCGAATGGCGCGAATTGTACAGCGCGCTGGATGGCTCGGTTATCGCCGCAATCCACCCCTTCTACACCGCCAGCATTCGCGAATTTGAGGCGGCTGGTCGTCCGATTGTCGGCTCCGCTCCGGTGGGCCGCGATGGCACCGCTGCCTGGCTCAAGGCGATTGGCGAGACCTATGGTTGCAGCGCCGATCAGATTGCGGCGGCGCAAAATGCGATGCTCCCAGCGATTGATGGCGCGCTTTCGGCGATGCCGATCAAGGGCCGTATCACCGTCGCCGGTTATGAGGGCTCTGAGCTTCTGGTTGCCCGCCTGCTGATCGAAAGCGGTGCGGAAGTGCCCTATGTCGGCTCTGCCTGTCCCAAAACCAAATGGTCTGACCCGGATCGCGAATGGCTTGAGGCGCATGGCTGCAAGGTTAATTTCCGCGCCAGCCTGGAGCAGGACAATGCTGCGGTCGATGAATATGAGCCTGATCTGGCCATCGGCACCACGCCGGTTGTGCAGCATGCCAAATCCAAAGGCACGCCGGGTCTCTATTTCACCAATCTGATCTCGGCCCGTCCGCTGATGGGACCGGCAGGCGCTGGCAGTCTGGCGCAGGTGATCAATGGCGCTTTGGGTAACAAGGCACGCTTCGACAAGATGACCGAATTCTTTGAAGGCGTCGGCGAAGGCCATGCTGCCGGTATCTGGGAGGACGTCCCCACTGACCGGCCCAAGTTCAAGAAAAAATATGCGGCGCAAAATGCAGCAGCCGCCAAGGCAGCGGAGGCGATTGGAACATGACACTGATACTCGATCATGACCGCGCCGGTGGCTATTGGGGCTCGGTTTACGCGTTCACCGCGATCAAGGGCCTACAGGTAATCATTGATGGCCCGGTGGGGTGTGAAAACCTGCCGGTAACATCGGTATTGCACTATACTGACGGCCTGCCGCCACATGAGCTGCCGATTGTTGTCACTGGCCTTGCCGAGGAAGAACTCGGCAAGACCGGCACCGAAGGTGCCATGAAACGCGCCTGGAAGTCGCTCGACCCTGACCTGCCCGCTGTGGTGGTCACTGGCTCAATCGCCGAGATGATCGGCGGCGGCGTGACGCCCGAAGGCACCAATATCAAGCGCTTCCTGCCGCGCACCATTGATGAGGATCAGTGGCAGTCCGAGGACCGTGCGCTTTCCTGGCTGTGGACCGAGTTTGGCCCCAAAAAAATGCCCAAGCCCAAGGTGTTGAAGGAAGGTGACAAGCCCAAGGTCAATATCATTGGGCCGAGCTATGGCATGTTCAACATGCCGTCTGATCTGGCTGAAATCCGCAGGCTGATCGAAGGCATTGGCGCCGAGGTCAACATGGTGTTCCCGCTCGGCACCCATCTGGCGGACATCCGCCAGCTCGCCAATGCCTCGGTCAATGTGTGCATGTATCGCGAATTTGGCCGTAACCTCTGCGAACTGCTCGAACGGCCCTATTTGCAGGCGCCGATTGGCCTGGATTCCACCACCAAATTCCTGCGCCAGCTGGGCGAGATGACCGGCCTCGATCCCGAGCCTTTCATCGAGAAGGAAAAGCACACCACCATCAAGCCGCTATGGGATTTGTGGCGCTCGGTGACACAGGATTTCTTCGGCACTGCCAATTTTGGCATCGTCGCCAATGAAACCTATGCCCGCGGCATCAGCAACTTCCTGGAGAATGACATGGGGATGCCCTGCTCCTTCTCCTATGGCCGCACAGCGGGCGTGAAGCCCGATAATGAGGCGGTGCGCGAGGATATTCACGAGAAGGCGCCGATCATGGTGTTCGGTAGCTATAATGAGCGCATGTATATGGCCGAGGCCGGCGGGCGCGGGATATTCATCCCGGCTTCCTTCCCCGGTGCTGCCATCCGCCGCCATACCGGCACCCCCTATATGGGCTATGCCGGCGCGACCTATCTGGTTCAGGAAGTGTGCAACGCACTGTTCGATGCGCTGTTCCACATCCTGCCGCTTTCCACCCAGATGGACAAGGGCGAGGCCACCCCGGCCCGGCTCGAGGCGCCACTGGAATGGGACACAGATGCCAAGGAAAAACTCGACGCCATTGTCGAGAAACAGCCGGTTCTGGTGCGCATTTCCGCCGCCAAGAATCTGCGCGATGCCGCCGAGCGACAGGCCCGGCGCGCAGGGGAAGAGCGTGTTTCTGCTGATCGTCTTGCATCGGCATTACTTGAAGGGGCGAACGCATGATCTCTCATGATCCGCTCCACATATTCGCGAGAGGCTAACCGCCTTTTCGCGTCCGAAACCTTGTCGGCAATGGGTGCCGTCAGGGAACACCCGTGGGAGGCGCCTTGGCGGCTTTCCGGGAGCTAGAATGGAGAAGGACTATATGAGTACTGAAGAACGATTAGGCCCGGAGGCCTATCTAACCCCCGACGAGGCTAAGGAGCTGCACAAGCTCTTTGTCGCAAGCATGGGCTTCTTCGTCACCGTAGCAGTCATTGCGCACATATTGGTGTGGATGTGGAAACCATGGTTCCCTGACACACCCGGCTACGCGATGCTGAATGACGGTGTCCAGGTTGCGCAAGCAGCCTTGACCATGCTGGCATAAGGAGAAGAGACTATGTGGAGAATGTGGATGACATTCGATCCGCGAAGAGTGTTTGTCGCTCTTGCGGTTTTTCTGTTCACGCTAGCAGTTCTTATTCACTTCATTCTGTTGAGCACCGATCGCTACAACTGGCTTGAAAAACCTTCAGCCACAACTGCTTCGGTAACGCTCGAACAGTCTGAGCAGCTAACCTGAACCCAAGCTCCCAAGGAGGTCGCGACGGGCGACTGTCGCGCCTCCCATTGGGTGGTTCAGCAAAGGCGTGCGCACTGTGAATTGGGTGCGACAAGATAATGTCTGAAGGATAGAGCGATGGCGCTTTTAAGCTATGAGAGGAAATATCGTGTCCGCGGTGGCACGTTGATCGGCGGGGATCTCTTCGATTTCTGGATCGGCCCGTTTTATGTTGGGTTTTTTGGCGTCACCACGGCGATTTTCGCCTCGCTTGGGACAGCGTTGATCTTTTATGGCGCATCACAGGGGCCGACATGGAACCCCTGGCTGATTTCGATTAACCCGCCCGATGTCAGCTATGGCCTGGCACTGGCACCGATGATGGATGGCGGCCTCTGGCAGATCATCACCATATGCGCGGTCGGGGCGTTCTGCTCCTGGGCGCTCAGAGAAGTGGAGATATGCCGAAAACTGGGGATTGGCTATCATGTGCCGATTGCCTTCAGCTTCGCAATTTTCGCCTATGTCACACTGGTCGTATTCCGCCCGCTGGCGATGGGCGCATGGGGATATGGCTTCCCCTATGGCATTTTCAGCCATCTCGACTGGGTATCCAACACCGGATACCAATATGTGAATTTCCACTATAATCCGGCCCATATGATCGCCATTACGTTCTTCTTCACGACGAACCTGGCGCTGGCGCTGCATGGCGCACTGATCCTCTCGGCGGTCAACCCGGCCAAGGGCGAAACCGTCAAGACGCCGGAATATGAGGATACCTTCTTCCGTGATTTTATCGGCTATTCGGTTGGTACCATCGGTATCCATCGTCTCGGCCTGTTCCTGGCGCTGAATGCCGGTTTCTGGAGCGCGGTCTGCATCTTCATCTCAGGACCGATCTGGGCCGAAGGCTGGCCCGAATGGTGGGACTGGTGGAAGAGCATTCCGGTCTGGGCTGAGTAAGGGGAGACACGCACATGGCACGCTATCAGAATATCTTTACGCAGGTGCAGTTGGAGCATAGCCCCGAAATGGGCATGCCGCACAAGCCCGGAACCAGTGAACCGCGCTATGAAGTCACCGGCGCCAGCTATTGGATGGGCAAATTCGGCCAGGCACAGATTGGCCCGCTCTATCTCGGCTGGCTCGGTATTGCTTCGCTGGTAACCGGCTTCCTGTCGCTGCTGATCATCGGCATGAACTTCGCCGCTTCGGTCAATTGGAGCCCGGTGGCCTTTATGCGCGAGTTTTTCTGGCTGACGCTGGATCCGCCCTCCTCCGAATGGGGTTTCTCGCCCTTTGTGCCGCTGAATGAAGGTGGCTGGTTCATCATGGCCGGCTTCTTCCTCACCGCATCGGTTCTGCTCTGGTGGGCACGCACCTATATGCGGGCACGGGCGCTGGGCATGGGCACCCATGTCGCATGGGCGTTCCTCTCGGCGATCTGGCTGTTCCTGGTGCTGGGCTTTATCCGCCCGATGATGATGGGCAGCTGGGCCGAAGCGGTGCCCTATGGCATCTTCTCGCATCTTGAATGGACCAACAACTTCTCGCTGCAATATGGCAATCTGTTCTACAATCCGTTCCACGCACTATCGATCGTGTTCCTCTATGGCTCGGCGCTGCTGTTCGCCATGCACGGCGCGACGATCCTGGCGGTAGGCCGCTATGGCGGTGAACGCGAGCTGGAGCAGATCACCGATCGCGGCACGGCGACCGAACGCGCCGGCCTCTTCTGGCGCTGGACCATGGGCTTTAACGCCACCATGGAATCGATCCACCGCTGGGCATGGTGGTTCGCAGTGCTGACGACGCTGACCGGCGGCATCGGCATCCTGCTCACCGGCACGGTTGTCGACAATTGGTATCTCTGGGCCATCGAACACAAATACGCCCCGGAGTACTAAGACGCATACGGATCCATTTTTCCCCTGGGGTGGTAACGCCCACCCTCAGGCACCCACTAGCCCGGCCCCCGCGCCGGGCTTTTTGTTTGTGATTTCCGATAGGCTTTTTCTCGTCGGCCCCGCGAAAGCGGGGCCAGGGCTTTTTGATTCACGCGGAGGCGCGAAGACGCGGAGAGTCTTTATCACCTCTCCGCGTCTTCGCGCCTCCGCGTGATATCTTCTTAATGAAAAGCCTTATCCCCGCCTTCGCGGGGATGACTGGAAGGTCAACCACCCTGCCGACTATGCCGCCGCATATCGTAGAGATGGATCAGGAAAGACAGCGCCGACTTTCGCGATGTGGCCATGTCCCCATCCTTGATCCAAAGCTGTAAAGACCAGGCCACCCCAGAGGACAATCGCGATGATCACAACGGCACCGAATTGTGCATATCTCATGATTACACCTGCCCGCTGCTGACAAGTGTTAGGGCAGCGATGATGTAAAGCCCTGCAGTCAGAACGCTGCCCAGTGAACGATAGTGATTAAACCGCGTCCACTGCACACCATACTCTTTCCAGTATGCGCGGGCCAACTCGCTTCTATGGTCGAGACCTTCGAGCCTGTTGTTCATTGGTATATTGCCAAAGATCGTCATAAGAAAGACACTTGGGAGATAGACTAGGGGTGCAAGGATCAGCGTTACGAGAGCCGCTCCTTCAAATACTGCAATGCTGTAGACCGTGAACAGAAGCGAGAAGAGCGCTATAGACAAGATGCCAGCGACGAACTGGGTCCTGATCACATCTCGGTTAATATGCTGCATCGCCTCAATTGCGCCAGCGGTCTCTGTCTTGAGTAGGGCTGACATGATGAATTCTGAGAATGCAGAAAATACGCCTCCGATAATCGCGCTCCAAAGCGCCAGAAAGAGACAAAAGTAGAGGGGCCATTCATAGGTCATGGGATGGGTTCCTAAAATGTGAATTTTGAAAATATGCGCTTTATGCGCAGCGGGTTCGCTAGCCTTCAGGTTCAAAATGCCCGTGAACCGAAGCCGCTGTTGAAAGTGGCGCAGCAAAGTTGAGCACCGCCAACATGGCCGCAACTCCAAGCTCGAAATATGCAACTATCATCAGTGAATCGGAGGGCATTCCGTGCAGATACATGCTGACAAAGCGGCTCACGCCGTAACTTCCATAGACAATGGCACCCAAGACGAGGCCGAGCCTTGAAAATTGCAGATTGATCGCGCCGAGCAACATGAACGCGCCAGTGATGATCAACATGCCGCTCGGCGCGGTCACTTCAGACATAAGGCCTGCGTCTTGCTCAACAATGACCTCGCTGGTGGCAAGGAACAGTCTCGGTGCTGCCATGATCGAGCTGCCGATAACGGCGAGGATCACGCCCGACACTCCCAATGCGCTGCGTGTGATGATGTACCTCATGCTGCAATCCTCCACGCACCGGTCGCGGCGACATCCCTGGCATAATCGGCAAAGTCTTTTGGCGCTCTTCCCAGGGCACGCTGAACCCCGTCCGTTAGGTGCGCATTGCGTCCGTCGAGGACAGTCGAAAACAGATAATCGAGCATCCACACGACATCCTTGGGCGCGCCGGATTGGGTCAGCCCCTCGATAAATGCCTCATGGGGCACATCGATAAAAGCAATCTCTCGGCCAGTTGCTCTGGAAAGATCTGAAGCAATATCAGCCATGGTCATCAAGCGGGGGCCGGTGACCTCGTAAATTTCTCCATTGTGCCGATCTTCCGTCAACGCCGCGACGGCGATATCCGTTATGTCATCGATATCGACAAAGGGCTCTGGTGTTTGGCCTGCTGGCAAAGTGATCGCGCCGCTGAGGACCATGTCAATAAACGCCCCTTCGGAGAAGTTCTGGTTGAACCAGCTGGCGCGCACAATGGTCCATTCAAGACCGCTATCCTGGACAATCTGCTCGCAGGCTTGTGCTTCTTTCTCACCGCGACCTGATAGCAGAACGAGGCGCTGAACACCGTTGAGTTTGGCGCGCCAGACCAGGGCGGTGATTGCATCGGTTGCTCCGGGCATCGCCAGATCGGGGGAGTAGGTTATGTAGATGCTGCTCACACCTTCCAAAGCAGTATCCCAGCCCGATTCCTGATCCCAGTCAAAGCCGGGAACCGATGATCGCGACCCGATGCGGACGGTTTGCCCTTTCTCGGTCAGCCGATCGGCAACCCTCTTGCCGGTTTTCCCGGTTCCACCGATCACCAGGGTAATCTTGTTATCGTCATTCTTGTTGGCCATTTGCTTGTTCCTGTTTGTTGGAGACAAGCATGGGATAGATCACGGGCTGCAGCTTCTCTTGTCCTGGGATGCCAAGCTTTGTGCAGATGACGTCATCAGCGTGATGTTGCGTTTAACCGGTAAGATCGAGGCGTTTGGCCGGCCCAGCGCTTGAACGCACGGGTAAAGCCGCTTTGCTCAGCAAAGCCTGTTAGGAAAGCAACCTCGACAAGAGGATATTGCGATGTTCGCAGTAAACGTTCGGACAGCTCACGCCGAGCTTCGTCCACCAATGCCTGAAATACGGCCCCTTCATCGTTCAGTTTACGCTGAAGCGTTCGGGCACTCATCCCCAGCGCCTTTGCGACATCCGAAAGCTTGGGAACGCCGCCGCTCAAATTCTTTCCGATTTCCGATTTGACCTGGATCGACAGTGGCAATTCTGTCTTGGTCTCCGCTAGCATCTCCTCAACACGTCCATCGAAAAAGCGGGATATCGCATCATCGCCTACGGCATTAGGCAGCGCTAATTCAGCATTAGAGACGACAATCGCATTGATGCCGGCGCGATCTTCGAGTTCACAACCTATAAAGTCCTCGAGAAAAGTCTTATCGCCGACAAACTCATGCCCGCAAAAAGCGCGTATGGGCTTGAACTTTCGGCCGGATGCTTCGCGGCAAATGGCAATAAAGGATGCGAAAGTTGCCTCGTTTGAAAGTTTGGCCCCCATAGGCGCTTCGTCAGTCAGACGCAGGAAACGGATCTCGGTGGTTTCCTTGCCTCGATTTAGCTCAAGCGCCCTCACACCAGAAACAACGCTAATATAACGCTGCGCGCGATCCCAGCCATCCATCAAAGTGGGCGAGCTTTTCCATGCTAGACCCACAGCACCCAAATCTTCGCAGCGCATCGATGCGCCAAGCTTTATATGAGCTCGCGGCAATCCATCCTCAGCCTGCGCTATCGTTTCGAGAAGCCTGACATAGTCTTCTTCTGCCACCATGGTCGTTAGGTCAGAGGGTGCATTGATATCGAGCTTGCAAATCGCAAACAATTGGGCCCGGTCCAAATGCTCTGGAGCCTGTTCAATCGCCTTGCGCGAATAAATGGAAGAAGACTGGACCATTATTTGGGTTTATCCTTATGTCGCCCCTCGCGGAAGAGCGATCAATCGCCCTGCCTCCCACGCCGCCGCATATCGTAGAGATGGATCGGGAAAGACAGAGCCAGCGGCAGCGCGATCATCGGCCAGCTTGCGCCCGTCAGCGCTCCCCGTAGCGCTATCATCATCAGCACCGCGGGCATCAGCGCGCCGAGGATCATGGGCCAGTCCCTGCCCTGCCATTTCAGCCATAGAGCCTCGGCCAGCAGGACCAGCAGCACCACATCAACTGCATGGCCGGAGGAGAAGAACGCCTGCATCATCGGGGCATCAGCCAAAGGGCGCGTTCAGGCGGACGATTTCAAAGTTGAGCGCGCCGGCGAACGTCACCCAGGCGAGATAGGGCAGCAGTAACAGCGCCGCGCCGCGCGAAAAACGGACGCAGAAGATGATCAGCATGAAGATCGACAACCATAGCAGCGTCAGCTCGTAAAATGCCCAATCCGGCCGCTGAAAGCGGAAGAAGAGGAAGCTCCATAACAGGTTGAGAAAGCCGTTCAGCGCAAACAGCGTCAGCGCATAGTCAATGTCGCGCCGCGTCGGGGCCTTGAACCAAGCGAGATAGCCCGCCAGTGCGATCAGTGAAAAAATGATCGTCCAGGCAATGCCGAACAGCCAATCGGGCGGCGCCCATGGCGGTTGCTGCAGCGAATAATACCATTCATCGAGAACCGTGATCGTGCTGCCGATCACCGCGGTCATAAAGGCCAGAAAAGCGGCGAGACCAATCGGGAATAACGCCGCTTTCTTCATATTCTGGCCTATCCTCCCTTGGCGACCTGCTCCTCTTCCATAGACTTGATGCCCAGGAGATGCGCGGTGTCTTTCAGGAAGATTTTGACATGCGCCAGCGGGTCACGCTTGACCAATTCTTTGTGCATATAGGCTTCCCAAGTCAAGCGCTGCACATCCGGGTCATCGCACATTTTGACAAAGCGCTCGCGGCGCTTGTCGCTTGAATACCAGAAATATTGCATGATACCCAGGATCCAGAACACGCGGCCATGCTGCTTCATGAATTTCTTGCGCGCGCCGGCCAGAGCTTTGGCATTGGCGGTCTTGAGATATTCCATCGCCGCCTCGGCACCCATGCGCCCGGCGGCCATGGCATAGTAAATACCCTCACCCGATGCCGGCGCGACCACGCCTGCTGCATCTCCGACAACCAGCACATTCTTGCCATTATCCCATTTCTTCAACGGCTTGAGCGGGATCGGGGCACCTTCCTTGCGGATGGTTTCCCAACCGTCCAGTCCGGTCTGCTCGCGCATTAGCTTGGTGGTTTCGCGCAGCGGAAAGCCCTTATTGGCGCTGCCCAGACCAATGCTGGCGGTTTTGCCATGCGGGAAAATCCAGGCGTAAAAGTCAGGCGACAAATGCCCCTGATAATAGACATCGCAGCGGTCATCGCGATAGTCTTCCTGATGCTCTTCGGGCACCTTCACAATCTCGTGATAGGCAAAGACGCATGGCACGCGATCGGCGTTTTTGATCGAATCCCGCGCTACTTTTGAGCGTGCACCATCGGCACCGATAACAGCCTTGGTGGTGACGCGCTGCATCTCGCCATTGCGCTCGGTGCGGTAGCAGATGGTGGCGATATTGTTGTCGCCTTGCTCTATACCCTCATAGGTTCCCGTCATGCGGATCGCACCAGCCTCGGCAGCACGATTGCGCAGCCATTCGTCAAACTCGTCACGGTCCACCATGCCGACATAGCCGCCCTCACCCACTGGCATATCAACACGGTTGTCCTTGGGTGAAATGATCCGCGCCGAATGGGCGTGGGCCTTGAGCAGCGATTGCGGAATGTCAAAGTCCTTGAGCAATCGCGGCGGCACCGCGCCGCCACAGGGTTTTATCCGCCCTGCCCGGTCGAGCAACATCACCTTATGCCCCTGCATCGCCAGATCATACGCCGCGGTGGCTCCGGACGGTCCGCCGCCGACAACGATGACATCAAATTCTGCCTGTGATTGCTCGCTCATGCTCCTACTGCCTCCTTAACCGCTCCCGTCTGGCGCTCCTTGCGCGGCATTTGCATCGTCGTCGCCATCAGCGCCGCGCCGATAAACAGCAGCGCCTCAACCGCGAAAACAATCTGAAATGCGGTGACATCTTCGCCCGTCATGCTGCGCAGCTGATCAACAATCACCGCGCCCAATAATCCGCCCAAGCCAAAGGCAATTGCCTGCGCTGCACCCCAGACGCCCATACGCGCGCCCTCGCCCGAGGCTACGCCCTTGCTGGCAAGACCAAGCATCGCGCTCACCGCACCGACGGCAAACATGCCATTTGCAAAGCCGAGGCCAAAGACATTGGCAGTCAGCGGCCACGCGCCTCCTGTCGACGCCGCCATGGACAGTCCTGCGAGCATCATCGCCGACCCGGCACAGCCAAGAACAATCCAGATTTTAAGATTGGAGCCATAATAATGGGCAAACAGACTGCCACCCAATCCTGCCACCAGCATGCCGATCAAAATGCCGCCATGCTGAATGCTCGACAATGTGGTCGATTCACCCGGCGTCATCGCGAAGAGGAATCCGGCAAAAGGCTCCATGATCAGATCCTGCATGCTATAGGCCAGCATCGACAGGAAGACGAAATAGGTGAAGCGCCGCGCCTGATCTTCCTGCCAGATTTCGCGCAATACTTCGGGAAAGCTCTTGGCCTGTTCATCAGAATGCGGGCGCTCGACTACCTCGGTGGTTTCTTCCAGCCGATAGAGCGCCAGCAGCATCAGGCTAAACGCGGCCAAAGCCACAAAACTACAAACTATCGCAAGACGTTGCGGGCTGAACGGGTCAAGATTGGCACCTGCGACCGCGGCGGCAATCACGATACCGGCGATCATCATGATCCAGGTAATGGCCGCCGAAGCGGGCTTGCGCTCCATTGAAACACGCGAGGCCAGCAGTGCCAACAACGTCGTACCCGCTATGCCGACGCCAAAGCCAATCAGCGTGAACGCACTAATCGCCAATAAGGCACCGAAGATGCTCGGACTGGCCATCATGATGGTCGCATTGACCGCCATTAATGCGCCAATCACCAACAGGCTCATGCCGCCGATAATCCATGGCGTGCGCCGCGCGCTGCGGTCTGAGTGATGGCCCCATAATGGCCGGGTGAGCTGCACCGCATAATGCCAGGCGACCAGGGCCGCCGGAATAGCCGCTGCGACCGAATATTCCACCACCATCACCCGGTTAAGCAGCGATGACGCCAGCATCACAATCGCACCAATCGATGCCTGGACCGCGCCCAGGCGGATAATGCCGAACCAGCTTAAGCCAGCCTGTTTGCCAGCCGCTTGTGACAGGCCAGCCGACCCAATCCGTCCACCAGAAGAAAGTGTTTGCGCCATCAGATATATCCTCCCAGGCCCAATGCCGAAGCCAGCATACCAAAGACGTAGAGCGAGACGCCGGTGGCATTATACCAGGGCGCCAATTTGCGGGGGGCTCCAACCAGCCGGACCATCAATCCCAGTTGCACCAACAGGAACAGGCTGACAATCGCGGCGGAAATGGTGAGATTTTGGGTGATAAGCACGCCAATGACGGCGAGTTGCGGCAGCGCCATCACGACGCAGGCAAAGATCGCGGCATTGCGCACGCCCATGACGACGGGCAGCGATTTCAGGCCCATTTCCGTATCGCCTTCAACCGCCTTGAAATCATTCAGCGTCATTATGCCATGCGCGCCGAGGCTGTAGAGCAGGATCACCAGCAATATAGTGCCGGATGGCAGTCCACCGAGCATAACACTGGCCCCGGTGAACCAGGACAGGCCCTCATAGCTGAGCGCACAGACCAGCGGCCCCAACCAGCCACTCTTCTTTAAGCGGAAAGGCGGTGAGCTATAGGCCCAGCCAAAAAACAGCGCGACACAGGTGGCGATCAGCACCCAGAAACCGAGCGCGGCGGCGACCAGTAGCGATATGGTCGAGCCAATGAGCGCGATATAGACACCCCAATTGCCGGGGATACGCCCCGAGGGGATTGGGCGGTTGGGTTCATTGATTGCGTCAACCTCGCGGTCACACCAGTCATTGATCACCTGGCTGGTGCCGCAGACAATCGGCCCGGTCAGCAAAATACCGACGGCCAGAAACAACCAGTTTTCGGTTATTGATGCCCCTGATGACACCACGCCGCACATAAAGGCCCACATCGGCGGGAACCAGGTGACCGGCTTGGTCAGCTCAAGCACATCCTTGGGTGCAGGCACCTGCGCAAATGTGCGGGAGAGCGTCGAGTCTGACATAAGCCAAGGCTATGCCAAGAAACGAGGTGTGTCAAATTATTTGGACAATAAAAATCGTCAATATTTTTTGACGGCGATCGGCGCTAGTTGTCACCCTTGCCGGTGAGATTGCCAAGCCCATGGCGATGCAGTTTCGAGTACAGGCTTTGACGGCTTAGACCCAGAATTTCCGCGGCAGATGCGCGGTTATCCGAGGTATGCACCAGCGCCGCCTCAATGCACATGCGCTCGATCAGGTCGGTACTTTCGCGGACAATTTCCTTCAGCGGCTTGCGGCCTACCAATTCGGTCAGCTGATCTACCGAGCGCGGAAGCTCATTTGAAGTTTCAGGCAGATCGCGCTCGCGCCGCCCGACCCCGCGAACCGAATAGCCGTAAAGCGGCTGATCGCGTTCCACCATGATCGCGGAAATCTCAACCGGCTCTTCGCCGCCATTGAGATCGTTGACCACCGAGCTGAAATTGCGCACGTCCTGATGGTCTTTAAGCTGCTTTCTGAGCAGATTGAGATCGACATCCGGGCGACCGACAAAGCGATTGAGCGACACGCCGAGAATCTGCTCCATCGCGCCGGCCTGGACCAGCTCGACAAAGGCGCGATTGGCGACGATGATGTCCTGATTTTCATCGGCCAGAACAAAGGCGTCCGGCATCTTCTCAACAACATCGAGAATATATTGATCCGCGCTTCGGCCCGGCACCTCGTGCTGGCCATCATCAATATTGATCAGCCAGTATTGCCGTCCCGATTGGCGGAACGCGGACGCCGACAATTTGACAAAACCGGTGCGCCCCTCAAGCCGGATGCTCACCGGATCGACTTTACCACTGACCGAGATCGCGCCCATATAAGCGATGATATCATCGCGGAAATCGCGCTCGACCAGCTCAAGCAGGCCCTTGTTTTCGAGCGCGCCGGGCGCAGCGTTGATCAATCCATGCGACGCGCGATTGGCCTGTTGAATCTGATAGGTGTCACTATCAACGATCAGCACAGGATAGGAAATATTGTCGAACAGCAGGCGATAGCGCGTTTCGGTCTGGCGCAGGTTGAGATAGTCGCGCTCCATCGACTGTTGTGTCTTGAGCAAACGCTGTTGCAGCAGAGCAATCGAGCGAATGTCGCGGCCAATTGCAATCTGCAACGTCGTATTGGAAGGTCGCAATATGCGATAATTCACCGGGATATCATCGCCATCATCAACATGGTTGACCTGCCGCCATGTCTGATCATCCGCGCTGCCGTCCTGGAGCATTTTCTGAACTTTGGCCTTGCTCTCGGCGCTGACTGTGTCGGACCATTTCTTGCCGACCCATTTCTGCGCCAGACGGTGGTCCTTGCTGTTGACCGCCACATCGCGGACAATCTCATTCTCATCTATCGCCAGAATGAAATCGCCCGAGGAATAGGCCAGTTCGAGAATATCCTCCCGGCTGAACCCCTCAAACATGGAGTCCGGATCGCTAAATGGTATGCGATGGTCGCCTGTGGATTCAAAGTTCATTTCAATAGGCCAATTCTCAGGCCAGCTTTTCAAACATACTGGTGCGCAAAGGAACCAGTTCCTCCGCCACCTTCACCGCACTCGGGGCATCATCCGCAGTGCCATCTGCACCACATAGCTGCACAAGTTCAGGCTGATCGTTGATCACACGTCCTCCCAGCAGAACTTTAATTTCCGGGTTGGTGGAAACCGCCCTGATGGCCTTAATCAGGTTGGTGATGGCGTCGGTAGGGCAATCAAGACTTACCGTCAATCCAATTAAATCATAGTATCTATTGGCAAATTTCCCTGTCAATTCGGACCGAGTTGGCTCCATCAGAACATCAGCGTCCCAGCCGGCGCGTTGGAAGCATTCGGCCACCATCAGCGTGCCAAGGCTGTGTTGCTCACCGGGCATGGTGGAGAACAATGCCGAGCGCTGGCCATGGCCCTCTTCAAATTTGGGCGGCAGATGCAAGGTCAGTTCGCGCAGGATTTCCTGCACGCGCCACAGCCCCATGGTGACATCGACAAAGTCTACACTGTCTTCATCCCAATAGTCGCCAAGGCGGCGGGCAGCAGGGGCCAGAAGATCGACATAGATGGTTTCAACCGAGCTACCAGTGGAGAGACAGCTATCGACAAAATCGAGGAGTTTGCGCGCATCGCCTTCGAGCGCCAGCAGCACGAAATACTCCACATCGGTTTTACTAATGGCTTTTGAACCGCAGCTGCAATGACCATCGTCCAGCACTGCGCCATGCAGATTGGGCCGTTCGGCAATCAATTTGGGGATGACCAGATTTTCAACAACCACCGACAAGTCATCGCCGCCATCGCTGGCTGAGCGAAGATCGTTTGGGTCAAATACAATGTCCGGGGTGTCAGGGTCGAGATCGTCCTGCGGTTTCTTACCAGTTCTCCAGCCATCCAGCCTGGAGCGCAATTCAGCGATACCGAATACTGATGCCATCTTTCAGACTCTCCTAAGTCAAGTCTGGTCGGCGTGCCATAACGTCGGCCAAGCGGTTATATTTAACTCGCGTGACTCGGGGCATACTCCATCACGCACCAATAGGCAATGCGCAGACGGCAAAAAGTGTCAATTAGACTGAACGTCAAAAAAACTTGACACTTTACAGAAAAGGTTCCTAATCTCCTTTCATAACAAATGGAGTAGGGACGCTGTCGGGCACATATCAAAACGCCACAGATCAAAACCCCCGGAAAACCGGGCTTTCCCAGCCTGCGGCCTCCAGCTACGCGCTATACACCCCTGAACAGAGAAAACGCCGCGACGAGTCGCGCTGGACGCTGGTTCAGGGCATTTTGGCGCCGCTGCAGTTTCTGGTGTTCGGGATAAGTCTGTTTCTCGTCATTCGGTACCTGATGACCGGCGAGGGCGAGAGCGCCGCCGAGATCTCGATCCTGATCAAAACGCTGATCCTCTACACCATCATGATCACCGGTTCGATCTGGGAGAAGGTGGTGTTTGATGAGTGGCTGTTTGCCAAGCCGTTCTTCTGGGAAGATGCCTTCTCGATGGCGGTGCTGGCGCTGCATACCGCATACATCCTGATGCTGTTCAATGGCTGGGGCACCAGCGAGGAGCGCATGTATGTCGCCCTCGCCGCCTATGTCACCTATGTCATCAACGCCGGACAGTTCCTCTGGAAGCTCCGCATGGCGCGGCTTGAGGGTGAGCGGATCGCGAAAGAGCAGCAGGCGCAAGGCCCGCAGGCGGTGGCAGCATGAGCGACACCCTCACCCAAACGCATAGCGATATCGCCATGCCGCAAGGCGCAGCGGCCAATGGCTCCGACTGTGCTCCAGTACTGAAAGAAAAGGGCCAGCGCGAAGTCTTTTGCGGCCTGACCGGCATTATCTGGCTGCACCGCAAGATACAGGATGCCTTCTTCCTGATTGTCGGCTCACGCACCTGCGCGCATCTGATGCAATCGGCAGCGGGCGTAATGATCTTCGCCGAGCCGCGCTTTGGCACCGCGATTATGGAAGAGCGCGATCTGGCGGGTCTGGCCGATGCCAATGAAGAGCTTGACCGCATCGTCAACCAGCTTCTGGAACGCCGCCCCGAGATCAAGACGCTGTTCCTTGTCGGCAGTTGCCCGTCAGAAGTTATCAAGCTCGACCTCGCCAAAGCCGCGCAACGCCTTGGCGGGCAATATGCGCCTAATGTGCGAGTGCTCAACTATTCGGGCAGCGGCATTGAGACAACTTTTACCGAGGGCGAAGATGCCTGTCTTGCCTCGCTAGTGCCGGAAATGCCGACGCTGCCGGAAGATGCGCCGAAGAACCTGATCCTTGTCGGCTCACTGCCCGATATCGTCGAGGATCAGTTTATGCGATTGTTCGCCAAGATCGGCATCGACAATGTCGCCAGCCTGCCCGAGCGCTCGGTCGACAAGCTGCCCGGCATCGGACCCAACACCCATTTCCTGCTTGCCCAACCGTTTCTGGGCGATACCGGCCAGCGCCTGCTCGAACGTGGGGCCAAGCGGATTGACGCGCTCTTCCCCTTCGGCGTTGAAGGCACCACCGACTGGCTGACCGCTGCGGCAACGACTTTCGGCATTGATGCCGGGCATGTCGCCGAAGTGCTGCTTCCCTATCAGGAACGCGCCCGCCGCGGCCTACAGCATCAGCGCGAGCGGCTTGAGGGCAAAACCATCTTCTTCATGCCGGACTCGCAATTGGAAGTACCGCTGGCGCGCTTCCTCGCCAATGAAATGGGCACGGTGCTGACCGAAGTGGGCACGCCCTATCTTCACCGCACCCATCTCACCAAAGAGCTGGAGCATATGCCGCCGGGGGTGCAGCTTTCCGAAGGCCAGCATGTCGACAAACAGCTTGAGCGGGTGCGCGCCACCAAGCCTGACCTCACCGTATGCGGCCTCGGCCTCGCCAATCCGCTCGAGAATGAGGGTCTTTCCACCAAATGGGCGATCGAGCTGGTGTTCTCGCCCATCCATGGTTTCGATCAGGCGGGGGATCTCGCTGAATTGTTCGCCCGGCCGATGCGCCGCCGTGATGTGTTGAAGGTGTAAGCGATGCAGCTAGCCGTCTGGACATATGAAGGCCCGCCCCATGTAGGCGCGATGCGTGTCGCCACCGGCATGAAAGGCGTTCACTATCTGCTGCACTCGCCCCAGGGTGACACCTATGCCGACCTGCTGTTCACCATGATTGAGCGGCGCGACCATCGCCCGCCGGTGACCTACACCACCTTCCAGGCGCGCGATCTCGGCAAGGATACCTCGCAGCTGTTTCAGGATGCGGCGCTGGACTCGCTCGAGCGCTTCAAGCCTGATGCGATGCTGGTCGGTGCCTCCTGCACTGCCGAACTGATTCAGGATGATCCTGCCGGACTGATCGAGAAAATGGGCCTCCCCATCCCTGTCATTCCGCTCGAACTGCCGAGCTATCAGCGCAAGGAAAATTGGGGCGCGGCCGAGACCTTCTACCAGATTGTCCGCTCGCTCGCCGACAAGGAGCGCACCCCTAGCGACCGCGAAGCCACTGGTCGCCGTCCGCTCGCCAATCTGCTTGGGCCCACAGCGCTCGGCTTCCGCCACCGTGACGATATTGTAGAAATCACCCGGCTGCTCGATGGTCTGGGCGTGGACGTCAATGTCACCGCACCCATGGGCGCCACCGCTGCCGATATCGCCCGTCTTGGCGAGGCCGATTTCAATATCGTCATGTATCCCGAAATTGGCGAAATGGCGGCAGACTATCTCAAACGCACTTTCCGCCAGCCCATGGTAAAAACCGTGCCCATCGGCATTGGCGCGACGCAGGATTTTGTCCGTGAAGTCGCCGAGATTGCCGGGGTTGATCCCGAGCCGATGCTGGAGCGCAACCTGTCGCGTATGTCGTGGTGGAGCCGTTCGATTGACTCCAATTACCTCACCGGCAAGCGCGTCTTTATCTTTGGCGATGCCACCCATGCCGTCGCTGCCGCACGGATCGCCAGCGAAGAGCTGGGATACAAGGTCTGCGGCTTTGGCTGCTATAACCGCGAATTTGCCCGCGATGTCCGCGCCGCCGCCAAGAAATATGATGTCGAGCCGCTGATCACCGATGACCATCTGGCGGTCGAAAAAGCGATTGAGGAAGCCCAGCCAGAGCTGATCCTCGGCACCCAGATGGAGCGCCATATCGCCAAGCGCTTCTCGCTGCCCTGCGCGGTGATCTCCGCACCGGTGCATGTGCAGGATTTCCCGGCGCGCTTCTCCCCGCAAATGGGCTTTGAAGGCGCCAATGTCATTTTTGATGACTGGGTGCACCCGCTGGTCATGGGGCTGGAAGAGCATCTGCTCACCATGTTCCGCGATGATTTCGAGTTCAGCGATGAGGCGGGTCCGTCGCATCTTGGCCACTCGATCCTCCCCGGCACGGGGAGGGGGACCGTCGAAGACGGTGGAGGGGCACAGGCCGTTCGCTCTGACCATCAAAACAAAGAAACTACTTTGCCTCACGTGCCCCTCCACCAGCCTGCGGCTGGTCCCCCTCCCCATGCTGGGGAGGATGAAACTATCTGGACCGATGAAGCGATGAAGGAACTGAAAAAGATACCATTCTTCGTGCGCGGCAAGGCGCGGCGCAATACCGAGACCTATGCTGCAGAGCATGGCGTGACAACCATTGAACTGGACACTCTTTACGACGCGAAGGCGCATTATGCCAAATAACAGCTCCCCCCCTGTTAAGACGGTTATCATCACCCTGGATAACCACCTCACCGCCGCGGTTGAGCGCGCCAATCAGCAGCTGGCGAAGGACAATATCAGCATCACGCTGCACGCCGCCTCCGATTGGGGCAGCGATCCGGAACTGCTCGAAGCCGCCAAGGCGGATATCGCCACCGCCGATATCATTATCGTCACCATGATCTTTATCGAGGATCAGGTGCGCATGATCCATTCGGCGCTGAAAGCCCGTCGCGACCATTGCGATGCCATTCTCGGCCTGATGTCGACGGCAGAAATCGTCAAGCTGACCAAGATCGGCAAATATTCGATGGACAAGCCCGCCAAGGGCCCGATGGCGCTGATCAAGAAGATGCGCGGATCGAGCAAGCCGGGCGCCAATGCCGGTGCGGGCCAGATGAAGCTGCTGCGTCGCCTGCCGAAAATACTGCGTTATATCCCGGGCTCGGCGCAGGATGTGCGGCAATATTTTCTGACGCTGCAATATTGGCTGGCCGGTTCAGATGACAATGTCGTCGATATGGTGCGCGGTCTGGTCAACAAATATGCCAGCGGTGAACGCGAGAGCCTGAGAGGTTCGTTCAAGGTCGAACCGCCACGCGAATATCCCGAAGTTGGCGTCTATCACCCGGATATGGCCGAGCGGCTGACCGAAGATGTCAGCCTGCTCCCTGCCCCGAAAAAGCCCAAGGGCACCGTCGGGGTTCTGATGCTCCGCTCCTATCTGCTGGGCCGCGATGCCGGGCATTATGACGGCATGATCGAGATGCTGGAAGCCCAGGGCCTCAAGGTCATTCCCGCCTTTGCCAATGGCCTGGACGCGCGTCCGGCAATTGACAAATATTTTGTCGATGCAGAGCGCAACCCCACGGTCGATGCGATTATCAACCTCACCGGCTTTTCGCTGGTCGGAGGCCCGGCCTATAATGATGTCGATGCTGCGGTTGAGGCGCTGAAAGGGCTGGACGTGCCTTATGTTGCGGCGCATCCTATTGAGTTCCAGTCGCTGGAAAACTGGAGCGCGGGCCATATGGGCCTGTTGCCGCTCGAAACCACGATCATGCTCGCCATTCCGGAGCTAGACGGCGCGATTACGCCGACGGTCTTTGGTGGCCGCTCCGATGGCTCGCCCGAAGGCTGTTGCGGATGCAGCCGCAATTGCCATTTCCATAATGAGCATAATGTGCGCGCGATGAACAGCTGCCCCGAGCGCGCCGCTGCTCTGGCCGCGAAAGTATCGCGCATGATCGCCATGCGCCGCGCCGAGAAAGCGACACGCAAGCTGGCGCTGGTGCTGTTCAACTTCCCGCCCAATTCCGGCGCCACCGGCACCGCAGCTTTCCTCTCGGTGTTTGAATCGCTACACGCGACGCTGCACCGGCTGAAGGATGAAGGCTATTCGGTTGAGGTACCGGAAACGGTGACCGAATTGCAGGACATCGTCCTGAAAGGCAATGCCGAGCAATATGGCGCGGATGCCAATGTTGCGGTCAAGGTCAGTGCCGATGATTATGTCCGCCGCGAGCCTTATTTGAAAGAGATTGAGGCGCAATGGGGCCCTGCTCCAGGCAAGCAGCTGAGCGACGGGCAGAATATCCAGATACTCGGCGCGCATTTCGGCAATATCTTTGTCGGGGTCCAGCCGACATTCGGCTATGAAGGCGATCCGATGCGGCTGCTGTTCGAGGGTACCTTCACCCCGACCCACGCCTTCTCCGCTTTCTACCGCTATATCCGCGAAGATTTCGGCGCCCATGCCGCGCTGCATTTCGGTACCCATGGCGCGCTGGAATTCATGCCCGGCAAACAGACCGGCATGAGCGGCAATTGCTGGCCAGAACGGCTGATCGGCAATCTGCCCAATTTCTATCTCTATGCCTCAAACAACCCGTCTGAAGGCATTATCGCCAAGCGCCGTTCGGGTGCGACGCTGATCAGCTATCTGACGCCGCCGCTGGCTGAGGCCGGGCTCTACAAAGGCTTTGTTGAGCTGAAATCCATGCTCGAAAGCTGGCGCACGGCATCTCCCGATGATCCCGAGCGCGCCGAGCTGGAGCAGATGATACAGGATCAGTGCGATGAGCTGGATATCGAGACAGGCAATCTGGAAACGCTTTCGGGCCGTCTCTATGAGCTGGAAAAAGAACTGATCCCGCAAGGCCTGCATGTCCTTGGCGGCAAGCTGGAGGATCAGGAGCGCGAAGACCTGATCGACGCCATGGCCAAGGCCAGCCCCGACATGGAACGCGAAGAGATCGCCGCCAAGCTCGACAGCAGCGACGAACTCGGCTCGCTGATGGCGGCGCTGGACGGCCATTATGTACCGCCTGCACCGGGCGGCGATGTGCTCAACAATACCGAAGTGCTGCCCACCGGCCGCAATATTCACGGCTTTGATCCGTTCCGCATCCCCAGTAGCTTCGCCTGCAAGCTGGGCGTGACGCAGGCCGAGCAATTGCTGGCGCGCCATAACGAAAATGGCGAGAAACTGCCCGAAAGCATCGCCATGGTGCTGTGGGGCACTGATAATCTGAAGAGTGAAGGCTCGCAGATTGCCCAGGCGATGGCGTTTATCGGCGCACGGCCGCGTTTTGATGATTATGGCCGCCTTGCCGGCGCTGAGCTGATCCCGCTCGAGGAACTGGGTCGCCCGCGCATTGATGTGGTGATTACGCTGTCGGGTATCTTCCGCGATCTGCTGCCGCTGCAAACGCGGATGCTGGCTGAGGCAAGCTGGCTCGCCAGCAGCGCCGATGAGCCGCTGGAGCAGAATTTCGTGCGCAAACACTCGCTTGCGCATCAGGAACAGCATGGCTGTGATCTGGAAACGGCGAGCCTGCGCGTCTTCTCCAATGCCGAGGGGGCCTATGGCGCCAATGTCAACCAGATGATCGACGGCGCGACCTGGGATGATGAAGACGAACTCGCCAATATGTTCGAGGCCAAGAAAGGCTATGCCTATGGCCGCAGCGGTGAACCAGTGCAGCAGCGCGAATTGCTGCAGAGCGAGCTCGCCAATGTCGATCTAACCTATCAGAATCTGGAATCAGTCGAACTCGGCGTCACCGATATTGACCATTATGTCGACGGCCTGGGCGGCATGACCAAGGCGGTGGAAAAGGCCAGCGGCAAAGCCACCCCGGTCTATGTCGTCGATGCGACACAGGGCGACACCAAGGTGCGCACCTTGGGCGAGCAGATTGACCTGGAAACCCGCACCCGGATGCTCAACCCGAAATGGTATGAGGGCCTGTTGAAGCATGGCTTTGAGGGCGTGCGCAATATCGAGGCGCATGTCACCAATACGCTGGGCTGGTCAGCGACCACCAGCGAAACGGTATCACCCTGGGTCTATCAGCAGATCAGCGAGACCTTCATTCTTGACGACGAGATGCGCGCACGTCTCGCCAAGCTTAATCCCAAATCATCGTCACGCATGGCCGAGCGGCTACTCGAAGCCTGTGACCGCGATCTTTGGCAGCCCGATGAGGCCACGCTCGCCGCGCTGCAGGCGGCCAGTGACGATCTGGAGGACAGGCTGGAAGGCCTGGTGCCCGCCGAATGATGCCAGAGAACACCCCCTTTAGGAGAGAAGAGGAGACCCCCCTATGTTAGACGGAAGCGATGCTCCACCCGATGGCGAAGGCTCGGTCCAGGTCCATATGGACCCGGCGGACCAGATCAAAACCGCCAAGGTTTTTGCGGTTTATGGCAAGGGCGGTATCGGCAAATCGACCACCTCCTCCAACCTGTCGGCAGCGTTCACCAAGCTCGGCCATCGCGTCCTGCAGATCGGCTGTGATCCCAAGCATGACAGCACTTTCACCCTGACCAAGAAGATGATGCCGACGGTGATCGACGTGCTCGAAACCGTCGACTTCCACAGCGAGGAACTGCGCCCCGATGACTATATGTTTGAGGGCTATAATGGCGTGATGTGCGTTGAAGCGGGCGGCCCGCCTGCTGGCACCGGCTGTGGCGGCTATGTCGTTGGCCAGACGGTCAAATTGCTGAAACAGCACCATCTGCTCGAAGATACCGATGTGGTGATCTTCGACGTTCTCGGCGACGTGGTCTGCGGCGGCTTTGCAGCACCGTTGCAGCATGCTGATAACGCCATCGTCGTAGCCGCCAATGATTTTGACAGCATCTTCGCCATGAACCGCATCGTCGCGGCGATCAATGCCAAGTCGAAAAACTATAATGTCCGCCTTGCCGGTTGCGTTGCCAACCGCTCGGCGCAGACCGACGAGATTGACCGCTTCTCCGACGCTATCGGCATGAAGCGACTGGCGCATTTCAAGGATCTGGATGCGATCCGCCGTTCGCGGCTGAAAAAATGCACTCTCTTCGAGATGGAGAACAGCCCCGAAGTTGAAGCCGCGCGCGAAGAATATATCGCGCTGGCGAAGAAGCTCTGGAACGGTGCTGATCCACTTGAGACCAAGCCGATGAAAGACCGCGATATCTTTGATTTTCTGGGGTTTGAATAATGGAACAGGGCTTAGCTTCCACGACATATCATCAGAGCCGCCAGCGGCTGGAGCATTATTTCGACCAGACCGCACGCAAGGCTTGGGAAGACCTGACCTCCGACGTGCCGGTCAGCGGTATCCGCGCCACTGTCCGCGCCGGACGCGACAAAATGCGCAATATCCTGCTCGATACACTGCCCACCGATATGCATGGGATGCGGCTGCTGGATGCCGGTTGTGGGACCGGGGCGCTGTCGATCGAGGCGGCCAAGCGTGGCGCGCATGTGGTGGCGGTCGATGTGTCGCAAGGGCTGATTGACGTTGCACAGAAGCGCGCGCCGGAAGGCCTCTCCATTGACTGGAAAGTCGGCGATATGCGCCATCGCGATCTTGGCATTTTTGACCATGTCATCGCCATGGACTCGCTGATCCATTACAGTCAGGAAGATGTGATTGCGGTGCTCAAAGCCTGGTCCGACCGCACCAACAACATTGCCTATACCTTCGCGCCGGGCACGGCCCTGCTGCGCACCATGCATGTTGTCGGCAAGGCCTTTCCGCGCAGCGACCGCTCTCCCGCGATCAAGCCATTGTCCGAAGCGCGGCTGAGCAAGGCCATCGAAGCCGCCCTGCCCGATTGGCAGATCGACTTTACCAAGCGGGTTTCCAGCGGGTTCTATAAATCCGAAGCCATGGGGATGCGTCGCAAGTGAAGCAACAGGGCTCCTTTATCGGTTTCTGGCAGAGCGTGGGTATCCGCGCCCTGCCTTTCGCCGATGCGGCGAGCACTGAATTGCCCCTTGGCCGCTTGTTGCGGCTGGCCCTGTTTCAGGTGAGTGTCGGGCTGGCGGTCGTGCTGCTCAACGGCACACTCAACCGGGTGCTGATCGTTGAGCTTGGTATCCCGACATGGATCATCGCCCTGATGATCGGTATTCCGCTGGTCGTCGCCCCGTTCCGCGCGCTGATCGGCTATAAATCCGATACCCATCGCTCGCTGCTCGGTTGGCGGCGGGTGCCCTATATCTGGTTCGGCACGCTCGGCCAGTTTGGCGGCTTTGCCATTATGCCGTTCGCGCTGGTACTGCTGACCCGTGAAGACACCTTTATGGCCGGTGTTGCAGCTTCTTGCCTCTCTTTTCTCCTCACCGGGGCAGGCATGCATGTGACCCAGACTGCAGGCCTGGCGCTAGCCACCGACATTGCGCCCGAAGACAAACGCCCGCGCGTTGTGGCCCTGCTCTATGTCATGCTGCTGGTCGGCATGATGATCGCCGCCTTCACCATCGGCAATTTGCTGATCGATTTCTCCAACACCCGGCTGGTCGAGGTGATCTCCGGCGCTGCGGTCGTCACCGCTGTGCTCAACATTATCGCGCTGTGGAAGCAGGAAGCGCGTGGTACCGCCCTCAAAAAATCCGATCCGCCCTCGCCGCCTTTCAGCGAAATCTGGGCCGGTTTCACCGCACGCCCAAACACCAAACGCCTGCTTCTCGCCATTGGTCTCGGTGCGATGGCCTTTGCCATGCAGGATGCGCTGCTTGAGCCTTATGGTGGCGAGATACTCGGCCTGTCGGTCGGTACAACCACAGCACTGACCGGCGCATGGGCTGTCGGCGCGCTTATCGCCTTTGCCTATAGCGGCCAGCGCCTCACCCATGGTGCAGACCCGTTGCGTATCGCCGGCACCGGGGCTGTTGCCGGGATATTCGCCTTTCTGATGACGCTGTTTGCCGCACCCTTTGGCTCGGTGCCACTGCTGTTTATCGGCGCATTGGGCATTGGCTTTGGAACCGGCCTGTTCTCGGTAGGCACAATGATTGCCGCCATGGCGCTTTCCAGAAACGGTGCAGCGGGCCTCGCGCTCGGCGCATGGGGCGCGGTGCAGGCGAGCGCGGCCGGGCTGGGCATCGTGCTGGGCGGACTGATCCGTGACGGCATCGCCTATTACGCCCTGGCCGACGGGCTGGGCCACACATTGGCAGTACGCGCCAGCGGCTATGGCGCGGTCTATTGTCTGGAGATTTTCTTATTACTCGTGACGCTGAT
The DNA here is from genome assembly GCF_032852305.1 of Parasphingorhabdus sp. SCSIO 66989. Classification (NCBI taxonomy): domain Bacteria; kingdom Pseudomonadati; phylum Pseudomonadota; class Alphaproteobacteria; order Sphingomonadales; family Sphingomonadaceae; genus Alterisphingorhabdus (ex Yan et al. 2024); species Alterisphingorhabdus coralli. The sequence continues at coordinate 2,528,303 of NZ_CP136594.1, forward strand.
CGTTTTGGGGCCGGTGATTGGGCTGCCCAACACCGATGCCGACGAAACGCGCACGGATAATGCAGGTGAACGCTTTGGCTTGAGCGAGTTTCCGACCTGATTGAACCGGAAATGACTGAGGAGACGTGAGATGGAAACGCATTTTGTAGGAGTGTATGATGTGGCCTTTGTGGCCCTGATCGCCTTTTTTGGCTTTTTCCTGGGGCTGGTTTTCTACCTGCGCCGCGAAGATCGTCGTGAGGGCTATCCACTCGAGCATGAACTGAGCGGGCGCAGCGAAACGCTGGGCGGGCCGTTGCTGCATGCTGAACCCAAGACCTTCAAAATGCCTTTTGATCGTCCGGATATGACCACCCCGACCATCGGCAAGGAAGCCACCGATATTGCGGCAAGGCGCTCCTTCCGCTCTGCTGGCGCGCCCTATGTGCCGACCGGCAATCCGTTGAAAGACGGCATTGGTCCGGCATCCTATGCCAATCGGTCTGACCATCCTGATCTCGATGGCGAAGGCCGCCCGCGCATCGTGCCGATTGATACCGTGCCCTATATCACGGTGCACAAGAAGGACGCTGATCCGCGCGGAATGGAAGTCGTGGGCGCAGATGGCAAGGTCGCAGGCACGGTCAGCGACATCTGGGTCGACCGCGCCGAGCATCAGGTGCGCTATCTGGAAGTCGATACCGGCAGCACCAAGGTTCTGGCACCAATGGCGATGTCCACGATCCAACGCAGAAAGAACCGTGTCACCATTGATGCGATTAACGCCGCGGATTTTGCCGATGCCCCAACGCCGAAAACACTGGGCCAGATCACCTTTTACGAGGAAGAGCGGGTCATCGGCTATTTTGGCGGTGGCTATCTGTACGCCAATAGAGACCGTCAGGAGCCGCTGATATGAGCGAATATGATTCCGAACCCATTCCCGGCCTGCCCGAGGAACTGCCACAGGATGAATATATCATCTGGCAGGGTTCGCCCGACTGGAAAGTCATGGCAAAAACAGCGCTGCATATCCGCATTGCCCTTGCCTTTGTGATTGTCTTCTCGGTGATCACGGCAACGCAGACCAGCCTGTCCACCGGACTGGTGCTGCTCGGCGTTGGTGCACTCAGCATTGGCATCTTTGTCAGCTATCTTGTGCTGGTCGAGCGCACCACGCTCTACACGCTTACCAATAAGCGCGTGGTGCTGCGTTCGGGTGTTGCATTGAACTATTGCCTCAACCTGCCGCTGACGCGGATTGAGGCGGCGGACCTTAAACTGCTGGGTGATGACTTTGGCAGCATCGCCCTCCAGCTCGAGGGCACGCCCAAGATCGGCTATTTCATGCTGTGGCCGCACGCCACATCGCTCAGCATCATCCGTCCACGTCCGATGATCCGCGCCATAGCCGAAGCGCCCAAAGTTGCCCGCATGCTGTTTGAAGCCACAAGCAAGCTGCAGGATATTGCGCCGAAAACCGAAGCAGAAACTGACAATGTGCCGCTGAAAGGTCTGCCCGCATGAGCCATTCTCACGATCATGATCCAACAGTACCGCCAGGTGCACTTGTCGGCGCGGCGGTGCTGATCCTCACCTGCCTTGCCATGACCGCGGCTGTCACCAATGGCTATCTGCCCAAATCCGGCAGTCCCGAGTTGTCCCGCGCGCAGCAAGCCATCGCGCAGGAGAAAACGCGGACTTTGTTCTTTGCCGATACCGCAGAAGGCGGCGTCGAGGTCACCGACTCTATCACCGGCGAAACGGTGCTGGAGGTGCCTTATGGCGAAGGCGGTTTCCTACGCGCAAGCCTGCGCCGACTGGTCAAGGAACGTCGCGCCCGGGGCATTGGTGCCGAAACGCCCTTTACTCTCATTCTCTGGGAAAATGGCGCACTGTCGCTTGATGACCCCACCACCGGCAAAAAGGTTGAGATTCAGGGCTTTGGCCCCGACCACACCAATATGTTTGCATCCATGATCAAAGGAAGTGATAGCTGATGTCTCTCTTCTCCTCAGAAACATTTGATACCGGCTGCCAGATCGAGATTGAGCAAAGCCCGGATCATTTCCATGCCCATGTCCGGCTCGACGGCGATATCCCGATCTATCCCGGCGACAAGGTGCTGGTGCATGGCGAACCAATCATGGTCTCGTTCGGTGAGAAGGTCGCTTATGACCGCACCGCCACGGTCGAGCGCGCTGGCCCACTCAAGCAGCTATGGACCAAGATAGCCGGCCATTTCGAGATGGCCGAACTTTATGAAGTCAGTTTCAATCCAGGGAGGTTGTGATGAACGCACCGACGAAAAAACTTGAGCCCGCCCTGCACGGTTCTCCCGATACCATGGCAATTGCGCGGCAGGAAACCGTGCTCTCGCCGCGCTTCTACACCACCGATTTTGACGCCATGGACAAGATTGACGTCTCTCTGGTGCGCGACGAGTGGGAAGCGCTGATGGAAGAGATGGAGGACGACCGCAACAAGAAGCATTTCCGCAAGACCAATGCTTTTGACGGTGTGATCGAACGGCTGGAGCCAGAACTGCAGAAAGAGTTTATCGACTTTCTTGCGAGCTCGCTGACCTCGGAGTTTTCCGGCTGCATCCTGTACGCAGAGATCGCCAGGCGCACCAAGAACAAAGACGTCAAGCGGCTGATGAAGCTGCTGGCGCGCGATGAGAGCCGCCATGCCGGATTTATCAACGAGACGCTGAAAGGTGCGGGCATTGGCGTGGATTTAAGTTTCCTCACCAAGACCAAGAAATACACCTATTTCCGGCCGAAATTCATCTTTTATGCGGTCTATCTGTCAGAGAAGATCGGCTATGCGCGCTATATCACCATCTTCCGGCATCTGGCGCGCAATCCGGACAATAAATTCCACCCGATTTTCGACTGGTTTGAGGATTGGTGCAATGACGAGTTTCGCCATGGCGAGGCCTTTGCGATGCTGCTGCGCTCGGACCCCAAGCTGCTGAAGGGCCATAACAAGCTGTGGATCCGCTTCTTCCTGCTGTCGGTCTACGCCACCATGTATGTCCGCGATCACAACCGCCCGGTCTTCCATGAGGCATTGGGCGTTGATCCGGCAGATTATGGCTATGAGGTGTTCGACATCTGCACCAAGATTTCCGAACAGGTTTTCCCGGTCAAGCTCGACACCAATGATCCGCGTTTCCGCCAGGCTATGGAAGACCTGCGTATGGCCTCCAACGGCATCGAAGATGCCAAGGCCCGCGGCGGCATTTCCGGCAAGCTGGGCCAGGCAAAGCATATCGCCAAAGCCGGTATGGCCTTTGCCCGGATGTATTTCATGAAGCCGCAGGCCAATGAGCTGCCGCAGAAAATCAGGCTGCAACCTGCATGGTAGGGTTTAGCGACCTTGCTCTGGCGATGATCGTGGTGACGGCCCTGTGGTTCGTCAGCACTGGACTGGTAGCGACGCTGAACCATCGCCATCGCCAGTCCTTTGCCCGGTCGCTGATTATCGCTGGTGGCTGCGGCATTGGCGGTCTTGCCCTCCTGGTTTTCAGCAGCACCACCGATGCCGTCTGGGCGGTGTACACATCGTTCTTGGCGGGTCTGCTGATCTGGAGCTGGCATGAGATCAGCTTCCTGACCGGTGCCGTAGCCGGATCGCACCGCGAGCCCTGCCCGGAAAATGCGACAGGCTGGGAGCGTTTCTCGCTCGCCACCATGGCGCTGATCCACCATGAGGTAGCGCTTGCGATGACCGCTGGCCTGCTGCTCTCGCTCGCATGGTTCACCGAGAATTCTACCGGTGCGCTGACCTTTGCACTGCTGCTGATTTTCCGGCTGTCGTCGAAGTTCAACATCTATCGCGGTGTGCCCAATATGAGCGATGAGCTCCTCCCCAGCCACCTCGATTATCTCAAAAGCTATTTCGGACCCCGGCGGTTGCGGCCGATGCTGATTGTTACAATCCTTGCGATTCTCGGATTGGCGGCCTATTTCGGCTTCACTGCCTTCACCGCTTCAGCAACCAGCGACATTGTTCAGGCAACTTTACTGGGTGGCCTGTGTTTATTGGCTGCGCTGGAGCATTTTTTCTTCATCATCCCGTTTCGGGATTCTGCCCTGTGGCAATGGGCACTGGAAGCACGTGATAAACAACGCTATGACTATAAATGATAATGAGGAGTGTGGGCATGGATTATGAAAGCTATTTCGGCGACGAGCTGCAGGCCGTCCGCGATGAGGGCCGCTATCGCATCTTCGCCGAGATTGAGCGCAAGGCCGGGTCGTTCCCGCATGCCACACGCTATGTCGAAGACGGCACCACCGAGGTCACCGTCTGGTGCTCCAATGATTATCTCGGCATGGGGCAACACCCCAAAGTCACACAGGCGATGCACGATGTGATTGACCAGTGTGGTGCGGGTGCGGGGGGCACGCGCAACATCTCTGGCACCAATCACCACCATGTTCTGCTCGAAAATGAACTGGCCGATCTGCACGGCAAGGAAGACGCCCTGCTCTTTACTTCCGGCTATGTCTCCAACTGGGCTGCGCTCGGCACACTGGCTGCGCGTATTCCCGGCTGCGTCGTGCTTTCCGATGCGCTGAACCATGCCTCAATGATTGAAGGCATCCGACACAGCCGCGCCGAATGCATGATCTGGGAGCATAATTCACCCGAAGATCTCGACCGCAAGCTGGCAACACTTGACCCCGACCGGCCCAAGCTGGTCGCGTTTGAGAGCGTCTATTCTATGGATGGCGATATCGCGCCAATCTCGGAAATTCTCGATGTCTGCGAGAAGCACAATGCGATGAGCTATATCGATGAGGTGCACGCGGTTGGCCTGTATGGTCCACGCGGCGGCGGCGTTGCCGAGCGTGAAGGCCTGATGGACCGGATCACCGTGATTGAAGGCACGCTGGGCAAAGCCTTTGGTGTGATGGGCGGCTATATCGCGGCATCGCGCAATCTGTGCGACTATGTCCGAACCTTTGCCAGCGGCTTTATCTTTACCACCGCCCTGCCCCCGGCGATTGCCGCCGGTGCATGCGCCAGCATCCGCCATCTGAAAGATAGCAATGCCGAGCGCGAGCGTCATCAGGAGCGGGTGCAAAAGGTTCGCGGTGCGCTGGATCGCATGGGCATCCCGCATCTGGATAACCCCAGCCATATCATCCCGGTGATGGTCGGCGATGCGCATAAGTGCAAATTCATCAGCGACTGGCTGATGGACAATCACGGCATTTACGTCCAACCGATCAACTATCCCACCGTGCCGCGCGGCACCGAAAGACTGCGGATCACGCCATCACCGGTGCACAGCGATGGCGATATCGACCGGCTGCTCAATGCGCTGAGCGATATCTGGTCACGTTGCGAACTGGCACGGCGGGACGTGGCGGCGTAAGCTAAGCAGGCTCTAAGACCTATTCTCTTTTGGCGGAGCGCGAAACCTAGCTGCTCCGCCGGGGTTGTTGCGCCTTTTCAGAGTGCTTAATCAACACCAATGTCGACCATACTGTAATTGACCTGACCTCCTCTTCTCCGCCAATGGCGGCTCCTGCTCATGCGGTCAGCACGAGTATTTGAGAAAGCGGAGGCACTTCATGAAAACATCTGCGCGCACCATCACGATTGGTGCTATGACAGTGGCGTCACTGGCCCTGACGGCTTGTGACGGCTTGGGCGGTGGCACAGCCGACCCCAAATTTGAGATCACCCAAAATCCGGATGCCTGCTTTCGCGCAGTGACCGAGCATCTGGGCGCCGATACCAAAGTCCTCAGCGTCTCATCCCTGTTCAGTGCGGGCAGCGAGTTGAGCTATTCGGATGATCCAAAAGGCCAGATGACAAATTGCACCGTCGATTATCAGGATCCGGATAATGCCGATGCGCTTCTGCGTGTGGGCCTGAAAATCGCCAGCGGCGAATTCACCAGCCCCAAGACGGTTGACCTCACCGTTATTGGAATTGACCCGGATTTCAATCTGGACGAGCATCTTATTGCTTTGGGTGATATCGACAGCTCGGGCCTTGCCGCGATCATAAAAGAGCAGGAGCCGATACTCTCCAAAACCTATGAGACTTATGGTTGGTCGGCAGTCAGTCTGGAAGCGCCCGACAACAACCATGATGCCTACCGCATAGATTTGCGCGTAAGGGGCCTAAAGACTGATGACCCGGCACCAAAGTCCGGCGCAGTCTCTGTCTCGGTAGATGGTAAGACAGTCTCTACCGACCATCTGATCCCTTGACCGAATGCAAAGGGAGCCGTCGTCCAGTTGATGACGCCTCCTCTGCAAAAAGCCAAAAAAAGGGCCGGAACAATCCGGCCCTTTTTATTCATTCGCTATCTCGTCAGATCAGCTAGGATCTTTGAGATATGCAATCACGTTCGCACGGTCCTGATCTTTTGGCAGGCCGTTAAAAATCATCTTGGTGCCCGGCAGATAGCCGCGCGGGTCTTTGAGGTACTCAAACAGAACATCTTCGGTCCAGGTGATACCGCTATTGGCATTGGCATCGGAATAGCTGAAGCCTTCAACCGAACCAGCGTTACGTCCAACAATTCCTGCCAGCGATGGGCCTACCTTGTTCACACCTTCCTTCACCTCGTGACAGGTGCGGCACTGGCTGAATACGACTTTACCCGCAGCCGCATCACCAGTCAGGCTGGCGAAATCCGTGCCACCTTCCCCTTCAGCAGCAGCTTCTTCCTCGGCGGGGGCTTCTTCTTCAGCAGGAGCGGCTTCTTCCGCCGGAGCTTCTGCTTCTGCGGGTGCTTCTTCTGCCGGAGCCTCACTCTCGGCGCCGCCGCCACAGGCAGCTACCAGAGCCGACAGGGCGACCACGCCAGCTAATTCCTTCAACTTGACCATGTCTTCTCCCATCCATCGTTTTGTATTGATACGATAATCAACCGTTTAAGACTATATTAGTTCCATACGCAATTAAAGGGCATAATCGCCCGCATGCTATATCGCAGTTAAGCCTATGACATTTATTCTTTTTTAGACTCTGTTTCCTGCAGAACTTTGCCCCGAAGATGGTGTACAAACAGCCATATGATCAAAATCACCGGAACCGTAACGGCACCCATGATGATTTCGGGCCAATATCCCTTTTGCAAAGCCGATACGCCTTTGACCATATATCCGATCAATCCGACCAGATAATAGGCGGCGGCGATCACCGACAGACCCTCCACCAGAGTCTGCAACCGCAGCTGCAGCAAAGTCGAGCGTTCCATCGATTGAGTCAGGCTGAGGTTCTGCGCCTTGATCCGGGTATCAATCCGTACATCAAGCGTGTGCATCACCCGTGAGATACGCTCGGCAATGCGAGTCAGCCGCGCCTGAAAGGTGGCGCAGGTTCGCGTTGCGGGAACCAGTCGCCGCTCGGTAAACTCGGTTAATGTCTGATAGCCCGCAACCGGCGTGATCTCCAGCGCCTGCAACCGATCCGATGCGACTTCGGAATAGGCAGCGGTTGCACTGAGGCGAAAGCCGGTCGCGGAGCGGATCAACTCAAGCCGAGAGGAGATATCGGCCAATTGCTGCAGCAGCGCATCATCATTGTCCTCATCTGTGGCGATGGCTACCTGCTCGGCGTGAAGCGAAAGCTGTTTCTCCAGCTCATCGACCTGCGGCCCATATTCCTGCACCGTCGGGAAACCCATCAGCGCCATATTGCGATAATTACCCAATTCCTGAACCCGCTGAATGATGCGGCCACGCTCATTGTCTGACACATCCCCTGCCAGCACCAGCAAACGACCAAATCCGTCATTATGGATGCCAAAGTCCGACCAGATGCGCAGCACGCCATTGACATCGCAGCACACCATATCCACCCCGGCCATGCCCATGGCGTCGAGATTGGCATCAACCTCTTTCTGGCTCGGCACCACACGCACCCGCGTCGCCCGCAAAATCGCCCCCGGCCAGTTTGCCAGCCAATAAAGATAGGGGTCTGCCAGCTTTGCCGGCATATTGGCGGGCAATATCAGGGTGATGGTGCTGGCCTCGGTATGCCGCTCCCACAGAAAATGCACGCCATTGGCGGTATGCGCGGTGGCGCTGCGCGGGCTGAGATGCCATTCGGCAAAATCGGGCCGGTCATTGATAAGATACTGGTCTTCTGGCTGTCGCTGCGCGGCATCTACCAGCAGAACATATTGATAGATTTGGCAATCTTCGGGGACAGGAGCAAAGCGCCGCAAATTCATCTCATCCACGGCCCATTGGCGCAATGGATGATCATTTGCGGTTTTTGGTCGGCTTGGCCGATCGCTCATGCTGTCCCCCCATGAACCTGAGTTACGATGATGCCGATAAATGCGCCAACAAGCAAATTCAGGCGCCATGTTCGGGCTTTTGATTATGGCGCGTCGTGCTAGAGTTAGCGCCATGCCCGATCCTGTAACGGCCAAAGCTGAGTCTGGTTCCACTACCCCCAAAAGAGTGATGATGCTGGGCGGCACCGGCACCATAGGCCGCGCAACGGTGCGCGTGCTGATGGAACGCGGGCATGATGTCACCTGCTTCCTGCGCAAACGCGATGGCGCAACCGACGCCGGCATACCACCAGAACTGGCGGGCGCAGCGCTGCGCTTTGGCGATCTCGCCGATCCACAATCCTGGCAGAAAGACGGCTTTTGCGGCGAGGCATTCGATGTGCTGGTCTCGTGCCTCGCCTCGCGCACGGGCGCGCCAAAGGATGCGTGGGCGATTGACCATCAGGCGCATCTGTACGCACTGGAGGCGGCGCAGCAGGCCGGCGTGAAGCATATGGTGCTACTCTCCGCCATTTGCGTCCAGAAACCACTGCTTGCCTTTCAGCATGCCAAGCTGGCCTTTGAAAAAGCGTTGATGGAATCGGGCATGACTTGGTCCATCGTCCGCCCCACCGCTTTCTTCAAATCGCTATCAGGTCAGCTAGACCGGGTAAAAGCGGGCAAACCCTTCTTACTGTTCGGCGATGGTGAACTGACTGCCTGCAAACCCATCAGCGACAATGACCTCGGCAACTATCTGGCGGATTGTCTCGATGATCCGGCGCTACATAACCGCATCTTGCCAATCGGCGGCCCCGGCCCGGCAATCACACCTTTGCAACAGGGCGAGAAGCTGCTTGCACTGCTCGGCAAGGAACCCAAATATAGCCGTGTGCCTCCCGCGATGATGAGCGTTATCATCGGCATACTAAAAATGCTTGGCTGGATCATTCCCGCAGCCAGAGACAAAGCCGAACTAGCCCGCATCGGGCGCTATTATGCAACCGAATCAATGCTGGTGCTGAACCCGGAAACGGGTGAATATGATGCTGATGCGACACCCGAATATGGCAGCGAGACCCTTTTCGACTATTATCAACAGCTTGTCAGGGGTGAAGCCGAGGCAGAACGCGGCGACCATGCCGTGTTCTAACCTTGAAGAGAAACCTGCCTTAAGATACTATAATATAACGTTAAACAGACTTAGGTGATTGTGAATAACATGACCCAATAGCTGCTCTATGACTAGTGTCAATTAATGTTGACACATGATAGTGTTAATAAAGTTTGACAACTCCGTTCCAAACTGGAATATTGACACTGCATAGAGCTACTAGTGATCGGCCCGATGCACATTTTGCGCCCCCTCCGCACTTCGGTGTGGACAATGAGAGGAAGTTTAATTCCCGTTGGCGTCTGCTTGGCATGAGATTCCGGCTTACAGCCTCATTTTCGTGACATGCCATAATCGGAGAAGAGGAAACGCTATATGACTGAAGCTGATACCAAGGTTTATCCAACCGGCCTCACCGAGGCCGAGGCGATTGAGATTAATGACGGGCTTAAATGGGGAACCCGCATTTTCGCCGCTATTTCTGTTTTTGCCCATGTTTTGGCGTTCGCACTGACGCCGTGGCTGCAATAAGGGAGACTGAGCAATGAATGAAGGTCGTATGTTCCTCTATGTGAGTCCGAATGTCTTGCTGCCATTGCTGTTTGTGATCATGGTGTTGACGTCTCTCAGCGTCCACTATTCGATCCTGACAAACACGACATGGTTTGCTGATTTCTTCCAGGGAAGTGCAGCCGCAGCGCCAGCAGAACCAGCCGCTGCCGAATAGGCCATCACTGTAATCTACGATTTGAGGCTTCGGTCTCTGATCGGATTACCACAAATTTGAGGGCTCGGTCGATATGACCGGGTCCTTTTTGTATCTGCAATGGCCCCGAAGAAGGGTGTCCTGCCCGGTTTGCGCTCAGGCCTTTAGCATTTCGTTCCCATTGCTTTCCTAGCCTGACTAGCAAGGCAAGCGCTCAGCATAGATTGTGCTACTCAGAGTTTATCACGGCTGCGCAATCTCTGCCTTGGCCGGTGTGCGCCTCAGCAATGGCACCATGATGGCCAAGGCGATAATCAGCAAGATGATCTCCAACGCATAGACAATGATATAACCGTTGGTGACGGGCGGCCAAGCCTCCGACAGAATGATATCGCGACCAACATCGCGCAACACCCCGCCAAGCGCAGCGCCTACACCCGCAGCGGTTGCCTGCACCGCGCCCCATGCGCCCAGTGCCATGCCTACCTGACCCTTGGGTGCGTGGCGCATGGTAGCTGTCAGCGTGCCATGGCCGAATAGTCCGGCACCACAGCCAATCAGCAATACCCCTACCGAGAAGAGCTGCGCCGCCTGCGACGGAGCCGCAGCAATAACCAATGCAAATCCGGGCAGCCCCATCAACGCGCCCGTAGCGGTCATCGTCATCGGATCGCCACCGCGGCTGAGAATTTGCGAGGCCATGGCAAAACCGACAAGACTGCCCCCGGCGAAAATCGCAGTCAGCTTGGTGGTGGTGCCCACTCCCATGCCCAGCACCTGCCCGCCATAAGGCTCGAGCAGCACATCCGACATGGTGAACGCCAATGTGCCAAAACCGATGATAATCAACCGACGCATCGCATAGCCCTGGACGATGAACATGTCCCAGCTTTGCTTGAAAGTCGGCGGCGGCGGTGGCGCTTCCTTCATCAGATGCGCAGGCGTCCGCGCTTCCTGCTTCCAGGTGGCGACAAAGTTCAGCGCTATGGTAATCACCGCACAGGCCTGAATCACCTGTATCAACCGACCCGGCGTAAAGTCAGCTAGGAACGCACCAAACGCGAGCGCAGCGACGATCGATCCGACCAAAAGGCTGACATACATCAGGCCGACGACATTCGCCTGCTGATCCTCACGCGCCAGATCGGTCGCCAAAGCGAGGCCGACCGTCTGGGTGATATGCACGCCCGCGCCGACCAGCAATATCGCAATGGCCGCACTGCCCTGCCCGAACCAGACCGGCCAATCCGCCGATTGCAGCTCTCCCGCCAGCACCAACAGCGCAAAAGGCATCACCGCCAGCCCGCCAAATTGCAGCATCGTACCGCGATAAATATAGGGCACCCGCCGCCAGCCCAGCGCCGACTGGTGCACATCGGAGCGAAAGCCAATCAGCGCCCGGAACGGCGCGAACAGCAGGGGCAGCGCCAGCATCACGCCAACAATCGTCGAAGCCACTTCCAGCTCGACAATCATTACCCGGTTAAGCGTGCCGACCAGCAACGTCAGCGAGATACCGACCGAAAACTGGATAAGCGAAAGCCGCAACAGCCGGGACAAAGGAAGATCATCACTGGCGGCATCGGCAAAGGGCAACACCTTCTTGCCCCAGCGCATCCAGATATCCATCAGCTTTCTGTCGAACCGATTCACTGTGGCGCTCTATACCCTTCACTGTGTAGCCTTAGCCTTACACAGAAAAGAGTATAGAAACCGATACATAACCGCAAGGGCGGCTATGATTGGTGAGCAATCAAAAGCCGATCTTCCCACTGCCCTCTGGCTTAAGCACGCTTTCTTTACGCAGCGCCTCCAAAATTGCGCCTTTAGAAACGTCTTCCTGCAAACGCATTTGCTTCTTCACGACGGCAAAATCGCCTGGAGTCAGATTGCGCAACTCGGCAATCTCCGCTGGAGCATCCTCTTCGAAGAACAGGCGAAAAGCGTAATCCAGTCCTTCACGGTCCAACGGCTTGAGATCAATCTTGAAGTCAAACCGTCGTACCATAGCCGGGTCAAGCCGCGAGGCATGGTTGGTCGCCGCCAGAACCGGCTGGTCATGGCGATCAAGCCAGGACAGAAACTCATTGACCTGTCCGACTTCCCAATTGTTCCGCGCAGTGCCGCGATCAAAGAGCAGCGAATCCGCCTCGTCAAGGAACAGCACCCCCTGGCGCGTCCGTGCCTCGGCGAACACCGCCGCAATATTCTGCTCGGTCTCGCCAACCCATTTTGACAACAGGTCTGAAGCCCGCCGTTCCAGCAAAGGCTTGTCCATCCGCCGCGCAAAATGATGCGCCAAGGCGGTCTTGCCGGTGCCCGGAGGGCCGCTCAGCATCAGCGACACATCATCCAGCTTCTGAATGGCCATTTTGTCGATCAGCGGAGCCAGGGCGGGATCGCTGTTATACAGCGCCATATCGACTGATAGCGGTTTTGGATGCGGCAAGGCACCACGCCGCAATGTCTTCACCAGCGAGGTTGCTGTGCGGTCCATCGCCTGCGCATCTCCAGTTAGTCGCGCAGCCCGTGCGGCATTGCGCATAACCGTCGTCGTCTCTGCTGCTGCATCAATCAAGGCCCCGGTCTGTTCGGTCAGCAATACGCGTTCATCCTGACAGATACGCCGCGCAATGCGCTGGCCAGCCTCTCGGGAAGGATAGTCCAGCCGCCGCACATAGGTCATCCGCCGGATGATCGCATCATCGACATTGCCAATGGCATTGGTGATCCAGATGACCGGCACCGCATTGCCTTCGAGCATCCGGTTGGCAAAGACCTTGCTGCCTGGGCGGCCACTCATCCAGTCACCCGGTCCCGGACGGGTATCGCCAATAAAGTCCTCCATCTCGTCGAACATCAGCACAGAGTCGCGCTTGCCGCGCAACACGCGCTGCGCCAGCACCATGGCGTTGACCCGGTCATAACGCTCCGGCTCTTCACCATCCTCATCAACCTCGCCAATGGCATGCAGCGACAGTCCCGCCTCGGCGCTTAGCACCTTGGCCAGCTCGGTCTTGCCGGTGCCAGGCGGACCATAAATCAGGATGTTAATGCCTTCAGCCTGGTCGCGAGCGGCGCCCGCCAGGAGCTGCGCCATATGCGCGGCATCCTCAACCTCGGCAAAGTCTGCCATGGTCAGGCTGGTTTCGCTGGTCGGGCCGATAAGCGCCTGTTTCAGCTCACTGCCCAATGAAGGCGCACGATCAAGCAGCCGCTCAAGCGTCCAACGCACGCGGATCTCGGTCTCGCCAAGATGGTTGGAGCGAAAGTCAATCAACCCCAGCCGCAGCACAGGGCTGCGCCGCACAAAGCGCAACGCATCCTGCACATCCGCGCCAGACAGCACGCCCAGCATTGCCGGTAAATCACCGCCATTGCGCGATGCTATGCTTGCAAGTGCACTGACATGCTGCAGGCGATCACAGGCAACCAGATAAGCCAAAAGCGTGCGATTGGCCTGATCCAGTTCCAAAATATCGCCAATGCCATTGGCCAGTTCGATGACATAAGGAACCTGCACATCAGGCACCCGCCATTCCTCGGCAGCCGCAATCAAACGGCTCCAGCCCTTTGTTCTTTTGTCGATACCCAGTTTCAACCATCCCTGATTGTTGAGCATCCACTCTTTCAGCGCCTTTGCCAGCGGCGCATCCTTGTCCAGCCCCCGCCCCATATGAAGCAGCATGGCCTTCACCATCTGATATTCGTTCATGATATTCCACATATCCCCGGCGGGACAGGCACAGCCGTTGCTACGGCAGCGCAAAGCCCGCATGGTTTCCTGATTAGGGTTTTAGGGGTGTACGACCGTCGAGATCCGTCTCGGCCGCAGCATGGAAGATATGCTTAGGGCAGAAACTGGAAAGCGATATGTCGCAGACCCGATATGGTCTTTTGTTCCAGCAATTCATGTCTCCAATTAAACAACGCACCAACGCATATGAGGTGGTGACCCCTACGGGAATCGAACCCGTGTTTCAGCCGTGAAAGGGCCGCGTCCTAACCGCTAGACGAAGGGGCCACATGCATGCCGTGGCAGCGAGTTGCCGCACTTAGGGTTTTGATCCAGTGCGGTCAAGCCTGCAATTGGCTGTAGCATAAGATTCTTTGCCACAAAGGCAAAAATCATCGGTGCTCAGGCCATTGCCGCATCATCGATAATCATTTCTACGCTGTTGCGGCCATTCCATTCGTCGATCTTTGCCCGGCCCGCGAGCCAGATGCGCTGATCCTTGCGCAGGCTGAGCAGTGCCTGACCCAACGGCGTATCAGCGCTGCGAAAGGCGATGGTCTTGACCGATTTGCCATCATCGCCGGCAGCTATGATGCGGACATGATTGGTGCCGACAATATCCACCTTGATCGCGCGCGCCGGGCCGATGACCACCCGCGGCCCCGGCCAGCCCATGCCATAGGGACCGGCACCATCCATCAGCGTGACCAGATCGGTGGTGAGGCCGCCGGGGGCAAAAACGCCATCGACAAGTAGCGCCCGGTCGGCGCGTGATTGCTCGACATCGCGCTCCAGCCGCTCGCACAGAAAATCGCGGAAGGCATCAATCTTGTCGGCATCTATGGTCAGCCCCGCTGCCATGGCGTGCCCGCCGCCTGCAACCAGCAAGTCCTGCTCGCGCGCGGCGATAATCGCTGCGCCCAAATCAACACCGCTGATCGAACGGCCCGAGCCCTTGCCGACGCCTTCATCATCCAGAGCGATAACGATAGTCGGTCGCCCGGTGCGTTCCTTGAGCCGCCCGGCTACTATGCCGATGACGCCGGGATGCCAGCCTTTGCCTGCGACGACGACCACTGCCCGGTACGCCTGCGCATCGAGTTGGGCCTCGGCCTCTTCCTGCACTGCGGCTTCGATAGCGCGGCGCTCCTCATTGAAGTGATTCAGCTCTGCCGCAATGCTTTCAGCTTCAATCACATCCTGAGTCGTCAGCAACCGCACACCAAGATCGGATTTACCAACCCGTCCACCGGCATTGATGCGCGGCCCTAGCGCAAAACCAAGGTCTGAACAGATCGGATCCCGGGTCAGACGGCTGGCGCGGATCAGCGCGTCCATGCCAACATTCTGCCGCCGCGCCATCACCTTAAGCCCCTGCGCGACAAAGGCGCGGTTGAGGCCCCGCAACTGCGCTACATCGGCAACCGTGCCCAGCGCCACCAGATCGAGCAGTGCCATCAGATCGGGCTCATCACGCCCTTCAAAATAGCCGCGCCCGCGCAATGTCCGCACCAGTGCTGCACCGAGCAGAAACGCCATACCAACCGCGGCAAGATGGCCATGTGCTGCGGCATCATCATCTTCATCCTGCCGATTGGGGTTCACCAGAGCGAAACAGCGCGGCAATTCAGGCGCGCATTTATGGTGATCGACCACCATCACATCGACACCGGCCTCATGGGCCATGGCCAGCGCATCGAACGCCATTGCGCCGCAATCGACGGTGACGATCAGCGTTGAGCCCTGTTCGGCGAGCTTGACCAGCGCCTCGCCAGACGGGCCATAGCCCTCCATCAACCGATCAGGGATATAGGCGCCTGCCTCCAGCCCCAGATCGCGCAGCAAAAGGATCAGCAACGCCGAGCTGGTCGCACCATCGACATCATAGTCGCCGAAAATGGTGACCGTTTCACCAGCAATCACCGCCTCGGCCAGCCGCTCGGCAGCGCGGTCCATATCACGGAAGATCGACGGGTCGGGCATGAAACTGCGTAACGTCGGCTGTTGCTGGCGCTGCACATCATCACGCGCCACGCCGCGGGTCAGCAGCAATTGCGTCACCAGATCATCGGGCTTCAGGCCTTCGCGATAATCCCCCTGTCCCCCGCGCCAGCGCCATGGCTGGCCGGAAAAGGACTGGCTGATACCGAGGGCGTAGCTTTGCGTCGTGTCGTCGAGTGTATCGCTCATGCAGCTATATTGCCATGGGGTCCGGGATCGACGAAGCGGAAATTTGGGGTCATCCACAGAGCATATAGCCCTCTCCCCTTCAGGGGAGAGGGTTGGGAGAGGGGGCTACCCGCCAGCACCGCGCAAGTGAGTATCCCCCTCCCCTAGCCCCTCCCCTGAAGGGGAGGAGGATAAGTTCTTATCACCTCCGCCACACACTCCCGCAGCTTCGGCACAAGTTCAGCCGCAAACCAGGGATTTTTCGCCAGCCAGATATTGTTGCGCCCGCTGGGATGCGGCAGCACCAGCGTGTCGCCGCCATCATCCAGCCAGCAGCGCGACAAGGCATCTATCGGCGTCTTCTTATCGTCCGGAAGATGATAACCAATGGCATAGCGGCCCAGAACTATCGTCAGTGCGATATTCGGCAGCTCTTTGAGTAAAGGCTCCCTCCACGTCTCGGCACATATAGGCGGCGGAGGTGCGTCACCACTTCTGCCGGATCCCGGAAAACAAAAGGCCATGGGCAGGATCGCAAATATGTCCGGATTATAAAACTGCGCTTCGCTCACACCCAGCCAATCGCGCAGTCGCTCGCCGCTGGCATCATAAAAGGGTTTTGCCGCCTTATGCGTCTTGCGTCCCGGCGCCTGTCCGGCAATCAGTATCCGCGCTTTTGGGCCCGCTTGAAGCAAAGGTTGCGGTCCCAAGGGCAGTTGCTGGCAAAGCTGACAGGCGCGAACGTCTCGCAGCAACTGCACCAGATCGGTCATAGCTCGACCATATCGCTATCTGCGCAGGCGGCGGGTGCATTGTTCGGCGTCGCCACGGTGATGCTATAGACAGTGGGTGCCGCCCGCATATCAGTCAACAACACCTCACAGAAAAACTGGCGGCCAATCGGGCTGTCGATAAAGTCCTTATGCCCGGCGAAATCCTGACTGACCGCACTGGTATCGACAATCCTCAATCCATCAATTGGTCGGCCATCGCGTTCAGGTCTGGCATAGCATGGCGGCGTCGCCAGCGGATCGACGCAGCCAGTATAGCCCAGCCGATCATAGCCGTGAAGAAAACGCGATGCGCGCACGGCATTGTCTTCGTCAGAAACAAACAGCGTGATACGCCGACCCGCCGCAACCTTGTCCTGAGTCAGCAAATGGTCACGCGCTTCACGCTCAAAAATCTGGCGATCCGCATCACCTGAAACGAGGATGATGTTCTTCAGCTTCGCCGCTGCCGCCGGATGTTTGCTGTCCATCCCGGCAAGCGCGGCCAGACCGCTGCGCGTGCCCATGCTGTGAGCAACCAATATAATCTCGGAAATCTCGGGTCGCGCCGACAGCGTGACCAGCTCAGAGATAAAATAGGGCAAATCCCAAATCTGATTGACTTGATCTACGGCGTACCGCGCGCCGCTGGCATGGCTGGGCCAATTGTAGCTGATCACCGGTCCGCCAAATCCCGAATGGTGGCGTATCTGCTCGGTCTGCATCGCGACATGGTGGAAGCCATTATTATAGCCATGCATATAGACGACGACCTTACCATCAGCCTTGCGAGCAGCAGCAGCAACACTATCAAGCCATAGCTCGCGCGCCTGAAACGCGAAGACGGGCTCGGTCGGCTTCTTGCTGGTTCCTTTGGCGCCCACCCGGCCATAGCGGATGCGATCTCCGCGCTGGATAGTCAGTTGATAAGGCTGGCTGCGGCAATCGGGCAGACGGGTGGTAACAAAGAAAATCGGCATGGCGGACTGCTGATCGTCCTCGAACGTCTGTTGCTCAGCGCACCGGCCATCACCGGCATAATCCTGCCAGCGAGCTTCGGAAAAGGTGACGCATCCGGACAGCGCCATGCATATTATGAGCGTTGTCAGATATCTGGAAAATCGAAATATGTTTTGCATCGGCGGACTTATGGCGTTGGTCATGAGCATCGACAAGCGCCTTGGCATAAGGCAAAACAACGCTTGATGAACAAGGTAAAGCCATAATGCAGCGGACACTGGCGATCATATGGTTCAGCCGCACCGGAGCCGCGAAGGCGCTGGCGGAGGCTGCTTATCAGGGCGCATTGAGCGCTGGAGGGGTGTTGACCCATCTGGTTGAGGCCAGCGATGCCAATGTCGATCTGATGCTGGAGACCGATGGCTATATCTTTGCCTGCCCCGAAAACCTCGCCGCTATCGCCGGGGGTATGAAGGAGTTTTTTGACAGCCATTATTATCCGCTGCTCGGGCGCATAGAAGGCCGCCCCTATGCCGCAATAATCGCCGCCGGTTCGGATGGTGAGAACGCCAGGAAACAGCTCGAACGCATCGCCACAGGCTGGCGGCTGAAACGGGTGATGGACAGCATGATCGTCAACACCCAGGCGCAAACAGCAGAGGAAATTCTTGCACCCAAAACGATTCCCCAAGCCCAACGCGATGCCGCCGAAGACATGGGCGCAGCATTGGCCAATGGTCTTGAGATGGGGGTGTTTTAGTCAGCGCACGACTTGCTGCTTTTTCCCTTCGCACCTGGTGTTTCCAAAAACGAGCCTATTCCGGCCAGTCCTCCGGTTGCCAATCTCGCGCGCTATGGATGACCCGCAAGATAGATAGCGTACGGTCATCATCGCTCAAAGCATAGGCGATGATATAAGGCAGACCGCGCACCGATTTTTCATATGTCCCCGCTACCCGGCCTGGATGGCCGGTAGCGAATTCTGCCAGCGCATTTCCTGTTTCACGCAATGCCGAAACTACGCGTTGGGCTGCCTCCGGGTCCTCGGCTGCGATGTAATGCAATTGATCGCGCATATCGGCCAGTGCCGCCTGCGACCAGACGACGCGTCTCATTTGCGTATCGCCTGCTCCTGCCGCGCCTCGTCAACTATCCGCTGAAGATCATCCATCGCTGCATCATGGTCGATAATGCGGCCTGATTGCGTGTCCTCAATGCCCTGCTCAATGCCTTCGATAATCGCCAATTCGCGATCAACATAACGCGCAACAGCATCAGCAGCGAGCCAGGAACGGCTGCGTTGCGTCGCCTTGGTGAGCCGCATCAACCTTTCATGAAGCTCATCGGGAACGCGGATGGTCATGGTTGTACTGGGCATAGGCATCCTTTATAAGCACATGTGTACATTTTAGCACAGATGGCCCGACAGCACAAATCCAGCGCGATTTGCCGGATTAAACCCGATGCTCACCTTTCACCCAGCGTACTGTACCTGATGATGCGCGCATGACCACGCTTTCGGTGGTCATAATGCCGCCACGCAGGCGTTTGACGCCTTCGAGCAGCGAGCCATCGGTGACGCCTGTAGCAGCGAAGATGACATCACCTTTGGCAAGGTCGTTGAGCTTGTATATGCGGTCCAGATCTTCAATGCCCCATTTGCGCGCACGAGAGCGTTCATCGTCATTGCGGAAGACCAGACGCCCCTGAAACTGACCGCCGACGCAGCGTAGCGCGGCCGCTGCCAATACGCCTTCAGGCGCGCCACCCTCGCCCATATACATGTCAATGGTGGTGTCTTCATTGGTAGTGGCGATAACCCCGGCGACATCACCATCGGGAATCAGCATGATGCCACAACCCAGTGCGCGCAATTCAGAGATAAGGGCGCTATGGCGCGGGCGGTCGAGGACGCAAACATTGATCTCGCTGGGGTCAACGCCCTTTTCCTTGGCAACCGCACGGACATTCTCACTGGCGCTGGCGTCAAGGTCGATGACATCTTCAGAATAGCCCGGCCCTACAGCCAGTTTCTGCATATAGACATCTGGGGCGTTAAGCAGATTGCCCTTATCGGCAATGGCCAATACGGCCAGCGCATTGGGTCCCGCCTTGGCAGTGATGGTAGTGCCCTCCAGCGGATCAAGCGCGATATCGATCTTCGGCGCTTTATTGGTCTGCAGTCCGACCTTCTCACCGATATAGAGCATCGGCGCTTCGTCGCGCTCACCCTCGCCGATCACAACAGTGCCATCGATATAGAGCTGGTTGAGTGCAGAGCGCATCGCCTCGACAGCAGCAGCATCGGCAGCCTTTTCATCACCCCGGCCAATCAGCTTCGATGCGGCAATCGCCGCCGCCTCGGTCACACGGACCATTTCCAGCACCAGCACGCGACTCAGATTGTCCAATGGTTGCTCAGCCACGCTGTCATTCATGCTGCTATTCTCCCCCATATCGGTGCTATTGTGGCAGCGTCATATTGCTGCCGTCTTCGCCCCATAGGTAAGCCAATCACGCTTGTCGAGAACCGAGGGCCAACTATGCCATTTTGTCGGGTCAGTGGAGTGACATATGCGTCCGGCCAGAGTGTCTCGTGCAGATGAAAAGGCCGCGCTATTCGGCCAGAATAGGACTTGTGCTGCTTGGTGCGTTGCTATTGTTCGATAGCTTGCCAGCCACTGCACAAAATGCCGCGCAAACGGTCGATTCTGACGACAAGCCAGAGCTCACCGTTAAAGAGATGATTGAGCGCGCCCGTCAGCGCACAACTGCGATCAAACCTCGCCCCAAATGCCCCGAACAGGACCCGGATGATGATGTGGTGGTGGTATGCGCACAAATTGAAGACGGAGCAAAATATCGTGTGCCACCCTCGACCACTAGCCGCGCCGCAATGGGAGGACCGCCACCAGCACCCGATGTTGCCGGACCTGGAATCTTCAAGGGCAAGGCCACGGTAGGTGGATTATGCTTCGTCCCGCCCTGCCCAAAGCCACCGGCCTATATCGTCGATTTTTCCAAGCTGCCCGAATTTGACCATGAATATGCAGCCAAAGCACGCGAGGCCGCGCGACTCGAACGGGAGCGTCAGGCTGCACAGGCATCAGAAACCGATGAAGAGGCGGCGCAGGTAGAAAAAAGCGCCCCCCAGTAGGACTGGAGGGCGAGGATAGTTGCCAGAAGGGGATTGGCAATCAGAAGTAGAAATTGGGGATCACGTCGATCACCATGCCGGTGCGGATATCGACGAGCAGCATGTCGTCAAAATAGCGCACCCAGCGCTGACCAAAGAGCGGCGGCGGCAGACGGAACGCCCAGGGATCATTGATCCAGAACCGCTGCGCGAAGAATGGTGCGCCCAGGAAGAAACCGACATTCACCCGGCGGAAGCCAAACCCGGCAAAGGGCGGACGGTAAAACCCGGCCCGGAACAGACCCCGGTTCAGGCGACGATGCGCGCGCCAGTTAAACCGGGGGTTGCCACGCCATGCCCGACGGTTCCACCGCGCACCGCGGCGGAAATCACGGCCACGCTGAAAGTCGCGCCCACGCTGGAACTGACGCCCGGCACGGAACGCACGACGATCTGCGCGTCCTCCACGATCACCCCGGAAGCCCCGGCGATCTCCTCGAAAACCTCTACGGTCGCCCCGGAAACCCCGACGATCGCCGCGGAAGCCTCTACGGTCACCACGGAACCCTCGACGGTCACCGCGAAAGCCTCTGCGGCCCTGGCGGAAATCGCGTACATCTACGCCATCGCGGAAGCGGCGATCCTGACGCGCTCCTCGACGATCCTGACGAAAGCCGCGCTGATCCTGACGTGCTCCGCGCCGATCCTGTCTCGCACCGCGTTGATCCTGCCGTGCTCCCCGCCTGTCCTGACGGAAACCGCGGCGCTGCTGGCCTCTGCCAACACGGTCCATCCGCTGTATCCGGCGCTCGTCACCCCGATAGTCACGACCCGACCAGCGATTGTCACGGCGGGCGTTGCGATTGCCTCTAGCGCGACTGCGGTCGCCGCGCCTCGCTTGACGCTGCGTTGCATTGCGGCCACCGCCACCACGGGCGCGAAAATTGTTTCTGCCGCCACCACCACGCGAACGTGCACCGCTGCGACCGCCCCGAGAACGAGCGCCGCTGCGGCCACCGCGTGCTCGTGCGCCACCGCCTCGGCGACGCTGAAATTCTGCGCGGTCCTGCATATCAAGCATCAGCATCCCGGCAGGGGAAGAGGCCGGGATGCTGACTGTCTGGAGACCTTGCGCATTGCTGACGCTCGACGCAGCCACAGCCTGTCCCGCCAAAAGCGGTGAAAGGAAGGTCGCGGTAAGCAGTGCGACTATACGTAACTGTTTCATCATCTGTCTCCTGTTAAGCGCGGCCCTTTCGGTACCGACTGTTAACATCTCTCTAGCAATGTGGCAGTGTCGTTTTACTGAACCATCAAGTTGCCGTCTGTTCATGTTAATAACACTGAAACTGAATATCGGTCCAAAATTTCACCACCACAGTCCAATAGCTTTTGTCTATCGATATGCCTTTACATCAACCTAGATTTGCAATCACTAGTCTGAATGTCGGCAAGGCTCGGCCATTTCGTGCGGACGGCACCCTGAGCGCGATTGCGAAAACGCCGGTGCGTGAGCCGCAATGGCTGGGGCCAGAAGGCTTTGCCGATGATGAAGTCGCCGATCCGATTCATCATGGCGGCGCTGACAAAGCGGTCCATCTCTATCCCCAAGATCATTATGCTTGGTGGCGGCAGCAATTGGGCGATCATTCCTTGCTGAATGGCCCAGCAGCGTTTGGCGAAAACATCACTGTCCAGGGACTGACGGAGGACAAGGCATATCTGGGCGATCGCTTCGGCATCGGGGAAGCGGTCATAGAGATAAGCCATGGACGCCAGCCATGCTGGAAGCTGGACCACCGCTTCGGCGTCAAAGGAAAGCAAGGTATAATGGCTGCGATCATCGCAAGCGGACGATGCGGGCTATATGCCCGCGTGGTCACGCCCGGATATGTTAATCCAGATGATGACCTTGTTCTGTTAGAGCAAGGTGACGGGGATTGGAGCATCAAGCGCCTTTTCGCGGTCCTGATAGGTGGCAAACATAAGGAGCAGCCAGAAGCCCTGCAGGTGCTTGCAACACACCCGCGGCTTGCGGCGGCATGGCAGCAGAGAGCCGCCAAACTCATAAAATAGCGCACCGCGGAACTGTGCGCTCCGGCAATATAAAGTGATGTAAATTCACTACTTTGCCACGTAAATTTCAAGCTAGCAAAATGTAACTTAACGGCGTTTTGCTGTATAATATCCTGAAAGCTTGGGCTCTGAACCGCAGACTATTGACTAAATTTTGGGCCTAAGATGAGTGCATCGCTCTCCAACCTGAACGATCATTGCGACGTTATTGGAGCCCGACCGTGTCTGCGCGATTTGCCTTGTTAGCGAATGCAAAACCGAATTGGCTGGGACTTTAGGACAAATGCGCAGGAGCTCAATCTGGATCATATACGACCGTAAAGCCACGGCTTCGCAGATACAAATCCGCAGCGATGTCAGACCATATTTAACGGCAATAGGAGGATTGAAACACGCATGCCATCAGACATCGATCCAGCCAAACGAGAGACCTCCCCCTCTTGCTTACTTACTGAACCCAACCCGCAAACAGGCCAGCCTTTATAAAGAGGGTGAACTATAGATACCAAAGAAACTTAATGCGGCATTATTAATAATGAAATTTCCTCCGCGAGTAACGAAGTTCTATTTTCACGATTTTACAACCTTAATGGATCATTATATTACGAGATTGGTCTATTATTTGAAACGATTTTGGACTATTACCATATCAGACCAAATTTAGTGCCTTTTGATTACCCAATAGTGGATAGTGATATGCTTAAAAGATCAATACCCAACCTGCAGCAGGATGAGCTCAGTGAAAAACAGAACGAACTTTCGGCTCTGCTTGACAGTATAGATAAACTCAAAAACCAGCTGCAATCGTCCATTGATTTTATAGATAGCAACAAATCGTCATCAAGTTCTCTTCAGTCCTACAATGCCAACGTAGAGTCTCTGAATACAAATCAGGCTTTGACATATAATACGGAAGCCTATGTCAGAGAGATCAAGAAAATCATAAAAGCGCGCCATCGTCGCTTTAGTTTTTTTGATGCTGACATGTTTGCAGATCCAGCTTGGGACATTTTGTTGGATCTTTATGTCGCATCGCTGGAGCACCGCCAAGTCAGTGTGTCATCAGCATGTATTGCTTCCTGCGTACCTTCAACTACAGCGCTGCGCTGGCTCAATATTCTTGAAAAGAATGACTTGATTGTACGCAAGCGTGATCAGCATGACTTGCGCCGAGTATTTGTAGAACTGTCGCAAGAAGGCAAAAAGCGGCTTGATAATTACTTTTCAAGCGTACGATCGAATGAGGACGGACAGTCGATTTCGGACTAAGCCTGCGAAATAGAATCTTAAATGGTTCATTTGGGCCCAGCTTCCATATCGGTCGCTGGGCCTTTTCAATTGTCTCGTCAAAGCGCTAGTTTTGGCGCTTCTCGAGCCATTGCTCCAACCATTTGATGGTATAGTCACCCGCTTGGAATTCGGGGTCATCAAGCAGTGCCTGATGCAAAGGGATGGTTGTTTTCATCCCCTCAATGACATATTCTTCCAAAGAACGGCGCAATCGCATCATACATTTATCACGATTCGATCCATATACGATCAATTTCGCGATCATGCTGTCATAATAGGGCGGCACGGTATAACCGTGATACAATCCGCTATCGACACGGACATGCATACCGCCTGGCGGATGATAGCCGGTGACCTTGCCCGGTGAGGGTGCAAAGGTCTCCGGGTCTTCGGCATTGATGCGGCATTCAATCGCATGGCCGTGCAGTTGCACATCATCCTGGGTGAAGCTCAATGGCTTACCAGCGGCAATACGGATCTGCTCGCGCACCAGATCAATGCCGGTAATCGCCTCGGTCACCGGATGCTCGACCTGAAGCCGGGTGTTCATCTCGATAAAGTAGAACTCACCATCCTCGTAGAGGAACTCGATCGTCCCCGCACCGCGATAGCCCATATCGGACATGGCCTTGACGATGATATCGCCCATCTCGCTGCGCTGTTTCTCGGTGATCACCGGCGACGGTGCCTCTTCCAGCACCTTTTGGTGCCGTCGTTGCAGCGAGCAATCGCGCTCGCCCAGATGCACTGCATTACCCTCGCCATCGCCGAAGACCTGAAACTCGATATGGCGCGGATTGCCGAGATATTTTTCCATATAGACGGTCGGGTCGCCAAAGGCTGCCGCCGCTTCGGTCGATGCCTGCTGCATCAGGCCCTCAAGCTGGTCTTCGCTCTCCACCACCTGCATCCCGCGACCGCCGCCGCCCGATGCCGCCTTGATCAGCACCGGATAGCCAATCTCCGCCGCCAGCTTGCGCGCCTCTTCGGGCGAATCCAACGCACCATCAGAGCCCGGCACCAGCGGTAGGCCCAGCTCACCAGCGGTCTTTTTCGCCTGCACCTTGTCACCCATGGTGCGGATATGTTCAGGCTTGGGGCCGATCCAGGCGATATCATGCGCCTCAACAATATCGGCAAATTTGGCGTTTTCCGACAGAAAGCCATAGCCCGGATGAATCGCATCGGCATGGCTGATTTCTGCTGCCGAGATGATCGCCGGGATGTTGAGATAACTCTCGCGCGTTGGCGGCGGGCCGATACAGATTGCCTCATCCGCCAGCCGCACATGCATTGCCATTTCGTCAGCGGTGGAGTGCACCGCTACCGTCTTGATGCCCATTTCATGCGCCGCGCGGTGGATGCGCAGCGCGATTTCGCCGCGATTGGCGATCAGGATTTTCTCGATAGCCATGGCTCAGCGCCTCACGCGATCACGACCAGCGGCTGGTCAAATTCCACCGGCTGACTGTCCTCGACCAGCACCGCCTTCACCGTACCCGAACGATCAGCGGTGATCGGGTTCATCACCTTCATCGCCTCGATGATCAGCAGATTATCGCCTTCCTTCACCGTGTCGCCGACCTGCACAAATGGGTCAGCCTCGGGCGATGGCGCGAGGTAAGCGGTGCCGACCATCGGCGCCTTGACCGCATTGGCGGTGTCAGCAGCGGGCGCGGCAGCCTCAGCTGCAGCCGCCGGAGCCGCTGCCGGTGCAGGCGCAGCCATCGGTGCTGGAGCGGCAGCAACCGCTGCAACCGGGGCTGCGGTCAGATTGCGGGCAACACGGATTTTGCGATCGCCATCCTCGACCTCAATCTCGCTGAGATCGGTCTCCCCCAACAGCTCGGCCAGCTCACGCACCAGGGCGGAATCGATGCGAATGCCGTCATTTTCCCGCGTCTTGCTATTGTCGCCCATACCTGTCCCTTCAACTGCTTGCGCCCGTCCGTTGCCGTGCGTCTGTTATGTTTCAATCGCCTATGCCCGCTTTGGAGCCGTTATGACAAGTCCTAAGCGGTATTCGCCTGCCAAACATTCTCACGCGGAGGCGCGGAGACACGGAGAAGTTTTCTTTTGACTGTCCGGGCTGAGCTTGTCGAAGCCCTGTATTGTCTTGTCCAAAAGTTAAGGACGGCCGTGGAGCTCCGCACCGTCTTCGACTCCGACAAGCTCAGGGCGAAGGGAGTTTGTACATTCTCCGCGCCCCCGCGTCTCCGCGTGAACCCATCCTACAGCTTCGCCGCCGCTTCCAGCGCTGCCATATAAGACCCTGCCCCCAGCCCGGAGACCGAAGCCTGTGCCGCGCGGCCTACCCAGCTCACATGGCGAAAATCCTCGCGCGTCGCTGGGTTGGAGAGATGCACCTCAATCACCGGTACATTAATCGCGCGGATCGCGTCATAAAGCGCGATTGATGTATGGGTATAGGCCCCGGCATTGAGCAACACCGCCTTCGCCCCCGCCCCCTGCGCCTCATGCAGCCAGTCGATCAAATGCCCCTCATGGTTGGATTGGCGCAAGTCAATCTCCAGCCCCAGTTCGCCCGCCCTGTCCTCCAGCATCGCGGCAATATCGTCGAGCGTTTCCGAGCCATAAACCTCCGGCTCGCGCAGGCCGAGCAGATTGAGATTGGGCCCGTTCAGGACATAGATCATCTTGGCATCGCTCATACTCGGACAGTCTCCCCAAGGGTGCAGCAACGCCCAGCGCCGCCTTCACCAAAAGCTGTTATCGCGCCGCACCCTGTGCGTCAAACACCGCGCCTTGGCGTCGCCGCAAGAAATCGCCCCGCCTTTACCGCCTGTTAACACCGCGCTGCTATAGCGTGACGCAAGACATGTGGGGACATTGTCGCAAGACACTTGCTTGAGGACCCCCATGTCGCGCGTTTTCGCCCGATCTGCATCACCGCATCAGCCGCCCCATGGCCGGGCTCTGGGCTTTGGCGCGTCCACACCACCCGCCGCCCCTTCGCCACCCGGTCCGGACGATCGCCAGACAGAGGATAGCGCGCAGCAACAGGCGCGCAATCAGGCCGAACCGCGCAGCTCTCGACTGATGCGGCTACGGCTCGATCATCCGCGCTTTGGTCTGATCGACGCCAATATCCGCAATGTTTCAACCCATGGCATGGGCGGCATCACCGATGCCAAGCTGAGCGCCGGGGACACGGTGCAGCTATGCCTGCACGACCGGGCGAGCGTCAGCGCCGAGGTCCGCTGGACCCGGCAAGAGCGCAACCGCACCGCCTTTGGCCTGCGCAGCGAAGAACCGCTCGACCCGGCCAGCTTCGCCGCCAAAAACGACAGCGCCACCAATGCCCGCAACTGGGACGACACCGTGCTCAAACCGCTGGACGAACACCATGTCTATACCCGCTTCCGCCCGGTAATCGCCGCCAAACGCCCGGGATTTCGGCGGGTTTAGGGGGTCGGCCGAGGGGAGCGCCCGCTCCGCTTAACAATGCAACCATCTCCCCTCCCCTTGAGGGAGGGGCAGTGAGACTTAGCGGCAAAGCATCAGCGAAGGCGGTTAGTCGCAGCGGGGTGGGGTTCGCCACTTGCGCCGTGCCCGTGGAAAGCGCCGTCTCCGATCTCGGTTTCTCGCGAAGGACGCGAAGATTTTTAAGCGCACGAAGGACACCCCACCCCTCCGCTCGCCTCGAGCGAAGTCGAGAGGCCTACCCAACTGTCAAGCGCCGCAGGCGTTTAGGATCACGACTTATGCTATCTCGTCGGCCCCGCGCAGGCGGGGCCAGGGCTATGGTTTCACGCAAAGACGCAAAGACACAAAGAGGTCGTGCAAATAGTAACCTTCTTTGCGCCTTCGCGTCTTTGCGTAAGTCAAAAAAGCCTAGGCTCCGCCTGCCCGGGGCCGACGATAATAGGTATAACGCCCCAATAGCGCCTGCCCTTAAGTTCACAAAGTTCACACCTATGAGACAGGTCGTTCGCCGCCCGGCCTTCCCCTCCGCGCCGCCGCGCCGCCGCGCGAAAACCCTACACAGAGCGTGTCCTGAAGGGCGGGATGCGTTGGCACGGAGCCGATTTTGGCCCAGAGCGAGGCGCGAGGAAGGAGCCGTGCCCGAGGGTCAGGACTCATTAAGCGCATGGTCGAGACTTGGTCAGAAAAGGCCAGATATAGGAGCGAATGAGGAGCATAGTGGTTCTATGGGACGATTGAGCGACGACGAGTTGGCCTTTTCTGGCCAAGCCGCTGCGCGGTGGCGTGCTGCGGGCGATCTGCTGCGTCGATGCGATTGCAGGCAGGATAACTGCCTGGCTGCACGCCTCTCCTTGCAGCTCATCCCGCAGCACGCCATCTCGATCCATGCGATTAATGGGTCCTGACCCTAGCATAGTGACTGACGAGCAACGAAGCACTGGGCCAAAAGCGGCCCGCCCCGCAGGGGTCGTGCCAGGAGGCGCGCTGGCGTCGTCACGTCGCTTGCATGGGCAACCAGCCCATCCTGCACGCCGCTCCTATCCAGCACACCTCCTGACACGATGACAATGTATCCCGCCCTTCAGGACACGCTCCTAAGTGACACAAGTGACAGTCTGTCACCCATGGTTTTTGGCCGGATCAGGCCTGTCCAACATCGCTACCCCACTGGAAAACAATGGATAAACACAAAGCCGCGCGGTGAGAGCGCAGGGTGACAGTTTTGCCCCCAAAGGCGGAAAAATCGCAGCACCGGATCAACAGTATGAAAGAGCTTGGGCGAGGATATCAGGGATTGGAGGTGTAGGACATGCTGCTGAGCCTCGGAAGATAGCAAGCTGTTGCTACAACAACTATAAGATAGACTGAGCTAAGGCATTTCCCATCTCATAAGCAAGTTTAGGAGGCACTGCGTTTCCAACTTGGGAATACCTGGAACTCTGTCGACCCACAAATTCAAAGTTATCTGGAAAAGATTGTATCCGGGCTGACTCTCTCACCGTTATCCTACGGACTTCTTGCAACTCACCTGTCCTTGGTTTCTCTCCCTTCATAAGACAAGCATGATATGCTGGAATCAGGTTTAGTGGGTCGAGAATATGAGTTCTATTTCCTCCTGCACTAGCAGGAATCGTATGC
This sequence comes from Parasphingorhabdus sp. SCSIO 66989, assembly GCF_032852305.1. Lineage (NCBI taxonomy): Bacteria > Pseudomonadati > Pseudomonadota > Alphaproteobacteria > Sphingomonadales > Sphingomonadaceae > Alterisphingorhabdus (ex Yan et al. 2024) > Alterisphingorhabdus coralli. The sequence continues at coordinate 2,557,584 of NZ_CP136594.1, forward strand.
GCTAGACCATCCGATTCTAGTGGGCGTCCCTTGCCGTTAAAAAGCATCCCAGCATAAGGAGATTTACGAAGTACTGGGTTTTTGCAGAAAACCACCTTCGCTTTATTTGGTACATCATCGGGAACATCTTTAAGGCACTGACTTGTGGTATAAAAAGGAAAGTCAGCATCATCGCCATGAGTTTCTTGAGGAAAATGGAATATTCCATCTTGATCGCTTCTTATGCCAACAAGCATCAATCGTTTTCTCTTCTGCGCAACACCATAGTCGGCAGCATTCAGAACCTTTGAAAAAACAGTGTAGCCGAGGGAGTGTAAATCATTTATTTTTTCATCGAGATAGGATCTGAAACGCCTGTTAGTTAAGCCAGCGACATTTTCCATCAAGAAGGCCTTTGGCTTAGCTTCGGCGACTGCACGAACAAACTGTGGAACCATATCTCGTAAATCGAATTGCCCAAGCCTTTTCCCACTTACTGAAAATGGCTGGCATGGTGGGCCTCCGGCAATCAAATCGATGTTAAAATATTTTCGAAATGCGACATCTCTGACATCAGCACAAATGTGTTCAGATTCAGGTATATTCTTCCTGTGAGTTTCAGAGGCTGTTTGATCAAACTCTATAGCCGCCTGAACGTCCCAACCTGCTTTTTGCAGTCCGAGTGAAAGTCCGCCCGCACCGGAAAAGATATCTATTGCAGAACCCATATTCCTACCACCTGTAGAACAGAAAGTGAATCTATAGCAACTTTACGATCTTTGCCCAAGCCCATTTGTGGCTTATGTCAGCAGATTGTAGTTCAAGTGCTTCTCCTACTTTCTGTAGGAAAGTTCTCCTGCCGCTCTCGCCTATGAGCGAAAGTGCAATACGAGCAAAGTTGTCAAAAGATTCAATATAAAGATTGAGGCCCGAAGAGAACTGACGGCTTGTTTCAGACGTCAAAAAACTTTCGTCTAACCCTTTGCCTAAAATATGCCCGCTTCGAACAACAAACATGAGGTCCGAAATTTCTGCAATTCTAGCTTTTTCGATGGATGCAAGAAAATCATCTCTTGATAGTGGCCGATCCTTAACCTCGATGGTAAAGCCTCCATCGAATCCACGAAATTCGACATCTCCGCCTCGCGAAGCACCCGCGTCAGGGGAATTGATGTGCGCGGTAGTTACATCACTAATCTTCAACCCAGCTTCACTTAAACAACTAAATAAGGCCGCAACGATTGCTTGTAAGCGGGCACCGCCTGATCTCTCAGCTAAGTATCCATCAGTTGCTTCAAGTACGTTCTTGAGACTTGCTCGTTTTGGGAGAGGATACTCAACTGATTTATCAGCTAAATATCGTCTCAGTCCAAGCAGCACCTCAAACACATAATCATAGGCCCCTTCGCTAGTTTCGGCCTGATTTACTTCCTCCAGTATGTTTACTAGAGCATCAAAGCCCGCCTTGTCTCGAGCCTTTGACCTAGCGTTGCTATCAAACCTGCGGATACGCAATGGGTTACTGACATATGGATCGGATGAGTGCGCAAATGGTCGGTTTGCCTCTTCATTCCACTCAACGAAAGTACCTCTAGCAAAGGTCCGCGCATCCCAAGCTGTTTCATCTTCACCGCCTTTCTGCACTGCCAGAGCATCCAGACTAAGATCAGAAGCCTTGCCCAAAGTCTGCACAATGGCGGCTTTCCCGTAACTGCCCGTATTGGCATTAAACACGGTATCAATATCGTTGGCGATTTTAGAGGTAGAATCCAATTTTTCACTGGCTAGAGCATCGGACCAAGCTCTGCGTAATATCGCGATACCGATTTCTGCGAGTGTGTCATCTCTGATCATAAAGAATGTCTCAAGGCATCTTCGAAGATACGCAACACCGTTCGAATAACTTTCAACAGCAAAACGCTTCTTTGCAAATCTACTATCGCCTTGGGCTTGACCTTTGGTTCACTTCGCCAACATCCCCTTCAAATACTCCCCGGTAAAGCTCCCCTTCACCTCAGCCACATCCTCCGGCGTCCCCTCGGCAACCACCTGCCCGCCTTTCACGCCGCCTTCCGGCCCGAGATCAATCACCCAGTCCGCCGTCTTGATCACGTCGAGATTATGCTCGATGACCACCACGCTGTTGCCCTGTTCCACCAGCCGGTGCAGCACTTCCAGCAGCTTGCGCACATCCTCGAAATGCAGGCCGGTGGTCGGTTCATCAAGGATATAGAGCGTCTTGCCGGTCGAGCGTTTGGAGAGTTCCTTGGCGAGTTTCACCCGCTGCGCCTCGCCGCCCGAGAGCGTTGTCGCCTGCTGGCCGACCTTGACATAGCCCAGCCCCACCTCGTTCAGCATCGCCATCTTGTCGCGGATCGGCGGCACCGCCTTGAAGAAGCTGACTGCGTCCTCGACCGTCATGTCGAGCACATCGGCGATGCTCTTGCCCTTGAATTTCACCTCCAGCGTCTCGCGATTATAGCGTTTGCCGCCGCATTCCTCACAGGTGACATAGACATCGGGCAGGAAGTGCATCTCGATCTTGATGACGCCATCGCCCTGACACGCCTCGCAGCGGCCGCCCTTGACGTTGAAGCTGAACCGCCCCGGCTTGTAGCCGCGCGCCTGCGCCTCGGGCAGGCCGGCAAACCAGTCGCGGATATTGGTGAAGGCGCCGGTATAGGTGGCGGGGTTGGAGCGCGGGGTGCGGCCAATCGGCGACTGGTCGATATCGATCACCTTGTCGCAATGCTCCAGCCCGGTGATCCTGTCATGCTTGCCCGCGATAATCCGCGCGCCATTGAGCACGCGCGCCGCGCCGGCATAAAGCGTGTCGATGGTGAAGCTGGACTTGCCGCTGCCCGACACGCCGGTGACGCAGGTAAAGGTGCCGAGCGGCACCGAGGCGGTGACATTCTGCAGATTGTTGGCGCGCGCGCCATGCACTGTCAGCTTTTTGCCATTGCCCTTGCGCCGCTGTTTCGGGACGGCGATTTCCTTGCGGCCCGTCAGATAATCGGCGGTGAGCGATTTTTTCGATTTGAGGATCTGTTTCAGCGTGCCTTCCGCCACCACCGCGCCGCCGCGCACACCCGCGCCGGGGCCGAGATCGACGATATAATCGGCCTGGCGAATGGCGTCTTCATCATGCTCGACGACGATGACAGTGTTGCCGAGATCGCGCAGGCGTTTGAGTGTCACCAGCAGCCGGTCATTGTCACGCTGGTGCAGGCCGATGCTGGGTTCATCCAACACATAGAGCACGCCCGACAGGCCGCTGCCGATCTGGCTGGCGAGACGGATGCGCTGGCTCTCGCCGCCGGAAAGCGTACCCGATTTGCGGTCGAGATTGAGATAGTCAAGGCCGACATTATTGAGGAAGCCGAGCCGCTCGATAATCTCCTTGAGGATCGGCTTGGCGATCTGTTTCTGCTGGTCGGTAAGCTTGTCCTCCAGCACCTCAAACCAGGCGAGCGCATCGCCGACGCTGCGCCGGGTGGAGATGGAGATATCCTCGCCGGCAATCTTGACCGCCAGCGCCTCGGGCTTGAGCCGCGCGCCATGGCACACTTCGCAGGGCTGCGCCGTCTGGAATTTCGCCAGCTCCTCGCGCATCCAGGCGCTGTCGGTCTGCAGCAGGCGGCGGTTGAGATTGCCGATCACGCCCTCAAACGGCTTTTTCACCTGATAGCTCTTTTTGCCATCCTTGAAGGTCAGCGTCACCGGCAGGCCGCCGGTGCCGGTGAGGATCACGTCCTTGTCCTGCGCCTCCATATCCTTCCACGGCGTGGTGAGATCAAAGCCGAAATGGTCGGCGAGGCTGGTCAGCACCTGCATATAATAGGGCGATGGCGGGTTGGACTTGGCCCAGGGCGCGATGGCGCCTTGTTTGAGGGTAAGCTCCGGATTCGGAACGACAAGATCGGGATCAAAATATTGCTTCTCGCCAATGCCATCGCAGGCCGGGCACGCGCCCTGCGGGGCGTTGAACGAGAATAGCCGCGGTTCGATTTCCTCAATGGTGAAGCCGGAGACGGGGCAAGCAAAGCGTTCGGAGAAAATGATGCGGTTGTCCGGGACGCCGGTGCCTTTCATCTTCTGTCCCTGGGCGCTGACTTTCCCTTCCCCGTTCGCATCGAGCGAAGTCGAGATGCCGCTCTCCGGTGTCTCGACTTCGCTCGACACGAACGGCTTTTGGGCCATAGCCTCTGCAACCGTCCCCTCGGCCAGATCAACATAAGCCAGCCCATTCGCCAGCTTCAGCGCGGTCTCAAAGCTGTCCGCCAGCCGCGTGTCCATACTGTCATCATCGCGCACCACCAGCCGGTCGACCACCACCTCAATGTCATGCTTGTATTTCTTGTCGAGCGCAGGCGCTTCCTCGATATCATAAAACTCGCCATCGACGCGGACGCGGGCAAAGCCCGCTTTCTGCCACTCTTTCAGCTCCTTGCGATATTCACCCTTGCGGCCGCGCACCACCGGGGCGAGCAGATAGAGCCGCGTCTTTTCCGGCAGCTGCTTGACCCGGTCGACCATCTGGCTGACCGTCTGCGCGGTTATCGGCTCGCCGGTCGCGGGCGAATAGGGCACACCGACGCGCGCCCATAACAGCCGCATATAGTCATAAATCTCGGTGACGGTGGCAACAGTGGAACGCGGATTGCGGCTGGTGGTCTTCTGCTCGATCGAGATCGCCGGCGAGAGGCCTTCGATATGCTCGACATCGGGCTTCTGCATCATCTCGAGAAACTGCCGCGCATAGGCGGATAAGCTCTCGACATAACGCCGCTGCCCCTCGGCATAGATGGTATCGAACGCCAGCGACGATTTACCGCTGCCCGACAGGCCGGTAATGACGATCAGCTTGTCGCGCGGCAGATCAATATCCACGCCCTGAAGGTTATGCTCACGCGCCCCGCGCACGCTGATCTTTGTGAGAGACATGGCAGCTCTTTCCGACAGTCCAACATTCGGCCCGAACGACCTTATGTTCCATAAATGTTCTGATGGCAAGCGCGGCTATGCGCCTATCCCCTGATAGGCAAAGAAATGGCGATTGGCGTGCGAAAATGCAATGCCCGATGCTGCTTATATCCGTCCATATAGGGCTGGTCGAAATCCGGTTGCAGATCGGCAGGAATGCGCGATGCTCCTCTGAAAAAGGGGAGGAACCATGGACAAATCACATCTATACTTTCGCAAAGCGCTGGCCGGTTCGGCTTTCACAGGCGCACTTCTGCTCTCATTCGGCAGCACTGCACTGGCGCAGCAAAACAGCACAGCAGCCACACCAAAGCCGCCCCCACCCTGCTCCACCGAAGCACATCGCGCCTTTGATTTCTGGCTTGGCGAATGGGACGTCACTCCGGCGGGCCGGGAAGCCCCTACGGCCATCAACACAATCGAAAATATGCATGGCGGCTGTGTCATCCGCGAGAGTTATAGCACCAAGGGCGGTTATAGCGGGATGAGCATGAGCTTTTACGACGCCGCCCGCGACATCTGGCATCAGACATGGATGGGTCTGGACGGCAATGCGCTCTATATTGAAGGCGGCGTCAATGATGCCGGCGCGATGGTGCTGAGCAACAAAAACTGGCCCGGCTATGTTGAGGGATCACCCGTCAATCGCGTTACCTGGACGCCCGATGACGATGGCTCGGTGCGACAGCATTGGGAGCAATCAACCGATGGCGAAAAGACATGGACGACTGTTTTTGACGGGCAATATGTGAAGCGAAAATAGGCGGTTTTCACCTGTGACAGAAACGTAGGTATTATGGTGACACTTGCAACAACCCCTTATTTCGCCTAGCCCCTGCCCATGGCTCGTCTCCCCCGTATTGTTATTCCCGGCATACCGCATCATGTCACCCAGCGCGGCAATCGGCGTGAGCAGGTGTTTTTCGAGGATGATGACTATGCGCTTTATCTCGATCTGCTCGCCGATGCCGCCGCAGAGGCGCGGGCAGAAATCTGGTCTTACTGCCTGATGCCCAATCATGTGCATATCATCATCACGCCATCGGATGAGGATGGGCTGTGGCGTACCTTTCGCAAGGCGCACCGCCATTACACCGGCTATATCAATGCGCGCATGCGGGTGACCGGGCATTTATGGCAGGGGCGCTATGGATCGGTGGCGATGGATGAGACGCATTTTGTCGCAGCATTGCGCTATGTCGCGCTCAATCCGGTGCGTGCAAAGCTGGTCAGCCGCGCCGAGGACTGGCCATGGTCGAGCACCCGGGCATTGATTGCGGGCAAGGATGATCGCTTTGTCAAAACCGCCCCGGCGCTGGAGCGGGTGGGCGATTTCAAGGCGTTTCTCGGCGAGGATTTTGACGAGGAGATGACCTATGCCGCGCTCCGCAAAGCTGAAACGCTGGGCCGCCCTATCGGCTCGGAGCAATGGCTCGACGATATGGAGGCCAAGCTGGACTGCAAGCTCCGGCCCGGCAAAAGGGGGCCAAAGCCGAAAGACGCGAAGTTGTAATCAGGGGTTATTGCGACTGCCACAAGAATAGAAGTTACGAAAGGGACACTCTCAAGCGGCAGAAATATGGGAACATCCTCACGCGGAGGCGCAGTTTAGAGAATGTATTTCGGGGTTATTGCAAGTGTCACCGTAATTACAATTTGCTCCTGAAGAGAATCAGCCCTCTACTCAAGAGCAAATCGATGCAACAAAAACGGCGATAGAAGGAATTCTCGCTGTCATTCAAGATATAGCAGATAAGCATGGCGGTGATCAGCGTATAGAATTGCCAGATGGAAGCATTACTACTGCATCTGATCTTATAAAGGGGTTAGGTGATCTTTATGCAGGTATAGATTTAGGCATTACCCTAGGTGAAGTAGCTACTGGTGATAAAAACATTAGAGAAGCTTACCACGTAGTATTTGGTATAACGGTTGGTGCGGCTGTGGCTTCGGCAGGTGCCTCGGCTACAGTGGCATTAGCTGCAGGCTTCACTGCAGAATACGCAGCTAACCATGTTGTACAATGGATAGGTGCTCTCGGTGATCTAAACAGAGATTTTCAATCATATGCTGATGAGCAGATTGAACAATTTATAAAAGAAAATTCTAATATCAAACCCGGCACCTATAACAATCCCATAGAATTATATAGAGGAATGTTAGGGCTTCCTGAAAACCCTTATAATAGAGAAGTTGGCGGACCACACCTTAACCATATTCCGATACCCTAAATAAAGAATGTGCAACAATGAATAGTGATAATAGTAGGCATCTTATATATAGAATCATTTTATCTATATTGTCCTGCCTACTATTATCTTTTGATTGCCAATCTCCGAACTCATCAAAATACGATCTGTCTGAAATCATTGATGAATCAAATAATGGTATAAGCACAATTATAGTTGATCTCCGTGGCGGTAATTGGTCAGATAGAGATTCAGTATGTGGGAATTCTCATTTATTTGAACATATTCTAGGGAGAAAAATCTTTGAAGAATTGCTTTTATCTCAATTGGACTTTGGGTTCTCAGTAAATGGCTTTACCTCTCCCGATTCGATTATAATCATTGTAAAGGTTGGCGGTGCAAGAGCTGGAGTAATTAGTGCTCTCGAAAGCATTCAAAAAGCTCTAGGCACAACGCCGGCTAGAGAAATCGTTAGCCAAGAGATTCGTGTTGTTAACGCTGAGATTAAACGCCTGTCCAAACCATCTCATGATCTTGGTCAGTTAACTGCGTCATTGAAGGGTGATAATGGCAACTATCTTATCGGAAATTGCCTTCGGCTTCCAGATCAATTGGATGTCAACGCTGAAGACCTGATCATTGACTCAATAAGTGTCATATATGAGAGTGGAGACTCTATATTATATGACAGATTAAATATATCGAACAATCGTGAATCCTCGAACCTTGCAATTAAGGGTACAGATTTTATTGAAGGTCGTAATCAACCAAGCGCAGTATATTTTAATGCGGCCCCGCAAGACGACCTTGATGGGACAAAGACTATTAAAAATTTAGCACTATGGCACTATATTTCAGGTAAAATTGATGGTAAATCGCAAATACACTTCACTCCAATAAGTAAGCTTGGATTTATTGCTAGAATAAATGAGGAAATTGATAATAATATACTGCAATCATACAAAGAATCATTCTTAAAATTAAATGATGAAGAATTTACGGAGCACATTAAGTTTGCGCAAAACCTATTCTGTGCTAATATGGGGAGAAAAAACGAGGATATAAGCTTAGTAAGTCACAGAGTCTCTATTGATTACTGGGCAAGCATGTCAACTTTCACTAGAGTGTGTAAAAATAACCACTATGCAGAATTTATGCCGGGTAGTTATGAAGATATTTATTTGTCTTATCCAATGCATGGAGAAGATTCTAATTTTAGCAGTAATACACGACATAGCGAGCTTGATAGAAATGACAATATATTAAATATATGCAATCATACGATGTATGATGATGGTATTTACTATGATTATTATCATTCACTGATGACGGTGATGATATTGCAGGAATTACGTTTTCAAAAAGGTGTCGTTCTATCCGTCAAGAAATCCTATAAATCAGACGGTTGCTTCGCATTTATGATTAGCGAGATGACTACTTCGCGCACAGTTATAAAGGATACGGTACGACAGCTCTTTATCTTCGAAGATAATGTATTGAATAGCATGAAGATCAACAGGGCGCACAAGGCATTATGTCTAGAATTTTCTTTATTAGCCAGAGATCAGATTAATGATAGAGAATGTAGCTTGGAAGCAAAAGCTGGAACAGTGAAATTCATTAAAGAGTTCACGAATAACGCTAGTTATACATGGAATGTTGGTTCAGATATATGAAACCCTGCTGTCCTAAGTGCAAATCACCTGTGGAATTCAAGAGGTCTTTATTCAACCGTGGCAAAGCATTCCAATGCTACAGATGTGGCACTTTGTTGATTATAAAAAAAGCAAGCACGTTGCATGTGATTCTTTTAATTTTAATTATAGGTGCTCCATTAAAATATATAATTAATATGGAATATGGATTTATTTATATGTTAATAATATTTTTTATTTTGCTTATATTGGAGTATTTAATACTAAAGGTAGATATATTTGAACATGAAGATTGACATAGAGCTGTTGTATATTATTAATAAGTATCAATGCCCTCTCTTTCAATACAATGATTGAAAGCAAAATCCTGCCAACAGTGTCGCACCAGCTAGTGCTTCGCAAGGGGTAAGGCGTTGGTTCTAAGAGCCTGATCCGAAAGTTATTGAACAATACCAGCCATTTGTGATTCACACCTGCTTTGCGAAGAGTAGGAGTGAAGCATGGCATGGACTGGTATTGCCCGGGCTGAGCATAGCCGGGAAGGTTTGCGATATCCATCGGATATGACGGATAGGGAGTGGATGTTGCTGGAGCCGTTCATTCCCCCGGCGAGGCGTGGTGGTCGGCCGCGGACGGCGGATATGCGCGAGGTGGTCAATGCGCTGCTCTATATTGCCTCTGCCGGATGTGCATGGAGGTTGCTGCCCAAGTGTTTTCCGCCAGTGTCGACGGTACGGCGCTATTTCTACGCATGGCGGGACACTGGCCTGTTCGATACGCTCAACATGGTGCTGGTGATGAACCTGCGCGAGATCGAGGGGCGCGAAGCCTCGCCCAGTGCTGGCGTGATCGACAGCCAGAGCGTGAAAACCACCGAGAGCGGTGGAATATCGGGTTATGACGCGGGCAAGAAGGTGAAAGGCAGGAAGCGGCACATCATAACCGACACATGCGGGTTCCTGATCTTCGTCCTCGTCCACAGTGCCGATATTCAAGACCGTGACGGGGCTGTCGATGTGCTGGCGGCAACTCGCCACCGCTTCCCCTGGTTGCGACACGTCTTTGCTGACGGAGGATATGCAGGGCAAAAACTGGGGGTTACGTTGGCTGGCATGGGGGCGTGGACCATGGAAATCATCAAGCGCTCCGATCACACCAAGGGCTTTCAAGCCCTGCCACGCCGATGGGTCGTCGAACGCACCTTCGCATGGCTAGGGCGATGCCGACGCCTCGCCAAAGACTGGGAAACATCCATCGAAAGCTCAACCGCATGGGCGCTCATCGCTTCCATCCGTATGATTATACGAAGAACCGCAAAATACTGTTATGCTTGAGATACTTTCGAATCAGGCTCTTAGCTTCAGCCAGCCCCACTTGCTTCACACCGGTATTTAGCGGAACAACCCGACCGCTAGAGCCATTGCCAACGGGTGGAGAATAGACCCACATCAACCCACCACTGTCCTTTGCAGCTCTTTCATAAAGCTTACGCGCAGTCTTAAGGTCACGCGCCACCCCGCGCCCCTCTTCAAACCGGATGCCCAGATCAAGCTGCGCCTGTTTGTCGCCCGCTTGTGCGCGACTGGCGAGGGACTGTATGGCCCTCTCGTCATCGGTGAGCGTCGGTGCGGTGAGATCAATGCCGTAATAGCTGGAAGGCGCGGCGCAGCCCGTGGCGAGCGTCAGCAGCATGGCCATCGCGGCCATGGGAAAAGCGCGCAGGTGCGCTGCCTTCGCCCTCCAATCTGTCATTCCTATTCGGTACACACGCATCTCCTCTCTGCTACGCCAAGGCAGCAGAGCATAAACTCATAACGCGGACCCAGTCATTCTTATTATCGCTACGCCAGTCACAGCGCAGGGGATTCTTTATTTGGCAAGACTATCGCAAAAGGGCTTAATCGCAAGGCGATTTCACGATGTATTTAGACCATAACTTCGCTATTGCCTCATGAAACAAGACAACCGTATCTCCTTCGCCACCTTATCATAAGTCACCGATGAACAATGCTGCAGATCGTCCTGGCCGATGGTCAGGAAATAGCGGTTCTTATCCTTCTTGCCGTTGGCCGCCATAACGACAATCTCGCTGCTGTCCGCATTGGCGCGGGCGAGATCGCCGTCGATTATGCCTGATGAATCACCGAAATCGGATTTGCGGACATAGAAGCTATCGAGCGAGACCCCGCACAGGTCCAGCGGTTCGGCCAGCGCCAGCTTGCGGATCGGGCGTTCTATGCCATAGGCGATTTCGGTGCTGTCACTCTCGCCGACAAACTCGCCATCATGGAAATCGGCAATCACCGCCCCTGCTGCTGCTGTTGATAACGACTTACCCCTCTTTTGGGTGAAGCCGATATCGATGATCTTTTCGCCCATGGCGATCCGGGTCACCGCGCTCCCCCGGTTATCAAGCGGGAAAGTGCACAATTTCTCCCCCGCCTGCTCGCGCCGCCATTGGATGCGGACGACATCATGCGGCAGGCCCAGTGGCCCGACCCCGCCATCATGGTTGGGCGCATAGCTGAGATCCGTCCACAGCGAACGGCTTTTCCAGTCGAGATCGCCAAACCGGTACTTCACCACCTTGGTATCGGCATCCAGCTCAATCGGCCCGATCAGAAAACCGCCGCCAATCATGCTTTTGCCGATATCTGCGCGGTCCACCAGTTCGGGATTGAGAATAGGTCGGCTGGGGCTGGCGCCATCGACCACCAGCGTTATCGGCTCCTCTTCGTCATCATCAATCAAGACGACGCCGGACACCGCAAAGTCACCACGCAGCACCAACTCGCTGGCGGTTCCTTCCCCGGCCTCGGCCATGGTCGCACTGAGCAAAAGGGGCAGCAACAGCCCCATAAAGCTTTTCATATACTTACCCTTTTGCCCACGTCTAGCGCAGCGCCCCTTACCGCAACCTTTACAGCAAGGTGTCGCTTTTATGGCAGATTTCGGAAAGATGTGCAGCCATGTTGGATTCAGGCGCAAGGCCGGATAGCATCGCCCCATCATCAGGGAGGACAGGACAATGATGATTCAACAGATTTTCACTATCGCCGCATTGTCTGTAGCGGTGGCAACACCCCCATTGGCCGCACAGGATAAGACGAATAGCGGCGATGACACCGGCGCAGAAACCCCGCTGACCCCCGAACAGGAAGCCCGTCGTCAGGCCAATGAGCAACAGGCCCAGATGGCGCGCGAGCAGGTGCGGCGCAATGTTGAAGGGGAAGCGCAATATAATGCCGAGCTCGCCGAACAGAGCGACGAGCTGATTGATCGGGCAGGCTCGCTGGCGGAATATGATGCCGCGGTCAAAGCCTATGAGAAGGCGCGCGCTGACTATGAAGCCGCGGTGAAGCAATGGCAGGCAGATGTTGCCGCCTGTGAAGCGGGCGACCGCAGCCGTTGTGCCCAGCCTGAGGCCGAATAGCCCCAAGCCCGGGCCCTATTGCGCGGGGGCGATCTGGCTGATTGCCTTTTCCCCGGTCATATAGGCGATAATATAGCGCAGGCTGATCAGGCCGGTGAACCATAGCAGGTCATTGATACCGACCGCTGTAATAATCTCTGCGGAGAAATTCTCCGCGCCGCCGCCATATCCGGCATAGGCGCGCAGCGCGACCTGATGCACCGCAAAGGCCGCGGCCAGTGCGGCCCCTGCCCGCAGCGTGAGCGAGGCAAAATTCTGCCGCAGTACCAGATGCGCCGCGCCAAAGGCCAGCAGGGTCGCGCCGAAAATGGCAATACCATGGCCAACCGCCTGCGCGTCCCATGGGAAGGACAGCAGCAAAAAGCCGACAGCCTGATTCACCGCCCAGACCGATGTCACCAGAGCAAGCCCGTTACGCGGCTTCATCGTCAGCGCCGCAAGCGTCGCGAAAGCGGCAAAGGGGAAGATACAGGCCAGCATCAGACAGCCCATGATGGTGGTTGCACCCAAAGATGCGGGCCAGATCGTCGTTTTACCCAGTGTTTCGGTGTTCATGCGGTTTCCCTTCTGATTTGGCGTTCTCTAACAATTCCTTGGGCGCAACTCAATCGCCTATAGCCTTAACCGTATTCCGCCAAAGGCTGACTGGCCCGGCGTCGCAAATCCGGCTGCGGTCTGATAATCGACATCAAAGGCATTCTCCAGGCGACCGAAAACCTCGATATTTTCGGTCACATTCAATGCCGCGCGGAAGCGCACGGTGGAGAAGCCGTCAAGCGGTCGTGTGTTTCCGGCATTGTCAAAGCTGTCCGACACCAGCCGCAAATCCGCGCCCAGTCGTAAGCCATTGGCAATCTCTTCGGCAAACCAGTCCGCCGCCAGAGTCAGCGCATGGTCAGGCTGGCGCGCCAGTTGATTGCCGAAGTTAAAGCTGCCCTCGCTGCGGTTCTCGGTATCGACATAGGTATAGACAGCGCGCGCGGTGACGCGACGTGATGGCCGCACCACCAGCTCCGCCTCTACCCCACGAGCGCGTGTTTCGAGGATATTGTCGAAAATGCCGCTGCGCCCGTCGCATAACGGGTTGTCTGCCGGATCGATGCCAAAGCAAGAGAAGAAGTCGATCTGGTTATCGGTATCGCGCTGGAACAGCGTTACCGAACCCGCGACAGGCCCGGAGCCATTGCGGTCCTGATACTCAATGCCAACCTCATAGCCCTGGCTGGTTTCCGGGTTGAGATTGGGATTGCCAAAGAAGGACAAGAGCTGGAACAGGCTGGGTGCGCGGAAACCTTCCTGATATGCGGCGCGAACCCGCCAGCCATCATCGCCTATGGCCAAGCTGCCATCGGCGCCAAAGGTGACTTCGGTGCCATATTGCTCATGGTCATCAACGCGGACACCTGCGGAAACATTCACCCGGTCATTGTTGAAGCGTACCAGGCCGTAAACACTGTCCAGACCGCTATCGCCGACTGTTCCGGTGTCGAAGCTGGTTTCCTCATTTTCCAGGCCGAAATAGACATCCACCGTATCAGTAACCGCATATTCGCCACGCAGCTCCAGCCGCTCATTGCGGCCTTCGCCGAAGAACACCCGATCGGTGCCAAAGGCCGGGTTGAAATTGTCGCGGTTGATATCAGCGATGGAATAGAGCGCGCGGAGGTTTAGGCGGTCACCGCTATATTCAATGCCAGCAGAACCCGAGACCTGCGAGGTTTCCTGAAATTCTGCGGTATCGATCTGGGCAAAAGGCGGGACAAACTGGAAGCCGTCAATATCCAGTTCGCTATCCGCATAACGCGCTTGGGCAAAGAATGAAAGCTCGCTGGTAAGTGCATAAGCGACGCGGCCATTAACGAAGAGCTGGTTATAGCCATCATCTTCTGTTCCACCATCAAAGCTGGAGAAGCCATCACTCTCCAGATAGCCGCCCGAAACACTGACATTCAGGCCATCTGCAAGATCGGGGTTGAGACTGCCGGTCAGCGAATAGGTGCCGAACGAGCCGCCTTCTGCTGTGAAAGAGCCGATATCGCCGTCACCGCCGGTTTCCACCGCGATAATACCGCCAATGGCGTTGCTGCCCCAGATGATGGAATTGGCACCGCGCAGTACCTCAACCTTGTTGATGTTTTGCGGCAGGATATTGCCGAAATCAAAACCCGTTCCGGGCGCAGAGGGATCGTTGAGACGCACCCCATCAACCAGCATAAGCACCTGATCCGAGGTACTGCCGCGCAGGCGAATGCCGGTGAAGCTGCCTAAGCTGCCATTGCGGGTGGTGGTGATGCCGGGTGCCCGCTCCAATATCTGGGTAATGTCGAGGGTCTGGATGCTGTCAATCTCGTCTGTGCCGATAATGGTGATGCCGCGATTGAGTTCATCTGTGAGACCTTCCAGGGCACTGCCCAATACGGTGACAAAATCGTCGCGCAGGAAGTCGGCTATATATATCTTGTCGCTTGCATCGACTTGTGCGTCAGCATCGCCATCCTGCGCCAATGCCGGTGTTACCAAAGTGCATAGTGCCCCTGCACCGCAGAGCAGTGTTGCCTTAACTGTTTCTATTCGCATGGTTTCACTCCTTTCCCATGACGGTCACACAAAGTGTCGTCACGCGGAAAGCAGCCTTTCCTCGTTCCCCCGGCACACCCCGTCCGATGGATACGACGACCGGTGGCAGGCTGGTCTCCTGGCTCCCGGGTCATCGTCTTGGGCGCCGCCTTCCCGAATTGCTTCAGTGGCATATGGCACACAGACTCGCCGGTCACAGTTGCGGGGGCAGCTTCGGCTTACCGGGCGTTATTCGACCCGGCTTCCAAATTCCCAATTCACGCCCGTCTCCGGGCGACCTGTACCGTGGGAAAGCGGTTATCGTTTCGATAAGCGGTTGGCAAGATGGTTTGATGACCAAGGCAGGAGCGGAATATGCCCTTTTAAAAGAAATGCTTCTTTGCCTTTGGTCACCTCAACCCTATATCCTGCAAAGCTATTCCGCCCCAGAGTTGCGAGAACCCCGATTTTCAAACGCGCTACCCAGAACGGCCAGACCATCGCCGGCGACAGCGCCCCGCCGACACGTGCTGGGGAGAGCGCGCCGCGCGGATCGCTGAGCGCGCAACCGGGAAAATTCCTTACCGGCGGCCTCATGAACCATGTCGCGGTGATGACGCTGACCTCGTCCTTTGGGCTGCTCGCGATGTTCTTGGTCGATTTTCTTGACCTGTTTTTTATCGCGCAGCTTGGTGATCCAGCGCTGACCGCAGCGATGGGTTTCGCCGCAACATTGTTGTTCTTCAACTCGGCACTGAATATCGGCCTGATGATCACCATCAGCGCGCTCGCGGCCAAGAGCATCGGCATGGGGCGCGGGGAAAAGGCCAATGTGCTGTTCACCCATGTGATGATTATCGGCATGGCGCTGGCTATCCCGATGGCCATCTTGTTCTGGCTATTTGCCCCCGGCTGTATGGACGCCATTGGTGCGACCGGGCATGCAAAAGACGCCGCAATCCAATATATCCGCATCGTCGCGCCATTTAGCCCTGTCACTGTCATGGGCATGATTTGCTCAGGCTTTTTGCGCGCCCATGGTGATGCGCGACGGGCGATGAACACCACCTTGGCCATGGCCGCAACCAATGCAATTTTCGATCCCCTATTGATGTTCGGGCTGGACTTGGGTTTCACCGGCGCGGCTTACGCGACGGTGCTTTCCATTTTCGCGATGGCGATAGCTGGTTTTTGGCCCGTATTGCGGCTTTATGGGGGTTTTGCGCCGTTCAACAAAGAGCATTTCATGGCCGATCTGGCGCCGATCCGCGCTATCATGGGCCCTGCCGTCCTCACCAATTTGGCGACCCCTGTAGGCGGATTTATCACGTTTCGCTTTCTCGCTGAATATAATGAAACGGTAATCGCCAGCTATGCCGTGATCGGACGGATTATCCCGGTGGCCTTTTGTCTGTTGTTCTCGCTCTCAGGCTCGATTGGCCCGATCGTTGGCCAGAACTTCGGCGCGCAAAACTACGACCGGGTGCGCGAAGCTATTCGCAGCGCGGTTATCTTCGCCACCGGCTATACCCTGCTGATCTGGCCTGTGCTCTATTTCGCCGCGCCAGTGATCGCAAAGCTGTTTGACCTCAATGCAGAAGGCCTAGTGCTGCTCCAGGTCTTTGGCGGCATTGTCGCGCCATTGTTCCTGTTCAATGGCGTGCTCTATATCGCCAATGCAACCTTCAACAATCTTGAGCGCCCGCGCTGGTCAACATGGCTTAACTGGGGCCGCAATACGCTGGGCATATTGCCGTTTCTTGTCATCGGTGACTGGATGGCGGGAGCCGCAGGCGTGATCGCCGCACCTGCCATTGGCGGCGTGATCTTTGGCATGATGGGCTATGTACTGGCAATTCGACTGGTCAATAGCCACGAACAGAGCGCGCATAGCCCCCGCAGCTAAGCTCTGCCGAACCCCATCCGTTAACCCCCATAGGCCGTGCTGTCCCGCATAGGGACGCAAACGTAAAATGTGGCCTGGGGCATATCTCCATAATGGATGAATGTGCTACATATATGGAGGAAATATGCCGGGTCGCGGCATGAGAAGGGATAAAGCCAAGGATAATGGGGCATCACAGCGCTCACCAGCCGAAAAGGCGGGCAGCGAGTCGCAAGCGATTGCGGCGACGCACGCCGCTGCGTGAAGCTTTAAGGCGCAAATTCAGCCTGCGCGAAAAGCTGCTTTCTGGCGCTCTCTTTGTCCTTTCTGCTCTTTCGATCACCCAGATCGGCACCGCGCAGAGTGAGAATTTCAGCAACGATATCCCGACCTATGATGATGCCCGCAATCTCTGGTCAGAAAGGTCCGCCGACAATTTCCCCGGTTCGGCCTTTTATTATCTCGCCGAGGATGATGCCTGGAACGCTGCGGGTGGTGCATCGCTTGCCGGTAGTGCCTTTCCGCCGGGTGCAGTGTCAACCGCTGGCAGCTTGGGCATCACGACGCCAGCCAAGGCCTTTGCGCTGACCGGCACTTCGCGTGATCGTTATCGCGCGCTGCAATGCCTGACCACGGCGATCTATTATGAAGCAGCGCTAGAGCCCGATGCCGGGCAGCGCGCTGTTGCACAGGTCATTCTCAACCGTGTGCGCCATCCCAGCTATCCCAGGAGCGTTTGCGGCGTTGTCTATCAGGGGTCAGAACGCAACACCGGCTGCCAGTTCACCTTTAGCTGTGATGGCTCCATGGCCAGACGCCCGGACCGCTATCACTGGACCCGCGCGCGCCGCGTTGCCAGCGATATGCTGGGTGGGGCTGTCTTTGTTCCAGCGGGGCTTGCCACCCATTATCACACCACTGAGGTCAGCCCCTATTGGGCTCCCAGCCTCAATTTCCTCGGCACCATCGGCGCGCATCGTTTCTATAGCTGGAAAGGCAGTGCCGGTCGTGCCGATGCATTCTCTGGCCTGTATAGCGGGCATGAGCCAACACCCGGTCCAAAACCAAAACGCGCTATAGCCACCAAGATGGACGTGACCGACCCCATCGCACTGGCGCGCGCCTATGAGGCGGCGATTGCGCAAAGCAACCAGGCGGCAGAAGACATTGCGGCGAAAAACGCGGCAGTCGGTACATCTACGGCGCGCGCCAAAGCGATTGTGCCAGCGATACAAAGCCCGGACTATTCAGCCCAAGCTATCGCCAAGGGTGGCGATGCCAATTACCGCGCGCAAAATCTGCCCGGTGCAAGCAATGTCCGCCCCGAATATCAAGACAGCGGCAAATGGATCGCGCAGCCGGGGAAAAAGCACCGCGAATAAGTGCGCTTACCGCCCGGTAAAACGCGGCGCGCGTTTCTCCAATATGGCGTCAATCGCCTCGCGATGATCGTCCATCTGCTGCAGCACGCCCTGCCAGATCGCAGCCTCATCCAGATGCTCGCCCAGCGACATATCGCGGGCATCCTTGAGCAAACGCTTCGACTTGCGGATGGCTGCTGGCGGATATTGCACCACCATCTCGGCCAGCGCCTGCGCGCGATCAAGCAGTGCATCAGGCGCCAGAACTTCGGTCACCAGACCATAATCCAGCGCCTTGGCCGCATTGATAAATTCACCGGTAAGCAGCATCTGGCTCGCCCGCGCCATGCCAATGGTGCGCGGCAGCAACCATGCACCGCCATCGCCGGGGATGATACCGACACGCAGAAAGCTCTCGGCAAAAACTGCATTATCCGCAGCGATACGGATATCGCACATACAGGCCAGATCGCATCCAGCGCCAATGGCATGGCCATTAATCGCGGCAATGACCGGCACCGACATCGCGTCCATTGCCCGAGGAATACGCTGGATATGATCGCGATACCATTGTTCCAGTTCAAGCGGGCTCATCCGCTTCTCGGCAGTCAGCGCCTTGATCTGTTTGATATTGCCGCCCGAGCAGAAGCTGTCCCCTGCCCCGGTCAGCACCACGCAGCTAACCTTGCTGTCTGCCTCGGCCTCGTCCAGCGCATCGACCAATGCGGCGATCACTTCTTCGGACAGCGCGTTGCGCGCACCCGGACGGTTCAACATGATCGTCGCAATACTACCATCGACGCCGTACAGCACCGGTGGGCCCGCAATCTCGCTATCAGCAATGTCGCTGCCCATTTCCGTGCCATGGTTCTCGGCACTGATCGGTACCCGCTTCTTCTTGTCGGCATAGTCACCGCCATGAAAAAGCAGCGGCGGCTTGTCGTCATGTTCAAAGCCGACCACCTCACCGACAAAGATAATATGGTCACCGCCCTCATAGGCATGGCGGGTCTTGCAGCGGAAACGCGCGGTGCAGCCTTCGAGCAAAGGCAGCCCCGTCTCGCCGACATTCAGACCGGCAAATTTATCCTCAGTGCGCGAGGCAAAACGGTTGGAGAGATCATCCTGATCGCTGGCAAGGATATGCACCGCAAATTCCTCGGCTGTCTCAAACACCGGCATGCAGCGAGAGGTTTTCGCCAGCGACCACAGCACCAGGGGCGGATCAAGCGACACCGAGTTAAAGCTGTTGGCGGTAACGCCCACCGGCGTGCCGTCCTCGGAGCGCGCGGTGACAATGGTGACCCCCGTGGCAAACTGACCAAGAGCATCACGAAATGTGCGGGGATCAAAACTGTCCATAGGGCGTTTATGGGGCTGTAGGACAGGCATTGCAATTGACGCTTTGCCAGATCGGTCACTTTTGGCTAGATTGTCAAATGCGCAAGGGGATAAGCGCAACCATCCTTCAGGAACAGATATGTCCAGTGAATTTGAAGCAATTGGCACCATGGCCGAAGGTTCCATGGCCGGACGCGTATTTGAAAAGCGCGATGGCGAAACCGCTGCGGATGCCGATCATCCGACGAAATGCCTGAATTGCGGTACCGTATTGGTCGGCTCACACTGCCATGCCTGCGGCCAGCCGGGCCATGTTCACCGTTCGATCAGCGCCTTTTGGCACGATATTCTGCACGGGGTTTTGCATTTTGACGGTAAGTTCTGGAACACACTGCCGCTATTGGCCTGGAAGCCGGGTGAACTGACGCGACGCTATGTGCATGGCGAACGGGCAAAGTTTATCTCGCCCATGGCGCTGTTCTTGTTCACCATCTTCATGATGTTTGCGATCTTCTCCTTTGTCGGCTCGCCCGGCATGGCTGATAGCAGCACTGAAAGCACAGATAGCGAGACGGTACCCGTTGATTGGAGCTGGCAAACCGATGAGCAAAGCCTGGCCGATTTAGAGGCTCAAATTACTGAACAGGAAACACAGCTGGAGCAGAAAACCCTCTCCGAAAGCGAACGCAGTAAAATACTGGAAGAAATCAACGCTGCAAAGGGCAAGGCCAATGCGATCAGCTTTACCACTACAGGCTCCGTCCGATATCCTGAGCTGATAAAAGAAGATGGCGAAATTGCCGGACTGGATGCTGAAGGCAATGTCGATACCGGTGTGCCATGGCTCAATAAATGGGTCACCAATGCCGCCAAGAAGGCGAACAGCAACCCCGAACTGCTGCTCTATAAACTCAAATCCAACGGCTATAAATTTGCCTGGTTGCTGATCCCGCTATCCATTCCTTTTGTCTGGTTGGTGACAATCGGCAAGCGCGGCCATCGCTTTTATGACCATGCGGTCTTCACCACCTATTCGCTATCTTTCATGTCGCTGCTTTTTATTGCCTGTGCGCTATCGGTGAAATTCAACATCCTGCCCGCTTTGGTGATTACAGCGTCTGTCCTTTACGCGCCATTCCACCTCTATCGCCAATTGCGCCATGCCTATGGATTTTCGCGGATCGGAACGGTGCTGCGCTTCTTCGTGCTGTTCGCCTGCATCAATCTGGTGGCGATGCTGTTCTTTGCGATATTGCTGGCGCTGGGATTACTGGGTTAGGTCGCGGCTGCGAGATATATCTGGAAGGATGATCGACCCGGCGCTCAGTCGTCACCGGACGGGAGAAACTGCGCCACCACATCCTTGGTGAGCCGCGCAGGCTTGAGCGTTTCGGCATCGATGCAGCACCAGCTCGATTTCACCTCGGCCAGCACTTCCTCGCCGCGCCGAATCACCGTGTCGTAAAAGGCGCGCGCGCCATGCACCTTTTCAAGGATGACCGTGGCCACCACATCATCGTCGAGAAAGGCCGGTTTGCGATAGGTAATCTCATGCTTCAGCGCGACCCAGAGATGCTCCGCAACCGCCGCTGGCGGCGCGATTTTCTCCCAATGGGCAATCACCGCATCCTGCACCCAATTGAGATAATTGGCGTTGTTGACATGGCCCATAAAGTCAATGTCAGAGGCGGAAACGCTGATGGGATGATCATGCTGCTGCGTCATGGTGCTGACACTACTGTCAATAAAGCCTTAAGGAAAGCTGAAATTATCGCTCTCCCCTAATAATCCCGCGATATCCGTGCGCTGACGCCCTGTCGGCCGATGGTAGAGATGCTGGACAAGATCGACAGCCAGCGGGTAATCTGGAATTCTGCCTGGGTCGCGGAATAGCCTGCGCCGTCGGTGATAACCTCGACATAGACGCGGCGGGTGAGATATTTGCCTGCGGCGATGCTGGTGCCCGCGCCAATGGCCGGGTCGGCGGCGATGATGCGCAGCCTATCGAGGCCCACCGCTCCGCGCAGCGCATTGATCGGGTCAAGCCCGCCGCCGCCGCGAAGCGATGCCAGCGCGGCCGCCAATTGCACCGCCTCGGCTGCGGAAATGTCGGTCACAGATGAGCCGAATATCAGCCGCGCCAACAGCTCATCCTCCGGCAGAGCGGGCACGCTGTTAAAAGTAATCTCCGGGCGCTGGCCGGTGCCGCGCACATTGATGGTCGCGCTTAAGCCCTGCAAATTGGCATTGGCCTCAATATCGAGCGCCGGATCGGGCGGGTAGTTCTCCTGGAAGCGGATGATACCGCGTTCCAGATCAAAATCGCGTCCGGCAAACTCATATTCCCCCCTCACCAGCTCGGCGACACCGGTAATCTGGGGCTGATTGACCGGTCCGGCGAGCGCAATATCGGCGCGCCATTCACTGTTCAGCCCCAGGCCACGCACATCAATGCGGTTGCGTGCTTTCGCCTTGATCGCATAACGCCATGGCGTGGCGGTCGCACGCGGCGGCGCTTCATCGGCGCGGCGGTTAATCTCGCGATA
The DNA here is from genome assembly GCF_032852305.1 of Parasphingorhabdus sp. SCSIO 66989. Classification (NCBI taxonomy): domain Bacteria; kingdom Pseudomonadati; phylum Pseudomonadota; class Alphaproteobacteria; order Sphingomonadales; family Sphingomonadaceae; genus Alterisphingorhabdus (ex Yan et al. 2024); species Alterisphingorhabdus coralli. Next base: position 2,579,515 of record NZ_CP136594.1, read on the forward strand.
GGTGATGTTAGGGAGTTGATAGAGCACATCAGTCTGGCCCAGCACGAAGCGGCCCTTGTTGATCACCAGATCGCCGCCCAGCGTGCCGCCAACGCCATCAGAACGGATGGATATCGGGCCGGTAACGGTGGCACCGAAATCCTCGCGGTCGAGCAGCTCGGCATTTTCGGCACGCCCTTTCAGGTCCAGCATCACCCCGCGCCGTCCGCCGAGATCAATGACGCCCGATCCGGTCACTGTGCCGCCGTTGGGGGCGGTGCCGCTGAAACGGTTGATGTTCAGCCGCGCACCAGAGAAGCGGCCATCGGCAGAAATATCAGTGATGACGGTGCCGGACAGACCACTCTCCAGCCGCGCATCGCGGGTTGCTACTCGACCGCGCACACGCGGATTAACAAGTGTGCCTGTGGCATCGGCGCTGACTGCAACCGATCCGGTAATGTCGAACAAGTCTATACCGACCAGCCGCCACAAGGCATCTGCCGGGCCATCAAAGCGGATCTGGCCTAGCATATTCGCTTGAGTATAACGGCGGATGGGATCATCACTTTGCGAGATATTGGTAAGCCGCAATTGCGCCCGGCCCAATTCACGATCGGCATCACGGATGATGCTGCGCAGCGCCAGCTTGTCCTCGCTCAACCTGGCATTGACCGCCAGATCAACAGGACGCGAGGTCAGCGCCAGGCTGGAACGGGTCAGCCGGTTAAGCTGAAGCTTGGCCGTGCCAAAGGGCAGACCGCGGCGATTGAATTTGAGGTTCATCTCGCCCGAAGCGGTGCCGCCAAGACCGAGATTCTCAAAAGCGATATCGAGAATGCTGAGCGGCAGGCGATCAAGCGCGAAATCAATCTGGGTGGTCCGCCCTACCCGGCCCGATGCCTCTACCGAACCATTGGCAATGTTGAGCCGTGTCTCGGCCAATCGCCACCCTGCATCGGTGCGGATCAGGGTGCCTGCTTTGGGCATATCAATCTTCTTGCCGGCATAGGCTCCGGTAAGATCAAAAGAAATGCGATTGGGCCGCACCAGTGCTTCTCCGGCCATGGCGAAACGACTGCCGCGCCGTCCGGCGATGGAGCCGGTGATCGTTCCCGTGCGACCGCTCAGCTTGGCCTTGCCCGCCAGCCGACCGATAAACAGATTGCCGCGCGAAATGCCCTGTGCGCTGGCGACAGCATCCACCTCAATCGGCCCATCGCCAAGCAAGATCGTCGCATCAATGCTGCCCTGGCGTATCCGGATCGGGGTTGCGCCGACAAAGGCAGCGTTACGCAGTTCCAGATCAGCGATCAGGCTGTTGCGGCCGGACACCGGTCGTACCTTGATCGTGCCATCAACCCCGCCACCGCTGGCATCCAGATCACCGCGCAACCCGGCGTCCCCGGCGGTCACGATGCCACTTATCACGGTGTCGGAGAGCCGCAGCTGATCGAGATTGATCCGGGTCAGGCCATTATCCAAAGCGGTGATACCGGCATTGCCACCGAAGCCGCCCAGCACCGACTGGCCTTTAGCATTGACGGTAAAACCATCAGCGGACGGCGCAACGGCGATAGTCACATCGCGAATGTCGAGCGCCGGATAGGGGCTAGCGAGGAAGATATTGGCGCTGGCACTTTGGGTGTTGCCGTCAATATCCACATCAAAGCCGCCATAGCGCACATGGTTGCCCGCAGCAGTGAGCACGACATGGCCATCAGATTCCAGCCTTCCACCTCCCAGAAAAGCCAATTGCGTGGCGGCAAAATCTACATCGCGGAAAATGACAGGCTGGCCCTCAGCCGCCAGCACATTGGCGCTGAAACGCCCGGTCTCGCCAACATAGACGGCAAAGCTCTGATTGGTGACCGACTGTATCTGGCCATCAATATCCGCCGCGACCGTCCAGCCCTGGTTGAAGCGCGCATCAATATCGGCCTGAATGTCCAGCGCTGCGAGATTCTGTACCGGAAAGCCGGGGGCGCGGACATCGCCGGTAAGGCGATAATCATTGGCGTCCATTTTGCCATTTAACGCCAAGTCGGCACTAAGATTCTTGCCGCGCAGTTCCAGATTGTCCGAGATTAGGGTGCCATCAGCGAGGCGGACCAGGCCTGAAAGCGCGGTGCCGGTCAAAAGGTTGTCGAGCAGCGCGTTGTTGGTCGCGATACCGGCATTTTGCAAATCAAAGCGGGTCGCCCATGCGCCGTCCTGTCGCAGCAATTGGCCCTTCAGCAGCGGCTGCGCCATGGCATAATCGGCAAAGGCAAGATTGGCCGCGCGCACCGTATAGGGTGCGTTCAGTTCTGAAAATGCGCCATCAAGCGTGCCCTCCAACTGCAAGGCGCTGGCCGTAACACCTGCGACAGTCAGGTCACGCGCCAGGCTGCGCGCCTGTATCTGCATGGTGTCGAAACGGTTTTCTCCCAGATCGACCTTGCCATTGGCCTCAGCGGAAAAGGCCTCAGCCCGCAGCGACAAGGCATTGTTCAATACCCGATCATCGAGCCGCCCGACCCAATCAACCGCTACCTCTGACCCGATCAGCTCGGCCAGTGTGCCGCTGACAAAATCACCGGGGAACAGCGTGCCGACCACGCTATAGTCACCGCTGCTGGCACCGAGATCGAAATCCATCAGCGGCTGCTTATTACCCTCGGCGACCAGCTTTCCGGACCATTGGCGGTAGCTCCCGGCCCCATCCAACGCGATGGTAAGGTTGCGGTCGAGCCCGGCCAGCGCGGCAATCACACCATCAGCAGGCGCGCCAATGTCCAGCTTGGCATCAAAGCGGTCCTCATCAGGCGCGATGTCGATATCGGCGAGAATACGGTCATCGCCATTGCGCAGCGTCGCATCGATTTTCAGCTTGGCCAGCCCATCACGAATATCGGCATTGCCGGTGATATCGCCAATGCGCTCATCCCCGGCAATGCCTTTGGCGATGGTCAGCGCATTGGCCTCAAAACGATCAATGCGGATGTCAAAGCCGGGCAATATCGGCGCGTCACTGTCGGTTTCGCGCAAGGCGGGCACTTTCTCCAGCCGCGCGTCCTTCAGCAGCAAGGCGCGGATATCGAGGACATTGCCCAGCCAGGCCATAGGCCGCCAGTTTAGCGTCGTCTGATCTACGCTGAAAAAACGGCCTTCCGGGTCGAGCAGTTCGAGATCGTGGATGATGGCTTCATCATAGATCGAGCCGTCAATCCGCTCCATGCGGATGCGCAGACCGTTTTCCAGTTCCAGTGTTTCGATGCGGTTGACCAAAAAGCGATGGCCAGGCTGGGTGTCCAGAGCAAGCGCCAGCATGATCAGCGTCGCCACCACCAGCAGCAGGGCGATGGCTATACGTCGCGGCCAGCGCCATGGCGACTTGCGGATGGCCTCATCCTCACCCAGCACGGCGCTGGCAAAGTCCTCTTCGTCAGGCGCGCCGTCTTCTGACGCAATAGGTGTATCCTCGGCCATCAGAACGCCTGACCCAGCGAGACATAGACACCGATATTGGCATCACCCGGGCGCGGATTGATCGGGGTGCCGACATCCAGCCGCAACGGTCCAAAGCTGCTATAATAACGCAGGCCCAAACCCGCACCATAGCGCAGCCCGCCAAAGGTCGGCAGTGCGTCACTATAGACATTGCCGGCATCAACAAACGGCACCACGCCGAAATTGCCAAAGCGGATGCGGGCCTCAAGAGAAAACTCTGCAAGGCTGCGCCCGCCTATGGGATCGCCATTGACATCGCGTGGCCCGACATCCTGAAAGCCATAACCACGAATGGAGCCACCACCACCGGCATAGAAACGCCGCGACGGCGCGATATCGAGCGCATTGGCACCGGCGATAGAAGCAAGGCGGATGCGCCCGGCAATGGTGATATTGTCGCTCGCTGGTTGATAGAAGCTGCCATCAATCTGGGTACGCTCGTAGCCAAAGACCCCAGACTGCCAGGAGATTTCCGGCGATAGAAAACCGCTGAGTCTGAAGCCTGTGGTCGGGTCGAGCAGATCATTGCTGTCGTCATAAGCAAGCGTCAGCGGCAGCGCCGCAATGCCAAAGGTCCGCCGCCCGGTCGGATCAATCGCGCCGACAATATCGCTCTCATCGGTGAGGATCAGTTCCAGTCCGACCGACCATGCCCATTTCTTCTGAAATATCAAATTGGTCTGACGCTGGAGAAAAGCCGAAACCAACAAGGTGCGCGCATCAAAAGCATCACGCTGCACATTGGCCGCTAGAGCATTGAAGGTGAGTATCTGGTCGCGCCTGCGAAAATTGTTGCGGCGGAAGGTCGCGCCCAAAAGCTGTTCCTGCGTACCGATAATGGTGCGTGCCTGCAGCATTCCCTCTGGCGGGAAGAGATTGCGATGCTCCCAACTGGCGGCGACACGAAAGCCCTCACCTGTACCGAAGCCAATCTCACCGGCGACCGTGCGCAGCGGCGCTGGGACAATATCCACCGCCAGATCAACCTGCGCGTCAGGCGCCTGTGGTGCAGCCTCATTGGCGCGGGTGGCGGGCTTGTCCGGCGGGCTATCGGTGCGCACCGGGGCGATATCAACCGATGACACCAGACCAGTGGCCAATATGGCCCGGCGCAAATCCTGAATGCGCGAACGGCGATAGACATCGCCGCTGTCAAATCGCGCAATGAGCGCCAGATGCTCGGCATCCAGCAGCGGATCATCGCCGACCCGGATATCGCCAAAGACATATTTGCGCCCCGGCTCGACCAACAGCGACAGAGCGCCGGTCTCCGCCGCGTGGTCGATCAGCAAATTGGGCGGATCGAGCGTCGCAAAAGCATAGCCATTTTCAGCCAGCGCCTCGGCCAAATTGTCGCGCGCGCCGACAATATCATAGGAATTGAGCAGATTGCCGCTTTTGAGGCCAAAGCGGTCGAGCAGAAACGGATAATCTGCGCCGACACTATCCAGATTGCCGAGATCAACAGCTTTCAGGCTGTAATGCGGTCCGGCCTCAATCGTGAAGGTCACCGCCAGATCAGCCTCGCCGCTGCTATCGGTCTCGATCACCTGCTGCACATAGCCATCATAATGGCCGTATATTCTCAGCAACTGAGTCAGCAGATCGCGATCCCGATCGGCGCGGCGGCGCAGCTGGGCCAGATCATTGTCGTCATCATCGGCCTGCTCCAGCGCCGAGAGCATATCAAAGCGCTGCGCCAGCGCACGGCGGTCTTTATCCAGCATCAGGTCATCGGCATAGTCGATGACGAGGCGGAAATTGTTGAATTTGCGGTCTAGGCTGGTGACATCAGAATAGGTCCCGGCGGTATTGCGAATATCCTCGGCGATGCTCTGCGCAACTTCTCCCGTTGCGTCATCTTCATTGTCGCTGATATCGGCGGCGACTTCCTCCATCTCCGGCGCAAGATCGGTGTCGACCTCGTCAGTGTCCTGAACGGTGCCGTCAGCAACGGCCTCGGGCAAATCCTGCACCAGTTCAGGGGTTTCCGGAGCGACCAACTCCTGCTGCGCCTCATCTTGCTGCACAGGCGCATCAAATTCCGGCCATTCGATGCCGAAATCATCATCCATCATCATCGGCTGCAAGTCATCGCTATCATCCGCAGCGGGAGCATCCGGTTCAGTGCTGGCCGGTTCAGATTGCTCAGCCTCGGGCGCGCGCGTTTCCTGTGCCAGCGCGGGCCCAAGACCGGTTACACTCACCAGCGCCAATGCCGCCAGCGCCCTGCCCGGCTGTTTCACCAGATAGGACGAAAGCCACGCCTGAGCAGTTGCGCAAAATGCCATGATCTTCCAGCGAACGGCGCAGCGCATGGGTGTAAGCCCCCGACATGCGTTGCTGCCTTAAAAAAACGTAACGGCGCCTATCATGCGCCGCGTCCTGCGGGCAATGACGATATGCACAACGCAGCAGATTTTACGCACTTTTGGGCAAAGATGGGGCCGCTGGCATGGGCGCGCTATTCGATGCGGGGATTTTGGCGCGGCTCCAGCCGTCGGGGCCCAGCCGTTCAAGCGGCTTATAGCGCGTCTTATAGGCCATGCGTGGCGAACCGTTCACCCAATAGCCGAGATAGACATAGGGCAGATGCTCACGCCGGGCGCGTTCGATATGCTCAAGGATGATATAATTGCCCAAGCCCTGCCGTGTCGGATGATTGGGGTCAAAAAAGCTGTAGACCATGGAAAGCCCGTCGCCCTGCACATCGGTCAGACAGGCACCAACCAGCCGTCCCTCCTGGCCATTTGCATCGGCAGGCTCGCGATATTCGATGATATGGCTGCGCACCGGCGATTGCTCGACCATATCGGCATAATCGGACTCATCCATATCGACCATGCCACCATCAGGGTGGCGCGCGGCGAGATAGGATTTCAGCAGGCTATATTGCTCTTCGGTGGCCCAGGGGCGGCACACCCGCGCCACCAGATCGCCATTGGCCCGCGCGATGCGGCGCTGGGTCCGGCTCGGCGCGAATTCTTCAGCCACCACCCGCACAGAAACGCACGCCTTGCAGTCAACACAGCTCGGTCGATAGGCAACATTCTGGCTGCGCCGAAAGCCGATCCGCGACAGCGCATCATTCATCTCGCTGGCATGCTCGCCCGACAACTCGGTAAACACCTTGCGCTCGGTCCGCCCCGGCAAATAGGGGCAAGGCGACGGATGCGTCACAAAGAAACGTGGGAAACGGGTTGGCGCACTCACGGTTTGTGATGATCCTTCCTGATAGCGGGTTTTGGCCGCGGGCATTGCGACCGGATAAACGGACTATGGCGTAACTCGGGCCTCTCCTCAAACCCCTTAACCAACAATCCCCGATTTTTTACGGTTAAACCTCAAGAAACCTAAGTCATATACCCGAACAGAGATACCAAGCGTTTGCCGTACAGGAGCCGGACCATGTTTGAAAAACTGAACGAAATCAACGCCAAGCCGCGGCCGTTTTCTGTCTACACCGCCGAATCGCTATGGGCCGATCCCTATCGCGCACAACAGATGTTGGCGCTCCATCTTAATGAAAAAGTGGATATGTCCTCGCGCAATCCGAGGTTTATTGATGCCTCCACGGCCTGGATGATGGACCATTTCGATCTGAAGCCCGGCAAATCTGTCTGCGATTTCGGCTGTGGACCCGGCCTGTACACCTCCCGCCTTGCGCAATCAGGGGCGGCGGCCACTGGCATCGACTTCTCCAAAAACTCGATCCGCTATGCCCGCGAGCAAGCGGAAAAGGCGCAGCAGCAGATCAATTATGTTCACGCAAATTATCTGGAATATCAGCACCGGGAACAATTTGACCTGATCACCATGATCATGTGCGACTATTGCGCCCTCGGCCCGGAGCAGAGGCGCAAGCTGCTTGGTATTTTTCGCGAATGCCTCAAGGACGATGGCGCCTTACTGCTCGACGTCTATTCCATGGCGGCTTTTGCCGAGCGTGAAGACGCATGTCTTTATGAGAAGAACCAGCTCAACCACTTCTGGTGTGCGGAAGACTATTACTGCTTCGTCAATACGCACACCTATGAGGACCAAGCAGTGGTACTGGATAAGTACAGCATCTTCCCGGAGAGCGGTGGCGAGGAAACGGTTTATAACTGGCTGCAATATTTTAGCCCGGAGGGGCTAACGGAAGAGTTGCGCGCTGGTGGGTTTGCTGTGGAGCGGGTCTATGGGGACGTTTCTGGTGCGGCCTATGCGGAGGAACATCCCGAATTTGCAGTTGTCGCGCGCAAGGCCTAGGCATCTGCACGCCTAATGACAGATAGCTAAAGGCTAATTACCGGGATCGAACGACAGATCATCCACATTGAGAAGCGATTTGAGCGCCGCTCCGTTTTTCGCGCGCAGTTCCTCGGCCTTGGGCCACCATTCCTCATTGGGCAAACGCTCATAGACAAAATCAGCTGGGGGTTGCACCGTAAAGGTCCGCCCGATCTGTCCCTCCGGGGTCTCAACCTCGCGCGGTTCGCTGTTGGTGAGGCCCGCAGACATAGCCGCCATACCGTTCATACACAGGAATGATGCGTCGTTGATCTGCTTGCGAACATCCCATGTGCGTTGTTCCATGTTGAACGCAATAAAGCCTGCCATCTTGCGAACCTCTTCATTCTGCTCAAGCAAGCCCATGGTATTGAGCATTTGCATAAAGCGCATGGGGCGGTCTGCACGCGCGGTGCGGTCTGCGCATTGCTGTGCTTCGGCCTGTGAGGCGATGATGGCATGGAGCATCGCGGCAAGCGCCGTGCCGCGAAGCTGGTCACCCTGATTGCCGGGGATAGCGTCGGCATATGCGCTGAGAAGGCGCGAATATTGAAAACTGAAATAGCTCGAAGCGCCGGTTTTGAACTGGATGCCAAGCCAATCAAGATTGGCGTTGGCCTCGTCTTGACTGCTCGGCTTATCGATGATCTCGCCAATCTTGAGATATTCGGCTTTGTCTTTGAGCTGGTTGAGCAAAGCGTAATGGGTGGCCCGGTCAAACGCCCGGGGGGCCGATGCTGCACTATTTGATGAGGGACCGGCTACCGCGCCCTGCGCGGCAACGGGAATAACAGGAGCAACCGCAGCAGACAGCGCCATTAAAGAAAGGAAGAGATTTCTCATACCGGCGATCCCAACTAACTCCCATGCTTTACCTGATAGTTGCACATTCGGTGACATTAAGCCAATTCACCAACTACACGAGTAAAATCTTGGATTGAGATAAGGGACTCTGACAGTTGGCTAAATGCCTGAACCGCCTTATTGCGCGAGCATCACAAGGGTGATGTAGTCACCGCATCGAATTCCGCCTGAACATATCACAATTATGAGAAGCGAGAGAAAATGAAAATGGTGCCTCCGTGGTGGAGCATGATGCTTTTGCTTTCCAGTCCTGCGGTTTCGTCAGGACCAGCGATATGCGAACAGAGCGACGGCCAAAAACTGACCGCTCTGCATCCAAAGGCCAATGATTTCTTCGGCTTCAGTCTCGCCTTGTCAGATAACAGACTGCTCGTGGGTGCGCAGGGGAGTGCCGATAAGGGCCTGTCGGAATATGCAACCGTCTTTGTCAGAAAAGGTGACAACTGGGTCAGCGAAGCCGTGCTCAGCGCGGCGGATGGGGGTGCTGGCGATAATTTTGGCGGCGCGGTTGCTATAGATGCCGACATAGCGGTTATCGGTGCCCGGCGGCACGATGCGGTGGCAGAGGATGCTGGTGCCGCCTATCTTTTTGCACGGCGCGGTTCGGATTGGCAGCAGCTAGCAAAGCTGACCGCCGAAAATGCTGCGGCGGGTGATGAGTTCGGATACAGCGTCGCAATTGATGGCGACACACTTGCGATCGGCGCCCCCAGAAATGATAGCGTCGCTGACGATGCCGGTGCGGTCGATATTTTTGAGAAAGCGAATGGGCAATGGCGTCAGACGGCAGTCCTTTCAGCCCCTGACGGCGCGGCGGGTGATGTCTTTGGTATCAGCCTCTCCCTCTCTGATAGCCGATTGCTTGTCGGCGCAGACTTAACGGACCAGGGCGGAGAAAATGCCGGCTCAGCCTATATCTTCCGCCGCGAAGCCGGCGATTGGCAGTTCGAAACCAAATTGACCGCGCGTGATGCAGACGCGGGCGATCTATTTGGCATTCGCGTGCACCTTGATGGCGATCTTGCGCTGATAGGAGCGGCCCGGGATGACGAACGCGCAGAGAATGCCGGTGCTGCCTATATATTCAGACGAACCGATAGGGAATGGCAGCAGGAAGCCAAACTGATCCCACCAGATGGCGCAGCCAATGACAGATTCGGAACGCGCGTTGCCGTTTCTGGCGACACACTGGCAGTGGGGTCGATTTTGCATGATGGCAGCGTTACCGATGCCGGTGCGGTCTATGTTTATCAGAAAAAGGGAGGGAACTGGCGGGTCACCCGTAAGCTGGTTGCGTCAGAGAGTGCGGGTGAGGACGTATTCGGATGGGGCCTTACGATGAACAAAAACCACATCGCCGTCGGCGCGCCCGGCTTTATCGTCACCAAGCCGGGTATTGCCGGTGCTGCATATGTTTTTGATTTGAAGGTGCTAGGCTGTTTGGAGGAATAGCGTTTGGGGATATGGTGAACTGTTACGGTATTCTTATATTCCTAACCGCAATTATCTCGAACGCCAAGAACTAGCTTTGAGACAATCTCGCTCACATTCCTTTGACGCAAAATGAGCTGGTTTCGCATCTCTTCGTCAAGATTTTCGCCAAGCTCGAACTTTGCCACCGCGACTGGTCCATCCTTCAGATAACCCTCAACCTCACCATCGCAAAAGCGTTTTTCCAGCATATCTAAAGCCTTGGCCAAGACATCTGCGTGCCTCGATTGCATAGCCTCAGCGAGCTGCTTAATCACCGCATCCGGCGCACCTTCCATGTGCTCGAAGCAATAAACGAGATCATGCGCATCTTTCCGCTCATTGCGCTGCTCAAAGGCAAAGGCCTTGAGGCAAGTAAATCCGACAATGTTTGCGAACTTGATCGTCTCGGCTGAAATGCCATCGCCTCCGAGCAATTCAGCCGTTATCTCCGTCTCTTCATAGAAGTCAGGTATGATCGAAGCATGCGGGATGTGGATGGCAGAAACATTGCCATCACTCGGTAGCGGTTCAGCCACCCCTGCCTTGCCTTCTGGCCCTTCCGTAAGGAATTCTAGTAGCACAATCAAACCTTCCTCAACCTCAATCTGCCATTGCCATGACCGTTTCACACCATTATCATTTTCGGCACGAGCGAAGCCAATGCTGTGAAGGTTTTCCTCCAGTGTCCTGTATGCATCGACGTTGGTCAGTAGGGCTAGGTCAATGACGATATCGACGTCCCCTGTTCCTGCATGTGCGGGCACTTTCGGAGGGCGTTCACGCACAATGTAGTGGGGCACTAAACCACCCACCAAATAGACTGATTCCTTGTAAGGTCCGAGACCGCGTAGGAGGGTCACAAGGACGCGTTCACAGGCTTCTGTAACGCGGTGGTCGTATCCCGAAAGTTGTTTGGGCTTTACCATTGTGGAAGCAGAACTTTCTCACGAAATTCAATTGCTAGTTCTTTCGCTCGACCTCGTGCGAGGAAGAGATCGAGATAGATTTGTAACGGACTTACCAATCGCATTCCCTGGGCAACAGTCGCTCCGATAAAATCATGGGATGAAGTGTCGATGAGAACCAGATTCCACCCCTCGGTCACTGGCCTAGCGTCAAGCGAAGCAAGAGCATCATGTTCCTCGTTATGGGATGATATGCGGCAGTGAACTGTCGATATGGAAGTGAGGTAGGGTGCGTATGTCTGCGCCGCGATTTCTCCGGTAAGTGCATACCGCAGGTCACGACACGCGCTGAACTCGGTTTCGATGGCAAATACGAGGCTATCCATGCTACTGATTGGAACATAGTAACGTCGCAAGGTCGTTGGTTTTTCATTCGCAAGAAAGCCTGTCCAAGCATCCAATATTTCCATGGGATACCTCAAGCGCCTGAGCTTGTTTGGACCGCTTCCTTCGGTTTCCACCCATTCGCGCCGCTCTAACTCTTGTAGAGTTTTCGACGCCGTTGCCGCTGATACCTTTGCTAGCGATCCTAGTTCCTTTACGTTGGTGGGCTCACGCCCCTTGTGAAAGAGCGCCTTGAGTACTCGTGAGCGGGCACCTTTGAAAACTGCCAAACTCTGCTTCTTCATCTGCTTTGGGGCTGGCTTGTCAATGTAGATATAGGCTCCGGTGATCGGGACATAGAGGCTACCGCCGCTGTCATAGTAGCCGATTTTCTCTTCCCTCAGGACCTCTCTAGCTCCTGGAGAAAGAGCTTCGGCCACGACGAACGGAATTGCCGTGGTGACTGTTGGATCGTCCACACCCCGAATGAACTTTTCTGTCCGCCAAACGATCTGACGGGCGTCGCGTGGAAATATCTGCTTCTTTGCCTCAATCAGGAGTAAGTGCGGCTCATTGTTGACATGCATCTCAACGAGTCCGTCTGCACGTGCTCCGTTATCTGCGGTGATTTCGCGGTCTATTAGCAACGCATGGACGTCGGGAATTGCGTCGATTGCCTCGATGAACTCCTCTATCAGTTCTCTATCATGTCTATCAAATTCGCTCATATTTCCTGCACAGTAAATATTCAATATATGTCACAAATAACAAAAATGCAGGGTTACGTTAACACTTCACATAAATTTCCCCAAACTAAGCCAACTCCACCCGCGCCACCTGATATTGCTGCCCGCGCAGATCGTTGATCAGGCGTGTCAGCTGCTCCGCGTCCCGCGCCTCGCATTCAATATCGGTGATCAGCCCCTTTGCCGGCAGGTTGGTGAAGACCCGCTGGTGGTAAATCTCGATGATGTTCACATTATGCTCGTGGAACATGCGCATCACTTTGAACAGCGCGCCGGGGCGGTCTTGCAGGTTGATGCGCAGCCGGGCCAGGCGGCCTGAACGGGCGAGATCGCGCAGCAGCACATTGGCGAGCAGGCGGGTATCGATATTGCCGCCGCACAGCACCACGCCGACATTATGTCCGGCGAACTTCTCCGGATGCGCCAGCATCGCGGCGAGTCCCGCCGCGCCTGCGCCCTCGACCACCGATTTCTCGATCTGCAGGAGCAGGCTGACCGCCTTTTCCAGCGAGCCCTCATTCACCAGCACCAGAGAATCGGCATATTTTTTGACGATATTGGCGGTGAATTTGCCCGGCTCCTTGACCGCAATACCTTCGGCCAGAGTGTCGCCTTCGCACGGCATCTCAAAGCCGTTCACCTTGGCATACATGGAGGGGTAGAGCTCTGCCTCCACCCCGGTAAGGCGGATCGTGTCCTTCACCGCCCGTGCCGCGGTTGCCATGCCGGAGAACAGGCCGCCACCGCCAATGGGGATCACCAGATGGTCGATCTCGGGGTGATCCTCTAGCATCTCCAGCGCCACCGTGCCCTGCCCCGCGGCGATCCATGGATGATCGAACGGGTGGACAAAGACCAGATCGCGCTCCTGCTCCAACTCGCGCGCATGGGCATAGGCGTCATCAAATTTCTCGCCATGCAGGATGACGGTGCCTCCATTGGCCTCGGTCTGCTGCACCTTCACCGTCGGTGTCGGCTGCGGCATGACGATGGTTACGGGGATACCCAGACGGGTGCCATGATAGGCCAGCGCCTGGGCATGGTTGCCTGCCGAGGCGGTAATAACGCCCTTGGCGCGCAGCTCTTCGGGCATTTGCAGCAGGAAGTTGAGCGCGCCGCGCTCTTTATAGGCGGCGGTGAACTGAAGATTCTCGAACTTCAGATAGACATTGGCGCCGGTAATCTCTGACAGGGTCTTGCTGCGCAAAGTCGGGGTGCGGACGACGGCCCCGGCAATACGCTGATGCGCGGCATGGACATCGGCGATAGTGAGGCCGGCGGTCTCCGGGTCGGGCATATATGTGGCTGTGCTGTTCATGGCACCACCGCCTAAACCCTTGCCGCTATGATGCAAAGGGGCAAATTGTCCAAAAATACGCAACGGGCTTGACCCATGGCAATGGTCAACTCCATGAGGACACCCGACAATCTGGTGGCTATGGAAACAAAACACGTCATTGCGAGCGAAGCGAAGCAATCCAGTGCGGCTCGAAACTGCTCTGGATTGCCGCGTCGCTATCGCTCCTCGCAATGACGGCAAGCATAGGCCACAAGAATGATAGGATGAGAGGCAACTGAATATGGCGATAATCGCATTTGCCGGAACCGGGATTATGGGCGGGCCAATGGTGCGCCATCTGGTGCAGGCCGGGCATGAGCTGCGCCTGTTCAACCGCACCCGGGCCAAGGCCGAGGCTGTGGTGGCGGCGCTGGTTGCTGATGCGCCCGATCTGGCAGCGCGGCTTTCAGTGCATGATAATCCGGCTGAGGCGGCTGAAGGGTGCGCTATCGCGATCAGCTGTGTCGGCAATGATGATGATCTGTCCGGCGTGACACTGGGCCGCAATGGTTTGTTCGAGACCATGCCCGCCGACAGCCTGTTTATCGACCATACCACGGTATCGGCGCGGCTGGCACGGCAGCTTTCGGTTGAGGGTAAATCGCGCGAAATCCATTGCGTTGATGCGCCGGTATCGGGGGGGCAGGCGGGCGCGGAAAATGGCGCGCTGGCGATTATGTGCGGCGGCAGCGACGATGCCATGGCGCGCGCGGAGCAGGTGATGCAGGCCTACGCCGCGCGTATCGTCCATGTCGGCGCAGCGGGTGCGGGGCAGACCACCAAGATGGTCAACCAGATCTGCATTGCCGGGATTCTGGGTGGACTGTCAGAAGGGCTGCGCTTTGCCCAGACCAGCGGGCTGGACACCGATCTGGTGTTTGAGGCGATTTCCGGCGGCGCGGCGCAAAGCTGGCAGATGGATAATCGCTGGAAGACGATGGATGACGACAGTTTCGACTTTGGCTTTGCGATTGACTGGATGCGCAAGGATCTGGGGCTGGCGCTGGAAGAGGCGCGCAGCAATGGCGCCACCCTGCCCGTCGCTGCGCTGGTCGATCAATTCTATGCCGAGCTGCAGAAAATGGGTGCTGGCCGACAGGACACCAGCGCCTTGGTACGGCGGATAGCGAAGCCATGAGGGACGGGAAGAAACATATGCGCGAGATATTGATCAAAGCTCCACTGGCGCTCGCGGCGTTGACCATGGCCGTGTCCGGCGCGCCCGCCCATGCCGATACGCTGATCGACAATGTCAATGGCATCACGCTTGATCGCGAGGGCGAGCTGATCCGCTTTACCGGGCTGGTGTTTGATGACGATGGCACGGTCACCCAGTTGCTTGAGCGGCGCGATGATCGGCCCAAAGATGTCGACTATAAGCTGGATGCCAAGGGCAAGACGATGATCCCCGGCATGATCGATGCGCATGGCCATATTATGGGCATCGGCTTTCAGGCGCTGACGCTGGACCTCAGCCAGACAACATCGCTGGAAGAGGCACAGGCGGCGATTGCCGATTATGCCGAGCGCTTTTCCAATCGGCCATGGATCATCGGCCGTGGCTGGAATCAGGAGAAATGGGGCCTCGGCCGCTTTCCGACAGCGGAGGAGATTGATGCGGTGGTGAGCGATCGCCCAGTGCTGCTTGGCCGGGTCGATGGCCATGCCGCCTGGGCCAATAGCAAGGCGATGGAGATTGCCAGTATCACCGGCAAGACGCCTGACCCCGAAGGTGGCCGGATTGAGCGCGCCAATGGCAAGCCGACGGGTATCTTCATTGATTCAGCCGAAGAACTGGTCGGGCGCTTTGTGCCGCCGCCGCGCCCGGTGGATCGCGATCTGGCGTTTGAGAAGGCGCAGGAGATTCTGCTCGCCCAGGGTGTCACCGCCATGGCCGATATGGGCACCACCATGGAGGACTGGCAAAGCTATCGCCGCGCTGGCGATCGTGGTGCCCTGAAGCTGCGCATCATGTCCTATGCCGCCGGGATTGACGCAATGATTGCCATTGGCGGCCCCGGTCCAACGCCCTGGCTTTATGATGATCGGCTGCGGCTTAATGGTGTGAAACTCTATCTTGACGGGGCGCTCGGCTCGCGCGGTGCATGGCTGAAACAGCCCTATGCCGATGCGCCGAATGAGAAGGGATTGCAGTTTCTCGAGGACACCCAGTTGCTCAATATGATGAGCCGCGCCAGCATGGACGATTTTCAGCTCGCTGTGCATGCCATTGGCGACCGGGCGAATCAGCAGGTGCTCGATGGGTTGGCCGAGATGATCGAAACCTTTGGCAAGGATCGTCGCTGGCGTATTGAACATGCGCAGATACTCGACACCACAGATCTGCCGCGTCTCGCTGAATATGGCGCTATTGCCTCGATGCAGCCAGTGCACCAGACCTCTGACCGGACAATGGCCGAACGCCGTCTCGGCCCGGACAGGCTAAAAGGTGCCTATGCCTGGCGCTCGGTTCTGGAAAGTGGCGCCAAGCTTGCCTTTGGTTCAGACGCACCAGTGGAATCGGCCAACCCCTTTATCGGTATCTCTGTCGCGATGACTCGTGAGGACGCAAATGGCGAACCCTTTGGCGGCTGGCAGCCCTCCGAACGCATTAGCCGCGAACAGGCGCTGGCGG
Organism: Parasphingorhabdus sp. SCSIO 66989; assembly: GCF_032852305.1. NCBI lineage: Bacteria > Pseudomonadati > Pseudomonadota > Alphaproteobacteria > Sphingomonadales > Sphingomonadaceae > Alterisphingorhabdus (ex Yan et al. 2024) > Alterisphingorhabdus coralli. Next base: position 2,595,604 of record NZ_CP136594.1, read on the forward strand.
CTTTTACTATCGATGCCGCATGGGCTGGCTATGCCGAGGGACGCTTCGGCTCACTCACGCCGGGCCACCGTGCCGACTTTCTTCTGATAGATGAAGACATCACCCTGGCGCCGCCATCATTGATTCGGTCAATTCAACCATCGGAAACATGGATTGGTGGCGAGCGTGTGTGGCAATCAGGTAACAGTTCAGAAGAATAATGCTGCGATGCAATATTCTCGATGGTCGGAGTTTGGACCAGCGGTGCGAGAAAAACGGGCGAATGATGTGACAGTTTTAAGACCCCCTCGTTCATATTCAGGGTGGTTTTCATTACGCACTCGAGGCAAATCGTGCCATTATGGCTGTAAATGCCCCAGAGCCACGAATTGTTTTACCAAAGTTTAACTTGTCACTGGCTTCTAACCATTGCGTTTCGACACCCTGTATTACTGACCGCAAATAGTTTTTCAGTCTTTTCAGGTTGCTTCCATCAGTAATCTATTTTATTTCCTAGATGAATCGAGTGATCGAAGGAGAAGAAAATGAAATTGCGTGCTTTGGCTGCTGCAACCGCAGCGCTTGCCCTGACCGCTACACCGGTACTGGCTCAGGCTACCCAGTCTGCTCCGGTTTCCCGTTCGGTCGAGGCGTCAGCTAATGAGAGCGACCTTGAAGGCGACACCGGTCTGATCGTTGGCATTTTGGCTGCTGCCGCTGTTGTCGGTGCTATCATCCTGATTGCAGATGATGATGATGATGATGAGCCTGCAAGCCCCTGATAAGTTCTAACTTATTTTAACCAGAAAAGCGGGGCTTGCCCCGCTTTTTTATTGCTTGACTGATAGGCGCTTCATCGCCGTTCGGCTTATACAAATCCAATTAAGGTCCATTTTGCGGATATACATCTTCAAAATGGATTAATATTGACGAATCTTTACATAATCACTCTTCTTTTCGATTTGTATTTTAGTCTCTTGCTGGCTATCTTCGCTAAGAGTTTAACAATTGTTGGGATTTTGACATGAAGATTCGTGCTTTTACCGCAGCTGCTGCTGCCTTGGCACTGACCGCTACTCCGGTCTTTGCACAAGCGAACCAATCATCAGCCGCTACCAATGTTTCGCGCTCCGTTGAGGCAACTGACGGGGAAAGCAATATGACAGATGATGGTACTGTCGCACTTATCGCGGCCGCCGTCATCGGTTTGGGTGTAGCGGTTGGTCTTTTGATTGCCGATGACGATGACGATCTTCCCGCGAGCCCCTAACAACAGCTGCAGCTAAATGATTTGAATCGAGCGGGGCATGTCCCCGCTCTTTTTTTGCCGACAAGCCAGGCTAACAAAGCGAAAATTCTGCAAACGGTGCCCTTTTTTCCAGCCTGTTAATGGCAGTCTTATGACAAGATCCGTAAACAACTTTTTATGATTTTATGCTTGTTTCACCTGAGCATATCGATTAATTGCAATTGGGAATGAGAGATTCAAGGAGATAACAAATGAAAATCCGTGCACTTGCTGCAACCGCTGCAGCGCTCGCTTTGACCAGCACGCCGGTATTGGCTCAGGCCACTCAGTCTGCTTCTGTAGCTCGTACGGCTGAAGCGTCTGACAGTGAGAGTGAGCTTGAAGGCAGCACTGGTATTATTGTTGGTATTCTCGCAGCTGCGGCTGTTATTGGCGGTATCATCATTGCTGCTGACAATGACGACGATGACGATCTGCCGACCAGCCCATAAGAATTTGGTTTGAAGATATGAAATTAGGCGGGGCTTCGGCCCCGCTTTTTTTATGTCTGATATATCGCCTTCAACAGGCGTTCTAGACAATATCCCAGCCGCTGCGCTTCGTCGTCTGTTGCAAGCGGTTGGTCGATATCGGTTCCATTTGCCGGGCTTTTTCTTTCCCCGATGTGGAACCAAATCTTTGACGTGCCGTTTGTGCATTGAGACAGCATCAAGCCCCCCTCTTCCTGTCTCAAGATATGCGTTCGGGCGTGTGATCCTCCCCCCTTCTCAAGCATGCCCGAACGCTATTATCTCCAATCACCTGAGGTAATTACTTCGTGGCTATGCTATGCGGTCTCAGCTAGTATACTCCCTTCGTCAATGGAGAGCCCCTTATGCGAAAACCTGCTCTGATTGTCATCGTCTCGTTGACCGCCATGCTGGTAACCGCCTGCAACACGATTTCAGGTATTGGCCGGGATATTGAATCAGCTGGCGATGCCGTGGCCGACACGGCCGAATCAGCCAAGTAACCCGGCAATCAGCAAAGCTGGTCAGACTGATCCCTGATTGCGCTTTTCGGTGAAGCGCATGATCAGCATTGAGCCTTCATACAGGGCGATCAATGGCAGTCCCAGAAACAGCATGGAAACCATGTCGGGCGGCGTTAAAATCGCCGCGACCGCAAACGATCCGACAACCATATAGCGCCGCAACTTCGCTAGTTGCTCGCGGCTGACAAGACCCGCGCGATTGAGCAGCAGCAACAGCACCGGCAGCAAAAAGGCGATGCCAAAGGCGAGGATGATCTGCATCACAAAGGCGAGATAGTCGCCAATCCCGGGTAACGCCTGCAGCTCTAGGCCGCCAACATCCCCTTCATATTCCAGCAAAAAGTTGAACATCAGCGGCATCACCACAAAATAGGCAAGCGATGCCCCGGCCGCGAACAATATCGGCGTTGCGAGCAGGAATGGCAAAAAGGCGCGTTTCTCATTGCTGTACAGCCCCGGCGCAACAAACTGCCACAGCTGATTGGCGATCACCGGAAAGGACAGGAAAAAGGCGGCAAACAGCGCGACCTTCAGTTCGACGAACAGGGCTTCATAGAGCTTGGTATAGATCAGCTTGCCTTCATCGCCGCCAAATGCGGTGAGTAGCGGCTGCGCCAATATGCCAAATATCTCCTCCGAAAAGGCAAAGCAGGCAGCAAATGCAATGGCAAAGGCCACCAGGCTCCACAGCAGTCGCTGGCGCAGCTCGATCAAATGGTCGAGCAATGGCATCTTGCTGGCATCAATCTCAGACGTTCCCACGTCGCCAGCAGGTTCAGTGGACAATGGCTCTATATCCACCGCTTCGTCTGCTGCGCTTACATTATCCGCAGGCGCATCACTCATGATGGCGCATCCTCGCCGCCACTTTTGACGGTCGCGGTTTTAGTTGGTGCCGTATCTGTCTTGGGTGTGGGTTGGGCTGATGCTTCAGAAGCACCCGCATCCGCCTCACCGCCATTGTCCGCATAGCCGGTCACACCGGGAAGCATTGGCGCTGCATCGCCATGTTCGCGCATGATCCGTTCATTCTGCTCGGCCCAACGCTTCTCCATCTCTTCCATCTCGGCTTCATGCGCCAACGAATCGATACTGGCACGAAATTGCCCCATCAGTCGCCGCCCACGCGCCATCCAACGCCCCGCGGTGCGGATCGCCAGGGGCAGGTCTTTCGGACCGATCACCACAATGGCAATGATGATGATGGTCAGAAACTCGGTCCAACCGATATCGAACATGGTTACTGCGCCCGTCTGGCGGCGATTATTCGCTCGCCTTGGTTTCGGTGGTCTTGGCTTCCGTGCTTACGCTTTCGGCGCTGTCGATACGGCGGGGTTCGGGTGCAGCCGCGGCCTTTTCCTCTTCAGAAATGCCTTTTTTGAAGCTGCTAATGCCTTTGCCAAACTCACCCATCACCTCGGAAATCTTGCCACGGCCAAATAGCAGCAGCACAAGGGCGGCGATGACCAAAAGTCCCGGCAAGCCAATATTACTCAACATATCTGTCTCCTAACCGGGTCAGCCATTAGCCGGGCAGCGCCCGAATTTCCAACCCGCATCTCTCTATATTAGGGATTATCGGGCATTTCCGCTACTGAATCTTGATAATCGACCGCAGCGGCTTCTTCCTGATCATCCCCATCATCATCGGACTGGCCTTCACCCATGGCCTGCTCCATCGCGACATCGACCGGGTCCAGCAGTCCCGCTGCGCGCAGATCAGCAATCCCTGGCAGATCACGGCGACTGCCCAGCCCAAAATGCACCAGAAACTCAGGCGTTGTCGCATAGATGAGTGGTCGGCCCGGTGTTTCACGACGTCCTGCGGGGCGAATCCATTCCAGTTCCATCAGCACATCAAGTGTGCCTTTGCTTGTCTGCACTCCGCGAATGGACTCAATCTCGGCGCGGCTAACCGGCTCATGATAGGCGATAATCGCCAATGTCTCGGTCGCCGCGCGTGAGAGTTTGCGCACCGATTCGCGCTCTTGCCGCAGCAAATGCGCCAGATCAGGCGCGGTCTGGAAATGCCATTGGCCGCCATTATTCACCAGCCTGATGCCCCGCTCGGCATAATGCGTGGCCAGTTCCTCCAGCAGCGCCTTGATATCGGCATGGTCGCCGACATAGCCGGTAATCTGCTTGACGGTTAGCGGCGCATCGGCAGCAAACAGCACGGCTTCGATCGCGCGCAAATCTTCATCCATGCTCATGATGTTGCCTCATGGCGCGCGCGCAATTGCAGTGGCCCGAATGTCTCGCCCTGCCGCAGCTCAATACGCCCGTTGCGCGCCAGCTCCAGCGCCGCGACAAAGCTGGATGCCATGGCTGAACGGCGCAATTGCCCCTGAAATTCCGGCGGCAGAAAGGTTGATAATTCGGTCCAGTCGAGCGCTGCGCCGACAAGATTGGACACCCTGTCCAGCGCCTCTTCCAGCGACATAACCGGACGGGTCTGGACGATGTGCACAGCCGGCGCGGTGCGTAGTTTCACATCGGCATAGCCTTGCATCAGGTCATAAAGCGAGGCGGTCCAGCGCACCTCGGTCAGTTGCTTGAGGCCTTCCGGTGCACCGCGGCCAAAGACATCGCGGCCCATACGGTCACGCGCCATCAATCGCGCCCCGGATTCGCGCATCGCCTGCAAGCGTTGCAGCCGCAATTGCAGTTGCAGCGCCAATTCTTCAGGTGATGGATCAACCTCGGGGTCTTTAGGCAGCAATAGCGCTGATTTGAGATAGGTCAGCCATGCCGCCATCACCAGATAATCGGCGGCAAGTTCCAGCTTCAAAGCCTCGGCATTATTGATAAAATCCAGATATTGCCGCACCAGCTCCAGAATCGAAATCTCCATGAGATCGACCTTCTGATTTCGCGCCAGGCTGAGCAGCACATCAAGCGGCCCTTCCCAGCCCTCAACATCTATCTGCAATTGTTCCGGCTCGCTATCGGCAACACGGCGCGGCGGTGCATCCGCCTCCCATGCCGAATCCTCGGGGTCGGGGGCTTCGGCTTCGTTCATCAGGCGAGCGCCATCAGTTCGTCGCGCTTGGCGATCAGGGCTTCGCGCTCATCGGCAACAGCGTTGAGCTGCGGCATGGCTTCCCAAACCCGGTCAAGCCGCGTCTGTGTCGCGTCACCGATATCGGGCAGGCGTTCGGTCATTTCGACCATATGCTCCATCACGCCCCAGCAATTGAGGGCGATATCACAGCCCGCTTCAACACAGGCAACCGCGCGATCGGGGACAGTGCCGGAAAGCGCCTTCATATCGAGGTCATCGCTAAACAACAGTCCCTCAAAGCCGATCTGGTCCCGGATAATCTGCTCGATGATAACAGGGGACAGCGTGGCAGGGCGTTCCTGATCCCAGGCGGGGAAGACAATATGCCCGGTCATGCCCATCAGCGCATCCTTCAGCGCAACAAAGGGCGCTAAATCCGTTTCGGCCAGCGTCTCCGCATCATCGGGCACGACCGGCAGATCATGATGGCTGTCCACCAGCGCCCGGCCATGGCCCGGCATATGCTTGATGATACCCAGAACCCCGCCCTGCTTAAGGCCATCCAGCGTCGCGCGGCCCATGGCGGCGACCATCATCGGGTCATTGCCAAAGGCCCGGTCGCCGATAACCGCATCATTGCTGCCCGGCTGGCGCACATCGATCATCGGCGCGCAATCGACGGTGATGCCGACTTCGGCGAGATCAAGCGCCAGCGCCATCGCGTTCACGCGCGCGGCTTCCAGCGCGCTGATTGGCGCGGTCTCATAGAGCGCGGCAAAGCTGCCATATGCCGGATAAGCTGGCCAGAGCGGCGGCTTCATCCGCTGCACCCGGCCACCTTCCTGATCAATCATGATCATCAGCCGGTCATCGCCTTGCAAAGCCCGCAGATCATCGGTCAGAGCGCGCAATTGCTCGCGGCTCTCTATATTGCGGCCAAAGATGATATAGCCTGCCGGGTTCGCCTCTTTGAAAAACGCCCGCTCATCGGCGGTCAATTCCAGCCCGGACATGCCGAAAACAACCGGCTTCACGTATCTGTCTCCATGATCATGGAGACCATCTATACACGCTTAGCGCACAACCAAACAGCTTTGCCCGGCATTTTTCAACTTGTTGCATACCTCTTGCGCCGCTGCTGCATCGGGCGCAACAACGCTCAGGCGATAGACGGTAGCTCCCTCTACCTGAGCCGATGCAACCCGGTTGGGCAGCGCTTTGATATAATCATAACGGCTCGACAGCGTGATCCAGCCAGTGTCGGCTTTGGAACGGCTGCTATAGGCGCCCAGTTGTACCAGCACCCCGTCAACGGTCTTTTTGTCATCGCCTGCCAGCGCGGCGACCTGCTCCTGCCCCTCGGCTGCCGCAGGGCTGGCATCGCCGGTGCCTTCAAAGGTCTTGCCGCCCGCATCTTCGGGCCGCACTTTATAGTCGCCCTTAGGTGCCTTGATCAGTTCGCCCTCGCCTGCACTGACAGTCTGTTGGTCGCGCTGTTGATAGAGATAGATGCCCGCAACAACCGCGCCAATCAGCACCAACCCCAGAAGCAGGAAGAACAGGATACGCAGCGGCGATACCGATTCGCCGTCATAATCCTCGGCCGATTCCAGCCAGGGCAGACGATCAGCGTCATCATCAAGGTCCAGCCGCCCATTTTGCGGGTCCATGGTGTTCGCCTCGTTCATGCTGACCTTTCCCCCGGATGAATGCACTCCATCCATCATGGGATCGGCAGCACAGTTACATCTTGTCTGCGGCCTCAACACCCATAAGTGACAAGCCGTTACGCAGTATTTGCCTGATATTGGCGCTCAAGAAAAGTCTTGCGGAGCTGATTTCGGGATCGTCCAATATCAGGACACGTTTGTCGGTCTGGTCATGGCCGAGGTTGAAAAAAGCGTGATAGGCGGCAGCCAGATCATGCAGATAAAAGGCGATGCGATGCGGCTCACGTGCCGATGCCGCAGATTCGATGATGCGCGGCCATTGCGCCAGCAATTTGATCAGCGCCAGATCCTCCTCGCCGAGCCGGTCGAGATAATCGGGAGATGGCATAATGCCCTCAGCTTCTGCCTTGCGCAGCGTCGAACAGATACGCGCATGGGCATATTGCACATAGAAAACCGGGTTATCCTTGGAGGCTTCCACCACTTTGGCAAAGTCGAAATCCATCTGCGCATCGGCCTTGCGGGTCAGCATGGTGAACCGCACCACATCCTTGCCAACCTCATTGACGACATCGGCGAGCGTCACAAATTTGCCCGAGCGCTTAGACATTTTCACCGGCTCGCCATCGCGCAGCAGCCGTACCATTTGTACCAGCTTGATATCAAACTGCGTCTTGCCCTCGGTCAGCGCTTCGACCGCCGCCTTGATCCGTTTGACCGTCCCGGCATGGTCTGCGCCCCAGATGTTGATCAGCGCGTCGGCCTTTTCCGCCTTTTGGAAATGATAGGCCATATCGGCACCGAAATAGGTCCATTTGCCATCCGATTTGCGGATCGGCCGGTCCTGATCATCGCCAAATTGCGTCGAGCGGAACAGCGGCAGCTCAACCGGCTCCCAATCGTCGGGCGTCTTGCCCTTGGGTGCTTCGAGCAGGCCATCAAACACGAGATTGCGCTCGCGTAAAAAGGCTTCAGCCGCCTCCGGTTTGCCCGCTGCCTGCAATTCGGCTTCGGACGCGAACACGTCATGATTGATACCCAGCAGCGCCAAATCGTTGCGGATCATCACCAGCATATCTGCTACCGCCTCGCGGCGGAACAGCCCGAGCCATTGTTCTTCAGGCGCATCGGCATAGGTCTCGCAATGCTCTTTAGCCAGACGGTCACCAACCGGTATGAGATAGTCACCGGGGTACAACCCCTCGGGTATCTCACCAATATCGCGGCCCAATGCTTCCAGATACCGCAAATGCGCCGAACGCGCGAGGACATCCACCTGCCCCCCGGCATCATTGACATAATATTCGCGGGTGACGTCATGCCCGGCATATTCCAGCAGGCTGGCCAGCGCATCGCCTACAACCGCGCCGCGGCAATGGCCCATATGCATCGGACCCGTTGGATTGGCGGAGACATATTCGACATTGACCATGCCCTTTGCAGGCACTTGCGGACGGCCATAATCGGCTCCGGCATTAGCAATATCGTGCAACTCACGATGCCAAACCACATCCGCCAGCCGCATATTGATAAAACCGGGGCCCGCAATCTCAACCGAAGCCACATCGTCGAGCTTGTCCAGCTCCGCCGCCAGCTTCTCAGCAAAATCGCGCGGCTTCATCTGCGCCTGTTTGGCCAGCACCATCGCCGCATTGGTCGACAGATCACCATGCGCCGCATCGCGCGGTGGCTCAACCGTCACCGGCGACCGGTTGGCGTCTTCAGGCAAAGCACCATCGGCAACCAGGGCATCCAGCGCGGCATTCAGATGGTCAGCAAATTGGGCATAGAGCGGCATTTCAAATTGGCTTTCAAGTGTATCGGAGACGCCCCCGCGCGATCAGCGCGTGGCGTTGTATTGCAATTGATCGGGCGTCAGCTGGAAGCCGATCAACACCTCAAAAGTGGCCCGCTGAATCGCGGCTTGCACTTCTGGTCGCGATAATGGATCAATCGCCGCAGAGGTATCGCCGTCCTGACGCCGTGCGGTGATCAGCTCCTGAATATCCTCGGGCAAAGTCGCGGTTGCGCGATCGACATAGGCACCCGCTTTGCCGGTTGCGCTTGCCCGGGTCTCACCCTCGGCAAATTGCAATGTCACCGCGCCGATACGTTTGGAAATCACGGCCGATCCGCCGCGCAAAACGGTCGAGAAATAGGGTAATCTCACGGTCCGCGCCGCGCCTGCGTCACGGCGTGTGGCGGTAATGTCAAATGTCGCCTCGGTATAAAGCTTTTCCGGCCCTTCAGTGCAGGTCGAACGCAGATTGCTGACATTGGCGACAATATCGATGGCACTTGCATCGCGGCTATCGCGCGGGTTAAACAGCGTCACATCGCCGGTATAGGCGGGAATCCCGACATCAGGACAGGTGGAAAGCGTGCGGGTGATACCAACGCCACGATCCACAACCAGCTGATCATCGCCCTTGCACCCTGCCAATAATGCTCCCAGCACAAGTGCTGAGCCGATTACCCGCTTTGTTATCGCCATTTTCGCTCTCATTTCTTCTCACTAATCCCCATGCAGCAGAGCCTTTATCCGCTCCGCGCCGACAATCAAACCCCTATCCACTCTTGTCCTGTGCAAACAGATGACGCAGATATTCTGCGTATCGCCCTTTGCACAGCGCTGCTTTATCTCTAAATACCATGATAGGAGATGAATAGCTCCGTATCAGGTTTTGGACAGCCTTGCTGTTCCGCCGATTTTGACCAGCCCCGGTTGGAGAGAGCCGGGGCGACAGGAAAGAGAACACTGGCATGACTGCGGCACCCCCCGTTTCCGACGTTTCCAATGCTTCTGTAATCAAGGATATGCCCCGTAGGGCAGAGACAGAAGAAAAACCTCCGCTGGAGATCGTTATCGCCGCACCGCGCGGATTTTGCGCGGGCGTTGACCGGGCGATTGATATTGTCGAACTGGCGATCACAAAATATGGTGCGCCGGTCTATGTGCGCCATGAAATTGTGCATAATCGCTATGTCGTTGACAGCCTGAAGGCAAAAGGCGCGGTGTTTGTCGAAGAACTGGACGAAGTGCCCGATGGCGTGCCGGTGGTTTTTTCCGCGCATGGCGTGCCCAAGGCGGTGCCGCACAAAGCCGCTGAGCGCGGTCTCAACTATCTTGATGCCACCTGCCCGCTGGTGTCCAAAGTGCACCGGCAGGCGGAGCGTCAGGTTGAGGCCGGTCGGCATATCCTGTTTGTTGGTCATGAGGGCCATCCCGAGGTTATCGGCACTTTCGGGCAAGTGCCTGAAGGCGAGATGACGCTGGTAGAGACAGTCGAGGATGTTGCTTCTCTGACGCCGCCGGATTCAGAGAATCTGGCCTATCTGACTCAGACGACACTCTCAGTCGATGACACCGCGGAGATCATTAGCGCGCTGAAAACCCGCTTTCCCAATATTGTCGGTCCCAAGGCAGAAGACATTTGCTATGCGACTTCCAACCGCCAAGCAGCGGTTAAGGCGATTGCGGCCTCTTGCGATGCGGTGTTCGTCATCGGGGCGCCGAACAGCTCAAATTCGCTTCGCCTCGTCGAAGTCTCCGAGCGAGAGGGCACACAGGCGATGCTGATCCAGCGGGCGCATGACATTGACCCGCGCTGGCTGGCCAATATCACCACATTGGGCCTCACCGCCGGCGCATCGGCACCCGAAGCACTGGTCCGCGAGGTGGTGGACGCGCTGCGTGAGCATTTCACCATCACCGAACGGATGGTCAAAACCGCGGATGAACGGATCGTGTTCAAGCTGCCTCGTGGTCTGGAAGACGAAGCCGCCTGACGGGCACTATTTCTTATGGCCGTTTATACCCGCGTCGCATCCGAGGATATAGCGACCTTTCTTGAGCGTTATGATGTCGGTACGCTTCGCTCTGCCAAAGGCATTGCCGAGGGCGTGGAGAACAGCAATTATCTGATCGAGACCAGCAAGGACCGCTATATCCTGACGCTGTATGAAAAGCGCGTTGATCCAGCAGACCTCCCGTTTTTTATCGCTTTGCTCGATCATTTGGCGGAGCGCGGCCTGGCGGTTCCGCCTATGATCGCGGACAAGAATGGCGAGAAAATCCAGACCCTTGCCGGGCGCACCGCCTGCCTGATCCGCTATCTGCCCGGTATATCCCTGACCCAGCCGACAGCAGAGCAAGCGCTGTCCGCTGGTCGGGCTTTGGGCGATATGCATCTGGCGGCGGAGGATTTTTCGATGCAGCGGGCCAATAGCATGGGACCGGAAAGCTGGCACGCATTGGCCGAAGATATTGGCGCGGATGCGTTGCAGGAGATCAGCCCGGGACTGGCAGACGTCATCGCCATAACGCTGGCCGATATTGACGCGCATTGGCCAGCAGATGCGCCCAAGTCACCTATCCATGCCGACTTGTTCCCCGACAATGTGCTGATGCTGGGCGATGATGTTACCGGCATCATCGACTTTTATTTCAGCTGCACCGATATCCGCGCCTATGATCTGGCGGTGACCCATAGCGCATGGTGCTTTTCCGAGGATGGAGCGCATTTTGACAAGGCCATCTCTGAAGCTCTGCTTGATGGATATTTCTCGGTAATTGCACGCGAGCCCCAAGAGTTTGCCGCCGATAGGCTCACCCTGTTGGCGCGTGGCGCAGCGCTGCGTTTTCTGCTGAGCCGCGCCTATGACTGGATCCACACCCCGCCCGATGCGCTGGTAACCCGCAAAGACCCGATGGCCTTTGCGCACCGCCTCGCCTTTTACAGCGATCCGGCACGTGCGAATATCTTTGCGGCATGAGTGATCAGGACACTATCGTGCGCATCGCCACTGATGGTGCATGCAAAGGCAATCCCGGCCCCGGCGGCTGGGGTGCGGTGATCCGTTTCAAGGACAAGGAGAAGGAAATCTCCGGAGGTGAAGCGGAAACAACCAATAACCGCATGGAATTGCTGGCGGCGATTGAGGCGCTCAATGCTCTAACCCGGCCCTGCACGGTCGAGCTCACCACCGACAGCGTCTATGTCCGCGACGGCATCACCAAATGGATTCACGGTTGGCAGAAAAATGGCTGGCGCACAGCGGCAAAAAAGCCGGTCAAAAATGCTGATCTATGGCAGCGACTGGTCGCAGCGTCAGAACGCCATCAGGTATCCTGGCATTGGGTAAAAGGCCATGCCGGTGACACGTACAATGAACGGGCTGATACTTTGGCGAGTGATGCGGCTGAGGCTGCTAGGGTTTAGTCTTCGGTGATACTCCCCTCCTCTTCAGAGGAGGGGCAGTGAGACTTAGGGCCTTGAGGCCCTTAGTCGCAGCGGGGTGGTGCTGCGGCACGTTTTGAATTCGCTAACGCGAGCTCGCCTTGCGGCTCACCACCACCCCAACCCCTCCTCTGAAGAGGAGGGGCTATATCAGCTATTGTCTTCAACCGGGGCGTCTGGCCCTTTTTCCTTGATCGAATCAATCGCGTTCTGGGCAGAAGCCTTCGAGCTATAGCCCTCGGTGGAGAACATGATTTCACTGTTATATTTGAAGCGCACGCGGAACTCGCCTGCTTTGTCCTTATAGATTTCAAAATGATGCGCCATGATCGTTCTCCTGCACTGTTTAGGAATAGGAATATTGTCGTCAAATCCAGCAGCAATATGTGGATTCGGCTATGACAATAGTCAGCCATTTTACACTTGGCCAGAAGCCATAAGGACGATGTTGCAAAGCGGTGTATTTAGAACCGAGATTTTACATCGACGCACTGCTTAGCGCCGCGCGATCAGCAAAGCGTGCAGCCTCATAGCGGCTGCTGTCAATCGCCATATCCACAGGGTCCAACGCATCGCCGGTAATCATAGACGCTGCCAGCCGCGCCGCCGCTGGCGCGGTCTGGATGCCATATCCGCCCTGCCCGGCAAACCAGAAGAAAGCCGGGCAATCCGGATCATGACCATAAACCGGCACCCTGTCCGGCGCGAAGCTGCGCAGCCCGGCCCAGCGATGTTCCACTGCTGCAATCTGCCAGTCGACAACCTCTCCCAGCCTTTCGATCGCCAGCGCTACGTCCCATTCTTCCGGTGCAGCGTCGCAAGGCTCGCTCGGCGTTTCATCATGCGGGCTGAGCCAGAGCGATCCATGTTCCGGCTTGAAATAGAATTGCCCGTGAAAATCGATCACCAGCGGCAATGCATCAGGCACAGGCTCGGCCATCCGCAATTGCACAATGGTACGCCGCAATGGCGCAATCCCAAGCGGCGCAATTCCCGCCAGAACCGCCAGTTGGTCGGCCCATGCCCCGGCAGCATTGACCAATAACGGGGCTTGTATCTCGCGGAGTGGAGTCGTTACCTGCCATCGGCCAGCACCAAAACTGGCGGTTTTAACTGGGCTGTTGAAAAACAGCATGGCACCGCGCCGCTTCGCCCCGGCAAGATAGGCCTGATGCAACGCCGCGACATCAATATCACGGCAATCGGGTTCAGATATGGCCTCGCACCAGTCCGGCTTCAGCCCCGGCACTCTGGCCGCAATCGCCTCACCTTTTAGCCGATCCATCACGACGCCGCGCCCGGCGAAAAGCGCGGCCTCTTTATCCAATGCTGCACCATCTGCCGCACGACCAATCGTCAACGCTCCACGCGGACGCAGAAAGCCTTGCTCGGCAAAATCCTTTGGCGGATTAGCGAGCCATGGCCCCGAGGCTGTGGTCAGTGGTTGAATATCCGGGCCGCCATAGCTTTCGGTCCAGAAGGCAGCGGAGCGCCCGGTGGCATGATAGCCCGCCACGCTTTCCGCCTCGACAATTGCTACCCGCATGGACTTGGACAGTTCATAGGCCAAGCTGGCCCCGGCCATGCCCGCGCCGACAATCACAGCATCATAGCTATGATCGTTGCTGCTCATTCTGCTGCTTCTGCCTGCACCGTGCCGAATTGCGCGCTCAAAAAAGCATCAATCTCGGCAATCGCCTTGTCGCGCACCGCGTCCACCTCGCGCAGCAATTCATGCGCACATTCCTTACCATAGGTCACCAGCCGTGCATTGGGCAAACGCTCTGCTGCTTTCTCAATCGCGGAATGGCTGACCAGTTGATCGGCAGAGGTGGAGAGAATCAGCATAGGCGTTTGCACCTTTTCCCATTGCCCCGGTGCATGGATATGCCGCACCGAAGCATAGGCACGCTCGACCCAGTGCCAACTCGCCGGGCCCATCACCAGTTCGGGCCGCTTTTTCCACCATGCAGCTTCATCGGCATAGCGCTCAGAATCATGGGTCAGCAGCAATTGACGCTTGGATAGCGGAGAGGCAGGCTTCTCACTCACCTTCCAAGCGGGGCGATGTGGCTTGCTGAAGGCACGCATCAGCTTGGCAAGATTATGCCCCCAGGAGACAGGTATTCCGCCCGGGCTGTCCATGCCCAGCATCGGCGCGCTCAATATGACGGCATCCGGGTCGACAACACCCTCGATCAGCGCGCGCGCTACCAAATGACCGCCCATGGAATGCGCCATCAGCACATGGGGGCCTTCGCGCTCTGCCTTCCAGCGCGGCCAGAACTCGGCGAGATCGGCAACCCAAGTGGCAAAATCATCGATATGACCGACATGCGGATTCTCGGTCATCCGCCCCGATGCCGCCTGGCCGCGCCAGTCAGATGCGCTGATATCCCAGCCTGCCCGATTATAGTGATTCAGCGTTTCGAGATATTTCTCGTAGATATCGCCGCGGCCAGCCATGAATAGCATTGCACCCTTGCGCGAGCTGGACTGCGTCGCCCAGTCCATATGGCGGATGTCCCAGCCATCGCGTGTAGTCCAGCGCCCCTCGACCAGACCTTCCGGCAGACTGCGTCGGTCAAATGTGGCACTCATGAGCCACTCCTTTGCAGTTTTGCGGCAGTTATTTGCCGTTGGGCGGCAATAAAATGCCGGATGGTTACTTTTTGGTAAGTCATGCGCCCTAAGAACACCTTTCATGACGGGGGTTCAGATCATCTACGGAATGCTGGGTGCGTTGGCAATCGCGCTTGCTCATGCCAGCTATACCGATATTCGCCGCCGCGAAATTGAGAACTGGCTCAATGCCGGTATCGCGCTGGCCGCACCGGTTTTCTGGTGGGCCACAGGCATGTCCCTCTGGCCCGATATTGCCATCCAGATCGCGCTGGCACTGGGTGTATTCACAATATTTACTGGCCTTTTTGCCTTGGGCGCCATGGGCGGCGGGGACGTCAAACTGCTGAGCGCACTGGCGCTGTGGTTTTCCTGGCAGGACATGCTGATGCTGGTTCTGGTGATGTCCATCGCTGGCGGCATCCTGACACTTTTCATGGCCATGGTGCACACCATTCGCCGTTCCAAAGGCAATCTGGAAATTCCCTATGGCGTCGCCATCGCCTTCGCCGGGCTTTGGGTGATTGCCGAACACTATTTTAACCATTCTGTGCAAATCTAAACGCAATATCGCACTCAATTCAGCTGCGTGGAGGCAGTGAGATCATGGACAAGAAGAAACTGGTTTTGCTGGTTGGAGCATTGGTTGTTGCGCTGGGCACCGCCTTTCTGGCGCGCAGCATGTTTGCAGGCGCGTCAGCACCGCAGACTGTCGCTGCAGAGGCTCCAGCTGTGACGGGACCAAAAGTTCTCGTCGCCAACCGCGCCCTGCCCGTCGGCACCATCATCACCCCAGATGCCTTCAGTTTTCAGCCCTGGCCGGAAGAACTGGTCGAGAAAGCCTATTTCCTGGAGGACAATACCGACGGCAATGCGTTGCTGGGCACGGTGGTGCGCAACGAGATCACCGCAGGTCAGCCAGTCACACAGGGCTCGCTGGTTAAGCCGGGCGATCGTGGTTTTCTTGCTGCGGCGCTTGGCCCCGGTATGCGCGCAGTTACCGTACCGGTTTCTGAACGCACCAGCGTTGGCGGATTTGTCTTCCCCGGTGACCGGATTGATCTGGTTCTGACTCAGGCGGTTAAGGGCAAAGACGGGCCCGATCTCAAAGCCTCTGAAACCATCATCCGCAACCTGCGGGTTCTGGCGACAGGCCAGCGCGTGTCCTCACAGGATGAAGAGGGAAATCAGGTTGTTATCAAATTCAACACCGTCACCGTAGAAGTAACGCCCAAGCTGGCCGAGAAGATCGCGGTGGCTCAGACCATTGGCGTCATCAGCCTGTCGCTGCGTTCTATCGCCGATAATGAGGCCGAGCTGGAACGTGCCATCGCGGCTGGCGAAATCAATGTCCCAGAAAGCGATGACCCTGAGGCTGAAGAGAAGTTTATTCAGTCTATCGTCAAGCGCCCGATGGATACGGACCCCACATTTGTTACCGGCGGCGATGTCTCGCGCTTTCAGCGCACTAGCGTTCCTTCTCAGAAATCTGCCGCACCGGCTCAGATTCCTGCGGTTCCGGCACCTAAGCCACAACCCAAGGTCCGCGTTGCCCGGGGCAAGAATGTCACAGCCGTTCCGGTTGGAGGTAAATAAGATGCAGTTCATCAAGTCTTTTCGCCGGGCGGCTCTCGGCTCCGCGCTTGCCAGCAGCATTGGCGCAACCGCGCTGATCGCTATGGGTGCAACCATGGGCACGGTGCCTGCCGCAGCGCAGGTTACGCCCAAACCGTCAAGCGAGATCGTCCTGTCAATTGGCCGCGGTCAACTGGTCACCCTTCCGGGCAATATAACCGATCTGTTTATTGCCGATGACAAGATTGCCGATGTACAGGTCAAAAGTGCGCGCCAACTCTATGTCTTTGGCAAGGCTGGCGGCGAAACCACTCTCTATGCCAGCAATGCCGCAGGCCAGGTGGTCTATTCAACCACGATCCGCGTCGGATCGAACATCGATTCGATTGACCAGATGCTGACCCTGGCCATGCCTGAGGCCGACATCAACGTATCGACCATGAATGGACTTGTGCTGCTCACCGGTACGATTGCCGCACCAGGCGATGCGGCTGAGGCAGAGCGACTGGTACAGGCCTTTGTCGGTGATGAAACAGAAGTGATCAGCCGCCTCAAGACCGCAACCCCGTTGCAGGTCAATTTGCAGGTCAAGATCGCTGAAGTCAGCCGGTCTTTGGTCAAGAATATCGGTGCCAATCTGTTGAGCGGTGACTCCACCAATGGTTTTCAGTTCGGCGTTACCAATGGCCGCACCTTTTCGCCGCAGTTTACCCCGGGTGGTCCCGTCGGCACCGGAGTAACAGCAGGCGGCGAAGGCACCACGGTCATCACCGGAATCGGAGATGGCGGTACAACGCTTGCCGGCCTCGGCAATCTTTTCGGTCTTGACCTTGCGGGTACTCTTGATCTGGCGGAAACCGTTGGTCTGGTGACCACATTGTCGCAGCCTAACCTGACCGCGCTTTCGGGCGAGACAGCAGAATTCCTGGCAGGCGGTGAATTCCCGATCCCGATCGCACAGGGCCTGGGCAATGTCGCGATCCAGTTCCGCAGTTTTGGCGTAAGCTTGGCCTATACGCCGACAGTGCTTGAAAATGGCCGTATCTCTTTGCGTGTTCGTCCGGAAGTCTCCGAGCTGTCCGCATCGGGTGCGGTGAATCTTCAGGGCTTTAGCGTGCCCGGTCTGACGATCCGCAGCGCCGAAACGACGGTGGAACTCGGCTCCGGCCAGAGCTTCATGATCGCTGGCCTGATGAGCAACAATATCCAGAACTCGGTCAACAAGGCTCCGGGCCTTGGTGATGTTCCGATCCTCGGCAATCTGTTCAAATCCAGCTCTTTCCAGAAGGGTGAAACTGAGCTGGTGATTGTTGTGACGCCATATCTGGTCAAGCCAGTGAACTCGAACGACATCAAGCTGCCAACCGATGCCTTCCGCACCGCCAATGATGTGCAGCGTCTGCTGATTAATCAGGAGACAGACGGCATCAGCGGGGGAGACCGGCCAAAGCCGAGCGTTGAGCAACCGACACGCGATGTAAGACGCGAGCAGATGATCGGCCAGCAATCGCAAGCGCCGCGCCCCAATGCAGCAGCACCGCAAACTACCAGCCGCGCATCGCGCGATGCCAACCCTGGCTTTACCTTTGAGTGAGAAGGACCGACGACATGTCTGATCTGAAAAGAACCGCCCTTTCCTCGGCCTTCATCATCGGCCTTTCGCTGGCCGCAACCGCTTGCACCAGCAACACGGCGAGCAACCGCTCGCTCAACAGTGTGCACCAACCGGTGGTCAGCCGCAGCAACTTCGCGCTGGACCTGAATGTACGCGGCGGTTCGCTACCTGTCTCTGAACAGGCCAAGCTGGCACAATGGTTCGAAGCCATGGGGCTGGGTTATGGTGATCGCGTGGCAATTGATGACCCCGCGAAAAACCGCTCCGTGCGATCATTGGTTGAAGCATCTGCTGCCAAATATGGCCTGTTGGTCGCTGACGCTGCACCTATTACCGGCGGAACAATCGCGCCGGGTGATGTGCGCGTGGTGATCAGTCGCTCTTCAGCGCGTGTGGATGGTTGTCCGGACTGGTCGTCTGTCAGTGAAACCAATTTCAACAACGCTACCAGCAGCAACTTTGGCTGTGCCGCAAACAGCAATCTGGCATCCATGGTCGCCGATCCTGAGGATCTGGTTCGCGGTCAGGGAGATGGCACATCTGACGCCGATACAGGCACCAAGGCCATTGACACACTGCGCCAGACACCGCCGACAGGTGCAGGTGGACTTCGCCGCAGTAATGGCTTTGGCGGCGGCGCTGGCGGAGGCCAAGGTGGCGGCGGTGGCGGCGGCGCCCAAGGTGGAGGAGGTCAGTAAGATGAATGCTCCCTTTAACCCCACAGGCACTGGCGCGCGTGATGCCTTCGCCGCCTATATCTGCGATGATGAAACGCTCGATCTGGTGCGCACTGTGTGTATCGAACTGGGTTGGCAGTCGGAGAAATGTAATCAGGGTGGCTTGCGCAATGCCATTCAGTCGCTCTCCATTGCGGCCAGCCCTAACATCCTTTTGGTCGACTTAGCCGAGTCTGGCGATCCGCTCAATGATATCAATGCTTTGGCGGAAGTCTGCGAACCAGGTACTGTGGTTGTCGCCATGGGCCAGGTGAATGATGTTCGCCTGTATCGCGACCTTATTGTCAGCGGTTTGCAAGATTATTTGCTCAAACCAGTTAGCCCGGACCAACTGCGCGACGCGCTGGTCCAGGCACAGGCGATATTCTCGGCTCCCAAGCAGCAAGACAATGGCACCGAGCGGCCGCATGTTACCACGGCCGTGATAGGCACCCGCGGCGGCGTCGGCGCGAGTACCATTGCCACCTCGCTTGCCTGGTATTTTAGCCAAGATGGCGACCGCCAGACCGCGTTGCTTGATCTTGATGTCCATTTCGGCACGGATGCGCTGATCATGGACCTTGAGCCGGGCCGTGGCCTGACCGATGCAATCGATAATCCAAGCCGCATTGATGGCCTGTTTATCGAGCGCGCGATGATCAAGGCGAATGAGAAACTGGCGATCTTGTCCGCAGAAGCCCCCATCAGTTCGCCGTTGATGACCGATGGCGCTGCTTTCTTTCAGCTTCAGGAAGAGTTCCGTGCCTCTTTTGAAGCCACGATGATTGATTTGCCGCGTAATATGCTGGTGAATTTCCCACATTTGATGAGCGATGTGAATGTCGCCGTTCTGGTGACAGAGCTTACGCTTGCCTCGGCGCGCGATGCCATTCGCATATTGTCCTGGTTCAAGAGCAACGCGCCCCAGGCGGAAGTCCTGTTGGTCGCCAATAAGGTGCAGCCGAACACACTGGAGATCAGCCGCTCGGATTTCGAGGCCTCAGTTGAGCGCAAGATTGACTATGTTTTGCCTGCAGACTTCAAAGGTGCGGCAGCAGCAGCGAAGCTGGGTCAGCCCTTTATCGCCGCCAACAAGAACAGCAAGACGAGCAACATGATCGCCGCACTGGGCGAGCGCGTGCTGGGTACTGTTGAAGAGGATGGCGAAGGCGAAGAGTCCAAAGGTGCAAGCAAGTCATTGCTGGGCAAATTTGGCGATTTCAAGTCGCTTTTGCCTTCCAAACCGAAAAAAGAGGGGTGATTGGCAACGGTTTTGGCCGCGCCGCCAATGCTCTGATGCCTGGGGATTGAGATGACGGATTGGATGCAGATAAGCCTGTTGGTTGTGGGCGTGCTGGCCATTCTGGTCATGCTGATCTTCGCCTTATCCGGCCCATCAGCGCAGAAGGAAGGCGCAAGGCGCCTGAACAGTGTGAAGCTGCGTTTTAGCGAAAGCGCGAATAGCCAGGTCGAAGCGCAGATGCGAAAGGCAATTGCTGCCAGAAAACCGCGCAGCAATCCGCAAGGCGATATGTCGCAGCTAGACATGATGGCCAACCGCCTGGCACAAACCGGGCGCGAATGGCCCCTGGCACAATATCTCTACACTTGTGCAGGCCTGGCCGTCATTATCGGCCTGCTGGTCTATTTCCGCAGCGACAATATGCTGCTCTCGCTGTTTGTCGGTGCGGCAGTGGGCATTGGCCTGCCGCATATGGTCATCGGATTTCTGATCAAGCGTCGCATCGGCAATTTCAATAAGAATTTCCCCGATGCCATCGAGCTTCTGGTTCGCGGCTTGCGCTCCGGCTTGCCGGTAACGGAAACGCTGAGCGTTGTCGCCGAGGAAATACCCGGACCTGTTGGCGTGGAGTTCAAGGAAGTGACCGAGCGGATCAAAATTGGCCGCACCATGGAGGATTCGCTTCAGGAAACCGCGAAGAAACTCAACACACCGGAGTTCAATTTCTTTTGCATCACTTTGGCGATCCAGCGCGAAACCGGCGGTAATCTGGCCGAAACACTGGCCAACCTGTCCGATGTTTTGCGCAAACGCTCGCAAATGAAGCTGAAGATCAAGGCAATGTCATCGGAGTCCAAAGCCTCGGCCTATATTGTCGGCTCGCTGCCATTCATCGTGTTTGGCCTGATCTGGTGGATCAACCCGGATTATATTGGCGGCTTCTTCATCGATGAACGCCTGATCATTGCCGGCATGGGCGGCATGGTATGGATGGGTATTGGCGTGTTTATCATGGCCAAGATGGTGAGCTTTGAAATCTGATGCAGCCAGAAACGATCATAAGCGCCGTCGAGATTGCGCAGCACCGGATAGGAGCAGCCCATGGCTGAGGCAGGCGGACCAACTTTATTGGGCGTTGATGTCCTGTGGGTGGCAACCATTTTGGCGGCTGTCGCAACATTGGCTGTGCTTGTCGCCATCTATGCGGCAACCACGGTCCGCGACCCGATGGCCAAGCGGGTTAAATCGCTTAATGAGCGGCGCGAACAGCTTAAGGCTGGCATTACCGCCTCAACCAAGAAACGCGCCAAGCTGGTCCAGCAAAATGAGACCACGGACCGGATGCGTAGCGTGCTGTCATCGCTCAGCGTGTTGCAGGACGAACAGCTCGAAGCTGCGCAGCAAAAACTGGCCCAGGCGGGTATCCGTTCAAAAGACGCCGCGATTGCAGTTATCTTTGGTCGCCTGATCCTGCCCATTATCATTGGCGGTGGCGCTGGCATCTACATCTACGTCCTTGATGGCATGGCTGACTGGTCTGGGATGATGAAATCGCTGGCCTTTGGCGGCGCTTTGATCCTTAGCTATAAAGGCCCCGACCTGTTTGTGCAGAACAAGGTGACAAAACGCACCGATGCCATTCGCAAAGGGTTGCCCGATGCGCTTGACCTTTTGGTGATTTGCGCTGAAGCGGGTTTGACCGTTGATGCCGCCTTTAACCGGGTCGCCAAGGAACTGGGCCGCGCCTATCCCGAATTGGGCGATGAATTTGCGCTAACCGCCATCGAGCTGAGCTTCCTTACCGAGCGGCGGCAAGCCTTTGAAAATCTTGCCTATCGGGTTGATCTGGACGCGGTAAAGGGCGTGGTCACCACCATGATCCAGACCGAGAAATATGGTACGCCGCTGGCCTCTGCTCTGCGCGTTCTGTCGGCAGAGTTTCGCAATGAGCGTATGATGCGTGCAGAGGAAAAAGCGGCTCGCCTACCAGCGATTATGACGGTGCCGCTGATCCTGTTCATTCTGCCGGTGCTGTTTATCGTGATCCTCGGACCCGCAGCCTGCTCGATCAGCGATGCGCTAATCAACAAGCAATAACTAACGAAACAGGGGCGGTAAGAGCCGCCCCTTTTCTTATCTTAGATAAGGGCAAGGTTATTGGGCTCAGCCCAGCTTCTCCACTGTTTGCTCAATCGCGCCAAAAATGGTGTGCTCATTGTCATCATGCACGTCGATGCGCACGGTGTCGCCATGTTTGAGGAAGCCGGTTTTAAACTCGCCGGTCAGAATTTTCTCGACCATCCGTACTTCAGCGATGCAGCTATAGCCGAGGCCACCCTCGCTAACCGGTTTGCCGGGGCCTCCATCGCTGTCGCGGTTGGAGACCGTGCCTGAACCGATGATCGAGCCTGCGCCGATATTACGGGTTTTGGCGAGATGGGCGATCAGGACGCCGAAATCAAAGGTGCAGTCATCCGAGGCTATCGCACGGCCAAAGGGTTCGCCGTTCAGGTCAACCAGGAGCGTGCGGTGCAACTTGCCGTCCTGCCAATAATCGCCCAGCGCATCGGGGGTGACAAACACCGGCGAGAAAGCGCTTGCCGGTTTCGACTGCACAAAGCCGAAACCCTTGGCGAGTTCACCGGGGATAAGGTTGCGCAGAGACACATCGTTCACCAGCCCGACAAGGCGGATATAACCGCGCGCTTCTTCGGGCGTGACGCCCTGCGGCACATCGCCGGTGACGACGACAATTTCCGCCTCAAGATCGCAGCCCCATGCCTCATCGGCGAGCTTGATCGGCGAGCGCGCGCCGCGCATATCGTCGGAGCCGCCCTGATACATTAGCGGGTCGGTCCAGAAGGTCTCCGGCATCTCGGCACCGCGCGCTTTGCGCACCAATTCGACATGGTTCACATAAGCGCTGCCATCGGCCCATTGATAGGCACGCGGCAGCGGCGCGGTGGCATCATGTTCGTGGAAACGCTCGCGCGGGATCGCCTCATGCTCGAGATCGCGGGCCAGCACTTCCAATTGCGGTGCGATCGTGTCCCAATCATCCAGCGCCGCCTGCAGGGTCGGGCAGATATGCGCCGCATCGGCATACCAGGCGAGATCATTCGAGACGACGACCAGACGGCCATCGCGGCCGGATTCTAGGGATGCCAGTTTCATTTATGCGTTTTCCTTATCTTCTTTTCTTATCACCGTTAGCCCTGAGCCTGTCGAAGGGCGTCTGTCCGTTACGAGAAACCGGCTTCGACAAGCTCAGCCCTTACGGTATTTATAGGCTATTTATTCCGCTTCCACGGCATCAGGGTCGACATGCAGCCATTGTGCATGTTGCGGCGCGGTTTTGGTTTTGCTCCACTCTTCCAGCATGTCCGGCGCGACGCGGCGCAGTTCGGCATATTGCTCCTCGCTGCCGATATTGCACGCCAGCTCCAGCCGATGGCCATTGGGATCGAAGAAATAGATCGAACGGAAAATGCCGTGATAGGTTGGACCCAGCACTTCAATGCCCTCAGCCTCGATATGGTCTTTTGCCGCGAGCAGCGCATCCATATCGGCAACCTCAAACGCTATATGCTGCACCCAGGCCGGGGTATTGGGGTCCTTGCCCATTTCCGGCTGATTGGGCAGTTCAAAAAACGCGATCACATTGCCGCCACCGCAATCGAGAAACACGTGCATATATGGGTCATAAGCCCCTGTAGATGGGACATAATCCTCGGCAAAGGCATTGGTATATTCCATGCCGAGGACTTTGCTGTACCATTGGACCGTCTCTTTCGCGTCCCTGCAGCGATAAGCGACATGGTGAATGCGCGAAATATTGGGGGCTGTGGTGGTCATATTTGGATACCTCCTAGCTGATAACGTCGCCCCCGCGAAGGCGGGGGCTGGGCTTATTCAAGCCACAAAGAAAGCCCTGGCCCCGCCTACGCGGGGCCGACGAAACGAGGCTTACTCCGCCGGTTCCTTATCCGCATCCAGTACGCCACGGGCAATCTGGTCGCGTTCTATGCTCTCGAACAGCGCCTTGAAATTGCCCTCGCCAAAGCCGTCATCGCCCTTGCGCTGGATAAATTCAAAGAACACCGGACCGATTTGCGGTTCGGCAAAAATCTGCAGCAGCAGGCGGGAATTGCCGTCTTCAGTGGTGCCGTCGAGCAAGATACCGCGCATCTTCAGCTCGTCCGGGTTTTCACCATGGCCGGGCAGACGCTCATCGAGCATCTCATAATAGGTCGCTGGCGGTGCGGTCATGAACGGTACGCCGAGCTTTTTCAGCCGGTCCCAACAGCCGAGCAGATCGTCACAGATCAGCGCGATATGCTGGATACCCTCGCCGTTAAATTCACGCAGGAATTCCTCGATCTGGCCCTTGCCGCCCTCGCCTTCTTCGTTGAGCGGGATTTTGATCTTGCCGTCAGGCGCGGTCAGCGCCTTGGAGGTCAAGCCGGTATATTCGCCCTTAATGTCGAAAAAGCGGATTTCACGGAAGTTGAACAGCTTCTCATAATAATCGGCCCAATAGGCCATGCGGCCGGTGTAAACATTATGGGTCAGGTGATCGATCAGCTGGAAACCGGCGCCTTCGGGGCGACGGTCAACCCCGGGCAGATATTCGAAATCGATGTCGTAAATGGTCAGATCATCCTGACCAGTTTTGCCCTCATAGCGGTCGACCAGATAGAGGATCGCGCCGCCAATGCCGCGAATGGCGGGCAGGCGCAGTTCCATCGGACCGGTTTCGACATGCACCGGCTCGGCCCCGGCGGCGATCAGATGGTCATAAGCTTTGGCCGCATCATCCACCCGGAACGCCATACCGCAGGCCGAAGGGCCATGTTCGCGGGCAAAATACCACGCAGCGCTGCGCGGCTCGTAATTGATGATCAGGTTAATGCCACCCTGACGCCACAGGTCCACTTGCTTGCTGCGGTGCGTTGCGACATGGGAAAAGCCCATGGCCTCAAACACCGGCTCGAGCTGGCCCTTTTCGGGGGCGCAGAATTCGATAAATTCAAAACCGTCCAGACCGGCGGGGTTGGCAACATCAGAGGCTTTTGCAGTCACAGGGGCGTTCATGAGCAGGGTCTCCACAGATTAGGGGTGATCTGAAAATAGTATCATCTGTAACTATATTCCTTTTACACCGATTCTGCAATGCGCTTTTGCATGTCTTTTCCAAATTGCGCGCAGCGGTTATAGCGATGCGATAAAGGTCGCATAATATCTCCATGGGCAGGGAGCATGATTATGGGCTGGTCCGACGGCACAATCCTGATCAATATCGGCGCGATCATCTATATCATCGCCTTTGCGGTGCGCGGCGAGTTGACGCTGCGCATTCTCACGCTGATCGGTAATGGCTTTTACATCGCCTATTATCTCTTCGTGCCCGAGGTGACCTTGTGGGTCGCGATTGCCTCAACCACGCTGATGACCATCGCCAATGTTGTGGTGATGAGCCGCATCGCGCTGGAGCGTACCACATGGGGCATGAGCGATGAGGACAAGGCGCTCTATAGCCGTTTCGACAATTTCAATCCTGGCCAGTTCCGCCGCCTGCTCAAAGCGGCAACCCGGCTCTCCGGCGAACAGGATTTGCGGCTAACGCTGGAAGGGCAAATCCCTGAACGGCTCTATTTTTTAACCGACGGCACCGTGCATGTAAGCAAAGGCCGCGACAGCTTCCCGTTACGAGAGAATAATTTTATCGGCGAGGTCGCCTGGCTACTCAACGGCCCGGCCAGCGCGACGGTGATCAGCAGCGACAATGCCGAGATACTTGCCTGGGACAGCACCGCCTTGCGCAAGCTCTGCGACAAATGGCCCGATATCGACAACGCCCTGCGCGCACGAATAAACCGCGATCTGGCGCAGAAATTGTCAGGCAGCGTGCAGCAGGTGGAGGCGGCGTAGAACGACCTATCCATCTCTCGTCGGCCCCGCGCAGGCGGGGCCTGGGCTTTTAAGCAGTCTCGCACAAAGCCACAAAGGCACTAAGATATCTGCATCAAAGGCACCGCGTCTTTGTGCCTTTGTGTCTTTGTGCGAAATAAAAATTAGCCCTGGCCCCGCCTGCGCGGGGCCGACGAAAGCATAGAACTAAGCGTTAGTATCTATTCCTCATCCCGCAACGCATCACTCGCCTCGCGCAAGCGGGTCAGCATGTCGCGCATCTGCGTCTCTTCCTCTGAGGACAAAACCGCAAAAATCCGCCGTTCCATATCCTCGGCCAAGGGCATGATCTCGCCATAAAGCTCCGCGCCCGTTGCCGTCAGCGCCAGTTGGTGCGAGCGGCCATCGCTGGCATGGGGCGCGCGGGCGATCAGCTTGCGCTCGACCAGCGCCTTGCAGGCGCGGTTGACCGCTACCTTGTCCATCCGGGTGACCGCCACCAGTTCACGCTGCGTCGCCTGTTCCAGATCGCCCAGCACCGCCATAATCCGCCATTCGGTGATCTTGAGGCCAAAGCGGCTGCGATACTCCTCGGCGATGAGATTACTCACCGCATTGGTAGTGATCGAGAGTTGATAGGGCAGAAAATCCGCCAGCCTTGTGCGGTCATTCTCAGCCATCACAACCGCACATTCAGGCCGAGCCAGAAGGTCTGCGGCCGGGCGCGCTCAACCACGCCAGCACCGCTGATCCCGGCCTGCACTTCGGCATCGAAAAGATTTTCCACCCAGCCCTCCAGCATCAGCTTCTCGCTCAGCCGATAATTGGCGCGCGCATCGAGCGTGAAGGCATCATCAAGCAGCCTGGTATTGCCGTCATCCTCAAACTGGCTACCAATATAGCGCAGCGTGACACCGGCACTGACATCGTTGCGGCGCGGCTGCCAGTCGAGCGAAGCATTGGCAAAATGCTGCGGCACCTGCGCTGGACGCAACCCGTCAATCGCCGTCTGCGCACCGGCATTACCTGCAACCTCGCTATCGACATAGGCATAACCCGCTGACAGGCTGAACGCGCCAATATCAATCGCGGCATCAATCTCGACACCCAGCGCATCGACAGCATCCAAATTCTGGCGCTGGCGAAATACCCCTGCCCCGGAGACAAAACCGACACCGGGGAAAAGGCCGGGACCACTATCGAGCGTCACGTTGGCAATGGCATTATCCAGCTGGTTGTAGAAGACCGTGCCGCTGAAGCGCAGCGTGTAGATTTCCCAATCCAGGCCCAGTTCAACCCCGCGCAGACGCTCGGGTTCGAGCAATTCATTGGCGGCGGTCGCATCGGCACCGACACGGAAAGGACGGTAAAGCTCATTCAATGTCGGCAAGCGCCAGCCAAGATAGGCCGCGCCGCGCAGCGTCAACAGGCTGGCGGCATCATAGGCGAAACCGATCCGCCCGGTGCCTTCAAACCCATCACGATCGGCGAAGCTGTCATCGCTGCGTATCTGTCCGGCAATATCAGGGGCCAGCTCAAATTCGCGGCGGAAGCCATTGGCAATCGACCAATAATCCAGTCGCCCACCGCCGGTGAGCAAAAAGGTCGGCGTGACCTGCCAGCTCGCCTCGACATAGCCGCCAAGCGTATCGGTACGACCTCCGGCATTGCGCCCGCGCAAAGGCGCTGCATTCTGGAAGAAGAAGCGTTCGTTCGTCTCGCCAATAGTGCGCCGCCAATCGCCCCCAATGCGCAGCTCGGCATTATCCCCGACGGGCGGGCGGATCTCGAACTTTGCGCCCAGCCCGGTGCTCGGCACATTAAACTGATCAAGCACCTGGCGCACCGAATTGCGGTCGGCGGTCACAGCGCCAAAGCTGGTTTGAAACTCGCGCAATTGCAGATAGGCCAGCGCCTCCCATTGCCAGCGCCCGCGCGACACCAGCCGTACCGAAGCATCGGCACCATCATTGCGGTTATCGCTGAATGCAAAGCCGCGCTCGCGCTCATCGCTATAGGCGCGGATATTGGCCTGTATCTCGGTATCGTCGCTGAGCGGCGCGACAAAACGCGCGCCAAAGCCATATTGCTGATATTCCGCCGGGCGATCAACGCTGCCGCGCTGTTCTTCAATCACCGGGATAAAGCCGTCGCCGCGCGCATATTGCGCCGAGAAGGTCAGCCCGCCACTGCCCAGCTTCTGCTCGGCGGCGATATTAGCTTCCAGGCTGTCGCGGCTGCCATAGCGGACATTGCCTGAATAACGGCTCTGCCCGGCGACGCCAAAGCTGGAAAGGTCAATCGTCCCGGCCAACGCCCCGGCACCATCGCTGCCCGTACCGCCGCCACGACGGACACGGACATTCTCGATGGCGAGAGCATCATAACCGGGAAAGCTGACCCAGCCGCCAAAGGGATCGGCCTGGGGCACACCATCCAGTGTCAGCAAGGCGCGGCTCGCGGCATTGCCCCCCAAACCGCGCAGGGTCACGCCCTGGCTGGTCGGGTTGGCCGAGCGCGAATCCGAACGGCGAAATTGCTGCAGCCCCGGCACATTGCGCAGCGCATTTTCGATGCGACCGCTGGCTTCATTGGCCAGTTCACGCGGCCCGATCTCGCTGACGGCATAGGCTTTATTGCCCAAAGGGTCGTCGAGCGGAGCGCCAAGCACGGTGATGTTTTCGCGCGTAGCGGCTGGATCGTCTATCTCCACCGATGGTTCGCTGCCATCATCAGGCGTGCAGTCGATCAACAGGCACGGGTCCGGCTGATCCTGCGCGATGGCGGCAGCGGGCATGCAAACCAACGCAAGCGCAGCTGTCGAAGCAGCAGGAAGCAAAAGATGCGAAGACATTATTCGGGGGCAATCCTGTCAGGGTGGGCAGCCTTGAAGGCTTCATGTTCGCCAAGTTCAGCATGGATGCGCGCCAGCTTCGGGAAACTTTCCATAGCAAGCTCAAAACGCTCGGCATTATACATTTGCGCGGTCAGGCAGATATCGGTGAGGTTCGGGGTCTCGCCACCAAAAACACCCAGCTCCGGCGCGGCCTGTTCCAGCGCGGTATAGCCCAAAGTCATCCAATGGTGCATCCATTGCACCACATCATCCTGTGAATGATAAAACGGGTCTTTCAAATATTGCCAGACGCGCAAATTGTTGATCGGGTGGATATCGGCGATAATCGCCATCGCATCGGCCAGCACCCTGGCGCGCGCTGCGGGGTCTTCGGGCAGCATACGCGGCTCGGGGAAACGCGCATCGAGATAATCGATAATCGCCAGCGACTGGCTGAGATCATGGCCGTCTATGTGCAGCATCGGCACCAGCCCTTGCGGATTGCGCGCTGTATAGGCGGCACTGCGCTGATCGCCATCGACCAGATTGACCCATTCGGTACGATACGCCACGCCCTTCAGATTGAGCGCCAGCCGCACCCGATAGGCTGCGGTCGAGCGGAAATAGTCATACAGGACAATCTCGGACATGATGCTATCCTTAAGCGGGAATGGCCGCGCACCATGATAAGCACCTGCGATGAATGCAACCTTTGTTTCGCGAATGTCGGCCAATAGTATCAATCGTCGTTCCGGACTTGGGTTCATGGCCATCGCAATAGATTTCGTCGGCCCCGCGCAGGCGGGGCCAAGGCTTTCTTTTTGACTCACGCAAAGACGCGAAGACGCAAAGAGTGTTCTTCTTTGTGAGGTCTCTTCGTGTCTTTGCGTCTTAGCGTGAAAGAAATAGCCCTGGCCCCGCCTGCGCGGGGCCGACGAAAGGCAAGACTGCAATTTGCCTAGGTTTCCCGAGCGAAGCCCCCTAAAGCTGTGCCATGTCTGAAGCTGCTTCCATCATCCTCCGTCTCTTCGCCAAATATCCGGTGCCCGGCTATGCCAAGACGCGGCTGATCCCGGCGCTGGGAGAGGCAGGCGCGGCGGCGCTGCACCGCACTCTGGCGCATCGGACCTGCCAGACTCTGATCGCCAGCGAGCAGCCGGTGGTGGTGCATTATGCAGGCGCAGAGGAAACAGCGTTTCGCGAATGGCTGGGCGATATGCCGGATTATGCCGAGCAACCTGAGGGTGATTTGACCGACCGTCTGCTCGCAGCGCTAGGTTCAGGACCGCAAATTTTTTTCGGTGCCGATACCCCCGATTTGACCGTCGCGATTGTCGAGCAAGCCGTTGCCGCGCTGGCGACACATGATGTGGTTATCGGCCCGGCAGAGGATGGCGGCTATTATCTTATCGGCATGGCGCGTCCGCTGCCTGAACTGTTCTGCGATATGCCATGGAGCACCGACAAGGTGCTGCCGACCACTTTGGTGCGGTTGAAGGCGATGGGTATTGTCCCGGCGGTGCTGGACACATTGGCCGATTGCGATCGCCCCGAAGACCTGACACGCTGGCCTGAACTTGTCAAAAGCCTTCAGCCATGACCGTAGAGCAGGTCACCATATTAATCCCGACATGGCAGGAGGAAGAGGCTCTGCCTGCTACCATCGCCAATATCGCCACCATGGACCCGCCGCCCGATGAGGTATTGCTGGTCGATGGCGGCAGCGATGATGCAACGGTGCAGCTGGCAAAGCAGGCCGGTTTCCGTGCCATTATCGCGCCCGAAAAAGGGCGTGGGCCGCAGATCAACCATGGTGTCGAACAGGCCAAGGGGCCGATCATCCTGATCCTGCATGCCGACAGCATATTGCCGCCCGATGCCATTGCCCACGTCCGCCAGACGCTGAGCAATCACAAGATATCGCTCGGC
Source organism: Parasphingorhabdus sp. SCSIO 66989 (assembly GCF_032852305.1). Classification (NCBI taxonomy): domain Bacteria; kingdom Pseudomonadati; phylum Pseudomonadota; class Alphaproteobacteria; order Sphingomonadales; family Sphingomonadaceae; genus Alterisphingorhabdus (ex Yan et al. 2024); species Alterisphingorhabdus coralli. The sequence goes on from NZ_CP136594.1 coordinate 2,626,225, forward strand.
ACCTTTCTGCCGATTATTCGCGGCAAAAAAACCCGATGGGGCACGACGCTGCATAACTGGATCAAGACCTGGTATCCGATTGTCACCCATCCGCATCTGTTCGTGCGCGGGGTGCGGCTGTTATTCGGCGACCATGCGATGTTCTTCCGCCGCGAGGATTTTCTGGCGATTGGCGGCATCCCGGATGATGCGACAATCATGGAAGAGGCCGACCTGTGCATTGGCATGGCGACGCGCGGTAAGCTTAATATGACGCGCAAGCCGGTGATCACATCAGACCGCCGCATCGCCCATTGGGGCCCGCTCAAGGCCAATTATCTCTATCTCAAAATCGGCATTATGTGGAGCTTTGGCGTGCGGAAGAAGCTGGAGGATATTTACCCGGATGTGCGGTGACTGATAGCGCGTCATTGCGAGGAGCGAAGCGACGAAGCAATCCAGAGCACCAAGCGCGAGTGGCTCTGGATTGCTTCGCTACGCTCGCAATGACGATCTGTTAGATTAAGGAATCACTTCCAGTCGAGAAAGCCAGTGCCGTGGCAATACTCTACCATTCGCCGCAGCGCCGCCTTGTCGATATGCGGCGCGGCAATCCCGGCTTTCTCGGCCAGAATACGGCTTTCAAACAGCGGTACCCGGGCGAAATAATCAAAAAACTGCGCCCCGACCTTGCGATGCACCATCAGGCTGCGACGGTCGAGCTGGTCAACATCATAGGCATCGGGATGAACGATCTCAGCCGGGTACGCGCGCGGATATTCGGCAACGATTTCGAGCATATCGGCGAGCGGAAAGGGTTTATCGGCAACCAGATGCACCGCATCGCCATCAAACTGCGCCATATTCTCAGCCATTGCCATCAGCCCGGAAACAACATGATCGAGCGGCACAATGGCGAAAGCCGCGCCATCAATCGCCGGCACCTGTTTCAGCAATGGCGAGCCGAAAAGGCGAAACAGATGATAGAAATCATCCTGACGCGGAATAGCGCCATCGGATAACCGACCGACAATGATGCTTGGCCGGGCGATGGCGGCGATCAGTTCCTCTTGCCTGGCCGCCATCACATGGCTTTCAGCGATAGCCTTGGAACGCTCATAACCATTGGTAAACTCGCGTTCTGGATCGGCTGGCGCTTCGGGCACCAAGCCATCAGCGCGACCACAACTATAGGCCGTGGAAACATGCAGCAACCTCGCCCCAAGCTGCTGCGCCAGCGCCACCGCATGGCGCGCACCGCCAATATTGACGGCTTCGTAAACCGCATCGCTGGCAGTAAAATCGGTGGTCGCGGCGCAATGGATGAGCAGATCGATTTCCCCCGGAATCTGCTCCATTGCAAAACCCGGTGCACTAACATCACCCTGCACCGTTATAATCTCATCAGCGCGATTTCGGCTCTCGATATCGAGCACCTGCCGACCCTCACCGCGCACCACCGCTATCACCTTATGCCCGGCGTCCAACAACGCTCCGGCCAAGGCACCGCCCACCAATCCGGTGGCTCCGGTCAACAGGACAGTAAGGGGATCAGACTGAGTCACAGATGCACTTTCAGGAGGATTCGCCTTGTCATCAAAGAGATGTTAGAGGCGCGCAAGACATGCTCTGGCAATGGCCAGTTTTTTCTTTCAAAATCAAGCCAGAACGTAACCATCCTCATTGTCGAAGCGAAACAACAGACATGACCTATACACATGACATTATCGTGCTGGGCGCAGGCTCAGCGGGGCTTACGGCAGCGGGTGGCTGCGCGATGCTGGGGCTGAATGCGGCACTGGTGGAGCGCGGTGAGATGGGCGGCGATTGCCTCAATACCGGCTGCGTTCCTTCCAAGGCGATCATCGCCGCAGCACATCGTGCACACGACATGCGAACTGCCGACAAATATGGCATCAAAGGGACGAAACCCACAGTCAATTTCCAGTCGGTGCATGATCATATTCATGCCGCTATTGCGACCATAGCGCCTGAAGACAGCCAGGAACGGTTTGAGGAAATGGGCGTCGATGTCATTCGCGGCAATGCCAGCTTTGCCGGGCCAAAATCGATCACCGTCGCGCTGAATGATGGCGGCACATGCGAGATCAGCGCGCCGCGTATCGTTATCGCTACCGGCAGCCGTCCCTTTGTGCCACCGATCCAGGGCATTGAGAATGTACCATTTATGACCAATGAGGACATCTGGAACCTAACCGAATTGCCGGAGCATCTGATCGTTCTCGGCGGTGGACCGATTGGTATGGAAATGGCGCAAAGCTTCAAGCGGCTGGGCAGCGATGTGACCGTCGCTACCGTTGGTAGACCTTTTCCCAAAGATGATGACGAAGCTGCTGAAATCGTTATCGAAAGACTGCGCAGCGAAGGCATTGTCATAAACAAAAATGCCCGTGCTCAATCGGTGCGAATGGAGGACAAGACCATAATCCTCACCACCGATAGCGGCGAGGAAATCACCGGTTCGCACCTGCTGATTGCTACCGGCCGCGAGGTCAATTTTGATGGCCTCAATCTGGAAAAAGCGGGCGTCAAATATGGCAAGGCCGGTATCGAGGTAGATGCCCGCCGCCGCACGAATCAGAAGCATATCTATGCCATTGGCGACTGCCGCCCGGGTCCGCATTTCACCCATGCCTCGGGCTATGAGGGCTCCAACATCGTCCTTGAAGTGGCTTTTGGACTGCCAACCAAGGTCAATTATAAAGCCCTACCCTGGGTCACCTATGTTGATCCAGAACTGGCGCAAGTTGGCCTCACCGAAAAAGCAGCACGCGAAAAATACGGTGACAAGATCACCGTCTGGCGCGAGGATTTCTCGCATAATGACCGCGCGATCACCGAGCTGGAAACCACGGGCTTTGTGAAGATCGTCAAGAAAGGCGGCAAGGTCATCGGTGCTACCATTGTCGGCGCACATGCCGGGGATATGTTGCTGCCCTGGTCCATGGCGATTGCGGGCAAGTCCAACACCTTTGGCATGGCCAGCCTGATCGTCCCCTACCCCAACCGCGCCGAGCACAGCAAAGCCGCCGCCTTCGCCTCGGATGAAGCCAAGGTGTTCAATAAATGGACCAAGGGTTGGGCGGCTTTTCTGGCGAAGCTGCGGCGGTAAAAAGTCAGGGTACTTAGCTCTCAGTCCATCTAACCCGCGCAAGCGGAAACCGCGATTGTTTTCACACAAAGCCACAAAGGCACCAAGGCATAATTCTAGATAACAACGCTTTGTGCCTTTGTGGCTTTGTGTGAGTCAAAAAGATAGCTTTGGTCCCGCTGTCGCTGCGCCGATAGTCTAGCGCAGCTAAACAGCAGCAAAGAGTGTAATAGTCTGTAAAGCTTCAACTCTATTCATTGCTCATTCAATGCCGGACAAGCAGTGTGAGCGAAGTATCCCGGGAGACCATCATGCGTGCCGCTATCGCTACTGCCATCCTTGCCCTGACTTTGCCGAGCGCGCTTGCCGCCCAAGATGACGCACCAATAATTAATCGTGAAGCACAGGTAGATTATCAGGGCTTTGCTGACCTTACCAAGGAAGTTCTCGACTATCGCATGCCGCGACTGGTGGATGCGGAGGAGTTCAATCAGCGCGCCGCCAAGGATAATGTGCTGATCCTCGACACCCGTTCCGCAGCGGCCTTTGCTGCGGGGCATGTTGAAGGCGCAGTCAACCTGCCTTTTTCCGAGTTTACCGACGATAAATTGCGCAAGGTGATTGGCGATGATCAGGACCGTGAAATCCTGATCTATTGCAACAATAACTTCGCCGAAAACGCGCCGCCCATCCCGTTGAAACGGGCACCGTTGGCGCTCAATATCCCGACATTTATCAACCTTTACGGCTATGGCTATCGCAATGTGTATGAGCTGGATGGCAGCTATTGGCTTGCTGACAAGCAAATAGCCTGGGCCGGAGAGATTCCGAATCCTGGTCGGCTTTCCGGCCCGGTTCAGCTCCAACTGCGGCAGCCCGAATAATAGAGTTGATGCCGCTGGTGACAGACATTTGACAAGCGGCTAATCTGCGGTTTTCCAGCAAAAGGAAACCGCATCATCGCCAGCCAGCCAGACCCTGCCGCCAGCCCTTTTGCACTGGCCGAAGCCAAGCCGCTCGATCCGGCAAAATTTCGCGATCCCGATATCACTGCCAAGGGCGAAAAACGCGCCTCGGTTGATATGCGCGGACTGGACACGCTGTGGATCAACACCGGCACCTTGTGCAATCTCGCTTGCGCCTCCTGCTATATTGAGAGCAGTCCGAAGAATGATGCGCTGGTCTATATCCGGCATGATGAGGTGCTCGCCTATCTCGACGAGATCCGCGACGAAGGCCTTCCAACGCGCGAGATCGCCTTTACCGGCGGTGAGCCGTTTATGAACCCGGATATTATGCCGATCCTGGAGAGTTGTCTGGAGCGCGGTTTCTCGGTGTTGGTGCTGACCAATGCGATGCGGCCGATGCGGCGGCATGAGGAGGCGCTGCTGGCGTTGCATAAAGACTATCGCGACCGGCTAACGCTAAGGGTCAGCCTCGACCATTATAGCAAGCCGGTGCATGAAGCAGAACGCGGCACGGATAGCTGGGACAAGGCGATGGCTGGACTGCGCTGGCTTTCGGATAACGGCTTCCGCATTGCCATTGCCGGGCGGCATCTGGCCAGTGAAACTGACGCGGAAGCACGTGCCGGATTTGCCGCTCTGTTCGACAATGAAGGGCTGCACATCAATCTCGATGATCCCAATGAGTTCGTGCAGTTCCCCGAAATGGACGCCAGTGCCGATATCGCCGAGATCACAACCGAATGCTGGGATATTCTCAGTGTCGATCCCGCCTCTATCATGTGCGCCACCAGCCGCATGGTGGTGAAGCATAAGGGCGCTGAAAAGCCCACGGTCGCTGCCTGCACCTTGCTGCCTTATGATCCGCAATTCGATATGGGCCAGACACTCAAAGAGGCGTCTCAGTCGGTGAAGCTCAACCACGCCCATTGCGCGCGTTTCTGCGTGTTAGGAGGCGCGAGTTGTTCAGGGTGAAGGATTATCCTCCCCAAGCTTGTCTTGGGGAGGAAATTCTCTTACCCCCGCATCGCAGCTTTGATCGGCTCCGATGTTACCGGATAGCCCAGACCATCAGGCACACAGAGATGCGGTTCGCCCCCGCGTTCCTCAACAAAGGGCGTAACCAGTTCGGGCGGATGTACCGCGACATGGGCAACCAGCGCGTCATAGCTCTCGCATTGCGCCAGTTTTTCCAGATTGCGTCGCGTCGGGAAGATAATCTTGATCTCCTCACGCTCGGCACGGTCCAGCACCTCTTGCGCTGTGGCCCAGAAAAGCGTGCGGTTTTCGGTATCATCCACCACCGCCTGCGCTTCGGGCATTGTCGCCCGCGCTATGTAGAAGCGGGTATCGAACACCCGTTTCTCGTTGAACGGCGGGCGCCAACGGGCAAAATAGGTCAGGCTTTGCGGCTCCAACTCCAGCCCATAGCCATCCACCACCGCATCAAAATGGCTGTCACCAGAAGCCTCGGCGCGAATGGCTTCAATCGCCTCATCGGCGGGCATGGTCTTCATCGCCACGGGATAGCGTGCCTCTTCAATCGTCTCGCGGATCGCGGCAATGCGCCCCGCCATATCGGCCAATGGCTCGTCAATATCGCTATCTGGGCCACGATCCAGAAAACGCCGCGCCAGCACATAATCCCCGCTATCGACACGTCCACCGGGAAACACCACCGCACCGGCGGCAAAAGCCATCTTGCCCGAGCGCTCCACCATAAGCAGGCGCGGAGGACCATCGGGCTGATCCGCCGCGACAATAATCGTCGCCGCAGGGGTGGCCTGGATAAGAGGTTTGCCGGTTAGCGGGTCTGTTTTCGGGAGATCATTCATAATAGCAGGAATGGCTGAGTGCAGATAGCGTTGCAAGGGAAACAGGGCATTTTATTGCCAGACTGCAAGAAATGTCGATATTTCTTACATTTTTCAATATGTTAAGGTTCTGCTAACCATCTAAGCTTCTGTTTTCCCAAGAATAGCCAAAACTGGCACAGGGCCTGCATATTTTACAGGGTCTCAAATGGTTCACTTGGAAGGCGGTCTGCTTTTCTGGTCTCTTGCAGACCGCCTCCCCGATTAGGGTCACACCCTGGTTCCCAAGGGATTAAGTCGATTACCCGTCAGGCTTTATTCCCACAAAAGAAAAGCCGCACGCTTCCCGACAGAAGGTGCGGCTTTTTTTGTTTCTGAAACTGTGGTTCGCGCGCTTACTCGGCCTCCGCCTTGGCAACCTGCTTTTCGTCCATCAGCGTTTCCAGTTCACCGGCCTCGAACATTTCCATCATAATGTCCGAACCGCCGATAAATTCGCCTTTGACATATAGTTGCGGGATGGTCGGCCAGTCGGAATAGGTCTTGATGCCCTGACGCACTTCCATGTCCTGCAGTACATCGACACTGTCATATGCGACGCCGAGACGATCAAGAATGGCGATGGCGCGGCTGGAAAAACCGCATTGCGGGAAAAGCGGCGTGCCCTTCATAAACAGCACAACGTCATTGTCTTTGACGGTCTTTTCTATTCTCTCATGGGTGGCATCGGTCATAGTTCTGTTCCTGCTAGTGGGGGGATATGGTCAAGAAGTGGGGACCGCGGTGGTCAGTTGCAAGGCGTGAAGCACACCGCCCATGCGTCCGCCGAGCGCAGCATAGACCGCCTTGTGCTGGTTGACTCGGCTTTGCCCACGAAAGCTTTCGGACACGACATGCGCCGCATAATGGTCGCCATCGCCCGCCAGATCGGTGATTGTCACCTCGGCATCGGGGATCGCTTCGCGGATCATCGTTTCAATATCTTCGGCCTGCATCGGCATGGTGCAACTGCCCTTTAGCTGTTTTCGGCTTCAAACTGACGACGCGCTTCGACCATCTGCTCGTCCATGGCGGCACGGATGGCGGCATCGTCAATGGCGACACCGGCATCGGTCAGATCACCGAGCAGCTTGCGCACTACATCTTCGTCACCGGCTTCTTCAAAATCGGCATGCACCACAGACTTGGCATAGGCTTCGCTTTCCTCTTGCGTCAGCGACATTTTCTCTGCTGCCCATTGGCCAAGCAGCTTATTGCGCCGCGCAGTGATGCGGAATTCCACTTCCTCGTCGCGCGCCATCTTGTTTTCAAACGCTTTTTCGCGATCGCTAAAACCGGTCATATAAGAGGTCTTTCCTGCTGAAATATTTTCTTAGCTGTAATCCGCCAAAGCGAGTCACGCAAGCAATCAGGCCCAATGCGCATAGCTTTCTACCATGTCTGCCCCGCGAAGGCGGGGCCAGGGCTTTTTTGATATTGAGTTAACTCGCGCGGAGACGCGGAGGCGCGGAGAAACCAACTCCGCGCCTCCGCGTCTCCGCGTGAATCATAAGAAGAAGCCTTGGCCCCGCCTGCGCGGAGCCGACGAAAAAAGTACTTGCCGAGATTACATCGTCACAACCAGCTTGCCGATAGCCTCACGATTAGCCAGCTTGGTGATCGCCTTTGGCGCATCGTCAAAGCTGAAGGTTTCGGAAATTTTCGGACTGATCTTGCCCGCTTCCCACAGTTCGAACAGCTCGGCGATATTGGCCTGATTACGCTGTGGCTCGCGCGCAGCAAAAGCGCCCCAGAAGACGCCACAGACATCACAACTTTTTAGCAGCGTCAGATTGAGTGGCAGTTTGGCGATACCTGCGGGGAAGCCGACGACAAGAAACCGCCCTTCCCAGGCGATTGAGCGCAATGCCGGCTCGCTATAATCGCCGCCGACCGCGTCATAGATAACATTGGCGCCATTCGGGCCAACCGCTTCCTTGAATTTCTGGCTGAGTTCTTTGGATTGTGCCTTATCGAATGGTTGACGGTCATAGATCACCGCTTCATCAGCACCGCTGGCCTTGGCGGCTTCAGCCTTGGCTTCGCTGGAGACGGCGGCAACAACGCGCGCGCCATAGGCTTTGCCCAGTTCCACTGCGGCCAGACCCACGCCACCAGCCGCGCCCAGCACCAGCAGCGTATCGCCTTCAGAGATATGGCCGCGATCCTTGAGCGCATGGATCGAGGTGCCATAGGTCATCAGCAGTGATGCGCCCTGCTCAAAAGAAAACGCATCGGGCAGGCGAAATACGCCGGCAGCAGCAACGGTGATCTTCTCGACCAGTCCGCCAAAGCCGGTCCCGGCAATGACGCGGTCGCCCACAGCATAATCGGTAACACCCTCGCCCACGGCTTCGACCACGCCGGCAATCTCACTGCCCGGAGCAAAAGGGCGTGGCGGACGGAGTTGATAGAGATCCTGAATTATCAGGGCATCAGGAAAGTTGATCGAACAGGCCTTGACCGCCACCAGCAACTCGCCTGCGCCGGGTGTCGGGTCGTCAATTTCGGTAATCTCCAGCGTATCGGGGCCACCAACTTCTTTCGACAAAAGCGCGCGCATCCTGTTCTCCTGATTATTATAGTTGGAAAGGGGAATTTTCGATTATTGAGGGACCAGCCAAGGCGTAACCTCAGCTTGATGCCGTTCATGGGCATCGATTGCATCTGCATTGGCCAAGGTCAATGCCACTTCATCGAGACCGTTCATAAGGCAGTGCTTGCGGAACGGGTCGAGCGTGAATTCAAAGCGATCCTGAAACGGTGTGGTGACCGTCTCGGTTTCCAGATCGATCATGATCTCATCACTCTTGGCAACTTCCAGCAACCGGTCAATCTGCTCCTGCGGCAGCTCCACCGTAACCAGGCCATTTTTGAATGCATTGCCGGCAAAAATATCGGAAAAACTCGGCGCGATTACCGCTGTGATGCCCATGTCGAGCATCGCCCAAACGGCATGTTCGCGGCTCGAACCACAGCCGAAATTATCGCCCGCAATCAATATCGGCGCGCCCTTATGATCGGGATCGTCAAACACATTGCCCGGCTCGGCCCGCACGGTCTCAAACGCGCCCTGCCCGAGCCCCTCGCGGGTGATGGTCTTGAGCCATTTGGACGGGATGATGATATCGGTATCGATATTCACCGCACCCCAAGGATAGGCGCGGCCTTCAACCTGTTTGACTGCCTTCATCGATCAGTCGCTTTCATATTGCTCACCCTCGGGCGGTGGCGGTGGAGGTGGTGCTTTGTCTCCGCCATTTTTGCGCTTGATGGCGCTGCGCCCGGCGTAAAGCAGTGCTGCCAATAAAGCCGCTGAGCCTACAGCGGCACCGACTTTCGCCCCGGTGGACCAGCCTTCGCCCGCACCTTCCTCTTTGTCATTGTCATTATCGCTCATGGGTAATCCTTTCAGAGCCCCCTTTTTTCTATGATGCGGTTATGCCAGCCGGTGCCTCAACCGGCAAGCTCCCGCACATCGGTCAACTTGCCGGTGATCGCCGCCGCCGCCGCCATGGCCGGTGAGAGAAGGTGCGTCCGCGCGCCTGGGCCTTGTCGGCCTTCAAAATTGCGGTTGCTGGTCGAGGCGCAGCGTTCGCCTGCGGGTACTTTATCTGGGTTCATTCCGAGACATGCCGAGCAGCCCGGCTCGCGCCATTCAAATCCGGCATTTTTGAACACAAGGTCGAGCCCCTCGGCCTCGGCCTGATGCTTGACCAGCCCCGACCCCGGCACGATCAGCGCGCTTTTGACATTATCGGCTTTCTTGCGCGCACCCACAACGGCCGCAGCGGCGCGCAGATCCTCAATCCGGCTATTGGTGCAGCTGCCGATAAACACATGGTCGATGGCGATATCAGTCATCGCCGTACCCGGCTCTAGCCCCATATAGGCCAGCGACTTCGCCGCCGCTGCCTGTTTGCCTGCATCACCAAAGCTCTCAGGCGTCGGTACATGGCCAGAAATGCCGACCACATCTTCTGGACTCGTGCCCCAGGTGACGCTGGGTTCGACATCGGCGGCATTGATGGTCACCGACTTGTCAAACACCGCCCCTTCATCGCTGCGCAGAGTCCGCCAATAATCACAAGCCGCATCCCATTGCTCACCCTTGGGTGCCATGGGTCGGCCGCGCAAATAGGTGAAAGTCGTGTCATCAGGCGCGATCAGGCCAGCGCGCGCACCTGCTTCAATCGACATATTGGCCATAGTCAGCCGCCCCTCAATCGACATGCGCTCAACAGCCCCGCCACGATATTCAATCACATGGCCTGTCGCGCCATTGGTACCAATGGTGCCGATGACATGCAGAATCAGGTCCTTAGGCGTAACGCCCAACGGCACGTCACCTTCGATCCGTACTTCCATGGTCGCCGATCTGCGCAGCAACAAGGTCTGCGTTGCCAGCACATGCTCCACCTCGCTGGTGCCGATACCAAAGGCCAGAGCACCCAGTGCGCCATGCGCCGAGGTATGGCTGTCGCCGCACACCAAAGTCGTGCCCGGCAGGGTAAAGCCCTGCTCCGGCCCGACAACATGGACAATCCCCTGATTGCGATGTGTCGCACCGAAATAGGGGATTTCGAAAGCCTCGACATTATTCTCTAACGCCGCCAGTTGCGCCGCGCTTTGCGGATCGGCAATCGGCAGACGCGAACCATCCGCCGCCAGTCTTGGCGTGGTCGGCAGATTGTGATCCGGCACCGCCAGTGTCAGGTCAGGGCGACGCACCTTGCGGCCCTGTTGCCGCAGCGACTCAAACGCCTGCGGACTGGTCACTTCATGCACCAGATGTCGGTCAATATAGATCAGCGCGGTGCCGTCATCGCGTTCGGAAACGACATGCGCGTCCCAGATTTTCTCATATAATGTCTTGGGGGGTGTATTCTCTGTCATAAACGTGGCTTTAGAGCGTTAAGCATCACAGCGAAAGTGTGATATGGATATTGCCATCAAAATCATTATGTAAAGGCTATATGACCGCTATTGTGCGGCTATCGAAATAAACGGGTCAGGCTATGAATATCTGGGTAATTCTGACGATCATCACCTTATCGGTGATCTTCATGGAATTTGTCGCCTGGTGGAGCCACAAATATATCATGCATGGCTGGGGCTGGGGCTGGCACCGAGACCATCATGAGCCGCATGATAATTTGCTGGAAAAGAACGACCTTTTCGCCGTGGTCGGATCGGTCACCGCGATGAGCCTGTTTGCCATGGGCGTCTTCGTCCATGAGGTGTTTTGGTGGATTGCAGTCGGCGTCACCATTTATGGCGGTATTTATACACTGATTCATGACGGGCTGGTGCACCAACGCTATTTCCGCTGGGTCCCCAAACGCGGCTATGCCAAGCGACTTGTACAAGCCCATAAGCTGCACCATGCCACCATCGGCAAGGAAGGCGGGGTCAGCTTCGGTTTTGTCTTCGCCGAAGACCCAGCCAAGCTGAAAAAAGAGCTGAAACGCCAGCGCCAAGAGGGTTTGGCCCAGGTGCGGCCTTCCGCGCAACTCGAGCCCGAGGTTGCGGCGGACTGAGGGCTTAGGCCCCCAATCATCTCACGCGGAGACGCGAAGACGCGGAGATTGTTGCACCTCCCTTTCGTTACAAAACTGCCTTTACATCGTCTGGACACCCTACTAGCAAAGGTAAAGCGTCTACGTATGTAGTCATTACTTCCGACGATCCCTTTGTTGGAAGCTTGAAAAGGAAATCTGCATGAAGTTTGCGTACTGGGTTGTTGCGCTCGCAACCTCTGTTCTGATGCTTATGTTCTCGCCAAATCTGTCGGCACAAGAACCGATTGTTTCTGTCAATGAGACTATAGTACGCTCCGATATCCTGGACGAAAACAGACCGATTATCGTCTCACTCCCCGATGGTTATGAGGATAGCGATGCCAATTATCCGGTGCTGTACATGCTGGATGGCCGGCAGAATATGCTGCACGCAATAGCAACGATGGACACATTGAGCTCGCTGGGCTTCGCGCCGAAAATGATCTTTGTCGGCATTGTCAGCACCAATCGTTCGCGCGATTACACGCCATCCGTTGTAGAGGGTGATGCCAATAGCGGCGGCGCTGCCAATTTCCTCGCCTTTCTTGAAACAGAGCTGATTCCGTCGATTGAACAAGAATACCGAACCAGCGACCACCGCATATTGGAAGGCCATTCCTTTGGTGGCCTGTTCGGTGCCTATGCCTTAATGGAACGCCCGGACCTGTTTGACGCCTATATCATTCTATCACCCGCCCTTTGGTGGGGTGGCGAAGAAATGAATGCCCGTGCCAAGACATATTTTGCCGACAACCCGCAACCGGCAACGCACATCTATTTCGGTATAGGACAGGAAGACGGCGATGGCATGCGTCAGGAATTGGGCCGTTTTGTCGAGACGCTGGAAACGGCAAAGCCAGAAGGCCTTATATGGCGGCATGACGAAATTGCAGGCGAGGATCATATGTCCGTCCGCCTGCCCGGCCATTATCAGGGACTGCGCTATGTGTTTGAAGATTTGCAGTTCACCATGGCGGATACCGGCTTCACCATAGACGACTTTATCGCGCATGAGGCCAATATCCGCGCGCGCTATGGCACGGCTGCCCGACAGCGCGAAGCTACCTATCACGATTATGGAATGGCACTGCTTCAGGCGGAACGTGCGGATGAGGCGGCGGCCATTTTTGAATATCTCGTCCAAGGCTATCCTGGCTATCACCCGAATTACAATTTTCTGGCAACAGCTTATGAGAAGCTGGGTCGGTGTGAATCTGCCATCGCCGCCTATGAAGACGCAGCCAAGGCTTCAACCACCCAAACCGGCACATTCACCCGCGCTGGCTATGAGGAGAAAGCCACCCGGCTGCGCGAGGCAATGGCGAATGGGGCTGAGATGTGTAAGGCTGAATAGGGCCAAACCATCGATAATCTCACGCAGAGACGGGAAGGCGCGGAGACCACATTAAAAAACCACCCAATTATATGATTATTCTGCGCGAGATATATTCACAGTATATGCTACTCTAGTAGAATTTCAGTAAGCTCTCAGGCCAATCTGCCCGATAATAACGAATCTTACTTTTTCAATATACTAGCTATACATAGAGCTAAAATAGCTATTGGTATAATTGAGAGATCATAAACTCCTAAAATTAACTCCCATGGCGATTGAACCAAACCTAGGCCACTTTGCATTGCTTCACATTGAATTAAATCTGAACGGGTAGGACCGCAATGTTTTGTCAAGAAAAAAGAGATAAATAGAAGCGTGTAAAGTGATGAAAAAAATGTTGCGATAGCACGTGTTTTATAGGACTTTGCCGAAAACTGACGTAGCGGTGATTCATCAAATCTCCTGCAAGCCAGTACAGTAGCAAAGCCTAGTGTGTATAAGGGCCTCGGGCTTTTGATCATGATCATTTTCCTTTCAAGGTTTATTATAACAGCATTTGCTAAAACCGGAAATGGTCAAGATTTTTTTGGGACGTTACTACGGTTGCTGTAAGCGATCATCCTCAGCATCCATATACAGCCCGCCTAAACTCTTCGGCATGCTGTCATCGGTGACCAAGACCGTTTTCCCGCCATCTGATGCCGCATCGCGCAGGGCTTCCATGGCGTTTGTCTGCGCGAAAAAGGCTATAGCGGTTTTGGCTGACAGGCCGGTTTCGCCGACAAATTTCTGCAGCGCTTGCGCATTGCCCTCGGCGACGATTTCGCGGAACTGGGCATAGCCTTCGGCCTTTTTGATCATCGCCTCTTTCTGCGCTTCGGCTTCCAGTACCGCCTTGATCTTGACCGCCTCACCTTCATTGGTCGCCGCTTCTTTGAGGCGTTTTGCCGCGATCACCCGGTCAAAGGCGGACTTCAGTTCTTCGGAAGGCTGCGGATCATCGACCAGCACATTGACAATGCGGAAGCCATAATTGCTGAGCTTATCGGTCAGCGTTTCTTCAACATCATCCTCAAACGCCGCCTTTGACTGGAACAGCTCATTAAAGTCCAAGCCGGCTGCAGTAGAGCGCACCTGGTTGATGACATAGGCGGCAACCTGCGTCTCGGCATCTTCCAGCAGATAAAAGGCCTTGTTCGCCGCCTGCTCTGCCACCTGATATTGCACCCGGATAGGCACCACGACAAAGGCGTTGTCCGAGGATTTAACCGAGACATCGCGCTCAATTTGCAGAATTTGCAGCGAATAATTGCCGCTCGCTATCTGTATCGGCCAGGGCAGTTTGAACGACAGCCCGGCAGTCGCGGTGCGGCTATATTTGCCGAAGGTCTCGATAAAGCGGACATGCTGTTGCTTGGTTATGAAAATACATGAACTACCGACGATGATCGTTAAAAAAATGCCCACCGGAAATATGGCGAAATCCAACATGTGTTTATCCTTCCCAACCCAGAAGCGGGTCAACCTGACTGCGCGTGTAAGAGTGATAGCCCGCGCGCGTTTTGGCGTATAGCGGTTTGGCGATTGCCATGCCCCATTCGCCCTGTTTGCTCATCGCCTTGTAAAGCGGCGCGACGAATTTATTACGGCCTATCCGACTGAGGAACGCTTCGGCCTGCGGCACGGCGGGTTGGTATCGGTTGCGCAGTGCTGCCTCAAGCCAGAGGAACAGCACTTCATTATTACCGGTTTTTGATACGCCCAAGGCGTCATCCAGCATGGCGAGTTCGTCATTATTCACCAATTCAGGCAGTTTGCGCATAAAGCGCATCTGTTCCGCGCCCGTCCAATCGCTCCATGCCTCGACAGGAAGTATGCGATTTTCGCCATAGCGTTTGGCGGCGGCATCCACTTCGGCAAAGGCCTGCGGATCGGGCTTGGCAGCATTGCTCGGAATGCCGGTGCCGTAAATCCATTCATCGAGCATCAGCTTCGCTTCCAGCTCGGCATCACCCTTGATCAGGCCTTCGCGGATTTCTGCCAGCCACATTTCTGATGTCGCTGGCTGAAACGCATGGCTATCAAACCAGCCGCGCATCCACTCATCGAATTTCTCTCGGCCGATAATCTGCTCCACGGTGCGCAGAAACACCGTGCCCTTGTCATAAATCGCCTCACCTGCGGTATCGAAGGGTGTGATGCTGTCGGGCGTGCGCATCGCGGTGACCGGGTTGTCTGCACCGCGCTCCTCCACCATTGCCACCAGCGAGCCATAGCTCAGCGCATATTCCTGTTCGGCGCGCTTTTTGCCGAATACGGACTCGCTGATGCGGCTTTCAAAATAGGAGGTTACGCCCTCATTCAGCCATCCATCACTCCAACTGGCATAGGTCACCAGATTGCCTGACCAGCTATGCGCCAGCTCGTGCGCGACCAGCCCGGTATTGCTGCGGTCCCCGGCGATAAAGGTCGGCGTCAGGAAGGTCATCACCGGGTTTTCCATGCCGCCATAGGGGAAGCTGGGCGGTAGCACGATCATGTCATAGCGGCCCCAGCGATAGGGGCCGTAAATCGCCTCTGCCGCATCGATCATCGCTTCGGTATCAACCAGCTCGGCCTTGGCAACCTCCAGCATGGACGGCTCGGCCCAGACGCCCGAGCGCGGGCCCAATTCGGCAAAGGCAATATCGCCCACCGCAATCGCGATCAGATAGGGGGGCACCGTCTTGTCCATGGTGAAGGAAAAGCGGTGCATCCCCTCACCAGCCGGTTCCGGCTCACCCTGCAATATGCCGCTCATCACGACTTTCAGGTCTTGCGGTGCGGTGATTTTCGCTTCCCAGCTTTGGCGGATGCCGGGGCTGTCCTGTGTCGGGATCCAGCTGCGATTGAGGATCGCTTGGCCCTGGCTGAACATGAACGGCTTTTCGCCGCCTGCAGTCTGTTCCGGCGACAGCCATTGCAACGCCTCGGCATCGGGGCCGCTGGCATAGCTGATGGCGATTTTCTCCGGCGCTGCGCCGCCATCGGCGCCAAAGCGAATGGTGAATGGCGCGCCTGCAAGCCCGGCATCCTCACCAATGGTGAAGCCAAGCGGTTGGCCATCCTGATCAGTCACGCTGGCAACTGAAAGGCCCTTGGAATCGAGAATGATCTCGCGCGCATCCGGCGCCGCATCGATATCCAGCGTCGCGCTGCCTGCCACACGCTTGGCAGCAAAATCCAGCGTCAGGTCGAGATCGACATGGGTGACGCGCGCTTCCAACGGCTTGGCATAGGTGAGCGCATCACGCGCCTCTTCGCTGGTCAATATCGGCGCTATAGTGCGTGTAGTCTCAGCAGAGGAAACACTGGCGCACCCTGCGGTCAAGGCCAGCAAAGGGGCGACGAGAGAGACGGACAAACGCATGCGAACTCCTGAAATCACATAAGAAAAAGCTCCGTACCCCAGCGAGGGATACGGAGCCAGAGCTTTTCCATAGGCGGCTTTTGCAGCAGCGCCGAGATATTCTGATCTATCAGAACAACAGTGTTTTAGGATCGGGCATTGGCTGCTGCTTCTGCGCCGCAAGAAGCGGTTTGACCGAACGCACGATGAACCAGACCAGGATCAGCGGGAACAGAAAGATGCCGATGATTACAAATGAGAGGATGAAAGCAACAATGCCAGCGATTGTGCCGATCACAAATGTATAGATATGATAGGTAAAATGGCTCTCTTCCCAACTTCCCGCAGCTTCACTTTTCCAGATAAAGGCGAGCACGACGCCGATTATGCTGGTTATGCCGGTAAGCAGTGATCCAAGATACAAAAGTGAAATGATGGTTGGCTGATTAAGATCAAAATCGCCGCCGCTCTTTGGTGTATTCTCTGACATATTTTTCCCCGTACTAGGCTGTTTCAGACCATGTTGTCAGCCGCTATCCCTCTCACTGGAAGCAGATGCCAAGGCCTTTGTGGTTAAAGTACAATGGGCCATTAGCAGGAGCGCAAAGTGTAAACCAGAGCAACGCTGTCCATTTTCCTTGCGAAAATGTAACTTTTTATCTGGCTGAGCGACCAGGGATGATGGTCAATGCGATTCCACCGATAATCGCAAGACTGCCCGCTATCAGTCGCAGATCCAGCCCTTCCCCCAACAGCAACACACCGCCCAACGCGGCAATGGCGGGGACAGAGAGCTGTGCCGTCGCAGCCAATGTCACGCTGATCCGGGGCAGAACAGCATACCAGAGGATATAGCCCAGAGCCGAGGTCACGGCCCCTGATGCTATGGCAAGCCAGAAACCATAGGGCTCTAATGTCCCGGCGTTCCCCACAAAGGGCAGCAACAGCAGCGCCAGCGGCACCGCGCCAAGAAAATTGCGCGCCGTTGCCAGTCGAGGATCATCAACAGAACGCCCGAGCCAGCTATAAGAACCCCAGGCCGCACCCGACAGCGCCATCATCAGCGTCGCACCCAATGGCGGCGCGGTCACGCCCGGGAGCAGTAAATAGAGAAGCCCGGCAAAAGCCAGCGCCAATCCGGCCCATTGCACCACGTTTGGCCGCACGCCTTTGACAATGCCAATACCCTGCATGGTGATCTGCACCAGTGCAAACAGGATCAGCGCGCCGGTACCAGCCGAAAGCTGAACATATGCCAGCGAAAACGCGGCGGCATAAACAGAAAGCGCCAGTGCCATTGGCCAGCTGTCGGCGCGTGGCCAGATATTGCGACCATGCCGAAAACCCAGCAACAGCGTAAGCATGAGTGCGCCTGACACCAGCCGAACGATAGTAAAGCTGGCCCAGTCAATCGCACCATCGGCCAGCGCCGCACGGTTCAACAACGAGTTACCGGCAAAAGCAAGCAGCGCAAGCAGCAGCAATGCAGTGATGCGCAGCATAGACTTGGCGCGGGTAGCAGGTCAGGCGGCAGGGCGGAAGATAATCGGCCCGCCAAGCTCCAGCGATTTCTCATAAGCCGGACGCGCCTGCATAGTCGCAAGGTAGCGCTGTAACTCGGGATAGGCAGACATGAGCTGGGCTGCGGTTGCCACCTCAAGCAGGTAACACAGATTGATATCGGCACCGGTGAGGCTGTCACCGACAAGAAATTCCCGCCCGGCCAACGCATCATTGGCAAAGCCCAGCAATTTGGTGACCTCGGCAGTGATAAACGGCGTCAGCGCCTCACCCAGACCACCAAAACGCGGTGCCAGTGCCGTCAAGATCACCGGCATGCCCATAGTGCCCTCGGCAAAATGCATCCATTCCAGATAGCGCGCACGGTCAGGGCTGTCGGGCGCAGGCGCGAAGCCACCATCGCCAAAACGCTCAATCAGATATTCGATAATCGCACCCGATTCGACCATGGTAACGCCGTCGACAATTACCGTTGGCGCCTTGGCCAGTGGATGCACCGCGGCCAGTTCTTCGGGCGAGCGGAATGTCTCAGGGTTACGTGCATGGCGCACCATCTCATAATCGACCTTCATTTCCTCCAACAGCCAGATGATGCGGGTGGAGCGGGAATATTCGAGATGGTGCAGGATGATCGACATAGAGGTGCTGCCTTTCTTGAGAGCGGTTTGGTCCGGCCTAGAAAGAGTGATCGCTTATGACAATAGCGTGCGTAAAAACTACGCCATTAATGCCCGATGACACCCAGGCTCTCAAAGGGCCGATCATGCTCGGAGAACTTCTCGACCAGCGTCGCGCTCGCCTGATTGAGGCCGATAATCTGCACCTGCTTGCCTTCTTTTTGCAGCCTGCCGACGATCTTCTCCAACATGCCTGAAGCGGAAATGTCCCAGAAATGGGCTTCGTGCACATCGATGATCACGGTATCGATATCGTCCTCGTTAAACTCCATCGCTTCATAGAGCAGATCGACGGAGCCGAAAAATATCTCGCCACCAAAGCGGTAGCTATGTGTCCGGCCGTCAACCTCATCCTCGATCCGCACCAATTGCCGCACTTTATAGGCAAAGAATATGCCGGAGAGCAGCACCCCGGTCAGCACCCCCATGGAGAGGTCATGCGTCCACACCACCACGCCGACCGTTGCCAGCATCACGATATTGGAGGGCAGCGGATGCTGCCGGATTTCAAGGAAGGAGCGCCAGCGAAAGGTGCTGATCGAGACAAAGATCATCACCGCGACAAGCGCCGGCATCGGGATCAGCGCCACCCAATTCCCAAGTGCCACGATGAGCACCAGCAGCATCACCCCGGCAACAAAGGTAGAGAGCCGACGGCGGCCACCCGAGGTGATATTCACCACCGACTGACCAATCATCGCGCAGCCACCCATACCGCCGAGAAATCCGGTAACGAAATTAGCCACGCCCTGACCATAGCATTCCATCCGCTTGTCGCTGCGCGTCTCGGTCATGTCATCGACAATCGACGCGGTCAGCAGGGATTCCAGCAGGCCAACCGCCGCCATGGCAAGCGAATAGGGCGCGATAATCTGCAAAGTTTCAAAAGTCAGCGGTACATCGGGCAGATAAAAGCTGGGCAGGCTGTCGGGGAGCTTGCCGACCTCTCCCACGGTGATGACATCAATCTGGAAATAGATCGCCACCGCGGCAATCGCGATAATCGCCACCAGCGGCGCGGGGACAGCGCGCGTGACATAAGGTAGGCCGTAAATCATGATTAGCCCGGCCGCGACCATCGCATAGGTGGGAATGGTAAAGGCTTCGCCCGTCAGCTGTGGCAATTGCGCCATAAAGATCAGGATCGCCAGCGCGTTGACAAACCCGGTAATCACCGAGCGGGAAACAAAACGCATCAACAGGTCCAGCCGAAGCAGCCCGGCAATCCCCTGAAACACCCCCATCAACACGGTCGCAGCGAAGAGATAATCGACCCCATGCTCGCGCACCAAAGGCCCCACCAGCACCGCAACCGCCGCCGTTGCGGCGCTGATCATCCCCGGACGTCCGCCCACCAGCGCGATGATAACCGCGATGGAGAAACTGGCATAAAGCCCAACTCTCGGATCAACACCGGCGATAATCGAAAAGCCAATAGCCTCGGGAATCAGCGCCAGCGCCACCACCAGCCCGGCGAGAAACTCGGTACGCGGATTGGAGAGCCAGTCGCGGCGAAAGTTGCGATGAATTGCCATAAAATATCCTGAAGGGACCGAAGCGACTGGCCTTACAGCCCTCGTTCTGGCCCGGTAATTCTCTATTCTGAATGATTTTGTGCAGCGCAATATAGCGCCCTCGCCGCTCCAATGGACGCCGCTTGAACAGAAATCAAGCGATCAATGTCTGCGCCTGACGCAATACATCATCCAGCATTCCCTCGGTCAGCCGCCCGGTATTCATATTATAGCGCGAACAATGATAGCTACTGACCAACCAGCGGCCATCGGGAAGCGGATATTGCGCGCCATGGGCAAAGGGCACATCTTTTTGCAGCAGCCCGGCATCGCGCACCAGCGCCTTATGCGCCACGCTGCCCAGCGCCAGCAGCACCTTAGCTTTGGGCAGGCCATTGAGCGTCTTGGCAAAATAGCGGCTGCACTTGGCCACCTCTGCACCCAATGGCTTGTTCTGTGGCGGCAGGCACTGGATCACATTGGCAATCGCCACGCCATGCAGCACCAGCCCGTCATCCGCTCGTGCATCATAAAGACCATTGCTCAGCCCCTGCCGTGCCAAGGCTGCATGCAACACTATGCCCGAGGCATCGCCGGTAAATGCCCGCCCGGTGCGGTGCGCGCCCTGCATCCCCGGTGCCAGCCCGACTACGACCAGCCAGGCATCCGGATCACCCCAGGCAGGAACCGGCCGGTTCCACCAATCAGGGTGTTCCTTGCGCGTTTCCCGCCGCAATGCCACCAGCCGCGGACAGCGACGACAATTGGCAGGAGCCGCCCCTTTGGGCAGCACAGAAAAAGAACTGGTATCACTCACACGGCTTGCGATAGGGCGCAGCGATGGACGAAACAAGCGCCACATCTGGGCTACACCGCTATCTGATCGCGCTCGGTTCCAACCGACGACATCCGCGCTATGGCTTACCGCAAACAGTGCTTAACGCCGCAATAATAGCTTTGGACAAGGGAGCCTTGCGCCTTGTTGCAACCGCACCAATCATGACCAGCGCCCCCATCGGCCCGTCACAGCGCACCTATGCCAATAGCGCCGCGCTGATAGAAACCCATCTCATGCCCCCCGCCCTGCTCACCCATCTGAAGCAGATGGAAGGTGAATTCGGCACAAGACACAGGCGGCGCTGGTCGTCACGTGTGCTTGATCTCGACATCATCCTGTGGAGCGGCGGGATATGGATCACCGATAGCCTCACCATCCCCCACCCCGCCTTCCGTGACCGCGATTTCGTCCTCAAACCGGCAAAGCAAATAGCCAACCAATGGCGCGACCCGGTAACTGGCTGGACCGTTGCTCAACTCGCAACCCGCAATAAACGTGCCCGCAACCGCCCAAAGCGGGTTGACCCATCCGAGCCACACCATTAGGGGAAGCCCTCGCAACGCTATCAACGCATGCCTAATATAGGCATTGCACATGGTAACGGGCCCTTAGCTCAGTCGGTAGAGCAACTGACTTTTAATCAGTAGGTCGCTGGTTCGAACCCAGCAGGGCTCACCATATTTTTCAATGATTTATGGATGATTAAGGCGGTGCTGAGCGCCGCCAAAGATCGCTGGGGCACCGGTGGGGTACCAGAGTCGAAAATACTCCCACCCCCTTATGGCTTGCATAGCATATTTGCGTAATAACCGAACCTCGTTTCTGTCACACGAAACCGTGACATCAAAACTGGCGACATTATGAAGCAACTTTGACACGGCAAGTGTCTCAAGAAATATTGATTCACAGACAGTGCAATTCGGATTATTTTCTTACGCCTAGAACGTTATTTCTCCCTTTGCTGCATTTTGCGATCGACATTTTTATAAATTGGCTTCAAATAACTGACCCATTGATATTCCTTCGCAAAGGAAATGGATATGGAACAGTTAACGTGCGTCGATCTTTTTTCAGGTTGTGGTGGCTTCGGTTTAGGCGCGGAGCAGGCTGGATATAAAATTTTGGCCGCAGTAGACAATGACTCCGATCTTCAATCCGCCTACAAGCTCAACTTTCCGAAAACCTGGACGATGCAAGCTGACATAGAACAACTTGACAGGTCAGCTTGGAGTTTTTTGCTTGGGCGGGGCAAGCCAAGGCTTGATCTTCTCATTGGTGGCCCACCATGTCAGGGATTCAGCCGCATAGGCCTAAGACAAAAAAATGACCCTCGTAACACTTTGGTAGGTCACTATTTCCGGCATGTTCGACTGCTCAAACCTCGCGCTTTTGTGATGGAGAACGTTGAAGGCTTAATGGATGAAGTCAACATAGGGTTTCTTGAGAATGCTCTCGATGGCTTACCGAACTACTACAATGTCGTTGGACCGATTGTTGTTAACGCAGCTGATCTAGGAGCTCCTACAAAGCGAAGGCGAGTAATTGTTGTTGGTTACGACAAACGTGATGTTGATTGTTTCGGTGTTGCCGGTCTCGAGAAACTCAAATCTGCTAGAAAAGTGACTGTGAGAGAAGCAATTAGCGACCTACCTGCCCCGATACCGATGTCAAAAGATCGTGCGGACTACGGATGGTCTCGTTTTGCTCCATCAAATGGCGATAAGCTTTCCGAGTACGCGTATAAATGTCGATCAATGCCAGGTCAGAATCTTGGCTGGCACAATGCGCTAACAGAGCTTACGCAAGGGCGCTTATCGGGGTTGTTTACCACCAAACATAGCCAAGAAGTAATGGATCGTTTCATAGAAACAGAACAAGGGGTTATTGAACCAATAAGTCGCTACCCGAAGCTCGCGTGGAACGGGCAATGCCCAACTCTCCGCGCTGGTACTGGAGCAGACAAAGGGAGCTTCCAAGCGATGCGCCCGATACACCCGACACAACCCCGGGTTATAACAGTGCGTGAAGCCGCCCGACTACAGGGTTTCCCAGATTGGTTTGTATTCCACCCTACCAAATGGCATAGCTTTAGAATGATTGGCAACAGTGTATCTCCAATCGTAAGCCAAGCTGTTCTTTCACTTTTACATTCAAATTCTACTTTACGCGTTGCCGCATAAAGCCCAAGATTACTTTCCTTTCTCATCGGCAGGAAAATCATGGTTGAAGATAAATCTGAAATCGAAGTCCAGTTTGCTCCCGCGCCGTCTTATTTATTTGATTATATGACGGCTGATATTGAAACTGCGGAATGTGTATTTGATCTTATAGACAATTCTATAGATGCAGCTCGCAGTGCTATTAAGGTAGAGGAAAGTGACGTTCCTAGCGATTATAGTGGTTGTAAAATCGAGCTTTCCTTGAGCTCGAAAAGTATAATTGTCGAGGACAACTGCTCTGGAATGTCAGAGGATAACTTTTCCAAACGTGCCTTCAGAGCTGGTTTTAAGTCCCATCACTCCTTCGGTATCGGGCATTTTGGAGTCGGACTAAAGCGAGCAATACTAAAGCTGGGTAGTAGCTGTCAGATAACAACAGATGATGGAAACGCGTTACTTACGCTGAAATTCACAAGGAGCGATCTTGACAAAGCAAATGACCTAAAATTGCCAGCTACAAAAAGAGCTTCAACCAGCACCAAATTTACCAAAATCGAAGTTCAGGATGTTTCTGCAGACACGAAGCGAGACATAGACTCGATTCGCTGGAAAGAAACCTTGGTTGAAAATATCGGTAGAAGATATGGATTGTTCATTCGGAAGGGTCTGGAAATTAAAGTTGATGGCAAACAGGTGGGTGCTTTTGCACCGCAACCAGTGGAAAATGATTACATACCCTTACACTCAGAAAGTTTCAGAGCTCACGGTGTAGATGTAGAGATTGTTGCCGGCGTCCACGAGAAGTATCGATTTGGCAAAACCGCCAAAGGGACAATAGGCGCAGACCCGAACAATCTAAAAGTTCACAAAGCAATTGCAGCTGACTATGGCTGGTATGTGGTGTGCAATGATCGTGTCATTGTTCTTCACGACCAAGGGTACAAAACGGGTTGGACAACAAATTGGCACAACGAATATAGTGGATTTGTTGGCTGGTTACACTTTCGATCTGAAGACCCATCGCTGTTGCCCTGGAACACACGAAAGTCCGACATAAGGGAAAACAGCGAAATTTACTCCGAAATTTTGATTAAGTTACAAACTATTGCGCAAGGATACAGGAACAAAACCCCTCTGGCTAGGCGTACTGGTACTGGTGGTGGAAAATCATCGAAGTCATCAGGCAAAACCAGCAGTAAATCTAAAGCACCGACAGCAAAAGACGTATTAGAAGGCACAGCCACTAAATCCCAGCTCAGTTCAATAGATACAGTACTTCCTCAAAACAACGCATTCGCTTCCAAAAAGCCTAGACTAGCGGGTCTGGTTCATGACTGCGAGCGCCTCAAAATCACTGAATACCCCTATGCATCTGCTATCATTTTGAGGGTTGTTTTTGAAGCTGCGCTTCGAGACTTTTTGCAACGGCAAAAACGATATACGGAAATGCGAAATGCTATTTTGGACAACAAGCTCGAGCCCGGCCAAAGCATTTCCGATAAGAAACGGAAAAACTATTCACCGCTGTTGGGCGACATGCTTGTTTGGTGCGATCATAATAGCGACGTTTTCCCTGACGCTCATGCAAGAGTTTGCAAACTCTCCTGCCAGAAATTCTCTCAACACCTTAAAACGTTAAACGGTGTGGTTCATGAGGAAGGAGGAATCGTTGATGCAGGCAAAGTAAGGATTGTTAGAGATGAAGTATTGCAAGGCTTATTGCACCTTCTTGGCTCGTAGCCTTAGCAAGTTCGCTTACCAAAAACAAAACCAATAAAGTTGGATGATTTCCAATTTAGCAAGTAAACGGACCAGCTGCATCTGTAACACAAGCCGCTTCTTAACCTAGCTCATATCCTTAGTTTCCAACGCTTCCACCCAACCAAAGCATGTCCACAAAAAGCAGATCAAAGCCGCCTCTCGTACCCTCAACAGTCACCTTTTGCCCAACAAGCTTGCGCGCTTTCCAGCCCCAACCGCAATCGAGCTGCCAGACACCGCCTCCATCCACTTCCAGTGCGTAGAGGCCATATCGCGACCGGCGCAATATGCCCGTCACCGTGTGGCGTGTTCCCATCGGCATGTCGGGTATCTCCCCCGTAAAGTCGATGGCGGTACGCCCCCGCTTTCGACTTCACACCTGATCCTCTGGTGATCGGGGAGTTAGTAAACCGACAGAGATCGGTCCCTACGACCTTTAGGCCCGAGAGCCCTGGACATACGTCGCAGGCTCCCCGACCATAGGGTCAAGGATGTGTCGGACTGCTACGGGCAGTCCAACCGTCTCTGTCGGGGTTACTACGCCCCAATGCCGTGCGTGGCGGCATCACCAAGCTGTATGGGACAGGTCGCTCTTATAGGCAATGGAAAGCTGCATAGCCGGGGTTTTGCCTGATCTTGGCCAGACTATTTCGTATAATCACCCAGTTTCAGCAACAGAAAGAAGCCATTATGGGCGGTATCAATTCCGGGCGGAAACGCAGCGTCCATCGCGGTGCAGTCGAGCAGTTTCCTGTCATCGACATGCGCGTGCTGAAGCGCGCTGGGCTGCTAAAGCCCGGTGAATGCACATATGACATGCTGCGATGGCAAAATCAGGACCTAACGCTGCTTGAGGAGCGAATTTTTATCGATTTGAGCGATCCTGACGATGCTTCGATCCGCATAGCTGGGGATGTCGCTGCCCAACGTGCAGCAATTGAATGTGTCCCATGCCCCTATGGCGGCTATCGCTGCTACTTTCTGTGTCCGTTGATAGGCATACGATGCGAGCAGCTATTTCTCGTTGATGGCATATTCGCCTCACGCAAAGCCCATAAGCTGACCTATGCAAGCCAAAGCGAAGATGACCTATCCCGATCCCGCCGCAAGGTCCGCAAGCTGTATAGGCAGGTGGAGGGAGACAACCGTTATGCCCGTCCACGCGGTCGGAAGCGCTATAGCAAGGTGCAGGCCCTCAAACAGGCAAAACGCGAAGCCCGCGAATTATATCACGAGAAGCTGAGCGCAATGGTTGGTGATACCCGATAAAGGCAACCGGCAGGTCTGCTACCCGCTGGATACCCAACGCCCAATTTGGAGAATGGCAAGACACGCCAAAGTGCGCTCCAAGGCTCTGCGATGGCCTCATTTGAAATCAGTGGGTCGGGTCTGGGCAAAACTGTTGCGATATCCAAGGCAATCCGAGACACACCGTCGGAATCAGTAGTTCGGCGACATTGGAGAAATCCCATATCGGCACTGGGGTTTTTCCTGACAAGCGCTGGAATCCAATCTTATTGAGATGATCGTCGATCAAACAAGGAGACAATTATGCCAACCAAAGCGACGACGATCATCACCCTTGCTGATCTTTGCAGCGAGATGAAGATCAAACCACGCGAGGCGCGAATGATGCTGCGGCTCGCCGTTTCAAAGAAGGATGAATATCCGGCCTTGAAAGAAACACACGTGCCGCGTCATCCATGGCAATGGGCCAAAGGTTCAAAGGCGCTTATTGAAGCGAAAAAGGCGCTTTCAACGCCTCTGAACGACTGACTTACTCGGAAATTGCCAAAATCATCCTACAGGGACTTTTTGGCAATTTTCCAGTTCCTCCCTTCCTTCACGACGCCAATATCCTTGGCCGCACGGCGTAAGGTGCGCTCGGAGAAAGATCGTTTTTCCCCTGCGAGCAATACCACGCTGACCGGTTTGGAACCTCCAGCCAGATATTGTTTGAGGAACGTCATAGCGGATTTTCTAGCATCATCTGGGCGACCAGCCTGCCCAGTGGCTGGAGCCAAATCCTCAGGCTGAATATCGACTTCACCTAGCCATTTAAGTTTGGGCACTTTGCCCTTGCTGTAATCGCCGTCCTCAAGCTGATAAGCAAGCGATGGGCCGCGTTCGGACAGGTTGTGCTTGATATGCATCATCACCCGCACATCCGGATCCTCTGGATGCAATCCAAGCATTAGTGCTGAACGCGCCGCAGCGGTGATGTCGATGGAACCCAGACCGCGATAGATGGCTTTGTCCTTCCCACCCTTGGTGAGATGCCGCAATCCGATGATGGTGATATTGGTGCGCTTCGCCAATTCAGACAGCCGCGCCATAAAGGGCCGCGTCTCATTGGCTTTGTTCATATCAATACCGCCCTGCATATAGGCAAGCAATGGGTCGAGAATGACCACAGTCACGCCTTTTTCAGTCACATGCTTTTCGATCCATCCCAGCGCCTCCTCTTCCAGCCGGAAGTATCGCGTCGTGTATGTGATGCGCGAGATATCCGCGCCCAGTCGCAACAGACGCGGCACAAGGGTGGTGTCGGTATCATCCTCCGCGCTCATGAATAGGACGTTGGTCGGCCTTGCCTTTGTCTGACCCGGCAAGGTTATGCCCGCCGAGAAGCAGGCAGCAATGGTGCACAGCAGATAGGTTTTGCCCGTTCCCGGATCGCCTTCGAGCAGATTGACCGCCCCGCGCACCAGATAGGGGAACCATGCGTAATCCACCTTTCGTGGTTTCACATCCGCCATCTCTGCAAACAGATCAGCATCCGCCGGTTCATAGCGTCCAACGCTGCGGGCGATCTTGCGCACCTGTTTGGCCAATAGAGGCGGCTCACAATGGACTTCATTAATTGCATTGAGCACTGTGATGATAAAATCGGCGCCATAACCCTGACGCCGAACCGCGCCCCCAATACTGGTTAGTGCATTGTCCCGTCCACCTTTGGCAATTCCTCCTGATGGCTCGTCGGGGTCGGACTGTTCGTCATTGGTGTTTCCACTGCCATTGATCGCCGTAATCGTCTTCGCGGGCAGGCGCACGATATTGTGGTTGAGATTTTCTGCCTCATAACGCCCGCCGTCAGGGTGATCGCTTTCAGGCAAGAGCGTATAGCCCGATGCGATGATATCGAGTTCTGGGCCTAGCCCGATCCGACTGCCTTTCACCTTCCGGCCATGGCGATAGTAAAGGTGCCGCCCATTGGGCGTTATGACCATCAGGGTCTTTGGCAAGGGACCGAGCTTCTTTGCTGCCTTCTCACCCTTCCGGCCATCAATATCCACCACCAGATAATCAGTCTCACGGACAACAGCAGCAAGGTTGATCCTGTCATCTTCGAGCAACCAGCTTTCAATAAGATCAAGGTCCAGGGTGGCGCTGTGGCTACCTTTTGGAGAGAAACGTGTATCGGGTTTCTTCGACCTGTGCTTGATGGCGATCACACCGATCTTGTCGGATACCATGCGGCGAGCAGCACGCATTTTCTTGCGCGCACGTTTCGAGAGGCGGGGTTTATAAGCCATTGGCTTCGCCTCCCTCTTCGCCGATCAGTTCGGTTAGGAAGGCGTCAATCTCGCTTTGGCACCATACGACTGTTCGAGGTGTGAGGTAACGGCGCTTGGGGAAGGCACCTTGCGCCTCCATTCTGAGCATCGTTGTATTGCTGAGTTTAATTCCCCTTCGCCGCAAATCGACAAGGGTAAGCAGTGTGTGACTCATAATTCGGGTTCCTTTGCTGTGCGTTGGAACCCAGCCAATTGTCACTATTCATTGGCTTTGGCTTCGAGCCTTTTCATTTTCAAATTTTCCCACCCTGTTTTGTTCTCGGTGAGAAAATCAACAATGGTTTTAGCAACTTTGGCCAATAGCGAGCCATCCGGCACGGCCTGTTTGTTTTCAGGGCACCATGAACCTAGGTGCCGTACTATCTCGGCTTTGATCGGCACGGTTTCCTGCCGAAGCGCAAACATCCAACCTTCATGGATAATCTTATCCCATTCGAAAGTGTGTTTCTGACGTGGCTGACCAGCCTTTGGGAGCGCATTGAGTAGTTCGGGGCGGTCAAACCAGATTTGTTCCCACTGATCGATATGGACCATGAAACAGCCGGTTCGAATATTGAGAGCAAAGGATGGATTTGTGAGCCACTCCATCGGAAGCTTGGTAAAACTGACCCCATCATCAGCCAGAGCATAGGCCGTCACCCAGCCTCCCGTGACGTAGGATGTGAGTTCGTCCTGAACATGACGAGCGCGTGTCCAAGCCTCCCGATCTGGTGCTTGATCTATGCCATTTTCCAGAGCAAACGGATCGTCGGATTTCCAGTCTTCATGATGAAACCGTCTGCCTATAATGTCGGCAGCATCGGCAAGGGATATCTGACGTGCATTCGCAGAAATGTTACTGTTCAAGCTGCTCAAGAAACTCTCCCCACTTCACCAACGCATCGCGTTTTTCATCCTCATAGCCATAACGGTTATACACCGCAGCTACACCGGAAATCGTGCCAGATACATGGTTCAGCACCCGCTCAATCTCATGCGGCGGTATTTTCATTTTGGCCATATTGGTCGCAGCGGTGCGGCGAAGGTCATGCAGCCGCCAGCCTGTTGTACCGGAATTCTCGCAGATACGCTTGTGCATCTTGGTGATACCACTGATTGGTGTGGTGCGCGTGGTAGTGAACACCAGATCGCAATCGATAAAGCGAGGCAGAGCCTTCAATATGCTGATCGCAAAAGGTGTAAGCGAGACATTATGTGGCTTGCCGTTTTTGGATCGCTCTGCGCATATCTCCCAAACTTGATTGTCAAAATTGATCTCTGACCAGCGCATATTGGCAACTTCACTGCGTCGCTGCGCGGTAGCCATAAGGATGAGGATATAGGGGCCAAAGGGAAACGGCTCTTCACGGCAGGCTTGGATGACCCGCTTCAGTTCATCGTCACTCATCACTCTGTCGCGTGGCTTCTCACGCCGAGGGGCCTTGACGCCTATCATCGGGCTAGCCTCGACAATCCCGCGTTCCACGAACCAGTTAAACATGCGTCTCGTGTAGGACACCAGCCGATTGGCCTGATAGTTCGATCCGCGCTCAACGGCCGCATCGACCGCTTCCAATATATCGGCGCGGGTAACCTGTTTGACATCCCGCTCGCCAAAGCGGCTGACCAGCTCGCGCTTCAAAGCGCGGTTGGTTTCTTTCCAGCATTTGTTCTGCGGTTTGGCATATTGCCGGATGAATGCGTCCACACCGTCGCTGAGCGTCATAAACTCGCTGCGTCGAACATTTTGCGGATCAATGCCTTGTTCGACCTTGCGAAAGGTATCCAGCGCCCTTTCCCGCGCTTCAGCAAGCGTGACAATCGGATAAGTGCCGAGCGTTTGGCGACGCTGTCGGATGCCATAGCGATAGGTCGCATAGAAGGATTTACGACCCTCTGGCGTAACCCTCACGCCAAATCCGGGGAGATAGACATCGCGAACATCATAGCGTTTGGCCTTTGGTTTCAAGGCCAGCACCGTCTTGTTTGTAAGGGTTTTCTTCATTGTCATCACCTTTTGATGACAATCTAATAATCACCTATTTGGCCAAATCTCAAAGAAAACCCTAGCTGGTGGAGAGCCTGAAATGGAAAGGTGCGATCTGTTGTGATCTGGCAAAGAGACCGCTCATTCACCGATTGCTAAATAATATCGGGTCGATTTTCTCTCACCCTCCCGTCGCAATGCGCCAAGCCTCACAAGGTCAGCCAGATCACGTGTCGCCGTCGCGGTGGTTGCATCGGTGATCGTGCGATAGTTCTTTGCGCTCAAGCCGCCTGCAAAGCCGTCGGGGCCTTCGGCGAACATTCGGATAAGCGCCTTTTCCTGTCGCTCGTTTATCTGGCCGCGCAAACGGTCAAGCAAACGCGTTTTTTCGATCAGAAAGCGAATGCGGGTAAGAGTCCGTTCCTGGGCTGCCAGCACAATATCCGCAAACCATGACAGCCAATCATCTAGCTGGTTGGACTGGCTGGCGCGCTGCAATTGCGCATAATAGTCTTTGCGATGGCGATGGATGGTTTCGGCGAGCGCGGTCAGTGTGGGTGCTTCGATTGTCTGCGCCAGCGCTTTTTCTGCAATTGCTCGACCGATACGGCCATTACCGTCCTCAAAGGGATGGATAGACTCGAACCAAAGGTGAGCAATCCCGGCGCGTGTGATCGCGGGTAAAGGCTTGGCTCCTGTGGGTGCCGTCTGGTTGAGCCATGCAATGAAGCCATGCATCTCTTGCGGTACCGCATCGGATGGAGGTGCCTCATAATGAACACGCGGCGCATGGAGAGCACCAGAAACGATCTGCATCGGATCACTCTGGGTTCGATATCGCCCGATATCGTTCAGGTCGCGCCGGCCTGCCATCAGCATGGAATGCCAATCGAACAATAACTGATCTGAGATGGGATCGTCATAGGTCTGGTAAAGGTTGGCCATCAGCTCTGCGGCCCCCGTTTCGGCAGCATTTGCACGTCGATGCTCGGCACGAATTCCCATATGCCGCGCCAGCGAAGATTGAACGCTGGCCCGATCCAGAACCTCGCCTTCAATGGCCGAACTGTCCACGGTCTCCTGTGCGATCAGCTCAATCGTCAGCGCGTCTTTTTCTTCGCCATCCGCATGAAGCATAGCGCCGACAACAACGCCCGCACCTTTCAGAAAGCGTTCTTCTGCTGCCTGTAAAGCTGCGGCATCATAGTCGAAATTCGGCCAATCCGGTTGTTGCCAGTTCCATTGCATGATCGATAAGGACCTTTCTTATCGATCTTTATAACAGCATTATATGATCTATAAAACATCTATTTATCGATCAAATAATCCGCTCAAGCGATTTGCCCGAAAGGTCTTCAAGGATAGCAGACGTCCAGTTCAATGTGCGGGCCGGTTGATGCGTTTGCGCAGCTCGGCGAAATAAGCATCGTTGGCAACCTTAGAGTCTTTTTCATTTAGATTGAATCTGGGGATTCCCTTTTTTCGATATTTGTGATTCAAGCTGCTGGCTGGGCAAGGAGGCCAGCAGTTATGGCACGAGCTTATTCTGACGATCTACGAGAGCGCGCAGCTGCTGCGGTGGTTTCGGGACGCAGCTGCCGAGAGGTTGCTGATTTGTTTGGTGTGAGTGTGGCCAGTGTGGTGAAGTGGTCACAGCGCCGTCGCCGGGAGGGTAGCGCTGCTGCCCGGCGCATGGGTGGTTATCGCAAGCGTCAGCTTGAGCCGCACCGGTCGTTTATCATCGAGCGGTTGCAGGCTCAGCCTGATCTGACCCTTTACCAACTGACGGCAGAACTGTCCGAGCGCGGCATCGTCACCAGCCCGGCTTCGGTTTGGCGGATGGTTCGTTCGGCCGGTCTCAGCTTCAAAAAAAAGTCTCTTCGCCATCGAGCAACTGCGGCCAAAAGTGGCGCGGCGGCGGGCACAATGGAAGAAATATCAAGGCCGACTTGATCCCAAGCGCCTCGTCTTCATCGACGAGACCTGGACCAAGACCAACATGACACCGCTACGCGGCTGGGCACCGCGCGGCAGCAAGCTGATCCCTCGTGCGCCCTTCGGCAGTTGGCGTACACTGACATTCCTTGCCGCTCTGCGCCATGATCGCATCGATGCGCCATGCGTCATTGACGGGCCAATTAACGGCCAACTCTTTACTGCTTATGTCGAGCAGTTCCTTGTGCCTACACTCTCACCTGGTGACATCGTCATCATGGACAATCTGGGTAGCCACAAGGGACAGGCCGTGCGCAGGGCAATCCGCAGTGTAGGTGCCAGACTGTTCTTCCTCCCACCCTACAGTCCAGACCTCAACCCTATCGAACAGGCCTTTGCCAAGCTGAAAACCCTGTTGCGTAAAGCCAAAGAGCGATCCGTCGAAGCAACATGGCAGCGCATCGGGAAACTGCTCGATACCTTCTCTCCGCAAGAATGCGCCAACTATCTCAGAAACTCAGGATATGCTTCAATCTAAATGAAAAAGAGTCTAGTTGCGGGAGAGCGCGCGCCTTCTAGAATCAGGTTACGAAGATTCTGGCGCTCTTTCATGGCTGAAGTGGTATCGAATGTTCTCATGAAGCCTTAATACACCTCTTGGCGTAGATTGGCGATCTTGGGATTTTGCCTGACACAGAATATACGCCGTGTTATGTATCAACAACCGGGGGTTCTTTGGATAGGCTCCCCCTACCTGGTGTCGCACCAGATACCACGCGATATTTTCTAGAAAATTGGACTTCAATAAACTTCGTGATGCATGGGTAGCACACGGGCATCAGACGCCTTTGTTTGTGTGAAAGAGCCTGAAAAGACCTGAAACGGTTTGATACCCCAAAGAGTCCGAATTTCAAGAAATTATGGAGAATATGCGTCTATTTTCAATGGCTTGATTGGACTTGAAGTGCGACTTTTAATCAGTAGGTCGCTGGTTCGAACCCAGCAGGGCTCACCATATTTTTCGTGATTTTTGACATTGCTGAGATGATGTCTCGACTGTCTAGATTGACTTCGCATCAATAGGGAATGTGCGCGCATATCCACCTGGGTGCCAGGCAAATAGCTTGATGTCAGACCGCATCCCCGCCTTGAAAAAAGGGTCGTCTTCAACAAAGGCTTTGGCTGCTTCCCAATCCTCGGCTTCAAATAGCATGATCGAACCCTCAGGTTTTTCGCTGTCAGTATCAAATGTAGGGCCTGCCGCAAGCAATTGAGCGCTCTTCTGTTTCAGATAGGCGCGATGCGCGTCGCGTTCTTCATCCGTTGGTGTTTTGTCAGACATGGTTGTTTTGGCGCAGAAGAACATGCATTTTCTCCATTAATACAAAAGATGAAAACGGTAGGCGGCTACCATTAAAAACAGCTTCCGGCTCTGCCATTGCTGCCTTCCATATATTGAATGCCGTCATACATGCGGTGCACTTCCTGATGGCGTGTGCGCATCCACGGCAATTGCTTGATCATGTCCCAGATGCTCAACCATCCGGACTTTTCCCACAGCCAGGGGAAGATTTTGGTGGGCTTGAAATTGGGCATGTTATGCTCACCGAGCTTTGCGACTTCAGCATCAAGATCGTTGGCTTCCAGCAATGTCTCCAAGACATCGACATGATTCCAGTCAGACCGATAGCGGACAATACCCTCTTCATCGATCAGCCAGAGCGAGTTGGGGAACTCGCCCCATTGGCGATGTGCCGTACCGACTACATCGTCAATCATTACGATGCGGTTTTGCGCGAGAAGCGGTTCAACAAGCCGCGCCGTTTCCAGTTTATGTGCATCATCACGATGCGCCGGAAATTTCGGCGCAGGATGCGCCTCGCGGGTATAAAGCAGAAGGAAAACCGTGTTCGGATCATCAGCGTAACGATCAGCAACCCGGTTCATCGGATCAATATTCCCGCCAAACATTGGGCAGGTCATGCTTCCCGTTTCTAGAACAATACGCTTACCCTTGAAATCCGAGAGCCGCACCGCGCTGCCGTCAAAACGGCGCGCGGTAAAATCTGTCGCACACTCACCTATTTTCGGCGAATGCAACGCGAACGGGATCGGGCCATAAACCTTATTGTCAAATCTCTCATAATTATAGCTATTCGCCATTGCCGGTCTCGATCGCTAAAGGGGTTCAATCATATCTTGGTCAACGCCAGTCTCGCCCGGGATCAGGGTAAACACCAAGCCATCTTCGGCCAGGAGCACATTGCCCGGCATACCGCGCAGAAAGACCCGTTGCATCAGCCATTGATCGGGAGGCGGAGCGAGATGATACATGACCAGTTTGCGAACCTTGGTATTGTGCGCAATCTCGCCAAAATCCTCGGCAGCGCTATGATAATCCCCCGCCTTTGACATGACGTATGATATGCGCTCGTCCGACTTGCGCGCAGCAGCCTCGGCCATCAGCCGTGACAGGCGCGCCGATTGCGCTTCGTGGAAGAGAATATCGGCATTCCGAGCGAGCCTTTCCAATGTCGCCGATCGCCGCGTGTCGCCCGAAACAAGAACGGTGCGATCCCCATAGTGAATACGATATCCAAAGGCAGGCTCAACCGGTGAATGATCGACCAGAAAGGCCTCAACGACCAGCTTGCCCTTGCGATAAACTTCAACCGTATCTCCGGGCCGTGGTTCAGCGGCATGGGCAAGCATCAAAGCACCGCGCATAGGCAGAAACCGCTCTGTGCCATATGTATTGCGATACCCATAATCGAGACCCAGGGCTTGATTATAGCCTTTGACAACGCGATCCACACCGACCGGTCCATGGACATGGAGCGGCTCTCTTCGCCCCCAAATCCAACCCTGCACATTGGCTTCATCCAGGTCGCCCAGATGGTCGGAGTGAAAATGTGTCAGAAAAACGCGCGAAATATGCTGCGCGCCCAAGCCCCAATTCTCAATGTTGCGGATCGCGCCTGCGCCGACATCGAATAGAAGAATCTCTCCGTCAGCGATGACACCGATACAGGTTTTTGCACGGTCCCATGTGGCGATCGGCGACGAGCTGCCGCAGACAAAAGCACGAAGGCCACTATTATCCGCTATATAGGGATGAACCTTGCCTAATCGGCTTTCCGCCAATGAACGCAATGGCCTGTCGAGTATCGGGTCTGCTGTGTAAAGAAGATAGCCAGCCACACCGAGCAAAATGAGTAAGATGAAAGCGATAAGCCGACGAATGGGATGCTTACTTTTCTTGGCGCGATACCGCTTGCTGTCTTCGGCATAGGACATGCCAGAAGCTTAGCGACGCGACCCGACCATTAAAGCGTCAACGCCATGCCAGAACGGTATCAGCCGCAGAGCTGGGCACAGCAGCGCCTCATAATGCGCGATCGCTGCTATAGACCTTTACCCACGCGAATTGCCTGCCTTCGAACCGCCAGAAATTGACATTGTGCATTGTCATTGGCGGTCGATCCTTGGGATAGGCCATTGCCTTAAACGATGCGCAAAGCGTGCCCGTCTCGGTGTCGGCAGCGACCTCCAATATTTCACGGTCAATCCGCTCATGGCGCGCAAACACGCCAGCATACATGTCCGCTATTTGCTTATGGCCGGTGAAAACACGACCACTGGGATAAAGCGTAAAGCTGGCATCGGGTCGAAAAAAGCCAAGTGTCTCTTTTATGCTGTCCTTGTCGATGGTTGCGAAATACTGGTCTATCGCGATCCGAACCATGGCCGCACGTGACAGCATCGGTATCAAACCACTGAACCGCGCGGCGGATAATCACGCGCCAGCATCGCATCAAATCCTTCCAGAATATCCGCAGCATGCACGCGGTTAAAGGGGTTGGTGCCATAAACCGCGCTGTAAATCTGCCAGTTGCGGCTGTCGACCATGATGATCGCTGGCTCGCTGAAGCGGCGCGGTTCACGCTCATTGATGGAATCGGTAAGATAAAGCCCCCAGCTACGCGCTTGTTCCTCGCTCAGGCCATAGCCCACATCCAGACCCTCCAGACCCCATTGGGACACCGCGCTCTCTGCGCGTTGCCGTTCGTCCATGGATATCGCCACGCACGCGACACCACGATCCGCAAAGCGCGCCAACTTGTTCTTGATATCAATAACATGCAGCTTACACCGTGGGCAGTGCAAGCCGCGATAAAAATCGATCAAGACCATGCGTTCGGCGGTGGATTCGCGCAAAGACCAATGGCCACCCCCCACCCTATCCAGCATCAGATCAGGCGATGGTTGACCCGGTAGTAGCGTTGTATGCGTCGTCATACAGTAGAGCCCTTCAGCAATGCCTAGATTTAGCGGCAGCAAGACCCATGTTCGACATGGCTCTGTGCGCTCACAACATACTGTAAAGACCTTCTATGCGTGACGTGCTATACGGTCTAATACCTTCTAAAAACACCCAATATGCAAGAAAGGTATTGTTTGCCGGGTCCAGAATCCAAACGGGTGCCATCAGTCCGCGTCCCCTTTATCGATGCCGGAGACATGCTGCTTGAATCGAATGTGTCCTACGAGGTTCCGGCACAGCCTTTCTCGGCCCTCTATATTCCACTTAGCGATGAGTTGCTTTTCACTGTGGGAGAAGAGAAAGTAGCTGCCACGGTTGACGATATCATGGCCATCCCGCGCGGCACCGCACATTCACTGCGCTTGCCCGGAGCCAGACCGACCCGTCGAGGACGGCTAGAACCACCATTTGAAACCACGCCACAAAAAAGTGGCACGTTGTCGCGGCTCTTCTGCTGTCGCGTGCCCACAACAGCCAATCCGTTGCCTGATATTGTGCCGGATATCATTCATTACAAACCTGAAAGGCAACGCGAATGCGGTCGACTGGACCTTCTGCTCAGCCTGATCCGGCATCACGCTCTTAACGCATCAACAAACAGGCAGGCGAAGTTGAGGCGGCTTGCTGAAGTTGCGGCGGGTATCTTTCTTGAAGGCGTTATCTCAGATTATGAAAGTGCTGGGCTAAGCATGGCTAATGCTGCTTCCGATCCACAGATTCGGCGTGCTATCAACAAGATACACGAGAATCCGGAAGCTTTGCTCAGCCTTCAGGATTTGGCGACAACGGCCGGGCTTTCTCGGTCCAGTTTCTCGGAGCGCTTCCGTACGGCAACCGGCAAAAGTCCCATGGCTTATGTGTCTGACCATCGGCTCGGGCTTGCCGCCAGACTGCTGTCAAAGGACCAGATAACCGTATCGCAGGCGGCAGTGGCCGTCGGATATGAAACTGACTCCGCTTTCGCCAAAGCCTTTCGCAAGCGCTATGGGGTGAGCCCGGCTGTATATCGCAGGCGGGCAGAACCCTAGCGCTAGCTGCTATAAATCAAGCACTATTGTACAGCCCGGCTTGCCGCGCGATACGCATACCGCCATAGCGCTGTTGGCAGCCTTTTCCTCATCATAAAGACAGGCGTCGCGGTGGATGATGTCACCGGAAACGACATCGGTAATGCAGGTGCCGCATACGCCTTCCAGACAGGAAGAGTCTCGCGACACCCCCAGTTCATTAATCATTTCGAGGATCGACTTGTCTTCAGGGACCGAGAAGCTCTTGCCCGAGCGGGCCAGTTCGACAGTAAAGCTGCCGCTGTCCTCGGCTGACAGTTCTTCCACGGTATTTTCAAACCGTTCGGTACGTAGTCTTTCCATGCCCCAGTCGCTTGTCAGCTGTGCCAGTTCGTCAAGCATGCGGCCCGGGCCACAGGCATAAAGCTGCACTCCGCTCGGCATTCCTGCAATATAGTCTGCAAGATCAAGCCGCGCGGCATTGGGACCTTGGCTTAGATGATAGCGCACCCTGCCCGCGAATTCCGGTCTGGACAGAAAATCGCGAAATGGAATGGTACTCTCGCTGCGCGCACAAATGTCGAGCATGAATGGCTTACCCAGTTCGGCAAGTTCTATCGCCATATGCAAGATCGGGGTTAGCCCTATGCCGCCCGCCAGCAGATGATAGGCATCACGGCCATGATCGAGCGCAAATGTGTTACGCGGCGCAGATATGGAAAGCGTATCACCTGTTTGTATCTTGTCGCACAGCTCACGCGAACCGCCTTCACCCGTCTCTTCGCGCAGCACCGCGATGGAGAGCTGATGCGGAACGTCGCGTTTCAGGCCAGTCAGCGAGTATTGCCGCACCAGACCGCTGGGAAGGTGAACGTCGATATGCGCGCCGGCCATGCGCGAAATGGCCTTGCCACCCTGTGCCGCTTCCAGAGTGAAAGCATATGTATTTTCGGCCACGGCTTCCTTGGCAACCACATTAGCTTGCAAAAGATCGGACACGATACAGTTCTCTCCGCTAATCTTGACAAAAGGCCCGGTTTAGAATGCCTTGCGTACCTCTAGACCGATGACACGCGGCGCGCCCTGCACACCGAAAAATGTCGCGATCTCGGGGTCTACGATCAGGCCGGCGGCACCTGGACTGGCGATGATCTGACTGTAATAATCCTCATCAAACAGGTTGCGCGCAAATACTGCAAACTCCCATTGATCATCGGAAGTGGAGATAGCTGCGCGCAGATTGACGATGGTAAAAGCGCCGATCTCGGCTTCTGGACTAAGTATGGGATCGAGATTTTGTGAGCTGGTGTACACCACATCGCTGCGCAGGCTGGCGTTGAGGTTTCCGGTCAAGGCGAAGTCATATTGCAGGCCGCCTGAAATTGTCACTTCTGGCGCCCGGCTCAGTGCTTCGCCATCCACATCATTGACCGCAGGCAGGAACAGATCAACGCCCGGAATCTGCGGTATCTGCGCCGCCTGACTGCCGGGGAATGTGGTATCGATATATTGCGAATTGTTATAGGCTGCAGCGAGGTTCAACTTCAGGCCATCGGTGATCGGCCAGAAGAAATCGCCTTCGATACCCCATACTTCTGCCTCACCAGCATTGACCACGATAATGTTCGCAGGATTTGTGGGGTCAAAGGTCTGAACCTGAAGATTTTCGAAATTGGTGTAGAAGACAGCCACATTGAGCCGCATT
Organism: Parasphingorhabdus sp. SCSIO 66989; assembly: GCF_032852305.1. NCBI lineage: Bacteria > Pseudomonadati > Pseudomonadota > Alphaproteobacteria > Sphingomonadales > Sphingomonadaceae > Alterisphingorhabdus (ex Yan et al. 2024) > Alterisphingorhabdus coralli. The sequence continues at coordinate 2,665,404 of NZ_CP136594.1, forward strand.
CCATTGTCAAAGACATTGCGGTAGCCGATCTCGTAGCTGGTCGACGTTTCCTTATCAAAAGTCAGGCCATTGGCATTCAGCAGGATGCTGGCATTGATGCCGCCTGCTTTCAAACCTTCCGAATAGGTCGCATAAATATTACTGTTCGGGCTGATCTGATAGTTGAGACTGGCCATGTTGATCCAGTCTTCATTCTCGACAGTATCGGTGAGACCAAGAAGTGTCGGGAACTGTAACGGAAAGGGAATGCCGCTACCGGCATTAACACCGGGATCCGGGTCCTGATTGATCACACCGTCCTTGGTTTCATTGTTGTAACGAAAGCCATAGGTCAAAGTGAGATCATCAATAATCTCATAGGACAACTGCCCGAATGCGGCGAACGCCTCTGTAGACACGCTGGCAACCGAATTCGCGCTTTGCGGAGTCGTGATCGGGTTGGGCGGCATCATCGCGTTGAAACCGCCGAACAGTGGCACGCCAAATTCTGTTTGCGTATCGGTCTCAAAGCTGGAGTCAAAATAGAATAATCCCAACAGGAAATCGAAGCGGCCAAAGCTTTCATTATTGGCTATCCGCAGTTCCTGCGAAAACTGTTCATCCTCATTGCGCACCGATGTCAGAAACAGATCGGCAGCAGAGAAATCAGGATCGACTGAGGCGAAATCTTCCGACTCCCTATAGGCGGTTATCGAGGTCAGGGTGATCCGACCAATATCCCAATTGGCTTCGAGTGAAACGCCATATTGTTCAAGGTCATCCGCTTCGGGTCCGCCACGGCCAGTATCGCGGCTGAACGGCAGCTCAACATTGCGCACCGCCCTGACAAAACCGGCCAGCTGCGGATTGGTCTGGGCGGCCTGAAGAACCGCGGCTACATCATTCTGATCCTTGTTAAAAACCTCAACCAGACGTGACGCATTGGTGGTCGCGTTGGAGTAGTCCCCGATCAGTTTCAGTTCAAAATTGGGCGCAGCTTCAATGACGAATTTGGCGCGGATGCCATAATCTTCGCTTTCGCCGATTGGGTCCCCTGTGACCTCATCGTTGAGAAAACTGTCCTGCCGACCATAAAAGCCGGAAACCGATGCCCCAATACCATCAGCAAGCTGACCGGAAATACGCCCGCGCAAATCTACCAGATCATAGCTGCCATAGCTGGCATAGAATGACGTTTCCAAGTCCTTGGACGGTTCGTTGGTGTATATGTTGACCGCGCCAGCCGAGGTATTCCGACCGTATAGAGTGCCTTGCGGTCCGCGAAGCACCTCAAAGCGGGATATGTCGGTCAACTTACCGGTCAGCGCAGCAGGCCGTGCAATATACACGCCGTCGACAAAAAAGCCGACACTGGGGTCAATACCGGGGTTACTTGTGCTCGACGTCAGCCCGCGCACATTGATCGCAACCTCGGACCGGTCAAACCCCTCATAGACATTGAAATTTGGGATAAGATTGGCCACCGAAGCCGCATCATCGGCGCCCGCCGCGATGATTGTCGCCTCGTCAACCGCGGCAATAGAGATCGGGACTTCGGCAAGACCTTGCTCTCGCTTTTGCGCTGTAACAACGATAACCGGTTCGCTGTCATCCTGATCGTTCTCAGACACCTCGCCCGAAACGTCCTGTGCCATAGCTCCAGTGGTCAACGCCACTGAAGCCACTCCTAGACGCAACGCAGCGCGATGCATTCGGGATAATGCACCCATGATAATCTCTCCCATAGCGTTATTTTTTACGGGGAGTAGGCAGCAGTGCATCATGTCATCCAATACTTTAAAAATGTCTCATTCATACTGATTTGCTATGGAGACGCATATCAGGAGACGCTTCTGGCATAGCCGCATTCTTGTTTATCAGGCCAGAAATCATTGGTATTGAGCCAATCTTCCCTTGCGATACACCATAGTCGAAATTGGCGGCTACAAACTTGCTATCTGGCACTGTGTCCGCTTCACCTGAATAAAGCCTATCAGAACTGTCACAGTCAATTCACCAAATAGGATAAAAGACGATATTCCCATCTGCCGGACGATTGGCACGGACAAGCGCGATATCCCGATGCAGATTGTCGACGCAAATAGATGAGGAATAGTTCATATGGCCACAATGCCTTCCGATGCTGGTTTGACCCCTGAGCAGTTCGATCGGGTCGCCCCCACCAACAGCTATTGGGACAGATTCCGCCAAGGTGCCAGCGCAGTCAGAAAGCGCACAATGAAGCGCATGGCAGAACGCCTCGGCCTCAGCGACAAGGACGATATTGGCCAGGCTGAGCTTCAGTTGTTCACGTCCGAAGCGGCGCAGATGGCCGAATTCTATTTCAAGGAATATGGCAGCGCAGAAAAACCGCAATCACTGGGCGAAGTTCCCTGGGATTATGTCGAGGAATATCAGGAAGAAATTCCTTTCTTCGGCCTGCGTGAATATTGGTATCCTGCCGCTTTCAGCCATGAGCTCAAGCATAATGAGCATAAGGCGGTGGAACTGCTTGGGGACAATATCGTCCTTTTCCGCGACAAGGATGGCAGTCCCTGTGCGCTAGAGAACCGCTGTCCGCATCGCGGTCCCCTGCTATCCTTGGGCCAAACCAATGCGGTCGAGATCGGCACCATAACATGTCGCTATCATGGCATGACATTCAACAAACATGGCGAGTGCGTTGCTTTCTTGGCCGACGGCCCAAACAGTCCTGCCTGTGGTAAGGTCAAGGCAAAGTCTTATCCGGCAGAAGAAGTGAACGGTGTCATCTTCGTCTATATGGGCATCAAGGAACCCGAACCGTTTCTCGACAGCATGCCACATGCCCGCGAGGTGATGAAGGATGGTCGCCTTATCCGCAGCATGATGAATGTGCCCTATAGCTATCTCAACCAGCTCGACAACACGGTGGATATGACCCATGTCGGCTGTCTGCACCGTACCTGCTATCTGTTTGGCGACCAGAAAATGGGCGGCGGTGTCGCCTTTGAGGAATTGCCCGGCAACGGTGTTTATGCCCGACTACGCGATATGGGTGGCCATGGCGGAAGCAAGGCGATTGACGATATTCGCTGGTTCATGCCCAATCTGGTGCACCATGGCGAAGAGTTTATGGATGGCGGCGTGCATGGCATTTTCTTCTGGTTCGTGCCGCAAAATGCCGGATCGTTTAACGCCTGGCTGATCGGATCGATCAACGAGGAGAAAGTCGGCAAGGCCAAGGCCAAATTTATGGCGACAACGCTCAAGCGCGCGCTGCAATCCGATGCCTTGCCCGGCATGGCCTGCTTCATTGGCGGCGATGCACCGATGCAGATGGCACAGGGCCGCATTGCCCGCTGGGATAAGGACTATCTAGCCAGAACCGATAGGGCCGTCATCAAAGTCCGGCAGATGATGAAAGATGCGCATAAGGCCGAGCAGGAATTACGCAAACAGGCGGGCTTGGACCCGCTGGCACATCGCGTATCGAAGAACACTGAGGTCAAGGCAGCAACAGGCTGATTTTCATTTGCGATTACGCGAAACCTACGGAGCGCTTTTGAATTTGAGGCGCCACATGGTTTCCTTTGCAAAGCGCGCGCAAAAGTTAGGCTTTACCTCGAAAGTGCTGTCGACTATCTCGGCTTATTGATGCCAGATAGGGCTCCAAAGATTGCGCCCGCCACGGCTGACAGTGCAAGTGCTGATCCCAGATATCGAGCCCTAGGCAGGACTTTACCCTTCACACATCCAGCTTGTTGCTGCCCAAGATATACCAAAAGCCTGCAGCCGATCGCAGTAAGTTGAGCTTATCCTGCGGATCGCAAACCTCAGCTTCAATGCTCAAATTTACTCTTGTAAAAAATTGCATAAGACCTGGAAAGCTATTAACAATTTCGCTGCATAGCCTGTCCCGATTCGTTGTTACGATGACTTTCAAAAGCTTATGCATTCCCTGATTGTGGGGCACCCTTGGTGTAAAGAGGGATATTATGCGGCGTGTTTTTACTCTGATTTCTACGATTGCTTTAATGGTTTGGGGATGTTCCAACGAGCAATCGGGAGGAATGCCTGCGCCGGAGGTAACGGTACAAAAACCCGAAACGCGCACCATTGTTGATTGGGATGAATATACCGGTCAGTTTGAGGCGGTAGAGGCGGTTGAGGTCCGGGCGCGTGTCTCTGGTTATCTGGAGCGCATCTATTTTCGTGAAGGCGCGATTGTGCGCAAGGGTGATTTGCTGGTGCAGATTGACGCCCGCCCTTTTGAGGCGGCCCTAGCCGAAGCGCGCGCAGCGTTGGAAGGAGCGATTACCCGGCGTGATCTCGCTGGGGCAGATCTGAAACGCGGTGAAATATTGCTGGCCGAGCAGGCAATCAGCCAGGAAGAATTTGATACCCGGCAACAGGCGCAAAAAGAGGCGCGCACCAGCGTAGCCGCTGCGCGCGCGGCAGTGCGTCAGGCACAACTGAATCTGAGCTTCACCCGGGTTCGTGCACCAGTGACCGGGCGGGTTGGCAGCCGCGAGACGACGGTTGGCAACCTTGTCTCCGGTGGCGGGCCGACCTCGACATTGCTGACCACTATCTTCTCTATGAGCCCGATCTATTTCTCCTTCACCGCCAATGAGGCGGCCTATCTCAAATATGTGCGACAGAATTCCCAAGGCTCACGGCCATCATCACGCGATGTTGCCAATCCGGTGCGGCTGAAGCTGCAGGATGAGGAAGAGTTCATCCATGAAGGCGAGATGACCTTTGTCGATAACCGGGTCGACCCGAATAGCGGCACGGTTGAGGGGCGCGCGGTGTTCGACAATGCTGAAGGGCTGTTCCTGCCAGGCATGTTCGGCCGGATGCAATTGCTGGGCTCAGGTGAATATGAAGCGATATTGGTGCCTGATGCGGCGATCTTGTCGGATCAGTCGAACAAGATTGTGATGACGGTCAACAAGGAGAATGTCGTGGTGCCGCGCCCGGTCGAACTCGGTTCGCTACAAGAAGGCAATATGCGCGTTATCCGCAGCGGTTTAGGCAAGGACGAGCGGGTTATTGTCGGTGGGCTGATGCGCGCGAGACCGGGCAACGAAGTGGTGCCGAAGCCGCCCTCGGAAAAGGAGGCGACAAAGGCAACCGCGCAAAAGCCGAAAGAGAAAAAGGCAGATGCGGATGACGCATCGTGAAGTTTCCCCACTTCTTCATTGAGCGCCCCATTTTCGCTGCGGTGCTGTCGATCCTGATCATCTTGGTCGGGTCAATCACCTATTTCAATCTGCCGGTAGCACAATATCCCGAGATTGCGCCGCCCACCATCACCGTGACCGCCACCTATCCCGGTGCCGGGGCCGAGGTTGTGGCGGACACTGTCGCAACGCCTATTGAGCAGGAACTCAACGGCGTTGAGGACATGCTCTATATGTACAGCCAGTCCACCGATGATGGGCGGCTGACAATTACTGTTACCTTTGCGCTCGGCACCGATCTCGATGCGGCGCAGGTGCTGGTGCAGAACCGGGTCAGTATTGCCGAGCCCCGCCTGCCCGAGCCGGTGCGACGGCTGGGCGTGATTACCCAGAAAAGCTCGCCCGATCTGCTGACTGTCATTCACCTCAATTCACCAGATGAGAGCCGCGATCAGCTCTATATCTCTAACTATGCGCTGCTGCAGATTCGCGACACACTGGCGCGGCTTGATGGCGTCGGTTCGATCACCATTTTCGGTGCGCGTGAATATTCCATGCGCATCTGGCTCGATCCTGACAAGATGGCCGGATTGCAGATTACCGCCAGCGATGTCGTCGCCGCGTTGCGTGCGGAAAATGTACAGGTTGCATCGGGCATATTGGGCCAACCGCCGGTAGATATGGAAGCGGCCAACCAGATTAGCGTGCGGACGCTGGGGCGTTTGCAGGAGCCGGAAGAGTTTGAGAGTATCGTCGTCAAAACCGACGAACGCGGCAATCTCACCCGGGTGCGCGACATAGCGCGGGTGGAATTGGGGGCTCAGGATTATTCCACCAACGCTTATCTTGATGAGAAACCAGCGGTGGCCATCGCCATTTTTCAGCGGCCCGGTTCCAACGCGATTCAAACCGCCAAGGGCATTGAGGAAACCATAGAAGAGCTGAGCCAGGATTTCCCCGATGGTCTGGCCTATAACATTATCTACAACCCGACCGAATTTATCGCGGAATCGGTGAATGAGGTCTACATAACAATCTTTGAGGCGGTGATCCTGGTGACCATCGTCGTCTTCATCTTCCTGCAAAGCTGGCGCGCTGCGATTATCCCGATTGTTGCCATTCCGGTGTCGCTGATCGGTACCTTCGCGATCATGGGCGCGCTCGGCTTCTCATTGAACAATCTCAGCCTGTTCGGGCTGGTGCTGGCTATCGGTATCGTCGTCGATGATGCGATTGTTGTGGTCGAAAATGTCGAGCGCGAATTGCGCAGTGGCAAATCGCCCAAAGAGGCGGCGCATGTCACCATGGACGAAGTCGGTGGCGCGCTGATCGCCATTGCGCTGGTGCTCTCTGCAGTGTTTGTGCCGACTGCCTTTATTACCGGCATATCCGGGCAATTCTATCAGCAATTCGCGTTGACCATCGCGACAGCCACCATCATCTCTGCCTTCAACTCCCTGACGCTGTCACCTGCGCTGGCGGCGATATTGCTCCAGCCGGAGGGCCATGAGGAAGGCAAGGCCAAGAACCGCTTTGCCGCCATACTCGACCGCTTCTTCGACTGGTTTAACCGCAGCTTTGACAAGCTGGCAGAGAATTATGGCAAGATCACCGCCAAGCTGATCCGTATGACCGGCGCTATCCTGATCGTCTATGCGCTGCTTATCGCAACGACAGTGTGGCGGTTTAACGAGACTCCGACCGGTTTCATCCCGGAACAGGACCAGGGCTATCTCATCGTCGCGATCCAGTTACCGCCGGGCAGTTCCCTGTCGCGCACCGATACGGTTTTGCGCCGCGCCACCGATATCATTCTGGAGACACCCGGCTTTCACAACACCGCCGGATTTGCTGGGTTCAGCGGAGCGACCTTTACCAATGCGCCCAATGCAGGCGCCATTTTTGCGGTGATGGATGAATTTGACGAACGCGAAGGCGCGGTCGAACTGTTGGCCCAGCTTAACCAGAAGCTGCAGGCAATTGACGAGGCGTTTATCATTGTTATCGCACCGCCTGCAGTGCGCGGCATCGGCAATGCCGGTGGTGTGCGGATGATGGTACAGGATCGCGCCGGTCGCGGCAGTGGCGAGCTCAATAATGCGACCCAATCGCTGATCGCTGCCGCCAATCAGGATCCGCGCCTGATCAATGTCTTTGCCTCTTATGAAACCGCGACGCCGCAGCTTTATCTCGATATTGACCGGGTGAAGGCGCAGCAGTTGGGCGTGCCGATTTCCGATGTGTTCAGCACGCTTGAGGTGTTTCTGGGTTCCGCCTTTGTCAATGATTTCAATTATCTGGGCCGGACCTATCGCGTCAGCGCCCAGGCCGATGCGCCCTATCGTATGCAGCGCGAGGATATCTCGCGGCTGCGCGCGCGCAATGCCGATACCGGCGAAATGGTGCCAATAGGCAGCGTGGTGAATTATCGCGACATTACCGGCCCTTCGCGCCAGCCGCGCTATAATCTCTTCCCCGCCGCAGAAATCGATGCCTCGGCCGCGCCCGGTGTGAGCTCGGGCGAAGCGATATCGGCCATGGAAGAACTCGCCGAAAGCACGCTGCCCGATGGCTTTTCCTTTGAATGGACGGGACTTGCCTATCAGGAGGTTAGCGCCGGATCGACGGCATCTCTGGTTTTCGTCTTTGCTGTCGTCATCGTCTTTCTGGTGCTCGCGGCGCAATATGAGAGCTGGCTGTTGCCGCTGGCGATCATCCTGATTGTGCCCATGTGTCTGCTTTCGGCGATTGTCGGCGTTGGGCTGCGCGGTATCGATAACAATATTCTGACCCAGATCGGGCTGGTGGTGCTGGTCGGCCTGGCGTCGAAAAACGCAATCCTGATCGTCGAATTCGCCAAGCAGCGTGAGGATGGCGGGCTGAACCGCTTTGCCGCCGCGGTTGAAGCCGCGAAGCTGCGCCTGCGCCCGATCCTGATGACCAGCTTTGCCTTCATCCTCGGTGTGGTGCCGCTGATGACGGCCAGCGGGGCCGGGTTCGAGATGCGACAGGCGCTGGGTACAGCGGTGTTCTTCGGCATGCTCGGCGTCACCATTTTTGGGCTTTTCCTGACGCCTGCTTTCTATGTGCTATGCCGCAGCTTGGCCGCGCGCGGTGGCAAGAGTGACGCCGACCCCAAAGACAAAGCAGAGCCGGACCGGCCGGCTGATAGCCCGGCAGCGGAGCCGGCAGAATGACGGCGCATCCGGCTCTTCTCGCTGCACGGCTGGCGCTTGTGTCCGGCCTTGCCTTGCTTACCAGCGCCTGTCTGGTTGGCCCGGACTATAAAGGCCCGCCGAAAATGGCGGAGCTTAATCGCGAGGTCTTCACCCGTGCCGCGATCGCCACTGCAACCTCGGATCAGCCGGTGGAGCTGTGGTGGAAAAAGCTTGGCGACCCGCAACTCGACGCGCTTATTGCCCGCGCCTTTGACAATAACCGCAACCTTGCCGAAGCCCGCGCCAATCTGCGCGCCTCACGTGCGGTGTTGCAGGGTAGCCAGCAGGAATTCCTTCCCGGGGGTGGCCTGAATGCCTCCTATACTCGCCAGCGCTTTTCCGAAGAGGCGCTGATTTTTGGCGGACAGGGTGATGATTTTTCCATACCTGATCAGGATCTATACGCCATTGGTGCCGATACCCGCTGGGAGATTGACCTGTTTGGCCGCATCCGTCGCGGGGTGCAGGCGGCGCGCACCCGTGCCGAAGCCGCTGAAGCGGTGCGCGACGATCTGTTGGTCAGCGTCGCCGCCGAGGTAGCAACGGCTTATGTCGCGCTGCGCGGGGCGCAGAAGCGGCTGGCCGTTGCCGAACGTAATGCCGCTAATCAGGAGGACAGCTTCAAGCTGACACAGGTACTTCTGCGTGGTGGGCGTGGCACTAAGCTGGACGTTGAGCGCGCCCGTGGGCAACTCGCCAATACGCTTGCGACTATTCCGCCGCTGAAAGCTGAATTTGATGTGCAGGCGCACCGCCTTGGTGTTCTCACTGGTGATGGGCCGACAGCGCTGCGCGAAGAACTCAGCCCGTCCATGCCGATTCCGAGAATGCCAACCTTGATCGGTGTCGGCAGCCCGGCCGACCTCTTCCGCCGCCGCCCCGATATCCGCGCTGCCGAGCGCGAACTGGCCGCAGCGACGGCGGATATCGGCATCCAGACAGCCGACTATTTCCCCACGGTCAGCCTTGTCGGCAGCGGCGGCTTTCAATCAAACACAACCGGCAATCTACTGCAAAGTTCGGCATTGCAATTCACGCTCGGCCCGCAACTCATCTGGAATCTGCTCGACTTCACCCGCATCCGCGCCCGGGTAAAAGAAGCCGGTGCCCGCGCCGAAGCCGCGGCAGCGCGTTATGAACAGACGGTCCTGCTGGCCTTTGAGGAGACCGAAAACGCGCTTACTCTCTATGGCAATGAGCTGCTCCGCCGCGAGCAGTTGGGGGAAGCCCGTGACGCTACCCGCGAGGCAGCGCGATTGGCGCGGCTGCGCTATGACAATGGCATTGATGACTTCCTTGCTGTGCTCGACGCCGAACGTGTTGCTCTAATCAGCGAAGACGCGCGCGTGGTGAGCGAGGTGGAGGCCACACTCCAAGAGATAGCAATCTATCGCGCCTTGGGAGGTGGATGGCAAACACAAGCTGAGGCGGAAGCTAAATCGCAGTAAACAATTGGATGGTTTAGGCAAGTGCGGTCAGTTTAGATCCTTGGATTGTCTACTCCAGTTTTCTGACATGGTCCGACCAGTGTTGTTATATTTGACTCCGATTAGTGCGGATTGGCCGCATCCTTGCTGGCCTCAAAAAGCTGTTGATCCGCCCATCGCACAAAGTCAGATGGGAGATAACTCGCCACCAGCTCCAAGCGTGGATTGTTCATTAGCTTGTGTATCTCTTGGAAATTTATGTAGGTTCCCATGTATAGGGCCGAAGTGTGCTCCATCCCGGGGTAGCGCTGCAGCATCTTGTTGATGACCTGTTCTGAAGTCTCGCTAGATGCCAGCGCTTCCTCATATGCTTCGATATAATTTAGGCTGTGCTCAAAAACGCCTTTCGGGGTCATATGCGCAGTGGATTTACGGGGCACATGGCCGGGTATGGCCACCGCAATATCCATCTTCATCCATTCGCGTATCTGGGCCTTCCATTTGGCGCGGTTTTCCGGGGTGCTTCCACCCATCATTATATGGGCATCATAATAGAGAATATCATTGGGGAGCAGCGCCTTGAGATCGGGAATATAGACCACCGTATGCGGTTCATCATGATGGCCTAGCCCGACATCGCCATAATGGTCATGCCAAAGCTGAATCTCCCGACCTTCCAGCATAATGACTTTGCTATCCAGCGGTTCAAAGGGAACCGATGGGACTGCGGCATTGTCGCCAAATCGCCCGATTGCCCGCTCATCATCGCTTCCCATGCGCAATTTCTGCAATTCGGACACTCTGGGCGCTGCCAGAAACCGGGCTTTGGGAAAACGCCGCTTCAAGACGCTTGCGCCTTGCGAATGGTCGAGATGGGCATGTCCGAGATAAACGATGGACAGGTTCAGTCCGGTCTTTTCGATTTCATCTGCCAAGCGTTCGGCAGCGAGCTTTGTCGCCTGGGTAGCGACCAGAACCATCTCGCGCTCGCCCATGATCATGCTCGAAGAGACGTTGATCTCCTCTAGCTCCGAAACAAAATGACGCAGCGTGAGCGGGCTGTCCGGCACCACTGCCTCGTAAGTGCGATATGGGGTGTTATCCAATTCCTCAGGAATGAAGTCCGATGCATTCTGGCCGCTGCCGCCGCTGACCCAGACCGCAAGTCCGATAAGAAAGGCGACGAACAGAAGCACCGGGATGGAGACTAAGGTCAAGACTCGTTTGATTGTCATTGCGGATCTCCCACGGCGTTGGCCATAAGCTTCCGCGCTGCCATGATGGACTGATTGCGTCGATCAACCGTCCTGAAAGCCTTGAGCACGGGGTAACGAGCATCCACCCTGCCCTCATGGCCGAGCATCCATAATTGCTGATAAAACCAGTATATCCCGGCAAACCCGTCCATTGCCTTCATCATCTTGAACCGACGCAGAAAGCCCAGCCAATTGGGCAGAAGCCCCAGATCATCCTCATAGCGCGGCAGGGTGTCCATTCCGTCCAGAAGCTGTTGCGGCGCATCAGTCATCAGGCACATCGGGCGTGCAAGACCGATCAGGTCGGCCGCGCCCGATTCCAGCGCCTGCTCCATCGCCTGACGCGTACGAAAGCCGCCCGTCACCATCAATGGTATCTGGACTTTAGCCTGCATCGCCTTTGCAAAATCGACAAAATAGGCTTCGCGCGCCGCCGTGGATTGCGCGACATTCTGCTTTTCTTCCGGTTCAATGCCTTCTTTGCCTGCAAGCTTGGGTTGCTCATAGGTGCCGCCGGATATCTCGATCAGATCCACCGATGCCGCCTCAAGCCATTCCACAACAGCAAGGCTGTCTTCAAAATTGAAACCGCCCTTCTGAAAATCGGCACTGTTGAGCTTTACCGATACCGGGAATTCTGGTCCAACCGCCTCACGCACAGCGGCGACAATCTCAAGCAGAAAGCGCGCACGGTTTTCCAGCGTGCCACCATAGTCATCAGTGCGATGGTTGACCCGCGGTGACAGGAATTGTGAGATCAGATAGCCATGCGCGCCATGAATCTCCACTCCCGTAAACCCGGCTTCCTGACATGCGCGTGCCGCTATTGCCCAGCGTGTAACTAAATCAGCAATTTCATCGACCGAGAGCGGTGACGGCGTGCCGAACAATCCTCCCGGCAAATCCAGAGCAACATCTGAGGAAGACTTTGGCGTCGGATTAACGACTTTCTGGGTCTGGCGTCCGCCATGGCTGATCTGGGCCCAGAACTGATTGCCACTGCGCGTTGCTGCCTGCGCCCAGCGCCTCAGACGATTTTTCATATCTCCATCGGGTTCGGCCTCGATGACGACATTGCCGGGGCGCTCAAGATGGTCTTTGTCGACAATGACATTGCCGCTCAGCAAAAGGCCAGCCCCGCCATCGGACCAGATGCCATAAAGGCGTTCAAGCTCTGGCGTGGGCCGACCATCTGGCGTGGCCAACCCTTCTGTCATCGCCGCTTTGGCAAGCCGATTCGGTATGATCACCCCGCAGGGAAGCTTCAATTCTGCATCCAGCATAGCGCCCATTCTATCCTCTGTTTTGCTTGTAACCCCTCGGAACACAGCGCGCATCTGCTCTTTGGAAAGCTAAATGCGAATTTATAGTTGCTTTATAGAACCAATACTTTTATTATGCAACCGTATTGAGCAGGAGACAAAATATGGCTGCGGTAGAATATGTGCATGAGAACGGCGTTGCGAGGATCACCCTCAACTCACCACCACAAAACCGGATCGGTAATGAACTGGTAGCGGGTCTGACAGCCGCAATCATGGATGTTGCCGGACGCAATGACACCCGCGCCCTGCTGCTTTCAGCCACCGGACCAGACTTCAGCTGGGGTGGAGATATTCGCAATTGGCAGAATATCAGCCATAAGGATTTTGGTGCAACGCTGGAACAAGCGCTTCAACTCACCAATACATTCGAGGATTTTCCCTTCCCAACCATCGCTGCGGTTCAGGGCCAATGCAGCGGCGGCGGCTATGAGCTGGCATTGAGGGCCGACATCATCATCGCTGCCGATAATGCTCGCTTTGGTCATTCCGAAGCAACGATCGGTGTTTTCACCTTTTTGGGCGGCGTACAGCGTGTGGCGGACCGGATCGGCCGCGGTCGCGCTCTGGAATGGGCTTACACTGCCGAGATGATCGAAGCCCAGCGGGCGCTTGATCTGGGCCTCGTCAATCAATGCGTCCCATCGGATGAGCTTGCAGATACCGCAGAATCATGGGTCGAAAAGCTGGCAAGCGGAGCCACCTTGGCGCATGCTGCGCACAAGAAACTGCTCCGCGCATGGTCCACATCCGGGGTCGCCGCTGCCGATGCGATGATCCCGCAAATGGCCGAAGACATCCATGCCAGCGCCGACCTGCAGGACCATCTGCCTGCAGCCATAGCCGCAGTTGAAGCCGGAGAACCCCGGCCCAAATTCCCTTTCAAAGGTCAATAAACAAAACTGAGCAGGAGCAAGGAAATGGCAATTGATCTGGCTAGAGCCATGGCGAGCACGGATGTGGCACCCTTTGATGATGCCGCGATCTGCAAGGAACTCGAGCATTGGTTTTTCGAAGTGTATTTCAACCATTGGGTCGAGGTTGGCGCCGGGAAACGCAAGGATGGCCCGGAATTCATCCTGGAATATTGGGGCACGCCGATGTTCGTCACCAATGACCAGCCAGCGCTGGCGCTGTGGCTGCTTGACGGGGAAGATGTCATTCAATTCCTTGCTGTGCAGCATGAGATGCTGAAAGCGGGCGGCTATTCGCATACCCATGTGCCGGACAGAAAGGTTCGAGCCTATAATAATACAGGCGGTGCGATTGAAGTCATCTGGTCGCGTCGTGCGCCTGATGAAAGCGAAATTCAACGCTTTGTTGTACATTTTGAGTGCGCCAAGTTTGACGGAAAATGGAAAGTTGTCGGCGTGCATAGCCGCGCGACCGATGCTGCGCTCGATGGTGACACCATTGACGGCGCATGGTCCGCTCCCGTGAAGCAGGAGGCGTAAATGGCCGGCACAGACGAAGCGCCGATTATCTATCCGCCGATCATTGTCCCTGAGGGCGTAGAGCGCAAAAAAATCACCTTCTGGGCCAGAGGTTTGGCAATTGATGCCGATATTTATCGTCCGCAAGATCTTACTGATAACCAGAAAGTGCCAGCGGTCGCGATGTCGCATGGTATGGGCGGCGACAAGGAAACCCCCGGACGCTATGCAGCGCGCTTTGCCGCGTCAGGAATGATTGCCTTGACGTTCACCCACACCAGTTGGGGGAATTCTCAGGGCCGTCTGATAGCCGCTGAACCGCTGCCCGAGCCTGATGAAAACGGCGAAGCAACGGTCAAGGTGCGGATGATCCGCGATTCCATCGATCCGCTCGAATGGGTTGATACCTATCGCGCCGCTTTGGATTATCTGGAAGGCGAACCCAATGTTGACCCAGAACGCTTGGGCGCATGGGGGACCAGTTTCGGTGGTGGTACCGCATTCTATGTCGCTGGAGAGGATGAGCGGGTCAAAGCACTCGCTATACAGGTTCCGGCAGTGTTTAATGCCCCGCCACCGATGGCCGAGCATGGCAAGGCCCGCGCCATCCAGATTGCGCGTGGCGACTTTGACCCTATCCCGCAATCCGAGGATGCCCTGCCAGGTTTGAAGGGTACGCCGCATTTTGCCCGGCTCGCCCAGTTCAAGGTTGCTGATAAGGCCAACACTATCTCTGTTCCGACACTAATCCTGGACGCGGCCAACGAGGAATTGTTTGACATAGCTGAAAGCGGCGCGGCGGCGCATACCAAGCTGAAAGCACGGGGCATTGAAACCTATTACGAGGTGATCCCTGATATCGACCATTACGGCATCTATTTTGACGGTTATGAGCGTAGCTGCCAGCTAGCGCATGACTGGTTTCAGAAGCATTTGTGAAGGATGGCAAGATGAGTCCAGACCTGCTGAATCCTGAAATCCGCGATGCCATTGCCCGATTGCCAAGGCTGCCTTTCGCCTCGCGCATCTTTCTGCCGCTTGCGCGCATGGCCTATAATGTCGCCTCACGTTCACCTCTGATGGATGGCGTTAGGGTCGAAAAAGTATCTTCCGGCGATGTGGAAATGCTGGCCTATACCAACAAGGCTAAGGCCAGCCGTGCCGCGGTGTTGTGGTTTTACGGCGGTGGCTTTTTGGCCGGAAAGCCCGAGCATCTCAACGCTCTGGCCAGTATGATCGCTCTGCACAGCGGCGCAAGCGTCTTTGTGCCAACATATCGTCTCGCACCAAAACACCCCTTCCCTGCCGCTTTGGAGGACTCACAACGCGCATGGCGATGGTTGCTCGAGGAAGGGCCTGGTATAGGCATCGATACTGAACGGCTTGCCGTCGGCGGCAATAGCGCGGGCGGAGGGCTGGCTGCCTCATTGGTGCAATGGATTTCTGATGAGAGCGATGTCCAGCCGCGTTCGCAGATATTATTCTATCCTATGCTGGACGACCGGGTGGCTGCAGATCAGAGCCTCGACCGGATCAATCACTTCATCTGGAATAACAGGGCCAATCGTGTTGCCTGGAATGCCTATCTCTCACCGCATAAAGTTGGCGCAGCACAATTGCCACCCTATGCTTCTGCGGCAAGACGTGATGACCTTGGCGGATTACCCCCGACATGGATCGGCCAATGCGCGCTTGATCTGTTTTGTCAGGAAGATGGTGACTATGCGCAAAGGCTTATAGCGGCAGGCGTTGATTGTAAGCTCGAGCAAGTCGAGGGCGTGCCTCATGCCTTTGAAGTGATCCAACCCGACGCCAGCATTTCTAAAGCCTTTACCCGATCAGCAGTTGATTTTCTGGCAGAGTCACTCAACTAAGAGCCATGACCAGAAAGTCCCTTGAACATCTGAATTGCAGCTGGGCCCAGGCAGCCGAAGCGATTGGCGATAAGTGGTCTATCATGATCGTGCGCGATGCCTTTTTCGGCGTGAAGACATTTTCCGCCTTTGCTGACAATCTTGGCATATCCAAGAACATCCTCACCCAAAGGTTAGAGCATCTCATCAAGCACGGTGTGCTGGCGAAACGCCCAATAGGACTCGGCACGTCACGTTCGGAATATACCCTGACGGATAAAGGCCAAGCCCTTTTCCCAATCATGATCGGCCTGGCGCAATGGAGCGATGAGTGGGTTTTTGGCAATGATAAAGAGCCTTACAACATAATTGACAAGCAGAAGGGCGCGCCAATCCAAAAGGTCCGTGTCACAGACACCAACGGCTGCGAACTCTCTATGGCCGATGTGACATTAACCCCAGGCAAAGGCGCTAATGCCAATAATCGGCGGCTTGCGGAAGAGATGGCGCGCAATGAGAGGCTGGCGGACGGTTAGGACTAGGCCATTCCCGGACTTCTCGAATAGCAAACGACTGTCCAAGTGTCGTTTCATCAGGGTAAGGGCACTAGGCTTAGAATGCGTAATCGCCGAAACACCATAATTGCTGATAGATCACCAAAGATTACAAAAGGGTTGCTTCACAGATCAATCCCCACGCGCAGATTGAGATGAGGGCTGCGATCCTCGCTTTGGTCGCGGTCGCGGTTTAGGGGGACTGCGCCTTCCAGTTCGAAGTTAATCGGGCCGGCATCGCCGCGTATGCCGATGCCGCTGGAGATAAGTGATCCCCCTCCCCTTGTCCGCCGCAGATTATCGACATAGCCGCCATCGACAAAGGCATAGGGTTGCAGCCAGCTGATCCAGCTATTGGGCTTGCGGAAAGTGTAATTAATCTCGGCAATGGCAGCCAAGCCATTATCGCCTGCCAGTTCGGCAAAATCAAAGCCGCGTACGCTGAACGGACCGCCAATGTTGAACTCCTGCGCGGCAAGCAGTGGACGGTTGGCGATTTGGCCCTCAACGCCCAGCAATGCGCCCCAATTTCCCCCCAGACGGCCGCGCCAATTGGCGTAGTAATTGCCCGCGGTAAACACTGCATCACCATCAAAGCGCGAAGCAAAGCGGCTGCCCATACGTGTGGCGTTGAAAAGATCAAGGCCTTGAATCAGCGATGTCCCGGCGCGCAAGCGGCCGGAAAACAGCTTCACGTTGGAAGATAGCCCGATCGAGAACGTTACCTGATTGTCCTGACGCAGCAGACCGATGACATCATCCTGCTCTACTGAGAGATAAGCGATCCGCGCATCGACCCACAGGCTGGCATCGCGTGACCGGCTGATCGGGCGGCTGGCAAAGACTTCGACAAATTCGGTATCGCCTTCGACATTGACAAAACCGCCACCCGGCTGGTTGGTGCCGATAGAACCGGCAATGCCAACGCGCGTGCCATCTGCGCCAAAACCGATGGAATAGGACGCGCTGGCAAAAGCAAATTCGTCAGGATCCAACGGGTTGCTGCGCACGCTCGCAGAGCCGCGATCGCTGCCATCAAAAAAGCCGCTGAAATCATAGCTTAGACGAGCGCGTGTCGGGCCTATACGCTGTGAGCCATAATTGTCGACCGATGCACGGACGCGATCCTCGCGCTCGCGCACCCTGACCTCGAGGATATTTTTGCCTTTTTCCTTGAGGAAACGGGTTCGGCCCATGCGTATTTCTGGCAGGTCGCCCGCCAGCAATATGCGGCGTTCGATCACATCACTACGCGCGATGGTGCCTTCCAGCGGCGCAAGAAAACGCTGCAGCGCCGGATTGTCAGAGCCTTTGACCCGCACTTCATCGATCCGGCCTTCATTGATTTCAATTGTCAAAATACCATGCTCGACCGCCTGCTCGGGCAGACGCGCGGTTGCGAAGACATAGCCTTGATCACGCGCAATAGTGGAGACCTCCTGAATCACACGGCGCAGATCATCATCCTGCATCACCTCGCCGACATTCGCCTCGACAACGGAAGCAAAAACATCTGCGCCGAGTTCTTCTGTGCCTTCAATGGCGATGGAACCGATCAGCAAGCCTCCGTCGCGGCTTTGCAAGTCGGCAATGTCTGGTCTTGGCTGGTCTGCAGCAGCCAAAGCGAGCTGAACAGGACGCACTATGCTGTCCGGCTTATCCTGTGCTTCGGCTTCAGGCGCAGCGGCTGTGCTTGTATCTGCCTGTAACGCAGCAACCTCCGCCTGTGCAACGACAGGCATGCACAACAGCGCCAGCGCCGAAGCACCGCCACTTGAATATACAAGCCCGGGAAAAGGTCGTCGTGACATCCTGCCCATATGGCGAACAGGGCATTAAGGATACGCTCGGCAACATGGTTATCGTGACGTAAACCATGTATTTCAACAGGCTAGCTTAATCTGCTGTGTAATTGACCGTCGTAACACAGATCACATGCACAATTGTGCATTAAGTATTTTACGATGGGATATGGACCATGTTGAAACGCGCAATCGCCGCTATTTTGCTACTTTTCGGGCTGCTGTTCAGCAGTGCGGCAATGGCCAATAGCGGGCCTTGGACGATCAGCGAATCACATGGCCAGGTCAGTGTGATTAAGAAGGGCGTTACCAAAGTCGCGGTCCAAGGCGGCCAGCTGACTGTAGGGGATGCGATCAAAACCGGCCGCAAAGGTCGCGCCGTTTTGACGCGTGGCGAGCAATACATTGTCGTTTCGCCAGGTAGCCATCTGAAGGTGGCGGAAGAGAAACCCGACAGTCTGGTAACACAGATTATTCAATATTTTGGCAATTCACTGTTCAAGGTCGACAAACGCAAGGATCAGCATTTCGGGGTGAAAACGCCCTATATGGCGGCTGTCGTCAAAGGCACGACGTTCAGCGTCAATGTCTCTGAGGGCGCAGCAACGGTGCAGGTCACCGAAGGTGCGGTCGAGGTGGCCACGCTGGATGGCGGTGCGATAGAGGTGTTGCGGCCCGGCGATATCGGTCTGGTAGAGCGAGACGACCCCTATAGCCTGATGATACGCGGCGACAATGGCCGCCGCCTGGAATCGCCGAACCGTCCACAGGCTCCGCTACAACCAGCTACACCGGTAGCGCAGAACCCGGCTCCGGCAGTTACCGTCGCTTCGGCTTCCAATGTGGTTGCAGGGCCGCCTGTTGTGCGCGAGATGCTCAACGCACCGGTTGATCTGGGTTATGAGACTAACGGGCTGATCACAGGGCGTTTGTCTGAAGCAGCAAATGATGACACCGACGCTGTCGCAGCAGACGATGCCAATGCCGCCTCCCCTGCCCCTGTGCCTGAGGTTGAGGCTGTTTTGAACCAAGGCGGTAGAGACGATAATGCTTCGGACGACACCGATGATGGATCCACCGTTGATGACGACGCAGATGTCGATGCAGAACAGCCAGATACCGATGGCGGTACGGCCGATAGCGAAGGCGATATAGCCGATGAAAGCGTATCGGACGATGATGGACCAGCTGCAGATAATGATGATGTCGGCAGCGACATCGATGACACCGATGACAGCGTAGAAAACGACCAGCCGGCAAATGATGGCGGGGCCGAGGACTTTGACGCGGGAGATGCGGACGATACTCCGGACGCTCCTGTTCCGGGTGATGATGAGCCTGCAGACAGCGATGATGGCGATATGCCCGTCGATCAGCCTGGTGATGGTAACAATGCGCCAGACGAAGGCACCGAAGCCGACGATGGCAATAACGGCCATGGCAATGGCCCTGACGGCGTAGATGAAGGCAACCCAGGAAATGGTAATGGTCCAGGTAATGGCCAAGGCAACGGGAATGGTCAGGGCAACGGGAACGGCAACGGCAACGACGCCGATGACTATACCGACCCGGACTACAACGACCCGGACTATAATGATCCCGATTACGACGATCCAGACTATACCGACCCCGATTACGACGACCCCGACTATGACGAGCCGGGCAATAACGGCAATGGCAATGGCGGTGGGAACGGTCAGGGCAATGGGAACGGCCAAGGCAACGGCAACGGGAATGGCCAAGGCAACGGCAACGGCAACGACGCCGATGACTATACCGACCCGGACTACAACGACCCGGACTATAATGATCCCGATTACGACGATCCAGACTATACCGACCCCGATTACGACGACCCCGACTATGACGAGCCGGGCAATAACGGCAATGGTAATGGCGGTGGCAACGGTCAGGGCAATGGGAACGGCCAAGGCAACGGCAATGGCCAGGGCAATGGCAATGGCAACGACGCCGATGACTATACCGACCCGGACTATAATGACCCCGACTATACCGATCCCGATTACAACGATCCCGACTATGACGAACCGGGTAATAACGGGAACGGGAACGGGAACGGGAACGGGAACGGGAACGGGAACGGGAACGGAAACGGCAATGGCAATGGTCAGGGCAACGGCAACGACAAAGGACTCTTGGATGTCGTTGAGGATATAGTCGACGAGGTCACCGGCAATAATGCCTATGTTGACTTTGAAGAATATGCTGCAGGTCGAGAAAATGGAGATTATAATGATAGCTATGAGCCAGACGCCTCCGCCCCGGACGATCTGGAATGGGGTGTTGAAGACACGCCTCTCGGCCAAGGCAGGGGTAGAGGACGCTTCGCCAACCCCGATTGAGGTAAGAACCGAAAGCCACCAACAGCATATTTAACCGCGCATTAGGACTAACCGCTTATCGGTCAATGATTGGCACAACGAAAAGGCTGATCCGTGCGGTTTAATGCGCAATCGATACTATTGTCAGACGGCTATACGCTGCGCATAATCGCGTCT
Organism: Parasphingorhabdus sp. SCSIO 66989; assembly: GCF_032852305.1. Taxonomy (NCBI): domain Bacteria; kingdom Pseudomonadati; phylum Pseudomonadota; class Alphaproteobacteria; order Sphingomonadales; family Sphingomonadaceae; genus Alterisphingorhabdus (ex Yan et al. 2024); species Alterisphingorhabdus coralli. Next base: position 2,685,935 of record NZ_CP136594.1, read on the forward strand.
GCCATTGCCGTTTTGCTATCGATCCTGCTGGTGATGGCCAGTGGCGGCAGCGCATTGGATCGTACCGTAGACAGCGTCCGCAATATGCTTTCGAGCAAAAATGCGTCGGATGATCTGGTCATTGTCGAGATCGATGCCAATTCGCTTCAAAAGATCGGTCGCTGGCCATGGCCACGGGATATTTATGCCGAACTGATCGAGCAATTGTCACAGCAGGGCGCACGGCAGATTGCCTTTGATGTCGATTTTTCGGCAGCCTCCGAGCCCCAGTCTGACCAGCAACTGGCGAGTGCGATAGCCAATAGCGATGCCAACATTGTGCTCGCCACTTTTCGCCAGAAGCAAGGCGCCAATGTGTCTGCGCATATCGAGAATCTGCCATTGCAGATATTGCGCGAAAATGCGCTATTGGCCTCGGTCAATGTTCACCCCAATGAAGCCGGTCAGGTCGAGCATTATGGCTATGGCGAGTTAACTGGCGGCACGGTACGCCCCGCCCTTGGTGCCCTGATCGCCGAAAGCAATGGCGAGATTGGTAAGGATTTCAGAATTGATCAGGCAATAGACATGGCCAGCTTTGACAGCGTCAGTGTGATTGATGTGTTGGAGGGCAAGACCGATAAAGCCCTGATCGAGGACCGAACGGTGCTGGTCGGTGCAACGGCGATTGAATTGGGTGATCATTATGCATCACCCGGATATGGCGTGATACCTGGCGTCTATATCCACGCTCTCGCATCGGAAACCTTGAAAAATGGTAGCGATATGCCGCAAGTCAGCGGTTGGCTGACCTTTCTCGCAACAGCTCTGGTCCTTGCTATACTGCTGTTTCGCAAAAGCCGCAGAACGCGTGTGCGTGACGCAGCGCTTGTGCCAATCACACTGGTCATCGCTCTGATCGTTACGCATTTCGCCGCCTATTTCTCCGCCCTCGCTTATGTTCCGATAGGCAATGCGCTGCTGCTTTGCTTCAGCTATGTTTTCGTCCGCATGGTGCAGACGGCCATCAGCAATATGCAACAGGCACGCCACCATGACGGCCTTACCGGCCTGCCCAATGCCCAGAATCTCGAGATATCGGAGCAACAGCATCATATCGCAGCGCTGCATATCGCCAACTATAGTGACCTGACCGCTGACTGCAGCCAGCAAGAGTTGAAGGCCCTGTTATGCGCTATGGCAGAGCGCCTTAGCCTATTGGCTGATCAAGGCAGGATTTACCGCACCGGCGATGATCAGCTTGCATGGATAGTCCCGGAGGACAATCTGCCCAATCTGTCAGACTATTTTGAGACGGTCTCAGCCTTCTTCCTGCAACCTGTGCAGACAGGCCAGCGCAAACTGCGGGTGAAGGCGGTGTGCGGCTATCATAATGGCGAGGATATTGGCTGGGTCCGGCTTCTGGCGGGGGCCAATGTCGCAGCGACCAAGGCGATGGAACTCGGCTATCGCTGGCTGGCATATAGCAGCGATCTCAACGCAATCGTGCATGAGAAGCTCCAAATATTGAATGATCTGGATCAGGCCATTGCAGAAGGCCAGATATGGGTCGCTTATCAGCCGAAAATGGATGTCCGCACCCGGCATATCGCTTCGGCTGAAGCGCTCGCTCGCTGGCACCATCCTGAACTCGGCACTATCGGTCCGGATCGGTTCATACCGCTGTTGGAGCAAGAGGGACGCATTGCTGATCTTACCCTCCATATTCTGAAATCCGCTTTGGTCGACATCGCGAACTGGTCGCTTCAGGGCCATGATATTAATTGCTCGATAAATGTCTCGGTCGCGCTTTTGGGAGATAACCGCTTCATAAGTGACGCGCTGGAAGCCATTTCCCGCTCGACAGTTGATAACGCATTGCTCACCTTTGAGATTACCGAGACAGCATCCATTCAAGATCTGGAAGCCGCTGCGCGTGTTCTCTCTGATCTCAGGGCTCAGGGCATCAAGATATCGATTGATGATTATGGCACAGGGCAGTCATCCCTCACCTATTTGCGCGATTTCCCTGCGGACGAAATCAAAATCGACCAGACCTTTGTCCGCGCCATCATTGCCAACGAGGCCGACAGAGTGATGGTGGGCTCGACAATAGCCATGGCGCATAAAATGCACTTCAAGGTCGTCGCTGAAGGGGTGGAAGACGAAGATACCCTGACGCTGCTCTCAAGCTATGGTTGTGACGTTGTCCAAGGTTGGCATATAGGCAAGCCAATAGATGCGAATGCATTCGGACAGGCGTTTCTGTCTTGCTCTCAATTCATAAGGGCTTCTGCTTAAGATTACAGCATGAAGCGGGCTTAGGTTAGGCGAAGCGCCGCCAGCCCGAAACCATAGCCTGTATCGATTAATCAGGGTTAGAAAGTGCTGTGACAAGATGCACGTTTATAGCTGGTTCGATTCCCTATCTTCTCATTTCCAGAAACGAAGGCGCTTGACGGGTCCTTGATCCCGGACGATGATTAGGTAAAAATACACAAAATAGGAGAGGCTTGTGCGACAGGCATGGAGTACGCTTGCGCTTGCGAGCATTTTGGCAATCGGCGTTGCGGGCTGCTCGGAGAGCGAGCCGGATGTAAGCGAAACCCAATCAGGGGATGGCACTGACACCATAGAGCTCGCAGAGTTCCCCGATCGGCCCTATTGGGGCGACACGCATCTGCATACTGATAACTCTGTCGATGCTTTTGGCTTTGGTACCAGGCTTGGACCGGAAGCGGCGTTGCGCTTTGCGCGTGGTGAAAAGGTCACGGCTACTACTGGTGCGGAGACACAACTGGCGCGGCCGCTGGATTTTCTGGTTATCGCTGACCATTCCGACGCTCTGGGTGCGACCCGCCGCCTTTATGATGCCCCGCGTTGGTATGTGAACTGGGTTATCGGTGATGAGACGGTGCTGCGCTGGTATGACATGATGCACGAAAGCCCCGAGCAATCGACCAAGGCGGTTGGCGAGCTGATTGACGCTGCAGCAACAGGAAATGTGCCCGAAGCATTTGCGGATCCTGAAGCCGCAAGAGAGGCGACCAAGGACATTTGGAACACCCAGCTAAGCATTCTTGACCGCTACAATGAACCCGGCGTTTTCACAGCCCTTGCAGGCTATGAGTGGACGGCGATGCCCAATGGAAACAATCTGCATCGGGTCGTTATGTTCCGCGATGGCAGCGACAGGACCCGCCAGACTGAGCCTTTTCCCGGCATTGCCACCACTGCGCCGCAACTGTGGGAATATATGCGCGGCTATGAAAAAAAGACCGGTGGCAGAGTGCTGGCTATCCCGCATAATTCCAATGTTTCCAATGGCCTGATGTTCCAGATGACCATGGAAGATGGTTCACCCATGACGCCTGAATATGCCGCTTTGCGCGCTTGGGCTGAGCCGGTGGTTGAAGTGACGCAGATAAAGGGAGACAGCGAAACCCACCCTTATCTGTCCCCCAATGACGAGATGGCGGATTTTGGCGTCAAGGGTTGGGATTTCGGCAATTTGTCACTGACCGAGAAGACGGTGCCGTCCATGTATGCTGGCTCTTATGCCCGCTCTGCGCTGATGCGTGGCCTTACTCTGGAACAGCAATTGGGCGTTAACCCCTATGCCTTTGGCATGATCGGAGCAACCGACAGCCACACCTCGCTTGCAACGGGTGATGAGGACAATTTCTGGGGCAAGCATACCGGCAACGAACAGGCCTATACAGATCGCGCCAATGAGGGGCAGAATCTGGGCACGCGTGAAGGCCGCTTTGGCTGGCACTATCTTGCCGGTGGTTATGCAGCAGCATGGGCGCGCGGCAATACGCGGGCGGAGATTTTTGACGCCTTTGCCCGGCGCGAGGTTTACGCCACAACTGGTCCGCGCATGACTGTGCGCATTTTTGGCGGGTTCGACTTTACCGAGGATGATTGGGACGGCGATTGGGTGCGCGCAGGCTATACACGCGGCGTGCCGATGGGCGGCGAACTGGATGATGAAGGCAATGCCCCCAGCTTTCTTATCAGCGCTTTGAAAGACCCTGACGGTGCCAATCTTGACCGGGTTCAGGTTATCAAGGGCTGGCTCAATGCTGCCGGCGAGATGCAAGAGCAGATTTATGATGTGGTGTGGAGCGACATGGACAGCCGACGCAGAAGCAGCGGAAGCGTTCCCGCTGTTGGCGACACGGTGAACCGCGATGACGCGACCTACAGCAACTCCATTGGCGCGGCGGAACTGCGCACTGTCTGGACCGATCCCGATTACCGCCCGAACCAGCGCGCTTTCTATTATGTGCGTGTTCTGGAAATCCCGACACCGCGCTGGACGCTGTTCGACGCGGTGCGTTTCGGGATCACCCTGTCTAAAGAGGCTATGGCGGATGCTGTCGCACAAGAGCGCGCCTATACCTCGCCTATCTGGCTCAGATCCAAATCATAAGGGTGCTGCGTGAACCTTCGTAACCTGGCGCGCGAGCCGCTGGTCCATTTCGTCATCCTGGGTGCAGTACTCTACATCGCGCTCACCTGGGGCGGTACGCCCCCTGATCCTGCATCACGCGTTATCAAGGTCGGCGCGAGCGAGAAGGAGAAGATCGCCGAGAGCTGGACGCTGACCATGGGGCGCTCGCCCACCGATGCAGAGCTGGACAAGGCGATAGACGCCTATGTGCGTGAAGAAGTGCTCTACCGCGAAGCGCTGCGCCTCGGCCTCGATGAGAGCGACACCATTGTGCGCCGACGTATGGTCTCCAAGATGGATTTGTCTGCCAGTCTTGCTGCGGAAACCGCGGAACCATCTGAAGAGATGTTGCGCGCCTTCTTCAAAGAGAATTCCGAGCTTTATGCTGACTATGGCGCTGCGAATAGCAAGGTGAGCTTCGATCAGAGTTTCTTCTCCAGCGAGGCCAAGGCAAAAGCTGCCTTGAGCAGCGGCGCTGATACTGGTGAGGCGACCAGCCTTGCTGGCACTATAGAAGAGACTGCCATGCGCGATATAGAGGCACGCTTTGGCAAGGGATTTACCATCGGGTTAAATGCGCTGGAGCCGGGCGAGAATTGGCAAGGGCCGCTGCGGTCTGGCTTTGGTTGGCATCTGGTGCGATTGCGCGAACGCGTGGTGCAACCGCCTGAATTTGAAGCTTTGCGCGATGTTCTCGCCAATGATTGGCGCAGCGCTCAGATAAAGGCGCGTAAAGAGCGCGCTTATGAGGTGCTGAGCAGCGCTTATCGCATTGATATTGACCGGTGAGCAGCATGATCCGCCTGCTTATTGGCCTGGTCGCAATATTGGCGGCATTGCCTGTTTCCGCGCACGAGCTGCGCCCCTCGGTTGTGGAACTGCGTGAAATTGAGGCAGGCGAATATACGCTGGAATGGAAAGTCACTCTCGCCATTGGCAGCGCGGCGATCCTTGCGGACCGACTGGAGCCGGTGATACCGGAAAATTGCACGATGCAAGGCGATCCGGTGCAAAACATCCAGTCTGCCGCATTGATGGGTCGTGTAAACCTTGTCTGTGAGGGTGCACCGGCCGGCGAAAATTTCGGACTTAGTGAACTCCTTGGCAAATCGGATGCTATCGCCCGCTTCATTCCGCAAGATGCGCCGACACAGAGCTTTCGCCTCACCGCGGATGCACCATCTGCGACGATATTGGCCGAACCGTCACCGCTGAGCGTGCTGTTCGATTATTTTATCATTGGTGCAGAACATATCGTATTTGGCTGGGACCATTTATTGTTCGTGATAGCGCTGGTTCTGCTGGTGCGAACTCCATGGCCGGTAGTCAAAGCCGCGACCGCTTTCACTATTGCGCACTCAATCACCCTCGTCGCGACAATCCTCGGTTATTCGGGTCTTCCCAGTCGACCGGTTGAGGCGCTGATTGCGCTATCGATTGTGTTTCTAGCGGTTGAAGTGGCGATGGTGCTACGCGATCCTGAGAAGCGCACATTGACGCGCAATTACCCCTGGGCCGTTGCCTTTATATTCGGCCTTGTCCACGGCTTTGGCTTTGCCGGCGCGCTAGCCGATATTGGCTTGCCGCAGACGCAACTCGCCACCGCTCTTTTTGCTTTCAATGTGGGGGTGGAGGCAGGCCAGTTGCTTGTCGTAGCGATCACATTGCTTATTCTGGCAGCATTGCGACGTGCCCCGGAGACAGCGCAAAGCCGCACCCTCAAACTCGCTACTTACGCTATTGGCACCACCGGCAGCTTTTGGTTGATCGAGCGGCTTATCGGCTAGAAGCCGGGCGAAACCACGCTAGGTGATAATGGTAACGGCAACAGCCGGAATCGAGATTAGCACGACGGATGATAACGCAATCGGTGCCAAGAACGATGCTGTTACAATTGTGCTCATGACGGGTTAATGGGAGCTAGCTATAAAAGTTAGCGATTCAACACCCCCCTTAACAGCCGCAATGTTTGGCACCTGTCACTTATCGGCTCTCGACAATTCTGAACCCTGTGCCGATATTCGGCAGTCAAAACGATGGAGAAAAACATGACCAGAAAGATCAGCGGTATAGCAGCGGTTTCGTCACTGTTTTTGGTAACTGCCTCCTTGGCATTGGCCGGTCCTGCCATGGCACAGAGCGCCTCAAACAAAGCAAAGATTGCACACAAGAATTTTGTTGCCGCAGATGCCAGTAAGGATGGCGCTCTCTCTACGTCAGAATTCAAGAAATTCATTGATATGAGTGCCAGTGCAGGTCTTGGTCAGGCACCGACGATCAAACGCATGGGCGCTTATAGCTACGCTTATAGCCGGGTCGACAAAAATGGCGACGGCAAGGTGACGTGGAACGAACTGCGAACCGCTGCTGCGAAATAGAACTCTTCGTGTGACCGGGTACAAATCTGGCACATATCCTACTGTAGAACATAGATAATCATATGGCTTTGCCATGTGATGCGTTTGGTTGAGATCGATAAGATAGATTTTTTCTTCTTTCTCTGGATTAAACCCGCACCGCCATCCGTTTCCTAAATGACCGGTCGAAAAGGACCGGGGATATTCATTTTGAGGAGACGTAAAATGACAGTTTCAAAATTTGCTCTTGCCCTCGCTGCCGGTGTTATCGCGACCACGGCTCAGGCGACGATGCCGATGCTGTATGAGGAAGCGTTGGCGCGTAGTGAAGAAGAGCGCATCATCAATGCACCGATTGCCGGTATCGAGAACAAGCACTGGTTCAATTACCGCATCGACATTGCCGAGGCGCAGAAGGAATTGCGCTCCGATCTTGGCAAGGCGGATGATGTTGATGACCTGCGCGATGCCTGGGAGGAATATGCCGAGGAATTGCAAGAAGAGCGCAAACACTATGTCGAAGAAATGGCCGAACGCGGCTATCGTATGGGCACGGTGACCGTGGTAGAATAATCGCTCTCTACCTGCTCCCCAACGAAAAAAAGGGACCGGTCACCATGCCGGTCCCTTTTTTTGTGCCGATTGCGCTTGGCAGTTTAGCGCCAGCCCTTCTCGCGCGCCTCAGCCTCCGCCTCGGCATCAAGCGCATCGCCCGCCGTCATTTCCTGCGCCGCCGCCAGCAGATCGGACTCACTTCCGGCCTGGCGGAATTCGGTATTTTGCCCATTGCTCAGTTCAAAGCGCTGTTTAATCTCCCAGCCTGTGTCATCGCGACAGGCAATGCCACCTGCATCGCTACCGCGATAGGCGCGGCACAGCTCACCACTTGCATTTTCAAAGCTCAGCAAGATGCGGGTCTCGGCATCAGTTGCTTGGGTTGCGACAAGCTGGTCGTCCAGCGCCGAAGCGAGCTGTGCTTCGGCATAGCCATCGGGCGTGGCGCTTTGCCATGGCTGCCACACCGCCAGCACCAGCGAAGCGGCCAACGCCGGACCGGCAACCGGAAACCAGCGGCGCATTGCAGGCGGCAAACTCCGCTTTTGCCGTTCAGAGGCTAGGCTGATGACCTCGGCCCCATCTTCCTCGTCAGCGCCTTCCTCGTCAGCCGCTCCTTTATCGTTGGTCGCCAACAAATCTGTGAGCCGGTCAGGCACCGGCTGGTCGAGGATCGGGGCAAAGTGCGCGCCGAGCTTTTCCTTCAAAGCGCGATGGGTCTCTACCTTGCGTGCAAGCGCGGGATCATCGGCAATCGCGGTCTCCACCAGCGATTTTTCTTCACCAGTCAGTTCGCCATCGGCATAGGCTGCGAGTTGCTCCTCGGTGATGCTCATGGCGTATCCTCCAACAGCTCCAGCAGCGCGTCGCGCCCGCGCACCAGGCGCGAGTTGAGCGTTCCCACCGGGCAACCGACAATCTCTGCAGCCTCTTTGTAGGAATACCCCTCAACCATCACCAGAAGGACCGCTTCGCGCTGATCCTCGGGCAGTTTTTGCATCGCGCGGTCAACCATGGTGAGTTCCACCGATGCTTCCTGTGCCCCTTCCGAGCCGACCGACAGCCCCGCATCTTCGCTGACAAAGGTCTGTGATCGCCGCGCTCCGGCTCGCTTCTCATCGATACATATGTTGCGCATGATCCGATACATCCAGCTATCCAGCCGCGTCCCCTCCTGCCACTGGTCGCGACGAGTCAGAGCGCGTTCAATTGTTAATTGGCACAAATCATCGCCATCAGCCGCTGAACCGGTCAGCCCGATAGCAAACCGCCGCAAGCGGGGCAGCAAATCGAGCAGTTCCTGTTCAAATGCCTTGGACAGTTTTTTGTACCTTCATATGGATGAAACGATTGGGCTCACTCGTTTCATCCCTGTGTAAGGGTAAAAAGTGGATATAAGCAAATATGCGCAAGATTCTGTCCATAACGATATGTATTATGCTGATGACGAGTCCGTTGGCGGCGCAGCTCAACCTGCCCGCGGGGCAAGTCCGGTTGCCGCCCGTTGGCGATACTATCGGCGATGTCACCGACACGATCGGTGATACATTGGATGATACAGACAGCATCGTAGAGCGAAAGGCGCAGCAGCTATTGCGCGCCCGCGAGCGGAGCTTGTCACGGCTGCTGCGGCGCAATCGCGACCTGATCGAACGCGATGCACGCGGAGAACTGGCGCGGCGTGGCGAGATCATCGCCCAGGATCTGACCGAGGCTGAGCTAGCGCTTTTGCAGCAGGCTCGATTTCGCCTGATCGCACGCGAGACGATTGAGGGGCTGGACTTTAGCATCACGCGGCTTGGCACGCCGCAGGGGCTTGATCTTGCCGAGGCACAACAAGCGGCAGCAGAGATAGCGCCCAATGCCAATATCAGCGCTGACAATCTGCATTTTCAGGCGGGGACAATGGAACCTGTAAAGACAATGGTCCCAACCATGGTCGCCATGCAGAGTGCAACGCCAATCAATATCGAAGTGGGCATCATCGATGGCGCGCCTGGCGCGGCGACCAGAACATTGGGCGAGAAAGGTTTTGCCAGCGGGGCGCCCAAGCCCTCAGATCATGGCAGCGCTATAGCCAGCCTGTTATGGGACGCAGGTATAAGGCGCATCCGTGTTGCCGATGTCTATGGCAGCGATCCGGCAGGCGGCAATGCGCTGGCCATTGCCAAGGCGCTGGGCTGGCTGACGGCCCGAGGCAGCAAGGTGGTGACGATAAGTCTTGTCGGGCCCCGCAACCGGCTGGTCGAGCGGGCTGTGCAATCGGCGCGACTCAAGGGCATTGTTGTGGTGGCCGCTGTCGGCAATGACGGCCCCGCAGCACCGCCTCCTTACCCCGCATCCTATCCAGGTGTGGTCGCTATCACAGGCGTAGACCGCCGCGAGCGCGCGCTGATTGAGGCAGGCAGAGCGCTCAATCTGGATTATGCTGCTCCAGGTGCGGATGTTTATGGCCTGAACGTAAAAGGCAAACGCAAGAGATTGCGCGGCACATCCTTTGCCACGCCATTGGCTGCGGCGCGGATTGCTGCGGCGATGGAACGCGGCGGTAACTGGCGCGCGCAGCTCGATGCAGAAGCGCGTGATCTCGGTACCAAAGGGCCCGACAAAATCTATGGTCGCGGGCTGGTCTGTGCCGAATGCGGCAGAAAAAAATAAAAATTTTCGCAGATGCATGGATTAAACCGAAATCCCCATCCGTTTTCCTTTCAAGCGGTCAGAGAAAGGCCCGCTGATTAGACGAAAGGATAGGACATCATGAAAAAGATTATCGTTACAGCAACCGCCATCGCCCTACTGCCGGTAGCAGCCCATGCACAGCTGCTTGGCAACATAGGCGGCGGAGCCACAGGCTCTCTGCGCGGCACATTGGACAGCACCATTGGTAGCTCTTTCAGCAGTACCATCGATCGCACCACACGCACTGTGCGTGGCACGGTCGATGGTACCGCTTCCACTGACGGCAACCAGTCGGTTGATGCCCGCAATGGCAGTGTTTCCGCCAACCGCAGCGCCAATGGGTCGCTAACCGGCTCTACCGCGAGCCTGACCGACCTCGCCGTCCCTGCTCTTAGCAACGCGGCAGGCGCTTCAGGATATGGCGAGGCCAGTGGCCAAGGCAGTGCCAATGCGCAATTTGTCGGCACCAATGCCGTGATGGACGCGATCAGCCCGGCGGCAAGCAGCGCGGGCAATCTGGCGAGCAATGCTGCAGGCCGTGCGACCTCCACCGCAACCGGACTTGCACGCAGCGCGCCAATGCCCGGGATCCCTGTAGTGCCCGCGCTCGGCGGAGCCGCTCTGGGCGGCAATGGTTCAGCAGAAGGCAATGGCTCGGCTTCGTTGATTTCCTCACCGCTGGCGGTTGCTGGCAGCGCTGCATCAGCTGGTCAGGGTGCCGCGACAGTCACCCCGGGAATGCCGGTGACGACGCCCGACGGCGCGTCTCTTGGTCAGGTGCAGCAGATTGTCGCCAATGGCCGCGGCGAAGTGCAGCAGGTCGTGGTGCAACAGGGCAATGTCACCCGCACCCTGCCCGCTGGTATGTTCAGTGCCAATGGCAACGCTCTGGTGGCTGGTGAGGCAGAAGGACAGGCTCGGGCAAGCGATACCGCCGAACCTGCCCCGGCTCAGAATGGCGCTGCCAACTGATTGCAAAGTACGGACGAGATGTTCGGCATGAGAAGCCCGCTTCCAGATGATGGAGGCGGGCCTTTTGCTTACAAAGCCAGAGTTTGGAAGCCATTTAGAATGTTGCAGAAATCTGTCTTTACATTACAGTCACGCCTTAAACAGATAAGCAACAATAGGTGGTGTTATGAGAGGCTTACGGGGACGCTTCGATAGGGTGTTTGCCATATTCGTGCTGATACTGGGCCTCAGCATAACCTCCCCCGCCCTCGCACAATCCGAGAAAGACAAGAAGGAACAGAGCGCGCTATCATCTTTGCCGCTGCGCCTGATTGGGCCGTCCTATCCTTCCGGCAGAATATCGGACTTCGCATTCTTCTCCGATGGGCCGCATCATTATCTGGTTGCGACTGCTTCTGCCGGGCTTTGGGTTACCAAGAATTCCGGTATCTCTTGGGAGCCGCTTTTTGATCGACAAGGAGTCTATGCCATTGGCGTGGTGGAGATTGCGCCTTCTGATGAGAAGGTCATCTGGGTCGGCACGGGTGAGAATAATGCTCAGCGCTCTGTGGCCTTTGGTGATGGCGTCTATAAGTCCACCGATGGCGGCAAGAGCTGGAGCAATATGGGGCTGAAGAACTCCGGCCATATCAGCCAGATCTGGATTAACCCCGAAGATGCCAATACCGTTTTGGTGGCAGCACAAGGCCCGCTGTGGTCATCGGGCGGCGATCGTGGCCTTTACAAGACAAGTGATGGTGGCGCGAGCTGGGAGCAGATTCTGGCGGTAGATGAACATACCGGCATCAATGAATTTGTTGTCCATCCAGATAATCCCGACATGATCGTCGCCTCTTCCTATCAGCGTCGGCGGCATGTCTGGGTGTTGATCAATGGTGGCCCGGGCTCGGGCATTCACCGCACCAGCGATGGCGGCGAGAATTGGAAGCAAGTGACAACCGGTCTGCCCAAGGATGATATGGGCCGCATTGGTCTCGCCATGGCGCCTTCCAACCCGAATATGGTCTATGCCATTATCGAGGGGCAGCCCAAGGAACAGGGTGTCTATCGCTCAAGCGATTTTGGACAGAACTGGGCAAAGCGGTCCGGCCATATGACCACCAGCCCGCAATATTATAATGAGATCGTGGTCGACCCGGTTGATGAGAATATTCTCTATTCGCTCGATACCTTTACCAAGCGCTCCAAAGATGGTGGCAAGACCTTTACCAATTTGAACGCCGATAGCCGCCATGTCGATGACCATGCCATATGGATAAACAAGGATAATACCGATCATCTGCTGATCGGCGGCGATGGTGGCATCTATGAAAGCTGGGATGGTGGAACGCTGTGGCGGCATATGCAGAATCTGCCGATCGTGCAGTTTTACCGCATCCAGCCGGACAATGCCGCGCCCTTCTATAATGTTTGCGGCGGTACACAGGATAATAATTCACTCTGTGGCCCTTCGCGTACAACCGTGTCGCATGGCATCACCAATTCAGACTGGCATATTGTGCTGGGCGGCGATGGCTATAAGCCGCAAATTGATCCGCGCGATCCCAATATCGTCTATGCGCAATATCAATATGGCGGCCTTGCCCGGCATGACCGGCGGACACAGGAGCGGGTTTTCCTGACGCCGCAGCCGCAATCCGGCGAACCAGACTATAAATGGAACTGGAACACGCCATTGCTGATCAGCCCGCATAATCCCGACCGGATTTACTATGCGGCGGAATATCTCTTTGCCTCTAATGACCGGGGCAATTCATGGCAGAAGATTAGTCCCGACCTGACACGCCAGATCGACCGCAATGCACTGGAGGTGATGGGCCGCGTCTGGAGCGTGGATGCGATTGCCAAAAATGATTCCACCTCGATCTACGGCGCGGCGATTGCGCTCAGCGAAAGCCCGTTGGCGGAAGGTCTGATCTATGTTGGCACCGATGATGGCGTCATCTCGGTGACTGAGGATAATGGTGGCAATTGGCGCCGCCTGGAGCGGGTGAGCGGTGTGCCCGATATGACGCTGGTGGAAGACATCATCGCCTCGCATCATAATCCTGATGTCGCCTATGCCGTGTTCGACAATCACAAGCGCGGCGACAATAGGGCCTATGTCTATCGCACCAATGATCGCGGCCGCTCCTGGCGGTCTATTGCTGGCAATCTGCCCAATAATGGCGCTGTGCACACCATTGCCGAAGACCATGTTGACCCGAACCTGCTCTTTGTCGGCACCGAATTTGGCCTGTTCTACACCCAGAATGGTGGCGCAAGCTGGCAGCAGCTCAAGACCAAATTCCCGACCATTGCAGTGCGCGATCTGGAGATTCAGCGCCGCGAAAATGATCTGGTCGTCGGTACTTTTGGCCGCGGCATCTATGTGCTTGATGATTATTCGCCACTGCGCACCAGCGCTGGTTCGGTTGCCGGATCAGAAGCGACGCTATTCGGTGTTCGCGATCCTTGGCTCTATGTCGAAGGCGATCTATGGGGCGGCGGACGCAATGGCAAGGGCTCCAATGGCGACAATTTCTGGCGTGCAGAGAACCCGCCTTATGGCGCTGTCTTCACCTATGCGCTGCGTGATGGCCTGAAGTCGAGCGCGGCTGCGCGGCGAGAGGCCGAAAGGAAGATTGAGAAAAATGGCGGCGATACGCCCTATCCGTCTTGGGAAACGCTGCGCGCCGAGGATCGCGAGGATGAACCTGCCATAATGTTCACCATCACCGACAGCGCAGGCAAAGTCGTGCGGCGGATGACCGCGCCGCATACAAAAGGTCTGCACCGCATTGCCTGGGACTTGCGCTATGATGCACCTAATCCGACGCGGCTTAAAGCAGCAGAAGCGCCCTATTTTGGCGGCGCGCCCGTCGGCCCAATGGTCTTACCCGGTCGCTATACCGCGACATTGGCCAAGCGTATCAATGGCGTTGTGACCCCGCTTGCAGAGCCGCAGAGCTTTATGGTGAAAGTGCTCGAAAACAGCGAAGAGATTGCACAGGATCGTGCGGCTGTTCTGGCCTTCCAGCAAGAGACCGCCGATCTGTCTCGCGCGGTGTCGGGTGCTGGCGCGGCGTCGCGTGAGCTGCGCAATCGTCTGGCGCACCTCAAGGTTGCTGTCGAAACACTGCAGTCGCCCAATGACAGTCAGAGAACGTCCATCCAGCAGATTGAGGGCATTCTAGACGAGACGGACAGAGCGCTGTTTGGCGATCGCACGATCAGCAGTCGCAATGAGCCTGCACCGCGCTCAATTGCCGCCCGTATTGGCCAAATTCGTGGCTGGGGCTGGTCGCATCAGTCGCCGGTTACCGGTTCGGACCAGCAGGCCCTCGCCATTGCCAAGCAGGAGTTCGGTTCTGCACTCGCTCAGCTGCGCGATGTAGAGACACGCATCCAGGCATTGGAGAATGAGCTCGAAGGTCTGGGCGCGCCCTATACACCGGGTAGTGGCGTGCCGACCTGGCCCTTGCAACGATAGACGAACACTCTGGTTTGAGTGCCATATTTGCAACTCCCGAATCTGGCTCAAACGGGCTAGGATACAGGGAGGGTCGAAAGTGTTTAGAGTGTCATCCCATCAGCGCAGCCATTTGCTGAGCCTTGCTGTTGCGGCGGCGCATATATTCTGGGTTGCGCCTGCATATGCAATATCAGATGCGGAAGACGTGACCGCTGATGATGCTGACGAAATTGTCGTCATGGGCACGCGCTCTGAAAGAGAGCTGGACTCCGAACCGTATTCCATTGAAGTAATAAGCCGCCAGCAGCTGGAACGCGAATTGCCGCGCACCGTGCCCGAAGCCCTGGACACATTGCCGGGGGTTTTGGTGCAGAAAACCGCATCGGGTCATGGCTCGCCCTATATTCGCGGCTTTACCGGCAATCGCACTTTGATGGTCATTGATGGCATACGCTATAACAATGCGACCTATCGCGATGGCGCGAATGAGTATTTTGCCCAGATCGACAATTTCACCCTGTCGCAGATTGAGCTGATCGCGGGGCCGTCTTCGGCACTTTATGGCAGCGAGGCCGTCGGCGGGACCATCAGTCTGGCGACGCAATCCTCGGGCATATTTGACCACAATGATCGCTTCATCGACGGTCAGCAGATTTTGCGGGTATCGACCGGCGATGGCAGTTTTGTATCGCGCTCCGCGCTGAATGTCGGGAAAGGCGGCAGCTGGGGTCTGCGCGGCGGGGTGACGGTGCGCGACTATGGCAATGTCCGCGCAGCCGGGTTCGGAGAGCTTCTGAATACCGGCTATACCGAGCGCGCCTTTGATGCGCGGCTGGATGTCGCGCTGTCACCGCGCTGGACAGCGACACTGGCGCATCAAAGCCTGTGGCAGAATGATGTGCCGCGCACCCATTCGACCATCTTCTCGGTGCCCTTTGCCGGAACGGAAGTCGGCACCGACCTGCGGCGCGACAAAGATCACCAGCGCGGTTTGACCTATCTGAAAATCAATGGCGATACCGATCTTGACTGGATGCGCTCGCTCGATGTCACCTTCTCCTATCAGTCGCGTACCGAGGAAGAGGACCGGATACGCGGCGATGAACTGAGGATCGATGAGTCTTTCACCTCGGACCTGTTCGCGCTCAACGCGGTCGCCTCGGCAGAGTTTGGTAGCGTCGAACTGACCTATGGCTTCGATCTCAGCCATGAGCTGATTGACAGTGCTCGCACCGATACCGCGTCTGATGGAACCGTGACCGTCCGGCTGCAGGGACCGGTCGGCACCGATGCGCGCTATGATCAGGCCGGATTGTTTCTCCGCAGCATTACCAATGTGGCAGACGGGCTGACAGTGGAGGCGGGTCTGCGCGCATCCTTTGTTGATACGTCTATCGGTCAATTTGCCGATCCCGTGACCGGCGGGGCGCGATCCTTTTCGGACAATTGGTCCGATCTTTCCGGTTCGGTAAGAGCGCTGTATCGCGATCAGGGCCACAGCCTGTGGGCTGGCTATAGCCGATCCTTCCGCGCCCCCAATATCGCCGATATCAGCCGCTTTGGCCGCAGCCGCTCAAGCGAGATTGAAGTCGCCAGCCTAGACCTGACGCCAGAGCGCTTTGACACATTCGAGCTAGCCTATAGCTACGACAATGAACAAGTTGCATTCGGCCTCACCGCCTACACCACCGAGCTGCACGACTATATCGCCACCGTACCGACAGGTAATATCCGTGAGGGCCTGATCGAGGTCGCCAAGCGCAATGCAGCCTCCGGGCGGATATCGGGCGTAGAAGCATTTTTCCGCGCCGACCTGGGCAGCGGTTTCGCGTTTAACAGTAACGCCACCTGGCTCCGCGGTCGCCTGACCACACCCACTGTCGATGGCCCATTGCGCGAACCGATAAGCCGCATTCAGCCCATAACCGGCAATTTCACCCTGACCTGGGAGCGCGACGACCATTGGGCGCTGGCCGAACTGACCCTGACCGACCGCGCCGATGAACTGAGCAGCGGCGACCTGCTCGATGTCGAACGCATCCCGCCCGGCGGCACCCCCGGCTATGCCCTACTCAACATCCGCGGCGGCACGGAGATCGCTGATGGAGTTGCGCTGACCTTGGCGCTCAACAACGTGTTCGACGAAGCATACCGCGCCCATGGCTCGGGCAATAATGAACCCGGAAGGCATCTGATTGCAGGGATGAATGTGCAGTTTTGAAGCATAGTCTGGCAGCGTCGAGGTCAATATGAGACTGCCCGCTTAGACCTATTTGCGGTCATTCAGCTCGTCTCTCTCAATGACCGCTAAGGGTGCAAAAGGGGAATTAAAGATCCTCGGCCAATTAGCCTTTTTCTACTTTGGAAAGAAATTTGATAAGGTTTTGGTAAAAATACTACGGCCCTTTTTTTGACTCTAACGGTAGATTGTCTTTGTCAGCAACAAGGCGTTTTCCACTAAAGCGCCAGCGATATATGGCAGTATTATTTGATCCACATGAAGGACAAGGCCGCATCCATTCCTCTCTGTTACGAATTAGAATTCCGGATTCATCGATCGATTGCTTTGCATTTGAGATAAGGTGATCAAGATTGCTAATATTTAGGTATAATAGGCCCCTTACTGTTGAAACTAGTCTATTAGACACACATGCTTCGAAAAGGTAGGCCGGAACAATATTTTGAGCTATGTATCTATTGATGCCGCTATCACACACCTCCGCGTATCCGCAGTTTAGGCAGCGCCATCCTTGTATTGGGCTTCTGTTATCAAATATCCCTCTCATTTCATCCGGTGCATTTTCTCCGTTCACAAATGCCGAAAGAGATGCATCGTGATATCCTATCTGTTCTTTTAGGTCGGATAACGAGTATTCAATTTCTGGGTTCTTAGCGAAAAAGTAGCAAAGTGCCTTTAACCAATTGAAAATTACATCGGCCCACGCTTCTGCCCCCTCTGGAATAGAATGGTTATTCGCCCCACAGATAACTACATCATTGAATGATCCCATTCCTCCGTAAGCAGATAAATGATGAACAGTGCTTCGTTCTGTGATCCACTCCTCAATGTCTTTTTGGATCCATTTTAGCCAATGAATTTCATTAACCTCTTTGAGAAAATACTCCATTGCAATTAGTGAATTTTCATACATGCAGATAAGCTAAATGTAATGAAGCATCATGGCAAGTTTGTGCTTAAAGCAAGCCCGATCTTTATGTCCGCTTCTGGGATTTAACATCCCTTACGACTTGAGAGTTTGAACGTCTGTTTCCACTCCCAGGATTCGCCGTTAGATCACTTCGGATTGTGGCCGGAAAGTAGTCACAGGATGGATATTCACCTAGTGACCGCCCAATAAGAATGATCCAATCGAATGGGTACCCCGTCTCCAAATCACGGCAGCTTACCCCCCGGCACCCATGGCGCACCCGCAGCGAGCAACTCGGCCTCAAAGGCAGGGATGGCGCTTTCCGTCAACGTGTTCAGGCGGTTGCGGATCGCATCAAACTCACCCTTGGCATAGCCAAACTGATCGCGATGCGTTTGTGTCGGGCCATGGGTGGAGGCAAACAGGCCGGTCATGACCACGCCCAGTCGGCTGCGCACGGTTGCCTGCGTCCTCTCGTTAATCGCATTGCGCGCCTTGTTGCCGTTGAGCATGGCTTCCAGTGCAAAGACCTCATTGCGAATGGCCTGCCACTGATTGTCCAGCGCCACCGGGTCGCCGCCCTGAGCGCGCTCGGTGGCGATGGCGAGCAGGCCGACCTTCTTCTCCAGCGAAGACAGCGTGCTGGCGGTAGCGCTCACCGAGCGATCAAATTGCGCGATCTCGGCCCAGAACTCGGCGGCATCGGGCTTGGGCGGCAAGGCGCCGTCGCGCAGCCGGGCGACGGTGAAGGGCTTGGGACCGACCAGTTCGGTCGTCTGCCCGCGCACACGTTTTGACAGCGACACGGTATATTCGCCCGGAGAGACGAGGAAACCTGTCGGCTCGTCACCATCCGGAGCGACCGGCGCGGCCACCGACATATCGGGGTAACGCAAATCCCAATTGACACGGTGGAATCCCTTCTTGGCTGGGCCTTTCAGCCGCCGCACAATATTGCCGTCAGAGTTGCGCACCGTCAGCCATATGGTCGGTGCTGTTTCCTGCAGCTCAGCGGTGATCGTATCAAAGCCGGGGAATGGCGTATCCTTGCCTTCCTTGGCGAGCGGTTTCTCGCGCTTCTGCCGTGCCTCCTGAAGCGAAGGCACATCGTCGGCGAGATAATAGGTGAAGTTTGCGCCAAAAGGCGGATTGGGCGCGCGGAAATAGCTATGGCCCTGCGAACCGCCCTCATTAAAGGCCAGCGGGTGCTGCTCAATATACCAATGCGCCTTGCGGCCGGGGAATAGCATTGCCTCCTGGTTGAGGCTGGCCTCGCTCAATGTGCGCAGCGGGGAGATGTCATCGACGATGAAGAAGCCGCGCCCGAAGCTGGCGCCAACCAGATCATCCTCACGGCGCTGAATGGTGAGATCGCGGAACGAGATGGTCGGCGCATCTCCGGTCAGCTTGACCCATTTGCGGCCACCATCAAGCGTGAAGAACATGCCGAATTCGGTCGCCGAGAATAACAGGCTCGGATTGACATGATCCTGCACCACGCGCCAGATCAGGTGACGATCTGGAATATCACCGGTGATGCTGGACCAGCTTCTGCCGCGGTTGGTGCTCTTCAGCAGATAAGGTTTATAATCGCCATATTTGTGATTATCGAGCGCGATATAGACGGTATTGGCATCGAACAGGTCGGCCCGGATGTCGTTAACGAACGCCGTATCGGGCACGCCGGGCAGGCTGCCGACCTCTACCTTCCGCCAACTCGCGCCGCCATTTTCACTTATCTGAATCAGCCCATCATCGGTGCCGGCATAGAGGATATTCTCGTCAATCGGCGATTCGCCCAGAGAGGTGATGGTGTTGTATTGCGACATGGCGAGCAGGTCCCATCCTGCTTCCCAGCTCCATTGCCGCCCCTGAACCGGCAGCTTCAGCCTGTCCTGATCGCGCGTCAGATCACCCGAAATCGGCGTCCAGCTATCGCCGCGATTATCCGAACGCCAAACCCGCTGTGACGCGAAGTATAGCCGTGTCGGCTGGTGCTGGCTGACAAAGATCGGGCTGTCCCAGTTCCAGCGCTCAATCGGATCGCCGGGCGAAGGCTGAGGCTGGATATGCACCACCTCGCCGGTGATACGGTCGACGCGCGCCAGATTGCCCTGCTGCCATTCGGCATACATGATGTCGGGGTTGCCCGGTTCGGTCGCCGATTGGTGTCCATCGGCGAACAGAGTAATGAACCAGTCATCATTGCGGATGCCATGACGGTTATCGGTGCGCGACGGGCCGCCTTGGGAATTATTGTCCTGTGTGCCGCCATAGACGAAATAGAATGGCTCGGCATCGTCGACCGCAACTTTGTAGAATTGGGTTATCGGCAGATTGTTGATGAACCGCCACGTCTTGGTGTGGTCATAGCTTTCATACAGGCCGCCATCAGAACCGAACAGAATATAGTCCGGGTCATCGGGCCGGAAGGCGATGGCATGGTCATCAACATGCTTGTGCTCATTGTTAAGCGGCGTCCATGTCTTGCCACCATCATTGGAAATTTGGCTGGTGTTAGATACAAGATAGATACGATCAAACACATGGGGGCTGGCATAAAGCTCCTGATAATAATGCGGGCCGGTGCCCTGCCCCACTTCGTCGGACATTTTCTCCCAGCTCGCGCCACGATTGGTTGATCTCCAAACCCCGCCCTTGCGCTGGTCTTCCTCAATCGCAGCATAGACAATGTCGGGGCGCATCGGTGACAGCGTCAGACCGATCTTGCCCATATTGCCCTGGGGCAAACCGGTTTTCAGTTCGGTCCAGCTTTCGCCGCCATCTTCTGACTTCCACAAGCCACTTTCCGGGCCGCCACCAACATAGGTCGCCACGGTGCGCTGATGCTGCCACATCGCGGCATACAGACGATCAGGATCGCGCGGGTCGATAAGCAGGTCGGTCGCGCCAGTATAAGGACCGGAAGAGAGCGTCTTCTCCCAGGTCTTGCCGCCATCGCTGGTCTTGAAAACACCACGCTCGCCACCGGGTGACCAAAGCGGACCCTGCGCCGCTACCCAGACTGTGTTGGAGTCTTCCGGGTGGACGATAATCTTCGAGATATGCTCAGAGGCCTCCAGCCCCAGCTTCTCCCAGGTCTTGCCGCCATCATTGGACCGGTAAATGCCGTCGCCAAAGCCGATATGCCGCCCGCCATTATTCTCACCGGTGCCGACCCAAATGCGGTTCGGGTCTGAGGGATCAAGCCCCAACGCACCGATCGAATAAGAGCCCTGACCATCGAATAGCGAAACCCAGGTCGTGCCGGCATTTTCGGTCTTCCAGACACCGCCTGAACCGACAGCGACATACCATGTCGCCGGATCATCCTGCACAATCGCAATATCGGCAATGCGCCCGGACA
Organism: Parasphingorhabdus sp. SCSIO 66989; assembly: GCF_032852305.1. NCBI lineage: Bacteria > Pseudomonadati > Pseudomonadota > Alphaproteobacteria > Sphingomonadales > Sphingomonadaceae > Alterisphingorhabdus (ex Yan et al. 2024) > Alterisphingorhabdus coralli. The sequence continues at coordinate 2,706,906 of NZ_CP136594.1, forward strand.
TGAAGGCGGGGCCGATACCGCGCAGTTTGAACGCATCAAATGTCTTGCTGGAAAGCGGGGGCTGTTCTTCTTGCTCGTCCGACTGCGCGATGGCCGCGCTCCCAAGCCCCAGCGCCAACATCAATGCGATCAACAGCTTGGTAATTTTCATCGAAAGCCCCCTTTGCAATCTGGCCAGACCATAGCGCTGAATTTACATTTGCAAATGCCCCTCGACAAACGGCATAGATTTTTGGACGACAGTCAGCGTTAGGTTCATTGCGATTGTTACAGCTTTTTTGCGCCTGCAATCTAACCGCAACAACACCCGCCCCGCCCTCACCCCGGATAAACTTGAAGTAACACAATATTTGGGGCACTTTCCTTTACGGGAGGGAAGCTATGGCCAGTGATAAACAGACTCCGGTCGCGCGTCATTCGGTTGCCACTGATCTCACCACCGCCGATCTTCGTGCTGCGCTCGCCGCAGGCTGGAATGACTTTAAGGCGCACCCTGAATTTGGTCTGTTCTTCGCCGGCATTTATGTCTTTGCGGGCATCGCGCTTTACTATGTGCTGTTCGTCTGGAGCCAGCTCGCCTGGCTCAGCACCTTGGCCGCAGGCTTTCCGCTGATCGCGCCCTTTGTCGCCGTGGGACTCTATGAAGTCAGTCGCCGCCGGGAAAACGGTATGCCGATGCACTGGGGCGCAATCCTCGGCGCGCTACGCGGACGCGGCGATGAACAGATTTTGGCGGTCGGCGTCATCGTGTTTGTCGCTTTTGGCTTTTGGGTGATCGTTGCGCATGGCGTTTTTGCGATATTCCTCTCCGCCTCTAGCATGGGGTCAGAATCTGTTGAATTTTTGATGACGGATACCGGTATAGCGATGCTGGTCGTTGGCGGTGCTATCGGCGCACTGATGGCGCTGGCCTTTTATGCCATCACCGTCATCAGCCTGCCGATGCTGGTCGACCGCGAGATTGATTTTATCACCGCCATCATCACCAGCCTGGCGGTGGTGCGATCCAACAGCAAAGTCATGCTCGGCTGGGCCTGCCTGATCGCTATTGCACTATTTGTCGCTATGCTGCCTCTGTTTCTCGGGCTGTTTATCGTCCTTCCGGTGCTGGGTCATGCGACATGGCATTTATACAGGCGCGCGGTTGGCGAATATCAGACATAAGCATCGTTCCAACATTTCCCTTGCTATAAGATTTTTTGGAACATAAAGTGAACATATGCCCGCTCTGACTCGCGCTGAAAAACTCGAAATTCTCGCCGACGCGGCGAAATATGATGCCAGCTGTGCGTCCAGCGGCTCGATAAAGCGCAGTTCGCTTGGCACCGGCGGCATCGGGTCAACCACCGGCATGGGTATCTGCCACAGCTATGCGCCCGATGGTCGCTGCATCTCGCTGCTCAAAATTTTGATGACCAATTACTGCATGTTCGACTGCCTCTATTGCATCAACCGGCTGTCGAGCAATGTCCGCCGCGCAGCGTTCACACCGCAGCAGATTGTTGATCTCACTCTCGATTTCTACAAGCGCAACTATATTGAGGGGCTGTTCCTCTCTTCCGGCATCATCCGCAGCCCGGATTACACCATGGAGCGCATTGTCGAGGTGGCACGGCTGTTGCGCGAGGAGCATAAATTTGGCGGCTATATTCACCTCAAGACTATCCCCGAGGCCGATCCTGATCTGCTGACCAATGCGGGCAAATATGCCGATCGGCTGTCGATCAATATCGAATTGCCCAGCGATGAAAGTATTACCCGCCTGGCACCGGAAAAATCCGGCCCGCATATCCGCAAGACCATGGGTACGCTGGGACAACGGATCAGCGACGCCAAAGCCGAGCGCAAAAGCTCGCGCAAGGCGCCTTTGTTTGCGCCCGGTGGTCATTCCACCCAGATGATCATCGGCGCTGATGAATCGGATGACGCCAGGGTGCTCACCACCTCAACAAGATTGTATAAAGGCGTTGGTCTGAAGCGCGTCTATTACTCCGCCTTCAGCCCCATACCCGATCCATCGGCGCAATTGCCCCCTGTCGCGCCACCGCTGGTGCGCGAGCATCGGCTGTATCAGGCGGATTGGCTTTTGCGCTTTTATGGCTTTGGCGTCGATGAAATCATGACCGGGGCGAAGCGCGATGCAGCAGGCAAGCGCCATCTCGATCTCGCTATCGACCCGAAACTTGCATGGGCCCTGCAGAACCGCGAGCATTTCCCGGTCGATCTCAACCGCGCTGATAAGTCCATACTGTTGCGCGTGCCGGGCCTTGGCGTAAATGGTGCGCTGGCGATCATAAAGGCCCGGCGCTTCGGCACATTGCGGCTTGCAGATATCGAGACTTTATGCCGCAATGTGTCGAAGATGCTGCCTTTCATCATTACCCGCGACTGGACACCCGGTCCCCGGCTGGATGACGCCAATCTCTATGCCAAGCTTGCCCCCAAGCCGAAACAGCTCGAACTGTTTGCAACATGACTGGACTGGCGCAGAAACCGCAGGACTATCGTGCCTATCTGTCCAGCGAAACGGACCTAGCAGGATGGCGCAATCAGGCTCGCCGCGCTCTGGCGGAGGATATCCCGCCCGAGCGCATAGACTGGCATGTCGAAGAACGCAGCGCCACACCTGATCTGGCCCCTCATCTGCCGCTGCCACAAAGTAATACAGCACCGGCATTGCATCTAAACAACCAGCATCTCACAGTGCTGATAACCGCCCTACTCCACAGCGATGCAGACCGCTTCGCCCTCGCCTACCGCTTGCTATGGCGTATGCGCAAACAACCGCGCCTGATGGGAAACCCCGCCGACAGAGACGTGAAACGCATCTGGGCCATGGCGAAAAGTGTCCGTCGCGACATTCACAAAATGCACGCCTTTGTCCGCTTCCGCAAAGTCGGATACCGCGAGGATGAGGGCGGCAAATTACGCGAACAATTCGCCGCCTGGTTTGAGCCCGACCACCATATTACCAAGCATGTCGCCGTCTTCTTCCGCGATCGCTTTACGGCCATGGATTGGCTGATCGTTACACCAAGAACCAGCATAGCCTGGGACGGTCAAAATCTCAGAGCAGGCCCCGGAGGTAAAAGAACCGATATCCCCGACAGCGACGCCATAGAAGATGAATGGCGCAGCTATTATCGCAGTATCTTTAATCCGGCCCGGCTCAAGGTGCAGACAATGAAGAGCGAAATGCCGATGAAATACTGCAAGAACTTGCCGGAAGCGGAGGTGATTTCAGTCCTGATTGGTGATAGCAACCTCCGGGGACACCAAACACGAGGGAAAGTGCTTTGTGACGCTATTCACAAGCCACTGGCTACTACCTCGCCTAACTCAATTAAAGGCCAGACCCAATAAAGGGATCCCAAATTGGCGTGATTGTGATTCAGTGTTTTCTCGTTAGGGAGGCATTGGATATGGCGGATTTCTTTTGGTTTTCAGATGAGCAATAGTAGCGGATAGCACCGCTGTTGCCGGTCAATGGCAAGGTGGCGCGACGTGTTGATGATCGCCGTGTGCTATCGGGGATAGTGCACGCGCTGCAAAGCGGCGGGCGATGGGGTGACTGCCCGGAACATATTTATGGCCCCAAGAAGACGCTGTATAACCGTTTTGTACGCTGGGCCGAGCGCGGGATATGGGAAGATATTTTCAGCGCGCTGGCAGGAGGCGAAGACGCACCCGACCGGCTGTTTATCGACAGCAGTTGCATTAAGGTCCACCGCACTGCCGGAGGCGCAAAAGGGGCGCCTTGGCCCATGGTATCGGCCAGACGCGCGGAGGCAGGAACACCAAGCTCCACGCCGTCTGCGATGTAAAGGGCAGACCGCTTGTCCTGCTGCTGACCCCCGGCAATGCCCATGATATGCGTGTTGCCAAGCAATGTATTGCGGCCCTGCCGCCATTGGCTGAACTCGTTGGTGATAAAGGCTATGACAGCGATGATCTGCGCGACTGGCTGGCATCGCGCGGTACGACCGCGGTTATCCCGCCAAAACGCCACCGCAAGGCCCAACTCGACTGCGACCCGGTGATCTACAAACAGCGCAACATCATTGAGCGCATGTTCTGCCGCCTCAAGGACTGGCGCAGAGTGGCAAAACGTTTCGACCGGAACATCAAAAACTTCATGGCAACCATATGCATCGCTGCTACCGTCATATGGTGGCTCAAATGAGTCCGGACCCTAAGCAAAGGCAAAGAGGCCAAGAGAATGAGAAGGTAGCTAAGAGATATCGCGATGCAAGCTATCTGCATATGCCGGAAGAGTAAGTTATGTTCTGTTAATGGCCTCGCACCAACTGTGTTCTGTCGAAAGCCAGTTCATGCTCGCTAATATCGAGCTTTTTGATAATCGCAGGAAGTACTTGATGTATAGCTCGCATGCCAACGAGCAACTCATTCATGTAAATATCCGGATGAAGGCGGTTTTTGTTGACTCCTAAACTCTCGGCTTCTGCATCAAATCCGAGCGAGCCGTGATCTTCATCGATTAGGTCCATGATTTCAGCTCGAATGGGTTTTCCTGAGCTCAGTGCAGCTTCTTGCACCTGTCGCAGCCATCTTTCGTAGTCTTTTCGAACATCTCGTGTAAAGTTACGGAATTTAGGTGCTGCGTCAGTTGAAACCTCGATCTTGGTTGCAGCTAGACTCATTAGGCAAGCTTCAATTTCCAATCCAGTTTCTAATACTTCATCGTCATCTGTCAGCTCCGCTACATATGCGGCATAGAAGGCATATACGTCGTTCAATGACTTAAATATTTTCAAGATTATGCTGGCAAAAAAATTTTCAATACTTGTCTCGAAATCTCCATCATTACAGTCTTCATCCAATATCCTAACCAGCTCTTCAGGGAATTTGCCTGGGATCGATACACCCATCTGCGAGAGTGTATGAAATGTATTCCAGCAAAGTAGCTTCGGTTCTTCCTGGAGTGGCCAAGTATCGTATCCTGTTTCTGCCTGCTCTGCTGCAAAATCAGCTAAAAACAATATCAGTCTTGCCCACTTCTCAGATGATGTCTTGGACCCTGCCAGGAGTACGAAGTCGGGGAATTGGTCAGTGATCCCGGTCAATTCTTCAAATTTCATCTCCATTTCCAACGACATATACTCATCAGCTTTCCACTTCGTAATTTGACTGGGAGAAACCCCTAGACGCATGGCCAATTCTTTTTGACTGCAATTCAATCTTTCTAACGCAACCTTCACCCATGCGGAGGCACTCATGACAATCTCCAGATTTACTAAAAAGAGTATATGTTATAGAAATATAGGAAATTTACCTAATTTCAAGTCAATTTAGTAAACCGCCAGGAAGTCACCCGAGCAATTGGTGAGACTGATTTTGCAGGACAGTTCCCCATGCGCGGCGCAGGATTGCGAGCGCCTGTGCTTTGAAACGGAAAGGTGTGGCGCCCCACCTTCCCTATATCCAAAAAAACGGCACAAATTGCGGATGACAGATACATCATCCATCACCTCCTCGCTTGATCCATTCACTTTTGCCCCGTTGTTCCGTGATGATACGGCGGAGGCCTATTTGCCGCCTTTGCCGCCGCTCGATCAGCCGCCGCCTACACGCAAGCAGCTATGGGCTTCCAGGCAATGGACGCCGAATCCGAAGGAGATAATTGCTGTCCTACCCCCCCAGATTTGCGTTATGCTCTCCTGATGGCGAGTTTCGTCTGTTTCGTCCGTTTCATGATGCAGCAGCACATTGCCAATTCCCCCCTATTGTTGGAAATCCAGGATCCCCACGCTTTATGAGCGTAACTTTCGTAACCTTCGTCAAGCTGGATTGACACTGTCGTAGCGGAATTGCCGTGTGGGTTGGGGCGTGATATTGTTGAGACATGCCCGCCGTTAAAGCCGCTAACCCCCGACAGATTTTCGCCCCCGATCAGTGGCGCGCGCTGACCAGCGTGTCGCGCTGGCGCGGGCTGGCTTTGATTGCGCATGGCTGGGCCGTGGTGGCGCTGGTCGCTGGCGGGACGGCGTGGCTGTGGACCGCCGATTTTGCATGGAGCTGGCCGGTGGCGCTGGCGGTGACGCCATTGGCGCTGGCGCTGCTGGGCGGGCGGCAGTTGGGGCTGGCGATATTGATGCATGAGGCGGCGCATGGCCTGACGCACCCGAAGCGCAAGACCAACAATTTTGCTGGCGACTGGCTGGCGGGCGCGGCGACGGGGGCGGACCTGCAAAGCTATCGCGCCTATCACCTCACCCATCACCGCTTTACCCAGCAGCCCGAGGACCCGGACCTGCCGCTGTCCGCGCCGTTTCCGGTCAGCCCGGAGTCGCTGAGACGCAAGATCATCCGCGATCTGACCGGGCAGACCTTTGTGAAGCAACGCGCGGCGCAATTTGGCTATGCGCTTAAGGGGCTAAAGGCCCTTTTGAAACGGCACCGGCCCGCCCCCCTCAACGCACAAAAACGCGATACCAGCGCCGGGACGGTATTTAACCGCAGTGAACGCACCGAGGCGGCGAAAGGCGATCATGCCAGCAGCAATGGCGTCTCGGCACCGGTCACCGATGACAGCGGTGCCATCGCAACGGCGAAGAGCACCGGGCGGTTTCTACTGGTGCAGGTTGTGCTGGTGTTACTGGCAATGCTGGTGCTGGGGCCTGTCACTGGCGGGATAGCCTATGGGCTATGGCTGGTGGCGCTGGCGACGACATTTCCGCTGTTCCTGCGCATCCGCAATATCGCCGAACATGCCTGCACCACCACCGGCAGCGCAGACCCGTTCAGCCATGCCCGCACCACCTATGCCGGGCCATTGGCACGGGCGACGGTGGCGCCCTATTGGGTGAATTATCATGCCGAGCATCATCTGTTTATGGGCGTGCCCTGCTATCGGCTGGCTGAGGCGCATCAGCATTTGCTTAGCCAGGGGCATGGCGCAAAGATGACAATCGCTCCTGATTACAGGAGCGTCTTGCGGCAGGTGACGGGTGGCGAAGCGGCAGGAGTTGTGGCTTGATTCCCCCCTCCTCCTTTAGGGGAGGGGCAGTGAGACTTAGGGCCGTAAGGCCCTTAGTCGCAGCGGGGTGGGGGTTCTCCACTTGAGCCGCGCCTTTGGAACGCCCCCACCCCAACCCCTCCCCTGAAGGGGAGGGGCTTAGGTGTCTCAATCATTCACAAACCGCCCTGCGGCGCGGTCTTTATGGCTTACTCTGGGATCAAAAATCTGGCCGTTCATCGCGACATACACTCCGGGCGGCAGCGCTTGCACCGCGGCAAAGGCAAAGCCGACATTGAAAGCCGCATCGCTGTTCTTGATCCGCGCCGGTTGCAGCGATCCGGTCAGCACGATGGTCTTGTCGGTCAGGCCCGAAAGCGCCTTGCCGGTCTCAACCATGGTGTCGGTGCCGTGGGTGATAAGGATATGCGGCGCATCCGACGCGGCGACCGCCTCGCAGATGGTGGCGCGGTCGGCATCGGTCAGTTCCAAACTGTCCTTGCGCATCAGCTGGGTAACGCGATGCGGCGCGTGGACATTGTTTTCGGCCAGGATATCGGGCAGCGTCGTCTCGCCGACATGATATTCCGACAGCGCATCGAAATATACCTTGTCGATGGTGCCGCCAGTGGTGAAGACTTCGATCATTCAGGCACACTCATCCAGCACCGGCACAGCGGGCGTACCATCGGGGGCCGGGAAAGGCTGGCGGAAGGTGAAGGCCTCCGCCGTCGGACCATGTTCTTCCAACTGCGCAATCCGCGCCAAGCCTTCCTCGAGCGTCGGGATATGGCCAGCCGGCACCCACCACAGCGCCTGATAGACTTTCATATGCTCCATCCATTCGCGTCGGCGGCGCATAAAGGCGAGGTGATCCGGGTTGCGATAGACAAAGGCGCCCAGCGCCTCGACATCGGTCCAGAGCGACATGTTGATCGCCAGGCGCGGATCGGTCTCGTCGGGGCTGAGGTCCACGGCATCATTGCCCTCGCCCACCAACCGCCAGACAAAGCCCGGCGCGGCCTCTGCCTGCGCATTAACCGGATCGAGCCCGTTCATAAAGTCCGCATTGGCAGGATCGTCTTTGGGTTTGGCAAAGCGGGCAATGTTGATCTGGGCCAGATGATAGCCGTTCATGACAGCGCCTCCCGAATCAGCGTGCGCGTGTTCTCCACACCGTACAGCGCGATAAAGCTGCCCATGCGCGGACCCTGTTCGGAGCCGAGCAGCGTCTCGTACAGCGCCTTGAACCAGTCGCGCAGATTGGCAAAGCCATAGGCCTCATCCTTGCCGATGGTGTAGACGATGGTCTGGATATCCTCAGCCGGAGCATGATCGGGCAGGTCCGCGAGTTCCTTGTCCAGCCTCTCCAGCGCCGCGACCTCGCCGCCTTCGGGCTTACGCCGCTGCAATGTCGGCGCGATAAAGTCCCGGCTGTACGCCAGTGCATTGTCGATCAGGCCATCGAGATCAGGGTAACGCTCGGCGGTCGCATCGGGGGCATATTGGCGGAGGTATCCCCAGATCTGGTCCTTGGCGACATCGCCCATCACGCCAACCAGATTGAGCAACAGGCCGAACGTGACCGGGATGCTCTCCTCCGGCACCACGCCATTATGCACATGGTGCACCGGGTTGCCGAGGCGCTTGTCCTCGGCCTGATCATGCCAATTGGTGCGGAACTGGAAATACTCATCAACCGCGCGCGGGATAACACCGAGATGCAGTTGCTTGGCTGATTTCGGTTCGCGATAGATATAAAAGGCGAGGCTCTCCTCGCTGCCATAGCGCAGCCATTCCTCAATGCTGAGGCCATTGCCCTTGGACTTGGAGATTTTCTCGCCCTTGTCGTCGAGGAACATCTCATAGATCAGTCCTTCCGGCTTGCGCGCGCCGAGCACCTTGGCAATCTTGCCCGACTGCACGCCGCTATCGGTGAGGTCCTTGCCATACATCTCATAATCGACGCCCAGCGCGGTCCAGCGCATCGCCCAGTCGACCTTCCATTGCAGCTTGGCGCCGCCGGAAAGGATGCTGTGCTCGACCGTCTCGCCCTGATCCTCGAAACGCACCAGTCCCGCCCCGGCATCGATCACCTCAACCGGCACCTGCAGCACATGACCGGTCTTGGGGCTGATCGGCAGCACCGGCGAATAGGTCGCCTGCCGCTCTTTGCCGAGCGTCGGCAACATGATGTCCATAATTTGGCTGTAGCGTTGAAGGACCAGTTTCAGCGTCTCGTCAAACGCGCCCGACTGATATTGCTCGGTCGAGGACATGAACTCATAGTCAAAGCCATACTGATCAAGAAACTGGCGCAGCCGGGCATTGTTGTGATGCGCAAAGCTCTCATATTCGCCAAAGGGATCGGGCACCTGAGTCAGCGGCTTGTGCAGATGCTCGGCCAGCATATCCTGATTGGGGACATTGCCCGGCACCTTGCGAAAGCCGTCCATATCATCGGAAAAGGCAATCAGCCGCGTCGATCCGCCGCCTGTCAGCGTCTCATAAGCGCGGCGAACCATGGTGGTGCGCAACACCTCGTTAAACGTGCCAATATGCGGCAGGCCCGACGGGCCATAGCCGGTCTCGAACAGCATCGGCGTACCGCCTGGTTTCGTCGTCGGCTTGCCCTTATCATCACGGAAACGTTTCAGCAGCTTGCGTGCCTCTTCAAACGGCCAGGCCTTTGAGGTCATTGCTGCTTCACGATAATCCATCTTATCTGTTTCCATTTCGTTCTGGTTCGGGTTAGGACTCGGTCCATGGCCCATCCCCTAGCCTTTCCTGCCATTCATGCAAGCCATAGCGGCATCTGGCTGCGCGATAATCAGGGCGAGACCCGGCGGCTTGGGCGCGGCGAGGCGGTGGCGCTGGCGGCGGATACGCCGGTGATCCTGCTCAACGCGCCGCTGATCGGCCAGCGGATAGGCTATGCGGATATCTCCGGGCTGGACCTGCTTGAGCTGTTCGCTTTTGTCCATCCGGCACGGTTTATGGTGCCGACGCCTGCAGGCTTGGCGCGGGCTCTATCTCTTTCCCCTCCCCTTGAGGGGAGGGGATCAAGGGGTGGGGGCGTTCCGCAAGCGCAGCGCCAAGACGATAACCCCCACCCCAACCCCTCCCCTGAAGGGGAGGGGCTAATATCCGACCCCGATGTCCCCGCCTTTCTCCACGCCGCCGCCGAGACGCTCCTTGCCACCTTAGAGTCCCCCGATTGGCCCGAACGCGAGGGTGCCTGGGATGTCGCGCACGCGCTGCACCGCCAACGTTGGGCATGGTCGGGCGAGGTCATCCGTCGTCTGCCCAAACCCGAGCGCGCGGAGAAATGGCTGTTCTCGCGCCTGTCCGAATGGGAAGAGGAAGCGCCCCGCCCCGCCCCTGGCGCCGTCACTCTGGATGAAGAGATGGTGATTGACCAGCTCGACGCACTGACCGGCCAAGGCGCCGAGAAACGCGAGGGACAGGTCGCCTATGCAAAATCAGCAGCGCGCGTATTCAGCCCGCGCGAGCGCCGCGATGCACCCAATATGCTGCTCGCCGAGGCGGGTACTGGCATCGGCAAGACTCTGGGCTATCTCGCCCCCGCCTCACTCTGGGCCGCCGAAGCAGACGGCGCGGTCTGGGTATCGACCTATACCAAGGCGCTGCAGCGGCAATTGCGGCAGGAAACGCAGCGCATCTATCCCGATGCAAAAGTGTTGAAACACAAGGTGGTGGTGCGCAAGGGGCGCGAAAACTATCTCTGCCTGCTCAATCTGGAGGATGCGCTGCAAGGCGGGTTTAGCGGACGTCCGGCGATCTTTGCCCAGCTGGTGGCGCGCTGGGCCGCCTATACCCGCGATGGCGATATGATTGGCGGCGATATGCCCGGCTGGCTGCCGACATTGTTTCGCCGCAAGGGCACAACTGCACTGACCGACCGGCGCGGCGAGTGCATCTATGCCGGCTGCGCGCATTATCGCAAATGCTTTATCGAAAAGGCCAGCCGCGCCAGTAGCCAAGCCGATATCGTCATCGCCAACCATGCGCTGGTGATGGTCAATGCGGTGCGCGGGCGCGAGGAGCAGAGCCATGCCAGCCGCATCATATTTGATGAGGGACATCATCTGTTCGACGCTGCAGACAGCATGTTCTCTGCGGCGCTGACCGGACAGGAGGCGATAGAGATTCGCCGCTGGGTGATTGGCCCTGAAGGCAATTCCCGTGGACGAAGGCGGGGCCTTGCCGCGCGACTGGCGGATGTTGCCAGCTATGATGCAGAAGGCGGCGCAGCAATTGAGGCGGCACGTATGGCGGCTAGCCTGCTCCCGGGTGAAGGCTGGTTGCAACGGCTGATTGAAGGCGTGCCGCAAGGGGAGATTGAGGCACTGTTCGCCGCCATTCGTGCGCTGGTCTATGCCCGCGACGAGAGTGGTTCCCAAGATGCAGGTTATGGCCTTGAAACCGAATGTGCCGAGCTGAGCGGCGAATTGCTCGAAGCTGCCGCCAAGGCCGCCAGCGCGATTGATCGGCTGCTCAAGCCGCTAATCACATTGGGTAAACGGCTGGAAGCACTGCTGGTCGATGGCCCGGACTGGATGGACGGCCCCGCCCGCGCCCGCATTGAAGGCGCATTGGGCAGCTTGGGCTGGCGCACAGACAGTCTGACGGCTTGGCTCTCCATGCTCTCGGCGCTCGGGGGTCCGGCGGATAGTGATTTTATCGATTGGCTCGCTGTCGACCGCTTTGAGGGGCGCGAATATGATATCGGCTTGCACCGTCGTTGGATCGACCCGACCCGGCCGCTGGCCAAAACAGTGCTGGAACCTGCCCATGGCGTAATGGTGACCTCAGCAACGCTCAAAAGTGGCGATGACTGGCCGCAGGCGATTGCGCGCACCGGCGCGGCGCATCTGCCGGGCGAGACGATGCAATTCTCGGCCAAAAGCCCATTTGATTATGGCCGGCAGGCGGAAATCCTGATCGTCACCGATATCAAGCGCGGCGACATATCAGCGCTGGCCAATGGCTATGCCCGGCTGGTCGAGGCATCACAGGGCGGCGCGCTCGGCCTGTTTACCGCGATCCGACGGCTGCGTGCGGTGCATGGCCGTATTGCCGACCGGCTGGCCGAACATGGACTGCCGCTCTACGCCCAGCATGTCGATCCGATTGATACCGGCACCTTGGTCGATATTTTCCGCGATGATCCGCGCGCGACCTTACTCGGCACCGATGCACTGCGCGATGGTGTCGATGTTCCCGGCCATTCGCTGCGGCTGGTGGTGATGGAAGGTGTACCCTGGCCCAAGCCGAGCATTGTGCACAAGGCGCGCAAACTCTCCAATGGCGGCAGCGCCTATGATGACCAGATTATCAAGGCGCGACTGGCTCAGGCCTTTGGTCGGCTGATCCGTAGCAAACAGGACCATGGCCATTTCGTGGTTTTGTCCGCCGCATTCCCTTCGCGTCTGCTGAGCGCTTTTCCAGAGGGCACCACCGTCCGAAGAGTAACGCTTGCAGAGGCGGTGCTGGCGGTTCAAAGTCAGAAATACGAATCGTCCCATCAGCCCCAACAGGACCAGAGAATTTCATGAAAACATTGGCGATTCTTCGACATGCCAAGTCCGACTGGTCCGATGGCCGCAGTCGCGATTTTGACCGACCGCTCAATGCCCGTGGTATCAAGGGCGCGGGGTTGATGGGCGACTATATCAAGAGCAACCATCTGCAATTTGATGCAGTCGTCGCGTCACCGGCAGCGCGGGTGGTGGCAACACTGGAGCAGATTGAAACCCGGCTTGGCATAAAGCTCGGCACCCAATGGGATCGACGCATCTATCTCGCTTCATCGGCAACGCTGCTCGAGCTTCTGCGCGAGCAAAGCGATACAAAATCGGTGGTGATGATCGCCGGGCACAATCCGGGGCTGGAGGACCTTATCCTCGAAATGGTCCCCGATGATGGCACCAGCCCGATGCGTGATCATGTCGAGGAGAAATTCCCGACCGGGGCGCTGGCGATATTGAAGATAGACATTGCCAGCTGGAAGGATTTGGGCAGTGCCCATGCCAAGCTGGAATTGCTGGTCAGGCCGCGGGATATTGACCCCGATCTCGGTCCGGAAGTGCGGCATTAGGCGGACAACCCGCTATGGGATGTGACGAAAATCAAAACCGTTAGGGCCGAGCTTGTCGAAGCCCGCTTCTCAGCATAGCACCATGTCGAGAGACCCCCTTCGACAGGCTCAGGGCTGACGGTCTGTATTGTTAGTTTCGGCGGACCTTTAAACGATTCAACGCGCCGCTTCAAGCGCCTCGACCAGTTCGCTGCGTATCGCGCGCAGTTCAATCAGCATCGATTCTGATACTGAGCTTTGCTCAGAAAATGGCAGCAAGGGCTCCGGTGATTGCGATACTGGCTCGGTAGGCGAAGCCGATATATCTGCTCCCTGCCCTTCCGGTTGCTTCAAAGCCTTTTGCGCCCCCTTGATGGTGTAGCCTTCTTCATTGAGCAGCCGATTGATACGCCGTAGCAACGCCATATCCTCGCTGCGATAATAGCGTCGGCCACCGGCGCGCTTAAGCGGATTGAGTGTGGAAAACTGTTCTTCCCAATAGCGCAATATATGGGGTTTGACTGAAAGCGCCTCGGAAACTTCACCTATCGTCCGCAGGGCATCCTCTGATTTTTCCATGCTTTTCTGCCAATCTTGAGGGACTTACCCTCACTAGACTGGGATTCTGCCAGAGAAGTCAGTCGCCTGCAACTATGCGCTGTTTCATCAGCTGGCTGGCACGGAATGTCAGAACCCGGCGCGGCGTGATCGGTACCTCGACACCGGTCTTGGGATTACGACCGACACGCTCGCCCTTATCGCGCAGCAAGAAGGTACCAAAGCCGGAGATTTTGACATGCTCGCCATCAATCAAGGCATCGCAAATATGGTCGATGATCGACTCCACCATCTGCGCCGAGTCCGCTCGCGAGAGGCCGACCTGCCGGTTGATCGTGTCTGCCAGATCGGCGCGGGTCAAGGTACCTACAGAACGCATAAGCCAACTCCCTATTGTGTAACTGAATGCAACCCCTGATTTTTTGAACCAACATAAAACTGCATTGTTCCAGCCTATGCCACAATCCAGCCTGTAAAAACAGGGGGTTGCGTGAATAATCAGAAACGCAGCGCGACAGCGCCCCAGGTAAAGCCGCCGCCCATGGCTTCCAATATCAGCAGATCGCCCGGTGTGATCCGGCCATCGCGTACGCCAGTGTCCAGCGCCAGCGGCACAGAGGCTGCAGACGTATTGGCATGGCTGTCTACTGTGACGATCAGCTTGTCCTGTTGTAGTCCAAGCTTACGCACGGTCGCGTCCAATATTCGTTGATTGGCCTGGTGCGGCACCACCCAGTCAATATCCGCTGGTGTGAGTCCGGCATCGTCAAGCACCTCGTGCATTACGCTGCTGAGATTGCCCACCGCTTGGCGGAATACCTCGCGCCCTTGCATCCGCAAATGGCCGACGGTTTGCGTGGTCGAAGGTCCGCCATCAACATAGAGCAAATCATGCTGGCTGCCATCAGCATGCAGGCGGCTTGCCAATATGCCGCGATCTCCTGCATCGCTTTCAGCTCGCAAAACCACCGCACCGGCGCCATCGCCGAACAGCACGCACGTGGTACGATCAGTCCAGTCCATAATCCGGCTGAAAGTCTCTGCCCCGATCACCAAGGCAGTGCGCACTTGCCCGGCGCGCAGCATCGCATCAGCCACGGTGATGGCGTAGACAAAGCCGGAGCAAACCGCTGCGACGTCAAAGGCGATACTGCCAGCGGTGCCGAGCATATGCTGTACCTTGGTGGCGGTGGCGGGGAAGGTATTGTCCGGCGTAGCGGTGGCAACGATGATAAGATCGATGTCCGTGGCCGCCATATTGGCAGCATCCAGCGCCTTGCGTGCTGCAGCGGTCGCCAGCGTTGCCGTGGTCTCAGTCTCTCCGGCAATATAGCGCTGCCTTATGCCACTGCGCTCGCGGATCCATTCGTCACTGGTGTCGATATTGTACTGCTGTGCCAGTTCGTCATTACTGACGCAGTTTTCGGGCAGGGCAGACCCCGTACCGATGATCACCGATCTTGGCATATCGGCCAAATTACACCGCCCGCTTCTGCGCCGGCGCGTCTGCTCCGGTGTCAAAATTGCCAAGGTCATCGACAATCCGCTGGGTGACATCGTGCTTCACCAGCCGCGCCGCCACCTCCACCGCATTGGCGACACCCTTGGCATCAGCACTGCCATGGCTTTTCACCACCACACCATTCAGGCCGAGGAACACCGCACCATTATGGTTGTTCGGATCAAGATGATGGCGCAGCAATTCGGTCGCCGGGCGGGAGATCAGAAAACCGAACTTGGAGCGCAATGAGCTGGCGAAGCTGCGCTTCAATAAATCAGTGACGAAACGCGCCGCACCTTCAACGGCTTTCAATGCGATATTGCCGGAGAAACCATCGGTGACGATAACATCAATATCACCACTGGAAATCTTGTCGGCCTCAGTAAAGCCCTCAAAGGCCATAGGCAGACCCGCTGCTTCCTTAAGCTGCTGCGCTGCATCGCGTAGGTCTTCAGTGCCCTTCATATCCTCTGTGCCGATATTGAGCAGTCGCACCTTCGGCGCGTCAAAATCGTAGAGGATGCGCGAATAGGCCGCACCCATCACCGCAAACTGCACCAGATTGCGCGCATCGCATTCGGTATTGGCACCCAGATCGAGCATGATGACATCATGATCGCGCAATGTCGGCAGCAACGCCGCCAGCGCCGGGCGATCAATGCCAGGCATGGTGCGCAGCGCCAGCTTGGCGATCGCCATCAGCGCGCCGGTATTGCCGCCGCTGACTGCAGCAGAGGCCTCACCTGCCTTGACCGCATCAATCGCCATGCCGATCGAAGTGCCACGTGACTGGCGCACAGCCTGACTCGGGCGGACATCGCCGCTTATCTGTTTATCGCTGTGAAGTATCTGTGAGGCGGAGCGCAGGCCAGGGTGATTATCCAGCGCTTTCTCTATCTGTACCTCATCACCGACCAGCAGGAACTCAAAGCTCTCATGACGATGCCGTGCCAGAGCGGCACCAGCAAGCATAACGGCGACCCCATGGTCGCCGCCCATTGCATCAATCGCAATTCGTTGCTTCATGCCCTATCCTGCAATAGCCCGTTATCGGGTCTGTTTTTATATCTACAGACCCGTCTATTGCTTATTTAGTAGCTAGGAGCAATTATTTCCCGACCATTATAATAGCCGCATGCCGGACAAACATGATGCGGACGCTTCAATTCGCCGCAATTCGGGCATTCCTGAAAAGCCTCAGCCTTCAGGGCATCGTGCGAACGGCGCATGCCGCGCTTGGACGGCGTTGTTTTCCTTTTGGGGACAGCCATGGTGTCACCTGCTTCCGTGTTAAATCAACTGTGGGTTCATCAAAGTGCTGCAACCGGGCGTGCATCCCAATCATGCATGATTCGGACAAACAAGAGTTCCGGCGCAAGCGAAGGCGCGGCTATAGCGATTTTTCATAATAGTGCAAGACTGGATTGCTTAAAGCTGACATGATGCTTGTCGCACATCCCGCAGCCGTTCTTCTCTTAAGGAAAGCCTCGACACTATGGATATCCCGATAACCCTGACAATGGCGGCGTCAGCTGGCCTTATCACCTTTTGGCTGGCGGCCTGGACCGATATCGTGCGCATCCGCGAAAAGGTCAATGTCGGCGATGGCGGCAATGACAATCTGCTGCGCCGGATGCGGGCCCAGGCCAATTTTATCGAATATACGCCCTTCGTCCTGTTCCTTATCGCTGCGCTGGAACTGGCGGGCCATGGCAGCACCTTACTCTGGTCACTCGGCGGCATCTATATGGCCGGGCGTGTCGCGCATGGCATCGGCATGAGTGGCGGCAAGGTCGAGATTGGCCGGGTGGTCGGTACGATTGTCACGTTTCTGGTGCTGCTCGCGCTTACGGTTTATGCCGGTGCGGTAGTTATGGGCTTTACGCCGCATTGAGCGGGCCCATATGGCGTAGGAAAGTGTCAATCCCGCTTGACGAAGGTTACAAAGGTTGCGCTCAAACCATGCAGAAATGCGTGCTTGTGTAGGATTGTTGTTGGAAATCTCAAACAGCAGCCAAGGCTATTATATCCGCGCGTCTATTAGTAGGAAAGTCCGTGTGTTTATGCCCGCGCGCTTCCATCAACCCATTGCGACAGATCAATATAATGCTCCTTCCAGTCCCTTGGGTTGACAAGGACCGGCACCTCTTGCCCGTCCAATGCGTCGGATAAGTCAACCCAGACAGGATCGCTGCGGAAGCTCGATATCTTGCCGGTTGCCGGATGCTCGGCCTGGGCGGTGACGCGATATGGCGAGCGGCCATTGATCTTGATTGAGGTGTCGCGTTCGCAACTGATTACCCTGGCCATGATCTTTTTGCCGCGAAGCTTGAGAGCAGCGATGGTCTTTTTGCGCCGCCAGCCGACATACAGAAAGCCGCCGCCAATCGCAGCAAAGACCCCGCCAAGGCCCAGAAAGAGAAGCGGCAGGAAGCCACGCTCCATATCGCTGTCGATCATCGCATCTGCCGGAGAGGCCGGATCATAAAGTACGTCCACGCTGTCGCCAATTTCATAAGAAGATGGATTGGATCCGTGGGAGCTGACAAATTCATGCCTCTGGCCTTGTGCATCCTCAAAATTCACCACAGGCTTGTAAGTTCTTCTCCGGCTTGTCCGCTGGCTTCTTCGCCTCGCGCCTCGAGAGGACCTGATATCGGTTACGGTTCCAGTCGCGCGTTCTGCGGTTCCGGCAAATTGCTGATCATGAATGGCGATACCGCCCCCGGTGCCCATAAACAGCAGCCCAAAAGCGAAGAAGATACCGCCTAGCCACCAGCCGACTTTGCCCATTCTTATGTCCTTTGAATACGACCCATATGGTTGTCGCATTAGCACAAAGGAAATACGCTGCCAGCCTGTCGTTCCCAGCACGGTTTCATACCGCGCATTGTGGATAGACAGACCGGCAGCGTATCGTGAAAGGCTGGCCAGAGGTTATGCCGCCTTTCTCCCCTTCCTGCGGAAGCTGGGTAAGGCGTTTTGCCCTATTTCTGCATCACCGGAGCGAGGTGAGTTTTGCTTGCGGGCCGAGACTTGCGGTGCGAGTCCTGACCCTGTGCTCCGGTGATGGTTTTAGAAGCTGAAGCCGGCGGTCAGCTTGTAGAAATCACCATCATTGCCGCCTTCAATATCCGCACCTGCTGTGAAGCGGGCGAAGAAGCCGTTACTGGTGGAGAATTGGACATAGGGCCCAAGCCATTGATAGACGACGGCGGTGTCGCCACCAGTATTGCGCGTGTTGGATAGCAGTTCATAATGCGCACCGGCAGAGAAATTGTCGCTGATCTTGGCACCGGCATTGATCCAGGTGTGCAAGAAGTCGAGCGCAAAGTCATCGTTACGATTGCGCAGAGCGGCATAATAGCCGCCATAAAATTCGGCTTCAAAGCTGTCATCGCTATAGTTCATGGTCAGGCTGGGCACGATACCGTCAGCAAAGTTACCGCCGGTGCCGGTGGGTATACCATCCTCCTGAAAACCACTGGACAGCAAGGCACCGTTGGTCAGGCCGATTTGCGGTTTGATGACGAGGTTGCCATCCATAGTATGGATCGCGACACCAGCACCAAATTCCGTCCAAAGGTCATTATCCGATGCAACGCCAGCAGGACCGAACGCCGTGCTGGAGAAACCGGAATTGGTCCACAAAATGCCGTAAAAGCTGAAATCGATATTGTCGCCAATCGGGATCAAGCCATTAAATGACGGATAGAAGCCGAAAAAGCTGTCCTGATTCAAAAGCACCGAGAAGCTCTCCGACCGCTGCGACGAACCTTGTGCTGCGGCGGCTGCAGCAACCATTGCCGCACTTCCGTCAGCAGCGACCGTGTTGGCGGTGGCTTTGGCGGGCGTGTCAAAGATATCGGTGCCGGTGCTGCCATCAAGCAAAAGCGCAGTCGAATTGGCCGATGTCAGCGCCGTATCCAGAGTCACGGCTTCGGCATTATCAACCTCGACAATATCAACAGCAATATCCGCTTCATCGGAAGCAACGTTCTTGTTGCTGTTCTTGATGGCATTGACTTTGCTGTCGGCGACAACGCTCAGATAGGCCGACTTGTACGACGTCAATGCAGCGGCGCCGTCACCCGCCTCGGCAAAGGCCGGGGTGGCGGCGATAGTACTTAACGCCGTGGCAGACAGGAAAAGGGGTAGACGAGTCTTCATTTGGAACGCTCCTTAAAAAAGGTTTTTTCACGTTCCACCTGCGTGTAATTTGCATCGCCTCTCGGGGGGCTTTGTCATTTACGAAGGTTTGGTTACAAACCCCGCACTTCTATGTCAATAATTACATCTGAAATGAAATTATATTACATAGCCTGTCCTTGAAGGACGGATTCTCCAGTATTTTCAACGCTGTGGTGCCTTAGGCCTTGATGATATGTCTGTCCTTTGGGACGACATAATGGCCAATTTAGCGCCAATATGACAAACAACTGTGGCGCCAATGCAACATTGGCGCCACAGTTTTCGTTCCAAGATATCCTAGTTCAGGAGAGCTGTTTGCGCATCCGCTTGGCCCGGCTTGATGGACTCGGATGGGTCGACAGCCATTGCGGGCCGCTGCTGCCACCGCTCATGCCCGCCAGTTTTTCCAGCGCCGTAACGCAAGCCTGACGGTCATAGCTATTGTCGGTCATAAACTGCATGGCATAGTCATCAGCCTGACGCTCATGCTTCTGCGAGTGCTGCGCGGAAATCACATTGCCGAACAGCGCGCCGAGTTGCGAGTTGGCAATCTGGCTGACTTTACCGCCCGCAGCACTGGCGACCCCAAAGGCCGCTTCTTTCTGAAGCGCGCCCTGCATCCGCTTTTTGGTGTGGCCGCGCTTAACATGACCGATTTCATGGCCGATCACATAGCGCACCTCATCATCGGTGAACTGGTCCATCAGTCCGGCGAAGACGCGGATGGTGCCATTAGCCATGGCAAAAGCGTTCACATCCTCAACCAGATAGGCTTTGATATCGAGGTCGAGCCCGTCATAGGTTTGAAGGCCCTGCGACAGGTTGGCGATGCGCTTACCATAAGGGTCGTCCATCGAGGCAACCGGATTCTTGCTATCCATGTCCTCGGACATCTGGTCGAAAAAGACCTTCATTTCTTCATCATTATAAGAAGCGGCATCAATGACCTTCTTCGCCGCGTCGAGCTTGCGGCCAAGATTGAACTGGGCATAGAGCGGAGCGGTCGCACTAACACCTCCGGCCAATGCGGCAAGGAACATCATCTTGCGGCGGGTAAGCAATATGGTTTCATCCTGGGGAAGGTTGTCGCTCATTACATAGTCTCCATCATACGGTTGCCGATTAGGGGGAAGCGGCAAAAACAGTGCCTAAACCTTACTGTTTTTACGCTGTTCTGAACACATGGAAGATTGTAAAATTGCCTCTCAGGCTAGCGATTATGCCTCTCTGCCCCACCCGGTTTCCGCCCCACCAAGTGCCAAAAAAGCCGCTTTGCGGACAAAACGACCAGAATATCCTGCGAATGCTGTCGTAATTCAGCGGCAATGGCGCTATCTCTTGCTATGGGGACATTGTCGAAAGGCTTGTACGTGCGGCGAATAACAGGGTGGGTGCGCAGTCACCCCATCATCTCCGGCATAGTGGTCCTCGCTATCGGTTTCATGGGCTATTGGCTTTTTGCCGGGTCATCTCCTGGCTATGAATATGTGACCGAACCAGCATCTCGTGGCGACGTGGTGCGCACGGTGTCCGCCAGCGGAAAGTTACGGGCACTGAATACCATCAATGTCGGTTCGGAGATTTCCGGGCAGGTCACCGCGGTCTATGTTGATTTCAACTCACCCGTAGAAGAAGGTCAGCTACTTGCTGAGATTGATTCTACCCGCCCTAGGGCGCAGGTGACGCAGGCCAGAGCACAGGTGGACCTGGCCCGCGCCAGCCTGGCGCAAGCGCTGGCCGCCATCCGTCAGGCAGAAACCGACGTCCAAGTGCAAACCCGCGAATTTGAACGGCGCAAGGTGCTGGAAGAAAAAGGGTTTGTTTCTGGTGCAGGACTTGATCAAGCACAGAATGCTCTGGTCACTGCCAAGGCGACATTGAGCACTGCCAAGGCACAGGCGCAAAGCGCCCGGGCACAGATAGCGCAAAGTGAAGCGCAACTGGCCTCAGCCGAACTCGATCTGCAACGCACCCGGATCATCGCGCCAGCAGCCGGTGTTGTGATCAACAAGCTGGTTGAACCAGGCACCACCGTTGCCGCCAATTTCCAGACCCCTAATCTGTTTCAGATCGCGGCGGATACCAGCAAGATGCAGGTTGAGGCCTCGGTCGATGAAGCCGATATTGGGCAGGTCAAACAGGGGCAGACCGTTCGCTTTACCGTTGACAGCTATCCCGGCGAAACCTTCCGCGCCAAGGTGCAGCAAATTCGAAAGTCGGCAACCGAAGCGCAAAACGCCGTCAGTTATCTCGTCATCCTCGATGTTGACAACAAAGATGGCAAATTGCTCACGGGGATGACGGCCAATGTCGACATAGAAACCGGGCGCAAGCGCAATGTTTTACGTGTTCCTGTCAGCGCCACCCGCTTTCGTCCGCGCGAGGAGGATCGCCCGCAGACTGATGATGCGCAAGGCGCCAACGCCAAGGACAAAGCCCCCGACAAGGCCGTGATCTGGGTCGCCGGTGACGATCCATTCAGCCCGGAAAGCAAGACCATCAGCATCGGGCTGAGTGGCGAGGATTTTGTTGAAGTCAAAGAAGGGGTTGCACCCAAAGAAGAAGTGTTGGTGCGCGTTCGCACTGTTGGCGGCAGCGAGGCGCAGGCACAATGAGCGCCCCGCTGGTCGAGACGCGGGATCTGGTCAAGACCTATACGCTGGGCAGTGAAACTATCCATGCCGTGCATGGCGTATCGCTCAGCATAGAGCGCGGCGAATATGTTGCGATCATGGGGGCCAGTGGCTCGGGCAAGTCGACCTTTATGAACATGATCGGCTGTCTGGACGTACCGAGCGAGGGCGATGTGCTGATCGACGGCATCGCAACCGCGGATATGGGCAGCGACGCGCTGGCGGCATTGCGCAATCGCAAGATCGGTTTTGTGTTTCAGCAGTTCAATCTGCTGGCGCGCACATCCGCGCTCGACAATGTGGCGGTGCCTCTCATTTATGCCGGGCTGAGCTCCGCCGAGCGGCAAAGCCGCGCCAAGGCCAAGCTCGAAGCGATGGGACTTGGTGAACGGCTTGACCATACACCGGCTAAGCTCTCGGGAGGTCAGCAACAGCGTGTGGCCATCGCCCGGGCACTGGTAACCGAACCGCTGATCCTGCTCGCCGATGAGCCTACCGGCGCGCTCGACAGCGCAACCTCTGAAGACATTATGTCGATCTTTGAACAACTCAATAATGATGGCATCACCATTATAGTCGTCACCCATGAAGGCGATATTGCCGATCATGCCAAACGCCGGATAGAGTTTCGCGACGGCAAAGTGATAGAAGATCGCGCAGTCACCAATCGCCAACTGAAACATGCCTCGACCGAGGCCATGGCCTGATGGGCGGGCGCATATGGCATCTGCTCTCCGACTGGATGGTCAATATTGCCATCGCGATGACGGCGCTCCGCACCAATTTGATGCGCTCGATCCTGACCATGCTGGGTGTGATGATCGGCGTGTTCGCGGTGACACTGGCGGTTGCGGTTGGCGCCGGAGCTCAGGTTTCGGTGATGCAATCAATCAATGCGCTCGGTTCCAATATGGCGATTGTCATCCCGGAACCCGAAACCAGCGGGCCAAGGCGCAGCTTTGACCGCGGTCGCCTGACTATGCGCGATGCCCGCGCCATCCAGAAACAGGTGCCCGGCGTCGAATTTATCGCGCCGCAATTGCGTTCTACTGTGCAAATGACCGTGGCGGGAACCAACACTTCGACCAATGCCATTGGCACAACCATGCGCTATGCCGAAATCACCAATAGCGGGGTGCAATCGGGCCGCTTTCTCGACGAAGCCGATCAGCGCAGCGCTGCACGGGTTGTCGTCCTCGGCACCACTGTAGCGCAGGAGCTTTTCGGCGATTTTGATCCGGTCGGCCAGACGGTCCGGATCAACCGCATCCCGTTTTCCGTGATCGGCTTGCTCGAATCCAAAGGATCAACCTTTGGCAATGACAATGACGACACCGCTGTCATCCCGATAGCAACCATGCGCCAGCGTTTTGTTGGCGACACGCTGTCCGGGCCGGATGATCTCAACCTGCTGTTTGTCGGTTTCTCCGATGCAACTTCATTGGTGCAGAGCAAGGAAGAAATCACCCGGATTCTGCGCGAGCGCTATCGGGTTGAGGAAGATGCGCTCTCTCCCTTCACCGTGCGCACCACTGAGGAGTTTTTGCGCGAGACCGAGACGGTGACCAGCATCTTCCAGATTGTGCTGGTAGCGATTGCGTCCATCTCACTATTGGTCGGTGGTATCGGCATTATGAATATTATGCTGGTCAGCGTCACCGAACGCACGCGCGAAATTGGCTTGCGGATGGCGCTGGGGGCAAGGCGCAGCGATATCCGCAACCAGTTTCTGGTTGAGGCAGCGGTCTTATGCGTCCTCGGAGGGACGGTCGGCCTGATCCTCGCCTGGATCAGCGGTATTGCCCTCGCCGCTTATGCCGACTTTCCTGTGCCCATCGGCATCGGCGTAGCGATCGGTGCGATCCTGTTTTCTGCACTGATCGGTCTGTTGTTCGGCGGCTATCCCGCAATCCGGGCCTCACGACTATCGCCGATTGAGGCATTGCGCAGCGAATAGTCTTCCAATCAGCGTTCTTATCTTTCCTGCTTAGATGATCTACCTTACCCGTTCGCCTCGAGCGAAGTCGAGAGGCCAGCGCCGGTGGAGAGCAGTGTCTCGACTGCGCTCGACACGAACGGAGTATTTCTAAACCGACTTACGCAATGCGTTACACGCTCTAGCGCGCCGCCAGCACGTCATCGGCGACAAAGGCATTGGTCTTGCGTTCATGGCCGAAAGTGCTGGTCTGGCCATGGCCGGGGACGAAGGTGATGTCATCGCCGAGCGGCCAAAGCTTGCCGGTAATCGCGTCGAGCAAATCCTGATGATTGCCGCGCGGGAAATCGGTGCGGCCGATAGAGCCCTGGAACAGCACATCGCCAACAATCGCCAGCTTGGAGGGCGCATGGTGGAACACCACATGGCCCGGCGTGTGACCCGGGCAATGGATAACGTCGAGCACCAGATCGCCCACCGTTACCTGCTCGCCATCATGTAGCCAGCGATCAGGCTCAAACACTTCACCGGCAATGCCATAGTTGCGGCCATCATCCTCCAGCCGCGAAATCCAGAACCGGTCTTCCTCATGCGGCCCTTCAATCGGCACGCCAAGTTCCTTGGCCAGCTTCCCCGCTTCACCGCAATGATCGATATGGCCATGGGTGATCAGGATTTTTTCCAGCTCCGCGCCCGATTGCTCAAGCGCCGCTTTGAGCCGCGGCAGATCGCCACCGGGGTCGACAAAGGCCGCCTTGTTGGTCTTGGTGCACCAGAACAGGGTGCAGTTCTGCTGCAACGGCGTCACCGGAATGATCGCGGCGCGCAGGGGCGGCTGGGGAGCCGGGTTCATCGAAGAGGTGACATTGCTCATTCGCGCCGATGTGGCAGGGGTTAGGAGGGATTGCAAGGCTGCGCAAAGATATCCCCTCCTCTTCAGAGGAGGGGCAGTGAGACTTAGGGCCGTCAGGCCCTTAGTCGCAGCGGGGTGGTGTTGCCACAAGAGAAGAATTCGCTAGCGCGAGCTCGGCTTCGCCTCGCCACCACCCCAACCCCTCCTCTGAAGAGGAGGGGCTAATATATTTCATAGCCGCCGCCCGGCCCAGACAACGCGGCCGACAACGGCAACACTATCCAGGCCAAGGCCCTGCATGGAAGGATAGGCAGGGTTGTCGCTCAACACCGAAACACTGCCATCAGGCTGAAACGCCAGCCGCTTAACCATAAGCGCATCATCGCGGCGCAACACATAAACCCCATCGCGGCGCGGTGTATCGCCGCTTGCCATCTCGACCATGATGTCGTCGCCATCGCACAGCGTCGGCTCCATCGAGTCCCCCTCGACCCGGATCATATTGAGCGCAGCGTTGGCAAAGCCCTGCCGGCGCAGCCAATCCTCATCAAAGGCCAGTTCGCTTTCGACATGCTCGCTATCGGCCATACGCCCCGGCCCTGCAGAGGCCCCTATAGAAAGCTTCGGAATGGGTCGCAGGAATTTTCCTCTTACTCCCATGGCTGAACGTGATGCAGCGGAATTAGTAGGCAGAGAATCATCCGTGTTGCGCAACAGGTCTTCGGATACACCGAAAAACTGTGCCAGCAATTGCCGGTCGCGTTCGGCCAATCGTGACGGCGTACCCCGCCGGATAAATTGCTGGATATAGGCCGGATTGCGACCCAGCATATCGGAGACACCGGCATAGCTGACCCCACGATCAGTAATCAGCCGCGCCAGAGTATCGCGCACTTTCTGGTTATCGGTCATGCACTCACTATAGCATAGGATTTTTCCTAGACAAGTAGGATTTTACTTGTCACTTTTTCCTACGTTGTAACACGAATCACCCGAAAGGATGCCCAATGACGGTTTTGCGTACTGTAGAAAGATTTTTAAGACGCCATGATATGCCCCGCACCAAGTTCGGGCGGCTGGCGGCGCGTGACCCGCGCCTGGTCGACGATATGCGCAATGGCCGCGAACCGCGCAAAGCGATGCGGGAACGAATAGAACATTTCATGAACAGATATGAGGGAGAGCGCACACATGCTGATGCACGTTGAAATCAAGGCCGAGAGCAGCACCACCGGGCATGACCCGGCAACAGCGCTGATCCGCGAGTTAATCGCGATCACCGACGGTGCGGCGCAGTTGCGCTTTCATGAAGGCCATGACTGGGCCAGCGCTACTTTCACCGGCATGCGACATCGGCTGGCGCTGACCTTCTCCGGCAGTGATGGGGTGATTGTCGGGCATGTTCTGGCGGATCGGCTGGAAGAGCATGAGTTTTCTCTGAAGCACCATGTCGTCATCGATATTCACGTCGCGCATCGCGTTGAGCGGCATGAGGGGGAGCCGACGCTGTTGCTCGAAATTGAGGCGCTTACGGTGGAGGACGGGTAGCGGCCTAGGCAATGTCTATCATTTGGCTAAAGCTAGAAAGTTTGAGCGCTAAGGCGCTAAGATTTTTAAGAGGTTAGAGCTTTGCATCACGATAGTTATTAGCCACACGCTTAAGCCCTTCTTTCAAAGTTATGCCGCCGAAATTTATGAGTAAACCCAGCGGTAGTTTCATTAAACGCAGATAGGTCAATGTTTGCTTGGTATGAATTGGTGCCAATTTAGGCACAGACTTGATTTCAAGAAGCAACTGGTTCTCGACTAGCAGATCAAATCGGAATGCATCGGCATAATCCAGACCATCGACAGTAATCCTGACCGGCTTTTGCCGGTCAATTTTTAACCCACGCTTTTCCAGACGGTTAGCCAACACTCCCTCGTAAACCGATTCCAGCAAACCCGGCCCCAAGTCAACGTGCACACCCATGGCCACATCAATGACAATGCTAGCAAGTTCTTCCAACCGTTCAGACAAGAACTGCCCCCTTAAAAATCTTAGCGCCTTTGCGTGAAATTAATAATCTAAGGCAACCGTATAGGCCTGCTCGCCATTTGCGGACCGAACCAGTCGCCGATATCGGGCGCGTCTTTCACCTTATAGGGCAGGCCTTTACTGTTAAGGAAAAGCCGTTCCATCTCGCTGCGGGTAAAGGGCCGCGCGCCCAGTCGGCCGAAAACCGCCATCTGGCCGCCAGTCTCATCCACACCGCGGTCACGATCCAGCCCCTTGGACAACGCCAGGGCCGGTTTATCGGTGCGGGCAAAGGCGATCAGTTCGGGCTTGGGCGCAGGGGAGAAGCCGTAGAATTTCGGCTGGCTTTCCGGTGACGTCAGTTGCAGCACTTTCAGGCCATTGCGGCCATCGGCGACATAGGCGAACAACGTCGCATTGGTGGAGCCGACAATCACATCCTCGGCATCGTTGAGCGAACCGTCAGCAGTGTAGCGCATATATTCCTGCGGTGCTTCGGGATTGGTCACGTCGAGGATCACCAGCCCGTCCTGTTTCGCCGCGACATAGGCATAGGTGCGCGCCAGATAGAGTTTGCGCGCATCGGCCAGTCGCACCGTCGCCTGTGGCACTGCGACTGGCTGGCGCAACTGGGTGATGTCGAACAGCTTCACGCCCTCTGCGTCGGTCACCCAGAGATAGCGGAACTGTGCCGCACTGGCACGCGCATCCTGTAGCGGGATTTGCGCCGTCAGCTTTGGATTGGCCGGGTCGTCGAGATCGAGCACCACGAGACCCGCATCGGTGGTGATATAGGCGATATGCCCGGCGAGAGTGATATGCCGCGCGCCATTGAGCACCCCGCCCTCATTCCACGCCCTGGCGCCATTGGCGAATGTCATCCGCTTGAAGAAATTGTTGCGAAACTCGCCATCGGCCAGTGTATTGATATCGACCAGCACCAGCCCCTCAACGCTGTCGGTAATCACCGCATAGTCGTAAATCGGGTGGAAGGCCTGCTCCTGATTTTCCTCGAGCAATGTCCGCGGCGTGCCATCTTCTTCGATAATCTCGTTGCCATCGGCATCGGTGAGGTTGGTGGCAGCCATGTTGCGGTTGCGATCGGGCGCGATCGGCTGGTTGGTGGCCAGCGCCATGCAGGTCGCGTTCTTTGTCTTCACATGGGTGTCATGCCCCAGCGAGGAGAAGGGCGCGCGGACAATGCGCTCGGAGAAACCCTTATTGCCGATTGAGGCCACATCATAGGCGCGGAAACCGCCCTTGCCCTCGGCGACGAACATATATTCGCCGCGCAGTTGCAGACAGCGCACCGCTCCTGAGGTATCCTGCACCACATTGGCAAATTCTTCGAGCGCTTTGGTCTCGCCCGACAGATCATCATCAAATGTATCGCCGCGTACCCAGTTTTTCAGCTCACGGCCATTATCCTCGACATGCATCCGCCAATAATCGGGATAGGCATAGCGCTGCAGATAGGAGCCGATGACCGCTTGCGGTTCGTCCCATTCGGTAACCCGCACCGCCTCAAACGCACCATCCATGCCAACCCAAGCATGCAGGCCGACAAAGTTGACGAAATTGGTGCCAAGCAACAGTACCTGCGCCATGATCGCGTTATTGTCATTGGCCGCGCTTAAATGGCAGTCGGAGCACATTTTGGTCTCGGTCTTGCGAACTGTATGCGGGAAATGCGGTGCAAAGGCCTGAGACGAATAGCCCGAAGCGGCGATTGGCGGCTGCTGCACATAGATGCGCTCGCGGTTGATATTGGTCGAGGACAGGATCAGCGCCGAGGTCGAGCGGATCGGCGCGATCATGCCCAGCGGCTTGCCATTTTCATCGACCTCGGTGCCCGCCTTGGTGGTCTGGTGTCGACCCAGCTGGAACATCTGGTCGCGCGCAACCTGAGGGTTATAGGTGGCATAGTTGCGCGTCTCGCCATCCTCATATTTGTGCTTTTTCGATTTCCAGTTCGCCTCGATCGGCAGGTGGCAGCCGCCGCAACTGGTGGTCCAGCTCAAGTGACAGGTGAAACAGGCCATATTGCCGTCATCATGCGCGCGTTCCGATGGCATCACCCCGGTGCCAAAGCGATATTCGCCGGTTTCCGAACCCGATTTGGCGACGAGCTTGGCGCGCGCCGACTTGATGTTGAAATCGGGGTGGCTGCGATTAACGCTATCCTTGGTCAGGCTGACGCGCCAGCTCAGTTCTGGATCGATAATCGAGCGCTGGATCAGCGTGCGGCGGCCATTCGCGTCTTCAAACCATTCAAAGCGGCGCTTGCCATCGGGGTTGCGGAGCAGCGCCAGATTTGTCCCCTGCGGACGCGCTGCGAGATTGGAGGTTTTGAGCGTTGGATATTCATCCGCCGTGCCATGGCAATCCTTGCAGCCAATCTCCACCGCATTGGCAACCTCGCCATAGATCAGGCCATTACCATGGCTGTCTTGTGCGAAATGGCAATCGGCGCATTGCATGCCGACCTCGGCATGGATGTCCATCATATGGACCGATTTGCCGGGATTGGTGCCGGGCTTGACGAATTTCTCCTCACCCGCTTTGCGGAATTTTTCAGGGTCATCATCGGCAACAATATTGCCCTCGGCATCGAGCAAATTCCCTGCCCGATCGCGTTTCAATATCGCGCGGAAGTTCCAGCCATGGCCGTGATAATCAGCGAATTGGGTGTCGTTCAATTCGTCATTGAGATCATAGACATTGCGCAGGAAATCGAGGTCTGCCCATAGCCCTTTAGGCGAAGCGCCTTCGGGATTACGGTCCAGAACCGCGCGCACCTCGGCAGCGGTGGGGAATTTCTGTTGCTTGTAAATCCGCTGATAGTCCTCATCCGAGATGCCCTCTGGCCGCGATGTGGTGTTTTCCGGACCCGGCCACATCTTCGGCGCGTCGGATTCATAATCCCACATGGTGTATCCGAGATAGCTGTTCAGAAAGATATTGGGCTGGTGCATATGGCAGTTCATGCACTGCGCCGTCGGGATGGCGCGGGTAAACTGGTGCTTGAGCGGATGACCGCGCTCCTTCTCACCCGGCCCGCCAACGCCGCCATGCGGATCATCGCCGTGATGCCCTTCGTTATGATCGCCACCATGGCCATCGCCACGTGCTTTTGCAGCATCATAACTGCCATAGCTGCCAAAGCGTTTCTGTCCCTCGGTGAGGTTGGCGATGGTCGGGTCAGCCGTCACCGTCTGGCCATCACGGCCATATTGCGCATAGGTTAGACTGTGGCGCGGCTCGCGATCATTGGCATAGACCACATGGCAGGCGGCGCAGCCCGAGGTGCGATAATCGCCCGGCTGGTCGTTGGTACCCATCTGCCAGAGGAAAGGGTCGTTGAGCCGGGTCTTGTGGATATTGAGCACCGGAATGGCGACACGCAGACCCGTGCCGGGGCCGCGATTGGATTGTTTCAGATCGGGCCGTCCGGGCTCCTCCAGCCGCTGGATGATCCCGCCTATATTGGGCAGGCCAATCTCGGGGAATTGGGTGTTGATATTGCGCCCGCCACGCTCAAACACGCGGAAGATATCGCCCGGCGGTATGACATGCCAGGTCGGCAGCGGATACATCACCGGCAAGGCCCCGCGCGCCTTTTGCTCCGCGCTTACCGTGCCGAAAGGTTGGCCATCTTCGGGCATGGCGGACTTGATCATCGCCGGTTTGCCGGTGCGGGTGAAGGACTCGCCGAAGATATAGTTTTTGAACGGGACAATGCCGTTATTATAGGCCGCTCCGCCCCAAAGCATCGCCCCGGTGGACATGAGCGAGCGCTCGGACGCCTCGATAACCTCGATATGACAGGCGCCGCAGGCCTCGCGCACAACACGATAATCGGATGGATTGACGAAGCGCACAAATTCCGGCGCTTCCTTGGCGATCAGGGCATAGGATCGCTTGGGGTTGGCGCTGGAAGGCCAGTGCCACGCCTCGGGGTATTTCGGCAGGACATGCGCATTTTTCAGCGCTTCCATATAACGCGGATCGCTCCAGCCCCATGCATTATCGCCGGTGACGCTGGCATCGCCGCCATGGCAATCGGTGCAGCCGAGCACCACCGCGGGCGAGGCATGCATGGTCTTGTGATCGCTGGCGGTGTGGCAGCTCTGGCAACCCACGCTCTTGGCATCCGCCTCGGCCCAGTCCTGATTGCGCGGTGCAGGCGGTGTAAAGCGATATGTGATCTTTTGCGGTTTCTCTTTCTTGGCGGCAAATCCGGTATCCGGTGCACCGACGGCCAGCGTCAGGCCGAGCGCCAGCACCGCCACCAGACGGGCCAGAAAAGCCGGGGTCACAGCGACCCGATTAGAACGCAAAAATCGCATTGAACAGCACCGAATAATAACGATCATCATTGCCCGCCTGGGTGAACAGGTCGGCAAAACCATCCGAAGGATCAAACACTGCGCCGGACAGGCGGAAAACGATATTCTGCGTCGCCTTGGGCCGCCATATCGCCGCCATCGACAAGTCCCAGCCTATCGCATTGGGGATCGAGCCCTCATTGCGCAGCGCCTGCAGAGTGGCGGTATCATCAAACCATAGATGGTTGGCATTGCCCGACAGGCGTATCTCGGGCGTCAGGTCAAAATCCGCGCCTGCGCCGAGCAATATCGTGCCCGGATTGTTGAAATTGGACTGCCCCTGCTCCTTGGAGGAACGCAGCGAATTCAATATGCCATTGCGGCCATTGATGCTGACCGCGCGGCCACCACCGGCAAAGGGGATGGTCTGACGGATCCAATAGCTGGTGTCGGCTCCGGCAAAGATCGGATTCTCGAAAATTGCGTCAAATCCGGCCTCGGTATTGTTTTCCGGGTCGCTGTCGCCGCTGGCGAACAGCCCCGACAGGCGGAAACGCATGAAATCAACATCATAGCTCAGTTCCGCCGCAGCGAACCAGGCGGCGATATCGGCGGGGCGGCTGGTGAAGATGCTGTTGCGGTCCTCACCAAAGGCACCATAGAGCTGGCCAGTGAGGTTCAATCGCCCGATACGGCCATCGACCGCATAACCCAGATAGACCACATCATAATCACGTCCGCGCAGATCACCGAGCAGCGCCGGACGAACCGGGAAGCCATTATCATCAATCTCGATATCGCCTGCCTCGCGGTTCATATTATAGGTGACCGAGACCTGGCTGGTCAGGCCGACAACCGGGAAATCCTGGCGATAGAGATTGGCGAAGAAGACATAGTCGCTGCGCGGTGTCTGGGTGACATCATTCAGGCCCGAATTGGTGTCTTTTTCAAGCCGCATGAACGCGCCGAGATTATACTGCACCCGGTTATTGTCACGGGTGCCGAACAGGCGGACGCCGAGTTGGTTATCCTGAAACAGAAAGCCGCGAAAATCGGCCTGCATCGGCTGAATGCCAATACGGCCGGAATCAAAATCATAGCGATCCGAAGTGTTACGGAAGTGGTAATCGACAAAGGCTTCCTGCACCCCGATAAAATAGTCGGTGCGGTTGCTTGAGCGGCTGGGCTCGACAAACAACACCCGGCGTTCGGGCACATCGACATGGTTGACCTGTGTGGCCAGTGTCAGCCGATATTCGACATCGGGCGGCTTATAGGCGGTGGAACCTTTGATCAGCGCAAAACCGGTGATGAAGGTCTGCGCCAGCACCAGCGAGTCCGCGCGGCCAAAGACGTCATTACTTCCGGGGCGTTCGGTCGTCTGCACACCGACCGGTATCGGGAAGCTGCGTGGTTCGACCACCGTGTCGGAAATTGCATTGGCGACAAAGAACCACTCGCCCTCGCTTTTCAAACCAAGGAACTTCGGCGTGGCGCAACGCGGCTTGCCCTCCGCCTTGCGCCGTGCCTGCTCTTCATCGGTGGGGATGCAGATCGGACGGTCACCCTTATAGGTGTTCTGATGATAGGGATCGAACCAGCGTTCCTTGACCACGCCAAGCGATTCAATCAGCCGCCAGCGATCTGGCACCGGGAAATCATCGGTGGGGAAAGCCTCAGGCGGCGGTGCCCGCACGGCACCGGGATTGTCCTGTATGATCGGATCGGGCAGTTCCTTCTCGACGCCCGGGCGGCGGCGGCCATCAATCAGTGCATCCTCGGCATCGGGGCCAGCTTCGCCCTGCTGAACCTGCTGCTCCGGTTCCGCCACCGGCGGTTCCGCCTGCATCATGGGTGCAGTCGCAATCAGTGAAAGAAGGCCTGCAGCAAGCGTCATCACAGCCCCTCACAGACATTCTGCTGCGCCGTATCGAGAAACGGCGCAAAAGGGCAGTTGATATAGCGCAGCCTTACCCGCGCATCACCGAGATCAACGACAATCCGGTCGGCGCGGATTTCCGGCGGTGCATTGCCGATAGTACCGAGCCGCACCCCGGCATTATGCAGGCCGAGAAAGCTGACCATATCGTCCTGATCGATACCATCACCGGAGACGCCAATGCCGCCGACAAGCTGATTGCCGCGATAGATCGGCACCGAGCCGGGGAAAATCTGGATGCCATTTTCCAGCCGGTTCTGCCCCGCCACCGCGTCAGGCACAGAGGTACAGCGATTGGCGGTGTCATTGGCCGCAGCGCCGACAACAAAGCTGGCATGTTCCAGGATATTGCCCGCCACCAGCTGCACCTGCAGCCCGGTGGCAAAGGGGTTGAACTGTTCAATCGGGCGCGACAGCGGACCATTGGGGCGACCCACCTCGCCATCGGGGAAATAGGGCCGCGAGAGATTGCCGCCGGAACGGTCGGCAAAGGCAAAGGTGCCGGTCAGGGCATTGGGATCACCAAGAAAATCACGCACCCGCTGGACAAATTCAGGAACCTCACCGGGTGTTGCGAGCAATTGATCAGCCGCGACGGCATTGGAGAAAAATGCCGCGGTGCGCGCCTTTTGCAGCGATACATCAGTGCCGAACATCGGCGCATCGGGCGAGCGGACAATACCCAATATCTCGCCATGGGTATCGACCAGCGAGATGGTGGCCTGCATCCGGCTGTCCAGCGGTCGGCGGATTTGCCCGCGGGCGCGGCTCATAATGATAAACGCCTCTTCGAGAACAGCGCGTACTTCGCCGGCAGTCAACGGCTGCGCGATACTGCCGCCATCGGTGCCACCGCGGATCGGAAAGCGATTATTGCCGCTGCCATCGGTGAGGACAAAGGCGTCGCTGTTGGAAAACTCGGCGGAAGTAGCGGCGCGCACACCCGATGCCTCGGTGCCATAGGCTGTGCCTGCGATAATGCCGCCATTGGTATAGCCGCGCACCGCCACCAATGCACCCGAAGCGCCGTTTATAGCGGCGAAATTGCCCTGTAACGGCGCGAGATCGTCTGCCTCGGCATCGCTGAACCGCAACGATGTGCCATCGACAGTGATACGCTGCGCAAGGATTGCAGAAGGCGGCACAAAGTCTTGCTGCCCGGCCAGCGCTATCGCTTCCTCATCATCATCGTCACGGTCGAGGATATTGAAATCAAGGCCATAATCGCCATCGCCCATAATGCCGATGCCGCCTACCACAACACCATTCTTGTAAAGCGGCAAGCCGCCGGGATCCGCCGCCAGCCCCAAGGGGGAGCGCTTTGGCCCGATAAACTGCCCCGGCCCGCCGCCCGAGAGAAAGCGGGCATTGAGGTCGGAACAGGGCAGCTGACTGAACTGCACCCCGAAAAGCGGGCCACTCTCCAGCCCCACAGTGGTTGGAGCAGGCGGGAAATGCTCCTGCACAATCTGACTCGCGGTGCGGCTGGAAAAGGCATTGCCGCCACTGGAGAGATACGCCCCGGTAATGGCCTTTGCGATAGCAGCGAGTTCTGCGGGAACATCGAGGCCCTGCGCATCGACAGTCGGATTGCTGGGGCCACTGGCAGTCTGGATGCTGGTCTGCGCTGTCGCGGCGGCACCATTCATGCGGAATACACCGAGCACATTGCCGACACGATCCACCACCGCGATCACCGATGGCAGATTGCGTGCCTCGGCCTCACCCACCGCTTGGGCGATGATCTGCTGCACCTCGTTTGCGGTTAAAGCCTCGCGTGCTGGCGGCGTGAACAGGCCCCCGCTTGGCGGCGCAGGCGTTGGACCCGGAGTTGGTCCCTGTATCGGCGGCGGGGGTGGGTTGGTGCCGCCATCATCACCGCCACAGGCGCTGACACTCGCCAGCAGCAGCGCCGTGGACACAGTCAGGCCGACAAACCGCCGCATCGCCATTATTTCAGCGTCCTGATGGTACGCACCGCACCGCCCAATTCACGGCGGAAAGCGGTCGGACGGAAGGCGTTGGGTTCGGCAACTGCTGCATAGGCATCATTGATCTGGATACGCAGCGCATTGGCCGCGCGCGCCGACACCGCGCCGTCATTGACCAGCCCGGACAGTAGCGTATCCACCGCCATCACTGACTGCACCGCACCCTCATAATCGGTAAAGCGCGGCGAAATTGCCTCGCTGGCAATGCTGTCCATAATCGCGAATGTCTGCGCCCGGGTGAAATTGCTGCGCGAAAAGCGATCAGCGAGTTTGCGCGCGAACTGTTTGAGCTTGCGCGCCTCGGTCACCGCCGCTTGCCTGCCCTGCCCCATAGCGGCATGGAAGGCGCGGGTACGCTCCTGATAAGCGCTGTTCAAATCGGGCGCGACGACCCGCACCGCAGCGGCCAGCATGATCATGTTTTCATCATTATAGGGCGGCATGCCGGTTGGGATTGGTCGTCCCGGATTGCTCAGGAAAGTGGGCCGCGCATCCGGGTCATCATAGATACGGCGATGGCAGCTATGGCAGTCATAAAAATAGAATTCGGGGAACAGCCCCTCGGTGCCAAAAGAGGGGCGCGAAAACAGGTCGAGCGAGCGGTCAAGCGCCATGGCCTGCCCCACCGCCCAGAATCGCACTGAAGATGTCCGCCCCTTGCGCTGGATATAATCGGCATCCTCATCATGATGCTGTTGCAGGGTGGAAAACAGATCGAGCTCGAACGAGATACGCGGATGCCCGGCCGCCATGATCCGGTGATCAACAAATTGCCCCTTATTGGTGCTGCCGAAATGGCAATCGAGGCAGACATTGGCGCGTGCCTTGGGATTATTCAGCGGGATCAGGCCGCGCGCGACATTATTGGCATGGCTTGCACCGGTGGCATAATGGCTCGACAGCCAACCCTCGGCAGGACCGTGACAGGCTTCGCAGCCGACACCATCGCTGAGCTGAAAACGCGGACCGGTGCTGGCCGCAGGCGTAGCGTGACAGCCAAGGCACATTTCAGCCGAACGCGGATCGCCAATGCCCAGCTTCTTGCCAATGGCGAGGCTGCGCGGCTCGCCCAGCACACGGAAGGCCCGACTATGCGCGCCACCGGGCGTGGATTCTTCCTGCCAGCGCATCAGTTCGTCTTGACGCACTATTTCGCCATCGGCCTCATTGCGGCCATGACAGGTGGAGCCTGCGCAACTGGCAACACCCATATGGGTGCCGCGTATAGATGCAGATGATGCCTGCGCCTGTACCGGCTCCGGCGCGGCCACGCCAACCACCAAGCTCGAAACCAAGCTGAAAAAGACAGCAACAACCAGCAGCAACAGCCCCGGTCGCAACGTCATGGCGTTGCGGCTGTGCAAAAACCTGCCCAGCGGACTGGTCCGGCGACCGGCGAACCGGTCTTCTGTGCTGCAATCTTGCATCGTCTTTATCAGCCCGCAGCATTGCGGCGGGTCCCTCAAGTCAAACGATGCGACCCCTCATTTCCTGCTTACATCAATTTGCCCGGCTGGTCACCCCACAAGCCGTTATAAGCCAATATTTATCCTCTATTCTCACGGTCTTATGTGCGCCGGATCACCAGATTGCGGATTTCTGTCAAATCCTCCATCGCAAATTTGATCCCCTCACGGCCCAGCCCGGAATCCTTCACCCCGCCATAGGGCATATTGTCGACGCGATAGCTCGGCACGTCATTGACTACGACGCCGCCGACATCGAGCGTGTCCCAGGCGTCGAGCGTCTTGAACAGATCGCGGGTAAAGATGCCTGCCTGTAAGCCAAATTTGCTGTCATTAACCTCGGCCAGCGCCTCGTCAAAATCGCTGAATTTTGACAGGATAGCCAGCGGGCCGAAGGCCTCTTCACGCACCGCATTGGTATCGCGCGGCACATTTTCCAGCAGCGTCGCTTCCAGCATGGCCCCCTCGCGATTGCCACCGACAAGCAATGTCGCGCCGGCTTTGATGGCTTCCTGTATCCAGCCATCCAATCGCGACGCCTCGCTTTCACTGATCATCGGGCCAACGAAAGTTTTGCGGTCTTTCGGATCACCTGCGATCAGGGTCGCGGTCTTGGCGACCAGCATATCGCGGAATTGGTCATAGACATTCTCATGAATGATAATCCGCTGCACCCCGATACAGCTCTGCCCCGACTGGTAGAACGCGCCAAAAATAACCCGCTCCAGCGCATCGTCCAGATCAGCATCCTCATCGATAATCACCGCAGCATTGCCGCCCAGTTCTAGGACAACCGGCTTTTTGCCCGCCTTGGCCTTGAGCGCCCAGCCAACGGCAGGCGAGCCGGTAAAGCTGAGCAGCTTCAGCCGGTCATCCTCGGTAAACAGATCGGCACCATCGCGGCTGGCTGGCAGGATGGAAAACGCCCCTTTGGGCAGGTTGGTTTCTGCCAGCACCTCGCCCATGATAATCGCGCCCAATGGCGTCTTGGAAGCCGGTTTCATCACAAAAGGACAGCCCACCGCAATAGCCGGGGCAATTTTGTGCGCCGCCAGATTGAGCGGGAAGTTGAATGGTGAGATAAAGCTGCAAGGGCCAATCGGTACCCGTTTCCAGATACCCTGATAACCGCGCGCTCTCGGCGAAATATCGAGCGGCTGGACCTCTCCCGTCATCCGCACCGATTCCTCCGCAGCGATGCGGAAGGTATCGATCAGCCGGGTCACCTCGCCCTCGCTGTCCTTGATCGGCTTGCCCGCCTCAACACACAAGGCATAGGCAAGCTCGTCAAACCGCTCCTTGAAGCGCGAGACGCAATGCATCAGCACGTCTTGCCGCTCATAGCTCGCCATCTGCGCCATCGGTTCAGTCGCGGCGACCGCACCGTCGATGCCAGCGTCAATAATATCAGGCGTCGCCAATGCGGTGCGAAACGCCACGTCGCCGGTATATTTGTCGGTAACCACCAGATCGGTATTGGGCTGCACCGCCACATTGTTGAGATAGAGCGGATAGGTGTCTTTCAACTGGGTCATTCTGGCTCCTTCTCCCCTCCCGCAAGCGGGAGGTGAATTTATCACTCAAACCTTGGCACTCAATTCCTTGAGCTCATGGTTCAAAATCCGGTCATTCTCGGAGTAGTCGACAGGACAATCAATCAGATGCACGCCATCAGTCGACAGGCAATGGTCAATGGTTTCCTTCAAATGCTCAGCGCTTTCAATGCGATGACCATGCGCGCCATAGCTTTCGGCATATTTCACAAAATCGGGATTGTCATAGGTCAGGCCCCAATCCTTGAAGCCCATATTCGCCTGTTTCCAGCGGATCATGCCATAGCTGCTGTCATTGAGGATCAGCACGGTGAGATTGAGGCCAAGGCGCACCGCCGTTTCCATCTCCTGGCTGTTCATCATAAAACCGCCATCGCCGCAAATCGCCATCACCTTGCGTTCAGGATAGAGCATCGCCGACATCATCGCCGAAGGCAGCCCTGCGCCCATGCTGGCAAGGGCATTGTCGAGCAGCACCGTATTTGCGCGATGCGCCAGATAGTTACGGGCAAACCAGATTTTATAGACGCCATTGTCGAGCGCGATAATGCCATCTCCGGGCATCGCCTCGCGGATGACCTTGACGAGATGCGGCGGGAAGATCGGGAAACGGGCATCGCTCTCTATCGCTATTGCATGGTCTATCTGCGCTGTACGCGCGCGATACATGGTTTCGAAATTCCAATCGGGCGAGACGACAATGTCTTCCTTCATCTGCCAGATGGCATTGCCGATATCGCCAATCACCTCAATTTGCGGGAAATAGACCGGGTCAACCTCGGCGCTGTTCATTGAGATATGGATAACCTCTGCGCCACCTGCCTCCATAAAGAAAGGCGGTTTTTCAATCACATCATGGCCGATATTGACGATAAGATCGGCTGCCTCAATCGCACGGTGAACATAATCACCCGCTGACAGCGCGGCGCAGCCCATATATTCGCCACGGCTCTCATCCACCACGCCCTTGCCCAGTTGGGTGGTAACAAAGGGGATGCCGGTTTTCTCAACAAATTGCGTCAGCATCCGCCCGGTGGTGGTGCGATTGGCACCGCCGCCAAGCACCAATATCGGTGATTTTGCCGCTTCGAGCTTCTTGACCGCCGCACGAATGGCCTTTGCCTCTGCAACCGGCCGCCGGGTCAGGCTGGGTGTGATGGGCGTGGAGTCGGTTTCTTCGGCAGCCACATCTTCGGGGAATTCTATATGCGTCGCGCCAGGCTTTTCTTCCTCGGCCAGACGGATCGCCTCACGCACCCGGCTGGGGATATTGTCAGCCCCGGCAAGCTGGTGGGTAAATTTGGTGATCGGTCCCATCATGTCGACAACATCAAGAATCTGGAATCGGCCCTGCTTCGAATGTTTGATCGGCTTCTGTCCTGTGACCATCAGGATCGGCATACCGCCAAGCTGCGCATAGGCAGCAGCAGTGACAAGGTTGGTTGCGCCGGGGCCAAGTGTTGCCATGCATACGCCGGTCTTTCCGGTATGGCGGCCATAGGTAGCGGCCATAAAGCCAGCGCCCTGTTCATGGCGGGTGAGGATCAGTTTGATCTTGGTCGAGCGCGACA
Organism: Parasphingorhabdus sp. SCSIO 66989; assembly: GCF_032852305.1. Classification (NCBI taxonomy): domain Bacteria; kingdom Pseudomonadati; phylum Pseudomonadota; class Alphaproteobacteria; order Sphingomonadales; family Sphingomonadaceae; genus Alterisphingorhabdus (ex Yan et al. 2024); species Alterisphingorhabdus coralli. The sequence goes on from NZ_CP136594.1 coordinate 2,746,519, forward strand.
GGCTGTCCAGCATGTCGAGATTTTCCTCGCCCGGCACGCCGAAAATATATTCAACGCCTTCTTCCTCGAGACACTGAATGAAAAGGTCTGATGCTTTGGTCATGATATAAGGCCTCCCTCCTTGCCAGATATGTGCACATGATACGGGCGACCCATGTGATCGACAGCATGAAAATAGCCTCGCTGCCCCTAACGATCCGGTTACTGCATAGGCAATTATCGCTGCGATGTCACCCGGCTATGCCGCAGATCACCAATGCACCAAAAGCGGCTGAAGCAATCAATATCCCAGCGTCAGGTCAACCTGGTTTTCCAATGGTTTTCCAGTAACATAGGCCGCTGCATTGCGCAGAAACAGCGCCGCGGAACGGGGGAACATTTTTTGCTGTGCTCGGCCGGAAAGGTGCATGGAAAGCTGGACATTGGGGAGCGACCACAAAGCATGGTCTTTAGGCAGCGGTTCGGGGCTGGTTACATCCAAAAAAGCGCCCGCGAGTCGCTTCGCCGTCAGTGCTTCGATCAGCGCATCCTGATCGACACAATCGCCGCGTGCGATATTGACCAGAAACGCCTCCAGCTTCATCGCCGCAATCTGTTCTGCGCCGAACAGAGAAGAGGTTTCGGCGGTTGAAGGCATGGCCAAGACGATCCAGTCATAATCGCCAATCCGCGCCTGCCAGTCGTCCGCGCCCAATATGCCCTGATCAGGCCGTGCGGTGCGGGCCACCCCGGTCACTTCAACGCCAAAGCCAGACAGCCGCTCGCCAATAGCGCGGCCAATCGCGCCATAGCCGATGATCAGTGCTTTGGTCTCATACAGTTCGACCACGCCCGGCGAAGCGGTCAGCCATTCGCGCTTATCGGCTGCGCGCACAACATTGGGGTACCCTTTCGCAAGCGACAGCATCCCCATCACCGCATATTCGGCCACGGCTATGGTGTTGATACCCACGCCATTGGTCACAATCGTGCCGCGTTCGGCCAGTTCTTTCACCGGGAAATGATCGAGCCCGGCATAGATGGTGGAGAGCCATTTGAGGTTTTCGCCCGCCAATACGATATCCTTCATCGCCAGCGGGTCGTTCATATCGACCCAGGCGATTTCGGCATCGGCAATTTCCGCCTTGGCCTCATCGGCGCTCATAAACCAGACCGGTTCTATGCCGTCGGGCAATTGGCCCTCCAACAGCGGTCGGATCATTGCGGAGATAACGGCTTTGGCCATCCTTATATGCTCCGATCAGAACCAGGGCCGTTTATTGCGGACATATCTCTCTTCAAAATCACCATCAGAAGTCACCAGATAAATGATGAATTCGATCAAGGCGATAAATGATATCACGATCGTAGGAATGAATAGCAAAATCATTCCGAAAATGCTGAGCAAGAGCATCGTAAGCCCCGCGCCACTATAGCCGAGATAGAATTTGTGCGCTCCAAGGCCGCCGAGAAAGAAGGCTAGTAACGCCGCTACAATCTTGTTCTTTTCATTGACGACCGGCGGACGCGTTGCCACCGCATCAAGACGGAAAACACTGGTTGCATCCCTGCCCTTGGCTTCAAAATCCACCAACGCCCCAATGGCTGGGGGCGCTTCAGCGCGCCAGTCTGCCCTGTCAAACTGATAGCGTTCACCATCGTCACCGGAAATCTGTCCCTTGCCGGTTTCACGATCAACGCCGAGAATTTTCCCTCGCATGTCCTTGCCTCTTTTGATTCACATATTGGTGGCAAGGGTAGAGAACAGGCTGGCAAAGAGGCAAGCATGATCTGGCCCGGGATCGCGCTTTTAGACAGAAGGCATTAGTCGACCGACAAAACCCAATCCCAGCCCAAGGCGTCTCCGTCCATCGCCTCTACACCCTTGGCCAGCAGATCATCGCGAATGGCATCTGAGCGGGCAAAGTCCTTGTCGGCGCGCGCCGCTTTGCGTTCTTCCAAAGCCGCTTCGATCCCGGCTTCGTCAATAGCCGCATCTGCAGGCGTAATCCGCAAATCGGCGCGTGAAAGGCTGAGCAGGTTGAGACCCAGAACCGTATCCATCCTGGTTATGGTCGCAAGACATTCAGGCGCGTCGATGCGCTTCTGACCGAGCAGATTATCAACAAGCGTCAGCGCCTTGGCGGTGTTGAGATCATCGCTGACCGCTGCATCAAAATCGGCCAATGCCTGCACCAATCGCGGATGGCGCGGCGCATCAGGCACCGGCAGATCGCCGACCTTGGCCTTCAGCTTGTCCATCGCCATGACCATGCGCTTTAGCCGGGTCAAAGCCGCGTGCAGATTGCTCCAGCTGAATTCCAGCTCGCTGCGATAATGCGCCTGCAGGCACATCAGGCGATAAGCCAACGGATGAAAGCCCTTATCGACCAGCAATTGCAGCCGCAAAAACTCGCCTGCAGACTTCGACATTTTGCCGGCCCGGTCGATCAGGAAGTTATTGTGCATCCATATCCGCGCACCACTGCTGTCACAGCAGCCAAAGGCCTGGTTTTGGGCAATCTCATTAGGGTGATGGATTTCACGGTGATCAATGCCGCCGGTATGAATGTCGAAAGGATGCCCAAGCAATTCCTTCGACATGACCGAGCATTCAAGGTGCCATCCCGGCGCGCCGCGGCCCCAGGGGGAATCCCATTCCATCTGCCGCGTTTCATCCGCCGGGGTTTTGCGCCAGATGGCAAAATCCTGCGCGTTGCGCTTGCCCTCAACCGTATCGATCCGGCCCTCGCCTTCATCGGTCTCGGTACGCGCCAGGCTGCCATAGGCGGGCACGGTCGAGACATCGAAATAGAGGCCGCTATCCAGTTCATAGCAATGCTTGTCCTCAATCGCCTTGCCCCAGTCGATCATCGCATCGACATAGTCGGTGGCTTTGGGATGGTGCGCCGGCCTGCGGACATTGAGCCGCGCCAGATCGGCCTCAAAGTCCGCTTGGTAATAGGCAGCAATATCCCAGGCGGATTTGCCCTGTTTGCTCGCCATTTTCTCCATCTTGTCCTCGCCGGAATCGGCGTCATCGGTTAAATGGCCAACGTCGGTAATGTTGATGACATGGCGGAGGGTATAGCCCTTGAAGCTCAATGTCCGGCCCAGCGTATCTGCGAAGATATAGGCGCGCATATTGCCAATATGCTGATAATTATAGACCGTCGGACCACAGCTATACACCCGCGCCTCACCGGGATGGATGGGCTGATAAGGCTCCAGTGAGCGCGTCAGACTGTTGAACAGTTGTAGCTGCGCCTGTTCAGGTGATTTTGTTACATCGGACATGCGCGATGCTCTGTTGCAAGCAACGCGCAAGGTCAAGTGTCAACTGACTGTAGCGGCCATGATTTGGCACGGTTATTCGTCAGTTGGCGGCACCCAAAGGTCATCATTGCCCGATCCTGTAACTGGCTCGTCAATCACTGGCTCAAAGCCAATTTCAGGCGCGTTGCGCAATTCGATGAGATCAAGCTCCAGACCGAAGCCCGAGGTGGCATCACCATTGCCCTGTTCATTCTCATCGACCTCTTCTTCAATCACATCGCGCTGCACAATTTGCGGCTGCACATCATCGTTGCCCGTTGGAGGCGGCGGCGGCGGTGGCGGCGGCGGTGGCGGTGGCGGCGGTGGCGGCGGTGGCGGTGGCGGCGGTGGTGGCGACGGCGGTGGCGGTGGCGGCGGTGGTGGTGGCGGCGGTGGCGGTGGCGGCGGTGGTGGTGGCGGCGGTGGCGGTGGCGGTGGTGGTGGCGGTGGCGGTGGTGGCGTTGTCGCAGTACAGGTCGCGGGATCGGCAATTACGCAGCCATTAATGGTTGAACCCGGATCCAGTGTCGGCGTGCCACCACCAGAGGTAATCGTTGTAGCTGCAATGGCGTCAATGCCGGTAATCTCATTGCCATTGGCGTCGACCAGAAGGCCGTTAATGGCAATCACGCTATCGGGCTGAGTGATATCAATGGTCAGGCTACCCGCGGTAAAGCCGCGGCGATCATCAAAATCGGTGCCTGCAGCACTGTTCTGAATAGCCAGCAGGGAATCAGCATTGAACGACAGATCACCGGTGCGGAAGAACCCGGCGGCGTTATCAACCCCGTCATTATTGGCTAGCCGTGCATCCACTCCTGCGGCATCAAGGCCTGCAATATCGGTGAAAGCTGCATCGGTGACTGCCAGAATTTGCGACGCGGTGATACCGATAGCGCCGGTGAACCCGGCATTGGGCTGGAGCAACTGGATCGTACCCGTCGCGGCATTCAGGCGGAACTGTCCGCCGACGTCAAAGAACAGAGCATTGCCTGCCGTGGCATTGTCCGCGCTGACCAGCCCTTCGACGAGCAACAGGTCGCCGGCTTCAAAGAAGACCGAGCCATCAACGCCGATATTTCCATCCTGCGGTGTGCCAGACCCAAAGGCCACATTGATCGACAGATCACGCACAATCATATCGCCATCGGGCCGCGAATTGGCGGGCGAGACAAAAGCGATGTCACCAGCTGAGAAAACACGGGTAAACTCGTCATTATCGAGCACATAGCCGGTGCCACCCGTGCCGCCGATCAGCATCGCCTGATCACTGGTGTTGGTGAATTCTATAAAGCTGGTGCGATCGGAACGGCCAAGCTGGCCACTGGTGCCAATGGCGATATCGGACGATGTCAGCAATATCTCCAAGCCCGAAGCAAGCGCATCCACATTGATGCTGCCCCCGGCATCAAGGATCAACTGATTCTGCGCTTCAACATCATTGCCGATATTGACATCAGTACCCGCTATGATGCTGATATCACCAGGTCCAGGCGAACCGGTGACGACCGTCTGGAATGGTGTGATGTTGCCCTGATTGGATGTCGATCCTGCACCAGCCGCAAGCGCACCCGCTGTTACCGATCCGGTCTCGCTGATCAGCGTGATGTCGCCGACGGAGGTGCCATCCAACAAGCTAAGATCGCCCACCGCGGTCAAATCAATATCGCCATTGCTGGCGCTGGCGCTGTTGATTACCAGATCGCCCAGAGCGTTGACCAATATGGCCTCACCGTCCAGCGTCGCGGGGCCGCCAACCGCAAGGTCAGTGGTTACCTCAACCCCGCCATTATCCGCCTGCATCAACAGCTCGCCGCCAATATCGGCGGTGTCAAAGATAACACCGGTATCACCGACAAAATTGCCGCCGCCCGCAACCACAACATCGTCAATGGTGATGGTGCCATTCGCCGTCAGATCGGCAGAGCCTGCATCAAGCGACTGTGCAGTAATATCGAGCGCGGAATCTAGTAGGACAGAACCTAGCGCGGATGCCGCTTCAAGGGTAATAATCTCGGCGCTGATGCTGACATTATTGCCAGCATCTAGAGTGCCAAGGTCGACTAGACCGCCCGCATTGAGAGTGATGTTGTCGGCTACGCCTGCATTGTCGGCCGTTGTCAGGTCACCGCCGCTGATATCCCCGCCAGCATCAAGAGAGATCGCCCCGCCGCTGGTGCCAATGCTATCAAAGCCGATGGCGTTACCGGCATCTAAAGAGACAGCCCCGCCTGCCTGCAGCGTTGCCAAGGCGATGTTGCCAGTCGCTTGAAGATCAACCGCGCCACTGCCATTCACGATAGCTTCTGTGAAAGTAATGTCGCCGTTAAGTGCCTCAAGGCTTAGGCCATTGCTGTTGGTTGTTCCCAAGGCAATTGAACCGGCTGAAATTGTCGTTGCGAAGTCATTGTTCAACGCGCCAATAGTGGTAAGGCCGTCCAATGTCAGCGTGGTCGAGCCATTGGTATTAATGCCTGCAGCATCAAGGCTATCGCCCGTGATTGTCAGGAAGTCGCCTGATGTCACATTGCCGAGAGTGATCGCCCCTGTCGCGGTTACGCGAATCGTATCAGCGACACCGCTGGTTGTAGCGGACATGAGATCGCCGCCAGTAATGGCCTGACCGGCATCTAAAGTGATGCCAAACAGGCTGGTACTGATCGCGTCAAAATTGATATCGCCGCCGGCATTAATGGTAACGCCACTGCCGCTTTCGAGTGTCGTCAGCGTAACGTTATCAGTGGCGTCAAAATTTGCGCTGCCGCTGCCAGTATCAATGGCACCGGTCGCCACAATATCACCGTTAAGCGCGTCAATCGTCAGACCATTGCTATTCGCTGACCCAAGAGCAACCGAAGCTGCCGTGATTGTCGTAGCCGAGCTATTGTCCAATGCACCAATATCAACGGTACCGTCCAAAAGCAGCGTAGTTGTGCCATTGGTGGTGATAGTTGCAGCATCAAGGCTTTCGCCGGTGACGCTAAGGAAGTCGCCAGAGGTGATATTGCCAACGGCTATAAATCCTCCGGCAGCCAGATTTATTGTATCGGCGACTCCGCTCGTCGTCGCCGTTGTAATATCTCCGCCGTTGATATCCTGGCCCGCGTCCAAGCTGACGCCAAACAGACTGCTGTTTATATCGGTAAAGCTGATGTCGCTACCAGCATTGATCGTAACGCCGCCACCGCTTTGCAGCCGCGTCAGAGCAACGTTATCGGTGGCGTCAAAAACAGCACTGCCAGTGCCGCTATTGATTACGCCGGTTGCCACGATGTCGCCGTTAAGCGCGTCAAGATCGAGCCCATTGGTGTTAGCCGTTCCCAAAGCAATCGATCCAGCGGTAATCGTCGTTGAGGTGCTATTCGTCACGGTGCCAATGTTCGCAACACTGTCGACCGTAAGCGTTGTCGAACCATTGGTATTGATGCTTGCGGCATCAAGGCTTTCGCCAGTGATAGTCAGGAAGTCGCCTGAAGTGACATCGCCAAGCGTAATCGCGCCTGCCGCTGTTACGTTGATTGTATCCGTGACGCCGCTGGTAGTCGCCGACATGAGGTCGCCACCATTAATCGCCTGACCAGCATCCAGCGTGATGCCAAACAGGGTCGTGCTGATCGCGTCGAAACCGATATTGCCACCAGCATTAATCGTCACGCCTGCGCCGCTGTCCAGCATGGCAAGCGTTACATCACCCGTTGCGTCAAGATCGACCGCGCCATTGACTGCGCTAATGTCAGCCGCTGTCACATCGCCTGCTGTGGCATTCATCGTGACGCCGCCATTGGTCGAAGTTGCATTGCCAACAGCGACATTCTGCGCCGTCAGGCTGAGAGCATCGCCGGATGTCAGATTATTGAGCGCGATATTCGCGGCATCGCTGATGAAGATGCCGCCATCGGCGAACCAGTCACCGGTGCCGGTGACATCATCATTACCAGCTTGGATAGTGATATCGCCGAAAGACGACAGGTTATTGGCAGTGACGAACGATCCACTGGTGATATCGATCTGTTCACCACCCGCCGTATCGACAAACACATCGCTGCCATCAATGGTGACAAAGCCGCCTTGAGCGTCAACAATGCTGACACTGCCGCCGAAAACATCGATGGTATCGGCAAAGATGTCGCCAATGTCGACGAGGCTGCTGCCAGTAATCGTAAAGTCGCCACCGCCGGCGCCACCGATAAACACTGAATCTGCATCAATGGCTGCTGTCGCTGCATCTACCCGAAGCGCATCAAAGGTGCCGAAAGCAAAGGCCGAAAGGTCACCGGCATCGAGCTGGTTGCCGAGAATTTCGCCAGCTTCCAGCGACATGAAATTGCCGGCGAAGAGTTCATTGAAATCTATCAGGCCCGCAGCGATGACACTCATGCTGTCATTGGCGGAAACGAGGCCCAGCAGTGCATCGCCTGCATCAATGCTGACATTCTGGGCGGTAGAGCTGCTGTCCACGCGCACCGTGCCCGGTGCAAAGAGATTGATATCCGTGCCCGGAACAGTGATCGATCCGAAGATCAGATCGCCACCAGCCTCATAATTCACATTGCCTGCGCCCACAGTCAGGGCACCCACCGACATGCTACCGTCTACGCTGTAAAAGTCTTCCAGCGCGCCACCGATATCGGCTGCTGTGGTCAGCTCACCCCCGGCGCTGATGCTGGCTGCCTCAATGTCAGTTCCAACGGTAATGCCAACATCATTGGCACTGGTAATGTCGCCACTGCCCAGCAGGCTGCCGGTTGCGGCAATTATCTGAAGCGAAGGCGCACTGAGATTGGCATCTCCGAGAAGGTTTATATCGCCTTCAACACTCTCGATCAGCAAATCGGTGCTGGCGAGATAGTTATTGGTCTCGCCATCTGCGCCAAGCGTGATATCGCGCCGCGCCGTCATCAGAATAGAGGTCGCGGTCATATTGCCGCCCTCCATGATGATCTCGATCGGGACGCCGTTCTGACCAATGCTGACGATGTTATCGGCGGTCACCGTGCCAAGACAGGCTATGCCTTCCAGACAAGGCGCTATGAGCAGGCCATCGTCGTTAGAGAGGGTAACGCCGTTTGGCGGTGCATCAAGGATGTCGGCACGGATCGATCCGCCGCGGAGTTCGCCACCAAAGCCATCAATGGCATTGGCGCTCATCGTCACAGCAAACTCATTGGCGTCAATAACGCCGCGATTAACGATAGAAGAAATTGGCGTGAGCCGCGCTGGAGTCAGACTGGGAAGTAGGCCGCCTGCATCCAGTACGAGATTATTCTCGGTCAAAAAGGGTGCGGTGGGGTCAGCATTTACGACCGGTCTCAGCGCCGCCCATATTGTGGCACCGTCATTAATAATAATATCATCGCCCGTTACAACTTCGATGCCATTGTCCGACATGACATTGGCACCCGACTGGAATATGGCGTTGCCGCCAGCAGAAACATTAACGAAACCAGTAGAAAACACGGTTCCCGTTATCTCGGCATTGAAGCCTGGATCGAAAAGTGCAGTCAGATCGGCGGGGTCACGACCGGCCAACACCGTAACCCCTGTGTCTATGCGCAGGCCAAGCGTTATCAGCGTTGCCAAAGGCGGTCCGCTAACCAAAGCGTCGCCCAGCATAGCATTCTGAGCTGCTAACAGTTGAATATCGGTTATTGCGCGCAAATCATTGGCAAAGGCATTGCCATCGGCACGAATGATGAGGTTCGGACCAGCGTTTATGATCGAATCCGGCATGGCATCAAAATCGCCCTGCGCCGTCGCGTCAAAATCCCCGACAACATCAATGGAAATCGTCTGCGCGCCATTGTTGATATGGCTGACCAAGATGTTCTGACCGGAATTGAGGGTGGCATTTCCGGTCACCGTCATCTGGCCTGTGCCGTCAAAGTCGTAATTGATATCACCAGCAACATTGACGTTCAGATCACCGGCAATCGCCATCGCGCCGCTAGTGCCGGTGACGAAGAAACCGCTTGTTGCCCCCAATAGACCGGTTCCCGTGACATCCAGTGAAGCAATGTTGATCAGGCCAGCAGGGTCAATCGAGGTGTCGGACAGCTCGAAACGACCGGCTAACCCATTATTGCCACTCAGATTTACCGTGGTTGCGCCCAGGGTGATGATACCGGGACTGCCTTCTTCTGCCGAAATTCTGGCACTACCGGCATTGCCCATACCGTCTATGCCTGAACCGCCCGCAGAGGTGCCCCCAGCTCCGCCAGTAGCCTCTGCCACAAAAGCGACATCGTCTGCGGTGATGGTGCCACCCTGCGCGCGCAACAGGAGCGAGCCACCGCTGGCCTCACCACCATCGCCGCCGGTGCCAGATGCACCACCTGAAGCATATCCGCCAATCCCACCCGTGCCGCCAATGCCATTGGAACGCAGAGTAATATTGCTGGTGCTTATCGTGCCGCCATCCGCGAACAGCGTTTGCGACCCGCCGGTGCCATAACCGCCACTGCCGCCAGCACCCCCGCTTGATCCCATATACCCGGCTGACGCACCAGCCCCGCCGCTACCGCCTGTTCCTGTGGTCAACAGGTCCAAGGTGTCGGCATTATTGGCTATATTGCCGCCACTTCGCGCGACAAGCGCAATATTGCCGCCTATGGCATTGCCGCCACCGCCGCCGGCGCCGCCAGAGTTATAATCTCCTGCATTGTCGACTTCGCCCCCCGCGCCGCCCACGCCAGTGCTGGAAATGGTAAAGCTGGAATTGATGGCTATGTTGCCGCCATTGTCAGCGATAAGCTGGCTGGTGCCGCCGGTCGCATTGCCACCGGTACCGCCATTGCCTGTATCGACGTTAAAGCCGCCATAGCCACCCGTAGCCCCAGCGCCCCCGGTCGCGTTGGATTCCAGTTCGATGAAATCAAGGCCGATGCTGCCATTACCGCCAGTTACCTGCAGCGTTGCGGTGCCGCCTGTAGCATTGCCGCCAGCGCCGCCATCGCCGCTGAAGCTGTCGACAAAGCCGCCATTGCCTCCTGTGGCATTGGCGCGAATGACGGGGTCATCGAGATCAACCAGAACATTGTTGATATTCAGCGCTGCAGCGCCACCAACAGCATCGCCGCCACGGCCACTGTTGAGACCAGCGCCGCCTTCTCCGCCTGTAGCACTGGCATCGACAACATATACCGGATTGGTGAGATCTGTCTGATTGAGATTGATAATCGCGGTGCCGCCCGTCCCGGTTCCGCCATCACCGCCATCATCACGTGAATCACCGGTGGTGAGGCCAATATTGCTACCGCCTTGGCCGCCATTTCCGATGGCCTCAACGGTCAGCGTAGAGAAGTTCAAGGTACCGGAGGTGTTATTGAAGACCGATGTTCCGCCGGTGCCGTTGCCGCCAGCCCCTGCGGGGCCTCCATTTGTGCCCGACCCGTTATCAATACCGGTATCGCCGCCCTCGCCGCCAAAGCCGGCGGTGCTGATAATGACATCTGTAGCGTTGATTGTTGCAGTACCTTCGAGATTAAAGGTCGCACTACCGCCAATACCTTGGCCACCATCGCCGCCACTGACACCCTCTCCGAAACCACCTGCGGAGCCGTTCACAAATCCGAAGAACGAACTGTTACCGGTGGCAGATATCGACAATGTATTATCTATATTCAGGCTACCTGAAATAGCATTGAAGGTTGCACTACCACCGATGCCGACGCCGCCATTACCTCCCGCTTGGTTTGTAGCGAAATCACCCCGTCCACCACTGCCGCCTATACCGGTAACGGATATGTCCAAATCTTGCACTGAAGCATTGGCACCATCGAGATTGAACGTGACCTCACCGCCCGTCCCGGCACCGCCATCGCCAACCATATTCGGCGTTCCAGTGAAAAAGTCGACGGCTCCTCCACCGTCGCCGCCAAAGCCGCTGGCGCTCAGATCGATTCTATTGGCTGTAAAGATACCGCCAAGAAGATCAAAGGTAACATTACCACCGGTTCCTAAACCACCATTACCGATAGCAGGACTTCCCCCGCCCTCAACATCAACAAATAAGGTGCCATCACTGTTGGCAAAAACATCGGCGAGACTCATCACACCTGCAGCGCCATCAACCGAGAAGCTGATATTGCCGCCGATACCCTCTCCAACAACGTCCTCAAAACCTGCTACACCGCCTTGGCCTGCGGCATCTATGAACAAGCTATTGGTAAAGCGTACTTCGCCATTATCGGCTTCGATCAGAACATCGCCGCCACGCGCAATTCCGTTATTGAACCCATCACCAGAACGCGCACTTGTATCAATGGAATTGAAGCCAGTAGATACAATTGATCCTCCGCCGATAGCCCGCAGCGCAATATCACCGCCATTGGCTATAACCCCGTCCTCGTCCAGACTGTTCAAATCCAAACCATCTGTCACTATGTCGCCGCCATCGGCGAGAATCTCAATATTGCTGCCCGACCCAGCAAAGAAAAGCGTATCACCAACAGTGAATACCCCGCCATTGCTGACGCTGATGCCCGTATTCACGCCTCCCTCGACAGGGATCCCGTTATCGAGCGACACAGTATTTGCCAGAGACAGAAAACCACCAACTGTGAAAGGTGCATTCTGGATATCGATCACGATGCTACCTGAAGTGACATTACGTTCTTCAATGTCCGAAGGTCCACCAAATGCTTGCGTACGGATGCTAGCGCCACCAACTATATTATGCGTACCGCCAGTAACATTGAGGGCGATGCTGCCTGCCGAAGCATTTGGCAGAACAATATTATTGCCTGTGATAACATCAGCGGATGCATTGGCAGTCAGTCCAAAGCCAAATCCAGGTCTGGTCACGCTGAGTTGTCCGCCCAATAGGTCAAGCGTGATTGAACCAGCAAAAGCGTCCGCGCCCACTGTCGGTGCAACACCCCCGGTAGGCAAACTGGATAGATTGGCATTTGCCGAGAGTGACAGTTGGTTGACATCAATGTCCGCGTTGTCCCCATTGATCAACAAGTTGACGGTACCACCCGTCGCGATGCCCGCAGAGTCAGAGGTTCTACCAGCATCTGCATCAGCCGATAGCTCAAACACCCCACCAACTTCCAACAGAGCAACATCTGTTACCGAGACTGAGATTTCGCCCGCTGTAGCATCTTCGCCAGCCACTCCTGTGACATCAGCGATCAATCCGGCAGCACCGACATCCACCCGGAAATCGCCACCTACTCGCAAGATGCCACCATCGGCAGTACCCTGTACGTCAATATTGACGATGCCGCCTTGCGTACCGGCACCGGCATCGACGATCAGGTCTCCCGCGACGTCCACAAACTCATTCTCAGCGATCAGAAAATCGACGCGCTCACCCGCCATAAGCGTTACATCAGCGTCGCTGGAAAACCCTGAAGAGCCCTGATCGATAAGGGAGATAGAGTCACTGGCGGTAACGGTAAGGTCATTGGAAAAACTGGCATCGCGAAAAGCGATATTTGTCGCAATATCATTCACCGGTTGATCGGCAATTGTGATAGTCGGATCCTGTGAGGAGAAAGCAGCCGGGACAACAGAGACATTGCGACCCGCACTCAGGATGATCTCGCCATTCTCCTGGACCAGCCCCGTTGCCGCAGTATAGCCAACGCTGCCACCGACAAGCATTGTAATGGCTTCGTTCTTCGGCACCGTCACCATATAGATCGCCTGCGGATCAGGAACGCGTTGCGTCCCAGCAGACCGATCAGCAGGTGTCGGCGTTTCAGCAGGACCAGTGGTTGTGCCAGTATGAACAATGCCGTTATCATCGCCCGTTCCCACCGCAACAGAGATATCGAACAGTCCGCTATTGATGGTCAAATCAGCCTGTTCCGCTGCCACATAAGCAACCGAACCATTGACATCGACAGTACCACCCTGAACCACACGTGGCGCGACCATGGCGACATAGCTGCCCTGATTGAGCGCTTCTATCTGGGCACCATCCTGAATCACCACCGCAGATACGCTGTCCGCCGCACCCCGGAAGCGGATATTGTTGGTCGGTCCGAAAAGACCGCCAGTGGTGTCAATATCATTCGTCGTCAGAAGAAGGCTGCCGACATCGAAAACCGATGATGCTCCGGCTATGATCCCGCCTGGGCTATAGAACCAGATATTACCGCCTGTCGGGCCATTGAATAAGCCCGAGGTCGCATCAGTGCTGGTTCCGAGAAAGCTACTGACCGTACCTTCGAAACTGACTGCGCGGATATCCCCATTGGCATCGACATTGGGCAATATCCGGTTGAGCACGGTATAGCCGGTATCCGGGCCACCAAATTGTAACTGCCTCCCCTGAGGCAGAATATTGATGGCGTCGGTCGTATCCAAAAACAGCGCCGTATCCAGCGGTGTCCAATTAATAATGGTTTCCGCACTGGTGATGGTAACCAGATCGGTCCCGACAATATTGCTGCCGCTATATGTAGCACCGCCCAGCACAACCGCCTCTGTGGCCTGAAATGCCCGCACAGGATCAGCTGCTGGTGCTACCACTATAGGCTCGACAACGCGTTGTGGCGTAATCGCCGAGCTTAGCGGCGGGTTGGCCATAGTGCTGCTGATCGCAATCGTTTGCTCACCACGGGTGAGCGAACTGCGAGCGCCACGAATGACAATATCCTCAACGCCGTTTATCGGCCCATCATGCCCTGATATGCCGAGCATCGGCAGCGTGCCTTCACCGCGAATGCGGATGGTATCGACGCCAGCAACCCCGCTACTGCGCCCCGGAAAACTGACCGTCGGCATATGCGGACGATTTTCCACCCGCATCACAGGCATAGTGGGGCGGTTATAGCCTTGGTCCGGTATCGAAGGCAAAGCAGGTCTTGCAGGAGGAGCAGCGGTAGCAGGGACGGAAGGGGTTACGGGCTGCGGGACGGAGGGAATTGTTGCTGTTCTGGGTTGCGGCTGAAGCATAACCCGCGATGGCAGTGGATAATTCTGCACCATCAGGTCAGTATTGCCATAACCGCCGCCCGGCATGGTCTGGGCCGTGGCCGGGGATGACAGGCTGAGCGCCAGTGCCGCCGCAAAAGCAGAGCAGCTTGTCAGCAATCGGCGTCGTGCGCCATGTGCCTTGCCATAAGCTGAAATACTCTGGTCAGAGCCTGCCAAGTGAATACCCATTATCCTGTCCCTCATTCCTCAACCTCTGTATCGGCTGCGCGCCTCACTCACCGCCAGTTCCACGGCGCCAGTTGCACCGAGAGCGTAAACAGGAAGCGCACATCGCCTGTATTTGTCTGAAATCCCGCCGCATTGAGCGGCACCGCGACCAGCGTATCCAGCGTCACCGTGTTGCGGATATTGGCGCGCAGCCCGGCACCGATCGAATACAGCTCTTGCGGGTCGATACCGTTAAATGCGGCATCTTCATTCCACACCCATGCCGCGTCAAAGAACGCATAAGGCTGGAACGCCGAGGCCTTGGGGCCATCGGGAATCAGCGAGCCATAGGCCAGTTCATTGCGCACACCGACACCGCTATCGCCAATGATCACACCCGGATCAAAGCCGCGACCAACGGTGAAGTTACCGCCGGAAAACTCTTCATAAGCGAGCAGCGGGTCGGGCGCATATTGCACCCGCGGTGCAACGGTCAGCAGCACATCTGGCGTAAACCGATAATCAAAACGCGCATCGCCACGGAAGACAAATTGCGTGCCATCAGCTTCAATCCGGCTGGGGGGTATGACCCCGCCAAAGATACAATTGGCCAGATTGACGCCGCAGCCCTCCGTTGCGCCGAAAATATCCAGGCCCTGCCGCACTTCGAGACCAGCAAGGAAAGACCATTTGGGTTCCGCCGCCGAATAGCCATCACGACCGGTGATGCTCGGCAGCGAAGTCTGGCCATAGTTCAGCCGGGCATAGAGAACACTCAGCGTATCGCGTGACAATGCTCCAGCACCGAAATCGACATCCTGGTCGATATATTCAAAGCCCAGCGTGCCCGACAGATTCTGTGCCTGGCTGCGGATGAACGGATAGCGCATATCCAGATTGGCAACCAGCGTTTCAGAGTCGAGCAGGCCATTGGCACCAACGCTCGGCTCGCTCCAGCTATAGGTAAAATCGCCGCCGATGGTGAAACCTTCGCCACCCAGCGTCATGCGGTGCGCCAGTTGCAGCACATGCTGCTCATCAAAATCAAGCGTGGAAAAGGCGCTGATGATTGTCTGGTCACCAAGTCCGGTAAGGCCGTTCAAACGCATCCGCGCCAACCCGCCGAAACGCCCCACTTCGCGGCTGCCGAGATTTTGTATCGCAATGTCGGCGAAGACCGCATTGCGCACCACCGAAAACTCGCCAATCACCTCGCCAGGACCGGCATTGGCGGGGCGCAATGCGAGCCGAACATCCAGCCCCGGAATATCGCGCATCAGCAGCAGATAGCGCTCGGCTTCCTCAATATTGAAAACCGGCTGATTGCTGAGCTTGTCGATATAGCGCGACAGCAATCTTTCCGATGTGCCGGCATCGCCACGGATCTCCACCCGTGTCATCCGCGCCACCAGCAGATCGAGTGTGACAACGCCTTCCGAGATAGACTGAGGCGGGACCTGAACAGCAGCGAGATAGCCCTGCCGACGCAATATAGTGGCGGCACGGTCCCGGATTTCGCAGATTATAGCGACCGAGTTTTCCTGCCCGACATAGGACGCAAAACTCTCTGACAGCAAAGAGCGATCAATAGCCTCAGGACCCTCGAAGCGCACATCGTTCAGCGTAAAGCGGGCCTCAGCGAATTCGGGCGCAGCCAAGGGACAAGGTGCCCGCTCAAATTCGGTATCGACGCTGATCGCCCGGCTGTCTCTGGGTGGTTCGCGATCATTAATGCCGCGCTGAATCTCTTCGCGCGTCACACCGCCGGGAACACCCTGGGCAAAAGCAGGCGAATACAACATCGTCAATGACAGCAGCGCCGCAGCCCAGAACAGCGTCCAACGGTTTGTCATGTCTCTGCTCATACTCCCCCCTCAATTCATCTCAGCGCGACCAGCCGAACTAACGGAATGCGATGATTGCGCGCCCTCAAAGCGGCTCAGCTTCCCCCGCTGCCCCGGTATTCTCGCTGGTCTGCAAAGTATCGACCAACAGGTCGAGCTGCTGCTGACAGCCGCGTGCGATCAGTTCTGAAGCGGTGTCATCGGCATCTTCCGGCACCGTCTCCATCAATCGCAGGGTGATTTGTGCAGGCTCGGCATCGCCAGCCATGGCCAGCGTGTAGATACCACCATCCGCTATGGGCATCTTATCCATCGGCCAGCGCTTCAACGCACTGCCGCGCCGCCATTCAATCGGCGTTGCCCCTGCACCCGATGCGTCGGAAAGCGTAGCGGATTGCGTCGCCGCAATATCGCTGCGCCACAGCACCGTACCAGCGGGATCGGCAATGCAATAAGTGCCGGGACGGCTGACATCGACGAACCACAGATTGGGACTGCGTGGCGCGGTATTGGCTTCACCAGCGGCTGCGGTGCCGGTGCTGCGCACCGCTCCGGTGCGGGCGCGGGTATTGCTGCGCGTGCGCAGCAATGTGCGCATACTGCTCGTGGTCGATGCGCTGGCCACACGCTGATTAAGCGATATGGTGCGCGGTCCGCGCAAAACGCGTGTTCCGCCCTTGTCGAGAACGGTGATGACATCGCCACTTTTCAGCGTAAGCCGCGCATTGCTGGGCAGCTTCTTGCCAGCCGGATATTGACTGGCGGAAGGCCCGGTGGAACGGACAACGACCGATTGCGCCATCGCTGGTGCGGTCAATATGGTTACACCTCCAACCAGCAGCGCAGCACCAAGCGCTGCCCTGCCCGCCTTATTCATTTTGCTCCTGGCTTTATCCCAGAACATAGCTTTCTCCTTTTCCGGTCGCCTGCAATCGCTGTTTCAGATTGCTCAGGGCATTATCTTCGCTCCATTTCGCGACAATGTCTGTGAGCCGTGACACAGCATCGCCATCGCCTTTGGCATGGGCGGTGACGATATTCGCCAGAACCGCGCGTTCCTGCGGTTCCCATTCGGGTACAGGCTCATAAACTTCTACGGGTGTAGACCGTCCGCGCAGGGTGATCGTGCCCATGGGACGATACCAGTCCAGGCCAGAGCGTTCGGCTGCCTCACGGCTAACCAATACTGTGGTGTCCAGCGCCTTGTTTGCTGCTTCCAGCCGGGCAGCGGTGTTCATGCTGTCGCCAAAAGCGGTATATTGGATCCGCCCCTCACCGCCAAAATTGCCGACAATTGCTTCGCCAAAATGCATACCGACCCGGGTGCGGCCAATGGGTGGTGTGCCGGGCGGCGCTGACTTGCGAAATGCCTCGCCCGCCTCATACATAGCATAGGCGGCGCGCGCCGCCCGTTCGCCGTCATCGGCATAGGAAATCGGCGCGCCCCAGAATGCGACAACGGCATCACCGACAAATTTGTCGAGCGTACCGCCATATTCCAGCACCACTGCGGCCAGCCGGTCGAGATAATCATTGAGCAATTGCGCCACCATTTCCGGCTCAATCGCATGGCTGAGCTTGGTGAAGCCCTCTAAATCGGTAAAGACGCAGAAAATCTCCCGCTTCTCGCCATGCAGCGCCAGCTTTTCCGGGTCTTTCAATATTTCCGAAGCGACCGATTTGGGCAGATATTTGCCCAAAGCGCCCTGGGCAAAAGCGCGCTGTTTCGACCCGATCACACGTGCCGAAGCGCTTACTGAAGCATAGGTCATCAACCAGCCGATTGCCCAGCCAAAAGATGGCAGGCCCAGCGTGTGAACGTTCATCGATTCCAGCCAGAAAGGCAGCGCCACCAGCAGCGCCAGTTGAAAGATCAGCAGCAGCGCAATGACCCAGGCGCGGGCGTTGACCAGTGCGGTCAATGCGCCTGCGATAACCACCAGCAATGCCGCCAGCCAGAGAACCCAACCCGGTATTGTCGCCGGTTTGGCATTGTCGAGAAGTTGCGCCAGCATGTGTGCATGCACTTCCAGCCCGATCATCGTCGTCACGCCCGTGACCGGATCGCCGGTGCGGGTGAACGGCGTATCAAACTGGTCAAAGTCGACAAAGTCACCGCCAATGAGGACATGCCGTCCGGCGATCTGGTCAGCGAGAAACTCCGCCGTCGCCGGATCGGCAAACAGGTCTATCGGGAATTTGGCAAAGACCGGACGATCCACGGCTTCGGGGGCGCGGAAGATGATCGGCCCGCGATAGCTGTCAAAACCACGCGCTTCACCCGCGAGGGCGATAGAGAAGAAGGGTGGTAACTCCGCAGGCTGTTCTGGCCAGCGGCGGACGACATTATCGCTATCGGTCTCCAGCCTGATACTGGTGGGTACGCTGTTCCCGGTTGCTGCCTCGGCGAGATAGGCTTCGAGAAATTCCTGCTGCTCAAAGCGGATCGCCTCGGCATTGGTATCGACCGAAGCATAGGCAATATGCGTCGGCGTGTGCATGGTCTGGAAGGTTTCCTGCAGCAGCGGATCATCGTCCTGCGGCTGGTCGAAAAGGATATCAATGCCGATGGATTTCGGCTGCATGGCATCAATATTCTGGAGTGCCTTGGCCAATATTGTGCGGTCCACCGGCGAACGCTGACCGGTATCGCGTAGGGTTTGGTCGGTATAGACCACCATGACGATACGCTCATCCTGCGGCACCCGCGGAGCGAAATTGGCGGCGCGAATGTCGTACAGCGCACTCTCGGCATCGCGGAGCAGCGGGATATCCCAGGCAAAACGCGCGATCAGCATGGCCAGCGCCAAAAAGATAATGGTCGCCAACAGCCTTATCGGACCGAGCTGTGAAAGCAGCTGACGCGCCGTGCGGTCAACCGTGCTCGCCTGATTGGCAGAAGGGGGGGCAGATTGCGAAGCCACTTAATCCCCCAGAGGTTCTTTCCGGGAAAGCTGGGCGGTTGCGCTATCAGCGCGCAATGTCCGCGCACCATCGCCAATCACCGCAAAACCGGCCCAATAATAGGGATGCGAGGTCAGCGGGTCGTTCATTAATGGCTTTTGCGCCTCGGCCAGCGCCGCCCAGATGGTGCGGTTCTCGCCCTTTTCGAACAGCCCGGTGATCAGCCGCGATGTCGCATCAAAATCATCCGGCGCAGGCCAATGACTGGCCATAACCGAGCGCCCACCCGCGCCAACAAAGGCGCGTACAAGCCCATCCAACGAACCGCCACCGCCCGTCATCAGACCTGCCTCACGCGTTGCCGCGACGGTCGCTCTACCGGCAGTATCGCAAGCGGAGAGGATCACCAGATCAGCATCCAGCCGAAGGTCGAAAATCTCGCGGAAGGTCAGAAGGCCATCGGAATTCTGTTCACCAAACGACGTCAGCAGTGCTGGTCGCGCCGGACATTCAGCGCGCGGGGCGGTTACCAGACCGTGCGTAGCAAAATGCAGAATGCGGAAATCATCGAGATCATCGCGCGATTTGATCGCGCTGTCATTAAAGGCTGCGCCGGTAAGTATTTCCGATTGCGACTGACCAACTAGCGAGCGCACCGAGAGCAATTCCG
Organism: Parasphingorhabdus sp. SCSIO 66989; assembly: GCF_032852305.1. Taxonomy (NCBI): domain Bacteria; kingdom Pseudomonadati; phylum Pseudomonadota; class Alphaproteobacteria; order Sphingomonadales; family Sphingomonadaceae; genus Alterisphingorhabdus (ex Yan et al. 2024); species Alterisphingorhabdus coralli. The sequence goes on from NZ_CP136594.1 coordinate 2,766,328, forward strand.
CAGCAGAAATAGGCTTATTCCATTCGGCCAGAGGCCAAGCGCAATTGCCTGCATTATCAGCGCCTATAGTGCGGACACTGCTGATATTCGCCTTGTTGAAGACGGCGGCATTCTCGCCCATGCCGAGATATTGCTGGCGCGCATTGGAGGCCGGTGCGCCGCGGGCATCGACAAAGGCCCGTGCCGAAACGGCGGTGCTGATCGCGGTGTCACGCGCAAGCCAGTTTACGTCGCTAACATCGAACGGATCACCATCAATTGACTCTGAGCGCTCAGTAAATCGCGCGACCGAGGCGTCATCGGTGACCAACAGATCGATCGGCAGGCGCAGTAGCGCGCCATCGGGCTCAAAGATCAGGTGATCCAACCCTCGCAACTGGCTATCCACCGGGCCAAAGAGATCGCTGTAGAGTGAGCGGGCCGTGGCAACATCATAGGGCGTCGTCAGATATTGCCGCGTTGCCGGATCAAATTGCGAGATCGTATCGCGGAGCGCATCGACACGCTGATCCATTTCATTGGCAGACAAAGACGCGCGCCAGGCGCGGCTTATCTGGCCGTCAGTGAAGAAGATATAGACCTTGTCCGAAGCCACCGAGACACGGGTAAAGCCTTCACCTGGCTGCATCACACTGAACAATTCGTCCAGCCCCAATTGCCGTGTCGCCAGTGCGGTATATTGCGGATAGGCGGAGAGGCTGACCAAGATTTCCTGCTGCGCTGATTCAAGCCGTTCAATCTCCGATGCCAGCCGCTCGCGCCGCTCTGCAACACCCCTTTGCCCGTCGGCTTCGCCGAGTGCGGAAAACTCGATCCGCAAGCGCTCAATTGAGCGGCCAATATTGGTCGACTGGCGGAAAAGCCGCGCCGCCTCATCATCACCGGTGCTGAGTTCGCGTGACAGGATAGCCTGAGTCTCGGCAACACCGGGACGAACCAGTATCTGTGTTGCCTCGAAAAACTCCTGCACATCGGCATCGCTAGGATTGCCGTCGCCGACCAACAGATCAAAATAGGGCGAAAGCTGGTTGGCAAAGCCGCTCAGCGCATTGCGCCGGTTGAGTGAGTTTTCGACGACCTCGCGATAGATCGTCCGCGCCTGATCGGTCTGGTCGCGGCGCATATAGTAAGCCGCCAGTCGCGCCTTGGCGGCGCTTAATGCCCGTGTTTCAGGATATTGCGTCGCCAAAAGCGTTATCGCTTGGCTGTAAAAATTCTCTGCCTCGGCAAAATTACCCTGATTTTCCGCAATCACGCCCAGTTCTGTGAGGATCTGCGTGCGCAATCGGATAATCGAGACAACCCGCCCCTCGCGCACACTGACCGCTTCGGCAAGCGCCAAAATCAGGCCTTCGCGAGCAATATCGGGCTGGCCCGAAAGCCGCTGCGCCGTCGCGACCAGATGCCGTGCCTGGGCATCGATAATGATCGCGCGCTCCTCGGGCGTCAGTTTCAGATCATCGACATAGCCCAAAATATCGCCAAAATCGGTATCACGATTGATCCGCGCGGCAATCGGCCGGGTAATCTCTCCCTTGGAACGCAGCACTTCCGCACTGTCGACAATCGCAGCGATAGGCTGGTTCAGCCTATTGATGGCGGCACCATATTTGCGCTGATTAATCAGATGGATGGCTTCAAAATTGCGACGTAGGCGCGCCTGAACCGGATCATCAGTAGGTATCTGCTGTGCCTCGGTAAAAAGAGCATCGGCCTCGGCAAAATCGCCGAGATTGGATTTCTGTAGGGCGCGGTTGATCAGGAATTCGCCGGGTTCAATCCCCTCTTCCTCGCCCGTGAGCCGCTGCTCCAACGTCTCAAAGAAGGCCGCGGCATCGGCATAGTCGCCCTTGTTGTTACGACGATAGCCCTCGGCCAGCGCCTGATCGGGTTCGAGTGTCAGTGCCTGCACCCGGGCAAAGGCTTCGGTATCGCCCAGCGATGTGGTGACGACGCGAATGTCACCTTCCACCAGCTTGTCGGTCATCACCGATTCCAGCGCCAGATTGAGCGCGTCGCCATAGGCGGTGAAGCCTTCGGCAACATAGTGCACCTTGCCGGTTTCGCGGCTGATAATGGTGTAGGGCAAATTGCCCTCGCGCCACACACATGCCTCGCTGCTGTCGCATGTCACATTATCCGCCCGCCGTGCCGTCAGACGCGAGCGGACATCGCCTGCACTCTCGCGCAGCGCAAAAACATAGCCAATGGGTTTAGCCGAGTCGCGGCAGACAATTGCCCAACTGCGGTCAAAAGGGGAGATATTGGCCGGATCAAGCGAACGGCTCTGTGCCTGACACAACGTATCACCGCCGGTTCCGATGGGGAAACTATCTCTCAGACTGACAGGCCGATCCTGACCATTGGCCGGGCTGGTGGCCATGATAGCACCCAAGGCCAAGGCCTGCACAGCCTTGCAATAAGAACTGTCCTTCAAAGATATGGCTGACCGAATTTTTTTCGGTGCGCAGAATGACTCTGGCGCAACCAGACGGTCGCACAAATGGCGCCAATCATTTAGCATCGCATACCCCTCACGGCGCGCGGAGAATGCGATCAATTGCATCCCCTACACGTCTCATTATGCGACCCAGAAATGCTCCTCCCAGAGCATCGACTTCAGCTTATGAAACAGAATTCACAACTGTTATAGTATGTAACAGACATCGAGGAAAGGCGCGATGCGGTAAGTCACAATTGTCGCAAATTGGGGCAAAAATTTACGCTATGAGAGGATCAAAGCTCTGCAAAACCGCGGAATTGCAATGCCTCATCGATCGGCGCACGCGGTACCGGAAAGCGGTTAACGGGTGCATCCGGGTCACGATAACCAATCGCCATGCCGCAAAAAAAGATGTGATCTTCTGGCAGCTTAAGTGTTTCGCGAATCTCCTTGCCATAAACCGACCAGGCTTCTTGCGGACAGCTATCGAGACCAGCTTCTACCAACAGCAGCATCAATGATTGCAACCACATGCCCATATCGGACCATTGCGGTGGTCCCATATTCTTCGGGGTATGGACAAACAGGCAGACCGGGGCGTCAAAGGCCTGAAAATTACGCGTCATCTGCATCATCCGGCCCATCTTGTTCTCGCGCGGGATTTCCAGACTGTCATACATCGCCTCACCCAGCGCGAAACGACGGGTGCGATAGGGTTCCTGAAGACCTTTTGGATAGATTTCATATTCCGGTGACTGTCCGTCTGGCCCCTGGGGCAATTTTGCGGCCACGACGCTTTTAAGCTCGTCGAGCGGCTCGCCGGTCAGCACCACGGCATGCCATGGCTGAAGATTACCACCCGAAGGGGAGTATTGCGCCGTCTCCATCGCAGTCCGCAAGACCTCCAACTCAACCGGCTTATCGAGGAAATGGCGGATAGACCGGCGGGTGCGCACAGCTTCAGTTACGTTCATGAAAAATCCTTAGTTTCGGGGATCGGGGGCGTAATCAGCTTGTGGTATCGCCAGCCTCTGTAGTTTCTGCCACCGCCGGACATGACCCGGGCTTGGGGGCTACACGCCAGATAATGCCGGTGACATCATCTGTGACCAGCAGTGCGCCGGTCGCATCAATCTCCACCATGGTCGGCCGCCCGCGTGCATCGCCGCCATCGGTGAGGAAACCGGTCAGAATATCCACCGGCAGCGCTTCAGTCGGTTCGCCATCGTCGGCAAAGGCGACATAGACGACATCATAGCCAGCCGCAGGCTTGCGGTTCCACGAGCCATGACGGGCAATAAAAGCGCCCTTGGCAAAATCGCCACAAAAAGCCGATTCATGCGAGAATACGACACCCAGCGGCGCAACATGTGCGCCCAAGGCATAATCAGGCTTGCGGATATAATCCGACAGGTCCCGAAGCAGCGGCTCTTCCACCCGTGTGTCCTGATAACCGCCATAATAATAATGCGGCCAGCCAAATTGGGTGCCCAGGCCAACTTCGGCAAGATAATCCGGCACCAGATCGGGACCAAGCATATCGCGTTCATTCACCACGGTCCAAAGCGCGTCTGTCTCTGGATGAATATCCATGCCTACCGGATTGCGCAGACCCGAGGCATATTCGCGCAACTCATTATCCAGATCGAGCTGGATCTCCAGGATCGCCGCGCGCTGCGTCTCGGTGTCCATGCCGTTTTCGCCAATATTGCTGTTGGAGCCGACAGCAACGAACAGGCTCGTACCATCCGCCGAGGCAATCAAGTTGCGGGTCCAGTGATTATTCGGCTTGGAATCATTGAGATCAGCGATCTTCTCACCCTTTGCGGTGATCTTGGTATCGCCCTCGCTATAGGGAAAAGCCAGCACCGCATCGGTATTGGCGACGTATAACGTATCGCCTATCAATGCCATGCCAAAGGGCGAGTTCAGTCCTTCGAGGAAAACGCTTTTCTGTTCGGCAATGCCATCACCATCCGCATCACGCAGCAGGCTGATACGGTTGGCCGAAGCTGATCCAGCTCCGGCGCGGGCAATCAGATTGCGAAAGACCCAGCCTTCAATACCTGTATTTTCTCTTGGCGGGCTATTGGTCTCGGCGACGAGAATATCGCCATTGGGAAGGCGGTACATCTGCCGCGGATGGTCCAACCCCTCGGCAAAGCGCGAAACAGTAAGATCATCGGCAACGATCGGTGACTCATCATCGCCCCAGCCAGTAATTTCAGCAATTTTGATTGTCGGAAAACTCTCGCTGCGCGGGTCTGAAATCTCGGGATTGGGGCCGCTTAGCTGTTCGATGGTATATTCTGCTGTCTGGCCGCTCAACAAGACATAGGCGGCTATCGCCAAAATCGCGACCACCAGTCCTATGAAAATCAGGCTGTTTCTTACCCATGCACGCATATGCTTCCCCTGACAGGCACAGATGCCTGCTGTTGCTATTATTATGACTCTGTCAGCAAGCTATATCGCCAGCAAGGAAAGCTGTCACGCCCCAGCGATAGTTACGACTTTCCAGCCGATATAGCCGAAATAGCATAGCAGCAGCAGCATGCCCTCGCGGCGGAAGATGCTGTAATGCGTGGCCGCGCAGAGGATCATCAAGATTGCCGACATCATCAGGATGGGCAGATCAGGGGTTATCAGCGCATCCGGGAAACCCTTGGGCGAAAGAATAGCCACGGTACCGCCAATGCCAAGGATGTTATAGATGTTGGAGCCCATGACATTGCCGACGGCAATTTCACCCTGATTGCGCCAGGCGGCCACCAGCGAGGTTACCAATTCGGGCGCAGAGGTGCCCATAGCAATCACAGTGATGCCAATCAGTGTTTCGCTGAGTCCGAATGCACCGGCAATCGCTACCGCCTGTTCCACCAGCAGCGAACCACCGGTCAGGATCATACCCAGCCCGACCAGCAATATGATGATGGCGGAAGCCATGGGGTAATTATAGTAAAGGGCGGCGAGACCTGTGGTTTCCGGTTCGATGGCAATTTCGCGTGCGTCGTCGGTAACATCGTCCAGCGCTTCGGCAGGCCCCTCCCCGACACCGCGTGATCCGGCATGGGCAATACCGGCATCACCCGCTGCCGTCGCGCCACTCGCACGCTTCTCCTGGATCACCGCATAGGTCAGATAGCTGATCAGCAAAGCTACCATGGCGATGCCCCAGCCGCGCCCGATATTGCCGTCCGACGCCAATATCCACAGCATCAAAGTCGCCACCAGCACCAGCCCACCATCGCGCCACAAGGGTGCCCTCGTTACTGCCAATCGTCCTACCGTTGCGGTCGCGCCGAGGATCAACAGGCTATTGGCGAGGTTGGAACCGATCACATTGCCCCAGGCAATGCCGGGAGAGCCGATACGGCTGGCCTCTATACTCGCTGCAAGCTCCGGCGCCGAGGTGCCGAAGCCGATAATCACGATGCTGACAATCAACGGGCTGACCCCAAGGCGATCCGCCAGTCGCACGGCGCCACGCACCAGCAATTCGCCGCCACCTATCAGCAGCGCCAGCCCGACAATCAGCAGAAGAACGGTAATCACCATTGCGCACGGCCCTTAGCAGTCCAAGGGCGGATGGCAATGAGATTTAGGTGATTGTGAGGAGACGTTACGGCCTCGACACAGAAATGACGGTTATCGAAGCAGCTTTGCCATTGGCAGAACCATTTTTGCCATTGTCATAACATCAATCTAGGTACAAATCTGACGTAAAGTATCAAATGAAACCGATTGGGGAGTAGATTATGAAAAAGCTGTTTGGTGCCGCATCTGTGCTGGCTCTGGCTGTTTCTGGTATCACCGCCGCGCAGGCGGCACATGACGAAGATGGTGACAATCACAACCATATGCTGCTGGTAGCGGAAGAAGACGCCGCTGCAAATAACGGCATCACCACCACAGCGCGCGACTATTGGGGCGATTGGGGTGTCGACACCACATTGGTGAAAGACAGCGTGCACCCCGGCGATGACTTCTTCATGCATGTTAACGGTAAATGGGTCGATACGTTTGAAATCCCTGCCGATCGCTCGCGCTATGGCGGCTTTACCCTATTGGCCGAGAAGTCCGAGCAGCGCGTGCGCAAGATCATTGAGGAACTTGCCGCCGAGCAACCCGACCCGGCAACACTCGAAGGCAAGATTGCCGCTTATTACAATAGTTATATGGATGTGGATGCCATCAATGCTGCTGGCCTAGCGCCTGTGCAGCAGCATATGGACGCCATTCTTGCCATCCAGAACCGCGAGGACCTGGCCAAGGCCTTTGCCATGACCGGGTTGTCTGCGCCCATGGGTGGTTGGGTCGATGTCGATAGCAAAAAGACCGACGAATATACCTTTTATGTCAACCAGTCGGGCCTCGGCCTGCCGGATCGTAGCTATTATCTCGACGATACCGAGCGCAATCTGGAACTGCGCACTGCCTATAAGGAATATCTGACCTTCCTGCTGGGGAAAGCCGGATATGAAGACCCGGCGGCAGCGGCGGAATCGGTTTACGGTCTCGAGCGGCAGATTGCCGAACAGCATTGGGACCGTGCATTGGGTCGTAATCGCGACCTCACCTACAACAAGGTCAGCCGCGCAGAATTGATCGCAATGGCTGATGGCTTTCCGGTCGAAACCTTTATGACCGAATTGGGCATTGGTGATCATGATGGTTTCGTCATTCGCCAATTGACGCCGACGGCCGAAGAAGTTGAAGCAAACAGCCTGACTCCAGAACAGCTTTCAAAACTGGGCGCAGGTATTCCGGGCCTTTTCAAGCTGGCCAATGAAGCGCCTCTGGCAACATGGCAAGCCTATCTCAAGGCGCATCTCCTCTCCGATGCGGCTTCGGTTCTGCCCAGCGACATCGATGAAGCCCGCTTTAATTTCTACGGCAAGAAGCTCAGCGGCGCAAAAGAGCAACGTGCCCGCTGGAAACGCGCCGTCAGCGCTGTCGAAGGCGCTCTGGGCGAAGGCGTCGGCAAAGTCTATGCCGCGCGCTATTTCCCTCCGGAGAACAAGGCCGCGATGGACGAGCTGGTCGAAAATCTGCGCAAGGCAATGGCCGCCAATCTGGATGATATCAGCTGGATGAGCGATGAAACCAAAGTCGCGGCGCGGGACAAGCTGGCCAAGTTTACGCCCAAAATCGGCTATACCGAGAAGTTCGAGACCTATGATGATCTCGAAGTGACCCCCGGTGATGCTTTTGCCAACACAATGGCCGCCGGCAAATGGGGATTGGAAGACATGCTGTCCAAGCTCGGTCAGCCGATAGACAAGACCGAGTGGTTTATGCTGCCACAGACAGTGAATGCCTATTATTCGCCCAACCGCAACGAGATTGTTTTCCCGGCGGCTATCCTGCAACCACCCTTCTTCAACCTCTCGGCAGATCCTGCGGTCAACTATGGCGCGATTGGCGGCGTGATCGGCCATGAAATGGGCCATGGCTTTGACGATCAGGGTGCGAAGTCCGATGGTGATGGCACATTGCGCAACTGGTGGACCGAGGAAGACCTAAGCAATTTCAAACAGCTGACCAGCGCACTCGTCGCCCAGTATAACAAGCTGTGCCCGCTCGATGATGGCGAAACCTGCGTCAACGGACAGCTCACCCTGGGCGAGAATATCGGTGATCTGGGCGGCCTTTCCATGGCCTATCGCGCCTATAAGCTGTCGCTCAATGGTGAGGAAGCACCGGTGATTGACGGCCTGACCGGCGATCAGCGCTTCTTCATGGCCTGGGCGCAGGTCTGGCGTAACAAATCGCGCGAGGAATATCTTCGCCGTCAGCTCAAGACTGATCCACACTCGCCAGCGGATTTCCGTGTCAACGGCATCGTACGGAATTTTGATGAATGGTATAAAGCGTTCAATGTGACTGAAGACCATGAACTCTATCTGCCACCCGAAGAGCGCATCCGCATCTGGTAATACTCCCTCCCCTAGCCCCTCCCGCAAGCGGGAGGGGAAACGAAATAACAAAAGGGGCGATCCACTTTGTGGGTCGCCCCTTTTGCTTGCCCGGGGTTCCAAGGAGGGGGAGGAGAAGAGCCCCGGTAAAGCGCCTGAGAGGGGGAGTTCAGGCGCTTGTCTCAAAACAGGAAAAACAGCCTTAGGGCGCCTCCCTTGCCTGCGTTGCATCGGCGGTTTCGGTTGCAATTTGAGGCTCGCCACCAATGGCGCGATAGAGCGCGATGCGCTGGCGTTGCGCATTGGCCTGAGAGATTACCAAGGCTTCCGCTGAGGCGTTGGCATTGCGCTGGGCATCAATCACGGTAAGAAAATCATCCAGACCATTGCGATAGCGAATGTCCGCAAGCTTGGCGGCATCGCGATCAGTCACCGCCTGTTGCTGCAACGAGGCGGTTTCCGCATCTGCTGCATCCACCGCCACAAGCGAAGCCTCAACATCACCGAGAGCAGTAAATAGAATCCGGCGGTAATCTGCAAAAGCCAGCGCGGCTTCGGCCTCACGTTGGTCAATGCGCGCGCCGATGCGGCCAAAATCGAGCAACGGCACGGTCGCGCCGCCAACCACAGAGCCGATAATCGCATCATCGCTGAACAGATCACCCAGCGCCAGCGCGATCAGGCCGAGACTCGCCTGAATGGAAAAGGTCGGATATTGTTCGCGAACCGCAGAGGCAAGATCGGCATCGGCAGCGGCAAGGCGGTACTCCGCCGCCAGGACATCGGGTCGGGCGCGGAGCAAGGTCGAAGGTACGGTGAGCGCAGGTTTGGCAATACCGGTAAGAGCTAATGCCCCGCCCTCGCCCAATTGCGCCTGTACCTGCTGCACCGATTGTCCGGTCAGCGTTGCCAGCCGTGCCAATATCGCGCCTTCCTCTGCCACCAAAGGCGCGCGACGCGATTCAGCACGGCGCAACAGCGATTGCGCCCGCACCGTATCAAATTCGGGCACCAGTCCGGCTTTGGCTCGCTGGGCTGTCAGGGCTTCCTGTCCTTGTAGATCGGCAATCTCGGCATCGATTACAGAACGCCGCGCCGCTACTGCACGATAATCAGTGACGTTGAGCGCAATATCCGCCGTTAGCGCCAGCCGGGTGGCCGCAGCATCGGCATTGCTCGCGTCCAAACGCAGTGTTGCAGCGCGCTGAGCCGCTTTCAATCGTCCAAACAGATCCGCATCCCAACTGGCATCGATCGAGGTGCTGAAAATCGTCTGGTCCTGTTGAATGGCAAAACCGCCCGGGGCATCATCGCCTCCGACACCGCCAAATTGGGCCGGGTTGATCCGCTGCTGGGTGACATTGGCTTGACCCGTGACATTGGGCAACCGCGCCGCACCCGCACCGCGCAGTCCAGCACGGGCAATATTGATCCGCGCCAGAGCGGCGGCCAGATCGGGAGCAGTTTGCAGCGCTGTGTCACGCAGTGCGATAAAGCCGGGATCATTGACCGGTAGCAGTCCTGCGATATCCTCCACCTGCTCCGTGGTGGCTACGGGTGCTGCAAAGCTATCGGGTAGCAATACCGTTTCCGGTGCGGGCGGGCTGTTACCGGTTATACATCCGGCCAGCAGCGATGTACTCGCCAATAGCGGCCATAACAGGTGCCTATGGGATATGCGGCGCATTATCCCGCCTCCGCTTTGTCGGCGGGTTTCTCGCTGGCCTCTGCCTTCTTGCCCGGCACAAAGGCGTCAACCTGCTGACCGATAAACAGACCATGATCGCTTTCCGGCAGCGCATAGATCAGCTGCAGCACCCGCACATCGACGCGCTCGGATGACGAGTTGGTGAGTGAGCGCTTGGGGGTTACCAGCGGTTCGGAGCGGACATAGGCGACTTTCACCTTTTGCTCGCCATTGCCGCGCGGGCTGACCACCGCTGCTTCACCCAGCGACAGGCGCTCAATCTCATTCTCATCAACGTCGATGCGGACATGCAGCGGCGTGGTGTCGCCCATGGTGATCGCGGGTTCCGCATTATTGCCCATCTGGTTAGTCGCGGCGAATTCGCCGGGGCGGATATTGACGTCAAGAATTTCGCCTTCAATCGGCGCGCGGACGATCAGGCGGTCAAGTGTCACCTTCGCCCGCGATAATTGCGCCTGTGCCTCCTGCAATTCGGCGCGCGACAGTTGCAGCCGTGCAGCCGCATCGCGCACCGCCGATTCACGATCAATCACCTCACGCTTGGAGAAGGCGCGGCTGTCGGAAATGTCCTTGTACAGCCCCAATTGCTGACGCGCATTGTTGAGCGTCACCTGCGAGGCGGCAATGCTACTTTTCAGACGCTGCACCCGCGCTTCTGCTTCGCGCCTGGCAGCGGAGGCATCGCGGGCATCGATCGTGAAAAGCGCCTGCCCCTTGCTGACAGTATCGCCGGGGCTGACAAACAGCTCGGACACTACCCCGGCAATTTCCGGCGCGATATCGATAAGCTCGCTCGATGGCTCGACAACACCGGCTCCGGCTACGCTGCCATCCTGCTCTTCAGGGGCCGTTGCCGGGACAAGTTCAGGGTCAGTGGTCGAGTCATCAGGTTGCGAGGCAAACACCATATAGGCGGCGGCAATCACCCCGATAATGGCGATGATCGGCAATATCTGACGAGAGAAGCTGAGTTTTTTCATGGGCGGTCCCCTGAAGGCACAAAGGATGAGAGAATGGAAAAGGATTGCAGTGGCTGGTCAGCATTATAGCCCTCTCCCTTGAGGGAGAGGGTTGGGTGAGGGTGTGCCATGCTGATGGCTGGGACGCTCGGCCTATGGCCTTCGCTCCCCCTCACCTCGACCCTCTCCCCGCCGGGGAGAGGGAGATGATTTGTACCAGAGGCTATAAGAGGAGCATCAATGACCATCGGGCATCTCCTTGCCATCATGGGTGATGCGGCCATCCTCCATCTGCAAGATGCGGTCGGCCAGATCGAAGACGCGATTGTCATGGGTCACGATGATGACAGCCCGCTCTTCGGACAGCGCCACTTCGCGCAGCAGGTCCATCACCCGCCGCCCGGACATGGCGTCGAGTGCAGCCGTCGGCTCGTCACAGACCACCAGCTTGGGTTCATGCACCAAGGCGCGGCTGATCGCGACGCGCTGTTGCTGACCACCTGATAGCTGGCGCGGCAGCTTGTCGGCTTGGTCGCCGATATTCAGCTTTTCCAGCATTTCGCGCCCGCGATCCTCGGCCTCAGCGCGCGGCACCCCGGCAGCGATTAATGGGACGGCGGCATTTTCCGCCGCTGTCAGCGTCGGCAAGAGGTTATATTGCTGGAAAACGAAGCCAATATTATCGAGCCGGAATTGGACCAACTGATTGTCCGATAAATCGTAAATGTCGGTGCCGAAAACACGGACACTTCCCTCAGTCGGATACATGATCCCAGCGATGATTGAGATCATCGTCGTCTTGCCCGAACCGGACTCACCGACAAGATAGGTCAGCTCGCCAGGGCGAATATCGGCGTCAATCTCGTGCAGCACCCGGATAAAGCCGTCACCGACCGGGAATTCCTTGACGATCCCGCGTACCGATATCGCGGCATTTTCGATCACCTGTAACGGGACAGGTTGGGCAGTAGATAGCGCTTGCTGGCTCATCGGAACACCTCCGAAGGCTCGGTATTGATAACCTCACGCAGGGCGATAAAGCCGGTGAGCATGATCATCACAATCGTCACTACCGCTGTCAGCAATGGAATTTGCCAAGGGGTATAAAAGCCTTTGAAGGTATCAATCGCTTCGGTGGTGTAGATAAACAGCACCGCGAGAAAGATGCCGATGCCATAGCCGATCAGACCGACCAGCCCCGCCTGACAGGCCACCATCAGACGAATCTTGTTATTGGTGACGCCTATGGCTTTCAGCGCACCAAACTGCTTGATGTTATCGCGGATAAACAGGCTGAAGGTCAGCCCGACAATCGCCACACCGACAATAAACCCTAACGCTACGGTGATCCCGAAATTGACCGGGATACCGGTATTCTCGATGATGAAGTTAATCCCGTCATCGGCAAATTCCTGCCGTGTGCGCGCCTTGAGGCCGGTGACCTTTTCAATATGCCGCGCGACTTCGACCGGATCGCGCCCCTCTTCAGTGCGCACCAGCACAAAGCTCATACGGTTACGCGTGCCGGGGACGAAATTGAGCGCATTCGAATAGCGAGTGTAGAGCGTCACCTGCGAGGTGAAAGTCGGGGTCGCGTCGACAATGCCGCGGATGATCGCGCGCTGGTCATTCAACTCCAAACGGGTATTCATCGCCGCTTCGCTGGACGGGAAAAGCCGGCGCGAGCCTACATCATCGATAAATACGGCATCGGGCGCCGCGAGTGCATTGCGATTGCCGGTGAGTACGTCGCGAGGCAGGCCGATCAGGGTCGCGTCATCAACGCCGACCACGGTAACACCCTCCAGATCACCCTCACGCGTACGCACATTGGCCGAAGCACGAATAAACGGTACCGCCCAGTCGACCCCATCAACCCCGCGCACCCGCTCCAATGCGGTAGAGGGCATGGGGAAGGTGATATCTGCAGTACGACCCGATGGGTCCATCACCCAGATTTCCACGGTGGAGACGTCCTCCACCGCGCTGGCGCCGCGCATCAACAGATTGACAAAGATGGTCACCTGCTGGCTGATCAACAGCGTCGAGAAGGCGACGCCGAAGAGCAGGCCCAAAAATTTGGTCCTGTCTCCGGTCAGCATTCTGATGGCAATCCAGTTCATGCAGAACCCTTAAATTGTTGATCTGACAAAAGCTTTGGACCCATTTGCGCTTTGCCCCGTTGATCTTCTGGCATTTGCTTCGGCGTCCGACTCATGATAATGAACGATTGCGTTTACTAACTAGCCCTTAGTTACTGAACGTCAATGTTCAATTTCTCAAAAGGTTCCTTTATTGTCTGAAAAACTCTCCTCGCCCATCGATGAACAGACACCGGAAGCGGCCTCAAAAACCCCGCACCCCGGCGGTCGCCCGCGCGACCCGGAAAAGCATCAGGCGATATTGCGGGCAGCACGCAAAGTCTTTTTTACCAAAGGATTGGGTAGCGCCGCGATTGAGGAGATAGCGCAAAGGGCGGGCGTCTCGAAAGTCACCATCTATAATCGCTTTGGCGACAAGCCGACGCTGTTCGAGGCGGTGGTCAAACAGCAATCGGACAGCATGAGCGAAATGCTGATCGGCAAAAGGGTTGAGGGGGCCGATCTCAAAACCCGGCTCAATGGCTTTGGCGAGGCGTTGCTCGCTTTTCTGTTTGACCCTGATCATGTCTCGATGGAACGCATATTGGCGCAGGATCTGGCCGAGCACCCTGGCCTGGCCCACCGCTTCTTTGCTGTTGGCCCCGGCCAATGCCGCGAGCGTCTGGCCAATGTCCTGGCCGAGGCTGCAAAGCGCGGCGAACTTACAATAGATAATCCGATAGAAGGCGCCGAAGATCTGCTCAGCCTTTGGAAAGGCTTTGCCGATCTCGAGTTTCGCCTGCATGCCCGTGCGGCGCTTGAGCAAGGCGAGATTGCCGAGCGCGTCGCGCGTGGCACAGACAAGTTTCTGCAGCTATACCAGACCACTGGCTAGAGCATTCAGCTCTCCGGCACATTCTCGTCAGCTATACCGCGCTTGGCCATCTCGATATCGGCACGTGACTGGCCATCCATATAGACCAGAGTGATCGACATTCTGCGGTTGCGCGGATCGGCAGGGTCTGCCGCATTGAACGGTTCGCGGTCCGCCACCCCTTCAATTCTGTGCATACGCGATACTTCGACGCCACCATCCACCAGGGCTTTACGGGTCGCTTCGGCGCGCGCGGTTGAGAGCATCCAGTTGTTCATCACCTTACCCGAGGCATAGGGCAGGCTGTCCGTATGACCACGCACAATCACCGGATTGGACAGTGTCGTGACAACATCGGCAACTTCTTCCAGCAGCAGTTTTGCGCGGGGCGACAGATTATCCGTCGCAAGGCTGAACATCGCAAAGTCAGCCTCGTCGACAAGATCAATACGCAATCCTTCACGTGTATGGGTAAAGCGGACATTGTTCGACAGTTGGACCAGATCAGGACGTTTGTTGAGCCGCTGCTCCAGTTCCTCACGCAATGCCTCAAAGGCGACCTTCTGCAGTGAGCGCTTAGACCGCCCACCCCTGTCCTCGACACCGGTGGCATCCTTTGGAATGGTCAGGGAACGATCCCCAGTCTGACCAATAGCGTGCGGATAATCGTCACGGGCAACAATCGACTCACCGCCAAATACGCCATTCGAGCCTGCACTGCCTTGCTTCAGTTCTACCAGCGTCGGGGTGAAGTAATCCGCCAAGGCCTTGCGTTGCTTTTCATCAGTCGCGCCGAGCAGCCACATCAACAGGAAGAACGCCATCATCGCGGTCACGAAGTCGGCATAGGCAACTTTCCACGCACCGCCATGATGGCCGTCATGGTCATCCGCGATGATCTTCTTGACGATGATCGGACGCTGATTGTCTTTCTTGGCAGATTTCGCCGCAGCCATGGCTTAGCGCGCCCTCAACCCGTCAAACACTTCGGCAAAGCTAGGCTGGTTCTCATGTTCAAGCCCCGAACGCGCAGCCTCGATCACCAATGGCTGTGGATGGCCATGCAGGCTGGCAATGATGATCTGCTTGACGATGTCATAGATCGCCAGATCGCTTTCAATGCTGTGCTTGCAGCGATTGGCCATCGGGCCGACAATGCCATACGCCAGCAACACGCCGAGAAATGTGCCGACCAATGCAGAGCCGATCATGCCGCCCAAGACCGCTGGCGGCTTGTCGATAGAGCCCATGGTTTTAACCACGCCCAGGACCGCCGCGACAATGCCCAAAGCGGGCAGCGCATCGGCCAGCCATTGCAGATTGTCCGCAGGGCCCATGGCTTCTTTGTGGTGGGTTTTGAGATGCTGATCGATCACTTCTTCAACCGAATGCGGATCAAGATCGCCCGAGGACACAACCACCAGCCGCAGCGAGTCACAGATCAGCGCAACCAGTACCTTGTCCGCCAGCAATTTGGGATATTCGGCAAAGATCGCCGAGCTTTGCGGGTCTTCCACATGCGCTTCCAGCGCGACCGGGCCATCCATGCGCAGAATCTTCATCAGCTTGGAGGTGAGAAAGATGCAGTTGAGGAAATCCTCGCGCTTATATTTGGGACCGACAAAGACGCGCTTAAAGCCACCGCCCAGCGCCTTGACCTGATGCATGGAGTTACCGGTGATGATTGCGGCAACGCCTGCGCCGCCAATGATCATCATCTCCAACGGCAATGCCGCCAGAACCGGGCCAATATCTCCGCCTGAAATGATAAAGCCGCCAAAGACCATGACGATCAATATGACAAGTCCGACAGCTACCAACATGTTTGTACCCCAATGTTAAATGACCAGGGGGAGAGTTCCTGTCGGAAGCCGTCCCTATTGAGGTGTAACGGCGAAAAGGCGTTGTGATTAAGGGTGATAGGATAGGTCTCTCGCCAATTCCGTCGGCCCCGCGCAGGCGGGGCCAGGGCTTTGACTCACGCGAAGACGCAAAGACGCGAAGGGGTTGCCCAAAACACAAAACCTTCTTTGCGCCTTAGCGTCTTTGCGTGAGAATAAAATATAGCCTTGGCCCCGCCTGCGCGGGGCCGACGAGATTGAAAAGCAGGAGATCAATGAAAGCCCATAGGTTTAGGTCAGATAAAGTCGAGCAAGCTGCGCTGTTCGATCCGGGCGTAAACAGCCTGTGCCGCTTCAAGGCTGGTGCTGAGCGACTGCAACCGGGTGATTGCCTCGGCAACATTGGTATCTTCAATCGCGGAACGCCGCTCGGCAAGCGCCAGGTTGCTGTCTTCATACTGCACCCGGGCTGCCTCGAGCGTATTGCTCGTCACACCCTGCTGGGTCAGCATGGTGCTGATGCGCTCAATCGCAGCATCGACCGCTGGCAGACGGTTCTGGCGATCGGCTGTAGTGCCGGTACGCACTGCGTCGATCGTATTGGTCAGCACCTGCTCCAGCGTCTCGCCGGCTGGGCCGATATTCGTGGTCAGTTCATCCAGTGATGGCGTCGCGGTAATATTGCGGTCTTCACCAATGGGAATGGAAAGCGGGTCTGGCGGGAAAAGCTCGCCGCCATAGCCATCATCCAGTACCACAAGATCGCGGATGGTTTCGAGCACGCCTTCCATTTCCAGCGCGATACCCTCACGGTCATTGTCGTTGAGCGTGCCATTGGCGGCCTGAACCAGCAGCTCATTCGCGCGGATCAGGATAGAACTCATCGTGTCGAGCGCAGACTCCGCCTGGCTGGCGCGGGTCTGGGCGCGGCCGATATTGTTGGTCCACGCCTGTTCATTGCTTTGCTGGCGCGAGAGGCTGGAAATCTCGACCCAGCCCTGCGGATCATCAGAGGCGCGATTTAGGCGGCGCTGCGTTGAAATGGCTCGGTTTTCTTCGTCAATTGCCTCTGACAGGTTGAGCTGATTCTGAACAGCAACGGGCGGCCGGTTGCGATTGATGGATTCTACCATGGGTTCACCCTCCGCCTCAGAATATAGCCAGAATCGATTGCATGGTTTCACGCGCCACCTGGATGATACGCGCAGAGGCTTCATAGGCCTGTTGCAGACGGATCAGATCGGCGGTTTCGCGGTCAATATCTACCCGCGCTGTCGCATCGCGCGCGGCGCGGGCTGTTTGATCCAGTGCGGTGGCGGCGCTTTGTTCACTGCGCGCGGTGGAAAGCAGATTGGCATGGGTGGCCACAATGGTGTTCCAGCCCTGCTCAGCCCCGCCCGGGCCACGCTGAGTGGAGAGATTGAGAATATTGCCGTTGGCGACGCCTGCAGGCGATGCCAGTGCCAATGCTGCCGGATCGTTGCTGAGGAGGGTCAGGCTGGCAGCGCCTGCGGTTATGCCGACCAGAGGCGCACCGGCAGCACCGGCATCGGTGCGACCCGCCGCCTGCCAGCTATTGATATTGTCGGCAAATTGCACTGCTAGTGCATCCAGATTATCGAGACTTTCACCAGTCTGCACCATGGCGGTGCTCAGCCCGGCGAGCAAACCATTGCCCGGTGTCTGCGTCGCGGTGCCATTGACCTGTACTGTGAGGCTGCGATCAGCATTTTCTGCCAGAGAGACGGTAGCAACATCGCCACGCACCACCAGATCCTGACCGCCAAAGCTGAGCCGCGCAGCGCCATTGGTATCAAAACTGATATCAACATCCAGTCGCTCGGTAATCGCCGCCAAAGCACCATCGCGCTGATCGAGCAGGGCCGCGCGTTGCTGGCTGTCAGGACGGCTGCCGAGAAGTTCGGTGTTGATCCGGCCCAGAGCCGTGAGGCCCTGGTTCAGCGCTGCTGCTTCTGTATTTGCTGACTCACGCATCTGGCCGAGCGAAAACTCGATATTGGCCGCTGTGCTTTGGAATGCTCCGATCGTCGCATCAATATCATTGAGGAACGTCACACGCAGCGCATTGTCAAACGGAGCAGAGGCCAGCTCTTCGCCGCGGGCGTAGAATTGGGTCATCTGCGCGCCGACATTGCTGCCGCCATTGTCCAGCGCGGTTTCGACCGTTGTCATCCAGGCTGTTGTGGTTTCGGTGCGCACCAGCGTCGCGCCGCTTAGACGGGCGGAGGCTTCGAGAAACGCATCACTGGAGCGTCCATAGCCGGTGACACGCGCGCCGCTTAGCCCGGTTTGCGCTTTGTACAACGGGCTGGTGGTCCCGGTAACGGTCTGGTCGGCGATCTGGGTATTGCGCCGAACATAATCAGGGTTCTCAGCATTGGCGATATTGTTGGAAACGGTCTGCAAGGCGCGGCTGTGCACCGACAGACCGGAACGGCCGATGTTGAGAAGTGAGCTCATTGCTTGTCTCCAGCGTCAGCATCGCCGAATGACAGCCCATCCGCCGATACAGTTTGTGACGGACTCTGGCCAAATTGTTTAAGCAAAAGTTCTGCAATGCCGAAACTTTGCTGCTCAGCCATGCTATCGGCAAGGCGGGCATCGGCCATATCGCGGAATTGCTCGCTGGCATCATTGCCAAGCAAATCCTCACCCAGCGAAGCGCTGCGCATCGAGCCGATCATCTGGCGCAAAAACACAGCCTCAAACGCTTCGGCAGCCTGACGCAGTGCCGCGTCATCGTCTTTGGCTTTGTTGGTTGCATTCACGCCAAGCGGCGCGACACCCTCGGTAGAGGATGTCACGCGCTTGCCGGAAGCGGCGAGAAAAGAACCCATATCCGTCATATGATCACCAGCTCCGCCGTCAGCGCGCCGGCCTGTTTCAGCGCCTCCAATATCGCGACCAGATCGCTGGGGGCTGCGCCAAGCGCATTGATCGATTCGACAATCTCGGAGAGCGACGCACCGCGCGCGATGCTTGCCCCCACAGGTGGGTTATCAATCTCGATGGTGCTGTCTTCTTCGATCGCGGTTTCGGCGCGGCGGCTAAACGGTTCGGGCTGAACCACCAACGGGTCTTCCTCGACACGCACCGTCAAAGTGCCATGGCTGACCGCAGCGGGACTGATCCGCACCGCGCCATTAATCACGACCGTGCCGGTGCGGGCATTGACGATAACGCGCGCAGCCGCTTCGGCTGGCGTTACCGCGATATTCTCAATCGCGCTCATCATCATGACCCGCTGCTGTGGGCTGGCAGGCGCGGCAATGCGGATCGATACGCCATCATCCGCCATTGCCATGCCATCGCCAAATTCAGCATTGATCGCATCGGCAACGCGCATTGCGGTGGTGAGGTCCGCCTGATCGAGATTGAAGGATAGATAGGGAGAATTTTCAAAGCCGGTAACAACCGCGCGCTCGACTGTTGCGCCGCCAGCGATACGGCCAACCGAGGGGATATTGACGGTGGTTGTCGAGCCATCAATGCCTTCAACACCAAGACCACCAACGGCAAGGTTGCCCTGCGCCATGGCGTAGATTTGACCATCAGCACCGATAAGCGGCGCCAGCACCAAAGTGCCACCGCGCAATGAACGTGCCTGGCCTAACGCCGATACCGTGACATCAATACGCTGGCCGGGCTTGGCAAAGGCGGGTAATTCTGCAGTCACCATTACGGCAGCAGCATTACGTGTTGCCGGATTAAGACCCGGCGGCAGCGCCAGACCAAAGCGATTGGCAACGCCACGCACGCCGAGAGTGGCATATTCCAGGTTATCATCACCCGTGCCCGCCAAGCCGACAACGATGCCATAACCGGTCAACTGGTTGACACGCAGGCCCTGAAAGGTGCCGAGATCCTTGACCCGTTCTGCCTGTGCCGGGCTGGCGGCAAGGCCAAACACCAGCACCAGAAGCATGGCGATGCGACGCAGCAGGCCTGCTGAGCCTTTAAGATTCAGCGCTTTGCCAATTTTTTTAAAACGCGTCATTGCGAGCGTAGCGAAGCAATCCAGGGCAACACGCACCTGCTCTGGATTGCCGCGTCGCTTCGCTCCTCGCAATGACGACGCACTAAGGATGATCTTGGCTTTACTCATAATCACCCCCATCAGAACGGACTGATCATGCTGAAGAAACGCTGCAGCCAGCCTTGTCGGCTCGCCTCAGCAATTTCTCCGGCACCACTGTAATTGATCCGGGCATCAGCAACGCGGGTGGAGGGAATAACATTTTCCGGCCCAACATCGACCGCGCGGACGATACCGCTAAACTGCACAAATTCATCGCCACGATTGAGCCGCATCAGCTTCTCGCCGCGCACCAGCATGGTGCCATTGGGATAGACCTGCGCCACCGTGACGCTGATCTGGCCCTGCAGCGAATTGGACTGCTGCGCGCTACCCGAACCGTTGAAATTCAGGTTTCCGCTGGCGCCGACATCACTCGGATCAAACAGGCTGAAAGGCCCGGTCGTTGGCGGGTTAAGCCCAAAACCGCCCGAGCGATCGGTCGCGGCGCTGTTGGACTTGGCCGCCTGTGTCTGCTCGACCAAGACGATCGTCAGCAGGTCACCGACCCGCGCGGCGCGATTACCGCTTATCAGTGAGGCATAGCCATTGCTCGCCTGAAAAATCGCGCCATTGGCCGGGACCGCCATGGGAGTTGGTGGCGTGGCGGCAAAGGCCGGGCTGGGCCGCACCTCACCCACGCCCATACAGGCGTTGAGCAGAAGCAGCGGCGAAGAGAGCAGCGCAATGCGCAATATCGGGGGCATGAAAGCCATGGTTTCTGGTTCCCTACTCAACAGATCACATATTCTGGTTGGCAAATTGCAGCATTTCGTCTGTCGCCGAGATCATCTTGGAATTGACCTCATAGGCACGCTGCGTCTCGATCATATCGACCAGTTCTTCGACGATATTGACGTTCGAGCCTTCCAGCGCCCCCTGACGCAACAGGCCGCGCCCTTCGATGCCGCCCGCACCCACCAGGGGCGGGCCACTGGCTGCCGTCTGCTGCAGCAGATTGTTGCCAAGCGGCTGAAGACCGGCATTGTTGATGAAATTGGCGATCTCGATACGGCCCAGCTGGGTCGGTTCGGCCTGGCCTGCAATGGTGGCCGAGATAATGCCGTCATTGCCGATGGTAATATTGGTAACGCCCTGCGGCACCTGCACCTGCGGGAAGAGCGGGAGGCCTTCAGACGTCACAATCTGGCCCTGCTGGGTCATGTTGAAATTGCCCGCGCGGGTAAAAGCGAGCGTGCCATCAGGCATCTGCACCTGAAAATAGCCCGCACCTTCAATCGCAATGTCGAGCGCATTGCCGGTATTCTGAATCGATCCCTGGGTTTCAATCCGCGCGGTGCCGGAGACTTCCACGCCGGTGCCGAGCGACAGGCCTATGGCATATTGGTTGATCTGGTCCGATTGCGCACCCTTCTGCACCACCTGCTGATAGGCCAGCGTTTGAAATTGCGCCCGGTCGCGTTTGAAGCCGGTGGTGTTCACATTGGCCAGATTGTTGGCGATCACCCGCATGCGGGTGTTCTGTGCGTCGAGCCCGGTGCGGGCGACCTGAAGTGCGGAATTGCTCATGCTATTCTCCTATCGGCTATCTTGGCGGATCAAGTTGGCATCCGCATCACGCTGGCGCCTGATTCATCGAGCTCCTGCGCGGTGGTGAGCAGTTTGACCTGTGCTTCCCAGGCGCGGCTGGTTTCGATCATATCGACCAGTGCTTGAGTCATATTGACGTTAGACCCTTCCAGAGCGCCGGTAATCAGACGGCCATTGGGGTCGTCAGGCAAGATGCCGCCGCCGCGCACATGGAACAATGTGTCCGTATGCTTGACGATCTCACTACCCTGCGGACTGGCGATTTTGAGCTGGCCAGCCTGTTGTGGCTGCATCGGGTCACCACCCGGCGGAACGACCCAGACACCGCCATCATCGGCAATGCGAATTTCATCGGCAGCAGGCAGGATCAGCGGCCCACTGCGGCTCAAAACCGGGAAACCATCGCCGGTGGTGACCAGACCGCTTTCGGTCAGCTGCAAATCACCGCGTCTTGTATAGGCTTCCTCGCCATTGGGTGCTTGCACCGCCAGCATGGCATCGCCCTGTATCGCGATATCCAGCGGCCGACCGGTGCTGTTTACCGAGCCGGGGTTCATATCGGCATCCAGGACATATTCCTTGACCGTCGCGCGGCTATCAAGGGTATCCCCATTGAGGTAAAGCGCCTGCGCGCTGACGATCTCGCTGCGGAAACCGGTGGTGTTCGCATTGGCCATATTATTGGCAATAGCGGTCTGGCGGTTCATGATGCCCTGCATTGAGCGAAGGCTGGTATGCACCATCTTGTCCATCTGGTTTCTCCTTACGTGCGGATCATCAGCGAGCAAAAAGGGCGGCATCACGCCGCCCTCAAGCGCCTTAAATCTGCAGGTTGATGATCGTCTGAGTCAGGGTGTTTGCGGTCTCGATAGCCTGCGCATTGGCCTGGAAATTGCGCTGCGCAGAGATCAACGACACCAGCTCTTCGGTAATGTCGATATTGGCGGTTTCCAAAGAACCCGAACGCACCGAACCCAGAGCGCCCTCACCCGCGCGGTTAAAGGTGGGTTCGCCAGAGTCACCGGTGGATTGCCACTGGGCATCGCCAACAGGACGCAGACCCTCGGTAGCGGCAAAGCCGGCCAGTGCCAGAGCACCCAGCTCTTGCTGGTTACCATTGGTGAAGGTGGCCGTGATGATGCCATCATTACCAATACTGATATTGGCCAGCAGCGCCGCCGGGTCAGCTGGATCGGCCTCAGGCAGCACAAAGTTGATTAGGTCCGCTGAGGTCGTGCCGGTAACATTGCCTGCACCATCGGTAGGCAGCAACTGCACCCTGTTGCCCAAGGTATCGACCACTTCACGATCAGTATTGACCGAGAAAGCGCCGTTGCGTGTAAAAGTTGTCTCTGCATCGGCACTATCGCTGCGCACGGTGAAGAAACCGTCTCCAGCAATGGCAAGGTCGAGCGTACGGTCAGTCGTCTGCAACGTACCCTGGGTGAATTGCTGGCTGACAGTGTTGAGGCGAACACCCTGCCCGGTCAATTTGCTGGTCGTCTGGGTCGGCGACGCGGCGAAAACATCGCCGAAAATCGCGCGACTGCGCTTAAAGCCATTAGAATTACTGTTGGCGATATTGTTGGAAATCACCGAGAGATCAGTTTGGGCCGCTTTCAGGCCGCTTAAGGACGTTACAAAAGACATGTGTTTACTCTCCTCATAAAAACAGGGGGTTAGCCAATGCGCCGTGCAGCACTGGCCGGGACTTCTCCGATAGGGGTAATAAGCGCGGCACCATTGCCGGTACCGGACGAACCAACCGCCGAGACCGGCAGCCAGGTAGAGACTTGTGATGCAAAGCCGCCCGTGACGCGCACCTGCAAAGGCCCTTGATCAAGCGGATTGCCATCTTCATCCAAGCTTTCAATGCGGAAGGGCAGCGGCCCTTCAGGCACGTTGTTGAACGTCGCCGAGTGAACCACCTCACCAGCCTGATTGACCAGCTCGATATTCACCGCTTCGCTCGGCCCGGCCATAATCGCCTCACCGGCATAGACGCCTTCCGGATCCATTGCGGCAATATCCACATTCACCAGTGCGGAACGTCCGATAAACTGAGCCGCATCAGACAGCTGGATATTGTTGAAAGAATTGGCAATTTCCTGCAGCGAGACATTCATCTCGGCAATCCCGGCGACCGATGAGAATTGCGCCATCTGCGCAACCATCTGCGTATTGTCCACCGGGTCAAAAGGGTCTTGAAAGCGCAGTTGCGCCGTCATCAAGGTCAGGAAATCCTCCTGCCCCAGACTATCACCACCGGTGGCATTGGCAGGCTGTGCCTGAGTCAGGCCGGGTGGAAGCGAATTGCCGATAGAGGTCATTTGCCCATCCTCACTGTATCGAGGATCAGTGACTTAGCGGTCTGCAACACCTGGACATTGTTCTGATATTGCCGCGCGGTTTCCATCATATCGATAAGCTCGGCTGCCTCGTCCACGCCTGCTTCCCAGACATAGCCTTCATTATCGGCTATGGGATTGTTCGGGTCGTAGCGACGCGTTGGCTGGGTATCGGACTGGACCACCTGCTCGACATCCACCGTAGCAAGGCCATTTTCTTCCATGGTGGTACGGAACACCGGCTTCAGCGCACGATAGGCTTCGGCCTCGCTGGAATAGGTGGTGCGGGCATTGGCGAGGTTCGATGCGGTGGTGTTCATCCGCGTCAGCTGCGCCGACATCGCGCGACCACTAATATCAAAGACGTTCATCGGCATGGTTATTCTCCCCTCAGCGCGCGCGTGATTGAGTTGACGCGCCCCTCAAGAAAGGAAAGCGTGGTGGAATATTGCACCGCATTCTCTGCAAAAAGCGTCTGCTCGGTTGAAAGTTCTACCGTATTGCCATCCATCGAAGGCTGGAGCGGGATGCGATAGCCCATGGTTTCGGACATGGCTTCCTGGGTGTCATCACCCTCGCGCACCATTTCCATGGCGCGATCAAAATCGAGATCGCGCGCCTTGTAATTCGGCGTCGCAGCATTGGCGATATTCGAGGCGAGTACGCCCAAGCGTTCCGAACGCAGCTGCAGCGCTGCGCCATGAACACCGAAAATCTTGTCTGCAGCCATAGGTCTGCTCCCTTTGCTTAAATCCGCCTTGCTTTGGCCGTTACAGCCTATGGGCGGATTGCGTCGCCAAGTAATAAGCAATGGGTGTGCCAAAGGTGAGAAAGTGAGCAAAAACAATTGCTTGAATTCTTGTCGCTGACACGTCTGAAGTCTGTAAAACCGCGTTCGGCAAGGCTTTGCCGGGCAACGGCAAGATTTTGCCGCGCCCGTTTGGGCATAGGAAGAGTGATGGGAGCAAAAGGTGGCTGGTCAGATAATGATGTTCTTTGATCCGCTATCGCTTTTGCTGGTCATATTGGTGAGCGTCGTCATCGCCTGGGTACAGAATGGCAGCGCCGGAGCATGGCATGGCCTGAGCGTTTTGCCGGTGCTGTTGTCACGCAATGCGGAAGATGTCGCCGAACGCGCCCGGTTGGCGATGGTGCGGGTGGAACAGCGGGTAGAAGAAAATGGTCCCTTCCATGCGGACCGCATTGCGCCGGATATTCCCTATATAGCGTCGCTGGCCGAGATGCTGGCCAATAGCACCAGTTGGAAAGAATTCTCAGAGGCCACACAGCCCTATCGCCAACGTCAGCACCAAAAACGCGAGTCCGCTATCGGTTTTTGGAGCGATATGGCCGAGGTTGCGCCTGCCATCGGGATGATCGGCACTGTGGTTGGCCTGATCATAATGTTTGACGGCATTACCAGCGCTGATGCTATTGGTGAGGCGATGGCGGTGTGCCTGCTCACCAGCCTTTATGGGCTGTTGCTGGCGCATGTTGTTGCCAATCCGATTGCGCGGCGCACAGAGCTTTATGCCAACCAGGAAAAGCAATGGCAGGACGATTTCGCCAGGCGCTTCGGCATATTGGCGCGCAAGCATCTGGACGGCGACGGCGTGGTGCTGAACATATCAGACAGCGCCAAAGTGAATGGTCTGACCGGCCCGAAACCCGCTAAACAGTTAGCAAAATGAGCCGCCGTAATCGCACAATGACGGGATTTCTCGATCTCGCCTTGATCATGGTTGGCGCGACGGCGCTGGTGGCGCAGGTCACGCTGCAAAATGCGACAGAGAGCGACGGCACGGCGGCGAACGAGGCGGTGCAGCATTTCCGCTATGCCCCCGATCAGCTCTTTGCCGCCGGGGAGGCCCGTCTGTCCGCTTCCGGGCAGGCGATTATTGCCAACCTCGTGCCAGAAATGCGCGGCGCCAATATCCGGGTAAAGGTGCCACTGGACGGCAGCGCGCAGCAAAACCGTCTCAACAAATGGGAATTGGCATCAGCGCGCACCGCAGCCATTTTCCATGCGCTTCACCAAAATGGCGTCGCCGAGCAACGGCTCGAAAGTACAGCCATGCGGCCTGCTGATAATGCCCAAGGTGCGATGCAGATCGATATTCAGCGGGTCACCCGCACTACCGAATAAAGACCACCTCACCAAGGAACTGGCACAGTTATTGCTGCTTTATCCGCAACAGAGTTACAGACATCCTATGAGGTCTCACGATGAAAGCGCGGATATTCACCCCTTTGATAATCGCTGCGACAGCGGTGTCGGCGCCAGCCTATGCAGGCAAGTTTCAGGATCATGATATCCTTGATGCCTTGGTCGCAGCGCGACTGGGCAGCGAGATTGGCCAACCGGGCGGCGCGCTTGCCCCGGTGGATCGTCGGTTGAAGCTGGCGCAATGCCCGCAGACGCCGAAAGTCAGCGATGATGGCACGGACGCAGCGATTGTCCGTTGCGATGCCTTGGGCTGGCGTATCCGCGTGCCGATCAATGTCAGTGCGCAGAACAGCCGGGTTCGCGCCACAAGTTCATCAAGCGCCCGCACCATCAGCGCACGCTACAATCCGGCCCAGAATATGATCGCCATTCGCCGCGGCGAGCCGGTGCGCCTCAGCATCCGGAAACGCGGCTTTTCCTTGTCGCGGATGATGATCGCGGATCGCAATGGACGCATCGGCGAGGTCATTCCGGTGCGCGCGGATCGGCGCGAAAGCCCGATCATGGTGCGCGTTACCGATGTTGGAGAAGCAAGCTTGATGGGCCGTTAAGCATTTTCCAATGTTTTTGTTTAATACCATCCACAGAAAGCCGTTACCTAGGATGACAGAGTAATAACGGCATCAAACAGGGTATTGTGTTATGAAACCGGTAGGAACAAATCTGCAGCCCATCACACCGTCCAAGGTGAGCGGCGACAACAAGCCCGTAGGCGCGGCGGCGCCGACACAGACCGTGTCACGCGACGCCAGTGCGGTCAGCCAGCTTGGCTCACGCGACATTGTCGATCAGGGCCCACCGATTGATGAGGCGCGCATTGAGCAGATTCGCAATGCGATCGCCGATGGCAGCTACGCGATCGACACCGACAAATTGGCCGAGAAGATGATCGAACTCGATCTCCTTCCCAAAAGCTAAGAAAACCAATAAACATGACCAACCTGATCGAGCGCTTTGAAGCGGCGCAAAGAGAGCTGATTGCCGCGCTGGATGCACAGGATGCCGAAGCGATTGAGGCCGCATCCATTGTGCTTGGTCCGCTGGTCGAAGAGCTCCAGGGAGGCGCCGCGCTCCACGCAAATGCCGAAGTGAAGGAGCGTTTCGAAAATCTGCGTAATCAGGCCGACGCCGCTATGTTCCGGCTCGACCTGTTGCAGGCACATACCAAGCGGCGGCTGGAGATGCTCAACGATCAGCAACGCCACAACGCACAAACCTACACCCGACCGGCACTGCGCGCGGTTAAGGCTTGATTCTACCACATCACCCCAACGTGCCAGCTCCACCATGGCGGAGCCATGGCTTTATTTCACACAAAGCCACAAAGGCAGGAAGTGACAGGTCAAAAGAGACGCTGACTTAGTGCCTTTGTGGCTTTGTGTGAGTCTAAGATATAGCCTTGGCCCCGCTTACGCGGGGCCGACGTAATGTTGACTATGTTTTCAGACAAACTCTTCAAAAACTTCTCATAAAATCAATACCCTAAACTGGCACGCCGCTTGCTTATTCTTCAGCGAATAACAAGTGGAGCCAATCAGTGCCGTCACAATTCAGCATCGCAGAAAGTCAGGGCCAGGGCCGCGTTACGCGCGCCATTGCCCAATCGGCTGCGCGCACCGGTGTTGATTTCAACTATCTGCTTGGCCAGGCCAAGATTGAAAGCGGTCTGAACCCCGAAGCCCGTGCCCGTACCTCGTCGGCCACCGGTCTTTATCAATTCATCGACCAGAGCTGGCTGGATGTCATCGAAAAACATGGCGAAAAACACGGACTCGACTGGGCTTCACGCGCCATAAACCGGCACAGCAATGGCCGCCTCAGCGTTGGCGACAATGCCCTGAAATCGCAGATTTTTGCGCTGCGCACCAACCCCGAAGTCGCGGCTCTGATGGCCGGTGAGTTTGCTGCCGATAATCGCACCTATCTTGAAGGCCGTCTGGGCCGCGAAATGGCACCTGCCGATCTTTATCTCGCCCATTTCCTTGGTGCCAATGGCGCGCATAAATTCCTGCAACAGCATGCCGCCAATCCCGATACCAAAGCGGCAAACCATTTCCCCAAGGCCGCGCGCGCCAACCGTCCAGTCTTCTACAAAACCAATGGTGAAGCACGCAGTTTTGCCGAGATACGCGACCATTTTGCCGCCAAGTTGAACAGCGGCAATGCGCTGCCGCCAGGCGGCAAAACCATGCCTGCCGCCCCGACGCGTGGCGTCGATGGCCAAAACTATGTCCAGCCCGCCGATTATCTGCGTCTCGCCAGCCAGCGCGCCGCAGCCGGTGTCCAGAACAATACCCCCACATCCAACGAAAATGCGCGGCTTGCCTACATGCTGCTCGCATCAATGGGAGCTGATATTAAATGCCCACCACCGGCTTCTCTTTGAAGAATATGGCCACCGGATTGACCGGGGCGTTGCTGCCTTTCGCCACATTGTTGCTGGTGGTGTTTCTCGTGCTGCCGGTGCCCGCCTTTGTGCTGGATATCGGTTTCATCACCAATATCATGATCTCGCTGGCGGTGCTGATGGTGGCTTTGAACGCGACCAAGCCGCTCGACTTTTCCAGCTTCCCCACCGTGCTGCTGTTCGCAACACTGCTGCGCCTCGGCCTCAATGTCGCCTCGACCCGCGTGGTACTCGTCAGCGGCCATGAGGGCGGCGATGCTGCGGGTAAGGTTATCGAGGCTTTTGGCAGCTTCCTTATCGGCGGCGACTATATTGTCGGCCTGTTCGTCTTTGCCATTTTGATGATCATCAATCTGGTGGTGATTACCAAGGGTGCAGGCCGCGTCTCCGAAGTCTCCGCGCGTTTCACCCTGGACGCCCTGCCCGGCAAACAGATGGCGATTGATGCCGATCTGAATGCCGGCCTGATCCTGCCCGAAGAAGCAAAACAGCGCCGCGCCGATGTCGCCACCGAGGCAGACTTTTACGGCTCAATGGATGGTGCGTCCAAATTCGTCAAAGGCGATGCGGTTGCCGGTGTCCTGATCCTGGCGATCAATATTATCGGCGGCATCATTCTCGGCACCGTAACCCACGGTCTCAGCATTACTGAGGCTGCTTCGGCCTACACCATGCTCGCCATTGGCGATGCACTGGTGGCGCAGGTTCCGGCGCTGCTGCTCTCCATTGCCGCCGCCGCGATTGTTACCCGCGTCTCCTCGCCGATGAACCTGCACGGCCAGATCATGTCGCAGTTTAGTCTGAGCCGTGCATGGATCCCGGTCGCTGCCATTCTCGGCATTCTCGGCGTGCTGCCCGGTATGCCGTCGATGATTATCCTGCCCGCGGCAGCGATAGCCGGGTTCTTCGCCTGGCAATTGTCGCGACCCAAGCCGGAAGAAGACACGCCGGAAGAACCCGAACAGCCCGCCAATTCCAATATCATCCATTGGGAAGATGTCTCCAATCAGGCGATGCTGGGCATTGAGGTTGGCTATGCCCTCACCCCGCTGGTCGATGAGCGCAAAGATGCACCGCTGATCAAGCGCGTCACCGGCATTCGCAAACAGATTTCGCAGGAGCTTGGCTTTGTCATCCCGCTGGTGCGGATCAAGGATGACATGAATCTCGAGCCCAATGGCTATCGCATTACCATTGGTGGCGCGGTGATTGCCGAGGACCAGATCTGGCCTGAGGATATGCTGGCACTCGACAGTGGTGAAGGCGATGGCACGCTGGAAGGGCGTGTCTGCAAAGACCCGACTTTTGGCATGGATGCCGTCTGGATCGCACCGGACAAGCGCGCCGATGCCATCGTCCAAGGCTATACCGTCGTCGATGCCTCGACCGTGATGGCGACGCATCTCAACCACATGGTGCGGCTGAATGCGTCTCAGCTCTTCGGCATGGACGAGACCCGCAAGCTGCTCGACACGCTGAAAGATACAGCGCCCGAGCTGGTCGATGGACTGACACCGCAGCCGCTCTCGCTCTTCGCCATTTCGGCTGTCTGTTGCGAGCTACTCAAGGAAGGCGTGCCGCTGCGCGATTTCCGCCGCATCTGCTCGGCAATGGTCGAGGCCGCCAATGACGGCACCACCGATGTCACCACCATTACCGAACGTGTCCGCGCCCGGATCGGCTCGATCATCATCCAGTCGCTGGTGCCGGTCAGCATGCCTCTGCCGGTGGTCACGCTCGATGGCGAACTGGAAACATTGTTGGCGCAGTCGCTCAAGGTCAGCGCCGATGCCGCCTATCCGATTGAGCCAGGTCTGGCCCAGCGCATTCTGACTGCATTGGAGGATGCCAGCCGTCCGCTGATGCTCGAACAGCGCAACTATGCGCTGGTCACCTCCCCCGCCGCGCGCAAGCCTTTGGCCAATCTGTTGCGGCCGCGCTTCCCCGACACGCCGGTGCTCTCCTTCCGCGAATTGCCCGACGACAAACCGGTCGAGGTTATCGCCACCATTGGCGGCAATCAGCAACCCGCAACTGCGGCCCTTTCCGGACCGGAAACCGCAAAACACGAATTCAAGCAGCTTTAACGGAGCCGAGAAATGTACGAATCTCCATCACAATCCGCGCTTTACAGCCGCAAGCCCAAGGCGATCACGCCGGGCGAACTGGTGGAACAGAATCTGCCGCTGGTGCGCAAAATTGCCTGGCATGTGCGCGGCATGGCGCCGGGGACGGTGGATATTGAGGATCTGGTGCAGATCGGCATGGTTGCTTTGGTCGAAGCGGCCAATCGCTATGAGGATCAGGGGCATAATTTCGCCACCTATGCCGGAACCCGGGTACGCGGTGCGCTGATCGATCATCTGCGGGCATCGAGCAATTTGTGCCGCTCGGCGCTGACCATGCGCAAGGCGATGCGGCAGACGGCTGACAAGCTGGCGCAGGAACTGGGGCGCGAGCCGACGGAAGCCGAAATGGCCGAAGCCATGGGGCTGGAACCCGCCGTGTATCGCGAGCGCGCCGACAAAGCCCAGCAGATGCAGATGGAATCGATGGACGAGGTCTATTCCGAACATTCGATGTGGTTCGCCGATGAGCAGGAAAGCGTGGACGAGACAATCGAGAAAGACCAGCTCAAGGCGCTGCTCTCGGCCAATCTGGCGCAGCTCAAGGAGCGCGAGCAAATGATCCTACAACTGCATTTTATCGAGGAACTCAATCTCGACGAGATTGGCAAGGTGCTGGATATTACAGCGGCGCGGGTATGCCAGATCAAGAAAGCTGCGCTCGACACGCTGCGCAAGCGGCTTACGGCACAGATGGCCTAGCCTACTTGTACACCACATAACCGTTAGCCCTGAGCTTGTCGAAGGGCGTTTCTCCGCTTGAGAGGCGGGCTTCGACAGGCTCAGCCCTAGCGGTATGTGGAAAAGCTTTAGCTAAACAACTCAGTAATTCTCGATCACCACCAATGTGCAGCGATCCGAACGACCTACCTGCTTGGATTTTTGATCATCCTTTGCACCGCCCTGCCCTGTGGCATTGCCCTCCGGGCATCGCCGTTTGGATAGCTGCCGCGCATCGCGCTCAGTCTTGCCCTTTGCCTGCAATGCCGCTTCGCTCGCCTGGCTGGCGCGGATGCCGTGACGGATGCGTACCTTGCTGGTGGCCTTGACCGTTTCGCGGCTGTCTTCAGAGCGGGCCGCATGGGTTATCGGCAAAGGCATCAACAGAAACACCGGGGCCAGAAAGAACCGCCAAAACGCGCTTATCCTGTTGGCATCAGAGGCGGCATTGTCGCAATCATCACAGATTGTGGGGGGCTGTTTCATGCGATGGACTGTCCAAAGCAAAGTGGGCCGGGTCGGAACGCATGTGGGGATAACATTCCAACCCGGCCGCACTTGGTGAGGGATGTCCGTCAGACCAGAGAGAAACGGACCATCCCATCCTTCATGACCGAGCTAAAGCAATAGTTTAGGGGAAACCCGGTCAGGAAAGAGAGGCTTAACGGATCAGGCTCAATACGCCCTGCTGGCTCTGATTGGCCTGAGCAAGCATTGCGGTCGAAGCCTGGCTGAGTATCTGATAGCGGGCGAGGTTCGTCGATTCCGCCGAGAAATCCGCATCCTGAATGCGCGAGCGCGATTCCGTCAGGTTGGTAACCCGGTCAGTAATGTTGCTGACGGTGGTTTCCAGACGGTTCTGCGATGCACCCAGGTTGGCCTGCGCCGTGGTTACGGAGTTCAGCGCGGTATCCAGCGTGCCGAGAGCGGTCGTCGCCGCACCAGCGGTGGAGATGTCCAGTGTGTTTACCGCAGGTGTTGCCGTAGTGTCGGTGAGGTTGAGGCCGTCAGCCGTCGCATCAATGGTGGCAATGCTTACGGTTTCCGATGCGCCAGAACCGGTCTGGATCGCGATGGTACCGGCACCGTTGAGCAGGCCAACGCCGTTGAAGGTCGTGCGCGCTGCGACATCGTTGATCTGGCCAACCAGAGCGGTCACTTCGGCCTGAAGATTGGCGCGGTCACCTGCGGCGAGTGTGCCGTTGGCCGACTGAACAGCCAATTCACGCATACGTTGCATCATGCTGGTGATTTCGTTGAGGCCGCCTTCAGCGGTCTGGGCCAGCGAAATGCCGTCATTGGCGTTACGCGCAGCCATGTTGAGACCCCGGATTTCCGAAGTCATGCGAGTGGCAATAGCCAGGCCCGCTGCATCGTCTGCGGCATTGTTGATGCGCTGTCCGGTGGACAGACGCTCAATCGCCTGCTGCAGACCCATATCTGCGCGTGAGGAGGCATTGGCCGCCCGCATGGCAGAAACATTGGTTCCAATTACAGTCATGGTTCGTTCCTTTCGATTGCGGCAGCCCAGTCTGTCAGAGCAGCCTCGAAAGGGGTAACGGCATCCTGGAAGAGATATTAAATCGGATAGTTTTTTATTGCGATAACAAAGGTTTATTGCGGCGCACAGGCCAGCATATGATAAACGAACGGGCCGGAAAAACCGGCCCGCTCACTTGGGTTTGCGCTGCGCCTGCGAGACCAGAAACCGACGCGACGCCAAACTCTGGCTTGAACTTACTGGATCAGGCTCAATACGCCCTGTTGGCTCTGATTGGCCTGGGCCAGCATCGCGGTCGAGGCCTGGCTGAGGATTTGATAGCGGGCGAGATTGGTCGACTCCGCCGAGAAATCCGCATCCTGAATGCGCGAGCGCGATTCCGTCAGATTGGTGACGCGGTCATTGATATTGCTCACCGTGGTCTCAAGCCGGTTCTGGAATGCACCCAGGCCAGCCTGTGATGTGGTGATGGCATCGAGCGCAGTGCCGAGCGTACCCAGTGCAGTCGAGGCAGCGGCAACGGTTGAGATATCGACCGTATTGACCGCGGGCGTTGCAGCAGTGTCGGTGATGCCGAGGCCATCTGCGGTCACATCGACCAGCGTTACAGCAACCGTCTCGCCGGCATTATTGCCGGTCTGGATGCTGACGGTCGCACCGGTGCTAAGCAGCGGCACACCGTTGAAACTGGTGCGATTGGCAACATCATTGATCTGCGCCACCAGCGCCGTCACTTCCGCCTGCAGATTGGCGCGGTCGCCTGCACTCAGCGTGCCATTGGCCGATTGCACTGCCAGCTCACGCATACGCTGCAACATGCTGGTGATTTCACCCATGCCGCCCTCGGCGGTCTGAGCCAGCGAGATACCGTCATTGGCATTGCGTGCGGCCATATTAAGGCCGCGAATTTCAGAGGTCATCCGGGTAGAGACCGCAAGCCCTGCGGCATCATCCGATGCATTGTTGATGCGCTGCCCTGAGGACAGGCGTTCAATGGCCTTTTGCAGGCCCATATCAGCGCGTGCCGAAGCATTGGTGGCGCGCATAGCGGAAACATTTGTAGCGATAACAGTCATTGTATTTACTCCTTTTGTTGATGAGGCCGCTAACTGGTATAAAGCGGCTTCAAAAGGAGTAACGGCCGGTATCCCGGACAATTAAGCCGGACCGGCAAATTTTTTTCCAAACTCTGCAAAAAGAGCTGGAGAATAGCAGAAATACAAGGATTTTCGGCGCATACTATCGGATGAAAAATCCTGACTATGGGCTTGTTTGCTGCTTAGTGTCGTGCCGGTTCGTGCTCCTGCATTATCATTCTGGCCATTGGTTTCCGGGCGAAGCGGGCCGGGTTGGAATGCAAGTGGGATCACATGCCTTCCCGGCCACGCCCGATAGGGATGGGCCTGATGACCAGATACAGGCCATCCCGCCTCACTGCCGGTAAAAGGAGTCTCGCTTGCGAAACCCGGCGGTGAAACAATAAAAGTCGAGGGGTCAGTGCAGAGCCGATGGCTTATGCCAACACCTGCCCCGCACTTTCACCTCGGTTGGATTAGCGGATCAGGCTCAATACGCCCTGCTGGCTCTGATTGGCCTGAGCGAGCATAGCGGTCGAGGCCTGGCTGAGGATCTGGTAGCGGGCGAGGTTCGTCGATTCCGCCGAGAAATCCGCATCCTGAATGCGCGAGCGCGATTCCGTCAGATTGGTAACCCGGTCAGTAATGTTGCTGACGGTGGTTTCCAGACGGTTTTGCGATGCACCCAGGTTAGCCTGCGCCGTGGTTACGGTATTCAGCGCGGTATCCAGCAGGCCAAGCGCAGTGTTCGCGCCAGCGGCGGTGCTGATATCGACAGGGGCCACACCAAGGGTCGCAGCGCGCATATCGCCCAGCGATACAGCCACGGTTTCACTCGCTGCAGAACCGGTCTGAATAGTGACCGATGCAGCCGAGCCATCCAACAGGCCAACGCCATTAAAGTCTGTGCGTGTGGCGACATCACCGATTTGTCCGATCAGGGCGGTCACTTCCGCCTGAAGGTTGGTGCGGTCACCGCCGGACAGCGTGCCGTTGGCAGACTGAACCGCCAGTTCGCGCATACGCTGCAGCATATTGGTAACTTCGTTCATGCCGCCTTCTGCGGTCTGGGCCAGCGAGATGCCGTCATTGGCATTGCGCATCGCCATGTTGAGGCCACGGATTTCCGAAGTCATGCGAGTGGCAATAGCCAGACCCGCCGCATCATCCGAAGCATTGTTTATGCGCTGTCCAGTGGACAGACGCTCAATCGCCTGCTGCAAACCCATATCGGCGCGAGAAGACGCATTGGCTGCCCGCATTGCAGAGACATTGGTCCCGATTACAGTCATGGTTCATTCCTTTCAGTTGCGGCAGCAAGAGTGAACCTCTGCAGCCTCGCAAGCTGTAACGGTGGCCATGCAAAGCGATTAAGCGAAAGATCATGGGCAAGCAGATGTAACGCAGCGTCAAAAGACCGACGGCTATACTATCTGGGAGCGTCAATTTTTTGTCGTTCCGACTGCGCAATGACGAATGCTGGTAAAGCGTTTTCAACGCGAACGCCCCAACCCTCTGTAAATAATACAGAAAAGAGTTAACCGCATCTGGCACAGCTTTTGCTTAAGTAGACGGCAGACGACAATAAGGCCCTATCCGTGCTGAGGGAAAAGCGTGGCTGAGGTCAAATCGCCTGACGGGGACAGATTATGAAGAAGCCATGCGCCATAAGCGCGAACGCGAGAGAGTTATTACCTTCTTTATATGACAATTTACGTGCAGCCTGGCTTGAACCTATTCACGCCGAGGACTGTGACGCACCCAAACGCGTCCGCCCGGTGCACATCCTAACCAAGGCAGAGATAGCCGAAGCAACGCATCGCGATATTATCATCGAAGAGCGTGTCGGCGAACCCGAACTGATCCGTGCTGCCAATGGCCTGCCGCTGCAACTTCGCTTTGCACACGCGGACAGAGAGTTTGCCCAAGCGCTGATCGCCGAAGCCGTGCGCGATGGCGGCCCTGCTGTCGGCGAGGCGAGCAGCGCAAAATTGATGACTTTTGCCGAGCGCGTTGCGCAGACGGATGCCAGCGTCTTGGTCCAGGGCGAGACAGGAACCGGCAAGGAAGGCGTAGCGCGATTCATCCACGCGCAAAGCCCCCGTGCCGATAAACCGTTCATCGCCGTCAACTGCGCCGCGATGCCGGAAACCATGGTCGAAGCGATATTGTTTGGCCACAAACGCGGTGCCTTTACCGGGGCGAGCACCGAGGCCGAGGGTCTTTTCCGTGCCGCCGATGGCGGTAGCCTGTTTCTCGACGAGATCACTGAACTGCCGCTGCCGCTTCAGGCCAAGCTACTGCGTGCTCTGCAGGAAGGTGAAGTTCTACCGGTAGGTGAGACCCGCCCGGTCATCGTCAATGTGCGCATTATCGCCGCCGCCAATCGCGATTTTGAGGCCGAAGTTGCAGAGGGCCGCTTTCGCGAAGACCTGTATTGGCGGTTGAATGTCGTGCCGATTGCACTGCAAAAACTGTGCGAGCGGCGGCAGGATATCCCCGCCATTACTGCTGCGATGCTGTTGCACTTGCAGAAGGACGATGCCCGCTTCGCATGGCCGACGGTCAATGCGCTTAAAGCTCTGGAAGCGCATGATTTCCCGGGCAATGCGCGTGAACTCAACAATATGCTGCAACGCGCGCTGATCATGCGCGAGGGTGATCGCATTC
Source organism: Parasphingorhabdus sp. SCSIO 66989 (assembly GCF_032852305.1). Classification (NCBI taxonomy): domain Bacteria; kingdom Pseudomonadati; phylum Pseudomonadota; class Alphaproteobacteria; order Sphingomonadales; family Sphingomonadaceae; genus Alterisphingorhabdus (ex Yan et al. 2024); species Alterisphingorhabdus coralli. Next base: position 2,802,874 of record NZ_CP136594.1, read on the forward strand.
GCGCCGATGATTTGCAACTCAAAGCACCTTTGCCACAGCCAGCCAGTCCCAAGCCCGAGCCGATACCGGAGGGCGGCAAGCGTATTGTCCATGGCCGCGACCTGCAGAGCCTGTCGCGTGCGGTGGAGTTTGATGCGATCCGCTCGGCACTGGAAAGCAATCAGGGCAATCGCCGTGCTACGGCAAAGATGCTGGGCATTTCCGAACGCACCTTGCGCTATCGCCTCGCCGATATGCGCGAGCTGGAAGCCGCGGCGTGATGAGGAGATAGGACGATGAGCACCATCAACAGCCTGATGAGCGCGCGCAACGCCATCATCCAGAGCAACAAGGCGTTGCAGGGCATTGCCGAAGGCGCTGAAGCCAAGGGCAATAAGGAAAGCGAGAAGGCCGATTTCACCGGCGCGATGCGCGAGGCGGTGGAAAGCGTCAACGCGCTGCAACAGCAAGCCTCTGCCGCGGCAACCGCTTATGAGATGGGCGAAACCACCGATATCGCTTCAGTCATGCTGGCGAAACAAAAAGCCTCGGTCGGCTTCGAGGCAACCATGCAGGTGCGCAACAAGCTGCTCTCCGCTTATCAAGACATTATGAACATGCCGGTGTAACTTTATGGCTGATCCGATCATCACACCCGGCGCTGGAGCCGGAGACAGCAATTCCGCTCTGGCGGTTCAGGGCGCACAGCGTGCGACCCCATTGATCCCCAAACCTGCATTTGGTTCGGGCAATCTGATGGACCGCATCCGCGCCTTGATGGCACAGCCCGCTTTTGCCAAGGCATTGCCGATGATGGGCGTGGTTGCGGTTCTAGGGCTGGCCGCCTTTGCCTGGCTGGCGCTGCGCGAGCCGCCTCAGCGTGATCTGTTCCGCGGCTTGCCGGATAATGACAAGGCCGCTGTTGCTGCGGCGCTGCAATCCTCCAACATCATGTACCAGATTGACAGCGCCAGCGGCGCTTTGACCGTGTCCGAGGAGGATTATCACACCGCCAAAATGACTCTGGCAGCCCAAGGCCTGCCGCGCAGCGCGCCCGATGGCGACAGCGTGGTTTCCAGCCTGCCCATGGGTGCCAGCCGCGCCGTAGAGGGCGAGAAACTGCGCACCGCGCGCGAGATGGATTTGGCGCGCAGTATCGAAGCGATTGATGCGGTGCTGTCGGCGCGGGTTCATCTGGCGGTTGAACCGCCGAGCATCTTTATCCGTGACCGCTCTGCCCCTGCCGCATCGGTGGTGCTCCAACTCGCACCAGGCGGCAATCTTGGCGAAGCACAGGTGCGCGCCATCACGCATTTGGTGGCGAGTTCCGTTGCCGGGCTGAATGTCGAGAATGTCTCGGTGGTTGATCAAAATGGCCGCCTGCTCTCCCAGGATGGTGCCGAAGGCCCAATGACCGAGGCTGAGCGCCAGTTGGAAGTGCGTGAGCGGATTGAGGAGCGCTATCGCCGTTCCCTCGCGGCTTTGCTGACGCCGATGCTGGGCGCAGACAATTTTGTCGCTGAAGTTTCGGCTGAAGTCGACTTTACCGAACGACAGGCCACCAGCGAGAGCTTCCCCGCCGATGAATCGCGGGTGCGCAGCGAACAACTGAGCTGGTCTGCTGAACCGACACCGCCCACGCCACGCGGCATTCCCGGCGCGGTCAATGCCGAACCGCCGGGCGAGACCGAACTCGGCGAAGAGATCGACCCGCCTGCTGAAGAAGCCGAGGACGCGGGCGAGCTGAAAAAACGCGAGGAACAGATTAACCGCAATTTTGAGCTGGGCCGCCAGGTCTCCGTCACCCGCGATGCGGTTGGTCAGGTCGAGCGGATTTCGGTCGCGGTGGCGGTACGCGGTCCTGATGGCAAGCCGCTGCCAGATGAAGAACTGGCGCAGATTGAGGCCTTGGTCAAAGGCGCGGTGGGTTTCGACGAAAAGCGCGGCGATCAGGTTGCAGTAAGCTCGCGGAACTTTATGGATATCGCAACCACCGAAACGCCTTGGTATGAGGCTGGATGGGTTGCCATGCTGGTGCGCAATATCTCGGCGCTGCTGGTTGCTCTGGCGCTTATCTTCGGCATTGGTCGCCCATTGCTGCGCAAAGCCGGCCTGTTCAAAGGAAAGGCCAAGGACGGGGTAACCGAAGAAGCCGCTAAGGCGGATACCAAGGCAGAGGCGGCCGCACCACCAAGCCTTGGTGCCATGCAAACACCCCAACTGGGCAGCAATAATGATCAAGGCGGCACCGTGACACTCGATATGATCACCGCTGCGCAAAGCTATCAGGAGCGCGCGCTGCTGATCCAGAATTTCGTCAAGCAGAACCCGGAACATGCCGCGATGGTAGTGCGTGATCTGCTGCGCAATGATCAGGAGCAGGCCAATGCCTGAAGCCGCAGCCGAAACCGATAACCCAGAAGCCACAGAAGCCCCTGCCATCAGCGATGCGCAGGCTGCAGCGATATTGATGCTGCTCTTCTCTGAAGATGCCGCAGCTGAGGTGATTTCCGAGCTGGAGCCTGACGAAGTGCGCCAGATCAGCAATATCATGTACTCTGTCGCCGATATTGGCGGCGATGATATCAATCATGTTCTTGACCGCTTTATCGATCGTGCCCGCAGCCGAACCACCATCGGTTATCGCGCCGACAGCCATATTGAAGGGGTGCTGAAACGTGCCTTTGGCGATCAGCGTGCGGAAACAATGATCAGCCGTATTGCGCCAGTCAATGCGGTCGACACGCTCAAACCCCTGAAATGGATGGAGGCGGGCGATATTGCTTCGATGATCGAGGAGGAGCATCCACAAGTGGCGGCTTTGGTTCTCTCTTTCGTCCGTTCGGACATTGCCGCCGAAGTATTGCGGATCCTGCCAGCAGAAGGCCAAGACGAGATTGTCTATCGCCTCGCAACACTGGGTCAGGTCAGCCAGGAAGCGATTGATACGATTGAGGATCTTCTCACCAGCTATCAATCACCCTCAGGCGGCAAACCGGCGGCGACCAAGAGCAATGATTCATCAGATATTGCCGCGATTATGAACGGTCTGGAGAAGAAGGACAGCCAGCGCGTCCTCAAGGCCCTGACCAAGCGCGATCGCAATCTGGCCAAAGCGATTGAGGACGAAATGTTCACCTTTGGCGACCTCGCGATACTCGATATCAAGAGCCTTGGCGCGGTGGTGCGTTCGGTGGACAACAGCCTGCTTATTCCGGCGCTCAAAGGTGCTGATGAGAAGATGCGCGAGATGATCCTCAGCTCCATGTCGACCCGCGCGGCGCAGACGATAATGGATGAAATGGAAGAAACTGGCCCGCTCGCCAAGGACGAGGTCCGGGCAGCACAGCGCTCCATCGCGACAGCCGCCAAGAAGCTGGCTGACAGCGGCGAGATCATGATCAATCGCGGAGGCGCTGATTATGTCTGACGCCTCGAAAAAAGGCGACTTTCAGCAGTGGCGCGTTGAGGCCAAGCCCTTTCAGGCTTTATGGAATAGTACGTCGGCGGACGACTTTGATGCTGGCTCGACACAGCAAGCGACCACACAACCTAATAGCAGTAAGGATGCGGATATTGCCGCCGAGCAACAGGCTACGCTCGAGCAGCAAACCAATGAAGCCTATCAACGCGGATTTGATGAGGGCCAGCAAGTCATGGCCGAGGCCAATAGCGAATTGATGGCGATGTCGGAAAAGCTCAATGAGTCGATTATTGGCCTGAAGCCGGTGCTCTCGGACCAGCTATGCGAAGCGATTATCTGCACCGTTTCGACGCTGCTCGAGCGCACTGCCAGCTTTGCCGTGCCTGATGCCGAGCTTTTGCAACAGCGTTGCAACGCGCTGGCGACATTAGCGCATCGTGAGCTGAATGAAGCCAAATTGCATGTCCATCCTGAGGACCGCGCACTTATCGGCGATGCCCCTACCGGCCTACCTTTGGTCGATGATCCCGACCTGATACGCGGTACACTGCGTATCGCGCATGAGGATGGTTACATTGAACAGGGTACACGGCCCGTCCTCGACGAGCTGGCAGCCATGCTCGATGAGCTGGAGCTGACGCGGTGATTGCCGCACAAGCCGAGGCGGTGCGCCAGTTCACCGACCGCATTGCCAGCATCAGCACCGGGCCGCGCGCCATCGGCAAGCTGGTGGCGCATGATGGCGGGATGCTGGAGGTAACCGGCTTCAACTATCCTATCGGCTTTGGCGGCAGCCTGCGCACCGCTGATGGTCGCCGCATTACCGCAGAAATCGCCGGTTTTCGCGGTTCACGCGCGATGATGATCCCGCTGGAAAGTGATGCCGCGCTCAAAAACGGCACGCGGGTTGAACCCAATATGCAATCCAGCCTCGCCGCTGTCGGCGATGCGTTGCTGTCGCGGGTCATCGGACCGATGGGCGAGCCACTCGACCGGCGCGGGCCGATCATCACCAATGAGCGCTGGCCGCTTATGGGCAAGCGCGACAATGTGCTCAATCGCAGCGGGGTTTCCGAACCGATTGATCTCGGCGTGCGCGCGATCAATGCACTGCTCACCGCAGGCTATGGCCAGCGTATCGCGATTGCTGCGGGTTCCGGCGTCGGCAAATCAGTGCTCATCGGGCAGATACTCGACAATGCCGATGCTGACGTCATCGTCGTCGGCTTGATCGGCGAGCGCGGGCGTGAGGTCAGCGACTTTGTCGAAACCCGCATGACCGGACCGGTGCGCAACAAGATTGTTACCGTCGCCGTCCCGGCTGACCACTCGCCGATCTTGCGACTGCGCGCGGCGCACCGCGCCACCGCTATCGCTGAATATTTCCGCAGCAAGGGCAAGCGCGTCCTGCTGGTGATCGACAGCCTGACCCGCATCGCCCATGCGCAGCGCGAAATCGGCCTGGCGCTCGGCGAACCACCGACTATGAAGGGCTATCCCCCCTCCTCTCTCGCTCTGGTGCCCAAGCTTATTGAACGCGCCGGCAATGACAGCATCAGCGGTGGTTCGATCACCGCGCTCTACACGGTTTTGGCCGATGGTGGCGATATGGAAGACCCGGTGGTCGATACCGCACGCGCGATTGTCGACGGGCATATCATCCTGTCGCGCTCGCTCTCCGAACAGGGCGTTTTCCCGGCAATTGATATTGGCCGTTCGCTGAGCCGCGTCGCCAATGACATTATCGGCGAGGAACAGCGCATGGCGCAAACCAATTTCCGCCGTATCTGGTCGGCTTATGAGGAAAATCGTGACCTGCTGTTGATGGGTGCCTATCGCGCTGGCAGCGATGCAGATATTGACGAAGCGGTGGCACGCCGCCCCGATTTGCTCAACTTTATCCGCCAGCGCCCGCATGAAGCAGTGCCACTTAATGACAGCATGGCCGCGCTGATACAGGGCTTTGGGCCCCAGCCTATTGCTGCATCTCTGGTTGAAGAATGAATAAGCGCCGCGCCAGTCGCAAACGCATCTTGCAAGTGCGTGAAAAGCAGATGAAACTCGCTATCGGTAATGCCGCCGAAGCGCAACATCATGAAAATGAACTGAAAACCAATCGCGACCGGCTGCGCAAGCTGTGTGCCCAGACCTATGAAACCCAGCAATGCGATATGGGCCGCAATCTGCATGCCCAGATGGAGTTAGGGCAGCGACTGTTGCGTGCTGAAGACGCGCTGGAAAAGGCGCTTGGCGATGCCCGGCAAAAGCTTGCCGAGGCAGAGCGGCAAAGAACTGCCGCCCGAATTGATCGGGAAGCAGCACAAAAACTGATGGCCCAGGCAAAACGCGAGAGTGAGGACGAGGAAATCCGCAAACAGGCGATGATGCCACGCGCCAAAGGCCCCAAAAACCGCCGTCCATAACCCGTTATTAACCGGGAAAGTAGGCACAAACACGGCATTATATCCACCAGTCTAGAACTGGCACGCTTCATGCTTTGAGATAGGGCATGGAACTAATAGGACTCTTGACCGCCAAGCCCGTTGAAAAGGCTCCCGCCACAATCGGCGCCGATAGCGAAGCTGTCGGCTTCCACATTGATGGCGGATATGCCGCACTGGCCAGTGGCAAGCAGCCTATAGCCGAGAACGCGGATGGCGAAGTTGAACAGCCTCTATCCGACCAAGCAGATTCCGCAGAAGCGGATGCGGATGAGGATGCGACCGCGTTGCTCTCTACACTGGTGCAAGCCGATCCAGAGAATGTCCGGGCTCCAAGCACTCACCTCCCCTTTACCTTTACCCCGCCTGCTCAGCCTGAAACTGTGGCGAACACAGGCACGGCAGAGCCTGGCACAACCAGGGTTGAATTTGCGCAAAACACATCACTGCCGGCACGTATGGATTTTGGTGCGGCGATTGCCCAGCGTAACCTAGCTCAGCAAGACAATACCGGCGCGCAGGTCCAAGATAGTCCCGTTCCGGCAACTGCCGAAATAGACTTTGCGACCGCAGAGATATCTGCCAAGGCCAAGAGCGCAGTAGAGCTTGAACAAACCGTTGCGGCACAGGCAGCGCCACGGACAGCGCCTGCTTTTATCAATCAGCCAGTCACTGCTGGGGCCCAGAAGAATGTACAACCCAGGACGGACTTAGCTGGCGACAGCCCCGATGAAGACAGCGCGCTCATTGAGGGCACCACAGATGTGGAAACACTTATTAGCGACCGACCGGTTCGCGCGGAGCAAACGGTACCTACCAGCTCGCCCAAGCCAGCTCTTGTTCCGCAGAGCGCCGCCAATAGCCCGACTACAAACATTGGACCAAACGCCAGTCAGCAGGAGTCGCTGACCGAAGCCATAGACATGGCCTTCAATGACAGCATGCCGCAGGATGATGGCACAAACCCAGTGCAGCAAGCACCATCCGCCCCGCTCACTTCCGTTGAGGCCAGGGTTGAAACACCTAACCCGCTGCCATTCCAGCCAGTCTCCGCGGCGTCTCCTGCGACGGAAATGCGCGCTGCAACGACATCTTTGCCGCAAGCAAACACGCCTATTGCGTTCGATAATCGGTTCGCAGACCGCATCGCGCAAGAAGTCGCCATGATCAGCAAGACGGATCGCGGCATCTCTCTGCAGGTGACACCTGAGCGGCTTGGCACAATCAATATCGAGATTATGCAGGGGGCCAATGGCGACACGGTGCGGATGACCGCAGAAGATGCCGATGTACGTCAGATTATCGCACAGGCACAATCGCGCATTGAGCAGGAAATGCGACAGGCCGGGCAGAAGCTTAGCAGCTTTGAAGTCGCTGGCGGCGATGTGTCCGATAGTGCGGCCCAGCAGCAATTTGGTGACCAGCGGGAAGCGGGTAGCCTTAATGACAATCGCCCAAGCGAGCTCGGTTATGTCGTTGAAGCAGACGAACAGACCGACCAGCGGCAACCCCCAATCCCCGGTGACACCGCTCAGGTGCGTTACGCGTAATTTTAGCTAAACCTTTGATATTCAGTCTTTTGGAGACAGTTTGTGGCCGACAGTAACAACGCTGAACAACAAGCCGATGAGGCGCCGAAAAAGGGCGGCAAGATGAAGAAGGTCATCATGCTAGTGCTAGGCATCACCCTGGTCGGCGGTGTCAGCGCGGCGGGCGGTTTTTACTTTGCTGGCGGCGCGGCCGAGCAGGGACCGAAAAAGCCCGAACTGCCCAAGCTGGTGCTGAAAGACGGTACCGAGGTGGAGAGCGATAGCACCAAATCAGCGACAATCGATCCCAAAGAACTCCAGGTCACCTATCACCAGATGGAAAACGCCTTCACCACCAATCTTTATGGTGGCGGCTTTGCCCAGGCCGAGATTGCCGTCTCCACCCCTTATGACAAGCGCGTGATTGATGCGATTGAGGAGCATGACATTGCCGTGCGCTCGGCGATTGTGATGAAGCTCGCCGCCGGAGACTCGGCAACGCTGGAAACGCTGGATGGCAAGAAAGCAATGGCGGGTGAGCTCAAAGAGGTGATCAACGAAACGCTGCGCGAAAAGACCGGCTTTGGCGGGGTTGATCAGGTCTATTTCACCAAATTTGTCGTCCAGTAAGCGGCAGGAAAGCAGCAGACCATGGCCGCAGCCAAATCCAGAAAGCCTGTGAAAAAGGCTATAAAGGAAGCGCCCCAGCACGCTCCTGCAGAAGCAGCAAAAGTGCAGCACAGCTTTGCCATGCACGATCGTGATCAGATCGATGTCCAGCCGATGCTCAAGCGCATCGCGCGCCCATTGAGCAGTGGCATTGGTGGCGTCATGGAAGCGCTTGGCACCAGCAAGGTCAGCGTTGAAACCGGTGATATTCGCAGCGTAACCTGCAAAGACTGGTACGCACCAGGCGACGAGGCCATGGCCCATTGCCTGTTCCAGCTTGCCCCGGTCAAGGGCGCGGCGGCGCTGCGGTTGAATGCGGATTTCATCACCGTTCTGGTCGATATGTTCTTCGGCGGCGCGGTGGCTGCACCAAGCCGCACCATCAGCGAGTTTTCCCGCACCGATATGCGGTTGATTCACCGCATCGCCAATCTGATCGGCGATCAGCTCGCCAAAAGCTGGGCAGCGCATGGGCCCTTCCGCTGTACCCTGGCCGGGATCAGCAGCGAGCCCGATGAAGGCCAGATCGCGCCTGCCAGCGCCATGCTGATTATCCAGCCCTTTGATCTGGTCTATCCCGGCAATATCCGTCTCACCCTCGAGATCGCCTATCCGCTCGACATGCTTCAGAGCGCCAAGGAAATCACTACTCCGGCACAGGCGCAGACTGAGGAACCCGATGCCGACCCGATCTGGCAGCGCGATCTCGCTGATGCGCTCAGCCATGTCCATCTGCCGGTGCGCTCGGTTCTGGCACGGCCGGAAATGACTCTGCCGCAATTGGCTGAACTCAAGCCCGGTGACATGATTCCTATCCCGCCCGCACGCAATCTGCCGCTGTTGGTGGGAGACAAGATTTTCGCCCGTGGCAGCATGGGCGAGCAAAATGGAATGGCCGCATTCCGCATAGACAGCATCGAAAAAGGATAAGGCAATGAGCGATATGAACGAAGCCCCGCAACTGGGCGGGCCGGATGTGCAAGCCGCAATGGCCAATGGCACTGCACAGGAAATCGATCCGGGCAATGCCGGGCATTACCGCTTTCTGGCGGATATTCCGGTGCGCCTCTCGGTCGAGGTTGGTCAGGTCACCAAAACTCTGGCCGAGATCATGGCGCTGGAGGAAGGCGCGGTTGTCGAGCTGGGTCGTCCGGCGAATGAACTGCTCGATATCAAAGTCAATGGCGCACTCGTCGCCAAGGGTGAGATCGTTACCGTAGACGGCCGTTTTGCCATTCGCGTCGCCGAAGTGGTGACGCAGAATGTCGGCACCGGCAAGATTGAGCGCCGCGCATCATGACCTATTATATCCTCAAGCTGGTAATCATGCTGCCGATTATGGCGGTGATGATCTATGCCGCTTTGTGGACCTATCGCAAATATCAGCCGGGCCTCAGCAGCCATGTCCAGAAACGCGAATTGAAGCTGGTCGAGACCATGCCGATGGGTACTTCGGGCAAGCTGGCCGTGGTGGAATTTGCCGGGCAGAAAATCCTGCTTTCGGCAACACGCGGCAATATTCAGCATATCGCCAGTGCTGATCTGGACGTGGTCGCGGTCGAAAAGGACGTGACTGAGGCCGAATTGCAGGCGGCGCAGGTGCCTTTCCAGAACTTGATGCAGCGTGCGCTTAGCGGCGCGCGCAAGCAGGACAGCTAAACCCGATGCGGATCATACCCTTCATTCTGGCGCTGCTCGGCGCATTTCTGCTCGCGGCAGAACCGGCTATTGCCCAGACAGCAGAAGCTGCGGCAGAGGCCGGGGCATCCGAAGCACTGGGCAAGGCGCTGGACGATGTTGCCGGTGACGGCAAGCCGCTGACGCTCTCGCTGCAGATCCTCATCCTGATGAGTCTGCTGACGATTTTGCCGTCACTGCTGCTGATGATGACCAGTTTCACCAGGATATTGATTGTGCTGTCGATCCTGCGGCAGGCGCTGGGCCTGCAGCAGACACCGCCCAATCAGGTGTTGATCGGACTGTCGCTGTTTTTGTCTCTGTTCGTAATGGCGCCGACCATATCCGAGATCAATACGCTGGCGGTAGAGCCCTATGGCGAGGACGAGCTGGCGCTGGAAGAAGCGATCGAGATTTCCGGTGAGGTGTTCCACAAATTCATGGTCAAACAGACCCGCGAAACCGACATCAAATTGTTCATGGAACTGGCTGAAGAGGACGGCTTTGAAAGCCCCGAAGCCATTCCGTTCTCGATCCTGCTGCCCGCCTTTGTCACCAGCGAGTTGAAAACCGCATTCCAGATCGGTTTCATGATCTATCTGCCGTTTCTCATCATCGACCTGGTCGTCGCCTCAACACTGATGGCCTTGGGTATGATGATGCTCTCTCCGACAATCATATCGATGCCGTTCAAGCTGTTGCTGTTCGTGCTGGTCGATGGCTGGGCGCTGACCATGGGCTCGCTCGCCGGATCCTTCGTGACTTAGGGGGATAGCAGATGGAACAGTCAGATTTCTTTATCGGCATCGCCCAACAGACATTGTGGATCACCGCATTGGCCGCTGCGCCCTTGCTGATCCCGGCGCTGATGGTCGGCATCGTCCTTGGCATGGTGCAGGCGGCGACCTCGATCAACGAGGCGACGCTCAGCTTTGTGCCGAAGCTGATCATTGTGGCCGTGATGCTGGCCCTTTTTGGCGGCTCGATTATCTATCTGATCGCCGATTTCACCACCGAAACCTATAGCCGGATACCGGACCTGTTGCGATGATTGCCCCTGGCTATACCGGTGTCGAAGAACAGCTCTGGATGTGGCTGATGGCGATGATCCGCCCCGGCGCAGCGATGCTGGTCGCGCCGGTTTTTGGTGCAGGATCAGTGCCGCTGCAGCTGCGCATCATATTGTCGCTGATGATCGGCATTACCGCCAGCAGCGGCGCCGGTGTTACCGTGCCGACCGACACATTGGTAAGCTTTTCCGGCGTTCTGTTTATTGTTGCCGAAGTGCTCGCCGGTCTGGCCATGGGCTTCGCGCTACAGGTCGGTTACTCGGCCGCTTTTGTGGCCGGTGAGACGCTCAGCAACGCCATGGGTCTGGGCTTTGCCTCAATGAATGATCCGCAAACCGGTGTTTCTACGCCGGTTGTTGGTCAGTTCCTCTCTATCGTCGCCACATTGTTACTGCTAGCCATGGACGGGCATCTGATGCTGATCGCCATCATCGTCCACAGCTATGAGACATTGCCGCCGGGCAATGCCTTTATCAGCCTTGCCGCCGTGGAAGGCATTGTCGATTTTGGCGGCTCGCTGTTCGCCATGGGGCTGTTGATCGCCCTGCCCGTCGGTTCAGCATTGATACTGGTGCAGCTGGTGATGGCGATGCTCGCTCGTTCTGCCCCGGCGATGAACCTGTTTGCCGTCGGCCTGCCTGTCGCGGTGCTGTCCGGTCTGGTACTGCTCGCGATCACCGCGCCGATTATGGCGGAAACGCTGATGCAGTCGCTGACCCAGGGCCTGGAGCAATCTGAAATGGCGATAGGAGGGGCTGGCTAATGGCAGAAGGCCCCAATGGTGGCGGTGAAAAGACCGAGGCACCAACCCCGAAAAAACGCAAGGACAGCGCCAAGAAAGGCGATGTGCTTCAGTCCAAGGAGCTGGGCACAGCGCTGATGATTGTCGCTGGCACCCTCGCCTTCTGGCTGTTCGGCAGTGCACTGGTCAGCGCCTCAGGCGATGTCGTGCGCAGCGGACTGCGCTTCAACAATGCCGATATTGCCAGTTTCGATATCGGCACCCGGACGCTCACCTTGCTGACACCATTGCTGCTGCCTTTTGGCGGGCTGTTCGCGCTGCTGATGGTCGCGGCGATTGCCACGCCTGCGGTTCTGGGCTCGGCGGGGTTTCGCTGGTCGGCGGTCAAACCCAAGCCGTCCAAGCTCAATCCGATGTCGGGCCTGAAACGCATGTTCGGCACCAATGGCTTGATCGAACTGGGCAAATCGCTCGCCAAGGTGACTTTGCTCGGTGTTGTTGGCATCGTCATCATTGTCCGCTCGCTGCCGGAAATGGCTGAACTCGGCCATGGCAGCGTCAGCGCTAACCTGATGCTCTATGGCGATATGTTCAACACCACCCTGCTCGCTATGGCAGGCGCGCTGGCGATTATCGCGATGATAGATGTGCCCGCGCAAATCTATCAGCACACCAAGAAGCTGAAAATGACCAAGCAGGAGGTCAAGGACGAGAATAAGGAAACCGAAGGGTCGCCCGAGCTGAAACAGGCAGTGCGCCAGCGCCAGCAAGAGGTGCTTAACGGCTCGATCCGCAAGGGGGTTGAGGAGGCCACGGTATTGCTGGTCAACCCAACGCATTTTGCCGTCGCGCTGCGCTATGATCAGGAGAACGACGCGGCTCCCGTGGTGCTGGCACGCGGACGCGGTGGTATTGCTCAGGCAATGCGTGAGCTCGCCGAAGAAAAAGACGTGCCAATAATGCGCTACCCGGAACTAACGCGTGCAATCTACTTCACCTCGCAAGCCGGCGCGATGGTCGATGAACGGCTCTATCTCGCGGTCGCTACACTGCTCGCCTTTGTCTTCCGGCTTGATGCGCAAATGGCGAGTAAGGCCGACCGTCCGGGCATCATTGTGCCAGACGACATGCACTATGACAGTGACGGCAAAAAGGGGCGTGAAAAAAATGCCTAAATGTTTCCTAAACGCTGCCGTTGATAGTCCAAAGAAAGGGCAAAACTGATGCTGGAAAGTCTTTCAGGTCTCATTGGCGGGCAAACGGGCGTCAACTCCGCGCAGATCGTCAATGATCTGGTGCAGGTGACGCGTGAACCACGTGAGGCGCAGATACGCAATCGCCAGGATCTCAACAATGCCCGGATCTCTGCGCTTGCATCTGCCTCTTCTTCGCTCAATACCTTTGCCGAAGCACTGGACACACTGCTTGATGGTCGCCGCTTTGCCGGTGATCTGATCTCGAGCAATGGTTCGGTTGCCACCGCCGATTTTGTCAATGGACAGCTCCCGCAAGGGCTGCCGGTTACCGTTGAAGTTCAGCAGCTTGCCTCAGAACAACGCACTGTCTCGCGCACCTTTGCCAATGGCGATGCCGCTGTCGGAGAAGGCACGCTTACGCTCGATACCAGCCAGGGCAGCTTCGATATTGTTATCAACGAGGACAATGACAGCCTCGCCGGACTGCGCGACGCGATCAACGATGCCGATGCAGGCGTGACCGCGACAATCCTCACCGATGTCAATGGCGCGCGGCTGGTTCTGGCCGGGTCAGAAGGCGCGGATCAGTCCTTTACCCTCTCGGCTCCGGCAGCACCCGATACGCTCAGCGACTTTGCCTATCCACCAGCATCAGCAAGCGGTATGTCCCTGGTCTCAAGCGCCGCGAACAGCCGTATCATTGTCGATGGCGTAGAGCTCAATCTCAGCAGCAACGAAGTCGACAACGCGATCACTGGCGTCCGCCTCAACCTGCTCGCCGCCGCACCGGGGGAAGCCATCACCATCAGCGGTGACCGCCCGACCTCGAGCGTGCGGGATCTGGTGGTCGAATTTGTCGATGCCTATAATGAACTGCGCGAAGGTCTGAACAATGCAACGCGCCCCGGAACCGATGGCACCGATGGCGGACCGCTGGCTGGTAGTTCCGCCGTTCGTGATATGGTACGGCAATTGGGTAGCATGAGCTCGACTCTGCTCGCCGCTGAGGGACCCTATCGTACCCTTGCCGATATAGGCGTTCGCACCAATAATGATGGTACGTTGAGCATTGACAATGCCCGGCTGGGTGCCGTTCTGGAAACCGATATGGATGCGGTCAGCCGCATGCTCGATCCGGCCAACCCCGATGATTCCAATCCCGGACTTGCCGGGACACTCAACGCCATTCGTGACTCCCTTCAGTCAGAGGATGGCTCGCTCACACTGGCTCAGGAACGCTATAATGCCGTTGCCGAGGACTTGCGCGAAATGCTGATCGATCTGGATGATGACATTGACCGCTACCGCGCCCAGTTGGAGCAGACATTCGCCAATATGGACCGCCAGTTGGCGGTCTTGCGCTCGACCCAGAGCTATCTCGACCAACAGATATCGATCTGGAATGACACCGATAACTAATCGCTAAATATCAACCCCATTGATCCCGCAAAGGACCGACAATGAGCTTCCGCAGCCGCACGCCCGGATATACTGACAGCTATAAAAGCATGCACGCCAATCGCGTGGCCAATGCGAATCCGCATGAACTGGTCAGCATCATGTTTGAGGAATTGTTGCTCAAGCTCGATACCGCCATAGGGCATATCGAGCGTCACGATATGCCTGGCATGATTCAGGCCAAAGGCAGAGCAGCAGCAATCGTCAATGCGCTGGATGAAAGCCTCGATTTTGAGCATGGCGGCGATACCGCCATTGCGCTGGGCGTTGTGTATCGCGAAGCGTCCGAGCGCTTGGCTCGGGCAAAGGGACCAGCAGCAAAGGATATCCTGCAATCAGTGCGGCTTATGATCGCAGAGATTTACAGCGCCTGGTCAGATATCGGCAAGGCAGCGCGCAAGCGGGCATAAACCGAGTCGATAGCGCTGGTTACGCTGCCAGCGCTTCCTTGCGCACCAGATTGTGGCGTTTCATTTTTTCAACAAAGGTCGTGCGCTCCAACTGCACCAATCGCGCAGCAGCAGCCACGACGCCATCGGCTTGGGCCAAGGCCATGCTGAGCAGACGCCGCTCCTCCTGCAGCAGATGCTCTTTCAAAGAAAATGCGGGTGGCAGTGCATCTTCAAGACTATCGCCACGCATAGTCGCCAATTCAGCTTTTCCTGCTGCAGCCGGAAAAGGCTCAATCTTTGCCGAAATCGCTCCCGGATGATGTCCATGGTGCATCAGCTTTGCAATCTGCTCTGCGCCGATAAGATCATCAGGGTATATAATCTTGGCGCGCATCACCACATTGCGCAATTCGCGCACGTTTCCAGGCCAGTCATGGTCTTGAAGATAGAGCATGGCTTCACGGGTAAAGCGCGTAAAAGACTGAGAGCCATCCTTGTTACACAGGAAATGCCGGATCAACGGCTCAATATCATCGCGACGCTGATTGAGAGCGGGCACACGCAAGGGCAAGACGCACAGGCGATAGAACAGGTCTTCGCGGAACTCGCCTTTGCCGATCCGCGTTTCGAGACACTGGTGCGTTGCTGCAATCATGCGGACATCGACAGCAATATCTTCCGCGCCGCCTACCCTGCGCACCTTGCCGTCTTCCAAAATGCGCAGCAGACGTACCTGCATCGCCGAGGTCATTTCGCCGATTTCATCAAGGAATAATGTGCCACCGTCTGCGCGTTCAAAATGGCCCCGGCGCTGATTATCGGCACCTGTGAAGCTGCCTTTCTCATGGCCGAAAAACTCTGCTTCAACCAGATCCTTGGGTATAGCGCCGCTATTCACTGCGACAAATGCCTGATCCGCACGAGGAGAGACAGCATGCAGCGTGTTGGCGATGATCTCCTTGCCGCAACCTGAGGGGCCGGTAATCAATACAGAGGCATTGGTCGCGGCGGCAAATTTCAGAAAGCATCGTACTTCGTGAATGGCTGCACTGTTACCGATGATCGCCTGGTCAATCGCGATTTCGGTCTCTGGCATATTGCGTCCCCCATCATTATGACTGCATGGCTCTGGCATCGGGCCTAGGCAGCTTTTCTTTGCAGGCCGTTTAGCGGCTTAGGTAACATTGTGTAACGTAAGTTTCGTAAATGCAGGGTTAACCTCGCGGCAATTTCAGAACATGTTCACCGGCCCTGAAGCACAGCTAGGGTCAGGACCCATTAATCGCATGGATCGATGTGGCGTGCTGCGGGATTAGCTGTAAGGAGAGGCGTGCAGCAGGCAGTTATTCTGCCTGCAATCGCCTCGACGTAGCAGATCGCACGCAGCACGCCACCGCGCATCGGCTTGGTCAAAAAAGGCCAGATCGTCGTCGCTCAATCGTCCCATAGAACCACTATGCTCCTCATTCGCTCCTATATCTGGCCTTTTCTGACCAAGTCTCGACCATGTGCTTAATGAGTCCTGACCCTAGGGAAAAGTGTCATATTTGGTTTACACTTGTGCAGCCGTTCTATAGGCTACGAATCACCATCATTATTTGCATTGGTGGTCACAGCAGGAACTGACCGGAAGGGAGGCCGTGTTTGTTCCTTCGTTCGGTGAAACTGCGCTTTCACGATTGCTGCGGCTTTACTGTGTTGAAATCTGATGGTGACAAACCTCCGGCGCGGCGCGCTGGCGGAGACTCCAAGCGGAGCGCCTGTGGGGGGCGTAGATAACCGTTTCTAGCTTCCGAGGGCGCCTGGCCAGAGCGATGGCAGGAGAGGCGCGGTGACTATAGCCCAGATCGATAAGCAGTCCGTCAAAGGGCCGGATCATAATGATCTCGCGATGCTGCTCTACAGCAGTTCCGCCACCCAGGAATTCGATACAAACAAGCTGGACCAATTGATCAGCAGAGCACAACGCCGCAACCATAGCATGGGCGTTACCGGTGCCGTTTTTTATGAGCATGGCCGCTTTCTGCAATGGCTTGAAGGCCCGGCCGATGCAGTCGATACCCTTTATCATGATATCGGTCAGGACTCGCGCCACACCGATATAGAGATGGTCTGCTATGGCCGCACCGACCACAGGCTTTTCTCGCAATGGGATATGCATCTGTTTGACAAGCGCGGCCAGATTGAGAAGGCGCTGGACGGCTTCTCTCCCAACCCGCTCTACTATGATGATAAACAGGCGATTCGAGCAGCCGCGCAAAATCTGTATCGCGGCAATGATGCGCCTTTTGCCGCCATGCTGGCCAGCAAAAACCATGTCTTGTCTGACGAGATTGCTTTGTGCCACACGCTTATGCGCGACTATAATCGCATGTGGCAGGCGGATATCTGCTCTGAATTTGATATCACGCTTGGCCTGACACAGTTGCTCGCCGCCTTTCGCAAATGGCGCCAATTTGAAGATGTGCCAGTTCCGGAACCCGGACGCCGCCCTTTGCTGGTGGTGACGCTTCCCGGCGAACCCCATATCGTCGGTGCAACACTTGCTTCAGAAGCACTGATTGATGCAGGTCGTGATGTCACACTGGAATTTCCGACAAGCTATCAGGCCTTGGGAGACACCGTCGCCCGCGCCAATTATGGCGGCGTCACCGTGGTGACCAGCAGCGTCTTTTCGCGCGAGCACTGGACCCATAGAATGCACGACACAATCACCGCGGCGCGCAATGCCCTTGCCTCGGACAGCCGCATCGTCAATTGCGGAAAATTCGGCTGTGCTTCGCCCAATCTTGCCAAAAAGACAGGATTCGACGCGTGCTGCTGTTCGGCAAATGAGCTTCCGGGGTTGTTCGGCGGGGTGTCCCACGGTCACCACTGATCAGGCGATAACCTAATTGGCTTCGCCTATTCAGGCGTTCCACGTCATCGATTGGATCACATCGCTTTAGAATTCTCCTGCAATACCGGCGCGAACTGCAGTGGAATTGCCGCCGGCATAGCTGACGCCAGCGGTGACAGCGAACGGTGTTTCGCTATCGAGGCGATGCATCAGGCCGAGGGAGAAACCTACTTCTCCACGATAGACCGCGAAGTTGCTGGCATAGCTTGTCTTTCCTACCTCACTCGGGAAATGCGGGTTTGCCTGTGCTGCTATCGCTGCAATTCCGCGCTGTGCGTCTCTGTCGACGGTATTGGCGAGATCAAAGGCCGCGACCATCTGCCCTTCCAGCGTAGCAACGCGTCCGTCCAGCTGGCCCAGAGAGGCCAGGCTGAGGCTGCTTGTCCCCAAATTGCCCATGGCATCGGTGGTGACCAGGCTGACAGCGCCTTGTTGCGCCGCGTTGCTGGCATCAGACGTGATGCCCGCCGCGCGATAGGTGGAGACCTCTGAACCTAAGGCAATCAGGTTGGGCCGATCCGCAACAGCACCGGTACCAATGGCAACCGCACCATCGGCTGTCGCCATGGCACCATTGCCTAAAGCAACAGCGCCATTGCCGTTGGCGACATTAAGGTTGCCGATCGCCACCGCACCCGTGCCGTTGGCGCTGTTGGTGGCGCCCAGAGCAACGGCTCCAGTGCCGGTTGCGGTATTGGGATTGCCGATAGCAACAGCACCATCACCGCTGGCCATATTGCTATAGCCGATTGAGACGGCCTGGCCGTCCTGTGCCATGGCCTGATAGCCGATTGCCACGGAACGATCGCCTGCTGCATTGCTCTCGCCTCCCAGTGCGACCGCATCCATGCCGGCGGCGCTGGCTCCGGCGCCGGTGGAGTTGACCGCGAGATACTCCAGTTCTTCGCTATTGGTCTCTGCCAGTGCCAGCGCTGCATCCGCGTCCAGTTGTGCCTGCATGGCTTCACTGCGTGCCGTATCGGCATCGGCCTGCGCTTCGACAGCACGCTCAAAGGCGGCGTCAGCCTGTTGCAATGCTTCAGCAGAGTCCGCGCCAGCCTGGGTTGCCGTCATCATTGCATCCCGTGCTTCATCGCGCGCCTGATCGGCTGTCTGCTGCGCGGTGGCAGCATTGGCAAAGGCATCATCGGCCCGCGCCTGCGCTGCAGCGGCGTCCGCCAGCGCCTGGGTCGCATCGCCTTGCGCATTGGCAGCGGCAGCGGCATTGTTGGCGATAAGGTCGTCTTGAGCCTGATTTTGCGCCAGCGCCGTATTCGCGTCCGCCAGCGCATTATCGGCAGTAGATTGCGCAGAGGCCGCATTGGTGATCGCACTATACGCGGTCGATTGCGCAGCCGCTGCATCGGACAGCGCCTGACTGGCATCATTTTGCGCGCTTGCGGCGGCCGCGCTGTTGCCAGCAATGAGGCCATCCTGCACGAGATTATGTGCCAAGGCGTCGTCAGCACTGGTTTGAGCATTCGCCGCATCGGACAACGCCTGGCTCGCATCGCTTTGTGCCGCATCGGCAGCAGCCTGAGCTGCGCTGGCCGAGCCCTGCACCGCCTTAAGCTGTGCCACATTGGCCGCGTCGCTATCTTGCACCCCGGAGGCCACATTGACAATCTGTCGTTCATTGCCCGGTGACCCAATCGAAAGACTATTGGCACGATCAGCCACAGAACCCGCCCCCAGCGCGACCGAATTGACGACACCCATGCCGACATTCGCGCCATTGCCAAAAGCGATACTGTTTGTACCGCCAGCGCCGACCAGAGCATTTGGTCCTATCGCAATGCTGCCATCTCCGGACGCCAGCGCGCCGGTCTCGGTCGAGTTTACATCAAAATAGGCGAGCTGAACGGCATTTGCATCGGCATCGGTCTGCGCATCTTGGGCCGCGCTCTGCGCATCCGCCGCATCGACCAGCGCCTGATTGGCATCGCTTTGCGCCGCATCTGCCACCAGTCGTGCGTCAGCCGCATTGTCCAAGGCCAGAGTCGCGTCCGACTGGGCTGCATCTGCGCTCATTTGCGCATCCGAGGCATCGGCCAATGCCTGTGTCGCATCCAGCTGCGCGGCGTCGGCAATCATTTGCACGCCATCCAGCTGAGCAAGATTAACGGCATCCGTGCCCTG
This sequence comes from Parasphingorhabdus sp. SCSIO 66989, assembly GCF_032852305.1. Taxonomy (NCBI): domain Bacteria; kingdom Pseudomonadati; phylum Pseudomonadota; class Alphaproteobacteria; order Sphingomonadales; family Sphingomonadaceae; genus Alterisphingorhabdus (ex Yan et al. 2024); species Alterisphingorhabdus coralli. Next base: position 2,822,489 of record NZ_CP136594.1, read on the forward strand.
TGTGCCTGCCGCAACATTAGTGATCTGCCGCTCGCTGCCGACTGCGCCAACCGAGAGGCTGTTTATGCGATTGGCTACCGAGCCATTGCCCAGAGCCACGGAGTTGTCGGCGGAGGCATCGCTAGCGCGCCCAATGGCTACAGCATCTGCACCAACTGCACTGGCGGCAAGGCCGGTGCTGTTAATCGCGATAAAGGCATTGCCGCCGGTCGAGACATTGGCAATCGCAGTATTCAACTGTCCGATAGTGGCCGCGTCATTATCATCCGTGCCGCCTGCGACGTTGACGATCCGGCGTTCATTGCCCGCTGCGCCGACGGAGACCGTATTGTCCTGATCGGCTATGGAACCGGCGCCGATGGCAACAGAGTTTGCGCCGGTTACGCTCGCCGCGCCTGTGCCATTGGCGGCGAAGAAAGCCAGCTCAGCCGCATTGCTATCCGCATCTGCCTGAGCATCGGCCGCATCCGCCAAAGCCTGTGTTGCATCGGACTGCGCTGCATTGGCGCTGGCTTGTGCATCAGAAGCATCGGAGAGCGCCTGTGTCGCGTCGCTTTGGGCGCCGTCCGCAGTGGTTTGCGCTGTTGCCGCATCTGCGAGAGCCTGGGTTGCATCTCCCTGCGCGCTTGCTGCATTAATTAGGGCCTGATCGGCATCGCCTTGGGCAGTGTTCGCGCTGGTTTGCGCGGCGGCCGCATCGCTCAACGCCTGTGTCGCGTCCAGCTGCGCGGCATCGGCGATGGCCTGCACACCGTCAAGCTGGGTCAGATTGACTGCATCGGTGCCCTGTGTACCGGAAGCAACATTGGCAATTTGCCGCTCGCTGCCGACAGCCCCGACCGAGACGGTGTTGGCCCGATCTGCGACAGCGTTGGCGCCAAGAGCAACAGAATTGATGGCATTGGCCTGTGACAGCTCGCCAATCGCCACCGCATCCTCGCCCAATGCCACAGGCTGTGCGCCCGTCGAGTTGGCCACGATATAGTCGCTATCCGCTCCAGCCGAAACGCCCGAGATCGCGCTGTTGAGCTGGGCAAGGTTGACGGCATCTGTATCCTCTGTGCCGGCTGCCAGATTGACAATCTGACGCTCGCTTCCGGCGCTGCCAACGGAAACGGTGTTGGCGCGGTCAGCCACCGAAGCAGCGCCCAGGGCAACCGAATTGACCAAATTGGCTTGCGCATTTGCGCCCAAGGCAATGGCATTTTCAGCCGTAGCGCTGGTCAATCGACCGATGGCCACAGCGCTATCCGCTCCAGCTATGCTTTCCGCACCCAAACTCAGCGCGCTGGCGCCTGAGCTATTAGCTTGAATGCCAAGAGCGACCGAGTCGCGACCACCTGCATTCGACGAGACCCCAATTGCCAAGGCATTGCTAGCGCTTGCATTCGCGGACGTCGCAATCGCTACGGCATTGCTAGCGCTAGCATTAGCACCAGACGAAATTGCCACCGAATTTGAGGCGCTTGCCTGCGATCCAACCGCAATTGCTACGGCATTGGTATCGCTTGCATTCGCCTCAACCCCAATGGCGACCGCGTTTAGCGCGCTTGCCCGCGATAATTCCGCGATGGCCACGGCATTTAGCTCTGACGCTTGCGCCCCATCACCAATGGCAATCGCATTCAGCCCCGTCGCTTGGGTCAATGATCCCAGGGCGATAGCGTCGGACGCGTTTGCCAATGCATCGATGCCAACCGCGATGGCAGAGTTGCCGCTCGCGCTGGAGCCAAAGCCACTAGCGATTGCGGCTTCGCCAGCAGCCGACGACAGCGTTCCAACAGCCAATGACTGAGCACCGATCGCCTGTGCATCCTCGCCCAGCGCGATGGCATCATCGCCGGTTGCGCTGGGCTGCGCCCCGGTGGAATTGACATCGAGATAGTCGTCATCGGCGGTCGCAGCGTTGAGCTGGGCAAGATTTACCGCGTCGGTGTCTTCGGTTCCCGCGGCAACATTGACGATCTGGCGCTCGCTGCCTGCGGCGCCGACAGAGATTGTGTTCTCGCGGTCAGCTATGGCATTTGCACCGAGTGCGACTGATCCCACGGCATTGGCAGCTGTATCTGCGCCAAACGCCAAAGAGTTCTCCGCCGCAGCCAGGGCATTGGAGCCGAAACTGGCCGAATTCTCTGCTTGAGCGATAGACCTTTTGCCGATTGCGATAGCCTCGTCTGCTTCGGCAGATGCACCATCCCCAAGGGCAGTTGCTTCGACTCCCGCCGCGTTAGCGCCAGTGCCGATAGCAGTTGCAGTGGTTCCTGAAGCGATGCTTCCTGGCCCGATAGCAATACCGCCAGGTCCAGTTGCTTCACTTAATTGGCCAATTGCAATCGCCCCGGAAGCGGTGCTTCGCGCATTCGGACCGATAGCAGTGGCGAAATTCGCTTCGGCGATCGCCCCGAAACCAAAAGCTTGCGACTGCGCTCCGCTTGCCTCGGCCTGCGGACCCAGCGCAATCGCATTGAGACCACTGGCTATGGGCTGCCTCGCGGTAGAATTAACGTCGAGATAGTCGTCATCTGTGGTAGCAGCGTTGAGCTGGGCGAGATTGACCGCATCGGTATCTTCGGTGCCGGCGGCGACATTGACGATCTGCCGCTCGCTACCTGCAGAGCCGACTGAGACCGTGTTCGCCCGGTCTGCGATTGAGGCCCTCCCCAGTGCGACCGATAATGAAGCATTTGCCTCCGCATCTCCACCAAGCGCCACAGAGTTATCCGCCACAGCCAGCGCTTGAGAGCCGAGCGCAGTCGAATTACTGCCCTGCGCATTGGCATCATCACCAACAGCCGTTGCATTGTCTGCTTCGGCGATGGCCGAGCTGCCGATAGCAGTTGCCTGGAAGCCCATTGCATCAGCGCTGTTGCCAACAGCAAGAGCTCCAAAGCTGGTAGCAACGGTTCCAGACCCGATGGCCATAGCGCCAGTCCCATCCGATGTGCTGAGACGCCCCAGTGCGATGGAGTTTGAGCCACTGCTTGTTGCATCACGGCCGATGGCGATGGCACTTACTCCAAGCGCCTGCGCGCCATCTGTTCCGCTGTCTTCGCCATCACCGCCAATAGCAATGGCGCCATCCGCGGTGGCGTCGGACGCGCGACCTACGGCCACTGCCTGTCGCCCTGTAGCTTGCGCGATGCCGCCAATGGCAACTGTATCGCCTCCACTTGCTACCGCAAGGGTGCCGAAAGCGACACTTGATGCGCCGGTCGCACTCGCTTCTGTGCCGACACTGGTCGCACCCGTCAAAGTTGCCACGGCCAATTGGCCGACAGCCACAGCTCCGGTGGCGCTGGCAACAGCATCAGCCCCGATGGCGGTCGCCAACCCGCCCGTTGCCTGAGCGCCCAGACCGTCGAGACCAGAGCTGTCGCCGCCGATGGCGACGTTACCTTCATCTGTAGCGATGCTGTTATTGCCGATGGCGATGGCATTGTTGGCATCGGCAAAGGCGTTGGTGCCCAGAGCGCTCGCATTGTCCGCGTTGGCAAAGGCATTGTTGCCCATCGCGCTTGCATTGATCCCAGTGGCGAAAGACCCTGTGCCGAACGCCAGTGAATTGGCACCAGGAGCTTGGGCGCCCGAGCCAAAGGCCTGAGCGGAGAGGCCGCTGGCTTGAGAGCCGGTCCCGACCGCAACGGCGAATACTCCGCTCGCATTGGCACTCCGGCCAAGCGCGATACCTTCTAAGCCAGCGGACGACGAAGCGGATCCAATGCTGATGGAATCGCCGCCTGCCGCTCTTGCATCGAAGCCCATGGCAAGCGATGCCTCGCCCCCGGCATTGGCCCGCCGACCAAAGGCTGCTGATGAAGGCCCACTCGCCAAGGAATCGTTGCCGATAGCGGTTGCGCGACTATCGGCTGCGGTCGCGCGGACGCCTATGGCCGTTGCGTTGATCGCATCGGCAGCAGCGTTATCACCGATCGCAAGGCCGCCATCAGCGCGCGCGACGGCGTCGTGGCCAATCGCCACCGCCGAAACGCCAGAACTGTTGGCCTGGTCTCCCACAGCAATCGAAAGGGTATTGCTGGCAACTGCGCTATCGCCGATTGCCAGCGATTCTTGCCCACTGGCGATTGCGCCCGCGCCCAGGCTGATCGCTTCGGGATTGGAAGCGACAGCATCGCCGCCAATCGCAATCGTCTCGGCACCAGAAGCCTGCGCGCCCAGAGTATTACCATCTGAAAGATCGCCGCCTATTGCGATAGAACCGGAATTGGTCGCACCGCTTTGCTGCCCCAGGGCAACTGCGGCGAAGCCGGTAGCCAAGGAATCCGCGCCCACTGCAACAGTTCCGTCGGTTTGTGCGCTCGCTCTGGTGCCCAAGCTAATGGCGTTTGATCCAACAGTAGTGGCCGACCGTCCCAATGCGATGCCAAACGCTCCCATTGTGTTGGCCTCTTGGCCGATGGCGATGCTTTCCAGGTTTATCGCAGATGCTCCAACACCGAGCGCAATCGCATCCAATCCGCTGGCCGTCGGCAGCGTCCCGGTGGAATTAACGTCGAGATAGGCGGCACTTGCGGTTGCGGCGTTGAGCTGGGCGAGATTGACCGCGTCTGTGTCCTGGGTTCCCGCTGCGACATTGACGATCTGGCGCTCACTTCCGGCAGAGCCCACAGAGACCGTGTTGTCGCGGTCAGCGAAGGAGCCCGCGCCGAGCGCGACCGATGCGAGACCATTTGCGGTAGCATTCGACCCGAAGGCGATGGCTTCATCGGCATTGGCGGCGGTGTCCGTACCAATCGCGATGGCCTCGGCCGCCAGCGCCTGAGCGCCAACATTGCCGTCGTCACCACCATCACCGCCAATAGCAATCGCCCTGTTCTCGGTTGCCTCGGAGCGATCACCAACACTGAGTGAAGCAATGCCGCCCGCATCAGCCTCTCGGCCCAGTGCGATGGCGGCGGTTCCAATGGCATCCGCATCATCACCTATGGCAACGCTTCGGTTCCCAGACGCAACAGAGGCATTACCAATGGCAACTGTGTCAACAGCTTCTGCTCTGGAGGCATCGCCGATGGCGATCGCATTTTCTCGGCTCGCCGTTGATTGCGGGCCAATTGCCAACGCGTTCTCACCCTCAGCCAACGAGTTGCGCCCCATAGCGAGAGCGCCTTCTGCCAGCGCGTCTGCATTGGAACCCAGAGCGGTTGCGCCATTGCTGTCTGCTGTCGCACCATTACCAAGAGCTGTTGCATTGTTTCCCGTTGCGGTGGCAGAAGCCCCTATAGCGGTTGCATTATTTCCGGTTGCATCGGCCCCGACGCCGCAAGCCAAGGAGTCGTTGTCACCGTTCGAATTGGCGCCGCCATCATTGTCGCCCGGGTCTGCGATGCCATTGTCATTGCGATCAAGCAAACAGTCCTCCGCCTGTGCAGGCTCTGGTGTGAGCAGCACAGCGGATGCTGTGGCCAGAGCACAGGCAGAAAGAATCGTAGAGCTGAGAAGACGGACACGCATTTGCAAACCTCCCAAAAACATGCCGACGGCAAGTCATGCTGGAAGCAGGAAACAATTGCAGCGTCGGGCCGAGGCCAGGGTCAGGACCCTGACACCCCACGCCATCTGCGTTCTTTCACGATTGGCCGCTTTGCAATCGACCTCGTAAAATCCTCGACATTTCCAAAACAAATCACAATAATCCGACGCAGATTTGTGTCGGCGCTATGCTCTGCTGCCTTTGCGAGCAGAGTTTTCGGGCTGACTCGCTGATTGGCAAAGTCGCATGCTGTACCGATTTGACGGCTATTCACTGGACAGCGACAGGTTCATCCTGACGGACGAGGCTGGCGAAACCATCCCGCTCGAGCCACGCGCCCTGGAGCTTCTCCTCCTACTTGTCCGACATGCCGGCAAGATGGTCAGCAAAGAAACCATCTTTCAGGAGATATGGGGCAGACTGCACGTCTCGCGCTCGGTGCTGCCATTTCAGGTAAGCGCGATCCGCAAAGCGCTTTGCGACACGCAAAAGCCGTATCGCACTGTCGAGACTGTACATGGCAAAGGCCTGCGGTTTTTGGTTCAAGTGCAGCAGTTTGAAGACCCGGACCGACCAATTCCGCATGCCGCTATTGTTGCGGCTGACATATCGGCTCCTGCGGGCGAACGTGACCAGCTGCAAAGCAGTCTTATCGGGAAACGACCCGGCATAGCTGTCTTGCCCTTCACCCAGCGCAAAGAAGAGGACGCGCCGCCTGGTCTGGGCTCGGCGATTGCTGTGGATGTGATCACCGCTCTGTCGCGCCAGACTTCGCTGCGGGTGACCGCGCGGGGCTCCAGCTTCCTGCTTGATGGGCCCAATGTGTCGCCCTTGGCTGTCAGGTCAGCGCTCGGCACCGACTATAGCCTGAGCGGCCAGATTTCATCGGCTGGAGAGAAGCTGCACATCTATAGCGAACTGGCAGACACCCATGGCCAGCATATCGTCTGGGCCGATACATTCGAGATTGATCTGCGCGGTGTCCATCAAACACGCGATATGATTGCCGGGCAGATTGTTGACCATATCCAGAGCGAGGTATCGCGTGCCGAAGCCAAGCGAGTACGGTTGCACCAGCCTGAAAGCCTGACCGCATGGCAGGCCTTTCATGTCGGCGATGCCCTCCTGTTTCGCCGCGGGCAGGACAATATATTGCGTGCGCGGACATATTTTGAGCGATCGGTTGCCATCGACCCCGACTTCGCCCATGCCTGGGCCGGGCTGGCGCACACCTATGCATTTGAGCTTATTCACAAGCCATTTGGTGACAACCGTCTGGCGAACCGGATGCTGATGCAATGCGCCGAGAAGGCGATGCGCGCTGATCCCCATGATCCAGCCGCGCATATGACCATGGGGCGCGCCGTCGGTATGAGCGACAGCAGGGAGTCGCCCGAACCATGGCTCGATACTGCGGTGAAACTGGCACCCAGCTACGCCTTTGCGCATCAGCAACTGGGATTGTTTCTCTCTACCGGCGACAATCGGGAAAAGGCGACAGAACACTCCAACGCCTCGATCCTGTTAAGCCCGCTCGGCCCGGAACGCTTCAGCAGCTACGCCAATCTCGCGGTTATCCATTTCCGATCTGGCGATGTTCCGACCGCTATAGAATGGGGTCGGAAGGCCGGACTTGTGCCCTATGACGATGCCTATGCTCTGGTAACAGGTTTGTGTGCCAACCATCTGGGCGGCGATCAGGAGGCGGCGGCTGGTATAGCCAATCGCTTCAAACGCGCTTTCCCGAACATGCAACAGCGCGACATTCTTTCAATCTACGATGACGAAGACGACATGCGAACCGCTATCGGCGCGATCTATTCGGCCTATGGTATCGATTGAGGCAGATTGATCGCACACGACCGGTATTTCTCGGCGATTGCGCTAATGGTGCCCAGAAGAGGACTCGAACCTCCACGTCCTTGCGGACACCAGCACCTGAAGCTGGCGCGTCTACCAATTCCGCCATCTGGGCACGGAGGTAGCTAAGTGAAGCGCGCGATTAGCCATGCTGCGCCCTGTTTGTCAATGTCGAAAAGTGTAATCACGCCCAACTGTATGGTATAAAGCCAACATCACCGGTTTTGCGGACTGACGCCATCATCACGATAAACGCTGACAATGAATTTTACAGGCAATTATCTATCTGTCCGGTGGTAAGCACGGCCTATAAATGGCAGATTGCTGGAACTCGGCACGGATTCGGTTTAACCGGTTTTATATCGGCACAGGGTGCAAAGGATGTGCCCCGATGCGCAGGCTATTGCAAAATACCGCAATGCTGAATAACGCGATGTTGAGAGCAGGCATGCTGCAAAAAGAAAAATATGGGCTTATGAGGGTTATCTAAGGGCATGCGGGACAAGCTGATTACCATTTTTGGCGGTGGCGGATTTATCGGCAAATATGTGGCCGAAAATCTGCTGTCACTGGGCGCGCGCCTGCGCATTGCAGAGCGTAACCCCGATAATGCCAAACAAATCAAAACCATGGGCCGTCTGGGACAGACGCAATTTGCCCATGCCGATATCCGCAATATGGATAGCGTGCGCCGAGCGGTGCATGGTGCGGATATGGTGATTAACCTCGTCGGCATATTGGATGGTGATTTTACCGCTTTTCATGTCGATGGTGCGCGCAATGTGGCAACTGCCGCCAATGAGGCTGGGTGTGAAGCCTTTGTGCAGATGTCCGCCATTGGTGCCGATGCGCATTCGGACAGCCGCTATGGCCGCAGCAAGGGTGAAGGCGAAGCGGCAGTCAGCGAGGCTTTCCCCGGCGCCATCATCATGCGCCCGTCCATTGTCTTTGGCGCAGAAGACCAGTTTATCAATCGTTTTGCCGGGCTGATCGCCTCACTGCCGATCGTGCCGATTATTGGCGGAAAGACCCGGTTCCAGCCGGTCTATGTTAATGATGTCGCCCGCGCGGTGGCGACCGTGCTGGTCGCACCGGATAAATATGCCGGGATGACGTTTGAGCTGGGCGGACCAGAAATCCTTACCATGCGTGAATTGAACGAGCGCATTGCCGAAGCCTGTGAGCGCAGCCCTTTATTCGTCAATGTCTCAGATACCGCTGCAGGCCTGCTCGCCAATATGACCGGATGGCTACCCGGTGCGCCGATCACCCGCGATCAATGGTTGATGCTGCAGAGTGACAATGTCGTGTCTGAAAATGCCCGTAGCTTCAAAATGTTGGGCATAGCCACCACCGGCATGCGGCCGATGATGCGCGAATGGCTGGTGCGCTATCGCACCCATGGGCGTTTTGGCGTGAAGCGCCAAGCGCGATAACCGACATGGGGCATCACGCGCTGCTAAGGGCTTAGCGTGCGCTCTTCTTCATCGCCGCCTGCGACTCCGGATACCATTGCTCCATCGACTCGGTCAGTCGTCGCTCGGCTAGTGCGCGCGCACTATCACGGCCAAGGCCCAATGATGCTGCCAATTGATGCCCCATCAGAGCATCGCCGAGCGCCATGATCACCAATGCCAACGTATCCTCGCGTAGATGGGTGTCATCCGCTTCATCCTGCGCCAGATCATCGACCAGCTCATGAATGGTGTTGAGGATCGGGTCGAGCGCATCTTCGTTGCCCGAGACCATCATCCAGGAAGCCAGTGCACCGGCGCCACCGCTGTCAAAAGCATCAAAGGTAAGATCGACAATATCGCGTGCCGTGCCTTTGCCTGCCCGTGTGCGCATCACAGCTTCGCCAATATTCTGGCAAATCGTCTCGGCAAGATATTCGGCAAGCGCCTTTTGCAACCCTGACGCCGAGCCGAAATGGTGCAGCAAATTAGCATGGGTGCGACCAATACGCGCCGCCACCGCTTTCAATGTCACCGCCTGCGGCCCGGTCTCTATCAACAGCTGCCGCGCCGCTATCAAGGCTGCGGCGCGGCTTTCTTCTGGACTGAGACGTTTTCTTCTTATTGACATTTATGTCAGTATCCTTATTATCAGGGCTGTAAGTAAGTGCTGCCCCCTCTCGCCACGCAAGGATAGTTGCAATGAATGCTCCTGTGAAGCCTGACCTGGAAAACGCTACCCCATTGGAAAATCATGCTGGACGCCCCAAAGGTTCGGCCAGCCCCGATGATCTGGAGATTATGCCACGCGATCGCCGCTTTGGCCGCGAGGATACCAAGAAGCGCTGGTGGATGAAGAATGATCCGGTGGGCACCGCGTTCTACAATGCTCTGTCGGTCACCTTCCCCAAGGGCGAGGCGTATTTTATTGAGAGCGTAAAGGCCTTTCGCGATGGCACACCAGAGCGGCTCAACCGCGAAATCCGCGCCTTTGTGAAGCAGGAAATCAACCATACGCGTGAACATGTCGCGTTTAATCGTGCGGTCACGGATGCCGGCTATGATGTCAACCGGTTGGAAGAAAAGGTAGACGAAGCGCTGGCCATGACCAAGGGTCGCCCGGCCATTGCCAACCTCGCCTCTACCATGGCGCTGGAGCATTTCACCGCGATCATCGCGCAGCAACTGATTGCAAATCCCCGCCATCTCGCCGATGCCGACAAGGAATCGGGCGATATGTGGCGCTGGCATGCGCTGGAGGAGATTGAGCATAAGGGCGTCGCCTATGACACCTGGCTGCACGCCACGCGCGACTGGAGCCGCTGGCAGCGTTGGAAGGTAAAGTCGATAGTGATGCTGTTCACCACATGGTACTTCACCGTCAACCGCGCCAGGGGCATGATGGACCTGCTGGCGCAGGATGGCATTACCGGCTGGAAGGCTGGCGCCAAACTGTTTTGGTACGCCTTTGGTCGCCCCGGCATGGCGCGCAAGATCATCCTGCCCTGGATCAGCTATTTCCTGCCCGGCTTCCACCCATGGAACCACGATGACCGCCATCTGATCAAGCTCGCCGAAAGCGATTACCAAGATGCGGTGATGCCGAACGCAGATAATGGCGCAGCGGTGCAACCAGCCGAGTAATCTGCCGCCCCTTGGGGCAAAACCGCTTGTCGGGTTCTTACAACTTTTGCGACCTCCCTTGCGATATGTCTTGAACAGACATTCGCAGGAGGATTGCATGACGCTTGTAAAGACCACCGCCACTTCCATCACCTTGGCTTTACTGCTGGGTGCAGCACCGGCTGCAGCAGAAGGGGTCTCCAATGCTGCGGAAGCGGCTGCCGAATTCGATGCAGCCGTACAATCGGGTATCAGAGCAAGCACCAGCGGTGAAGCGGAGAAGTGCGCAGGCTATTGGTTCGGCCTCAAAGATCTCCATGGCGCACTCTCAGACCTGCCCTTCTATCAACAACTCCCCGCGCGTCTCAGCCAGGAAACGGCATCTCTCGGCCACCAATACTGGGGCGCGGTTGTCGCGCAATATTATGACGGCGATCGCACCAAGCTGGAGGCCGCAGGTGATCGCGTTGGCGGGTATCGTGAGGAAATGATCAAACGCTTTGTTGCCGGGCAAGAGACGGGCAAGATTGTCGGCGTCTTCGATGTCCTAGGCACCTGCACGGTGGATTGAGGCAAGCGCTCCGGCAATAAAGTGAGGGGTGCAATGCCCATTTCCCGCTTTTTAAAGACCGCTATCACCATCTGCGTCACGCTTGGCTTCGCAACGGCGGCGCATGCCGAAAAAGTGCCGCTCGCTCGCGATGGTGTGATGAACAGCGCGGTCTATAATGGCCAGCAGAATATGCCGGTCAAAGTCTATGGCGTAGCGCGCAAATGGGAGCGCAATTGCATCAAGGGCAAGGCCAAGGAATGTGTGCGCTTGGGTGATGCCTTTGCCACCGGGCTGGGCGACCTGAAACAGAGCACCCGCGTTGCTGCTGGCTATTATCTCAAAGGATGCGACAAGGGCTCAAGCGCAGCCTGTGCCACCTATGCCGGTCTGGCTCTCGGCGGCTCGCTGCCGCTACCCAAGCCTGATGCTGCAGTTACGAGCGCCACACGCGGCTGTCAGCTAGGGTCACAAAGTGCCTGTGCATGGCAAGGTGTGCTCTATCATCGCGGTTACGGCGTCGCAAAAGATGCAGGCCGCGCTGAACAGCTATGGCGCACCGCCTGTTCCGCCAATGCGGATGATGGTTGCCGGTTTCTTGCCAACTATCTGAAGGAAAGCGGCAATCGCGCTGGTCAGCCTTCGCAGGAAGCACAAACGCTTTTCTCAACATATTGCACCAGTGATGCACGGCCATGGGCCTGTCTGGGTGCGGCTCAGATGCTGGGGGTTGAGCGTCCACAGGCGGTGCCGTTGCTGCAACGCGGCTGCGAACAGGGCAAGGGAGACAGGCTAGCGGTCTGTGCCGAATATGCCGCCCGGATCATTACCCGCCGCGAGGCCAAATCGGTCGATCTGGCCGAGGGCTTCCTGAATTCCGCCTGCACTGCTGGGCTGGCACAGTCCTGCTATACCATCGGGCGGCATGGTTTCAGTGCCAATGCAAAGCTGGGCGATGTGACGCCAGGCGAGGCAGGGTTTTATCTGCGGCGCGGCTGTGACCTTGACCATGCAGCGGCCTGCCATGATCTGGCTGATGCTTATATCAGCAACCGAATGCGCCAGGTGCGTTATCCGGCTGCGACCATGCTGATGCTGAAATCGTGTCGGCTTGGATATGCTCCGGCTTGCCAATGGACCAAAAAGAATCAGGCTCAAGGTGAACGCACTGCCATAGTCCAGCGCTGGATCGATCCCTCTCTGCCCGCCGCCGCACAATTGGAACAGGCGGTGAAGATCGCTGATAGCAACCCGCAAAAAGCGGCGCGTACTGTCGATCTGCTTCAGGAAGAGCAATATGATGAGGCACAATGGCTGCTCGGCAATTGGTTCCTCACCGGCAAGCGCAGGATTATCGACACACCCAATCAGCGAAATGCTGTCATCCTGATCGAGAATGCCGCCAAGGTTGGCCATGTTGAAGCCGCCAAATGGATGGGTATGGCGCATTGGTATGGCCGAAATGGTGTCGCCTTTGATCGCCAAATGGGACTTGGCTATATGCGGATTGCCGCGCGTTTTGGCGATTTAGAGGCGACGCAGATTGCGCAATCCATGGAGTTGCAACCCGAACGCGACCGGATCGCCGCTCGCAACCGCGCCGTCGCCCAGGCAGAAGCCGAGCGCCAGCAACGCAGCTGGTTCACCAAATGGCTCGAGTCCGCGTCCTATTCCTATCCGACCCGAACGCGCACCGGGCGTTCTGCCAGTGAGCGCGCCGCCGCCGCCAGCTGGCAGCGACACCAGAACTCTATGGACCGGCTGCATTTCAATCAACGCATGAACTATCTGAGCGGTCGCACGAGCGCCTGCAATCGTTCCAATCCCTATTGCTGACATTACCGCAGGAGAGGCCCGCATGATGAGAAGGTTTGCACTGTTATCCGGGGCACTGGCGCTAACGGCCATTCCTGCAAGCACCAGTATGGCCCAGCCGACCCAATTGGATATCACGGTCAACCCAATATCCGACGACCGGGTCTGCGGTGCCAGTTACCAACTGGGTGGCAACAAAAAGCTCGAATTCCTGATCAATGCCGAGAACTTCAACGTCTCAATCATGGTGCAGAACCTGCCTGCAGAGATCGTGGAAAAGGGCCTTGATAAGGAGAACGTACCGATCACCGTCATCGTCAATAACAGCTACCGCACAACAGCGGACACCGGCGTCTACAGGGCAGGCTTTACCTATCGGGCAATGGCCTATTGGGAGGACAATGATCAGGGCATCCAGATGCTCGGCCAGCTGGCGGATGTTAAAACGCTGTCGGTGGAGTTTGACGGCCAGAAATATGGTCCAGCCAATTCCAAACCGTCGGCCGATTTCGGCTATCAGCTCATCGTCAACTGCCTGCGCGACAAGGGTGTCGATATCTGACCCTAAGCCGCCTGTCGAAGCGGCTCCAGGTCCATCACATATTCATTGCACAAGGCCTCTTCACCACGGCCGGCGCTGTAGCGCGGCACGGCGGGGCCGAGCGCAACAAAGCCGAGCTTTTCGATCACCCGTTGTGAGGCCGGATTGTCGACGAAATGGCTGCAATAAAGCTGTCTGTGGCCCAAGGTGCGGGCTATTTCAATCACCGCGCGAGCGGCCTCAGTGGCATAGCCCTGCCCCCAATGTTCGCGCGCAATCCAATAGCCAAGTTCGGCTTCGCCTTCATTCTCGCCCAGACCGCAACAGCCGACAAGCCGTGAGCCATTGTCGGTCGGCAAGGTCAGAAAGAAGCTGGGATAGCGGGGATCCTGGGGCAGTGATGCAAACTCACGAGCTGCTTCGGGCGTATAGGGCCAGGGCGCACGCGCAAGATTGCAGACAATGCCTTCATCATTGATGGCGGCGAACAGCGCCTGCCAGTCTTCAGGCCAGCCGGGCCGCAATAATAATCTTTCCGTACGAGCGAACATCATGTCTCTCCTGATGGCCGCCCGCCCTGTGACCGCAAAAGGTGACAGCAGCGAGTCAGCCATATGACAGGGACAAAAAAAGAGCGGGGTTCTGACCCCGCTCCCTGTCCTGGTTCGCTTGTGTAGCGATTTCGGGGTCTCCCTATTCAGGATGACCCTTTATCGATCATCCGTTATTCAGCGGCTTCTGCCATGGCTTCGACCGACACATATTTGCGGCCAAGGCGTCCGGCGTGGAATTTCACGCGGCCTTCAATCAGCGCAAACAGGGTGTGATCTTTGCCCATGCCAACATTGTCGCCCGGATACACTTTGGTACCGCGCTGACGCACGATGATGTTGCCGCCGATGACATGCTCGCCACCGAACTTCTTCACGCCAAGGCGGCGACCTACGGAGTCGCGACCGTTACGGGATGAACCACCTGCTTTTTTATGTGCCATGTCTCTGTTTCCTTAGGCTTTGACTGACTCAGGCGTCGTCTGTTTTCTTTGGCGCTGCCTTGGCAGCAGGTTTCTTGGCCGGGGCCTTTTTGGCTGGAGCCTTTTTAGCAGCAGGCTTCGCAGCAGCTTTAGCGGCTGGCTTCTTGGCAGCGGTGCTGGCTGCAGTCTTGGCCGCTGGCTTCTTGGCCGGTGCCGCTTTCTTTGCAGGAGCAGCTTTGGTTTCTGCAGGTGCATCAGCCTTTGCCGGAGCGGCTTTCTTCGGTGCAGCCTTCTTGGCAGCACCCACGCCGGTGATCTTCAGCACCGTCTGATACTGACGATGGCCTTGCTTGCGACGATAGTTGTGGCGACGGCGCTTCTTGAAGACAATAACCTTCTCGCCGCGATCCTGCGCGATGATTTCAGCCGATACGGCAACGCCCTTGGCGTCCTTGACGGCACCGCCCTCACCTACCAGCAGAACATCGTCCAGCGTGATGGTGTCACCGGCTTCACCGGCGAGCTTTTCAACCGCAATTTTGTCTCCGGCTGCAACACGATACTGTTTGCCGCCTGTGCGCACGATAGCGAACATGACTTTGTCTCACTTCATCAAAACTGTTGGCTCGGCGCGGTTCGTATCCTGAAAGGGACATTTCTGATCTGCGCCGGAAAGCAGTGCCCGATAAGGGAGAATCAGTTAACTGTCAACCAACAGCAGCGCGAAATATGACTCTTTTTATGCACTTTTCCTGTATCAGCCACCCGGTTCTTGCATGGGAATGGATTGCCGCTGTCTCCATCATAATGTAGTGGCCCGAGCCATGACTTGCAATCCGGCTATTTCTCTGCTCCCCATTCTATTGTGCAGCGCGCTAACGCTTAATGGCTGCGCTGCGCCCAATGCCGATTTTCCTGAGTTGAAACGCCGGGCAATAGAGGACCTTCCAGTGGATGACCAACCGGTCAAACGGGCCAGTGGACTTGCCATCATGGCCATGCCCGATGATTTGCGTGAGCAGGTCGCCGCCTTGCTGCTAGAGGCGAAGCAGGCGGACGAGAGCTTCCAGTCCGATCTTGCCAAGACCCGTCGCGCTGTTGGCATCGGCAGAAGCGCCGGTCGCAATAGTGAAAACTGGTCCGTTGCCCAGACCGAAATCAGCGCCCTTTCACGCTATCACAATCGCAGCATCAACGCTTTAAGCGCGCTCGATACACTGTCTATGGCCGAGACCGAAAAGCAATATACCCGCGACGCCATCTATGATCTGCGCCCCATTGCCGAAGCACAGGCCGAAATAGAACGGCTGGTCGCTGCGCAGCGGGGCATTTTGACAGACTTGAGTACACAATTGCGCTGAACACGCAAGCCATTGCCTCAGTCTAAGGGTCGATAGCCGCGCAACTGTCAAGCCAGCTTGACGAAGGTTACGAAAGTGACGCTCGCGAGAGGCAGAGCAGACGCTTATTCGGGGACAGTTTTAGAGAGAACTCTCTCGGTTGAGCGCTCGGGAACTGAAACTGTCCCCGAATAATCGCCTACGCGTGATGTTGTAATTCAGTAAATGGGAAAGAGCCGACGCGATCATAACAGCGCATGGAGATGTAGGACATAGGCCTTTTCAGAGGACAGTCGGTCTTTTCTGTCTTTTCGGGGACAGTTTTCACTCCATTGCGTTCAACGGAACCGGAACTCAGGTAAACTGTTGTCTAATTGATAATATAAATCTGCCTTGTTTGCTTGCCTGCTAGCCGATGGTTGTCTTCGAGATATGCTGCTGGCTTTGGCCATGGGTTTGCAGACATTCTCATGATCGCGTTCAGGCGTTTAGAGTTGGTGTCTCCATGTCACCGGCGAAGTCATCACATAGTGATGCTTCCACAGTTTTTCCGAGATCACCGGTTTCGTGGCATATCATATGGTCATAGTGTCATTGCCCGCTGGCCGGATCGGCCCAGCTAAACTGTGTGTCTTTCTGCCACAGCAGATGCAGCAGTATGGCCAGTTTGCGTGCGAGCGCCACTCTGGCATGTTTCAGGCCCCTGGTCTGGGCCAGGGCTTTGCCCCAGTGCTGCAGGGCGCAGGGGCGCTTCTGAGCATCGGATCACCGGCCTTGGAGATACGCCCTTTATGATCGCGCTCGCCCGACTGGCTGCGGCGCGGCACCAGTCCGGCATAAGCGGCCACGCTCGCGCTGCGGGTAAAGCGCTCAGGGTCTTCTATGCTGGTGATAAAGGTCAACGCCGTTATCGGCCCGACGCCGGGGACACTCATCAGCCGACCCGCCACCGGGTCAGCAGCGGCCCTGGCATCAAGCAGTCTGGCATTGCGCGATAGCTGCGCCTCAAGCGCTTCGATCATCTCGGCCAGCGGCATAAACACCACACGCAGATCAGGGCGCTGGCCAAACAGTGTTTGCAACCGTTCGCGCCGCTTGCCCGGGGTTGTCACCCGGCCCAGCCTCAGGCCAAACAGCTTGAGCATCCCGCGCAGTTGGTTGGCAAGAGCATTGCGGCTGCTCACCAGCTGGCCCCTGATCTTCAGCGCCGCCCGGTCGATATGGCTGCCTTCTTGCTTGATATGCACCTGTTTGAACCATCCGGTGCGCGCCAGATGCGCCAGCGCTTCAGCATCATGCACATCCGATTTATTGACCCGCGCCGACAACGCTCCCTTGGCATGACGTGCACAGATACACAGCACCGGCACATCACGCTCTTTCAGCCCATGATATAAAAACACCGCCAAGGGGCCGGTCTCCAATACCACACGCGCGACACCGCCAGCATGGCGCTCCAGCCACTTGGCCAGAACATCCGGATCACTCGCCACCACATCACGGCGGACAATCTCGCCATCATCTCGCACCACACAGATATGTGTCGCCTTGTCAGATACGTCCAAACCTGCATACATCGTCATCGGTCATCCTCCTTGCTTGAAGCATGCAAAATGCATGACTTCGTTCCTACAAGGAGGATGACTACAGCAATTACGCCATGTCACCGAAAAGACCGAAAAGACCGAACTAGCCACCCACTAACCCTTAACCTTCGGCCCTCGCTTGCGCGGGCGCAGTCTTTTGCCGGATCGTTCTTCCATCTGCTCCAGCCAGTCCGCATCACCGACCGGGCGCCCTATGGTTTCCGCACGTTGCAACCGCTGCACCGCTTCCGCGTCCGGCGCTTCGCCCATAAACTCGGCAAACCGGCCATAGCGCTGCAATATCGGCGCGACGGTGACCAGCCCGTCATCCTCTTCCGCCAGATGTGCTCTTACACTCGGCCAGGGCCAGTCTTCCGCGCGCTTGACCATCTTGGCCTTGACCGGATTCAGCGCGACATAGCGCACCGCCGCAGCAAGATGCGCCTCATCCATCGCCACCGATCCATAGCGCCCCTGCCCACCAGTTAAACATGCCAGAGACCGTTCGGACAGGTCTATAGGGAACAGGCTACATCTTTATCGACACTATCTTGAGCTGATGCTAATAATCGCTTCCATTATATGATTCTCAAGAAGAATGAATGAGTTGTGTCAGGTTTGCAGGACAAAGAACGCTGGTATGCAGTTCAGGTAAAGTCCCAAAAAGAGAAGTCAGCCCTCACAAACCTCGATCGACAAGGTTTCGTAACCTTTTGCCCTTGGCAATTGCGGACGATATCCCAGTCAAGGCCAGTCAAGATCGTCAGGAAACCTTTCTTTTCCGGTTATCTTTTTGTCAGATTCAACTTGTATCGCGACAACTGGCCAAAAATCAACAATACCTTCGGCGTTCGTAGACTAGTTACAGTTCATGCCGGCCAAATGCCTAAACCAATGCCGGACGAAGTCATTGAGAGACTAATTGCGAGCTGTGATGCGGATATGTGCATTCAATCGTTAGGCGATATTGCACTCGGCAGCACGATCAGAGTCGTAAACGGTCCATTCAGCGACATGTTAGGTCAATTGCAATCTGTAGACAGCAATGAGCGCTTTACAATTCTGTTAAGCATGATGTCCTCAGAGCTCAAGGTACGACTTCACAGAAGTGATGTGATAGAGGCTTGACATGCATCCACGGTACCTTATCTGAACGCCACACTGACTGTCATGAGGTAGCAAGATTCTCATGCGGTGCGGTAGCTATTCGCGTCAAAATTGACTATTCAGCTATAGATGTGATCGCTGTCCGCTCGTCTGAGGGAATTAAAACATAAACGGCTTTCCCTTCAACATAGTACCTCATCCTTCTCGCGCTGCCATAGTCGGCAGCTTTTCCGAATATCGCAGCAGAGCTGGCGTAACATCATTGAGGAGAATTGAGCATGGTCCGAAAACGCAAAGGTATTATTCTTGCGGGAGGATCAGGAACACGGCTGTATCCGCTCACGCGGGGAGTCTCAAAGCAGCTAATGCCTATCTTTGACAAACCGATGATCTATTATCCGCTCAGTACGCTAATGCTGGCTGGAATCATTGACATATTGGTTATTACTACCCCCGAAGACGCTGCGCAATTTCAACGTGTTCTGGGAGATGGTTCCGATTTTGGAGTGAACCTGAGCTACGCTCAGCAACCTAAGCCCGAAGGTCTCGCTCAAGCCTATCGCATCGGTGCAGACTTTGTGGGCAACAGCTCCAGCGCGCTGATCTTGGGAGACAATATCTTCTACGGCCATGGCCTTCCGGAATTGCTAGCTAATGCCAATCAACGCGAAACCGGAGCGAGCGTGTTTGCTTATCGTGTGACTGATCCTGAAGCTTTCGGTGTGGTCGAATTCGATCATCAGGGCACCGCAATTTCGATCGAAGAAAAGCCGGCGGCTCCCAAGTCCAACTATGCTGTCACCGGCCTGTACTTCTACGACGAGACGGTTGTGGACCGCGCGCGAGACCTCAAGCCTTCGCCGCGCGGTGAGCTGGAAATCACCGACCTCAACCGCCTCTACCTTAATGAAAGCGCTATGGCGGTAGAGATTATGGGCCGCGGTTTTGCTTGGCTCGACACGGGCACACACGCCTCGCTGCTGGATGCAGCAAGCTATGTACGCATCACCGAGGAACGCCAGGGTCTAAAGATTGCTTGTCCCGAAGAGATTGCCTGGCGCCAAGGCTTCATCAGTGACGCCGACCTGGTGCGTATTGCTGAGCCTCTGCGCAAATCAGGTTATGGCGAATATTTGCTCCAACTCCTTAATTAGCCAGGGTTATAAGCGGCGACCGATGAATATTATCGACACTCTTATTCCTGGACCCAAGATCATTGAGCCACGCTTGTTCGGCGATGAGCGGGGCTTCTTCATGGAAACCTGGAACGCAGCTAGCTTTGCCGAGGCCGGCTTTGATATGACCTGGGTGCAGGACAATCACAGCCACTCGCAAAAAGGCGTGCTGCGCGGACTGCATTTTCAGAACCCTGGGCCACAGGGCAAGCTGGTGCGTGTAGCACGCGGTTCTGTTTTTGACGTTGCGGTTGATCTGCGGCGCTCGTCGGAGAATTTTGGCAAATGGGTCGGTGTTGAACTGAGTGAGACGAACAAGCGGATGTTCTGGGTACCCGAAGGCTTTGCGCATGGCTTCCTCACACTTGAGGACGACACCGATTTCCTTTACAAGTGCACTGCTCCTTTCGCGCCGCAATCCGAGCACACATTGGCTTGGGATGATCCAGCGGTGGGCATCGAATGGCCGGTGGCTGATCTTGATCCGATTATCTCCGAGAAAGACGCTTTTGGTCTTTCGCTAACCGACGTCAAGGCGTTCGACTGAGAAGATTTGCATGAAGGTTGTGATCACAGGTGCGAACGGCCAGCTAGGGGGCGCACTTCAGCGCACCGCTCCGGCCGATTTAGAAATCAATGCAATCGATATCGAGGATGTCGACCTTACCGATGATGCCATGCTTAGAGCGTATCTCGCGGTCGAGGCGCCGGATCTGCTTATCAACGCTGCCGCTTACACCGCCGTTGACAAGGCTGAACAGGATGAGATTACTGCGCAAGCCATTAATGCTGATGCCGTAGCTGTGATGGCCGAGCATGAATGCAAACTCGTCCATGTCTCAACCGATTTTGTCTTCGATGGCCAATCGTCACGCGCTTACAAGCCGGAGGACGCGCGTGCCCCGATCTCGGTCTATGGCCGCACCAAGGCTGCGGGAGAGGACCATTTGCGAGACACCGATCTACTGGTGCGCACTGCTTGGGTGTACGAAGCGGGTGGCGCCAACTTCGTGCGGACGATGATCCGCTTGATGTCGGACCGCGATGAGCTTGGCATAGTGTCGGACCAGATCGGTTCACCCACTTGGGCAACGGGCTTGGCGAGCGCTCTCTGGGGACTGATTGAAAAAGGAGCGAATGGCGCTTACCATCATAGCGATGCTGGCGTCGCAAGCTGGTATGATTTTGCTGTCGCAATCGCCGAAGAGGCGCACGCCCTGGGTCTGCTCGACCGAATGCCCGCGATCGAACCAATCACCACCGCGGACTATCCAACGCAGGCTGTGCGCCCCTCTTTCTCGTTGCTCGACTGCCGAGAGACGCGCGAGATCCTGGGGAAACCGGCCGTCCATTGGCGGGATAACCTGCGTTTAATGCTGAAAAAGGAAGCATCACTTGTCTAAGCTACTCGTCACCGGCGGCGCCGGGTTCATCGGTGGAAACTTCGTCCATTATTGGAATAAGAAACATCCGGATGATGAATTGGTCGTTTTGGATTCGCTGACTTATGCAGGTAATCGGTCCACACTGGCAGGCGCCGAGCAGACTGAGCTTATCGAAGGCGACATCCGCGATCAGGGTCTGGTTGAGCATCTGTTAAGGGAGCATGCGATCACTACCATAGTGCACTTCGCCGCGGAAAGCCATGTAGATCGCTCAATCACTGGGCCTGACGCGTTCATCGACACCAACATTTTGGGCACGAACAGCCTGCTTAAGGCCGCTCGTGCCGTATGGCTTGCTGGCGATGGCGTTGAGCACCGTTTTCATCACATCTCGACCGATGAAGTATTCGGTTCGCTGGGTGCGGATGATCCTGCATTTAGCGAAACTACACCCTACGCGCCCAATTCACCCTATTCAGCCTCAAAAGCCGCTTCCGATCATCTTGTGCGCGCTTACCATCATACCTATGGACTAGAGGTGACGACGTCAAATTGCTCGAACAATTACGGGCCTTATCAGTACCCTGAAAAACTGATCCCGTTGTTTTGTCTTAACGCGCTATCCGGCAAGCCGCTGCCAATCTATGGCGACGGCATGAATGTGCGCGACTGGCTGCACGTCGAGGACCATTGCCGCGGCATTGATGCTTGTTTGAATCGAGGTCAGCCAGGTGAAACCTATAATATCGGTGGTGGTGCGGAAATGTCTAACATGGCTGTAATCGACAAGATTTGCGCTGAGATCGACCGAACCTTCGATGAAATCGATGGGCTAGCTGAGCGCTACCCCGATGCGCCAGCGGCTAGGGGGGAAAAGTCAGAAATGCTCAAGACGTTCGTGGCCGACCGCGCTGGACATGATCGTCGCTATGCTATTGATGAAAGTAAGGTACGTGCCGAATTAGGATACTCTCCTCAATGGACCTTTAGTGCTGGGATTAACCAAACGATTCGATGGTATCTGAAAAATGAAAGCTGGTGGAACAAACTTCTGAAAGTTTGAATGGACTAGTTTCGAGATATTGCAAATACCCTTAAGTTCCAAAATTGAAACACCGGCAACATCTTCATCAAGCTAGGATGGCCGGAAAACCTCGGCCAGCAACTTAATTGTAACCGCTAGACTTTGTTATGAGCAGGGCGTGGGATAGTCCCACAGCGTGCTCTCTCGAGAGCATATGCACTTGTCTGTCGAGGCACCTCCAAATATAACTATCAATAACTTTACGAAACGCGCAAAGGCGGATTTCATGCGAGATTCAACACGAGTTTGTGTATAGCAAAGCGCGATGCTGGAGACAGTGCTCCTGACAAACGGCCATTATTAAACCTATTCAGTCAAAATTAATGAATAAACAACCCTAAATCAGCCCGAAAAGCATATCAAATCAGAATTCTTATAAGAAAACATGCCAGTATAGGGTAGTGAGAAATAGTATTTTTAGTCTTATTGCGAATAGATTATATATCTATATATTTGGAAAATAATTTCAATTCCTATTAAAATACTAACTAAAAACAAATGTCTAAGTTATACGTTATAAAACTTCAATATGAATTTTCTCAGTATGAATGAAGTTGCTTCAAACAGCTCGGTTTACATAAATATTGCGAATCGATTGGTAGGCCTCTTGGGCAATCTCGGCGTGGTCGCCGTTGTGATATTTATGCTCGATGTGCAAATGCAAGGTTTCTACTACACTTTTTATAGCCTTGTATTCTTGAAGTTTTTTGCCGAACTGGGACTCAGTTTCGCTGTCGTTCAAATTATCAGCCATCTGGCATCAACTCCCGAGAGATCCGAAGACCTGAAATCACATACATGGTTTTTCACAAAATGGTTCGCGATTGCATCGCTTTTGCTTGGCCTGGTTCTGATGCCCGCGATTTTGATATTCGAGGAGCAATACACTGAAATTGAAAATTATGATCAGCGTATAGTGTTGCCATGGCTAGTTCTTTCAATTTCAACCTGCGCCAGCGTATTTTTGAACGGCATGGTATCGGTTATCGAAGGGCATAAAAAAATCCTGAGTGTGAGCAAAATTCGTTTGGCTCAATCGGCCGCAAATATCGTTGTGGTCATCACATGTTTAATAGCAGGCTTGGAGTTGTGGTCGCTGGCGCTGGGTGCTGTGGCCGGAATTACCTCTGCTGCGTGGGGGATTTCCAAATTTTACTCGCTATTTAAAGTAGACGCCATGTCCAAGCAACGAAGCGTTGACTGGAAGGGAGAAATTTGGCCTTTTCAATGGCGGCTGGGTGCCTCCTGGGTGAGCGGCTTTTTTATTTTTTATAGCTTGACGCCGATCGTGCTAAGATTTGTTGGTCCGGAAGCTGCGGGTCAGTTGGGAATGAGTTTGCAGTTATTTCAAGCCATTAATAGCATAGGGATTCTCTTTGTCTCAACTCATTCTGCAGTTTTTGGGGGACTGATTGCCCAAAAAAGAACTCAGGAAATGGAAAAGAAGTTTATTACCTGTTCAATAAAATCTACGATTTTTTTAACACTATTGTTAATTATATTTTGGCTATCAAAAATGGTGTCAGATTATTATTTCTACGACACTATTTCGATACGGATACTTGAAAATAGCATGTTGTTAATTGTCATGATCGCGTGCCTCTGTAACCATGTGTTTTTTATGATGAACTATTTTTTTAGATGTTTCAAAGCGGAAGCCCTTTGGCTCTTGTCCATAATAAACTCCATTTCCACTATTGGGCTGGCATTGATTTTTGTGCCAATCGGCGGCGTGTTCGCTGCTACTGCAATTTATGCCGGTAATGCATTCCTGTTTTGGATTATCATTGGCGTTCCATATTGCTTGCATTGGAGGCACTCTTTAGTGAAACAACAAGAGATTTTGCAGCGTTCTGCGTAGGGAGTATATGTTGCTCAAAAAGTTCAAAATTCTGAGATGGTCAATGCGCAAGCTGAAGGTACCGATGTTCAGTAAGGGCCTAGTTCTTGACGTCGGATCTGGCGCCAATCCTCATCCATTTGCCGATGTTTTGCTCGAAAAATATTTAGACAATACGCATCGATTTAAGGCGGCCAAGATTGATCGCCCCACCGTGCTGGGCGATGCTTCAAAAATGCCTTTCAAAGACAATGCGTTCCAACATTCGTTGGCATATCATGTATTGGAGCATCTGCATGAACCTGGCCAATTCCTCGACGAGTTGCAGCGGATTTCGGTTGGAGGTTATATTGAAACGCCCAATGCGCTTTATGAGAGAATTCACCCGTTTGACGTACACCTATTGGAGGTCTTTAACCTCAATGACACGCTATATATACATAAAAAGTCGGGTCCAGTGGGCGATGATTTTATCGGGGAAATGGACTTGCTCTCGCAGGATTCAGATTGGTCCAAATTTTTCTATTCTAATCCAAAAATGTTTCATACCCAGTATTATTGGAACAAGGAAATCTCCTATAGAATCTTGAACGATAGTGCAGACACCTCTTGGTTTGATGATCCGTCGACAGCCACTTCTCATCACATGCCCGCGGGATCATCAGGAAACTCACCGCGAGCTGGCTTGATTTCTCTTTTGAAGAAACTGAACCGCAAGCGGTTTGATCTAGATTCCATACTCGCCTGCCCCGAATGTAAAAGTGACGTGAAACGTGAGAATGATATCTACACTTGTACAGGTTGCGGGCTTAAATACTCAGCTGTCCCCATCCCTGATTTTAACAATCCAGTTTGAAGTCTACATCAATGAAGCGTAACTTTTCCAACGAGTCCATAGTGAACTTTTTTTTACGAGGGAAAAGAGCGCTAGCAGGCCGTATGCGCGGTAAACTGCTATTCTTTCTTGGTGCATTCGCCAATGGCTCAGGCAGTAAAATTGTTTTTGGCCGAGGCCTTAGAATGATAAATTCAAAAGCCTTGAAGCTGGGAGAGCGTGTCAATTTTGGTGTTATGGCAAGACTTGAGTGTTATGGCCAAAATGATGCCCCAGAAACTTTGATTTCGATAGGAAGCGGTACCAGTTTTGGGGATTATTGTCACATCGGCTCAACCACCGGCGTTAAGATTGGCAGGAATGTATTGGGTGGGAGCAATATTCTAATTGTGGATCACAACCATGGCAGCCCATCCTCCGATTTGAAAAACAAGATATCATTGGAGCCTCGTAATCGGCCGCTTAGTTCAAAAGGACCAATCACGATTAATGACAATGTTTGGATTGGAGACAATTGCGTGATTTTGTCAGGCGTAGAGATTGGTGAAGGCGCTATCATTGCGGCAAACTCGGTTGTCACGTCGGATGTCGCACCGTTTGAGCTTTTTATCAAACGCTAGATATTTAGAAGACAAACTGCCAATGACCAAACAGCATAAAATTCTGGCCTACTTTTTACCCCAGTTTCACGAATGCCCTTTCAACAACAAGTGGTGGGGTAAAGGGTTTACGGAGTGGAATAATGTGCAGGCTGCCCAACCTCTTAAGGACGGACATTACCAACCACGTGTGCCGGCTGATGGCTACTATGATCTGACTGACGACGGAATCCTGCAGCAACAGTTTTCCCATGCCCGTGATCATGGCGTGGACGGTTTTGCAATATATCATTATTGGTATGATGGAGAGCGTCCGCTTGGGAAGCCCCTTGATAAAATCTTGGCAGACCCGTCTATAGACGTAAATTTTTCGCTGTGCTGGGCAAATCACTCATGGACTCGCTCTTGGAAGAATAGGCGCGGTTCTGCAGATGTCCTTATTGAACAGACCTATGCTTCGCAGAAACGGCAGCGTGAAAAACACTATGCCTATCTCTTGAAGGCTTTTTCTGACCGACGATATATTGACATTAATGGCCGCCCCTTATTCCAGATATACATTCCTGAAGATGTTGAAGATCTAGAACAATATATTGACGGCCTTCGCGATTTTGTGAGGACAAGAAGCGGATTGGAACTCCACATAGCCGCTACGGTCCGCTCTCGTCAGGCTTCTTATGATTATCTCCGACATTTTGACTCGTTAACCCTAGCGCAACCGACACTTGCTCTGTTTGCAGACGACAATCTTTTTGCTCCCAGAGTTGCGGTGCCCCCGATGCAAAAGTTTTTCAGGGAAAAAGCACTGCAGCTTCCGATGCCCTTGAAGAAACTGGTGTACAACATTCAAGATTTAACACCGGACAAACCAAGCTATTTCTACTATGACACCGTATGGAGCGCACTTCTCCGGCAAACAGAGCGTGCATTAGAAACGGCTCCAATCCAAGTTAATTTTTCGGGATTTACGGAGTTTGATAACACACCAAGATATGTGCAAAGGGCCAAGGTGATTGAGGGATTTTCGCCAGAAAAATTTGGGCATTTTATGACTAGATTGATTGAATTGGCGCGCACCCAAAGCAGCAGCGTTCTATTTATCAATGCATGGAATGAATGGGGCGAAGGCATGCATCTTGAAGGTGATCAAAAATATCCGGATGGTCGACTAGTTGCCCTGAAAAACGCGCTGTCTTCGGTCGATGGTTAAGCGCACAATTACTATTAGGCGTATCGCCAAGCCATTTACGGTATTTGCGTCGGTATTCGTGATTTTTATATTGCTTCCGACTGCATATATCGCTTTTTCAGATTACTACAGTAACCGCTGGTACAGCTTACGCTTTGACGAATATCGCCTTTCCGCGATGCGTTCTTTGGCAATGACTTCGTTGTTTTTTGTCTGTTTTTCTGGAGGTTATTTAATTTCAAGCCTTAATTCTTCCTCTTCTAGAAAGCAAAAATCAAAACCTTTGCCGTCACATAGACAGGAAGCATATCACGGCAGACGGTCGGGCATTAAAGTAATAAATCCACTTAACCCTAGTAGCTATTATATATTAAAAAAGCATAACTTCTTCTACTGGATGGCATTGATATCAATAATACTTGTTTGGTTAAATTTTGCACTTGGAGGTTATGAAAAACTCTCTCAATTTGGCCAAGATATTTCAAAAATGGAATATAGGTTGATAGGATTCAATGACAGAAACCGCATTTTGACAGCAATATTACAATTGGCGCGGCGCTTAACACTACCCTTTTGCGCAATATATTTTATACTTATCGCCGCATACTCAAAAAATTACTCAAAAGTC
This sequence comes from Parasphingorhabdus sp. SCSIO 66989, assembly GCF_032852305.1. Classification (NCBI taxonomy): domain Bacteria; kingdom Pseudomonadati; phylum Pseudomonadota; class Alphaproteobacteria; order Sphingomonadales; family Sphingomonadaceae; genus Alterisphingorhabdus (ex Yan et al. 2024); species Alterisphingorhabdus coralli. The sequence goes on from NZ_CP136594.1 coordinate 2,849,561, forward strand.
TTTATCATATCTGTTGTATTTTCATTACTTGTTGGGATTGTTATTACACTTGACCGCGGCCCCTTCATGCTTTTTCTGGTGATGTTTGCATATATTTTCTATTGCACTTCAAAAAACACATTCAGAATTGGCATCTATGGACTTGTCCTTGTTGGCATAATGATCACGCTGGGAGGCGCTTTGACCTTTATCCAGCACAATATTCAAGATTTTTCTTTTGACGAAGTTCTTGATACTGGGAATGAGTTCATTGTTAATCGTGTAATAATGGCGCCCAACTTTGTACCCATAGAGCTTTCATATGGATTATTTGATTTTTCTTCTGACAAGCTTTGGCTAAAACATGCTCGGATAACGGCTCTGTTCACTGGAGAATATGTGGGGACTCTACAGGACAATTCAGTGTATGTCAGTCCGGTTGGCGCAGTAGCTGATATTTGGCGAAATACAGGCCTTACCGGCATTATATTGATTGGTATATTTATCGGTTTTTATTTCAAGGCTATTGAAAAACTAATCAATTACTCAGACCCTATTATATCAGTTGCAGCATCCTTCACTGTAATCACGCTTGTTTTTTATTTTGTATATGGAACCTTCTTCTCCCAGGGGGTTTTTCTACAGATGGTTTTTCTATATTTTATACTCAAATATGTTCAATCTGATGGGAAAATTCATTGCCACTTAAAATAGTTTATCTGCATCAGTATTTCAATACCCCCGAAATGCAGGGTGGTACCCGCTCTTACGAGTTCGCAAAGCGCCTTGTTGCTAAAGGACATAAGGTAGATCTTATTACATCTGATCGCTCTCCAGAAAGCAAAGGTAAAAGTGGATGGCGCACTACGGACGAGGACGGTATTACCGTGCATTGGTATGCAGTCCCCTACTCAAATGAAATGGGCTTTTTCGAGCGTGTAAAGGCATTTTTTGCATTCGCTTACGCATCCACTCGTTACGCGATTTCGATAGACGCAGATATTGTATTCGCAACAAGTACGCCGCTGACCATAGCAATTCCGGGGATTTTGAAGAAGTGGACGGCAAAAGTACCGCTGGTGTTTGAGGTTCGGGATTTATGGCCTGAGTTACCGATAGCCGTCGGCGCGCTAAAGAACCCGATCCTAAAATTTGCTGCTCGCCTTTTGGAGTCTCTTGCGTACAAGAATTCCGAAGCAGTCGTCGCTTTGTCGCCCGGGATGCGGGACGGCGTGCTTAAGACAGGATATGATCCCCAGCGAGTCTGTGTGATCCCAAATGCGTGTGACAATGAATCGTTTATAGCCGAACCCGATAAGATTATGGCATTCCGCAATGCGCGCGATTGGTTAGGAAATAATCCGTTGTTGCTATATGCTGGAACGCTTGGTCTGATAAATGGCGTAGGTTATTTAGTTGATGTAGCACGTCATCTGCAAAACATCGCTCCAAATGTTAGACTGTTGATTGTCGGCGAGGGACAGGAACGCAGAAAAATTCATGAGCAGGCTATTGCGGCGGGTGTTCTAAACAACAATCTGTTTATCGAAAATTATCTACCCAAAAATGAAATGGCTACATTGTTTGGTGCTGCCGACATAAGTGCCAGTCTTTTTATCGATTTGCCGGAGATGAGGGCTAATTCAGCGAACAAGTTTTTCGATACACTCGCGGCCGGTCGCCCCATATTGATCAATTACGGTGGATGGCAGGCCAAAATCGTTAGCGAAACTCGTGCTGGCCTTGTGACTTGGGGAATGCCTATTGAAGACGTGGCAAACCATATTGCTGAGCATATAGCAGATGAAGATTGGCTTAAATCGGCTTCCAAATCGAGCAAACGCTTGTCTCAGGAACTATTTGATCGGGATAAATTGGCCGACGAATTCGCCATTCTGCTAGAAATGGCCGCCCAAAAAAAAGGCGATCAAGTTTCAAAAATCAGTCAAAATCAATATGACTGATTTCTAGAATGATCGCGGCCGTTCAACGAATTTGCAAATTGCAGACAATGGCTTCTGATAGAGCAACAGGAATGAACCCATATGAATGTGCAAATGAACGATAGTGCTTTAAACTCTTGGCCTTGCTTTTCAGAAGAAGAGGCGCAAGCGGCCTATCGAATTATAACATCTAATCGGGTAAATTACTGGACCGGAACCGTCGGACGTAATTTTGAGAAAGAGTTTGCCGTTTGGTCAGGCGCAGCGCACGCAATAGCACTGGCCAACGGAACAGTTGCCCTTGATTTGGCACTAAAGGGCCTCGGCATTGGACATGGCGACGAGGTAATCGTCACCCCGCGAACGTTCATAGCCTCCGTATCATCGGTTGTGTCAGTTGGCGCAATCCCGATTTTTGCTGACGTTGATCACAACAGTGGTAACATAACCTCGAAAACAATTGCTGAAAAAATAACAGAAAAAACACGCGCAATAATTCCAGTTCATCTGGGTGGATGGCCATGTGACATGAACGGTATCATGGCGCTTGCGAACAAGAATGGCATTTCCGTTATCGAGGATTGCGCTCAAGCGCACGGCGCCATGGTGGGTGATCAGATGGTGGGGGCGATAGGACATATCGGGGCTTGGTCCTTTTGTCAGGACAAGATAATGACCACTGGTGGCGAAGGCGGGATGGTGACAACGAATGACGAGGGGCTTTGGGATCGAATGTGGTCTTACAAAGATCACGGGAAAAACTGGGATGCTGTTTACAACAGGGAGCATCCACCCGGTTTTCGTTGGCTACATGAAAGCTTTGGAACAAACTGGAGAATGCTGGAAGTTCAGGCAGCAATCGGCCTTATACAACTCTCACGGATGAAGGAATGGACAAAACTACGTCGACGAAATGCGAACGCCTTGAAAGAGGTGTTGGATCTATTTCCCGAGGCCGTTCGAGTGCCAGTCCCAGACGATAATCATAGACATGCCTATTATCGGCAATATGGATATGTCATCCCCAGCGGTTTGAAAAATGGTTGGACCAGAGACCGGATTATCGAGGATATTGTTTCGCAGGGCCTACCCGCATTTCAAGGAAGCTGCAGTGAAGTCTATAGGGAGAAGGCCTTTGAACTAACGGATTTGCGACCTGAAAAAAGGCTACCAATAGCCAAGGAGTTAGGGGAAACCAGCCTAATGTTCCTGACCCATCCGACAATGACCGAGCGACAGCTGCAGGGCTATTGCAAAGCCGTTCGTCAGACGTTCGAGAAGGCGGCTCGATGATCTACTATTTCACGCTGATCAAGAATTTATTTTTCTAGGGGGCGAGCAGGATTGCCCACTACGATCGTCCCAGGCTCTACATCCTTTGTGACAACTGCACCCATACCGACTATTGCGCCCGTCCCCACTCGTAAGGGCTTATCCGGCGTTCCTTGTCTCAGGATGGCACCGGCACCAATATATGCATGGTGATCGATATGCACATTGCCATTGCACCGGACGGCAGGTGCAAAGGTCACGAAATCGCCAACTACGCAATCATGCTCAACGTAGCTTCCGATATTGCAGTGGAAATGTTGACCAATTTTGATGTTGCTTGTCAGGGTCGTAAAAGGCGAAAAAATACCTCCGACTCCTACTTTAATACTTTTCATCCGAACATGCTGATCAGATACAATAGTAAGAAAGTTCAATTTGTCGGCAGCACACTTATCTGCAAGTTTCTGCCTAACTCTGCTATTAGCTATTGCTATAGAAACATATTTCGTTTCGACATCGAATTGAACAAATTCTTCATAGGAATAAACTGGCAGCCCATTTACATCCTTTTCGTGATTAGCATCGTCAATAAACACGATTTTGACATCACTCTCATCTCTTAACTTCCATTCTAAGAGCGGAGCAACACCTCGCCCACATCCAGATGCACCGTAAATGCCGTATATGGATTCATATTTCACGATGTATTCCCAGTGAATTTGGGCATGGTAGCTTCGCCTTCGGCGCTGACGCCATCTCTGGATATGACTTTTTTCGCAGTCATGAAAACGATTTTCAAATCCAGTGCGAAAGATTGGTTGTCAATATACCATATGTCTGCTGCAAATTTCTCCTCCCAGCTTATGGCATTGCGTCCGTTAACTTGTGCCCATCCAGTAATACCGGGGCGAATATCGTGGCGGCGAAACTGATGTTCACTATATAAGGGTAGATATTCCATCAATAACGGTCGCGGGCCTATTATTGCCATATCGCCTTTGACCACGTTCCATAAACTCGGTAGCTCATCCAGACTAGTGCTTCGTAAAAGCTTCCCATATCTCGTTAATCTCTTGGCATCTGGAAGGGCACGTCCACTATCATCAACAGTATCCTTCATAGTTCGGAATTTGAAAAGGTTGAACGGCCGTCCATTCAGACCCGGACGCTTTTGCTGGAAGATGAGTGGCCTTCCAAGGTATATCCAGTTGAATAAGGCAATCAACAAAAGAACAGGAGACAAAATTAGAAGAATGGACAATGCTATGATTAGATCGATGGCACGCTTCATGTAAGGCCCTAAATATTCTATAATAATTGAGATTCCTCCATAACCTACCTTATCCCTGCTTTCAATTCCAGATACTCGGTTCGCAATATCGCACCAGCAATTGCTGTAACCCTAGACAGCTGGGCAAATCAGTTGACGTCTTGCTTTCTAATTGATTCAAGGTTGCTCCTTTGGAGGCAGGTTTGAGCCAAGTGTCAGGATTGATTAATTGATCCAGAAGGCGCATCGCACCAGCGAAGACCGTTCTTGATGAAATAGATGATCCCAGAGAGCAACCACCGGTCATCTACTCTGGGCACGCCATGCGACAACGAAAAACACGGTTCGATCCCGGGGCATCTGCGTTTCACTCAACATCCGCAAATGGCTCAGGCCATATTCACGATAGTAAATCATCTGGGACAGCCCCTAAATTTGTCTACGCCACTTCGGCTCCAAAGCCCTTACAAAGCACAATATCATACAAACACAACTTTGTGCCGCCAAGGATTGCATATGACGCAAGCTGTTCATATAATTAAAGCCTCGCCATAATCGCAGACCTTAATCCTCTGAAATGAAACCGTTTATGTCACATTTAGAAGAGCTAAGTGTCAACGCGAATGCTCGTACGTGGTGTATTTTGGGTCTATTTGCGCTTCTTGTTGCATTTTTGGGTGGTGCCTCACGATCTGACGCTATGCAGATTGCATTACTGAGGCCTCTTTCAGCCTTGTTTATGCTGACATACTTGGTCCAAGAAAACCGACAGGAAAATCGCAAGGCGCTGCCAATCGGCGTTTTTTTGGGGCTAGCAGCCATTCTCATGGCCATTCAGCTGGTGCCGTTGCCACCGTCTGTCTGGCACGCACTTCCTTTGGGGGAAAGCATTGACCAGATCGATATTGTTCTTGGGTTGGAAGGCGTTTGGCGGCCTATTACTATGGCTCCAAGCCGTACACTAAATTCTTTATTATCGATTTGTGTTCCAATAGTTGCATATGCCCTAGTATATTTTAATAACCTTAAACGCGATGACGCCTTATTTCTTATAGCAGGCTTAGTAACGGTTGACAGCCTATTGGGCCTAGGCCAAGTCCTTTCGGGACGAAACAGCCCATTATACCTATATGAAATCACCAATCGCGGCGCGCCTGTCGGTATATTCGCCAACGAGAATCACTCCACTGTTTTTTCTGTCCTTGGTCTACTTGTCTTTACGCGACTGGGTTTGTCGCGTTTTTCAGGCAAAAACCGTGCGTTTTTCATAGCCTGGTTCGTTATCGGTTTTGGACTCACGCTTTTAGCGGTGCTGATAAGTGGGTCACGTGCCGGTCTGGCGCTTGCCGGGTTTTCTCTGCTTGTATCCTTGATTATGTTCTTTTTGGCTAGAATTGAAAAGACGCCCCTCAATGCGTCCTCCAATCGCCTGCTGCTATGGCTGTCGCGCGCCGATATAGTATTGCTTGCCCTTATTGTCTCGGTCGCCGTAATGATTCTTCTGTTTTTCCAGCTAGAACGAACGCCAGCATTCGCAGACTTGAGCAATCACGATCCTTTCGCTAATATTCGCTGGCAGATTGGCCCCATTTTGCAAAATATGGTCAGTGATTTCTGGTTAACAGGGTCTGGCATAGGCAGCTTTGAAAAGGTTTATCATTTTTACGAGCCATCTAACTTGCTTTTGCCAAGATATGTTAATCAGGCGCATAATGACTGGGCACAGCTATTCATTGAAGGTGGTCTTCCAGCTGCAGCGTTGATACTGGCCATTCTCTACTGGGTTATCGCGAGAATAATCACTCTGTTCCGCGAGTCATCGAATGCGATGATGAAACTGGTTTTCTGGACCGCGATTCTGATCGTGATTTGCTCGGCTTCAATTGTGGATTACCCTCTTCGCACCCCTAGCTTCCAAGTGGTTACCATTTGGCTTCTCTACGCACTCGCGGTTGAACCACGTCCAGCTCGGAATGGTAAAGCACGAGCGAGAATGCGTATGCCAAAATCGCCATAAGTTAAGCTGGACACCCGGGCAGCATATCAAGACCGGCCGGGTTTCAGTCGACACACTGTTGGCCCTTACCTCGTCCTTACAATTCGAACATCGATAAAATCTGGTCGCAGCATTTAAGAAAACGGTTGACCAGTTCGTGGCATGCGCTAGTCGCTGCGTTGAATAAGAGAGCGCATGATGATTCTGTTTAAAAAATTTTTCATTGTTTTCATTGTATTAATAACGCTGTCAGCTTGCGCAGCGGACCGTTCGACAGGTCTTGCTCCCGAAATACAGGTAACCGAACTTACGGAACTCCCTCCGCCACGGGGTGAAAGCTTCTACACAATCGGCGCTGAAGAGAAGCTTGAGATCAGTGTAGTGGGGGACGAACTCCTCAGCGGCACTTATTTGACGGACGAGTTCGGCGGCCTCAATTATCCGTTTTTAGGTAAGCTGGAGCTTGAAGGGCTTACACCAAATCAAGCTTCACAGATTATCTCTGACGGTTTGCGAGGGAGATATCTGCTTGAGCCTCAAGTTCGCATTATTCCTGAAGAGTTTCCTCAGCCCACCTTCTCAATTGGTGGGCAGGTTAGACGACCCGGGAACTACCCAGCATTTGGCCGCCAAACGCTGTTGAGGGCAGTAAATTCGGCCCAAGGCGTGGAGGAATATGCAAAACTTGAAGACGTCTTGATATTAAGGACTGTCAACGGACAAAACTATATAGGTCTCTACAACCTCGCAGCAATCCAACGTGGCAATTATTCGGATCCTGATGTGTATCCGAACGACATTGTCATCGTAGGAGATTCGCCTGAAAGGCGTAACTTAGACCGTATATTGCAGGCGGTGCCGCAATTGATTACCAGCTTCGTAATATTTATCACCAGAAACTAAATGCTCTCCACCTCATGAACCAAAATCATTCTATTAGTTCAGATGCTACCCGACTAAGTCAAAGCGTTGAGTACGATGAAGAAGATGGCTTCGCTCTTGATTTGGAGCGCTATTGGATCGAAGCTCGCGCTCTAAAGTTCTGGCTTGCTGGAATCATTGCCCTCAGCATTGTTTTTGGGGTAGTCGTTACACTGCTGTCAACACCGCTATTCCTGGGTAGCGCACGCATAGAAATCTCGCAAGTCACAGCCAATGTTACCGACATTGATCCTATTGAGAACGATTCACGTACATCGGAGCTTCAATATCTCAATACGCAATATGAATTACTTGAGTCGCGTTTCATGGCAGCGCGGGTAACTGAAGCGGGGAACCTCATCCGTGACGAAAATTTCATCGCCGCTTTTAGCTTAGATGAAGCAGAAGACTTGCGGAAGCGAGATATTGAAGAATTACTCCTTGATAACATTTCGATTGAATCGATAACACAGTCTAGCCTCGTTGATGTGCAATTCTCCAGTCCTTCGCCAAGTGTATCAGCAGATATCGCCAACCTATGGGTCGCAGAATTCATAGCGGCCAATTTTGAGAAACGCTTCGGGACCAATATCGAAGCACGCGAATTTTTGAGTCGGCAAATCGAGGAATTGAGAGAGCGATTGGCCATTTCTGAAAGGGAATTAGTACAGTACGCAAATTCGAATGAAATTCTTGTTTTGGAAACCGCTGCGCCTAGCAACGGCTCGGACGCAGCCACTCAAACGTTGATTGCAACCGATCTCGCCGCTTTGAATGGAGCGCTTACGCAAGCAATCTCTGATCGCATAGCTGCCGAGGCCGCACTAGATTCCGGTGAGTTTGCCAGTAATGATCCACGCAATCAACTAAGCGCACAACTCGCAACCGCAGAGGCAGAACTCTCTACACTCCAAGCAAACTTTGGCCCAGATTATCCAATCTTGCGGGAAAAAGAGGCCGAAGTCGCATCCTTAAGAGACTCTATTGAAAGCGAGTCGAGAGCTGCACTACGATCAGCAGCAGTGCGAGAAAGAGAGCTACGTGATCAACTGGAACAAGCTAAATCGCGTTTTCTTGATCAACAGGACCTTAGCATTCAATATGGCATATTGAAGCGTGAGGTGGACACGAACCGCGAGCTCTATGATGGTTTGCTTCAGCGCTATAAGGAACTTGAGGCATCTGGCGCGGGCCAGAATAATATCAAACTTATTGATACGGCTGAGCTTCCTCAGGGTCCATATGCTCCTTCCTTTTTTCAGAACATCTTGATCGCTTTAGTTGTCGGAATCGTTGGTGCGGGAGCGTTAGTCTATCTACGTGTCGCCCTCAGCCAGACGCTTAAGGATCCGCAAGACGTTACACGACGCCTTGGCCTTCCTCTCCTGGGTACCATTCCCAAATCTTCCCAAGAGCTTGTAGAAGATCAATTGTTTGAACGATCCTCGGAGCTTAGCGAGGCATATAAATCGGCAAGGACAAATCTCACCTTCCTGACCCCTGATGGCGCTCCGAAGGTACTCATGTTGACGTCATCAGTACCCGCAGAAGGTAAGAGTATTTCCAGTATCGCTCTGGCAATGAGTTTCGCTCAGCTTGGTAGAAAGACCCTTCTGATCGATGCTGACCTCCGCAATTCACGGATGCAAAACTTGATTAGCAACGAGAGCTGGGAAAAAGGTGGGCTCGCCAACCTCTTAACCAACAATGATGCAACTTTAGCCGATATCGCGGTTCCGCTGGAGGAGCTTGGTTTCGACTTTATCGGTCACGGTCGTACACCGCCTAACCCGGTTGAACTATTGGCGAGCCTTAGATTCCGTAACATCGTTGAAGACGCCAGGCAGAACTACGACCAGATCATCATAGACAGCGCCCCGATGCTATCGCTTGCCGATGCTATCGAGATATCAAGAGTGGTGGATGGCATCGTATATGTTATTGAATCTGATCGCATGAAACTGAGGGCAATAGAAAATGCCCTCAACCGTCTCAGGCGAACGGACGCCCAAGTCTTCGGAGCCATCGTTACCAAGCTTGATGCCAATTCAAACGCATATGGCTATGGATATGGCTATGGATATGGGTATGGATATGGAGCCAAGACAAGCGACGATAAGAACGAGGTAATTGAAGCTTAAAAAACAAGCTAATGCGCATCAAAAATCCTCTCAAGCTCGCCTTTGTGTCGCTCTTTGCCATCAGTCTGGCCATCATTCTCGGTGCGCAAGCTCTCAGCAGTGTTAGTGCCAAAAAGAATCCAGAACTTGCACTTTCTGCTTTCCCCCTAAACGGGCATGCGCTGGAGGAACTTGCTTTTGACCGGTTCACTCAAGCAGCCACGGACCCGAACAATCTTACAACAGCAGCACAGGATGCTGCGCACTTGGCTCACGAAGCCATTCGCATTGAGCCTTTGGCCCCTAAAGCGCATGCCATCCTTGCGCTCGCGGAAACTGATCCTGAAAAACGCCGCCAACTGATTGATACGGCATCAAAGCTTAATCGCCGCAATCTGGCTCTGCAAAGTCTGATGCTGGAACAGCGATTGCAGGATAACAATTATGACGGTGTGATAGAAACGCTCGACCAGATATTGCGAGTTCACCCGCGACGCCGTAATGATTTTTTCCCTGTTTTGACGCAAGCTTTGTCTCAAGAGCAAACCGTCACATCATTTACCGACCTTTTGAAGAATGATCTGCCTTGGCGCGAAGCATTTTTGCGGTATGCTGTTGGGAAAAACGAAGCGCTTTCGAGTCTGGCGGCAATTAGAGGCAAGATTGATCTAGACGACGAACTGTTCGATCAGCGCCTAATCTCGAACCTTGTTAAAAATGGCAGCTTCGCCGACGCTCGCCGTCTCTATCTCGACATAACCAAACAAAACAGCCACAATGCAAAGGATGGTGCTCAATTGGATTGGAGAAGCACCTACGCTCCGTTCGACTGGGCATTTGCAGATGAGAGAGGATTCCGCGCTCAACCCAGCGTTGATGGAAAAGAACTCGAGATTCGAATCCAGGCTGGTCAAGGGGGCGTGATTGCTTCACGCATTATTGAAGCTCCCACAGGTCCTTTTTCGATCCAGATAAACCACAAACTGGAACCGAAGGGCCAGAGCGAGGACGTCAAACTACAACTCACTTGTGCTGGTATGACCACCCCGTTTTTTGAAGAACCTCTGGGCTCAAGCAAGAACATTCTGGCGGTGACTTCACGCCCTGAAGACTGTGCGTTTATAGCAATGGCTGTTAATGGCAGAGCATGGTCCGGGCGACCGGCAATTAGGGGAAGCCTTGAAAAGATTAGCATCCGCCCGATTGAGCAATGATATCGAGCATTTTTGAAATCTAGTGCAAATCATCCTTCCCAGATGGCATTAGGAACTTTTCTACTAACCACGATTTCCCCTATCAAAGTGACGTCTCCATCTTTAGGAGCAGTTTCTGATGAAGGCGCTCAAAATTCTCCTCACCTTTGGCACACGCCCTGAAGCTATCAAGCTCTTCCCATTGGCGCACGCCTTTGGCCATGCCGAGCTTCTCACGCCGATTATCTGCGTCAGCGCACAGCATCGGGAAATTCTCGACCAAGTGCTTAATATCGGGAATATCATCCCCGATCATGATCTCGATATTATGCAGCCCGACCAGTCTCTGGATGCATTAACGGCGAGACTATTGACCAAAATCGGTTCTGTTATGGACACCGAGAAACCAGACCGAGTTATCGTCCAGGGCGACACGGCGACCGCCATGGTTGGCGCGCTCGCTGCATATTATCGCAAGATACCTGTCGGCCACGTCGAAGCTGGCTTGCGCAGTTATGATATCTATCAGCCATGGCCCGAAGAGGTGAACCGCAAGATCATCGGTACCATCGCCGATATGCATTTTGCACCGACGGGAACGGCCGCCGAAGCGCTCAGGAAAGAGGCGGTCAACCCGGCGCATATCCATGTTACTGGCAACACCGTCATTGACGCGCTGCATTGGGTCACAAGACGCATTGAAGCAGAGCCGGAACTGGCGGCGGGCTTGAAACCACTGAAAGAGCGCTTTGCCGACAAACGGATTATCGGCGTTACCAGCCATCGCAGAGAGAATTTCGGTGGCGGTCTGGAGAATATTGCCGACGCCATTGCCGAGTTAGCGAAGCGCGATGATATTGCGTTTATCTTTCCCGTTCACCCAAACCCCAATGTCCGCGCGGTAATGGACGCAGCTTTGGCCGGACTCGACAATGTCGCGATGATCGAACCACTCGATTACCCGCATTTTGTCCATTTGCTGTCGCTCGCCGATATCATGCTGACCGATAGTGGCGGGGTGCAGGAAGAGGCCCCTGCCCTCGGCAAGCCGGTCCTGGTAATGCGTGAGACGACCGAGCGGCCTGAAGGGGTTGAGGCGGGCACTGCCAAGCTGGTCGGCACCGACCGAGACACGATTGTTAGCGCGACCACACAGCTGCTTGACGATGATGCGGAATATCAGCGCATGGCACGCGCGCATAATCCGTTCGGTGATGGCAAAAGCAGCGAAAGAATCGCCCAGATCATCGCTGAACACTGATTTTACAGGGGCTTACACCACGAGAACGGCATCTTAACGGTGTCTATACCCTATATTGCTAGCGCATTGGCCATTGGGAATTGCGTCATCGCACTTTCCTCCATAATGGATGTCTATATCAATCCGAAATGGAGCATGGGTCATGCGTTCAGAAACCAAACCAGAAGTGTGCGTCCTCGGGCTGGGCTATATCGGCTTGCCGACAGCGGCGATCATTGCCCGGTCGGGATGCAATGTGCTGGGTGTGGACGTCAATGAGGAAGTGGTGAACACCACTGCCGCCGGGCAAATTCATATCGAAGAAGTGGATCTCGATGGCCTGGTGCAGGGCGTGGTTTCGCGCGGCAAGCTCAAAACCGCGACACAGGCCGCGGCAGCTGATGTCTTCGTCATAGCTGTCCCTACACCTTTTGGTGCCGACAAGGTGCCCGATATCAGTTACGTCCTTGATGCCACACGCGCCATCGCGCCGGTCCTGCAACCCGGCAATATCATCATATTGGAGTCGACATCACCGATAGGGACAACAGAAAAGCTGCGCGATCTGATTGCCGAATTGCGCCCGGATCTGAAAGTGCCCGGTATAACCGATGCCATTCCCGACATCGCTATCGCCTATTGCCCCGAGCGGGTTCTTCCTGGACGGATATTGATCGAGCTGACCAATAATGACCGGTCCATTGGCGGTATTACCCCGAGATGTGCCCGCAAGGCCCTTGGCTTCTACAAACTGTTCGTGCGCGGCGATTGCATCACTACCGATGCGCGCTCGGCTGAGATGACCAAGCTGGTCGAAAATGCCTATCGCGATGTTAATATTGCCTTCGCCAATGAGCTCTCATTGGTCGCCGACTCGCTCGACATGAATGTCTGGGAGGTTATTCGCCTCGCCAATCGTCACCCCCGGGTTAACATTCTCCAGCCTGGCCCAGGGGTCGGTGGCCATTGCATCGCTGTCGATCCGTGGTTCATTGTGCACAGTGCGCCGGAGCAAACGCCGCTCATCCGCAATGCGCGGACAGTGAATGATGGCAAGGTGGACCATGTTATCGCCCGGGCCAGCGCGCTGATCGATGCCAATCCCGATGCGCACGTCGCTTGTTTTGGCCTCGCCTTCAAAGCCAATATCGATGACTTCCGTGAGAGCCCGGCGCTGAAAGTGGCATTGGCACTGGCCGCAAAATATGGATCACGCATCTCCATAGTCGAGCCGTATGTTGATGCTCTACCTGATGCTTTAATCAGCACTGGAGCAACGCTCATCGATATTGACACTGCAATCGATACCTGCGACATTTTCATCTCGCTGGTGGATCATGACCTGTTTAAGGCTATCCCACACGATGAGCGTAAGGATAAAGAGGTTTACGACACACGTGGCATCTGGAATGATTGAACTAGGAAGAAGCTACTGCTCTTACCAGGGCTAGTCATTTGCTCGCTTACGAACGAGATTGTCTCGACGATGGTCAAATTCAGGAACAAGTTCTTGCAATAGGTTGATCGCGTCCTCGGGAATTCTGCAGTTGTCTAGAGAATGCAGCAACTTAGACAGTTTGTTCCAATCCAAATATCCCTCATGCGCCATCATGATACGCTCATGCTTAGTGGTCTTGGGCTGTTCTCCAATCAGAAGCTCTTCATACAGCTTTTCTCCCGGACGCAATCCCACTTCTGTAATTTCAATATCGCCATCGGGATTATCAGGATCGCGCACAGTCAATCCACTTAGCTGGATCATCGTCCGAGCCAGCTTTTCAATGCGTACCGGTTTACCCATATCAAGGACGAATACTTCGCCGCTTTTGGCCATTCCGCCTGCCTGGATAACAAGTGCCGCAGCTTCAGGGATGGTCATAAAATAGCGTGTAATATCTTTGTGTGTAAGTGTAACTGGTCCCCCTGCTTCAATCTGACGTCGAAATAGAGGTACAACAGAACCGCTTGACCCAAGGACATTACCGAAACGGACCATTGAGAAGCGCGTAATTTTAGAAATATCAGCAAAGGATTGTAGTATCTGCTCTGCTGCCCTTTTTGTTGCGCCCATAACATTGGTTGGCCGCACAGCTTTGTCGGTGCTGATGAGGATGAAATCCGTCACCCTCGCATCATACGCAGCGTTTACCAGTTCAAATGTACCAATGATATTGTTGCGGATTGCTTCCAATGGGTTGGCCTCGACAAGCGGAACATGCTTATAGGCAGCAGCATGATATACGGTATCGATATCATGGCTTTTGAATATCTCAGCAAGCCGAAGCTTATCTGCAACGGAACCAAGGACGGGTATAATGGTGATATTCATTCGCTGATTGTCAGCGCAATAATCGCGTAGCTCTTTTTCAATCGAATATAGTGAGAATTCGGAAATATCGAGCAGGATAAGGCTCTTTGCCCCTATCTTTACAATCTGTCGGCACAACTCGCTGCCGATAGAACCGCCAGCACCACTTACCAATACATTTTTACCGACAATAGTCCGCCCTAGCAAAAGCTCATTCGGCGTGACCGGTTCACGTCCAAGCAAATCCTCAATATCCAGTGGTCGAATGTCGCTTATCGATACATTGCCACCAACTATATCTCGTAACTTTGGCAAGGTTTTGACGGTGACCTTGAATTCTCGTAGCCCATCAACAATATTACGTCGCTTTTTGCGTGAGATACGTGGCAATGCGAGCAATACATCCGTAACCGCATAGCGTTCAATGACCTCACGGATATAACCGCTCCAATATACGCGGTCTCCGTCAAGCTTTTGGCCATCAAGCCGTTTGTCATCATCGATATAGCCGATGACCTTGATATCATGCTCGGAACGTAGGGAATTGACAAGCTGCTGTCCGGCATCACCGGCGCCGTAGACAAGAATATGCTTGATATTTCCGTCAAACTGGCGACGCCCAAACAAATCAACCAGCACATAGCGCGCCATAATGCGTGAAGAGGCAACCAGCATAAAGAATATTATCGGCTGCAATGCTCCCATAGTTCTGGGAACACCACTGACGCCAATGAAGATAAATGCAATCGACATCCCTATACCGTATATAAGGAAAGATCGTATCAGCGTGGCGATCATTCCTGAGCCAGCATAACGGAAAATTGCCTGATAAACGCCGGTAACTGTAAAAACTGTAATGGTTAATGGTATTCCGACCAACAGAATACTCGCTATTGCCTGATTCCAATACACCCAGATGCCGATTCGAAGGGAATAAGCTATCCAGGTCGCCAATATCAGCAACACCATATCCATAGCGAACACAATAGCCTGTTTCTGCCAGCGGTGCAGATCCATGGCACGCTCAAGTAGCTGTATAATACTGGCGTTCACTGGCATTTTCCGTTACCCGTAAGCGTCTGATAGTAAGACATATTTTTATCTTTATATAGTGATTGCATACGCCTAATCAAAATTCAGCCCTTCGCAAGCTATATCATCAGGGATAATACCCATATTTATCACGCTTAGCGCAGAGTAATATGATTTACACCACAGCAAACACGACATTCGTAGCATCACGCACGACACATATTTGCATGTAGCAAAACTTAAATATTCTCTGTTCGGTCAATCAGATAGCAATAAATGTCGATTAAGGCTAATCCTGCTCTAATCCCAAAGGCTGGAAACAGAGAGATGCGTAGCATATGGCCATTCTGGTAACTGGAATTGCGGGATTTATCGGTCATGCGCTGGCCAAGGCTCTTTTGCTGCGTGGCGAGCAAATTATCGGCATCGACAATCTCAACACCTATTATGATCCCGCGCTGAAACAAGCTCGGCTGGTCGATATTGCAATCACGAACCGGGACTTCGTCTTTCACAAAGTCAATTTTGCGGATGCTGAAGCTCTTGACGCCGCGCTGGCAGTTTCACGTTTTGACCGCATTGTTCATCTCGGGGCGCAGGCCGGGGTTCGCTATAGCATCGAAAACCCTTCCGCCTATGTGCAGTCCAATCTGGTCGGCCATGCCAATATACTGGAGTTGGCGCGGAAACGGGAAGTGGTGCATTTGATTTATGCTTCATCATCTTCGGTTTACGGTATGGCAAAAAAGATGCCGCTATCGGTGGACGATAGAGTTGACCACCCGGTATCGCTCTACGCCGCCACAAAAAAAGCAGACGAGCTGATGAGCGAAACCTATGCGCATCTCTATCGTCTGCCAATGACTGGCCTGCGCTTTTTTACCGTTTATGGTCCATGGGGCCGGCCCGATATGGCCCCGTGGAAATTCACAAAGGCAATACTGAATGGAGAACCAATAACGGTATACAACAAAGGTAATATGAAGCGCGACTTCACCTATATTGACGATATAGTGACAGGCATTATCGCTACACTAGACGCACCACCTACGGACGACAGGACAGCGAAGGCCGGAGGCAGCATATCGCCGCATGCCATTTACAATATCGGTAATAACCAACCGGTCGCATTGATGGATTTTATCCAGACGATCGAGCAGGCCTGTGATCGCAAAGCTGAGATGGTTATGAAGCCGATGCAGCCTGGCGATGTCTATGAGACTTATGCGGATATTGATGCGATTGCCAATGCTGTGGGTTATCAGCCAACAACCAGCCTGAAAGATGGTATCCCCAGTTTTGTCGAATGGTATAAGGATTACCACAAGATCGCGATGTAAGGAGAGCGGCCATGTTGATCGTTGAAGGCTGGATTAAGTACGCCAAGGGCGATGTCAAGAAACTGCGTGATGCCGCAGCTAGGGCGGTTATAGCCACTAATGAGAACGAGGAAGGCTGCCTGCATTACAGCATTGCCACCTGCGTCAACGATCCGGATACCATCCGTATATCCGAGCGCTGGCGCGATGAAGAGGCGCTTCAAGGCCATTTCGGCCAGCCACATATGACTGAATTCATGCTGCAGCTGGCCAAGGCAAACCGCATTGACGCAGATGTCAGGGTTTACAACAGCGAGGAGGTGCGCCGTCTGCTCTAGGCGCGGCCAATAACTAATGTTCACCCAATTGACTGCACATAAGGTGGCAAAGCCATGGGGTCGCGATGATCTCGCACCGCCTTTTGTCAATTCTGGTGATACCGCCTCAGAGCATATTGGCGAGTTGTGGTATCAATCCGACAATACGAACAGCAACGACCCGATACTGATAAAATATCTGTTCACCAGCCAGAAACTGTCGGTGCAGGTTCACCCAGATGACGCTGCGGCACGTGACCAAGGCCATAGAAGTGGCAAGGCGGAATGCTGGTATATTGTTGATGCTGCACCAGATGCGGCGCTCGGCCTGGGGCTGAAAGAAGAGATAAGTGCGGGCGAGCTGCGTGAGGCATCGCTATCCGGCACAATTGAGCATATGATCGACTGGAAGCCAACCAAAGCGGGCGATATCTGGTATGTCGAGCCGGGTACAATCCATGCCATTGGCCCCGGCGTTACTCTGATTGAAGTGCAACAGAATATCGACCTTACCTATAGGCTTTATGATTATGGTCGACCGCGTGAACTACACCTCGACCAGGCGATTGCGGTCGCAACCAGAGCACCTTACGCCATGACCAACCATGGCAGCTATAACAGGAATGAGCCGTTGATCCGGCACTGGCCACATTTCGGGATCGCGCTTTGTGATGATGAGAACCAGGTGCAAGAGCTTGCCAGTACTATGGCCACCGACAGTTATTGGGTTGCCATCCAAGGTGATGCTCAGCTCGACGAACAAACACTCAATCATGGTCAAGTCTATCGCCGACGTGCGCACACGCCGCTGAAGCACGCAGAATTGGACGATGCGACCTGCATGCTTCTGGCGTGGCCACGCACAATTGACGGAGGCGACACTCTATGATCACTCCCGTCATTCTCTCCGGCGGGTCCGGTACTCGGTTGTGGCCGCGTTCCACCGATGCGCGGCCCAAGCAATTTCTGCCGCTGGCGGAAGAACGGACCATGTTTGCCGCGACACTCGATCGCGTGCGTGACAATACGCAATTCGCCCCGCCGCTTATCATCGGCAATGCCGCGCATCACAAGCTGATGGCGGCGGAACTGGATGCTGCCGGACTGGGAGACAATGCGCGGATCATATTGGAGCCTGCGGCGCGCAATACGGCACCTGCGATTGCGCTAGCGGCGCTGGAACTCGCCGATGACAGCCTGATGCTGGTGATGCCGAGCGACCATGTCATGCGCGCGCCGGAGATATTTTGCGCCGTTGTTGCTGAGGCCGAACAGGCAGCACAATCAGGGGCGTTGGTGACCTTTGGCATCACCCCTACCCATCCGGAAACTGGCTATGGCTATATCCATCAGGGCGCTCCTCTTGACGGTAGCACAGGCCATAAGGTTAAGGCCTTTGTCGAAAAACCGAAGCGCGATGTGGCTGAGCAGATGCTCGCCGAAGGTGGGTATCTTTGGAACGCTGGCATCTTTCTGATGCGTGCGGATCGGTATCTTGAAGAGCTGCAATGCCATTCGCCGGAAATGATCGAAGCCTGTACAAAGGCTCATCAGGCTGCGGCCCGCGATGGTAATGCGATCATGCCCAATGCCGAAAGCTTTGGCGCCTCACCATCGGATTCCATCGACTATGCGATCATGGAGAAAGCAGACAATGTCGCCGTGTTCGCACTGGATTGTGGGTGGTCCGATCTTGGCAGTTGGGATGCAGTCTATGATCTTGCTGAGAAGGATGCATCCGGCAATGCCCATAGCGGCCCGGTGACATCGCTGGAAACCAGCAATACCCTTATCCAGAGCGATGGTCTGAAGATTGCGGCGGCAGGTGTTTCCGATCTGATTATCATAGCCGAGGGCGACCAGTTGCTGATCGTCCCACGCGGAGAATCGCAGCGGGTCAAACAGTTATTGGCGGCTACCAAAGATAAGAGCGACTAAGCCCAAGTTGCGTGGCGGATAGAAAAACTCAATATCATTCGGTCAGACCGGTTATATATGAACAGCAATAGTGGCGCGGTGATGCGTCTCGATGCTTTAATGACTGGCCCGTTCTGACTTATGAATCTCACCCATCTTCAACGGCTTGAAGCCGAAGCTATCCACATCATGCGCGAAGTGGTGGCCGAGGCGGAAAAGCCGGTCATGCTCTATTCGGTCGGCAAGGACAGTTCGGTGATGCTGCATGTCGCGCGCAAGGCCTTTTATCCCTCGCCGCCGCCCTTCCCTTTCCTGCATATTGCATCGGGCTGGGATTTTCAGGCGCTGCTCGACCATCGTGATCGCACCGCCAAGGAATATGGCCTGGAACTTCTGGTCGAGCATAATTCCGAAGGTGCGGCATCCGGGATTAACCCCTTCGATACTGGCTCGTCTCTCTATTCGCAGACCATGCTCACCGATCCGCTGAAGAACGCCCTCACCCGCTATGGCTTCGACGCAGCCTTTGGCGGCGGTCGTCGTGATGAAGAAAAGGCGCGCGCCAAAGAACGCATTTTCAGCTTCCGCTCAGCCAGCCACCGCTGGGATCCGAAGAACCAGCGCCCCGAATTGTGGAAGCTCTATAATGCCCGCAAGAACAAGGGCGAGAGCATCCGCGTCTTTCCGCTCTCCAACTGGACCGAGCTGGATATCTGGCAATATATCTTGCTCGAAAATATCGATATTGTGCCGCTCTATTATTCCGCGCCGCGTCCGACGGTGGAGCGTGATGGGCTGACCATTGTGGTCGATGACGACCGCTTCCGTCTGGAAGATGGCGAAGAAGTGCTGGAGCGCTCGGTACGTTTCCGTACCCTGGGTTGCTACCCGCTGACCGGCGCGACCGAAAGCGATGCCGCCGACCTCCCCGCTATCATTCAGGAAATGCTGCTGGCTACCGGTTCGGAACGCCAGGGCCGCGCGATTGACAAGGGGCAAGGCGCTTCGATGGAAGCCAAGAAGCAGGAGGGGTACTTCTGATGGACAGCGAAGCAACCGTCTACCGCCCCGAAGCGCTGATCGCCGATGATATCGACGCCTATCTCGACACCCATCAGCATAAATCCATGCTGCGCTTTATCACCTGTGGCAGCGTCGATGACGGCAAATCCACGCTGATTGGCCGCCTGCTTTATGACAGCAAGATGATCTTTGAAGATCAGCTCGCGGCCTTGGAGGCGGACTCCAAAACCAGCGGCACCCAAGGCGAGAATATCGACTTTGCCTTGCTGGTCGATGGTCTCGCTGCCGAACGCGAACAGGGCATCACCATCGATGTCGCCTATCGCTTTTTCGCGACCGAAAAGCGCAAGTTCATCGTCGCCGATACACCGGGGCATGAGCAATATACCCGCAATATGGTGACCGGCGCATCCACCGCCGACCTCGCCATCATTCTGATTGATGCGCGCAAAGGGGTGCTCACCCAGACCAAGCGGCACAGCTATCTGGCGCATCTGCTGGGCATAAGGAATATCGTACTGGCGGTGAACAAGATGGACCTGATCGATTATGATCAGGAACGCTATGAGGCGATTGTCAGCGCCTATGATCTGTTCGCAAAATCCATCGGTATCAGCAATTTCACCCCGATCCCGATTTCCGGTCTTGCGGGCGACAATATCGCATCGCTGAGTGATCAGACTCCATGGTATGCTGGCAAGGCACTGATCGATCATCTTGAGACGGTCGAGATAGGCGTCAATGCGCGGCGTGACGGGCCGATGCGGATGCCGGTGCAATGGGTTAACCGACCCAATCTCGATTTTCGCGGTTTTGCCGGGCAGATTGCCAGCGGCACAGTCAAATCCGGCGATAAGGTGCGCGTCGTGCCTTCGGGCAAGACGTCTACGGTGGAACGTATCGTCACCTTTGACGGCGATCTGGAGGAAGCGAGCGCGGGCCAGTCAGTCACGCTGACTTTGGCCGATGAGATAGATTGCTCGCGCGGTGATGTGATCGCCGCCGCCGACGCGCCACCATCGGCTGCGGACCAGTTTGAAGCTACGATTGTCTGGATGGATGAACAAGCTCTTCTCCCCGGTCGCGCCTATATGCTGAAACTGGGCACTCAGATGGTATCAGCCACGGTCCAGCCGCCCAAATATCAGATCAATGTCAACACCATGGAGCAGGTCGCGGCCAAGACGCTGGAGCTGAACAGCATTGGTGTTGCGGAGATCACCACCGACCGGCGCATTGCTTTTGAAGGCTATAATGATGCTGACAAGGGCGGACGTGATCTGGGCGGTTTCATCCTGATCGACAAGGTGAGCAACGCCACAGTCGCGGCGGGCATGATCAACTTTGCCCTGCGCCGCAGCCAGAATGTCCATTGGCAGAGCGTCGATATCACCCGCGAGGCCCATGCATCGCAAAAAAACCAACAGCCGAAGCTGCTCTGGTTCACCGGGCTGTCGGGCTCGGGCAAATCCACTATTGCTAATTTGGTTGAGAAAAAGCTCTATGCCGTTGGCAAGCACAGTTTCCTGCTCGATGGCGACAATGTCCGTCATGGCTTGAACAAGGATCTCGGCTTTACCGATGCCGACCGGGTTGAGAATATCCGCCGCATATCCGAGGTCGCCAAGCTGATGACCGATGCGGGGTTGATCGTGCTCACCGCCTTTATCTCGCCCTTCCGCGCCGAACGGCAAATGGCCCGCGATCTGATGGATGATGCCGAATTTGTCGAAATCTTCGTCGATACGCCATTGGAAGTCGCTGAGAAACGCGATGTCAAAGGACTGTATAAAAAGGCACGCGCGGGTGAGTTGAAAAACTTTACCGGCATCGATAGCCCCTATGAAGCCCCGGAGAATCCTGAGATCAGGATCGACACAACCCAGATGACGCCGGAAGACGCGGCGGAGTATATTGTTGACATTGTGCTCGGCCAATGGGCACCGACGATCTGATGATAGATACCAGCTCTGGTGCCCTCCCTGGCCCTGCCGCCACGATTACCGGCGACGCACTGGCGCGAATCGCGCATGAGGCCGGAGCACTGATCATGCCCTATTTCATTCAGGGCTGTGACGTGGTGGAGAAGAAGGATAATTCTCCCGTAACCGAGGCCGATCACAAGGCTGAGGCGTTAATCCTCGAGCAGTTGGCAGCCATCGCTCCCGGCCTACCGGTGCTGGCGGAAGAGGAAGTCGCCGCCGGACGCATTCCCGATCTTGGCAATGTCTATGCCTGTGTCGATCCGCTTGATGGCACCCGTGAATTTATCAATCAGCGCAAGGACTTTACCGTCAATATCGGGATTGTTGCGGACAAAAAGCCGGTGGCAGGGGTCATCTATGCGCCAGCGCGCAACGCTCTTTATGTTGCGCATCCTGAGGCCGCGCCATGGATGGCTGAAATGGCACCCGATGCCGACTGGGCGATACCGGATCAGCGCAAACCGCTTCAGACTCGGAAGGCCAGCGAAAAGCTGGTCGCCATCGCCTCACGCTCGCACCGCACGGCGGAGACTAACGCCTTTCTGGATGAGCATGATGTCGCGGAAATCATCTCTGCCGGATCATCGCTGAAATTCTGCCTTGTCGCCGAGGGTAAGGCCGATCTGTACCCCCGCATGGGCCGCACCATGGAATGGGATACATCTGCCGGACAGGCGATTGTCGAAGCTGCCGGGGGCCGGGTGACGCTGGAGGATGGCACGACGCCGCTGCATTACCAGAAGGCCGAGCGGGATTATGATAACCCGCATTTTATTGTTTATGGATAGCTCAATAATAACCTGAACCGCAAAACACCGTCAGGGCTGAGCTTGTCGAAGCCCGCCTCTCCAAATAGCGCCAAGCCGAGAAACGCCCTTCGACAGGCTCAGGGCTAACGGTCCAATAAAAACTCGAACTGCTTCAGGCTTATCGAGACCCATGCAGCGCTGATCCTTGCGCCCCTAATCCACCTGCCCCATATAGCGCTGCATGAGCGAACATAACCAACATTCCATGCCGCAATGGCACGGCACCACCATCATCGGCGTCCGCAAAAATGGTAAGGCCATTATCGCGGGCGACGGTCAGGTTTCCATGGGCCAGACGATTATGAAGCCCAATGCGCGCAAAGTCCGGGCGCTGGGCGATGGCTCAGTTATTGGCGGATTTGCAGGCGCCACCGCCGATGCGTTCACCCTGTTTGAGCGGCTAGAGGCCAAGCTGGAGCGACACAATGGCCAGCTGATGCGCGCCGCGGTTGAGCTCGCCAAGGACTGGCGCACCGACAAATATCTGCGCAACCTGGAAGCGATGATGATCGTCGCTGACAAGGAAGTAACCCTGATCCTCACCGGCAATGGCGATGTGCTGGAACCCGGCGACGGCATTGCCGCCATCGGTTCTGGCGGTAATTACGCTCTTGCCGCCGCCCGCGCACTGATGGATTATGAGGAAGATGCCGAGGTGCTGGCGCGCAAGGCGATGAAGATTGCCGCCGATGTCTGCGTCTACACCAATGACCAACTGACAGTGGAAGTACTCGACAGCGCGACCTGACAGCATTCACGACCTGCCAAAGTCACGTAAACCTCGTTAGTTCTATCTAATGGCCCTTCTATACGTCCTTCTTGGCGCTCTGCTCATTGGTGCGATCCTGTTGTATCGCCGCCTGTCGTGGCAGCGCAAACGCACCCGGCTTCTAGAGACGCCGCTCACACCAGAACAGCGCGCGGTGGTGGCAGAGCTGGTGCCGATCATCCGACGTTTGCCAGAATCCCTGCGGCACAAGCTTGAGGGAAAAATCAATCTGTTTCTCGACCAAATCACTGTTCGCGGCAATCAGGGCCTTGAGATTACCGAGAGCATGAAGCTCTCAATCGCTGCGCAAGCCTGCCTATTGGTCGTCAATAGCCCGGCCTGGTATCACCCCCTCAGAAATGTACTGGTCTATCCTTCCGCCTTCCGCAAAAACCGCAACACATATGATGGTCATGTTGTGCACGAAAACAGGCATATAGTGCTTGGCGAAAGCTGGGTCCGCGGGCCCGTCGTCCTGGCATGGCCCGATGCGCTTGAAGGTGGCCTTGATGAGCGAGACGGGCACAATGTCGTCATCCACGAATTCGCGCATCAACTGGACAGCTTAACCGGTCACACAAACGGTTTACCCCTATTGCGCAAAGGGCAGGCCTATAGTGGCTGGCAGAAGGCCATGCTGGACGCATATCATGAACATGTGAACCGGGTCGCAGGCGGACGCGGGACGGTGATCGATCCCTATGGTGCCACTAATCATGAAGAGTTTTTTGCCGAGGCAATTGTCGCCTTCTTCGAAAAACCGCATGCGTTGCAACGTGATGCGCCGGCGCTTTATGCCCAGCTTTCGAAGCTGCTGGCGCTCGATCCGGTGCAGTGGTCCTGAATGGCCCTGCTTGCAACGCTCGACAGCAACAGATGATCGCCTATAGTCATCCCGTGCTTGACCAAGTCACCCCAACCCGCAGAGAATTTCTGGCCACCGGCGCCATATTGGGTGGCGCCACGATGCTATCCGCCTGTGCGCCGGGCACAGAGCCTTTGGCAAATGTATCAGCGTCAGGGCCCTGCCTGCCCAAAGTCCGCGCCAGTGCAGACCGGGCAATCCGGCAACTGGTGGGTTTGCGTCCCTATCGGCCATCGGGATTCGTCGTCCGCCGCGAGGCGATAGACGACAAGCGACTTGTCCATAATTATGGCCATGGCGGCGGCGGCATTACGCTCGGCTGGGGCAGTTCCAAGCTGGCGGTTGATCTGGGGCTACCCGGCCATCAGGGGCCAGTGGCGGTTATCGGTGCCGGGATTATGGGGCTGACCACGGCACGACTGTTGCAGGAAGCGGGGCAGCAGGTCACCATCTATACCAGCCAGCTTCCACCCGAAACCACATCCAATATCGCCGGCGGCCAATGGTATCCGAGCTCGGTCTTTTCCGGATCGCAGCTCACGCCGGAATTTGAACAGCAATTCGTTGCGGCCAGCGCGTACAGCTATTATCGCTATCAACTGCTGGTGGGAGAGCATTATGGCGTGCGCTGGATGCCCACTTATGAGCTTTCCAATCGCCCCATCAATATGGGCCAGGTTGATCGGTTGATCGCCAATATGTTGCCCGAGATGCAGACCTTTGAAGAGGCGGACAACCCCTTCGGCACCCTACATCTGCGCCGTTCTTACAACATGTATATTGAGCCTGCCCGCTTCTTGCGCGCTATTCAGCGCGATATCCTGCTCGCGGGTGGAAAGATCACCGTACGGCATTTCCATGATCGCGGCGAAGTTCAGGCGCTGCCGGAAAAGCTGATCTTCAACTGCACCGGGCTCGGCGCGGCGGAGCTATTCGGTGATGAAGAACTGATCCCGGTGCGCGGTCAGTTGGAAATATTGCTGCCCCAGCCGGAGATCAATTACGCCTATACCAATAGGCGCGGCCTCTACATGTTCCCGCGCTCGGATGGGATCGTTCTCGGCGGCACATTTGAGCGCGGTCAGTTTGATCGCACACCGCAACCGGAAGTCTCCAGCCGCATTGTCGATGGCCATGCCGCCATCGCCGATGCCATGCGCTGTGCTTGACTATTGATACACAGACCCCAAATTCGCATTTCGCAACCTACCCCGTTCATGTCGAGCACAGTCGAGACATCTTGCAAGCTGCAAACGGCCTCTCGACTTCGCTCGAGGCGAACGGAAAGAGAGAGTTAAGTGAATAAATAGAATGACCGACCAATTGACCCCGAAGAAAATCGTTGCCGCTCTGGATGAGCATATTGTCGGCCAGCGCGACGCCAAGCGTGCTGTGGCCGTAGCGCTGCGCAATCGCTGGCGGCGTCAGCGTCTGCCCGCTGAATTGCGGGATGAGGTAACGCCGAAGAATATCCTGATGATCGGCCCCACAGGCTGCGGCAAGACCGAGATTTCCCGCCGCCTTGCCAAGCTGGCCCAGGCACCATTTATCAAGATCGAGGCGACCAAATTTACCGAGGTCGGCTATGTCGGCCGCGATGTGGATCAGATTGCTCGTGATCTGGTCGAGGAAGCAGTACGTCTGGAAAAAGACAATCGCCGCGAGGCCGTGCGCGAAGCTGCATCCGAAGCGGCGATGAAGCGCCTGCTCGATGCGCTGGTCGGCGACAATGCCAGCGAGGCGACCCGCGAGAGCTTTCGCCAGCGTATTGTCGATAATCATATGAATGACGCAGAAGTCGAGATTGAGGTCACCGACACCCCCAATGCGCCGATGGAAATCCCCGGCATGAGCGGTCAGGTCGGTATGATCAACCTCTCCGACATGATGGGCAAAGCCTTCGGACAAACGCCGATGAAGCGCCGCAAGATGCGCGTCGCCGATGCCTGGGACAAGCTGGTCGAGGAAGAGTCCGACAAGCGTATGGACGAAGATGACGTCGCCCGCGCCGCCCTCGCCAATGCCGAGACCAATGGCATTGTGTTCCTTGATGAGATCGACAAGATCGCCGTCAGCGATGTGCGCGGCGGATCGGTAAGCCGCGAAGGCGTGCAGCGCGATCTGCTGCCGCTGATCGAAGGCACCACCGTGGCGACAAAATATGGCCCGATGAAAACCGACCATGTTCTGTTTATCGCCTCCGGCGCGTTCCATGTCTCGAAACCCAGCGATATGCTGCCCGAGCTACAGGGCCGTCTGCCGATCCGCGTAGAACTGCGCGCCCTGACCGAGGAGGACTTCGTCACCATCCTCAAAGACACCAAAGCCAATCTGCCGGCACAATATGCCGCACTGATCGGCACCGAGAATGTAACGCTCGACTTCACCGATGATGCTATTGCCGCGCTCGCCAAGATCGCTGCCAATGTGAACGAGACGGTGGAGAATATCGGTGCTCGCCGCTTGCAGACGGTGATGGAGAAGCTGCTCGAGGATGTCAGCTTTAACGCCGAAGAGATGGGCGGCGAGACGGTTACTATAGATGCCGCTTATGTCGACAGCCAACTCACCGATGTTGCGCGCGATACCGATCTCAGCAAATATGTGTTGTGATGATCGATGCGGAAGGAACCCTCACCGGCGGATGCCATTGTGGCGCCATCCGCTACACGCTGACTGGCACGCCGCTTAACCACACTCTGTGCCATTGCACTGATTGTCGCCGCAACAGCGGCGCACCAATGGTCGGTTGGGCAATGTATCAGGAACAGGCTTTCAGCCTGGATATGGGCGAAGTCGCCACCTATGCCTCTTCCGAGCATGCCCGGCGACATTTCTGCATCCAGTGCGGGACAGGCCTGTTCTATACCAATGCCGTGCTGATCCCCGGTTGTGTGGATGTCCAATCGGCGACGCTGGATGAGCCGGATAAGCTGCCGCCGCAAATGCAGATACAGGTCGCCGATCGTATCGACTGGATGGCTTGTGTGCATGAATTGCCAACTGCAGAGCGCTATCCGGACCCTGCAGAGCTAGGCCGTATACTCATAAAATAGGTGGATTGAGGTATAGCGCGGAAAGCCGCTCGGAAGGAGGGAAGCGCAGCGAAATGGGGGACATTGGGCAAGCTTTCCGACGTAGCGAGCGGCTCTCCACGCCATATCCTAACGGACGACCAAATGGCTTTAACCTGCTGCAAAACCACCCTTGGACGTGCCACTGGCACGCCCTGCGGGTGGTTTCACAGCATCTCTGCGCCATTTGGACGCCTCAACCACCTATTTTATGAGTGTACGGCCTAAGCTAATCCGGGTATAAATCCGTTCCGGACCGTTTACATCTGTAACTTCCTCCCCATATGATGCGAATAGCAGTCGAGAAATGCGGTCGCGAAGCATGGCTGTTCATAAGAATTTTGATAATAAGGGTCGCATAATGCACAAACTCGCCATCCCAACCTGCCTGTTGGCTGCAACCGCACTGCTTGGCGCTTGCGGCGAAACAACGGAGCAATCTACCCCTGAGGCCGAACAGGAAGTGGAAGACATCATCGTCGAGGATCAGCCGGGTCCAGCCATTGGAGATCGTGCGCCGGTTGATCTGGAACTGGCGAACGCTGCCGGTGAAACCGCGAGCGTTGCGTCTTTGGCCGATGAAAAGGGTACCGTACTGGTCTTCACTCGCTCGGTTGACTGGTGTCCCTATTGTCAGGCCCAGCTAAAGGGCTTGAAAGAGATCGCAGAAGACGTTGCCAATAGCGGCTATACGCTGGCCGGTGTCTCCTATGATCCCACCAGCTCTCTGGCCAAGTTTGCTGAAGACCAGGAGGTGGACTATATGCTTCTCTCCGATGAAGGCTCCAAGCTGATTGATGCATTCAATATTCGCGACCCGCAATATGCCGACCCGGAAAGCCGCGCTTATGGCGTACCCTATGCCTCGATCTTCGTGCTTGATGCCGAGGGCGTAGTGCTCGCCAAATCGGTGTCGGCTGACTATAAAGTCCGCCCAACCAACGAAGAAATCAAAAAGCTGATCGAAAGCGTAGGCTGAGCCACAGCCTGTCCTCTTGCTTTGGTCGGCGCATAACCCGCTTATAGTCCGACCATGCCCATAGAAACGCTGATCGCTTTCATACTCACTGACCTGGCCTTCTGCCTGGTGCCGGGACCTGCGGTGATGATTACCGTTAGCCATGTGCTTTCAGGTGGCGGGCGCAATGCCATTGGCCCGATACTCGGCATCAATTTTGGCAATTTTGTCTGGTATGGCTTGAGCGCGCTGGGCCTGATGGCGCTGGCGAGCACCGCACCCATCGCCTTTGCGATTATCCAATATGTTGGCGCGGCCTATCTTATCTGGCTGGGCTGGAAACGCCTGAGGGTCGACGCCATGGCACCGGTCCTTGCTCCGGCCATGGGCAATGGAACCATTGGCAGCGGCATCGCCTCCGGATTTGCCAGCGGTATCGCGGTGCATATGGCCAATCCCAAGGCCCTGCTGTTCTACACCACCGTCCTGCCACAGTTTCTGGATGCGGAGCGACCGCTTGCCCCCCAGATGCTGACGCTCATGCTGGCGACAGTCTTCACGGAGACCACTAGCCTCTCCATCTATTCCATTATCGCCGCCCGGGGCGGAGCGATAGCCCGCGATGTCGGGCGCACCCATTTGCTCAATCGCATTGCCGGAGTGATATTGATCGCCGTGGCGATTGCGCTGTTGGTTGTAAATGCCATGCCCGATGGTCAATGATCGGCGGGGCTTTGCCAAAGCGCAAGACTTGCTATATCGTCGGCAGTCGTCGCGACAAAAGCAGACAGGCGCTTTTCAGCCTCTATTCATGCGGCGCTATCAAAGGTGCACTTTATGTTTGCTCATCATGCGGCGAAGGCGTCTGCCCCCCTATTTGACGCCCCTCCCCACCGCACTGCGATCCGCGCTCTGCCGTCGGTTTTGCGTGCCGTTCAGTCGTATGCGATAGAGCTGCGTCAACATGTGGCCAGGCTGCTCGCTGCATTGATCATGCTCGCGATGCTTGCCCAACCGGCTCAGGCCCAGTCGATCCTGCGCGATGCGGAGACTGAAGAGCTGTTGAGAGACATGTCGCGCGACCTCATAATCGCGGCGGGTCTGCGCCCGGGCAATGTCAATGTTGTTGTAATCAACGACCCCTCCATCAACGCGTTCGTTGCTGGAACGCAAGACGTCTATATCCATAGCGGTCTGATACGCGCCGCCGATACCGCCAATGAAGTGCAGGGTGTGATTGCGCACGAGCTCGGCCATATCGCGCTCGGCCATTCGATCACCCGGTCCGAGGCTGGCAGCAAAGCAGGCAATATCAGCATATTGAGCCTTATCCTTGGTGCAGCCGCAATCGCAGCAGGCGCCGGCGAAGCGGGAATGGGCATTATGGGCCTCGGCCAGCAAGCCGCGATGAGCCAGTTCCTCTCTCACACCCGCGCCGAAGAAGCCTCAGCGGACGTGGTTGGCGCGAAATATCTCTCTCAAGCCGGAATGACCGGACGTGGCTCGATCAATTTCTTCAAAAAACTGCAAAACCTCGAATTCCGCCTCGCTATCCCGCAGAATAACAGCTTCGGTCGCAGTCACCCTCTCTCCGGCGAGCGTATCACTACCTTACAGAGTATCTATGAAAAGGACCCTGCTTGGAACAAGCCATTGGATCAGAACATTGAACAGCGATTCAAGCGGGTGAAGGCCAAGCTAGAGGGCTTTATCCTCGAACCACGGGTTACCTTTCGCGATTATCCGGAATATGATGAGAGCATCCCAGCCCGCTATGCCCGTGCTTATGCCTGGCACAAGAGCGCTTATCCCGACAAAGCTATGGCAGAGGCTGAAGCACTGTTGGCCGAAGAGCCGGAAAACCCCTATTTTCTGGAATTGCATGGCCAGATTTTGCTGGAAAGTGGAAAGCCGGATGAAGCCTTGGAATCGCTGCGCAAGGCAACCTATCTTACCAATAGCCATTCGCTGATCGCAGGCCTCTTCGGCCATGCGTTAATCGCGACCGAAGACGATGCCAATATGGAAGAGGCCGAAAAGGTCCTGAAAGCAGCGGTAGCCCGCGATGCGCGTAACCCCTTTGCATGGTATCAGCTCGGCGTGGTTTATGGGCATAAGGGTGATGAACCTCGCGCATCACTAGCCAGTGCAGAACGCTATGTGATACAGGGCAATGCGCCCTTGGCCATGCGCCATGCCGGTATTGCCATGGCAGGCCTTCCTGAATACTCGCCAGATTGGATCCGTGCGCAGGATATCGCCATTTTGGCGCGCGATTACCTTGAACGGCAGGGCAACCGGCGCTAGGCGCTCTGCCACAACAAGGGTTTCTCATGGCAAATAAGGCTTCATCCGCTACGAGCGGAAATGACAGTTCACAAGGAAAGTGGTTGCTTATGTCAACAGGCATCGCCGTAGCTGTAGCTGCAGGTATTGGAATATTCATGTGGCAGGGCGGATCAACCGCAGCCACCGAGACCGACAAGGCCGCACGCGCCGCCGGAATCAACGCTGAGCAGCAAGAGGCGTTTGAAGAGATTGTACGTCAGTATATTCTCGACAACCCAGAGATCATCCCCGAAG
The DNA here is from genome assembly GCF_032852305.1 of Parasphingorhabdus sp. SCSIO 66989. Lineage (NCBI taxonomy): Bacteria > Pseudomonadati > Pseudomonadota > Alphaproteobacteria > Sphingomonadales > Sphingomonadaceae > Alterisphingorhabdus (ex Yan et al. 2024) > Alterisphingorhabdus coralli. The sequence goes on from NZ_CP136594.1 coordinate 2,880,454, forward strand.
CGATTGATCGGCTGCGCGCCAAACAAGCGGCAGAACGGATCGACGGCATTCGTGACCAGATCGAAAAACCGTTTGAGCAAGGCTTTGCCGGCAACCCCAATGGCGATGTTGTTCTGGTGGAATTTTCTGATTTTGCCTGTGGCTATTGCCGCCAAAGTGTCGGCGACGTGGCGCGCCTGCTCAGCGAAGACCCTAATCTGAAAGTGGTCTTCCGCGAACTCCCCATCCTCTCCGATGCCAGCGGCAAGGCAGCGCAGATGGCACTCGCTGCAGCCAATCAGGACCGCTATTACAGCTTCCACAAAGCTATGTTTGACGCTGGCCGCCCTTCAGATCAAACGATCGAAGCCGCCGCCAAATCAGCAGGCATGGACTTGGAAGCGGCGAAAGCATTTATTAGCACCCCCGCCGCGCAGGCGGAACTGGAAAGCAATATCCGCATAGCGCAACAGTTGGAGTTTACTGGAACACCAAGCTGGGTCATCGGCAACCAGATATTTAGCGGCGCGGTGGGCTATGATCAGCTTAAAGCCGCGATTGAGGCTGAACGGGCCAATGGCAAGACTGATAGCTAAGCTATAGGACTGTCGGTGATAACAAGATGGGCCCTCATTGCCCTGATCGGGGCGTTACTGGCGGCGTTTGCGCCCCTTGCATCTTCTGCCCATGCGCAAACCAATGCAGAGGATAGCTCCACACTTGCCCCTTTCTTTGCGCTGCAAGAGCAGGATCAGCGGGTCTTCTCCATCGGCCATCGCCTGCTGAGCGCCAATACCGACTATTGCAGCAGCCGCGTGACCAATTTCGGTTTCCAGCTGCACAGCCTGGATCAATATGGCGATCCTTCAGCGGCGCAATCCGCTTTTGGATTGGTATCGGGATATCCATCAATAAGCGCGCTCGTCCAAAACGGAGCTGCAGAGCGAGCTGGATTGCAAAAAAATGACGTGATCCTGGCTGTTTTTGCCCAAGGTCGCCAGATTGCCTGGCCTAAGTCAGGAATTGGCCCGCATAGAGTTACCCAAGGAAACTACACTATCTGGCCCACATCTGAAACCGAACAGAGTGAGCTGGCGCCTGCCATCATGCTCGCGCGCATGCTGGCTAACCGCCCCCTCAAGCATGAGGAGATTACTTTTGCTGTTCAGCGCAATGGCGAGCAGATCTATCTGCCAGTAAAGCCTGATATCACTTGCGCCACACGGTTTCAGCTTGAGTCCAGCAGAAAGCGCCGCGCCGCAACCGATGGGGAACTGATAACCATCACGACCAAACTCGTCGAAATAACCCGTAATGATGAGGAACTGGCGGCGATATTGGCACATGAATTGGCCCACAATTTCCTGCAGCATCCAGACAAGCTTACTGCTGCGGGTGTTGATCGCGGTCTATTGGGACAGCTGGGCAGCAGTGCCGGGAAAATTAAAGCCACCGAGATTGAGGCAGACCGGCTTTCAGTCTGGCTGATGGCCAATGCCGGTTTTGATCCGGAAGGCGCGATCCGCTTCTGGACATTCTTTGGCAAGAAATATGGCAAGGGAATCTTCTCTGCCCCCACCCATTATCGCTGGAAGAAACGGGTCCGCCTTTTTGAAGAAGAAATCGCCGCCATGGCAACGGCTGAGCGCGATGAGAACGGCCTGCTCCCGCCACCGCTGTTGCTGAGTGGCGGGGCAGAGATTGATTAATCCATATAGATTGAGTTGATCGGCCGCGCCATTACCCGCTGTACCATCGGCTCGAAGAAGCTTAAAGGCGCGCTCTCATAATTGGCGTCGAAGGCTGACTGGTCATATTTCTCGCAAAAATCGGCACAGGCCTGAAAATGCTCATGGCCGCGATAGGCCTCGCGCATATCGCGATCCTGCCCCAGATGGTGGAAGAAATAATAGCCCTGAAAAATGCCGTGCTTCTCGGTGATCCAGTGCAGTTCCTTGCTGACAAAGGGTTTGAGGATCGCGGCGGCAACATCAGGGTGGTTATAGCTGCCCAGCGTATCGCCAATATCATGCAGCAGCGCCATCACGACATAGTCTTCGGGGCGGCCATCGCGATGCGCCCGGGTCGCGGTTTGCAAGCTATGTTCCAAACGGTCGATAGGGAAACCGCCATAATCGCCGTCCAGCAGCCGCAAATGATCCAGAACACGATCAGCAATCTTGGCAGCAAAGGGCATGAAGTGGCTATTGATAGTCGCCCAGTCTTCTTTGGTGCCCTGCTTCATCTCGGGGAATTTAGCGCGCGCCTCGTAATTGTCCGCGTCAGCCGTCTCAGGCGCGTGCATGGCGTCGCCGCCCAGTGCTGCATCATCCATCATTCTCTCCATTGTTTTTCCCTGCTTATCACAGCCAATTCGGATGGAACAGGCCCCGCAAAACATCGTCAGCAAGGCCGCGCCAATCGCAACACGCCTTTTCACACAGATCAAAAACGCCTAACTGATAAACCATGGCCCTAAGCCCGTTTCAACCGACGCCGTTCTTTGCGAACAAGAACCGTGCCTTCTGGAATCTCCAGCTGGCCGGCTGGTTCGGCGCGATGCTGCTGCGTGCGCTGAGCGGCATTGCCAATGGTCAGCCGGTTAGCTTTCTGGCGGTGGTCGTGGTCAATACAATCGCCGGATATTCGATCTCGCTGATTCTGGCGGTGATCTATCGCGCGCTGATGAACCGCAAGCCGATTATCACCTGGGGCCTGTCGATCCTGTCGCTGGCCTTTGCGGTGATCCTCTACACCTTCATCGATGCCTGGGTTTTCTCGCTCTATCTGCAGGACAGCGATACTGCCTTTACCGCGTTGATCATCGGCATGTTCTTTCTCAACCTTATGCTCTTGGGAGCATGGTCTGCGCTCTATTACGCCATTAATTTCTTCCTTCAGGTTGAGGAAAAGGCCGACCAGCTTCAGCGCCTAGAGGGACAGGCCACAAGCGCGCAACTGGCCATGCTGCGCTATCAGCTTAACCCGCATTTCCTGTTCAATACGCTGAACAGCATCTCGACCTTGGTGCTTCTCAAAGAGACCGAGCCAGCCAATGCCATGCTGTCACGCCTGTCATCGTTCCTGCGCTATACTTTGGTCAATGAACCGACAGGTCGCGTTACTGTCGCACAGGAAGTGGAGACGCTGAAACTCTATCTCGAGATCGAGAAAATGCGCTTTGAAGAACGCCTGCGCACGGTTTTTGATATTCAGGAAGAAACCCGTGATGCGCTGATGCCTTCGCTGTTGCTGCAACCTTTGGTCGAAAACTCTATCAAATATGCGGTGACGCCGCTCGAAGAAGGCGCCGACATCACCATCACCACCCGCTTGGCCGGGGAGAATCTGCGCATAACCGTGTCAGATACCGGCCCTGGCGTGCAGAATGAGGCAGATAGCAACGCCACTTTGCCAACTGCGGTATCGTCTACAGGTGTCGGCTTGACGAATATCCGCGACCGACTGGCGCAGGCCTATGGCGATAACCATATGTTCCAGATACGCTCGTCGGCAGATCAGAACGGATTTGCCGTGATAATCGAGCTGCCGATGGAAACACGCGAGCAGCAGCGACGAGAAAAGGAAGAACGCGAGCGCGAAGAACGCGAGCGAGAAAGAATAGAAAATGACGATAAGAACCTTGTTAGTGGATGATGAGAAACTGGCGATTCAGGGCATGCAGGTCCGTCTCGCCGAGTTTGAGGATATCGAGATTGTCGATACCTGCACCAATGGCCGCGAGGCGATCCGCAAGATCAAGACGCTGAAACCCGATCTGGTGTTTCTCGATATCCAGATGCCGGGCTTTGATGGCTTTGCCGTGGTCAAAGGCATTATGGACATTGAGCCGCCTCTGATCGTTTTCTGCACCGCCTATTCCGATCACGCCCTGCGCGCCTTTGAGACCCAAGCGGTCGATTATCTGATGAAACCGGTCGAGACCGACCGTCTGGCGGATACGATAGCGCGGATAAGGGAGCGTCTGGCCGACAAGCGCGTGCGCGATGAAGCGGACAAGCTGCGCGGCCTGCTCAGCGAAGTTGCGCCCGAAGCCGCTGAAGAACTGGAACAGTCGGAAGACACACCGGCACCGAGCCGCTATGAGAAGCTGATCAACGTGAAGGATCGCGGCCAGATATTCCGTGTCGATGTCGATACCATCGAGCGCATTGATGCCGCGGGTGACTATATGTGCATCTACACCGCCGATAACTCGCTGATCCTGCGCGAAACAATGAAGGATCTGGAAAAGCGGCTGGACCCGAAAAACTTCCAGCGCGTGCATCGTTCGACCATCGTCAATCTCGATCAGGTGCGTCAGGTTAAGCCGCACACCAATGGCGAGTGTTTTCTGGTGCTGGAATCGGGCGCAGAGGTAAAAGTATCACGCTCCTATCGCGATGTTGTCACGCGATTTGTGCATTAAGCACGGCATTGACCAGAGGAGGCCATCGGCGATATTTCCGGCATTTTCAACTTCCTGCGCCTGCGCGACAGGATAACCACCTCTGGACAGCCAGGTCCAGAGCAGCTGGCGAGCCTTAAAGATGATGGCGTTACAACCATCATCAATCTGGCCCTGCATGATCATCCAAAGGCTATTGAGGATGAAGCGGGTGTCTGCCGCGAGCTGGGCCTTGAATACATCCATATTCCAGTGGCCTTTGATGCGCCAAAAGCGGAAGACTATGAACGGTTTCGCAACGCCATGGACGGCAGAAAAGGTGAACGCATCCATGTCCACTGCATCGTCAACGCGCGCGTAACCGCCTTTTTCTACAAATATGATCAGGAAACCGGCCTGTTATCCGAGCCAAGAGCACGATCACAGATGGTGAATATCTGGAAGCCCGGCGGCATATGGGCCGAGTTTATCGGCGATGATAGCCGCATCGATGAAGACCATCTCTATGCCGGACGCGATTATCCGCGATCGCAAGATTAAAGCGGACCTGACATTAAGCGTCATCCCGGCGAAGGTCGGGATCCATAGCATCTCTCAGATACGCAAAGGTCTCTGCCAAATTGAGAGGCGGAATAGACCCCGGCCTTCGCCGGGGTGACGCAGGCATCTGGGCTAACGCTTCTCCGCAAAAAAAGTTCGCAATAACTCGGCCGACTCCTCCTCGGCAATCCCGGCATAAACCTCCGGCCGGTGATGCACGGTCGGTTGGCTGAAAAGCCGCGGGCCATGCTCGACCGCGCCGCCCTTCGGGTCGCTGGCACCATAATAAAGGCGGCGGATGCGCGCATGGGCGATAGCCCCTGTGCACATGGCGCAGGGCTCCAGTGTTACCCACAGGTCGCAATCAATAAGCTGTGATGTCCCAAGTGCCTTGGCTGCACGGCGCAAAACGACAATCTCGGCATGGGCCGTTGGATCATAATCGGCGCGTGGGCTATTATGCGCCGTGGCAATAACTTCTCCATCGCGCACAATGACCGCGCCTACGGGGACTTCGCCCAGCCGCATGGCCTCTCGCGCCTGTTCCAGCGCCTGATCCATAAACATTCCGGGTTTTCCGCCTGCCATAGCGGCGCTAAACCGCATGGCCTGTAGATTGTAAAGCGCTTTGTCCATTGACGATCCCGGCGCTGACCGCTATGTGCCGCGCTTCCCAACGAGATTTTGATTCTAGGATGTGAACGATGTCGCGTATCTGCGAACTGACCGGCAAGGGCCGTATGGTGGGCCACAATGTATCCCACGCAAACAACAAGACCAAGCGCGTGTTTCTGCCGAATCTGCAGAATGTTACGCTGATGTCTGACAAGCTGGAGCGCAGCTTCAAATTCCGCGTTTCAACCTCGGGCCTGCGCTCGGTTGAGCATGTTGGCGGTCTGGACAACTGGCTGCTGAAAACCTCTGATGACAAGCTTTCTGCGCGTGCCATCAAGGTGAAAAAAGAGCTGAAAAAGGCTGCTGCCTGAGCGCAACCCGCTCACGCACATAGCTGAAGATATTACAAGCCGCTGGAAACAATGCTGTTTCCAGCGGCTTTTTGCGTGTCACTCTACCGCAGACAGGCCGGGTTTCACGGTTTCCTCTGCATCCAGCCGGTCCATATCAAGCCGGAATTTCATTAACAGGCTGCGCTGCACCGTGTTGAAATTATCGTCTGAGGCAATCCACACCATAAGATCGTCATCGCCAGCCTCATCGTCTCCGCTGGCTTCGCGCGTCACCGCAATCGCTTCCATATTATCGACCGTCAGCGGCGGATCGAGGGCAGCGATCACTCTGCCCTGCAGCAGCACATCCGGGCCAATATCCGCCGGGTCGGCAACGCTGATCCGCGCCGAAACCCCTTCAAGCACGGTGAAACGGCGGTGGAGAATCAGCAATCGGCCATCGGGTAGAACCGTGGCATCGGTGATATTATAGCCAATAGGCGGTTTATAGCCGAAGCTTATGACCTCTGCATCGGGGTCAGTAGGATCGCCAATAAACATCAGCGCCTGGGTCACGCCTGAAGAAACCTGCTCCTCCTCGGAAAACGCCAGAAAGCGCTGATCGCTGAGCAAGGCAATAGCCTCGGGACCACCATTATCCGGCCAGGCACGCATGGCTTTGGGGCGATAGCCGCGCTCGGCGCGAACCATTGCAGCATCATAGCGCACAATGCGATTGCTCCCCTCAAAACCAACCCAGAAACGTCCAATTTCCGCGTCGCGCACAAAGGATTCAGAATCGCGATAGTCTTTGCTCTTATCCTCATCGCGAAAGCCGGGTAACGGGGCGATAAAGTCTTTAGCTGAAGCCCCTTCCTCAGACGCTTCAGAACCCTGTGCGACTGAAAAGCTGAACAGGGTGCCGCCATCGGATAGTGCCAATATCCGGCCATTTGGGTCGACCAGCATTGAGGAGATACCGCCAAATTTGCTGTTCTGACTGCGCAATTCCCAGCCTGCGATATAATCCAGTGCGCCAATCTGTCGCTTCTGCGGATTGGCTGAATCAAGCGCGACCGGGACCAGCGTGATATCCTGCGAATCATTGGCCTCTGCTTCAGGCGAGCGCAAAAATGTGCCAGGTGCCAGCAGGATGACCAGCGAAAGACAGGCAAGAATACGGCGGATGCGGCGCATGACACTCCCATAAAGCCTCAAAAACTGGCGGCAACCATGCAATGCGCTCCAAAAGGATATTTTCACCTTGCCCGCATGCAATTTCGCTTGGCTGAAAAATCAAAAATGCGATAGGCGAAAAAGATCGACCATTTTACCTTTGGTTGATCCTCCCCCGGATAGTCGGACCGCCCGGCGCAGCAGCAGCGGAACGACATTTGTTGGAAAGAGCTAAGCCGATGCATTCTGCCATTCCGCCCATCGCCTCCATATCTGACGCCCGCGCCGAAATGCGCCGCCTGCACCGCCTGCCCGAATATGAAGTGCTCGCGCCCTTGGTTGCCATCGCCAAAACCGATGCACCGGGCGAGGAAGATGCGATTCTCAATCAGGCACATGCCCTGCTCGCCGATCTGCGCAGCGCCCAGTCGAGTGGGTGGGTAAACCAGTTTCTGCAGGAATATCGCATGTCGAGCGCGGAGGGCATCGCGCTTTTGGCACTGGCTGAGGCGTTTTTGCGCGTGCCTGATCCCGAAACCGCAGACCTGTTGATCGCCGACAAGATCGGTACCGCCAATTGGCGCTCGCACAGCGGTAAATCCGCCAGTTCGCTGGTCAACAGCGCAACATGGGGCCTGGTGCTGGGCCGCGCCGTGGTGGGCGAGAGCGCCAATGCCTCGATGCTCAAGCGGCTGATTAACCGCACCGGCGAACCCTTTGTGCGGCAGGCCGTCGGCGCGGCGATGCGGTTGATGGGCGAGGTTTTCGTTATGGGCCGCACCATTGACGAAGCGATGGAGCGGATGAACCGCAAACAGCATAAGGGCTTTACCGCCAGCTTCGATATGTTGGGCGAAGCGGCGCGCACCCATGCAGATGCCGAGCGTTACTTTGAGGCCTATGCCGGCGCGATTGAAGCAGTCGCCAAGACGCCGCAATCGGGCCATGGCATTTCGGTCAAGCTCTCGGCGCTGCACCCACGCTATGAGGCGGCGCAGTCGGATATCTGCCTGCCAGTGCTGATCGACCGCGTGACGCAATTGGCCGAGGCAGCGGCGAAGCATGATATTGCCTTCACCGTCGATGCCGAGGAATCCGAACGGCTGATTATGAGCCTGGATGTGATCGCGGGTGTTCGTCGCGCGCCTTCGCTGAAAGGCTGGGACGGTATGGGCATGGCGGTGCAGGCCTATTCCAAGCGCGGGCTGGCCGTATGCGGCTGGGCCAATGCGCTGGGCGAAGAGGTCGGCGAAAAGATCAAGGTGCGGCTGGTCAAGGGCGCCTATTGGGACAGCGAAATCAAATTTACCCAGGAACATGGGCTCTCCGATTATCCGCTGTTCACCCGCAAACCGGCGACCGATGTCTCCTATCTCGCCTGTGCCCGCGCGCTGCTCGATTATGATCATATCGAGCCGGCCTTTGCCAGCCACAACGCCCGCACCATTGCCACCATATTGGCATGGGCGGGCAATCGCCGCGATTTCGAGTTTCAGCGGCTGCACGGCATGGGTGACGGGTTGTATGAGCGGCTGGTGCATGAGCATGGCCATAGCTGCCGTATATATGCCCCTGTTGGCGGCCATAGTGATCTGCTTGCCTATCTCGTCCGCCGCTTGCTGGAAAATGGCGCGAATAGCAGCTTTGTGCATCAGCTGGCGGACGAAAGCCGCAGTGTCGATGAACTGCTCGCCGATCCGGTGGATTATGTGCTGGAAACCGGTGGCACCCGACATCCATCGATCCCGTTGCCGATAGAGCTATTCGGCCCCGAGCGGCGCAATTCAAGCGGCATTGATCTGGATGACCGGCAGATATTGGCGGCGACGGCGGAGGACATGGCAACCGCGCCAGATGTTACGCTGCCCGCTGCAACCGATGTCGATACGCTGGTGACCAACGCGCAATCGGCTTTCGCAGAATGGGATGCAAAGCCGGTCGAAGAACGCGCCACCTGTTTGGAAAAGCTGGCCGATCTGCTCGAAGACCATCGCTCCGAGCTCATGGCGCTGGCGGTCAACGAGGCGAAGAAAACCATTCCCGATGCGCTTGGTGAAGTGCGCGAGGCGGTCGACTTCTGCCGCTATTATGCCGCCGAAGCGCGGGCCAAATTGCAGCCGATTGAACTGCCCGGCCCGACCGGCGAGCAGAATATGCTGCGCATGGGCGGGCGCGGTGTCTGGGGCTGTATCGCGCCATGGAACTTCCCGCTGGCGATCTTTCTGGGACAGGTCACCGCCGCATTGGTCAGCGGCAATTGTGTGATTGCCAAACCGGCACCACAAACCCCGCGCATTGCCGCTTATGCAGTCAAATTGGCGCATCAGGCGGGTATCCCCGAAGCGGTGCTACAACTGCTGGTCGGTGGTGCAGAAGAAGGCGCGGCTTTGGTCGATCATCATGGCATCGCCGGAATTGCTTTCACCGGTTCGGTCCCCACCGGCAAAGCGATTGCCCGCGCGCTGGTGGCTGATGATGACCGCCCGATTGTGCCGCTGATCGCCGAGACGGGCGGACTCAACGCGATGATTGTCGATTCCACTGCGCTCCCTGAGCAGGTGGTGCGCGATGTGGTGATTTCCGGCTTCCAGTCAGCGGGGCAACGCTGCTCGGCTTTGCGTCTGCTGCTGCTGCAAGAGGATATCGCCGAACGAACCCTGACCATGCTCAAAGGCGCGATGGATGCGTTGGTGGTTGGCGATCCCGGCGATCCGCGCAGCGATGTTGGGCCGGTGATTGACCAGGCGGCCTATGACAAGTTGATGGCTTATCGGGACAGTGTCTCGGACCGGATTATCAAGACCATCGATGTGCCAGAAGACGGCTTTTTTGTGCCGCCGACGCTGATCCAGCTCGATTCCATGGATGATCTCAATACCGAATGGTTCGGCCCGATCATCCATGTCGCGACCTGGAAGGCGGAGAAGCTCACCGAAACCATCCATCGCATCAATGCCAAGGGTTTTGGCCTCACCATGGGGCTGCACAGCCGCGTTGCACGTGCGGCCAATATTGTCGAGGCACGGGCCAAGGTTGGCAACCTTTATGTCAATCGCTCGATGATCGGTGCAATTGTCGGCAGCCAGCCCTTTGGCGGCGAAGGCCTGTCAGGAACCGGCCCCAAGGCTGGCGGCCCGCATTATCTGCCGCGCTTCTGCGCCGAGCGGGTGACTTCAACCGACACCACCAGCGCCGGCGGCAATGCCAGCCTGCTCAGCCTGGAGGACGAAGATTTGTGAGCCGAATTAAGAAGCGCTGCGCTGTTCCTCGGTCATCTGTCGCAATGTTTCCAACGCGGCCTTGAGCGCGGCATCGACCTCTTCCACCTGATTAGCCATCACAGGCTCAGCCAAAGGCCCGGCCAGTTTTTCGGCCATTACCGGTTCGGTAATTTCCTCAGCTGGTTCGTCAATGGCATCTTGGGGTATAGCCTCTTCTGGGCCAGGAGCCATAGCATCGGCGTCTAAGATTTCTTCATCATCAACAACCGCTTGCAGGACGATGTCCTCTGCTGCCGGTGGGGCTTGGGTACTTTCTGGACTGGTTAGCGGAACAACATCCGCGACTTCGCGCTCCTCATTGGTATCCGCCAGTTGATCCAGCCCCCGCTCCAAACGCGCAATAAGCTCATCTATGGTCAGTTCAGAAAGTTCAGTCTTTCCATTGGCTTTCGTGGCCAGATCGGCCTCGCCATCCAGCGTGCCCAAGGCATCATGATCAGCATCTGAGAAGGCTTCGTTCGTGAACTCTTCTTGTTGATCAGCATCACGGCCCAGAAACGCCGCCAAACCTGCTGCTTGAACAGCGAGGTGGTCATTAACTGGCACTTCTGCGGACTCCTCTACCAACGGCTCGAGCGTCTCCTGGCTCTGAACCACAGGCTCTACTGTGTCTGGTACATCTTCTGCTATGCGCTGGGGTTGTTCTGGTTGCTTAACCACCAGCGGTTCGCTGTCATCGCTATTCTCCCCGCGCAGCAGTTCAACGGGCAGAAGGTTCTTGAGCCGATCACTGACTGCAGGCTTGCCTTTTGGCTTATCATTTTCGGTAACGGCAACAGCTTCGCGTTCTTCTTCGGTCAGATCACGACCGGCGAGCAACGGCGCACGCACCGGGGCATCGGGATGACTATCGGCGCGCCGGGTGCGCGGCAATTCTCTCAGATCATGTACATCAGCATCAGCATCATCGACATCCACACTGCCATAGCTGAACGGCAGGAAGCTGCGGATGCGCTCGGCGATACCCAACTTCGGCTTATCGTCGATGTCGTCATAGTACATTTCCGGAGCAAAATCGTCTTCTTCATCCTCTTCAACGAGCATCGAGAACAGCACCGAGCAGACACCCATGGTGAACAGGGCAGTGGCGATGGCTATGGCTATGCGCGCGGTCATGCCCAAAGGTGGTGCCGCCGCGGGGATCATCTCATTCAGACCTGTAGCGAGGATAGCCGCCTCAAACAGGCTGTTATGAATCACCAGCGTGATTAGTCCTGCAACCAGGCCAATTAGCGCCGCCAGTGGCAGTGCGCCAAAGCGATCAATCAGGTCTGTCGTTTTCTTGGCAATAGTGTTCGCCATAATCTCTTGTCCTAACGGCTCATTATCAGCCCAGCGTGCCAATAGACTGTAACGGCATCTTCATGCCGCCTGTTCCAGCCCTTGCTCTTCCGTTTGTCCTAGCAGCTTTCGGTAAACGGGAAGATAACGCTCTATATTGCTGTACCAATTGCGTTTTTCTTCAACAAATGTCCGCGCATGCCATTTTCGCTCCGACCAGGCTGCACGATTATCGAGCAGATCGCCCAAGGCCTGGGCACAGTCTTGCGGATCATCTGCATTGAACAGTGTCCCCGTTTTGCCATGGTCGATCAGCTCTTTATGCCCACCAACATCGGACGCCGCGACCAGCCGGTTTTGCGCCATCGCTTCCAAGGGTTTCAATGGTGTCACCAGATCGGTCAGCCGCATCGCCTTTCGCGGATAGGCGAGAATATCGATCAGGCTATAATAGCGCTCAACCTCCTCATGTGGCACGCGCCCGGCAAAGTGGATATTAGCCGCCACCGGCGATGCCTCGGCCTGCGCTCTGAGCTTCGCCTCCATTGGACCACCCCCGACCAGCAGCAGCTGAGCCTCGGGGTGACGCTCAGCCAGATACGGCATCGCTGCGATCAGATCATCCAGCCCCTCATAGTCATAGAAGCTGCCGATAAAGCCGATAACCGGCCGCTGCTCGCCGCCAGCATCGAGTGCAAGCGCGTCCGCCAGCGCATGGTCACGCGGCGGCGCCTTGCCGAACAGCGCCATATCCACACCATTGGGAACGACAACCAGATCGCTTGGCGCAATCACGCCGCGCGCCAGCAAATCGCGCCTCAGCCCGTCACAGATAACTGCGACCGCATCGGCTCCCGCAATCACATGATTCTCCAATTGCCGGGTCAGCCAATAGCGCGCGCTGGTGCGGCTGCCGGTACCATTGCCAATCGCGGCATCTTCCCAAAAGGCACGGATTTCATAGACCAGAGGTAGCTCGCATTGCCGCGCGGCGCGCAACGCCGCCAGCCCGTTCAGCGCGGGTGAATGGGCGTGCAGGACATCGGGACGCCATGTTTGCACTTTCTCGACAATCCGCTCGGCCAGCATCTGCGTTTCACGCCATTCGCGCAAGGGTGATGGCCCAGAAACATCACCAGCGGTGCGGTAGAAGTCGAGCCCGTCAATCACTTCATGCGCCGGCGGTGCACCGGCCTCTGCCACACTGCGATTGTGCCGCACCCCGGTCAGGCCCGCGACCGCGAGCCCGGCAGCAATCTGCGCCTTCATGATCGCTCTGGTGCGGAAACAATATCCACTATGGAGTGGAAGGCTGTGATCCAATATATGCAGAATGCGCATGGTCATTTCAGCTTAATGCCTGAAATTGCTTAACACGTCATCAACTGAGATGGGTTAGGGAGAGATATTTACAGCCAGTGGCATCTTGTGAACATAGGCGATACTATATCCATTATGGTAGATACATTCTCAATCTTGCTCACCCATGCGCTGATAGCGCTGGCCGGATGGCGGATCATCCACCGCGATGATCTGGACCGTGAGGATCCGCCAGAGCAGGACGCGGAACCTGCGGGATTCAATCTGCGTCGCAACCGCCAGCACCGCGATCAGGGAAGCTGAGCTGTGCGTGATCTCTTCTTCACCGGATTTCTTGGTCTGCTGATCATGTATGGCTTAAAACGGCCGTTTCTGTTCGTGCTGACCTATGCCTATATCGACATTATCGCGCCACAACGGATGAGCTATTATCTGCTGAACTCTGTGCCGATATCGCTGATTGTCTTCGTCCTGGCCTTTCTTGGCTATTGGATTGCCGACGACAAACGTGACAGCCGTTTTTCCGCGCGCCAAGCGATGATGACGCTGCTGCTGCTCTATTGTGCCTATACCACATTCAGCCTGGCGGACTTTCCCGCAGAAGCGAGCGAAAAATGGGATTGGGTCTGGAAAGCTCTGGTTTTTGCCATATTCCTGCCCCTGACGCTCAGGACCAAGTTACGGTTGGAGGCGCTGGCGCTGTTTCTCGTCCTCTCTGTCGGCACGCTGATCATAACTGGCGGCATCAAAACAGCGGCAGGTGGCGGTGGCTATGGCGTCCTCCAACTGCTGGTTGAAGACAATAGCGGCCTTTATGAAGGCTCAATCATCTCCTGTGTGGCTATCACCATCATTCCATTGGTGCTTTGGTTATCCAAGCATGGCACGGTGTTCCCGCCCGATTGGCGGGTCAAGGCATTTGCCTATGCACTGATATTTGCCTGTCTGCTGATTCCCATCGGTACCCAGGCACGAACAGGTCTGGTCTGCATTGCCGCCCTGGCCGTGCTGATGCTGCGTTTCAATCGTTATCGCTTTGTTTATGCCGGCCTCGCCGTCGCTGCGGGGATCATGGCCGTGCCGCTACTGCCGCAAAGCTATACCGATCGCATGGCCACAATTCAGGACCATCGCTCCGATGAATCGGCATCAACCCGTGTTGCGGTGTGGATGTGGACGCTGGATTATGTGAAAGACAGGCCGTTGGGCGGCGGTTTTGAAGCCTATCGCGGCAACAGCCTCAAGGTAGAACGGGTAGAAACCAATCAGACTGGCGCGCGTACCTCAATCGAGGTTGAAGAATATGTCGACTCCAGCCGCGCCTATCACAGCAGCTATTTCGAAATGTTGGGAGAACAGGGCTTTCCCGGCCTGATCCTGTGGCTGGGTATCATGGGCGGTGGCATTGTCCGCATGGAGATGGTGCGGCGGCGCTATGCCAAACAACATAAGCCGGGCGAAGAATGGGTCGCGCCTTTTGCTCTGGCGCTACAAAATGGTCAGATCATCTATATGGTCGGCTCGCTTTTCGTCGGCATCGCTTTTCAGCCCTTTATCTATATGCTGGTGGCGATGCAGATCGGACTCGATACCTATCTGGACCGGCGCCGCAAGGAAGCCGCCTTCCGCCCAATACTGCAACGCTCGCGCAAGCTGGCGCAGCCCGCTGAATAGAGCGGGGCGTTTCTCGCGCGCGACAGGGCTTGTGCTTTGTAAAATGACTGACTAGGTCGCGGCCATGCAATTCCACTTTCTCGCTGCCGCCGACCCCGGTCTGTCTGATGCGCTGGACCCTGATGTGCTGGCGCGTATGTGGGGCAAGATTGAGAGCTGGTTTTATCAGCATTACAGCGAAATCCTCATCGCATTTCTGATCGGCAGCGCCATTTATCTGGCGTTGCGTTTCTTGCGGGTGCGGGCGCGCACCTTTGCCGAAACCCGCGCCGATTGCCATTCTTTCCCTGCAATAGTCGGGCGCACGCTGAGTAAGACCGGGGCTTTCTTTCTGCTGCTCGTTTCCATTCGGCTGGTCACTCGCTTCGCCGCCACCCCCGAAGCGATTGAGCGCGTCATCACCTTTCTGTTCACCATCGCAGCGGTCATCCAGTCAGCGATATGGCTGCGCGAAATCGCTATCGGCCTTTTGGAACGCCGCGCCAGTGACAGCGCCGGGCAAGGATCGGAAACACTGGGCAATGCGCTCGCGCTAATCCGCATTTTGATCACCATTGCGCTGTTCACGGTCGCGGCCATGGTGATTTTGGACAATCTCGGCGTCAACATTACCGGTTTGGTCGCCGGCCTTGGTATAGGCGGCATAGCGGTCGGTCTGGCGGCACAAGGTATTTTCTCTGATCTGTTCGCTGCGCTGTCGATCATCTTCGACAAGCCGTTCAAACGCGGTGAGTTTATTGGCTATGATGACACGATCGCCAAGGTCGAGAAAATTGGCCTTAAAAGCACGCGGCTCCGCTCTTTAACGGGTGAAGAGGTGATCATCTCCAACACCAATTTGCTCGACAAGGAGATTGTCAATTACACCCGGCTTGAGCGCCGCCGCACCCGCTTTGCCATTGGCGTTGTGTATCAGACACCACCAGACCAGGCGCGACAAATCCCCGGCATGTTGCGGATGATCGTCGAGGATCATGGCGCGGAATTTGTCCGTTCCGGCTTTGTCGGCTTTGGCAGCAGCTCGATCGACTTTGAGATCGAGTTCGACATTCACAATCCGGACTATGAATTTGTCTATAACAAGCGCCACGCCATCGGCCTGGAAATCCTCCAGCGTTTCAATGAAAAAGGCCTGGAATTCGCCTATCCGACCCAGACAACCTTCACCGCCGCACCCGATGGCAAGATGGTCATGCCCTATCCCAAAGACGGGTTTACCGTGAAGCCGGAATAGGCCGCTTATCACCGCGTAATATCTGCCATTCTGCCCCTTGCGTCCTTGGCTCTGCTGCGGCACTAGAGTTGCAAACAGAAACGCAAACGGAGGATGCTAGAATGACCGCGATTACCCCACAGCAAATGCTCGAGAAGAAGGGTGAAAGCCTTGGCTCATCGGAATGGATTTTGGTCGATCAGGAGATGATCAACAAATTCGCCGATGCCACCGGCGACCACCAGTTCATCCATGTTGATGAAGAAAAAGCCAAGCTGACACCCTTTGGCGGCACCATCGCCCATGGTTTTTTGAGCCTGTCGCTGTTCCCGGTGATGATGGCCAAGTCCGATTGCCCGCGCGTCGATGGCGTAAAAATGGGCGTCAACTATGGCGGCAACAAAACCCGTTTCCTCGCCCCGGTCCGCGCCGGCAAGCGTGTGCGCGGCCATTTCAAGCTGCTCGACCTCGAAGAAAAACGCCCCGGCCAGTGGCAACAGACACTGGAGTTCACCGTAGAGATTGAAGGCGAGGACAAGCCCGCCCTAATGGCCGAGTGGATCAGCCAGTTTTTTGTTTGAATTTAGACTCACGCAAAGACGCTAAGACGCAAAGGGTCTTAGGTGGAAAGTCCTCTTGAAAATCTCGCCCGCATAGCTGTGGATGCAGGATTTCATATCCATAAAGAGCTCGGACCGGGGCTGTTGGAAACTGTGTATGAAACAGTGCTTGCGGGCGAGCTTGAACGAAGAGGTCTTAGGGTCGACCGGCAAAAGCCGGTCGAAATAAAGTATAAGGGGATTGTGCATGCTGAGGGATTTCGCGCCGACCTCCTTATCGAGAACAGCCTGCTAGTCGAATTGAAATCGGTTGAAAGGCTACAACCTGTCCACGGCAAACAAGTGCTTACCTATCTTCGTTTGCTCGATTTGCCACTTGGCCTCTTGATGAACTTTGGAGCAGCTACATTCAAAGAAGGTATAAAGCGCATCGTCAACAAGCACGACAACTTTGCGTCTTAGCGTCTTTGCGTGATCAAAAAAGCGTAATCATACGAACTGAAGAAAAGGAGAATTCCCCATGCGTGATGCAGTTATTGTTTCCACCGCCCGTACCCCGATCGGCAAGGCCTATCGTGGCGGGTTCAACAACACCGCTGGCCCGACCCTGGGCAGCCATTCGCTGACCGCCGCGATTGAGCGCGCCGGCGTTGAAGGCGGCGAAGTGCAGGATTGTGTCTGGGGCAGCGCGCTGCAACAGGGCACACAGGGCGGCAATCTGGGCCGCAATGTCGCATTGCGCTCGGGCCTGCCAATCTCGGTCAGCGGCATGACCATTGACCGCCAATGTTCATCCGGCATGATGGCCATTGCCACCGCCGCCAAGCAGGTAGTTGTCGACAATATGGATATCGTCGCCGCCGGTGGTCAGGAGTCGATCAGTCTGGTGCAGACCCCGGAAATGCGGGTTTCGCCGGATAAGGAACTGGTGGCGATGCATAACGATATCTACATGTCGATGCTGGAAACCGCCGAGGTGGTCGCCGACCGCTATTCCATCAGCCGCGAAGTCATGGACGAATATTCACTGCAGTCGCAGATGCGCACCGCAGCGGCGCAGGAAGCGGGTCATTTCGACGACGAGATCGTCCCGATCACCACCAAAATGATGTACAAGAACAAAGAAACCGGTGAGGTTTCCGAGCAGGAGGTCACCATCACCAAGGATGAGGGCAACCGCCCGACAACAACGCTGGAAGGTCTGCAGGGCCTGCAGCCAGTGCTCGGCCCGGACAAGACCATCACCGCCGGTAATGCCAGCCAGCTTTCCGATGGCTCCTCCGCCTCTATCGTCATGGAAGCCAAGGTTGCCGAGAAGCGCGGCCTGGCCCCGCTTGGCCGCTATGTCGGCATGGCGGTTGCCGGTACCAAGCCCGATGAAATGGGCATCGGCCCGGTCTATGCCGTCCCGGCTCTGCTCGAGCGCTTCAACCTGAAGATGGACGATATCGGCCTGTGGGAACTCAATGAAGCATTTGCGGTGCAGGTGCTCTATTGCCGCGACAAGCTGGGTATCCCTGATGAGCTGCTCAATGTGAATGGCGGTTCGATTTCCATCGGTCACCCCTATGGCATGACCGGCGCACGCTGTGTCGGCCACGCGCTGATCGAAGGCAAACGCCGCGGTGCCAAGCATGTCGTCGTCACCATGTGCGTAGGCGGCGGCATGGGCGCGGCTGGGCTTTTCGAGGTATTGTAAGAGTAGTACAAAAAAGGCGGGGAGCTCATGCTCCCCACCTCTTTTCATTCACTGCCCTCATCCCAGCTAAACACCGCATCCAAAGGCTGACCAAAGGTCCGCGCGATGCGGAAGGCGGTTTCCAGCGTTGGCGAATATTTGCCCTGCTCAATCGCGGCGATGGTCTGGCGGGTGACGCCAACCTTCGCGCCAAGCTCTGCCTGAGTCATCTGGTCTGCATCGAACCGCAAACGGCGGATGCTGTTGCTAAAGGGTGGTCGCGCCATCGCTCTTAGCCCTGACGATATTGCCAGATTTTGGCACCATAGCGGATCGCCTCGGACACTACGATCACCGCCAATATCGCGTTCAATATCCAAAACAGACCTGCCCCCAGATGCACGCTGAACACCGCGATGATAACGCCGATCAGCAATATAAAATAGGCGATGCTGGTAGCGCGATTGCTTACCATCTGGTCGCGCTCGTCGCGGTTCGCATGCGCATCCTCTCGCGCCATAATCGCAATCGCTGAGGTTGCGATTATCATGACAACAACCACGCCAACCACGACGACAATCAGCAGCCCGATAAAATAATCAAGCGAAACCGTGTCGGTACTCGCGGCGTAGATCAGGCTGGAAAAATAGGCACCAAAGCCCCCGATGATAGTCAGCAAAGCCGCCCAGGCTATCTTCTCATGGAATGGCATATGCATATCCTTTCTAACACCATGTCGAATCAATCTACCTTTATGTTAGATATATTTAACATTATGGCAAGTTTTTATGACATAGCGGAACTATGCACTGCGCGGAAAACCACACAGGCCACACTTATTTCTCTTGTTTTTTCTGAGGTTTAGCCACGTTGAAAAACGATCACGGGGTCATCGCTATGTATGCGCTCGCCGACCCTAATAAAGCCATGCCGTTCGGCCAAGCGGATAGACGGTAGATTGTCCGGTGTAATGATGCAGACCAGCGGCACAGCCAAATGGGTGTCGGCCCAATCCAGCGCCGCGGTTAGAGCCTCACTGGCATAGCCTTGTCCATGTACTTCGCTGTCGAACAACCATGATGCCTCGGGCCAGGAGACACCAAAGCGGCCCGGCTCAGCCGGCCCCGGCAATGGCGGCGAAAAATCCCGCTGATAATCGGCTAAAGCAACATCACCGATCAGTTGCCCACCTTCGCGCCGCTCCACCGCCCACACGCCATGGCCCAAAAGCGGCCATAGGCCGGAAGCATAGGCAAATTTCTGCCATAGCTGGCTACGGCTCTGCGGTTCAGTTGAGATATGCTTCACCACCTCGGGCTTGTTCCGGATACCGCAAAAGGCGTCAAAGTCTGCGCGTTCAAAAGCGCGCAGGATCAAACGGTCGGTAACAATACGCGGAGCAGTGACGGGCCTGTCTGTACCACCCATAACGCCGCTCTAGGCAGGAGGGTGGATCATGCCACCGCTATAGGTGAAGCCGCCCTCACGATCCTTTTTCAACAGCGCAGGAGCGTCGAGATCAACCCAGTCCGCCTTTTGCGCTAGGGCAAAGGCCGGCGCTGCGCCGAGGCTGGTGCAGAGCATGGTGCCGACCATGGTTTTCAGATCCCGCATCCGCGCCTTTTCCATCAGGTTCAGCGCCTCGGTCAGGCCACCGGTCTTGTCGAGCTTGATATTCACCACGCCAAAGCAGCCTTCAACCCGGTCAAGGTCTTCGCTGGTGTGGCAGCTTTCATCGGCGCAGAACGGCACCGGTGTTTCCACCGCCATCAGCTCATCCTCAAAGCCGGCAGAAACCGGCTGTTCGATCAGCTCCACGCCATATTGTGCGGTGCCGATGGCCATGCTCAAAATATCAATCTCGTCCCAGCTCTCATTGGCATCGGCGATGATCCGCGCGCCCGGTGCACCGGCATGAACCGCCGCCAGCCGCGCCATATCGTTTTCGCCATTCAGCTTAACCTTGAGCAGCTGATAGCCCGCCTCAACCGCCTTGGCGGCATCAGCCTGCATCTGCTCCGGCTCGCCCAAAGAAATGGTAAAGGCGGTTACCAGCGGCTTGGGTTCGGGCAGGCCCGCCAATTGCCACAAGGGCTTGCCGCTTGCCTTGCTCTCCAAATCCCAAAGGGCGGAATCGAGCGCATTGCGCGCCGCGCCTTCCATCATCGATTCCAGCAAATCCTCGCGGCTGATCGGGCGATTTTGCTTGGTGCGCATCTCAATCGCCTCGACGCACAGCTCGGCTGTCTCGCCTTCATAATAGATCGGCGTGCCTTCGCCCCGGCCAATATGTGTGCCGTCGGTAACCTCGCAAACGACGAGATCAACATCGGTCTTGCTGCCACGGGCAATGGTGAACGCGTTGTCGAGCGTCCAGCGTTCTACGGTTGCAGATTTGAGTGTAATCATGCGCGGTGATGTAGGGGATTCAGCCGGATGGGAAAAGGCCTAAAGAAAACCCTTGCATATATTTTCGTCATCCCCGCGAAGGCGGGGATCAGGCTTCTGAATTAGGAAAGCATTTCTCACGCGGAGGCGCGGAGACGCGGAGGATTTACTTTTTTCTCCGCGTGTCCGCGCCTCCGCGTGATTCAAAAAAAGCCCTGGCCCCGCGTTGACCTTCGGTCGCCTGCGGCTCGCGGGGCCGACAATGGCCGGGTATTTAACTACTAACCATTATGCTCCAATATCCACTCCTCAACAACAGGAGCGATTTTGGTGCGCCATTTGCTGCCGTTGAAAATGCCGTAATGGCCGACATTCTCCACCAGATCGTAGAATTTATAGCTTTCATCCAGCGCCGGTGTGAGATGCAGCGCGGCGCGGGTCTGGCCGATGCCGCTGATATCGTCGCGTTCGCCTTCAATCGCCAACAGGCCGATATCGTGGATCGCGCCGAGATCAATCCGCGTGCCGCGATGCATCATCTCGCCGCGTGGCAACAGGTGCCGCTGGAACACATGATCGACCGTCTGCAGATAAAACTCCGCCGTCATGTCACAGACCGCGCGATATTCATCGTAAAAATCCTTGGTCGCGGTCGCGCTTTCGCCGTCGCCATCGACAAGATGGCGGAACATCTCCCAATGGCTGAGCATATGGTTGCCGAGATTCATCGACATAAAGCCCGCCAGCTGCAGGAAACCGGGATAAACGCGGCGGCCACCGCCGGGATATTGCATCGGCACGGTGGTAATCGCGTTCTGCTCAAACCAGCTATGCGGCCGTTGCATCGCCATCTGGTTGACCGATGTCGGCGCCTCGCGGGTATCAATCGGGCCTCCCATCATGGTCAAGGTCCGGGGGCGGCAATCATGGTCTTCGCCCGACATCACCGCAGCAGCGGCAAAGCACGGCACCGAAGGCTGGCACACCGCCAGCATATGCGCACCGGGGCCGATATGCTCCAGAAACGCGATGACATAGTCAATATAGTCATCAAGATCGAAAGAACCCTCGGCCAAGGGCACCTGCCGCGCATCACGCCAGTCAGTGATAAACACCTCATGCCGCGGGATCATCCGCTCCACCGTGCCGCGCAGCAGCGTCGCGAAATGGCCTGACATTGGTGCGGTAATCAGCAGTCGCGGTGCATTGTCGGGCAATGCGGCATGGCGGAAACGCTTAAGCTGGCCAAAGGGCAGTTGCAGCACGATATCTTCGGTTACCGGCTGCGGCTTTCCATCGACATCCACGCTCTCAATGCCAAAGGCTGGCTTGCCGCGCGGGGCCGAGGCGTGGGCGAACACGTCCAATGCATGGGCTAATGCAGGTCCGCCACCGATATAGGACAGTGGATTGGCGGGATTATTGAGAAATTGTGCGCTCATATTCGCCCAGGCACTTGCGCTCGCCAGCATGGAGCGCTGCATTTCATAGGCGTGATAGATCATAAATGTTCCTTGCGACGCGGAGGGCCGACGGCATTGATGCTTCGTTTTCGGCTTTGCCCCGCCTGTTAATCCAAGATTCTAGCCGTTTTTGCCGCATTGCACAACCAGCGGGCGTCTCGCCTGTTGATATAGCGCGACTATCGCCAAATTAGATACCAAATCGGTTGAGCCTGTCGAACCGGGCTGCTAGCGCACTTGCCATGGCAAAAAACACCGACGGCGACGATAAGTCCGGTCGTTCGATCCGAAAATTAGGCAATTTGACGCTGCTTTGGCGGCATGCGACCCGCTACCCCAAGCAGATCCTTTTCGCCGGCATAGCCCTATTGGTGGCGGCGCTGGGCACATTGGCAATCCCGCGCCAATTACAGAAAGTCGTCGATGACGGCTTTGCCGCTTTGGGTACAAATGCCGCCGATATTGCGCCGTTTTTTCACTATCTGTTGCTGATTGTCGTGGTGCTGGCCGTGGCCACAGCGCTGCGTTTTTACTTTGTCTCATGGCTTGGAGAGCGCGTGGTCGCGGATATCCGGTTGGCGGTGCAGCGCAATCTGTTGCGCCAGTCGCCGGGCTTTTTCGAGGAGAACCGGCCATCGGAAATCGCTTCGCGCATGACTGCCGATACTGCGATTGTCGAGCAGATTGTCGGCACCACCGTATCGGTCGCTTTGCGCAATCTCGTCGTCGGTATCGGCGGGATTATCTATCTGTTCTATCTCGCACCACAGCTTACTGCCTATCTGCTGATCGGTATTCCGCTGATTATTGTTCCTATTGTCATCATTGGTCGCAAGCTGGAGAATGTCTCCAAATCGAGCCAGGATCGCGTCGCCGATGTCGGCGCGACGACAACTGAAACGCTGGGCGCGATGAAGATCGTACAAGCTTTCGGTCAGCAGGAGCGCGAGGCAGAACGCTTTGCCGGATCGGTCGAACGCACCTTTGAGACCGCGAAAAAGCGCATCAAACTGCGGTCGCTGCTGACCTTGGTAATTATTACGCTTATCTTTGGGGCGATTACCGGGATTATGTGGCAAGGCGCAGTCGATGTTGTCGAAGGTCGATTGACCGGTGGTACCATCGCGGCGTTTATCTTTGCCGGGGTGCTAGTCGCGGGTTCCTTTGGCGCACTGACTGAGGTCTATGGCGACCTGCTGCGCGCCGCCGGAGCTTCTTCGCGGCTGAATGAGTTGCTCAACGCCGAACCCGATATTGCTGCTCCTGCCAAGCCGGTGGACCTGCCATTGCCACCGCGTGGGCAACTGAGTTTCCAAAAGGTCACCTTCCGCTATCCGACGCGGCAGGACATTCCCGCGATTGAGGATTTCAGCCTGACCGTGGCACCGGGCGAGACAGTGGCAATTGTCGGCCCCTCAGGCGCGGGCAAATCCACGATATTCCAACTGGCACAGCGTTTCTATGACCCCGAAGCGGGGACTATCCGTATCGATGGCGTTGCCCTGCCCTCAGCTGACCCGGCAGATGTGCGCGAACGCATGGCCTATGTGCCGCAGGAGAGTGTGCTGTTCGCAGCCTCGGCGCGTGACAATCTGCGCTATGGCAACTGGAACGCGAGTGACGAGGAAATCTGGGCCGCAGCCGAAGCCGCCAATGCCGCCGAGTTTATCCGCGCTCTTCCTGAAGGCCTGGACAGCTATCTCGGTGAAGCGGGGACGCGGCTGTCCGGCGGCCAGCGACAGCGCATCTCTATAGCCCGCGCACTGCTACGTAATGCGCCGATATTATTGCTCGACGAGGCGACATCCGCGCTCGATGCCGAGAGCGAACAGTTAGTGCAGCAGGCCTTTGACCGTCTGATGGAAAACCGCACCACATTGGTCATCGCCCACCGCCTCGCCACCATCCGTGCCGCCGACCGCATCGTGGTGATGGATGAGGGGCGGATAGTTGAGGAGGGCAATCATACCGAGCTCAGTGCGAGCCAAGGGCTCTATGCGCGCTTGGCGAGCCTGCAATTTGATATGCCTCCACGTGCCGAAGCGGTAGCCGCTAAGTAAATGCTGAGGGCTTAGGAGCAACGCCTTGCCTGTGCGACACTTTGTTATCTCTCCCTCATAGGAGGCAATATTCACGCGGAGACGCGAAGGCGCGGAGGGAGCATAGTTAGCAAGCATTCTCTTTGATTATCTTGGCGTGCTTTGCATAGATATGCACTTCCATGGTCTCAGGTCGCCTGACACTCATTGTAGCGAGCCTATCTTCTCCGCGCCTTCGCGTCTCCGCGTGAAACAAAAAGGGCTGCATCTTGCGATGCAACCCTTTTCCTATTTTCTGAGTTTGATCGATCAGGTCAAACCAGTGTCAGCCCTCGGTAAAGACGCGATATTGCTCATTACCGACGAAACCGAATTTCGTCACTTGGGCGACCTTAATTGACCGCAGTACCTGATTAACCCGCTCATAGCGTGCAACCGCATCAGGCTGGAACTGTAGTTCCGGTTCCACATCCATCGCCATTGACCGCGCCAGCAATTCTTCGACCTGGCTGAGGCTAACTGCCTCGCCATTCCACAACAGGGAATCATCGGGTGAAACAATCAGCTTGTTCCGCACCGGGTCAACCGGAGGGACATTCTGACTGTCGTCCGGTTGTGGCAGGTCCAGCTTCACCGCGTGCATTTGCGGCGGGATGGTAATGATGAACATGATCAGCAACACGAGCATAACGTCGATCAACGGCGTCGTGTTCATATCCATCATTGGACTGCCGTCGTCTTTACCACCACTCATTGCCATAACAGGCTCTCCTTAAACTCTTGTCGCTTCAGCGACGGGCCGAAGACCAAGCTCCGGCACTCACAGGCTTTGTCAGCCTCCGGTATTGGGTTCAGAAATAAAGCCAACCTTCGGGAAGCCCGAAGCCTGCATGATGAAAATCGCGCCACCGATGCAGCGATAAGGCACATCGACGTCCCCACGAATATGCGCCTCGGGCACATCTTCGGGCTCAATATTTTCAATGCCACCACGATCTTCGACGAATTTTTCGATATAATCCGTCGCCCATTCCTGCAATTCGGTCGATGAAACGGGGGTAACATTGCGGTAGACGCGGCACTCGCCACCCTGCGAAGCCCCCTCATAACCGGCATCACCCGGGCTACGACCAGAAGAATCGGTGGACGTTACCGACAACAGAACATTTTCAGCCTTGGTTTCATTAGGCTCATATTCCTGTATCGGCAGTTCGAGGTTCTCAATCGTCTGAATCGCCACCGGGATGGCGATAAGGAAGATAATGAGGAGAACGAGCATAACATCCACAAGTGGTGTGGTGTTAATGTCGGACATCGGCGTTTCCGCGCCGTCGCCTCCCATACTGATTGCCATAACGTAATCCTGTTTCCAGCTTTTGCCTAACGTCATGAAAGATCATGACGGTCAGCTTATGGAATATTGGCTACGGCCCGCATAGTGCGGGCCGTCTCCGATATTGTCAGTTACTTCTTGCCTGCAGGCGTTGTGGTCGCAGCAGGCTTGGCAGCGGCTGGCTTAGCAGCAGGCGCTGGCTTCTTGGCCGCAGCAGGAGCCGCAGTCTCTGGAACAACCTTACCGTCAGAAGCGATATAGGCGAGCAGATCGGTCGAGAATGAGTGCAGGCTCTCCGCGATCCGCTTGTTGCGGCTTTGCAACCAGTTATAGGCAAGCACAGCAGGCACAGCGACGAGCAGACCAAAGGCGGTCATAATCAGCGCCTCACCAACCGGGCCGGCAACGTCACCAATAGCTGCCGATCCCTTGGCACCAATTTTGATCAGTGCGCGGTAAATACCAACAACCGTACCGAACAGACCGATAAACGGAGCCGTAGCACCCACGGTTGCGAGGAACGGCAGTCCGCCGGCCAGCTTGGCATTGATGCTGTCTTCCGAGCGGGTCAGCGAACCGTGCAGCCAATCATGTGCTTCCATAGGATCGGTGAGCTTGGCATGCTCTTCATCAGCCTGAATAGCATCGTCAACGAGCTGCTTATAGGCAGAGTTCTTTTCCAGCTTGGCCGTACCTTCACGAAGTGACTTGGTACGCCAGAACGAACGGTTGGCTTCTTTTCCCTGCTTCATCACCTTGTTCTGCTCGAACAGCTTTACCAGCAGAATATAAAGCGAGAAAAACAGCATAATGGCCAAGATACCAGCGGTAGTCCAAGCAACCGGGCCACCTTCTTCCATCGCCTGCATAAAGCCAAATTCGGTTTTTGGAACTTCAGCAGCTGCCAAAAATTCAATAATCATCGTATCTTCCTCTCAGAAAATTTGCGCCCAACCCACCATCAAGGCCGGGCAAATCAACCATAAACTTCAATGTGTTGCGCCAAGCATCATTGTGGAATCTGCCAACGCACCGCGAACGGATAGGTCCCCGTTATTGGGTTATCCTGCGGGTCCAGTGCAGGGCGGAAGCGAGCACGACGCTTAACATTCTTACATGTCGCCGCATCAAGATCGCTGTGACCACTGGAGCCCGTCACTGCACAATCCGACACGCGACCATTTGCACCCACGGTCAGACGAACGCGCGTTGTTCCCTCACGACCCTCACGCAAAGCCCGTGACGGATAGTCATTGGTATTCGCCCAGCTACCACGATTGTTGCGTGGCTCAGGGTTAGGACGCTTTGACACCGGCGGAGGCGGTGGAGGCGGGGCTGCTGGGCCAGGATCAGGCACAGGCGCGGCCTGCTCCGTCGGCACAAACGAATCAGGAATTTCCTGCTGCGTCTGGATCGGCGGCGGAGGCGCCGGAAGCTGAATTGGCGGCGGAGGCGTCACAATTGGTGGCGGCTCAGCCTGTTTCTCGGGTTCTGGTGGCGGTTCCTCTTCTTCAGGTTCCGGCACTTCTTCTTCAATGTCGATGACTTCGGTCGTATCAAGGATCTTCTTGCCGGTAACGACTTCGAAGCCTTTGATAAGCGCATAGGTTAGCGCGACCATGGTCAAAGCAACGATAATTGCGGAAACAATTCTGTTTCCGGTCATATCCTGATCAACATACGCCATTCAGTAAAGCACTCCCTTTAGCTTAAGCATGTTCGTTTAGAGGGGCGATTTATCACAGCCAAACGCCCTGTTCGGCCATATGCGAACCGTGGTGACAAATATCACTCTACCCCCTGCAATACAGCATCACATACTGACTGTGTTTAACGCCCACCCGCAATATTTTTGTTTTCTTGTTATGCGCATGCTTTAACGACAGTGAGCGAGGCAGGCAATCGCTTTCATAAATTCATATCGGATTAACCCTGTCACAGTCACGTTCTGAACATTACCAAATCCGATTGTGCAGTGCAAAAAGGTTTCGAGCTTATGCGTCCCGGCTTTTTGATTATTCTAGGATTAGCGCTGTTTTTCGTTGCAAATCATGGCGCTGCTCAATC
Source organism: Parasphingorhabdus sp. SCSIO 66989 (assembly GCF_032852305.1). Taxonomy (NCBI): domain Bacteria; kingdom Pseudomonadati; phylum Pseudomonadota; class Alphaproteobacteria; order Sphingomonadales; family Sphingomonadaceae; genus Alterisphingorhabdus (ex Yan et al. 2024); species Alterisphingorhabdus coralli. The sequence goes on from NZ_CP136594.1 coordinate 2,907,801, forward strand.
GCCTTCGACATCATCGGGCTTGAGCTATGCCAAGTTGGCGCAACTGAGTGATAATTCTGATATCATCGCGTCAGCGCGTGTAAAACGAGCCATTACATTGCCGCCAGAGCGTGCTCCGAATGTCGCAATCGGCAATGTCCGAATCTATGTAGAAGCCGAAATTCTCGGTTTGATCCGCGGTCAGGGCGGATTGCCCGAATCGATTCGCTATCTGGTGGATATGCCGCTTGATGCTCGTGGCAAAGCGCCAAAGATCAAGAAAAAGTCCTTCTTGTTGTTCGCCCGGCGCGGCGGTTCCCCTGCCGAGCTGCAACTGCTGGGGCCAGATGCACAGCAACCATGGTCACAGACGCTCAATGATCGTGTCCGCGCCATTACACAGCAGTTGCTGGCAGCCGACGCACCACCCGTCATTACCGGGGTAAAAGAGGCCTTTCACGTCCCCGGTAATCTGCAAGGCGAAGGCGAAACCCAGATTTTTCTCAACACCCCCAATGGTGACCCAGTCTCGATCTCGATTCTGCGGCGGCCGCGGCAAACGCCGGTCTGGGCGGTATCGCTAAGCGAGATTGTCGACGCTTCGGCAACGCGGCCCCGACGCGACACGCCTTTATGGTACCGCCTTGCCTGCGGGTTGCCGCGTGAGATCCCCGATGATGTGCTGTTCTCCGCCGACAACCGTGCCAATATGATAGCGCGGGAGGACTATTCGCTGGTGCTGCGCGATTTGGGGCCGTGCGAATAGCGCCCGCGCCAAGCTCAGAGCTTGCGCTTCGCCAGCAACTCCTCGCACACATCATAAGTGCGTTGATTATCGACATCGACGGCATAGGCACCATCATCATAGACATGCGCAGTGATTTTAACGCCGAACCGGCGTGACAGCGTACCCATAATCTGGTCGAGTGACCACCAGCCCAGCTTGAACCGAATCAGATTGAGAATGCCAAAGGCCTGGGCGATCCGGCCACGGGTCTTGATAAACTGCCCACCTTGGCGAAACGCCTCAGCCGCACGCATCGCATGGGCGTTGCCGAGCCAATAGGCATTGCAATTGGCGATAGCGACATCACGAAACTCATAGAACTTCCGTTGCCCTTCGGGATGCGCCGCCAGGATATCCTCACGCCGCGCAACGGCCAGAACCGCCCCGGAACCGGTAGCGATGCCATGATCGTGAATTTCACGCAGCGATTCCGGTGTCGCCAGCACATTATCGCCGGTGGTGATCAGCAGCGGGAAGCGGTTCCCGGATTCGGCCACCGCCGCTTCGACGCTCTCGACAATTCCCGCCTGCGCCTCACATATAGTAAGCCGCCCGGCTTTTTTGAGCGCAACCACGGCGGGAAGGTCGGCAATCACTTCCGGATCATGGATCGAGATGATGATAAGATTGTCCGGCCACGCCTCGCCTGCGGCTTCCAATACCCATTGCAGCAATGGCTTGCCTTGTATGGGCACGCGGCATTTATGGCTGACCCCGGCCTTTTCGGCCAAGGGGTCGAGCTTACCGTCGCGCTTGCCAGCGAGGATAAGTAGGGTTGGACTATTGGCTGCCGCCGCCGCGGCAGATGAAGGGGTTTGGGCTGTCGCCATGATATTTCCTAATGATGTTTCTGCTCCGCTGGCACATCATCGCGCTGCGGGCATGACTATGGTGCGGCATATAGTAAGCAAGGGCCGCAACGTAAACCTTGCCGGGCAACGCGTTTAGCGCTGGCAATTCGCATCGACCAAGTTAGACAGGCCGAATCATATAAAGAAACGGGACAATCACATGGCATCGCGCACTCTCTCTATCGGCATTGTCGGCCTTGGCACGGTCGGCACCGGGGTCATTCGGCTGATCGAGGAAAATGCGATGTTGATTGCCCGCCGTTCGGGCCAGACCATCAGCATCGGCGCGATCACTGCACGTGACCGCAATAAGGATCGCGGCGTTGACTTGAGGGGCTATCGCTGGGTCGATGATATGCTGGAAATGGCTGATGACCCTGAACTCGATATCATTGTCGAGCTGATCGGCGGCAGCGATGGCCCTGCCCTGACTTTGGCCAAGAAGGCGCTGACCAATGGCAAGTCCTTGGTCACGGCCAACAAGGCCATGATCGCGCATCATGGATTAGAACTAGCGGAACTCGCCGAAACCAATGGCGCCGCCCTACATTATGAGGCGGCGGTGGCTGGTGGCATCCCGGCAATTAAAGGCGTGCGCGAGGGCACGGCGGCGAACCGCATCGAACGCATTTACGGTATCTTGAATGGGACCAGTAATTATATCCTCTCGACCATGGAAACCAGTGGCCGCGATTTTGATGATGTCCTCGCCGAAGCACAGGCGCTGGGCTATGCCGAGGCGGATCCCAGCTTTGACATTGATGGTGTTGATGCCGCGCATAAGCTTTCCATTCTCGCCAGCCTGGCCTTTGCCAGCCGTCTCGATTTCGATGCGGTGGCTACTGAAGGCATTCGCGCCATACAGGCGGCCGATATCGCCCAGGCTGATGCGCTGGGCTATCGTATCCGCTTGCTCGGTCTGGCTGAACGCCATGATGGCGATAAGGCAAGCGAGCTGTTCCAACGCGTCCACCCCTATCTGGTGCCCAAAAGCCATCCGCTCGCCAATGTCGATGGCTCAACCAATGCCGTCGTGGCCGAAGGCAATTTCTCCGGGCGGCTATTGTTTCAGGGTGCTGGCGCAGGCGACGGACCAACCGCCTCGGCAGTCGTCGCCGATATTATCGCCATTGCCCGCGGCGAACTGTCGCCCGCCTTTGCCATGCCAGTCAAAGCGCTGGAACCATGCGCCCCGGCAGAGTCCGGCCATCGCATCGGCCGCGCCTATCTGCGCTTTCAGGTTGCAGACAAGCCGGGCGTGCTCGCCGAGATCACCGCGGCCCTGCGTGATGCCGATGTCTCCATCGAAAGCCTGATCCAGAAAGAGCGCAGCCCAAATGATGCAGTGCTGGTCGCAATGGTGACGCATGAATGTGCCGAAAGTCAGGTCAATGCGACACTCGATGCACTGGCCGGTTCGTCAAGCCTTTTGGGCGAGCCCATGGTTATCCATATATTGGGTGATGAATAACAGCAGATGGACCTATCCGCTTCATGATATCGGCAAGAATAGGGTTATCTGATGGATAAACGAGGCTCAAAATGCATGTACTGACTGGTCGCCATATTAATAAAGCTGCAAAAAGCCTTCTATCAATCATAGCGTTAGCATCCCTTCCTCTCCCATTGGCAGCACAGGAAACGCAGCAAGAAAACGAGGCCTCTGAATGTGATGAATGGGCTGCAAGCGACAGTGCCTGGCAAGACATAGAGCAGGCACTACGCGAGAATTATGCCTATCTAGATCGCGTATCGGATCATGATGCTTTGCTCGAGAATACGGGCCGAAACGCAGAGAAAGCGGACAGTCTTGCTGAGCTCTCAATCATAGTAGAAAACCTTGGCTATGCATTTCGCGACAGTCATTTCCATGTGAGTCCCGCACCGCCTGTCGAGCGCGCATGGATACCCACGGGAACTGACCTATGGGCTGCTCGAAATGAACTTGGGAAGTTCATGCTCATTGATGTCAAAGCAGACAGCGATGCTTATGCCAAAGGTCTGCGTCCGGGAATGGAAATTCTGTCGATTGGCGGAGAGCCCACAGCCGATGCCGTCGCGAAATTGCTTGAGCCTGTCACCCAATCGCCTTCAGCCGAGCAGCTGGACTATGCAGTGAACGTACTTCTCTCCGGGTTTACCAACACCGATCGCTCCATAGCTGTCAGGCAACCGGATACGACCGCCCGCTTGGTGACTTTGGCAAAGGGGTTATCCAGCTATAAGCGCCCCAAGGAACCTGTAACCTTCAAAGCCATGGGAGAAACAGCCTATTTCCGTTTCAACAACCAGCTTGGTGAAAACCGCACCATTGCAGCTTTTGATACGCTAATGGGGGAACATGCCGATGCCGCCGCTTTCATTATTGATCTCCGTGATACACCAAGCGGCGGAAATACCACCGTCGCCCGCGCAATAATGGGGCATTTTGTGCAGCAAGAAGCTCCGTATCAGCAGCATATCAATGCTTATGAAAACGACTTTCTCGGCGTCAAGCGGCTGCAGGTAGAATATGTTTTTCCCCGCCAACCCAATCCCTCGGTTCCCGTGGTTGTTCTGGCTGGTCGCTGGACCGGCAGTGTTGGTGAGGCCATTGCGATGGGCATGGATTCTGCCGCAAATGCGTATAGCATTGGCACCGATCTTGGTGATTTGCTGGGGACACTCAACAATCATACACTGCCTAATGGCTGCATGACACTGAACTTTGCCTATGACCGATTGATGCATGCAGATGGCACGAGACGCGAGAACTGGATGCCTGACCAGATACTGACAAGTGGTGAAACTGATGCTGCAGGAAAAGATCCTGCTTTATCTGCGGCATATGAATATCTTGCGTCACGCAATATTCAAACCCGATAAGCATATGCTGTGTCATGACACTGAAATCCAACACCCGCAAACTCGCAAAACTTGGCAAGCAGGTCAGTGATCGGCTGAACCGTAACGCGCGTGTCTATCGTTTTGAGACCAACAAAGCACAGGTTTACAGCATGTGTGGCTTCCTGCCCGCCGATGACTGCCGGATGCTGGTCCGTATGATCGATCAGGATGCTGTGCCTTCAACATTATATGATGCTTCTGAAGACAACGAGTTTCGCACCAGTTCAAGCTGCAACTTCTCAAGACATGACCCGGAAATCCAGCGGATTACCCAACGCATATCCGGGCTTCTCGGTATTGATACTGGCTATGGTGAGACGATTCAGGGGCAGCGTTATCAGGTCGGACAGCAATTCAAGATGCATCACGACTTTTTCCATGAGCGCACCAGCTATTGGGAGAGGGAAATGTCCCGTTCCGGTCAACGCACCTGGACGGCCATGGTCTATCTCAATCAGCCTGAAGGCGGCGGCGAGACCCATTTTCCCCATCTCGGCTTTGGCGTGGTGCCGCAAGCGGGTACATTGCTCGCCTGGAACAATCTCAGCCCGGAAGGCAAGCCCAATGGCTACACCGCCCATATCGGCGCACCGGTGACCGCGGGGACGAAATACATCATCACCAACTGGTTTCGCGAACGCCCTTGGGCAGACGATTAATCGTTGATCATCTCGAACCCCTAACTTGAGAACTTAAAACGATATATCATTACGTATAGTAAACATCGACCAACGGTCCTGATGGTTCGGCTGACGCATTTGCCCGGTCGACCCCGAAGACGTAGAATCGGCGCAAATTTCTACAAAGGGATCAAGATCATGCGCATGACCATGTTGCTCGCCACCTCCACTATTGCTCTAGCGGTATCCGCGCCGGGCAGTGCCTTTGCCAACACTGCGGCGCCCGAGGCCATCGCTGCAGCCGATGCCATGATTGACAGTCATGAAGACCAGACCGAAGGCGAGAAGCTGCGCGCCATTTTTTCTGCCGATGACCAGGCCAATCTGAAGCGCAATCCGCTCTTTGCTCTGTTCCGCGGCGATATGCGTTATGCGGATCAATTTGGCGACTATATTTCTGACGCCTATAATGAAGCCGAGAAGAAAGCCGCCGAAGACAATCTGGCGGCGCTGGCCGCGATCGACACCACGAAACTCAACAGCGTCGATGCGATTGCCTATCAGGTGTTCAAGCGCAATCAGGAATCCTCGCTGAAAGGCTATTCCGACGAGATTTTACCACTCACCATCGTCCGCCCGCTCAACCATTTCTCCGGCTTTCACACCTTCTATCCGACATTCGCCTCAGGCAAGGGAGCCGCGCCGTTCAAGACGGTGACCGATTATGAGAATAATCTGAAACGGCATCGGGGCTTTATCCGCCTGATGGATGCCAGCATCGAGCGCTTCAAACAGGGCGAAGAATCGGGCGTTTTTGAAACCAAGCTGACCATTCGCAATGTTATTGAGCAGCTCGATACCCAGCTTGCGCAGGCGCCGGAGGAAAGCCCCTATTACGGCCCGATAAACAGCTTTCCCGAGGACTTTAGCGAAGCCGATAAGGAGCGCCTGACCGCCGAATATCGCGATATCATCACCAAGGGTATCTATCCGGTCTATACCCGGATGCGCGACTATCTGCGCGATGACTATCTGCCGCAAGCGCGCGATGGCGTTGGCCTCTCTTATATGAAAGGCGGCGACAGGATGTACCAACATCTGCTCGAACAGACGACCACCCTGCCGCTCACCGCCAATGAGATTCACGAGCTTGGCCTCAGCGAAGTCGCACGCATCACCACCGAGATGGAAGCGATCAAGAATGAGGTCGCGTTTGATGGCACGTTGAAAGAGTTTTTCGACTTCATCCGCACCGACCCGCAGTTCAAACCGGAAAGCCGCGAGGCTCTGACTCAGGCCTATTATGATCTTGGCAAAAAGGTCGATGCGGTGATCGAAACCCAGTTCAAGGTGATCCCCAAAACGCCGCTGGAAATCCGCCCTTATGAGCCGTTCCGCGAGAAGTTTCAGGCAGGTGGTTCCTATCAGTCGGGCACGCCTGATGGCTCACGCCCCGGTATCTTCTATTTCAACGCCTATGATCTGCCCAGCCGAACTACGCCGGGCCAGACCACGCTGTATCTGCATGAGGGTGCACCAGGCCACCACTTCCAGATCAGCCTGGCGCAGGAGAATGATGACCTGCCCGCCTTTATGCGCTTTGGCGGCAACACCGCCTATGTTGAAGGCTGGGCGCTTTATTCGGAGAAGCTGGGCTTCCCCATGGGCCTGTTTGACGACCCGTATCAGCGGCTTGGCCATCTCGACGACGAGATGCTGCGCGCGATGCGGCTGGTCGTCGATACCGGGCTGCATTCCAAAGGCTGGACCCGCGAACAGGCGATCCAATATATGCTCGACAATTCCTCCATGGGCGAGACCGACGCCACTGCCGAGGTCGAGCGCTATATCGCCATTCCGTCCCAGGCGGTCGCCTATAAGATCGGCGCGCTGACCATCCAGCGGCTGAAAAAAGAAGCACAGGCCGAACTGGGTGACAGGTTCGATCCACGTGAATTTCACGACCAGATACTCAACACCGGGGCGCTGCCGATGAGTGTGCTGGAAGCGAAGATCAAGGACTGGGTGGAAAGCGTGAAGACGTCCTGAGCATATCCTCCCCTTTAGGGGAGGGGGACCAGCCGGAGCTTTAGCGAAGGCTGGTGGAGGGGCACCCTCGGCATGATCCAAACCCTCTGAAGATGAGAGGCGCTTGGCCTGAGTGATTTGCGACTTTGCCAATGTAGCGGCCTATTGACTATTCTGCCTGTGCCCCTCCACCAGCTTCGCTGGTTCCCCTCCCCGTCCCGGGGAGGATCGGCTAACCCCTTGCGGTAATATGGCGCGCGACTAGAACAGAGCGATGCGCATTTCTGTTCTTCTGGCCGCCACCGCCCTCGCCTCGCTTTCGCTGAACGCCTGCAAGCGGATCGATCTTGAGCAGCAAGAAGCCGAAGCCGGCACCGCCGCCATCCCCGAACCGCGCGCCGATGTCCTCACCGACCGCTTCGCCAGTTTCGCGCTGGCCTGTGTGCATAAGCAATATCCCAACAAGATCAGCCATGTGCTCGACAGCGAAGCCGATGTCGCCGCGCCGCGTGATCTTTACCCCGCCTTTTATGGCTGTTTTGACTGGCACAGCTCGGTGCATGGCCATTGGCTGCTGGTGCGTATCCTTAAAACTGATCCCGATAGCCCCGGCGGCGAGGCGATGCGCGAGGCGATCATCACCGCGCTCGACCGCAGCTTCACCGAGGACAATATCGGAGGCGAACTCGCCTATTATCAAGGTGAAGATCGCGGCAGTTTTGAGCGGCCCTATGGCATTGCCTGGTATCTGCAACTGGTTGCCGAACTGCATGAAAGCGATGAGCCCAAGCTGCGCGAATACCGCCAGACCCTCGCACCGCTGGAGGACGCGATTGTCGCGCAAATCATGCAATGGCTGCCCAAGCTCGCCTATCCGATACGGCTCGGCACCCATAACCAAACCGCCTTCGCCTTTGGCCTGATGCTCGACTATGCCCGCACCGTCGAGAACAGCGCGCTGGAAAAGGCGCTGACCGACAAGGCGCTGGAATTCCATAAAGACGATGTGAACTGCCCGCTTGCCTATGAGCCATCGGGTGAGGACTTCCTCTCGCCCTGTCTGATGGAGGCAGACCTTATGCGGCGGGTGATGCCGCAAGCCGAATACAGTGCATGGCTCAGCCGCTTCCTGCCCACCATCCCCACCGATGGTTCCGCCAATTGGCTAGAACCCGGCGTGGTGCGCGATGCCAGCGATGGCAAGCTGGTGCACCTTGATGGCGTCAACCTGTCGCGCGCCTGGGCATTGGAGGGCATTGCCTCCGCCCTGCCCGACAATGACCCGCGCGCCGCCGCGCTCACCGCAGCCGCCAAACTGCACAAGGAAACCGGCATCGCCGCGGTCAGCGATGAGCATTATTCGGGCAGCCACTGGCTCGCCAGCTTTGCCACTTATCTTGAAACAAGGCGCGGCCTATGACCTCCTCTCCCCTGCTCACCTCGGCGCTGGAAATCCTTGAAAAGCTGATCAGCTTTGACACCACCTCGCGCGGCTCCAATCTTGAGCTGATCGCCTGGGTCGAGGACTATCTGGCGCAACATGGCGTCAGCGCCAGCCGCGTCGCCAATACGCCCGGCGAAGATGGCGTTAAAAAAGCCAATCTCTTCGCCACTATCGGCCCCGAAGTTCCCGGCGGTGTGATCCTCTCAGGCCATAGCGATGTCGTGCCGGTCGATGGCCAGCCCTGGACCAGCGACCCATGGACGATGACGCCGCGCGAAGTGGAAGGCGAAGACCGGCTCTATGGCCGCGGCACCGCCGATATGAAAGGCTTTCTCGCGCTGGCGCTCGCCACCGTGCCGCTGTTCGTCAAGGGGAGCAAACCCGTCCATCTCGCGATCAGCTATGATGAGGAAGTTGGCTGTCAAGGCGCCCCGGCGATGATCGCGCGGCTGGCCGAGACCATCGCGCCGCCGCTCTGCGCGATTATCGGCGAGCCGAGCCTGATGCAGCCGATCAGCGGGCATAAGGGCATCAATGTCTATGAGGTGCATGTCACCGGCAAGGAGGCGCATAGCAGCCTGCCGCATCTCGGCGTCTCGGCGACCATGGTGGCGGTCGATCTGATGGCCGAACTGCGCGAACTGGCGCTGGCGCTGGAGGGCAATCCGCCTGCGGGCTCCGGCTTTGTCCCGCCGCATGCAACGCTGACCATCGGCACGATCCAGGGCGGCACCGCGGCCAATATCTTGGCGCGCGAATGCCGCTTTACCTTTGATCTGCGCTGCCCGCCCGGCATCACCGCCGAGGAAGTGCTGGTCCCCTTCCGCGCCGACATAGCCCGCGCCGACGCCGCGATAGGCGCGCAATGTTCAGAGGGCGGCGTGACCCTCACCCAAATCGCCAACGCCCCGCCGCTGGCACCGACAGAACACAACCCCGCCGAAACCCTGGCCCGCAGCCTCAGCCCCGCGGTAAAACCCGGCGATAACAGCCCCGCCGGCCAAGTCTCCTACGCCGCCGAGGCCGGCCAGTTCCAGCAAGCCGGCTTCCCCACCATCATCTGCGGCCCCGGCTCCATAGAACAAGCGCACCAGCCGGACGAATGGATCGCAGTCGAGCAAATGGCGCAGGGGGTTATGTTTATGGAGCGATTGGCGGCGGAGTTGGGAAAATAGCCTGCGACCGCAACTCGCCATTACAAATAGTGCCTAGCTGCACGCCATGCTTTGCGGTTTAGAGACCGTCAGGCTCTCACACAATCCTCGGTAAGCTACAAATGGCTGAATATCAAATTTGTTCCAACGTGCAAAACTGATCGGAGCATCCGTTCTACAGCGAAGGGCTAACGGTCCCATTTCACCGGAAAAATCTCAGCTAGGCGGCGCGTCTTCTGCTGTGGGTGGCACCGTAAGGCTGTCATCTGATCCGGGATTATCTGGCGTCAATTGCACATCGCTGCCCGCCGCCTGTGCAGCCGCGGCTTCTTCCGCTTCGCGCTGTTTGCGATAGGCCTCCAGCTCGGACTGGCGCTCCAGCTCGGCAGCTTCGACCAGCGCGGCTTCTTCATCAATACGCGACAAGCGTTCCTGGCGCGCTTGCTCGATTAGACGGCCTGCCTGGACATCGGCATTGTTACGCTGTGCCGAATAATAATTGTTGATCAACTGGGTGGTACAGCCGGTGAACCCGCCAACACCAACAGGGGAACAACTGTTCGTTCCCGTTGCGCCAACGGTTTCAAGCGATTGCACCCGCAACGCCCAAGCCTGGTTTTTCGGGTCATTCGGGTCACCGCGCAGATTGGGTGGAATGCGATAACGCTCTGACTCATCAAAGCGGACGCAAACCACAATCTCGTCCGCATCAACCGAAGGCTCACACTCATCATCGCCATAAACGGGCTTTTGTACGATCCGTTCGGCGACATCGGCGGGAACCTCGGACTGCGCCCATGCCGGAATTGGCGCGGCAATCAGGCCGAATGTGGCTGCAACAATAAGTGGACCCTTGGGCATATCAATCTCCGTCACGCGGCCTGCAAGGCCGGACCGGGAATGGTCCCGGCATGTTCCTTATGGCGATTAGGCGAATGTGGCTGAATGATTGGTGAAAGCCCCCGCCTCTCGCTTAAAAGGCATTTGGCGCAATTCAGACGCGCTTGGCAAGGGCAATCGCGGCACGACATCCAAGACGGATCATTCCGGTCATCAGCGGATAAGCAGGTGCCTGCTCAGCGCCCTGCTCCAGCGCCTCATGCTTGTGCTCCAGCTCTTCCTCGCGGAATTTGGCTATGGCTTCGGACAATTCCGGGTCTGCGTCGCCCAGTTCATCAAGCTGATCCTGATAATGTTTGTCGATCTCGGTCTCGACCGCGACGGTGCAGGCCATAGCGGCTTCCGGGCCAATCAGCGCGGTTGCGGCACCTAAACCGAAACCCGCTACATCCCAGAAGGGCTGTAAAGCCGTTGGGCGCACGCCGCGCTCGACAATCAGCTTGTCAAAAAATTCGCGATGCACCTTTTCCTGCTCTGCCATACCAGCGATAGCGCGCGCCGAAGGGTGGCGATTGCCCATGACCGCGAGCTGCCCCTCATAAATCCGGGTCGCGCCAAATTCTCCCGCCTGATCGACACGGATCATCGAGTCTATTTCCGCCTTATCCGCCATATATCATGCACCCTTGCTGCTGCGCGCCATCATGAAGATGATAATAGCGCCAAAGACCGAGAAGAGGAAGTTAAAGCCCGCCAGGGAGATACCGAACACGCTCCACGGTGCAGTGTCACAACGCACTATCGGCGCATCCATGATCGCATCGAGTGTCTGCGCCGCGTCCAACCCCTGCTCAAAGCCGGATGCGCAAGAGGTGATCCCTTCCCACCAGCCATATTCCACCCCGGCGTGGAAACCACCAATGGTACCTGAAATCAGGATAGCGAGAGCAGCGAGCAATGTCAGCGGTCGAGCCATCACCGAGCGGTTCAGCACCAGCGCCAATCCGCCCAACACAATGGCGGCATAGTGCGGCCAGCGTTGCCACATGCACATTTCACACGGGAAAAGACCAAAGCCATATTCGCTGATCAGCGCACCCGCAATAAGTCCCAATGGCAGCACAAATGCCAGCAGGCTCGCCCATTTATTGCTCATGGGTATCCTTCAATTCGCGCAGTAATACGGTCAGTTCTTGCGCGTGTTACCACCGGTGCGCGCAGCCAGACGCGCGCTGGCCTCTGTGGTGCGGCCAATGGTTTCCAGCGCATAATGCAGTTGAAAGTCCTCTACGCCCTTCTCTTCCAGCTCTTCAGCGCTGGTCGAGAAACGCGGATCTTCAACGGTATCATCTTCAAGCACATCATCATCAATATCGACTTCATTGATCAGATGACCACGCAGATCGGATTCGCGGAAACGGATACGCGTCTTGTAATCCGGGTCGGACAATTGCGGCACAACAATATCGGGGCGAATACCGCCCTCCTGCACCGATTTGCCATTGGGCGTGAAGTAACGCGCCGTAGTGAGTTTCAGCGCAGTGGTGCGCGACAGAGGCTGCAGCGTCTGCACCGAGCCTTTACCAAAGGTCTGGTTACCCATGATCAGCGCGCGATTATGATCCTTCAGCGCACCGGCCACGATTTCCGAAGCCGAGGCAGAACCAGCATCGACCAGTACAATCACCGGCAAATTGCGGGCATAGTCGCCGGGCCGCGCAAAGAAGCGCTCAATATCGCCCTTGCGCCGACCGCGTTGGGAAACAATTTCGCCTTTGTCCAGGAAGACGTCACTCACCGCCACAGCCTCATCAAGCAGGCCGCCCGGATTGGAGCGCAGATCAAGCACGATACCATCAGGCTTGCCACCCAGCTTTTCTTCAATATCGCTGATCGCATTGCGCACATCCGCACCAACATCGGCGGTAAAGCTGGAAATGCTGATGACGCCAATATTGTCTTCAATCTCCCAGGTCACCGGGGTGAGTTCAATAATCGCACGGGTGATATCGACATCAAAAGGCTTGTCACGACCGGGGCGGACAATGGTGAGGTTGATCGTTGTGCCCGCCTCGCCGCGCATCTGATCAACCGCCTCGTCCAGCGTGCCGCCAAAGATCAGCTTGCCATCGAGATGGGTGATAAAGTCGCCAGCCTTGATACCGGCCTTGAACGCCGGGGTGTCCTTGGTCGGCGCGATGACCTTTACCGCACCATCCTGCATCGTCACCGAGAGGCCAAGGCCGCCATAGGACCCTTCGGTCTGGGTGCGTAGATTCTCAAAATCATGCGCATCGAGAAAGGAACTGTGCGGATCAAGGCTGGAGAGCATACCATCAATCGCGCCGCGCATCAGGTCTTCTTCGGTCACCTCATCGACATAGTCCATGCGAACACGTTGCAGCACGGTGAGAAACTCTTCCATCCCGTCATAGGATTTCGCATCCACTGCGGAAATAGCCGCTGTAGTCGCTGGAATGGTCGCCAAGGCGGTGACCAGCAGCGAAGCGCCAATAAGATTGGATGAGAAAAGACGAGAGGCAGCCATCAAACAAGTCCTTTGCGATTCATTATGCCGTGCGCATGGTTACAATATCGCATATTCCGCGCCCAAACGCATGACCATCATGCGCTAAAGTTGCGAAATTGCCAAATCCGTTAACCGCAATTATCATTGCGCATGTGTCAACAGGTCTGACAGCAATATAATAACCTACAGGATATGGTATCCCGCATATGAACCTGCAATGAGCAAAATTGTATCAAATCCGCTCAAGGAGCGTCAGGCAACATGGGTCTGGTCGTTCTGCCAAGGCTCGGTAGAGACAATCCAACCGCCGCCGAGGACGCGATCACCAGCATAGACCACCGCCGCCTGACCTGGTGCCACACCATATTCCGGCTTAAGGAAGCGGATGACATTGCCATCCATGCGCCCAGGAACCGGTCTGGAAAGCGAACGCACTTTGACGGTCAGCTCTTCATGCGCGTCCTCATCAGGCGCTCCGCCAATCCAGTTCACATCGCGGATTGCAGCAGCCTGCACAGCCAACGCGATTTTCGGGCCGACAATCACCTGCTGCTTGGCCGCATCAAGACGGATGACATAAAGCGGCTCAGGCTGGCCGCCAATCTCCAGACCTCTACGCTGGCCCACGGTATAGTGGATCAGCCCCTTATGCTGGCCCATAACCCGGCCATCAATATGAACGATATCGCCGACAGTCTCGGCTTCGGGCCGCACCTTGCGAACAATGCGCGCATAATCGCCATCGGGGACGAAGCAGATATCCTGACTATCGGGCTTCAGCGCCACGACAAGTCCCATTTCTTTAGCAATCTCGCGCACCACCGGCTTGGGCATATCGCCCAGCGGGAAGCGCAGATAGTCAATCTGTTCATCGGTGGTGGCAAACAGGAAATAGCTCTGGTCGCGCGCCGGATCAAAGGCGCGATGCAGTTGCGCCCGGCCATCTTCGCCGACAACACGGCGGACATAATGACCGGTGGCCAGACAATCGGCACCCAGATCACGCGCCATCTTGAGCAGGTCAGTGAACTTCACCCCCATATTGCACTGGATACACGGGATCGGCGTCCGCCCGGCGAGATATTCATCGGCAAAATTGTCGATCACAGAATCGCGAAAGCGGCTTTCGTGATCAAAGACATAATGCGCAATGCCCAGTCGCTCGGCGACAGCCCGCGCATCCCGGATATCCTGCCCGGCACAGCAGGAGCCGGTGCGATTCACCGCCTCGCCATGATCATAGAGCTGCAAGGTAATGCCAATCGTCTCTGCGCCACTGGCCGCAGCCAAAGCGGCGACCACGGACGAATCCACCCCACCCGACATCGCAACCACGATGCGCTTGCCGGACAGGTCTTCGCCCAGCTGGAAATCAGCCTGCTGCCTTATCATTGGTGAGAGAGTGTCAACCATGCGCGCCACATAGGGTGATTCTGCCAGATTTGCCAGTATTTGCGTGAATCGCGGTCGCCAGATGCCGGTTGGAGCCATTAAATCAGCTTTTCACAGGCTCGGCGCGCAAAGAGACTGCGCCATTCTGATGGGGTCGGCAAGACAAAATTAACCAAGACTAATCAGCCGTCAATGCCGCTTTTACCGGACTTTAGAGAGTGCCGATATATAGGCTGATACATGGATATGAACTTCCCCCATAAGCGGCCAGCGCATTGGCCGCATGATCCGGCGCTTGCCGAGACACGGCGAGAATTGCGTCCGGTGACCTATGCCGAGCTGATTGCGCTGTCACATTCCGCCATATCCGTGGCAGGTCAGTCCAATTTGGGCGTATCCGCTATTGGCCAAAGCGCCGCAAAGTCGCATCATTCATCAGATATTGAGGCAAAAGCATCGGAAACCGATGATTGGCAATGGCCCCGAAGGATCGAAATGCTGGGCAAAGGCAATGTATCCATTGCGGCCCGGCCTGATCAGGGAATGGGCAGTTTCGCCGATGCTGTTCAACCTTTGCCTCCGGGGGATGACATAGAGCAGAGTGATGCAGCGAGAGGGCAAAGCAACTGACGTAAAGGGTTACCATCCTGTTTACCTTGCGCATTTAGCATCTGGCAAAGGCTGGAACGTATAGAATGGCGGACAAGAAAACGGGGCATGATGATGAGAATGAGATTGAGGACCGCATGATTGAGAATCAGAAAATAAAGCCGGACCGGGTCATCGGGCCTTTGGGCGAACCGCTGACGCTGGACACGCTTCCCCCGCGCGATACCCGTCGCTGGGTGGTTCGGCGCAAGGCTGAGGTGGTCGCTGCGGTCAATGGTGGACTGCTTACCATTGATGAAGTGTGCGAGCGCTATGATCTCACTCTGGAAGAATTTGCCTCATGGCAGCGCGCGGTTGACCGTTCGGGAATGCCGGGCCTGCGCGTCACCCGCATTCAGCATTATCGCGACCTCTACGAACGGCAGCAGAAATACTGAAGAATAACTAGGGTCAGGATGCATGACTTGGATCTCAAGCTCCAACTCCCTCCAATAGCTTAGAAGCAATGCGCATATGCGCGTCCTATAATCAGGTTTTACATGCCAACCTGATCCTGCACCTCTTTCCCAGAACCATCTGAAAAATATATGGCTTTTCGCGACTCAGTGGCTGAATGGCTGGTGCAACGCTATAATGGTGCCACTGGCTTGGGCGTTGTCCATTGCCTGAAACCAGCCATTCTGGCAAAGGCGCGACGTCTTTGGCCTGTCATCATAGATCGCTATGATGTTTTCAGGCTCTTCAGATAAGCAGAGGGACACAAAAATGGGTTGGATTGTTGCAATTATCGTAGGCGGTATCTCAGGCTGGTTGGCCAGCATGGTGATGAACCGCGATGCCAGTATGGGCATTTTCTGGAACGTCGTGGTCGGCATTATTGGCTCGAGCATCGGCAATTGGGTCGGCGGCTTTTTCGGTTTCGGTGGCACGATTCAGCAGTTCTCCCTAAGTGGCCTGTTCACCTCCTTTGTCGGCGCCGTCATTCTGCTGGGTGTGCTGAACCTGATCCAGCGCGGCAAGGTTCGCTAAAACGCGACCACCGGCGAATCTCGCCAGGGAAACACAAGCCTAAAACGCCTGGGCCGGATATGCCGCGCCCGGGCGCTTTTGCGTGTCACATCGGTGAAAATGCAGAAAATTGTCGTTCCGCAAGACAAACAAGGCGATCTCTTCGACAAGTGGCATGGGGCGGAATTGCATCGCCAGTGCTCGCGGCATATTACGAACCTAGGATGAACAGCAATCTTGCACACGGTGCATTATTGAGATAATACACTATAGGAAATGCGAAGATAGCTGTCCGGTTCATCAGGGAGTTATGAACCGGCAAGCCCAACCCCTAATCACCGGGTGAGGGCTGCATAGATGCAATTGAGAGAAGTGCTGAATGAAACACGAGACCAAGATTAGCGGCGAGCGTATTGAAACGCCGGTCGAGTCACCGCTTCACGATGTGGAACAGGACGAGTTGAAGGGCTCTAGCGGTC
Organism: Parasphingorhabdus sp. SCSIO 66989; assembly: GCF_032852305.1. Taxonomy (NCBI): domain Bacteria; kingdom Pseudomonadati; phylum Pseudomonadota; class Alphaproteobacteria; order Sphingomonadales; family Sphingomonadaceae; genus Alterisphingorhabdus (ex Yan et al. 2024); species Alterisphingorhabdus coralli. Next base: position 2,924,408 of record NZ_CP136594.1, read on the forward strand.
GTCGCAATCTAATCATTGCGGCTATTGTTGCCGCGGCTGTGATCATCGGCGGCATCGTGTATTTTTCAGGCACCGGCGCGGGAGAGACGAGTGTCGCCGCGGGTGCGGATGAGGGCAGCAGCCAGGCTGTGACGGTTGTCGTTCCGGGCAGCAGCACGGTGGAGCGGGTTATCAACGCCACTGGCACTTTTGCCGCGCGCCGCGAAATGCCGATTGGCGTCGCCGGGGAAGGCGGCCAGGTGATCCGCGTTCTGGTTGAACCTGGCACATGGGTCAAACAGGGCCAGGCGCTGGCGATTATCGACAAAGCCGTCCAGAATCAGCAGTCGCGCGCGCTTGCCGCAGAGATCGGCGTCGCCGAAGCTGATCTTCAACTGGCGCAAAACCAGCTTGAACGCGCCAAGCAGCTTGTCGGACGTGGTTTTATCTCGCAGGCGGATGTTGACCAGCGCACCGCAACCCGCGATCAGGCTATTGCACGGCTGGAAGTCGCCAAGGCGCGGTTGCGCGAACGGCAAGCCGCCAATGCCCGTTTGAACATCGTCGCGCCTGCCAGCGGACTGGTGCTGGAACGTAATGTCGAGCCGGGTCAGGTTGTCGGCGCAGGATCGGGCGTCTTGTTCCGTATGGCTGCAGGCGGCGAGATGGAATTGCGGGCCCAGCTAAGTGAGAGCGATCTTGCCGGGCTGTCCAACGGTGTCACAGCCAAGGTTACCCCGACCGGTACGAGTAAGAGCTTTGAAGGTCAGGTCTGGCAGGTTGCACCGATTATCTCTGAACAATCGCGTCAGGGTATCGCCCGGATTGCCTTGCCTTATGATCCGGCGATACGACCGGGCGGTTTTGGCAGCGTGGCGATTGTTAGCGGCGCGACGGATTCTCCGGTGCTGCCGGAATCGGCGATCCAGAGCGATGCCAAAGGCGCCTATGTCTATATCGTCAGCAAGGATAACAAGGTTGAACGCCGCGATATTGAAACCGGTGGCGTGAATGCCAGCGGTATCACCGTCACCTCGGGCTTGGCCGGCAATGAGAAGGTCGTGCTCTATGCCGCCGGTTTCCTTAACCCTGGTGAGACCGTCAATCCGCAAGTGCGCGGAAACGAGCAGGTCGCCTCGGCAGGCAATGGTGGGTAAAGTTGGGCAGCGCAGCAATGCCACGGCTAACCAGTTGATTGGGACAGGACAATGAATTTTCGTAACATCTCCGCATGGTCCATCCGCAACCCGGTGATCCCGCTGGTATTCTTCACCATGTTGCTGCTGGCTGGAATGCTCAGCTTTGCGCGCATGGACGTTGTCAACAACCCCGATGTTGAGTTTCCTGCGGTCAATGTCACCATAACCCAACCCGGTGCCGCACCAACAGAGATTGAAAACCAGATTACGCAACGGGTGGAGTCAACCGTGCGCTCGATCAGCGGCGTGCGACAGATCACCTCTACGGCCAGCGAGAGCGTTTCCAACACCAGTGTCGAATTTGTCGTAGGCACCGACCCCAATGATGCGGTGTCAGAGGTCAAAAACGCGGTGGACTCGATCAGGGGAAGTCTGCCTGATGGCATTCAGGAGCCGTTTGTCAGCAAGATCGAGATCGCCGGCGGTTTTCTCGGCATCTTCGCGGTTGAAGCCGATGATATGACCATCGAACAGCTGAGCTGGTTTGTCGATGACACTGTTTCAAAGCGGCTGCTCAAGATTAACGGCATGGCCGAAGTGGACCGCTTTGGTGGCGTAGATCGCGAGATTCAGGTGATCGTCGATCCAGCCAAGATGCAGTCGCTCGGCGTGACCGCCAGCCAGATCAACAATGTGCTGCGCCAGGTCAATCTCAATGCTGCTGGCGGGCGGGTCGAAGTCGGCGGCGCCGAGCAATCGGTGCGCGTGCTAGGCAACTCCAAGGACGCCTATGAGCTGTCACAGACTCAGATCAGCCTGCTCAATGGAACGACCATCAAGCTCTCCGATGTCGCCACCGTCCGTGACGGCTTTGCCGAACGAACATCGATCAGCAAGGTGAAGGACAAGGAGGTCGTCAATTTCTCCATGTCGCGCGCCAAAGGCGCGTCCGATGTGTCGACCTATGAAGAGGCACTGGAAGAAATAGCCAAGATTGAGGCGGAAAACCCGGGTATCAAATTCATCAAGCTGTTCAACACCGTCAAATATACGCAAGATCAATATGAAAGCTCTATCGCCGCTATGGTTGAAGGCGCGATATTGGCGGTTGTTGTTGTCTTCTTCTTCCTTCGTGACTGGCGCGCGACCATTATCTCCGCTGTTGCGATCCCGCTGTCTGCCATTCCGACTTTCTGGTTTATGGATTTGCTCGACTTCAATCTTAACCAGCTTTCACTGCTGGCTTTGGGCTTGGTCGCCGGCGTGCTTGTCGATGACGCGATTGTGGAGATCGAGAATATCGTACGCCATATGCGGATGGGCAAATCGGCCTATCAAGCCTCTATCGACGCGGCGGATGAAATCGGCCTGGCAGTTGTTGCCACCTCTTTCTGTATCGTCGCTGTGTTCCTTCCGGTTGGCCTGATGCCAGGCATTTCCGGGCAGTTCTTCAAAAACTTCGGTATTACCGTAGTTGTCTCGGTACTGATGTCGCTGGCGGTTGCGCGCATGATAACGCCGCTTATGGCGGCTTATTTCCTTAAGGCAAAGGGCCATGCCGAACATGGCGAAGGTCCATTGATGGACCGCTATATGGGAATTTTGCGCTGGACCCTCGACAACAGCGCTGCGCAGCGCTTCAAGGCTGCCGGTGACCCTGATGCCGGTTGGTTTGCGCGACTGCCACGTCGCATCGGGGCTCGCTTTCTTGACCATCGCATGTGGATGATGGGCCTCGGTGTCTTGGCATTTCTCCTTACGCTTGTGCTTTTCGCCGTCACGCCGCAACAGTTCCAACCGACCACCAACTCTGACAACAGTCAGATCACTATTAGTGTGGTACCGGGAACCACTCTTCAACAGAAAGAACAGATTGTCGATTCGGTAGCGGAGCTGATGTATGAGCAACCGGAAGTCGAAATGGCGCTGAAACGCGTCCGTTCCGGTAGCGAAAGCAGCATCTTCATTACGCTGAAAAAAGATCGTGAAAAAACTTCGATTGAATGGGAGCGCAATCTTGCACCGGTACTCGCCAAGATTCCCGATGCGCGCGTTCGCTTCCAGTCGCAATCAGGCGGTTTTGGCAGCGGCCGTGATATCACCGTGCTGCTTTCGGGCTCTGACCCGGATGTGCTGCAAAAAGCGGCAGCCGATCTGGTCGAGCAGATGAAAGGGCTCGATACCCTCGTCGCTCCCCGTGTTGAGGGCGATATGAGGCGCCCGGAAATCATCATCGAGCCAAGAACCGAATTGGCAGCGGAACTGGGTATCACCACCGCAGCGCTCAGCCAGACAATCCGCATCGCAACACTGGGTGAGATCGAGCAGAATATTGCCCAATTCTCATTGTCCGACAGGCAAATTCCCATTCGTGTGATGCTGCCGCAGTCTTCACGACAGGACCTTTCAACAATCGAGAATCTGCCCGTGCCGACTGCTACAGGCGGCTCGGTTCCACTTAGCCGTGTCGCCGATATCAGCTATGGCGCGGGCCCCACGTCCATCCAGCGCTTCAATCAGAGCCGCCGTGTCCTGATCGGAGCCGATCTGGCCAAGGGGATTGTGACCGGAACGGCGCAGCAACAGATCGACAATTTGCCGGTTATGAAGAATCTGCCGACCGGTGTCAGCACTGCACCAGTAGGGGATGCGGAATGGCAGCAGGAGCTGGCAGAAAACTTCATCATCGCGCTGGTGTCTGGCGTGTTTCTGGTGTTTGCCGTTCTGGTGCTGCTCTACAAACGCCTGATGTCGCCACTCGTGAATATGTGCTCGCTCGCGCTGGCACCGCTAGGTGGCATCTTCCTAGTCTGGGCCGTTGGCCAGCCACTTTCCATGCCTGTGATGATCGGGGTGTTGATGTTGCTCGGCATTGTGTCGAAAAACTCGATCCTGCTGATCGACTTTGCGATTGAGGAAATGGCGACGGGCACCGACAAATTCGCCGCCATTGTCGAGGCAGGACATAAGCGTGCGCAGCCTATCGTGATGACCACCGTCGCGATGACCGCCGGTATGGTTCCCACTGCCCTGTCGCTATCCGGCGATGGCGCCTGGCGCGCGCCTATGGGTACGGTGGTGATTGGCGGCCTGATCATGTCGACGCTGCTCACGCTGCTGATCGTTCCTGCTGGCTTCAGCCTCGCCGACGGGGTTGAGAAGCGCATGGGCCCATGGCTACGGCGCAAATTGCTGACCTATAATCCGGGTGATGCCAAGCCTGCCAGAACAGGGGATGACAGCAGCGGCTCACCGGGTATACAACCCGCCGAGTGACGTCAGTTAGCAATACCGGCTTCTCCGGGGGGCAAGTTCCGGCACAGGAGGATCGCGCGCGGCGAATGCGTATCGTCGCGACATCTTTGCTATTGCTGATGGCGCTGGTGTTTATCGGTGCCCTGCAACTGGAAGCGCAGCATCCGGCATGGGGCTATGTCGTCGCTTTTTCAGAGGCGGCCTTGGTCGGCGGTCTTGCCGACTGGTTTGCCGTTACTGCGCTGTTCCGTCATCCGCTCGGCCTGCCGATCCCGCACACCGCGATCATCCCCAATAACAAGGACCGCATCGCCACCACCATGGCCGGGTTTCTGCGCAGTAACTTTCTGATTCCCAAGGTGATGGCGCGGCGTATGCGCAATATGAATGTCGCGGCGGCGGCCGGGCGTTTTCTTATTCGTGAGCATGAGGGTGATGCTGTTGGCGAGAGCGCGATGCGGTTGGGGCTCTCCAGCCTGTTCGCCGATGTGATGGAGTCGCTGGACAATGACAAGCTCGGCGGCATCGTCAAAAGCGCTCTACGCCAGCAACTGACGACGCTGCAGATCGCGCCGCTGCTTGGTCAGATATTGAAAGCCTCGATCGCCGATGGCCGTCATCGCCCGCTGATCGACAGCTTCATCCTCTGGGGCGCCCGTACATTAGAGGCCAATGAGCATCTGATCCGCGATATGGTGCATGAAAAGGCCAACACGATCATGCGCTGGACCGGGCTGGATGACCGGCTCGCCAATGGTGTTGTCGATGGTCTCTATAAGCTGCTCACAGAGGTCGCCGATGATCCTGAGCACCCCTTACGCGAAAAGGTCGAAGAAGGCCTAGCGACGCTGGCCGATGACCTGATCAACGACCCGAAAATGCACCAGCGCGTTGCCGATATCAAAGCCGAGGTTATCTCCAATCCCGCTATGGGCCGCTGGATCGACGGCCTGTGGGAGCGCGGTCGCACCGCCCTGCTCACCGCCGCACGCGACCCTGATCGTTCGCTCTCTGGCCAGTTCAGCCAGAGCCTCGAACAGGTCGGCGACGCCCTGATGCAAGAAGGCGAGTTGCAGATACAGGTCAACCGCTTCGCCCGCCGCACCTTGGTCGGCGTCGCCACCCGTTATGGCGACCAGATTGTCCGCCTCATATCGGAAACCGTACGCGGCTGGGACACGCGCACCCTGACCGCGCGGGTAGAAGGGGCGGTAGGTCGCGATCTGCAGTTTATCCGCATCAACGGCACGCTGGTTGGCGGCCTGGTTGGCCTGACCATTCACGGGATATTGCAACTGGCAAAGTCTTTTTAGGCAAACCGACACAACGACTTGCACAGACAAATCAGGTGTATTAGTAATACAATACACCTGATTTGTGAAAGGGCCTCATCTTGCCTGCAGAAATACAGCCACTCGAAACACCACAGCAAAAAACCGGCCGATGGCATCTCGGCGCACTGGGTGACTTGCTCATCGTGATGGCGGTGCTGGTTGGAGTGAAGCAGTCGCTCTTGCCTTTCACCTATCTCTATGCCGGCCCCGCCTCGACAACCAGCGCGATGATCGTCGCCACCTATTTGCTATGGCGTCGCGGTTCAAGCTGGAAGGCGTTGGGTTTCAAATGGCCGGAAAGCTGGTGGAAAATCGCCGCTTTAACGCTTCTATCCATGGTCGCATTTGTTGCGGCCACCGGGTCCATGCAGTTTGTTGCCGACCACTTCTTTGAAAAAGTCGGCACAAGCGGTCGCTTTGATCATGTCGAAGGCAATTTATGGGCCTATATAGGGATCATGGCCTTGGTCTGGACGCATGGCTCATTCTTCGAGGAGCTGCTTTTCAGAGCCTTTATCATTGACCGATCAAGCAGCTTTTTGGGCGGTGGGCTAAGGGCGGACCTTATCGCCGTGCTGTTCTCTTCCGTCTTCTTTGGCTATCGGCACTATTATTATCAGGGCATTTATGGTGCGCTCGTTACCGGAGCAGCAGGCCTGGCATTCGCCCTGATCTATATCTGGGTTGGCCGCAAAAACATCCTGCCGCTGATCTTCGCCCATGGCGCTATTAACTCGCTGGCGCAGACATTGCGCTATTTGGGGAATTAGCCAGCAGGATCAGCACTGGGCTGCCTGGCCAGAAGAACTGCTAGGCAAAGCTGGCCTGGCCTTCCTGAATGCCCTCGGTCTCGCCAGACTGGGACGCTGGAGCAGTGGCACCATCCGCCTCTTTGGGTGACATGGAGTAGATAATGGCAAAAGTCATGCGCAGCACTCCAGCGGCGGTTACCCCGGTGCTTTGATGGCCGGTGGGGCCGGCTGCATAGATGATGATTGCCGTGACAAAACCCAGCAATGCAATCAGCAACTTCATTATTGCTTCTCCGCGAATTACGGAGAAACACCTATGTGCCTAACCAACTGGCCCTGTGACATGCCGCATAGGTCATGCCGTTTTAGGGTGGATTTACAGATTGTTACTCAAAATATCCCAGAGATACTGAGTTTTATATCAAGCAACACAGCGTGAAGAGCCAAAGGACTGTCTATCCGCGCTGGAGCAGCATCCGCGCCTGATTGGCGATCTGCGCCAGCATCGAGACGCTGGGCGGGACCGAGAGTTGGGCGCGTTTTACCAAGCGACGGAATTGGGTAATGCGATCAGCATTGGCCGCGATCCAGCCCTGTGCATGCGCAACCGGATCATCGGCCTCAGCAAGAAAATCGCGGCGCATCTGCTGAAAATCGCGGGCCATGCCGGAGACCAGCAACCGCTCCCATGGGTCGGTCGGACTCATCCGCGCTGCGGTCATCTGCACCCAGTCGAGTGCCAGGGCAGATCCAAGATCAGAAAAGGCGCGGGTGACGATATCGGGCGCGATTCCCGATTGCAGCGAAAGCTGGGCGAGGCCAACTGCACCATCCATCTTGAACAACCATGCAATCAGCGCTGCCATTTCTTTCGGCGCGCCGTCGCTGCATAGCGATTCTTCGAGCTCATGGTGCTGGCTGCGTGACTCAGCGCTGAGCAACTCGTCCACCTTGTCAGACAGCTTGGCCACTGGCGCGGCGAATTGCTCGACGATCGTACCCGGCAATGTTGTTGCACTGGTCTGGCGGATAATATCCGCCATTTGCGAGCGCAGCGCCAAGGCCGCGCGATCAAACAGCATCAACCGCACCTGCTCATCCATCGGGGCTTTATCCAGCTTCTCCCAGAGGCTGGTCATATCGAACAGCCGTTCCGCCGCGACAAAGGCGATGGCGACATGGCCGAGCGAACAGCCTTCTTCTTCCGCCAGGGCCATCGGATGGATAATGCCCAATCGGTTGATAATGCGATTGGCCAGCTTGGTGGCAATCAACTCTTTACGCAGCTGGTGCCCTGTGATCTGGTCGGCAAAATCCTGCTGCATCGCCTCTGGGAAGGCAGCCAGCAGTTCGGGCTCCATTGAAGGATCATCGGCAATCGGGCTGGCTTCAATCGCGTCCTGCAGGCTGAGCTTGGCGGTCGACAACAGCACCGCCAGTTCAGGCCGGGTCAGGCCTTGATCATCGGCGATACGGCGTTTCAGCGTATCATTATCGGCAATGCCCTCAACCTCGCGGTCGAGCCGTCCCATTTCCTCGAACGACTCAATCAACCGGATATAGGACGGCAGCGTATCGGCACCGCCGCTCTCGGCAATGGACAGGCCGAGCGCCTGAAAACGATTATCCGCCAGTACCAGATCGGCGACTGCATCGGTCATACTTTCCAGCAGGCTGTTGCGGTCGTCGGTGGACAGCGCTCCGGCGCGCACCGCCTGTCCCAGTGCAATCTTGATGTTGACCTCATTGTCCGAGCAATCAACGCCGGCGCTATTGTCGATAAAGTCGGTATTGACCCGACCACCATCGAGCGAAAAGGCGATACGACCCGCCTGGGTAATGCCGAGATTGGCGCCCTCGCCTATCACCTTGCAGCGCAGATCTTCAGCATTGACGCGAAGGACATCATTGGCGGGGTCACCTACGTCGAGATTATTCTCATGCGCCGCCTTGATATAGGTGCCGATACCACCAAACCATAGCAGATCAGCCTCGGACTTGAGAATGGCGGTGATCAACGCATCCGGTTCAATCTCATCCTGCTCCAGACCCAGGAGCGTCTGTATCTCGGGTGTCAGCGTCAGCGATTTTTGTGAACGCGAGAACACTGCACCGCCCTTGGAAATCAGTTTGGCATCATAGTCCTCCCAGCTCGAACGCGGCAGATCAAACAGTCGCTTGCGCTCTACCCAGCTTTTCGCCGGGATGGGGTCAGGATCGATAAAGATATTGCGATGGTCAAAGGCGGCGACCAGCTTGATCGCCTTGGAGAGCAGCATGCCGTTGCCGAAGACATCGCCCGACATATCGCCGCAGCCGATGACATTGACCGGCTGGCTCTGCACATCCACGCCCATTTCCAGGAAGTGACGCTGCACCGAGACCCAGGCACCACGTGCGGTGATACCCATGGCCTTATGGTCATAGCCTTGGCTGCCGCCGCTGGCGAAGGCATCACCCAGCCAGAAACCGGCCTCTTCGGCAATACCATTGGCGGTGTCGGAGAAGGTCGCCGTGCCTTTGTCGGCGGCGACCACGAAATAGGGGTCCACACCATCACGGACATGCACGCCGTCAGGATGGACCACTTCGCCATCGACAATATTGTCGGTGATCGAGAGCAGCGAGCGGATAAATTTCTTATACGCCTCTTTGCCCGCCGCGGCCCAGGCATCGCGATCACGCGCCGGATCGGGGAGCGATTTGGCGAAAAAGCCGCCTTTGGCACCGGTCGGCACAATCACCGCGTTCTTGACGCGCTGCGCTTTCATCAGGCCGAGAATCTCGGTACGGAAGTCATCGCGCCGGTCAGACCAACGCAGGCCGCCACGTGCCACGGCACCGGCACGCAAATGCACACCTTCAACGCTCGGCGCATAGACGAAAATCTCGCGCCAGGGCAGCGGCTTGGGAAGACCCGGCACTTTGGCGCTTTCAATCTTGAACGCCAGAACCGCATTGTTGCCCGACGCAAAAGCATTGGTGCGCAAGATTGCGAGGATCAGGTCACGAAGCAGACGCAGAAGGCGGTCATCATCAATAGCCGACACCTGCGTCAGCCCGCTACGGATAGACCGCTGCGCCAGTTCCTCAGCCTTTTCACGGTCCTTGTCGAAAGTCGGGTCATGCCGGGCGCGGAACAGCACCATCAGTGCGCTGGTCACCTGCGGCGCATCGCGCAGCGCATCGACAAAGGTGCCAAGACCATAAGGCATACCGGTCTGACGCAAATAACGGAACCATGCGCGCAGCAGAATCACATCATCTGCGGTCAGGCCATTGATCGTGATCAGCTGATTAAAGCCATCATCCTCGGCGCGGCCATCAAGCACATTGGCGATAGCGTCTTCGAGCAGCTTCGCGCGCTCCAATATCGTCTCGGGTTTAACCATGCCCTGCGCTACCAGCGTGAAATCATGGATATAGCCAAGCTCACCATCGGCCAGCGGCGTTGGCACCTCTTCGGCCACATCAAAACCGAAATGCTCCAGCACTGGGACCGCTTCGGACAGCGCAATGGACCCGCGCACATTGTAGAGCTTTAGATGCAGACCGTTAGTCGCATCATCGGACACCGCATAAAGCCGTGCCGACCGGCGATTATCATCGTCCAGCGCATGGAGCCGCAAGATATCGGTCGCCGCTTCCTGCGCGCCGCATTCCATGCGGTAACTTGCGGGAAAGGCCTCGGCATAGCGGCTTGCCAAGGCGGCAGCGCGGCTTTCATCGCCCAATTCACCCAGAGCATTTTCCACCTCGGGCAGCCAACCACGCACCATATCCTTCAACTGCGCATCCAGTTTCGCGCCATCAGGGACACGACCATTGTCACGCAGATCAAGCACATAGCGAAGCATTGCCACCTGGCCGTCTTCCAACGAGATGGTCCAACTCAGCGTCTTGGCATTGGCAGCTTCGGTGAGCATCTTCTCAATCGCGATCCGGCGACCAGTCGAAACCTCATCACGCGGCAGCCAGACAAAGGCGAACAAATGCCGTTCAAGCGAGGATTCAATCGTAATCAGCTTGGGCCGGGGCCGATCCGCCAGCGACATAAAGGTCAGCGCCGCGCGCTCAATGTCTTCTGTCTTGAAAGCGATCAATAGGTCATGCGGCAGTGAGGTCAGCGCATGCGCCAGCGCCTTGCCGGCATGTCCCGACGAATCAAAGCCGAACTTGTCATTGATTGTCTTGAGATGCGCGCGCAGCAGCGGCACCTTGTCCGGCGCGGTGACCAAAGCGGCGCTGGTCCAGATGCCGCAATGCACCGAAAGGCCGGTGATCTTGCCATCTGCGCGCAGCGGCAGGATGACCAAGTCCATCGGCACCCGGCGATGCACGGTGGAGAGCCGGTTGGATTTGACGATCAGCGGCACCGAACCGCCATTCTCAAACCATTGCACCGCTTTGCGATAATTGGCCTCGGCGAGTACAGGCTCGGATGATACGCGAACAAAGCCTTTGGCATCACGAATGCTACTGTCCAGATCCCAGATATGATGCGCCAACTGGGTCATATTGCGATCAATAAACCAGCGCAGCAGCGCAGCCCCCTCAGGATCGGCAATATTCTCCGCATCGGCGGACATGGCATGTTGCAGCAAAGGCCAGTCCTGCACCGTTGCGCGAACGTCGGCCAACATTTGCTCGACTGCGCTGTGCAGTTGCTTGCGCACCTTGGCATCGGCGCGCTGCATCTCGATATAGACAATCGATTCTTGCCGTTCGCCCGACGCGTCGCGTGACATGATCTCGGTCAGATTGCCCTCATCATCACGGCGCACCGACAGTACCGGGTGAATGATGCGGTGAATATCGAGACCTGCCGCGCTCACCTCATTGGCAATAGAGTCGACCAGGAACGGCATGTCGCGGTTGATCACCGCCATGCGCATTGTCCGTCGGCCATCGCCACTAGCATCGGTGTCGATAGCAATAGCTGGCTTGGCACGCTCCCGATGCATCATTGTAGTCAGCGCAAACTGCGCCGCCTCGCGTGAAGCGTCATCGTTGAACCCGTCATTCTCGCCGGGCAAAGCGCCTTGCGAAAAAGCCTCCTGCAAAGCGCCTAGAAGGGCATCATTTTGCGGTTGGTCAGTCGAAGTGGAAAGGGAAGCATCGTCAGAGATGGCATGGGACATGGGGAGAAAGCCTCGGGCGGTCTGAAGTGGTCCTAAAACGCCCTATGCGCCTTTTCTCCCAGCACCTCAAGCACCGAAAAGGTCCACGAAACAAAGTAACACTATTTCAGTATTTTACCGCACTAATCAGGTGCAGCATTGACCGCAATTGATATGGTCTTGCAGTGTTCAACCCGCGACCTTGCGCACCACATGATCGGTCACCTTATCGTCGGCCAATGCGGCGACAATAACTATCCTGCCAGCAGCATTGCGCCGCGCTACCAGAACCGCAAATTCGCTTTCTCCCGGATCGACGGAATCAAGCGGCAATTCAGGAGCTTCGCGCAAGCTGGAATAGGCAGAGGCCAGCGCCTGTTCGGGGTCGGTGCCGACAGCCGCAACGGGCCGACGCTGACGCCGCTCGGCACGCACCACGCCTTTCAGGCCGCCATCATAGCTTTTGAGATACTCAGGAAGCGCGCCCAGCGAAAGTTGCTGACGATGCGCATGGCTAAGTGCCGTCGCATATTCCGTAAGCCGTGTTTTGTCATAATCCGCGCCGAACACCAGCTTGACTATGGGCGTCATCGGGGCGCGATCCTGTTGGATTATGCCGGCATTATCGAGAATCACCGCCAGCGCATTCGGTTCGCGCGCGGCCACCAGCGATACATCATAGGCGCGGCCAATGGCCCGATAAAGCGCGGCACGGCTGCGATTCTCGGATTGCAGTGCTTTCAGCGCCAGATTGCGCGCATCATCAAGCCAGTCTTCCAATCCCGCATCGGCATCAGGCGCGGCGGGCTCGTTATCCGCAGGCACAAACTCATCAGCTTCGCTTTCCTGATCCACGGTCAACCCGAAATCGACAGCCTCGGTATGCAAGAGTTCAGCAGACGCTGTCACCGAAAAGGCAAGAGAATCGCGGCGGATAGGGATTGATCCCATGGACGCGGCGGGCGTTTCAATATCGGCTTTAGCCTTATGCGCAACCGGATGGCCAAAAGCGACATCGGGTAAATCTATCGAGCTGTGAGCTGTTTCATCCTCATCGGGCCAGATTGGGGTATCAAAACCTACATCAGCATTGGCATCCAGCACCTGCTCAACTTCCAGCATCAGCGCGTCAGTGCTGGCCTGATCGGCCACCGTTTTCCAATTTATCACGCCAAGGACGAAATCAATGCTGTCATCATCCGAGGAGAATGGCAGCAATATGCCACGATACAGCACCGTCACATCACGTTGATTGACAAACTCCGCCTCAAAGCCAATCGGCGCCTGATTGGCGAGAATTTCCATATAATGGTCGGTAATGCGCGAGAGCAGTGAACGCCCGGGAATATCGGCAACATAGCCTATATCGTCGGCAACGCCGGATTCCTCGGCGACGGCTGTCCCGATATGCGAGATTGCGGGATTATCGATTCCCGAAGTAAAGTCGAGCAGGACGCTGTTCGGTGCGAAATCATCCAGCCGGTCAAGATCAAGGTCATCGATAGACGGAAAGGAACGATCACCCAGCAGCATTACCCAATGATTATAGGCGCGCACATGCATCCGGCGCTCATCATTGCCGAATCGGTGTGCCGGTTCCATCACCGCGTCATCATCTCCGTCACCCGCAATATCGCCGTGCGGTTTCGTCGCGACATCATAGTCCGCGCCGTCCTCATCGGGTCGATCAAATCCGTGGTGATTGTCCATAACTGCCCCACTGCATATGCTCGGTCGGTCCCCTTTTCGCGCAATAGAGTAAATCCTGAGTTAACGCAGATGCATATCTGCGCGGAAAGCGTATTGCGAGAGCCAGAAAGACGCGAGGGACTTGCGCACAAAGACAGGTGCTGGTAACGGCCTCGCCCAGCATCCAGACATGTCTGGCAGCAACCGGTTAGCCGCTTTAGCTCAGTTGGTAGAGCACATCATTCGTAATGATGGGGTCACGTGTTCGAGTCACGTAAGCGGCACCATTTGCAATTTAAGCGTTTTCCCGCCTTGCATTACACCCACATTGCCGGTGCACATACTATGCAGCCAGTTCTTCCGCGCTTAGTGCGTAAAGCAAGTCTGCACCACCCATGGCTGACGCCTTCAGGCCCAGCGCTTCGGGGACCATATGGTCGCAATAATAGCGGGTAGTGACCAGCTTGGCCTTTAGGAACGCGCTGTCGCCCTCTCCGGCGTCGAGACGCTCCTGCGCCACGCGGTGTTGCTTCGCCATCAGCGCGCCCGATGTTGCCACCGCCATCATCGTCATAAAGGCATAGCTGCCCGCCAGCCGTTCATCGACCGACGCACCCAGCATCCAGTTGGTAACCTCCTGGCACGCCGCGACCAGCTCGGCGACGTGCGCCTCATTGCCCGCAATATCGCGTAGTTCGTCGAGAAACTCCTTCATCGCCTCGCCGCCACGCATGGCCAGTTTGCGGCCAACTAGATCGGCGGCCTGAATGCCATTGGTGCCTTCATAGATCGGCATGATGCGGGCATCGCGATAATGCTGCGCGGCACCGGTTTCCTCGACAAAGCCCATGCCGCCGTGAATCTGCACACCGAGTGACGCGATCTCTATGCCGAGATCGGTGCCATAGCCCTTGGCCAGCGGGGTGAGGATATCGACCTTTTCCTGCGCGCCGTCCATTCCGAGCGTTGCGCGATCAACCTGCCCCGCGGCAAAATAGAGCAAAGCCCGCGCCGCTTCGGTGCCTGCCTTCATCCGCAGCAACATGCGGCGGACATCGGGATGCTCGACAATCGCTACCGGGTCACGGCTGTCGCCACCGGCGCGTGCCGATTGCACCCGCTCTTGCGCATAGTAAAGCGCCTGTTGCGTTGCGCGCTCGGCAATCTCGACGCCCTGCAGCCCGACATTGAGCCGGGCATTGTTCATCATGGTGAACATCGCGCGGATGCCGCCAAATTCGCCACCGATCAGCTCGCCAATGCACTCGCCGCGCTCGCCATATTGCAGCACACAGGTGGGCGAGGCATGGATGCCGAGCTTGTGCTCGATCGAGACGGTTTCGATATCCTGCTCCTTGCCCGGCGTGCCATCGTCATTAAGCTGATATTTCGGCACCAGAAACAGCGAGATACCTTTGGTCCCCGGAGGCGCATCGGGAGTGCGCGCCAGAACCAGATGGATGATATTGTCGGCCATGTCATGATCGCCAAAGGTGATATAAATCTTCTGGCCCTTGATCTGATATTTGCCATCTCCCAGCGGCGTCGCGGTGGTACGCAGCGCGCCGACATCGCTGCCCGCCTGTGGTTCGGTGAGGTTCATCGTGCCCGGCCATTCGCCGGAGATCAGCTTGGGCAGATAGCGTTCCTTCTGCTCCTCACTGCCATGGTGTTCGAGCGCCTCAATCGCGCCGACCGAGAGCATGGGGCACAGGGTAAAGGCCATATTCGCCGCGCCGAGCGAGTCCAGCGAGACCGTCGCCAGCGCAAAGGGCAGGCCCTGCCCGCCATGATCGGGCGTGGCGCACAGGCTGTTCCACCCGGCCTCGACATAGCCCTTATAGGCTTGCTTGAAGCCTTCAGGCATAACCACCCGGCCATCGACCAGCTTGGCACCGACTTCATCGCCTACGCGATTGAGCGGCGCAAATTCGCCCTCGGCAAATTGGCCGACGCCTTCAACAATGGCTTGCACCAGATCGGCGTCTGCCTCGGCAAAACGGTCATGGTTCGCCAGTTCGGCAATATTGGTGGCGGTCTCCAGCGCGAAAAGCTGGTCCTTGGTCGGCGCGGTGAAAGTCATCGGTTGAGATTATCCCGTAGAATCATTGAAAGTTCGGGGCTATGGCGGCCCGTGATGGTGGAAACTAGTGCAGATAAACCGGAAATCCTAGCCTTTAGTGACGATGCGATTGCCCGTGTTGTCGAGGCTTTACAAGCGGATCAACCGGTCGCCCTGCCGACCGAGACGGTCTATGGCCTGGCCGCCAATGCCGCATCCGCGGATGCCGTAGCGGCGATCTATCGCGCCAAGGGACGGCCCGATTTCAATCCGCTGATCGTGCATGTGCCGGATGTCTCTGCCGCGCGAACCATTACGCACTTCAATGCCATGGCGGAAACGCTTGCCAAGGCCTTTTGGCCCGGCCCGCTGACGATGGTTTTGCCACTCAGCGATAATGGGCGCGCCAAGATTACACCAGCCGTAACAGCGGGACTGGATACCATTGCCCTACGCTGCCCCGCGCATCGGGCGATGCAGACGATATTGCATGGTTCCAGCCTGCTGCTGGCCGCCCCTTCGGCCAATCGCAGCGGCGCGATCAGCCCAACCGCAGCCGCGCATGTTGCCACCAGTTTGCAGGACCGGATCGATTTGGTGCTTGATGATGGCCCATGCAGCGCGGGTGTGGAATCCACCATTGTTGGGGTGACAGGTGATGGCTGGCGCATATTGCGGCCCGGCCCGATAGCGGCGCAGGTGATAATTGATCTACTGGGCATCGAGCCGATTATAGCGAGCGATGACAAACACATCACCGCACCGGGTCAAATGGCCAGTCATTATGCGCCCACCAAGCCTTTGCAACTGGCGACAACCGTATCCACAGCGGACCAATGGCTGATCGGATTTGGAGAGATTGCAGGCGACGACACCCTGTCCGCCAGAGGTGATTTGGCCGAAGCGGCAGCGCGTTTATATGCCGCGTTGCACCGAGCCGATGCCAGTGATCGAAAGCGCATTGGCATTGCGCCAATACCCGATAGCGGAATCGGGACCGCTATCAATGATCGCCTGCGCCGCGCAGCATCAAAGCACTGATATTTTGATATAATTAGAGCACCGCCCATAGCGTTGCCGAGACGCTGAACGGCTTGTTACATTTGTTTACCTCAGGCAAGTTGGGATGCTGCTATAGCGAGCGCGAGCAACAGTTCGTCTGTCTTAGGGTCGCTCTCTAACGGGGGCAGAGAGGCAGGCGAATGGGGCGGTTCGGGGGCCATATCCCTCATATGGTCCCCGAACATGCGTCCGCCAATCTTTGCTTGGATAGATCATCCATCCTGTCTAACGCATATCGCAACATTCTGGCTGCAAAAGGGGTAGATTGAACCATGACTCAACGTGCACTTGCGGAATTACTCGGAACATTCTGGTTGGTATTTGGCGGCTGTGGCAGCGCCATTTTGGCAGCCGCTTTTCCCGATGTGGGCATTGGCCTGCTCGGCGTATCCTTTGCCTTCGGCCTTACTGTTCTGACCATGGCCTATGCCATTGGCCATATCTCCGGTTGCCACCTCAATCCAGCGGTTACGCTGGGTCTGGTTGCTGGCGGGCGGTTCCCGATGAAGGAAGCGCCGGTCTATATTATCGCACAAGTCATCGGGGCTATTCTCGCCGCCGCTGCCCTATTCTCCATCGCCAATGGTGCCGAAGGCTTTAGCGGTGGGCTTGCCACCAACGGTTTTGGCGAGCATTCGCCCGGCGGCTATAATATGATGGCCGGTCTGATCGCCGAGGTGATCCTGACTGCCTTCTTCCTGATGATCATCATGGGTGCCACAGATGGGCGCGCACCGGCAGGCTTTGCACCTATTGCCATTGGCCTAGGCCTCACGCTGATCCACCTGATCAGCATTCCGGTTACCAACACCTCGGTTAACCCCGCGCGCAGCACCGGTCCGGCGCTGCTCGAAGGTGGTATTGCACTGCAGCAGCTCTGGCTGTTCTGGGTCGCGCCAATTGTCGGCGGCGTGCTCGGCGCGATTGCCTATCGCGTTATCGGCGGCAGCGACGACAGCTAAGACCAGGAACCGATCCACGAACAAAAAAGGGGCGGGGAGTTACTCCCCGCCCTTTCTTGTATCTGTCTGGACTCAAGTGACTATCGCGGCTCGCTCAATATACGCTGAATTTCGTTATTCACTGCGGGCAGTTCATCACAGGCGTCATCATCGCCATCAGCGCAGTCTTCTTGCAGCTTGTCGCGTTCGCGCGAGAGTTTGCCGAGCCTTTCCTCACGCTCCCGCATAGCTCGGCCCCGCTTCTCATCTGCCTCTGACTGGCTTTCGGTAACAGCATCGACACCCGCCCCAACTGCCTTGACCGGCAGGGTGACAACACCCACAGCCGTATCGGCGACGGCCTTGGCGAGGCAGCCGGAGAGCATCATCGCAGCAAGCGGCGCAATGATCAGGCCGGATGGAATTTTGACCACAATATTACTCCTTTTGCCTCGCCTGATATCAAGCGAGAGATGGCTATTGGCTGAACTGCCCGGGCAGGGTGCAAGCTATTCTTCAAGCAGAGCCTTTGCCATTGCCCGCACTTCCTCGGCCATATCAGGACGCTCCAGCGCCAACGCCAAATTGGCTTCGATATAGCCTGTCTTCGAGCCACAATCATAGCGCCTGCCATCAAAGGTTACCGCATGGAAAGGCTGATTGCCGATCATCTGGGCCATCGCATCGGTTAGCTGAATTTCGCCGCCAGCCCCGGCTTCCTGGTGTTCCAAGGTGCGCATGACTTCGGGTTGCAGGATATAGCGCCCCGACACGATGAGATTGGACGGAGCATCTTCGCGCTTGGGTTTTTCGACCAGCCCTGTCACCTCGGTCAGATTGCCTTCAGCCTTACCCGGTGCAATCACACCATAGCTGGAGACCTTCTCTTCGGGCACTTCCAGCACACTGACGAGATTGCCGCCGGTGCCCTGATAGGCGTCAACCATCTGCTTCATGCAGCCGGGTGAGCCATGCATGAACTCATCCGGCAGGAATACGGCAAAAGGCTCATCGCCGACAATATCACGCGCGCACCAAACCGCATGGCCCAGCCCCAACGGCTCCTGCTGGCGGACATAGGCACAGTTACCGGGGCCCAGCCGGGTCGGCTCCAGCACCGACAGATCCTTGCCACGCTCGGTCATGGTGTTTTCCAGCTCGAAGGCGATATCAAAATGATCCTCAATCGCGCTTTTGCCGCGACCGGTGACAAAGATCATCTGCTCGATACCGGCCTCAACCGCTTCATCTACGGCATATTGGATAAGCGGGCGATCGACCACAGGCAGCATCTCTTTGGGGATGGCCTTGGTCGCAGGCAGAAAACGTGTGCCAAGACCGGCGACGGGAAATACCGCCTTGCGAATGGGCTTCATGAAAGACCTCTTATAATTGCATTGGTCTCATGGCTAACCGGTAGCGCCTGCCTCTGCAAGTTTAGCGGCCTATGACTTTACCCGATTGGCAAAACTCTTTCGCAGCTTTTGCAGCTTGGGCGGGATAGTGGCGAGGCAATAGGGGTTACGCTGGCCCTCGCCTTCCCAATATTCCTGATGATAGTCCTCGGCAGAATACCAGGTGCTGGGCTCCTCAATTGTGGTGACAATCGGCTGCGGCCAATCCGATGCCGCGCGCGTCTTGCCTGCCTCGGCTTCTGCACGCTGCGCATCGTCCAGCGGGAACAGCGCCGAGCGATATTGGGTGCCGACATCATTGCCCTGACGATTGAGCTGCGTCGGATCATGGGTGGCGAAGAAGATATCCAGCACTTCGCCATAGCTGATCACATCATCGTCAAAAGTAACGCGGATCGCCTCGGCATGGCCGGTGCGGCCTGAACAGACCTGACGATAGGTCGGGTTTTCGGTCTCACCGCCAATATAGCCACTCTCGACCTTGCTGACCCCGATGACATCATTGAACACCGCCTCGGTGCACCAGAAACATCCGCCTGCCAATATCGCTGTCTGTTCGCTCATAATGATTATCCTGTGCTGTGTTAGCACTCTAGATAGGATTACCGGCAAGTCCGCTCAAGCAATCATTGACCGCTGCTAGGCCGGAGCCGCCTCGCTCTTGGTATCGCCACTATCATCGGTATCCCCGGCATGGCGGGCGATCAGCAGGTACATTACCGGCGTGATGATCCGCGACAGCACGGTGGACGAAATAAGCCCGCCGATAATCACCCAGGCAAGCGGGCCGTAGAGCGAGCCACCGGCAATCGCCAATGGGCTGAGCCCGCCTACAGCGGTGACCGATGTCAACAATACCGGCAGGAAGCGCACTTCACCCGCGCGCTCAATCGCCTCGCGCAAAGGCATCCCCTGATCACGCAGCTGGGCGGTGAAATCGACCAGCAGGATCGAGTTTTTAATCTCGATACCCACCAGCGCGACAAAGCCGATGATCGCCATATAGGAGAGCGAATTGCCGGTAAGCAGCAAGGCAATCAGACCGCCAAAAGTGCCGAGCGGGATCACCCCGGCGACCACGATAGTCTCGCGGAAACGGCCAAATTCGGCGACCAGAACCGCAAAGATACCGAAAAGGGCAATGACGATGATCGGTCCGAAGCCGGAAAAGGTATTGCCAATCGCCTCGGTCTCGCCACCGACCAAGATGCGATAACCTTGGGCGAAGTCCACCTCCTTCTCGATCCGCTGCAGCGCATCACGGGTGACGTTGGTGACCAACACATCGGGCTCGACATTGGCGGTGACAGTAACGGTACGCTCCTGCTGATAGCGCGCAATCTGTGGCGGCACCGCCTCCAGCTTGGGGCTGGATATCTGGGTCAGCGGCACCGGATCGCCGGTTCGGGTCGCGACATAAACAGTGTCGAGTGCAGAAACCGGCTGGTTATTCGCCAGCGGCAAGCGCACTGTCACCGGATAGCTGTCTCCCTCACTGTCACGGAAGGTCGCCGCCTGCTCACCACGCAACGCCAGACGCAGGGCGCGCCTTGGCTCTCCCACCGGGATATTGAGCAGCGCCGCCTTGCGCTCATCCAATCCCAAATTTAGGTCGATGCGATTGGTGCTGACCGGATTGATGACATCGCGCGCGCCCGGCGTATTGCGCAATATCTGCTCAATCTCTCCGGCATATTCGCGCAGCGTCTCCAGATCATCGCCGACAATTCTGAGCTCAATCGGAGCGGCAACCGGCGCGCCATTCTGGAACAGCTCGACATTGATGCGCGCACCGGGGATGGCGTCAAATTGCTCACGCAAACGGGCAATCATGTCGGGGCTGGTCTTGGGGTTCCATTCATCCAGCACCACCAGCGTCTCGCCATAATTGGTGCGCTGGCGATTGGAGAACACATTGTAGAAGACCTGGGGATTATCGGCACCGACATTCTCGGCGCGCGCGATAATCGATTCTTCCTTGGCCAGGATGGTGTTGATCTGCTTGGTGATCCGGTCGGTACGGTCGAGGCTGCTGCCTTCTTCCGACTCCACCGTCACCAGAAAATAGCTGGTGTCGGCATAGGGAAACAGGCTGAAACCGATTACCGGGATCAACCCGAAAGCCGAGATACACAGCGCCATCGCGCCCCAGAATGTCATCCGCGGATTATCCAGCGCGCGGTGCAATATCGGGTTATAGAAGCGCTCAATCTGATGCGTCAGCCAGCGCAGCAGTGCATTGCCTTCCGGATCCTCATTGCGCGACAATATGCGGCTGGCGAGAAACGGAATGATGGTGAGCGAGACCACCAGCGACGCCGCTACGGTGTATATGATCGCAAAGATGAAGGAGCGGGTAAACTCCCCCGCCCCCTCAGGCAGAAACAGCAAGGGCGCAAAGGCGAAGATCAGCACCCCTGTGGATCCCAACACGGCGGGCGTAATCTCCTTGGTGGCATCGATCGCGGCGATACTTCGTCGCTTGCCCATGCGCAAATGGCGGGCGATATTCTCGGTCACCACAATCGAGTCATCGACCAGCAGACCGAGCGCGACAATAAAGCCGGCAATGGTCAACTGGCTGAGATTATAGCCCGAGGCATCAATCGCCAACAGGCCCGACGCCAGCGATAGCGGGATCGAGATCATCACAATCACCGATGCGCGCCAGCCAAGCGGCAACAGGGTGAAGATCACCAGGGTCACCGCGATGGTGAAGTCGCGGGTCAACTCGCTCAGCCGCTTTTCAATATCGCGGCTCTGGTCGAATATCTGTTCCAGCTTCATATCCGGCGGCAGGAACTGTTTCTGCTGGTCAAGCTCGGCGATAATCTGCTCGCGCAGGCGGATCACATCGACGCCATCCTTTTGTCGGATGGTAACAAACACGCTGCGCTTGCCGTTGAACCGGGCGCGATAGAGCTGCTCGCTATTGCCCCAATAGACCTCGGCGACATCATCCACCGTCAACGTTGCGCCATTGGCGGCGCGGACCGGTAATTGGCGGATAGTATCAAGATCGCGAAACGCGCCGCCTGCCTCGACATTGAAGCGCCGTTCACCGCTCTGCACCGCGCCGGGCGGCAATTCCGCACCCCCGGCGCGCAGCGCATCGGCAACGGCTGTTGGCGTGATGCTGAGCTCGGCCAACCGGCCGGGCTCAATCGCCACTTCGACTTCCGGCTGGGGCAGGCCATCAATATCCACCCCCCTGATGCCGGGATAGCGCACCAACGCGTCCTGCAGATCACCGGCATATTTCTCCATCCGCCGCCAGCTTGCGGTATCGCTCATCAATGCCAGTTGCAGCACCGCGGATTCGGTGGTGCGCACCTTGCGATAGTCGAGGCTCAGCAACCCCTCAGGCAACTGATCGCGGATCGCGCCGACCTCGCGCACCACATCATCAAAATATTTGTCAGCGTCACCACCCCAGTCAAACTGGGCGCGGATGACCGATTGCCCATCATAGCTGGTCGAGTTGATTTCATCGATATCATCCAGACCCTGCAGCACCTCCTCAATTGGCTTGGCAACCGTCTCTTCCAGATCAGCTGCATCGGCGCCGGGTTGAGCGGCGACAATGGTGACGACCGGAATGGGAAAATGCGGATCGACCGAGCGGGTGATGGTGAGCAGCGAGCTGACACCCAGCGCCGCCAGCAACAGAAACATCACCAGCGACAATTGCCAGCGGCCAATGGTGAAGGCGGCAGGACTCATGCGGCGAGCCTAATCACGGCTATGCTCATGCGGTGGCACCTGTAGCGGCGATCACTGCCCGGCCCCGCTTGCCGCTTTGGCTGCAGAGGCCTTGGCCGCAGAAGCCTTAGGGCGCGCCGATTTGGCCACCGCCACCAGATCGCCCGAATGAACATCCTGATGCCCGGTAACGATGATGCGCTCGCCCGGCTTCAGCCCGGTATTGATCGTGATCCGGTCATCCAGCACATTGCCTATACTTACATTACGCGCCTCGGCTTTCAGCGCCTTTTGGCCACCCTCGGCCTTCACCTCTTTCAGCACATAGACAAAGCCCTCATCGGCGCGCACATCGAACAGCGCCTCGGGCGGTATGGTCATCTGGTTAGAGACCCGTGTCTTCGGCATGGTGACATAGGCGGTGCCGATCTGGCCTGAACGCAGGCCGGGATTGGCGGGCAGCGCAAAGCTGACGGTGAAGGTGCCCGAAAGCGTATCGGCACGGCCATCAATATCGCGGATCTGCGCCTCAATCTCTTCATTGCCGAGCGCGGCGAGACGGATTTTCGCGGGCATGCCGATGCTGAGCTCGGCAACATCGCTGTCAATTACCGGCACCTCAAACACCATGCCGCGCGCCGCTTCGCCCAGGATCAATACCGCCGTGCCCGGCTGGACAATCTGCCCCGGCTCCGCATTGCGCGCCAGGATGACGCCGCTGGAAGGCGCGATAATCTGGGAGGTTTCGCGGGCAAATCCGGCCGAGCTGACCGCCGCGCGCGCCGCCTTGGCCGCCGCTTCGGACTGGTCGAGCCGGGCGCGTGTCACCCAGCCCTGGTCAAACAGCTTGGCAATGCGGCCATATTCCGCCTCGGCCCGCTCCAGCTCGGCGCGCGCACTGGCAAGGTCTGCGGTGACGGTGGTGGTATCGAGCGATGCCAGCAATTCGCCACGCTTGACGCTCTCGCCCGCGACATAGCGGATGGAAGCGATCTTGCCCGGTGTAGTAAACCCCAGCGAGGTCTCCGCCAGATAGCGCACCGTGCCCGCCGCTTCGAGCACGCGAGTGGTATCGGCAATCTGGACGGCGGTGGTGGTGACCTCAGGACGCGGCTGCTCCTTAGCATCATCCTCTTCGGCCCCGCCACCGCATGCCGAGAGCATCAGCAAAGCCCCGGCCAGCGCCAGCCGCCCGCCAAGCGAGCCCGACAGCAGCCCGGTCTGTTTTCTCTGCCTAATAATGGATAATCGCCTCACCTGTAGTCCCTGCTGCATCAAACGCATTGCATGCTATATAGTTGCAGGACTTTTCGCAATACTAGTTGCAATGTGCAACTTAAAAATCGTGCTGGTGGTGGGCGATGGCGAAAAGGCCCCAACTGTCAGGCGCGCTTGACAAAGGTTACAAAGGTTCCGCTCGCGAGGCGCGGAAAGCGGTGCCTGGGTTGGAGATAGCCAACAGTGTTGGGGTGTTGGAGATGCGAGGCTTTACAAGCCATAAGTGAGAATAGAGCCGGGGTGACAATAGCAGTTGGCCGTGCTGTAGGACAGAAGACGCTGCGGCGTTATGTGGGAACAACGGTAATGCGGGATTGGGGTAATTCGGGGACAGTTTGTTAGCACGCCGGTCTCTTTAAGAACCATAGGAGCAAAAACTGTCCCCGGATTACCCTTGCACCGCCCTTTCGACAGATAAGTTGGGGATTTGAGAGCCTGATTCGAAAGTATCTCAAGCATAACAGTATTTTGCGGTTCTTCGTATAATCATACGGATGGAAGCGATGAGCGCCCATGCGGTTGAGCTTTCGATGGATGTTTCCCAGTCTTTGGCGAGGCGTCGGCATCGCCCTAGCCATGCGAAGGTGCGTTCGACGACCCATCGGCGTGGCAGGGCTTGAAAGCCCTTGGTGTGATCGGAGCGCTTGATGATTTCCATGGTCCACGCCCCCATGCCAGCCAACGTAACCCCCAGTTTTTGCCCTGCATATCCTCCGTCAGCAAAGACGTGTCGCAACCAGGGGAAGCGGTGGCGAGTTGCCGCCAGCACATCGACAGCCCCGTCACGGTCTTGAATATCGGCACTGTGGACGAGGACGAAGATCAGGAACCCGCATGTGTCGGTTATGATGTGCCGCTTCCTGCCTTTCACCTTCTTGCCCGCGTCATAACCCGATATTCCACCGCTCTCGGTGGTTTTCACGCTCTGGCTGTCGATCACGCCAGCACTGGGCGAGGCTTCGCGCCCCTCGATCTCGCGCAGGTTCATCACCAGCACCATGTTGAGCGTATCGAACAGGCCAGTGTCCCGCCATGCGTAGAAATAGCGCCGTACCGTCGACACTGGCGGAAAACACTTGGGCAGCAACCTCCATGCACATCCGGCAGAGGCAATATAGAGCAGCGCATTGACCACCTCGCGCATATCCGCCGTC
Organism: Parasphingorhabdus sp. SCSIO 66989; assembly: GCF_032852305.1. NCBI lineage: Bacteria > Pseudomonadati > Pseudomonadota > Alphaproteobacteria > Sphingomonadales > Sphingomonadaceae > Alterisphingorhabdus (ex Yan et al. 2024) > Alterisphingorhabdus coralli. Next base: position 2,949,290 of record NZ_CP136594.1, read on the forward strand.
CGCGGCCGACCACCACGCCTCGCCGGGGGAATGAACGGCTCCAGCAACATCCACTCCCTATCCGTCATATCCGATGGATATCGCAAACCTTCCCGGCTATGCTCAGCCCGGGCAATACCAGTCCATGCCATGCTTCACTCCTACTCTTCGCAAAGCAGGTGTGAATCACAAATGGCTGGTATTGTTCAATAACTTTCGGATCAGGCTCTGAGCTGTCACTGTAATTCGACGGAGATACTGGAAAGAAAGGGCTAAAGACTTTGACTGATAGAAATCTAATTTTGGAAGCTATCAATGAAATTGACAATTCTGTTTTTGATAGGCCTTTTTTAAATGCAAAATTCTCTGTGTCTGAGGATGACATCAAAGAGGTAGAAAGATCTATTTCCATATCTTTTCCACTATCCTATCGAATGTTTTTGAATTTTTTCGGCAGTGGTGAATTCAGAGGAATGGAAATACGCGGCCTTGTGCCGAATAAACTGTTTCAGGATACTAGTAGTAGTGCACTAACGCTAAATCGTAATCTACAAAGAGATTTCGATTTTCCTGATGATTTATTCGCCTTTGAAAACCATGATGGAGATGCTGTTTCGTGCCTGATGTTATCTTGGATAGAGGATGGCGAATGCCCGGTAATACTGTGGGACCATAGCGAGAGTTACGAACGGCAGTTAGCGAGACCTCACATCTTGGCAGAGTCTTTCGGCGCGTATTTCTTGCATAAGGTGCGTGAGTTGATTGCAGAATTAGACTGACGATACATCTTCACCAGTATGGCTCCATATGGGTTACGGTGACAAGGGTTACGAATTATGGTGACAATTTTAAATTACGGTGACAGTTTACCCAATCCCTAAATTCTCGAGAGGAAGACGCAGGGGAATTCGGGGACAGTTTTTGAGAGCTTCGGTCGCGTTTGAGCGCATTCGCCATGAAACTATCCCCGAATTCCGCCTAAAGACCCCAACAAACCTAACGATGCGGCCGCGTCCATAACCCCTTACGCGCCTCCGCATCCGCATTAGGCCGTGGCGGTTGGGTTGCGCGCCAGCAGCTGCGGATGATCCAGCCGAGTTTCGCCATGCTGGTGGTGACCGTGCGGTGGTCCCAGGCGCTTTGCCCGCGGGCGCGGACTTCGCGGGCGATATCGCCATAAATGCCTGCCGCTGCCAGCACCGCCCAGCGGGCGCGATAGGGCAGCTTGCGCGCGCCGATCCGCGCCGAGGCTTCATAGCGTTCTGAATTGTCCGCCAGCCGCTTGGCCAATCGGGTCAGCCCCTCACGAAAGGGCGGCTTCATATGCTGGCCGGGCGGAATATCCATTTCCGCCAGCCAGTCCATCGGCAGATAACAGCGTCCGACACTGTCATCCTCCTCAATATCCCGGGCAATATTGGCGAGCTGAAACGCCATGCCGAGATCACAGGCGCGATCCAGCGTCGCCTCATCCTGCGGATCGACGCCCATAACAATCGCCATCATGCAGCCAACGGCGCCGGCGACATGGTAGCAATATTGGTAAAGATCATCCTCGCTGCGCGGGCGCCATTCGGCGACATCGAGCGCGAAGCCGTCAATCACATCTTCGGCATAAGGCTTTGGAATGCCACATTCCTGCACCACCACGCCGAGACAATCAAAAGAAGCCTCTCCCGTCGGCTCGCCGCGAAACGCCATCGCGGTGCGCTCGCGAATATAGGCGAGCCGCGCCTCGGCATCATCGACCTCTTTCATGCCATGGCCAAGATCCTGCCCATCGGCGAGATCATCGCATTTGCGGCACCAGGCATAGAGCAACCAAGCCCGTTCGCGCGTCTCCTGATCGAACAACCGGCTGGCAATGGAGAAGGAGCGTGAGCCCTTGCCGATCACGGTAAAGGCATGGGCCACCAGTTCCTGTCGGTTAAAGCGGGATCGCGGCGCGTGCATAAGCCAATTCTTTAAAGGTCTTTGGTCTGCATCGCAAAGATTGTCTGGATCGGCTGATAATGCGCCATCTTGTCGACCAGACCATGGATCGTCGCATCGACCTGCAAAATGCCGCGATGCTGGGGACGAACAAAGCCGACCGCACCCATATGCTCGTTAAACGCGATCAGATGGTCATAATAGCCCGCGATATTGAGCAGGCCGACGGGTTTCTGGTGATAGCCCAGCTGGGCCCAGCTGATCGCTTCCCACAGCTCGTCCATCGTGCCAACGCCGCCGGGAAGGTTGATAAAACCGTCGGACATATCGGTGAACAGCTTTTTGCGCTCATGCATACCGGGGACCACGTGCAGCTCAGAGCACCCGCGATGCGCGACCTCGGCCTCGACCAACGCTTCGGGAATCACCCCGATGACCTTGCCCCCCGCCTGTAGTGCGCTATCGGCCACCGCGCCCATCAGGCCCAGCCTGCCGCCGCCATAAACCACGGTAATCCCGCGCTCGGCAAGCACCTGACCGACCTGTTTGGCGGTTTCGATATAGACCGGATCGGAAGGGGTGGCAGAGCCACAATAAACGGCGAGGGATTTCACTTTAAGTCCTGTATCATCAGAGTCGAACCGCGCCTCTCTAGCGGCTCATGTACAGCTTGTCGAAGGGGTTTCCTATGTGTTGGCAAACACCCGCTCTTTCCGTCGGCCCCGCGCAGGCGGGGCGAGGGCTTTTTTGACTCACACAAAGACACAAAGCCGCGAAGAGCTACCACCAAGAAGCCGTCTTTGTGCCTTAGTGGCTTTGTGTGAAATAGAATTTTAGCTTCGGCTTCGCCGACTATATCCTGAGCGTCTGCTGCAAGCAGTCAGTCGAAGGGAGGCGTACTTCTTTTAATCAAACCATATCCGCAATCATCAAATCCGCCGTTGCTTTCGCACTGCCCACAACCCCCGGTATCCCCGCCCCCGGATGCGTTCCGGCGCCGACAAAATAGAGATTGTTGATCACATCATCGCGGTTATGGGTGCGGAAAAAGGCGCTTTGGGTCAATACCGGTTCCAGGCTGAAGGCACTGCCCAGATGCGCATTCAAATCGCGGCCAAAATCGGCGGGCGTATAGTGGAATTTGGTGACCACCCGCTCATGAATATCGGGGATCAGGCGGCGACCGATTTCATCGAGAATGCGATCCGCCAGCTTTGGCCCTTCCTTCTCCCAGTCAATCGGCAATTTGCCCTGATGCGCGACCGGTGCCAGCGCATAGAAGGTGCTGTGCCCTTCCGGCGCCATGCCCGGATCAGTGACGGTCGGGTGATGCAGATAGAGCGAGAAATCCTCGGGCAAGACGCCGTTGGTATAAATATCATCAAGCAGACCCTTATAGCGCGGGCCGAACAGGATCATATGGTGCGGGATGCCGGGCCAGGTGCCTTTCAGGCCAAAATGCAGCACGAACAGCGACGGCGAGAATTTCTTGCGCGAAAGCGCCCTCGCCGCCTTTTTGCCGCGCGGATTATCGCTCAGCAAATCACGATAGCTGTGCATGATATCGGCATTGGTGGCGACGGCATCGAATGTCTGTTCGCCATGCGCCTCGGTCACCACGCCGGTGGCGCGGTCGCCCTTTGTGGTGATCTGCTGGATCGGCGTGGACAGATGCATAGTGCCGCCAATCCGCTCAAAATGGCGCACCATCCCGGCGATGAGCTGGTTGGTGCCGCCCTTGGCGAACCAGACACCGCCCGCCTTTTCCAGCTTGTGGATCAAGGTGTAAATGGCGCTTGTCTGCATCGGATGACCGCCGACCAGCAAGGTGTGAAAGGACAGCGCCTCGCGCAGCTTCTCGCTCTTCACATAGGAGGAAACGATGGAATAGACCGAGCGCCAGGCCTGAAACTTCATCAGCCCCGGTGCCGCCTTGATCATCGAGGTGAAGTCGAGAAACGCCTTTGTGCCGAGCTTCAAATAACCTTCATCATGCACGCCCTCGCTATATTTGAGGAAACGCTCATAGCCCGCGACATCATCGGGGTTGAGCTTGGCGATTTCGGCGCGCAGTTGCTCATCATCATTGGAATAATCAAAATTGCTGCCATCGGGCCAGTTGAGGCGGTAAAACGGCATCACCGGGACCAGATCGACATCTTCTGAGATATCGTGCCCGGTCAATTCCCAAAGCTGTTTGAGGCATGGCGGATCGGTGATCACTGTCGGCCCGGCGTCAAAAATAAAGCCGTCCTTGTTCCAGTGATAGGCACGGCCACCCGGCTTGTCGCGGCCTTCAAAAACGGTGGTCTGGATGCCCGCCGATTGTAACCGTATTGCTAGCGCCAGACCGCCAAAGCCTGCGCCGATAACCGCTGCTGTTGTCATGCAAAATTCCCCGCCGCTTTCAGGAGAAAAGCGCCTTTATCGCCCGGCTTATCGGCATCGGTGGTTCGCCCGTCAAGATGCGTGCCTTGTCATAGCGTGTTGACTGGCCTGCATAAAATCGCTCGATCAGCTTTTCAGACAGGCCATAAAAGCGCTGGAACACGCCATAGCGCTGATCGGGCTCGGCACCGATAAACAGGAATTTGCCAAGCAGACGATAATACCAGCCTTGCCGCCAGTGCTTTGCGGCGAAATCGCTACTCGCCCGGGCCAGGCTGGCACTGTCGAGCGTGTCCAGTGCCGAGATATGCATGGCAAAGCGCACCGCATCGGGCAGTGAATAGCTGGTGAGGCAATGGAACAGCCCGGCGCGCGATCCGGCTAGCGCGACGCCATTTTCATTGTCCTTGCGGAAGCGCTTGTAATCGCCCTTGAACACCACCGGCAAAACGCCCTTTTCCTCGCGCAGGACATTCTTGACCTTCCAGCCCTGTTCATCGGCATATTGCGCAATACGCTGGCGCAAGATGCGCGGATCAAGCTTGCTGCCATCGCTATAATAGGTATCCTCGACAAACACCTCGGTCGGGCTGAAGGGCAGGCAATAGACAAAGCGATAGCCATCGCGCTGTTCCACCGTGGCATCCATGACAATCGGATGCTCCAGCCCATGCGGCTCCTCGCATTCGAGCAATTGCCCGGTAAATTTCTGCCAGCCGCATGTCAGTGCATCGACATTGCCACCGCCGCGCGCATCAATGACGCCTGCCGCCTCGATCCGTGTGCCATCGGCGAGTTCGACGCTGGTTTCGTCATGGCTGACCACGCTGGCATTAGTGAGATATTGATCCGCCGGGATTTTCTCGCGAATGACTGTGTCGAAATGGTCGGAGAGGATCGAGTGATAACGGCTGCCCAGTGTGCGTTTCAGCTTGGGGAAGCGCACGCTATATTCATTCCAGTCATAACAGATGAGCGGATCGACCAGCCATTTGGCGTCATCGGGAATATCATTGGCGAAGAAGGACCAGACATGATCGCCGCCAAAGGTCTCGGCCTCTTCGATCAGCAGCAACCGCACATCGGGCTGCCGCTTAGCCAGCGCCATAGCGAGGAGACCACCGGCAAGACCGCCGCCCAATATAGCCAGATCACAATTTTTGACGCTCATAGATATCCTTGTCGCAAGGCTATATTGCAGCGCAGCGCCAGGTTACAAGGGTGGAACCATTATTAACCCGGTTTAATATCGCAAATTCGTCAGAGTTGTCATTTGATAGCATAGCTACTTATCTCGTCGGCCCCGCGCAGGCGGGGCCAGGGCTTTCTTGTATGACTCACACAAAGACACAAAGACGCGAAGAGATCGCATCAAGAACAAACCCTTCGTGCCTTAGTGGTTTTGTGTGAAATAGAATTTTAGCCTTGGCCCCGCCTGCGCGGGGCCGACGAAAACTGAAACAAAGCTATAATTAGCTACTAACCATCAAATTCGGCATAAGCAGTTACCGCGCTTTGACACGAAAAGCCTTTCGATTTGGCCACCAATCAGGCTAGAGGGATGTCCCAATGATTAAGGCCCCGCTTTTCATATCTCTGCTGGCCATGACCGGCATCATTGCTGTGCGCTATCTCGCCGCCAGCTGCTTCTTCGCCTGGGTGACAAGCAAGATACGCCCCGGCCAGTACAGCAAACAAAGCAAGCAGATCCGCAAGGAAATCTACTGGTCACTTATGTCCGCAGCGATATACGGCATCCCGGCGGGATTTGTTGGCTGGGGCTGGCAGCATCATGGTTGGACGCAGATTTATGAAGACTTCTCCGCCATGCCGCTCTGGTATGCACCGCTATCCATCCTACTCTATCTGCTGGCACATGACACATGGTTCTACTGGACCCATCGCTGGATGCACCAGCCGAAATGGTTCCGCATCGCCCATGCGGTGCATCACGAAAGCCGCCCGCCCACGGCATGGGCCGCGATGAGCTTTCATCCGATCGAGGCGGTCACCGGCGCTATTGTTATCCCGCTTCTGGTCTTCATCATCCCGATCCATGTCGGCATGTTGGGCATCGTATTGGCGATCATGACGATTATGGGCGTCACCAATCATATGGGCTGGGAACTCTTTCCGCGCTGGTTGGTTCATGGACAGTTAGGAAAATGGGTGATAACGGCCAGCCACCATGAACGGCATCATCAGGCCTATAATTGCAATTATGGGCTGTATTTCCGGCATTGGGATCGTCTATGCGGCACCGACCAGGGCCTTGGGGATTGGGCCAAAAAGCGTGTTGGACGAAGCTCTGCTGCCTGAAATAGCGCGGTGCTTGGGTCGCCAAACAGTATTCAAGTGGGGAAAATATGACATCATTTCTGGTAGCGGCGCTAAGGTCGCATCGCTTTGGCAACACCGTCAAAGCTGGACTTGCGCTGGCTGTGACGCCTTTGCTCGGTGGTGCCGCACCATTATGCAACCTGCATATCGATATTGATAATCTGCGTTCAACCAAGGGTCTGGTGCAGCTTTGTCTTACCGCCGATCAACGCCATTTTCCCGATTGCGATGATGACCCGAATGCGCGCCGCCTGACCGTCAAGGCCAGTTCTGGCCAAGCGGTTTTCTCCAACCTGCCCTCAGGCGACTATGCCATCGCCATCGTCCATGATGAAAATGGCAACTCGCGGCTCGACAAATTTGCCGGTATCCCGCGCGAGGGCATTGGCTTTTCGCGTAACCCGAAATTCACCTTCGGCCCGCCAAAGTTCCGCAAGGCGTTGTTCACAGCCTCGCAAAGCGCAAACCATGAGCGTATAAGAGTGAAATATTATCTCTGATACACGCGTGATACACACGTTCATCGGGCAATAATCTTCACATCCATATAGGCGCTTGGCAGGCGGATTTCGTCGGTTTATCGAGAATATTTGCGATTCCGTCCCAAGTTATTGAACGCTGCGTAAAGTAACTCTAAAGGCTATCGCAAACGCACGCCCAGTATGGATTCGGAGGGCATTTTTGCCTGCATATCGGAAAATTTCCCCATTGATATCTCTGCACGCGCTTGCACTGGCGTTGCCGCTCGCCCTTTGGTCACACGGCCCGGCGCAAGCGCAGGAGGCGGAGGTTGCCACCGATGTGCAAGATGGCACTGCTCCGGTTGTTGCAGCCGCCGCTGGCTTGGGCAAAACAGCGATAAACGATGCCTCAGCCGATCAGCAGGACAATATCTTTGACGGCGACTATATCACTCTGGGCGTTGGTGCGCTGTATAGCCCCAGCTTTCAGGGCTCCGATGACTATGCTGTATTTCCCGCACCAGCCGTTGTCGGACGCATTGAAGGCATTAATTTTGTCAGCCGTGGCACCGGCATTTCCGCTGATCTGTGGACCAATGAAGAACGACGCAATGTTGACGTTATCCTGGGTCCGGTGGCCCGGCTACGCTTTGACCGCACCTCGCTGGGAAGCATCAATGATCCGGTGATTGAGACACTGGGCGATGTTGACCTGCCGCTCGAGCTGGGCATCAGCGCCGGGGTACAGCTCTCCAATGTGCTCACCCCTGTCGACACAATCGCGGCGGCTATCGAGGTCAAGCATGATGTTGTCGGCGCACATAATGGCCTGATCATTACCCCCAATATCACCTATTTTACCGCGCTCAGCCAAGGCGTGGTGGTCAGCGCCACGATATCAGGTGAAATTGTCAATGATGACTTCGCCGACACCTATTTCAGTATCGATGCCGCCGACAGCCTCGCCAGCGGCCTGCCGGTTTATCAGGCCGAGGGCGGTCTGAAAAACATCACCAGCCTGCTGCTTGTCGGCTTTGATCTTGATGGCAATCTCGCCAATGGCGGCTTCGCACTCTTCGGTGCGGTCAGCTATCAGCGCATATTGGGCGATACCCGCGACAGCCCGATTATTAGCGTCAGAGGTGACGCTGACCAATATGTCGGCGCTATTGGCATTGGATATACTTTCTGAAGTTCTCACAAACAAAAAATGTTAGGGAACCGTTTGTTCAGCAGTTAGTTATTGAACGGAGCGTAAGCGAACCCCAATCGAAGTCATCCTCATTCCCCACAATATAAGGATTTCAACCATGGCCCTTTCGAAGCCGAAGAATTTGCGTGGTCCAAAGTTTAGCAAAAGTAGCAGCTATGTCGCCATTGCGGCTACTGCGCTCTGCATCACTAGCCCGGCTTTAGCCGAGGATGAAACAGCGCCCCCCGAATTTCAGCAGGATGAGACGATAACCCCGGTAAATGTTGCTGATACGGTCATGTTCGCGGATCAGTCTGCGGACCCAATCACCGGTCTAAATCCCGCCACGCTGGATGCCATGGCCAGCAAGGCCCAGCAGCAGGGTCCGCTGACCAAAGAAGAAATCGAAATGATGAAGAATCTGGCGACATCTGTGTTCGCCGGAGACTTTCTCACCATTGGTGCCGGTGTCGGCATGGTACCGAGCTATCAGGGGTCAGACAATTATGTCCTTTTCCCCGCGCCGCAAATTGTTGGCCAGGTTGACGGCTTTCAGTTCGCCGCTGTCGGCCCCGGCCTCTCGGTTGACCTGATCCGCGAAAAGCCGCTGGACCGGATCAACATCATCGCCGGTCCGCTGATCCGCGGTAACCTGAACCGGGTGATCCGCTCACAGATCAATGACCCGGTTGTCGAGGCACTGGGGGATCTGGATGTGGCGATTGAAGTCGGTGGCCGCTTTGGCGTGGGTATAACCGGTGTGCTCAGCCGCTTCGATACGCTCAGCTTCACCACCAATGTCGCCTTTGATGTCGCCGGCGCGCATGGCGGCATGGTCGTCACGCCATCAATCAACTATCGCCGCCCGATCGGGAAAGCGACCTTCTTCCGCGCCAGCGTCTCCACCGAATGGGCCGATGGTGACTATACTGATTATTATTTCGGTATTGATGGCGCAGGCAGCATCGCCAGCGGCCTGCCCACCTTTACTGGCGGTAGCGGCTTTAACAGCGTCTCGGGCAATATTCTGCTGACCCATGACCTATCCGGCAATGCTTTTGATGGCGGTTGGGGCGTCTTCGGACTGGTCAGCCTGAGCCGCCTGCGCGAAGATGCTGCCGCCTCCCCGATCACCAGCATCCGTGGTGACGCTGATCAGGCCATTCTTGCCGGCGGGGTGACCTATACGTTCTAGGTTCAGGACCAATTAAACAGCCCCTCAATCTAGGCCATTACTCTGTCCTGGATTGAAGCAGATGTGAACAGCCATGGACAGCCGCAATAAATCCTCGTAACCCGCAGTAAATAGAGTTTAGCGGGTGGGGACAGGCGCAAGTAATGGCGGAAAATTATAATCTGACAGCCTTGCTGGCACTTGCCTTTGGTGCCTATGCGCTGGCTGCGGGCTTTGGCATGTTGCGTCATCCGCGCTGGGGCATGGGCATGATTGACGAGTGCGAACGCTCGGCGGCGCTGCGTTTTCTCGTCGGTATTGTGGTCTTTGTTTTGGGGACAACACTGGTGCTGGTGCATCCCATGGGCGACCATTGGCTGTCCATCCTGATCACCGTGCTCGGCTGGATCATCCTTGTCGAAGGGCTGGTATTGCTCGCCTTTCCCGGCCTGATCTGGCCGATTGCCAAGGCGATGCTGGCCTCAAGCAACACCATCTATGCGCTGGCGGCCATGGCTATTGGTATATTCTTTATCGTCGCCGCCTTCACCACCGGATTGCCGTTGCCTGTCAAAGGATAATGCCGGTCTGATCGGCTTCGGGATGATGCGGCTCATCGGGCCATAAGTCATTCGCATAAGCCGCGGGCATTGGGACCAGCATCCGGTATTTGATCATCGTCAATGCCATTTGCTATCCTCCCTCTTAACAACCAACGCAGAATGATGAGTCGGAGCATATCGATTCACACAATATGGGAGAGGCAAAGATATGGCGCAGCAGGCAGAGTTACAGGAGCAGGTAGCCGATAATCATGTTGACGTACTGATTGTTGGTGCAGGGATATCAGGGATCGGCTCGGCCTATCATCTGCAGCAGCAATGCCCCGGCAAGAGCTACGCCATATTGGAGATGAAGGACAGTTTTGGCGGCACCTGGGAGACGCATAAATATCCCGGTGTCCGTTCGGATTCCGATCTCTATACCTTTGGCTATCGCTTCAAGCCCTGGGTCGGCGCACCCATCGCCAGTGGCGAAGAAATCCTGAAATATCTGGGCGAGGTGATCGAAGAGAACGGCATTGATCAGCATATCCATTATGGCCACCGTATCACTGCATGCAAATGGAGCAGCGCGGATAATCTGTGGACCATAGAAGCGACCCGATCGGACGGCACCGATACCGTCTTCACCGCCAATTTCCTGTGGATGTGCCAGGGCTATTATGACCATGAGAACCCCTATATCCCCGATTGGGAGGGCCTTTCCGACTATCAGGGTGATTTCATCCATGCGCAGCAATGGGACCCGGACTATGACTATGCGGGCAAGCGCATAGTGGTGATCGGATCGGGCGCGACAGCGGCGACGGTGATCCCTGCTTTTGCCGAAAAGGCGCAGCACGTCACCATGCTACAGCGCTCCCCCACCTATTTCTTCTGCAGCGAAAACAAAAATGAACTGGCGGATCGCTTGCGCGAAGTCGGCGTCGATGAGCCGACGGTTCATCGCTGCGTCCGCGCGCAGGTGATGTTTGATCAGGATGTCCTCACCCGCCGCGCGAAAGAGGAGCCGGATGTCGTGTTTGAGGAGTTGAAAGCGCTGATCCGCGAATTTACCGGCAAGCCCGATTTCGAATTTGAGCCGCATTTCACGCCGCGCTATCGTCCTTGGCAGCAGCGTCTTGCCTTTTGCCCCGAAGGCGATGTCTTCAAGGCGGCGGTTGATGGCAGGCTGACGGTCGTCACCGACACGATTGACCGCTTCACCGAAAAAGGCGTGCGCACCAGTTCGGGTGAAGAGCTTGAGGCGGACCTGATCGTCGCGACCACGGGTTTTCAGCTTTCGGTGATGGGCAATATTCCCTTTGAGGTCGATGGCGAGGCGGTCGACTGGCATGAGACGCTCACCTATCGCGGCATGATGTTCACCGATATCCCCAATCTCGCCTGGGTGATGGGCTATTTCCGCGCCAGCTGGACCTTGCGGGTCGACATGCTGGGCGATTTTGTCTGCCGCCTGCTCAACCATATGGACGCCAAGGGCGTACAACGGGTCAACGTCGCACCGCGCGCCGAAGATGCCGATATGCAACTCCTCGACTGGATGGATGAGGATGACTTCAACCCCGGCTATATGCAACGCGGCATGCACCTGATGCCCCGGCGCGGCGCGAAGCATGAGTGGATGCACAATCAGGACTATTGGGCCGAGAAGGACGAAATTCCGTATATTGACCTCGATGGCAGCGAGTTTCTCTATGACGGCAAACGCGCCAGCAGCGCGGCGGAACCGGAAGTAGCAGCGGCTGAATAGGCCCAACAACGCCATTGCCCATCCGTGTCTTTTCGCGTAAACCCATGCCATTCCCCGGGGGGCCTGTATGCGATGACAGGCTGAGAGCGGACCATCCGCGACCCGTTGAACCTGATCCGGCTAACACCGGCGGAGGGAGGGAGCGGTTTAAGCCTTAATACCCTTGGCCCAAAAACCGTCCTTGCTCCGCAACCTGATGGAGCAAGACATATGGCAGATATCCCCGCAAAGACCGAAGTCAACGTCACCACCGGACCCATTCGTGGCAGCCGCAAAATCCATGTCGCCTCGCGCGGTGAACATTGCGTCCCCGTGGCGATGCGCGAGATTGATCTGGAGCCCAGCAGCGGTGAGCCGCCGGTGCGCGTTTATGATACCTCAGGGCCATACACCGACCCCGATGCGCATATCGATATCATGGCCGGTCTGCCCGCCTTGCGCCGCGACTGGATTATGGGCCGCGAGGATGTCGAGGAATATGATGCCCGCGAAGTAAAGCCCGAGGATAATGGCCAGCTCGGCCCGGATCGCTCGGGCGGCGTGCGCCCCTTCCCCAATGTCGTCCAGCGGCCGTTGCGCGCCAAGTCCGGCATGAATGTCACCCAGATGCACTATGCCCGCAAAGGCATTATCACGCCGGAAATGGAATATGTCGCCGAGCGTGAAAATCTCGGCCGCGCCCAGATGAAGGACCACATCCGCGATGGCGAAGATTGGGGCGCTGCCATCCCCGATTTCGTCACGCCCGAATTTGTCCGCGATGAGGTCGCCAAGGGCCGCGCCATCATCCCCAACAATATCAACCACCCGGAATCCGAGCCGATGGCGATTGGCCGCAATTTCCTGGTCAAGATCAACGCCAATATCGGCAACAGCGCGGTCGCCAGCGACGTCGCCTCAGAGGTCGACAAGCTGGTCTGGGCCATCCGCTGGGGCGGCGACACGGTGATGGACCTTTCCACCGGGCGCAACATTCATGACACCCGCGAATGGATCATCCGCAACTCGCCCGTGCCCATCGGCACCGTGCCCATCTATCAGGCACTGGAAAAGGTCGGCGGTGTGGCCGAAGACCTGACCTGGGAGATTTTCCGCGATACCCTGATCGAACAGGCCGAACAGGGCGTTGATTATTTCACCATCCATGCCGGTGTGCGCCTGCCCTATGTGCCGCTGGCGGCGAAGCGCGTCACCGGCATTGTCAGCCGCGGCGGATCGATCATGGCGAAATGGTGCCTGGCGCACCACAAGGAGAGCTTCCTCTACGAGCATTTTGACGAGATCAGCGAAATCTGCGCCGCCTATGACATCGCCTATTCGCTCGGCGATGGCCTGCGCCCCGGCAGCATCGCCGATGCCAATGACGAGGCACAATTTGCCGAGCTCTACACGCTGGGCGAGCTGACCAAGCGCGCCTGGGCGCAGGATGTGCAGGTGATGATCGAGGGCCCCGGCCATGTGCCGATGCACAAGATCAAGGAGAATATGGAGAAGCAGCTTGAGGCCTGTGGCGAGGCGCCTTTCTACACCCTCGGCCCCCTCACCACCGATATTGCGCCCGGCTATGACCATATCACCTCGGCGATCGGCGCGGCGCAGATCGGCTGGTACGGCACCGCCATGCTCTGCTATGTCACGCCGAAGGAACATCTCGGCCTGCCCGACCGCGATGATGTGAAAGTCGGCGTCGTCACCTACAAACTCGCCGCCCACGCCGCCGACCTCGCCAAGGGCCACCCGGCTGCCAAGGTCCGCGACGATGCGCTGTCAAAGGCCCGCTTCGAATTCCGCTGGCGCGACCAGTTCAACCTATCGCTCGACCCGGATACGGCAGAGGATTATCACGACCAGACGCTACCCGCAGAAGGCGCGAAAACCGCCCATTTCTGCAGCATGTGCGGCCCGAAATTCTGCTCAATGAAAATCAGCCAGGAAGTGCGCGAGTTTGCAGCGAATAATCCCAATGGCGTGCTAGGCGACTCCCCCCTCCCGCCTGCGGGAGGGGCCGGGGGCGGGTTAGATGACTCACGCAAAGACGCAAAGACGCTAAGTGAAGGCGAGGCGCAAGCGGGCATGGAGGAGATGGCCAAAGTCTATAAGGACAAAGGACAGGAGCTGTATCTTCCGGCAGACGCCGTGGATAACGAAACACCATAAACCACCACATCTCGTCATGCCGAACTTGGTTCAGGATGACGAGTAAAAGGGGCTTAGGAGGTCGTCTTGCCAACCGTGCTGCGGATCAAAGGCTATCGCTTCTATTTCTATAGCCATGAGCCCAATGAGCCGCCGCATATTCATGTGGATGAGGGGAGCAACGCGCTAAAGGCCTGGCTGGAGCCGGTTTCACTGGCGCGCAATATCGGCTTTCGCCCGCATGAGATTAATGGCATATTGAAGCTGGTCGAGGAAAACCGCACCGCACTGCTGGAGGCATGGCATGAGCATTTTGGCTAAAGTCAGCGATGAACGCGTCGCCAATGTCCAATGCACCGATGACAGCCTGATCGTCGACCTGATGGACGGGCGGACCATATCGGTCCCTCTGGCATGGTATCCCCGCCTGCACAGCGCAACGCCCGAGCAACGCGATAACTGGGAAATAGCAGGCGGCGGCTATGGCATCCACTGGCCGGATATTGACGAGGATTTAAGCACCGAGGGCTTGCTCAGAGGAGCGCCAGCGCCGAGGGCTGGGTGAGTTTACTGTATTTAGTGAACTGTCACCATAGCTTGAAGATCAGCCAGGAAGTGCGCGAGTTTGCGGCGAATAATCCAAATGCCGAACTGGGCACCATCCCGACAAGCGCGAAAGAGGCGGCCCGGGGTATGGAGGAGATGAGCAAGCTGTATAAGGAGAAGGGTGAGAAGCTTTATTTGCCGGAAGAATGACTGAGGGGTTGCCCTCAGTCAAACGCTCAATCAGTACCAAAAAGATCACCCTGCGCGGGAGGAACATCAGGAAACTTTTTTCCAGTCATGACCTCAGAGACCCGTCCCTGATTAATGCCGAACATCGATGCGATCTGATGGTTGTAAAGGCCTTTATTAAGTTTCAAATAGCGGATTTTTGCAGCCATTTCACGTGTAACAGGCGGAGAAGACTTAGGTTTCATTTTTCAAGTTCCAACATAGTAGCACAAAGGATTTGTGCTTTCATATGCGGGAGTCATCCAATGTCTTCCGTTTGTCCTTTCCACATATCATGACTTTAGCCTTTCTTCTTGGGAGGAATATGTGCAGTAGATGCAATAGTAGGAAGCATAGGGAGGTTAAGATTTGCCTCAGAAGAAAAACGAGATACGAGCGCCCTAAAGTAAGGATAAGCCGCAAACATACCTACAGTGCGGCAAAAAGCTCTCGCCGCTTCTTCTTTGGCGCCTACCTTAGTGCGATAGAATACTGCATATTCAGCTGCGCATTTTGCTGCATGCTTACGGCCATCTTTAGCGGTGAAATGATATTCGAAGATTCCTGCTACACTTCCTCCGTCTCCGTTGAAAGAGCAGTGTAAAAGTTTCCAACCATATTCAAGTTTCCAGCTTTCCCTATTTTGGAGGCATTCGGGATTCAAGTTAAAAGCACTTTTTTGAAGTATAATACCTTCTAGAAGTGCGCTCTTAGCAACTTCATTATATTCGTCGGACGCGAACCCACTAGAAGGCGCTTGGGCAGCTACTTCTCTAGAAATGTCATTCATTACGCCGCGACCCCATATCTTGCATTGACATCTCGGGTGGCGGCCAGACTCAAGAAAACGTTATCGTTTGCGTGAACTGCGTCTTCACTCAAATCCAGCGCTTGGAGTTCGCACCACTCACCAGGCCGCTTCGAGCCCTCGGTTTCTGGAAACTCGGATCGTCCAGCAAGATAATGTTCAAGGCAATCTTCGGATCCCACGTATGATACGACCGCCTCTTCACCGAGGGCAAAAAGTGCCCTTGCCCAAAGCCTAATCGTGAAATTTTTGCATTCATCAGAAAAAAGCTGCGTGACACGCGAACGCGAAACACCCATTGCTCTCGCCAAATCAGCGCGTGTCATGTCCTTCTCGTTCAAAAGCTCCTGAAGAAGGCCTTGAGCTTCCACAACAAGCGCTTCCTCGGCAAAAATAAGCCGTTCATCCTGGTTGTTGCTGTGAGCCATAATCATTCCTTTTCTCTTTCTAGTTCATCAAGAAGCGCATCTGTGCGCTGCTTTGCACGATCCAAAATCGGGCCTGCTTTATCCTGTTTTTTGGCACCATCTGCATCGATAATTATAAATGTTCGCACTCCTTTTATTTTTTCTTCAAATCCGTAAAGGCGCACCTTGAAAACCTTAAACGCTTGAACCAGCTCTTTATGTTTAGATGTGCGACCTTCGTTTGTGTTCATCATCTGTGGCGTTAGCGGTTTGTTCCGGCACCACCTCTTAAAAACAGCCTTAAGCCTAGCTCTTGGCCTCGTTTCGAACTTCTTGAATTCCTTGTGAGCACGTTTTGAAATCACAATCCTAGAACCCGTACACGACTCGAGTTCAACGAACTCTTGAACCAATACCGAATCAGTCTTTCCGTGTACCATAAGTCACATTGTTAACATATCTATTAACACATACAACCGGTTTGATGCTACCTCATCAATACTATTCGAGTCATAAGTAGGACAGTGAAAACCAGGCTTGATAGTGGAATCTTGGCCCTTGCAAATTGCATTTTCTGGTTGGAAAGGTAACTGGTCTAATTGGGTAACGTCACATTCGAAAGTTTATGAAATTACGCTGACCGCTTTCCTACATCGCCAAAAAACGGCATAAAATGGCGGATGACAGACACATCATCCCCCACCCCCTCGCTCGATCCACTCGCTTTTGACCCGTTCCGTGATGACACGGCGGAGGCCTATGTGCCGCCTTTGCCGCCGCTCGATCAGCCACCGCCTACACGCAAACAGCTATGGGCTTCCCGGCAGTGGACACCGAAAAAGATGATGGCCTTCCTCTCCATGCTCTCGGCCACCCATTCGGTGAGCGCGGCGGCGAAGTCGGTGAATATGTCGCGCCAGTCGGCGTACAGACTACGGGCCAAATTGAAGGGGCAGCCTTTCGATATCGCCTGGGAGACGGCGTTTCGCCATGGCTATGATGAACTAGCGCAGGCCGCATTGGAGCGCGCGCTGCATGGGGTGGAGATGCCGGTTTATTATCAGGGGGAGAAAGTCGGCAGCTATCGCAAATATGATGAGCGACTGACCATCGCGCTGCTGTCGATGCGCAGCAAGACCGAGATGCCGCTGCTTGGCCGCTATCGCGTCGCGGCGGAGTGGAATAGCGAGAATTGGGAAGACCTGCTCGAACGGATCGAGCGCGGCGGCGAAGAATGGAATTGGGGCCCCGATGCCTCTCCCATGAGCGACGATGCCCGGATCGAGTGCGGGATTACGGCGACATGGCGTAATTGATGTAGTCACCCTCCTTGTAGGAACGAAGTCATGCATGGTGCATGCTTCAAGCAAGGAGGATGACCGATGACGATGTATGCAGGTTTGGACGTATCTGACAAGGCGACACATATCTGTGTGGTGCGAGATGATGGCGAGATTGTTCGCCGTGATGCGGTAGCGAGTGATCCGGAGGTTCTGGCCAAATGGCTGGAGCGCCATGCTGGCGGTGTCGCGCGTGTGGTATTGGAGACCGGCCCCTTGGCGGTGTTTTTATATCATGGGCTGAAAGAGCGTGATGTGCCGGTGCTGTGTATCTGTGCACGTCATGCCAAGGGAGCGTTGTCGGCGCGGGTCAATAAATCGGATGTGCATGATGCTGAAGCGCTGGCGCATCTGGCGCGCACCGGATGGTTCAAACAGGTGCATATCAAGCAAGAAGGCAGCCATATCGACCGGGCGGCGCTGAAGATCGGGGGCCAGCTGGTGAGCAGCCGCAATGCTCTTGCCAACCAACTGCGCGGGATGCTCAAGCTGTTTGGTTTAAAGCTGGGCCGGGTGACAACCCCGGGCAAGCGGCGCGAACGGTTGCAAACACTGTTTGGCCAGCGCCCTGATCTGCGTGTGGTGTTTATGCCGCTGGCCGAGATGATCGAAGCGCTTGAGGCGCAGCTATCGCGCAATGCCAGACTGCTTGATGCCAGGGCCGCTGCTGACCCGGTGGCGGGTCGGCTGATGAGTGTCCCCGGCGTCGGGCCGATAACGGCGTTGACCTTTATCACCAGCATAGAAGACCCTGAGCGCTTTACCCGCAGCGCGAGCGTGGCCGCTTATGCCGGACTGGTGCCGCGCCGCAGCCAGTCGGGCGAGCGCGATCATAAAGGGCGTATCTCCAAGGCCGGTGATCCGATGCTCAGAAGCGCCCCTGCGCCCTGCAGCACTGGGGCAAAGCCCTGGCCCAGACCAGGGGCCTGAAACATGCCAGAGTGGCGCTCGCACGCAAACTGGCCATACTGCTGCATCTGCTGTGGCAGAAAGACACACAGTTTAGCTGGGCCGATCCGGCCAGCGGGCAATGACACTATGACCATATGATATGCCACGAAACCGGTGATCTCGGAAAAACTGTGGAAGCATCACTATGTGATGACTTCGCCGGTGACATGGAGACACCAACTCTAAACGCCTGACCGCGATCATGAGAATGCCTGCAAACCCATGGTCAAAGCCAGCAGCATATCTCGAAGACAACCATCGGCTAGCAGGCAAGCAAACAAGGCAGATATATGTTATCAATTAGACAACAGTTTACTGAATCCCCAAATTACTCAATTCTGAGGGTCACGCAGTGGTACTTCGGGGACAATTTTTGATAGTTACTCTCCCGTTTGAGCGCACTCACCACGAAACTGTCTCTCAAATACCCAAAACACCCCTGTATCAGCCCCTTGCCAAACCCATGCTGTATCACTACCTTAACACAGTACAAGATTTTGCAACGCGTTTCGCTTGAACCGTGTTTCATTTGCGCGCATTGTGCGTTGCAACCGGGTGCATAGAGAGGGACGGAAGAACGACATGGCCACGAACACAACAACGGCAACCGACGAGATCAGCCTCGATCTGCAGGCGCCCGATCCCGTTCCTGTTGTCGCGCCGGAAAAGGCAGCCGGGCTGGTTCCG
Source organism: Parasphingorhabdus sp. SCSIO 66989 (assembly GCF_032852305.1). NCBI lineage: Bacteria > Pseudomonadati > Pseudomonadota > Alphaproteobacteria > Sphingomonadales > Sphingomonadaceae > Alterisphingorhabdus (ex Yan et al. 2024) > Alterisphingorhabdus coralli. Next base: position 2,968,175 of record NZ_CP136594.1, read on the forward strand.
GTCACCGATGAGCAGAAATCCAAGCTGGAGCAGAAGGTTGACGGCTTTATCACCGACCTGATCGCGCAGGATGCCAATTCGCCCGAATTCGGCAAGCGCGTCGACCAGCTGACCAATATGGGCCGCAAGGAAATCGCCGAAGCGGCGGGCCAGTCGAACCGTTTTCTGGATCGTCCGGTGCGGGCCATGGATGAGAATCAGGGTGTGGGTGCTGATCTCGCCGAGCTACGCCGCACGGTCGAAGACCTTGACCCTGGCAAGAAAGGTGACCTGCTAAGCCGGCGCAAGATTTTCGGTATTATCCCGTTTGGCAACAAACTACGTAATTATTTTGATAGCTACACATCCAGTCAGGACCATATCCAGTCGATCCTCGCCAGCCTGGCCAGCGGGAAAGATGAGTTGCTCATGGACAATGCCGCGATTGATGTTGAGCGGCAGAATCTCTGGGCCGCCATGGGTCGGTTGGAGCAGATGATCCATATTTCCAAGACCATGGATGCACGGCTGGAGGATGCCGCCAATGATCTCGACGCCACCGATCCGGCCAAGGCCAAGGCGATCCGCGAGACCGCGCTGTTCTATGTCCGCCAGCGGACACAGGATTTGCTGACGCAAATGGCGGTGACGGTGCAGGGCTATCTCGCGCTTGATCTGGTGAAGAAGAACAATGTCGAGCTGGTGAAAGGCGTTGACCGCGCCAGCACCACCACCGTTGCGGCCCTGCGCACCGCGGTTACCGTCGCACAGGCACTGGTCGGTCAGAAGCTGGTACTCGACCAGATTACCGCGCTGAACAGCACCACGGCAGGCCTGATCGACAGCACCGGTGACATGCTGAAGAACCAGACGGCGCAGATCCACGAACAGGCTGCGTCATCAACTATCCCACTGGAAACACTGCAACGCGCGTTCCAGAATATCTATGACACCATGGATCATATTGATGACTTCAAACTGAAGTCGCTGGAGACGATGAAAGAAACGGTCAACACGCTGTCTGATGAGGTTGAGAAGTCGAAAGGCTATATCGCCCGCGCTGAAGGTCAGGCTCAGGCTGCTGCGGCACCGGAAGTTGAGTCCATCTTGACCTCGTTGGAGAATTGATCCGCTGATGGCTACGTCAGACGAAATCATGGCCGATGCGCAAAATGCGCTCAACAATGTGCGCTATGCCCGCTCTATCGGCACCAAGTCCAAGGCACTGAAACGCAAGCATTGGTGGGGCAAGGCGGGCCGCATTGCCATTGCCGCTGGCGTGGTGATTGTCGGCGCGGGCATTATCGGCGCGATTATTGACGGCATTGGCATTTTGGGGGTTCTGGCAACCGGCCTCGCCATCGCGGCGACGACCCTCTTCTTCAGCCAATACCCGAAAATGCCGATCCCCAAGGCGGAGGACCTGTTTCGCGAAAATCTCGATGTGCTGGCGGGCAAGACAGAAATATGGCTCGAGCATCAGCGCCCGGCCCTGCCCGCACCCGCCGTGCCGCTGATCGACAGCATTGGCGTCCAGCTCGACCAGCTCGCGCCGCAATTGCAGCAGCTTGACGAGAAAGAGCCCGCCGCAATGGAAGTGCGCAAGCTGGTTGGCGAACATCTGCCCGAGCTGATCAACGGCTATAAGCAAATCCCGCCGCATCTGCGCAAGGAAGAGCGCAATGGCTCAACCCCGGATGAGCAGCTGGTCAATGGCCTCGGCGTCATCCGCAACGAGATCGACACCTTCACCCGGCAGCTGGCCAATGGCGAGCTCGACAAGCTGGCGGTGCGTGGCCGCTTCCTTGAACTGAAATACCAGGGTGCAGACGGCGGCTCCGACGGATAGCCCGATACAATTATTAACGTAATTGACGCCAATGCAGATTCTTGTAAACTATTCGCATGCCCTCTTGAAATAATTGTTGTTCACCCCATATTCATCTTATAGTAAGGGGAAATAATGAGCGCATTTTGGTTTGCTTCCGAAAATCTGTTTTTCACTGGCAGCCTGTTTGTCATGCTTCTTCTTGGAATGTTCCAGGCTATTGGCCTGGGCGATCTGTTTGGCGATGCTGACTTTGAAGTAGCAGATATTGATGTCGCTGATTTTGATGGAGAAATAGGGGGTTTCAGTGACGGGCTGCTTGGTCTTTTGGGACTGGGCAAAGTACCGCTGATGATTCTCCTCATTGTTTTACTTACGATATTCGGCCTGGTCGGCCTGGTCGGTCAAATGCTGATCGAAAGCCTGACCGGCTCCTATCTCACACCATGGCTGGCGATTCCGGCAACGGCGGCGATCGCCCTGCCGCTCACTGGCGCAACGGTGCGGCCCCTGGCGAAAATCCTGCCGCGCGACGAAACCACGGCGATCAGCCGCGATGCGCTGATCGGGCGGTTTGCCACTATCGAGATAGGCAAGGCCGAAACCGGCTCTCCGGCACGGGCGCGGGTGATCGACATGCATGGCCAGAAGCATCTGGTGATGGTCGAGCCCGACAATGCCGGTCAGGTGCTGGAACAGGGCGAGGAAATCCTGCTGGTGCGGCGCGAGAAAACGCTGTTCCGCGCCATCAGCCGCGGCGGCAAGAAGCTGCCAAGCCTGGAAAGCTGACCCACGAGACCAGAATGCGCACGACATGACAAAAGTTTACCTGTCGTCATGTCGCTTACAAAACACTGGCCTATAGAATGATCCGAAAGGCGCGAGTCCCCGGGGCCGGGAAATGCTGCGCCGCATAGAACAGAAAGAGAGAAGAGAAAGACATGAGTGACTTGCCTGAAGGGTTAATCAATATCGGCGTCATCGGCCTTATGGTGGTGGCCGCGCTGGTTTTCATCATCATTACCATCACCCGCCTATACAAGCGCGCGACCAAGGAAGTCGCCTTTGTCCGCACCGGCTTTGGTGGCGAAAAAGTCGTGATGAATGGCGGCGCGCTGGTGCTGCCGGTGCTGCACGAGACCATGCCGGTGAATATGAACACGGTGCGTCTGGCGGTGGAACGCAAAAATGCCGACGCGCTGATCACGCTCGACCGGTTGCGGATTGACGTGAAAGCGGAATTCTATGTCCGCGTGCGTCCCGATGCGGAGGCGCTGGCGATGGCGGCGCAGACACTGGGCCTGCGGACGATGCATCCGGAATCGCTGAAGGATCTGGTCGAGGGTAAGTTTGTCGACGCGCTGCGTTCGGTCGCGGCGGGCATGTCGATGAACGAACTGCACGAACAACGCGCTGACTTTGTCCAGAAGGTGCAGCAGGTCTCCTCGAACGATCTGGCGATGAACGGCCTGGAGCTGGAATCGGTCTCACTCACTGGCCTTGACCAGACCAGCATTGAGCATTTCAACGCCAATAACGCCTTTGACGCCGAAGGCCTGACCAAGCTGACCGAGCAGATCGAACTGCGCAAAAAGGCGCGTAACGATATCGAGCAGGAAACGCGGGTCCAGATCGAGACCAAGAATCTCGAAGCCGACCAGCGCTCTTTCGAGATCAGCCGTGACAATGAATTTGCCCGACTGGAACAGGAGCGCGAGGTTGAGGTGCGACGTGCGGCGCAGGCATCGGATGTTGCCAAGGAACAAGCCGTGCGCAACCGTGAGGCCGAAGAAGCCCGCATCGGTGCCAAGCAGAAGATTGACTCAACGCAGATCGAAGCAGACCGCGCGGTGAAAGAGGCCGAGATTGCGCAGCAACAGGCGATCGAGATTGCGCGGCAGGAACAGCAGATTGCGATCCAGAATAAATCGCGCGAGGAAAGTCAGGCCAAGGCCGAAGCTGATGAGGCACGGGCCAAAGCGGTCGCCGCCGAGGAGCAAGTGGCCACATCACGTGAAACCGAGGTGGCCGATCGTCTCAAGCGGATTGAGCTGATCGAGGCCAGCAAACAGGCCGAGCGTGAGGCGATTCAGGTCAAGGTCGAGGCCGAAGCCGAGAGAGAAGCAGCGACCAACAAGGCCGCTGCCATCCGTCTTGCCGCTGAGGGTGAAGCCGAAGCCGAAAAGCTGCGCGCCGAAGCTGCGCGGGTGCGCTTCGAAGTCGAAGCCGCGGGTCAACGCGCTGTCAATGAAGCCGCAAACATCCTGTCATCGGATCAGATCTCGCTGCAGACCAAATTGGCGCTGCTCAATGTGCTGCCCGAAGTGGTGCGCGAATCCGCCAAGCCAATGGAAGCAATCGACTCGATCAAGATCGTTCAGGTCGACGGCATCACCCCCAATGGCGGCGGCAATGGTAGCGCAGCCAATGGCGCAATCGCGGGCGGCGGCAGTGGCAATCTGGCCACCGATGCGGTCAGCGCCGCCCTCGCCTATCGCGCCCAGGCGCCGGTGATTGACGGCCTGATGAAGGAGCTTGGTCTGGATGGCGGCTCCTTGAACGGCCTGGTCGCCACAGGCAGCGATAGCGGCAATGACAATGGTGGCGATGCGTCTGGCAATGGTAGCATCACCGAAGGCGGCAATGATGCAGTGCTTCCCGGCAGCAATGTTGCTGCATCGGCCAATGGCAAACCGGCAGGCCCCAAGCCGACGCCAAAGAACCCATCACAGGATCGGCCATCGGCCTAGAGTGATCGAGGCACTTATGGGCGCGCAGAGCAAAAGCTTTGCGCGCCCTTTGTTTTGGGAGCGCTTGTCATCACCCACCCGCAACGCTAATCTTGGCCTATGGCAGAGAAAACCTACACTACATTCGCTGAATTCTGGCCCTTCTATTTGCAGGAGCATAGTAAGCCGCTGACGCGCGCATATCACTATGTTGGCACCTCGCTGGTGGTCGCGCTTGGCGTTTATGCGGTGATCACAGCACAATGGTTGCTGCTGCTGGGGATGCCGGTTGCGGGCTATTTCTTTGCCTGGATCAGCCATTGGAAAGTTGAGCGCAACCGCCCGGCAACCTTTACCTATCCGCTGTGGTCATTGGCAGCCGACTTTAAAATGTGGGCAATGTGGTTGACTGGCCGGCTGGGGCCGGAACTGGAAAAGGCGGGCGTTGCTCCGACGACGGCAAAGGTGCGTTAGAACACTTGATCTAGGCCCCGTTCGCCTCGAGCGAAGTCGAGAGGCCGGTGCCAGTGGAGAGCCGTGTCTCGACTACGCTCGACACGAACGGAGACTAACGCAATCTTAGGCACAGAAAAGTGTCAGGCTCTGTCCATAAACGCCGCGATCTCGCCGATTGCCTGATCCGCCTCTTTCATCGGCAGGATCATCCACACATGCTGCATATCGTGCCAGATATAGGTTTCCAGTGAGGCACCTGCCTCAGCCGCTTTCGCCTGCATCTGTTTGGCATCGACATAGAGAATATCATGCGTGCCGCTCCACATGCCCATGGGCGGCAGGCCGGTAATATCATGGTTGATCGGGCTGATCGGGAAGGCAGCGGGATCGCCGCCCTCGCCCGCCCACCAGCGGCCCATAGCCTGAATACCGCCAATGCCGATAATATGATCATGCGGCGCGATTTGCAGCTGCTCAGGGTCATCGCCGAGCGCGTTCAACCAAGGTGACAGCAGCACTATCCGCCCGGGCAGCGGTTGGCCCTCATCACGCAGCATCTGCGCCAGTGCCAGCGAGAAGCCGCCACCTGCGCTATCACCCATAAAACAGATATTAGCGGCGTCGGTCTCGCTCACCAGACCGGCATAGATTTTGGCCGCCATCGCATAGGCCGGTTTCCAGTCATGCTCCGGCGCCAGCGGATAAATCGGTACGGTCACCGATGCGCCGGTCACTTTGATCAGCTTGGCGAGATATTTCCAATGCTCGGGCATGATGTCGATGGCATAACCACCGCCATGGAAATAGAGCACGTGATGGTCCGAGCCGCCCGATTTCGGTGTGAGGTGATACACCAAATGCCCATCCACCTTTTCCTCGCTTATGTCGCACAGGGCGTGCAGCGCGCTATGTGGCTTGGCGGGACCGTTTTTGCGATTTTCCGCCACACCTTTCAGCGCGCCCTCTTCACTCGCAAAGACCTTCTTGATCCCACGCAAGCGCAGGATGATATTGACGATTTTTGCCGAGAGACTGGTCATAAATGGCCTCCATGTGCCAATTCAGTTTCATAAAAGCCACAAAGGAAAAAAGGAAAGAAGTGTCTTCCGTACGCTGCTGACTCGCCTGTTGGCAGATTGGTTTTTCCAAATACCCTTTTTATCTTTGTTCTCTTTTTTGCTTTTATGAAACCTTGTCACGCGCCCTAATTAGCAGTTTCATGCGGCCTTTTGCACAAACACCGTGCCCGCCGAATAGCCGGCACCAAAGGAGCAGATCAGGCCTTTTTCGCCCGGCTGAATATCATCCTGATGTTTGTGAAACGCGATGATCGATCCCGCCGAAGAGGTGTTGGCATAGGTGTCGAGCACTGTCGGGCTTTCATCGGCGCTGGCTTCATGGCCCAGCACCTTGGCCGCGATCATGCGGTTCATATTGGCATTGGCCTGATGCAACCACAGGCGGCGCAGATCGGTACTGTCGATGCCGAGGCGTTCCATCTGTTCCAGGATCATCGCTGCTACCATCGGTACCACTTCCTTGAACACCTTGCGCCCTTCCTGCACGAACAGCTTGTCGGCATCATCGCGGCTGTCGGGATGGGTGCGGTTGAGGAACCCGAAATTGTTGCGGATATTGTTGGAAAATTGCGTCTTCAGCTTGGTGCCGAGAATCTCCCAATGGGCGGCGGGCGCAATCTCTTTATCCTCGACCAGGATAGCGGTCGCGACATCGCCAAAGATGAAATGGCTGTCCCGATCGCGCCAATTGAGATGGCCTGAACAGATTTCCGGATTGACCACCAGCACCGAGCGTGCACTGCCTGAACGGATATAATCAGCCGCCGTTTGCAGGCCAAAGGTCGCCGAGGAACAGGCGACATTAAGGTCAAAGCCAAAGCCATCCTCCATGCCAAGCGCGTCCTGAATTTCGACGGCAATGGCGGGGTAAGCACGCTGCAGATTGGAACAGGCGACCAGTACCGCATCAACGTCTTTGGCATCACGCCCGGCATTATCCAGCGCCTGTTGCGCCGCCTTCACGCCGATTTCGGCGAGGACGGAAATCTCTTCATTGGGCCGCTCGGGCAGACGCGGGCACATCACTTCCGGATCGAGGATCGGCTCTTTGGAGAGGACATAGCGCGCCTTGATGCCGCTCGCCTTTTCGATGAACTCAACCGAGCTTTTCTCCAGCGCTTCCAGCTCTCCGGCCGCAATTGCCTCGGCATTACGCTCATTGTGGAGATCAACATAGCGGTTGAAACTCTCAACCAGCTCTTCATTGCTGATCGACTGTTCCGGCGTGAAGAGGCCGGTGGCAGAGATTACCGGGACGGGTTGGGTGGCAGATGTCATGGATGGTCCTGCAAGGCTTATCGGGAGGAAGGGTCAAACTCTGTATCCCGGTGTGACATGTGAAACAAGTGTTTCAGATGCACCTGGTCGAAGCCAATCATGCCATCGTCGGCCCCGCGCACGCGGGGCTAAGGCTTCTCTTATGGGACTCACACAAAGACACGAAGGCACAAAGGGGAGTTTTTGATACAAGCCCTTCGCGTCTTTGTGTCTTTGTGCGAAACAAGACGACTGTGCAAAGCCCCTTGCCTTCCCAAGCGCATCACAGCACAGTCCCGCCAAAGAAAGACAAGGAGAGGACAGAGAATGGATTTCAGCGGCAAGACGATCTGGATCACCGGCGCATCATCGGGAATTGGCGAAGCACTGGCGCGGGCCTTTGCTGCTGAGGGGGCGAAGCTGATCCTCTCCGGGCGGCGACAGGATGCGCTCGATGCATTGGCTAAGGAACTCGACACAGAGACCACCAGCATCACCTTTGACACCACCGATTGGGATGCGCTGCCGGGTGCCGTCGAAAAAGCAGTCGCTTGGCAGGGCCATGTCGATATCCTCGTCAACAATGCCGGGATCAGCCAGCGCAGCCTCGCCGTCGATACCGCACCGCATGTCTATGAGAAGATACTCGACACCGATCTGCTCGCACCGATCTGGCTGACCCAGCTTTTGCTGCCGCATATGGTCAAGCATGGCAGCGGCCATATGGTCGCCATCAGCTCGGTTGCGGGCCGCGCCGGGATACCGCTGCGCACTGCCTATTGCGCCGCCAAGCACGGCATTATCGGCTATTCCGACGCATTGCGCGCCGAAACGTCGCAGGCACATAATATCGGCGTCACCACGGTGCTGCCCGGATCGGTGCAGACCGATGTCGCGCGCAATGCGCTCACTGGCGATGGTGCGCGGCATGAGGCATCAGATGACTCGATTGAAAACGGGCTGACCCCGGAAGAATGCGTTCGCCAGATATTGGAGGGTATGAAGAACGGCGTACCTGAAATCGTGGTGGCGCAGGATATGGAGCGCGGCGTCGCAGAAATGCGCCATAACAACCCGGAGATGCTGTTCCAGATGACTGCTGCCATGGGCGCCAAGCTGGCAGGCGAAAGCGAGGGATGACGGGCGCGACTGCCACTGCTGATCTGAAAGACGTCAAGCTGGAGCAAGGCTGGAAAACCGCATTGGCGGACCAGTTTCGTGCGCCCTATATGGCGGCGCTCAAGGCGTTCTTACGCGCCGAGAAGGAGGCGGGCAAGCGCATCTTCCCCAAGGGCAGCCAGTATTTCCATGCGCTCGACCTGACTCCCATCGACAAGGTGAAAGTCGTGATTCTGGGGCAAGACCCTTATCACGGGCCGGGACAGGCGCATGGCCTGTGTTTCTCTGTGCCGCCGGGTGTCGCGCCGCCGCCTTCCTTGGTCAATATCTATAAGGAGCTGCAGCGCGATCTTGGTCTGGAACCGCCACGCCATGGCCACCTGACCTATTGGGCCGAGCAGGGCGTGTTGTTGCTCAACAGCGTGCTGACGGTGCAGGCGCATGAGGCAGCCTCGCATCGCGGACAGGGCTGGGAACAGTTTACCGATGCGGTGGTGCATGCGGTCAATGACAAGGTGGAGCCGGTCGTGTTTCTGCTCTGGGGCAGCTATGCCCAGAAGAAAGCGGCATTTGTCGATACCAGCCGCCATCTGGTTCTGAGCGCGCCGCATCCCTCGCCATTATCGGCGCATCGTGGCTTTTTGGGCTGCAAGCATTTCAGTCAGGCCAATGCGTTTCTGGAAGAGAAAGGCCGTGGCGCGATTGACTGGTCGCTGCCAAAAGAGGCTTAGTGCACAAAACCCCTCCGTCAGTCACCTTCACTGCGTTACGGTGCCTGCCACCTCCCCATTGCTGCGCAACGGGGAGGAGATTCACTTTATCTCCTCCCCGTCTCGAAGAGATGGGGAGGGGGACCGTCTGCCGAAGCTTTAGCGTAGGCGGATGGTGGAGGGGTATTAAGCATCTCAGCCAACTGACAAAGGCTGCGCCGAGAGGATGCCGATCACAAATGTCGCGAGGCCCAGGCCCAGCGACAAATGCCAGCGCAGCCGCATCCAGCCCGGCGGTAAGGCGATGCTCTGACCAATCGCACGGTCCACCAGAGGCGACGCGACCAGCATCCCGCCCAACGCGATCATGGAAGGTCCGGGCCAAGGTTGGCCATAAACCCAGGGCAACCATAGCGCCAGCGCGATCAGGCTGGGCAGGACTGACACGATAAACACCCATTTGGGCAATTCCGGCCGCACCATGGCCTGTCCCCACCATATGCCGCCAAGAAAGCTGAAGATCAGCGCAGCATAGCCAAAGGCGACGGCTTGCGCGGTCCATTCCGCACTGCCGCCCATCAACACCGCCACCAGACAGGCCAGTTGCGGCAGCAGCCCGGCATAGCCAAGCCACAAGGGAAGCGGTTTTATGGACGTATTTACCGGATCAGTCATGATGGGTGAAATAGGCATGTATAGGCAGGATTGCTAGCCTTCAGCCATCTCCGCCAGCGCCGCATCAATATAGGCAAATTCACGGTTGAGCAGGTCGGCGCTGTCCTCGATGATCATCGCCTCCACCAAGCTCGCCGCCAGCGGCACCGAACATGTTACCTCAACCGCCGCCTCACACAGCGTCCCGGCCTCGCCATCATGACGAAAGCGCAACCGCCCGCTGCCACGCGCCGGTTTGCCGATTGGATCAAGCGTCATTTTGGCGGTGACCAGCGCATCATCCTCACCCGCGCTTTCCACCCCGCTCCACTGGTTACGCTGATGCACGTCAACCCACTCACCGGTAATCATGCGGATCAGAGGTGGCGGATTGGCGGGCACAGTATAGCGCATATCAACCAGCGCCCGGTCATCATCCTGCGGCTCAACCGTGACTTCAATGTCCCGATTGCCGAGATCCGCCATCATCTGACACAGGAAATCGGCATCAAGAAACAGGCTCACCACATCGCCGAGCGGATGGCAAAAACGGTGTTGCAAACTCTGTTTCATTACAGGCCAAATACCTTAGAAGCTCGCCCCTAACCATGTCAGCGTTATACGGTTGCGCACCACCCAATCATCGGCATCGGGATTATCGATGAAGTGAACCTCTTTCAGCGTGGTTAGCGTATCGCCATCGCGCACGCTGGTCTCCTTGATCAATGCCGGGCGATTATCGTCCACACCCTCGCGCGTCGCGACAATCGTCCAGTGGGTCAGATCGGTAGCGCTCACCACCTGAAGGTTATTGGCATAGCTGTCCGGCTTTCGCCCCGGGCGATATTGGGTGAAATATTCAGTCTCCCCTTTGTCAGCGAGCATCGCCATGCTGGACGTGCGCACTTTGCCGCTTGCACCATCATCAAATTCGGCAAGCGTAATGAACGTTCGTGCGGTTTTGAGCCCGCCCGTCTCCACTTTCATAGGGATCGAAAACCAGCGATCATTCTGATAGTCGCGATACGCCAACTCTCCCGACCATTGACCCGTCATCGCGTGACGCAATGCCAAAATATCATCAGGGTGAGACAGCGGCTTTCCGGTCAGGCGGCACGATGTTTCCATGGTTCCATCGGACAAAATGCCGCTATCGTCGTCGGTCAAGGTGAACCTGACGCCCGCGCCATCATAATCATCCCGGCTCTGATAATAGGGCTTTGGGTAGGTCGCCGGGTCCTGATCAACGGCAACCGGCGGAGACTGGTCGAAGAGCATGACGGTTTCCAACCGGGTGCTGCCTCCCTCACCAGACGGGTTGCGCTGAACCAACGCCCTGCCTGGCATAGTGCCGACCAAGATAACCAGCGGAGACGCGTCTCCCATCGGCTCGCAGGCATATTCCTGATCGGGAGAAGCTAGGGCAGGAGCGACTAGTCCAACAGTCATCACAAAAGATACTGCCGATAGAGGCAACATTCGGTTATTTCGCATTATATTTCCCGTTTCTCCAGCGCCCAATAGCGAGCCTATCACAGCCGTTTAGAGCTTGCGAGTGCTAAACAGAAATGCATTATGGGCCGCGGAAAAGAGGACAAGGTACAGCATGGTAGCCACGCATGAAGGATCGCGGTTTCGCAGCCTGTGCCGCTGGCTGATGGTGATATTCTACTTTGCCGCCGGGGTGCTGCATCTCCTCAGCCCGGAACCGTTTCTGGCGATCACCCCGCCCTGGGTACCACAGCAGGAATTCATTATCGCCTTTACCGGTGTGGCAGAGATATTGGGTGCTATCGGCCTGCTTATCCCCCGCTTCCGCCGCGCCGCGGGTATCGGACTGGCGCTTTATGCGCTGTGCGTCTGGCCTGCGAATTTCTACCATGCCTTTGCCGGTATCTCGGTCGGCGGCGAGACACTGACCTGGGGCTATCACGGGCCGCGTCTGCTGGCGCAACCTTTAGTTATTGTCTGGGCGCTATGGGTTGGCGGGGTGTTTGATGGGCGCGCAAAATAGAGCGGAGCGGGGGTAATTCGGGGACAGTTTCTGCACCCAAGTGCCTGCACAAACAAATCCTCGACAAAACTGTCCCCGAATTACCCCTTATCACCCTCCACCAAATATCGCTCCACCATAGAGCGAATATCCACCTTCGCCTTTAACCGCGCCGCCAGCAGCGCAGTGCCGCTGATCTTGCGTTGCAGGAACAGCGCTTCAACCGGCGGGATGTGCCAGATGGCGCGGTCTTCGGCCATGGAACGGCCTTGCTCCGCCAGCACGCCGACAAAGGCACGGTCGCCAAAGTCGAACAGACCCGGGCGGTTGGCTTCCTCGACAATGATACTTACCATTCGGTCAATAATATCGCGGTGCCGCTCAACCGCTAACGGACTCATAAACCCGGCATTGAGCGCGCCCTGCAGCACTGCCTCATGGTCCTGCGCCAGCCCGGCCTTGAGCAGCGCGCGATAATTGGTCACCGCTTGCTGATCCACCTCGCGCGCCGCGCCAAAATCAAGCAGCACCAGCTGATTTGTCTCCGGGCGATAGCGATAATTGGCAAAATTTGGATCGGTTTGCATCCGGCCAAAAGCATACATTTCGCGCAGCACCAGCTCCATCAGCGCGGTCATCACCTGGTTGCGCTGTTCCTGATCGGCATCGGCCAGCTTCTCAATCGCATGGCCCTCCTCCCAACTCATCGCCAGCACCCGGTCGGTGGTGAATTCCTCATCCAGCACCGGCACGACAAAACGCGGATCATCGGCGAGCAGCGCGCCAAATTCGCGCATTTCATTGCCCTCGCGCAGATAATCGGTTTCCTCATGCAATTGCCGCTTCGCCTCTTCGAGCAGCGGCTGAATATCCAGCTCTTTGGGCAACATGCCGGAGACGCGCAGCAGCGTCGCGACATTGTCGACATCACTATCGATGCTGTCGGTAATGCCGGGATATTGCACCTTGATCGCCAGCTCGCGACCATCGGGTGTCGTAGCGCGATGCACCTGACCAATAGAGGCAGCGGCCACCGGATGCGCAGTGAAACGCTTGAAGCGGCGGCGCCAACCCTCACCCCATTGTTCGTTCAGCGTCTGCTGCAACTGTTTGGGCGGCATATGATAGGCCTTGTCGCGCAGCCGCGCGAGCAGCGCTGACAGCTCTTCGGGCAGCATATCGCCCGCGTCCATCGAGATCATCTGCCCCAGCTTCATCGCCGCGCCACGCAATTGCGATAGCTGATCGGCGACGCGGTTCACATTGCCTGGTGTCAGCAACATATCGCGCATCTTGGGCCGTTCACCGCGCGCCACGCGGCGTGCACCTTCGGCAACCACGCCACCAGCAATGCCGCCGGCCAACTGCCCAAAGCGCCCCAGCCGCGAAATACGTCCGCGCGGAACAGCACGCGATTCCGGCCTGGCTCGGCTGTCTTTCGGATTGTCGGTCAGGGGAAACTCCGTTTTCTCAATACCGCAAACACAGGCCATCATAGCCTTAATTGCATATGGAGATGAATGCCCTCCGCCGCAATCGCGACACTGGCAACCAAAAATATATATCCATATCGGTTTTGCTATTATCCATTATCGATCAGTGTCCGATTGGCGTGATTTTACGCTTACGTTACGCTTGTTACACGGAAGGAGATAAAGAGTTGCGGCTAGCCCGTATTTCTGAACACTACTCTCATTCTTTCCGAGAGCAGCGGATTCATTCGCTTCTCTTCAGGTTCCCATGAGCCAAGGCTTAGGGTCACGTCCCCTTCAGGTCGAGACCCTAGGCTGGCTCCGGCCCCGCCGCTTTGGATGGGACCGGAATAATCAGCGGCGCATGGCGCCAGCGCACCAATAGCTGCACCAGCGCCAGCCCGGACAGGCTGATCGTCGCGGTATTGCGCAGCGGGTGGACATTGACACGGGGCTGTGCGGTCAGGATTTCATCGATAACGATTTGGACTTTGCCAGCGCTGACATTCATCGCCGCCAATGGTGTTACCGATCCGGGGGTCACGCCGAGTATTTGTTCCATCTCGTCTGCGCTACCAAAGCTGTACCGCTTGGCCCCGGTCATCCGCCGCAACTGGCCCAGGTCAACACGCTTTTCGGCTGGCACGGTTACCAGCGCAAAATGGCCGTCGGCATCTTTGAGAAACAGGTTCTTCGTCGCTGCTCCTGCGATATTCTTTTCAATCTGGCTGCTGTCGAGCGTCGTAAAAACCGCCGGGTGATCGACCTGTTCAAAGGCGATCCCCAGCGATTTCAATTCTTCATGCAGTTTCTGCTCGGCAGACACTTATGCGGATCAATCCTCGACCCGGCTCAATGCGCACAGCTTGTTGCCATCGGGGTCACGCAAATAGGCGAGATACATTTTCATGCCATTGCCTTCGCGGATGCCCGGCGGATCTTCAATCGCGGTGCCGCCTGCCTCAACACCAGCAGCGTGCCAAGCATTGGCTTCATCGGGAGACATCGCAAAACCAATGGTCATGCCATTGCCTGAGGTCGCAGGCTCACCATCGATCGGCGGGGTCACCAGAAACATGCCGCCATTATGCATATAGAGCAGGCGTCCCTTGGGATCGACCATGCCTTCGCGACCACCAAAGGCCTGGAAAGTGGCGTCGTAAAATTTCTTCGAGCGTTCAATATCGTTGCTGCCGACCATCATATGGCTGTACATCAGGCTTCTCCTTTTTTGATTATGTCTGGGGAATCAACCGCGTCACCATGGCGCGGCTGACCCGAAAAGCGCAAGCGAATTTTTAGACTATTCAAGCCTTGCATTATCAAAGCTGGAGTCCGGAACCGGCACAGGCTCCGGCAGTGGTTCCTGGGCTGACTCGATGGTTCCAAGGTTAAGCAGCACCAGCAGCAAGATACCTAATGCGACGCGGTAAATGACAAACACCAGCATCGAGGCCCGTTTGAGGAACTGCATCAGAAACGCCATGGTGACAAAGGCCGCGAGGAAGGTCAGGCCGCCGACAATCAGCGCTTCCGTCACCAGCCCACCGCCTGCCTCCAATATGTCAGGCACGATCAACACCCCTGCGCCGGCGACAGCGGGGATCGAAAGCAGAAAGGAGAAGCGCGCCGCTTCCACTCTGCCAAAGCCGAGGAAGCGTGCCGCAGTCATGGTGACGCCCGAGCGGCTGGTGCCGGGGATCAACGCCAATGCCTGCGCCAGACCGACAATGACGCCATCGCGCAGGGTCATATCCTCATAGGTCTTGGTCGACGCGCCATAGCGGTCCGCCAGCCCCAGCAAGATGCCATAGACAATCAGGTTGATCGCGATTAGCTCGGCAAAGCGGAAACTCTCGAGATAATCGCCCATTTTGAGGAACAGCCCGAAGCCTGCCGCCGGGATGGTGCCGATAACGATCCACCAGAACAGCCGGCGCTCGGCGGGCGCCTTGCCGATGCCGATGGTCGCAAAGCCGCCGCGCACCAACCCCCAGCTATCGCGGAAGAAATAGGCGATAATCGCCAATAGCGAACCAACATGCGCCGCAACATCAATCAGCGGGCCCTGATCGGCATAGTCGGTGGCATATTGGATCAGGATCAGATGGCCGGACGATGATATAGGCAGAAATTCGCTGATGCCCTGAACAATGGCGATAATCAGCATTTGCAGAAATGACATGTAGTTCCTCTCGCACCGAGCTAATATTGCAGCCCCTAGAGCATTCTCATCCCTGATTAAAGCAAGTCATTGCGAGCGAAGCGGGCCGAAGGCGACCGAAGGTCAACCAATCCAGAGCAGCACCAAGCCGCACTGGATTGCTTCGCTTCGCTCGCAATGACGATTCATTCTGTCGCGCAGCATTATAGGTCCGGTTCGGCCGTTTAATGTCAGCTACACCTCCAAAAATATAAGGCGCGCGTCATGAGAAATCTATTTATGTCAGTATTACTGTCTTATATTGCAGTTTTTGCGTGACTCCATCGCCTTGGGGCGCTAAACGATGGCTGAACGGCCTCGTTGCACAATATTTTTGCGTGCTGTCCGGCTGACCCCCGTTTCACCAAGGATTATCCGACGCCATGTCCAAGCCTGTCACTGACCCCATGCTGCGCTTTGTCGATACCGATCAGGCTTATCCCGAAAAGCGTGACCCCAAATTGCGCACCGAGGATTTTCAGGAAATCGCCGACCGCTATCCCGAAGAAGCCGCCAAAGAACAGTCTGGGCGCTGCTCGCAATGTGGTGTGCCCTATTGCTCGGTGCATTGCCCGCTGCACAACCATATCCCCGATTGGCTGCGGCTGACCGCGGAAGGACGGCTGCGCGAGGCGTATGAGCTGTCCAACTCCACCTCGACCATGCCCGAGATTTGCGGCCGCATCTGCCCGCAGGATCGGCTGTGCGAAGGCAATTGTGTGATTGAATTTTCCGGTCATGATGCCGTCACCATCGGCTCGGTCGAGAAATATATTACCGACACTGCATGGGCCGAAGGGTGGGTTGAACCGATCTCTGTTGGCCCGGAAAAAGGCCAGTCGATCGGCATTATTGGCGCTGGTCCAGCGGGTCTGGCAACGGCGGAATATATGCGCATGGGTGGCTATGAGGTGCATGTCTATGACCGGCATGACCGCGCAGGCGGGCTGCTGACCTATGGCATTCCCGGCTTCAAGCTGGAAAAGCCGGTGGTGATGCGCCGCGTAGAACGGCTAAAAGAAGCCGATATCCATATCCATGAGAATTTCAGCGTCGGCGAGGATGCGACACTGGAGGAACTGCGCCAAAAGCATGATGCGATACTGATCGCCACTGGCGTCTATAAGGCGCGCGATCTCAGGCTACCGGGATCAGTACTGAGCGGTGTGCATGCTGCACTGGATTATCTCACCGCGTCGAACCGTATGAGTTTTGGCGATGATGTGCCCGCCTTTGAAGACGGCACACTCGATGCCAGAGACAAGCATGTGGTGGTGATCGGCGGCGGCGATACCGCGATGGATTGCGTCCGCACCGCCATTCGCCAGGGCGCGAAATCGGTGAAATGCCTCTATCGCCGCGACAAGGAAAATATGCCCGGCTCGCAAAATGAGGTACGCAATGCCGAGGAAGAAGGCGTAGAATTTGTCTGGCTGAGCGCGCCGGAAGAGCTGATCGGCGATGGCGGCGCGGTCAGCGGCGTCAAAGTCCAGAAAATGCGTCTCGGCCCGCCCGACTTTTCCGGCCGCCGCAGCCCCGAACCGATTCCCGACAGCGCCTATGAAGTCGAAGCCGATATGGTCATCAAGGCACTGGGCTTTGAGCCGGAAGAGCTGCCTCAATTGTTCGGCGCGCCCGAACTGGGCGTTACCCGCTGGGGTACATTGCGCGTCGATCACAAGAATATGATGTCCAATCTCGACGGGGTTTTTGCCGCCGGAGACATTGTCCGCGGTGCGTCGCTTGTCGTATGGGCAATACGCGATGGCCGCGATGTCGCCGAGCATATGCACGCTTATTTGAAGGCAAAGGCGCGTGCGGCCAGAGCGAAGACAACCGAACCACAGAAGGACGCCGCATGATCCGCAAATTCACCCTTCCCCTCACCGTTCTGGCAATGACAGCGACGCTGAACGCACCGACACAGGTTTTTGCCCAAGAGACAGAGGCGGAAGCCGAAGCGAGCGAGGCAACGGATGCCGAACTCGCCAAATTCCTCGAAATTTTCAAGGTCGAGGATGATGGCGCGCCGATCGAACCCGACCAGCTCGCCAGAGCAGAAACCGTCGCGGTAAAGCTGTTGCCCGATGGCAGCTATCAGAAAATGATGGCCGAAACCATGAGCACGGTGATTGAGCCGATGCTCGGTTCGATTGACCAGATGCCGTTGTCTGCAATCACCACCTTTGCCGGAATCAGCGAAGACGAAATATCACCCCCCGATGATGCCACGATCAAGGATCTGATGGAGATTGTTGACCCGCATTTCGCCGATCGGCAACAGGCGATGTTCAAATCGGTTTTCGATATCTTGATCGAGCTTTCCGATGAGGTTGAGCCGGCGATCCGCGATGGCCTCGCCAAAGCCTATGCCCGCCGTTTCACCGGTGAGGAGTTGGATGATATCTCCACCTTCCTCTCGACAGACACCGGCGCGAAATTCGGCGCGGAAAGCCTGGCGGTCTATTCCAGCCGTGAGGTCATCGGTGCCAGCATGGAAGTGATGCCCAAATTTCTCGAGCGCTTTCTTGGCCAGATGCAGAACGCGGAAGAGCTGATGGGCGATATCCCGCCGCAGCGGACCTATGGCGATCTTTCCGAACTGGAAAAGAAGCGGCTCGCACAATTGCTCGGGGTTGATGTCGAAGACCTGGGGCCGAGAGAGACAGGACAAGGCGATTATGAGACTGAGGCGGAGCCTGAGTCCTAGGCCTGAGAACGGAGTTACAGTTTGTTCAATAGACTTAGAGACTTAGCATCCATGCTTTTGTCGCTCTGCTTGTGCGCGACTGTCACTATTGCTTGTTCAGGGAATGCGCAAAAGCCTGCTGCGGATTTGGTAAAACACGCAAATCCCTATTGCGATAACTATGTTCCCTATGTGGTTAAAGACCCCAAGTCCAAATATACGCCAGAAATAAAGGAGATGCTGAGAGAAACCGGGCAAATCGCGAATGACAATGGTTATTCTAAGTTCTTGTATTGCGTAGATTTCCCTGGTTTTACCCAAACAATTTACAATCGTGCGATTGAGAGGCAGCGAAGCTCCTTGCTCTCTAATTTCCCAAATGATCAGGCTCTTGTTTTGGATTATTTGGAAAAGAACGAAGACTTTATCTCAGAGTTTATTACTCGGACAGCGATACTCAATACAACCAAAGCACAGATCTATCTTAAGAAAGGTGCTGAGCCTGATAACATTTACGGTTCTGGAGTCATTATAGATGAAGAACTCGTCAACTTTGCAATGACAGAACGCGCTCACGATATCGTTGAGAATACGCCTACACTAGCCAATTTTTGCTTTCAGAGTGAGCCCTATCGAGACGCCGTGCCGAATTGTGATTCAATAAGGGATACCGTTACCGCACTTGGTGTTTTTGATGATGATCTTTCGGAACGGTTTTTCAAGAAACTAATCTATTTGCGCAAGGCAGCGTTGGGCATCATGCAAATGAGTTTCCCAAGGGGCTTTGATAAATGGTTTAGCGACGAAGAACTGGAAGCCCATGGGTTGACCGAAGCCAAAAGAGCTAATCGTGGGGGGCATGGTGAGGCTTTAGATGTATTCACTCCAATTCCAACCCCAGGACCAATCTCGACGAGACCCGCACCGCCTTCAGGTAAGGTAATGACTGACGAAAACACTGGATCAACCAATAAAACACGCCCCCAGCAGTCTACCAATTAGGACGATAGGCAGAACCATGAACACCCATCACCCCACCTCCGAACATGCCCGCCTCGCCCGCGAAGGCATGTATCACCCTGAAACCGAGCGCGATGCGTGTGGTGTGGGGCTTGTGGCCGCATGTGATGGACAGCCATCGCGCCGGGTGGTCGAGGCGGCGATTGATGCGTTGAAAGCGGTGTGGCATCGCGGCGCGGTCGATGCTGATGGCATGACCGGCGATGGCGCGGGGATTCATGTCGATCTGCCGGTGCGTTTTTTCGATGATGCGATTGCAGATAGCGGTCATAAGGTGCTGCCCAATACGCTCGCGGTCGGCATGGTGTTCCTGCCGCGCACCGACCTCAATGCGCAGGAGACCTGCCGCACCATTGTCGAGGCCGAGATTATTGACGCTGGCTATACCATTTATGGCTGGCGGCAGGTGCCGATTGATGTCTCGGTTATCGGCGAAAAGGCGCATATCACCCGGCCCGAGATCGAGCAGATCATGATCGCCGGGCCAATGCCCGATGAAGAGAGCCATGACGAGTTTGAAAAGCGGCTCTATCTGGTGCGCCGCCGTATCGAGAAAAAGGTGATCGCGGCGCAGATCAACGATTTCTACATCTGCTCGCTCTCCTGCCGCTCGATCATTTATAAAGGCCTGTTCCTCGCCGAGAGCCTGTCAGTATTCTATCCTGATCTTGTCGATGAGCGGTTTGAAAGCCGGTTGGCGATTTTCCACCAGCGTTATTCGACCAATACCTTCCCGCAATGGTGGCTGGCCCAACCCTTCCGCACCTTGGCGCATAATGGTGAGATCAACACCATCCGCGGCAACAAGAACTGGATGAAGAGCCATGAGATCAAAATGGCAAGCCTCGCCTTTGGCGCGGAATCCGAGGACATAAAGCCGGTCATCCCGGCGGGCGCGTCGGATACGGCGGCGCTGGATACGGTGTTTGAAACTATCTGTCGTTCGGGCCGTGAGGCACCGACGGCGAAGATCATGCTGGTGCCTGAAGCCTGGCAATCCTCGCTCGGCGATGGCATTGGCGATGTGCCCGATAATCACCTCGCCATGTATCAATATATGGCGAGCGTGATGGAGCCATGGGATGGCCCGGCGGCGCTGGCGATGACCGATGGCAAATGGGCGGTGGCCGGCGTTGACCGCAATGCGCTGCGTCCGCTGCGCTATTCACGCACCGCCGATGGCCTGCTGATCATCGGATCGGAAACCGGCATGGTGGTGGTGCCGGAAAATACCATTGTCGAAAAAGGCGCGCTCGGCCCCGGCAAGATGATCGCGGTCGATCTGGAAGCGGGCGAGATTTATGACGACCATGCGATCAAGGACCGTATTGCCGCCGAGCAGCCTTATGAAGAGCTGGTCAAAGGCTTCCGCACCGTGGATGATCTGCCCGCAGCCGAGGGCGAACATGACTCGCTGCCCTGGGACAAGGCCGAGCTAATCCGCCGACAGGTTGCAGCGGGCGTGACGCTTGAGGATATGGAAATGATCCTCTCGCCCATGGCGGCTGCAGGCAAGGAAGCCATTGGCTCGATGGGCGATGACACCCCGCTTGCAGTGGTCAGCGCCAAACCGCGCGCGATCAGCGAGTTTTTCCGCCAGAATTTCAGCCAGGTGACTAACCCGCCGATTGATTCTTTGCGCGAACGCCATGTGATGAGCCTGAAAACGCGCTTTTCCAATCTCGCCAATATTCTGGAACAGGACAGCCAGAATGATGATGTGCTGGTGCTCGACTCTCCGGTGCTGTGCAATCGCGACTGGTTCCGGCTGAAACAGGCCTTTGGCAAACAGGCAGCCGAAATTAGCTGCACATTCCCGGCCGGTAGCGATGTCAAAGGAATGCGCGCCGCGATTAACCGCATCCGCAACGAGGCCGAACAGGCGGTGCGCGAGGGCAAGACCGAGATTTTCCTCAGCGATGATGCGATTGATGAGGACAATGTGGCGATGAGCATGATCCTCGCCACCGCTGCGGTGCATACGCATTTGGTGCGCCGGGGACTTCGCTCTTTCGCCTCGGTCAATATCCGCGCTGCCGAAGCGATGACCACGCATGATCATGCCGTGATGATCGGCGTCGGTGCCACGACGGTTAACGCCTATCTCGCAGAGGCAGCGATTGCCGACCGACATGGACGTGATTTGTACCCAAATCTCAGTCTGGAACAGTGTATCGCCAATTACCGCAAGGCGATTGATGATGGCTTGCTGAAGATTATGGCGAAGATGGGGATCTCGGTGATCTCCAGCTATCGCGGCGGCTATAATTTTGAGGCGGTAGGTCTCAGCCGCGCGCTGGTGAATGATCTCTTCCCCGGTATGCCAAGCAAGATTTCCGGCGAGGGCTATGCGTCACTACATGTCAACGCCACTGACCGGCATGATGAGGCGTTCGACTCATTGGTCGCGAAATTGCCCATTGGCGGTTTCTACAAACAACGTGCGGGCGGCGAGACACACAGCTATTCGGCACAGCTGATGCACCTCTTACAAAGTGCTGTCGCGGGTGACAGCTATTCGTCCTATTTGCGCTTCTCCGAAGGCGTGAAAGCACTCCCACCGGTATCGCTGCGCGATCTGATGGAATTCAATTACGCCTCTGAACCGGTGCCGCTGGACGAGGTCGAAGCCACCACCGAAATCCGCAAGCGCTTCATCACGCCCGGAATGTCCTTGGGCGCGCTGTCTCCCGAAGCGCATGAGACGCTCGCCATTGCGATGAACCGTATCGGCGCGAAGTCGGTGTCGGGCGAAGGCGGTGAGAGCAAGGAGCGGTACCAGCCTTATCCCGATGGCGACAATGCCAACAGCCCGATCAAGCAGGTGGCTTCGGGCCGCTTTGGCGTGACGGCGGAGTATCTTGGTGCCTGTGAGGAGATTGAGATCAAGGTCGCACAGGGTGCCAAGCCCGGCGAAGGCGGCCAGCTTCCCGGCTTCAAGGTCAGCGAGTTTATCGCCAAGCTACGCCACTCAACGCCGGGCGTCACGCTGATCAGCCCGCCGCCGCATCATGATATCTATTCGATCGAGGATCTGGCGCAGTTGATCTATGACCTCAAACAGATCAATCCGCGCGCGCGGGTGTGCGTCAAGCTGGTGTCGTCAGCAGGCATCGGCACTATTGCTGCCGGTGTTGCCAAAGCCCATGCCGATGTGATCCTTGTATCCGGCCATAGCGGCGGTACCGGAGCCAGCCCGCAGACCAGCATCAAGAACGCAGGCACGCCATGGGAAATGGGGCTGAGCGAGGCCAATCAGGTGCTGACGCTCAACAAGCTGCGCCACCGGGTGAAGCTGCGCACCGATGGTGGCCTGAAGACCGGGCGCGACATTGTCATTGCCGCGATATTGGGTGCCGAGGAATATGGCATCGGCACGCTCAGCCTCGTCGCCATGGGCTGCATCATGGTACGCCAGTGCCACAGCAATACCTGCCCGGTTGGCGTCTGCGTGCAGGATGAGCGGCTGCGCGAGAAGTTCACTGGAACGCCAGAAAAGGTGATCAATCTGATGACCTTTATCGCCGAGGAAGTGCGCGAGATACTGGCGCGGCTGGGCTATCGCACATTGGACGAGATTGTCGGGCGCACCGAGTTGCTGCGTCAAGTGAGCCGCGGTGCCGAGCATCTTGATGACTTGGACCTCAACCCGATCCTCGCCAAGGTCGATGCCCCCGATACCGAACGTCGTTTCTCACTGGAGGAGCATCGCAATCCGGTTCCGGACAGTCTCGACGCACAGATTATCCACGATGCCGCGCCGGTATTTGAACGGCGAGAGAAGATGCAGCTCACCTATAATGTGCGCAACACCCATCGCGCGGTGGGGACACGGCTTTCTGCCGAGATCACCAAGACTTATGGCATGAAGGCGCTGGCCCATGGCCATGTCCATGTGCGGCTGCGTGGAAGTGCGGGCCAGTCATTGGGTGCGTTTCTGTGTCAGGGTATAAGGCTGGAAATCTTTGGTGATGCCAATGACTATGTCGGCAAGGGCCTTTCCGGCGGCATTATCAGCGTGCGACCCACGGTCAGCTCACCATTGGTGACGCAGGATAACGTTATCCTCGGCAACACTGTGCTCTATGGCGCAACCTCGGGCTTTCTCTTTGCCGCCGGGCGCGCGGGTGAGCGCTTTGCCGTGCGCAATAGCGGCGCGCATGTCGTGGTCGAGGGTGTGGGTGCCAATGCCTGCGAATATATGACCGGTGGCGTCGCCGTTATTCTGGGCCAGGTTGGCCATAATTTCGGCGCGGGTATGACCGGCGGCATGGCCTTTGTGCTGGACCGTGACAATAATTTCGCCCGCCACGCCAATCCGGAATCCATCCTGTGGCAACGCCTCAACAGCGCCCATTGGGAGGAAGACCTGAAACATCTGATCGGCCAGCATGTGCGCATGACAGGCAGCCAATGGGCCGAGGAAATCCTCGCCAATTGGGATGTCTATCGCGATCAGTTCTGGCAGGTCTGCCCGAAAGAGATGGTCGAGCGACTGGACCACCCGCTCAATGATGACGAATCCGAAGCGGTGGCGGCGGAATAAAGATACAATAAACCCCTCCTCTTCAGAGGAGGGGCAGTGAGACTTAGGGCCGTAAGGCCCTTAGTCGCAGCGGGGTGGTTAAGCCATAAGCAAAGTGCTTAGTAACTCCACCACCCCAACCCCTCCTCTAAAGAGGAGGGGCTTAGCTGCAGCGCAATCAGAAATTCAGCTGCAGACCCGAGGTCAGACGAACACTGTCAAACGCGATGGTGTCGATACCAGCGCGGAAGGACAGATTTTCGTTCAACTGGAATTCGGCACCACCGCCGAGCAGATAATCACCATCGGTGTCATCAATATTGGGCGGATTGGCGACATTGAGCACATTGCCCAGGTCAAAATTGACCTCTTGATAACCGCCGCGAACAAACAGCTTGGTACGGTCTCCGGCATAGATACCCAGACGACCGGCAATACCATATTCGCTGTCAATCGCATTGGTGCCGAGATTGAAGTTACCTTCCAGACCAGCAAATACCTGGCCGCCGATCGGCACATCGACGCCGCCATAGACGCCATAGATAAAGCCGTCATCATCACCGATAAAGTTGGTACCAAGATCATGGTAACCCACCTGGGTGCCGACAAAGATCTCGGCATCGCCAGTGTCTTGTGCCATAGCCGGGGAAGCCATGGCTGTCGCTGCAGCGGCAGCTGCAATTGCGGCATATGTAAACTTACGCATAATAACCTCTACTTGCTTACTAAAATCAGGCGATCGGGATGACCGAACACCTGAGCTTCGGGTAAGCAGTGTAAAATAGCCGCAAGATGAATATGGCGCGCAGCCTGTCGAAAGAAACCGGCGGTTTATGACCTTATGGAGATTTTTGCCTTATATTACATGTCTTTATGCCATGTTGCCCAAAAGCCACAAGATTGATGAAAGCGCGAATTCTTCGCATTTTCATATTCTCGCCCCGGCATTTTAAGCGCACACAGCGGCTTTCCACCGAAAATTCGCTCTTGTGATACCCTGTTACTAGACCTTACCGCTTGGCTGCTGCATGAGACGGATTATGTGGCAACTCTATCAATTCCCGCTCTGCCCTTTTTCGCGCAAGGTTCGCTTGCTGATGAGCGAAAAAGGCATTGGCTATGATCTGGTCCGCGAAAATCCGTGGGAGATGCGCGACGAATTTCTCACCATGAACCCGACCGGGCGCACTCCGACCATGGTGCATGACGAACGCAAGCTGGTGCTGTCCGACAGCCGTGCGATCTGCGAATATCTTGAGG
Source organism: Parasphingorhabdus sp. SCSIO 66989 (assembly GCF_032852305.1). Lineage (NCBI taxonomy): Bacteria > Pseudomonadati > Pseudomonadota > Alphaproteobacteria > Sphingomonadales > Sphingomonadaceae > Alterisphingorhabdus (ex Yan et al. 2024) > Alterisphingorhabdus coralli. The sequence goes on from NZ_CP136594.1 coordinate 2,993,148, forward strand.
AGACCGAGGAAAAGACGCCAATGCTCGGCGGCACTGCTGCCTATCGCGCCGAAACCCGGCGGCTGGTGGCCTGGGCAGATGAGCATTTCTACGGCGATGTTGTCGCGCCGCTATTGCATGAGCGCATGACCAAGCGGCTGGTCACACGCCAGCCACCCGAAGCGCGGATATTGCGCGAGGCAATGCGCCGCGCCAACACCCATCTCGACTATATCGATTATCTGATCGACCATCGCAGCTGGCTCGCCGGCGCGACGCTCAGCCTCGCCGATCTGGCAACAGCGGCGCAGATTTCGGTGGCGGATTATCTGGGCGGCATTGACTGGGCCGGGCATGAACAGACCAAGGGCTGGTACAGCGTCTTCAAGTCGCGCCCCTCTTTCCGCCCTCTCTTGTCCGAGAGAATGGAAGTGATCAAACCGCCCGCCCATTATGACCAAGTGGACTTCTAACACCCGTGCAGGCGGGGCCTGTTTCGGCATATCCTCCCCGGAACGGGGAGGGGGACCGTCGCAGACGGTGGAGGGGCACCCTCGGCATGATCCAAGGCCTAGATAATCAGCGGTCTATCTTCACGTGGATGCTAACCAGCAACTGTATCTCAAGCATAGCCATATGCTGCCTGTGCCCCTCCACCAGCTTCGCTGGTTCCCCTCCCCCAAGGGGGAGGATTTACAGCGCCATCCGCATTTCGACCTTATCCATGCCGGGCGCATAGCCGTCCTTTTCGACCGGCCCTGCGACAAAGCCAAAACGCGCAAAGAATGGCGCAACTGCGGGCGTGGTCGAAAGGCGCACTTCGTCCAGACCGCTTTCGCGGCGGATCACCGCCAGCCGGTGCTCAGCCAATGCCTTGCCCAGACCTTCCTTGTGCCGCGCATTGTCCACCATACCCCAGGTGAACGTCACCGCCCGAGTGCCGTCGGCATCCGGTTCCTCACGCGCATAGCCACCACAGCCGACAGTATCCCCGTCAAGCTCCAGCACAAAATAAGGCCCGCGCGGGTCATCGAGAAAATCGCTGAATAACTGCCGTTCACTGGGATCGAAATAGCGCGGCACATTGCTATCAAACAGCGCCAGACAAGCAGCCTTGTCCTCGGATCGGTAGTCGCGAAACTGCACGGCACGTCTCATTCTGCGTGATGCAGGCAGGCGATATAGTTGAGCGCGATATTGTCGCTGAGATGCAGCCCCTTATCGGGCGAAAAGGCGATGCCGGTGACATGATCCATCGCCAGCCCCTGCTCGGCGAAGATCGCTTCCAGTTCTTCGGGCGTCAGAAACTTGTTCCAATCATGGGTGCCGCGCGGGATCATGCCCGACAGCTCCGCGCCTTCCACCAGCAATAGCCGCGACAGGTTGGTGCGATTGGGGGTGGAGACAATCATCAACCCACCAGGGGCCAGCTTGGCCGCAAGCGAGGCGGCAAAGGCCACGGGATCGGCAACATGTTCAATCACCTCAAGCGAGGTCACCAGATCAAAGCCATCGGTGTCCAGTTCCTCGACCGGCCGATGAAGATAATCGATGCTGAGCCCGCTCTGCTCGGCATGTGCCTTGGCCACCGCGATATTCTCCGCCGCCGCATCCAGCCCGGTGACATCGCCACCCAGCCGCGCCAGTGGCTCGCACAGCAGACCGGCACCGCAGCCAACATCCAGCACCTTCTTGCCCGCCAATGGCCTGCGGTCGCGCGGATTGCTCTCAAAATGGCGATCAATCGCCTCCCGAATATAGCCCAGCCTCACCGGATTAAGCCGATGCAGCATCGCCGAGGAGCCTTTCGGATCCCACCAGTCAGCCGCGAGCTTGCCAAAATGCTCGGCCTCGGCGTCGATAATTGATCCGGTTGTGGCTGTTCCTGTGCTTGCCATGTCTGGCACCTCTGATTATCAGCGTGAGAAATAGATATCACCCATATGGCAACCGATCATCCCGATGGGAAGCCATCCAATGAAAACAGGACGATAATACACCCCATGGCGCGTATCGTAATGAAATTTGGCGGCACGTCGATGGCGGGTATTGAGCGCATCCGCCGCGTGGCGCAGCTGGTGAAGCGTCAGGCCGATGCCGGGCATGAGGTCGCGGTGGTGGTCTCTGCCATGGCGGGCGAGACCGACAGGCTGGTCAATTTCTGTCGTGAGGCAAGCTCGCTTTATGATCCGGCGGAATATGATGTTGTCGTCGCCAGCGGCGAACAGGTGACATCTGGTCTGTTGGCGATTGCGTTGCAATCCATCGGAGCCAAGGCGCGAAGCTGGCTTGGCTGGCAATTGCCGGTGCGCACGATTGAGGCGCATAGCAAGGCGCGGATTGAAGAGATTGAAAGCGACGCGCTGATCAGCGCGATGCAATCGGGCGAGATTGCCATCATCCCCGGCTTTCAGGGATTGAGCGATGATGGTCGGGTCGCGACCCTGGGCCGCGGCGGATCGGACACCAGTGCAGTGGCGGTAGCGGCGGCGGTCAAGGCCGATCGCTGCGATATCTATACCGATGTCGACGGCGTCTACACCACCGACCCGCGCATCGTCGCCAAGGCGCGCAAGCTGAAGCAATTGACCTTTGAGGAAATGCTGGAGCTTGCCAGTGTCGGCGCCAAGGTGCTGCAGACGCGCTCGGTCGGCCTCGCGATGAAGGAAAATGTACGCATACAGGTGCTGTCATCCTTTACCGGCGATGATGCGCCGCCTGCGGACAGCCTGCCCGGAACATTGATCGTCAGCGATGACGAAGTGGAGGAAAGCGAAATGGAACGCCAGCTGATCAGCGGCATCGCCTATGACAAGAATGAAGCGAAAATCACCCTCACCCGCGTCCCCGACAAGCCGGGCGCGGTGGCGGCGATCTTTATCCCGCTCGCCGATGCGGCGATCAATGTCGATATGATCATTCAGAATGTCGGCCGCGACAAGGGCGAGACCGATGTCACCTTCACCGTGCCCCAGGCCGACCTGCCGCGCGCGCTTGACCTGCTCGATCAGGCCCAGGACGAGATCGGCTATAACCGCCTGATCCCCGATACCAATGTCGCCAAAATCTCGGTCGTCGGCGTCGGGATGCGCAGCCATGCCGGTGTCGCCAGCACCATGTTCTCTGCCCTCGCCGATCGCGGCGTCAATATCCAGGCGATCACCACCAGCGAGATCAAGGTCAGCGTGCTGATCGAGGAGGATTATACCGAGCTGGCGGTGCGGGTGCTGCACACGGCCTATGGGCTGGATGCGGAAGATTGATCATATGAAGGCAATAGGAGCGATTGTTGCGGCCTCTGCCCTCTTGATGGCAACATGGGTTGGCGCACAGGAAAGCGACCCCGCGCCAACGCAGGACGAAGATTACTATATCGCCCCTGATGTCGGAACCATGTGCGTCGCTGCTTTGATGACAACCGCTGTGACCGTGGGGGAAAAGTGCTTTCCCGATCAGTATGTGGAGAACAGGCAAGCGCTTAAGCAAACATTGTCCCTGCTGGACGCCTTCTTTCTCCGCGACCCGAAATGGAATGAGGATGTCTTGGCCCGGTTCAAACAGAGAATGGGGAACCAGGACGCCCATCCCGAGAAATTATGTCGAGGTGATATCAAGGCTCTGGGCGAGGTCTATCTGCAAGTGGATCAGCAGAAATTGCGGACCAGCGTCGAAGAACTTATCGCTGCATCGGACTCGCCTGCATGGGGAACCTGTCTCTAGGCAAGCTTAGCTGCGCTTTACCAATCTCCGCCAAGCTCCTTGATCGCCTTTAGCAACGCCTTTTTGCTCTCGGTGCGGCGCTGGCCGCTGTTGCGGGGGAGATCGGGCAGAGATAACTCTTCCCGGCGGAGCGCTATATAAGCGGCCAATTCCTACGGTGATGTCCAGGTCAGCACGCTGATCGAAGAGGACTATACCAAGTTGGCGGTGCGAGTGTTGCACACCGCCTATGGGCTGGATGCGGAGGATGGGGTCGCTTGGTTTTCAGGAACTGAAATAGGTTCTCTGGTGAGTGTATAGGTAGCGGTGCGGGTTTCCGTAACTGAGTTAACGTCTGTAATAATCACTTCGCTGGCCGTCACTTGCTTTAGCAGGCACGCATTTTCATCAATCCAGATATTTGCTGTCATTGTTCCGGCTATTGTTTCCTGACTGCGTCTTCCCATGGCCTCAGACAAAGACAGCTCTTCGCCGAGGATTTGGGCGCTGATTACATCACTTTCAGCTCTTGACTGACGAACCGCGTCGGCAGCGATGTCAGCCTGACCGCTCAGGTCGGGTCCGTCTCCACCACTATTGACACTCTCAAGTATAAGCTTCCCGACAATCAAAGGTAGGTCAAGGCTGTAGCCTTCTCCAAACTCGCACAGACCAGTATCATAGTCCTTTGCTATTGCGATAGCGGACTGGAGATCGCACTCTATCTTGAAGGCATTCCAGGTGAAAAAATAGGTACCACATGCCTCTCCCGGTATTTCGGCGGAAGCAAGCCATGCATCGCGGCGCTGTATCAACTCCTCGCTGCCGAGTAGCTGCCACTCCCCACTGTGCGGCCTGAATACGGAAAATGGAAATTGCCATTGCCACATTCGCGCATCTTCTGACGTTTCAGGCGGCAAATCATACTCGACAACCCAGCCATCACTCCTAATCGATACAATGCGTTGAATTAGTGCTGTTTGCCCACCAGAGCTGCCAGTAGAGCCATCGCTCGACTTTGATGACGTCTCATATGCATGGCTCAGGATATAGACATCACCTTCCTGAATGGTCGCCGTATCCGCCGCTAAGGCGTGATTGGCTCCTGCCAAATAAGGCATTAGAATAGTCATGACGGCTATGCTTCTGCCAAAATTCCTAGGAAAGCCCATTCTTTACCACTCTCCGCCAAGCTCCTTGATGGTCTTTAGCAACGCCTTTTTGCTTTCGGTACGGCGCTTGCCGCTGTTGCGGGGAAGATCGGGCAGAGACAATTCTTCGCGGCGGAGCGCAATATAAGCGGCCAGTTCCTCAAGCGTGATCACGTTTTCGTCATCAGTTTTCGAAGTCGCTGACCCCATAATCGCCTCCGCTCTCATATTTGATACGGTCGTCCATATAATCTTTATCTGCTTGGTCATAAAGCTTGAACAACAGTGCGGCTTGCTCACGCATCTCGGGCGCAGAGCCCGAAGCGAACTGCCCCATGCGATCTGCAATAATATCCTCCAGCGCAATAACCGCGACTTTGCCATCCATGTCCAGATCAACAAGCTTTACTCTGCCTCGATCCGCCATGCCATCTAGCAGTGTTGCCGAAACAACCTCGAACCCAAGCTTCAATTCGGGGTGAACCCATCCTCGCGTTGCAGTGCCAGCGCCGGAAGGTTTGGTAAAACCATGCTGCCGCAAGTTTTCCTCAAATACACCTTGCGCTCCGGTAACGATATCGAAATCACCGGTATTCAATTGGCTGAGACTATATAGTTCAACGGCGGCACCGCCGACCAGGATTGGCCTCTCATAGCCTTGATTTATCATCGCCTCGCTAACCCGCGCAAAAAGACGCAGGGCCGCTTCAAATTCCGGGCGATAACCAGTCATGAGATAAGTCTTGCCCGAAATAGAGAGATATCGCTAGAGCGCGCTTATGAACAAAGCAAAACACCTAATGCAACGCGGCACCGATTTTCTCGGTTGCGAAACCGCGATCCTATGTGGCGCGATGAGTTGGATTTCCGAGCGGCATCTGGTTAGCGCCATGTCCAATGCGGGCGCATTCGGCGTAATTGCCTGTGGTGCGATGACACCGGAATTGCTGGATACCGAGATTGCCGAGACCAAGAAACGCACCGACAAGCCGTTCGGCGTCAATCTGATCACCATGCACCCCGATCTGATGAAGCTGATCGACATCTGCGGCAAGCATGAGGTTGGCCATATCGTCCTCGCGGGCGGGCTACCGCCCAAGGGCAGCATTGAGGCGATCAAGGAAACCGGGGCCAAGCTGATCTGCTTTGCTCCCGCCATGGCGCTGGCGAAGAAGTTCATCCGTTCGGGCGTCGATGCGCTGGTGATTGAGGGCATGGAGGCCGGGGGGCATATCGGCCCCGTCGCCACCGGCGTACTGGCGCAAGAGATGCTGCCGCAAATCGCGCAAGATATCCCTGTCTTTGTCGCCGGCGGCATCGGTCGCGGCGAGGCGATTGCCAGCTATCTGGAAATGGGTGCAGCGGGCGTGCAACTCGGCACCCGCTTTGTGTGCGCGCATGAATGCATTGCACATGAGAACTTCAAAAAGGCGTTTATCAAGGGCAATGCCCGCGATGCGGTCGCCAGCGTTCAGATCGACCCGCGGCTTCCGGTCATCCCAGTGCGTGCATTGAAGAACAAGGGCACTGAGGAATTCACCGCCAAACAGCGCGAAGTCGCCAATATGCTTGATGCCGGCGAAGTCGATATGCAGGCGGCGCAGCTGGAGATCGAACATTTCTGGGCCGGTGCCCTGAAACGCGCAGTCATTGACGGCGATGTGGAAAACGGCTCGCTAATGGCCGGGCAGTCTGTCGGCATGGTGACTGAAGAGCAGAGTGTCGCCGAGATTATCGCCGAGCTGATGCAACAGGCAGAAGCAGCGCTGGCCGGACAAAAAGCCGCCTGATCCGCTTGCCCTCACACCAAAATCCCCTATTCTGCATGCAAAAGGAGATGCCGGGATGTGCGATGAGACAGATTTTGCCGAATGGGATCGTGCCGGGCTGACCCGGCGCAGCTTTACTGTGATGGGCGGCGCGGCGGTACTGATGGCCTGTACCGGCATGTCCAAAAGCGAAGCCGAGGAAAGCGGGTTGGTCGAACAGGATGTGGCGATCACCATGGCCGATGGCACTAACGACGCCTTTTTCGTCCATCCCGGTTCGGGCAAGCACCCGGCGGTTATCCTCTGGCCCGATATTGCCTCTCTGCGCGAGGTAAAGAAAATGATGGCGCGGCGGCTGGCGGCGGAGGGTTATGCGGTGCTGGTCACCAATCCCTTTTATCGTGACACCCCCGCGCCACAATTCGCCGATTTCTCAGCGTTCCGCAGCGAAGGTGGCTTTGAGAAAGTTGGCCCCTGGCGCCGGAAGCTATCCGCCGAAACCATCGGTTCCGATGCGAAGGCACTGGTGCAATGGCTCGATGGGCAAGAGGCAGTCGATACCAACCGGGGCATCGGCAATCAGGGCTATTGCATGGGCGGCCCGTTCACCGTGTGGAGCGCTGCCGCTGTCCCCGATCGGATCAAGGCCGCAGCCAGCTTTCATGGTGGCGGTCTGGTGCGTGAAGGCAATGCAACAAGCCCGCATGCACTGATCGGCGAAACCCAAGCGAGCTTCCTGTTTGCCATTGCGCAGAATGACGATGCCAAACAGCCCGAAGCCATGACGGTTCTAGCCCAGGTGGCCGAAGAAGCGCAGCGCCCAGCCGAGATCGAGGTCTATGCCGCGGACCATGGCTGGACCGTCCCCGACTCCCCGGTTTACGACCAGGATGAGGCCGAACGCGTCTGGAGTGCCTTGCTGAAACTCTACTCAGCAGCGCTATAGAGAAGCCAATACGTACTGCCTTGCAAATGTAATACACTCTTGCCATATCGCTTGGCATGACCAGCACTAGCGGAACGATAACCAACACGGCAGGAGAACTTGCGTCCGAGGCAGGGCTGACCAGCTCTGAAACACCGGACTATGGCCGCATCGGCGCGCCGTTGGAGGGCAGCTATAATCTTGGGCTCACCCCGTTGCATCCACCGCAGAAACAGGTGATCCGCATCAGCACAGCGATCATGTTCTTGCCAGTCCTTATCGGGCTTGTGATCGCCGATGCGGCCATTGCCAGCGAGGGCGGGACCTTTGGCCCAATCTCACTGGTCGCGTTGGTGCTTTATGCCCTGATCGTGGTGATACTGCCCGAGCGGAAATATCGCCGCTGGGGCTATGCCATGGAGGATGACCGGCTTCGCGTTCTGCGCGGTTTTCTCTTCCGCACCGATACCATTGTGCCGTTTAACCGCATCCAGCATATTGATGTCGGGCAAGGCCCGATTGAACGCATGTGCGGCGTTGCCACTTTGGTGGTGCATACTGCAGGCACGCATAACAATATCGTCAGCCTGCCCGGTCTCGAGCCCGGCACCGCAGATGCCATGCGCGAGGAGATGCGCCGCCATATACGCCAGGAAATGATATGAGCGATGCCGCCAATGCCGATATGGCATCTGTTGACTCAGAGCAGAAGCAGAGCGCGGCCGGTGCCGCAGGGGAACGCTTACACCCTTTGACCCTGGTTCTGGCGATGATTGCATTTCTGCCGCGCTTCGCCTTCGCCGCCATCCCGATCTATTTCGCCATGCGCGATGAAATGAGTCGGGCAATCGGCTTTATCGGCGGCTTCATCATTGTCTCCACCCTTGTTGCGCTTTTCTTCACCTGGCTGAAATGGTCGCGCTTCACTTTCAGCCTTGGAAACAGCGAAATCCGCATCACCAGCGGCGTGCTCTCCCGTAACAGTCGTTCCATCCCCTATGAACGGGTGCAGGACGTCAATATCGAGCAAAATCTGCTAGCGCGGATTTTCGGGCTTGCGACGGTCAAGCTGGAAACCGGCAGCGGTGGCGGTTCTGATGGCGAACTGGATTCGGTGCTGCTCGAGCGCGCCGATGCCATTCGTGACACAATAAGAGAGCGCAAGGCAGGTCAGGTGGCAGCCGAAATGCCGGCTTCTGCCGCTGGTGAGGCTGAACCCGATAGCGCTCCTACTGCCGTGGCGGAAGCCGATGGCGAGCTTATCTACGCCATGGATGGGAAGAGGCTCTTCATTCTCGGCATTTTCAGCTTCTCACTGGCGATCTTCGCTTTTCTGTTCGCCATCTTCCAGAATCTCGATTTCCTGTTGCCCGACGATATTATCGATGCGGATACAATCGTGGGCACAGTGACGGGCGAGAATGTCGACAGTCGCGTCGGTGCGATACAATCACAGGTTGGCGCGATTGGCAGAGCTGGCCAGATCTGCGTCACACTGGCAGGGCTGGCTGGATTGCTGCTCGTCGGCTTTCTCACCGGCATGGTTCAGGTAGTGCTGCGCGAATATGGCTTTCGGCTGGAGGATAATGGCAAGGCCTTCCGCCGCCGCCGCGGGCTGCTGACACTCACTGATGTCGCCATGCCACTGCACCGGGTGCAGACGGCGGTGACGATTACCGGGCCAATCCGCCGCCGCTTTGGCTGGCACGCGCTCAAATTCCAGTCGCTTGCCAGCGATGGCGATGAGGGTAGCGACCATGTCGTTGCGCCGCTGGCAACGCGCGATGAAGTCCAGTCCGTCGCCGCGCGCGCCGGAATAGATATCCAATTAGAACGCAATGCGCTGCATCCTGTGTCGCCGACATATTGGCTTGTGCCATTTATTCCGCTCGCACTGCTGCTTACCCTTGGTCTGTCGGTGCTGGTCTTTGTGTCGGCGCGACCCATATTGGGCGCACTCTTGCTGTTGCCGCTGCTGGTGCTACTTTTTGGATGGCTGCGATGGCGGCATCATCTTTACGCCAGCACCGACAATTATCTGCATGTGCATCATGGCTTTTGGCGCCAGCATCATACGGTGCTGCCGCTGAAGAAAATCCAGTCGGTCGATGTCAGCCAAAACATTGTCCAACGCGCCTTCGGTAAAGCCAGTATCACCATCGGCGTCGCCGGCGGCTCAACGGTGTTCCCACTGACGGTACACGCGATTGATGACGATAGTGCTTATGCGCTGCGCGGCTATCTTTTGGAGAGGATGACGTTGTGATTAGCCCCTCCTCTGAAGAGGAGGGGTTGGGGTAGTGAAGTTACAAAGCTCATTGCATTCCGCAGGACCACCCCGCTGCGACTAAAGCTCGCTCCGCTCGCTAAGTCTCACTGCCCCTCCTCTGAAGAGGAGGGGAGAGAGATTTATTGCAGCGCTGGAACATCCTGACTGATCAGCGTTTCACCATCGCTGCGGGTCAGGGTCAGCTTTACCTTTTTGCCGTCCCAATCAATATCGATCTGGCCGAAATTCTCGTCGCTGAAAAACCCGCCGACGCGGTGTTCATCCGGTTCGCGGTCGCCGGTGTCGCCGCTGCGGAAGGAATAGTTGAGCGAGCTTGAGGTCAGCTCCCATAACGGCTTGTCTTTGCCCGGCAATTGCGTGCGATACAGCCCGCCCGAATGACGATCACCGGAAAGCAATACGGCGTTGTCGATATTGTAAGCGGTCAACAGGCTATAGAGACGTTCCTGCTCCAGGGGGAAGTTGGACCAGCTTTCAAAGTCATGCGCTTTGGTGATGACCTGGATCGAGGAAAAGATCAGCCGCAAATCGGCCGGTTTGCGCAATTCCTGCGCCAGCCATTCCCATTGTGCATCGCCCAATATCGTCGCTTCCGGGTCGCTGTCTTCGGCATAGTTACCCATCGCCCAGCGTTCCATGCGATAGGGCTTGCGCAGCAGATCGGAGCGGAAATAGCGGGTGTCGAGCAGGATGATCTGTACCTTTTTGCCTTCCGGGCCAACCATCCGGCTTTCATAGACGCCGGGCCGTGCCTTTACCTCGCGCGGGGAATCCCAAAAGGTCTCATAAAGCCGCTCGGCATATTCCTTGAAGGCAAAGGCGCCGCCGGCATCATTGGCGCCATAATCATGATCGTCCCAGCTGGTCATCATCGGGATATTAGCGCGGAACTCCTGAAATTCGGGTGTCGCCGCCAGCTTGGCGTAGGAGCGCTGAACGCTGGGCAGATTCGCCGCCCAGTTAGAGCCTGTATCGCCATAGATATTGTCACCGATCATCAGGAACATATCCGGATCGGTCTTGCTGATCTGCCCCCAGATATCCGCCGGGCGATTCTCATTATAGCAGGAGCCAAAAGCGATCCGGGTCAGTGCCTTACTCTCGTCAAGCGCGGCATTGGGCCCAGCGACGGGCAGGCTGTCACGATCCAGCCCGGCATAATAGGGACGCAACGCCTCTTGCCCGGTTTCGGGGAAACGCAAGGGCGGCAGTTCCGCCTCGGCAAGATCGCCCTGCGGTGCATAATTGGCACTGTTGGCCGTGCAACCAGCCACGGCCAGCGCAGCCGAAATCGTCAATATTACGCGAAGCATTGTCTTCCCCTTTTGATCGCTACACGCCATGCAGTGCGGCTTTGACACAATGATGACAACCCATGGAAATGCGTATATCCCTTTGAAAAATCAATTTTACATTGGGGGATGACGGATGCGGAATCAGATATTTGGCAGGGCTCTGTCGGGAACAGCGGCTGTGGCGCTGGTTTTGGTTATGGGTACAGCAGCAAAGGCTGCGCCCGGAGATGATCTCGACCAGTTGATCGAGGAATCCTGGCAATATGCACTGAGCCAAAGCCCGGTCTTTGCCAGCCAGCTCGACGTTGCCGGATATGAGGGCAAGGTATCTGACCCGAGTCTGGAGGCACAAACCAGCCAGGCGGACAAAGCTAAGGAGTTTCTGCAGCGTCTTGAAGCGATTGATGAGACGGCGCTGACGCCGGAACAGAAGGTCAATTACGGCATACTGCGCCGCACACTGAATGAGACCATCCAGCGTGATTCCTTCGGCCAGCGTGTCATCAATTTCACCAACCGCTCCGGCTGGCATCAGAATTTCGCCAGCATGGCGATCAATTCGCCTTTTCGTAACGCCGCGGATTACAAAAGCTATGTCGACCGGCTGGCGCAATATCCACAGATCAACGATACCAATATCGCAATCGCCGATCAGGCGATTGCCGGCGGCTATACCCTGCCCTGTGACGCGATGCAGGGCTATGAGGTCTCGATCACCGGCCTGATTGCAGACGATCCCAAAGCGACGCGCTTCTATGAACCCTTTACCCGGCCCAAACCGGCAACCATGGATCAGGCCGAATTTGACGCGCTGGCGGCGCGCACAGAAACGATTATCAGTGATGTGCTGTACCCCGAACTACGCGAACATGCCGACTGGTATATCACCAGCTATGCCCCGGCATGTGCAGTCGAGCCGGGGGTATCAGCCCAACCGGGGGGCGACGCATATTACGCCTTTCGCATCGCGGAGATGACGACCACCGATCTCACCGCTGATGAAATCCACAATATAGGCCTCAGCGAGGTCGCGCGTATCCGCGCCGAGATGGAGGAGGTGGCGGCAGAAGCGGGATATGAAAGCCGCGAAGCCTTTATCGAGCATCTGCGCACCGACCCCAAATACTATGCCAAGACGCCCGAAGAGCTGATGGAGAAGGTCGCCCGCGTCACCAAGATTATCGACGGCAAAATGCCCACCCTGTTCTACCGCCTCCCGCGTCTGCCCTATGGCATCCGGGAAATCCCGGCAGAAACCGCCGAGGGCACCACCACCGCCTATTACAATCCCGGCTCGCCCGATATCGGCATATCAGGCACCTATTATGTCAACACATCCAAGCTCGACCAGCGCCCATTCTGGGAAATTCCGGCGCTCAGCGTACATGAAGCCGTACCCGGCCATCATCACCAGATCGCTTTGCAGCAGGAACTGGATATGCCTGATTTCCGCAAATATGGCGCGTTCTTTACCGCCTTTGTCGAAGGCTGGGGGCTGTATTCAGAGCGGCTGGGCATCGAGATGGGGCTGTATGATACACCGGCCAAGAATATGGGGCGCTTGTCCTATGAAATGTGGCGCGCCTGTCGGCTGGTGGTGGATACCGGCATTCATTCCAAAGGCTGGTCCAAGCAGCAAGCGGTGGATTTCATGCTCGACAATACCGCACTGACCGCCGCCAATATCGATGCCGAGGTCAATCGCTATATCAGCTGGCCGGGGCAGGCATTGGCTTACAAAATCGGCGAGCTGAAAATCCGCGAGTTACGCGGCAAGGCGGAAGAGACGCTGGGCGATGATTTTGACCTTCGCGCCTTTCATGACACGGTGCTGGAACAGGGCGCGGTGCCGCTGGATGTGCTCGAGGCACATGTGGCGGCTTGGATAGAAGCGCAGCGCGCAGATGATGAGGGCTAGGACTCCCTTATCCGCTATCGCTGGCATAGTGGGTGTGATGCGTTCCGATGCTAAGCTGACCTTCAATCCTTAACCAAGGATGCACCTAGCAGAAAGTCGTATTACCTCTGTTGCCTTCTGCTGCTAGCATGGTGCTTCCAGCGGCGGTGGGTATGATATGGAAGTTGAGGAAGTCCGGTCTTTTCTGGCGCAGTTTTCGCCTTTTGGCGCGCTTGAGGGTGCCGTTCTGTCGTATCTCTCAACCAAAATCCATATTCGCTATTTTCGCAGTGGCAGCACCCTTGTCGAGGCCGATGCGCCCAATCAGCTTTTTAGCATTGTCCGCTCCGGCGCGGTTGAGCTGCGTATTGGCGGGACCGAGTTGAACCATCGCCTGGGTGAGGGCCAGTGCTTTGGCTATCCCTCGCTACTGCGCGGGGACCGGACGCGCAATCAGGTGGTCGCGCTGGAGGATACGCTGGTTTACCAGCTTGATGCGGACGATTTTCTTGCGCTGCATAACGAGCACCAGGCGGTGCAGGATTTCTTCCATAGCGATGAAACCCAGCGGTTGCGGAAAGCGGTTGAGGCGTTGCGATCTGACAATGAGGGCAAGGCGAGCCAGCCGATGCTGGGCGTACCGGTGCGTAACCTGTTGCGACGCACGGAGGTCGCAACCGGAGGCCCGGTAATGAGTATTGCCGATTGCGCCGCGATCATGCTGGAGCAGAATGTCTCGACCCTGCCGATTTGTGATCATGGCAGGCTGGTGGGGATTATCACTGACAAGGATTTGCGCCGCCGGGTGGTGGCCAAGCAGTTGGCCTATGATCGCCCGGTCAGCGAAATCATGACGCTTGATCCGATGACGATCAGCGGTGCGGAGCAGGCGCTGTCGGCCAAGCTGATTATGTCGCGCTATGATATTCATCATCTTCCCGTGACCAATGATGCGGGCGCGATTATCGGGGTGCTAAGCGCCAATGATCTGCTCACAAGGCTGGGCATGAACGCGCTGCATGTGGTTTCCGAGATTAACGCCGCCGCTGATCCCGCCGCGGTCGCCCAAGCGGCGAAGAAATTGACGCAGGTGATTGTCCATCTCGTCGATAGCGGTGTCGATGCCGACCATATTGCGCGCTTTGTCTCGGCAATTGGCGAGGCAGCGCATAAGCGGTTGATTGAACTCGCCGAAGCAGCACTTGGCCCGCCACCGATTCCCTATGCGCTGGTGGTGTTTGGCTCATTGGCGCGCTCGGAGCAGGCGGGCGGATCGGATCAGGACAATGGCTTCATCCTCGACGACAGCTATGATGAAGCCCAGCATGGCGAATATTTCGCGGCATTGGCGCAACGGCTATGCGACGGGTTGAACAGTGCGGGCTATATTTATTGCCCCGGCGATATCATGGCGACCAATGACAAATGGCGCCAACCGCTGAAAAACTGGCTGGCGCGCTATCGGCGATGGATTGAAACGCCCGATCCCGACAACGTCCTTAACACCACGATATTCTTTGATATGCGCTGTGTTTCCGGCGAGGCAAAGCTGGTTGACACATTGCGCGAGCAGGTGCTGAGCTGGAGCAAGGCGAACCGGATATTCGTCTCCTTTATCGCCCGCGCCGCCGCGACGACGCGCATTCCTTTAGGCTTTTTCCGCAACTTCCTGCTCGAACATGATGAGCAGGAAGGTAATGCGCTTGACCTCAAGCATCAGGCAATTGCGCCGCTCGTCGATATTGGCCGGGTGCATGCGCTGGCGGCGGGATTGAGTCCGATATCCACCATCAACCGGCTGAGTGCAGCATGCGATGCTGACCAGATTAGCGGCGAGGGCAGCGCCGATCTTGCCGATTGCTTTGAGTTTGTCCGTGAAACCCGCTTCCGGCATCAGGCGCGGCAGATCAAGGCGGGCAAAGCGCCGACCAACAATCTTAATCCCGAGACGCTTTCCAGCTTTGAACGCGAGCATCTGAAAGACGCTTTCCGCCTCATCAAAACCCATCTTGAGAATATCAGCCGCCGCCATGCCGGGGGCATTAGTTGAGCCTTGCCGGGTCTTTGGGGCTGCCCGGCTGGCTGGCCGAGCCTTTATGGCAGCGGCAATGGAAAAAAGTGGTGGCTGAAGCAAAGGGCACCGCGATGCAAGGCTATTATGCCGCGCCGCAGCTCGCGCCGGATACGCCCTTGGGCGACGTGTCGATTATAGCGCTGGATTTTGAAAGCGATGGACTGGCTGAGGATGCGGCGCTGCTGGAGGTGGGATGGGTAACGCTGCGCAGCGGCGGCATTGCTCTCTCCGGCGCACGCAGACGGCGCATCCATGTCACCAAGGGGCTCGAAGCAAAAGCAGTGACCATCCACCAGATTACCGACAGTGCCGCCGCTGAAGGCGCGCCCGAGGCCGAGGTGCTGGGTGAATTGCTGGAGGCGCTGAATGGTGCGGTGGTGCTGGCGCATTTCGCGCAGATTGAGGCGCAATTTCTCAACACCGCCTGCCAACGGCAATTTGGTGTGCCGTTTCTTGGACGCTTCATCTGTACCAAACATCTGGAAGAACACTGGTTTCCGAAAGTGCGCGCCGCTGACGGGCTGCGTCTCGGCAAGCTGCGGGCCCAATATGGCCTGCCCTGGTATCGCGCGCATGACGGCCTGACCGATGCGATCGCCTGTGCCGAGCTGTTCCTGGCGCAATTGGCGCGCAAGGATGCGCCTTCGCTTACACTGGGTGATGTGCTGTGTCCGATGTGATCTAACCTGGATCAGGAACGTGTCATTGCGAGGAGCGAAGCGACGCGGCAATCCAGAGCAGCGCGACATGCCCTAGATTGCTTCGCTTCGCTCGCAATGACGAGACCATATTTAGTTTGCGCCAATCTCTAATACCAAAGTCGCGCTATCAAAATCCGTCTCCTGCTTTAGCTTTGGGCAAAATCAGGGGAAACCGCCCTGATCAGGACACGAGAAGGGGAGGTTCCAATGTCTGACAATGAAGGTGAAACCACTAAGGCGGAACAGGCCTATTGGAAGGAGAATATCCGTCTGTTGGTCACGCTTATGGCGATATGGTTCCTCGTCTCTTTCGGCGCAGGGATATTGTTCCGGCCGTTTCTCGATCAATTCGCGCTGGGCGGATATCCGCTCGGTTTCTGGTTTGCGCAACAGGGGTCGATCTATGTCTTTATCGGCCTGATCTTCTTCTACACCGTCCGTATGAAGCAGATCGAACGCAAATATGATCTGGACGATTGAGGGAGGCTGAGATGGATACCCAAACGCTAATCTACATCTTTGTCGGCGTCTCTTTCGCGCTCTATATCGGCATCGCCGTATGGAGCCGCGCCGGATCGACCAAAGAGTTTTATGTTGCCGGCGGCGGCGTCAATCCGGTGGTCAATGGCATGGCCACAGCAGCCGACTGGATGAGCGCGGCGAGCTTTATCTCGATGGCGGGGCTCATTGCTTTTCTCGGCTATGACGGCTCGGTCTATCTCATGGGCTGGACCGGCGGTTATGTCATGCTGGCGTTGCTGCTCGCACCCTATTTGCGCAAATTCGGCCAGTTCACCGTGCCTGATTTTATCGGCACGCGTTACTATTCCAAGGTCGCGCGTGTGGTCGCGGTGATCTGCCTGATCATGATCAGCTTCACCTATATTGCCGGCCAGATGCGCGGTGTCGGGATTGTGTTCTCGCGCTTTCTCGATGTCGACATTACCATGGGCGTGATCATCGGCATGGCGATTGTGTTCGTCTATGCGGTTCTCGGCGGCATGAAGGGCATCACCTATACCCAGGTCGCGCAATTCTGCGTGCTGATCTTCGCCTATATGGTTCCGGCCTTCTTCATCAGCTTCCTGATCACCGGCAACCCGATCCCGCAAATCGGCTTGGGTTCGCAGGTCAATGATGGCTCGGGGATGTATGTGCTGCAAAAGCTCGACATGGTGTTACAGGACTTGGGTTTCGGGGCCTATACTGAGGGATCGAAATCGACCATCGACATATTCTGCATCACCATGGCGCTGATGGTCGGCACCGCGGGTTTGCCGCATGTGATCGTGCGTTTCTTCACTGTGCCCAAGGCTTCGGATGCACGCAAATCAGCAGGCTGGGCGCTGGTATTCATCGCCCTGCTCTACACCACGGCGCCGGCTGTGGGTGCCTTTGCCCGGCTGAACTTCGTCGATACCGTCAACAATGTGGAATATAGCGAGAGCGCCGAATGGTTCCGCAATTGGGAGGCCAACAGCCTGATCGTCTGGCAGGACAAAAATGGCGACGGGGTGATGACCTATAGCTCTGGCGATGCGTTTGAAGGCAAGCCGGAATTTACCGGCGAGACCGGTGCCAATGGCGAGCGGCTGGTATCCAATACCAGCAATGCCGACAGCACCAATGAGGTCTATGTTGACCGCGATATCATGGTGCTGGCCAATCCGGAGATTGCCGATCTGCCCGGATGGGTGGTGGCGCTGGTCGCCGCTGGTGGTCTGGCCGCGGCACTGTCGACCGCAGCGGGTCTGTTGCTGGTGATCTCGTCATCGATCAGCCATGACCTGCTCAAATCGACCTTCGCACCGCAAATCAGCGAGAAGGGCGAGCTGCTGGCCGCGCGTGTCGCGGCGACGGCGGCGATATTGGTCGCGGGCTATCTCGGCATCTATCCGCCGGGATGGGTGGCGCAGGTCGTGGCCTTTGCCTTTGGTCTGGCAGCAGCCTCGCTGTTTCCGGCGATCTTCATGGGCATCTTCTGGAAGTTCATGAACAAGGAAGGCGCGATTGCCGGGATGATCAGCGGTCTGGTCTTCACCTTTGGCTATATCGTCTACTTCAAGTTCGTGGTGTCGCCCGATGCGAATGTCGCGGCCAACTGGTTGTTTGGCATCTCGCCTGAAGGCATTGGTGTGATCGGTATGCTGATCAACTTCGGTGTAGCGATAATCGTCTCGAAGGTCACGACATCGCCACCGATCGAAATCCGCCAGCTGGTGGACTCGATCAGAGTGCCCCGCGGTGCAGGAGACGCCGCTGCGCACTAAGCGGATGACAGCTTCCCGGTCTCTCCCGGGGTCGCAGGAGGAAAGGGGCATCTTCGGGTGCCCCTTTTCTTTATGCCGCAGAAAGACTAGGCTTGCCGCCATTATCGGCACCAGCGTCACAGCAAAGAAGCGCGGGCCGACAGGGGATAGGAGCTGGGAAGGATAGATGGCATGATCCTGGTGATCGCGCTGCTGCTGACGGCGGTCTATGTCGCCCTGCTCTTCTGGGTGGCGCATCGCGAAGACCGCAACGCCACAGAAGCGCCACGCGGCATCGCCTATGTGCATGCGCTTGCTATCGGCGTCTATTGCACCAGCTGGACCTTTTTCGGCGCGGTGGGTTCCGCCGCAGTTTCCGGCTGGCAATTTCTGCCGATCTATTTCGGGCCGATCCTGCTGTTTACCTTGGGCTATGGCCTGTTGCGACAAACACTGCGCGTCGCCAAGGCGCAGCACAGCACCTCCATCGCCGATTTTCTCGCCGCGCGCTATGGTAAGAGCCCGATTGTTGCAGCAACGGTAACGCTGATAGCCGCTATTGGCGCGCTGCCTTATATGGCGCTGCAATTGAAATCGGTTGGCGACGCTATGACGGCTCTGGCACCGCAATTGCTGAGCACCGACAGTCTGGTCTTTGCGGTGACCATTAGCATGGCGATGTTCGCTATATTGTTCGGCACCCGCCGGGCGCATATCAGCGATCAGAATCGCGGCCTTGTGGCAGCCATAGCGATTGAATCGGTCGTCAAACTGCTTGCTTTGGTGGCTATGGGGGTCTTTGCATTATGGCTGTTGCTGCCGGACAGCGCAGCCGACACTGCAAATGCCGGAAATGCGCCCCTATTTTCGGACGTTTTCAATCTCGGCCAGATTGATGCGCGTTTTGTGGTGCTGACGGTGATTGCCGCATCGGCGGCGCTGTGCCTGCCACGTCAGTTCCATATGACGATTGTTGAGGCTCCTAATGAGGGCTCACACCAGCCGATGCGTTGGGTCTTCCCGGCCTATCTGCTGCTGATCAGTCTGGCGGTCATTCCCGTGACCATGGCTGGGCTGACCTTACTGCCCAATGCCATGGCCGCGCCGGATATGATCATGATGACATTGCCGCTGGCTGAAGGCGCCGATGCGATGGCGGTGTTTGTTTTCCTCGGCGGCATATCGGCAGCAACCGGGATGATTATCGTCTCCACCGTGGCGCTATCGGGGATGATCGCCAATGATCTGGTGCTGCCGGTGATGCTGCGCTCGGTCGCCGACGGTAATCGCCGCGCCAGCCGCATTGCCACACTGGTGCAACCTTTGCGGCGCATTATCATGGTCGGCTTGCTGACGCTGGCCTATGGCTATTATCTGGTGGTGCAGGAAGGCGCATTGCTGGCCAGCCTCGGCACATTGTCTTTCGCACTGGTGACGCAATTTGTCCCCGGACTGGTGGGCGGGCTGGTCTGGCGCGGTGGCAAAAGACAGGGGATGTTGGCCGGGCTCGCAGCAGGCTTTGGCGGATGGCTGATGCTGTTGCTGCTACCCTCGCTCAATGGCGGCATCCCGGCCTTTTCCATTCACCCCGATCCACTGGTCTCCGGCGTCGTCCTTGCCACGAGCTTGAACGTTGCGCTCTATATCACCGTGTCGCTGCTGGCGCGCGATACAGTGGTGGATCGCGCCCAGGCGACCGCCTTCGCAACCGGGCTGGATATTCCCGAAGCGCTTGCCACCCAATCACAGCTTCGCGTTGCCGATATCCGGCTGTTGCTGCGTCAGTTTATCGGGCCGCAGCGTACCCATGATGTCCTCTCTGCCATGCGCGATGCCAATGGGCTGTTCTATGCCGACCGTGACCCCGCCGATGGCCCATTGATCCGTATGGCGGAGCGGCAGATTGCCGGGGTGTTGGGCTCAGCCTCGGCCGCCACTTTCATGCAATCGGTGCGCGATGGTGAACCTATACCACCCGAAGAGGTGCTGGCCCTGCTCGGCGAGACCTCACAAAAGCTGAAATTCAGCGGCGACCTGCTGCAGATTGCGATTGAAAATATTGATCAGGGTGTCGCTCTGGTGGACCGCGATATGCGGCTGGTGGCGTGGAATGAGCGCTATGTCGAGATGTTCGACCTGCCGGACAATCTCGCCGTGGTGGGCCAACCAATTGCGGCACTTATCCGCTTCAATCTTGAACATATTGGCACGGTTGAGGCGGAGATCGCGCGTCAGGTTGAGAAGCGCCTCGATTTCATGCGCCAGGGTACACGGCATTTTCAGGAGCGCGAACAGGGCGATGGTCGCATCTTGCGCATTCAGGGCAATCCCGCGCCCGATGGCGGTTATGTTACCAGCTATACCGATATTACTGCCGACCGCCGCGCCGAGCAGGCGCTTGAGGCGAAGGTTGCCGAGCGGACGCAGCAGCTAACCGAAGCCAATGCCGCGCTTGAACAGGCAACGCAATCCAAAACCCGTTTCCTCGCCGCCGCCAGCCATGATCTGGTGCAGCCGATGAACGCGGCGCGGCTGTTTACCTCGGCGCTGGAAGAGGAAATCCGCCCCGACAATGCGCCCGCCAAAAAGCTGGTGCAGCAAATTGATCACAGCATCTCAATGGCGGACAATTTGCTGCGCACATTGCTCGATATTTCCAAGCTGGATGGCGGCGGTTTGAAGCCCTCGCCGAGCCGCTTCCCGGTCAATCAGCTATTGTCCGATCTGGAGACGCAATTTGCCGAGCGCGCGGCGCAAAAGGGCTTGGCGCTCAAGGTCAAATCCTGTTCGCTCACCCTGCATACCGACAAGGGCATGTTTGTCAGCATCTTGCAGAATCTTGTTTCCAATGCGATCCGCTATACCCAATCGGGCCGGATCATTATCGGCGCACGGCGGCGCGGTGAGCATATTGATATCCAGGTCCATGACACCGGCCCCGGCATCGCCGAAGAGCATCAGGAACTGATCTTTCAGGAGTTTCGCCAACTTCCGGACAATGACGGCAAGAAAGGTGTGGGTCTGGGGCTGGCACTGGCGCAGCGACTGGCTGATCTGCTGGGCAGCGAGATACAGCTCATGTCTGCGCCTGGTAAAGGGAGCTGTTTCTCCATAACCATGCCGGTTGAGGCAGATGCAGAGTCCGCCGCTGAGGAGACAGCGCAGGCAACGCCGCGAAGCGCTGTTCCACAAGCTGCAATATTGTGCATCGACAATGATGAGCATGCGCTCGAAGCCTTGTCCGGACTCCTGAGCCGCTGGGGCTGTCAGGTTGAGACGGCGACACATATTAATGGCCAGATACCGCCCTGCCCCGATCTGCTGATCCTCGATTATCAGCTCGATGATGGCGTTACCGGGGATCAGATCTATACCCATCTGGTCGCACATTGGGATGCGAATCCGCCGGTCATCATGCTGACGGCAGACGATACAGAAACCACAAAACAGCTATGCGCGCAAATGGGCTTTGAACGACAGCTAAAACCCGCCTCCCCGATGGCTCTGCGCGCACTTTTGGGCAGCATGTTGCAGCGGGGGGCTATGCAGGTAAATGAGTCACGGTCTATCGTATCGTCGGCCCCGCGCAGGCGGGGCCAGGGCTTTTCTTGAAAGACTCACGCAAAGACGCGAAGACGCAAAGAAGGTTCCTGTTTGCGCTATCTCTTCGCGGCTTTGCGTCTTCGCGTGGGAATAAAGTAGCCCTGGCCCCGCCTGCGCGGGGCCGACGCAAGGCGAAAACTCTGCCATTTAATCGCTATCCATCGCCAGAGGTGAAGGGCAGGAAGACTTTACGGCATATTCGTCACTGGAAGCGGCACATCAAGTTTCTGGGCAATCAGCACCGCCTGAGTCCGGTTAATCACGCCCAGCTTGCGGAAAATCGCGGTGATATGCGCCTTCACCGTCGCTTCGGAAATATCCATCTGGAACGCGATCTGCTTGTTGAGCAGGCCTTCATTTATCAGCATCAATATGCGTCGCTGCGCCGGGGTAAGGCTGGCCAGTTTGGTGAAATCATCATTATCCGCATCACTGGTTTCGGTGGCAATCGGGAACCAGAAATCGCCTTGCTCCACAGCCGCCAAGGCCCTGCGCATATCCTCCAGCGGCGCGGATTTGGGAATGAAGGCACACGCCCCCAGGCTCTGCGCCGCGTTGCTGACACCCGCTTCCTCACTCGCTGACACAATAGCGATCGGCATCGCCGGGAAATCCTGCCGGAAATCGAGCAAGGCGGTCAGGCCATTGCTGTCGGGCAGATGCACGTCGAGCAATAGCAGGTCACTCGCTGCATCCTCTAGTGCGCTGCGGGCCTGTGCTATCGTCTCCGCCTCGACAATATCCGCATCCGGCCAGACTTTAGACACCGCCTGTGACAAGGCACTGCGGAACAGCGGATGATCATCGGTTATGACGATGCGTGGCATGGGCTTTAGCGGTTCAACCTTCCTTCGATCAGACTATCAACAATGCTGGGGTCCGCCAATGTCGAGGTGTCACCCAGCGAGCCATAATCATTCTCGGCAATCTTGCGCAAGATGCGCCGCATGATCTTGCCGGAACGCGTTTTCGGCAGACCCGGAGTCAGATGCAGATGGTCGGGCGTCGCAATCGGTCCGATTTCGGTACGTACATGTTTGCGCAGTTCCGCCACCAGCTCGTCTGACGGCTCCTCACCGGCATTGAGCGTGACATAGCAATATATGCCCTGCCCCTTGATATCGTGCGGATAACCAACCACGGCAGCTTCAGCGACTTTGGCGTGCGACACCAAGGCGCTTTCTACCTCGGCAGTGCCCATGCGGTGGCCCGAAACGTTGATGACATCATCGACCCGGCCGGTGATCCAGTAATAGCCGTCCTCATCGCGCTTGCAGCCATCGCCGGTGAAGTATTTGCCTTTATAGGTGCTGAAATAGGTCTGCTCGAAACGCTCATGATCGCCATAAACGCTGCGCGCCTGGCCCGGCCAGCTCGCGATGATGCACAGATTGCCATCGGTCGCGCCTTCCAATACACCACCTTCATTATCCACCAGTTGCGGCTGGATACCGAAGAAAGGCTTGCCTGCACTGCCCGGTTTCATGTCATGCGCGGCAGGCAAGGTGGTAATCATCGTGCCGCCCGTCTCGGTCTGCCACCACGTATCGACAATCGGGCAGCGTCCCTCACCCACGACCTGATGATACCAGCGCCAGGCCTCCGGATTAATCGGTTCACCAACTGTGCCCAATAGCCGCAACGAAGACCGATCATGCGCTTTCACCGGCTCATCGCCCTCACGCATCAACGCACGGATAGCCGTAGGGGCAGTGTAGAAGATATTGACCTGATATTTCTCGATTACCTGCCAGAAACGGCTGAAATCGGGATAGTTGGGTACGCCTTCAAACATCACCTCGGTGGCGCCGTTGAGCAACGGGCCGTAGACGATATAGCTGTGACCGGTGACCCAGCCGATATCGGCGCTGCACCAGAAAACTTCACCCGGCTGATAATCAAAGACATAATGAAATGTCGTCGCCGTCCAGACGGCATAGCCGCCAGTGGTGTGCAACACACCCTTGGGCTTGCCGGTGGAGCCAGAGGTGTAAAGGATGAACAGCGGGTCTTCCGCCGCCATAGGCTCGCACGCGCAGTCATTGGAAACAGTCGCTGCCAGCTTATGATACCAATGGTCGCGGCCTTGCACCATCGCGATATCGGCGCCGACATGGTTGACCACCAGAACGCCATCCAGCGGCGTTTCGTGATCGGGCTCATCAATTGCGGCATCGACATTGGCCTTTAGCGGCACGGTCTTGCCACCACGCAGACCAGCATCGGCGGTGATGACAAAACGGCTGCCACAATCCTCAATCCGACCGGCCAATGCCTCGGGCGAGAACCCGCCGAACACAACCGAATGGATCGCGCCAATACGTGCACAGGCGAGCATCGCCATCGCACCTTCTGGGATCATTGGCATATAGATGGTAACGCGGTCACCTTTTTTGACGCCCATGGCTTTCAGGCAATTTGCCATTTTGCTGACTTCGCTGAGCAATTCGGCATAGGTCAGTTTGCGCGCTTCACTATTGGGATCGTCAGGCTCAAAAATCAGCGCGGTGACATCGCCTTTCCCGGCCGCAACATGGCGGTCCAGCGCGTTGTGGCAGATATTCAGCACGCCATCTTCAAACCATTTGATATCTACCGGATCATAGTCCCAGTTACTGATCACTGTTGGCGGTGTCATCCAGTCTATACGCTCGGCCTGTGTTCCCCAAAATGCATCAGGGTCCGATACGCTCTGGGCATAGAGCCTGTCATAATCGGCCGCAGTGCAATGGGTGTTGGCCTGAGGTGGTGCGGGCACGATATCTGCCCCGGTTTTTGCTGACTGATCTGCTGCCATTGTCCGCTCCCTGAAAGTCTTTTGATCCTGGATATCATTCATCGCCCGTCTCCACCATCCATAGATTGCCGCCCTATTGCGTCGACTCTTTGGATAGCAGAACCACCGCCAAAGCGATTTGCGACATTGGTCGTATAGACCATTGGCTAATGTCGCTGCTGCCGCGGTTTTGGCACGTTGTTCCGAACCATCATGGGGAGGACAAGATGGCAAAACATAACAAAAGAACTGCACTTTTCGGGCTGTTGCTCGCGGCAAGCTGCCTGACACCGGCACCCGCTATCGCACAGGAGACCAGCATTGAAGAGCGGCTGGACAGGCTGGAATCGCTGGTTGAAACGCTGATCACCCGAATGGATCAGAAAGAACAGCAGGGCGAACAGGACCGCGCCATGGTTGCGGAGGTCAAGCAAGCGGTTGAGGAGACGCGCGAACTTGCAGAACGCAGCGAGCAAGCTGCACAAAAAGTAGAAGATGTTGAGCTCAGCATCGTCGAGGTCAATGACAAGCTGATCGCCAATCGCGATGTTCTGGGCGATGGTTTCAAAGTGGGCAATACCAGCATCACCTATGGCGGTTATGTGAAGATGGATGCAATCAGCGAGCGCACCAGCGGCGGTGTCGTCGATTCCAGCAGCATTGCGCGTGATTTTCTCATCCCCGGCCTGATCCCGGTGGGTGGCGATCCTTCCGGTTTCGATACCGACTTCAATATCCGCCAGACGCGCTTCTTCTTCAAAACCGCGACAGATGTCGGCGATGATCATACCCTCTCCTCAGTCATCGAGCTTGATTTTATGGTCACCGCCGGCGGCAATGAACGTATCTCGAACAGCTTTATCCCGCGCGTGCGCCAGGCCTATCTCACCTATGATAACTGGCTGTTCGGCCAGACATGGTCGACCTTTCAGGATGTCGGCGCCTTACCCGAAACGCTGGACTTTATCGGCGTGACACCGGGCACGGTCTTCGATCGCCAGCCTTTGATCCGCTACACCAATGGCGGCCTGCAAGTGGCGGTTGAGCAGCCCGAAACCACGGTAACGACACCCACAGGCGCACGGGTGATCGGCAATAACGACAATATTCCCGATGTGGTGCTGCGCTATAACTATAGCCGCGACTGGGGCCGCATCACGCTGGCGGGCATTGGCCGGTCTCTCAGCGTAGATGAGAATGTGTTCAATCTCGAATCAGACAGCGCCTTTGGCTATGGCATCAGCCTATCGGGCAAGATCAATGTCGGCGAGCGTGACGATATCCGCTTTATGGCCAGCGCCGGCGACGGGATTGGCCGTTATGTTGGCCTAAACCTCGTCAATGATGCCGCAGTGCGCCCCGATGGTTCGCTTGATCCGATTGCCACCTATTCCGGCTTTTTGGCTTATCGCCACTTCTGGTCACCCAAATTGCGCACCACCATTGCCGGTAGTTATTTCAAAGCAGATAATCCGATCGGGCTCACAACCGATGGCGTCACCGATCAGAGCACCAACGGCTTTATCAATCTGGTCTATTCACCTGTGCCGCCGCTCAATCTCGGTATCGAATATCTCTATGCCGATCGCGAGTTGGAGAACGGTATGTCGGGCAATTTGCAGAAGATACAGGTGTCGGCGCAGTACAGCTTTTAGCTGGCGAATACTTTTGGAGGTGAGGCTTGGTTTTCAGGAAGTGGGCATTAAGCCATTCGAGCAGAGCCAGCATCCCGGGCTGCCACAATGGTTGCAATTACTATTAGAGGAAGTAGTGGCCGACGCGGTCTGTAGTCATGAGAGGTGAGCCTAGGGGGAGTGCTCAATACAGGACCGCGTCGGTCACTTGGGTGCCAGCCTTAGCTGGCGGGTTCGGCCCGGTGGGACAGGCCGGATTCGAGAATATTGATACGGTCAATGAGGCGGTCACGTGCGTCATAGAGATCTTGCGATGATACCGAGCGCCCCGCCGCTTTGCAGTTGTCGATCAGCCGGTTGATCCGGCTTAATCTTGCCCGCAAAACAGAGAGATAACTCGCCATGACGCAATACTCCTCACCGCTAATTCACAAACTCTACTAGGTAGAATTTGCTTTTTACTTAAGCCTTTTGATCAAGGCCTTTGTCTTTGCTTGAGAGTGAAATAGCCAAGGCCCGCCACTAAATCCAATCACTTGAAACAGCATTCATTGATAGAATGAAACTATTGATCGGAAATGGTCCTTTTCAATGCTTTGCGCATATCGGCAGAGGCCTGAGTGTCTGCCACTTTCCTGCCCTTCACTGGCCAGTAAAGGAGGCCTACTCAAAAGAGTTGTAAAGCGGAATTGCCTGGGTGCAAAAAGTAATGCTGGCAATCCTTTAGTCTGTATCTATAGTGCCCGCCATGCCGACCTTACGCCAGCTCGAATATCTGATTGCCATTGCCGATCTGGGCCATTTTGGCCGCGCCGCAGACCGGGTGCATGTTTCCCAACCGACTCTGAGCCAACAGATCCGCACGCTTGAGCAGCGCCTCGGCGTAAAGCTGGTCGAACGCGAGAGCCGCGGCGCCGAACTGACACCCATTGGTCGCGAGATAGCGGTGAAAGCGCGCAAGATATTGGTCGATGTCCGCGATTTGCGTGATACCGCGACCAAGGCCAATGATGGCCGTGCTGGGACATTACGCTTTGGCGTCAGTCCGACCATCGGCCCCTATTTCATGCCCGATATTGTGCGCCAGATGCACCAACTTGCGCCCAATATGCGGCTCTATATCCGGGAAGGCATTCCGGTTCAGCAGGTGCAAGAGCTCGCCAGCGGCAGCATTGATATCCTGTTGGGCCCGTTACCAATTGAGAATAGTGCGCTCGAGGTTGAACCGCTTTTCCATGAGCCGCTCTATATTGTCGCACCGCCGGATCATCGTCTGGCGCAAATGGAGCCGCTGCAGCGCAGCGATTTCGCCGGGACGGGCTTCCTCAGCCTTGATCCGAAACACCATTATCACATCCAAACCAAGACCATCGCCGATGAATTGGGCGCAGATATTTTGCGTGACTATGAAGGCACTAGCCTTGATAGTCTGCGTCAAATGGTCGGGTCTGGCCTGGGTATCTCGCTGTTGCCGGAATTCTATCTCAGCTCCGAAGTCGGCGGCGTCGACATGGTCAAGCGGCTTGAGGTCAAGGACTGGAAAGCCAGCCGCAGTATCGGCATGGCGTGGCGCCGTGGTGCCGCTTATGAAGACACCTATCGCTGGATGGGCGAGTATATTCGCGAAAAGGGACTTGAACGCCTTGCCGAAGCGCAAAAGGCACATGGCCTTTCATAGTTAAAACCTATCGTATTATCATGTAATATCGCATTGCGATCTATGGCATTTGTATTAGCTAGTGCACAATTCTATTAGCTAATGCACAATAGCATATTGGTGATAATATCGTCATGGTGCCCTAACGGTATCAGGGAGTGATCATATATGGCAACGGACGGACAGCATGAAATGGGCGCGCGCGATGCCCTGCGCTGGATGTTCACACTGATAGCGCCGGAACGACCCTATGTAACCATCGCCCTGATCTATGGCATTGGGATCAGCATCTTGTCGCTGGCGACGCCGATCTCGGTGCAGATGTTGATCAACTCGGTCGCCAATACGGCATTGGTAACGCCATTGGTAGCGCTCTCCATGGCGCTGCTGGTGTTGCTGCTGATCGCGGTTTTGCTCAGTGCTTTGCGCGTCCATGTGATGGAGATGTTTACCCGGCGCTTCTATGCCCGGCTGGTAGCAGAGATCACCACGCGCGCGATTCATGCGTCCAACCCGTTTTTCCAGGACGCCAAGCGCGAAGATCTGTTCAACCGCTATTTTGATGTTGTCACCGTCCAGAAATCGGTGCCGTCGCTACTTATCGGTGGCTTTACCATCATATTGCAATCGGCGGTCGGCTTTGCGGTTACATCCTTTTACCACCCGTTCTTTCTGGCGTTTAACGGACTGGTGATCTTCTTTGCGTTTCTCATCCTGCTGGTGTGGACGCGCGGCGCCATTCGCAGCGGTATTGCGCTCAGCCATGCCAAATATGAAGCTGCGCGCTGGTTGGAGAATGTGGGAATCTCCAATGGTTTCTATAAGTCGCAGCGCCATGTCGGCTATGCGATGGATCGTTCCGAAGAAGTGACCGCCAACTATATGAAGCAGCGCAAGCGCCACTTCTTCTATAGCTATGCGCAAACCGTCAGCTTCCTGTTGCTCTATGCTCTGTCCAGTGCAGGCCTGCTGGCATTGGGCGGCTGGCTGGTGATTGAGGAACAGCTTTCCATTGGCCAGCTGGTCGCGGCAGAGCTAATCCTGTCAGCAGCGTTTTTTGGGCTGGGTCAGATTGGCCCATATCTCGACAATACCTATGACCTTGTCGCCGCATCAGAGGAAATTGGCCTGATTTTCCATATCGATCAGGAAGACCCAAAACCGGCAGCCAATGATGAAGCCGCCGACGGAACGCTCGCCTTTCGCGAAACACTGTTTTCGTCCGAGCGCGGCGGCAGCACCGAGTTCAACATCTCCATACCCGCCGGTTCCAATCTGCGCGCCATGGCGGAAGACCATGAGACACAGCGCTTTTTCAGCCATGCCCTAAAACGCCATGAAAAACCCAAACGTGGCATGATCACCGTTGGTGGTCAGGACATTCTCAATATCAACAATTTCAAGCTGCGCTCTGATGTTGTGGTGCTTGATAGACCAACCATGGTGGACTCAACCATCCGCGAATATCTGCAACTGGCCAACCCGCAATTCTCGTCAGCCGATGCACTTGAAATGCTCGACACTGTGGGTTTGAGCGAACGCGTTGCGCATTTGCCTCTTGGTCTGGACACGCCGCTGTCGACCTCTGGCTGGCCATTGTCGCTCGCCGAGGCGATGGCGCTGAAGCTGGCCGGTGCGATTATGCGTCGTCCACGCATTTTGTTGCTGACCTCGCTGTTTGACATGCTTGACCCGGACATCTTGCTGCGGGTCGGTGCCGAGCTGGCGACGCATGGTACAACAACCATTCATTTCACTGCGCGCAATGTCGGCAGCGATCAGACCGATTATCTCTGGGTTGGCCGGGACGAACAGAAGATTGTCAAAGATGTGGACGAGCTGCAGCGGCTCTATGCGGCCACCAAATCAGACCAGCAGGACTCTGCGGGAGCAGCGCAATGACCTCCTATAAGGAACATATTGATCATTTCGGCACCCTCACCGCGCAGAAAATGCCGGTGTCGCAGCGCGTGTTCAAATGGATGGTGCTGACCAGCCTGATCTTTGTCGCGCTGTTCGTTACCTTTGTCCCTTGGGTGCAAACGGCGCAGGGCCGCGGCCAGGTTATCGCGCTCAACCCGCAGGACCGGGTACAGAATGTGACGGCGCTAGTGCCCGGGCGGATCGAAGAATGGTTTGTTCAGGATGGCCAGCGGGTCGAGGAGGGAGAAGCGATTGTCCAACTCGCAGATAATGACCCGCAACTGCTCGATCGCCTGAGGGCGGAACGCATGCAGATTACCGCCCGTATTGCTGCGGCCGAAAGTGCATTGGAAACGGCAAAGCTAGACGTTACCCGCGACAGGGCGCTTTTTGATGAAGGCCTTGGCGCCCGGCGTGAATATGAGTTGGCCAGGATTCAGGTTGCCGAGAAAGAGGCGACATTGGCCGAGGCAATGGCTGAACTGAACCGCATCGACATCAATCTCAGCCGCCAATCGATGCAGTTGGTCACCGCGCCGCGCGACGGTGTGATCCAGCGTATCCGTGGCGGTGACAAAGCGACTTTGGTTAGCCAGGGCGATGTGCTGGCGACCTTTGCACCGATTGAAGCCGAACGCGTGGTCGAGCTCTATATTGATGGCCGCGATGTTTCTCTTATCAAGCCAGGATTCCCGGTGCGGCTGGAGTTTGAAGGCTGGCCCGCAATCCAGTTTTCCGGTTGGCCGTCAGTGGCACAAGGGATTTTTGATGGACAAGTTCGATCGATTGACCTGGCCAGCTCTCCCAATGGCCTGTTTCGCGTTCTGGTGGTCGAGCATCCTGACAAACCGGCATGGCCCAAGGAACCCTTTGTCCGCCTTGGTGCGACCGTGCGCGGCTGGGTATTGATGGAAGAAGTCTCGGTTGCCTTCGAACTCTGGCGTCAGCTTAACGACTTCCCGCTCCAGCCTGTAACCAGTAATTCGCCCGAGGCTGAAAATGGTACCAATGCGCCCTAAGCGTTGGCAATCCGGTAAAATACTGACTGCTGCTACCGCTCTGGCAATAGCCGGTATCGGTTGCAGCATCGGTGCCGCTGCACAGGCGCAGAATATTGAACCATTGCCCCGGCCAGTGGTGCAACCCGTTCAGGAAGCACAAACTACGGTTTCGGATGGGAATATCCCTAATCTGACGCCGCCGCCGGTCAGCGCTGCACCGCGTATTGGCGAATATCTAACGCTGGATGCGCTACTGGAAAGCTCTGCCCGGCATGCGCCGCAAATCCTCGAGGCGCTCGCCGATGCGCAAGCTGCCAATGCCCGGATTACAGCCGCGCAGGGCGCGTTTGATCTGGTATTCAATGCCGAAAGCTATTCCTATCTTTCCGGCTTTTATGGCGGCCAATATGTCAATGCGACGGCATCGCAACCGCTCACCAATAATGGCGGCAGCATCGAGGTTGGCTATCGCAATTCGCAGGGCCGATTTCCGACCTATAATGACTTTTTCTTCACCAATCAGGTCGGCGAATTAAAGGCACGCGGCGTCTATTCACTGTTGCGTGACAATATGATTGATGATCGCCGTTTTGGCGAACGCAATGCACGGCTGAATGCGCGAGTGGCCGAGATTGAGACCAACATTGTCGCGATTGGCGTCCAGCAACGCGCAATTGAAGCCTATAATAACTGGGTCGCCGCCGCTCAGCAGTTGCGCATCTATCGTGAATTGCTCAAGCTCGCCAATGACCGGCAATCCGGCCTCGTGCGACAGGTCCAGCTGGGCGCGCAGGCCGATATCATTCTGACCGAGAACCAACAGAATATCCTTCGGCGACAGACGCTATTGGTGCAGGCAGAGCGCAATCTGCAACAGGCGGCGAACCGCTTGTCACTGTTCTGGCGCGATGATGAAGGACGGCCCCTGCAGCCTGACCCCAATCTGATCCCTGATGATCTGCCGCAGATTTATCGCAATGGTGATGAGACCATTGAAGATGTGCTGGCGCGGCGACCCGATATCAAAATTGTCGAAACCCGGCTGGAACAGGCGCGGCTGAGGCTGCAGCTCGATGAAAACTTGTTACGGCCGCGCTTCGATGTCTTTGCCGAGGCGTCCAATGATTTCGGCTCGATCGGTGCGGGAGGCCCATCGCGCGACGGCTTTGAAACGCTTGTCGGCGTCCGCTTCTCGGTTCCGCTACAACGGCGCGAGGCGCGCGGTCGCATCGCCGCCACACAGGCCGAAATGGAAGCCACCCGCCGCGCCCGTCAGCAAGTGGCCGAGCGCGTGGAAAACACCATAAACGACATTATCATCGATCTGCGTGCAGCGGAAAACCTGTTGCAAATCGCCCGTGACGAAGAACGCGCCGCCGAGATTATGGCCGCGGGTGAACGTCGCCTGTTCCGCGCCGGTGCGAGTGATTTCTTCCTCGTCAATCTGCGTGAGGAAGCCGCTGCCAATGCCAGCATCCGTCGCCTACAAGCCGAATTTAACTTAGCCGCCGCCCGCGCCGATCTGGCTGCTGCTTCGGCGGACTTCGCCACGCTGGGCCTGGAAAGCGGGATCGGGATATTGCCTTGAGCGATACACCCCTCCTCTTCAGAGGAGGGGCAGTGAGACTTAAGGCTGTAAGGCCCTTAGTCGCAGCGGGGTGGTGCGGCGGCCCGCGCTGCACTTTTTGACTCCACCACCCCAACCCCTCCTCTGAAGAGGAGGGGCTAATTGGTTGCCGCCCAATCACCGGACTGGCCACCCGACTTCGCTACCAGCCTGATCTCGCCAATCACCATGCCGCGATCGACAGCCTTAAGCATATCATAAAGGGTCAGGCACGCCACACCCACCGCTGTCAGCGCTTCCATTTCCACCCCGGTTTGCGCCTGCGTTTCCACCTCTGCTTCAACCAGAACCGCCGACTGTTCTTCATTACATTCCAGCGACAAAGCCACTTTGGAGAGCGGCAGGCTGTGGCAAAGGGGAATCAGCTCCGCCGTGCGTTTGGCCGCCATAATCCCGGCGAGCCGTGCGGTGCCAAGGACATCGCCCTTTTTGCTGTCGCCCGAAACGATCTGTGCCAATGCTGCAGCAGACATACTCACCCGGCCCTGCGCAACCGCACGGCGGTGCGTCACCGGCTTTGCACCGACATCGACCATATGCGCCTGCCCGGCTTCGTCAAAGTGCGTGAGCTTGTCAGCCATTGGCTTTGTACTCCCAGCGCTCACGATCCTGAATATCCTCGGCGCGCGGTTCTATCCATTTGGTGCCATTAGCGGTTATCTCGCATTTCCAGAAAGCCGCCTCGGTCTTGAGCCAATCCATCAGAAAATCGGTTGCTTCAAAAGCCGCACGACGATGGCGCGCACTCGTGGCGACAAAGACAATCGGATCACCAGGCACCATATCGCCGACACGGTGGACGATATGGCACTGACCGATACTCCAACATGCGCGTACCTTTGCTACACCCTTAGCAATGCTCGCTTCAGTGAAGCCGGGATAATGCTCCAGACGTAAACTCCGCACCTGCTTATCATCCTGCGTATCTGGCCGGGCAATACCGGTGAAGCTCACTATTGCGCCATCACCCGCGACCTTGTCGCGCATCAGGCGATGTTCGGTCTGAGGATCAAGCGGTGCAGCGGTGCAAACAATCTTATCAGGTTCAGCCATTATAACACCGTTAGCCCTGAGCTTGTCGAAGGGCGCTTATCGATACGAGAGACGGGCTTCGACAAGCTCAGCCCTAACGGTCTTTGGTTGATTGCGCTCCAGTGCAAAGTCCCTACCCTCCACTGACGGGAGATAGCAGCGCCACCTCATCGCCATCACGCAGGATATGATCGAACGGCACCACTGCCTGATTGACCGCAACGCGAAACCGCGGATGCTCAACCGAGGTTTCAAGGCCATTATGCTCGATGCATAGGGCATTGAGCAGCTTCTCCACCGTCTCACCCTCAGATATCGAGCGCCGGGCCTGAACAATCATCTCACCAATCTGACCAAAGGCCAGCAGCGTGATATGCGCTTCTCCGCTCACCCGCCAGTCACCGCCATCGCGCGCGACACAGCGGGGCGTTGCTCGCTTATTGCCGCAACGAAATCATGTTCCGCCGGTTTTTGTCGAAGCGCTTTGCCGATCAATGCTGCCAGGGCAGTATCATCCCCGCCGCTGCGCATAAGATGGCGGAAATCAAAATAGAGATCGTGGCCAAGGCAGGGATAAAGCCGCCCGTTTGCGGTGATGCGGATGCGGTTGCATGAGGCGCAGAAATTGCCGCTCATTGGCGCGATAAACCCGATATCGCCGCCGGTTTCCTTCACCCGGTAATAGCGCGATGGTCCAGCGGTCCGGCGCTCTGTCGGCTGCAGGGTCCAGCGCTCGGCCAGTCTCTCTTTGACTGTCGCCAGCGATAGATACTCGGCATCCGCAGCACCACTGGCCATGGGCATCTTCTCGATCAGCACAATATCATGCCCCTCGCCATGCGCCCACTGCACCATATCCACCACTTCATCAGCATTATGCGCGCCATCGACGACCATGTTGATCTTGATCCGCAGCCCGGCTGCTTTTGCTGCGGCGATACCCTCCAGCACCGTATCCAACTGGCCCAATCGGGTGATCGCGGCAAAACGGTTAGGGTCAAGGCTATCGAGAGAGACATTGACCCGCCTCATACCCAGCGCCGCCAGATCATCAGCATGGCGCGCCAGTCTGGTGCCATTGGTGGTAAGCAGCAATTCCGACAGCCCCGTTTCTAAATGCCGCGACAGGCGGCGCATCAGTGGCAGCGTGTCACTGCGCACCAGCGGTTCACCGCCGGTAATGCGGATGCGATCAACGCCATGGGCGACAAAGAGGCTCGCGAGCCGGTCCAGTTCCTCAAGGCTGAGCAGATCATGACGCGGCGCAAATTTTTGGTCGCGCGGCATACAATAGGTGCAGCGCAGATCGCAGCGGTCGGTCACCGACAGCCGCACATAGCGCACTGCACGGTCATGCGCATCGATCAGGGGAGCAGCGGAGGTCATGCGCTGATAGTAAGCCAAATCAGCCGCAGGGCAACCATCAGGATCAACAGACCGGTGCCGCGCTGCATCCAGATAAGCGGCAGTTTCTTCGCGCCGAGCCAGGAACCGATAGCGCCGCCGATAAGGACGGCGGGGAGCAGCGGCCAATAGCTGATCAGCGCAGCTATGGCTTCGGCATCACCGGCGAGCCTGGCATAATGTCCCGACAGGCCGGCGATGGAATTGCCGACGATAAACAGCGACGCCGTCCCTGCAATCGATCGACTATCGCCCCAATGGGTGAGATAGAGCAGAGGTGCCAGAAATATCCCGCCGCCAATCCCGACAATACCAGCGAGCAGGCCGAGACAGGCAGACGCCGCGAACAGGCCATAGCCCTGTAATGCGCCCGCACCTTGCTCGAGTTCGACCGAAAGCGGCGGTCGGTAGAGTAGCATCAGCCCGCCAGCGACACCGAGCGAAGCGCCCAGAAGCCCGATGAACCAGAGCTGGGGAATTGCAAGCAACCCGCCGATCCATGCAAAAGGCAGCGCAATTACCACCAATGGAAACGCCCGCCGCCAGGGAATATGCCCTGCCCGCGCAAAACGCCAGCAACCGCCGGTAGTGACTGCAATATTGCAGATCAGCGAGAGTGCGGGGAGAATACGATAGTCGGTTCCTGCCAGCGCCAGCAGTGCCGTATAGCTAGACCCACCGCCAAAGCCGACAGCAGCATAGAGCAATGCAATCAGAAGAAAGGCGGGAGCGAGGAGCCAGGGCATGATAGTTCAATTACCGTAAACCCTGAGCCTGTCGAGGGGCGCTTCTCCGTATAGTGCCAAATCGAGAAGCGGGCTTCGACAGGCTCAGCCCTGACGGTTTTCGTTAGACCGATTTCACGAACCTCACCCGAAGTTTGAGGGCAAGAGAAAAGGGTGGTGCGGACGGCGGGACTCGAACCCGCACACCCAGTGATGGATAGCAGATTTTAAGTCTGCTGCGTCTACCATTTCGCCACGTCCGCTTTAGGCCACATACGGCCTAGGTCGCAGCGCTGTCGCATCACGCAAGCGAAAGTGCAAGGGGAAGCAAGAACGTTTTCAAAGTTTTGGGAGAGGCTTAGAGGCCGTGTGCAATCAGCTATTCAGCCGCTCGCGCATTTCCTTGCCAGGTTTGAAATAGGGAACGCGCTTGGCAGGCACATCCACCGCCTCGCCGGTGCGCGGATTGCGGCCCTTGCGTGGTTCGCGCTTGCGGGTTGAGAAAGCACCAAAGCCGCGCAGTTCGACCCGGCCATCCTCGGCCAGTTGCTGGATGATCTGGTTAAAGAAGATATCGACGATCTTCTCGATCTCGTCCGGTTTCAGTTCGGGATTTTCATCAGCCAGTTTCTGCAACAACTCGGAACGGATCATCACGCGCTCTCCCAATATGGTGTCTCTGGTCCCGCATCACACAGATCTGGATCACCATCATGCTTGCCGGGTTTGCGCCTTTTACCTCCCCGGCGCATGTCCCAAGTGTTAACAGTGACAGAAGTTGCGAGAAATTACAATGCCATGCGCCGTTTTTGGCTCTGTATGATACAAAAACGGGAGCAGATGTGCATCTGCTCCCGTTGAATGTCGCAATCCTCGATAAGAAGAGGCGGCTTAGTCCTTCTTCTTGAGCGCTTCGCCCAGAATGTCGCCAAGGCTGGCACCCGAGTCGGACGAACCATATTGCTCGACCGCCTGCTTCTCTTCG
Source organism: Parasphingorhabdus sp. SCSIO 66989 (assembly GCF_032852305.1). Taxonomy (NCBI): domain Bacteria; kingdom Pseudomonadati; phylum Pseudomonadota; class Alphaproteobacteria; order Sphingomonadales; family Sphingomonadaceae; genus Alterisphingorhabdus (ex Yan et al. 2024); species Alterisphingorhabdus coralli. The sequence continues at coordinate 3,029,544 of NZ_CP136594.1, forward strand.
GCGAGCTGATGCGCCTTGATCGAGAAGTTCGGCTTTTTCGAACGGTCAAAACCGGCGACAACCGCGTCAACCTTCTGACCGGTCTGGAAACGATCCGGACGCTGTTCGTCACGGTCACGGCCAAGGTCAGAACGCTTGATAAAGCCGGTCGCACCGTCTTCGCCTGCCTGTACCTCAAGACCGCCATCGCGCACTTCAAGAACGGTAACGGTAACAACCTGACCCTTGCGCAGGCCACTGCTGTCACCGCCGACGGCCGGTGCGCCTTTTTCAAGCTGCTTCATGCCGAGCGAGATACGTTCCTTCTCGGCGTCGATGTCCAGAACAATGGCTTTCACCTCTTCGCCCTTGCGGTGCAGGTTGAGCGCGTCCTCGCCGGAAATGCCCCATGCAATATCCGACATGTGCACCATACCGTCGACATCGCCATCGAGACCAATGAATAGGCCGAATTCGGTGGCGTTCTTGACTTCGCCCTCGACTTCGCTGCCGACAGGATGCGCTTCTGCAAAAGCTTCCCATGGATTGCTCTGCGCCTGTTTCAGGCCGAGCGAAATACGACGCTTGTCGCTGTCAACCTCGAGAACAACAACCTCGACTTCCTGGCTGGTCGAAACGATCTTGCCGGGGTGAACATTCTTCTTGGTCCAGCTCATTTCGGAAACGTGGACCAGACCTTCAATGCCGGCTTCCAGCTCAACAAAGGCACCATATTCGGTGATGTTGGTAACTGCGCCCTTGAGCTTCGCGCCGAGCGGATATTTTGCTGCTGCGCCTTCCCATGGATCGCTTTCAAGCTGCTTCATGCCAAGCGAAATGCGCTGGGTTTCCTGATTGATACGGACGATCTGCACCTTGGCGGTATCGCCGATATTGACCACTTCGCTGGGGTGGTTGATGCGCTTATAGCTCATGTCGGTGACGTGGAGCAGGCCATCAATGCCGCCCAGATCAACGAACGCACCATAATCCGTGATGTTCTTGACCACGCCTTCGATCACCTGACCTTCGGTGAGGTTCTGGATCAGGCCGGAGCGCTGTTCAGCGCGGGTTTCTTCAAGCACAGCGCGACGCGAAACAACGATATTGCCGCGACGACGGTCCATTTTGAGGATCTGGAAAGGCTGAGGAATATCCATCAGCGGAGTAACGTCACGCACCGGGCGGATATCAACCTGGCTGCCGGGCAGGAAGGCCACGGCGCCATCCAGATCAACGGTGAAGCCGCCTTTAACGCGACCGTAGATCACGCCTTCAACGCGCTTGCCTTCGCCAAATTCTGCTTCCAGCTTGTCCCATGCGGCTTCGCGGCGGGCACGGTCGCGCGACAGCATTGCTTCACCATCGGCATTTTCCACGCGGTCGACATAGACCTCAACTTCATCACCGATATTTAGATCGGCTTTCTGACCGGGCGCTGCAAATTCGCGCAGGGCCACACGGCCTTCGGATTTCAGACCCACATCGATGACAGCCTTGTCATTTTCGATGCCGGTTACGGTGCCTTTGACAACGCGGCCTTCAAAGCCGCCATCTTCGCCACCTAGTGATTCGTTGAGCATTGCCGCGAAATCATCGCGTGTTGGGTTTGCCGCAGAGGCCATATGGTAATCCTTAGTATTTGTCTTTTTCCGGCCAACCGGTTGTCTCCGGTGGTCTTGGGCCGACCTGCCGCCAATACCGAATATATTGGCAGCATTCTCAAGACGTTAGCTTTGGTCCTACAGCAGATAGAAGCGCCAAAAGCGACAGCCGAGAGAAGCGCTATTGGCTTCTTCGTCTGTCGGTCACACTTTTTGTGTAGTGGGCCGTTAGCGGCCTTCTATCCTGCTGTTCACCGCAGCAATCGCCTCGCGAACGGCGAGGTCTATAGTCATATCCGACGTATCTAGCAAGTGCGCGTCGTCTGCGGCGATCAGTGGCGCGGTGGCGCGGCTTTTATCGCGGGCATCGCGGCGTTGTATGTTGGCGCGGATTTCATCGCGGTCCGCCTGCTCGCCGGAGCGCTCCATCTCGGCAACGCGTCTGTTGGTGCGGGCATCGACACTGGCGGTGACAAACAGCTTGGCATCGGCGTCCGGCGCAATCACCGTGCCGATATCGCGCCCGTCCAATATGGCGCCGCCCGGCTGTTGCGCAAAATCCTGCTGGCGCTTGAACAGCGCCGCACGCACCTCAGGGTGCACCGAGACCCGGCTCGCCAGCCCGCCGGTGCGTTCATCACGCAACACCGGATCGTCGAGCATCGCATCAGGAAAAGCGCAGGCTGCAAGAGCGTCTTTTGGATCATCAGGATTGCCGCCCATCAGCGCGACATTATGTCCCACAGCGCGATAGAGCAGCCCGGTATCGAGATGCGGCAGGCCAAAATGTTTGGCCAATGCCTTGGCAATCGTGCCTTTACCCGAAGCGCTGGGGCCATCAACGGCGATAATCATGCTGGCTCCTTCGCATCTTTGCGGCTGCGCAAGACGCGCCATATGCCGAAGAGCGAGATGATAATCCAGACAATCTGCAGCGAGAACGCGGCCCAGTTGATATTGACCGTCAGCGACCAGGCGAGCAGCAGCGAACCGAGAATGTTCATGCAGTTGTAGAGGATCCCTAAAGGCTTGTTGAGCACATTGGCATAAAAATAGGCAAAGACGATCAGGCTGGTGCCCATCCAGCCGACAATATCCGCCAGCATCATGCCCGCACTCCCGAAATCGCTTCCTGTCCACCGGTGGCGCGCTGTAGCAGCTTAGTGAAATCGGGGAAGCTGGTCGCGACGGGCGATATATCGGCGATGGTAATGCCCGTTTTGGCTACCAGCCCGGCTATGGCGAAGCTCATAGCGATACGGTGGTCAAGCACTTGCTCTATGGTGACAGCATCATCGGGTGCGAAAGGTTCGCCATCGCGGCCCTGTATCACCAGACCATCAGGCTGCTCTTCCAAGGCAACACCCAACGCCTTAAGCCCCCGCGCCATTTCGGCGAGGCGGTCGGATTCCTTCACCCGCAATTCCTCCAGCCCGCTGGTGCGCGTTGTCCCTTTGGCCATGGCAGAGGCGATGAAGAAGATCGGGAATTCATCGATCATGCTCGGAACCAGCGCCGGGTCGACATCTATGCCGGTCAGCGCGCTGGCACGGACGTGGAGATCGGCCACCGGTTCGCCGCCGACACTGCGCCGGTCCAGTTCGGTGATATCGCCGCCCATATCGCGCAATGCGGTGATCAGCCCGGCCCGTGTCGGGTTGATACCGACATTGCGGATAGTGAGGTCGCTGCCCGGAACGATCAGTGCCGCGACGATAAAGAACGCTGCCGAAGAGGGATCGCCGGGCACGGTGATCGTCTGCGGTTGCAAATTGGCCTCGCCGGTGACGAAGATATGCCGTGTGCCATCATCATCGGTCTCAACCCGGACATTTGCACCCGCGCCTTTCAGCATCGTCTCACTATGGTCGCGCGTCGGTACCGGCTCGATAATCTCTGTCACGCCCGGCGTATTCAGCGCTGCCAGCATAATCGCCGATTTCACCTGCGCCGAGGCGACCGGAAGCCGGTAGCAGATCGGAATCGCCGGGCAGATACCCTGCACCATCAGCGGCAGAGTATCGCTCGGGCTGGTGGTAAACTCAGCCCCCATCCGCCCCAGCGGTTCAGTGACCCGCGCCATGGGACGACGCGACAGCGAGGCATCGCCGATAAAATTGACGGTGATCGGATGACTGGCGACCAGCCCCATTAACAGCCGCGCCGAGGTACCGCTATTACCCATATCCAGAGCGGCCTCGGGCTGGAGTAGTGAGCCGACGCCCACACCCTGCACCTGCCATTCGCCATCTGCGCTGCGGTCAATCGTCGCGCCCATCGCCCGCAATGCGCCAGCAGTGGCCAGCACATCCTCGCCTTCGAGCAATCCCGATATCCGGCTTTCGCCGACTGCCAGCGCAGAAAGGATCAGCGAGCGGTGCGAAATCGACTTGTCGCCCGGCACCGTTAGCGATCCGGTCAACGGTTTGCCCGGCGCGAAATGCCATGGGCTTGGGGCTTCAGAAGAATGGCTCATTGGCGGCTTGCCTGTCTCTCATCGCTTGATCTGGAATAACTATTGCCTATCTGCAAGGCACTCGGCTTTTGACAGCGCCGTGAAGCTATGGCAAGGCGCTGCGCAATTTACCGCCATTGACAGGCGACAATAATAAAAGCCCTTATCCCTTAGGGATTTGGTTGCACTTTCACAGGAAGATTGAGACGAATCATGGCAAAGCCAGAATGGGGAACCAAGCGAACCTGCCCAGAGACCGGCGAGCGTTTTTACGATCTGGGTAACGACAATCCGGTGACCAGCCCGAATGGCCATAAATGGTATCCGGAGCCGCTGCTGAAATCCAAACAGCCGATGCCGTTTGAAGATCCTTCCAAGAAAAAGGAAGATGACAGCGATCTCGCCGATGACGAGGCGCTGGACGTGGATGAGAGCGAAAACACCGCCGATGCCGATGTGGATCTGGGTGGTGATGAGGATCTGGGTGTCACAAAGTCGTCGGATGACGACAATGAGGACGACAACTGATCCTCGATCAGTCCCGGTACAAAATTTTTGCTTGATGCCCTGATGCGGTTGGACTAGAGGGCTTGCCTCTGGTCTGCCCGTCTATCCCATAGGGGCAGCAATATGGGGCCTTAGCTCAGCTGGGAGAGCGCTTCGCTGGCAGCGAAGAGGTCACCGGTTCGATCCCGGTAGGCTCCACCAGCCTTCGCTAAAGCTACGGCTGGCAGGCCAGCCGGAGATTTCGCGAAGGCTGTCCGCCGAAGCCGAAGGCGTAGGAGGACGCAGCAAGCGCCAAGCTCTATGCCATAGACGTAAAAGGGCAAAATAATGCACTACGTCTACATTCTGCAAAGCATCAACTCGCCAGATGAATACTATACCGGCATAACGGCTGATCTGAAGAAACGCCTCGAAGCCCATAATCACGGTCAATCCCCGCACACAGCAAAGCACCGCCCTTGGCGATTGGTCAGCTATGTCGCTTTTGCCGATGAAGCTAAAGCGCAGGCTTTTGAGAAATATCTGAAATCCGGCTCAGGCAGAGCTTTCGCTGCGAAACGATTGCGATAGGCGCAATGCTAAAGCTCTAAAAGGCTCGAACCTATTCCTCAATCTCTTCACTCGTTACCACCAACTTCAAGGTGACACGTTTGGCAACCGGATTACCGTTCGCATCGCGATAGGGTATGTCCTCGCTTAGCCCGCTAGACCCCAGGCAGGGCTCACGCTCAAAGCTGCGCCGTATTCTGTCAGGTATGTCTCCGCTAAATTCAATGGTGTTGCATTCGACTTGGCGGCCCTCTTCATCCACCATAAAATCAACATGAATGGTGAAGTTCCCGTCTATATCTGGTTCACGTTTACGCCAATATAGACGCCCCGCATAAACATCTGAGATTGGCTTACCATCCTCATCACTTGCCGCAGTAAATTTCGCTCGCTCGGTCACAATCTCGCATGATTTATTATCCAGCGCGGGAAAACCGGAGCTCTCTATTATCGTGCAGCCTGTGATGTTTCCATCAGCATCAATCGCAAGCTCGTACCGCACCTGACCTTCTTCATCGGCGACCCAAGAAGACAGTGGATAGTCACTCTGCCTGATGATATAATCGAAACTTCCGTCGACGGGTAACGGTGGTCGAGAGAGGTCCGGTTGCGGAGGCTCCGATGGTTTGGGAGCGGGCAGAAAAATCGTCGGAACGGTTTTCTCCCCCCTATCTTCAACGGTCTCCTGACCGAAAGCCGGGGAAGAGGCGGTTAACGCTATCATGATGGGTAAAACGCAGTTTTTTATCATGTTTATCTTTATAGATGACCTAACAAGGTCATGCGACCATCAAAGCTGCGGTCTGTTCTGACGGAAACGTAAATTCTATACCAAGAACCGCTTTGCCAAGACCTATGGGTCAATATAGCGGCCAAAACCCGCCCCTGATCGCTTGATGCCTTTCATCGAAACGCTCAATCAAATCCGCATCCGTCGGGCAGACGAGATACCCGCCACCGCTGGCCAGTTTCTCGGCGATAAACGGCCACATCACATCAGGGGTCTGCGCTGCTTTCCACATGCCGGAAATCGCCGGGTCCATGCGTCTGGCGCCGCCAAAGCGTTCGGGACGGGCGCGGGCGCCGTCCCAGATATCGGTGTTGAGCAGGCCGGGACATAATATGGTCGAGGCAATGCCCTCAGCCTGCAATTCGGCGGACAGCGCTTCGGCGGTGGCAAAGCTGCCATGCTTGGTCAGCGCATAGAGCGGGAAGTCGCCATCGGGTGCGACCAGGGAGGCGCTGGAGGCGGTGAAGCCGACATGGCGCGGCCCGCTGGCGGCTTCGATCAGCGGCCAAAATGCCTGCATCGACCAGATCATACCCATCACGTTGACCGAAAAGGCCCAGTCAATCGCGTTCGCTTTGCCCTTGAGCACCGGCGCGCCAACACCAGCCCCGGCATTAAGCCAGAGCAGGTTGAGCGCGATATTGCGATCCGCCAGGGATTGCGCCGCGGCGGCCAGACTGTCGCGATCGCTGATATCGCCGCCAAGCGCAAAGGCTTCTCCGCCAATATCATCGGCCACGGCTTGTGCCGCCTCTTCGCGGATATCCTGCACGCACACCGTCATGCCTGCCTCGGCTAGCTTGCGGGCCAGCATCTCGCCTATGCCAGCACCCGCGCCGGTGACCAGCGCAGTCTTGCCTGCAAAGTCCTCAAGCCCAGCCATCGCTCAGAGCATCCCTGTATCGGTCGGCAGGCCAAAGCTAATCCGCCCGGCCAGTTCATACACGCCATGTGCCGTTGCGATATGCTGAGTCGCAACATGCGCGTCGCGGAAACGGCGCTGGAGATTGCTGGTCTCATACACCGCCGCGCCGCCGCCCAGCGTATAGGCGGTTTTGGCAACATCGGCGGCGCATTCTGTGGCATAAGCCCCGGCGAGGCGCAGCTGCGCGCGCTGTTCGGGTGATAGCTCGCCAGTGCTGGTGGCCGCCTCCCAGCAGGTGGCGATGGCTTCGCGAAAATACGCTTCCGCCGCACCCAGCTTGGCTTCGGCTTTGGCGATATCGACCTGTGTCACTTGGCGCTCGGCCATGGTCTTGCCGGTAGCCGGGTTTTTCTTGGCCTTGGCCATCGCCTTGATTTCATCGAGCGCGCCCGCTGCATTGCCCAGCGCCACCGAGGCGACCCCCATGGCGAGCATGCCAAACACCGGGAAGGTATAGAGCGGGCCCTGCTCCACCGGCGTATCGACGATCAGCGAGACCGAGCGCGCCTTGGGCACCATCACGTCCTTCACTGCCAGATCGCCTGATCCGGTGCCACGCATGCCCATGACATGCCAGGTGTCGATGCGTTCCACCTGATCCGCGGGGAACAGCATCATCCGGTGATAGGGCGCGCCATTGTCGAGGCGTTGCAACTCATCATCCTTGAAGATCATCGCGCCGCCGCACAGCCAGTGACAGTTGATATTGCCCGATCCCCATTGCCAGCGGCCGCTGACCTTATAATGGTCGCCCATATCATCGGCCCGACCCATCGGTGCAAACACGCCGCCGGTGATGGTGCCGGGGTTGCCATAGACCTCTTTGGCGACATCATGCGGCATATAGGCGGCATTGACCGCGGTGGTAGCGCCGATCATCGCGCACCAGCCGACGCTCGCCTCTGCGCGGGCCATGGCGTGGAGGATAGCAACGATATCCAACGGTGCCATTTCCAGCCCTCCCAGGCTTTTGGGTTTGACCATGTCGAATATGCCGATGCTGGCAAGGTCATGGGCAATATCGGCGGGGAGATGGCGTGCGGCTTCGATCTCTTCCGCGCGCTTGGCGATGGCGGGGAGACGTTCGGCGACCGCCTGGCCCAAAGGGACGATGGTATCTACGGCTTGCATCATTTAACTCTCTCCATTCGTCATGCTGAACTTGTTTCAGCATCTCCCGCGTCTGTGCGCAGTGGTTTGAGATCCCGAAACGAGTTCGGGATGACGATTATTGTTTATATCCTCACAGTTTCATCAAACTCGCCAGATTATTGCGTTGCATATCACTCGATCCACCAACAATCGGCATACCCAGCAGATCACGCACATGGCGTTCCAGTTCATAGGCGTCGCTCAGCGCATAGCTGCCCATTACCTGCTGACAGGCCAAAGCAATCTCCACCCCGGTATCGGCGACAAACAGCTTGGCCATGCTGGTCTCGACCGAACAGGGCCGCCCCTGCTGCGCCAGCCAGGTGGCGTGATAGAGCATATGCCGTGCCGCCTGCCATTTGGTGCGCGCGGTGACCAGCTTGTGGCGGATTGCCTGATGCTGGCTGATCGGCTTGCCGAACTGCTCGCGCTCCTGCGCATAGCTCCATGCCTCGGCTATCGCGGCGCGGGCAATACCCAGCGCGACAGCGCTGATCTCCAGCTTCTCGACATCAAGTGCACGTCCGGCAAGTTGCTGCCAGCCGCGGTTCCACATCTCCTCGCCACCGACAATCGCGCTGGCTGGCAGGCGGACATTGTCGAAATAGACATCCTGACTATGGGTATAGCGCAGATTGACATGCTCAATGTCCTGCATAGTCACCCCCGGGGCATCGGTCGGGACGAGGATGAAAGACAGGTTTTTATAGCGCTGATCCGCTTCACCCGAACGCACCAGGCAATAGATGTAATCAGCCCAATCCGCGCCGGTACACCAGCGCTTCGCGCCGTTGATGATGACCTCGTCGCCGTCACGCGATGCGCGGGTTTCGACGCTGGCCAAATCGCCGCCGATATTGGGTTCAGACAGGCCATAGGCGAAGAACATCTCGCCTGATGCCAGCTTGGGCAGAAGCGCCTGTTTCTGGGCCTCGCTGCCATTTTCAGACAGGTTCATGCCGCCATAAAAGCAGGTGTGAATATAAGGCCCGGCCAGCGCCGCGCTGCCCGCCGACAGTTCCTCAATCACCGCAATCGCCGCGACCAGATCCTGCCCGGCACCGTCATAATCCTCGGCTATGGTCAACCCGGTCAGACCCATTTTGTTGAGCTCGGCATAAACCTCACGCGGCCAGCGGGCCTCGCGGTCCCATTTCTGCCGTTCTTCGCGCGGTGCATGTTGGATCAGGAAGCGCTGTATCTGGCTGCGAATGGCGGAGACATGCTCTGGCTCATCAGCAAAGCTCTGCCAATTATCGGGGAAGGTCATCCTCAATCCCCCGTCAGCTTAGGAGCACGTTTCTCCATCATCGCCGCCACCGCTTCGCGTCTGTCATCGAGGAAGTTGGACACGCTCTCATAGCCGATCGACGCATCCATCAATTGCGCCGCCAAGGCACGCAGCGGGATGTTGGTCACCGTCTTGGTCCAGCGTACCGCCCAGCGCGGATTGGCGAGAATTTTACCCGCAATCTCGTCCACCTTGGCATCAATCGCGTCCGTCGGCAGGGCATAGTTGATCAGGCCCAGTGCCTGCGCCTCGGATGCGCTCAGCATATCGCCGGTCATCAGCAATTCCTTGGCCTTGGCATAGCCAATCAGCTGCGGCCAGATCAGCGCGCCGCCATCGCCCGCGACCAGACCCACTTTGACATGCGGATCGCCGATCACAGCCTTTTCATCGGCAATGATGACATCACACAGCAAGGCAATGGTCGCGCCTAGCCCTGCCGCGGCACCGTTCAACCGGCAGATGATCGGCTTTTCCATCTCCAAAAGCCCCGAGACAATGCGCTTGGCATCCCATGCGATACCGCGAAACTTGGCCGGGTCGGAAATCTGTTCTTCAAACCAGTCAAAATCCCCGCCGGCGCAAAAGGCGCGGCCCTTGGCGGAGAGAATAATCAGGTCGCTGTCGCTATCGCGCTGGAGGTCGGTGAACACTGTTGCCAGCTCATCGTGCATCGCGGCATCGACGCCATTGACCGGATGGTCGGAGGTGATGAAGGCCTTGAGTATCCGGCCATCGCGCTCAAAGGTGAAGCGGGTGTAATTTGTGTCTTCGATACGAAACTCTGCGCCCATCACTCTTCCCCAACTTTAACGACACGGCGGCCAAAATTCTCGCCGCGGAACAGTCCACAAAAGGCCTCGGGCATCGCCTCCAGCCCTTCAAACCGCTCTTCTTTGAGCTTGAGCTCGCCCTTGGCGATCATGCCCGCCATGGTCTGCAATGCCTCGGGGAATAGTTTGGCGTGATAGAACACCACCAGTCCGCGCATCATGATCTGATGGGTGATAAACGGCGTGGTGGTGCGGATGCCGGGACGATCCTCAAGCGCCAGCGAATAGTCCGCCACCTGGCCGGCGACGCAGATACGGCCATTCAGCTTCATCTTGGGCAGAACCCGCTCGATCATGGCATTGCCGACATTATCGTACAGCAGATCAATGCCGTCGGGCATAGCTTCGGAGATCGCCGCGTCGAGATCATCGACGGTCTTGTAATTAATCACCGCATCAAACCCGGCCTCGTTCTTCAGCCAGGCGCATTTCTGGTCACTGCCGGCAATTCCGACCACCTTGGATGCGCCCCATGCCTTGGCCAGTTGCCCGGCAGTTGCACCGACTGGCCCGGCGGCGGATGTCACCAGCACTGCATCGTCTTCTCGAAACTGGGCGGTTTCTTTCAAGCCGCACCATGCGGTCAGACCCGGAACGCCCAAAACGCCAATCCAGTAGGACAGCGGCAGGCCGGGATAGACCGGGCCGATAAAGCCCTTGCCATTCTGGATGCTGTGGCTGCGCCAGCCACCGGCGAAGAACACCTGTTGGCCCTCTTTCCAGTCGGCATGTTTGCTTTCCTCGATCACACCGACCGAAAAACCGTCCATCGGCGCGCCGATCTTCTGCGCGGCGGAATAGGTATCGCTGCCCGACAGCCGCGAACGGGTGCCCGGATCAACCGAGTTAAACACATGGCGGACACGAAACTGGCCATCTTCAGGGATCGGCAAAGGCGCTTCCTCAACCCGGAAATCCTCCGGCACTGGCAGCCCCTCACAATAGCGCGCCAGCACCACATGGCGCATCATCTCAGCCATCAAACTCTCCTTGTTTTCTTTTGCGCAGACCAGACCATGAAGCCCCTGACCAGTCAACCGGAACCGGGCCGAAAGTGATGAACAATTGCGATTTGGTGGCAGCCATTTATGCTGCACGGCATGGGTTTGATGCGCCTCCTTTTGCTGTTGACGCTAGTGCTGGCTGGTTGCGCGTCAGAAAAGGGCGCAGATACCAGCCGCAAGGCCGGTTCGGACACCCTCGTGCGCCTTTCCGATGCCGAGATTCGCGGGCTCGACCCGCAAAAATATTCCGACCTTGCGAGTCTGCGCGTTGCACGCGACCAGTTTGATGGCCTCACCCGATATGATGGCACAGGCAAGGCGGTCGCAGCGATTGCGCGTGGCTGGACGATCAGCGAGGATGGCACGCTCTGGCGCTTCACGCTGCGCGATGATGCCCGCTTTTCCGATGGCACCGCGATAACCGCGCCGCTTTTTGTTGCACTGTGGGACCGCCTGAATGCTGATGCGACTGCATCGCCGCATCGTGAGCTGTTTCGCGTGATCCAAGGCCTTGAGACCGAGGACGATACTACAGTCACCATCACCCTCGCCCACCCCTACCCCGAACTGCCCTATCTGCTCGCCCATCCCGCGATGGCGGCGCTGCCGATGCACGAGATCGACGGGAAAGGCGACGATTGGACCGCGATGCGTCCGATGGTCACCAGCGGCGCCTATCGCCTAACCGAGTGGCGGCTGAATGATGCCGCCATATTGCAGGCCAATACGGCCTGGTATGAGGCTGACCCGGCCATAAAGACCGTGATCTGGAAGCCGATGGATGACAAGCTCGCGGGCATGCGGCTGGTGCTGGGCGGCGCCGCCGATATTGCGCATAGCTATCCCGATAACCGCCATGACTGGTTGGAAGAGAACCATTCCGAATATCTGCGCAGCGGCGATTATCTCGGCAGCTATTATTTTGCTTTCAACACCCGCAAACCGCCTTTCGAGAATGCTGATGTCCGGCGCGCGCTGTCGATGGTTGTTAATCGGGATTTTCTGGCGCAGACTTTGCTGCCCTTTGGTAATCGGCCTGCTTGCGGCGTAGTGCCGCCAGCGCTGTTGGAAGAGGCTTTGGGCGACTGCACGGGAAATCCCGACAGCATCGGAGCCGCAACCGCTCTGCTCAATCAAGCAGGTTATGACAGCGACAACCCTCTACGCTTCGCCATCCGCATCAACTCCGCACGTGAGCATAGCCGGGTTGCGGTATCACTCGCAGCGATGTGGCGCGAACTGCCGGTAGAGCCAGAGATTCTTAACAGTGAGGCGACGCTCCATTTTGCCAGCCTGCGCCGCAGCGACTTTGCACTTGCCCGTTCAGGCTGGATCGCGGATCTGCCGACCGCCGATAATTTCCTCGCCGTGCATCGTTCCAATGCCGGGCCGAGCAACTATAGCGGCTATGCCAATCCAGCCTATGACGCATTGCTCGATCGCGCCAATGCCAGCCCCTCCAAAACAGAGCGCGCCAAACTGATTGCCGAAGCCGATACAATGATCGCCAAAGATGCGCCTGTCTTGCCGCTCTATTTTTATCGCGCTACCGCTCTGGTTTCACCGCGGGTAAAGGGATGGCAGGATAACAGCCTCAATATCCATCCCAGCGCCACCCTGTCTCTGGCCGAATAAAGGACCATCGTGACCGCTTCCATCTCTCGCTTGGCTTGGCTCTCCATTGCAGCCCTGATGCTCGCCTTGCTGGCCGGGTGCGACAATGGCAATGACGGCGCGATCACGGTCTCGCTGATCGACCCCGGCGATGAGGCGCAGCAGATTGGCCGCAAGTTCCTAAGCCCCGGTGCGCGCCAATTGCGCATGGCACAGGCGCAGGGGCTGGTGCGCTATGATGATGAGGGGCAGATTGTCCCCGGCCTTGCCCAGCGCTGGGTCGTCACCGATGACGGGCTGAGCTATATTTTCCGCCTGCACAAGCGCGACTGGTCGGACGGCAAGACGGTCACCGCTCAGGATGTCGCGCGCGGTCTGAATGAGCGGATTGCAATTGAAAAAGAGGGGCGTTTTTCGGCCGAAATGATGAAGGTGCGCGACGTAATCGCGCGGACCCGTCAGGTGGTCGAGGTGCGGCTCGATTCGCCCTCACCCAGTTTCCTGACCATTTTAGCGCTGCCCGAAATGGGCGTGCGCACCGATGACCAAGGCACCGGGCCCTTTGCCCTCACCGCGCCCGAAAATGGCAATGGGGACGACGAGGAAGCGACTGCGGCAGGGCCTTTCTGGCTCGACCTCTCCACGGCTGAAACAGAAATGCTGGATGAGGAAGACGCCGCTGCGAAACGCCGTGTCTTTCTCACCACGGATCGCGCCGCACTGGCGATACAACGTTTTCGCAACAGCCAGAGCGACATTGTCCTTGGCGGGCGTTTCCAGCATCTGCCTTTGGTCAATGTCTCGGGCATTGCACGCAGCCGGTTGCAGCTTGATCCCGTCGCCGGCCTGTTCGGGCTCGAGATTGTCAATCATGACGGGTTTCTCAGCGATCCGGTCAATCGCGAGGCGCTGGCCATGGCGATTGACCGCAGTGATCTCTTCTCTGGTTTGCAGCTAACCGACTGGACGGCGACAACCCGGCTGATCCCGGAGAACATCACCGATTATCAACCCGAAGTGGCCAACCGTTGGAGCGAAAGCAGCATCGCCGAACGCCGCGCCATTGCCCGTGTCCGGGTGCTGATATGGGAAGAGGCCAATGGCCCAGTGCAGACATTGCGGGTCGCCATGCCCGAAGGTCCGGGTGCGCGCTATCTGACCGAGCGCCTGCGCACTGACTGGCGGCTCATTGGCATCAAGATAGAAGCGGTTGCCATGGATGCAGAAGCCGATTTGCGCCTTATTGACGAGGTTGCGCCCTATGGTCAGGCAGAATGGTATCTCGCTCGCCTCTCCTGCGTGCATTTGCCGCTGTGCGATGAAGAGGCAGACTTTGTTCTGCAGGACGCACGCGCCGCCTATGACAGTGCCAAACGCTCCGCCGGAATAGCCCGTGCAGAGACGCTGATGACCCAGCATAATGGCTATATCCCGCTCGGCCTGCCGCTGCGCTGGTCGCTCGTGCGGGGCGATATTCCGGGCTATGCGCCCAATGCGACCGGGCTGCATCCCTTGTGGCCATTGGTGCTAGACCCCATATCCTAATCAGACAGTGGCAAGGGACACTGTTAAGGAAGGCATATGACGACAGGCCCAAATACCCGTTTTGGCGAGACACGGCGCTTTGGCGAAGCCGAGCGTTTTGGCGAAGAACAGCAAGAATTTGTCCGCAACGCGCTCGCTACCCTGCCCACCGATCCGCAAGCCGTGCGCCAGCGGGTGGAGATGATGGAGCAGGTGCTGGAGCGCAGCCTTGTCATTCCCGGCACCAAGACACCGATTGGCCTTGATTCGATTATCGGCCTGATCCCCGTGGTCGGCGATATCATCACCGCCGCGATGGGCATGTATATCGTCTGGGAAGCACGCAATCTCGGCATGTCCAAATTCCAGATGGCGCGGATGACCGGCAATGTCGGTATTGACCTGATCCTGGGCTCTGTGCCGATGGTCGGCGATCTGTTCGACTTTTTCTGGCGCTCGAACAGCAAGAATCTGAAGATTATCCGCAAGCATCTCGACAAGCATCATCCCGAGACGCGGATTATTGAGGGCTAAGCACTCTCCTATCGTCGGCCCCGCGCAGGCGGGGCCAGGGCTTTCTTAAAGACTCACGCAATGACGCAAAGACGCAAAGAAGGTTCCTATTTGCGCCATCTCTTCGCGTCTTTGCGTCTTTGCGTGAAAATAAGCCTAGGCCCCGCCTGCGCGGGGCCGACGTTATTGTTGGCGAGTTCCTTCAAGTCCTGACCACAAAGGTGCAGCGCGGGTCGCCAGCGGCGCAGCATGTGGTTTCTGTCACCCGGATATGCGGGCTGACCAGTTCACGGAACAGCGTTTCAAATACCGCCGCATGCCAATGGCAGGCAGGAGCATAGGTGCGCAGGCCTTTGGCAAAGGGATTATCCTCGAGCGTAAACACAAGCGGCCACCAGCTTTGCACCGCGAACTTTCCCGATCCGGCAAAGGTCCAGGCATTTTTGGCAATCGCCTTGGCCAGCAGCCGCGCCGAAAGGGCAGCGGGCAGGATACGCAACAACCCTTGGGCAAACCCAGGAATACGGTTGGCAATGATATAAGCCCCGGTGCGTGCGCCTGCCTCACGCGAAATATCATCCGCCATATCCGGCAGCGTGCGGATCATATGGTGGTGCATCGCAATCACCGGGTCTTCATCGATCAGCCCGGTCATATCGGGCAGGCGCTGTATGCCCGATTGCTCGAGCAACCTTGCGACCATGTCATGGCCGTAGCGCCGCTCTATCGGTTCGATCAGCTGCGTCAGGGCATTGGGGCCGATCCGTGCGCCGTGCATCGTCTTGCCTACTCGTCTTCAACCATCTGCTCGGTACCGCCGCCACAGGCCATGATATTGTCCGCCTGCCGCTTCTGCTCGCGCTCGGCATTGCGTTCGACCGCCCGCGCCTTGGTCTGAGCCTTTACCGCCTCGCGCCGCTCCGCTGCCTTGCGCGCGCGGTCGGCGGTGGCTTCCCAGTCATCCAGTTGCGCCTCGGCGACGGTGCGCGTCTCGTCAAAGTCGAAGTGCACCTTATCCTTGGTCTGCGGCCCCCAATAGCCCGCCTTGCCGAGATCATAGAATGTCCGGCTGACCCCTGCTTTCAGGAACGCTTTGAGACATCCCAGCAGATAACGCCGCCGGAAACCCGTGCCGCGCCAGGGATAGTGGAACAGCGCCTTGCGCATATAGAAGCGACGATAATTCTTCATCACGCCATTCAACAGCTCGCCCCGGGTCAGCGCATCGGGCTTCATGATCGGGGTGACGAAATTATATTTGGAGAAGTCGAACACCTCGACCTGATCCTTGATCTCCTGAAACAGTGGGGTGAATGGCCAGGGAGTGTACATCGACCAGTTGGCAAGATCAGGCTGCCAGTCCCATGCCATCTGGAAGGTTTCTTCCAGCGTCTTCTCGGTCTCATTATCAAGGCCAACGATAAACTGCGCCTCGACAAAAATATCCGCTTCGCGCAACAGCCGGATCGCTTCCTTGTTCTCTTCGACCTTGGTTTCCTTGTTGAACTGGTCGAGCTTCAGCTGCGCCGCCGCCTCGGTGCCGAGCGAGACATGCACCAGCCCCGCCTCGCGATAGAAAGGCAGCAATTCCTTATCACGCATAATGTCGGTGACGCGGGTGTTGATACCCCATTTCACCTTGTCATTCAGACCGCGATCAATCAGCTCCTGACAGAATTGGATAAACTTCTTGCGGTTGATCGTCGGCTCTTCGTCAGCGAGGATGAAGAAGCCGACATCGTGGTTTTCGACCAGATCCTCTATCTCGTCAGCAACCTTTTTCGGGTCGCGCACGCGATAATCGCGCCAGAACTTCCATTGCGAGCAGAAGGAACAGGTGAACGGGCAACCGCGCGCCATATTGGGGATGGCCACCCTGGTGCCGAGCGGGACATATATATATTTGTCCCATTCAAGCAGCGACCAATCGGGTGACAGGCCATCAATATCCTTCACCGTGGAAGCCGCGCGGGTGGCGATGATCTTATCGCCATCAACAAAGGCCAAGCCGGGGATGGTGTGCTTGTCGGTCGGCCAGCGGCCTTCCTCCAGCGCCTTCATCAGATTGACGATAATCTCCTCACCCTCTCCGCGGACGATGACATCGACCCAAGGCGCTTCGGAGAGCACCTGCTTATACATAAAGGTCGCGTGCACCCCGCCCAACACCCGCAGCGCCTGCGGTGCCATTTCGCGGGCAATATCGAGCACATTTTCAGCGGCATAGATGGACGGCGTAATCGCGGTGACTCCAACGACATCGGGTTGAATCTCGTCAATCCGCGCCCGCAACTCTTCATCATCCAGATCATTGGTCATCGCATCGATGAAATGGACATCGTCAAACCCATGCTTTTTCAGCGCGCCGGAGAGATAGGCCACCCAAGCCGGCGGCCAGTTGCCCGCAATCTCCGCCCCGCCGCTGTGATAATTCGGGTGAACAAAGAGAATTCGCATGGCTATTACCTCCCACTATGTCAGGGATAAGTAACAGCGAGTCTGTCAGGCCACATTGACGTGGATCAAAGGTAAGAAGAGGCCACACAAGTGTGAGGCGCGCATGACTAAGTTCACAAAGTTCACACCTGTGAGGCGCAGAAAACTGCGCCTTTGTTGGAGATATCCAACGGGCTTTGGCAATCAGATAAGCGACGTTAAGATTCTATAGCTGAGAAAGAGCCAAGCCAATCATAGCATCGGTCCGCCCTGTAGGACACAGCCGCGCCGGTTGCCGCCATGTGCGGCTTGGCCCATGAAATGCTCCCCGAGCTTGTCTCGGGGAGGGGGACCGTCGGAGACGGTGGAGGGGGCGATGCCGAAGGCGAGCTTTGCAACGCACACATCCGATTGACCAAGTAGCGGGCTCCCACCAATCCAAATGCTTCACGCGAAGTACGCGAAGATTTTCGAGAGCGCGAAGGGCGACCAAGCATGACCATTTGCAAGCCCTATCAGCCACATAAATATCTCAACCAGGGACTAATCTACTTGGCACATAGTCGGAGTTAAGCAGAAACACACTCGAACAAGGAAATGCCGCTGGATATGGTTTAAGACAGGATGTACTTATAGTCCCATCAAGTCTTCAAACTGGCCTGGGTCATGTAAGATCACTCCATTGTCGGCACTTACATCAAAGAAACCTACTCCCGCAGACAGAGCATTGTTGAACACCCGGTTGTATGCCTTATCCGAGACAGACCAAGCGAACGCCATATAAATGGCGCTTTCAGCTAGGCTGTAATCTGTGACCAACGCCTCATTGAATGGTTCGGGAGCAGGTTTTGCTTTCAGGCCAAACAACTTCTTCCAGAGACTGGTTGAACTTGTAGTGTTGGGGTCCTCTGCTTGATCAAACGCATATGCAAATGGGCCATTCATTGGTGGAAATTCCTGGCGCATACGCTCAAAAAACAAAGGCAGATTGCCAGTCATGCCTTGCGGGGAATCATAGTCTCGTTGTTCTTCCCATCTGGTCAAGCTTTCATACCATTTCATGAATTCATCACGTTTGCGTGGCGCGGTATTGGGATCAAATACCAACAAATCGTAGCTCATCTTGCACCCGTTCTTTAAGTCAGTTGGATAATGAAAACAAATAGGTCCTCAGCAGCAAGCGTTGAGGTTTCACAAAACGCAGGCGGATTTGCGATCGCCCAATTCTTACGTCAGCAAATCAATTCTGCGGCCACGCCCTAATCATGCTTCTTGCTCTTCGTCGGCGTGAGCATGCCCGGTGAGACAAAGCCGATCGGATCAACCTGCATCGCCTTTTGCTTCAGCGTGCTTTCGATCTTGGAGTATTCCTCGATCATTTCCGGCGTTACCGATGAGCGCGAGGCTTCGAGCGCCTGACGGAAATTCTCCATCGTCACCTGCAGGCCCTCGACCGCCTCATTCAGGCCGTTGGAGCGCAGCGCGAACAGGCCGGCACGGCGGACAAGGTCTTCGAGATCAGCACCGGTAAAATTCTCGGCTTTTTCGGCAATTTCGCTGAGATCGACATCCTCAGCCAGCGGCATTTTGCTGGTGTGGATGCCCAGAATGCGGCGGCGGCCATCCTTGTCGGGGACGGTGACATAGACCAGCTCGTCAAAACGGCCGGGGCGTAGCAGCGCCGGGTCGATCAGATTCGGGCGGTTGGTCGCACCGATCAGCACCACCGATTGCAGTTCTTCTAGCCCGTCCATCTCGGCGAGAATGGTGTTGACCACCCGCTCGGTCACCTGTGGTTCGCCATAGCTGCTGCCGCGCACCGGGACCAGGCTGTCAATCTCGTCGATAAAGATCACCGTTGGTGCCACTTGCCGTGCGCGGGCGAACAGGCGGGCAATTTGCTGCTCGCTTTCGCCATACCATTTGGAAAGCAGATCGCTTGATTTGGTGGCGATAAAGTTCGCGCCCGATTCCTTCGCCGCCGCTTTGGCGAGCAGCGTCTTGCCGGTTCCTGGTGGGCCATAGAGCAGAAAGCCTTTGGCCGGGCGGATGCCGATACGGTGAAACGCCATCGGGTTCTTCAGCGGCAGTTCAATGCCTTCTTTCAGCTTGGCCTGCGCTTCATCCAGCCCGCCAATATCGCCCCAGCCAATATCCGGGGCCTGCACCATTACCTCGCGCATCGCCGAGGGCTGGACGCGTTTGATCGCTTCCATAAAATCCTTGCGGCTGACGCAGAGATTATCGAGCACTTCTGGCGGAATGGTCTGCTCTTCCAGATTGATCTCGGGCATGATGCGGCGCACTGCCTCAATCGCCGCCTCACGGGTGAGCGCGGCAATATCGGCACCGACAAAACCATAGGTGGTGCGCGCCAGCTCCTGCAGGTCAACATCCTCGTAAAGCGGCATACCGCGGGTATGAATGGCGAAAATCTCGCGGCGGCCAGCCTCATCGGGGACGCCGACAATGATTTCCCGATCAAACCGTCCCGGACGGCGCAGCGCCTCGTCAATCGCGTCAGGCCGGTTAGTGGCGGCGATGACCACAAGATTTACCCGCGCTTCCAGCCCGTCCATCAGCGTGAGAAGCTGAGCGACAAGCCGCTTTTCCGCCTCGCCCTGCACCCGCTCACGCTTGGGTGCTATCGAATCAATCTCATCGATAAACAGGATCGATGGCGCCGCCTTGGTCGCCGCCTCGAATACCTCGCGCAGCTTTTTCTCCGATTCGCCATAGGCAGAGCCCATGATTTCCGGGCCGTTGATCAGGAAAAACTCGGCATCGCTCTCATTGGCGACTGCCCGCGCCAGCCGCGTCTTGCCGGTTCCCGGAGGGCCGTGCAGCAATACGCCGCGTGGCGGATCAACGCCGAGGCGGGTAAAGAGCTCAGGATAGCGCAGCGGCAGCTCGACCATCTCGCGCAGCTGATCGATGGTCTCGACCATGCCGCCAATATCATCATAGGTGACATCGGCACGGCGCGCCTCCTTGGGTTCCTCATATTCGGGGCGCAGCTCGACCTCGGTCTCGGCATCGATATGGACAATGCCCTTGGGCGCAGTGGACACCACCACCAGCCGCACCTGAGTCAGCGCAAAAGCCGGCGTATTCAGCATCTGACGCAGTTGCGGCGGCATATCGCCGCGATTGACCTGTTGCTGGCCATTGGTGGCGACAACATCGCCTGCCACCATCGGTCGCCCGGCAAAGCTGCGCTTCAGCGCCTCTGCCGACCCCTGCAACCGCAATTCTTTCTGCGCCGGGGCGAGGACAACGCGTTTCGCCGCCTTCGATTCGGCTTTGGCCAGATGGACAAAATCGCCCGAACCGACTCCGGCATTGGCACGCTGAAAGCCGTCAATCCGCACCAGCTCCAGCCCCTCATCTTCAGGATAGGGCAGAACCGCGCGCGATGCGGTCTCGCGCTTGCCGGTGATAGCGATGACATCGCCCTCGGTGATGCCGAGACGCTGCATATTTTCTTTGCTGATTCGCGCCAGACCGCGGCCACTATCTTCGGGCCGCGCATTGGCGACCTGCAGCTTTACGGTATCCTTGCTGGCTTCAGCAGCATCGGCGGGGCTGTCATTCATGGGGAGGCCTCTCCTTTATTGGGAGACTAGACCTAGGGGTGCGCAGCGATGATTTCAAACACAGGATGCAAAATCCGGTCACAGACTGCAAAACCGGCGCTCTCCCGCTTAACGGGCAAAAAAAAGGCCAGCCCGAAGGCTGGCCAAGTTATATAGGAGAGGATGCCTGAAAGGCACTGTTGATATGGGCCTAACCCGGTTTTTGTGCAAGTGCGAAATGAACCATCTCGGTTGCAAATTTTGCACTTTATACGAATTTTTCCCGCAAAATCGCTACATTTTACACCAGATAATGTTATTGCGGTGCACAATGAACCATCAGTCATAAAATATCTGGAGCGGAAATGCGACGACTACCTCCCCTAAGATCACTCGAAGCCTTTGCCCAGGTGGCGCGACTCGGTTCGGCCAAAGCCGCAGCGGCTGAGCTGTCGCTGTCACCCTCGGCGTTGAGTCGCCGTATCGCCGCTTTGGAAGACTTTATGGGCAAGAAGCTGTTCAAGCGGCAAAAGCAGCTTTTGGCGCTGAATCGCGATGGTGAGGCGCTGTACAAGAGCATCGGTCCGGCACTGGAACTGCTCACCGATGCGGTGCATGCCAATATGGATACCAGCCGCACCATGCGTCTGCGGCTTGGGGTTTTACCGCTGTTCGGCAGCCAGCGGCTGTTCCCTAAATTACCCGAACTGCGGCGGCTCTACCCGCTGCTGCATATCGATATTGATACATCGGGCCATGGCGAGGATAGGCTGGGCGACAGCCTGGACGCGGCGATTGTACTCACCGAGTCGATTCCGGAAGGATTGCACGCGGTGCAACTGGACGAGAACTATGTCTATGCCATTGCCTCGACCGATCTGGTCAAGCAGCTGGGCGACAAGCCAAAATCAGATGTCCTGTCGCGGCAAACCTTCCTGATCCACAATGACATGCCCGAATCCTTCAGTGCATGGAAGGCAGAGATCGGCATGGCTGAGCTACAGCCGAGCGCCATCGACCATTTTGACAGCGGCCCGCTGATGCTCGAAGCCGCAGCGCAGGGGCTCGGCATCGCCATCATGCACGACAACCATCTCGACCGCGCCCATGATCCGCGACTGGCGCGGCTTTATACGGTCGAGGTGAAAAGCCCCTATAGCTACTGGTTCGTATGCCGCCCCGCCGCGCTGGAAACGCGGGCGGTAAGGTTGTTTCACGACTGGCTGGTCAAGGCGGGATTGTAATCAAAGAAGCCTGAGCCCCGCCTGCGCGGGGCTGACGATAATGATAAATCTCACATCTCATCGTCGGCCCCGCGCAGGCGGGGCCTGGGCTTTCTTATTTGTTCAGATCATCAAACAAATCACGCCAGTCGGGATTCTGCTCTTCAATCAACCTGAATTTCCAAGGGCGCTCCCACTTTTTCAGGCGCTTCTCTCTAACGATGGCATCATGAATCTCGTCATGCCACTCGGCATAGACGAGCCTATTCAAGCCATGTTTGCGACAATATTCTGAACCTGATGAGCTGCGGTGCTGAAAGCTGCGGCGCGCAATATGGCTGGTTACACCCACATACATGCGACCGCGATAACGGTTCGCCATTATGTATACCCAGCCGCCCTTCAACTAAAAGAAAGCCTTGGCCCCGCCTTCGCGGGGCCGACGAGAAGAGAGGCAGGGATTATGTGTCAGTTCACCCCACCACAGCTTTCTGAATAACCCCCGGGTTTGCCGGTGGCTCACCCTTGGGCAGAGCGTCAACATGCTCCATGCCGCTGGTGACCTGGCCCCATACGGTATATTGGCCATCGAGAAATTCAGCATCACCGAAGCAGATGAAGAACTGGCTGTTGGCGCTGTTCGGGTCCATGGTGCGGGCCATGGAGCAGGTACCGCGCACATGCGGTTCGCTGTTGAATTCCTGCGCCAGATCGGGCTTGTCGGAGCCGCCGGTGCCGGTGCCGTGTGGGCAGCCACCCTGCGCCATAAAGCCGTCAATCACGCGGTGAAATTTGACGCCATCATAAAAGCCCTCACCCGCCAGCTCGGTGATGCGGGCGACATGGTTGGGGGCGAGATCGGGGCGCAATTTGATGACAACATCGCCAGTGTCCAGGGTAAGCGTCAGGGTAGTATCAGCCATGGTAAATCTCTCTTCGATTTTGCGAACCGTCTTCGCGGCGCAACGCCGCTGCCAATGGTCCGGGGGAAGGATGCGCCCCATATAGTGCGGTTGGCCAAAATGTCACCCTCTTGCCATCGCAGCGCGCGCCGTTCACGCGCCAGCGGCCAGATTAGTGCATCATCTCATTGCATTTGCGGCGCTTTGCCGTCACATAGCCGAAGAATCACAACCATTGTGCCACGCCAGGAAAAGGGGGACAGCATATGGCCGATCAGCTTGATCTTGCCCCCGACTCACAAAAAGACGAGAACCGCCTCGACAAGGAAAACCGGCTCAAGCCCGGCTTTGTCCGCCGCGTCCTTGCCTCGCTCGAAGACGGGGTAGAGGAATCCACCTATGATCTGGTCGAGCCGCTGCACCCGGCGGATATTGCCGACCTTTTCGAGCTGATCGACAATGAGAACCGCCCGGCGCTGGCGGAGGCGATCACTGATCTTCTTGGCGCCGATGTGCTGTCCGAGCTTAACGACTATGTCCGTGAGGACATTATCGAGTTTCTGCCCGCCGAACAGGTGGCAGAGCTTGCCGGGCAGCTCGAGACCGACGATGCGGTGGCGATTATCGAGGATCTGGACGCCGCCGATCAGCAGGCGGTTCTGGAAGAACTGGAGCCGGAAGACCGCGCTGCAATCGAAGACGCGCTTTCCTATCCCGAGGAGAGCGCTGGCCGCCTGATGCAGCGCGATCTGGTGGCGGTGCCGCAGCATATGACTGTCGGCCAGCTGATTGATTATCTGCGCGAACATGCTGATCTTACCACCGAATTCTGGGAGATTTTTGTTGTCGATCCAGGGCATCACCCGGTCGGCACCTGTCAGCTCAGCTGGATCATGCGCACGCCTCGCGATGTCGAGCTGGGCGATGTGATGAAGCGCGAACAGACGCTGATCCCGACGGATATGGATCAGGAAGAAGTGGCGCTGCGTTTCCAGAAATATGCGCTGATTTCCGCCGCTGTGGTCGATGAATCCGGGCGGCTGGTGGGCCAGATCACCGTCGATGACATCATCCATATTGTCCAGGAAGAGGCGGGCGAGGACATTTTGCGCCTCTCCGGTGCCGGTGAAGGCGATATTAACCAGCCAATTGTCGAAAGCTATTCCAGCCGGGTGCGCTGGCTGGTGGCCAATCTGGGCACCGCCGTGGTGGCCAGCGCGATCATCGCGCTGTTTGGCGGCGCTATCGAGAATATGGTCGCGCTCGCGGTGCTAATGCCGATTGTTGCTTCTATCGGCGGCAATGCGGGCACGCAAACCATGGCGGTGGCGGTGCGGGCGCTGGCGATGAACCAGCTTACCCAATCCAACACGGCGCGTATCATCTTGCGCGAATTGCGGGTCGCGGCGCTCAATGGCCTGACTATTGCCGTGCTGATCGGCATTGCCACGGCGCTGATATTCGCCAATCCCATGCTCGGCTGGGTGATTGCGCTGGCGATGATCATCAACATCATCATCGCCGGTCTGGCCGGGGTGTTGGTGCCGGTGGTGCTTGACCGTCTGGAACAGGATCCGGCGGTGGCCTCATCGGTGTTTGTCACCATGATCACCGATTCCATGGGCTTTTTTGCGTTTCTGGGATTGGCGGTGGCGAGCGGAATGGTGCAGTTGTAGAATACATCCGCACCAGTCAAATCTATTCCTTGGCATCTTTTGGATATGCGTACATGGTGCTTATTACATCCATTATGGAAACAGGAATCAGATAGTTGGAAATGCGCATTCGTTTAGTTTCATTCCTGCAAGTTGCTGCACTTTTGGTCTTGGCATTTTCCTTTGCGGCTGGCCCAAATGTCGCTGCGGCACAATCGGATGTTGATCCGGATATTGTGGACGGCAAGACCGCGACCGAAGAAAATTTGATCGAGGAGGAGGAACTTCTCTTCGCTCCGATCCCTGAATGGGCCAAAACCGCCGAAATACCCAGCGAACAAACCGCTGCCACCAAAGGAATGGCGGGCAGCTTCGCTCTGGTCAGCCATCAGCACAGGATCACCGATAAGGGTGGCACGTATTTTATGCGTCAGGTGATACGGGTCTCTGAAGCCTCTGCACTGAATGACCTGGGAACCATATCCCTGAATTGGGTGCCGGGCAGAGAGAAGGTGACATTGCACCATCTTGCGATCATCCGTGACGGCCAACGTCTCAACATCCTCGAAAATGGCCAGACCTTCGAATATCTGCGCCGGGAACCCAATCTGTCGCAAGGGATATTGGACGGAAAAGTCACGGCAACGCTTCTCATCGAAGACTTGCGCGTGGGTGACATGATCGACTTGGCCAGAAGCGTTGATACGAGCTATGAGCCGCTGGTCGGACACTACCAATTCATGCACAATTATGCGGGAACCCTCAAAATAGATCGGCTGATGCAGCGGGTCATCTGGCCGGAGGACCGCCATGTCCTTATCAGCCATGGGTCTGGATTGCCCCCATATGAAAGCTACAAAGAAAATGGCTATGAGGTTAGAGAGTTCAGTGTTGACGCCATCGATGAAAAGGCGATGCCCAAAGATCTGCCGGAGCGATTCTATTTTGATCGCGTTTCGCAGATATCAACATTTGATAACTGGCAGAACGTAGCCGCGAGATTCCAGCCGCTGTTTGATGAGGCTGCTATTGTCCCGCCTGAAGGCTCTCTGCGCGATGTGGTAGAAGAACTCCGCGCGGAGCAACTGGACAGCAAGGCGTTGGTCGAGCGTGTGCTGGCGAAGGTGCAAAACGATGTGCGCTATGTCGGGAATTTCTCTGGATTGGGCAACTATACGCCACAAAGCGCACAGTCGGTCTGGTCGAGCAAATACGGGGATTGCAAAGGAAAAACCGCACTGTTGACAGCGATCCTGCGCGAATTTGACTTAGAGGCAACCCCTGTATTGGTCCATGCAAAAGGGTTTGAACCTATCGACTCTTACCTAGCTGCGCCCCATGCGTTTAATCATATCTTTGTGCGTCTAACTATGAATGGCGAGACCTATTGGCTTGACGGCACCAGGCAGGACGATACCTCTCTGGATCGCCTTCCGCCGGTCTTTTTCGGTCATATGCTGCCACTCGATAGCATCGCCGAACCGGTATATGTCCACGACGCCAATTATGATCGGCTGCAAAGCTTGGATCGCTATATTATTGACGCCAGCGCGGGGCTGGAAAAACCGGCGCGCTATCGCATTGAGCAAGTCCGTTATGATGACGCGGCGAAACGCTATATCAGTAAATATGGTCATATGACTGACAGCGAGAAAGCACGCGTGATTGAAGATTTTGTCGAGGATGACGACAATCGCGATTCCACTCTGGAAAGCTTCAATTTCTATTCTGAACCGGACAAATTGAGTGCCATGGTAGTATATGAAGGTACCACAATCATGCCTTGGATTGAGGGCAACGGCTTCCAAAAATATCTGGCCAAGCACCTGAATCTGGGTCGGCATTTCCATTTCGATCGCGAAGACGCGGAGTATAATGACCTACCTCGCCGAACGTCCAAACGACACTACGCCAACCAGGTGGAGATCATTTTCCCCGAAGACTATGGGGCGATAAACATTGAAGGACAGACCTATGACAAGCAGATCGGACCGGCACATTATATTCGTCGTCTGAGCAAGGACAAGAACAGGTTTACCGGCTATCTTGAAACCGCTGTCGGCTATCGCGAGTACACTGCCGAACAGGCCATCCAATGGGACAGTGAAACGGATTTGATTTTCGATGACAGAGTATATGTCGCCTATGCGCCCAAAGACAGTCCGGCGATAAGTAGCCTGCAAAGCTTCAACAGTGCCATTCAGCAAGCGCATGACATTGCCGCCGCGAATGGTGATACAAAAGACATCCATGATGTGCTCGACCCGCTTATCCAGACGGACCCCAATAATGTTCGCCTGTTGGTGACCCGAGCAAAACTCATCATGGACGAACAGCCGATGATCGCAGAACGCGACCTATTGCGCGCGCTGCTGTTGGAGCGGAGCAATTTAGAGGCTCTGCAGACTATTGCCCAACTCTATATCGACAATAGTGAAACCGCTCTGGCCCGGAAAATGTTGGACCGCATATTGCGGCGCACAGAGGAGCATCCTTGGGCACTGCAGCAACGCGAAGCACTCAATCTCTCCGCTTCAGAGCTGGGTGACAATGCTCAGACCTCGCCATAAGACTTAGGGTGTTTTGCTTATCCACAAATGGATGACTGCTTAGATGCGCGGGCTTGCATCAGGCCATAGCGCGAGCCATCTCAACGGCTATGCCGCTCCATCTCACCAAAATTGCCTTTCGCAGCGAAAGCCCGGCGACATTGCGCCGTTGGCTGGAATCGCATGGCCGCGACGGGGGTGGCTTTGGCGAGGCACGACTGACGACGCGCTATAAGCCCAAGCGCAAAGCGGAAATTGTCGGCGGCTCGCTCTACTGGATCCACAGTCGCAATATTGTCGGCCGCAGCCCGATTATCGGCTTTCAGGACAATGGACAGGGCAAATACTGGATCAGGCTGGAACCGCGGCTGATCGCGGTAGAGCCAACCCCGCGCCGCGCGCATCAGGGCTGGCGCTATCTTGAGGACAGTGATGCGCCGAAGGATATAGCCGGGGGCAATGATATGCTCGATGCCATGCCGGCGGAAATGCTGTCAGAATTGTCGCGGCTGGCTCTTCTGTAAGCCTCCCTCCCCTTCAGGGGAGGGATTAAGGGAGGGGGTTATCCACTCGCGTTGCACTGATTTGACGATCCCCTCTCCCAACCCTCTCCCCTAAAGGAGAGAGGGCTTTACGCCGCCTCTTTGGCGATAACCTTGCGGATCATCTGCGCGAAAGTCTCGGCATCCTGAGCGCCAGGCACCATATACTTGCCGTCAAGGATGGTCGCCGGCACACCGGATACGCCGCGCTCAACCCAGCCATTGAGCGCTTCACGCGTCCGCTCCGCCTGTACCAGGTCATTTAGCACCGCTCGCGCCGCATCGGGGTCAAGCCCGGTACCTTCTACCGCGCGCAGCAGGACATCCTCATCACTGACATCCTGATTTTCCTGAAAATAGGCTTCGAAAAAGGCCAGTTTCAGACGCGTCTGCAATGTGCTGCCAAAGCTCTCCCCGGCCCAGTGCAGCAGCTGATGCGCCTTAAAGGTGTTGTAGATGCGCTTGCCCGGTGCGTTGCTGAACGGGAAACCCAGCTTCTCCGCCAAACCCATCATATGCCCGCGCGTCTTGGCGCTTTGTTCAGGCGTGGTGCCATATTTCTGTGCCACATGCTCTGCCATATCCTGCCCCTCTGGCGGCATATGCGGGTTGAGCTCAAAAGGCTGCCAGACAATCTCTGCCTCAACCTCGTCGCCGACCATCTCGAGCGCATTTTCGAGCTGTTTATAGCCGATAATACACCATGGGCAGACCACATCGGAAACAATGTCGATGCGCATTTTATAGAGTGCCGTCATGATGGTCCTCAATTCTTCTCTTGCTGATCAAGCCAGTACCGTAGCAGATCGTGCGCCACTGCAAAGGGCGGCGGCGCGATAAAGGGCGCTTCGGGGTCATTGGCCATGGCAGCCTGCACCTCATCCACCGTAAACCAGTGCGCTTCCTCAATCTCGGTAGTGTCGAGGGTGAGCGCCGGATCATCGGTCTGGGCGATACAGGCGATCATTAGCGATGACGGAAATGGCCAAGGCTGGCTGGTCACATAGCGCACATCACGTACCACGATGCCCGCCTCTTCCCAAAGCTCGCGCGCTACGCCTTCCTCGATCGATTCACCCGGCTCGATAAAGCCCGCGAGTGCCGAGAGCCGTTTGGCCGGAAAACGCGGCTGGCGGCCCAAAAGCACGCGCTTCTGACTGCCATCATCATGCTCGGCAAGCATGATCGACACCGGATCGACGCGCGGGAAATGCTCTGCGCCGCAATTGCTGCAATGCCTTGCCCAGCCGCCTTTAGCGACGTGCGTCTCGCTGCCGCATACGGCGCAAAATCCATGGCGATTATGCCAGTCCACCAATGAACGCGCCGCCCCGTAAAGCGCCAGATCAGCACGCGGCATATGGGCTATCGCTTGCCACACCCGCGGATCATATTGCACCGGACGCGCCGTGCCATCGCGCGGCGGCAATTCGACAAAATGCGCCTTGCCCTCCTGCATACCGAGGAACAGCGGCTCGCAATTCTCGCCCAGTTCGCCCAGCGAATTCCAAAGTAAGCCGCCCTCAGGCGTAATCCCCGGCACCAGCGCGTCCAGCTTGAGCAGCCTGGCGCGCCAGTTCATCACCTCGGCCAGCTTGTCAGGATCGACACGAATCTGGTCCGCCCGGTCCATATCGGCACCGGTCATAAACGGCTTTATCGTGGTGAGATCAGCGGATTTATACATTTTTCCCTAGCATTGGCTCGTTCTGAAAACCCGTCATTGCGAGGAGCGAAGCGACGCGGCAATCCAGAGTTGGCGCAGGTTGCACTGGATTGCTTCGCTACGCTCGCAATGACGCGTTTTTTTGGCTTAAGCACCCTTTAGAGCTTCCATCTGCTTATAGATCAGCTTCGGAAATTCCTTCTGGAACGGATAGCTGTCCGCCGGCATATATTGGGTATAGCCGCTGGCGCGGAAATTGCGGTTGGTGTCAACAAAGGCCACCGTGCCCGCAGCACCGCCCCAGCCATAGGTGCCCGCCGGAGCCTTTTCATTGCCCAGACCAACCCGGCCACCGGCGCCATAGCCTTCATCTTCAACCCAGCTACCTGTCAGATCCACTGTATCAGGCAGCAGGTTCGACATACCCAGCATCGCGGTTTCTTCCGACATAATACGGGTGCCGTCCAATGCGCCGCGTCCGACCAGCATAGCAAGGAAGCGATCATAATCGCGCGCACTGGACACAAGCCCGGCCCCGCCAAAGGGGAAGGCCGGGGGCTCGGAATAGATGCTGTTATTCGGCGGATCGATCGGCAGCAGGAAGTTACCCAGAGCGGCATAGTTAGAGGTAAAGCGATAAATCTCGCTCTCCGGTACCGTCCAATAAGTGCTGGTCATGCCAAGCGGATCAAACATCTTCTCTTGCAAAAAGGCACCAAACTCCTTGCCCGATGCGACCTGAATAACATAGCCTAACAGGTCGAGGCTAATCGAATAATTCCATTTTGTGCCGGGATCAGCGACCAGTGGCAATGTCGCAACTCGGCGCGAAAACTCGTCAATTGCGGGCGTCGGCGCGGGGACAGGGAAGCCCGGCAACGGCATCTTGCTCACCTCGCCCGGAGAGATGCCCAACTCGTTATATTTGTCGAGCAGCGGCCCTTTTGTGACGATATTATAACCCAGCCCCGCCGTATGGGTGAGCAAATGGCGGATGGTCATTTTATTCTTGGCTGGCACCGCATCCAGGCTGTTCTCCGGATCGGTGAGCACCGTCATATTGGCAAATTCGGGTAGGATATCGGCGACCGGCTGATCCAGTTTCAGCTTGCCCTCGCCAATCAGGATCATCGCCGCCATGCCTGTGACCGGCTTGGTCATCGAATAGACACGCCACAGCGTATCCTTGTTAACCGCGACAGTGCCCCCAACACTTTGCGTGCCCGCAGTGACATATTCGGGCGCATCGGTACCGAAGCCGATCGCCGCGACCATGCCTGCGACCTTTTCCTCGCTGACATATTTGGTCAGTTCCGCCGCAATCAGCGGGAACTTTTCGGCTGGTGTTTTCGCAAAAGCTGTTGTCGCCGCCATAGGCGCAGCCCCGGCCAAACCGATCAGCCCGGCAGAACGCAGCAGATTGCGCCGCGACAGCTGCATATCCTGCATGATCAGTTTTTCCGATTTCATGGCAAATTCTCCTGATACGGGCTTACTTTATGGCCTTTGCTATGCACGTTGTTGCTGCATGCGGCGTGAATGGCAAGAAAAATAGGTTTTGTTTTCATACTGGAATGACCTTTCATCTCCTCCCCGTGCGCCGAAGCGAAGGGAAGGTGCATGGGGAGGTGGCTCGCCGTAGCTTTAGCGAAGGCGAGACGGAGGGGCCGCAGCCCTAAGGGCGAGGATACGCCGGTTGCAATCGTCGCAAAGCTCGCCTTTAGCCTCGCACCCCTCCACAGCCTCCGGCGGTCCCCCTCCCCATCGCTTCGCGACGGGGAGGATAAAGCATCATCCCATCTTCCGCCGCGCCACCTTGGCGAACAATGTCGGTAGCCCAGCATTATCGAGATTATCGACGGGCCACCATTGCACATCTGGCAAAGCATCGGGATCAAAAGACCCCGGCGTGGCGACCATCAGCTGCAATTGCAGCGAAAAATGGGTGAAGACATGCGCCACGGGCTCTCCACGATTCTCCCACTCTGCCTCCGCTGGCGCAATACCATCGCCATCAGCGCCAGCGCGCCAGCCATCATCGGGCAGTGCGCGCATACCGCCCAGCATCCCTTTTGCCGGACGCTCAACCAGTGCGACATGCCCCTGCGCTTCCAGCCAATAGGCATGACCGATACGCTGCGGCTTGGCCTTTTTGGGTGCCTTAACCGGAATCCTTGTCGGATCGGCCAAATTGCGCGCGGCGCAGTGATCGGACAGAGGACAGAGAAGGCATTTGGCATCACGCGCGCGGCACAGGGTCGCGCCCAAGTCCATCATAGCCTGCGCAAAGTCTCCGGCGCGGAAGTGCGGCGTGATCTGCTCAGCATATTCGCGAATGGTGGAGCGTGATCCGGGCAGTGGGGCGTCAATGCCGAACAGCCTTGCCACCACGCGCTCGACATTGGCATCGACCACCACGGCATGCTGATCAAAGCCAATCGCGGCAATTGCGGCAGCGGTATAGGCGCCGATACCCGGCAGTTTGAGTAATTCCGTCTCATTGTCAGGGAAGCGGCCATCATGCTCGCTCATAACGACCTTAGCACAGGCGATGAGGTTACG
The DNA here is from genome assembly GCF_032852305.1 of Parasphingorhabdus sp. SCSIO 66989. Classification (NCBI taxonomy): domain Bacteria; kingdom Pseudomonadati; phylum Pseudomonadota; class Alphaproteobacteria; order Sphingomonadales; family Sphingomonadaceae; genus Alterisphingorhabdus (ex Yan et al. 2024); species Alterisphingorhabdus coralli. The sequence goes on from NZ_CP136594.1 coordinate 3,061,394, forward strand.
CGCCCGGGCATAATAGCCAAGCCCTGCCCATGCGGCGAGAACATCCGCCTCATCCGCCGCCGCCAATGCCTGCACATCGGGCCAGCGCCGGGTGAATTCGGCAAAATAGGGCTTCACCGCCGCCACTGTTGTCTGTTGCAGCATGATCTCCGACAGCCACACATGATAGGGATCGGGCGCGCCCTCACTTTTCAGCGCATTGGGCAGCTTGCGCCACGGCAAATCGCGTGCGTGACTCTCATACCAAGCCAGCAGGGCGCGCGGAATCTTGTCGGTATCGGGAAAGTCAGGCTCGACGGGCATGGCCCCGCTATGGCAAAAGCGCTGGACCATGGCCAGTGACTCATCCGACAATAAACAGCCGAAAAAGCGCACTACAAAGGCTGGAGCCAAGAAAGCCACGTCGAAATCGCGCGTCTATCAGCGACCACGCGGTGGCGAGGCCAAGGCGATTGCCGATCTGATGCCGGAAATTGGCCGCACCGCGTTTCGCCGTTTCGGCTTTGTGCAAAGCTCGGTCGTCACCCGCTGGCCGGAAATTGCGGGCGAGCGCTATGCCGCGATCTCGCTGCCTGAATCCATCCGCTTCCCCAAAGGTGAAAAATCCGAAGGCACGTTGAATCTGGTGGTCAATGGCGCGCATGCGGTTTTGATGCAGCACGTCGGGCCGGAGATTATCGAGCGAGTAAACCGTTTCTTCGGCTATCCGGCGGTGGCCAAGATCAAGTTCCGCCAAGGCGATGTCACCCCTCCGCGCAGCAAACCGCCAGTTAAACCCCCGCGCCCACTCAAACCCGTTCCGGTCGAACTGGGCGATGGTTTGCGCGATATTGGTGACCCGGAATTGCTCGCGGTGCTTGAATCGCTGGCCAGCGATATTGCCAATGCCGAAGAGGGCGCGGAGGCCAACGCAAAAGATGGACAAAGCACCCCGGAACCGGGTAAAAGCGCGCCAAAGAGAAACGACGGATAAGCATTTATGAAAACCGCTATGTTGAAAGCCGCAGCGATGATTGCGTTGATCGGTGGTGGCATCGGCCTGACAACCGCCATGGCAGAACAGGCTGGCCGTTCGGGCCAAAGCTCGGCTGACTGGACCAAAACCGTGCGCATGTCGCCAACCGGCGGCCATATTCGCGGCAACCCGCTGGCGCGTAACCGTATCGTCGAATTTGTCAGCTATACCTGCCCGCATTGCGCCGATTACACCGAAAAGTCGGCAGTCCCCATGAAGACCCGGTATCTGCCGAAAGGCACAGCCAGCGTGGAAATTCGCAACTTTGTTCGCGACCCTTATGATCTGGCAGCGGCCCTGTTGGCACGTTGCGGCAGCAAGGATCGCTTCTTCGGCAATCATGAAGCGATATTGGCAGCACAGCAAGACTGGACCAGCAAGGCCAACACGGCCACTTCTGCCCAGCGCAGCGCCTGGCAATCAGCGGCCATGCCCAATCGCCTGACGCTGATTGCGCGCGATATTGGTTTGTCCAGCCTGATGCGGGGACGCGGCTATAGCCAGACACAGATCAGCCAGTGTCTTACCAATCAGAAGGAAATAGACCTGCTGATCAAAATGACCCAAAGCGCGGTCAACGACACCAAGATTACCGGTACGCCCAGCTTCACCATCAATGGCCGCCTTCAGGACAAAACCCATAGCTGGGAAGCGCTGAAGCCCAAGCTGGACCGCCTCTAAATCCAATCACCTTACCCATTACGCAATCCCAACGCATAAGGAACACACCATGCGCCTTTCCGCAATTCTCCTGTCTGCAACCGCCGCACTGGCGCTGGCTGCCTGTTCATCGGAAAATGACGATGCCACCGCTGCCGGCGAAGAACCCACCGCCGAAGCCCTGCCCATCATCCAACCGCCCGAAGGCCAGAAATGGAGCGATGTCGTCAGCAAGACCGAGGCGGGCGGCTATGTCATGGGTAACCCCGACGCGCCAATCAAGCTGGTCGAATTTGGCTCGCTGACCTGTGGTGCGTGTGGCAATTTCTCCGCCCAGGCGTTTGAGCCGCTACGCGATGAATATGTCGCCTCGGGCCGCGTTTCTTTTGAGATGCGCAACTTTGTCCGCGACCCCATTGATCTCACCATGGCGATGCTGACCCAATGCGGCACCCAAGCCAGCTTTTTCCCGCTGACCGAACAGATCTTCGCCAATCAGGGTCAGGTGCTGCAGGCAGCGCAACAGCTTGACCCGGCCATCGGCCAGCTGCCACCAGAACAGCGTTTCACCGCGATTGCGCAGGGGCTGGAGCTCACCCAGTTCTTCGCCCAGCGCGGCATTTCGCAGAATCAAGCCAATGCCTGTCTCGCCGATACCGATAAGGCACAGGCGCTGGCGGATCAGACCCAGGCAGCGGGTGAGGATTTCAATATCACCGGAACCCCGAGTTTCCTGATCAACAATCAATTGGTCAACTTCAACACCTGGCCCGAAATTGAAACCCGCATCCAGAATATGGGCGCACGCGATCAATAAGGCTCTATAGCCCTCTCCCCTTCAGGGGAGAGGGTTGGGAGAGGGGGCGTTCAACAAGCGCATCGCAAGCGGATATCCCCCTCCCCTAGCCCCTCCCCTGAAGGGGAGGGGAACAAAGCAGCCATTTGCAAAACCATACCAAGCCCAAACACTTTCCCGGGGAAGAATCGGCGATAATCCTTGCAAATTCGCGCCTTCCGCTGTTGGTTCACACCATAAATGCTGATCAAACGCCTGAAACTCTCCGGCTTTAAGAGCTTTGTCGACCCGACCGAATTGCATATCGAGCCGGGGCTGACCGGCATTGTCGGGCCCAATGGTTGCGGCAAGTCCAATTTGCTGGAGGCCATCCGCTGGGTGATGGGCGAAAACTCGCCCAAATCCATGCGCGGCGGTGGCATGGAAGATGTGATCTTCGCCGGAACCGAACGCCGCCCGGCACGCGACTTTGCCGAGGTGACATTGCTCGCTGAACGCCAGCGCGGTGATGTGGTGCATTTGCTGGGCGACACGAGGCGCAGCGAAGAGGAAGCCAACGACAATAACCCGCTGTTCGGCGATAGCGATGACCCCGAGCTGGAGATTGTCCGCCGCATCGAGCGCGATGCCGGTTCCGCCTATCGCGCCAATGGCCGCGATGTGCGCGCCAAGGATGTTTCGCTGATCTTCGCCGATGCCGCCACCGGGGCACATTCTCCGGCGCTGGTGAGTCAGGGGCGGATCGCTGCTGCTATCGCCGCCAAGCCCACCGAGCGCCGCCAGATGCTGGAGGAAGCGGCGGGCATTTCAGGGCTGCATGTCCGGCGCAAGGATGCCGAGCAGAAGCTGCGGGCCGCTGAAACCAATATGGCACGGTTGGAGGATATTCTCGCTGATCAGGACGCCCGCGCAGCGCATCTGCAGAAACAGGCGCGTGCGGCGGAGCGTTACAAGAAGCTCTCCGAGCAAATCCGCACCGCCGAGGGGCGGCTGATCTTTGCGCGCTGGCGCTTGGCGGCAGAGACCGCGAAACAGGCGCGTGCCGAAGCCGAAGCTGCAGAGGCGCGCGTTTCCGAGGGGCAGGCAGCGCTCGAAACGGCGCAGACCAAACAGAATGAAGCCACCCGCGCGCTCGCCGATGCCCGCTCGGCTGTCGAACAGGCACGCCAGCGCAGCAGTGATGCGGCGCATCATCTGGCGACGCTGACCGCAGAACGCGACCGGGTTCAGGCGCGCATATCCGACCTGCAGCAACAGGCCGACCGCGTAACGCAGGATCGTGCGCGTGAGGATAAGCTGACCCATGATGCTGCTGCTGCGCTGAAACAGCTTGAGGATGAATCGGAGCAGCTTGGGAAACAAATCAAGCAGGTTGAGGCCGATCTGCCGCAACGCAAAGCCGCGTTTGATAATGCCGAGCGCGCGGTGCGCGAAACCGAGGTCGAACTGGCCCGGGCCAGCGCCGATGCCGCACGGATCGAAGCGGATATCCGCGTTTCTGATGCAGCGCTGGCCAATGCGCAATCGCAAATGGCCGATGCCGAGCGCTCCGCCGCCGCACTGGCTGAAGCTGAGGCTTCTCTGGAAGATAGCGAGGCGCTGGAACAGCAATGGCAACAGGCCGAAGCGCAATGCCAGAGCGCCGAACAGGCAATCACCAAAGCGCAGTCCGATGTTGAGGCGCTGACCGAGCGGCGCGCCGAACTGCAACGCGCACGGCAACAGGCCGAGACCGATCTGTCCGCCGCGCGCGCCGAGCTGAACGGCGTCAAGCGCGAGCATGATGCGCTGGAGCGCGATCTCGCCAAAAGGCAGAGTGGCAGTAAGCTGATCGATCAGTTAAGTGCCGATAAGGGCTATGAGCGTGCTCTGGCGGCGGCTTTGGGGGATACGCTAAGCGCGGCGCTGGCGGATCAGGGCGGCGATAATGCGCGCTATTGGTCCGGTCAGGCTAGCGCTGCACCCGATGCCTTGCTCGATGGCTGCACCCGGCTTTCTGACCATGTGAAGGCCCCGGCGGCGCTGGCGGCGCGGTTGGATGCGATACTGGTGTGCGAAAGTGACAATGGTCAACCACTGGCACCAGGGCAAAGGCTGGTGACACGCAATGGGGCGCTGCGCCGCTGGGATGGCTATGCCGCGCGCGGCGAGCAATCAAGCGCGGCGGAAAGGCTCGAGCGCGCCAATCGCCTGACCGAGTTGAAAGCCATTATTGCCGAGCATGAGGCGGCCATTGGCGCGCATGAAGCGGCCCTGTCAGAAGCCCGTACCGCCCTGGAAAACGCGCAGCAACAGACGCGAAATGCCGAGGCGGCGCGGGCAGAGGCGCATGAAGACCATCGCCAGGCGTTGCGTGCCCGTGATGCAGCGGACTTTGCCCGGCAGCGCAATGCCGAGCGGCTGGCCGATCTCAACGAACGGCGCGAGCGCAGCGCCAGCGCCATGACCAATGCCAAGGCTGCGCTGGCCGAGGCGGAAGCGGCGCGCACCGCTCTGCCCGATGGTGCAGCGCAAAAGCAGCGACTTGCCGAAATGGAGCAGCAGAGCGAAACGATGCGCACCGCGCTGCAAAAGGCGCAAGCCGAGCTGGCAGCAAGCGATCAACAGGCAGCGCAAACCCGCGAGCGGCTGGCGGTAATCAAGGCCGAAATACGCGGCTGGCAGGCGCGTTCGGGTGAGGCTGACCAACGCTTGCAGCAACTCACCCAGCGCGAGAGCGAAATCGCCGCCGAGCAGAAACGTATTGCCGAGCAACCGGAAAAACTGGCTAAGGGTATAGCACAGGCCGAGCAAAGCCGTGCCGAGATTGACGCTACACTGAGCCGTAATATCGCGACGCTGAACAGTGCTGAAGCCGCCGTCACCGAGGCCGAGACCACCAGCCGCGATGTCGGCGAGGCGCTGGCACAGGCGCGTGAAGGCCGCGCTGCCGCGCGCACCCAGGCGGAAAATGCCGATATGCGCCGGGTCGAAATGGGCCGCATTTCGGGCGAGCGTTTTTCCTGCTCGCCGCCGCTGCTGCCCGAGACCTGCGATTTTGACGAGGATGATGTTGGCGATAGTGATGCTGAATCCGCCGGGCTTGATCGCTTGACAGCGTCGCGCGAGCGTATCGGCCCAGTCAATCTGGTGGCCGCCGATGAGCTGGAGGAACTGGCGCTGGAAACCGCCAGTGCGCGCGAGGAGCATGATGAGCTGATCACCGCAATTGCCGAGCTGCGTGGCTCAATCGGCAGTCTCAACCGCGAAGGCCGCGCCCGATTGCGCGCCGCATTTGAGGAGGTTGATAACCACTTCCAGCGGCTGTTCGTGCGGCTGTTCAATGGCGGCAAGGCACATCTGGCGATGATCGACAGCGATGATCCGCTTGAGGCAGGCCTCGAAATCATGGCGCAGCCACCGGGCAAGAAACTCGCCTCGCTCACCCTGCTGTCCGGCGGCGAACAGGCGCTGACCGCCGTGGCGCTGATCTTCGCGCTGTTCCTGACAAACCCGGCGCCAATCTGCGTCCTCGACGAGGTTGATGCGCCACTGGATGACGCCAATATTGACCGCTTTTGCGACCTTCTCGACCAGATGACCCGCGAGACCGATACCCGCTATCTGATCGTCACCCACAATGCTGTGACGATGAGCCGGATGCACCGGCTGTTCGGCGTGACGATGATCGAAAAGGGGATCAGCCGCCTGGTTTCGGTCGATCTGGGCGGCGCCGAGGAATTACTCGCGGCGGAGTGAGGCTTGCACCAATTCACTGTCATCCCCGCGAAGGCGGGGATCCAGGGCAACATAATGCATCGCTTGCGGCTCTGGATTCCCGCTTTCGCGGGAATGACAAAAAGGGTTTTAAACCGCCTCCGGGCTCTCCCCGCCAATCTTGTCCTGTGTGCGCAGGTCAAAGTCGCTGGCATCATGGCGCTCGAGCAATTGTTCGGACGGATCACCAAAGGGCCGGTTGACCATCTTGCCGCGTTTTACCGCCGGGCGTGCGTTGAGCAATTTGCACCAGCGCTGGACATTCTCATAGCTTTCCACCTGGAGAAACTCACCCGCGCCGTAGAGCAAGCCCATAGCGAGCGCGCCATACCAGGGGAAGATGGCGATATCGGCGATGGTATATTCATCGCCTGCGATAAATTCATTATCGGCCAGTTGCCGGTCGAGCACATCCATTTGCCGCTTCGCTTCCATCGCGAAGCGGTTGATCGGATATTCCATCTTGCTCGGCGCATAGGCATAGAAATGGCCAAAGCCGCCGCCGAGATAGGGCGCGCTGCCCATTTGCCAGAACACCCAGTTCATCACCTCGGTGCGCAGCGGGCCGGAGGCGGGCAGGAATGTGCCGAATTTCTCCGCCAGATGAAACAGGATCGAGGCCGACTCAAACACCCGCACCGGCGCATCACCTGTGCGGTCCATCATCGCCGGGATTTTGCTGTTGGGGTTGATGGCGACAAAGTCGCTGCCAAACTGGTCGCCTTCCTGAATATTGATCAGCCAGGCATCATATTCCGCGCCTTTATGGCCTGCGGCGAGCAGTTCTTCGAGCATGACCGTGGCTTTGACGCCATTGGGTGTGCCGAGCGAATAGAGCTGATAGGGGTGCTTGCCGACCGGCAGTTCCTTGTCATGCGTCGCGCCCGCAATAGGCCGGTTGATGCTGGCAAATCGCCCGCCACTCTCACTGTCCCAGGTCCAGATTTTCGGCGGGATATATTCGGCTTCAGACATGGGGCTCAGCTCCTATGGAATATGGATATGCGCCTCTACATAGAAAGAGATCGCGCAAAGGCCAATCTTTCCCTGTTTCGGCGATAGAAGAATTTATTGTGCGCTGAACTCGGTCTAACTCTCTGGCATACGAAACCGCGTCTTGAGCACACAGCCGGTGAACACCTCACCAGCCTTTGCCTTGGCGCTCCGCATGATGGCGCTGGCCTGCACGCCGAAATCCTCGCTCGGCTGGCTGTCGGCAACGCTGATATTCTCTAGCTCGCCTGACTCGGCAATATCATAGGTGATAAACGCCCAGCCCTCTATCGCACGGCGATTATAGGCTGTGGGATAGCGCAGGGCCGGTTTTGTTGCCCATTCATGATTGACCGGACAGGTGGCATCATCGGGACGATATTCTTCTTCTGTCGGCGAAGGTGGTGGCGGCATGGTCGCCGCGCCGAGCCAATAGCTATAGCGGCACTCCTGTTTCGGCCCGTCATAGTAACGGCTGCCATCTACCGCCTCCAAAGCATCGCTATCGAGCGCGGCATTGCCAGTGCTGTCCATTAGCGTGACGTTCTGGGTGCGACCAGAGTCATCAATATCATAGCTGATCATGATCCAGTCGCGCACGCCAGCCGTTCTTGGCATCGCACGAAAATTCGGGAAGAGACGCCTTTGCGGCTCGGGCCGCGGCGTATCGTGGCAATCGCCCTGGTTATACAAGCGCGCCCGCGCTGCTTCCGGTAATGGTACCGAAAGAGGAACAACCGCATAGCGCATCAGGTCAGACAGCTCTGCCTCGGCTAACTCGCTGATCTGCGGTCGATAAATGATAGTGCAATCATTATGCGGAGCACCGGGCGCAAAGCGCGATGCCGCCAATGCAGGCGCGATGTCCTGCCCCATAATGCGTCTGCGCCTCTCGGATATCCTCCTTATGCTCACCGTGCGCCCGCTTTCGTCAATCTCGAAGGTGTAAATGACCGGAAACACCTCTGATGATGGGCGCGCAATGACGTTACCATAGGGCCGCTGCATAGTGGCTGGACGCACCGGAGTGGCGCTGCAGCTTACCTCACCCGGCGTCCAGCTGAGCATCACCTGAGATGGCAGCTCCTCGGCTGCTTCGGTGTCTTCGGTGGTTTCGGTTTCTTCGCTGGTGTCGTCGGCATCCTCAACCGGCTGGGCAGCGGCCAGAAGCAGGATTGAAGTGAGCATAAAGAAGGTCATGGCATTATCATATCATGGTCTCGGCGATGCGCCTTACAGGGCAACGCCTTTGATCAGTAAACTGCGATGCGGGATACAGCGCTTGAGACGCCGGTAAAGCCTTTATTGGTCCGTTTCGTTATGAAGCACCAGACGCGGGCCGGTGCCCTGTTGCCCAACGCGGTCATCGGGATTGTAGAGCGCGCATTGTTGCAGCGAGAGACAACCACAACCGATACAGCCATCCAGCCGCGCACGGGTACGTTCGAGCACGGCAATCTTCTCGTCGATCAAGCCGCGTACTTTTCCTGCGATAAACGACCAGTCCTTTTTTGTCGGCGCCTGATCCTTGGGCAATAGCGACAGTGCATTGGCAATTTCCGAAAGGCTGAGACCCAATTGCTGGGCGATCAGGATGAAGGACAGACGGCGAATATCGGCACGCAGGAAGCGCCTTTGGCCACCGGCGCTGCGCACCGGATGCACAAGCCCTTTCTCCTCATAGAAACGAATTGCCGAGATGCTGAGACCGGTGCGCCGGGCCAAATCACCAATAGTAAGCTGGGCTTTCAGCGGCATCTGCCTTCCTCTTTTCAAAAATTCGTAACAATTGCTTGGCCTCAACTTAGGTTGAGGTTGCACAAGGAACAAGAGGATTGATTCGGCATTGCGCAATCGCCGTCAGCCAGCCTGACCGACATCGCGATCAGCGATCAATCACAGCGATGGAGAAAGGACATGAACGATGACCGAGGCAATCACAGCTAGGATAGAACATGTGAACATTACAGTGACCAACCCCAAGCGATCGGCCGATCTCTTCTGCGCGCTTTTCGGTTGGCATATCCGGTGGGAGGGCCCATCAATGCTGGGTGGCCATACGCTGCATGTCGGCGATGCGGATGACTATATCGCAGTCTATTCCAATGACGATGTGCGCAGCAAAAAGCCGCACTTTGCTAAAGGCAAGCCGATGAACCATATTGGCATTGTGGTCGATGATCTGGATGCGGTGGAGCAGAAGGTTATCGCAGCCGGGCTGGAGCCCTTCTCACATGGCGATTATGACCCCGGACGGCGCTTCTATTTCTTCGATTGGGACGGGATAGAGTTTGAAATTGTGAGCTATTCCTGAGCAATCCTCCCCCAAGCGGGGAGGATATTAGCCCGCCAGCCCCAAGGTCGCGCAGGCGAGGAACATCAACAGCCCGGCATTGCGGTTGGAGCGGAATTTGGTGAGCGGGTCGGCGGGGTCAACGGGTTTCAGGGTAATAATCTGCCACAAAAGATGCACACTGACCGGCAGCAAGGCGATCAGGCCGACCGGATCAGGCCGTTTGATCCAAAAGGCGGTGCACCATAGACCTATGGCGGCAAGATAGCAGAGCAACACCCCGAACCGCACCGATCCGCCCATAGCGCGGGCGCTGGAACGGATGCCGACCAGCGCATCGTCCTCGATATCCTGCAGCGCATAGATGGTGTCATAACCGATGACCCAGAAGATACAGCCGCCATAAAGCGCCAGCGCCATAAGCGACAGCTCGTTACTGACCGTCGCCCCCGCAACCAGCGCGCCCCAGCTAAACACCATGCCAAGCCAGGCCTGCGGCCACCAGGTGATGCGCTTCATAAATGGATAGGCGGCGACCAGTGCCAGACTGGCCAGCGCAATGCCCTGCGCCAGCAGCGGCAGTTGCAGCAGCACCACCAATCCGATCAGGCACAGCATGATCAGCCATATCCATGCCGCGCGCAAGCTGACCGCGCCGCTGGGCAAGGGGCGGCTGCGCGTGCGCGCCACCTGGGCATCGAGGTCGCGATCGACAATATCATTATAGACACATCCCGCACCGCGCATCGCGATGCTGCCGAGAAGGAACCATAACAACAACGGCCAATCACTGCGCAAATCGCCGATCAGTGCGACGCCAAAGGCACAAGGCCAGAACAACAGCCACCAGCCAATCGGGCGGTCCAAGCGCGCCAATAGCGCAAAGGGCCGTGCCGAAGAGGGCAGCAGGCCCATCAACCCGCTATGCTCGCTGTCAGGCGTTAAATCTTTTAAGCTGCTTTCGCTGGACATGCGCACCCAATAGCCGTTAGCCCTGACTTTGTCGAAGAGCGTTTTGCCAGAAGCGGGTGGGGTCAGCCTTAGGGTGCCTGCGACATGGCGGCGCGACCGAGACATTTTGAGAGGAAACTCAGAAAGACACTCTATGCCCGCAACACCCGCCTGGCCCCCCAAATCCGTGCCGCGCCTCTATGTTCCTGATCGCGACCTGGAGGTTGGCAGCGAGATGGTCCTTGATGACCAGCATGGCCATTATCTCGCCAATGTCATGCGGCTTCGCGTTGATGCCCAGGTGATGCTGTTCGATAATGAAACCGGCGAGTATCTGGCGAGCATCACCGAAGTAAAAAAAAGCGCCGTTACGATTATCATCGAAGAATGGATGCGCGAGCGCGAAAGTGTTCCTGATCTCTGGCTCTGCGCGGCGCCGATCAAGAAAGATCGCTGGCACTTTATGGCGGAAAAGGCGTGCGAGCTAGGCATAGACCGCTTTTGCCCGGTGCGTACCGAGCGCACCATCAGCGACCGTATCCGTATGGACAAACTGGAAGCGCATATGATCGAGGCGGCGGAGCAATGCGAACGCACCGCTCTGCCTTCAATTGCAGAGATACAGGACCTGCCTGACATGCTGGCGCAATGGCCAGAGGGGCGGCATATCTTCTTTGCCGACGAGCGCCTGTTCGAGCGCGGCCAAGGCTCATTTCGCAAAGCTCTGGTCGATCACCCCGGACCGGCGGCGATCCTTATCGGGCCGGAGGGCGGCTTTACCGATAAGGAAAATCTGATGATCCGCCAACATGCGCAATCGGTGGCAGTATCGCTCGGCCCGCGCATCCTGCGTGCCGAAACAGCGGCATTGGCGGCGATCAGCCTGTGGATGTCCGGTCGCGGCGACTGGACGCCGGAAAGCTAGCGGTAAAGCTGCAAAAATCGACATGGTTTATACTAAATAAACCATTTTAGCAGATACTCCCCGCCACATCAGACGGGGATTTTCGATTGCTTAAGCCGCTATTCCGATTGTCGGGCATTTCCGTAGACGTGGCCCGCGCAAAAATTGCGAAGTTCAGCGCAGTCGCGGCATGGCTGTTGGCGTTGCTGTGCCTGTTTTCCGGCGCTGCACAGGCGCAAACCACCAGCTATGTCAATTCCACCGATGGCACGATCAATGGCAGTACCAGCTGTGCCGCACCCTTGGTGCGCAATTTCAGTGTCGCCGACAGTTTCACGGTTATCGATGTCGATATCGGTGTCTATGCGCAACATACTTGGCGCGGCGACCTTCGCATCACGCTGCAATCGCCATCGGGCACCCGGGTTCGTTTGGTCAACGGCAATACCAACGCGATCAATGGCGATAATTTCAATGTGCGGCTGAACGATGAAGGCACGCAGACGGTGAATACCGATGGCAATGGTTCCAACCATTCCACCGCAACGCCACCACCATTTCAGCATGATTTCACCCCGAACAACCCGCTGACTGCCTTTGATGGCCAGAACAGCGCCGGCACCTGGCGGCTGGAAATCTGCGATCTGTTTACATCAGATGACGACGGCAATTTCCGCCATGCCGAGCTTTATCTGACCCAGCAGCCAACCAATTTTGCCGATCTGTCGCTTAATAAAACGGTCAGCAACACCAGTCCCGCCAGCGGCAGCCAAGTGACCTATAGCCTGACCGTCAGCAGTGCCTCTGCATCGACCAATACTGCCAATGGCGTGCAGGTTGGTGACGCCCTGCCGACCGGCATCAACTTTGTCAGCGCCACCGGCACCGGGAGCTATAACCCGACCAGCGGCATCTGGACCGTCGGCAGCCTCGCACCCGGTGCTTCGGCGACAATCAACATCGTCGCCAATGTCAACGCCACACCCGGGGCAACGGTAACCAACAGGGCAGAAATCATCGCGTCTTCGCTGGCCGATATCGACTCAACCGCCGGTAATGGCTCGACCAATGAGGATGATGATGATTCTGCCTCGTTCACGGTACAGGGAACGCGCACAGCTGGAACCCCGCCACCGCTCATCTGTCCGGCAGGAACCAGCCGTTTCTCCTGGGCCGGTCGTACCTGGTCGGCAGGCAGCCTCAATAACAGCTACGCGCTCGCCGGGTTCGGCACCATCAACTTCGCCATCACCAATGACGGCACGTTTCTCAACAACGCCACTTTCGGCGGTCAATCACCGACGCTGCAGTCCATCGTCCATGGCGGTTCACCCGGACAGATACAGCTTCTTCAGCTTACGGACATGAACAACGCGTCCGATGAGGTGGTTACGACCATCACATTGCCCACTGCTGTTGATGGCGCGCAATTCACAATGGCCGACGTGGACTATAATGCGAACCAATTCGCCGACAGGATCACCGTCACCGGTCAGTATCAAGGCGCAACAGTCAATCCGACACTCACCAACGGGGTGAGCAATTATGTCGTTGGCAACAGTGCCTTTGGCGATGGCGGCGCAGACAGTGACAGCGCCGATGGCAATATTACCATCACTTTCAACGGCCCGGTTGATACGATCATCATTCGCTATGGCAATCATGATCTCAACCTTCCGACTAACCCGGGGCAGCAGGGCGTCACCCTGCGGGACATTGATCTGTGCGATCCGGTCGCCAACATATCGGTTACCAAAATTTCCCAGGTTCTGAACGATGAGGTCAATACCGAAAACCCCAAGGCCATTCCCGGCGCGACCATGCGCTACTGCATTCTTGTCAGCAATAGCGGCAGCGCCACAGCAGAGAATATCTCTGCCAGCGACTCCATTCCCACCGCCGTCACCTATGTACCGGGCTCATTGCAGACCGGCAGCGGATGCAATTCCGGGATCACCGGCGAAGATGAAGATGCCAGCGGCGCCGATGAGACCGATCCCTATGGCGCCGCATTCGACGCAGCGGCATCAGCCAAGGGCACGATTACAGGCACCGCCAATGCGCTTGGCCCCAATAGCAATCTCGCGATCATCTTCAATGTGGTCATCGACTGACCCATTGTTACTGTTGCGAAATGGGTTGCATAAAAAAACCCTAGAACCAAATCGGTCCTCGTCCTAAGGCTCTGGCATGAGCACCAAAACGGTTGAAGACGGCGACAGCCCGGTCATCGAGAATATCGCGCAACTGTGCGAACCCATGCAGCGCGGCGCCAAGCCCAAAGAGCAATGGCGCATCGGCACCGAGCATGAGAAATTTGTCTATTGTCGACAGGACCAGCATGCCCCGAGCTATGATGAACCGGGCGGCATTAAAGACCTGTTGCTCGCCCTGCGCGAATTTGGCTGGGAGCCGATTGAGGAAAATGGCCCAGAAGGAACAAGTAACGTCATCGCCATGCGCGGTGCGGATGGCACGGTCAGTCTGGAACCCGCTGGGCAGTTGGAACTCTCGGGCGCGCCTTTGGAGAATCTGCACCAGACCTGCAACGAAACCGGTCGTCATCTCGATCAGGTCAAGGCGATTGGCGCGCAAACCGGCAAGGGCTTTCTGGGCCTTGGCATGTGGCATGATAAGGCTCGCGCAGACCTGCCCGTCATGCCCAAGGGGCGCTATAAGATCATGATGAACCATATGCCCAAAGTCGGCAATCTGGGCCTCGACATGATGCTGCGCACCTGCACCATCCAGGTTAATCTCGACTATTCCTCTGAGGCCGATATGGCGCAGAAATTCCGGGTCGGGTTGGCGCTGCAACCACTGGCCACCGCGCTATTCGCCAATTCGCCCTTCACCGAGGGCAAGCCCAATGGCTATCTCTCCTATCGCAGCCATATCTGGTCAGACACCGACCCGCATCGTACCGGCATGTTGCCCTTCGTGTTTGAAGACGGTTTCGGCTATCAGCGCTATGTCGACTATATGCTCGATGTTCCGATGTATTTCGTTCATCGCGATGGCCAATATATTGATGCTGCGGGCCAGAGCTTTCGCGACTTCCTGGAAGGTAAGTTGCCCGCTCTCCCCGGCGAACGACCGACGATGAGCGACTGGAATGACCATCTCTCTACCGCTTTCCCCGAAGTGCGGCTCAAATCCTTCCTTGAGATGCGCGGTGCCGATGGCGGCCCGTGGAACCGCATCTGCGCCCTGCCGGCTTTCTGGGTCGGCCTGCTCTATGATCAGAGCGCGCTTGATGCCGCTTGGGACATGGTGAAAGACTGGTCGATGGAAGCACGGCAGACACTGCGCGATTCCGTCCCCAAATTGGGCTTTGACGCACCGCTTGGCGATGGTCGCGTTCTGCGCGATATTGCGGCTGAGGTGCTGGATATTGCCTCGCAGGGTCTTGCCAGCCGCAATCGGCTTAATACCGGCGGCGATAATGAAACCGGCTTTCTCAAACCACTGCATGATATCGTAGCCACTGGCAAAACCCCCGCGCAACAGTTGCTGGATCGCTATCATGGCGAATGGAACGGTGATCTGGGCCGGATCTATGACGAGATGAGTTTTTAGCAATACCCCCTCCTCCTTTAGGGGAGGGGCAGTGAGACTTAGCCCTGAGCGAAGCGAAGGGGTTAGTCGCAGCGGGGTGGGGGATCACCACTTGCGCTGTGCCTGCTGATAGCCCCCACCTCAACCCCTCCCCTAAAGGGGAGGGGCTTAAGAGCATCACAGCACTGCCATTTCTGAAACTGTCGCAAAAACGTCACAATGGTCGCGCAAAGTCGCAACAATCCCCATGATTCTGTGGTCCTCGCCTTGACCAAGGGCCAGCACTTCCTAGGAAATGCTGCGAAACGGGGACATGGAACGATCTCCGCGCAATTCATCTCATTCAATAGGATCATGGCGAGGCTGCCAGCCACGGAGATATATGATTATGCGTACCACTTTTCCCAAAACTGCTTTCCGCTCCGCCCTCGCTACCGCGTTGGCGACATCGGCGCTCACCGCCATCCCCGCAATGGCGCAACAGGCTCCACAAGGTGCTGAAGCCGATGATCAGGGTCTTGATGTCATCACCGTCACCGCGCAGCGTCGCGACGAAGATATTCAGGATGTGCCTTTGTCGGTCTCTATCCTGAATGATGACGCACTTGACGTGCTGTCCTCAGGCGGCGCAGATATCCGTTCGCTGGCAGGCCGCGTCCCGGCACTAAACATTGAAAGCTCGTTCGGTCGTACCTTCCCGCGCTTTTACATTCGCGGCCTCGGTAATACCGATTTTGATCTTAACGCCTCACAGCCGGTCAGCCTGGTCTATGATGATGTGGTTCTCGAAAACCCGATCCTCAAAGGCTTCCCGGTTTTTGACGTAGAACGTGTCGAGGTTCTGCGCGGTCCTCAGGGTACGCTGTTCGGTCGCAACACGCCGGCGGGTATCGTCAAGTTCGATACCGTGAAACCCGGCGAAACCGGCGGTTATGCCCGTGCCAGCCTTGGCAGCTTCGGTTCGGTGAACATTCAGGGCGCTGCTGGTGTTGCTGATGACAATGGTTTTTCAGTGCGTGCTTCCGGCTCCTATCAGCGGCGTGGCAACTGGATCGACAATGTCGATGAACCGGGCGATAACAATCTTGGCGGTTTTGATGACATCGCAGCGCGCCTGCAACTACAATATGAAAGCGGCGGTTTTACCGGACGCATATTCGGCCAGACCCGCATCTTTGACGGCACCGCCATTGTTTTCCGCGCCAATGCACTGGAACAGGGTACTGGCGACCTGATCGGTCTGGGTGGCCCCGGCACCGAGTTCAAACGCAGCGAAACCCGCGCCGATGGCGTAAACTTCCAGCGACTAGAGCTCTTCAATGTCGGCGGTGCGTTTGAATATGATTTCGGCGACGTTACACTCTATTCGATCACCTCTTACTGGAACGGCAATCTGTTTAGCCGTGGCGATATTGATGGCGGCTTCAGCAACGATCTGCCTTTCACTCCGCCAGGCGGACCCGGCAGCATCCCTTTCAGCGCGCAGACACAGGACAATGTTCCCAGCCTTGACCAGTTCACCCAGGAATTGCGTCTCGCCAGCAATGGCGGCGGTGCCTTCAACTATCAGTTCGGCCTGTTCTATTTCAGCGAGAATCTCGACATTGAGACCTTCGACTTTGGCGCGCCACAGGATGTCACACCTTCGGCCGTTGCTCTTCAGCGTCAGGAAAGTGAAGCCTTTGGCATCTTTGGCTCGGTCAGCTATGCCTTTGACAATGGCCTGACCCTGCAAGCCGGTGCACGTTACAATGATGATAGCCGTGACTTTGTTGCCTCGCGTCCGGTTGATGTTCGCCCCGGTTTCCTTGGCTTTGGCGGCCCGGTTGCGCCGATCACCGAGAATGTCGACGCCAATCTGCTAACCTGGGATTTGAGCGCGGTTTATGAGGTCAATCCTGACATCAATATCTTCGCCCGCGCCGCACGTGGTTATCGTGCGCCGTCGATCCAGGGCCGTCTCGCCTTTGGCCGCAGCACTTCTGTTGCCGATTCCGAGCGTACCATGTCCTATGAGGCAGGCATTAAATCCACCCTGTTTGGTGGCCGCGCCCGCTTTAACCTGACCGGCTATTACTCGAACACTGAAGATCTGCAGCTCACGGCTGTTGGCGGTGGCCTCAACTTCAACACCCTGCTCAACGCAGCCGATGTCGAAAGCTATGGTTTTGAGGCTGAGTTCCAGGCACGTCCGACAGATGGCCTCGATCTCAGCGTCGGTATTGGCTTTAACGAGAACGAAATTCAGGACCCGAATCTGAGCACCCAGATTTGTGCATCGCCCTGTACCGTCCTTGATCCGATCGTTGCACCGGGCATCGCCTCGATTAATGGCAACCGCCTACCACAATCGCCGCGCTGGACGATCAACTGGACCGCTGGCTATGCTCACCCGGTTGGCGGCGGTGAGATTTACGCCTTTACCGACTGGTATTACCGCAGCGAGATTCAATTCTTCCTCTATGAATCAGTTGAATTCTCGGATGACAGACTGCTCGAAGGCGGTCTGCGTATTGGTTATCGTACCGATGACGGCAAGTTCGATATCGCGGCATTCGCGCGGAACATCACCAATGACACATCCGCCGTTGGTGGCATCGACTTCAACAACCTGACCGCGTTCGTCAACGAACCGCGTATCTTTGGTGTTGAGATCGGTACGCGTTTCTAAAAGTTTGGTTTAGGTGAGATTCGTCATTGCGAGCGAAGCGAAGCAATCCAGAGCAACAAGCTACTGCTCTGGATTGCCGCGTCGCTTCGCTCCTCGCAATGACGCCTGCTAGAAATAGAGCCGCTTACTCCGCCGGCGCGATATCGTCCGCAGTACTACCCGATTTAACCGGCTGTGCCGCAGCTTGTGGCTTACGCCAGCCGGTCAGCCAGCCAAATAGGCCATTGATGCTACGTGGGATCAGCGCATTGCGGTCCATCCATGCGGCATATTCCGCATAATCCGGGTCCGCCATCAGATGCTTTTCTTCGGTCTTTGCACGCCAATAATAGACGCCACTCACCGCCCCGAGAAGAACCGTATTGCGCACCATATCCACAATCGATCCGCTGGTCGTAAGAAACGGCATGGTGGCAAACCACCAGAACAGGTTTTTCGAGAGATAGGCCGGATGCTTGGTGAAGCCATAGGGGCCATGGGTGAGAATACCGCGATGCGTCAGATTGGAAAAGCGCAAGCCGAAGGCCACCGTGGCCCAAGCATAAATAGCGGTCAGAAACACCAATATCGTGCCCCAGATGCTTAGCAGCAGGGTATTCAGCAGGGTATTACCTTCAAACCAATAGGACCATTCAGCGGTATTCTGATGGTAATCCAGCGGTCCTCCGCCACCCATCAGGATAAAGGGCGGATAGCAGATCAGCGCGGCGACCCAGCCGGCCAGATAGGGATTGGCGCTGCGAATATGCGCGTCGAGCGGTTTCATCGTCAGCAGATAGCCGACAGTCGCGAGTTGCACGTCAAAAACGAACATCAGGGTAATCAGGCTGCCAGCAATCCACACCGGATTGGTCGCGATCTCCGCAACGTCCATGCGCACGACATCGCCAAACCCGCCCGGAACGATGGAGATCATAAAGGCAAGGAAGAATCCTTTCACCAGCCAACTGCGTGCATGATTGGCAATGGCGTCCTTGTCCCAGCCATGCTGCCCGCACAGCAATGCGCCGAAATGCCAGGCCCCGTCTTTGGGCTCTTTAAGATAACGGTCGAGCCAGATGACATAGGGAATCGAGCCGAAGAACAGAAACGGCGCGGCAAAGGTGAACATCCGCATCGAGAACAGATAAGAGCCTGCCCAATACCAGCGGCAAATAGCATAGACGGCGGCAATAATGCCCCACGTCGCCCACAGCCCCGCCAGTTTGATCTGGCTGATATCCATTACCTCGGAAATCGGGCGCGGGCTGGACCAGTCAATGCCGGTGGATTCACGCTTATGCACCTTGTCGACCAGTACCGACCAAGCGACCATAGCCACACCGCACCAGAGCGTTGCCATCAGCGCCGAATAGGGCCCATCCATGCCATAGTATCGCGCGATGGCGATCCAGCCGATCAGACCCACCATTCCGGCCAGCCCGACACCATGGCTGACGGCACTTTTCGGCTTTGGGTCAGCCTTACTTCCATTACGGGTCATTTTGCTGCCTGCTTCATCCATAACCGATGCTTTAACCCTAAATGGTAAGCGAGTCATAAATATCTGCGGATATCAGGGCATTCTCGCGATTATTTACAGGCCGAAAGACAGCTATCGCGCCGAAACCATTTACCCTTTGTTAACCTTTTCGGATGATCGTCAAAGCCATGCAATTCCTCATTTCTTCCCTGATTTGGCGGTCTCGACGCGTCGCGGCGGTAATATTGGTCGGCCTCAGCACCATGGCGATACTGGTTCCCATGCCCGCCGCCGCCAATGGCGATGGCTATCTGCAATGTGTGCCCTATGCCCGCCAGCAATCGGGTATCAGCATCTATGGCGATGCGCATACCTGGTGGGGTCAGGCGGCCAAGCGCTATGCTCGCGGCAAGGCTCCTGCGGTTGGCGCAGTGATGGCATTCCAGCCCACAGGCCGGATGCGGCTGGGCCATGTCGCTGCCGTCAGCGCGATAATCGATGACCGCACCATCCTGCTCGACCATGCCAATTGGTCGCCGATCAATGGTCGCCGCGGCCAGATTGAACGCGATGTCAAAGCGATTGATGTGTCGCCCAATAATGATTGGTCAGAAGTACGCGTCTGGTATGCGCCGATCAGCGATCTCGGCACCACGCGCTATCCGGTACACGGCTTTATCTATAATGCCGCACCGGGCGAGGAGCCTGAGGCGCCGCAGCGCCAAGCCCCGCAGCGGGTTTATGCGATGGATATGACTAGGCCAGATAAGGCACCGGCACCGAAAGCCGATCTGCTGGGTGATCTGCTCGGCAAACTGGATATTGGTCAGGTCGAGTAAACCCGCCTAATCCGCCTTCGCCACCGGCGCATCATCACCCAGATCTTCATACCAGGCTTCAACCGGGCCGTTGAGCTTCAGCGTCAAAGGTCGCCCTTTGCGGTCCAGCGTCTTGCCTGCCTGCACCCGTACCCAGCCTTCGGAGATGCAATATTCCTCCACCGTGGTCTTGCGCTCGCCCTTGAAGCGAATACCGACACCGCGCGCCAGCTTTTCCGCATCATGATAGGGGCTGGCAGGATGCACCGCGAGGCGATCGGGTGGAATGTCAGTCATAATATTGGCTCTTTGCTACTCTTGGTTTTCAGCGTCATATGACCAACGGGCAGGCGGTGCAACAGCCCAGGATCAGGTAAACACCTCGCCAATATTTCCACCGGCGCCTTTTGGATCAAGGCCAAATCGATTCTCGCCGTTCGTTCCGGGCAGGAACATAAAAACAAGCACGATCAAAGGTCCCAGATAGGGGATAAGAGTTAACAGATACAGCCAGCCCGATTGATCCTGATCATGAAAGCGCCGGACAGTCACCGCAATATTGGGAATGGCCATGCCGAGAACGAAAAGGCCAAATATGCTGAGAAATATCACGGGCACAGCCCCAAATTCCGGAGTTTCGCCAATGGGTGCTCGACCAGTCTCGGCGGTAGCGACCATCGCCAAAATCAGAACAATATAGACCAGCCACTGGAACAACTGAAACATCCAGTATTCCATCCGGCGCGAACGACCCTCAAAATCCGCATAGCGTTTAAGCGGCAGTATCATCCATTCCATGGCTATCCCCCTCTATTCGAAGGTTAGTAGTTATAGCGCTGCCGAGGCAGGAGCAAGAATTGCACCGAGCCAGTATTGTAAAAAGGCTTAGGCCGCCTCGGCCTTGCGCGCTGCTTTTTTGCGCTCATGCGGGTCGAGATGGCGTTTGCGCAGGCGGATGGATTTGGGCGTCACCTCTACCATCTCGTCATCGTCGATATAGGCAATCGCCTGTTCCAGGCTCATCAGTCGTGGCGGGGTCAAACGGATGGCGTCATCCTTGCCGGTCGAGCGGAAGTTGGTGAGTTGCTTCGATTTCATCGGGTTGACCTCAAGGTCTTCCGGCTTGGCATTCTCGCCAATCACCATGCCCTCATAAATCGGCACGCCCGAGCCGATAAACAGCTCGCCACGGTCTTCCAGAGCGTTCAGCGCATAGCCAACGCTCTCGCCGGTGCCGTTGGAGATCAGCACCCCATTGGGTCGGCCTGCAACCTGGCCCTTATAGGGGCCATATTTCTCGAACAGGCGGTTCATCAGGCCGGTGCCGCGGGTGTCGGACAGGAATTCACCATGATAGCCGATCAGGCCGCGTGATGGCGCGCTGAAGGTGATGCGGGTCTTGCCGCCGCCCGAAGGCCGCATATCGACCAGCTCGGCTTTTCTGAGCTGCATCTTTTCCACCACAGTGCCCGAATGATCATCATCGACGTCGATGACGACAGTTTCATAGGGTTCTAAACGCTCGCCATTTTCTTCACGGAAGAGAACGCGGGGGCGGCTGATACCGAGCTCAAAACCCTCGCGGCGCATCGTTTCGATCAACACGCCCAGCTGCAATTCACCACGTCCGGCAACATCAAAGCTGTCCTTGTCATCACTCTCGGTTATGCGGATGGCGACATTGCTTTCAGCCTCGCGGAAGAGCCGGTCGCGGATCATGCGGCTGGTCACCTTGTCGCCCTCGCGGCCCGCAAAGGGACTGTCATTCACCGCAAAACGCATGGAGAGTGTCGGCGGATCAATGGGCTGCGCTGCAATCGGTGTTTCCACTTCGGGCGCGGCGATGGTGTTGGCCACGGTGGCGTCGGTAAGCCCGGCCAGTGAGATGATATCGCCGGCCGTCGCGCTTTCCACCGGCACCCGCTCCAGCCCGCGAAAGGCCATGATCTTGGTCGCACGGCCTGCTTCCACCTGATTGCCCTCGCGATCAATCGCACGGATCGGGTCATTCATGTTGAGCGTGCCGGTAGCGATACGACCAGTAAGGATACGACCGACAAAATTATCGCGGTCGAGCAGCGTCACGAGGAAGCTGAACGGCGCGTCCTTATCCACTTGCGGCGCGGGGACATGGTTGATGATGGTGTCGAACAGCGGCGACAAATCGCCGTCGCGCGCATCGGCATCGAGATTGGCATAGCCCGAGCGGCCGGACGCAAACAACGCCGGGAAATCCAGCTGCTCATCATTGGCGTCGAGATTGAGGAATAGCTCAAACACCTCGTCAAGCACTTCGGCCGGGCGGCCATCGGGGCGGTCAATCTTGTTGACCACGACGATGGGTTTGAGGCCAAGCGCCAGCGCCTTGCCGGTGACGAATTTGGTCTGCGGCATAGGGCCTTCGGCGGCATCGACCAGCAGGATGACTCCATCCACCATCGAGAGAATGCGCTCCACCTCACCGCCGAAATCGGCGTGGCCCGGGGTGTCCACAATATTTATGCGAATGGGATTGCCGTCCGCATCCTCGCGCTCAATGCTGGTACATTTGGCGAGAATGGTGATGCCGCGTTCTTTCTCCAGATCATTGGAATCCATCGCGCGTTCTTCCACCCGCTGATTGTCGCGGAAGGTGCCGGACTGGCGGAAAAGCTGGTCAACCAGCGTGGTCTTGCCATGGTCAACGTGAGCGATGATCGCAATATTGCGCAGCGAAGCGGTGGACATTGTCTGAAAGGCCTTATGAGATACTGACGCGGCCCAAATGGCGCGTCCTGCGCGGCCCTATACAGCGCAGCATGTTGCGGCGCAACAAGGATGATGCGGCGAGGAAAAGTCTCCCTCCCCTTCAGGGGAGGGATTAAGGGAGGGGGTTATCCAATTGGCGCTGCGCTTCTGGTACGCCCCCTCTCCCTTCGCCGCTTCGCGGCTCTTCCCTCTCCCCTGAAGGGGAGAGGGCTATAGGCCCTTCGCGCTCTTCGCTACCTTCGCGAGAAACTCTTAGGAAGCGCTATTCCAGCCTCTCGCGCAACCGCTGGACGTTATACAGCGACTCATCCTCGCGCCGCTGCAGGATCTGCCGCAATCCATGAAAGGTCTCGCGCCATACGGCAAAAGAGGCGATGCGGTTGCTGCTCCCGGTTTCGCGCGACGCGGCATGGAGGGTGATGCTGCTATGCTCGATGGAATTGCGTTCTTTGCGCAAATCATCGCCAGCAAAGCGCTCATATATGCGCCCCAGCGTATCGCGTGCACCGGCAACCAACAGTCGCGCCATATCCTCATCGCGTTCGGCCATGCGACGCTCGGCCATCAACGCGGCGCGCTCCACCAGTGCCAGATCGCCCGCAAGGCTGCGCCCGGATTCGCCCTGCACTTCGCATGACCGAAGCGCACGGATATAATCCGCCAGCGCAGAGAGCGCGGCTGGGTGCGGTTCTTCACCAGCAAATTCGACGACGATCAGGGTTTTGAGGAAAGCCTCTAGCTCTCCCGGATCGGCGCGCGAGACCTTGCCCGGCTCCGCGAGATTGGGAATCGACACTGGATCAAACGTGCCGTTACCACCGGTCGCGCTGAAGAAGCTGTTTGAGACATCGGCGGTGCCCGGCGCGCCCGAGGCATTGGGAAAATGGAAATTGGGGTTATCGCCGCCATTAACATGGCAACTGGCACAGGACAGGCCGGCCTTGGCTGCCTGCCCGCCGAGTAATGACGGGGTGCGAAACAGGATTTCGCCAGTAAGCGCATTCTGCGATGCATTGGCCGCCAGACAGACACCCGGATCATAATTGACCGCCGCTACCATGGCATCCGGCCCGCCATCGACCTTGAGCCATTGCATCGCGCGCAACGGCAGCGCATCGGTAGCGGCGAGCAGCAACGCCGCGCCGCCCATAAGGTACACAGCGCTTAAGACTTTAACCGATCTCCCTTTCCCGTTCGCCTCGAGCGAAGTCGAGAGGCCGGTGCGAGCGGAGAACAGTGTCTCGACTACGCTCGACACGAACGGGTTTTTGCAGAAGCGCGCCAAACTGCGCCAAAAACCATTTAAAGCGCGGATGATTGCGCCTCGGCTTTGGCGATCCAGCGGCCCAGCTCATCGGCTTCATAACAGCCAAAGCTGCACAGGCTTTCAAGTCTTGCAAGATGCTGTTTCGCGCCCGCCATATCGCCGCGCTCCAGCTTCAGTTCGCCATAATATTCCCATGCGCCGCGATGCTCGGGAGCCAGCGCCAATGCGCGGCCGTAATAGCCCTCGGCCACATCAAATCGTTTGAGCTTGCGATTGGCAAAGCCCTGATAGGTGAGGATATCGGGGTGTGGGCCAAAGGCGAGCGCAGCATCATCCAGATGCTCCAGCGCCTCGGCATAACGTTGCTGATTGATCAACGCGATGGCATCAGAATAGAGCGCATCACCGCGAGACGCATCGGCAAGCACCTTCATATACGGTCCATAGCTGGCAGTGCCGCCACCGCCTGCCAGTTCGCTCTCTACGGCCATAACCGCTTCATCAAGATCTTTCATCTCAGCACAATTGGCATCTTCGCGGCACTCGGCCTGTAGCGCCTTCATCTGGCCCAGCACCTTCTGCGCTTTTTCCTGCTCATCCAATTGCACATAGGCAATGGCCAGATCGCGATGCGCCAGTACCATATCGGCGTCGGTATTGACCGCTCTTTCAAAGCGCTTCACCGCTTTGCCAAATTGCTCGGTGCGCATATAGGTCACGCCCAGCATATATTGCGTATTGGCATCTTCAGGCGCAACACGCAGGCTGCGCTTAAACGCCTTTTCCGCCTTGCGATAATCCGCCTTTTCCAGCGCCTTTACACCCTTTTGATATTCTTCAGCCGCATCATATTGCGGCGTGCTCTGGCTCGGCGAAGACCGCGAACCGGCGGCATAAAGGGGGGCGGTGGCAGGAATGGCCACGACCAGGCCGAGGGCCAAAGCGGTTTTCAGGATAGGCGGCATAAGACTCTCTCCGGCAATGTGAGCGCATGGATTAGGTTGGATTGGCTGTCTCAATCCTTAATCAGGCAACGCGGACAAAGGCCTCAAGTTCCCGTAGACCCAAAACCGCCTGCACCGCGCGCGGTCTCGTCCAGCTCTTTCACCTCGACCATCCTTGCACGCTGCACCGGCGCAGCAACAATCTGCGCGACACGTTCACCGCGATCGACCAGAAAATCGACCCGGCCGAGATTGATCAGGATAATCCCCAATTCGCCGCGATAATCGCTGTCCACTGTGCCCGGCGTATTGGCGACAGTCAGCCCGCTTTTGAGCGCCAGACCCGAGCGCGGGCGCACCTGCACCTCATAGCCTTCGGGGATGGCGATCGCGAAGCCAGTAGGCACCAGCGCAGTAGAACCCGGTGGGATAATCACATCGCGCGCGGCGCGCACATCCATGCCCGCAGCCCCCGCCGTCTCATATTGCGGCAATGGCAGACCCTCACCATGCGGCAAGCGCTTCAGTCTGATTTCAATCTCCCCATCAGTTTTGGGCGACATGATCGGCAATCCTTTCCACCAACAGGCGCGCAACCTGTTCCTTGGGCAATGTGTCCAGGCTCTCTACGCCGTCGCTGCGGACGATATGCACGCTATTCGACATACCGCCCATAACGTCCCCCGAAACGTCATTGGCGATGATCCAGTCACAGCCCTTGCGCGCCAGCTTGGCCTCAGCATGCGCAATGATATTCTCGGTTTCGGCGGCAAAGCCAATCAGCAGGCCGGGGCGTTGATCATGACTGGCAAGCCCAGCCAAAATGTCGGGATTTTCAGAAAGCTCTAATGGCGCGGGCGCATCACCCTTTTTCTTGATCTTCTGTTCCGCCTGATCGGCAGCGCGCCAATCGGCGACGGCGGCGACCATGATGGCAATGTCCGCGGGCAATGCCTGTTCGACCGCCGCCTGCATCTGACGCGCGGTTTCGACATTGATACGGGTGACACCCTGCGGTGTCTCCAGCGTCACCGGCCCGGCGACCAGTGTCACCTGCGCCCCGGATTCGGCGGCGGCGGCGGCGATGGCGAACCCCTGCCGTCCGGAGGAGCGATTGGCGATATAGCGCACCGGATCAATCGGCTCGTGGGTTGGCCCGGCGGTAACAAGGATGTGCTTGCCATGCAGCGGGCGGTGGCTGGTGGCGGCAAAGGCGGGTTGGTCGTTAAGGGGATTGGATACTCCCTCCCCGTTCGCCTCGAGCGAAGTCGAGAGGCCCGGCCGCGCGGGAGGCAGTGTCTCGACTGCGCTCGACACGAACGGTGTGTTGAGAGCCTTCTCAATCTCGCCCATTACAAATTCCGGCTCGGGCAACCGACCCGCGCCATATTCACCGCAGGCCATCGCGCCTTCATCTGGGTCCAGCACCGTCACACCATCATCGCGCAACTGCGCTACATTGCGCTGGGTCGCTTCATGGTGCCACATACGCACATTCATCGCCGGGACTGCCATCACCGGGGTATCAGTGGCGAGCAGAACCGTCGTTGCCAGGCTGTCCGAAATCCCCGCCGCCATCTTGGCCATCAGGTCCGCTGTTGCCGGGCAGACGACGATCATATCGGCCTCACGGCTAAGCTGGATATGGCCCATCTCGGTCTCATTTTTGAGATCCCAGAGCGTCGTAAACACCTCATTCTCGCTCAACGCCGCGAGCGTCATCGGCGTAATAAAATGCGCCCCGCCCTCGGTCAGCACGCAACGCACCGTCATGCCCGCCTTGCGGATCAGCCGGATCAGTTCGCAAGCCTTATAGGCGGCAATGCCACCGCCGATGATAAGCAGGATATGGTTAGGCTGGGTCACGATATTGCTCCATCGCAGCACGACATGCTTTTTCAAGCTCAGAAAGGTCGTTCTTTGCGGTCAGATAGAGACGCAGGGGAATAACGCGCAGATATTCATGCACAAGCAAATTGCGCATCCCGCCAATCTCTCGCCAGGGAATCTCGGGATATTGCGCCTTCAGCTCGGTTGGCAGGCGACCGGTCATCTCGCCGATTTGGGAAAGTCGAAAGCTGAGAAGATCAATCTCGTCATGATCATCGACAAACTCGTCCTCAGAAACACTGGCCAAACGTGCATTGGTACGCTCGATCATGGTAAGGATAAGTTCCAGCCTCAGAACAGTCCTGTCCGTTTTCTCCATTAAAAGACCCGCACCATATCGGCCATGAATTCGCGTTGGACCGCACCGCGCAAGGCGGCGCGCTCGACCAGATCAACCTCTTGGGCAAGGGCTTTTTTCAGACCAGATTGCAAGGATAATAGACCAAGCACGCCGATGGGCTTTGCGTCATCAATATCACAGGCAAGGTCAATATCCGAACTACTGCCTGCCTCATTGCGCGCGACCGAGCCGAACAGGTACAGAGCGCTCAGTCCCGCCTTGCGAAGCTGGGCCTCCTGCTGCCGCAGAGTGTCAAGAATATCCTTTTGGGTCATAGGCAAATTCTAATGGCTAAATCGCGGCAAGACAATGCAAAGCATTGATCAATTCTGTCCGTACCCCTTGGCGTTCCCGTTCGCGCCCGATAGGGTGCGCAAAAAATAAAAGGGGAGCCTAACCATGGCCATTGCCGTTCGCAGCCTGATTGCGCTGCTCAGCCTGCTATATTTTTATGTCGCGGCCACCTTTCTGTTCACGCCGCTGGTCGGCGCGGAAAATTTCGCGCTCGAGCCGGTCGGCATACAGGGCATGGCGACCTTACGCGCCGATTTTGGTGCCTATTTTCTGGTCACCGGGGGCGCCATGCTCTGGGGCACGGCAGCCAATCGCCCGATGCTTTATTGGGTCGCGATTGCAATCCTCGGCATCACCTTTGTGGTGCGGTGCTTCAGCCTGATGGTGGATGGCGTGGGCGCGGACCCCTTCGCGCCGATGGCAGTCGAGGCCGTGACGATTGTGCTGCTGCTGACAGGGATGAAGGTGCACAAGCCTCCGTAACCTTAATCCTTAGCTATCATCGTCGGCCCCGCGCAGGCGGGGCCAAGGCTGTTAAATGACTCACACAAAGACACGAAGTCACAAAGATACCAAGATCGTAAGGCTGGCACTCTCTTTGTGCCTTAGTGGCTTAGTGTGAAACAAAGCCCTGGCCCCGCCTGCGCGGGGCCGACGAAAACAATTAGAGCAAGCAAATTTATGGGGTTAGCTCTAGCCCAACCACCAAACCGCCGCAGCCCCGGCCCCGCCAGCAACCAGCGCCGTAAGCGCGTAGCGCCAGAAGCTGCCGCCATTTTGCTCTTCGCGTTTTTCCCAGATCAGCGGGATATCGGGCACCGGTGGAGGCTCGGGTGCGCCGCCTTTGGCGGGGAATTTGTCTTCTATCCGCCGGATCAGATCAGGAAGGCGCATCAGGGTGGAGAGATCGTCATTGATGCGATCCGCAATCGCTGCCTCCGGCCCGAGTTCACCGCGTATCCATTCGCGGACATAAGGCCCTGATGTGTCCCACATATTGATTTGCGGGTCGAGCGCCGTCGCCACGCCCTCGACCATCACCATGGTCTTTTGCAGCAGCAGCAGATGCGGCTGGGTCTGCATATCGAAATCGCGGGTTATGGCGAAGAGGCCATCAAGCATCTGGCCGACGCTGAGTTCGCTCACTGGCTTGCCGCGCATCGGCTCGCCGACGGCACGCAGCGCCGTCGCAAACTCATCAACATTGTGATAATCGGGGACATATTTGGCCTCGAAATGGATCTCGGCCACGCGCTTGTAATTGCCCATGGTCAGGCCATAGAGAATCTCCGCCAGCCAATAGCGCGCGCGCCGGTCAATCCGGCCCATAATGCCGAAATCAATCGCGACAATGGTGCCATCGGCTTTCACGAACAGATTGCCCTGATGCATATCGGCATGGAAAAAGCCCGAGGCGATGGCCTGTTTAAGGAACGCCAGCACCAGCCGCTTGGCAATGGCCGAGAGATCATGTCCGGCTTCGCGCAATTCCTCGACGCGCGAGATTTTAATGCCGTCGACCCATTCGAGCGTCATCACCGTGCCGCAGGTGCGGTCCCAGTCAATCTCGGGGATGGCATAGCCCGGCTCGGCCTTCATCGCCTCGCCCAGTTCCGATGCGCTCGCCGCCTCTCGGCGCAGGTCGAGCTCGCTATTGGTCCAGCGTTTGAAATTGGCGATCACCAGCTCGGGACGCAGCCGCGATGCCTCGCCGCCCATAGCGCCGACATGCGCCGCAGCCCATTCATAGGTGGCGATATCCTGCGCGAATTTGCGCCGTACGCCGGGACGCAGCACTTTGATCGCAACATCGCGCCCATCGGTGGTGGTCGCGCGATGCACCTGCGCCACCGAAGCGGCGCCGACAGGTTCCCGGTCAATATAGCTGAAAAACTGGTCGAGCGGGCCATCGAGCCCGGCCTCGATCTCGCGGACGATTTCGTCATAAGCGACCGGCGGCAGCTTGTCCTGCAGCTCCTGCAGATTGCGCGCCGCCTCCTCGCCGACCAGATCGGGCCGGGTCGCAAGCGTCTGGCCCAGCTTGATCGCCGCTGGTCCGATGGCGCGAAAGGCCCCGGCATAGTCGGGCGTCTTCGGCTGGATGGTACCAAACCGGGCGATGCGGCACAGCCGTTTCACCGGTGCGGGCGTGGTCGGTGATTCCTCCAGCCCGCGCAACGCGCCATGCCGTGCCAATATGCGCCCCCATTTCAGCAGGCGAAGAATATGCGTTGTCGGGCGGGTCATAAGACTCCCCTCCCGCTTGCGGGAGGGGAGTTTGGTAGTGATGCCGGGCCGAAATACCCCCCGGGTGTTTCTAAATCATCCTGGGAGGATGATTTACCCGGCAGCACTGCCAAACTGGGTGGGCCCGAAAAGTCAGATATTGAACAGGCCCACCCCGCTGCGACTAAGCGCCTTACGGCGCTAAGTCTCACTGCCCCTCCCGCAAGCGGGAGGGGAAATGTTGGGCTGCACATCAATTTCAGACCTTCCAGCCGCTGTGAATCGCGACCAGACCGCCCATAATCGGTTCGACTTTGACATTGGCGAACCCGGCATCGCGGATCATATCGGCGAAGACCGGCATGGTCGGGAAGCGTCGGATCGATTCGATCAGATAGCGATAGCTGTCCTCATCATTGGCGATATATTTGCCGATCTTGGGCACCACCTTGTGCGAATATTCGTCATAGATTTCCGAAAAACCGGGCCATTCGCTCGTCGAAAATTCCAGACAGAAAAACCGCCCGCCATAGCGCAAAACCCGGTGCGCTTCTTTCAAGGCAACATCGATATGCGTCACATTACGGATGCCAAAGGCGATGGTATAGGCATCAAAGCTGCGGTCCGGAAACACCAGGTCCTCGGCATTTTGCTGTGACCAGACCAGCCGGTCCTCGCCGCGCTTGACCGCGCGATCCAGCCCGACATCGAGCATTTCCTGATTGATATCGGCAACTGTGACATGCGCATCGGATTTGACCATGCGAAAGGCAATATCGCCGGTGCCGCCCGCCATATCGAGAATATCCTCACCCGCTTGCGGTTTAACCCGCGCCACGAACTGGTCCTTCCACAGCCGGTGCAGCCCACCCGACATAGCATCGTTCATCAGATCATAGCGGCTGGCCACGCCGGAGAAGATGGCACCAACACGCCCCTCTTTCTCGCGGGCGTCAATGTCCTGATAGCCAAAGGATACGGTTTCTGTGTCGCTCTGCGGAGGTGTCTCGGTCATGCGCCCACCATGTAGAGACAGTTGCATGCAATAAAAAGCCTGTTAAGCGCAATTTATGCCTGAGTTACCCGAAGTTGAAACAACAGTGCGCGGTCTGGCCGCCGTACTGGACGGCGCGCGCCTGACAGCAGTGACGCCGCGCCGGGCCGATATGCGCTATCCGATTCCCGCCGATCTGCGCCAGCGGATGACGGGCGCGACCGTGACCGGTCTTGGTCGCCGGGCGAAATATGGCCTGATCGATACTGATCGCGGCGACACCATGATCTTTCATCTTGGCATGTCGGGGCGCTGGCGGATTGACCCCGAAGCACTCGACAAGCATGACCATTTGCTGCTCGAGACCGAGAGCGGGCATCAATTGGCGCTGAATGATCCACGCCGCTTTGGTTCGGTTGACCTGGTAACTACCGATGCTCTCGATGATTTCCCTGCTTTCGCCAAAATGGGTCCGGAACCCTTGAGCGATGAGTTTGACGGCGCGCATCTCGCCGCCGCCTTTGCCGGACGGATGCGGCCGGTCAAGGCGCTATTGCTCGACCAGCATGTCGTGGCGGGGCTGGGCAATATCTATGTGTGCGAGGCGCTGAATATCGCGCGCATATCACCCAACCGCAAAGGGGCGTTTATCGGGCGGCAGCGGATCAACGCGCTGGTCGATGCGATCAAGGCAGTGCTGGAAAAAGCGATTGCCGATGGCGGCTCTACCCTGCGCGACTATGCCCGGCCTGATGGCGAACTCGGCTATTTCTCGACTCAATGGCGTGCCTATGGGCGGGAAGGCGAGCCATGCCCCTGTGGCCGCCCCGGTGTGACGATACGGCGCATTGTCCAGTCGGGCCGCTCCACCTTTTATTGCCCGCATTGCCAGCGATAACTGTTGACGAATCTCGCGACTCCCGCTAAGCGGCGCACTTTCGCGGAACGGGCGATGACCCAGTTACCGCCATTTCAGCAGATTTACATTGAGGAATTTATGGCCAACACGCCACAGGCACGCAAGCGTATCCGCCGCAATAATCGCCGTACGGTGATCAATACCAACCGCATGAGCCGCATCCGCACCTATATCAAGGCGGTGGAAGCAGCGGTGGAAGCAGGCGACAAGGACAAAGCGGTTGCGGCGCTCAAAACTGTTCAGCCGGAAATCGCGCGTGGCGTTGCCCGCGGCGTGCTGCACAAGAACACCGCATCGCGCAAATTCTCGCGCCTGACCAAGCGGGTTGCCGCTCTCGGCTAAGCGCCAGACTATTGCCGAGCGGGCACCACGCCCGCAGCGATGAAAAGGAAGCACGGTCCAGCAATGGCACCGTGCTTTTTCTATACGCGTTTCTGGCGCGGCAACTCCTAAGATATGGCTGTATGATTCGCATCATAATGCGTAACCATATTGCGTCGGCTTAGGTTCTGACATGGCTTGTGCGGAATAGGTCATGAAAGTTGAGGAAACGCCGTTTGACAATTTGGTGTCAGCATTATGACAGCATCCAATGTGGACACACGA
The DNA here is from genome assembly GCF_032852305.1 of Parasphingorhabdus sp. SCSIO 66989. NCBI lineage: Bacteria > Pseudomonadati > Pseudomonadota > Alphaproteobacteria > Sphingomonadales > Sphingomonadaceae > Alterisphingorhabdus (ex Yan et al. 2024) > Alterisphingorhabdus coralli. Next base: position 3,093,499 of record NZ_CP136594.1, read on the forward strand.
GGCAAGGCCAGCATTTCCAGCGATTCGCGAGCCCACACCTTTGACCTTGGCTATAAAAATCAATTAAATCATATGCTTAAATAGCTAATCACGGTTTTTCCATGCTTTAGCCTCTGTCAATATTCTTTATTTCAGTTTTTTTACCAGACGCCCCTTGCTCGACTCGCCAGCGGCTGTTTAATGTTTTCCTCGAAGACACGGACATCACTCTTTTCGGGTCTTCCGCACGACATATTGCATCACTGTTCGGGGCAACGCATCGCGCTTTTCCCTGAGGCGAGTCTATTACCTGCGCTTACCGGGTCCAAGCGTTTATGCAGGGCAAGATTCACTTGGCTGATCTCACTGGGACGCCACAAAGGCGCGTGAGAAATTTCGCGTCTGCAAATGCCGTGAATGATGGGAAGATGGATGCCAGATGCGCGAGCAGTTTGTCGCAAGGCTGGCTCCCGGTAATGCGGCTTACGGGGCGCTGCATTGAGAAACCGGGTCATCCAACTATCGCATAGACTTGGGTGAGTGAGCGTGGGCGAGTAAGCGGGAAGGTATCAGGGCAATGGGAATGGCGACAAGGACCGGGGGCAAAGTGGTCGACGCAGCAGTAAACAACAGGACCGGGACAGCAGAAGCCGAAATCAGCAAGGACGAGATTTGTAGCCAGGAATTGCTGGCTGATTGGCAGGATATCAGCGCCGGTCTGCGTAAGGATATTGGCGCGCAGCAACATAGCCAGTGGATCAAGCCAATCACCCCCGGACGCTTCTGTGTCGAGACCGGCACTTTGGAATTATGTCTGCCGTCTGAATTCTCTGCCAATTGGGTGAACGACCGCTTTGCCGATCGGCTGAGCCTTGCCTGGAAAATTGCCCGTCCCGATGTCCGCCAGATCCGCATCATCGCACAGCCCGGACATGACCGGATGCAGCGCGTCCGGGCCTCCCAGGGCGAGAGTCCTATCGAGGCGATCCCACAGGAATTTGCCGTCACCTCTGATAGCGCCGAAATCGGTGCGTCGGGCATTGACCGCAATATGACCTTTGACAATTTCATTGTTGGCGAAAACAATATCCTCGCGCGCAATGCCGGCGAGCGCATGGCTGCGCGCGACAAGCCACAATTCAGCCCGCTCTACATCAAGGCGCAGACGGGCCAGGGCAAAACCCATTTGATGCACGCCATCGCCAATCTTTATGCTGAAACGATGCCTAGTGCGCGCATCTATTATTGCTCGGCGGAAAAGTTCATGATCGAGTTCGTCTCTGCAATGCGGCGCAACGAGGTCATGGAATTCAAGAACCGGCTACGCAGTTTCGACATGCTGCTGGTGGATGATGTGCAGTTCATCATCGGCAAGAATTCGACACAGGAAGAGTTTCTTCACACCATTGATGCGCTGATGACCGCGGGCAAGCGACTGGTATTCGCTTCTGACCGCGCGCCCCAGGCGCTGGACGGGGTCGATCAGCGCCTCCTGTCACGCCTGACCATGGGATTGGTCGCCGATATTGCGCCTGCAGGCGTTGAGCTGCGGCGCAAAATACTTGAGCACCGCATTGACGGCATGGAACCTCCGCCGCTGACCGAAGAGGTGATCGATTTTCTTGCCCGCACTATCAGCCGCAATCTGCGCGAGCTGGTCGGCGCGATGAACAAGCTGATCGCCTATACCCAGCTAACCGGACAGCCAATGTCGATGAGCATAGCTGAAGGTCAGCTCACCGATATACTCAGCGCCAATCGCCGCCGTGTAACGATTGACGAGATTCAACGCACCGTGTGCCAGTTCTACAAGCTCGACCGCAGCGAAATGGCTTCCAAACGTCGCGCCCGCGCCATTGTGCGTCCGCGTCAGGTAGCGATGTATCTCGCCAAGGTGCTGACCCCGCGTTCCTATCCAGAGATCGGCCGCAAATTCGGTGGCCGCGATCATAGCACGGTTATCCATGCGGTGCGCCTGATCGAGGATCTACGCGAGCGTGACAGCGATATGGACGGCGATGTCCGCAGCCTGTTGCAGCAGCTTGAGAGCTGATCCTCTATTGCTGTAATGATAATTCACGCGGAGGCGCGGAGACACGGAGATATTCTTCTTCGCGTCTCCGCGCCTCCGCGTGAACTAAAATCCAATCACCGGGCTTCTCATAGGCACAGCCTCTACCCTATATCCGAATTATGAGAGAACTCACTGACGCAGAGCTGGACCGTTATCAACGCCAGATCATCCTGCCCGATATTGGCGGGCGCGGGCAGACATTGCTCGCCAATGCGCATGTGCTGGTCATTGGTGCGGGCGGCATTGGCTGTCCAGCTCTGGCTTACCTCGCGGCCGGTGGCATTGGTCGTATCACGCTGTTTGATGATGATGTGGTCGATCTTAGCAATCTGCAGCGGCAGATATTGTTCAGTGATTCCGAAATTGGAGAGCCAAAGGCAGAAAGCGCAGCAAAATGGCTGCACAAGACCTATCCCGGAATCCCTATTAATCATTATAATCAAAAATTTACCGCGCAGCATAAATGGCAGGATGATATACGCCCCGATGTCCTGATTGACGGCACGGACAGCTTCGCCAGTCGGCTCGCAATCAATGACTGGGCCGTCGCTAATAGAGTGCCGCTGGTATCAGCCGCCATCGGACAGTTTCAGGGGCAGCTTGGCGTCTTCAGAGGCTATGAGCCCGACCAACCCTGCTATCGCTGTTTTGTCGGTGATGCCTTTGACAGCGATGATTGCGATACCTGTGCGGAAAATGGTGTGCTCGGCGCGATGGTCGGCATGATGGGCTGTATGGCCGCGATGGAAGCGGTGCGGGTGATTACCGGCTTCGGATCACGCCCGGCCAACAGCCTGCAGATTATTGACGGCAAGACCATGACGATGCGCAGCATCACGCTGCACAAGGACCCGGACTGCAAGACTTGCGGCGACCCTTGAAGCTGTTTGTAAAATAGCGGATAGCAGGAGCGTAGACGAAATCCTGAGGGGGACGATATGACCTTACCTGTAACCGCGCTCACCGCCGCCATATTGGCGATCATGATATTAGCCACCGCGATTTCTACGGTGCGCGAACGGTTCAAGGCCGGTGTCCCTTTCGGCGATGGCGAGGTCGATACATTGACCAAAGCCTCGCGCGCCCATGGTAATCTGGTTGAACATGCGCCGCTGGGTGTCATCATGATCGGCTTGCTCGAGATGGTTCCGGCCAATCACTGGATATTGACCGGCATCGCCGCCCTGTTCCTCGCCTCACGCGCGGCGCATATTGTCGGCATTTACAACCAGAGCGACCCGGCAAAACCACCGCTGGGCCGCAGCCTTGGCGTAATCGGCACCTGGCTGAGCTATGCGCTGTTGATCCTGTGGATTTTCTGGAAGCTTATCAGCGTCGAATTCGGGATTTAAGCACGCCGGCATTGCTTTTCCGTCGGCCCCGCGCAGGCGGGGCCAGGGCTTTTTGACTCACACAAAGCCACAAAGACGCGAAGAGATCGCATCAAGAACAAGCCCTTCGTGCCTTAGTGGCTTTGTGTGAAATAGAATTTTAGCCTTGGCCCCGGCTCGGCAAAGCCGAGTTTATCCTGAGCGCCTGCCTTGCAAGCAGTCGAAGGGCGGGGCCGACGAAAACAAGATAGGGTGCCAGAAAAGCACAACCTCTCCCCATTCAGCCGCCAAGCACCTCTTCCACCCACTCCGGCACCAGCTCCCCCGCAGGGCCGCGGCGGCTTTCGTGGAACAGATGTGAGCCTTCTGACACATCGAGATTAAGCTCCAATGTGCGAGCACCAAAGGCTCGCGCCATCTGGACAAAGCCCGCCGCCGGATAGACCGCGCCCGATGTGCCGATAGAGACGAACAGATCAGCCGCGGCCAGCGCCGCCTCGATCCGGTCCATATGATAGGGCATTTCACCAAACCACACGATGTCCGGCCGCAACGCCGATGCGCCACAGGCCGGACAAGGCGGCTGAGCAAGCAGCGGCCCCTCCCAGTCCGAGCGCGCATCGCAGGCGAGGCACCAGACGCGCTTCAATGCCCCATGCATATGTAGCAAGCGGCCGCCATGGGCCGGGTCAACCCCGCCACGCTCATGCAGGTCATCAACATTCTGCGTTACCAGCAGCAGCTCTCCGGACCATTCGCGGTCTAACCGGCCAAATGCCTTATGCGCCGCATTGGGCTGCACCGTGCCCAGCGCCGCGCGGCGTTCATCATAGAAACGCTGCACCATGATCGGATCACGGGCAAAGGCCTCGGGCGTGGCGACATCCTCGACCCGATGGCCTTCCCACAGGCCATCCGGCCCACGAAAGGTGGCGACACCGCTTTCTGCGCTGATCCCCGCGCCGGTGAGGATGACGATATTGTTGATAGCCATATGCTTGCGCCTTTAACAAAAACCGTTAGGGCTGAGCTTGTCGAAGCCCGTCTGTCGATATGGCATCAAGCCGAGAAACGTCCTTCGACAAGCTCAGGACTAACGGTATCATAATTATGACTCAATTCACTATCGGCATTATTGGCAGCAAGGGCCGTATGGGCGAGGCACTAAAGATCGCCATTGCCGAGGCCGCGCATGGCTATGCCGGTGGCGTCGATGCCGATGACAGTCCGGATGCCCTCACCGCGCTGGCAGAATCGGCAGACATACTGATCGACTTTTCCGCGCCGCAAGCATTGGAGGCCAATCTCGACGCCGCCATCGCTGCCGCCACGCCGATGGTGATTGGAACCACCGGACTGGAGGAACGCCATCACTGGCTCATCGACAGCGCCAGCGAAAGCATTGCTGTCTTGCAAACCGGCAATACCTCGCTCGGCGTCACCATGCTGGCGCATCTGGTGCGCGAGGCGGCATCAAGGCTAGGTGAAGACTGGGATATTGAAATTGCCGAGATGCACCATCGCCATAAGGTCGATGCACCCTCGGGCACGGCGCTTCTGCTCGGCGAGGCTGCAGCAGCAGGACGCGGCGTTGATCTCACCGAAGTCAGCGATCGCGGCAGAGACGGCATCACCGGCGCGCGCAAACAGGGCGATATCGGCTTTGTCTCGCTACGCGGCGGATCGGTGGCGGGCGAACATCAGGTGATCTTCGCCGGAGAGCATGAGCGCATCGAACTCACCCACCGCGCCGAAAACCGCGCGCTGTTTGCACGCGGTGCGCTGCGGGCGGCGGAGTGGCTGATGGGCAAGCAGCCAGGGCGCTATACAATGCCGGATGTGTTGGGACTTTAACGCAAGAGAGGAAGTAGTTTCATGGCCAGACGATTCATTGTTGATGCCGACTCTCTACCTAGTCTTCCTGGAATGATGCTTGTAACCATTGAAGCGTTGAAAGAGTTAGGCGGCTCTGCGAGCATTCACGAGCTCGACGAGAAGGTCATAGAAATTGAAGGCGTAACAGAAGCCGAACAAACGCATCCTATGTCGGGAAACGACAATCGGGCACGCATAAATTATTACCTCGCATGGTCGCGAACCTACCTTAAGCGTGGCGGAGCAATTATCAATTCGGCGAGAGGCGTTTGGGCAGTTACAGAAAGCGGACTTGCGATATCCAGCCTAGAGCAAACACAAGAGATATATGAGCAGGTTAGCCTAGAAGAGCGCGAAAGATCAAAAGAGAAGCGCAATATCGCTAAGTCAAACCAGAGCCAGTCTGATTACGAACAGTCGGAAGCAGATCATAGGCAAGATGGTTGGAAAACAGATCTGCTTGGTGTGCTTACTAATATATCACCGGATGCTTTTGAGCGCTTGGCACAGAGACTTTTGCGGGAAGCAGGATTCACAAAGGTGGAAGTGAGAGGTAAATCCGGTGACGGTGGTATTGACGGAGTAGGGGTTCTACGCGTCAATCTTGTCTCATTCCAAGTGTACTTCCAGTGCAAGCGCTGGAAAGGTAGTGTTGGCTCTAAAGAAATCCGAGACTTCAGGGGTGCACTTCAAGGACGCGCAGATAAAGGTCTCTTTATAACAACAGGCTATTTTACTGGCCAAGCGTCAGATGAAGCTACAAGAGATGGTGCGATAGCTATTGATCTGATTGATGGTGAAAGACTGTGCGAACTTCTCAAGGAAAACAAACTAGGCGTAGAGACCAAAATGGTTGAGCATATCTTCATAGACCCCGAATGGTTTCAGGAACTATGAAGCGGATCGTATGAAAAAAGACGATATCTTCGAGTTTTATCGCCGTCTCGCAGAGGATAATCCCGAGCCGGAGACCGAACTGAACTTTGGCAATACCTACCAGCTGCTGGTGGCGGTGACCTGTTCGGCGCAATCCACTGATGTCGGGGTCAACAAGGCGACTAAGGCACTGTTCGAGAAGGTCAAAACACCCGAGCAGATGGTCGCGCTCGGGCTGGACGGGCTGAAAGAGCATATCAAGACCATCGGCCTGTATAACAATAAGGCGAAGAATGTGATCGCGCTGTCCGAAGCGCTGATCCGCGACCATGGCGGTGAGGTGCCGAATGATCGTGAAGCACTGGTGGCGCTGCCCGGGGTCGGGCGCAAGACCGCCAATGTCGTCATGAACTGCGCCTTTGGCGAAGAGACTTTTGCCGTCGACACCCATATCTTCCGCGTCGGCAATCGCACTGGGCTGGCGCCGGGCAAAACGGTGCTGGCAGTGGAGAAGAAGCTCGAGAAGCAGACGCCCAAACCGTTCCGCGTCGGCGCGCATCACTGGCTGATCCTGCATGGCCGCTATATCTGCAAGGCGCGTACCCCGGAATGCTGGCGCTGCCCGGTGGAGGATTTGTGTCGGTTCAAGAAGAAAACCCCTGATCCGAAAGCGGCAAAGGCTTCCGCCTGATCGGCCGCGATCTGCGGTATTCCCAGGCCTTACACCCCATCGGAAACGGTGCATTCATTATCCGCGCGCTACGGATATTGTGGTATGTAAAATCCTCAGGAGATAGATGATGCCCGTGCGCCCGCTTTCGCTTGTCCCTTTCATGCTGATCATAGGAACAGCGACTGCAATGACGGGATGTGCTAATGCCGATGCGACTGAAAGCGCCCGCAAGCAGAGCAAGGTGCCTGCGGCAAAACCTATTGGCGAACCGCGCGCATGCATTCCGATCCAGCGGATCAAACGCACCGTCGTGCATGACGACTACACCATCGATTTTGTGCTCAATGGCGGTGAAACCTATCGCAATAATCTGACGACGCGCTGTGGCGGACTGGGTTATGAGAAATCCTTCACCTACTCCACCTCGCTGACCCAGCTGTGCCAAGCGGACATCATCACGGTGATCGCTGTTTTGGGCGCAGGTGTTCAGCCGCGCGGCGCATGTGGATTGAACCGGTTTCAGCAGATTGAACTGATAGAAGAGAATAGCAACGACGATGCGGGGGACTGATCTGGTCAGGACTTGGCTGCTGCCAGCTATGGCTTTGCTGGCCCTGACCGGTTGCCAGACCGCCGCCAGCGAGAGCGAGATCATCGGCGGTGCCGAGGCCGTTGCCAAGGGGCTGACCGCCGATGCGATATTGGTCGACAAGAGCGACCGCACGCTTGATCTCTATGCCGATGGCAAAGTCATCGCTCGCTATACCGGCATCCAGTTGGGCGATGATCCTGTCGGCCATAAACGCTTTCAGGGCGATGAGCGCACGCCTGAAGGCCGCTACACCATTGACCGGCGCAACCCCAACAGCATCGCGCATCTTTCGCTCGGTATATCCTACCCCAATGCCGAAGACCGCGCCTATGCCGAAGAACACGGTCTCTCCCCTGGCGGCGATATCTTTATCCATGGCCAGTTAAATGGCTGGCCAGACAATCCCGCGGTCTCCGCGATTCCCTATGACTGGACCGATGGTTGTATTGCGGTGAGCAATGGTGAGATGGATGAGATATGGCAGTTGGTGCCGGTGGGTACGGAGATTATTATTCGGCCTTGACGATGTACGGATTCTCAAACAGCCTTGTTAGATGATCCGAATACAATCGACTAAAGGTAAAGCGTTACTCGCTTTAGCAATGTTTTGCGGACTTACTGGCTGTTCCGAAAATCGGAGAGCTGAACGCAGTCCAGATTTCAAGGTCGAGGATACCCAAATGGGTTTCGTTTACCACAAAGACACACTTGAAGCTTTTGCAGCATACGATCCCGCAAATGACACTTGGTCAATAGATGGCAAGAAAGTCGACAGGATCAGAAGCCATATGACACGAGATCGCTCTGTCACGTTAGGTACCGGAGGTCCAAGGGAATACTTAGTAGTCCGGATAGGCAAAAATGCGACCGCTGATACCATCAGGAGAACATATCTCAGCCTTGCGGAAAACGGTATCTGCAACATTGCACTGGCATCTGAGAGCGATATTTTTTCGCCAGGCGATCCTGAGTTTCTAGAGACCATGATTGGCACTCTTCTGCAAGTACGAGATGATACTGGCAAGTCTATCCCCTGCAAGCATAGCTAGCTTCTGATCCCTAGACATCATCCGCGCTGATCATTTCTTCGGTATCAATCTCGCCCGTCATCGCGGCCACGGTCGTGGCAACCGCAGCGTCGCCCGAGACATTGGTGGTGGTGCGCATCATGTCCATGATGCGGTCAATCCCTGCGACAAGGGCGATAGTCTCCAACGGCACGCCGACCGCACCAAAGACCAATACCATCATAATCAGGCCTGCGCCGGGAATACCCGCTGCGCCGATCGCGCCTATCGTGCCGAGGATCGAGATCGTGATGTAGTCACCCCAGGACAGGTCCACCCCATAGGCCTGTGCGCCGAAGAGCGTGGCAAGGCCAAGATACATTGCAGTACCGTTCATATTGATCGTCGCACCCAAGCTAATCACGAAACTTGCGACCGAGTTTGATACACCAAGGTTCCGACGGGCACAGCGCAAGGTCACCGGAAGCGTCGCATTGGAGCTTGCGGTGGAATAGCTGACCGCGATCGCATCAATGATGCCGCGGAAGAAATCGATAACGGGAAGACGCGCCAAAAACTTGATCATCCCGGCATAGATCAGCCCGATAATGAGCAGACAGCCGACATAGTTGAGGAACACCAGAATGCCGAGTGCCTGCAACGCGTCCAGCCCAAGCGTACCCGCGACCCAGGCCATCAGCGCAAACACGCCGAACGGGGTCAGTTCCATCACAATCATGGTGACCTTCTGCATCACCACACTGCCGCTTTCGAAGATCTTGAGGACAGGCTCGCCATCTTCCTTCGCCATCAGAATGCCGACACCGATGAGCAGCGAAAAAATGATGAGGGGCAGTACGTTGACATCGGCCATCACCTGAACCGGACTGGACGGCACGACTTCAAGGATCATCTCTTTGAAGGTCTGCGCGTTTTCCTGTCTGTCCTGAGCCTTGGCCAACGCCTCAGCATCTAGCGACATAGACGCAGCATCTAACCCCGCACCGGGCTGGACAACCGTCCCGATGCCGAGGCCGAGCCAAACAGCCATCTGACCAGTCCCGATAAAGATCAGCAAAGCCCGCCACCCGACACTGCCCAGCTTGCGCAGATCGCCAATACTCGCAACACCCGCGACAAGGCTGAAAAAGATCAGGGGCACCACAAGCATCTTGATGAAGGCGATGAATATATCACCGATAATCTTGATGCTCTCCGCGCCCGGGCCCCATGCGTAACCAACAATGATGCCCAATATCAGCGCGGCAATCACCCGCTGCCATAAGGGAATGGCAAACCAGAAACGCAGCATAGGTGATCCTTTATTTTGAACGTCTTAGTGCGAGCCTTGTAGCGGTAGCGCGCCGCTCGGCAAGTCCCACCATCACATCATAAAATAGGAAATGGCAAAACAGGTGGCGGTGCCGACGCCAAGGGTGAGCGGAATGCCCGCCTTGAAAAAGTCGGTGAAGCGATAATTGCCCGCAGCATAAACCAGCGTATTGGTCTGGTAGCCAATCGGTGTCGCAAAGCTGGCCGAGGCGGCGAACATCACTGCGATCACCAGCGGGCGCGGGTCAATTCCCAATTCTGTAGCTAATGTGATCACGATAGGCGTTACGATGATCGCGACCGCATTATTGGTGACAATCTCGGTCATGATCACAGAGAAGAGATAGACCGCAAAGATAATCGCAAAGGGCGGGACATTGTTGAGATAGGGGCTGAGATAGCCGACCAACAGCGCGACACTCCCTGCGCGCTCCAGCCCGACACCGACCGCGAGCATTGCAAAGATCAGCACCAGCACATTGCCGTCAATCGAGCTCCATGCCTCCTCGGCATCAATACAGCGCGCCAGCAATATCGCGCCAACGCCAAGGATCGCCGCGACAGCAATGGTCAGCACATTCATCGCCGCCAGCGCCACCACGAGGAACAATGCGACAATCGCTATTGGTGCCCGGTCACGGCGGAAAGCGCGCGCTGTCGTCTGGACGATCCCGAACAGATTGGGGTTCTCATACATGCGCTTGATGTCGTCATTCGATCCGGTAACCAGCAGCTTGTCCGCAGCATGGATACGCGCATTGGGCAGGTCAGAGCGCGGCAATGCACGAAAGCGGCTAAGACCCAATATGCGGACATTGAGCTGGCTCAGAAACGGAATATCAAACAGACGGTTGCCGATGGCCGGGTGACCCGGCGCGACAGTGGCCTCCACCAGCGTTTCGCCCAGCGGACCAACATCGCCCTTGCGCACAATGCCGATCTTGTAATCATCCGAGCTGCGCAACGATAGCAGTTCCTGCAGATCGAGCCGGACGACGATCCGGTCTCCTGCCTGCATCCGCTCATCCTCGAGATTATGGCGAATCGTGTTGCCACCACGCTTGATCGCGGTGGCGGTGATCCGAGCGCGCCTGGCGATCGGCAATTCGCTGAATTTCTTGTCGATGGCCTCGCTGCGGTTGCGTACAGTCAGCTCGGTGAGAAATTGCGATTCATCGCTGGGCTCAAAGGCAGAGTCACTATCGCCTCCGGGCAGCAGTAAATTGCCGAAAAGCAGCAATATACCGACCCCGACAACTCCGGCGATAAGGCCAAAGGGCGTAATCTCGAATATCCCAAATGGCTCCATCCCGGAATCGCGCGCCACCGCGTCTACAATCAGGTTGGTCGAGGTACCGATCAGCGTCGTGGTGCCGCCAAGGATGCAGATAAAGGACAGCGGAATAAGCAGCTTTTTCGGCGCATATCCGGTCTCGTTGCCCAGCTTCATGATGATCGGGATCATCACCAGCACCACTGGCGTATTATTCATAAAGGCCGAGGCGACAAAGGCCCCTAGAAACATCTCCGCCACAGCCAGCTTGGGCTGTATGCGAGCGCGGCGGATGATGAGATCAGCCACCGCATCTATAGTGCCGGTGCGAAGCAACGCGCCTGAGAGAATAAACATCGCGCCAATGGTGATCGGCGCGGTGTTGGAGAACACCGAGAACAGGCTGTCACTGTCGATAATGCCGAGGAACAGAAAGGTGCAGGCACCCAATATCGCGACCACCGCCGCCGGGAAGCGCTCGGAGATAAAACCGGCGAACATCAGCGCCAGGATCACCAGCCCAATCAGGCCGGAATAGAGATCAATCCAGTCGCGAATGGTCTCGAGGATCATTATAGGCTTATCCGCACTGTCCGAGATGGAGCAGCTTCTGGTCCGCCAGCACCAGCGCCATCATCGCCTCGACCACCGGTGTGCCTCTGATGCCGACACAGGGGTCATGGCGTCCCTTGGTGACAATCTCGGTCGCCTCGCCTTTGCGGGTGATGGTGTCGACCGGGGTCAGGATGGAGCTGGTGGGCTTGAACGCGACGCGGCAGACAAGCGGCTGACCGGTGGTAATCCCACCCGCCGTCCCTCCGGCATGATTGGCGGCGAACTCCGGGCTACCATCCGCGCCGGGCCGCATAGCATCGGCATTTTCCTCGCCGGTGAGTCGCGCCGCAGCAAAGCCATCGCCAATCTCAATACCCTTGGTGGCATTGATGCTCATCATCGCTGCGGCCAGCTCGCTGTCCATCTTGGCATAGAGCGGCGCGCCCCATCCAGCGGGCACCCCGGTGGCGACACACTCGACCACTGCGCCCAAGGAACTGCCCGCTTTGCGCGCGGCGTCGACCTTTTCGGCCCAACGCTCGGCAGCCGCGGCATCGGGGCAGAAAAACGGGTTCTGGCTGATACGCTCTGCATCAAAATTGTCGCGGTCAATCGCATCGCCGCCAAGTTCGCAGACATAGGCGGTAAGCGTCACCTCGGGGATGATCTTGCGCGCCACGCCGCCTGCTGCCACCCGCGCCGCTGTCTCACGCGCGCTGGATCGCCCACCGCCGCGATAATCGCGAAAACCATATTTTGCATCATAGCTGTAATCGGCATGGCCCGGCCGATATTTCTGGGCAATCTCGCTATAGTCTTTGGAGCGCTGATCGGTATTCTCGATCATGAGGCTGATCGGCGTGCCGGTGGTTCTGCCTTCAAACACGCCCGACAATATCCGCACTTCATCAGCCTCACGCCGCTGAGTGGTGAAACGCGACGTCCCGGGCTTGCGTGCATCCATAAAGGGCTGAATATCGGCCTCGCTGAGCTCCAAGCCCGGCGGGCAGCCATCCACCACCGCGCCCAAAGCAGGCCCGTGGCTCTCCCCCCAGGTAGAAAAACGCAGCAATCGGCCAAATGTGTTGAAGCTCATGCGGCGTGCTGCGCGGTCAACGTCAGGTCACCTCGCCCATCAAGCAGACCAGCAATGGAGATATCCTCGTCAATATCCTCCCAGTGCAAACCTGCACTGCTGATATCTACATTTTGCCGTTGTTGCGGCGTTGCTTTCATTAAACGCGGAAACCACGCCAAGGGCACGCCAATGATACGGCCATCTTCCAGATCAACCCACATCTGATCATCGTCAAAGCGCACCCCAACCGCTTTAGCCGAAATGGTCATGCCATGCTTCCTCTATCTCTGCCGCGTGATCCTCAATGATCATGCTCAATTTACGCAATGCCCTAGCATCAAAACCATGATTATACGCAGGCCGGACATCAGGATAAAGCCAGAACTTTGCCTCAATACCATCCTTGATTACATGGATATGCACAGGCTCAAGCGGCTCGCCTTCATTCGAGTAGAAGAAAAAACGATAACCGTCGAGACGAAAGACAGTCGGCATTGCAGCCCCGCTTCCTATTTATCCAAAGCAATATCCGGTGCGTCTTCCTGTTTCATGCCGACGACATGATAACCGGCATCGACATGCAGATTTTCTCCGGTCACGCCCGATGACATGTCCGAGCAGAGATACAGCCCAGCGCCGCCAACATCTTCGATAGTAACATTGCGGCGCAGCGGCGAATTCAGCTCATTCCATTTGAGAATATAGCGGAAATCACCAATGCCGCTGGCGGCAAGGGTCTTGATCGGGCCAGCAGAAATGGCGTTGACGCGGATATTCTGCGGACCCAAGTCATTGGCGAGATATTGCACGCTGGTTTCCAGCGCCGCCTTGGCGACACCCATGACATTGTAATGCGGAATCACCTTCTCAGCGCCATAATAGGTCAGCGTCACGATGCTGCCGCCGTCTGGCATCATCTTCGCCGCTCGCTGGGTGACAGCGACCAGCGAATAAGCAGAGATGTTCATAGTCATCAGGAAATTGTCGAGGCTGGTGTCGACATATTGGCCGCGCAGCTCATTCTTGTCAGAAAAGCCAATGGCGTGGACCACAAAGTCAATCGTTTCCCAACGCTGTTTCAGCGTTTCAAAAGCAGCATCGAGATTATCCATATCCGATACATCGCATGGGATCAGAAAATCCGACCCGAGTTCCGCAGCCAATGGCCGCACCCGCTTTTCCAGCGCTTCACCCTGATAGGAAAAGGCCAGCTCAGCACCGGCTTCGGCCAGCGCTTTGGATATACCCCAGGCCAGTGACTTGGTGTTGGCCAAGCCCATGATCAGGCCGCGCTTGCCCTGCATCAGCCCTGCTGCTGTCCCACTCATAAAATCCTCATATCTCTATTGCTTGTCGGCAGATATACCGGCTGGCAAAGGCTCTGTCACCGCTTCATCGCGCGCAAGTCGGCAAAGCGCGGCATTAAGCTCTGCGCCAACCACCATCGCCAAGCCAATCAGGTAGAAGAAAATCAGGCTGATCATCACCCCGGCAAGACTGCCATAGGTAAGGTCATAGGTGGCAAAATTGCTGAGGAAAACGGGCAGCAGTGCCACAAGGCCCATCCACCATAAGGTAATCAGCGCCGGACCCGGCCAGATCGGGCCCCGGCGATACTCCTCTGCGCGCGGTGTCATGGAACGGAAGATCAGATACAGCGCGCCAAACAGGATCATCGCGGTGGCCAACTGGCTGAAGGCAATGAAACTGAGAATATTGCCCGAAAACGGCACCATCATGCTGTCGACAAATTCGCGCGCGCCGCCAAGCAGCACCTGCAGGCTGAACGCCAGCATGGTGAACAGCACCCCGCCGATGATCACCAATATGGCGCCGAGACGATATTGCCAAAAGGGCCGCAAATTGGTGACGATATAGGCGCGGCGGATGATGTCGCGAATGGTCTCGATCAGGCTGGCCGTAGTCCACAGACCAACCGCTGCGGAAAACCAGAGCAATGCCCCGCTACGCGCTGTCAATGTCGATTGCACCGGCTCGGACAATGCCCGCGCTACCGAGGGCGGCAGAGTGACGAGAAACGCCTCCACCGCATCATAACCATATTCGGTGCGGCCAAAGGCGCTGGCGATAGTGGTCGCAACGATAAAGAAAGGAAAAATAGCGAGCAGTGAGAGATAAGCAAAATTGCCGGCAAGGACAAAGCCATCCTCATAGGTGCGCTCGAGCACATCCTTGATAACCCGGATGGTTGCGCTCCGGTCCGGCCTTGCAATCTTATTGCCCATTCAGCATCCCGATTGCCACGCTCCTTGTTGCACGGATCGCTTGTTTAAGGCTTTACGCCAGCATGGGTCAAACAGGAAGTGACCGCCGGTCTTACATCTGGAAATGGGCGCGGGGGTCGTGGCGGCTGCTCCAGCTATCGACAAATTGATCGAGCGCAGCATCATCCTCGGGGATGGCGATGCGCAGCGTCACCATCTGGTCACCCCGACCGCCTCCTTTGCGATGGAAGCCTTTGCCTTTAAGCCTCATCACCTGTCCGCCGGTGCTGCCAGCTTTGAGCGTCATCATCACCGGGCCATCAACCGTCGGTATCTTGATCTTGCCGCCCTTCACCGCCTCGGTGAGGCTGATCGGCAGATCAAGCAACACATCGTCTTCATCACGGCGGAAATGCGGGTGCTTGCCGATGGTGATGGTGACAATCGCGTCGCCCGGCCCGGCAGCACCGGGCTGCCCTTTGCCGGTGAGGCGGATTTTACTGCCGGTTTCGACACCGACAGGCAGCTTTATCGACACCGTCTTGCCATCGGACAGGGTTACCGTTTGTGGTGCCAATGTCGCCGCGCTGATAAAATCGACGGTCAGCTGATAGCCGACATTGGCACCCTTGGATGGAGGCTGGCGTCCGCCAAAACCACTGGACCGCGCATTGCCGCCACCGCCGAAAAGACCATCAAAGATATCGGCAAAATCAATGCCATCATTGCCAAAGCCGCCAAAATCCCCGCCAGAGGATTGCGAGCGGCTGTGATAGCCCCCCGCGCCGCCGCCAAAGCCGAACGGCGCGGTCGGGTTTCCCTCAATATCAATCTCGCCGCGATCAAAGCGCGCGCGTTTATCGCTATCGGTCAACAGGTCATAGGCCTGCGTCACTTCGGAAAAGCGCTCTGCCGCTTTGGGATTGTCCTTGTTACGATCCGGGTGCAGCTCCTTCGCCAGCTTACGATAGGCGCTTTTGATATCCTTCTCACTGGCACCGCGAGCGACACCGAGTATTTTATAGGGATCAGCCATTGCATGCACCGCCATGATATTTCCGCCTTATTCCTCTCTCTGCCTCGTCATGATTCAAACTGTTGCAAATATACAACACAATCTGGTGAGAGGCGGAGCCAATTTCAATAGCAATCGCTTCCTTTTTCAGCATGGCAAGACTATCTCACAGGCGAGTAACAAAAACATGAATGGGAATGTCATATCGTTACTGTCTTATATTAGCAAGACAGGCATGACAGGCCTTTACATCCGCAAGCGAGGAATAGCCGAAAGATGACCGATCCCTTTGCCCTGTTTGACACATGGTTCACTGAAGCGCGTGAGACGGAGATCAACGACTCCAACGCCATGGCTCTGGCCACGGCAGACGCATCGGGCATGCCGTCTTTGCGTATGGTGCTGCTCAAGGGGCATGACCGGCAGGGCTTTGTTTTCTACACCAATCTGGGCAGCAACAAGGCCAGCGACTTGAAAGCCAACCCGCAGGCGGCCTTGCTGTTCCACTGGAAATCGCTGCGGCGGCAAATCCGGGTGGCGGGGCAGGTCAGCTCGGTCGATGATGCAGCGGCGGACGCCTATTTCGCCAGCCGCAGCCGCGACTCCCAACTTGGCGCATGGGCTTCGCTGCAATCCGAACCGCTCGACAGCCGCGACACTTTCATGGCGCGCTATGACGAGGTGCGTGCGCGATATGACGGTCAGGATGTGCCGCGCCCGCCGCATTGGTCCGGCTTTCGCATCGCGCCGCAGCGTTTTGAATTCTGGGAAGACCGCGAACACCGGCTGCACCACCGCCGCGTCTTCCTGCCTGATGGCGATGCTTGGACCGAAGGATTGCTCTACCCATGACCAGCGTGACCCTGCCCTATGCGCATATTGACGCCTTTGCCGACCGCCCGTTCACCGGCAATCAGGCGGCGGTGATGCCGCTTGAGACATGGCTGCCGGATGCAGTTTTGCAGGCGATTGGTGAAGAGAATAATTTCGCTGAAACTGCTTTCATCGTGCCCGATAAAACTGGCGAGGCGGATTATGAACTGCGCTGGTTCACCCCTACCAGCGAGGTTGATCTGTGTGGCCATGCCACTCTCGCCTCCGGCCATTATGTTCTAAGCCAGGACTCCAAGCGCGACAGCGTCAGCTTCCGCACCCGCAAGGCAGGCATTCTGAAAGTATCGCGCGGGACAAAAGGCTATGACATGGCGCTGCCCGCAACCTTTGTACAAGCCTATGACCATCCTGAACTGAGCGCTGCGCTGGGCACCGGTGGTGCCCCGCTCTTCAAAGCGGTACGCGGCGTGGAAAAGACCACGATCATCCTGCTGGACGACGCCGATGCAGTACGCAAGGTCTCGGTCGATATGGCCGCACTCACCGACATTCCGGTCATGGCCATCATCACCGCGCCAGGCGATGCGCAAAGCGGCACCGATGTCATCAGCCGCGTCTTCGTCCCCGCCTGGGGCGTGCCCGAAGACAGCGTCACCGGCTCGGCTCATTGCGCACTGGCGACTTTCTGGTCAGAGCGTCTGGGCCGCAACTCTTTCAGCGCCTATCAGGCCAGCCAGCGAGGCGGGGTTGTGCAATGTCGCCATGATGGTGATGAGGCGGTGCTGTCGGGCGAGTGCTTTACCGTGGTCGAGGGCCGGTTTGCTTTGCCCGGGCTCGGCTGAGACCCTCAATTTTCACGCGGAGACGCGAAGGCGCGGAGAAATAGAGTCCTTCCCGATCTTACCTAGGGATGTGGAACTGTCCAATACGGAGAAGGGGCGCGAAGCCGGAGAAGAACTTCAGCCCCGAACGCCGCCTTTCATAAAAGCGGGCATGTCCTACACCCGCAGTCGCTGCTATCATCGCGTCGGCTCTTTCTAATCTGTTGATCTGATGCGGTGATTTTGGCGCGAATAGGGGAAAACTGTCACCTTGTATTGGCGAGAGTGTTTCTGCGATAAAGTTACTTTTTCTCAATGCTATAGCGCGAACACATAAGTCGATTAGCCAGGGTAACAGGGTGTCACTTGTGTCACCTTTTGTTGGTTTAAGGCGCAATGGCTCCCCTCCTCCTTCAGGGGAGGGGCAGTGAGACTTAGCCCTGAGCGCCAGCGAAGGGGTTAGTCGCAGCGGGGTGGGGGTTCACCGCTTGCGCTGCGCCTGTGGAACGCCCCCTCTCCCAACCCTCTCCCCTGAAGGGGAGAGGGCTAAGAATGACTCGCGCAAAGGCGCTAAGGCACGAAGATCTTGGGCACTTGGCGCGGCATTCTTCGCGTTCTTGATAATCTTCGCGTTCTTCGCGTGAAACAACTGGCCTGATGTGAACCCACGATTTGAGCGAACGATAGCGACCTTCGACGCTTATTGCCTGTGCCCCTCCCCCAGCTTCGCTGGTTCCCCTCCCCGTCCCGAGGAGGATTGCCCTCAAAGCACAGCCAATATCTCTCCCATTTTGCGGTCGATCGGTGCGCCGACTTCGTCCTGGGTTTTGCCGAGACGCACCATGGTGACGCGCTTGTCGGGCGAGACGATGACCTTCTGCCCCAGATGGCCGAGCATGGCGAAGACATTGTCCGGGCCGTTATTGGGGAAGAGCACTGGATTGCGCCCGCCGGTGCGTTGCTTGTTGAGCCAGATATGGCCGGCATAGGCAGGGTCAATCTCACTTGAGGTCAGCATGAAGCGGATCCAGCTTTTGGGCAGGATCTGGTTGCCATCGACCGCGCCGCCATTGCGCAGGAACTCGCCAAACTTCGCCCAATCGCGCGCGGTGGCGTGGATCAGGCTGCCGCCGAGCATGGTGCCCGCCGCATCATATTCGGGGAACATGCTGGTGAGGCCCAGCGGTTCGGTCAGCCGCCCTTTGATAAATTGCGCCATCACCCGCTGGCGCACATCGGGGTCGGTGCTGTCGGTCAGTTCGCGGGTGATGATGTCGGACAGGATGAAGGAGGTATTGGTGCTATATTCAAACTGCTCACCCGGCTGCGCTTCAAGCGTTTTGGCCTTGGCATAGCCTGCGGCATCCGCCGCGCCATCGAGGAACAACGCGCGCACCTCATCGGACTCATAGGGCGGATCGCCCGCCTCTGTGTGGTCGAGACCGGAGGACATATGCAGCAATTGGCGTAGCGTGATCGCACCGCGTGGATCGCCGGGGCGTTGCCATTCGGGCACGGGGGCGGGCTCATCCAGCGCGAGACGGCCATCGGAGACCAAAATGCCGATCAGCACTGAGGTCACTGTTTTGGCCATCGACCAGCTGATAAAGCGGGTCTCGCGATCATAGCCTTTGGCATAGCGCTCGGCGATGATCTCGCCATCCTCGACGATGATGATCGCGCGGGTTTCAGCAAATTCCTCGGCCTCGAACATCGGTTCGACGGCATCGCGCAGCCGATTGGCGCTGATCCGGTTGCCATCGCGATAGTCGATGATCGGGTCGGCGTTTTCAGCGGTCTCGGCAGGTTTCTCGGTCACCGGAGCAGGCGCGGCGGAAGCCAGCAGCACAGCACCACCGGCAAGCGCGGTTGCAGCAAGACCCAGAGAAGCAGCACGAAGAGAGAAGGACATTTGCGGGGTTACTTTCATCAGGATGCACGGCTATGGCCGGAAGAGTATCGCACTAACAATATGGCATTTTTCGGGGGACGCAACGCTTCATGTCGGCAGCTCAACAATCGGATGGTCCTCAAAAATCGGGCGGCATAAGCAAAGGGCACATTGTGCTGTGGCTGGTGCTCGCACTGCTGGTGGTGGCGATTGTCGGCGTTTTGTGGAACCTCGCCGCGATCCGCAGCTATACCAATGTTGGCTCAGCCTATTCCGCCCGTGTGGTCTGTTCCTGCCGCTATGTCGGCGGGCGCGATCTCACTGATTGCGAAAAGGATCTGGAGCCGGGAATGGAAGTGGTGTCGTTAAGCGATGATGAGGAAGCGAAACGCGTTACCGCTTATGTTCCGCTGCTGGCCGAGCAAAAGGCGGAATTTCGTGAAGGCTATGGCTGTGTGCTGCTAAGCAAGGAAGAGCGCGAGGCTTTGGAGGAGTAAGTCCTCCCCTTGGGGGAGGGGAACCAGCGAAGCTGGTGGAGGGGCACAGGCCGCCTGATGCGATGTCTATAGCGAAGGCAAAATTGGCTTTCGCACCACCAGCGCATCGCTTCAACTCTGTATCATGCCGAGGGTGCCCCTCCACCGTCTGCGACGGTCCCCCTCCCCGTTCCGGGGAGGATTGGAGATCACTGCGCGGCAATCAACGTCGCGACATCAACCGGCTGACCATTGCGACGCAGTTCGATCATGATATCGCCACCCTCGCCTGCAGGTGCCCGGCCAATCGGCGCCCCCTGTGATACTTCGTCACCGACCTTAGCATTGATCTGCGCCAGTCCGGTGATCAGTGTCGTCCAACCGCCATCATGCTCCAATATGATGATCTCGCCAAAGCCGCGATAGTCCCCGGCATAGGCAACCCGCGATCTGGCAGGTGCGATAATCTGTGCCGCGTCACCGGCGCGGATGGTAATACCGCGAGCGGTCACACCGCTTTCTGACACCTCGCCAAATCCGGTGGTCACGGTGCCGACAACCGGCAGCATATAGGCCGGGCGACCAGCGCGGCGCGGTGTGGCATTACCCTTGCCGACAACATTGGAAAGCTCCGGCCGATCAGGTCGCAAACGCGGGCCATCCAGCGCCGCCAGCTCCTCTCGAACTGTGCTGCTGACGGTGATGCGGTCGATCAGATCATCAAGATCGCGAGCGTCTTCGCCTAAAGCAATCGCACGGTCTTCCTCAAGCTGTGCTCCGCCGATCAGCTCGCGCGATTCCAGCCTTGCCGCCGTTTCCATGCGTGCCAGCTTTTGCCGTCGGTCCTCGAGCTTCTGCCGCGATGCGCGCAATGTTTTCGCCGCCTTTTCAGCCTGTCTGCGCAATGTGCGGCTGCGCTCTATATCCTCACGCAACTCTTGCGACATATCCTCCACTTGCGGCCGGATTGATGCTATTAATGCGCGCACCCGCACCGTTTCTTCGAGCGAGCCGGGCTTGACAAGAGCGAGCGCGGTTGGCCGTCGGCTGAACTGTTGCAATGCGGCGGTCAGCTTGATCATCGGTTCCTGCTTCGCCGCCAGACGCCGTTTCTGTGCCAATTGCAACGTGTCGAGAATGGAAATGCGCGCATTGGCGGCAGCAATCCGCGCTTCGGATTCCTGAACCCGCGCCGCCATCGCCTGAATATCTCCGCGCACCTTGTCCGCGCGCTTGGTGGCGCTGTCAGCCCGCTTCTGCAGCCCCTCCGCGCGTTCTAAAGCGGCTTTCGCTTGCGCTTCAGCAGCACGCAACGCCTTTTGTGTTTCTGCAACGGTCTGCCCAGGCAACACACTGTTTTGCGCAATCGCCGACCAGCCAATAGCAACGAGCCCGATGCCCAAGACAAGAGTAAGAATGAGAGAGCGCATCATCTTCCCCTAGCCTTCTCGATGATAGGGATGACCAGCCAATATGCTGGTAGCACGCCATAGCTGCTCGGCCAGCATCGCGCGCGCCATCATGTGCGGCCAGGTGGCATTGCCAAAGGACAGCAGGAGGTCAGCCTCGGCGCGCTGGGCATCATCAAAGCCGTCCGCGCCGCCGATAAACAGCCTTGTTTCACGCACCCCATCATCGCGCCAACGGCCCAATATGCCGGAAAAGGCAACAGATGAGAGATTCTTACCTTTTTCATCGAGCAGGATGGTGCGGCAAGGTGCAGTCGTGGGAGGTTTGGCTACAGCATCCGGGCGGTCGGGAAGTTCTGTCACCTGCCAGGGCCATGACAGGCGCTCCATATATCGGGTCACAAGCTCCGCCTCGGCACTGCGGCCGATCTTGCCCCGGGCGATGATATGCAGCTTCATGGGCTCTGTCATATCATCTGAAATGTCAGGCGCAATTGCCTGTTACGCTCAGGCGTTACCCTCAGCGGTATCGTCAAAGCCCCACATCCGCTCCAGATTGTAGAAGCTGCGCACTTCCGGACGGAACAGGTGGACAATGACGTCCCCGGCATCAATCAGCACCCAGTCTGCATTGGGCAGACCTTCAATACGTGCCGTCCCACCGGCTTTCTTGATCCGTTCGACCATCTTCTGCGCCATGGATGCGACCTGACGTGTCGAGCGACCGGATGCGATAATCATATGATCGGCAATGCTGCTTTTGCCTTCCAGATCAATGACAACCATATCCTGCGCCTGATCATCATCAAGCGACTGGCGCGCAAGCGCCAGCAGGGCATCAGGTTCAGGCCCGGCATCAGCACCGGGATTGAGCGGCGTGGATGGCCTTTCGGTCACGGTTTCAGCTAAATTGGTCAAAAGAGTTCCTCTTTACTGGTGGTCCATAATGGCTGCTCCCACCCAGCCTGGGCCACTTGTCTTTACAACAATCGGCATCACAGTAATTCGCGGGTCACATCGTCACGAACGATATGACCAGCATAGTCGCTATGCCAATTGGGGGTGGTGCGGCGGATGTTACTCGCCGAACGCGGATCGGAACGATAGCGCAATATCACAAGCGCTGGCGTGCTCCATTTCGTCCAATGCACACTCTGGTTCCGGGGCCGGACAAAGCGCCCGAACCAAGCCATTGCCTTTGAAGCAACAGCGGATTGAGTATAACCCGGTCTGGCGATGACCGCAATCGGCATTAATCGTGCAATTTCACGCCATTGGCGCCAGCGATGAAAATTTTCCAGATTATCTGCCCCCATAATCCAGACGAATTGATGCCGCGGATATCGGTTTACCAAGGTACGCAAAGTATCAATCGTATAGCGCGTCTGCATTGTGCGCTCGATCGCTGTGGCGCGGATCGGAGCGGCGCGAGAGAGATCCTGTGCCGAAGCCAGACGGGCATCCAGCGGCGCCATATCGGTCGCCCCGGCTTTGAGCGGATTGCCCGGCGAGACCAGCCACCAACATTCCTTCAACCGCAACGCCTTCATCGCGAACAGCGTGATGCTGCGATGACCGCCATGCGCGGGGTTGAAAGACCCGCCCAAAAGCCCGACGGGCTTGCGTCCGCCTCTTGTCAGCGATCTTTCCTCTAACATAGCGGCATTCAGGGACGCGTTTGACCGGTGCCATCAACCAACCATTTATAGGTGGTGAGCGCCTCCACGCCGACTGGCCCCCGCGCATGGAGCCGTCCGGTGGCAATCCCGATTTCCGCCCCCAGGCCAAATTCCCCGCCATCGGCAAATTGGGTCGAAGCATTGACCATAACAATCGCGCTATCGACACCGGACTGAAACTGCGCCGCGGCCTCGCTGTCCTGTGTGATAATCGCTTCGGTATGGCCGGAGCCAAACTCAGCAATATGTGCCATGGCCTCATCGACACCACGCACAAAACGCACAGCCACAACGGGCGCAAGAAATTCCTGCCCCCAATCCTCCTGCATCGCCGGGACTACTCGGCGATCCATTTCCATTGCCATATCATCGCCACGCACCTCGCATCCGGCATCGATGAGCGCACCGATCACGCGCGCCGGTTGCGGGAAGTCCTGATCGATCAACACCGTCTCGGTCGCACCACAAATCCCGGTTCGCCGCATCTTGGCGTTGACGACAATGGCTGCGGCTTTTTCAGGGTCAGCGCTGGCATGGACATAGCTATGACAAATGCCATCAAGATGCGCGAGCACCGGAACCCTCGCTTCCTGCTGCACTCTTTCGACTAAAGAACGACCACCGCGCGGGATGATAAGGTCAATGCCGTCGCTTGCCTTCAGCATCGCGCCGACCAGTGCGCGGTCCTGATCGGCAACGCGCTGCACCGCAGCCTCTGGAAAGCCTTTAGCCACCAGACCGCGCACCATAGCTGCGTGTAGTGCTGCATTGCTGTATTTTGCTTCACTACCACCACGCAATATCACCGCATTGCCCGCGCGGACGCACAGCGCCGCAGCATCCACGGTCACATTGGGACGGCTTTCATAAATCATGCCGATAACGCCAAGCGGCACGCTGACACGGCGAATGACGAGGCCATTGGGCCGTGTGCGGCTGTCCAGTTCATGCCCCAGCGGATCAGGCAGTTCAGCAATGTCCCTGACTGCGGCGATGATGGCGTCAATCCGCGCATCATCCAGTGCCAACCGGTCGCACATGGCATCGCTAAGGCCACGATCCTTGGCCGCAGCAAGATCCTCCGCATTGGCGGCAAGGATGGTAGCACGATCATTATCGAGCGATGCCGCCGATGCGACCAACGCGCGCTGCCTTGCCGCACCACCCATAGTCGCCAATGCCCGTTGCGCCTGTCGCGCAGCCTTTGCCATTGCCGCGATGACTTTCGTGGCATCATCGCTCGCAAATGCGGCCTGTCCCTGATGTCGCGTCGTCGTCAAAATGTCCTCTTCATGCATATGCCAGCAGATAAGCGGAGCGAATGCTGCACGCAAGCAGTTCAAAAACGACTCGCATCGCAGCTAAATGACTCATTCCTAAGGCTTTTGAACAAAAGCTGTATCTTTCCGTCCGAATCCGATCTTTTGTAATAATTGTAAAACCATTTGTCGCATTATGCCTTCGACTCGTCACGAGTCTGCAACATCGGATTCGATTCCTTAACCCCGCTTTGCTAGGGGCCGTGCCAACTACAGGGTCATAGGAAACTAGGGTCGTGAAATTTTTCAGCGCTGAAAATGCGCTATATGCACGCTTGTTGCGATGGTTCCCGGAGCGCGAATTCTTTATGCGCGCCGAAGGTCAGGTGAAATTCCTGAAGATATCATCGCGACTGCAAATCACTGTTTTTCTTGCCATTTTTGGTGCCATATTGCTGTGGCTGCTGACCACCTTGGGCATGGCCTTTAGCCAGGTCAGTGTCTCGCTCGACCGCATGGCTTTAAATGAGCGACAAGCGGTCGTCGCCGACTCTGAAAGCCGCGTCGAAGCCTATCGCGACTCGGTCGACAAGGTGGCCGCTGACCTTCAGCGGCGTCAGGATGAACTCGATGCGCTAGCCGAGCGCTATTTTCCGGCTAAAAACTCCAAAATGCCAGCACAAGCGGGAGAGGATGCCCAATCTGAGGAAGCAATCGCAGAAAAAATAAGCGCGCTTGTTCCTGAGGCCCGTGCACTGGCATTTGTCGAGGCGCGGCAGCTGGCCTTTGTGGCCATGCTGTCGGCCGAGGCGGACCGTCGCTCGGCCGAAGCAGAGTCCGCCATTCGTAAGCTGGGCCTTAATCCCCAAGAGATCGCGCGCGACAATGGCTCCGCGCAAGGTGGCCCCTTCCTCCCCTTCACTGATGCGGAAGATGACGAAACACGGCTTGACCCTCGCTTTATCACCCTCGGTCAGAAGCTTGCGCGCATGGACGCGCTGGAACGTGGCCTTGCCCATATTCCTTCTGCAGAGCCCGCCGATATGAATTTTATCAGCAGCGGCTTTGGCTATCGTCGCGACCCGTTCACACGTCGCGGCGCGATGCACAATGGCCTGGATTTCAAAGGCCCCTATGGTCAGCCGATAGTTGCCGCTGCCAGTGGAACCGTCAGCTTTGCCGGTTGGAAGGGTGGCTATGGCCGCACCGTTGAGATCGACCATGGCAATGGACTGGTAACCCGCTATGCCCACCTTTCGGGTATCAATGTCGCCGTTGGCAATGCTATAGATGAGGGGTCGAAAATCGGTGCCATGGGCAGCAGTGGCCGCTCGACCGGTACGCATCTGCATTTTGAAGTCCGCATGAACGGCAAAGCGATTAACCCAAAACCTTTTCTGGAAGCCAATAGCGATGTTCTCAAGATCCAAGCCAACGCCCAGCAGCGCACCCGAGCGGACGGCGGAGACGTCTAAGATGGCATCCCGTTCCGCGCGCGGCTCCATGGGAGGCGGCACCACATTCTCGGTCATCGGATCAGATGTTGTCATTACCGGAAACATAAGCGCAAAGGTTGACCTGCATGTCGATGGCCGCATTGACGGCGACCTGCAATGCGCCTCGCTGGTACAGGGAGAAGGCAGCGAGATTCACGGAGCGATTGTAGCGCAAACGGCGCGTCTGGCCGGACTGGTAGAAGGCTCCATCGACGCGTCGGAACTTGTGATTGAAAGCAGCGCGCGCATAACCGGCGATGTCTCCTATGAGACCATCACCATCGAACAGGGCGGCAATGTCGACGGCAAGTTCCGCCACAAAAGCAACGCAGCTGAGACGCCAAAGATCACCGCACGCGATGACAGCACAGCAACGCTTGATCTGTCGCCGGACAAGGCAGCCTAGCCGCAACATAGGGGCCAGTGCCGACGCCAGAGCTATCCTCAAGAAGTATGTTCGCCTGACCCGAAATTGGATGGCCTTGCCACGTCGATCCTTGATAACCAGGCTTCACCCAAAACAGCTAATCGATGCTGAACGTTGCACCTGCGCCCCAGGTTGCTTCATTGCGCGCCTGGTTGAAGCCAAAACCGGCATTGATGTTTATCCGCTGGCGATCGATACCTAGCCCATAAAGCCGCCAATAGCGCCGCCTTTGGATAGTGCGCCCGGATCGTCATGATAGCGCAGCTGGGTGAGTGCAGACACAGAGGCGATACCCGCCTGTGCTCCCTGGCGATATTCAGTCAAGTCGAAGCGGATATCATCAATCCGGGCATTGAGGCGGTTGGATAGCTGGCTGAACTGCTGATCGTTATAGGCATTGGCCTGCAACACAGCATCGCGCCATCGCTTAAGCTGCACCGCCCGGCATTTGTTGCGCGTGATGGATATCATCGCTGACCACCAGGCGCAAAGCAGAGCTGTCCGGCAGGTTCCGCCAGAAAGACAGATTATTATATCGTTCGAACAGGTCGGGCGGCAAAATCGTCTTGCGCTGCATCGGTTGCACCACCGGCTTTACCTTATGCATGCCGGACAGGCCGATATGCACGTCAAGTTCGGGCGCATCAAATTCTACGTTGTTAAAGTCATGCGCATAGGGTTCTTCGCCGATAAACTCATAGATCAAATTGATGGTTTGCTCCGGCTGCTCAACCAGCACATCATATTCAATCAGCAGCAACCGATCAGCAAAGTCCGAATAACAGGCTTCTTTCAGCGCCTGCCAGGCAAAGCCGACCAGCCGGTTGGCATTGGTCAGCGCCTCGACACGGGTATAGACGGTCGAGCGCTCGCCGCCATTGTTGAACAACCCGGTGTGCTCAAACGCATTGTTGCGATATTGCCGCTCGAGCGAGTCCAGTATCCACGCGACCGAGCGCACACAGCAGATGAGCCGCGTTTCCGGAAACAGCCGCATCAGGGCCGAAAGCTGCGCCGTCCAGGCGCGGTTGGTGTCAAAGATCAGTTCTTTGTCGACATCGGCATAATAGCTGGTGAACAGGCCGCGCAGCAGATTTTCCCGCTTCACATCGGTGACCATGGAAGAGACTTCATTGCCCACCGATACCGAGCCAATCAGCGAGTCAAACAGGGTTGAGACAGGCCCGGAAACACCGGCATAAACCCGAGGGTTCTGACGCAATATCGCCGAGGTCAGCGTTGAGCCTGAACGGGGCAGACCGGAGATGAAGAGAAACCGTTTATCCATAGCTGCTCACGCTCCTGATGAATTCTCCGCCAGCATGGCAGGGTTAAGGGAAGGGTCATTGTACATTTTGTGTTGACGGTAGATTTTGTAGCGCGCCCGGCCCGCGATGCAATCTGCAATCAATGTATCAAAGCAATGGGCCAGATCATCGCGCTGCTGCTGTAACTGCACAAGCCGCCGCGCCATAGTCGAACGAAAAGTGTCATCCTTGTCCTCGCGCGCCGTTTGTTGGCGCATTGAGCGGATTTTCAGCGACAGGATCGAAAGACGGTCGATCATGCTGCCAGCGGTCTCGCTATTCAGTCTGGCACCCGCATCAAACGCCCCGCATTGCTGTGCCAACGCGTCCAAAATCGCTTCATCGATCCGTTCAATCGCATCATTGCGCGCCTGATTAAATCGGTCGATAGCACGCTTATTGGCTACGATTTCATAATCCGGTGCCTTTTTGCGCCGCGCAAGGTCTTCCTCGGCCCATAGGCTGCTATTGCAAAAATGGTTCTTGGCGATCCACTGGCTTCCCACACCCTCAAGCGCCGGTGCATTATTCTCTATGGGCCAATCCGGCAGGCGCAGACAGGCATCATGAAAGGCCGTCACGGCGGCACTGGCAGGAATATCGCTCATGCCGCCAGCATCTCCTCTATATGCGTCCCCAACCGCGCAATAACGCTGGTCCAGTCACCCGCCTCGCGCTGGCGGAAGTAGCGGGTGTTTTTATACCAATAGCTCTGCTCTCGTGTCTTGCCATGACGCCAGTCGGCGCGATCCATCAAAGCGGTTACGGCCGGATGCCCCATGCCGCCAGCAAGGTGCGAAACCGAGGTGCAGACACTGAACACCAGGTCCATATTGGCGACCAGCGCCGCTGTCTCATAAAAGTCTCGCTGCAAGACACTCAGATCAAGAACATCCAATTTATGCATCTCGCTCGCTTCTGCGCCGCGCTCGGGGTTTTGCAAACTCACAAACCGCACCCGCGGGCGCAGATAGCCCAGCGCATTAAAGAGCGCAGGCGGGATACTGCGGCTCTGCGTCCAGCGAATATAAGATGAATCCAGTTTAAGCGGGTTGCTGCCCCACATCAGGCCGACGCGCAATTCGGGTTGAGGACCCGGCTCGAGCGCCTCGAGATACTGTTTATACCATACCACCCGATCCGGATCGGCAAAAAGATAGGGTTTGCGCGCCTTGGCAAAATCGCCCGCCTGCTTGCGAAAAAGGACCGCGAGATCGCCAATCGCGGCCTGCCATGTGATTGGCGGCAATTGTGTGATGTCTGCAAACTCCCCGCCTACCCGATGTGGCAGAATCATAATGTCGGGAAAGCTGTATCTGAAAAGCCGCACCAGCGGAGGCTTGACCAGCAGGATGATTGTCATACCGTGCTGTCCGGCCTGTTCGATGACCTCTGGCAGGATGGACGCGAACATCATTTCATCACCCAGCCCCTGCTCGCCATGGATCAAAAGCGCAGCGCCTTCTTCCCACTCGCCCGCCCATCGCGGCAGACCATAGTCATGGCAGAAGACGCGATTGTCGGCCTCCTCTGCAAACCGGTGATGATAATGGGCAAAGCCGGTTGCAAACTCTTCCTGCCCCAATTTGAACAGCGCATATTCCCAATGGGTCGCCGCATCCGCATCAGCGCCGTCCATCTCGTTTTGGAAAAAGGCCTCTGCCTCTTCAACACGCCCAAGCGCGCCATAGGTGACGCCAAGCCGGTGTTGCAATTTGGGATAAGTGCCCCCTGCTTCTATCAGGCGCTCAAAAAGCACGGCCGCTTCTTCAAAATGATTGTCAAGGCGAAGCATCTCGCCATAGTTCCACAGTGCATCGCGATGGCTCGGCTGATAGCGCAGACACGCCTGATACTGCACCGCCGCTTCTTGCTCGCGACCGGCCTCGCCAAGCGATACCGCATAATTGTAGCGATACTGCGGATGCGCCGGTGCAATCAGCGTTGCCAGCTGTAGTTTTTCCAGCGCCAGCGTGGTGTCGCCCAGCTTGCCAAGAATATGACCGTAAAGATGCAGTATCTCGGCATATTCAGGCTGTTGCTTGAGCATATTCTGGCACAGCACCTTGCCCTGAAGCCAGTTCGCATCCTCAATCGCGGCATAGATCCGCAGAATGCTATCTTCCGACATTATGCGCTGTCTCTTTCTGGGACCTGCTTGCGCACCCTGAGGCGAAAACGTGTCTGGGCAATGACATTGCTGCCATGCTGAGCATGGAATTCGATGGTGGCGACATCTGTGCTGCCATCCTGCAGCCGCTGCTGCCAAGCGGGATCAAGGTCGTTAATGACTTCTTCGGTAACAAAATCGACACCGCAATAGAGCGCCAAAGGCGTATTGGAATAGCCGCCCGCAATCCATGCCTCGCATTGTTGCCGATCAAAGAGCGCCAAGCCCAGTGGCGTTACAGCGCGGACATGTGTCGGGTCGGAATGGAAATTGTCGTGCCGATGATGCGGCACGGTTATGTGGATAACGGCATCGGCAACACAGATACGATAAATCTCGCACATAATCTTGAGATAGACTTCCGGCGCTTGCCCCAGATGCTCCAGCACATGCGACATGCGGATTTCATCGACGCTGTCATCGTCCCAAGGCCATGGAAAGCTCTCCAGATCAACCAGTTGATCGGGATTGCAATCCTTTGCTGAGTCGACATTCACAAAGCCTTGCAGCTTATTATAGCCGCAGCCCAGATTGAGTTTTAACGGCGTCGACTCAACCATGGCGTCCTCTCCTAAAGGCTCGAGACCTGACATCCGCGAGTAAGCGGTTAATATGCTTTGAATTGGTTTAATCCAATGAAATTCCAATGCGTCAATAATAGAACGCCATATTGTTACGCAACAGGCACCTGTTGCCTATAGCTGAGCGCTTCAGCGATATGGATGCGGTTGACACCCTCTTGACCTGCAAGATCCGCCAGTGTTCGTGCCACTCGCAATACCCGCATATAGCTGCGCGCGGTGAGACGCATCGCGTCGGCGGCTTGCGCCAACAAGGCTTGGCCGGCCTTGTCGGGTGTCGCTATGCGTTCCAGCATCTCGGTGTTGAGTTCGGCATTGGTGCGTGCTCCGGTTTGTTTCCGGCGGGTCTGTTGGCGCGCCCTTGCTGCAATAACGCGGGCACGTACGGTTTGGGAATTCTCTGCCTGTGATGGCCGTACCAGATCGCTGGCGAGTACTGGTTCGACATCGACATGCAGGTCGATACGGTCGAGCAGCGGGCCGGATATCTTGGCCTGATAGTCGGCAGCGCATCTAGGGGCGCGGGAGCAGGCTCTTGCCGGGTCTCCCAGATAGCCGCATTTGCAGGGGTTCATTGCAGCGACCAGTTGGAAGCGGGCTGGGAAAGTGACATGCGCATTGGCGCGGGCGATGCTGACCGTGCCTGCTTCGATAGGTTGTCGCAGTGAGTCCAGCACAGCGCGTTGAAATTCAGGCAGCTCATCGAGGAAAAGCACGCCGAGATGGGCGAGGCTCACTTCTCCCGGCTTTACCCGTAACCCGCCGCCCACCAGCGCCGCCATGGAGGCGCTGTGATGCGGGGCGCGGAAGGGGCGGATGCGGCTTAGCTGGCCTTGTTCCAATGTTCCGGCGACACTGGCAACCATCGAGACTTCGAGCGCTTCTTCTGCCTCCAATGGAGGCAAAATACCGGGCATGCAGGACGCCAACAACGATTTGCCGGCCCCGGGCGGGCCGGACATCAAGAGATTATGGCCACCCGCGGCGGCGATCTCGAGCGCGCGGCGGGCGGTCTCCTGCCCCTTGACCTGCGCCAGATCGGGGCCGGTGCTGGCTTCTATCACCTCACCTGCCTGTGGTGGCAGCAGGCGGTTCGTGCCTTTGAAATGATTGAGCAGCGACAGCAGATCAGGCGCGGCCAGCACCTCCAGATCGCCGGCCCATGCCGCCTCGCTGCCCTGAACGGCAGGGCAAATCAATCCGCTGTCCTGCTCCAGTGCGTGCATCGCCGCCAGCAATACGCCCGGCGAGGGGGCAATGCGTCCATCCAGCGCCAGCTCGCCTACTGCGACATAGCCGGACATAGCCTCCATATCGATCAGCCCCATAGCCGAGAGCAGCGCCAGCGCGATCGGCAGGTCATAATGCGAGCCTTCTTTGGGCAGATCGGCAGGGGATAAATTAACGGTAATCCTCTTGGGCGGCAGCGACAGGCCGAGCGAGGACAGCGCCGCACGCACACGCTCGCGGCTTTCCGCCACCGCCTTGTCAGGCAGGCCGACAACGATAAAGGCTGGCAAGCCGCCGCCAATTTGCACCTGAACCTCAACGCTGCGCGCCTCCAGGCCGAGATAGGCTGTGGTCATCACCGTGGCGACCATGATCACTTTACCCCTGTTTTGTTCCACTTTTTGTTAGGCGGGTTTACACATAGAGTCGAGTGCCAATTCGGTTAAACTCACTGGGCTAATAGCTGCGCTTTTCTCCCGTTCCGGCTTGACAGTGCGCGCCTTGCCGGATAATGGCCTGCGCTTTGAAGAACGCTGCGTCTGAGGCACAGCCGATATCGCCGTTCGCCAAACCGGACAATGTAACAGCTATGCGGTCCTGACCGCAGCCAGTAATTAAGGAGTGCCGCGATGAAGCGCACATTTCAGCCCAGCAACCTAGTGCGCAAGCGTCGCCACGGTTTCCGCAGCCGCATGGCTACCGCCGCAGGCCGCAAAATCATGCGTGCGCGCCGTGCTCGTGGCCGCAAGTCACTCTCTGCCTGATCACCCAGCTGACCAGCGTCTGAGCGAGACAGACACCCCTGCTCATAATCCAGCGTGCGATAAGAGGGCGCGTTCTGAAACACGCCCAAAAGCACCTATAGCTACGCTGAAAAAGCGTAGCGAGTTTCTAGCAGCGAATCGCGGCTGGCGATTCGCATGCCCCGGCTTTGTATTGATCATTCACCACCGCGATGATGGCGATCAGGCCAAGCGCGCTGGCTTTACCGTTACCAAGAAAATCGGCAATGCCGTGGTCCGCAACCGGATAAAGCGCCGTTTGCGCGCCTTGGTGCATCAGATACTGCCTGAACAAGGTGCTGCAGGTGCGGATCATGTGTTTATCGCCCGACGCGCCGCCTTTGATTGTGACTGGGATGTATTGGTTTCTGACCTCAGCCGCGGCCTGAAACGCTTCGCTGATGGTAAGGAATCGCATCGTTCGTCGAAACCGCGTCACAAGAGGCATGGCAAAGCATCCAAAAGGCCCCATAAATAGCGTATGAGGCATCTCTTCATATTTATCGCCAAGCTGTGGCAATGGGGTCCATCGCGGATTTTGCCGCCGACATGCCGCTATACGCCCAGCTGCTCGCAATATGCGATACAAGCGCTGGAAGTGCATGGCGCAATTAAGGGTAGCTGGCTGGCGATCAAGCGGCTATTGCGCTGCCATCCATGGGGCGGGTACGGATATGATCCCGTGCCACCTGCCTGCTGCAATCCCGGCGACACAGTAGAATTTAAGGACGATAGTGGTGGAAAATCAGCGTAATATTATCCTGGCGGTGGTCCTCACCGCTGCGGTGCTGTTCGGATCGCAATATCTGATCGAATATTTCTACCCCGCCCCTCCACCGGAGGCGACTGATGCAACGCAAGCTGATGCCGTAGACAGTGCTGCCAGCGGTGTTACGCCGGCGCCGTCCGCCGATACTGGTGATATTCTCGATGCTGGCACCGATACGGCGGCTGCACCAACCGTCAAACCGGTGACGGTGGATTCGGCACTTGGCACTGGCCAGCGCGTTGCGATTGCCAATCCGCTGGTCAAAGGCTCAATCAATCTGGTCGGTGGCCGAATTGATGACCTGACGATGACCGAGCATAGAGAGACAATCGATAAGGGCAGTGATCCGGTGCGGTTGTTCGGCCCCGAAGGCACCGATGCACAATATTTTGCGCAATTTGGCTGGCTGGGTCAGGGCATTGACCGCCCCACCAGCGAAACCGTGTGGAGCGCTGATGGCGAGACACTGACGCCTGAAACGCCGGTTACACTGAGCTGGACCAACGCCACCGGACAGAGTTTTTCTATCCGCTACAGCATTGATGAAAATTATCTGATCACTGCGACGCAGAGCTTCACCAATAGCGGTAACGCCCCGGTCACATTGCAGCCGATCAGCTATGTCAGCCGCACCAGCAAGACCGCCGATGTTGGTACCTGGATTATTCGCACCGGCCCGATTGGCGTGTTTGACGGCGCGGCGAATTTCTCCTGGGATTATGATGATGTCAGCGAAGCCGCCAACAAAACTGCCGAGCCCGAGGGCCAGGTATCATGGCTGGGTTTTTCCGATATTTACTGGCTCTCGGCACTGATCGCAGGCGAAGGCAGCGAAGTTGAGGGCCGTTTCGTCAACACCAATGGCGACCTGTACCGCAGCGACCTGCTCTATGAGGCACAGATTGTCGCGCCGGGTGCGACGCTGGAAACCTGCACCCGGCTTTATGCGGGCGCGAAAAATGTTGAGCTGCTCGACAGCTATACCGAGCAGGGCATCACCCTGCTCGACCGCGCGGTCGATTGGGGTTGGTTCTACTGGTTTGAAAAGCCGATTTTCTATTTGCTGAAATGGCTGTTTGATGCGGTCGGTAATTTCGGTGTCGCGATCATTCTGCTGGTGGTGATTATCCGCGGCCTGATGTTCCCCATCGCGCAACGGCAATTTGCATCCATGGCGGCGATGCGCGCAGTGCAGCCCAAGATGAAGGCGATTCAGGAAAAATATGCCGACGACAAGACCAAGATGCAGCAGGAAGTGATGAAGCTGTACAAGGAAGAGAAGGTCAATCCTCTCGGTGGCTGTCTGCCGATCTTCCTGCAAATCCCGATCTTCTTTGCGCTTTACAAAGTGCTCTTACTGACCGTCGAAATGCGGCACCAGCCCTTTGCGCTTTGGATCAAGGACCTTTCCGCACCCGACCCATTGACCCCGGTCAACCTGTTCGGCCTGTTGCCTTTCGAGCCGGTAAGCTTCCTCGCTATCGGCATCCTGCCGATCCTGCTTGGCATTACCATGTGGCTGCAGTTCAAGCTCAACCCGGCGCCGACTGATCCGGTTCAGGCACAGGTGTTCAGCATCATGCCCTGGGTCCTGATGTTTGTTATGGCGCCATTTGCTGCCGGTCTCCAGCTTTACTGGATGGTCTCTAACGTCCTCACCATTGCACAACAGAAATGGTTCTATTCGCGCCACCCGGCTCTCAAGGAGCAAATGGCCAAGGATGCAGAAGAAAAGGCGCGCAAGAAGGAACTGGAAGCGGCAGAGAAGTGAGCGAGGCTGCGCAGAAACTGTTTTCCGGTCGCGTTGAATTTCTCAAATCCGCGCCCGCGCTCGAGTTTCTGCCCGATCCGACGGTGCCGGAAATCGCTTTTGCCGGGCGCTCCAATGTCGGCAAGTCCTCGCTGATCAACGCCTTTACCGGCCGCCGCGCCATTGCCCGCACCTCGGTCACGCCGGGACGGACACAGGAACTCAATTTCTTTGAGATTGGCGATCCGACGCTGTTCCGCCTCGTCGATATGCCTGGCTATGGCTATGCTAAGGCACCGAAAGACGTGGTCAAAAAATGGCGTTTTCTGATCAATGATTATCTGCGCGGGCGCACCGTTCTTAAGCGCACATTGGTGCTGATCGATAGCCGCCATGGCATCAAACCGGTCGACCATGAGATATTGGAAATGCTCGATGAAGCGGCAGTCAGCTATGCGATTGTGCTGACCAAGGGTGACAAGGTGAAGGCCAGCGATCTGGCGAAGGTGCAGGACAAAACCGCCGAAGCCATTCGCAAACGTCCTGCCGCTTACCCGGAAATATTCACCACTTCATCGGAAAAACATTTAGGCATTGATGACTTAAGGCAATTTGTGCTGTCATCGATTGAGAGTTAGGGTTTAGCCAAACTAGCCCCTCCCCTTCAGGGGAGGGGTTGGGGTGGGGGCGTTCCAAAAGCGCCGCGCAAGCGGACACTCCCCACCCCGCTGCGACTAAATTCGCTACGCTCATTAAGTCTCACTGCCCCTCCCCTAAAGGAAGAGGGGCGAAAGCAATAATCAAGGCATCGACTATGAAACTGATTATCGGCAACAAGAATTATTCAAGCTGGTCATTGCGCGGTTGGCTGGCCTGCAAGCAATCGGGTATTGCTTTTGAGGAGATCACCGTCCCGCTTTATGGCGAGGAATGGGACAAGCAAAAGACCGGTGAAGAGTTCGCACCCTCGCATGGCAAAGTGCCGATTCTATGGGATGGCGAAACGGTGATCTGGGATTCGATGGCGATTATCGACTGGCTGGCCGACAAGACCCATCGCGACCGCTTCTGGCCCAAGGATGAAACCGCGCGCGGCATGGCGCGATCGATGGCGGCGGAGATGCACTCCAGCTTCATGGCGCTGCGTCAGGAGCTGCCGATGAATATCCGCCAGCGGCTCGATGACAAGGCAATCAGCGCCGAATGTCAGGCCGATGTTATGCGGGTTCTCTCGCTCTGGGCCGAAGCGCGGGCACGTTTTGGCAAGCAAGGGCCGTTTCTCTTCGGCACCTTCGGCGCGGCGGACATTATGTATGCCCCGGTGATCACCCGCTTCCGGACCTATGGCTTCACCCTGCCCGGCTTTGCCGAGGCCTATAGCGAGGCGATATTGGAGCATGACTGGATGCAACAATGGTGCGCCGCAGCGGTGACCGAGGACTGGTCCATCGAACGCTTTGACGCACTGGCGACTTAAGGGCTGAAATCCTCCCCGTTCACGGGGAGGATCTTCAACGACGCCGCCTTTTCAGGATTATATACAGCGCCCCCTCACCGCCATGGCGGGGATGCGCGTTTCTAACGGCGGCGATATCGCCGGCATGGCGCGAGGCCATTAGCCAGTCCTGCATCGCTCTGCGGATCGCACCACGTTCGCGGCCATGGGCTGCATGGCTGTGGGGTGCAGGCCTCGCCTTGCCGGTGATTAGCAGCAACACCCGCGCACCGCGCGCCTGCGCATCGGCTAGCGCCTGATCCATCCGGGCATAGGCATTGGCCAGCGAATGCTCGTGCAGATCGACCGTCATATCGGGTGCGATCAGACCTTTGCCCAGGCGCCGCTCCCAATGCCCATCCAAATTACCGCTACTCGCCTTGGGCGCAGGCTGAAAGGTGTAGCCGCGCTTCTGAACGAGCGGCGTGCCGTTGCTGTTTGAAGAATCTGCGCCGCGCGCGCTATCGAGCAAGCGTGCAAAATCCTGCTGGGTTGGGGTCAGAGGCTTCCTTGCTGGCTCAGAACCAAGGCGTGTTTGGTGTGGCTCACTCGGCGCAACATGGCGCGATAATGGCTTGGGTGCTTGCAGTCGGTACTCATCTGGAACGGGTTTTGATCGAGCGGGTTGCTCCAAAGGCGTTACCGTCGCAATCAGCCGTTGCCACAGCGCCGCTTCTGCATCAGAGAGCGGCCGCTTGCTCATCTCAGCGCGGCGGCGCGTGCATATCGCGCATAGGTGCCTTTGGGCACCAATATCAGCGCCTGACCCCTCGCTGACATACCCCCGGCAATGGTGCGGGCGCGGCTGCCTGCTCCCCAGAAGGTATCGAACCGGTTGGCACCCTTGATCGCGCCGCCGGTATCCTGCGCCACCCATAAGCCATTGGGTTCATCGCGATCCATGGAGAGGAACACCGGCGCGCCCATTGGCACAAAGGCCGGATCAACCGCGGCGCTGTCCTCGCCGCTGACCGGCCAACCCATGGAGCCGAGCGGCCCGGGCCCCGTCAGCTCACGAAAGAAAATATAGCTGGCATTGCGCCGCATCAGCGCGCGGCCTTCTTCGGGATTATCGCGCAGCCATTGCTGAATACCCTGCATATTGGCCTGCCCCGGCTCGAGCTTGCCCTCATCGCGCAGCACCCGGCCAATGCCGAGATAATCATGGCCGTTCTGGCCGTTATAGCCGATACGGATGACCTCGCCTTCGGGTGAGACCAGTCGCCCCGAGCCCTGAATCTGCAGGAAGAAAAACTCTATCGGATCGGCGGCCCAGGCAATTTCCAGACCTTGTCCGGCAAGCGCCCCATCCTCAATCGCGGTACGGTCGGCATAGCGCACAAGCTTGCCGTCCTCGACCCGGCCACGTACCCGCTTGCCTGTCCATTCATCGGCAAATTGGCTGAGGTCAACATCGACCAGATCATCGGGTCGCGCATAGACCGGCACTTCATAGCCGGGACGACGGGTGCGCGATCCGGCGATTTCCGGCTCGAAATAGCCGGTGGCAAAGGCCGCACCATCGCCGACCTGCAACGTCTCGAAATGCGTCTGGAAGAATGCCGCAGCATCATCTTCATCCCATTCCTTCACCACTGCACATGCATCAGCCCAGTCCTGCGATTGGGTCAGACCCGAGCGGTCCTCGCGATTGGGATTGATAAGCGATGGGCAACTTGTGCGGAAGGCGATCAGCGCGCCGCGCGCATCTTCTTGTGTGATAGCGAGGTCCGCCACCGAAGGCCCCTGTTGCAGCGCCATATCCGCGGCGCGTGTGATCTCCTCTATCTGGACACCGTCATCTTCAGACTGGGGAACGGCTGGGGCATCGGCAGGAGCAGACGCGACAGGGCCAGCGAGCACAGCAGCAGAAGCCAGTGCGACGGACAGAGCAATCGCCATAATGCGACCCATTCCAGCTAGTGAAGGATATTTCCGCATGCCCCGTTTGCGCATGCTGACGGATCAGGCTTCGTCGGTCTCGACCAATACCCAGTCGGGTGCATCGCTGCGAACATCGCGAGCGAAGGTCCAGATATCATGGGTTTCGACAGCATCGGTGAGCGATCCGGCGATCATTTCGCCATCACGATCACGCACGACCGAAGCGATATCGGCATCAATACGCACGGTGACACGCGCAATCTTGCCATCAAGTTCAGCGTCAGCAATGACCGCCTTTTCAATCCGCACCAGACGATTCTCCAGCGTCTCGCCACGCTCTTCGCGCGCATCGATCACTTCGGCAAAGCTGGCATAGACATCTTCGTCAGTCAGCGTCTTGAGATCATCCTTATTGCCGGTCCAGAAGGCCTCAAGGATCATGTCATAAGCCGTCTTGGCACCAGCAAGAAAACGCACCGGGTTAAACTGGCGATCGGCATTGGCGATACGGCGCAGGCCATCCTCGGCGGCGGTTTCAACAGCCGGGTTAAACTCGGTCACAGTCTGCGAGTCCTGACCCATGGGCTGTGGCTCGCGCTCATTGGCCGGGCTTTCGGGCACAGTACGCTCTGGCATGGAGCGATCCAGCGGACGGCGCATAGGCTCCTGCTCATGCCCTGTGCGTTTACCCAGCACCGAGTAGAGGCGAAGCCCGAGAAACGCTGCAACCATGGCAAGAATGATGATTTCCGGTGACACGATAATGATAGCCCGTTCTATGATTTCCATGTTGTTCACACCTGGCATAAACACCGGAATATGAACAATAGCTGTTGCCTCTATACGCAAAGAGACAACATACTGTTATTAAGATAAGGGAATTTCCATCATTTGCAAATGGCAAGACCGTTTAATTCGGCTGTTTTCGCGATTCCATGCCCTGATGTGACAGATAATTACGGCAGTATGCCTTTTGAGTCGCGCACTGTGCTCAGCGCGCTACACAATCCGGGTGGCAGGGATGTTGCCCTATCGGCAAGTCACTGCTAGGCGCAAGCGCAAGAATTTTGGTGGCTTGCAAGGCTGTCCCATCGGGCATTTTGCACGCTATCGCATCAGATCAAGAACACCCGGATAACACAGAAAGAAGCACCATGGCCGACGATGATGGCAACATCACATCCGACAATCTCACCGCAAATGGCAATGACACCGCGCCTGCCGTTGGCATTATCTCGCAATATATCAAGGATATGTCGGTCGAGAACCCGAATGCGCCCGATGCCTATCAATGGGGCGGTCAGCCCAAGATTGACGTGCAGTTCAACATCGGCTCACGCAAGCTGAATGACGAGGTGCATGAGGTTGAGCTGAAAATCACTGTAACAGCGACCGCCGACCAGGGCACAGCCTTTATCGTTGAGCTGGCTTATGCCGGACTGATCGGCATGCGCAATGTGCCGGAAGATCAGGTGCAGCCTTTCCTGTTCGCCGAGGCGCCGCGCATCCTCTTCCCCTTTGCCCGTCGCATTCTTGCTGATGCCGTGCGTGATGCCGGTTTCCAGCCGCTGATGCTGGAGCCGATTGATTTCAACGCGCTCTATGCCCAACAGCGCGCCGAGCATGACCGGCAGCAAGCCGCTGGTGAACAACCGGCAGGTAATGCCTGAACCCCGACGACAAAAATACACCGTTAGCCCTGAGCCTGTCGAAGGGCGCTTCTCAGTTGATAGACGGGCTTCGACAGGCTCAGCCCTTACGGTGTAAGTTTCAGTCACAATGAATCTGCTCAAAGCCACAGGAACCATAGGCGGGCTGACACTGGTCAGCCGGTTCTTCGGCTTTGCGCGGGATATCTTGTTGGCGCGGATATTGGGCGCGGGGCTGGCCGCCGATGCCTGGCAGCTGGCGTTTCAGATGCCCAATATCTTCCGGCGCCTCTTTGCCGAGGGCGCGTTTTCGGCTGCTTTTGTACCGCTATTCAATCGCAGACTACATGGCAGTAAGGCCGATGATGGCGATGAGGCGGATGAGGATGCCGACAACGCTAAAGGCCATGCCGCAGCGCAGGCCTTTGTCACCGACATTGTCTCAATATTGGTGCCTGTCCTGCTGCTGTTCTCGGCGATTTTCATGATCGCCATGCCGGGAATTATCTGGCTGATCGCAGGTGATTTTTCCGGCGGTGATGAGGCAGGGCAAAAGGCAGCGCTAAGCGCCACATTGGCGCGGATCGCCTTTCCCTATCTCGCCTTTATGAGCATCACCACTTTGCTGGCGGGTATATTGAACAGCCTGTCACGCTTTGCTGCGGCGGCCGCTGCACCGATCCTGCTCAATATCTGTCTGGTGATCGCGCTGATTGCCGGGGCATTGTCCGGCGCAGGCGAGGACATGACAGTTCGCACCGCCTATTATCTCGCCTTTGCGGTTTCCATCTCCGGCCTGTTGCAGATGCTCTGGCTGGCCTATTGGGTGCGCAAAAGCGGCTTTTCTGTCCGCATCGGCAGGCCGAGGCTGAATGATAATGTGCGCGAGCTTGGGGTTCTGATCTTCCCGGCAATATTCGGCGCGGGCATTTATCAGATCAGCCGATTTGTTGACTTGTTCTTTGTCGCCCGTCTGCCCGAAGGATCCCTTACCTATCTCGCTATGGCCGACCGACTCAACCAGTTACCGCTGGGCATTATCGGCATTGCGCTTGGCACCGCGATATTGCCCGCACTGTCGCGGCTGATTGCCAGTGATGATCCCGATGGCGCGAGCCGGTTACAAACCAATGCGATCGAATTGTCGATGCTGCTGACCATTCCGGCAGCCTTTGCGCTCTATGTCGCCTCATGGCCGGTCGCCGGGGCGTTTTATGTCGGTGGTAATTTCACCGATGAGGACGGGCTGACTACGGCGGCGGTTATCTCGGCATTGGTCATCGGCCTGCCTGCCTATGTGCTCGTGAAGGTATTGGTACCCGGCTTTTTCGCACGCAAGGACACCCGCACACCGGTTGTCACCGCAGGCATATCGCTGGCGATCAACATCACGCTTAACCTGTTGCTCATCCCGATTTACGGCATTGTCGGGCTGGCGCTTGCGGGCGCGATCAGCGCATGGTGCAACACCGCTATGTTATACTCGGTACTGCATTATCGTGGCCATTATCGCCTGCCGCTTATCCTGTTGCTTCGGCTGGCACGCATTGCGCTGGCCGCGACGCTGATGGCTTTGGCGATGATCTATGTCATCCCCTATGGCTTGGTGTTTTTCACCGGCTCAACGATAGAACGGATCGTCTCGCTCGCACTACTGGTGCTGGTCGGTCTGATCGTCTATGCCCTCGCCGCATGGTTTGGCGGTGCCGTGGACAAGGAGCGGATAAAGCTGCTCACATCCCGCAAATCCGCTAACGCCACAACAACCGATACAGCAGAATAGGACAGACAGTGATGCGCGTGGTTTCAGGGATCCAGCCGACCGGCAATCTGCATCTCGGCAATTATCTCGGCGCGATCAAGAAATGGGTCGCGATGCAGGATGAGATGGAGTGCCTGTTCTTCCTCGCCGATCTGCATGCGATCACCGTCTATAATGAACCCCTGGCACTGGCCAACAACACCCGCGAAATGGCGGCGGCGCTGGTAGCCTGTGGTGTCGATCCAGAGCGCGCGGTGCTATTCAATCAGGCACGGGTTCCAGCACATGCCGAGCTCGCCTGGTTGCTGTTCTGCACCGCGCGTATGGGCTGGCTCAACCGCATGACCCAGTTCAAGGAAAAGTCGGGCAAAAACCGTGAGGGCGCGAGCGTCGGGCTTTATGCTTATCCGGTGCTGCAGGCTGCCGATGTGCTGATCTATGGCGCCACCCATGTCCCTGTGGGTGAGGACCAGAAACAGCATCTGGAACTCGCGCGCGACATTGCGACCAAGTTCAACAGTGATTTCGACACCGAGCTGTTCACCCTGCCCGATCCGATTATCGAAGGCCCCGCAACCCGGGTGATGAGCCTGCGCGATGGTTCGGCGAAAATGTCCAAGTCTGACCCTTCGGATATGAGCCGGATCAACCTCACTGATGATGACGACACCATCACCAAGAAAGTGAAAAAGGCCAAGACCGATCCGGAACCGCTGCCGGATTCGCTGGAAGCACTCGAAGAGCGCCCCGAAGCCGCCAATCTGGTTGGCATGATGGCGGCATTAAGCGATCGCACGCCCGAAGATGTGCTGGCGGACTTTGCCGGACAGGGCTTTGGTGCGTTCAAACCGGCATTGGCCGAGGTGATGGTCGAAACGTTGCGCCCGATCCGCGAGCGTTTTGTTGCGCTAAAATCCGATCCTGCGGCTATTGACGCGATTTTACAGCAAGGCTCGGAAAAGGCACGTGCATTGGCAGCGCCGACCGTAGCCGGAGCCTATCGCGCTCTTGGTCTGCAAAGCGCGTAAACCGGGCATTTGAGCCGGTGACGTCATTGGCAACTGGCAGTAGAATTACACAAGCGTAATAGTCCCTGCCTATCGCTTGCTTGCAATTTTTTGCATCGGTTTTGCGGAACCAAGCCTATGCCTTGGCCATTTTATTCAATAGATATTCATGGCGGCATATCCACTATGCGCGCCATAGTGAGTGATTGCTGCTAAGCTCTTGCCTCAAAGCAGGATCGAATCTGATGATTCGCGCAAGGCAGCGTCACAATAAGGTCGCATGGGTGACCAGAATTGGACCGTTAAGAACGAGGCCGGGTAGCAGGCCAGAACAGGAACGCAAAATGACAAACACACCCCTATCATTGCGCATCATTATACCGGCATTACTGCTGATGCTGGCTGGGTGTACCACACCTTTCCGCGCTGATGTGGCGCGCTTTCAGCAATTGCCGCCACCACAGGGTGAGAGCTTTACCGTAGTTCCGGCCGATCCGGCACGGGTGGGCAGCATCGAGGCCAATCAATATGCCATGATGATTACCCAACGGATGCAGCAGGAAGGCTATGCCCCTGCATCCAATCCGGAAGCGACCGACCTTGTTGTCAGCTTCGACTATGTCGTTGATGGCGGTCGGGAGCGCGTTCGCACAACCCCTGGCATCGGTCCGGGCTTTGGTGCCTTTGGCCCATGGGGTGGCTGGGGCGGCTGGGGTGGCTGGGGCGGCTGGGGCGGCTTCAATCGCTTTGGCTGGGGACCCGGCTGGGGTGCCTGGGGTCCCGGTTGGGGCGGCTGGGGCTGGGGCGGCGGCTTTGGCCCGGA
Source organism: Parasphingorhabdus sp. SCSIO 66989 (assembly GCF_032852305.1). NCBI lineage: Bacteria > Pseudomonadati > Pseudomonadota > Alphaproteobacteria > Sphingomonadales > Sphingomonadaceae > Alterisphingorhabdus (ex Yan et al. 2024) > Alterisphingorhabdus coralli. The sequence goes on from NZ_CP136594.1 coordinate 3,136,885, forward strand.
TGTCCGCAGCTACACCATCTATAACTCCGAGCTGGCGCTGAAGATTGACCGCGTCGCCGACAATGTCCGCGTCTTTGAAGGCCGCGCACAGGCAACGTCGCGCTCAAACAACCTGACCTATCTGGTGCCTAACCTGGTCGAAGCCATGTTCGCCGAATTCCCCGGTAACTCGGGCGAAACGGTGCGGGTCTCACTTGATGATGACAAGGTCAAGGTGAAGACGCTGAACCGCTCGGCCCGTCGCTAAGGCTGTTCTATAAAGGGGCTGCCCCCTTTATTCAGGACCTTGCTGGTGCTGGAGTTTCGCAAGAAACTCCAGCACTGCTGTTTCTACCGCATCGGGCTGTTCGGGTAGCAGGGCATGGCCCGCCTTTTCAACGATCACAATCTCGGCGCGGCCTTTGGCATCATTGACCAGTGCCTGACCGGCATCTTCCGGCGGTGCAATGGTATCCGCCTCACCTTGCACCACCAGAATCCGCTCATCACCGGCCAGCCACCAGTCATCCGTATTGGTAAGCTCCACGGCTCTGCCCTGTAACCGCGCCGTGGCGATATGCCAGCCGCGTTGCCAATGCTCGGGAACCCGGTTGGCCCCGGCGAAAAAGGCATAACGGATACTGGCCAGCCGCTTGACGCTGGTGCGCAGCGGGTTGAAACTGCCTTTCAGCGCGGCATCGGCACGCGGCGGTATTGGCTGCTTGCCACCTGCCGCCAGCAGGATAACCCCGTCAATGCGCTCGCCATGTTTGGCCGCCGTTGCTCGCGCCACACGGTTACCAAAGGCATGGCCGAGAATGACCGCTTTGTCTTGTGATGCGAGTTCAGCATCGAGCACTGCGCGAACATCATCGGCAAGATCAAACAGCGTCATATCCTCATCGGGGAGATCAGAATTACCGATCCCCGGCGGTTCAATAGAAATCGTGCGATAGCCCTTATAGTTCAACTGATCGGCAAGCTCGTTGAAATCGCTGGCCTCTCGCCCGGCGCTGGGCAGCAGAACCACGACAGGCCCCCCGCCTTGCACAAAATAGGCAATGTTGCGACCATCGCGGGCAATGCTGTGCTCGACTCCGTCAGTGGCGCGTGCCCTTGCATTGGGATAGGGCACAAACATCATCACCACCGACATGCCACCCAAAGCGACCAAGCCGATAAGCAATATGGCCCACCGCATTATGGCGCACCTTGGGCAAGCACCGACGCCAGCGCCGCCTGCCATTGGGCCAAACGTGCTGAACGCTCCGCATCCTGCATCTTGGGGGTAAATGCGCCGCCCGAGCGGCGCATCGCGGCCGATGCTTCAAGGCTGGGATAAAGCCCCGCACCGGTCGCCGCCAGCATCGCCGCACCCAGCGCTGTGGTCTCGATAAAGTCGGGCCGATCAACCTCAAGCTGCAATATGTCGGCGAGATCCTGCACCATCCAGTCATTGCTCACCATGCCGCCATCGACGCGCAGTTGCGACCAATCGACACCATCGGCGGCAAAGGCGGTTTTGAGGTCCATCATCTGATGCGCCATCGCCTCCAGTGCCGCGCGGACGATATGCGCCTTATCGCTGGCAAAGCTGAGGCCGGTAATCGCCGCACGCGCATCGGCGCGCCAATGCGGTGCGCCCAATCCGCTGAGCGCGGGCACGATGGTGACGCCGCCATTATCGGCTACCGACCGCGCTAAGGCCTCGCTTTCCTCGGCCTCGACAATCATGCCGAGTTGATCACGCAGCCATTGGATCAGGCTGCCAGAGACAAAGATCGACCCTTCAAGCGCATAGTGACGCACGCCATCAAGCTGCCAGCCAATGGTGGTGAGGATGCGATGCGCCGACAAAGGTGCACTGGTCCCGGCATAGGAGAGGACAAAAGCCCCGGTGCCGAAGGTCGCCTTGGTATCGCCGGGCGCGAAACAGCCCTGCCCTATGGTCGCCGCCTGCTGGTCTCCTGCCATGCCGCAGATCGGAATCGGCGCGCCGAACAGGTCCGCTTCGGTGCGGCCAAAGTCTCCGGCGCAATCGACGATCTGGGGCAAAATCGCATGCGGCACGCCGAACAGGCCGAGCAGTTCATCATCCCATTGCCCCGAATGAATATCCATCAACGCGGTGCGCGCGGCATTGCTGGCATCGGTGATATGCAATCCGCCGGTCATGCGGAAAATCAGATAGCTCTCCACCGTGCCGACTGCGAGATGCTCTCCGGCCGCCTTTAATTGCGGCCAGTTCTCCAATGCCCAGCCGATCTTGCTGCCCGAGAAATAGGGATCGAGCAGCAGCCCGGTCTTGCGCTGCACCATCGGCTCATGACCATAGGCCCGCAGCCGGTCGCAAATCGCAGCAGTGCGCCTATCCTGCCACACAATCGCTGGCGCTAATGGCTCACCGCTGCGCTTGTCCCAAAAGACAATTGTCTCACGCTGATTGGTGATGCCGATAGCCGCGATATTCTCCACGCCGCCAGCCGCTTCAATCTCGGCGCGCATCACATCGACGCTGCGCTGCCATATCTCGGCGGCGTCATGCTCGACTTCGCCCGATTGGGGATAGTGCTGAGTAATCTCTTGCTGGCTGCTGCCAAGGCAACTGCCGTCCACGGCAAAGCGCATTGCACGGGTCGAGGTCGTGCCTTCATCGAGAACCAATATCGTGTCGCTCATGCGGTCGCCGCCCCCTTCATGCCATCCTCGCTCTGCCAGAATAAAGTCGCGCGATTGCCAAAGATCAGCCGGTTGACCGTTAGCGCCACTACTATCGAGCTGAACAGTACGAACACCATCACATCAATATAGTGCAGCCAATCAAAGCCGAGCATGCGGTATAATGTCTCGTCGCCCCAATAGGGCTGCGGCGTATAGAACCAGAATGTGTGCAGCGCATAAATTCCCAGCCCCCATAACAGCCCGGTAATCGCTGCCCGCGCATCAACATTGCGGAACAACAAGCCCACGGCAAAGACCGACAGGATCGGCATCGAGAAGAGACCGTTGAGCTCCTGCAGAAGATTGATAATGCTCTCCGCATTGGCGTAAATGGGCACCAGCGCAATTGCCAATGCCGTGGCGGCGATACCCATCATCCAGTTCAGCCGACCTGCCTTGGCATCCGGGTTGATAAACACCTTGTGAAAATCTACCGCATAAAGGGTAGAGGTCGCGTTCAGAACTGCAGAGAATGTGGTCAGCACCGCCGCGGCAATCATCGCAGCAAAAATGCCGCTGGTCCAGGGCGGCAGCACCTCGGCAACCACCATCCCATAAGCAGCGTCATTGACATCACCAAAAAGCTTGAATGCCACCACGCCGGGGATAACGACAATCGCCGGAACAATAGCAAGGCGTATAATCGCGGCAACCATCACACCCTTTTGCGCCTCGCGTACTGTGGGAGCAGCAAGCGCCTTCTGGGTGATATTCTGATTGGTGCTCCAATAGAATATCTGAATAAACACCATACCGGTGAACAGTGTGTGGAAGGGAATGGGCGAGTCATTATCGCCGATAAGGGTCAACCGATGCGCCGGGACGCCAGTGCTCAGATCAAAACCCACTGCCTGCAGCGCCAGATAGACTACCACCAGCGCCATCCCCAATATACCGATGCCGCTATAGGTATCCAGAACCGCCACGCCGCGCAGCCCGCCCAATATGGCATAGGCACCACCCACCACCGCCAGTGCGGCAGCAATCGGGATCAATGCCCCCTCGTCCAGACCAAAGAGCGATCGCAGAAACAGCGCGCCGGAATATATCACCGCAGGCATATAGATCAGTAGGTTACCGAACAGGAACATCGCCGAAATCACGGTGCGCACATTGCGCTGTTGGTAACGCCTTTCGAGCAACTCAGTCACTGTGGTGCAATGGTTGCGATAATAGATTGGCACAAACACAAATGCGAGGATCAGCAGCCCGGCAAAACCGGCCATCTCCCACCAGGCGAGCAACAGCATCTGGTTGCCGTTCATGCCAACCAGCTGATCAGTAGAAAGATTGGTCAGGGTGATAGCGCCGGCGACAAAGAACCAGTTGAGGCCGCCACCGGCGAGAAACACCTCTTTGGAATCACCGTCAATCCCGGCATGGTGCCCGCGCACATGCCACCAGGTAATCCCGGCCAGCAACAGCATGATGCCCGCAAATATGGTGAGCTGCACTATCGAGCCGCTATTGCCCGCTGAAAATACCGTCAAATGATTGGCCTTTTGTCATCCTCTTGCCGCCACCCTATGCGTCATACCGCAAAGTGCAAGTGAGCCGCGCCGCTCAACGCTCTGCTTTATGGTTTATTCGCCGTTAACCGTTTTTTCGGTCTCACTTGATAATATGACTGATTATGCGGTGGTTACGTCCCTTTATCGCGCTCATAATGCTGTGTGCTTCGGTGCCCATGGGCTTGGAGGCGGCAAGAGCGCAATGTCGTCTTTGCTTGGGCGATGAAGACCAATCCGGATCCGCGAACCAGCCACAAATCCCGCTCAGGATCAGCATAGAGGCCGATATCCGCTTCAACCGCCTTGCTTTTGCCGGAGCCGGTGCTGGTGAAGTGCAGATTGACCCGGCCAGCGGCAGCACCCGCACCGATGGTGGGCTGGTTGATCTTGGCGGGCTGGCGCTGACCGGTTCGGCACGCATTACCGGCGAGCCGGGGCGTGCGGTGCGGGTCGATCTGCCGCACAGCATCCGCCTGACCAGCCAGACCGGGGGGCATGCCGATCTGGTGTCACTGCAAACCAGCCTGTCGCCCAGCCCGCGCATCGGCCCGGATGGTACATTGGTCTTTTCCTTTGCCGGGACGCTGAAGGTCAGCGGTGGCATTGGCGGCCATTATCGCGGTCGCATCCCGATTACGGCAGAGTATGAATAGGCGGCCAGTCCACGCTGTTGGGAAGTGTCAATACAAGTTGACGAAGGTTACGAAAGTTAGGCTCGGGAACCGCAGAAACCGGTGACCTTTGGATTTGTCCAACACTGTGCAAGTTCGTGCCAAAGCGATCCGCCGATAATAACGCTTTTTAGATTTGTAGGAAACTATTGCTAACCTACTTCCTGTTTTAGATGACCCAGCTTAACCGTTCGCCTCGAGCGAAGTCGAGAGGCCCTTGCAAGTGGAAAACTGTGTCTCGACTACGCTCGACACGAACGGTTTTTAAGCGACTTACACAGTCTATAATTGCCTCAACGCTTGCGCGCCGCCGCCATGGCAATCATGGTACATTCCTGCACCAACAGCCGCACGGCATCCTGGCTGTTCTGCATCACCTTGGCATGGATGGTGAGCAGCCGCTCGGCCAAGCGCTCTAGCGCAGCGGGTGGCCAACAACGCAATTGATGCTGGGTCGCGCCTTCTTCCTTCCAGAAAATACCGGTGCTGCGCATCGCGGATTTGGCATCTTTGCCGTCCGCCATGAGCCGATGGACTTTGGCAAGCTGCACACAACGCGCCTCCAGCGCCCGGATCAGCAGCACCGGCTGCAATGTGCCATCGGAAAGCCGATCCAGTTCCGCCGCAAGCTGCGCGGTGCGACCGGACAGGATCGTCTGGATCGCCGGGGCGAGTGCATCATCCTCGGTCTCCGCCGCCAATTGCTCCATCACGAGCATATCAACACTGGCGCGCTGGCCAGGTTGCGCATCAAGATAGAGTGCGATCTTCTCCACTTCCATCTCGGCCAGCCGCCGGTCGAGACGGGTATAGCGGGCGATGGTCTCGGCAATCTCTCGCGGCATCGCGAGGCCGCGTGCTTCCGCCATCTCCCGGATGGTCGCGGCGACATTGTGCACATCGGGCACATAGCTGATACAGGCGAGCGCGCGGTCATCGCCACCCGCCAGCTTGGCCGTACGTGAACGGTCGGTAATGCCGCTAATCTGAGCGATACAGGGATTGGCAACGGTCTCGGCTTCGAGTAATGCATCTATCGCGGCGAAACATTCCTCACCTTGCCCACGCACCAAGATCACCCGCGCATCGCCGAACAGCGACAGCGAGGCGGCTTCCTGTGCCAAAAGCGCCGGGTCTTCCTTTAGCTGCGGTCCGCTCAGTTCCACTTTTTCGGCATCGGCACCGATATGCAGCCGCGTCTTTTCCGCCAGTGCAGCCGAACCCGATTCATCGGGGCCGTAAAAGAGGAAGAGGCGGGTATCAGCGGTGGCGCGCTTCAGGGCCGATGCGAAATTATCGGACTTGATCTTCGCCATTATTGCTCAAACCCTATTGTTCTCTGGCGTAAAGCGAAAGCCGTGTGACAATCTGGTTCGCCACTTCGCGCGACAGATTTTCCAGCGCTCGGTTTTCCGCTGCGATGGTGGCATATTCACTGCTCACCACATCGATACCGGCATCCGATCCGGCGGTGGCATCGATCACCGTTTCTCCGCTGGCGATCTCCACCAGCTGATAGCGCGCGCGCAGGGTGCGGCGTTCACGCGTAATCTGGTCATTGGCGAGGACGCCAAAGCCCTCAATCTGGTCATCCAGCTGCACCACCAGCTGATAGCGCGCGGCATCGCCCTGCACCGGCGCAAGCTGGTCCGTCAGTTCATTACGCACCAGCCAGCCCGCCTCGCCCTCAATCGGCGCGATGGCCACCTGCCCCAGATTCTGTGCGACGACGCCCTGGGTGCCGCCGGAGTAAAGCGGCTGCAGACCGCAGGCGGTGAGGAGGGGGATAGAGAATAGTGCAAAGAATACCGCTAGCCCTGAGCCTGTCGAAGGGCGTTTCTCAACTTGAGAGACGGGCTTCGACAAGCTCAGCCCTAACGGTTTTGTTTTGCTCTTACTCATACCACAATATTCACCAGCCTGTCGGGCACCACAATCACCTTGCGGACCTCGGCACCGTCAATGCTACGCTGCACCTTCTCGCTGGCGAGTGCAAGCGCTTCCATCTCGTCCTTGGGCAGGCCCTTGGCAACTGTGATCGTGTCGCGCAGCTTGCCCTTGACCTGCACCGCGATGGTGACTTCATCATCCACCGCCAGCGCCATATTAGCGACCGGCCATGCGGCATTGGCAATCAGGCCTTCGCCGCCAAGCAGCGCCCATGCTTCTTCAGCCAGATGCGGCGTCATCGGGCCAACCATCAGCACCAGCGAGCGGATCGCCTCATTACGATCCGGCGAAGGCTGTGCTTTTTCGATGGCCGCCGCCAGAGTATAGAGCTTGGCTACTGCCTTGTTGAAACCGAGCTGGCCAATATCCTCGGTCACCCCGGATATGGTCTGGTGCAGGACGCGGAGCAGCGCCTTATCAGCGCCTGCTTCGCCAGGCGCGCCAGCATCCGCCATGTGGGCAATGCGCCAGACACGCTGAACAAAGCGCCAACTGCCTTCAATCCCCGCCTCGGACCAGGGCAGATCACGTTCGGGCGGGCTGTCCGACAACATGAACCAGCGCACCGCATCTGCACCATATTGATCGACAATCGGCTCAGGATCGATGACATTCTTCTTCGACTTGGACATTTTGACGACGCGGCCAACCTCTACCGGCTCGCCACTCTCAATATGCGCCCAATCACTACCATCTTTGCGCACCTCATCGGGCGAGAGCCAGCTGCCATCGCCCATTTGATAGGTCTCATGCGTCACCATGCCCTGGGTGAACAGGCTGGCAAAAGGCTCATCCACATCGAGCAGGCCAATATGTTTCAGCGCCCGGGTCCAGAAGCGGGCATAGAGCAGGTGCAGAATCGCATGCTCAACGCCGCCAATATATTGCGCCACCGGCAACCATTTCGCGATCTCTTCCTTGTCGAACGGCTTGTCATCGGGCTGGCTGGCAAAGCGCAGAAAATACCAACTCGAGTCCGCGAACGTATCAAGCGTATCGGTCTCGCGCAGCGCAGGCTTACCGCTGATCGGGCAGGTCGTGTGCTTCCATGTCGGGTGCCGTTCCAGCGGATTGCCCGGGGTGTCGAAATCGATATCCTCGGGCAGTGTCACCGGCAACTGGTCTCTGGGGACGGGTACCGGACCGTGATCGGGGCTATGAATGATCGGTATCGGCGTACCCCAATAGCGCTGGCGCGACACGCCCCAATCGCGCAGCCGCCAGACAGTTGAGCCTTTACCCCAGCCCTCGGATTCGGCGCGGTTAATCACGGCTTTCTGCGCGTCTTCTATGGATAGGCCGTTGAGGAAGTCCGAGTTCACGATGGAACCGGGGCCGCTATAGGCTTCATCGCCTGCAAATTCGGGCGCTGTCTCCTCGCCATCACTGACGACGCGCTTCACCGGGAGATCATATTTACGGGCGAAATCAAGGTCGCGTTGGTCATGCGCCGGAACGCCGAATACCGCGCCGGTGCCATAGCCCATCAGCACAAAATTGGCGACATAGACCGGCAATTCCCAGCTCGGATCAAGCGGATGGGTTGCCTTTAACCCGGCATCAAAGCCACGCTTTTCCTGTGTTTCAATCTCGGCAGCCGCAGTGCCGGTGCGGCGGCATTCCTCGGCGAACTCCGCCAGTGCGGCATTGTCTTCGGCCAGTTTCAACGCCAGCGGATGGTCGGCCGCAACAGCGACAAAACTCGCCCCGTAAATCGTATCGGGACGGGTGGAGAAAACAGTTATAACTTCACCATTGTCGGCCTTGAAATCAAACGTCAGGCCCTGCGATTTGCCGATCCAGTTTTCCTGCATCGTACGCACTTTTTCCGGCCAGTCTTTGAGGTCATCCAAACCCGCCAGCAGATCCTCGGCAAAATCGGTGATCTTCAAAAACCACTGGTTGAGATTGCGCTTCTCCACCAGCGCGCCCGAGCGCCAACCGCGGCCATCAATCACCTGCTCATTGGCGAGCACGGTCATATCGACCGGGTCCCAGTTGACCGCGCTTTCCTTTCGGTAAACGAGGCCCGCTTCCATCATATCGAGGAACAGCGCCTGCTCATGGCCGTAATAGTCCGGTTCGCAGGTCGCCAGTTCGCGGCTCCAGTCAAAGGCGAAACCCAGCCGCTTGAGCTGATCGCGCATGGTGGCGATATTCTGCCGGGTCCAACCGCCCGGGTGCACACCCTTTTCCATCGCGGCGTTCTCGGCGGGCATGCCAAAAGCGTCCCAGCCCATGGGGTGCAGCACCTCGTGCCCGCGCATCCGTTCAAACCGCGCCAGCACATCGCCCATGGTGTAGTTGCGCACATGACCCATATGGATGCGCCCCGAAGGATAGGGGAACATCTCCAAGATATAGCGCTTGGGCTTGTCGCTGCTGCTATCGGCCTGGAAGGTCTTTTGCTCTTCCCAAAGCTGCTGCCATTTGCCGTCTGCTGCCAGCGGATTGAACCGCTTGTCGGTATCCGTCATCATTGCCCCCGCACAGGCGGATCAGTTGTCATAGACGGCGCTGCGGCGCAGATCGCGGGCCTTGGTCAGGATGATCTGTTCCAGCTTCTGCACCGTTGCAGCCTGTACAGAGGCATCAACCCAATTGCCGCCCTGCGCCACCTGGCGCAAAGCCGCGACGCGCAGCGCATCGGCGCGCAAATCCTGATCGAGAATATAGACGGTCAGCTTGACCCGCTCATTGGGGTTTTGCGGGGTTGAATACCAGTCGGTCACGATCACCCCGCCTGCACTGTCTGCCTGCACCAGCGGCGCAAAGGAAACGGTATCGAGAGAGGCGCGCCACAAATAGCTGTTCACACCAATGGTTGTCACCTGCGATGGCGCAATCCGGTCTTCGGGACGATCATCATCACCGCCACCGCCACAGGCTCCGAGCAGCGTCACGGTGCTCCCCAGCACCATTGCCGTAAGGATTGCTTTTGGCTGCAACATGACTTTCTCTCTCTTCACTGAACTTCCTGTTTCGTACATATCCCACCTGCACGCTCTTCATGCACGCCGCTTTAGGGTTAGCGTGAATTAAGCACAAGTGCGATCATGCGCTTATGCCAAGCGACATTACGCGCGGATTTACGAGGCGCGAGAAAAAAGCTGATGATCGAAGCGCGCCAATCGCCCATTCATGTCTCGCTAACTATGAAGATCTTACATTCTTACGCCCTGTAAAGACTCGACTTTTGACGTAAAACTGGGCAAAAATTGTTGAGCTTTTGCAACATTGACAAGGATTCCGTGAGCAGGCGCAATTTCGCACATGCTTTTTTAATCGGATTGTTCTAGGGCCAAGATAACAGGAGCATAGACTTGTGGCTCACAGATTGAGAACGGCATTTATGGGAGGCGCACTCGCCATTGGCGTGATTGCTGCCATGCCGTCTGTCGTCCTTGCATCTGGTAATGGCTTCAACGCGAAACCCGTATCTCTGAGCGCCCTTGGCGGTATCGGCTCCTTTACCCCGGCCTCGATTGACAAAAATCTCGTATCCTCGCTCAAGCTCAGCGAATTGCGCGCCAGTAGCGATTTCCGCTTCACCCCTGCGGCTGAAGATGGGGTTGGCAAACGCGCTGTCACTGTCGCCGCGCGTGTTCGCGATGAATCAGCGAAAGCGATCACTATTCGCAATGCCATTGGTCCGGTCGGCAAAGGGGCCGCACCGATCAAGATTACGCCGACCAGCTATAGTCTCGGTGTTGCCAAGGGCTGGCAGAGATTTGCTTTACCCGAATCGGTCAAGAAGCTTGATGTGCCTGATCTCGCCGAGATGGGCACCGCGCCTAATCGTCTCGAGCGCGCCGAGAAGCCGAGCCGTTTCAGCAGCCGGGTTGATCTCGACTCAAAAGCGCAGCTGGGCCGTGCTCCGCGTACCTTTGAAGGCGAGAATGCCTATTCGGTCGATGTTGGCGGCAGCTACAGGTTGAGCAACAATCTCGATGTCACCGCCGGCGTCCGCCTGCGTGACGAGCGTGACCGTCTGTCACCGCTCAACAGCAAGCAGATGGACAGCCAGGCCGTTTATGTCGGAACCCAGTTCCGCTTCTGATCAGTCGGCGCTTATCGCGTCATCTTTCCGATAGTCCATCAATCGCCCCCCAACCATCGCAAAATGGAGCTATGCGTGCCCAATTGTCTCGCGTGACACCTCCCAGCGCATAGACCGGACAGCGACGATGCCGCGCCAATGCGGCAAAGCGCATCGGCCCAAGGCTGGTACCACCGGCGTGGCTGCGCGTGGGATAGACAGGCGAGAGAAACACACCATCGGCACCCCGTCGCGCCGCCATGGTCAGTTCCATGCTGTTATGCGCGGTGGCGAGCCATAATCCGCTGCGCTGCGATGGCGGACCCGCGCTGGAGCCGTAGCAGCCATCGGCGTGCAGCACCCGTGCTGTCACGGCGTCGCCGGACCAGAGCCAGATATGGTCGCGGCGCGCATGTCGGCGCATCAGCTTAGCAAACATCCCACACCGTTCCTGCTCTGGCAGATGATAATGACGAAACACCACCCCGCTGCCCGGCGGAAGGCCAGCAATAGCCTTGTCCAGCACATCAGCATTGCGTGCATCGGTAAACAGCCACAGCGATGGTAGGCCGAAATCAGAGAATGACTGGAAAGGCGGCATGGCGCTGCTTATAGGGTCTCAGCATGAGCGAACACAATGATAACAACAGCCCGGCGCAGCGGCTCGCAACTGTTCAAGCCGATATCGCCGCCGCCTGTAAACGCGCCAATCGCGTCGAGACACCGCCAACACTGATCGCGGTGAGCAAGACCCATGCGGCGGAGGCAATTGCTCCGGTGATTGCGCTGGGCCATCGGGATTTTGGCGAAAACCGGGTGCAGGAAGCGCAAGGTAAATGGCCTACGCTGCGCGAGCAGTATCATGATGTGCGGCTGCATATGATTGGCCAATTGCAATCCAATAAAGCCGCAGATGCGGTTGCGCTGTTTGACATGATTCATTCGCTCGATCGACCGTCGCTGGCCAAGGCGCTGGCCAAGGCGATGGCGGATCAGGGCAAGCAGGTGCCGTGCCTGATCCAGGTGAATATTGGCGATGAGGAGCAGAAAGGCGGCTGCGCGGTCAGCGATATCGGCGCGCTACTCGAAACCGCCAAAGGCCACAAAATCCCGGCGATAGGGCTAATGTGCATACCCCCTGCCGATCTGGAACCGGCGCCCTATTTCGCTCTGCTCGACAAGCTGGCCAATGATCATGGCCTTACCGAGCGTTCGATGGGCATGTCGGGCGATTATGTCACCGCCACCGAGATCGGATCGACTATGCTTCGCGTTGGCAGCGCGTTATTCGGGCCGCGCGGCGGTTGATCAGCTCTGTGGCGGCTTGTCCTGCTCGCGTGATGCTTTGCGTTCTTCTGGGCTATCCGGTTTGATAAAGCTGATAATCTGATCACCCAGCTCAATCACCGGACGCGCTTGTGCCGAGAAGAACAGCAGCTTCTGATTGGGTTTCAGAATAGCCACCGGCTCTTCATCCTCCTCAAGATTTTCGCGAAAATCTTCATAGGTGAATTTCTCGGTCAGCCGGGTGCGGCTGAACACCCAGCCATCGCGGGCGCGGTCGACCAGATTGCCATAGCTGGTCGCATTTTCGAGTAAGATTCGTCCGCGTGATGATCGCTCTCCATTGCCGTCAGCAGTGCTGTCGACACTAACCGCGCTGATATGGTCATAGCCAACCTCCGGACCCAGGTCGGAACTGAGCAACTGGTTATAGCTGTCATTATCGGTAGCAACGATGAGGTGCTGATAGGCACCGAGATCAACCATATCATCGAGCGCCTCATCCAATATATCGCCATTATGGATATCGAGCTCGCGCTGCCGCGCGCCACGTAAGGCAAAATAGCTGGTGTCAGAAATCGTGACCGGGATTTCGAGCGATTTGAGAAACGCACCCAGCTCCAATGTCCAGCGATTGGCGCCGACCAGCATCACGCCCTTGCCATCGCCCTCTTCTATGCCCAGACGCTGCGCCACCCAGCGGGCGGAAAAGCCATGCGCAAAGATGGTAGCAATCACCACGCCAAAGCTGAGCGCCACCAGCGCTTCGGCATCTTCATAACCGCTATTGACCAGCCGCTTGGCGAACAGCCCGGTAATCGCCACCGCGACAATACCGCGCGGCGCGATCCAGCCGATAAACACCTGCTCGCGCCAAGGGACCGAGCTGAACAAGAGGCTGGTCCAGACAGTCAGCGGACGCACCACGAACAGCAGCACCAGCAGGAACAGGATGAACTGGATCTGGAACTTCTCCACTGTCGCCCAATCGAGTTGCGCCGACAAGAGGATGAACACGCCCGAGATCAGCAGCACCGACAGGTCTTCCTTGAAGCGGTGCAGCGCGCGGCTGGAATAATATTCGCGATTGGCCATCACCACACCCATGATGGTGACGGTGATCAGGCCGGTTTCGTGCATGATCAGATCGGCGAGCACGAAGCCGAGAATGACGACGATCAGCAGAATCGGTGCCTTGAGATATTCCGGTACATAGCCGCGCGGGAACAGCCAGGTCATACCATAACCCAGAGCGCCGCCGATCAACCCGGCGAGGAAGCTTGCACCCAGCACATCAAAGGCGACATTGGCCATCGCCCCGCCCTTGTCATAGGTAATATAGGCATAGATACCGACCGCGAGCAGTGCGCCAATGGGATCGTTAACGATGCCCTCCCATTTCAGCGTGTCACGCACCCGCGCCCCAACACGCAAATTGCGCAGCATCGGCCCGATTACCGTTGGCCCGGTGACCACCAATATGCCGCCAAACAGTGCCGCCACCGGCAAGGACAGCCCGGCAATATAATAGGCCGCTGCCGTGCCCAGTGCCCAGCCGACGGGCACGCCGATAAACACAAGCCGCGACACCGCCCATCCGGCGACGCGCAAATCCTTGAAGTTGAGGCTTAACCCGCCTTCAAACAGGATCACCGCCACCGCCAGCTTGACGATAGGGTCGAGCAGCGCGCCGAAATCATTTTCCGGGCGGATTATGCCGAGTACGGGCCCGGCGATAATGCCGACGATCAGCATCAGCGCGATGGCCGGACGGCCGGTGCGCCAGGCGACCCATTGCGCGCCAATGCCCAGTGCGCCGATCAGCGCAATTTTGACCATCAGCGAATCGATAATTTCAAATGCCATCAGGCTTTATACTCATTGGGGAAACGATCAGAACAACAGGCCGCATACACTTTGCCTGGCAAAGCGCATAGGGGAGACATGTTATCTCTGGTAAGGTCGGAAGCCTAGCCTAGCTTGGCAAAGGCTGCTTTCAAACGCTCCGATGCTGATGGTCCCGGGATCATGGTGACATCCTTGAGTGTCAGCTTTTTGCCCGCTCCGTTGGTGACTTTAACCTCGGCGACGGCTTCCCTGCTATCACGCTCAGCGACAAAGGACGGCGCGCCGCGATCACCGAACACCCATTTATTGCCCCATTGCGAGAGCGCGACCAATATCGTCAGCAATTCCTCACCCGCGGGCAAAAGCGAATAGACAAGACGGCGGCCATCCTCAGGATGCGGGTCGCGCGCCAATATGTCTTTGGCGACAAGATGATTGAGCCGGTCGGTCAGGGTATTTTTCGGGATATCCAGATTGCGGTAAAAGCCGTCAAAAGTCTGAACGCCGAAAAGCGCCTCGCGCATGATCAGCAAGGTCCAGGGATCACCCAATATATCGAGCGACTGGGCGATGCCGCATTCCATCTGATCAAAACTTTTCCGGCGCATATCTGTCCCTGCTATCCTGCCAAGCGGCTATGGTTCGATTATTGAACCGAATTAGTGCGCTTTCGTGCAGGTTTCAACGCTTTGCTCTAGTGCAGCCCCTGTTCAAACAGCAGAATCGGCTTGTGGCTGGGCATCGCAAGGCGTTCGGGTGCATCGTCCAGCGCGACAATCTCGGATTCCACAAGGCGGGGGTTGATCATGTTCGCCGCCAGATCCTCTGCGGTCTGCTCCATGAAATTGCGTGCATGGCAATATGTCGAGATGAACGTCACCCCCGATGTATGCATTGGCCCGAGCGGTAGCGGGATATTCTCAAAGAAGATGATGCAATTGTGGCAGATAGCGCCGGGTGCCGCCGAGCGCAGCGCAAATTCCAGCGGCTCCTGACCCATGCGCGCGTTGACGATAACATCATAGGTCTCGTTCGAGCGCAGCCTCGGGTCCCATTCCAGCGCATGCGCCCCCAGCTTTTCCGCCAGCCGCAAGCGATCCAGATCATGATCAACATAGGTGACTAGGCTGGCATCGGCCGCCAGCGCCCATTGCGCCGCATAGAGGCCATAGCCACCAAAGCTGGTGATCAGCACCTTGGCACCCGGCTTTTTGCGGATATGCGGTACTGTCGTGCTCCACGCATCGGTAAGATTGTCCCCAAGCGAGACCGCTGCCAGTGGGTCTACATTCTCGGGCAGCTTCACCAGCGAACGCGATGCCCAGGGCACGCGGTATTTCTCCGAAAACATGCCGCCCCATTCGCCAGCATGAGGGAAACCATAGGTGGGGAGCAACGGTCCCTCATTCTGGTCGCAATGCAGCGGCAGATGGTCCTTACACGGCCCACAGGTGCCACAACTGCGGTGATAGGGCACAGAGACGATATCACCGATTTCAAAGCCATGCACAGCATCGCCCATATCGACGACCCGGGCGATGGACTCATGACCGAGCGAAAATGGCGGCTGGAACGGGCTCAATCCCATAATCACCGCGAAATCAACGTCGCAGGTCGTGGCGGCGATGGTTGAGACCAGCACCTCATGGTCGGCTTGAACTGTGGGTTCGGGCACATCATGCCAGACAAGGGTTCTCGGGCCTTCATAATAAAGCTGACGCATAGATGCTCCTCAAGGCCCCGGTAAAGGCCAATGCTGGTGAACGATAATTTAGGTCTGATTATTAGACTAAATGATTCGGTCGTATAATACAACTGATAATCCTCGGCTATTGCCGCAGGCGAGCCGCGCACCCAAAGTCGAAAGATAGATTGCGTCTATGGTGCTGATTTACGGGTTACAAAATGCCCGCAAGCGATTAAGCATAGCGACAATGTTTGGCATATAAGTTCGACCCGAAATCCGGGCGGAGGAAAAATGGACAAGACGATTTTGATAGCTTCCGATCTCACCGCACGCAGCGATCGCCCGTTTTTACGTGCCGCGTTGCTGGCCGAGGAATGGGACGCCAAGCGGGCGGTGCTGTTCGCCAATTCGGACAAGTCGCGCGTTGATCAGGACAGCGTCGAGCATCAGCTACGGCGCAACTATGGCGAGGATATGGATGCGGTGTCCGTTGTCGTCGCGCATGGCAAGGTGCCCGAGACGATCGCCAAGACCGCACGCGGCCTGGAAGCGGACATAATCGTTGTCGGCGCCGCACGGCACAATAATGTCACCGATTTCTTCCTCGGCACCGCTGTGGATTATGTCGTGCGTCAGGCCGAGGCACCCGTGCTAGTGGTCAAGGAACGCGCGCACCATCCTTATGAGAAGGTCATGGTCGCGGTGGATTTCTCGGCATCTTCGAAAAACGCGGTGCATACCGCGCTTACCATGTTCCCCAAGGCGCATATCACCATCGCCCATGCTTTTCATGTCGCCTATTCGGCTTGGTTGAAATCCGAAGGTGTAGCCCAGGAAATGCGCGGCGAGGCGGAAAAGGGCATGGAAGATTTCATCAACGATCTGGCCCTTGGCGAAACCGACACTGCGCGCATCACCACCGCCGTCCTCGAAGGCAATCTGCATCAGAGCATTTACGATATGCTGCTGAAACAGGATATGGACCTGCTGGTGCTCGGCACTCATGGCCGTTCGGGCTTCACCCAGGCCACGATCGGCAGCCGCGCCAGCGAAATGCTGGGCTGGGCGCCGACTGATGTGCTGATGATCCGCGAGCAGAAGTAACAAACGGTTTTGCTCTGACTCGCAGCAGGCGCGCCTCGGTACCTCCGCGTCAACAGGTCCGCCGCGCCGGGCCATAAAGGAACAAAATCCGCGCATAGCCTTTGATAGCATGGGCATATTGGGGACATGACCGGGGGCGTTTGATGTTCGATACCGCACTTCATACATTCACCTCGCCGGTCGTGCTGTTCTTCGTGCTCGGCCTGCTGGCCGCCTTTGTGCGCTCCGATCTCGCCATTCCCGAAGCAATTGCCAAAGCGATGTCGCTTTACCTGATGGCGGCGATCGGGATTAAGGGCGGTGTGGCGGTCTCGAAATCAGGGGTTGACGCCACAGTGCTGGCGGCGCTCGGCGCGGGCACAGCTGCCGGGTTCCTGCTGCCCTTTTTTGCTTATGCAGTGCTGAAAAGCTTTGGCCGCCTTGACCGGATCAATTCCGGCGCGGTCGCGGCGCATTATGGCTCAATCAGCGTCGTAACCTTTGTCACCGCCGGGGAAATTCTCACCGGACAGGGGCGCGAACCGGGCGGCTATATGGTCGCGGTCATGGCGATGATGGAAGCCCCCGCAATATTGAGCGGATTGCTGCTGGCGCGTGGCCTTGGCAGCCGCGATGGCGGTGCGCAAAGCACCGGCGAGATGCTGCATGAGGTGTTCACCAACTCCTCCATCGTGCTGCTGCTCGGTGCCTTTGCCATTGGCCTGATTTCGGGAGAGAGCGGCTTTGTCGCGGTCAAGCCGTTTTTTGAGGTCGGGTTCAAAGGTGTTTTGTGCCTGTTCCTGCTCGATATGGGCCTGATCGCGGCGCGCAGGATCATCGATTCCCGCGCCATCACCTGGCGTCTCACCGCGATTGCGATTTTCCTGCCGATTGTGAACGGGCTGGTCGGCACTGCGCTCGGCGTTAGTGTCGGCCTTGATGCCGGATCAGCAGCGTCACTTGGCGTTCTCTGCGCCAGCGCCAGCTATATAGCGGTGCCGGCGGCCATGCGCCTCGCCCTGCCAGAGGCCGATCCGGGGATTTACCTCACCATGTCGCTCAGCATCACTTTTCCGTTTAACGTGCTTATCAATATCGGCGTCATCAGCGCATTTGCCGCCTATCTCAGCGCTGGTGCAGGAGTAGGACCATGATCGAAACGGTAGTGCGCAAACGTATAGAAATCCTGGCAGACAAGGCGCTGCAAAAGCGTGTCACCGATGCGATTGATCAAGTCGGTATTACGGGCTGGACGATATTGCCGGTTACCGAAGGCAAGGGCCGCGACGGCAAATGGCGCGAGGAAAGGGTGACGGGCACGGACAAGGTGTTTGTGCTGACCATCGCCTCTGAAGACAAGGCGATGGCGCTTGCAGAGGCCATAGCGCCGATGCTGACCAAATTCGGTTTTTTGCTGTCGATGTGGGATGTCGAGGTTATCCGGGGCGAGCGTTTTTAAGGACCGGTGATTAGGCACGGGCTGACGATAATCTGCCGGTCGCTTCTCTCGCTTCCGCCGTCCAGTCAGAGAGCTTCGCTTGCATATCAGCGTCTAGACGCTTCCAACGCGGTTCCAGCCGTTTTGGGATGGCGGAGGCAGCATCAAGCCAGGTCTTGTCCGGTTCTACCTCCAGGAAGTAAGCGAGCCTGTCGAGTTCGTGCTTCGGGTCATCGACCAGACGGGTATATTCCAGATAGTGTCGGCGATCCTCGGCAAGAGACAGAAATTCCGGGATGCTCGTCAGCATCAGCTCGCTCCAGAAGCCAGCGCAATCTTCAAGCGATGGCGGTGTGTCCACCATCCATCTGACCAGTGGCTTGACCGCAAAAACCCTGTCGTTGAACCGCAAATGGCGACTGCGCCCTGCAGGGTTATCGAGATCAATAGGATTAGGCCCAAATCTGCCCGACCATTTCCAGTTCCAGATCGCAGGCCGTATCGGCTTAAAGGCCTGCATCGACAGGGCGACATCCCTGCCATCGCGATAGAGCAGTATGAATTTTGCTTCAGGAAAGAGCCTGGGCAATAGCTTCACATACATCTGCGACAGCCCTGTGCGCTCGACCCAGATTTTGCGGCCCAGCCGCTCCTGCAATGTCCTGAAAAGCCTATCATGATGCGCTTCGATTGTTTGGTCCGGGAAGCGCGGCACTATTCGCGCCAGCTCATCGAACAGCTTTTGCGGATTGTCACTAATGTGCGGCAGCGTCGAAACCAACAGAGGCGGTAAATTATCAATCGGAAAACGCCCCATCCCCTCGCGATACAGAAATTCACTTGGCGCTGTTTTCGCAGTGAACATAACCCGCATAGATCGCGTCTGCGTCGACAATTGCTGCCAGTAACGCTTGCCGCTGATCTTTCCGGGCAAAAGGCTTCGCACACCTTGGGTCGAGAAAAATTCGAAGAGGCTAAGAATGTCAGGATGCAGATTAAGAATGTTCGAGAGCATGGTCGAACCACATCGGCCCGGACCAAGCACGAAAGTTCCGTTCTCTCCCTCTGAACCTTTCATTACGGCTAACCGTAGCGCAAGTTAACCATATTCATAGCGCGATTTATTTAGGCTAACGAAATATTAGCAGTGTTGGGACTAAGGCTTTTGACGGGTTTCAAAAACCATGGTCAAGGCAATGCACAGTCAAAACACCAAATCGCGAGCATCGCTCACTGGACCGCTTGGCTGGATCGGGTCGCTCCTTCAGAGAATTCCGTTCAGGCGCAAATCAGCCAGTACGGCTGACGAGGTTAAGAAGAAGCGCCGAAACATTGCTATCACCGCGATCGCAATTGGCGCGATCGCCGGATTTATTGAACTGCCAATGCCTGTGGACGACGCCTTCCGCGCCGTTCGTGCCGAGCTGCGATCGCATGATGCGCCGGACGATATTGTCGTGGTCGCGGTCGACGATGCGACGCTGAATGAGATTGGGCGCGATCTGCCGACCAGAATACAAGATGCCGAGGTTGTTGAGAAGATTTTCGCAGCCGGCGCAACAAAGCTAGTATTTGACAGAGCCTATGCCGACCCGGCAACACCGGAAGAAGATGCTGCCTTGGCGAGAACTTTTGCTCGGCATAAGGGTAAAGTGTGGCTTGGGGCGTCTCCAGCTGCAGATAATGGTCTGCAAAAACATGACGGGCTATTCCCTACCACCAAACTGCGCCATAATGTTGAAATGGCGTCGATGATGGGCAATGTTACGCCGTTCGAGTTATCGGTGCAGTTTCCAACCGAAACCAGAATAGGTGATATGCCAACCCCTTCTATATCAGCGGTGTTGGGAGATTATGAGGGCAGATTGCATTGGTATCGCCCTGACTTTGCAATCAATCCCGCAACCATAGAAACCATAAGCTATGCCGATCTTCTGTTTGACCGACTTGATGAAAGGCGCTTGGCTGGACGAAGCGTAATAATTGGGTATACCGATCTTCTGACTTCCGACCTACGTAACCTACCACTTGGAGGAAAAGTTCCGGGCGTGTATTTTCACGTTATGGGGGCCCACACCTTGAAGAACGGGCTTCCATTAGACCTTGGGTGGATACCCGGGCTTGTATTTGTCATAATCATCATTGTGTTTCAGGCAAAACGGAAGAAGCCTCTCCCTAAACTCGCATGGGGTGGCACCCTAGCCTTGTTGATTGCACCGCTTGCTTTCGATTATCTGGCAATCAATATCGATTCTTCAGCCGCTATTCTCACGCTTGGGATAGCCACATTTAGACTGCGTCGCCTTTCTAATCAGGTCTACCATAAGGATACCGATCTTATCTTAGCTGGTGCCATCTCCAGCGGAGAGCATAGCCAAGCACAAGACGTCTATGCATTGAAGATCGAGAATCTTGGTGATCTTACCGAGTCTATCGAACCCAAACAATTTGGCACCTTTATCGAACGTATCATTACTTGTGTTCAGCAGGCCAGCCCATCGACCGGAGCCGATACACAAGTCGCCTTCGAGAAGGACACTTTGCTGTGGTTCGCCCAGAAGCTTGATCGGTCTGAATTGGAAGCAAACAGCCTTGGACTTGTTTCGGTACTGCGCAATGCCATGACCTATCAGGGCAATTGGGCCAACTTAGCCACAACGCTGGGCGTTGATATCAGCTACGACCTTCCCGTTGCCCAACGCGTACAAAATGCCATTCGTGCAGCCGAAAACGGTACCAAGACTAGCAGGCGATTTGTCATTTCGGACGAGCAGTTTCTTGATGAGCGGCGCCGCTATCTCGAACTGCTTGCCGAGCTCAATATTGGCATGAAGGCTGAGACTATCGGAGTTGCATATCAGCCCAAGATCCGATTGGCGAACGACACGGTCGCCGGTGCCGAAGCCCTTATTCGATGGCATCATCCGGAGCTCGGCTATGTTGACCCTTTCGAACTGGTTACCACCGCAGAAGAGCATGATCGGATCAATGAGCTTACCATCTATGTACTTGACCGTGCTTTGGGTGAGGCCAAGGAAGCCGTTTTAATTGACCCGGATTTCAAGCTCGCCGTCAACTTTTCGGCGCAAGCTCTGGCCGACGAGATGATCCTGCATCATACCCCCCGGCTACTTAAAGAGCACGCATTCCCGTCACGCAATCTCATCATAGAAGTAACCGAGTCAGCAAGGCTGGATGGCAAACGGGTGAACAGCAAAATCGCGGAATTGAGAGAGCACGGCATTTCCTTCTCGATTGACGATTTTGGCACCGGCCATTCCAGCCTGGATTATCTCAGCCGCGTTCCCTGTCAGGAACTCAAGATGGACCGCAAATTTGTCAGTGGCATGCAATCATCCGAAGACAATGCCAATTTGGTAAAAGGCACCATCGATATGGCACATTCGCTCGCCAAGTCCGTGGTCGCAGAAGGCGTTGAAGATGCGGCCACCGCCAATGCCCTACGCAATATTGGATGCGATCTGGCACAGGGCTATTTCTATTCGCCTGCGATTAGCATGGCAGATATCACCAAAATGATCGTAAAGCGGCGAAACGCAGCGTAACCTTGCAATATATTTTACATTCTGTTAACCATAATTGTTAGTGCAATTCTATGGAGACAGGAGATTGCTATGTTCTGGCGTTTTTTCCACGACGTGTTCGGCCGTCGCTAAGACCTACCAAGATACATAAAAAGCCCCGGTTTTCCGGGGCTTTTTTGTTGCTCTTGCTACTTTGGTGCTGACCGCCAACCATCACATTGAAGCCAAGCGATGCACGCCGAATCGGACGCACTTTAACCCGATTCGGAATCAATGCGTTTAACCATATTTGGTCATAAATTTTTTCACATTGCGCGCCGCCTGTCTCAGGCGTTGCTCATTTTCAACCATCGCCAGCCGCACATAGCCCTCGCCTTCTTCACCAAAACCCACACCCGGGGCAACCGCCACCTGGGCCTCTGCGAGCAGCTTCTTGGAAAACTCCATCGCGCCCATTTCTTTGAACGCTTCCGGGATTGGTGCCCAGGCGAACATGCTCGCGGCAGGCGGCGGGATATCCCATCCGGCGCGACCAAAGCTTTCGACCATCACATCGCGGCG
Organism: Parasphingorhabdus sp. SCSIO 66989; assembly: GCF_032852305.1. Taxonomy (NCBI): domain Bacteria; kingdom Pseudomonadati; phylum Pseudomonadota; class Alphaproteobacteria; order Sphingomonadales; family Sphingomonadaceae; genus Alterisphingorhabdus (ex Yan et al. 2024); species Alterisphingorhabdus coralli. The sequence goes on from NZ_CP136594.1 coordinate 3,159,202, forward strand.
CGACTTGTAGAGCTGGCGATTGGCATCAACATTGTCCTGCGGCCCATTCAACGCCGCCACCGCTGCTGCCTGTATCGGGGTAAAGGCACCATAGTCGAGATAGCTTTTCACCCGGGTCAGCGCGTCAATCAGCGTCTGGTTGCCAACCGCAAAGCCCATGCGCCAGCCGGCCATGGAATAGGTTTTCGACATGGAGGTGAATTCGACCGCAACATCCTTCGCGCCCGGCACCTCGAGGATAGATGGCGTCGGCTCATTGCCGAAATAGATCTCGGCATAGGCGAGATCGGAAATAACCCATAGGTCATGCTTTTTGGCAAAGGCGACTACCTCTTTGTAGAAATCGAGATCAGCGACATAGGCGGTCGGGTTGCTGGGATAGCCCATGACCAGCACTTTGGGCTTGGGCACGCTATAGGCCATGGAATAGTGCAACCGCTTGAAGAAATCCGGCCCTGGCGCGGCGGGGATAGACCGGATCGCAGCCCCCGCAATTATGAAGCCAAAAGTATGGATCGGATAGCTCGGATTAGGGGCAAGCACGACATCGCCCGGCGCGGTGATCGCTTGCGCCAGATTGGCCAGCCCTTCCTTGGAGCCCAGCGTGACCACCACCTCTGTGTCAGGATCAAGATCGACATTGAAACGCCGCGCATAGTAGGCTGCCTGTGCCTTGCGCAGCCCCTTAATCCCCTTGGACGCCGAATAGCGATGCGCATTGGGATCATTGGCGACTTCGGTCAGCTTGTCGATAATATGCTGTGCCGGAGCACCATCGGGATTGCCCATGCCAAGATCGATAATATCCTCCCCCCGCGCCCGCGCCGCCGCCTTCATCGCATTCACTTCGGCGAAGACATAGGGCGGCAATCGGCGGATACGGTAGAATTCTTCGGTCATTTCCTTGGTCTCGGACTGGTGTTTCTCCTCGGCGCGGTTTGGCCGATCCAGTCAGGGCTGTCGAGCATTTTCATGCGTGCAGCAACGCCATGGCGTAAATATATGTCGCGCCACCACCAATGGTTATGCAACAATGGTTACGCTGGCGCGGCGAAGCTGATAAGCTTCGACAAAAGCACCATCATAGGAGTCTCGCCATTATGTCCGCATCACAACCAGAGATGCCCGGTCTCAATATTCCCGGCATGGATATGTCCGCCATGAGCGAGGCGATGCCGAAACTCGAAGATATGCAGCACTGGACCTGGGTGATGGGCAGGGCACAGCAGATGATGATGGAGCATATGGCCGAAATGGCGAGCAAGCAGCCGTCGAAAATGGCGGCCGACGCGCTCACCCAGTTCTGGGATCCTTCCTATTGGCAAGAGCAAATGGCGAATATGCCGAAATTCGATCCGGCGCAGATATTCGAGATGCAGAGCCAGTTCTGGCAGCAAGGGCTTAACCTGTGGCAGGGCCTGCTCGCCGGAGAAGTGCCCAAGGAAAGCAACAAACCCGACAGGCGCTTTCAGGCAGACGAATGGCAGAGTCATCCTGCCTTCTCGACGCTGGTGCAGGGCTATACCATGATTGCCGATCATCTTTTGCGGCTGACCGATACGGTGGACGGCATTGACCCAAAGGCCAAGGCACAATTACGCTTTGCGATGCAGAATATCGTTGATGCCAGCGCGCCGTCCAACTTTGCCCTCACCAATCCGGCGGTGATCAAAAAGACGATTGAAACCAAGGGACAGAATCTGCTCACCGGGCTGGAGCATATGCTGCGCGACATCCGCAACGGCCAGATGACGCATACCGACCCCAATGCGTTTGAGCTTGGCCGCAATATCGCGGTGACGCCCGGCAAGGTGGTGCATGAGACCGCGCTTTATCAGCTGATCCAGTATAGTCCGACCACCGACAAGGTGCTGAAGACGCCGCTGATCATCTTCCCGCCCTGGATCAACCGTTTCTACATCCTCGATCTCAACGAGAAGAAGAGTTTCGTCAAATGGGCCGTGGATCAGGGCATCACCCTGTTCATGGTATCGTGGAAGTCCGCCGACAGTTCGATGCGCGAAGTGATCTGGGATGATTATGTCCGTTCCCAGATCGACGCGATTGATACCGTGCGTGAGCTGCTCAAGGTTCCCGATGTGCACACCATTGGCTATTGCGTCTCCGGAACCACATTGGCGGCAACCCTGGCGCTGATGGCGGAGCGCGGCCAGGCCGAAAAGGTGAAGAGCGCCACCTTCTTCACCGCACAGGTCGATTTTGCCCATTCAGGTGATCTAAAGCTGTTTATCGATGACCAGCAGTTGAAGCTCATCGACACCGTCGCCGCCGATAGCGGCTATCTTGATGGTCGCTATATGGCGGCCACCTTTAATATGCTGCGCGGCCGGGATCTGATCTGGAACTATGTCGTCAACAACTATCTGCTGGGTGAGGACTATCCGCCTTTCGACCTGCTGCACTGGAATGGCGACACCACCAACCTGCCGGTGAAATGGCACAAGGCCTATCTCGCCGATCTCTATCGCGACAACAAGCTGGTCGAGCCGGGCGCGATCACCATTGATGGCACCCCGATTGATCTGAGAAAAATCACAACGCCGATATTGGTACAGGCCGGCAAGGAAGACCATATTGCGCCCGCGAAGAGCGCATGGAAAATCATGGACCATGTCAGCGGCCCGAAAGAGTTTATGCTGGCAGGCTCAGGCCATATTGCCGGGGTGGTCAATCCGCCTGCAGCAAAGAAATACCAATATTGGACTAACCCGGATGAGACCGGAAGTCTGAGCGCCTTTATCGAAGGCGCCGAAGAGCATCCCGGCAGTTGGTGGCCCTATTGGGTGCAATGGCTGGAAAAGCAGGCCCCGGCAAAAACCGCCGCAAAAGGCGCGCGTATACCGGGTGAGGGCGACAAGCCTGCGATTGAGGATGCGCCGGGTCGTTACGTGCGGCAGTAGGTTCCTTTAAGGAACAGTTCTCGTTCGTCTCGAGCGTAGTCGAGAGACATAGCGCACAGTGTCTCCACTACGCTCGACACGAACGGGGTTTTGTTCTTCTTCCTCTAAGCTAAGGTTTGGAATTGCCTAAAAAACCTGTCTAACCGACACGCATAAAACGCTTTTTGTGCACTGCACAAAATTGCTTGACATCCTCCCTGCCGATGCTTATTGTGCACTGCAACATCAATGACGCAGGACACGCATCATGGCAAGCACGCCGAATACCCCAACTGCCAAACCCGTAGCTTCTAGCGAATCTGCGGAAAAGGCTTTTTCTGAAGCGGCGACCGCATCGGTTGCTCCGGCAACCACCGCGAAACCCGCTCCGGCTAAGAAAGCTGCTCCGGCTGCCAAAAAGGCAACCGTAGCCAAGAAAACGACAGCGGCGAAAAAGCCTGCTGCGAAAAAGGCACCGGCCAAAAAAGCTCCGGTAAAAGTAGCCGCCAAGAAAGCCACGGCGACCACTGCCAAAAAGACTGTTCGCAAGACCACCACACGCAAAACTGTTGCAGCCAAGAAAACCGCTGCTCCCAGAAAGGACGTTAAAATGACCAAGAAGACCGAAACCAAAGCAACCGCTGAAAACATGACCGCTCGCGCTCAGGAACTGTTCGGCGATGTATCAGGCCGCGCCAAAGCTGCTTTCGAAAAAGGCAGCGAATATGTTTCGCAGGCTACCGAGTTCAACAAAGCCAATATCGAAGCTCTGGTTGAATCCGGCAAGATCGCTGCCAAGGGCATGCAGGAAATGGGTCAGGCTTATGCTTCTGACACCCGCAAGAATTTCGAAGACGTAACCGCAACGATGAAGGATTTCGCTGCCGTTAAGTCGCCAACCGAATTCTTCCAGCTGCAGGCCGAAACGCTGCGCAAGACTTTCGACACCGCTGTCAGCCAGACCTCGAAGAACACCGAAATGTTCGTCAAGCTCGCTGGCGACGCTTTCCAGCCGATCTCCAACCGCGTCAGCGTTGCGGTTGAGAACGTAAAGAAAGCTGCCTGATTCGCTCAGGTGCTTGATCGTGGCTGATCATGGCCGCGATAACCAGATTGGGGCCGGAACGGGGAACTGTTCCGGCCTTTTTGTATTTATCTTGCTGGTCAAACGGAATTGACGCGACTCAGCTCTTGCACCTGCACCGGGAATAACGATATTCTTGTGACCATGCCGATCACCTCTGCACCCTATAGCGGCGCTGAAGCCGATACCGAGCTATTGCAGCGCAATGTGCTGCATGGCGATGATGCGTCTCTGACCATCGTGCCCGTGCGCGCCAGTGATGAGGATGACGGCGATGAAGGCGACAGCCAGGTCGGCGTCGCGACAAAGACCCGCGCCAAACCGAAAAAGCCAAGCCAGTATAAGGTGCTGCTGCTCAACGACGATTATACCCCGATGGAATTTGTCGTCGCGGTACTGAAGCGCTTCTTCAATATGGATATGGAACAGGCGACACGGGTAATGCTGCAGGTGCACCAACAGGGCATCGGCGTATGTGGCATCTACACCTATGAAATCGCCGAGACCAAGGTCAATCAGGTGATGGACTGCGCCAAAGAAAACCAGCACCCGCTGCAATGCACGCTTGAGAAGGCTTGAATCTAGCCTCCTATTTTATATCTTATCCTGCCAACAAAATCACCTTCAATGAAATTACCTTCATCGTCTATTGCTGGACGACTAAAACGAGAATTTGCAATCAGATTTGCACATGCGTGCCTGTCCAATATTTCGTGCCCGCTGGATTCTAGTATTGTGCACTCTTTTGCACGGCCATCAATTCCAACTAGAAGCTTATATGTTACAACGCCTTCCATTTTTTCCTCAAGAGCACGTGAGGGATAATTACTTGTTACCCAGGTAGAAGGGCGCTTTTTTTCGCCATCCTCTGATTCTTCATTTTGTATTGTTACTTCTGTTTCTACAATTTGACTTTCTGAATCGCGATTCTTTGGAGCAACATGTGACAAGAATATTATACCGGCTAGGGCAGATGTGGTTAGGGTGAAAAACATTAAGTAACTAAATACCGAATGCCATTGCTCAAAGCAACATAGATAAGGAAACGGATCGGTTGTCCTGTGCTTGCGCCAATGAAAATTGGCGTTAAACGCATCTCATGGACAAACTGATTATCAAAGGCGGCAAACGCCTTTCCGGCAAACTACCGATTTCCGGCGCGAAGAATTCTGCGCTGACACTGCTTCCCTGCGCGCTGCTCACCGATGAGCCGGTGACACTGCGCAATCTGCCGCGGCTGGCGGATATTGACGGCTTCCAACATCTGATGAACCAGTTCGGCGTATCTACCAGCATCGCCGGATCGCGCCCCGGCGATTTCGGCCGGGTGATGACGCTGCAGGCAACGCGCATCACCAGCAATGTCGCGCCCTATGACCTGGTGCGCAAAATGCGCGCCTCTATTCTGGTGCTTGGCCCGCTGCTGGCGCGCGAAGGCGAAGCCACGGTCAGCCTGCCCGGCGGCTGTGCTATCGGCAATCGCCCGATTGACCTACACCTTAAAGCACTTGAGGCCATGGGCGCGGAAATCGAAATGGCCAGCGGCTATGTCAAAGCCACTGCGCCCAAAGGCCGTCTGCCCGGCGGCGATTTCACCTTTCCCGTGGTATCGGTCGGCGCTACCGAAAATGCGGTTATGGCGGCGGTCCTCACCACCGGCATTACAACACTGAAGAACGCCGCGCGTGAGCCGGAAATTGTTGATCTGTGCAATATGCTCACTGCCATGGGCGCGAAGATTGACGGTATCGGCTCATCCGAACTGACGATAACCGGACGCGACCGGCTGCATGGCGCGACCTATCGTGTGATGTCCGACCGGATCGAGGCCGGCAGCTATGCCTGCGCCGCCGCGATTACCGGCGGCGATGTCGAGCTGCTCCATGCCCGTGAGGACGAGATGGAAGCCACCGTCGCCGCCCTGCGCGCAGCAGGCGTGATCGTCGAATCCACCGATGACGGCCTGCGCATCGCCACCAATGGCGCGCTGCATCCGCTGACCCTTTCCACCGCGCCCTATCCCGGTTTTGCCACCGATATGCAGGCGCAGATGATGGCGATGCTGTGCCTTGCCGATGGCTCGAGCGTGCTCACCGAAACCATCTTCGAGAACCGCTATATGCACGTGCCCGAACTCAACCGCATGGGCGCGCATATCGAGACCAAGGGCCGCACCGCAGTAGTCCATGGCGTCAAGGAGATGACTGGCGCGCCGGTGATGGCGACCGATCTGCGCGCTTCCATGTCACTGGTGATTGCCGGACTGGCAGCGCAAGGCGAAACCCATGTCAACCGCCTCTACCATCTCGACCGCGGCTATGAGCGGCTTGAGGAGAAGCTGCAGGCGGTTGGTGCTGATGTAGAACGCGTTGGCGGGGACTAAGAGTAACCACCCGTAAACCCGCCGCCAACGGTTTACCGCAACAGACACTCATGCGGCCCATTTCTCCGTTGCGATTGGCGCTCGCGTTCATGCGCCAGAAAGGGTAGCCTTAGCACTTCAGAGAAATGGCTCGCGACTGAAGCGTTTATGCACAGTCAGGGGCAGCAGCCGGAGTTCAAAAGGAGTAGACACATGCGTTTGGTATATAGAAATTCTTGCGCCCTTTTACTGGCCGGTCTGTTGGCGGCGACGGCATCGTCGGGGCTTTCTGCCCAAGAGCAATATCCAACCGGTCAGGACGAGATGGTCGTCTATGGCACGGCGCCTGCCGACCTCACAGGTCTTGCCGAAGGACCCGAGATCAAGGGCATTATCTCCGCGCGCAGTGGCGAGAAAATGCAGGTCACCGCCGAGGATGGCAGCAGCATGGTAGTGTTGCTCAGCGAAGCGACCAACATCCGTGCAAAGGGGGGCTTTCTCGGACTTGAACGCACATCGCTGGGCGCTGATGCACTGCTGAATGGCCTGCCTGTCGAGATACGCACCGTTCAATGGAATGACAGCCTGGTGGCAAGCCGTGTTCGTTTCTCCAACACTAATCTGAAAACCGCCAATATGATTCGCAGCGGCACGGCGCAGGGTTTTGCCGAACAGAGCGCCGCCACCGAGGCCTTGCGCGGACGTCTGGGTGATATTGACAAGTATAACATCAAGCGTACCGCCAATGTGTATTTTGACAGCGGCAAGGCCAATCTGTCGCCCGCGGCGCGCGATGAGCTGTGCTATGTCGCGCGCGAGGCTGATGGTATTGATAACTCGCTGATGCTGGTTGTCGGCTACACCGATTCCACCGGCAGCCAGGAGGTCAATCAACGCCTCAGCGAAAAACGCGCCGGACGGGTGGTCAACTATCTGCAACAGGCATGCGGCTGGAAACCCTATCGCATGCTAACACCGACCGGCATGGCATCCGCCGACCCGCAGGCCGATAACAGCACCGCCGCAGGCAAGGCGCAGAATCGCCGCGTTTCGGTCAATGTGCTGGTCAGTAAAGGGCTGGACGGGCTGTAAGCCAGCCAGAACCTCCTAAAGCCCGAGAGCATATTTGGCGATGTGGAAGATAACATTCTGCTCAATCGTGCCGCGGAACAGATAAGCCCGCGGGCCTTGCGCCTTGATCACCACATCCTCGCCGCCATGGGTTTCGCTGCCCAGCGGCACCAACGCCTGCTGTTTATAGTCGAGCGCAGTGGTATCGGTTTCAGTAAGATCAGCGCGCAGCGCATCCGTCTTGGCACCCGGGCCATTGGCATAGCCCAAAGTGGTATAGGGCTTGCCATCTTCAGGCGTGGTATAGCGGCTTAGCGGTACCTGCCCCAATATAGGGTTATCGCGCGGCTGATAACCGGCGATGGTGAAGACATGGCTATGGTCTGCGGTCACCAGCACCAGTGTTTCGTCCATATTGACCGTCTCGAGCGCAGTCTTGATCGCGGCTTCAAACGCCTGGGTATCAATCAAGGCGCGTGCGGCATTGCCTGCATGATGCGCATGGTCGATACGCGCGCCTTCCACCATCAGGACAAAACCGCGTGGGTTTTTCGACAATTTCGTAATCGCCAGCGCCACCATCTCGGAGAGCGATGGCTCGCCCGCCTGGTCTGTATCGCTACCTAAGATGCGGTCGGCCTCATATTGCATATGGCTGGTCTCAAACAAGCCGAGTATCGGGCCATCATCACCCGCATCTAGTGCCTTGAACCCGGCCATATCATAGACATAAAGGCCTTGAGGGTTCTTGCTCTGCCATTCCGCGACCAGATTGCGGCCATCCTCGCGGACGCCCGTATATTCAGGATATTCCGGATCGGCCATGCTGGTCGGCAGGAAGCTGGCGCGACCACCGCCCATGGCCAGGTCCATCCCCCTGCCCTCGTCCCATTCAACCAACTGCAGCGCTATGTCTTTGCACGCGGTTGCATCTTCGGGCATCCGGCCATCATTTTCCCAATCACGTGAAACACTATGGGCATAGGTGCTGGCCGGTGTCGCATGCGTGATGCGCGCGGTGGAGATAACCCCCGTATCGCGCCCGGCTTGCCTGGCGAGATCGAACAGCGACGGCACCGATTTGCCGACTCCGCTGGCGCAATCGCCGCGCTCCACTTCGGACGTCACACCAAGAGTGCCCGAGCGCGCCTTGACCCCGGAGACGATCGCGGTAGCGGTCGCCGCGCTGTCCGCCACCTGGAAATCATGGCTATAGGTCTTCACCATAGCGGCATAGGGCATGGCATCGCTGGGTGTGACGAAAGACGGGCCGTCACCCCCTTCAGCCTGCCCCATATAGATACGCCCGGCGGTGATGGTGCTGACCCCCATGCCATCGCCGATAAACAGAATCAGATTCTTCGCCTGATTGGTGTTGGGTACATGCTCAAGATGCTGGGCAAGCGCTGTCTCGCCAGCCTGATAATAGGCGTCATTGGCTGTGACGGTATGTGTTGTCTCCTCAGTTTTCGTCCATCCTGTCGTGCTGACGGGCAGGGACAGAGCAGCAATGATAAGTGTCGCATGGCGAGTGGAAAAAGACATCGACGAGCTCCGATGCGGTTGTAAGTTCTCGATCTAACGCGCCGCTCTCCCATGTTCCCATGACAGCCGCAAGACGCCATCGCTGTTTTTACGTAAGCACTCGCTTCGACGCTTGACCTGTCATCGCGGAACAGTCAGCTTCGCCGCATGACCGAAAATACCAACCGCATCACCCAAAATCCCGATATCCGCTATCTTGGCGAGGTGCTGGGCAATGTCATCCGCAGCTATGGCGGCGAAAAGCTCTTTCAGCAGACCGAAACCATCCGCTCGGCAAGTGTCGACCGCCACCGCAGGATCAGCGGCAGTGATGCGGTAGATACCGGGATTGATGCGCTTGATCTGGATGACACGCTCGCCTTTGTTCGCGGCTTTATGCTGTTCTCGTTGCTCGCCAATCTGGCCGAGGACCGGCAGGGCGTTACGCAGGAGCAGGGCGCGACTTTTGCCGAGGCGGTGGAACGGGTGCAGGCGGCAGGGGTCAGTGAAGATGCTATACTGGCACTGCTTGATGAGGGACTGATTGTCCCGGTCCTGACCGCGCACCCGACCGAGGTGCGGCGCAAAAGCATTATTGATCATAAGAACCGTATCGCCGATCTGATGAAGCTGCGCGATGCAGGCGTCGCGGAAACCGGCAGCGGCGACAGCGTCGAGGATGCGATTTACCGCCAGATCGCGCTGCTTTGGCAGACGCGGACATTGCGCCGTGACAAGCTGTTCGTCGCCGATGAGGTGGAAAACGCTCATGCCTATATGCGCGATGTGTTTCTGCCCGTATTGCCCGCGCTTTATGCCCGGTGGGAGCGGGTATTGGGCAAGCGCCCGCCCAGCTTCTTGCGGCTCGGCAGCTGGATTGGCGGCGACCGTGATGGCAACCCCTTTGTCGATGCGGCATCGCTGAAACTGGCGCTGTCGCGCGGCGCAGGCACGGTGATCAAGCGCTATCTTGACGATATTCATGATGTGGGGTCAGAACTCAGCATCTCGTCTGAATTGAGCCGGGTGCCAGAGCCGGTTCTGGCGCTGGCCGAAGCGAGTGGTGATGATGCGCCGAGCCGCTTTGACGAACCCTATCGCCGCGCGCTGACCGGCATTTATGCAAGGCTCGACGCAACCCATGCAGAGCTCACTGGAGACCCAAGCCATCGCCCGTCGTCTATTGAGGCCGAGCCCTATGCCACGCCGGAAGAGCTACGCGCCGATCTGGTGACCATTGCCAAGGGACTGGCCGAAGGCGGTGATAGCCATTTCACCAGTTCGGGCGCTCTGGGCCGGATCATCCGCGCGATTGACACCTTTGGCTTCCATCTCGCCACACTCGATATGCGCCAGAACAGCGATGTGCATGAGCGGGTAGTCGCCGAGCTGCTGCGCCATGCCGGGGTCAGCCAGGATTATCTGGCGCTGGTCGAGGCCGATCGCATCGCGCTGCTACAGGCCGAGCTGGAGCATAACCGGCCACTGGCGCGTACTACGGAGGGTTTCAGCGAAGAGAGCATCAAGGAACTGGCGATCATTCAGGCCGCTGCGGACGCGCATGCGCGCTTTGGTCCGGCCTGCATTACCACCTATAATATTTCCAAGGCGGAAAGCGTTTCCGATCTGCTGGAAGTCTATCTGCTGCTCAAAGAAGTCGGCCTGTATCACGCTGCCGATGGTCACGGGCCCGCGCGCGCCGCGATTATGGCCGTGCCGCTATTTGAGACCGTCGATGATCTCGACAATGCGCCCGACATTATGGCGCGCTTTTTCGCGCTGCCGCAGATGGGCGATATGGTCCGCGCACGCGGCGTGCAGGAAGTGATGATCGGCTATTCCGACAGCAACAAGGATGGCGGCTATCTCACCTCGACCTGGGGGCTCTATCAGGCAAGCAGCGCGCTGGCTGACGTGTTTGCCACGGCTGGAGTTGGGATGCAGCTTTTCCATGGCCGTGGCGGCGCAGTCGGGCGAGGCGGCGGCTCGGCCTTTCAGGCGATCCAGGCCCAGCCCAAGGGCACGGTGCAGGGACGCATCCGCATCACCGAACAGGGCGAGGTGATCGCTGCCAAATATGGCACGATCGAAACCGCCGCGACCAATTTGGAAGCCATGGTCTCGGCGACATTGCTCACCAGCCTGGCGCCGCAGGAACGGCCCGAACAGGACCGCCAGCACTATGCCGCCGCTATGCGCACGCTGTCCGACGCGGCATTCCATGCCTATCGCGGGCTGGTTTATGAGACAGATGGTTTCACCAGCTTCTTCCGCCAGATGACGCCGATTGCCGAGATTGCGACGCTGAAAATCGGCTCGCGCCCGTCCAGCCGCAGCAAGAGCCCGGCGATTGAGGATTTGCGCGCCATCCCCTGGGTGTTCAGCTGGGCGCAGGCGCGGGTGATGCTGCCGGGCTGGTATGGCGTCGGCCATGCGCTGGCGGCGTTTGAGGACACAGCGCTGCTGAAAGATATGGCGCAAAGCTGGCCGTTTTTCCGCGCCTCTTTGGGCAATATGGAGATGGTGCTGGCCAAATCGAATATGGATATCGCCGCGCTCTATGCCGAGATGGTCGAGGACGCCGATCTGCGCACCACAATCTTCCCGCGCATCCGCGATGGCTGGCAACGCACGCATGAAAGCCTGTTGGACATAACCGGCCAGTCGCGCCTGCTGGAAAAGACCCCCGCACTCGACACCTCCATCCAGCTGCGCCTGCCTTATATTGAACCGCTCAACCTGTTGCAGATTGAGTTGATCAAGCGGCATCGCGCGGGGGAAAGCGATGCGCGGATTTCCGAGGGGATACAGCTGACGATCAACGCTATCGCGACGGCGCTCAGGAATAGCGGGTGAAGTCAAAATCTCAGTCGGCCCCGCGCAGGCGGGGCTAGGGCTTTGACTCGCGCAAAGACGCAAAGGCGCGAAAGGATTGCATCAAGCACAAGTCCTTCTTTGCGGCTTAGCGCCTTTGCGTGAGAATAAAGGATAGCCTTGGCCCCGCCTGCGCGCGGCCGACGATAGGACGGACAGAAATAGAACCTAAACCACCTGCCCCGCCGCCCAACCGCTGGACCAGGCCCATTGGAAGTTATAGCCGCCGAGCCAGCCGGTGACATCGACGCCCTCGCCGATAAAATACAGACTAGACACTTTCTTTGCTTCCATGGTTTTGGAGGAGAGTTCCGCCGTGCTGACGCCGCCGGCGGTGACTTCGGCTTTGGCATAGCCTTCGCTGCCATTGGGGACAAAGCGCCAGTCGCTCAGCTGCCGCTGCCAGTCGCGCAATTGCGCGTCCTTGCATTCGCCCAAAGGCGCGGTGCGTTCCGACAGACGACCGCATAAGGCATCGGATAGCCGCTGCGGCAGATGTTGCCCCAACAGGCCGGGCAAATGCTGGCGCGGATGTTCTTGCTTGGCGCTGATCAGCCAATCCTCGGCACTATCGGGCAGAAAATCGATCTGCACCGCATCGCCCTTGCGCCAATAGGAGGAGATTTGCAGGATCGCCGGGCCGGAAAGACCCTTATGGGTGAACAAAGCCGCCTCGCGAAAAGCCGTCTTGCCGCATCGCGCGATCACAGGCGCGGACACGCCCGATAGTTCGCGGAACAACACATCCTCACCGCCGAGCGTCAGCGGCACCAGCGCCGGGCGCGGTTCGACGACTTTCAGGCCGAATTGCCGCGCCACATCATAGGCAAAGCCGGTGGCTCCCATTTTGGGAATACTCGGCCCGCCAGTGGCGATCACCAGCGAGGCGGCGGTCACGGTTGTATCGCCATAATCGACGGTGAAGCGCCCATCACTATGGCGAATATCGCGGATCGCGGCCCCAAGGCTGAGTGTCACCCGGTCATCGGGGCATTCATCCATAAGCATCGCGACAATCTGCTTCGCCGAGCCATCGCAGAACAATTGCCCCAGTGTTTTCTCATGCCAGGCAATGCCATGCCTATCGACCATGGCGATAAAGTCATGCTGGTCATAGCGGCTGAGCGCCGACTTCATAAAATGCCGATTGGCCGAAAGAAAGCGCTCCGGTATGGCCTGCAAATTGGTAAAATTGCATCGCCCGCCGCCGGAGATCAGGATTTTCTTCCCCGGCTTGTCAGCATGGTCGATCAGCAAAACCGAGCGCCCGCGCTGCCCGGCGACAGCGGCGCACATAAGACCCGCGCCACCGGCTCCGATGATGATGGTGTCATATTGGGAAATATGGGCAGTCATCACCGCGCCCTAGCGGGGATTGGCGCGAGGAGCCAGAGAGGTGTTGTCAGCGATTGCTCAGAAATGCTTATCCTCGAGCAATCCGGAAATGATCCTGCATCTCCTGCGACCGGAACAGGAAAATCGTCAGCACAATGTACATCACGATTTCGCGGCCATAGGCAGAATAGCGCCCGTCATTGGTCATCATGTCGAATGTCTGGATGGTGCACATCATCGCCAGCATGCCGAAGATCACAGCCATCGCGACCGGGGTTCCCGACCAGCGGGTGAGATAGCCGATAAGATAGACCGCGCCAGACGCAAAAATGATGATGAAATGCACCAGCTGGGTAGCGGGCAGGAAGTCAGGATTTTTGAGGTCGAGCAGAACAATTCCGGCGTATTCCAGCAGGCCGAGAAGGCCCCAGCCCAGCATGAACAAGGCACAAAGCAGGATAAAATACCGCATGGCCGTTGCGAAAAGCGCCATATCGAATCTCCAAAAATAGAATCTATGTTCTAATTGTTGACAGGACTCACTCGCTCTGTCAATAAACCGAATATACATTCTATTATTCGAGATTGATCACAATGAATGACACACCCTGGCAATCGGAAGTGCACTGGCGCCGCGAGGGGCAGCAGGACCGTGCGCACAAGACCCAGAATCGTGTTCTCGATGCGGCCGAAATCCTGTTTTTTGAGCAAGGCTATGATGCGACCTCGGTGCAGCATGTCGCTAAACAGGCGCAATGCTCGATCGGCTCGGTCTATCATCACTTCAAGGACAAAAAGGCGATTGCCTTTGCGCTGTTCGACCGGATGACCCGCGAATTTGAGCTGACTATGCGCGAAGTGATGGAGCCTGCACGATGGGAGGGCGCGGGGATCGCAGACATATTGCGGGAATTTATCGAATTCGCGATCCTCAACAACAAGGCCCGCCCCGGCTTCAAAAGCGCTGCGCTGGAAGCGGTGCGGCTTGATCCATCACTGGGCGATCATTTCCCGCAGATGCAGCGCAAAGCGAACAAGCAGCTCAAGGCACTGCTGCTGGCGCGGCGACAGGAGGTCGGCCATCCCGATCCGGCCTATGCCTGTGGCTATGTGCTCGACCTGCTGATCGCATTGATGCGCGCACGGTTCGATCCGCATGTGCAAAAGTCCCAGCTATCCCGGCTTTCAAACGCAAAATTCACCGAGCAGGCGCTGTCGCTTGCCTGCGCGTTCCTTCAGCTCGACAAACAGGAAACAGCCAATCATGTCTGAAACAAAGATCGCCATCGTCACCGGGGCCAATAATGGCATCGGATTTGAAACCGCTATCGGCATGGCCAAAGCGGGATATCATACCGTGCTCGCCTGCCGCAGCGAGGCCAAGGGCAAGGCCGCCATGGCCGAGATGCAAAAGCGTGTGCCCGGCGGCGAATTTGCGCTGTTGCTGCTTGATCTCAGCGATTTTGAGTCCGTGCGGCATTTTGCCACTGCGTTCCGCCAACACTATGACCGTCTGGATGTGCTGATCAACAATGCCGGGGTGCTGGATTATTCCGGCCGCAAAGCCAGCAACGGCTATGAACTGCAACTTATGACCAACCATCTCGGACATATGCTGCTGACGTCATTGCTGCTCGACAGGATGCCGGACGCACCAGAATCGCGGATCGTATCGTTGAGCAGCGTAGCGCATAGAGGCGCCAGGATTCACTTTGACGATATCCATTGTGAAAATACCGAAGGCGTCGCCGCCTATAGCCAGTCAAAACTGGCCTGCCTGCTGTTCGGAGATGAACTCAATCGACGGTTGCAGGCGGCGGGCAGACAAGTCCTTTCGCTCTCGGTGCACCCCGGTGGTTCGGATAGCGGCCTCTTCGATGATATGTCGCGGCTACAATATTACACCATGAAGATACTCGCCCCCTTCATCATCCATAACAATGCCTCCGCAGCGAAACCGTCACTCCACGCCGCATTATCTCCCGACGCAAAGGGCGGCGATTTTTATGGGCCCCAAGGCTTCAAGGAATTACGCGGCAAAGCGGGGAAAGCCGTGCGTGATGCCTCTGCCCAAGACCCGGCGGTCGCGAACAGGCTATGGGAGGTCTCGGAAAAGCTTATTGGTGAGCCATTTCGGTTAGGGTGATGCGGCGATGAAAGCCCTATCCACCCACGTTTTCAAGCGTCAGCGATAGCAGTCTCTGGGGCTTCCATGATTTGCTCCGCAGCCGCCACATCCTCCGGCTCCACCGCATCAGCCAACCAGCGGTCCATGACCGCGCAGGCGGTCAGGTCCCCCGCGACATTGACGCTGGTGCGGCACATGTCGAGCAGGCGGTCGACGCCGAGCAGGATGGCGATGCCTTCTGGTGGCAGGCCGATGGATTGGAGGATGCCGCCAAGAATTACGATTCCGACCCCCGGCGTACTCGGGCTACCGATAGAAGCACCGACCACGGTGACAGTGAGCAGCGCAAAGGTCGCGATATCGAGTTCAACGCCGTAAAGCTGGGTCAGGAACAGTGCGGCGACCACCTGATAGAGCGCGGTGCCGTCCATATTTACCGTTGCACCGAGCGGGATGATGAAACGGGCGATAGCACGGCGCACACGCAGTTTCTCGGTGGCAATGCGCATGGATAGCGGCATGGTGGCGGCCGAGCTGGAGGTGGCAAAGGCGAGCAATTGCGCATCGGCAATGGCGGGGAAGAATTGGCGAGGGTCGCGGCGGGCAAAGACCGTCACGATCAGGCCATAGACGCAGAGCAGCAGCGCCAGCCCGCCGAGTACGGTGATGATATAGGCCGACATGCCGAACAGCGCGGTGATACCGACACGCATCACAAAATCACCGATCAGGCCAAACACCGCCAGCGGCGCAAGCAGCATTGCCCAGCCGACAATTTTGAGCACAATATCCTGTAGCGATTGCAAAACCGCCTGCATCGGTGCCGCGCGTTTCTCGCCGATGGCCAGCATCGCCAGTCCCAAGAACACCGAGGCGATGACGATTTGCAGCATATTCTCATAGAGCTGCGCCTCGGCGAGATTGCTGGGGATCATCGCCGCGATCTGTTCGGCAACGCTCGGCGCTTCTTCCTGAAGCTCCTGCGGCACGATAGCAGCGGCGGTCGGGATATCTCCTGCAAGCGAGGTCAATTCAATATAGCTGCCCGGCTGGATCACCGTCGCCATGGCAACGCCGATCAGCACAGCAAAGGTCGTCGTCGCGACAAAATAGGGGATGATGCGCAGCGCCACTTTGCGAAGGAAGTCAGGGTCGCCAGAGCCGACGATACCCAGCGCAATCGACGACATGATCAAGGGCGTCACGATCATCTGGATCATATTGAGAAACAGGCTGCCGGGCAGGCGCAGCCAATCGCCCCAATATTCCGCCTGCGCCGGCGTAATCGCAAAGCGGCTATCACCCACCGGGCTGAGCGCCAGCCCGAGGATGATCCCGAGCACCATGGCGACAATAATCTGCGCCCATAATTTTGTCTGGATCAGCCGATGAATACTGGCGAGGCGCATCCGGTAGAGCTCCGTCACCTCATCGGGCAACAGCCTTTCGGGACGCGATAGATTGGGACGGGGACTATCTGGACTCTGGGTCATAGCGTTGCGCCTTTGCGATCCTGTCCCCTGGGCCTTGGCCCGTGCGGGAATCGATAGCAAAACTACAGCGCGCTGACCATGAGAAAGCGATTACTGAACGCAATTAGGTATAGCGTTCAATCCGGCTGGTAGAGGTTTCGCGGGTTGGCCCTAAGGCTAGCTGGTGGACGCACTCAACGTCAGCACCGATTGGGTATTCTCCTCAATCGCCTTGTCGCTGAACCACCAATAGATTTGTGCATCCTTATCGGTCCAATCGGTGATTTGGTCGGCGAGATGGGGGTGGAATGTCCGGCCCACCGCACCACCCGGCAAGACGGCACGGACCTTGTCCGGGTCATTCAGGTCCGCTGTCATCCGCAAGGAGGCGAACCATTGCGAGTCAAAGGGCTTCTCATAAGGATAGAGCGCCCGCAAAATCGTCTCGCCGGAACCGGGCATTGCGACATCGCGATTGCCGGTGAGTGACCCGACCCAGCCATCAAGCCTGAGCGGACCTGTGAAGCCGATCTTGCGCACATCGCCCCAGCGCCAATTCTCTATATTGTCGCCATAGTCGCTCGCCAATCGCTCTTGTGCCGCGCGTCCGGCGCGGCGGATCATATCGGCGAGGTTTTCCGTTTCCGGGGTGCGGGTGTCGTCGAACCAGGGCGATGTTCCCTCCCGCACCATGGCATCAAAGCGCTCCTGCCAGACATACCAGTTGGAGAGATAGGCGGTCACCGCTTCGGGTCCGAGTTCATCCTCATAGGTCAGCCGGGCGAGATGGCGCATAACCTCCTGAAACAGGGTTGGCCCCACTTCGCCCAGATCATCCCGGTGATTCCAATCCTGCAGCGTCTGTCCGATCTGCTGAATGTCGGCATCCTCGTCTTCCAGCAGAGCAGCCGCCATGATCGGGGCAATATCGCGCGCAAAGACATTCAGCGTGTCATATTGCGCCGCCCAGGACTCCTCGGCGTTGATCGTCGGCTTGTCGTTGAAAATCTCCGACATCCGGCGATAGCGATAGGATGGCGATGCATAGCTTGTGTAGACATAAGGATAGTCCGCAGGTGCGGTGAAATGATTGGCTGTGCCGGTCCAGCCGCGCTCGGGATCAATCTCGCCGGGCATTTCCGCTGCCGGGATGCGCCCGCCCCAATTGTCCTCGCCATCGACTACAGGGAACGGCGCCATGCCATCACCGCGCAACCGTATTGGCGCGACCCCGCTGGCGCGGCGACCAATGCGCCCGGTAACATCGCCAACGACAAAATTGAGCGACACCATATGTGCCAAGCCGATCGCGTCGAGTGCTTCTTCAACGCTGGTGGCCGCCATCAGCGCATCGAGACCCAGTTCTCCGTCCATATATTCGGCAGATGCCCAGCGCATGGTGAGTACCGCGCCGTCGCCCTTTTCAGGATCATGATCGGTAATCACCGGGCCGCGCCGGGTTAGCCTGATAGCCAGCTTTTCCTCCCTGATGCCATTTTCGGCGGCATCATCCTTGATCCGGATGGTTTCGGACAAGGTCTCGAAAGGCAGTGACTGATCGCCTTCCATATAATTGTCAGGATTGTCGGGATCGATAGTCTCGACATAGAGGTCGACCGCATCAGCATAAGCATTGGTCACGCCAAAGGCGATATGGTCATTACGTCCGATGACCACACCCGGAAGGCCTGCGCTGACGCCGACAACCCGTACCTCAGGGGTGATCAGCGCAACAGGATGCCATGATCCGGGCAGGTTGCGGCTGTCGAGATGCGGGTCATTGGTGACCACGGCGGCTGGGGTGCCACTTTTGGCACCGCTCATCGCCCAGTTGTTACTGCCGCCATGGCCCTGCTGGCGCCAGCCGCCTCTGGTCCATGCAGCGGGAGCACCTGTTTTGCTTGCCCAGCGGGACAGCGTAGCTGCTGTCTCTTCTTCGGCAGGCGCAGCTTCAGGGTTATCAGGATTGACGACAATCGGCGCGATTTCCTGAAACTTCTCTTCACCAATGGCCTGGATGACCTGATGCGCGATCAGCTCGGCATCAAAATTGGCGGCGCTGCCCCAGCCCATGAAGAAGGTGACCGCAAGCAGATCCTCTACGGTCCACACCTCCGGTTCAAAACCAGCAAGCGAGAAAGCCATCGGATGGGTATCCGCATGGTCGGTAATATAGCTATTGAGACCCTCGACATAGGGTGTGAGGCTGCGAAGGGCATTGGGGGAAAGCAATTCCATCTGCCGCTCGGCGATACGGCGAAAGCCGATAACACGCGCCTCCTTGTCAAGATTGACAATGGCGTCATCCGCGCCCGCGCCAAACACTTCCGAAAGACGTCCCGATGCTGCTCTTTTTGCCGCCTCCAGCTGGAACAAGCGATCCTGCCCGGCGACAAAGCCCTGCGCACGGAGAGCATCTTCCATGCTCTCGGCATAGATATAGGGCATGGCCTTTTCATCGCGCACGACGCGCACTGGACCCTGCAGGCCGGGCAGTGCGAGCTCTCCATCGGTCTGTCGATCATTGAGTGATGGTAGGAGGAACCATGTCGCGGCGAGGCCGATAACGGCAATCACCAACAATCCGATCACTATTCTAACGATAAGGCGCACACGCCCTCCCCTTGGCTTATTGGTCTATTTTTTTTGGGGAGCTTAACGTGATCTCTCACTTTTGTAAGAGGTATTCGCCTTACAAACGCTCCAGCCGCACTTTCAGGCCATCGCGCGGTTGCGGGATGGGCCAATATTGAAAGTCGGGATCATAGCCCGGCTCGGTGACGATGCGGTTGGTGGTCAGGATTTCGTGCATCAAAATCTTGATCTGCATATAGGCGAAATGGAGGCCAAGGCACATATGCGCGCCGCCGCCAAAGGGCACCCAAGCGAATTTGTGCCGCTCGCGCACCTGTTCCGGGGTGAAGCGCATCGGATCAAAGCGCTCGGGATCGGGCCAATGCTCTTCCATCTTGTGGACTGCACCGGCGCTGATGCCAACCGATGTGCCCGCGGGGACCTTATACCCCATAAACTCAAAATCCTTGACCGCACGGCGGGGAGTAGAAGGCACGGGCGGGATCAGCCGCAGCGATTCCTTAAACGCCATTTCGGTCAATTCCATCTTGGCGAGATCATCAAATGTCAGCTGGCCATTGGGCGCGACTTCGAGACATTCCTCACGCAGCTTTTCCTGCCATTCAGGATGCTGGCCGAGCAGCATCACCAGCGATGTCGCCGAAGAGGTGATGGTGTCATGCGCCGCCATCATCAGAAAGTTCATATGATCGACAACTTCATCCTCGGCGAGCAGCGAGCCATCATCATGCGTCGCACGGCAGAACTGGCTGAACATATCCGGTCCCTGCTGCTCGCGCCGCTGGCGCACCTGGGGGGTGAAATATTCGGTAAGATATTTGCGACCGGCAACACCGCGCGCCATTTTGGTGAATGGCCATGGTCGTCGGGCGACGCCAACCGATGCCTGTACCATATCGACAAAGGCGGTGTTAATCCTGTCCGCTTCCGGCCCCCAGGGAATACCAAGAAAACTGGTCGCCGCGAGATCGAGCGTCAGCTTCTTGATTTCAGGATAGAAGAGAATGTCCTTGCCCGACCATGTCTTGACCCGTTCGGAAATACCCTCGCCCAGCTTTTCAGCATAATGGCGCATCGGCCCCGGCTTGAAGGCAATGGAAAGCGCTTTGCGATCAGCGCGGTGATGGTCAAAATCCATCAGCATCAGGCCGCGCGGGAATAGCAGGTTGAGCACCGGCCCCCAGCCCTGCTCCGAGGAGAAGGTCTTGTTGCGGTCAAACAGCACCAGTTCATTGGCATCCGCCCCGACCAGCGCCACCTGTTTACGGCCAAATTGCCGGGTGCGATAGATCGGCCCATAGGTGTCGTACATCTTCCAGCCAAAGGCGCGCGGATCTCTGAGCGCGGTAAAGGTGTGGCCGATAATCGGCGGGCCATAGTCACCGGGCAGATGGTCAACACCGCCTTCCGGCATACGCACCCAATGCGGGTTTTCGCTATCGGTAAAGCCGGGATTGGCGGACATGCGATTTGGCGCCGCACGCGCAGCTTTCTCTTGAGCAATATCTGCAACCACCGTCGCCATCGCGTTTCTCTCCCTACGGTCGGCATAGTCTTGCCGACACTGTTATTAATCGAACGATTAAATATCCTATGAACATAGGTGTTAGCAAGAGATTTGCCGATCAGATTATCGAGGCGTTCGACAAGCAGCCGATGATAGGCGGAGCCAATGCCTTACCGTGGCATAAATCAATGAAAAACCAGTGATTAGCGCCAAAGGCTGACTCTATCATTCATCCGCAATTCAATCACTTTCCTCTAACTCTAACGATGGAACGAGAGGAGTATAGGATGAAACGAGAAAGCTGGAATAGAGTAAAAGCATTCTGCATAGCCGGACTTGCTGGTCTCACCCTTTCCGGCTGTGTCGGCTTTGGGGCCGGCTTCGGCGGAGGCTTTGGTGGCGGCGCGGTCGTCAACGACTTCGCCTACTATGATGGCTTTTGCGATCCCTATAACCCCTATGATGTCTATAATGACTGCGACTTCCGCAACGGCTTTGGCAATATCGGTTTTGCCGGTGGCCATTTTAACAACTTTTTCTACCCCGGTTACGGCCTGTTCGTCTTTGACCAGCGCGGTCGGCGGTTCAACATGCCGCCGGGCCACAGGCGCCACTGGGCACGCGAACGCTATCGCTATCGCCAGGGCTTTCTCGGTCGCAACGTAGATCGCTTCCAAAGAGCCGAAAGGCGCGAACGCCTTGCCGAAAGGCGGGCGCGCAATGACGCGCTGACACCGGCAGAACGCGCTGAACGGCGCGAGCGCAGAGCGGAGCGACGCGCGCGCAATGCCGATCTAACGCCTGCTGAACGTGCAGAACGGCGTGAACGTCGTGAGGCGCGGCGCAATGATCCTGACTATCGCCGCGGCAATGGCAATCGCAACCGCAACGACCGTCGCGGACGGCGTGGCAATCGTGCCAATGATGGCGGGAATGGCAGCGCTGCAGCTGTCGCGCCGCGACGCGGCCGCAATGTGACAAGTGTGCGCGATCGCCCGCATCGGGCCGCAGGGCAGCGCCGCGCTAATCCAAGCCGCCAGGCACGACCCAACCGTCAGGCGAGACCTAACCGGCAGGCGCGGCCCAATCGCCAAGCTCGTCAAACGCGTCAGGCAAGGCCCAATCGCAGCGCGCCGCGTACCAGGACATTCCGGTCAGATCGACCGCGTATGTCACCACGTGGTCGGACACAGCGCAGCACGACCAGCATTGACTGATCCTATGAGAACACTTGGCGCTGGCACTGCGCGAAGCACCATAGTGACTAAAGTTTAGGAGCTGTGGAAGTATGGTTTGCTTTTTCAGCCTGTTCGACAAGCCTGCCCGTTCTCACCGATCATAGGCGGAGATTAATCTTTTTCTGCAATAGCCGTTAGGAGACAAACAACTAAGCATCGCCTATAAACCGGCTTAGCTTCTGAGCATTTGCGGGATCACGTGACCAAAATTCGCCTTTCCATCATTGATCAATCGCTCAGAAGCGGTGATGCACCTGCCAGTGAGGCATTTGCAGACAGTATAGCGGTTGCGCGATTGGCTGATCGGCTTGGCTATTACCGCTATTGGGTCTCAGAGCACCACGCCAATCCATCAATCTGTGGCAGCGTGCCGGAACTCTTGCTGACCGCGATTGGTGCACAGACCGGTCATATACGCCTCGGCACCGGCGGGATCATGCTGCCGCATTACAGCGCCTATCGTGTCGCCGAGATCGTTTCGACACTGAGCAATCTCTATCCGGGGCGAATTGATGCCGGGCTTGGTCGTGCGCCGGGTGGTGATGTTGCCGTCTCCTATGCGCTGGCACAGGACCGTCGACCGCAATTTGAGAAATTCGCCGAGAGTCTGCAGATATTGCGTGGTTATCTGCAAGGCGAAATCCAACACCCCATGCTGGTACCCGAACCGGTTACGCCTATACCCCTTCACATATTAGGCACCAGCCCACACAGCGCGGTGCTGGCCGGACAAATGGGCATGCCTTATGCCATTGGCCGATTCATCAATCCGCAGGCCGGGAGCGATCTTGCCGCGCGCTATCGGGACCATTTCGTTCCAGCCCATCCCGATGCTCAGCCGCATGTTATTCTGGCGACAACGGCTTTGGCAGCAGAGGACAGCGAGCGTGCCGAGCTGCTGCGCAAGAATGTCTATGTCAATTTCGTCCATATGCTGCTCAAAAGCGATGGCAAAGGCTTGCGACCGCCAGAGGACACGCAGGACTATAGCTTTGATGAGGCCGAAGCGTTGGCGGTTGGACGACAGGCGCGAATTGCCGCCTTTGGCACAGGTGAAGAGGTGGTCGAAAAGCTCCATGCGATGGCGCAAGATTTCACCGCAGATGAGATTATGTTCACGTGCAACACATATCATCTTGCCGACCGTCTCGCTTCGCTGCAGCTGATTGCCGAGGCAGCGGGCATGGACGGCACCGCCAATGGCGGCAACACTGGACGGCTGTTTGACCGACAAAGGCCCGATGCCGCGCCAACAACGCTTGCATAAACTAGCGTGCTCTGACAGGCAGCATCATGGCTGTCCGCAATCCCAATTTCGATAAAAGACGCGATACCCTTGAGTCCGAGGCCGGGTATGACAGCCCGTTGCAGGTGCTGTTTCTCGACGGCGAGGCGCTGGTGGTGGATAAACCGGCGGGCATGCCGGTAACGCCGACCAAATCGGGCGAAGTGGGTGTCGAATGGCTGGCGCATGATATGCGCTTCGGCTTCAAACGTCCTCCTTTGGCCGTCCATCGACTTGACCGCGATACTTCGGGATGCCTGTTAATGGCGCGCAATAGTGGCGCGCTAAAACGCTTTGGCAGTGCCTTTGCCGAGCGGGAGGTGCATAAAGTTTATCTTGGCATTGTGGCGGGCGCACCCGAAGATGAAGCAGGCGAGATTGCCATGCCGCTCGACAAGACCAGCACCGAGGCTCTGGGCTGGTGGATGCATCCCGACCGCAATGGCAAGGCCGCGATAACCCGGTGGCGGGTGATAGCGCAGCATGACGGTCATAGCCTGATCGCCTTTGTACCGATTACCGGGCGCACACATCAGATCCGCGCCCATGCCTATTTTGCGCTCGGCCTGCCGCTGCTGCATGATCCGGTCTATCGTGCTGGCCGCAGCGCCAAGCCCGCTGACAGCAAAGGCGATACGCGGACCATGCTGCACAGCTGGCATTTGGAGTTTGCGCGCTCTGGCAAGAACGATGTGTATGCCACTGCGCCACTGCCCCGTGATTTCGTCAATCTGGGCTTTGAAGATGACTGTGTTGCGCCGTCGCTATTGGCTGAGTTGCTTGCCGAGCCGAAAGACCATGGCTGAACGCTGGCAGGACATTTGGGAGACCATTCCCGCTGATGCGGTCAGCGAGCAGTTTATCACCGCATCTGGCCCTGGCGGTCAGAATGTCAACAAGGTAGCGACTGCCGCGCAGCTGCGGATCAATGTCTTCAGGCTTGAACTCGCTCCGCCAGTCTATGCCCGGCTGAAATCATTGGGTAGCGCCTATCTCACCAATTCCGGAGAGATGGTGATCACCGCCAAGCGCCATCGCACCCAGGCCGCTAATCGTCTTGATGCGCGCGAGCGTTTTGTGAGCCTGTTGCAAAAGGCGCGCACCCTGCCCGCGAAGCGCAAGAAGAGCCGTCTCAATCGTGTTGGCAAGACAAAACGGCTTCAGGGCAAGAAAATCCGCAGCGCCGTCAAGAAGAGCCGCGGCAGGGTGCGGCCCGAATAGGCATCTGGCGATAAAGCAACCCAGTCTCTATATCCACTGCATGTATGATTTTGCCCCCGCTTCCAACGCCACCAAGGCGCAACTCTATGACGATCTGCTGAGCGCCGCCAAAGCGCTGACTCAGGGCGAACCCGATGCCATCGCCAATATGGCCAATGTCGCGGCATTGATCTGGCAGTTTCTCCCCGATCTTAACTGGGCCGGCTTTTATCGCGTGGTGGCTGACGAATTGGTGCTGGGGCCGTTTGTGGGTAAGCCAGCCTGTATTCGTATCGCTATAGGTCAGGGCGTCTGCGGCACCGCCGTTTCCGAAGCCAGGGCGCAGCGTGTCGATGATGTCCATGCCTTTCCCGGCCATATCGCTTGTGATGCCGACAGCCGATCCGAGCTTGTCCTGCCGATCATCGCCGACAATCGGGTAGTCGCGGTAATCGATCTCGACAGCCCCTTGCCAGCACGCTTTGACGCTGAGGATGAACAGGGCATGATGCAATTGGCGGCACTTCTGGGCGACAGAATGGTCGCGTAATGATGATTAATCCATTTCGGATTTAATGCATCATTTCAGGACAGTTTGCCCTAAAAGGCCGCTCATATCCGGCAATTTACATTTCAAATATGGTTCATATCGGATTAAAATGGTAACGCTTCGCTAACCAACATTCTGGGTCAACGCGTGCCATAGTATCGCGCCGGGGCCTGATCAGGGAGCGATTAACCATGACCATCCGCCCAAAAGCACGCAATACTCTTTCTGTCGCAAGCTGTGCTGCGTTGGCCATAGCAACCGTCGGCCCAGCGTCTGCGGCCGAATCGCTGCACCATGGCGACACCAACACCGTTGGCGACATGATCGGCACAATGCATCAAACGCAACAGCCGGTCGTTACCCAGCAGCGGCTTGATGATGGTACCTTGATTACCACCACCACAACGTCCGGCCCGGTCTATGACCCTTCGGTTTTTGTCACAGATGGTGGTCCCATGTCCCCTGGTGTACCAGCAGCGCAACCCGCTGCCCCGATCGCCCCAGCAACAACGCAAGATGGTCGCTATAATGGCCAATGGACCGGTAACTATGTCGGCCCCGATGGACGCACCTATCAGGGGCAGTGGACCGGCACCTATCAGGACCCTCAAGGGAACACTTTACAGGGCGAATATCGCGGCACCTATACTGGCGAGAGCCGTTTCACCGATGCCAATGGCAATCCGGTGGGTGTCGATTTTGGTAATGGCGCTGTGCCAGCCGCGCCCACTGCACTCCCGACAGCAATGCCCGGTTATCCGGGATATCAAGGCTATCCCGGTTATCCGGTTCAGCAGACCAATAGCAACCTTAGCTATCTGACCGAGCAACTGGAAGAGTGCCGCCGCGATAATGGCATTGGCGGCGCGCTGATCGGTGGAGGTCTTGGCGCCCTGGCGGGCAATCGCATTGCCGGTCCGGGCAACCGCACTGCAGGCACGCTGATCGGCGCGGGTGTCGGTGCCGTGGCTGGCATGGCAATTGATCAGGCGGAAAAGAACCCTTGTGATGATCTGGAGCGCCAAGTCGCCGCTGCGCGCCAGCAACAGCAACAGGCCGCCTATAATCCGTATGGCGGATATCCTTATGGATATGGTTATGGCTATCCTGCCTATTACTATCCGCCGCAGACAGTGACGACGATTGTTATCCAACCGGGCTCAAGTGCAGCGAGAACGACCTATGTTCAAGGTGGCGGATATTCGTCACCCAATAGCAAAGTGGTGCGTCGGGCGACCAAGAGAATTCCGCGCTAAAGCATAGTTCCGGCAAAGCCGGAATTCGCCGCTAGGCGCAGGCCGATGCTCCGCAGCCACAATCAGGCTCCACAACCCCGAAGTGGCGAGAACGCAGCGATGATCTCAGATAATCCTGCATCGCCAGCGCAGGTGACAAGCGCGTGTCGACAGCCATCTTCTGCAGCCGATCTTGCTGGAATCGCTCCTCCATGCGCTCGATCCGGGCGAAAATCTCTTCGCTGGCCTTAACCAGATAGCGGCT
Organism: Parasphingorhabdus sp. SCSIO 66989; assembly: GCF_032852305.1. NCBI lineage: Bacteria > Pseudomonadati > Pseudomonadota > Alphaproteobacteria > Sphingomonadales > Sphingomonadaceae > Alterisphingorhabdus (ex Yan et al. 2024) > Alterisphingorhabdus coralli. The sequence goes on from NZ_CP136594.1 coordinate 3,185,827, forward strand.
ATGCGGATCGAGCGTGGCAACGACGTCTGGGTCGCTTGAAGCAGCCTGGCCGAGATCATTGGACGCTGCGCGCAGTTGACGCTCTGATAGCTCCCCGGCGAAGTAAGCCTTTCGATTCAACAACCATGCAATCGAATGCATTAGTCGCGTCGTTACTTTCAGTGATTCACAAGAAAGCTCTACCTGTCGTGTTGGGGACAAGACAGTGTTCGCGAGATCGCGTGTTCCGGTGTCGGAAAAATGCGCTCTTGCCTCTTCGGCGAGCGCCATAGACTCATAATATAGCGAGTCCACCAAAGCGGGCGTTATGTTTTTCGAGAGGGGCATGACATCTCTGTTACATAATTTCGCATTGCAGTGCAGCAATAATTTCTATCAGCAGCTGCGCAAAACCCTCATGTGCCAATGTGAAACAGATCAACTTATTGGTTTTAATGAATATTAATAGACCCTTATTCGGTGATGTTACATCGCGAGAAACCATGGAAGGTCACTACAAAGACCCCCCGAAATTTTACATATGGCAAATTTGCAACGGTCTTTCAGGCAATGATATCGGGGATCAAATAATCCTCAATGACGGCAATCTGGTCCTTCAGCTTTAGCTTGCGCCGCTTCATGCGCGCCAGTTGTAGCTGGTCATGACCGCCACTGTCCGCCAAGGCATTAATCGCGACATCAAGATCGCGATGCTCCAGTTTGAGCTGCTCTAGCTTCTGCCGCATCGCCTGTTCGTGCACATCGCCTCCGATAAGCTGGAATACTGAAATAGGTCCTTTACAGTGTCCCGCAAACACAGCCAATTGTCACGCGCTGAATAGAATATGGGGCCAGTGCAACGCGATCTACAGATGATCAGGATCAAGGATTTGCAGGACCGGTGCCCATAGCCCATCCAAATTGGTCAATATTGAAGTGTTACGGGGGAGACTCCCACGACGCTTTGTGGTTTACTCTACGACTTCCAACGCGAGTCGAAGGAGACACCCATGGACAATGGACATTATCAGGCCCTGAAAAGCAAACACGAAGCTTTGGACGCGGAAATTCATGCCGAAGAGCAGCGTCCTCATCCTGATGATATCCGATTGTCCGATCTCAAAAAGCGCAAGCTTCGACTTAAGGAAGAACTCTCGGACGCCTGAGAGACCATAAAAGAACCAGTCTGGCAGGATGAATGCCATACCGACAATAGCATAGCGGTTTACGCTGTGCTAAGCCCTTGACTATGACCCCGACACAGACTGCTCCACGCCAGATTCTGACCGAATTGCACGAGATTATGGCGGCGCGGGCCAATGCCCAGACCAAGCTTAATCAGGTTGTCGAGATAATCGGCAAAGCTTTGGATAGCGAGGTTTGTTCAATCTATCTGCTGCGGGAAGGGGTCCTGGAACTGTTCGCCACACGCGGTCTGAATCAGGACGCGGTGCACGTCACAAAATTGGCGCTGGGCGAAGGGCTGACCGGCCATATCGCGCAAAATGTCGAGATTCTCAATCTCGCTGAAGCCGAAGCGCATCCCGATTTCCAGTATCGCCCGGAAACCGGTGAGGAACGCTTTCACAGCTTTGCCGGCGTACCAATCATTCGCCGCGAACGCGCCGTGGGTGTTGTTAATGTCCAGCATATCGAGCCACGCCGCTATGAGGATATAGAACTCGAAGCGCTGCAGACAGTCGCCATGGTCATCAGCGAGATGATCGACAATGCCGATATGATCGATCGCGATACCATGCTCGATACCGGCATTGCCGCCAGCGGGCCGCAGCGCCTTGACGGCCTGACGCTGGTCAAGGGTCTGGCCTCGGGCAATGCCGTATTTCACCAGCCAAGGATCAAGATTGAGCATGTAGTGGCCGAGGATATCGAGGCTGAGCGGCAACGCGTCTATTCGGCCTTTTCGCGGATGCGCGAGCAGATCGACCATATGGCCAACCAGGCCGAATTTGGTGTTGGTGGCGAGCATGAAGAAGTGCTCCAAACCTACAAGATGTTCGCTTATGATGAAGGCTGGTCGCGCCGGATCAACGAGGCGATTGACAGCGGTCTGACCGCAGAGGCGGCGATCGAACGGGTGCAGCAGCGCACAAGGATGCGGATGCGCCAGATTGATGATCCTCTGCTTGCAGACCGGATGCATGATTTGGAAGACCTCGCCAATCGCTTGCTGCGCATTGTGTCGGGCCAGATCGGCACCGCCGCGCAACTGGGCCTGCGCGAAGATACGATCTTGATCGCGCGCAATCTGGGACCAGCCGAGTTGCTCGAATATGATCGACGGCGGCTCAAGGGTGTGATCCTCGAAGAAGGTTCACTCACCGCACATGTCACCATTGTCGCACGCGCCATGGGGATCCCGGTTATCGGCCAGGTGCGGACCATCCGCCACCTTGTGCGCGAAGGCGATCCACTGCTGATCGACACCATAGAATCGACCGTCCATGTGCGGCCAATCGATGCCGTGATTGATGCCTTCAACGCCAAGCTCAACCGCCGCAAAAAGCGGCAGGCCGGGTTTGCCGCTTTGCGCGATCTACCCGCTGTGACAAAGGATGGCGTGCCGATCACCCTGTTGGTCAATGCTGGCCTGCGTGATGATGTCGGGGCACTCTCGCTGACCGGTGCGGACGGCATCGGCCTGTTCCGTACCGAATTCCAGTTTCTGGTGAGCGCCACCATGCCAAGACGCGAGCGCCAGACGCGGCTCTATCGCGATGTTCTGGATGCCGCCGGGGACAAACCGGTGGTGTTCCGCACCGTCGATATTGGCGGTGACAAATCGCTGCCCTATCTCGCCACTGACAGTCCGGAGGAAAACCCCGCGATGGGCTGGCGTGCACTGCGGGTGGCGTTGGAACGTGACGGCTTGATGAAGGTACAGGCCCGCTCCTTGCTCGAAGCTGCTGCAGGACGCACGCTGAGCGTGATGTTCCCGATGGTCGCCGAGCCTTGGGAATTTGCGCGCGCCCGCGACATATTTGAAGGGCAGCGTCAGTTTCTGATCGATCATAAGAAACTGCTGCCAGACCATGTGCGCTATGGTGCGATGCTTGAAGTTCCTTCACTGGCGGAAACGCTTGATCTTTTGCTGCCCGAAATCGACTTTCTCTCTATCGGCACCAATGACCTAACCCAGTTTCTCCTCGCCGCTGATCGCGCGCATCCGAAACTGGCAGAACGCTATGACTGGCTGAGCCCGGCAATCTTCCGCTTCCTGGCAAGGATTGTCCGCACAGTGGAGGGCAGCGATACTGACCTCACCGTCTGTGGCGAGATGGGCGGGCGCAGGCTTTCCGCAATGGCGCTATTGGGTATTGGCATTACCCGGCTTTCGATCACGCCTGCAGCGGTTGGTCCCATCAAAGCCATGATCCGGTCGATCAATCTCGCCGAGGTGCGTGAAAAGCTTGAGACTGTGCTGGCGAAACCACCGGAAAACATGCGCCAGACGTTACGGGATTGGGCGCATGACCAGAAGATTGAGGTCGATTGATCGCATTTGCGTCCCAACCTGGCGCATCCGCAAAAATTCTGCGTAAAATCGGCTATCTAAAGCAATGTAAATATTGACGTTTGGCAAGATGTTATAGAAGGTAAAACGCCAGAGGCTCGATAAGTAGAGATGGGATCGCGCGCCACCATGGAAGACGTGCCGCTGCAAAATGGCGAATTCAAGTTGCTGACCTCTGGCCAGCGCTTGCGTGAAGCGCGCCAGGCGGCGGAGATGGAGCTTTCAGAGATTGCCGCCAAAACCCGCGTTCCACTGCGCCATCTGGAAGCGGTTGAAGAAAGCCGCTTTGATGATCTTCCCGGGCGCACCTATGCCATTGGCTTTTCCAAAGCCTATGCCCGGGTCGTCAATCTGCCTGAAGACGCGTTTCTCGATGATCTGCGCGAAGAGATAAACGAAGCGGGCATGGAGCCAATGCGCCAGAGCGATCCGGTGCAATATGCTGCAGAGGACCCATCGAAAGTCCCTTCCGCCAAAACCGCATGGATCATCGCACTGGTCGGTATCGCGGTCATTATTGGCGGCTATTATCTCTGGCGTAACCAATATTTCAGCGGCTTGAGCAGTGGCGAAACCGCGCAAGTTGCGGATAATGCAGATGCAGATGGCGCTGCCGAAGGCGATACGCAAAACACTGCGTCAAGCAATGCAACCGTTGAGCGCCAGGCCGATGGTTCTATTACCGCGCCGGCGACCGGCGATGTCGTGTTCACCGCAACCGAGGACAATGTCTGGGTCAAATTCTATGACGGCTCAGGTAAACAATTGATGCAGAAGCAGATGGCACTGGGCGAGACATATGTGGTGCCCGCCGATGCCGATAACCCGCAGATATGGACCGGACGGCCCGATGCCTTTGCCATAACCATCGGCGGTGAAACCGTGCCGCCCCTGGGCACGGCTGATCGCTCGATAAAGGACGTGCCGGTCAGCGCATCGGCATTGTTGGCGCGCGGTGCGGCAGAAGAGAGCACCGAAGAAGAGTAATTGCAGACGATAAAGCTGTGCGCCGGAAGGCGGTTCAGCATTGCAAAACGATTCTCAGTCTATCAAAACATGTCATTATGGATGATTGGCATTTTTTAGCGCCGACAAGAAAGAGGATGCGCAAATCTATGACACAGCTTTTTGGCCGCTCATTTTCCACCCGATCGGTAAGCCGAAGCGCCATGGCGCTGGCTATGACCTTTGCCATTGCGGCCCCTGCCAGCGTGCAGGCGCAGGACAATAATCTGGATGCGCGGGTCAAGCGCCTCGAAGCCGAAGTCCGTGCCGTCCAGCGCAAGGTGTTCCCCGGCGGGTCAGAGCGCTTCTTTGAACCCGAAGTGCAGGCAGAGACGGCTAATGAAGCGGCAAAGCCCAATGCCACCAATTCGGCTGTTGCCGATCTGCTGCTGCGCGTCGATGCGTTGGAAAGCCAGCTTGCGACGCTGACCGCGCAAGGCGAGGAGAACAGTTTCCGCCTTGGCAAGATTGAAGAGAAACTTGCCGCGATGGAAGCTGCAGCCGCGCCTCCCGAAGAGGAGGAAGAAGCCACCTATGAACCCAGCGATGAGCGCATTGCCGCCGTGTCCGCCATTGTGAAGCCGGAGAGCGATGATGCTGGCGAGGATGACTATATTTACGGCTTCCGCCTGTGGGATGCTGGCTATTATCCCGAGGCCCAGCAGCAACTGGCGCTGACGGTCGAAACCCATCCTGAACATCGCCGCATCAGCCATGCGCGTAACTTGTTGGGCCGCGCTTTTCTCGACGATGGCAAACCGGGACGGGCCGCAGAGATATTGCTGGAAAACTATCAGAAAGGCGCACGCGGTGCCCGCGCTCCAGACAGCCTTTATTATCTCGGCCGCGCATTAATCGCCAGTGGCGAGAACACCAAAGCCTGTGCCGCCTTTACCGAGCTGGCTGAGGCCTATCCCGATATTGCGTCCGGGCGATTGTCCAACAATCTCGCTAGCGGTCGCAGCGATGCGGGCTGTAGTTGAGCAAGACCGATACGTCCCGGCGTGATGATGGCGCGCTGCTAAACGCATTGCGTACAGGCTTTGCCAGTTTGGTTGGCAGCGAGGATGATAAACATAGCGGGATTGCCATTGCGGTATCCGGTGGACCAGACAGTATGGCCCTGTTGGCACTGGCGCGAACGCTCTGGACGGAACGGATTAAGACCGCCACCGTCGATCATGGCCTACGGCCTGATAGCGCAGAAGAAGCGCAAATGGTCGCTGATTATTGCGCCAAGGCCGCAATCCCTCATGCGATTTTGCGGCCCGACCAACCGATCACCGGCAATGTGCAATCCGCCGCCCGGGCCGCGCGCTATGGCCTTCTGGATAGCTGGCGAAAGCAGCAAGGCTGCCAATGGCTGCTGACCGCACATCACGCCGATGACCAGCTTGAGACGATGGTGATGCGGCTAAACCGAGGCAGCGGTGTCGCCGGGCTCGCCGGAATCCGCACGCGCAACGGCCATATTCTTCGCCCGCTCTTGGCTGTCGGCAAGGCCGATCTTCTCGCCTATTGCCAGCGCCATGATATCCCTTTTGTCGATGATCCCTCCAACAGCGATGCCCGCTTTGACCGGGCGCGGCTGCGTACGCAACTGGCGCAATGCGACTGGCTTGATCCCGAAACCGCGACACAATCCGCGCATGCACTGGCACAGGCAGACAGCGCGCTGCACTGGATGGCGCAGCGCGAAACAGACGCCCGCATCACCGAGCAGCAAGATGCGCTGATCTGCGATATGCACGATAGCGCCGCACTGCCGCATGAGCTGGTCCGGCGAATCACAAAACTGGCACTGGAGCGCGCGCAACCGGGCCTAAATCCGCGCGGCGAGGCGCTGGAGCGTGTCATTGATGCGCTGAAATCCGGACAGACTGTGACGCAAGGCCATGTGCTGTGCCAGGCAAAAGATGGGCTTTGGCGTTTTTCCATCGCGCCGCCGCGCGCAAATAATGGATATAAAGCAGGTACTTAGCAGAGAGGCGTAGCCCGCAACCCGCGCCCTATGTCAAAAATTCATCATATTGCGCCATGGTCTGAACCATATTGCACTTGCGGTTTTCGTTCTTATCTCAAATGATGATATGCTATGTTGGCCTTTAGTGCCTGCTTTTGGAGCCTTTGAAAGAGATACTGACACATGAATGACGATCAGGAACCGAATACCCCCAATCCCTGGATCCGCAATATGCTTATCTGGGCGGGCGTTATCATTGCGCTGCTGGTGGTCGTGTCGATGTTCAATTCCGGCGGTGCCAATAGCCGCGCCACGGAAATCAGCTATTCGCAATTCCGTGACCGTATCTCAGCAGGGACTTTGACCAAGGTCGAGATAGCCGAGGACCAGATTGTCGGTATCTCCAGCGATGGTAGCCGCGTCGTCGCCACACCGGTGGGCAGCGATGCCAGCCTGGTCGAGCTGCTGGAAAGCAAGCAGATTGAATATACCGGTCGTGCGCCGGAGAAGACCAGCCTGCTAACCGTTATTCTGATTCAGGCACTGCCCTTTGTGCTGATTATCGCGATTGCCTTCTTCATTATGCGACAGGTGCAGAAAGGCGGCGGTGCTGGCGGCGCAATGGGCTTTGGCAAATCCAAGGCCAAGATGCTGACCGAGAAGCAGGGCAAGGTGACCTTTGCCGATGTTGCCGGCATCGATGAAGCGCGCGAGGAACTGCAGGAAATTGTCGAGTTTCTGAAAGACCCGGCGCGGTTTGCGCGGCTCGGTGGTCAAATTCCCAAGGGTGCTTTGCTGGTCGGTTCGCCCGGTACCGGTAAGACGCTGCTGGCGCGTGCCATTGCGGGTGAGGCGGGTGTGCCGTTCTTCACCATTTCCGGCTCGGACTTTGTTGAAATGTTTGTCGGCGTCGGTGCAAGCCGTGTCCGCGATATGTTTGAGCAGGCGAAGAAGAATGCGCCGTGCATTGTGTTTATCGACGAGATTGACGCGGTTGGCCGGTCGCGTGGCCATGGTCTGGGCAACTCCAATGACGAGCGCGAGCAGACGCTGAACCAGCTGCTGGTCGAAATGGACGGCTTTGAGGCCAATGAGGGCATCATCATCATCGCCGCGACCAACCGCCCCGATGTGCTTGATCCCGCGCTGCTGCGTCCGGGCCGCTTTGACCGTCAGGTTGTGGTGCCGGTGCCTGATATTGATGGCCGCGAGAAAATCCTTGAAGTGCATATGAAGAAGGTGCCGCTGGCGCCCGATGTCAGCTCGCGGATTATCGCGCGCGGCACCCCCGGTTTCTCCGGCGCAGACTTGGCCAACCTCGTCAATGAGGCTGCGCTGCTCGCCGCACGCCGCTCCAAACGTCTGGTTGCGATGCAGGAGTTTGAGGACGCCAAGGACAAGGTCATGATGGGCAGCGAGCGCAAGTCCATGGTGATGACCGAGGATGAGAAGAAGATGACCGCCTATCATGAGGCGGGCCATGCCATCGTCGCGGTCCATGAACCGGCGTCTGACCCGATCCACAAGGCCACGATCATCCCGCGTGGCCGTGCGCTGGGCATGGTGATGCGCCTGCCCGAGCGCGACAATTACAGCTATCACCGCGATAAAATGTACGCCAACCTCTCAGTCTCCATGGGCGGCCGCGTCGCCGAGGAAATCATCTTCGGCTATGACAAGGTATCCTCCGGAGCCTCGGGCGACATTCAATACGCCACGCAACTGGCGCGCGACATGGTCACCAAATGGGGCATGTCGGATGAGCTCGGCCCGGTGCAATATGAGGAACAGGCCGATGGTTATCTCGGCATGGGCCAGACCCAGCGCACCATGATGTCCGGCGACACCTCCAAGGCCATCGACAAGGAAATCCGGCGCATCATCGACGCCGGCTATGACAAGGCGAAACAGGTGCTGACCGATAATGAGGACCAGCTCCACGCGCTTGCCAAGGCATTGCTAGAATATGAAACGCTGACCGGCGATGAAATACAGGCCGTCATAAAGGGCGAGGAAATCGACCGCAACGACAAGCCCAGCGGCCCGGCGATCACCAAGCCAAGCGTTGGCGCAGCGATCCCCAAAGCCGGTGGCCGCAAAGGGCCGTTCAGCAATCCCAATCCTGAAGGGGCGTAGGGCGCTAACTGGCGATACGAACAATAAGGGGTCATGGTAGACAAAGTCTACTGTGTACTTTTCTTATGGCAGTGATCAATAGGAACAGCGTCTGCTTTCCTATTGATCACTGCTAACCCTAGTTTTGATTATACTTGTCCCCAAAGTAGACACGCTCACTCGCAAAGACTAGCGTGTCGGGCAGTATTTGCTATCAGTGGTGTATGTATTCGAACAGAGAAAACATCCTGCCTGAGAATGTACTTGTCGTAGAACTCGACACCGACGGTCCCGTGCTTGCAGTAGACACATTGCGATGGGCGGCAAGCGTAGTAGATTTCCTCCGTTCAATCCCTGTCGCTGATGGTGAACCCGACATCGAGATACGTCATCTCGGTTATGGGTCCACCTCCCTAGAACTGGTATTCTTAGGAACAGTCGCGTTCGGGAGCGTCGGCATGTTCGCAATCAAGCTGCATGAGGCGCTTATATCCGAAGAACCGCAAGAGGTTGCCCAAACAACAGAAGATTTTGCGGTCAGCTATGGCGCAGAAAACGTGACCATAACTCATGTTCATTCGGACCCCATCACCATACAGGTCAATACCATCAATGTTACGGCGAATATTCCGCCACGACAATCCTTTGGCAGCAACGATCCTGTTGGCAGTGATAGCGCCTCACCCGTTGTCGATGATGCCGAATACGATCAGTTCGAAATTTCGGGTCGCATAGTGACTACCGACGGTGGTAGATTCGCAGAATTTCGAACGAAGGATCGCAGTTATAAAGTCAACAGTCCCGAAGACTTATATGAGCAAATTCCCATCGGTGAAGATATTGTTGCGCAAGCGACGTGGTCAGATTCTGCAAGGAGCGACATCGACATCCACAATTGGGAATACGCATCGGATGAGGAGATCGATTGGGAGAACGCCGAAGGTAGGCCAAGCACACAGGTTGAGAAACTTGCTGCCTTAGAGCGTCGCGCAGAATGGAATGATAAGACTAACTCATACGCGGATAGAATACCAAAACTGGAAGACGATTATCCACCACCAGACTCGCTCGTCCCTGCCTTGCCTGCAGGTCTTCGAGTGGTGGACGCTGCGGACGCGAATATCGAGCCTGAGCAAACGGCTCTTGGCAGGTTCGCTGTGGCAGATAACGGAGTGCTATATTTCGGGACTACTGAATACTTCGGACCTGTGGCAAACCCCGGGCCGTATTGGGGCATCAAGCAGCAGGTTAAAGCTGATTATCTGATCGCAGGAGATGAAGCAGGCGAGAAGTTCTTTTTCATAATGAGGGACGTCTCTGAAATCAGATAGCTTCTGAGACTATATTTATGCTTCTTTCTTGTCGATGCGTCAAAGTGGGATATTGGCTTTTACGGCGTCCGGCGGCACGTTAGCTGACGCGAGGCCGTGATAGTGTCTCCCCTAGTCTTTCAGCATTTGTTCCCAAAAGCCACCATTCCACTCCCCATCCCATACTGATCTAAATCGCAGGCCTCAAACCGGGCCGTAAGCGGAAATGATCTGTCCATTTGGTGCCGCGGCGATGGCAAGATCGGTATGGGGCAAAAGCGGGCCGGGCCAGTGATAGACGAGCGCGGAGAGAGCGAGCCACACCGTGAACATCACGATATAAGGCCAGCGGCGTGGCCACAGCCATGCCACCAGCATCGTAGCCGCTGCGGTGCCGCCAAGGGCGATCAAGGCCGCGCTTGCCGCAAAAGTGCCAGCGCCCGTAAGTGACGCCTGGATCGCCATATTGGCCCATTGTGCTGGCAGCAGGACCAGCAGCCAATCCGGCAACGCGCCTGGCTGCGCTGCGGCTGTTGCCAATATGGCTGCCTCACCAGCGACGACAAAGGCCGCAATCAACCAGCCTCTGCCCAATGCGCTTCGGGCAAACAGAGTGCCCCGTGCGGCGAAACTGACGCTGGCGATAAGAAAGGCCAACCCTATTGAAAGCGGATGAGGCAAGGCTGGCATAGCCAGCGCATATGCGAACAGTGTGAGGCCAGCACCCGTCAGCAGCGCAAGAAGGACACCGACCCAAAAGCGCCCGGCGGCGGCCGCTGAGATCATCCCCGAGCCCATAAGGCCGAGCGCCAAAACCGGACCGCCAGCAAAGGCGGACATTGCGGGAGTGGAGGCTTGCATAAGCAGCAGCATGGCTATGACAGGCGCTACCACGCCTGCCAGCGCTGCAGACAACCAGGCCAGCAAAGGCCAGGTAAGAGGATGATCTTGCGACAAGGACTTCATAGGACAAGACATTGGCTGAAGCGCCCGATATTGTCGAGCAGAGACCGGTTGCTCTCCAGCCAATTCTCTCGGCGCGGGTAGGGGATGATCTTTATTATTTCCTCCCCGTTGCGCAGCAATGGGGAGGGGGACCGTCCGCTGAAGCCCCGAGCTTGAGAAGGGCGTAGGCGGATGGTGGAGGGGTTTACGCCCTATCAGCTATAGCACGAACAAGCTGGTCCGCTGCATCATCGGCATTATCGATAACCTCCTGGGCAGCAATGCGCAGAACAGTAATGCCTTTCTTGGCCAGATAATCATCGCGTCTTTGATCCCGCTCTGCATTGTCACCCATGTCATGCACCGCGCCATCAATCTCGATGGCCGTTCTCGCAGCAGCGCAATAGAAATCCAACACATAAGGTCCGACAGGATGCTGTCGGCGGAATTTCAGGTTTAGTGGCCTTGTACGTAATCTTTGCCAGAGCATAATCTCTGGCGGGGTCATGGTTTTGCGCAATTTGCGGGCACGGTTATAGGTGGAACCGGGAGTGCGCGCCATCTTACCCCTCCGTCTCGCCTACGCTAAAGCTTCAGCGAGCCACCTCCCCATCCGCCTTCGGCGCACGGGGAGGAGAAGGGAATCAGCCCTCAAAATCGGTGCTGATTGAGGTCGTCCGGGTCGGGGCCGATGCGGTGAGGCGCAGGGCTTCGGCGGATTTGCTCAGCGAGCCAACCTCATCCGGGGTATCCTCATCATCCAGCTGCACTTTCTGAAGCGACTGCACCAGGCTTTCTTCCAGCTCTTCCGGCTTGATGGTTTCTTCGGCGATTTCGCGCAGGGCCACCACCGGGTTTTTATCGCGGTCGCGGTCAATGGTCAGCTCGTCGCCGCCGGAAATCTCGCGCGCACGCTGTGCAGCCAGCAAAACCAGATCAAACCGGTTGGTGACTTTATCTACGCAATCTTCAACGGTAACGCGCGCCATGGGCTGCTCCACATAAATACTATTTGTGTTTGGAAAGAATGCTTGAACTAGGCGCAGAGTGGGCGAATGTCAATGATTCTCCGACTTCTGCAAGGCTGGCCACCGCCATATTTAGTGCACACAAAGCCACGAAGACACTAAGCGAGCTTACACCGTGCTTTGTGCCTTAGTGGCTTTGTGTGCACCAATAATCAGGATTTATCCTCAGCCTTCCAGCCCCAGAACAGCTTGCAGGGCAGGATATTCCAGAACTCAAACCCTTGGTCGATACGATCAAAATAGGGCGCCATATAATCCCGGCATTTGGCCGAAAATTGATAGACCAGAAACGCGCCGCCCGGACGCACCACCTCTCCGGTCGCCTTGCCAATCGCCGGGCCTACGCCATCGGGCAAGGTGGAAAAAGGCAATCCCGAAAGCACATAATCGGCATGGTCAAAGCCGAAAGAGCCGATAATCTCCGCCACATCCGCCGCAGAGCCATGCACCGCGTGGAAGCGGCTATCTTTAATGGTACGCCGTAGATAGGCGATAAAATCGGGGTTGGTGTCGATCACGATCAGCGTGCCATCGCGGCGCAGCTTGTCGAGCACCGGCTGGCAGAATGTGCCAATGCCCGGGCCATATTCGACGAACAATTTTGTATTGTCCCAATCCACCGGGGCCAGCATCTTGGCGATTGTAAAGCGCGATGATGGTATCACCGACCCGACCATCACCGGGTGTTTCAAAAAGCCGGTAAAGAACACACCCCATGGCCCCAACATGCGGCGCAACTTGTTTTTGGCGCGCTGCAGCAGCGGCGCATCGGCAGATTTTGACAGGCTCATTCAGTTCCCCACTTCCTTTATCACCGGTCATCATAACGGCACTGTCATCAAAGCCCAAGCAATTCGTCATAATAGTGTCATGCAATATATCCTCCCCGGGACGGGGAGGGGGACCACCGAAGGTGGTGGAGGGGGTTGGCAGCTAGACGCAGCGCAAGTGGAGAACCCCCTCCGTCCCGCCTTCGTCCTTCGACAAGCTCAGGACGACGGCGCGCCACCTCCCCGTAAACGGGGAGGATATACGCGTTTAATACTAGCCCTCACGCCTACACCCGCTTATGCCCTGCCGCATGGACGCACCGCGCAAAACCGAAACCCCCTCTATCCTCGCCGGAACCACGGTTCCGCGCGATCGTATGGCGGTGCTGTTTCTGGTGATGCTGGTGACGGCGGCGGGCAATACCGCGATGCAATCGGTGATGCCGGGTATCGGCACCAAGTTGGGTATCCCCGATTTCTGGGTCAGTCTGGCCTATAGCTGGTCGGCGCTGTTGTGGATGCTGACCGCGCCCTATTGGGCCCGCATGTCGGACAAGCGCGGACGCAAGGCGCTGATGAAGCTGGGCATGTGGGGCTTTATCAGCTCCTTCGCCATTTGCGCGACGATATTGTGGTTCGGGCTTAATGGCTATTTGGGGCCGTTGGCGACGATCATAACCTTTGCCATTTTCCGCAGCCTTTATGGCGGCTTTGGCTCGGCGGCGCCACCTGCGGTGCAAGCCTATGTCGCGGCGCGCACTGACAGGGCGCTGCGGACGCGGGTGCTGGCTATCATCTCTTCATCCTTCGGCTTGGGCACGGTGCTCGGCCCGGCGATTGCGCCGCTGCTGATCCTGCCGCTGCTCGGGCTGGTCAGCCCGTTCCTGTTCTTCGCTGGCTTCGGCCTGCTGGTCTATCTCGCACTGCGGCTCAGGCTGCCCGATGATGATCCCCGCTATGCCGCGCGCGGTCAGGTGGTGAACGAACCAAGCACCAGCAGTTCCGCCGCCAAGGTGAGCAATGATGGCGAGCATGCAGAGCATAGTGAAACTGAAAGCACTGACGAGGAACCAGAGCGGCTGAAATGGACCGATAAACGCATCCGCCCCTGGCTGGTCACCGGCCTGCTCGGCGGCCATGCTCAGGCGATTATCCTCGGCATGATCGGCTTCCTGCTGCTCGACCGACTCGGTCTGCGCGCCACGCCTGCGGAAGCAGCCGGACCGACCGGCCTGGTGCTGATGGCGGGCGCGATTGCCACTTTATTGTCGCAATGGGGGTTGATCCCCTATCTGCAAATGGGCCCGCGCGCCTCAACGCTCTGGGGTGCGCTGCTGGGCGGCATTGGCTGTCTGATGATCGGTCTGGCGGGCGAATTGCACAGCATCACGCTGGGCTATGTCGTAGCCTCAATGGGCTTTGGCCTGTTCCGCCCGGGCTTTACCGCTGGTGCATCGCTATCGGTCACCCGGCCCGAACAAGGGCAGGTGGCGGGCATCGTCGCCTCGGTCAATGGCGCAGCCTTTGTGGTGGGCCCGGCCTTTGGTGTCTGGCTGTATAATGTCTATGCCCCCGCCAGCTTCGGGCTGTTGGTGGCGCTCACAGCATCGGTCCTGCTCCTGGGATGGCGTGGCTTGCAGGCCGACAATGTGCTCGAGGGACGGGCCTAAGGAATGGTTCACGCGGAGGCGCGGAGCCGCGGAGAAGAACTAACAAACTGATCCAATCAAAACCGTCAGGGCTGAGCCTGTCGAAGCCCGCCTCTCAAGTGGAGAAACGCCCTTCGACAAGCTCAGGGCTGACGGTATTGTATGTAAAGCGAAAAGATTTCGCGCGTAGCGCCTAAAAAAATCTCCGCGGCTCCGCGCCTCCGCGTGAGACTATAATGCTCTCCTTCGGAGAGAGGCCTGCCTCAATACCCGCGCCAGATATTCAGCCGCCGACTATCCTTATTCCGCTGCAAATGCGCTGGGCAGGCACGTGGGCGATAATTGCGGGCCAGACACAGCCGCACCTCGCGCAGCCAGCCGCGACTATTGACCGACAGCCGGATCATATCAGCGTTGAGCCCGTCATTGGCGGCGGCAAAGGCTTTGCGAAATGCGCCGATCGTAAGATCACGCTCGCGCGACAGCCGGTCCATATCGGGAAAGCGTACCGCATCGAACAGCACCCGCGAAATGCGGAAATAGGTCCCGGGATTATCGGTGAGGCAGCGGCCATGTTTCGCCCATTGCCGGTTGATCAGCCGCGCCGAAGGCATCATGCACAGATTGCGGCGGACAATAGCCGGAGCCAAAGGCCGCACCGGCGCGCACCATTGCGGATAGTCGGAACCACGCGTTTCCGGCCACAGCCCGTGCAGCACAAAACCGAAATCGCCAATCCGCCGATGCTCACGATCCCGATTGTCGAGCGCACCACATTGCGTCGCCGCGCGGCTGTCATCTTCACGCCCCTTGCAATATTCCGGCGACCAGCTCAGCGCCAGCACAAAGCCATCAATCGGGCGGACGCGCACCGGTTGATCCGCCGGTCGGCTGATCCGCGGTGAGGTCGGCAACGCGCCGTCAATGCGGCATTGATAGGATTGGGCTTGAGCGGCGACAGGGAAAAGGAGCAGAATAAGAGCAATCAAGGCGCAACCAACCCCCAACTCGTCATGCTGAACTTGTTTCAGCATCTCGGGCACCAGGCACGATAGGTTGGGGGTTGCGGCTTGAGACCCTGAAACAAGTTCAGGGTGACGAAACTTCTTTTAAACACGCGCAAAATCCAGCCCGATATCTGCTGCCGGGGCAGACTGTGTCAGCCGACCGACAGAGATATATTGCACACCTGTCTCGGCGATATCGCAGATAGTCTCGAGCGTCACACCGCCCGAGGCCTCAGTGACAACCCGCCCGCCGATCAGCGTCACCGCGCCGCGCAGCACTTCGGGTGGCATATTGTCGAGCAGGAGATGCGTCGCACCTGCGGCTATGGCCGGTTCGATCTGATCGACCCGGTCCACCTCGCAGATAATCCGCTCCACCCCGGCATCGCGCGCGCGGCGCACGGCTTCGCCAACATCGCCAGCAACCGCGACATGGTTATCCTTGATCATCGCCGCGTCCCACAGCCCCATGCGATGGTTCTCGGCACCGCCCATGCGGGTAGCGTATTTCTCCAGAACGCGCAGCCCCGGAATGGTCTTGCGCGTATCGAGCAAGGTAGCGCCGGTACCCGCAATCCGGTCGACATAGCGGCGCGTCATGGTGGCGATGCCGGTGAGATGCTGCACCGTATTGAGCGCACTGCGTTCGGCGGTCAGCATCGCCCGGCCTTTGCCTTTGAGGCGCATCAGATCGCTACCCGCCGAAACCGATGCGCCTTCTTCCACCAGCACCTCAATCGCGACATCGGGATCGAGCGCACGGAAGAACGCTTCGGCCAGCGGTAGACCGGCCACAACACAATCATGCCGCGCATCCATAACCCCGCTGAACAGCGCATCGGCAGGAATCACGCTCTCGCTGGTAACATCGCGGCCACGATCCGGGCCGGTTAGCGGGCCGCCCATATCCTCTTCCAGAGTGGCGCGGACGAAATGGTCGAGGTCGAAGCGATCAAGGGTAAAGGTCATGGCGCGCCTTTTGCCATTGGCGCTATGGCTTGTCGAGCATTCAGCAGCCCGGCCAGCCCTCGGCCTCGCATTGCACGACAGCACGCGTCACCGCCTGCATCAGTTCCTGCCGTTCGGCCACCGGGCGGTTGGTCGCGCCGATCATCACCGCCAGCGCATAATGCTGGCCTTTGGGGGATATCAGCAGGCCGACATCATTATAGCCGGTGGACAGCTTCTCAAAATCCTGCCCGGTTCCGGTCTTGTGCGGCAATATCCAGCCAATGGCCTCCTCGCCCGCCAGTCCGCCGCGCAGGCGCTTGGGCCCGGTCTTGGATTGGGTCATCAGGTCGATCAGATAGGCACTGGAGGGCTCGGACAATAATTCGCCGCGTTGCAGCCTTGCCAATGCATCGGTAATCGCCATAGGCGTAGCGCCATCCATCGGATCAGACAGATAAGCGCCGAGTGAACGCGCGCGCTTGCGTTTGGACAGCCCGGTCGCGCTCCCGCCAGAAGGTGCGTCCGGTGGAATAGCGATTATCCCATTCCATCCCGGCAATCGCCATTTGTAGCAGTTTTTCCCCAGGACTGATCCGCACGCCCTGAATATCCTGCTCGGCCAGAAACGCCTGCACGCCCGACTGTCCACCGACGCGCCGAAACAGGGCATCATTGGCGGTGTTATCGCTACGGGTCATCGCCAGGCTGAGCAGATCGGCAATATCGGTGGTATAGCTGCCCGAGCCTATGCGCTTGCGAACGGGTTGGTGGAAAATGGTGAGATCAGCCTGTGTCAGCGTCACCGGATCATCGAGGCTGATATCACCAGCATCCACCCGATCAAGCAGCGTCATCGCCACCCATAGCTTGCTGACGCTCTGCTGCGGATAAAGCCGCTCCGCCTTATGCGCCGCGACCCAGCCCTTTTCCACCGAGCGTACCGCAATGCCGACATCGCCATCAAAATCGGACCCCAGCGCGGCAATCAACGTCGCCAGCCGCCGCGGCGCAGGCGGGCCTTGCTGCACCTGCTCCGCGCCCTCCTCCATCAGCGACCGATTGCCCATACCATCGGCAGCGGCCAGCGTATTCACCGTCCGCACCGCCGCCTGCCCGCTATCACTTTGCAGCCAGCCATACAGGCCAAAGGGCAGCGCGATCAGCAGCAGCGGCAGAAACAGCCAGAGATAACGTCTACGCTTGGGTCGGCGGCGTGGGGGCATGGGCGTATATTACGCCATATGTACGAGGGTGGGAAACGGGTTAACCAATGTCATCAAGGTAGAGTAATAGTGAACCCGTCACCCCCGCAAGGCAAAGGCAATGGCAACCGAAGGTCAACGCGGAGTTCTAGTTCATTACTAAGAGTCCGGTTTCTGCGCCTGCATCCTTATATGGCCTGTGTGCTCATCAATATCGGTCACCCGCCAACGATAGCCCTTACGTTCCTCGGGAATCCAAGGTGATGCAGTCCCGTAAGATACTCCTGGCTCACCATCGATTTTAACGACGTCTATCCATCCATCGAACTCGTCGAGCGCACGGCGAGCGTGAACAATACGCTTTTTATTGCCTGGCTTGTCTTTCCATATTTGATTGTCTCCAGCATGCAGCCTGCTGTCCATTGTAAGAGTTTTCCAGTCCGTTTCTTTCGACCACAAACTAATGCAAACGCCTTTATCCTTCTCGGCAGACCAGTCTTGACGCTTATTTTCCAAATTATAGCCCATTGACGAGAATGCTTCGCTAAACTGCATTGTGAACCCCTTATATTTGAAGTCTCACCTTACCCCACCTTATGCGCCAGATCCTTCGGCCCGAGATCGCCCTGCCCTATTGAACCGGCGGACATTTCCATCATCCGGTCGAGCGACTTCTTCGCTTCCAGACGCAGTTCTTCTTCAATCTCGATGCGCGGTTCGAGGTCGCGGAGCGCGAGATAGAGTTTCTCCAGTGTGTTGAGCGCCATATAGGGGCAGATATTGCAGTTGCAGTTGCCGTCCGCGCCGGGTGCGCCGATAAAGGTTTTTTCCGGCACCGCCTTTTCCATCTGGTGGATGATATGCGGCTCGGTGGCGATGATTACCGTGTCAGCATCGGTCTCTTTGGCGAATTTCAGGATCGCGCTGGTCGAGCCGACCATATCGGCATGGTCGATGATATAGGATGGGCATTCAGGGTGCGCCGCAATCGGTGCGTCAGGGTGCTCGGCCTTGAGCTTGACCAACTCGGTCTCGCTGAACTTCTCATGCACAATGCACACGCCCGGCCATAACAGCATATCGCGGTTGAACTTGCGCGCCAGATAGCCGCCCAAATGCTTGTCGGGGCCGAAGATGATCGGCTGATCTTCGGGTATCTGCTGCAATATGGTTTCGGCGCTGGAAGAGGTGACGATCACGTCGGACAGCGCCTTCACCTCGGTCGAGCAGTTGATATAGGTCAGCGCAATATGGTCGGGATGCTGCTGGCGGAATTCGCGGAATTTGTCCGGCGGGCAGCTGTCTTCAAGGCTGCAGCCGGCGTCCATATCGGGCAGCACCACAATCTTTTCGGGTGACAAGATTTTCGCGGTCTCAGCCATGAAACGCACGCCGCAAAAGGCGATGACATCGGCATCGGTCTCCGCTGCCTTGCGCGACAGTTCGAGCGAGTCCCCGACAAAATCGGCAAGGTCCTGAATCTCCGGCTTCTGATAATAATGCGCCAGGATGATGGCGTTACGCTCTTTGCGCAGACGATCAATTTCGGCTTTGAGATCAAGGCCGGCAAGGCTCTCACGATTGATGGCGGTCATAGGCGGGGTTTTCCTATCAATATGGGTCGTGTAGCGCTCTTAAACGGCAGCCAAGAGCGGTGTTGTTGCAGTTGATATAGCGATTCTTGCGCGATTTTCGAGCAAGAATGCCTTGGGTCCGCCCAAGGCGAGGCGGCGAGACGGCGCTCCGCCTGCAATTTGTGGCGAGATCGCTATAGTAAATAGTCGCAAAGCAACGAATCGACTGGCCCGCCAAAAGGGTCGGCAGCGGGAGAATGCCCTTATGTATCAAGTCGCCCTTAGCGAATCCTATTTCCCTGCGCAGACCGACACCCCTTATCGCGAGATTACCATCGCAGAGATGCTGCGCGAGCAGGCGCAGAATATCCCGGATATCAAAGCCATGCGCGAGTTGCTGCCCGATGGCAGTATCGGGCGCGAATGGACCTATGCACAACTGCTGCAGGATGCCGAAAAGCTGGGTCGCGCTCTGGCATCGCGTCATGCAAAAGCCGCGCGGATTGCGATATTCGCCGGCAATTGTCCCGAATGGGTGCTGATGGAATATGGCGCGGCCTTTGCGGGCATAACGCTGGTCACGGTTAATCCGTCTTTCACGGCGCGAGAGGTGCGGTTTGTGCTTGAGCAATCGGGCGCCGAAGCCATCTATTATGCGCCCGTCGTGCGCGGCGCAGAGTTAAAGCCGATCGTTGATGAAAGCTGTGAAGGTCTGTCTGCCATAAGGCACCAAATCGATATCACCGATGATACGCAATTGCTCCACGGACATGAAAATGGTGAACTGCGCGAAACAGAACCCTCTTTCATTGCGCAGATACAATATACATCGGGGACCACGGGCTTCCCCAAGGGAGTGCTGCTGTACCAGCAGGGCCTGTTGCAAAGCAATTATGACGTATTTCAACGCATCGGCGTCAAACAGGCAGACGGATATCTATGTCCCCTACCGCTATTTCATACCTCGGGCAGCGCGATCGCCGTTCTGGGTTGTCTGACGACCGGGGCGACGCTGGTATTGGCGTCCAGCTTTAATCCAGCCGCTATTGTGACCGCCATTGAGCGCGAAAAGCTAGATATAATGGGCGGCGTACCAACCATGTTGATAGCCCTGATCGAAACAGCACGGGCCACAGGCGCGGACTGCTCCTCCATCCGCCGAACAGTAAGCGGCGGTGCTTTGGTCGCGCCGGAGCTGGTGCGTGGTGGGCAAGAGATTTTCGGTGCGCCGACCCTTATCATCTATGGTCAGACCGAGGCTTCGCCGGGCGTAACCCACACTTGGCCGGATGACAGCGAGACCGATCTGACCCAGACAATTGGGCAACCGCTGCCCCATATGGAAGTGTCGATCCGCGACACCAATAATAACTCAGTCTGCCCGATTGGCGCGCAAGGCGAAATCTGTGTCCGCGGCTATAATGTAATGCAGGGCTATAATGACAATCCCGAGGCCACGGCTGCGGCGATTGATGCGGATGGCTGGCTGCATAGCGGCGACCTCGGCACTATGGACGACCGTGGCTATTGCAAGATTACTGGGCGGGTGAAGGAGATGATCATCCGCGGCGGCGAAAATTTGTTCCCGGCGGAGATTGAAGCGGCGATGCTCGAGCATCCGATGGTGGCGGAGGTCGCGGTCGCCGGTGTGCCAGATGACAAATGGGGCGAGATTGTCGCCTGTTTCATGCGCGCGGCGGAGGGGGAGAAGCCCAGCGCCAGTGAGCTCAAGGCCTTTATCCGCGAACGTCTATCGCCACAGAAAACCCCGACGCATTGGATATGGGTTGAGGAGTGGCCGTTAACCGGCTCGGGCAAGATCCAGAAATTTGCGCTCAGCGAGGCTTTTGTGCGCGGGGACTATGAAGGGCGAAGTGCCTGATATCAATCAATCTGGCGCGGATAGCCGTCGGGAAAATACCGCATGGTTACCCGCTCGACCATCTCTTCGCAGGGTTCATCCAGCTTGTCCAGGCTATCTCTGACATAGGCAGTGATGGTTGTGACAGACTGCGGTCGATAGCGATGCGCCCTTTCTGCCTCGATATAATTGTCGGTCGTTGACTGAACTGACCAATAGCCGGAATCTTCCATAATAGCTTTTCGGGTAAGAACGTCAAAAAGCCATGCAAGTCTGCCCAATTTGGCCTGCGTTTCGCTCACAGCATCCGGCACCGTATCCACAGCACCAGCGATGGTCGTCTCTATATTGGCGACCAGACCATCTACCGCACCATGACACATGGCGAAATTCCCTATGTCCGCAGGTGAGAGAACATGAGGATCACCAGACTTTTCTTCAGGCAGAGGCACCTGGAGAAGTGAATCCTGCATCATGAATAAAAATGCAAAAGAAAACCCAAGCATTAATCAGCAGCAACCTTGGACCATATATCTTCATTTTCGGCCACCACCCCGCGATTTTGCAGATCAATAAGATGGGCCAGCACCGAGCGACCCGCCGCACCGAATAGCCGCGGGTCTAGCCCCTTATACATTTCCGGCACCATCGCCTTGATCGCCTTGGGGCCATTGTCGAGCTGCTTCAAAATCTGTTTCTCGCGCTGTTTGCGGTGGCCCATCATGCCGCGCACAAGCTGGCGAGGCTTGTCGATTTGCGGGCCATGCGCCGGATAATAGACCTTGTCGTCGCGATCATGCACCTTTTGCATCGACGCCATATAGGCCGCCATATCGCCATCGGGCGGCGAGATTACGCTGGTTGACCAGCCCATGACATGATCACCGGTGAACAGCGCGCCGCTCTCCACCACCGAATAGCAAAGATGGTTGCTGGTATGGCCCGGCGTTGCCACCGCTTCCAAAGTCCAGCCATCGCCAGACAGACGCTCGCCATCGACCAGCACCCGGTCGGGCGCATAGCTGGTATCAAAGGCCTCATCCGCGCGCGGACCATCATCATTGAGCACCAGCGGCGCACAGCCGATAATCGGGGCACCGGTTGCCTCGGCCAAAGGTGCCCCAGCAGGCGAATGGTCACGATGGGTATGGGTGCAACAGATGGCGACGATCGTCGCCCCTCCGGCAGCGGCGATAATCGCATCGATATGATCGGGCTCGGCAGGGCCTGGATCGATCACCGCGCGATCGCTGGCATTGCCGACCAGATAGGTCTGGGTGCCGGTAAAGGTGAAGGGCGAGGGATTACCCGCTAACACCCGCGCCACCAAGGGCTCCAGCTGCTCGGATATACCGGTGGGAAAGGGTTCTTCAGGTAGGGCTGATAGGCTCATAGACTATATGTGCCATGGCAGCGGGCAAAAGAAAAGCGACCAAAGAACAGACAGCGCTTTGAGTGATCCAAGGGATGCGCTGCCTGCCCTCCCCCCAATTGGCCGTGCCGCCACCGGTACATGCGGCTACCGATGGCGGGACCTGTGTTGCGCTTAACTGCGCTCTGCTTCCAGCCGTGCAATCTGCTCATCAAAGGTGCGCATCAGCTTCTTGCGTAACTTCTCCGGGATATCCGTTTCGCTTGCAATATCATCACGTGCTTCACGCAGCCCTTCAAGGGCGCTTGAACGGGCTTCAGCAAGATGCTCACGATCACACATGCGCACCATCAGCATCGTCCGGCCGTTAGACGTATCGGTAACGACCTTCTCGGTATCCGCTCCGCGCGAGCAATCCTTGCGAAAGCTCAGCTGCGGAATCATCAGCTCGACATTCATGCCCTCAATAGACTCAAGGGCAAGGACCCGAGCCTCTTCTGCTCTGGCATGTGCTTCAGCGCGTGCACGCAATGCTTCTGCCTTGGCTTCGCTGATTGCAATCCTTGTCTTGGGATCGGTGCGAACGCGAATGACTCGCTCAGTTTCCCCGGCATCACTATGGAAAACACGCACTTCACGACTCACTTCTTGATCAAGATCAACCTCTACGTCGTCGTCTTGATCCAGTGTCTCAATGACAATCACTCTTGTTCCATCCGAGTCAATGACCACATCTTCATCAGAGACTTCCACCGTAGGCGCCTCAGGCGGCTCGGGCGTAACCTCAACAGAACGAACATCGGCTATTTCCGTAACCTCTGATGGTTCAAGGTCTACTTTCTCAACCGGTTTGACCACATAGGCATAGCTAACCGTCGCGGTCAGGGCCAAGGCGGTGGCGGTGCCGCCAATCATCGCGGCCGAGCCAAGGGCACGACGCGCGCGTGATTTGGGTTGCTGGTTCATCAGGATAAGCCTTTCTTTCAACTTCCCTCTTGGTGTTAACGGGCTCCCCAAAGCCAATGTGCGACCGGTGGCTGCCTTGGCGATCAGGCGGCTGTATTGCGCCCTTTCCTGATCATCGGCGCGCGCCAATACGCGCGCATCACAGGCGGCTTCCTGGTCGAAACGAAAATAGCGATATGCCAGCCATGCCAGCGGATTGAACCAGTGCAATGCCAGCAGCAGCAGCGCGGCAAAATTGGCCCAAAGGTCACGCGCTTTGTGGTGTGACAGCTCATGGCGTAACGCAAGACGCTGCTCCGCATCGGTATAGCGGGTGGCAAAATCCAGCGGCACCGCGATAAAGCGGCGCAATACACCGAAAGCAAACGGGCCTTCTATGTCTGCAACCTCGACAATGCGGATATCGTCAATCCGGTTCAGTTCGCGCGCGTCAGCCAGTATCTCGCGGCGATGCTGCAGATAAATCGCCAGTTGCACGATCAGGAACAACGCCGCACCGCCCAGCCAGACAGTAATCAACAACGGCCAGATACCAAAATCGCTCAACCAGGGCGCCATGGCATCATGCGCTGGTGGTGCATCGGCAACAACTGCTGCGGGTGCACCAGCACCTTCTGCCACTTTGGCCGCAATTGACTCTTTGACATTAGCAAGCGGCGCATCAACTTCGATGGTCTGGCTAAACGCTGGCAGAAACAGTCGCGCCAGCGGCAGAAGCCACAGCAAATAGCTGAGCTGCGCGCCGAAAAAATGGGCGACCGGTCGGCGGATAAGCAAAACCACAGCGATCAGCAATGCCGTCGCAATCATTGTATCACCGCTCCAAAGCAGCCAGGTCTCAGTAGAGAAGATTTGCGCTAGCGAGAGATTGCTCATTTTTTCATCTCCTTCAGGAGACGCTCAATTTCGGCAATGTCCTCTTCGGAAAATGCTTCACGTTCGGCAAGATGCGCAAACAATGGACCCGCACGACCGGAGAAGAGGCGGTCGACGAAGCGGCTCGATTCACCGGCAACATAATCCTGACGCTCAAGCAGCGGACGATAAAGGTAACGGCGGCCATCGACTTCATGGGTGATCGCGCCCTTGTTGACGAGGCGCGAAAGCAGGGTTTTGACCGTCTGCAACGACCATTTGCGGTCGGCAGGCACGCGTTCAGAGATTTCGGATGCGGTCAACGGCGACTGGTCCCACAGGCAATCCATCACCTCAAACTCTGCATCACTGATGCGTTCTACGGCCATATCTTTTCTCCCCAGCTCTCACGCGGAGTCTACAAGAACACGACTCGCGCATGATGTTTACAACTGTAAGCTCAATCGACTACGGCTGTAAACATTAAAGCTGGATGAACGGCATGGAGTTTTCGGCGAACGACACCAAAGCGCGGGTTAAGCCGATTTCTAGGAAACCGAAAAGCGCAGTTCTGCGCTGAGGCCGATAATTACTCCACTTTGATCAATGCGATTGTTGAGGGTCAACGCCCCTTTATGCTGCTCGGCGATCGCACGCGCCAATGTCAGCCCCAGGCCGGTGCCGCCAGTGACTGTATTGCGTGACTTTTCAAGCCGGTAGAAGGCATTGAAGATATGCGGCAATTCTTCCTCGGGAATGCCCGGGCCATCATCGTCAATGCGGATAATCGCCTCTTTGCCTTCAAGGTGCAGATACACTCTCGCCCTTTCACCATAGCGCACCGCATTGCTCACCAGATTGCGCACCGCACGGCGCATCCAGGTAATATGCACTGGTGCCACCAATCGCGAGACATTCACCAACTCGACGTCTTTGCCGAGATCGGAAAATTCATCAGCGATGGTATCAAGCAAAGCCGCGATATTGACCGGTTGCGGCGGCTGCACGTCATGGCCAATGCGGGCGAGTGCCAGCATATCCTCCAGCGAGCGGTTAAGGTCATCGATACTGGCGACCATGCGGGTGCGCAATTTCTCATCCTGAACTGACTCCACCCGCACCCGAAGGGCGGCCAAAGGTGTCTTGAGATCATGTCCAATAGCACCCAGCATCACGTCCTTTTCATCCAGCATCGCGCCAATGCGGCTGCTCATGCGGTTAAACGCTTCGGTGAGGCCGGCAACATCATCGGGGCCAGAGGGCGCGATCGGCTCATGCCGCTGGGTGTCCCCAAAATCCCGCACGCCCTCGGTAAGCTGTGCCAAGGGTCGGGTGATCCGCCGCGCCACAAATATGATCGTTGCTAGCAAAACAATATAGAGCAGCAGCGTCTGAACGATCAGCCAGCCAGTTATGCGCCAAATACTGGGCGGTGCCGGTACGCGGGTGGCAAGCCATTGGCCATCGGGGCGCTGCAACACCGCCATCACCCGACCCGTATCCGAAAGCATTGGTGGCGCGATAGCATCCGCGGGTGGCAGCCTGGGGCGATCATCATAATAGACGGCAAGCTTGGCATGCGCGATCTCATAGCCATCGAGCAAATCGGACAGCCTTTTGGTCAATGTCGGCTGCAGCTCCATTTCCGCAATATCGGGTGGATTGTCCTCCAGCGTGATACCGCGCCGGAAAGCGCGGCGGCGAAAACGCGGGAATTGTTCATTTTCATCAGCGATTTCTTCTTCGGTAAAGCCACGCCGTCGCATACGCACTGCCCGTCGCTCTCGCGCTTCATTGAGCCGCTCTGTGGTGGTGACAATCCGCACACCGAGCGCATTGACCAGCTGCACATCGCGCTGCACCTGCTGGCCGCGATAGAGCAGCACCGCGTTAAACAGCTGTGCAGCCAGCAGCGCAATCGCCACCGCCGCACACACCTGGCCAATCAGGCTGCGTGGCCATAGCCTGAAGCGCCGTTGCTCGGCGCTCGCCTCGCTCACCCGTGCTCGCCCATGGTGGTGACATTCGCTGCCAGCATATAGCCGCCGCCGCGCACCGTCTGGATCAGTTGCGGGTCGCGGCTATCCGCTTCAATTTTCTTGCGCAATCGGCTGACCTGATTGTCCACCGCACGGTCAAACAGATGCGCCTCGCGGCCCTGCACCATGTCAAGCAGCTGGTCACGATTGAGCACCTGACGCGGGTGACGGACAAACACGTCGAGCATTTTATACTCCGCCGATGATAACGGCACCAATGCACCTTCAGGATCGGTCAAAGAGCGTTTGACACTGTCGAGCACCCAGCCATCAAAGCTGAACCCGGCAATGCGTTCTTCCTGGGCATAGCGCCCGGCGCGCTCGACCCGGCGCAACACCGTGCGGATACGCGCCACCAGCTCGCGCGGGTCAAACGGCTTGGTAACATAGTCATCGGCACCAATTTCTAGCCCGATGATCCGGTCGGTGGCCTCACCGCGCGCGGTCAACATAATCACCGGCATATCGCCTTTGTCCGCCAAATGGCGGCATAGGCTCAGGCCATCCTCGCCCGGCATCATCACATCAAGCAGCGCCAGATCATAGAGCGCGGTGCGCAGCAACGTCCGCGCCTCACCGGCATGGGCTGCTGCTGTGACGCGGAAATCATGCCCGGAAAGATAGTCCGCGACAGATTCGCGCAAATCCTGATCATCATCGACGAGCAGGATATGCGGCTTATGGGCATCGGGATTTGGGTCGGTCATATGCGAATGGAATGATAGAAGCATGGCCAAAAGACAGATAAGCCTAAGGCAGCACTGCCTTGACGACAAGCTGCCTTAAACCTGGGAGAAACTGTGCGCAGGGGGTTATCCGCCCCGACCACCGCGACGACGCTGGAAGTTTTCGCGTGCCGCGGCGCGCTCGTCTTCGGTGATCTGGCCATCGCCATTGGTGTCAACGCGGTCAAAGCGACGCAGCGCCTGTGCTTCCATCTCGGCAAAGCTGACGGCACCATCGCCATCGCTATCGGCGCGGCGGAGCATTGCTTGTGCGCGATCACCGCGACCCCTGCCTTCAGCACCGCGTCGGCCACGACGGCCTTCACGCGCTGTGGCCAATTCTTCTTCGGTCAAAGTGCCGCTATTGTCGGTATCAAGGCGAGAGAAGCGCTTTTCGATACGCTCGGCCTGCGCTGCCTTCATCTCATCAAGCGAGACCTGACCGTCGCCATTGGCGTCCATCTTGGCAAAACGCTCGCCTTTCTTGGCTTCGCGATCGCTCGGGTCGATCTGGCCATCGCCATTGGCGTCCATACGCGCAAAGCGCTCTTGCAGTTGTGCGGTCATTTCGTCGCGGGTGACAACACCGTCGCCATTGCTGTCTGCGCGGGCCATACGGTCGCCACCGGGTCCGGGTTGTGCAAGAGCGACACCGGCCGCTAGCGCCATCGCTACAGATGCGGAAATTGCTATCGTCTTCTTCATATCGGTTTACCTCGCTAATCCAGCGTTTCAAAAAAGGGGGGAGCCGCAGCCAGGGGAACAGATGAGGGTATAGTCACTGCGGCTCCTTGACCTTGGTTATGGGCTGCCATTGTCGCAGACATTTGTCAGCATCACAGCCTTTTTGTCGCACAATGTATCAGCCTGACAGCCATGTTCATTTGAGCGACAGGCTGCGCTGCAAAACAGCGTATATTGGCTTGGCAGCCTTGCCAAACCTGCCCTATTGTACCTCCCAACACTGACATAAGCAAAACACCCCCATGCAGAAAGGAACATCCATGTCGCTCTATGCTCTTACCGTGCCTACCTTTACCCAATTGCTGAACGGCCTGTCGGCGCAGCTCGACAAGGCAAGCGAATGGGCCAAAACCGCTGGCAAGAGCAATGACGAGCTGATGGACACCCGCCTGTCAGAGGATATGTTGCCGCTTTCTTCCCAGGTGCGCTTTGTCTGTGGGCAGGCACGCGATTCGGCTGCCAAGCTCACCGGCAAGGATATGCCGGCGATCCCCGAGGATATCGTCGCTTTTGATGCGCTGAAGCAACTGGTTGCCGAGACGCTGACACTGCTGGGTGATCTGACAGAGGATGATTTTGCAGGGGACGAAGACGCGATGGTCGAGTTGACCATCCCCAATGGCATGGTGTTCGACCTGACCCGCGCCCAATATGCGCGCGATTGGGCGCTGCCGCAAATCTATTTCCACGCCACCACCGCCTATGCGATTATGCGTCATCTCGGTGTCGAACTCGGCAAGATGGACTTTGTCGGCCATATGCTGCGCTATTTCCGCGCACCGGCAGAACAGCCTGCCGCCTGACGGGAAAGCCCCAAGCCACGGGCGTGCTCGACCCTGGCGCGCATAACCAAAAATATTGACGAGGCGCACACATGCTGGCAATAGCGCCTCGGCTGAGCGGGTATAGCTTAGTGGTAAAGCCCTAGCCTTCCAAGCTAGTTATGCGGGTTCGATTCCCGCTACCCGCTCCAGTTTTTCCTAATGCACAAGCTGTTCTTTTTGGAATGGTCACTCAGCTTGTCATCCAGCAATTACCTGCCAATTCTCTGGCCAAGCCGATAGCCTATCATACTGGCTCGGGAATGCGCGCTACTCCGGTCGGTTTGCCCGATAGCTCAAGCTGACCAAGGTCATAGTCTGCCTGAATACGCAGCAAGGTCGCCGCCTTCACGCCAAAGGCATCCTCAAAACGGCGCGCCATTTCCGGGGTCAGGCTAGCCTTGCCATTGAGCAGCCTGCTCATATTGGCGCGAGTCACATCCAAGTGCTTGGCAACATCCGCTATGGTCATCTTGTAGGGCTCAACATAGGTGCGCTTGAGCCAAGGGCCCGGGTGGACGCGGATCGAGGGATGAATGGTAACAGCCATTAATGATAGTTCTCGATGTTGAGGTCGGCGATGGTGGTCTCGTCTGTCCTGCCACCTGAGCGCCATAAGCCCGCCTATACGTCCGCCAGCTCCTGGACAGACTTTAGTTCCAGTTTAAGCCCCAAGGCATTGAGGGTGGCAAGGAGAGTTGAGAGGGTTGGGTTACCCTCCTCACCAAAGGCGTGATACAGCGCTTGGCGGTTAATGCCTGTCTTTCTGGCAAGGTCAGACATGCCATTGGATCGAGCAATGTCGCCAAGGGCCATGGCGATCAGGCGGGGATCCTGAGACTCAACCGCATCCTGTAGCAGCGCGATAGCTGTGTCTGCTTTGGTGATATGCTTTGCAGCGTCAAAGGGCTTGCTATCCATCGTCTATCCTTTCAATCGCTTTATATCGCGTTTCTGTGTCCGCTTTGTGCCACCGTCCAGCATGAGGTAAACTGTCCTGCCGGTCCTGCGGTAATACAGCCTATAGCCCGGCCCATAATCAATTCGGGCCTCCCACAGACCGTCATCAAGAAGTTTACAGTCTCCGAAGTTATTGAGCTTCATCCGGTTAATCCGGCCAATAACCTTCGCGGCAGCAACGGCGTCAGCTTCCTCCAGTGCGCTAAGCCAACTATCAAATTCTGAAGTTGACTCTATCTCATTCTCCATGTCGTATATATACGACATACCAAAATGGCTGTCAATTAAACACGACAGTCAGCCGGATATGCTTGCCGCGCCAGATAACTCGCAAATATTCGTATCCGTTCGCCAATGTGCGATATTCCTAAGCGCGAACATTTGGGGGTATAATTCAGATCAGAATTTTACGAATCATAAAGAGCGTTAAGTGAGCGATATACGATACACGATTATCTGGAATGAGAAGATTATCGGCGAGGTTACAAACATCGCAATCGACAATTTTTTTCTTCACGGTTCGCTGGCGATACAAAACAGCGCAAACTATCAAGAAATGCTGAGCGACTTACACGCGAGTGACTCAATAGAGGTTGTCTTGCAATCCAGTCACAGCAGATTCGACGCAAGACTGGAATGTGAACCCGATGATCTTATTGAGTTCAAATTGATCTAGGGCCGAGACATAAAATGCGCGCAAGCAGCGCCAAAATGACGAATAAGCCAAGTGGCAAAGCGCTTCGAGAAGTCTATTGCGGTGGTCACCTATTCCCGCCTGCTCACGCACAAAAGTCGGCCATTCGCAACGCGCTAAAAAGGCGGAAGAGCATCGCTCTCCCGCCTTACTAGTCTTTGGTTATGTCCGAAGTAGCGATCAGTGCTTCTTCTTGTCAGCCCAGATGCTGCGATAGGACATATAGGCCAAACCTGTCGCAATAAGCAGGAAGATCAGCACAGCAAGGCCGGTCTGACGACGCTCAACCAGCTTGGGCTCGGCGGCCCAGATCAGGAAGGCGGCAACGTCTGTGGCCATTTGTTCCTTGGTTGCCTTGGTACCATCGTCATAGGTGACCTGATCATCAATCGCGATCGGCGCCGCCATGGCGAGGTTCAGATTGGCAAAATAGGGGTTATAGTTAAGACCCGGACCGGGCATGGCATCAGGGAATTGCTCAGCCAGTTCCGCCGGTGGATCCTGATAGCCCAGCAGCAGAGAGCGGACATAATTGCCGCCATCATGACGAGCCTTGGTGATCAGCGAGAGATCAGGCGGCAAGGCATTGCCATTGGCCGCACGCGCCGCCACTTCATTCGGGAAGGGCGAAGGCAGCGGATCGGACGGGATATTCGGACGCGTTGTCGCCTCGCCAGTTTCCGGATCAACAGTTGGCTGCTGGATCGCCCAGTCGGCAGCGATGGCTTTGATCTGGTCCTCATTATAGCCAAGGTCGGCGAAATTGCGGAAGCTCAGATACTTCATTGAGTGACAGGCGGAGCAAACCTCCTTGTACACCTTGAAGCCGCGTTGCAGCTGTGCGGTATCGAATTTGCCCATCATGCCGTCAGAAGCAAAATCATAATGCTCCGGATGCTTGTGAAAGACATGCTCGGCCGTCTCTTCATGCGGCTCTGACAAATAGGTGACCAGACCGGTGCCGAAGGAATAAACCAGGACGCCAACAAAGAAGACGCCAACAAGTGTAGCGATTGCGCGGATCATGTTAGACTCTTTTCCTTATTCAGCAGGCTGTAGGCCAGGAGTGGCTGAACCGGTGGTTCCGGCAGATGCGCCATCATCAGCGCTCTTGCCCAATACCGCCTCGGTGATCGAGTTCGGCAGTGGCTTCGGCTTCTCGATGGACGAGACAATCGGCAGGATCAACAGGAAGTGGGCGAAATAATAGGCCGATGCGACCTGACTGATCATCACCCAAGGCTCCTCAGCAGGTGCACCACCGCAGATGGTGAGGATCACCACGTCAACCAGCAGAAGCACGAAGAAAATGCGGAATAGCGGACGATAATTGCCCGAGCGTACCGGCGACTTGTCGAGCCATGGCAGGAAGAACAACAGCAGGATCGATGCGAACATCGCCAAAACACCCATCAGCTTCGCCGGAATGAACAGGAAGTCCACGGTGAAGGCACGCAGGATCGCATAGAAGGGCAGGAAATACCATTCAGGGACGATATGCGCCGGGGTCGAAAGCGGGTTGGCTTCGATATAGTTATCCGGGTGACCCAGAGCATTTGGCGCGAGCGTAACCACCAGCGTAAAGATGATCAGGAATATGCCCAGACCAAAGCCGTCCTTCGCGGTGTAATAGGGATGGAAGGGAACGGTATCGACTTCCGACTTCACTTCTACACCGGTGGGGTTGGAAGACCCCGGAATGTGCAGCGCCCAGATGTGCAGGATAACCACACCGGCAATCACAAATGGCAGCAGATAGTGCAGCGAGAAGAAGCGGTTCAGCGCGGCATTATCCGGGGCAAAACCACCCAAAAGCCAGGTCTGAAGCGTCTCACCAACCAGTGGGATCGCCGAGAAAAGCCCGGTAATCACCTTGGCCCCCCAGAAGCTCATCTGGCCCCAGGGAAGCACATAGCCCATAAACGCCGTCGCCATCATCAGCAGGAAGATCACCAGGCCCAAGAGCCAGATCATCTCACGCGGTGCTTTATACGAGCTGAAATACAGCCCGCGGAAGATGTGAATATAGACGACGATAAAGAAGAAGCTCGCGCCATTGGCGTGGGCGTAGCGGAACAGCCAGCCATAATTCACATCGCGCATAATATGCTCGACCGAGCCAAAGGCGACCTGTGTGTTGGCGGCATAGTGCATCGCCAGAACGATGCCGGTTACGATTTGCAGCACCAGCGCAATGCCGGCAAGCGAACCAAAGTTCCAGAAATAGTTGAGATTGCGCGGCGTCGGATAACCGGCACCTAGAGAATCATAGACCAGACGCGGCACAGGCAGGCGCTGGTCCAGCCACTGCATGAACGGATTGGTCGGCTCATATTTTTTTGCCCAAGGGAAGCTCATATCTCTTGCCTCAACCGATTTTGATTACTGTGTCAGAAAGGAAGGAAAATTCCGGCACTTCCAGATTGGTCGGCGCCGGGCCTTTGCGAATACGGCCAGCGGCATCATAGTGCGAGCCGTGGCAGGGGCAGAAATAGCCGTCAAATTCACCTTTGACCTCACCAGCGGCAGCACCGAGCGGCACACAGCCAAGATGGGTGCAGACCGCTTTGCTGACCAGCCAGTTTTCCTTGCCGGGCAGTGTGCGCTCTTCCAGCGTTTGCGGATCGCGCAGCGATGCCACATCAACCGCCTTGACGCTGGCAATTTCTTCCGGCGTCAGATTGCTGATAAACACCGGCTGTTTACGCCATACGGTCTTGATCGTCTGACCCGGGGTGATGGAAGACACATCAACCTCGACCGATGCTTCCGCCAAAACGTCAGCGGACGGGGCCATCTGGGTTACCAGCGGATAGACCACTGCGGCGGCGCCAACGCCACCAAAGCTGACCGCGGCAATATGAATGAAATCGCGGCGACGGACGCCTTCTTCTTCATGGCCCTCTGCCGAGCCTGCGTCCATTACTTGCTGTTCTGCCATGCAATTCGACCTATGCGTTTGTATGTTCAGAGGTATATCTGATTAAATGATCGATTAAGAAAAAGGTTCCTGCCGCCAAGGCCGAAACACAACCTGCAAAAGGACTTTGATATCAGGCCCTCTCCATCGCCATTGGCGCGCCTCTTAGCCGTAAATCGACGCTCTTGCCAACTGCCTTTTTGCACCTACCTTTTGATAGCCTCTCTATATTGCCAATATTTCTATATTTTGGAGTGACTTAGCCATGGAAACCACCGTCGATGCGACGATAGCTCTGGCGCTGTTCCAGCCCGATATTGCCGGCAATGTCGGCACCATGATGCGGCTGGCCGCCTGTATGGCGGTGCCGCTGCATATTATCGAGCCATGCGGATTCCCTTTGGGCGACCGCCAGTTGAAACGGGCAGCGATGGATTATGGCGGTCAGGCGGAGACGGTTCGGCACGCCGACTGGGACTGCTTTACAAAGGCGATGCGGTCGGGCGAAACTGCGCGCCGGATCATTGCTTTTGACAACCCGGCAGAGACCAACCTCTATGATTTCCGCTTCCGGCCCGGCGATGTGCTGCTGGCAGGGTCAGAAAGTGCGGGCCTGCCCGATATGGTGCGGCAGGCTTGTGACAATGCTGTCGCCATCCCGATGGCACCCGGAGCCCGATCGCTCAATGTCGCCACCGCCAGCGCCATGGCCCTGGGGGAAGCGCTCAGGCAAACGCGCTTCAGCACAGTGGCTTGATCCAT
This sequence comes from Parasphingorhabdus sp. SCSIO 66989, assembly GCF_032852305.1. Lineage (NCBI taxonomy): Bacteria > Pseudomonadati > Pseudomonadota > Alphaproteobacteria > Sphingomonadales > Sphingomonadaceae > Alterisphingorhabdus (ex Yan et al. 2024) > Alterisphingorhabdus coralli. Next base: position 3,219,579 of record NZ_CP136594.1, read on the forward strand.
ATCAAGGCGCTTATCCATCCGCCCGGCCACAGTGCCGCCTCAAGAAACCCTAACCGGGTTGCCCGATGCCGAGCAGCGTGCCAGACAGCATGCAATAACAACAGGGAGCGGATAGATATATGACCGACTGGAGCGAGCAGAAGACACGCGCAAACACATGGTTCAAAAGCCTGCGCGACGATATCTGCGCCGAATTTGAGGCGATTGAGCGCGAGGCCGGAAGCGATGCCCGCTTCACCTACAATGAATGGGACCGCAAAGATGGCGATGGCACACCCGGCGGCGGTGGGCGCAGCGGCCTGATCAAAGGCAGGGTGTTTGAGAAGGCCGGGGTCAATGTCTCGATGGTCGAGGGCACGTTCAGTGAGGACTTTGCCAAGCAGATCCATGGCGCGGGCGATGATCCGCGCTTCTTCGCCACCGGCATTTCGCTGGTCGCGCATATGGCCAATCCGCATGTCCCCAATGTGCATATGAACACCCGTTTTCTGGTGACGCAAAAAGCATGGTTTGGCGGCGGCGCGGACTTGAACCCGGCGCTACCCAAAGAGGATGACACCGCCGATTTCCATGCCCGAATGCAGCAAGCATGCGACGCGCACGACCCGAAATATTATCCCGAATACAAGAAATGGGCCGATGACTATTTCTACATCCCGCACCGCAAGGTGCATCGCGGTGTCGGCGGCATTTTCTATGACCATCTCGAATGTGATGGCGAGAACAGTTTCGAGCGTAACTTCGCCTTTACCCAGGATGTAGGGCGCGCCTTTCTCGATATCTTCCCCAGACTGGTGCGGCGGCGGATGGACAGCGAATTCGACATGGACGACCGCAACGCCCAGCTCATCTATCGCGGTCGCTATGCCGAGTTTAACCTGGTCTATGACCGCGGCACAATTTTCGGCCTGAAGACCGGTGGCAATATCGATGCGATATTGATGAGCCTGCCGCCGCTGGCGATCTGGGAATAGGCTCAAGCACAACCAGCCGTGACCGAACCCACAATCCCCGTGCCGCGAGGCCATGTCGCCACAATTGTCACCCATTTGGAAATGCTGTCGCCACCAGAACCGAAGCCAGCCCCTGATTCGATTCTGCAGCTAGAAAACTGGCAAGACGCATCATGCGACAGTTATCTCAAGCTGTTCCGAGAAATCGGCACGCAATGGCTTTGGATTGGCCGATTGCTGCTGTCCGATGACGCATTGCAAGCTGTGCTCAATGATGCGGGGATAGCGCGCTATGCAGTAAGAACCCCGGATAACAGCACTTGCGGTATGGTAGAACTCGACTTTCGCGTGCCCGGTGAATGCGAGATCGTCTATCTCGGCCTCACACCAGACCATAGCAGTAAAGGCCATGGCGCATGGCTGATAGGCGAAGCGCTGAAACGCGCGTGGCGCGATGATGTGAAGCGGGTGTGGCTACACACCTGCACGCTAGACCACCCGGCAGCGCTCGGCTTTTACTGCAAGCATGGCTTTGTGCCTTTCAAGCGGGAGATGGCAACCATGCCCGACCACCGCCTGACCGGCCATCTGCCACGCGACGCCGCGCCGCAGGTGCCGATTATTGAATAGAACTTAGCCGAAGGTTTCCTGCAGTTCTGCTGAGTCAACACCCTCAGCAAGCTGGCGATAAATCGCAGCGATAGCAGCGAGACTAATCGCCGAGGTAATCGCCGAAACGATAGCGGCCAGCAGTGCGCCGATCATTGCAACAACGCCGCCGTTCAAAATCATGCCAAGCGTAATCAAATTGCTAATCCAGCTAATTACGATGATGCCTACTCCGATAATGAGAAGGAAAGCGAAAATAATCATGCCATTGCCTTCGGTCATCTCCCATGAGCGCTTTAGAGCCTCAATCGGATTTTTTTCCTTCTCCGCTGCCACGATAGGGCTGGCACATACCAGCTTGACCATCAGGAAGATGCCAGGAATGACTAAGAGAACGAGACCAAGCCCAATGCCGATCCACATAATGATATTAGTCAGAAGATAAGGCAAAAACATTGCCGCTGCGGCACTGATTGTGGCGCCCAAATCTGTCTTGGTCTGTGTCAGAAAGGCTGTAAATATGGTCAGCGAGCCCAGCATTCCGAGCAAAACCGAGACCAACACCCAGATACCATTGAACCCCGAGAATGCTGCAAGAGGATTAACGTTCAATTCTGTCGATCCAATGAAAAAATGCATCAACATGGCGGGCAATATCGTAAACAAACCGAGGGCTACCAATATCGTTTGCATATGCTCGGTCAACAATGCGATCGCATCGTTAAACCCTTTACCCAGGTCGAATGTCTTTCCCATTGCACTTCCCCTTAAACACTCATGAGATACTGCCGTTGCGACGGTCGGCGGTCTAGCGAACACATCGCATATGTTCCCTTCCGCGACGCGATCCGCCCATGCGTCAGACCAGGCAACCTGTCCATGCACTGATTAGAGAATTTACAATTTGGTCCGCAAAGCCTCGGCTTGGGTTAGCCAAAAGTCTCTTCCAGTTCCTGGCTGTCGCGATCCGCATTCAGGGTTCTGAAAATCCCCACTGGTATCAGAGTGGTCCCGATGAAGTAGCAGATATAGGCAGGCAGCGTTAATATCAGCGAGAAGAGTCCACCGCCAACGACATCCATGATCGTGCCCAATAAAGACACGGCATAGTAAATGGCGGAAACCAGAAGATTGGCGATAAAGTTATACAGCATGAGAATAAGCGTCATGCCTTGCGTTTGACGCCAGGATTCCGCCATGGCACTAAATGGATTATACGAGCCTCGCGCCGCCATGATCGGTCCGGCAAGACCCAGGCGCGAAACAACGAACAGCGCCAAAGGGAATAAGAAGAGCAGGAAAATCACGAAAACAAAGCCGATCATCAAACCGCCTGCGGTGCTGAGGCTGTCAAGATCACCAGCATAGGCAGCAAGACCGAACAGGGTAAATAACACGCCCAAAGGTAGAGCAAAAAGCAGGTAGATCGCGAAAACGGCAACGGCCACGGGTATTGAAGCACCATAGCCATACAGAAAGGCTTGGGGAAACTCGATAGACTCAAACGTCGACGTCGACCGGAAGATACTCATTTGCGCCGCAATGAATGGCAAAAATGCCACCAGCACGAACAATATCACACCCAAAACGCTGGTGGCATCGTTGAAAAGCCCGGCTGGCTGACTGCCCATCACCGACAAAACCGACCAGCCGCCGAAAAAGACGAACGAAAACACCGTGATGATGGCAATAAATCCGACACCCGCCATCACGACATGTCCCAGGCAATTGAGGAAAGACTCTTTCCCAATCTCCCATGTCAATGAAAAGGCGCAACCTATGTCAAAGCGCTGCATAGCGATTTTCCCCTTGCGCAATTATTTCAGTGATTTTCGGGATTGCGTCCTGCCACTTCAACCGAAAGTGTCTTTCAGTTCGCCAGCACCGGGTCCGCTAAGCTGGCGATAAATAGCCGCAGAGATTGCGAGACTGAAGGCAGTAGCCACACCTTGAAACAGCACCTGTACCAGTTGACCGATTGAGGCACCAATGCTGCCCGCGATCATGAATATACCAGCGACGATGCCGACAATCAGCGAGATCACGAACAGCACAACGAACAAGACAACAATAAACCCGAAAATGCGCAACGAATTGCCTTTGGTCAGCTCCCATGACCGTTGCAACGCTGCTATCGGATTGCGCTCTTTCTCTGCAACGATTATGGGCGCAGCGCAGATAAATTTAATCGCAAGATAAATACCCGGGACAATAAGCAGCATAAAGCCAATGCCGATAGCCAAACCCATGAGCAGGCTGGTGAGAAAATAGGGAATGAAGAGACCAAATGCCGCAGCAATGGCTGTGCCAACCGTTGGACGGCTCTCGTCAAGATATATGGTCAGGACGGTGACTGTACCGATGACACCAATGAGGCTGGCAATCAGAATGGGCAAGAAATTGTCAGCATAAAAGGTCAGCATTTCGTCCAAAACAGCATTGGGGTCGCCAGATGCGCCAGCCAGCGGATCCCCCATCACCATTGTCATTGCAAATTGTGGAATCACAAAGAACACGCCAATGACCGCGATCAATATCTGGACATTGCCCGTAACAAGAGCGACCGCTTCGCTCCACGTTGCCCCAAAATCAAATGGCTTTTGCATTACACCCCCCACAACCAGAACGGGAATAGCGTGAAACTTGTCCTGACTTTTCCCGCATTATTCCCATGAATCCCGCCGGTCATGCGATAGGCCGCCGCTTATGTCCAGCCCTATAAACCGCCACAATGAATCCTTTTGTAGCACCGGTTTGGCAATGATCACTCTTGCAAATCCATGCTTGGCCGCGCACATCGGGGCCATGGCAACTTCTTTAGCAAAGCAACGCTCAGGTTCACCTAAAGCCACCATTGCCCCGCCCCAATGGCAGGTGAGTGATGGCCTGACCGGCTATGAGGATGCACTCGCCACCATGGAAGCGCGCAATCAGGCGGTGCAGGCGGGTGACGCTGAAGAGCTGATCTGGTTGCTCGAGCATCCGCCACTCTACACCGCCGGCACCAGCGCTGATCCATCGGAATTGCTGACACAGGATTTCCCCGTTTTCGAGACCGGACGCGGCGGACGCCATACCTATCATGGCCCGGGTCAGCGGGTCGGCTATCTGATGCTCGACCTCAACCGGCGCGGGCGCGATATTCGCTGCTTTGTCCATGCGCTTGAAGGCTGGGTTATCAATGCGCTGAGCGATTTCGATGTCGCTGCGCGCCGCGCCGAGGGTCGTATCGGTATCTGGGTCGATGGCCCGGATGGCCGTGAGGCAAAGATCGGCGCCATAGGTATCAGAGTGCGCAAATGGGTGACGATGCATGGCTTTGCCGTCAATATCGACCCGGCGCTCGACCATTTTACCGGGATTATCCCTTGCGGGATTAGTGAATATCCGGTGACCAGCCTGCGTGCTTTAGGTAAGGACGCCAACATGGACGATTTCGACGCCGCGCTGGAGCGGCATCTGCCGACATTTCTCAACGCACTGGGCACCAATAGCGCGAAAGGACAATGCGCATGACCATCTACAAGCCAGCTCTTCTCACCGCCCTGTTGCTGCCTCTGGCGCTTACTGCCTGTGGCGGCAATACCGAGGGTGAAGGCGAAGCGACCGAGAGCGAATTGGGCGATATTGATGTCCTCGAAGGCTCGGTCAGCGACGATATGATCACGCTCGATCGCTTTGGCGAGAATCCGCTGGCGGAAGACGCCCAGGAGACGGATGAGGACGAAAATGGTTCTTCCCCTGCGCCTGCTGCCAGCAATGAAAATGCCACTTCTGAAAGCGACTCAGACGACGATAATGGTGCAGGTGATGCGGAAGAAGGTACTGACAACGAAGAGTAATCTTTGGTCACACCACATAGGGCAGCGTATCTATCAAACCCGCTTCGGCAAAACCCTGTTTACGCAGGCGGCAGCTATCGCATAACCCGCAAGCCCGGCCATCCGGAGCAGGGTCATAGCAGGACCAACTCAGCGCCGGGTCTAAACCCAGTCGTCCTGTTTCGCGTGCAATATCGGCCTTGCCAAGATGCTGTAGCGGGGCATGGATTGTAAACGGCTTGCCTTCATCGCCCGCCTTGGTGGCCAGCTCCGCCAGCTCGGTGAATTTGTCGATAAATTCCGGACGGCAATCGGGATAACCCGAATAATCCAGCGCATTCACGCCGATAAAGATATCCCGCGCGCCCAAGGCCTCGGCCCAACCCAGGGTAAGCGAGAGGAAAATCAGGTTGCGCGCCGGGACATAGGTGACCGGAATGCCAGCACCGACACCTTCTTTCGGCACATCAATATCATCAGTCAGCGCCGATCCGCCAAATTGCCTCAGATCAAGCGGCAAAATGATATGCTGCGCTGCACGCAATTCGCGCGCAATCGCCTTTGCTGCCTCAATCTCGCGCTTGTGCCGCTGGCCATAGTCAATGGTGAGCGCGTGAATGGCATAGCCCTGCTCGCGCGCCAAAGCGGCGGAAACCATGGAATCCAGCCCGCCAGAGAGCAACACAACGGCAGTAGGGCCATCATTGGGATCGGGATATAGTCCGTTCATAGGCACTGCATAGGCCAGCACAGCCACTTGAGCAATATTGTGCAGTGCAAAAAAATGGGTCGCCCCGAAGAACGACCCATAGGCAGGCTATAAGCCTGAAGGGAGGAAAGCGTACCAATGTTGGCACGCACATGGTGGTAAACCCATAAGGTTAAGATATTGATAACGCAGTGCCGGCAAATCGCAGAGCGCGGTTAATCACGCTGCAATATGGTGTCCTTGGCCTCAGGAAGCTGGCCGGGATAATCCTGGGTATAGTGCAGGCCACGGCTTTCCTCACGCGCCAGCGCTGAGGTTACGATAAGGTCGGCAACATCGACCAAATTCCTGAGTTCGATCACATCCGCCGTCACCCGGAAATTGCCATAATATTCCTCAACCTCTTCGGCGAGCAGCCGCACCCGGTTCTGCGCCCGCTCGAGCCTTTTGGTGGTGCGGACAATGCCGACATAGTCCCACATGAAACGGCGTATCTCGCGCCAGTTATGCTGTACTACCACTTCCTCATCGGAATCGGTGACCCGGCTTTCATCCCAGCGGCGTACCGCGGGCGGGGTTGGCATTTCGTCCCATTTATCCAGAATATCGCGTGCTGCAGCATCGCCGAAAACAAAGCATTCGAGCAGGGAATTGGAAGCCAGACGGTTAGCGCCATGCAGCCCGGACTCACTGACTTCTCCAGCAGCATAGAGTCCGTCGAGGTCGGTGCGCCCTTTCAAATCGATCAGCACCCCGCCACAGGTATAATGCTGTGCCGGAACAACCGGGATCGGTTCTTTGGTGATATCGGTGCCGAGGGTCAGCAGCTTCTCATAGATGGTCGGGAAATGCCCTTTGACGAAATCGGCAGGCTGGTGGCTGATATCGAGATGGACATAGTCGAGGCCCAGCCGCTTGATCTCATGGTCAATCGCGCGCGCCACAACATCGCGCGGCGCCAGTTCCAGCCGGTCATCAAAATCGGCCATAAAGCGATAGCCGGTATCGGGGATCAGCAAATGCCCGCCCTCCCCGCGCACCGCCTCAGTAATCAGGAAGTTCTTGACCTCCAGATTGTAAAGACAGGTGGGGTGAAACTGCATCATCTCCATATTTGAGACACGCGCCCCCGCGCGCCAGGCCATGGCGATTCCGTCTCCGGTGGCCCCGCGCGGTGCGGTGGAGAAGAGATAGGCCCTTCCTGCCCCGCCGGTCGCCAAAATCGTTGCGCGTGCGGTCACCGTCTCGACCCGCCCGGTGCGGCGATTGAGGGTATAGGCACCCCAGATACGTTCCTCACCGGTCGGGCTTTCCAGATGCCGGTCCGCGATCAGATCAATCGCCACCATATCCGGCAAAATGGTGATATTGGGGTTGGCATTGGCGGCGCGTTCCAGCGCCTCCTGCACCGCCCATCCGGTGGCATCATCGACATGCACGATACGACGATGGCTATGCCCACCCTCGCGCGTGAGATGGAGGTCATTATCGCCCTCACGGTTGAACGGCACCCCATAATCAATCAGCTTGTTGATCGCATCGGGCGCATTCTCGACGACAAATTCCACCGTCTCGCGCCGGTTAAGCCCGGCTCCGGCGACCATCGTGTCCTCGATATGGCTCTCAAAAGTATCACCCGCCTCGAGCACAGCCGCAATCCCGCCTTGCGCCCAGGCGGTAGAGCCACCCGAAATATTCCCCTTGGCCAGCACGAGCACCTTGCGCTCACTTGCCAGAGCAATGGCGGCGGAAAGCCCCGCGGCACCGGAACCGATAATCAGGACGTCATGATCATTTTGCATCGCGCTTCCCTGTGCTGCCAAAGCCCTGCTGTCAATCACCATAGCGCTGCAAATTGACAAACTTTGGCGGATTGCTTACAAATATTCCTATGGCCACCATGAACATTTCGCTGCCCGATGAGATGAAAGCCTTTGTTGAAGCACAGGTGAAAAGCGGCCTTTACGCCAATGCCAGCGACTTTTTCCGTGACGCCATCCGTGACCGCATGTGGACCCGCGAAGCCTTGCTTGAAGCGCTTGTCGAAGGCGAGAAAAGTGGCATTGATGATCTGTCACCCAGAGAAGCCTTTGAAGAATTTCTGAAGGCCAATCCGTGAAACTGGTGCTTACCCGGCGCGCGCGTCGGGATATGGACAGTATCTCTGCCTATACATTGAAAAATTGGGGGCGAGCGCAGCTTCTCGACTATATGGGCGGCTTGCTCGACAGGATGGACGAGATTGCCGCCGAACCTGAAAAAGGGCGCAGCGTTCCCGGTATCCCTGATCGCTTTCGCCGCCAAAGCTATCGCGCCCATTTCATCTTTTTCTCTATCAGAGGCGATGAGGTGCGGATTATCCGCATCCTGCATCAAAGCATGGACCATGCACGCCATCTGGGTCGAAGCTTTTAGGATCAGGCAAGGTCCGCAACGAGCAATCTATACCCCATATCGCGCTGTTCCTGGCCCAATAAATCGCCATAGCGTTTTTGCCATTCGCCACTTGCCAAATCGCGCTCGAGACGGGCCAAGCCATCGTCCACTCCGTCTATTTTCCAGAAGGATGAACTGCCCTTGCGAAGCCTTGGGTCAAGATAGGCCTGGGGTCGCCGCCAATAGGCATAGAGAAAACCGTCGCTACAATCATGCGGAACAGGCAACGGCGATATCTGCACCGGGCCGAGAATGCCGGAATAAAAATCCATAGGCGGCATCTGGGCATCGTCCAATGCAGCCAGTTGTGGCCAATAGTCCAATAGCCAGTTTTCACGAAAACCGGGATCGAATGCCAGAATGACGATCTTTTTCCGCGCCACCCGGCGCATTTCCGCAAGGCCTTTTGCTGCGTCGGCCCAGTGGTGGACGGTCAATATCGCTAAAGCTGCATCAAAGCTGTCGTCGGCAAAAGGGATATTTTCGGCTGATCCCTGAACCGCTTGCGCCGCATCAGCCGGTCGCTGGCTGATCATCTGCGCCGAAGGTTCGAGCGCCGTTACTTCCAGATCGCCGGGCTCATAAGACCCGGTTCCGGCACCGACATTCAACACCGATGCCACATCGCCAATCGCATTACGGATATGCGCCGCGATACGCGGGTCGGCTTTGCGCAGATTGCTGTAATCTATGCCGATACTGTCGTAGAGCGCGTTCATTCTGACCGTGTCAGATTAAGGAACACATCTTCCAGATCTGCTTCACGGGTGGTGACATCAACGATCTCCAGCCCGGCTTCGCGCGCGACACTCAGCACCTGACCGGCATTGGTCTTGTCCTTGTTATAGCTGATCTCGAGCGTATGCGGGTCGATCAGCTCGGCACGATCGAACAGATCATGTTGCGGCGCACTGGTTATTTCCGAGGCAGTGCTGAGGACGATATTCTTCTCACGCGCCATGCCGATCAGGTCGGCCGTATCTTTCAGCGCCACCACCTTGCCATGGTTGATAATCGCGATGCGGTCGCACAGCTCTTCGGCTTCTTCGAGATAATGGGTG